>NZ_RXZI01000026.1 GCF_021991925.1 Sutcliffiella horikoshii | reverse complement strand
GAGTCGGTTCGGGCCTCCATTCAGTGTTACCTGAACTTCACCCTGGACATGGGTAGATCACCTGGTTTCGGGTCTACGACCACGTACTCATTCGCCCTATTCAGACTCGCTTTCGCTACGGCTCCGTCTCTTCGACTTAACCTTGCACGGGATCGTAACTCGCCGGTTCATTCTACAAAAGGCACGCTATCACCCATTAACGGGCTCTAACTACTTGTAGGCACACGGTTTCAGGATCTATTTCACTCCCCTTCCGGGGTGCTTTTCACCTTTCCCTCACGGTACTGGTTCACTATCGGTCACTAGGGAGTATTTAGCCTTGGGAGATGGTCCTCCCTGCTTCCGACGGGATTTCTCGTGTCCCGCCGTACTCAGGATCCACTCAGGAGGGAACGAAGTTTCAACTACAGGGTTTTTACCTTCTATGACGGACCTTTCCAGATCGCTTCATTTACCCCGTTCCTTTGTAACTCCATGTTGAGTGTCCTACAACCCCAAGAGGCAAGCCTCTTGGTTTGGGCTAATTCCGTTTCGCTCGCCGCTACTCAGGAAATCGCGTTTGCTTTCTCTTCCTCCGGGTACTAAGATGTTTCAGTTCCCCGGGTCTGCCTTCA
>NZ_RXZI01000023.1 GCF_021991925.1 Sutcliffiella horikoshii | reverse complement strand
GCAACCCTTGATCTTAGTTGCCAGCATTCAGTTGGGCACTCTAAGGTGACTGCCGGTGACAAACCGGAGGAAGGTGGGGATGACGTCAAATCATCATGCCCCTTATGACCTGGGCTACACACGTGCTACAATGGACGGTACAAAGGGTAGCAAAACCGCGAGGTCGAGCCAATCCCATAAAACCGTTCTCAGTTCGGATTGCAGGCTGCAACTCGCCTGCATGAAGCCGGAATCGCTAGTAATCGCGGATCAGCATGCCGCGGTGAATACGTTCCCGGGCCTTGTACACACCGCCCGTCACACCACGAGAGTTTGTAACACCCGAAGTCGGTGGGGTAACCTTTTGGAGCCAGCCGCCTAAGGTGGGACAGATGATTGGGGTGAAGTCGTAACAAGGTAGCCGTATCGGAAGGTGCGGCTGGATCACCTCCTTTCTAAGGAATGTACGCTTGTTGTTTTGTTTAGTTTTGAGAGAGCATTCTCTCAAATGAGATAAATCTTACGATTTATCCTTAGACAATTCTTACGAATTGTCATCGTTGTTCCTTGAAAACTAGATAATGTAACTAATATCAAGATATTCACAAAATATCGTTCATCTTAGTAATTTTCTTATAGATATCATCGCTGATATCGACACATGACCAATTTTGGTCGACGGTTAAGTTATTAAGGGCGCACGGTGGATGCCTTGGCACTAGGAGCCGATGAAGGACGGGACTAACACCGATATGCTTCGGGGAGCTGTAAGTAAGCTTTGATCCGGAGATTTCCGAATGGGGAAACCCACTGCTCGTA
>NZ_RXZI01000021.1 GCF_021991925.1 Sutcliffiella horikoshii | reverse complement strand
TCGGTAAGTAAGATCCCTGAAAGATGATCAGGTAGATAGGTTCGAGGTGGAAGCATGGCGACATGTGGAGCTGACGAATACTAATCGATCGAGGACTTAACCCAACAATAAGTAATTTTATGAACGATAGGAATTCTTGATACGAACACATTATCTAGTTTTGAAGGATCAACCTTCAATTGAATATGTCTGGTAATGATGGCGAAGAGGTCACACCCGTTCCCATACCGAACACGGAAGTTAAGCTCTTCAGCGCCGATGGTAGTTGGGGGATCTCCCCCTGTGAGAGTAGGACGTTGCCAGGCAAATGGAAGAAACCAGTGCTTATTAATTTAGGCGCTGGTTTTTTTGTGTTGTTTTGGGTTTTGGTGGTGGATGGGTGATGCTGTTTTTGTATGTTTGTGTCGAATGCCGGTTATATGGTCCGACTTGGCGGATAAAACAAAAAGTTCGCGGATAAAAATAAAATAAAAGCTGGCTTGATCGAAAGCAAAGATTTAGAGTGATTAAGACTAACATCAGAGCTATAAAGACAATATGGTGGCAAATTTCCCGTCGAGATTGTCATTATCAAGGCCATAAAGACAATCTGGAGGTGAATTTCCCGTTAAGATTGTCATTATCAAGGCCATAAAGACAATCTGGAGGTGAATCTCCCGTCGAGATTGTCATTATCAAGGCCATAAAGACAATCTGGAGGTGAATCTCCCGTCGAGATTGTCATTATCAAGGCCATAAAGACAATCTGGAGGTAAATCTCCCGTTGAGATTGTCATTATCAAGGCTATAAAGACACTCTGGAGGTGGATCCTCCGTTAAGATTGTCATTATCAAAGCTATAAAGACAATCTGGCGC
>NZ_RXZI01000020.1 GCF_021991925.1 Sutcliffiella horikoshii | reverse complement strand
CTTCGGTAAGTAAGATCCCTGAAAGATGATCAGGTAGATAGGTTCGAGGTGGAAGCATGGCGACATGTGGAGCTGACGAATACTAATCGATCGAGGACTTAACCCAACAATAAGTAAATGTATGAACGATAGGAATTCTTGATATGAATACATTATCTAGTTTTGAAGGATCAACCTTCAACTGAATATGTCTGGTAATGATGGCGAAGAGGCCACACCCGTTCCCATACCGAACACGGAAGTTAAGCTCTTCAGCGCCGATGGTAGTTGGGGGATCTCCCCCTGTGAGAGTAGGACGTTGCCAGGCAGTTATATGGAGGATTAGCTCAGCTGGGAGAGCACCTGCCTTACAAGCAGGGGGTCGGCGGTTCGATCCCGTCATCCTCCACCATATTTTTTCACGTTAGTGAAAATAATCATTCATAATATGCCGGTGTAGCTCAGTTGGTAGAGCAACTGACTTGTAATCAGTAGGTCGTGGGTTCGACTCCTATCGCCGGCACCATTTTTCCTTTGACATAGACATAACGAAGTTATGGTCAACTGAATTGCATAAAACCACTTTTATTGCGTGCCATTAGCTCAGTCGGTAGAGCATCTGACTTTTAATCAGAGGGTCGAAGGTTCGAGTCCTTCATGGCACACCATTTATCTTGCGGGTGTGGCGGAATTGGCAGACGCGCTAGACTTAGGATCTAGTGTCTTTGACGTGGGGGTTCGAGTCCCTTCACCCGCATTGTAATTTTATATTAGCGGAAGTAGTTCAGTGGTAGAACACCACCTTGCCAAGGTGGGGGTCGCGGGTTCGAATCCCGTCTTCCGCTCCAACAGATTTGCCGGGGTGGCGGAACTGGCAGACGCACAGGACTTAAAATCCTGCGGTAGGTGACTACCGTACCGGTTCGATTCCGGTCCTCGGCACCAGAGTTTTTACAAGAGTAAAATGACTTTCATTTATAAGCGCCCGTAGCTCAATTGGATAGAGCGTTTGACTACGGATCAAAAGGTTAGGGGTTCGAGTCCTCTCGGGCGCGCCATTATCGGGGAGTAGCTCAGCTTGGTAGAGCACTTGGTTTGGGACCAAGGGGTCGCAGGTTCAAATCCTGTCTTCCCGACCAGCAGGAAACTTCATACATTGGGGCCTTAGCTCAGCTGGGAGAGCGCCTGCTTTGCACGCAGGAGGTCAGCGGTTCGATCCCGCTAGGCTCCACCAACAGAACTTTCGAGTAAATGATCTTTGAAAACTAAACAAAACAACAGCGTCACAACGTCGGTTCTACGGAACACGACAAAATGATTTTAAGTAAGACAAGCTAGCAAATTTTGAGCAAAAGCTCAGACTCTTTATTGGAGAGTTTGATCCTGGCTCAGGACGAACGCTGGCGGCGTGCCTAATACATGCAAGTCGAGCGGACCTTTTAAAAGCTTGCT
>NZ_RXZI01000019.1 GCF_021991925.1 Sutcliffiella horikoshii | reverse complement strand
AAAAAAAAAAAAAAAAAACGAGTACACCTGATTCCTTAGGTGACTCGGTTCTTTAGTCTATAATTCAATCAAACCTTTTCATGATTTGGTTTGAATAGTCCTTGAAAACAGCGGAATTGGCATCCTTTTTCTTTTTTTGGATGATTTGCTGAAGCCTAAGCTGTTTTTCGGTTAGCCTTTGGCCCAATCTAGCTTCCTCTACCTCGCTGTGCGCCCCTTGGATCAGGTCTTCTAGGTATTCAATCTCGGTCCTCACCTGTTGTTCTTCCATCATCCCGGCATTTTTCATCATTTTATAGGCCATTCTCATTTCCGGAGGGACGTTCGATAAGTCCTCAAGTTCCAGACGCTTTCCATAACCAGGCAGGTTTTCGAACTCCCCATCCTCATAGGCCTTTCTGATCTTCTCATCCGTCAATCGAAAAAAGTCCACCGCGCTCACCCTTTTCCTCATGGTTACTATTAGTGTACCCCATTTCAAAAGAAAAGAGTGTGTACTTTTTCTGAACATTCCAATAAATACTAACTCTTCATTTGACCAACTAACTTTCTATTGTCGGATGAAGATTTGCGCGTTATAATATTTGTTTGTGGGTCCTGTGCGGCCGGGTGGGAGAGGGAAACTGAATAAGGTGTTTTATTATGCTTCAATGGATGAAGAATTCATTTGATCTGGCTGGTCATGAGACGACTCTAAAGCGTGAGATGATGGCCGGAATGATCTCGTTCTTTACCATTGTGTACATTATTGCTGTTAATGCAACGATTCTTGCAGAAGCAGGTATTCCGATTGAAGCTGGAATTATCGCCACCATCCTTACTTGTGTAGTAGGTTGCTGGTTGATGGGATTTTGGGCGAATGCGCCGATCATCCTTGTTCCGGGTATGGGAATCAACGCGATGTTTACCTATACGTTGGTTCACTCTATGGGATTAACCTGGCAAGAAGCATTGGGCGTCGTAGTGGTTTCTGGTGTGATTGTTACGATTATTTCGTTTACAAAGCTTGCACAAGTGCTACTCGAGGCGATTCCAAGCTCTTTAAAGCATGCGATTACGGTTGGTTTGGGGTTATTTTTGACCCTGATCGGTTTGGAAAAAGGCGGACTGATCGTTAAAGGAGAAAATTCTCTCCTATCACTAGGAGATGTTTCAAGTCCTTATGTGATTGCCTCGATCCTTACTGTGATTTTGGCCGTAACCTTGTTTATGCGAAATGTCCCAGCGAACTTCTTGATTAGTATTGTTGCTGGTACGGTTATCGCTGCTGCTTTGGGAGTGGTAAACTTCTCTGATATTGGTGGAGGAAGTGCTTTACCATTGGATAGCTATCTTTCCTTATTTGGTGCCGTTTCATTTGCAAAGATTGGAGAGTTCACGTTTTTAGTGGCTGTCTTCTCTTTAACGATGGTTCTCCTGTTTGAGAATATCGGGCTCATAAACGGACACCTCGGAATGATCAACCGCCCTGAAAAGTTCAAACGTTCCTTCCAGGCAAACGGAATTTCCATCTTAACAAGTGGATTTTTCGGTACCAGCCCTACCGTTTCAACAGTGGAAACGGCAGCAGGTATTGCCGCTGGCGGAAGAACAGGTTTGACAGCAATAACGACAGGAAGCCTATTTTTGCTTTCCATGTTTGCGATTCCCTTCATTAAAATAATTCCTGGCAGTGCGATTGCGCCAATCTTGATCATCATTGGTGTACTGATGCTACAATCAGTGAAACAAATCGACTTCCAAGACCTATCAGAAGGATTCCCTGCTTTCCTAGTAATTGTAATGATCCCATTCTCTTACTCTATCGCAGACGGAATCGCATTCGGATTCATTGCCTACCCCCTAATGAAACTGGTACTAGGCAAAGCAAAAGAAGTATCCGCACCACTCTACGTGATCGCGGCACTCTTCTTCCTGACGTTTCTGACAAATGTGCATTGATGATTATAAGAATTAATTTGAGATTGATTGATATATATGAAAAAAAATCCTTGAGGGGGTCAGACCCCTCAAGGATTTTTTTGGTTTATGTTGAACTCTAAATGGTTAGGCTACAACTTTACCGCACAAACGCCTCTCGTCTATCAGAAAATGCATCCACAAGCCATCTTGGGTGCATAGGCAAGAGGTCGTGCGGCAGCTTGTTTGGGGCAAAGTATTCGAGCTCGATCAGTGCGGGATCTTTCTTGGAGGTGGTTCCCCCTGTGATCTCCGCCTCGAAATAGGAAGTTACAAACTGCACCAAGCGCCCATCCGGGTATTCGAAGGTTTGCGATTCAGGGTCAGAGTAGACTCCAATCAGGCGATGAGGATCGACGATCAATCCAGTATCCTGATACACCTCGCGCACAGCCGCTTCCTCCACCGTCTCACCAGGCTCTACATGTCCGGCAGGAATGGTCCATAAGCCCACGTCCGCTCTCTTTTGTAATAAAATTCGTTTCTGTTCATCAAAGATGATCACTGCCACTGCAGGATACATGCTAATCGGTTTTTGTTTATTCATCATAGGAATACTCCTAACACTACTTTTTTACCTAGTCTAACGCGGTCGCACGTTACTTTCAACGGAAACACAAAGCCCCAGATAAAAATAGGTCTTTTCTCCAGAAAATATATTCCATAATGTACATATTCATGGTCAGAAGCTACCAATCTGCCAAGTTACCCCCATAAAAAAACCAGCGTCTCTTATACACGCTGGTCCAATCCATTCATTGAACGGATTTCCTCTTTTGTTGGTTCTGTACCCAACTCATAAATGGCTACAAAAATTTTATCAAGAATCAACTGCTGTTTATCCCGATGCTCCTGAGTTTTCCTTTCATTAAGTGGACTCGTATAGGCATCTGGGCTGTATTCCGTGTTGTGCAACTCTTCAAACAGCCTCTCAATCTCGTGGATCTCAGGTTCCGAAGCCAATACTTCATAGTATTTGACCTGATCATCGAATGGTTCCCGATGTATCTGGCCTGTTTCCATCGTTACATAATAGGTATACCTTTCCATGAGGATTCCCTCCCATCAAAAATCACAAGCCCTTATGCACTTTTCGTGTCAGTGTTTGTGGATGTGCTTTTTCTTTCTTTATAGTATTTGAAGCCTTCTTTCACCAAAATAGGTAATACGGCAATGAACACTCTACGGAATAGTTTTCCCATACTTAATCGCCTCCTCAGGTTTATAGAGTTGTAATACCCGCAGTTTCCTTATGTAAAACAATCTTTAATTTTCAAAAAGCACATTCAAAAGCACATTATTAGTTTTAATTCGAGATAACGTGGTATATAGTAGTTATACAGGAGATGAACATCACCTGTACATAAATTATACAAAAGGGAGAGATTTGATTGAAAAAGTTACGTTTATTGATTGCAGGTATCGCTAGTATTCTGGCATTCTCAGTATTAGGAAGCTTAGCAAGTGCTGATGATCACGCAATGGTCCGTATTATTCACGCATCCCCTGATGCCCCGGCAGTTGATGTTTATGTAAATGGTGAAGCAACAGTGGAAAATGCAGAATTCAAAGCGGCGACTGATTATATGAATCTACCTGCAGGAACGCACGAAGTGGAAATTTATGCAGCTGGTACAATGGGAGAGGCAGACCCTGTCATCGCTACTGACCTAACAGTGGAGGCTGGCATGTCTTATACAGTGGCAGCAATCAATACACTAGAAAACCTTGAACTTTCCGTAACAACAGATGACAACATGGTTGCGGAAGGACAATCAAAGATCCGTGTCGGTCACTTCTCACCTGATGCTCCAGCAGTAAATGTTGGATTAATAGATGGAGATGACGTGTTCTCAGGAGCTGAATTCAAGGCAGTAACAGACTATATGACACTTGACGCTGGAACATATGACTTGGAAGTTCGAACAGCGGACGGTGGAGATCAAGTTTTAGACCTATCTGGTACAATGCTTGAGGAAAATAAAGTGTACTCCGTGTACGCGATCAATACTGTAGACAGCATTGAAATTCTACTTTTAGAAGACAATACAATGATGCCAAGTGAAATGCCTCAAACAGGTATGGGCGGTGCATCCCAATCTAATGGTATCAATTCTTGGGCTTTAATTGCTGGACTTCTAGTGGTGGGAGCAGCAGTAGTTGGAGTGCGTCGCTTTGCGACACAAAAATAATAGTCGACTCCTAGCAATTCTAGGTTCACTATTAGTAATTCTTACAGCTTGTACACCTAATATACAAGAAGTAGCAACAAACAATCTTCCGCCGGAGTCCACCAATGCTCCAGCGGAAGAAATTGCTTCTTTTACAGAGGAAAGTAAGCCTTCCGTTAACAAATCCGATGCAGAACCAGAAAAATCGCCTGTAACAGACATTACTCCTACCCGCCTTACCATACCTGCAATATCTGTAGATGCAGAAGTAAAACCCTATGGCCTTAATGAGGACACTGGTGCGATGGCGGTTCCGGAAGATGGGGAAACAGTAGCATGGTTTGAACCTGGTACGAAGCCAGGCGCACGTGGAAATGCCGTCTTGGCGGCTCATGTTGACGATTATACAGGCCCTGCTATCTTTTTTGATTTGAAAGAGTTGGAGGTTGGCGATGAAATTCATGTGGAGGACGGGGAGGAGACCTTGACCTTTGTGGTCACCCGAAAGGAAGCCTATCCTTATGACGCCGCTCCGATAAGATCCATTTTTGGGCCGACTAGTAACAGACAGTTGAACCTGATTACCTGCACAGGGCTTTATGACCGCAAAACAAACAATCATCAAGAGCGCCTTGTCATCTACTCGGAATTAAAAGAAACCTGAATTTCTCTCGATCAACACAAGAGAAGTTCAGGTTTTTTAATAGGTTTTAATAGAAAAAGTGATTTTCCCATCCTCGGTTTCCCGATAAGAGATCCCCGAAGACTCAAAGGAAGAAAGCAACACTTCTTTCTCTTTATTTTCCAGCTTATCAAGATTGGTCAACGTCTTTTCTAGTTCTTCCTCCTCCATTCCCGAGCCATGAAAATGGTGATAAAAGAACATATACCTTGCAGATATAAGGTCGGTAGCTGCTTCTTTATGCCCCTCCCATCCTGATGGCGTACTCAATTGACCGGCAGCCATCCTAATCGCACGGAACTCCTGTTCATCTTCCACCGAAAAGTCAGAAGCACTTCCGTTTTCCAAACGATCTTTAATAGAATCCGAGTATTGCTCACTTTTTCTCAAAAGCTCGTTCATTTCATGGATATAGACCGCTACCCTCTCCTGCTTTTTCACCTGTATTCCGTCATAGAAGCTAAGGGCAGTTATGACTCCGACGATTAAGGTGAGTATGCATAAGAAAAAAGTAACCGTTTTGGAGTTAAACCCCCAAAAACTCTCGTCTTCCAATTCTTCTAAGTCTTTATCTTCATTCGAGTGATTCATAGGCCGTGTTTCCCCGTTTTTTTCTAGAATATAACATAACCAACCAACAAAATCCATTTAATAAAAATAATTAAAATGGTGAGGAAAGCTCCCCTGTCCCTCTCTTTTATATTACCATATTATTCTTGTATTTTTACCCCCACAAAACGACATTCTTCTTAGAACGTATATAGGAGACCTAAACTAACTAACTAAATGATTGGGTGGATTGACTATGTTTTCAACAACTGAAATTGGGATCGACTTAGGTACAGCGAATACGCTGGTTTATAGTAAAAGTAAAGGGATTGTGTTCAATGAACCGTCCGTAGTAGCAATTGATTTAGAAACAAAGGCTGTGCTTGCTGTTGGTAAAGAAGCCAAGAACATGATCGGTAAAACTCCGGGAAGAATCGTGGCCGTTCGACCATTGAAAGATGGCGTCATCGCAGATTTCGACATCACGACAAGCATGTTAAAACAAATCATGAAAAAAGCAAGCAAAACGATGGGCTTTTCCATTCGTAAGCCAAGTGTGGTTGTATGTACACCATCTGGCTCCACGTCTGTTGAGCGTCGTGCGATTCAAGACGCTGTAAAAAACTGTGGAGCTAAGCACGTTCATTTGATCGAAGAACCTGTTGCGGCCGCAATCGGTGCAGATCTACCAGTTGACGAGCCTGTGGCTAACGTGGTAGTCGACATCGGCGGTGGAACAACGGAAGTTGCCATCATCTCTTACGGTGGCGTGGTTTCTTGTAACTCCATTCGCGTGGGTGGAGACCAGTTTGATGACGATATCGTGCACCACGTACGCAAAAACTACAACCTCTTGATTGGTGAGCGTACTGCAGAGCAAATCAAAATGACAATCGGTTATGCATTGGTGGACCACGAAGACCTTACGATGGAAATCCGTGGCCGTGACCTTGTAACCGGTTTGCCAAAGACGATTGAATTGCACTCTACCGAAATCCAAAAAGCGATCAAGGAATCCCTTCTTCACATCCTAGAAGCAATCCGTGCAACATTGGAAGATTGCCCACCGGAACTAAGTGGGGATATCGTAGACAGAGGGGTTATCATCACTGGTGGTGGAGCACTCTTAAACGGCATGCAAGAATGGTTGAGCAATGAAATTGTAGTGCCTGTATATGTCGCTCCAAACCCATTGGAGTCTGTTGCGATTGGTACTGGCAAGTCCTTGACTGTCATTCATAAGTTGCAGAAAGCTGCTACTTGATTTTCATTTACTTAAATATGTGAACCGGGCTCCTGATTGATAGGGCCCGGTTTTTTTGATGGATGAGAGTTTAGAAGAAAGAGCAAAACTGTTAGTCTTTTTAGAGGCAGGTAAAAGTTTGGTTTATTGATCCTTCGCAGCTATTCGGAGGTCTTCATATGCTTCATGAAGACTTCTCTCGTTGCATTTCAGCATCACGGAGGTCCTCATCCACCCCATGAAGACCTCTCTCCACCCTTTCCAGCTTCACGGAGGTCCTCATCCACCTCATGAAGACCTCTCCCCACCTTTCAAGCTTCACTTGAGGTCCTCATCCACCCCATGAAGACCTCTCTCCACCCTTTCCAGCTTCACGGAGGTCCTCATCCACCTCATGAAGACCTCTCCCCACCTTTCAAGCTTCACTTGAGGTCCTCATCCACCTCATGAAGACATAAAAAAACCTCTCCCCCACATCAAGGCAAGGGGAAAGGCTCCTTCTACTCTTCATTACACTATATCTCATCAAATACTCAATACAACCGGTCCTGGTAAAAATAGTTTGGCAACACGATCTTATTATCATAGGACTTATGGAAAATGTGCGTGGCAGCCGGGGATACCGGGGGAATCAGCCAGGCCCATTCACCGGTCACATGACGACAGCTTTCCGCTTCCCGCTCCTCGAAGTGCTTGAATTGCATTGCGGCCGTATGGTGATCGACAATGCTAACTCCCTTTTCCTTGAAGGAGTGGACCACCGCTAGATTCAGTTCAATCAGCGCCTTATCCTTCCACATCGTCGCATTTGTGCTGGTATCAAGCTCCATAAGGGAAGCAACTTTTGGCAACATATTGTACCTGTCCGTGTCGGCAAAATTCCTGGCACCAATTTCCGTTTCCATATACCAGCCATTGAATGGGGCGGCAGTGTAGTGGATCCCCCCTATCTCCAGACGCATATCGGAAATCAACGGGGTACCATACCATTTCAATCCAAGGTCGCGGAACGCAGGCAAGTCAGGATGCACGATGGGAACCTCCAATACGATTTTCTCTGGAATAGGAAACATTTTCGGCTCCCCTCCATCTACCTGCACAACCAACGGTAAAATATCAAAATGGCTGCGGGCGCCTTCCCAGCCAAGCTCCTCACACTTTCTTGTAAAATCAATAGATGCCGGGTCACCGATTATCCCGTACTCCGTTTCATACCCCGCATAGCGAAGAAGCTGATGATTCCAGATCCTGATCTGCTTGCCCGCCTCTTTTTGCTGGCGAAAGATGGTGATGGTCGGCTTTATTTTTCCATGGTTGGTGGCAAATTCGATATGATGCAAAAGCGCGTTCGCAATGTCCTGCTCCTTCTCTAGGGTCCGTCGATCTATCACATGAAGCGAATTCCAGAAAAGTCTCCCAATACAACGGTTGCTGTTGCGCCAAGCCATCTTGGCTCCATGTGTCAGTTCCTCGTATGTATGCTCGTAATATCCGTAAAGATCTATTTCATCTTTAATTGTTTGTATCCTGAGAGACACCTCGACCTCAGGCTTTCCTAGTTCCTGATAACATTGCAGAATAAATTCTTGTGCCTTATTGAAAAGAGTTTCGTTCGTCTCTAACACTATGTCCACCTCATATACATTTCCCTTCCACCATTGTAAACTTTTTAGGTTCGGAAAAGAAATGTTTTAGGTGTTGGTAATAAATAGGGACAGACCCTTCGACCACCACTGGGTCGAGGAACCTGTCCCTGTCACTCACTTTGTTACCAATTGTTTAAAGTTCTGACCTAAGATCTCTTTCATGTTGTGCACGGTTATGAATGCCTGCTCGTCGGTTGAACCAATGAATTTTTTCAATTTAGAGAAATCCTTTTTGTTCAGGATGGTGGTGATGACTTCTTTTTCATCTGAGGTAAAAGCACCTCTTGCATAGTGGATGGTCGCACCTCGTCCCAATTGTCCCACAATATAGGAACGAATCTTATCTGTCTCCCTGCTGATGATCACGACTTCACGCATTTCGTTTACTTGCTGAAGGACATAATCAATGACCAATCCGTTCAAGATAACACCGAATACCGCATACATCCCAACTTCTGGGCCGAATACAAGGATGGAAGAAAGGGCGATGAAAATATCCGCTAATAATACCCCACGGCCCATATCCACGGAAAAATATTTATTTAGAATTAACGCAATAATATCGGTTCCTCCTGTGGATGCACGCTGATTGAATACAAGCGCCATGCCGAGTGCCGCAATACATTGCCCGATGATCAACTGAATCAGGATATCGTCACTGATTGGCCCGCTGATTGGAAAAAAAGCCTCTAGTAGCCATACCATCACAGACAGCATGACACTCGTATAGATCGTTTTTGCTCCAAATCCAAATCCAAGCAGTAAAAAGCCCACAAAAAATAAAACTATATTAACTATTAGCATCAGCACACCAATAGATAGCATCGGAAAAACATCGTTCAAGATAATCGAAAGTCCACTTACTCCCCCTGTCGCCAAGCTATTTGGTGATAGGAAAAAGTGAACATGTATTGCAACAAAAAGAGGACCTACGTGCAAGAATAAAAGTGTTTTCAAGTGTTTGTTCATACCGGTCAGCCTCCCTCTTGATTTTTACAGTCTAGTTGGGATTATAAAGACCTAGGACAGGCATGTAAACACATAAGCAAGAAGTTGCACAATTGAAAGCGGATTAATTCATTTTCAAGGTAGGACGAGGAGAACAAATTGTTATCCTACAAACCTTTTTTAGGCGTTAATTTATTCATAAAAACTTTTAAAACCGTATCAAGACACTCTATTTTTTTCACGTGAAACAAACGTTTGTTTAAAAAGCTCTTTTCCAGAAAAATTTTCCGCGTTTCTTACGCCGCCTGGGAGCCGGTCTTTTTCAACCATAGAGTTACCTTGATCTTATTGCAAACGGTCAAATAATGCATCAAGGTCAGCAAAACCATCCCTGTATTCATGCCAAGGATAACACCGTTCATCTGCAGGTTTGGAAGGGACCCGAGAAAAAACATTAAAAGAAAGGAAATACAGGTTGACCAAATGGAATGTAAAAAAGCATCCTTAATTAATCCTAGCCCTATCAAATATGCCTGTAATGGGGAGACGAATAAATGAAAGAGAAAAAATGGCCACAATAACTGAACATAGGATGCAGCATGGGAATGTTCAAAAAAGATATTGGTCAGTGGGATTGCAAAGTGATAGAACACCATAACAATTGGAATGCCATAAAGGAAGGTGATGATCATCACTTGTTTTAATAGCTTCTGCATTTTAGCAAAGTCATGATTGGCATGTGCCTCAGAAACTGTTGGAATAAGCACAATCAAAAGAGAATGAGCGATGAACCCCGGGAAAAATCCGATAGTAAGTGCCACTCCCGCAAGCAGGCCAAACTCTTCAAGCGCAATGGTGTGACTGAGTCCTGCCTTTACAAGGGCTATCTTGATGAGAAAGGGCTGAATGGCATTTGTCACAGCATGGAACAAGCGCATTCCTGTAGTTGGAATCGACACCTCCAAGAGACTTTTTCTAACCGTTCTTCCATCCATGCGCGCAGCGGCTTTCGTTTTCAGCTCTATATATTGAAGCCTGTACATATAGAGAAGATAAAAACAGACAATCAACTCAGTGGCTACCAATGTACATAGTGCTATCAGTATGGACACCTCTAACGAAAAATGAAAGAAATGATAAACCAGGACAAGCAGGCCCAACTGTACGGCTTTTCTTAAGAAGTTCGAGATCGCAATCTTCCCCATATGCTGTAATCCCATGAAATAGCCCCTGGCAATGGAGGAAAAGGAGATGACCGGAATCATGATGAGAATCAACCATTTTACAAGTGGGTGGTAGTGCTCAAATACCGGGATGAACGGTAGGATAATCGCTGCCACCATGAGCACCATGATCGTAAAAACAATCGCCAGCTTCATGGCATGGTGTAGCATACTCTGATGGTATTTCTCCTCCTTGGCCGCCACAAATTTGGATATGGAAATCGGCAACTCAAGACTCGAGATGACTACTACGAGAAAGATGACAGGCAGAACGGACATATATAACCCCATCCCTTCTTCCCCAAGGTTCTTGGCAAGAACCATGTTCACGATGAATTCTATGCTCTCTCCTAAAAAGGCGGCGATTGCCAGGAGTAATGTCCCTTTAAAAAATTTATTCATAGCCATCATTGTCCCCTCTCTCCCTCACATTCAGGAAATCCACTTCCTATTTTATGAGACAAGTTGTGTAAATATGGCTGGTTTATCATGTGACCTTCTACTTATTCTCTACTTATTGCACACTAGGATGGTTATGTCCTTCTGCTGAAAGGAATAGTAATAGTAAGGAAGAAAGGAGCTGATTTTTATGTGGAGGCTTTTGCTGAATATCGCTGCATTTATACTGGTTTTAATTGTGAACTATCTTGCCAACGCCTTGCCGCTGAACGGTCTGACGACAGGCGACATCGCAAACCGAATCACCGTACTTTTTCAACCAGCTGGTTATGTGTTTTCGATTTGGAGCCTGATATATTTATTGCTTGGAATCTGGATCATTCGCCAGTTCCCCAAATCACGCAGAGACTTGCCTATCTATGTCCAAACAAGTGGACTATTTGTTCTAAGCTGTCTTTTAAATAGTTCATGGGTGGTGCTGTGGCATTACGGTTTCTGGGTGACGACGGTCGTGGTCATGATCAGTTTATTGCTGACGCTCATTGCACTTTATGTAAAAATGCGAGCATCAAACCCTGGCAAACTGGATTTTGCGACCTTTTCCATTTATCTTGGCTGGATCAGCGTTGCCACTATCGCTAATATCAGTTATGTGTTGGTGGAAAAAGGCTGGGACGGCTTTGGCCTGTCAGATGTAACATGGACCATCATCATGCTGGTGGTAGCAACACTGTTAGCTGTCTGGTTCCGGATCTCTCAGGATGACTGGGTCTACCCACTTGTGTTTGTTTGGGCATTCATCGGAATTGGTGTAAAGAACATGGCGGATTATAGCAATGTCGCCTATGTTGCATATGCGTTGGCTGCTGTGATTTTGGTGATGGCGTTGCTTGGAGGGAAAATCGTTAAGAAAGAGTAATTTGTTGTGAAAGGAGTGGGAAACATTGGCTTGGGCTTGGTGAGTATGCATCAGAGTTCTCTGAGGCCAATGTTTCCTGCGTTTTGTAAGCTCAGGCATCAGTACGGCCCGTATAAGGACAATCTTTCCGCTTTTCCTTTGCTCCCGGGCGTCATACAGCCCCTATGAGGACAATCTTTCCGCTTTTTCGTTGCCCCCGGGCTTCATACAGCCCCTATGAGGACAATCTTTCCGCTTTTTCATTGCATCCGGGCGTCATACAGCCCCTATGAGGACAATCTTTCCGCTTTTTCATTGCATCCGGGCGTCATACAGCCCCTATGAGGACAATCTTTCCGCTTTTTCGTTGCCCCCGGGCGTCATACAGCCCCTATGAGGACAATCTTTCCG
>NZ_RXZI01000018.1 GCF_021991925.1 Sutcliffiella horikoshii | reverse complement strand
TGTAAGTGATAGCCGAAACCATCTTTCAATAAAGAACCAGGAGGTTCCTTATATTATCCGGTATTAGCTCCGGTTTCCCGAAGTTATCCCAGTCTTACAGGCAGGTTGCCCACGTGTTACTCACCCGTCCGCCGCTGACTTTTCAAAAGCAAGCTTTTAAAAGGTCCGCTCGACTTGCATGTATTAGGCACGCCGCCAGCGTTCGTCCTGAGCCAGGATCAAACTCTCCAATAAAGAGTCTGAGCTTTTGCTCAAAATTTGCTAGCTTGTGTTACTTAAAATCATTTTGCCGATTCCGTAGAACCGACGTGATGACGCTGTTGTTTTGTTTAGTTTTCAAAGATCATTTCATTCATTCCGCCGCTCAGAAGCGACTTTATTAATATAACATGTTTCGTTAGTTTAAGTCAACATGTTTTTTTAATTTCTTTTTTCCCGTTGTCGCTTGCAAGCTTTTCTCTTGCGGCGACGAATAATAATATACCATGTAATATTATCGACCGTCAACATATCTTTTAAACTTTTTTAAAATAATTTTTCGGATGAGCAAAAAGGTCAAAGCTCCCTTAGAGAATACCTCTCTGCAGGAGCCTGTGTAAATGCACTCTCTACTTTTTACCTCTCTGGAACAACTTGATATTGACGGTGGTATACCCCATTGCCTTTTGTTTCTTTTTTCTCCACTTGTAAGAAACCTTTTTCCACCAAATACTCCACCAAGACACTTAGATCTACAGAATACATACGTAATTTTGGATGGTGGAGCATTTCATTGTAGGACCACGCCTCTTCTTTTTCTTCCAATACTTCCATTAGATGTTTGGCACCTGTTCGAGTTCTGGAATAAATCATAAATTCATTGGCAAGGAACAAGAGCTCTAATCTTTTATCGATTGGCTCATCCCCTTGAATCAATTCTTCATATAACTTGTAGATTTCGGGTTCTATTTTTTTTACTTGATTCCACACCGTAATTTCAGGATGAAATCCATGGTCGATGACCGCAAGCCTTGCCAAGTGATGAAGCGAGTGAACGATGTGATTATAGGCATCGATATAATGCTTGGAGTCAAAAAAGTCTTTCCCTTCCAGGTATCTTCTTATTAATTTAGCGAATTCCATTCCTATTTTCAGTTTTCGGTCTTCCAAGGGAAAGTCGAGCAACTTACTTCTAAGGGAATAAATGAACTCGTTTCGATCAAAAAGGACTTTCCCATTTATGATCCAGTCAATTACTCTTCGATTAGTTCCAAGGGTAATCCACTGTTCAAGCTGTTGTTCACTTGCAATGTAGAGGGCTGCTTTCTTTTGAAGCAGCTCGTAGTGTTTCACATATAAGGAATCATCAAGCTCTTTTACAACCATGAAGAGGATTACATCAAATTTATCTGTATTTGGGCTAACTGGATTTTTCTTTTCTATCATTAAGATTCCTTGCGTGTTGGATTGACTTGCGCGTTCTTGATAGATAGGACGAAGTAAATCTTCCATCTTGAGACCTCCATATTAAAAAGGGTTTCCCCTATTATTCGACACTTTCTTTTAAAAACCTTTTTATCATTTGTAATCCAGAACATTCCGTCAACTTCTGAAAAACAACATGTAAGCTGAACGCACTCCATTTACTATCATTTTGTGCTATTATAATGTTTTAGGAGGTAGTGGCTATGGCTCGTAAATATTCCAGTAAAATAAATAAAATTAGGACCTTTGCACTCAGTCTCGTCTTTATCGGTTTCTTCGTTATGTATATAGGTATTTTCTTTCAAGGAAATATGCTTGTCATGACGTTGTTTATGCTGTTGGGTCTTTTATGCATTGTCGGTTCCACGGTCGTTTATTTTTGGATCGGCATGCTTTCCACAAAAGCTGTGCAGGTAGTTTGCCCCAACTGCGGGAAGCATACCAAAGTTCTTGGGCGTGTGGACATGTGCATGTATTGCAATGAACCGTTGACAATGGATCCTTCTCTTGAAGGAAAAGAGTTCAACGAAGATTATAATTCAAAAAAGAAAGCTGATAGGATTTGATCCTATCAGCTTTCTTTTATAATTGAAATGTTTGATGTTTCTTTAAGTGAACATTATTGTTAATGGGCACCTTTGTCACATTCAGGGCAAACTCCGTAAATTTCCATGCGATGGCGAGCAATTTTGAATCCAGTAACATGGGCAGCCAACGCTTCCACTTCATCAAGACCTGGATAATGGAAGTCGACAATTTTGCCGCATTCGTCGCAGATAAGATGATAATGGTCGGTTGTTACGTAATCAAAGCGACTGGAGTTGTCTCCATAGGTCAATTCTTTTACAAGACCAACTTCCCGAAAAACTCTCAAGTTGTTATAAACGGTCGCGACACTCATGTTGGGAAACTTTCCTTCAAGTGCTTTGTATATATCGTCAGCTGTCGGATGGGACATTGATTGAATAAGATACTCTAAAATCGCATGACGCTGTGGAGTTATGCGAACTCCAGTTTGTTTTAGCGTTTCGAGCGCTTCTTTTAATTGTTCGTTAGCCACAGTCATGCACCTCACTTTTCATAAAGATTATTACTTTATAATATTTATAATTAGTGTACCGTGATATTGATATTTTTGTCAATGTTATTACTTATATCTATATGATGAAATCAGTTTTTTTAAACCTCTGGCTTTAAAACAGGTTCTTCCTTCTTCAATTGACTGTTCACATAGCGCGCTACGACAAACAGATAGTCAGAAAGACGATTCAAGTATGCAAGAACATTTGGCGAAAGCTCGTCGCTCAATCCCACAGCAGATCTTTCCGCTCTTCTGACAATGGTTCTTGCACTATGTAATGTTGCTCCCGCTTTCGACCCTCCCGGTAATACAAAATTCTTCAAAGGAGATAATGTTGCGTCGAGTTCGTCCAATTCGTCCTCCAAGCTTTTCACATGCTTTTCCGTCAACTTCCATTTCACTTCTTTCCCCGCAGGAGTGGCAAGTTCCGCTCCAACGTGAAAAAGAATCGTCTGGATGTTGGAGAATGATTGCAAAAGCTCTTCTTTACGAGCGAAGTTCTCGTCATCCATATAGGCTACCGCGAGTCCGATCATGGAATTCGCCTCATCACATGTACCATATGCTTCAACACGAACATGATTTTTATCCACTCTCTGTCCATACACTAAAGACGTTTGCCCTTTGTCTCCTGTTTTCGTATATATCTTCATCTTCACCATTCCCCTCATCAAATTTACACTCTACTTTCCTTATAGCAAAAAAACACCTGCAAGTCCATCTAGGACAAGCAGGTGCCTTCAATTTATTTATCCAACATAATCAATTGGTGCGTTCGGTCCAAGTGGAAGTCCAGTAAGGATCCAAACGATCAACATGATCACCCATACGATAGAGAAGAACACAGAGTATGGAATCATGGTGGAAATCAACGTACCGATTCCGACTTTCTTATCATACTTTTGCGCAAACGCAATAACGATTGCGAAGTACGGCATCAATGGTGAAATAACGTTTGTAGTGGAATCTGCAAGGCGGTAAGCCAATTGTGTCAGTTCTGGTGAATAACCAAGACCCATCATCATTGGCACGAATACCGGCGCCATGATTGCCCATTTAGCAGACGCACTTCCGATGAAAAGGTTGATGAACCCAGCTACTACTATAAATGTAAGGATTAATAATATGCTCATGAAACGGTTGGAGCTGTCAAAGCCGATACCTTGGATCAGTTCTGCACCATTTACAGCAAGAACTAGTCCCAGGTTCGTTTCATTGAAATATGCGACAAATTGACCTGCTACAAAAGCAAGTACAATGTAAGCTCCCATTGTCGCCATTGTGTCGGACATCTGGTTTGCTACATCTTTATCATTTTTGATTGATTTTGTGACCATTCCGTAAACAAGTCCCGGGATGAAGAACATGATCAGAATGACCGGTACAAGTGTGTGGAAGAATGGCGCTTCAAGGAATGAGCCATCTCCACGCAATGGTCCCCATGAAGGAACGACTAACAATGCCAATATGGCAATCGTTGCGATAAATGCAAATAGTGCTGCCCATAGACCTTTTTTCTCTTCAGGCTTTAAATAATCCACATCACCTTTATAAGCACCTTTGTACTCACCAAGACGTGGTTCGACTAGCTTGTCCGTTACAAACGTACCAACGATTGTAAGTACGAAAACTGAAGCGAACATGAAGTAGTAGTTCATCATGTAGTTCATGCCGGCAGCATATTCTGGGTTAACAGTTGCAGCTGCTTCCTGTGTCAATGATCCAAGTAGTGGATCTAATGAAGTAAGCAATAAGTTCGCACTGAACCCTGCAGATACTCCGGCAAATGCTGCAGCAAGACCTGCTAGCGGATGTCTTCCGAGACCTGCGAAAAGTACTGCACCAAGTGGTGTCAATACTACGTAACCTGCGTCAGCTGCCATGGAAGACATGATCCCACCGAATACAAGTGCAGCTGTCATTAGCTGCTTCGGTACGGATGTTACCATGCCGCGCAGAGCCGCGCTGATAAGGCCAGATCTTTCAGCAATACCGATACCAATCATCGTTACAAGAACCGTTCCAAGTGGAGCGAAGTTTGTAAAGTTGGTGACGGCACTTTCAAAGATATAGGCAATCCCCTCTGAACTGAATAGGTTTTTAACTTGTAGTACTTCCCCTTCGTTTAAAGGATCGTCTACCTGAACGCCCATGCTGGAAAAAATTCCAGAAGCGACAATAACCAATAACGCGAAAATTGCGAATAGAGTTACCGGATGGGGCAGCTTGTTTCCTACACGCTCGATGCTATCTAGAGCACGCATAACGAAGCCGCGTTTTTTTTGAGTTGCTTCCATTAGGAAATCCCCTTTCTTAATCTATTAAATTTTCAAAAAACAATAGAAAAAAATCCTTTATCAGTATAATAAAAAAGTTCTACATATGGAAGGGCTCTGGGAATATGCGCAAAATAACCAATTTTAAAAATAATATGTATCCTTTACCATGCTAATATTCTTGTTCCAATATCACCTTCCATTACTTTACCCAGAAAACGAGATTTCTTATCCCTTTTAAGGGAAACCCACAGTTAGATAATTAAATAAAAAAGGAGTGCAAGCTTTTATGCTTACACTCTAATCACGTCAACTTTTGAGGAGGTATGCCCTACACTATAAAGTACTCAAGGAAGCCTCTTTTGGAGTTAGACATTTGACTTATTTTCTGATGAAATGGGCTGGGGCTTTTCAGAGATTTTCTTTTACAAAGGTCAAGGCCTCTTCTACATGGCCTTTCACCTTCACTTTTCTCCACTCCTTCACCATTTCTCCTTCTTTATCAATAAGGAAAGTGGAACGTTCTATTCCCATATACTCTTTACCGAAGTTTTTCTTTAATTTCCAGACATCATATAGCTCGGCTACTTCATGGTTTTCATCCACTAAAAGAAGGAATGGCAATCCATGCTTTTCAATAAATTTTTCATGCCTGGATTGCGGATCAGGACTTACTCCAAGAATGACCGTATCGAGGTTTGAAAAGTCTTCATGCTTATCACGGAAATCGCAGGCCTGTGTCGTACATCCAGGCGTCATATCCTTTGGGTAAAAGTAAAGAACGACATTCTTGCCTCGAAAACTGGAAAGCGTCACTGTTTCCCCTGTATTGGAAAGCAATGAAAAATCGGGGGCCTTTTTGCCAACTTCAATTGTCATTACAAACTCCTCCTTATGTATTCACTTTCCTTAAGCCTACCGAATGAAAGGAGATTTATCAAGAATTGAGGTATCCATACATATACTTTTCACAAATGACCTAAACTAATTAGAAATTGAAGAAAATCGGAGGAAATAAGATGAAGAAAGAAGATGTACTGCATGAAGGCGCAGTAACAGAACACGATAAAGAAATCAGCGTTAACCAGAAGTCCATAGAGACTTCCTTAAACGCTGACGCCAACTGTCCGGAACCCGTATCTGAGTTATCGAATCGCTTTTTAAACGAGGGGAATTAAAACGGTTCTTTTACAAAGGGTATTGCCGGCCACTGGCAATTGCACTTTTTCAGCTTAAAAAGTTTATCTCTCACGCCCGTCCATGTGCAGGACGACCCGGACCACAAAGGCTGCGGGCATGACAAAACCGATCAACGCTTCGGTCATCGCAATGGCCCTGCCGATCCCTATCGGGGTAATATCGCCATATCCAACAGTCAAAATGGTGATGGCACTAAAATAGACCGAGCGAAAAAAGATGGAAAAATAACTTCCACTGATTATTTCGCCTCTTTCTAAGAGAACGGGATGACCTTCCAAATGTAAGACCGTATATAAAAGTCCAAATGATAGCAAAAGTGTCGAATAAATCAGCAGTAACAACAAAAGTGTTTCTTTTGAGACATAGGGAATGCTCCTGCTTTCTGAAGAGAACACATGCGAAAAGCTGATAAAGATTGCAATAAATATGAAGATGACGACAAATAAATAAAGCATCCTACTCCTCCCATGCGCGGACATGCCATTAGTACAATATACGCTAGGGAAGAACAGGTATGCTTTTTTTGTACAGGTTAATTCCCGGCACCTCTATATTTGGTCACTCCGACATTCCAGACGAGTACGGCTAGAACAAAGAAGGCCACCCCGATGAACGGAGTCAAAAAGGCGTAACCATACCATTCGGACCTGCCGAGAAAATATGCAGAAGGATAAACACCGACAAAGGCAAACGGAAGTATCCACGTCAGGACAAACCGAATGACACTGTTATAGATATCAACTGGATATCTGCCATAGTTTCCGATATTGTACATCATCGGCATAATTGATGTTCTTGCATCTGACCAGAATCCGATACTTGCAAGTAAGACAAATATTCCCGCATAGACAAGCGCTCCGCCAAGCACAAAAATGATTAATAGAAGATAATCGTACCAAGCAAAAGTCAGATCGAGCAGGCTGCCGGCATAGATCATGATGGCTGCACCTGTAAACACCCCAAATAATGATTCCAGTTCCATCCTCTCCAAAACCACTTGAAACAGACTATGGATTGGACGCGTGAGGATGCGGTCCATTTCTCCTTTTACAATATACCGTTCATTAAAATCCCAAATGTTAAAAAACGAGGAAAACAGAGCATACGGTATTAAAAAGAACCCATAGATGAAGATGATTTCCTCCCTGCTCCACCCGCTCAAAAACTGCGTATGGCCGAAGACAACCAGGATAAACACCAGGTTCACCGCCTGGAAAAGCAAGTCGGAGAGGATTTCCACGACCAGGTCAGCCCTGTATTGGAACCGCGTTTTCATATATTGGCCAATGTATTGAAAAAACATCGAAATATAAAACATTCCTCACCCTCCTTGCACAACTAGTTGTTTTTTTGCCAAATTCCACAGTAATTGAATGGGAATGATCAAGATAACTACCCAAACTAACTGCAACAGCAATGCTTGAAATACCGCATTACCTGTAATCCCCTCTGTAAAAATCATGCTTGGGATATAACTGATTGCCTGGAATGGGAGAAAGCTCATGACGTCTTGTGCCCATAACGGGTAAAAGCTGATTGGCAACAGCAATCCGGAAAACAGATCGATGACTACACGTTTGGCGCGTATAAGACCATCATTATTAAATAGAAAGAACGTCATAATTCCTGTCAGCAGGTTGATTTGCGTGTTCACGATAAAGCTGAAGATGATGGATATACCAAAAAGTCCCCATGTAGCAAGGTTGGCGGAGAACTCCAATGGAAAGACCAGTGCCACAATGACCATCCCAGGAACCGAAAAGAATGCCAGGCGGAAGATCCCTTCCCCAAGTCCCTGCATCGTCTTCATGCCAAGGTAGTTATAAGGCCTGATCAACTCGACGGCAACTTTCCCCTCTTTGATCTCCTGGGCGATTTCCCGGTCGATATTGTTAAAATAAAACGCGCGCGCCATCCATGCGACCGCAACATATGTGGTCATCTGGATGGTGGAGATGCCTTGGATATCTTCTTTTCCGCTATAAATCGCCTGCCAAAGGAAGTAGTAAGCTCCGATATTGATACTATAAATAAGAATACCTGAGTAGTAATTGGTTCGATACGCAAGCATCATAAGGAAGCGTATCCTTATCATTTCAATATATTTATCCATGGGTCAACACCGGTTGCTTTTTAGGTTGTGAAGGTGTTGCAGCCATCCCCTTGTCATAGATATTACGGATGATTTCCTCGGTGGAGATCTCCTGGATGGTCAGGTCGGTGATGGAGAACTGGCCGACTACTCTTCCGATCAACTCAGAGATTTCCTCTTCCTCTTTAGAAACGACTGCGCTCCAGATAGTTTCTTTCCCTTCATTTTTCCATAGGACTTCGATATCCGGAGTAAGTTGAATGAGCTGTTCTTCCGATACGTTCTGAGCAAACTGGAACCTGATTTGCTTTCCTTCTCCCCAATTGTTACGAAGCTTTTGGAGAGAACCATCATAAATGATTTTTCCCTCATCTAGCATGACAACCCGCTCACATAGTGCTTCAATGTCCGCCATGTCATGTGTCGTCAGGAGGATGGTCGTTTTATATTTTTCGTTTATTTCTTTTAGGAACTGTCTGATCCTTAGCTTCACCAGTACATCCAGACCGATTGTCGGTTCATCCAGGAATAGAAGTGGCGGATTGTGAATGAGCGCGGCAGCCAATTCGCAACGCATCCGTTGGCCTAGGGAGAGCTTTCGGACCGGCTTGTCCAGAAGGTGACCGATATCAAGCGTTTTTATGACATGATCCATGTGCTCGTTATAATCCTCATCCGACACCTTATATACTTTTTTAAGTAGGCGGAAGGATTCCTGAACGGCGATGTCCCACCATAGCTGAGAGCGCTGACCAAACACGACACCAATGGAACGCACAAATTCCTCCCTTTCTTTATGGGGGTTCATCCCATTCACGCGAACTGTCCCTGAAGTCGGGGTCAGAATTCCCGTCAACATTTTAATGGTGGTGGACTTCCCTGCCCCATTCTCTCCGATGTACCCTACCATTTCCCCTTGCTTGATGGTAAAAGAAACATCGTGTACAGCAGGAACTATTTTATAGTTTCTCGTAAAAAGGTCGCGAAACGCTCCCTTCAAACCAGAACGACTAGAATATGCTTTAAACTCTTTACGGAGTGAATCTACTTCTATGACGTTATGCATCTAGGTTACTTCCTTTCTATTATATGAACAATTTATGGGTACTCTTTTGAAAAAAGCTCATAGAGACTAGTGTAGTACAAGTGAGGGGGAACACTCAAACGGGAAGCTTTGGGAATTCCTCGCTTTCTTCCTTTTATGGCATCGTTCCAGTTCTTCGATGAAAGAAATCGCTCGCTTCTTTCTTTTAGTGGCATCGTTCCGGCTTTACGATGACAGAATCCCTCGTTCCTTTCCTTTTCTGGCACCGATCCTGCTCTACGATGACTTCACCAGCCATTCTCCATTACATCCCCACCACATTCATGATAAAATAACGTATCATTTCTTTTACCAAACAAATGAACCAGGAGGATTCAATCAAATATGAACTTTACTAAATCAGAACAAATACACGAAGAAGCCCTGCAACATATCGTCGGTGGCGTGAACAGCCCGTCAAGATCCTATAAAGCAGTTGGCGGCGGTGCGCCGGTAGTGATGGAACGGGCGGAAGGAGCCTATTTCTGGGATGTGGACGGCAACAAATACATTGACTACCTGGCAGCATACGGCCCAATCATTACTGGGCATGCCCACCCTCATATTACCGAAGCCATCACAAAAGCGGCACAAACTGGGGTCCTTTACGGTACGCCAACTCCCCATGAAGTGAGATTCGCGAAGATGCTAAAAGAGGCGATGCCTGGAATGGACAAAGTCCGTTTCGTCAACTCCGGAACCGAGGCGGTAATGACGACCATCCGCGTGGCGCGTGCTTACACAGGTCGCGATAAAATCATCAAGTTTGCCGGCTGCTATCATGGGCACTCCGACCTTGTCCTTGTTGCTGCAGGTTCTGGTCCAGCGACACTTGGCACACCAGATTCTGCGGGAGTTCCAAAGAGCATTGCCAATGAAGTAATCACGGTACCTTTCAACGACATCGAACCTTTCCGTGAAGCTATGGAAAAATGGGGCGACCAGATTGCGGGTGTACTTGTGGAGCCAATCGTCGGTAACTTTGGAATCGTGGAACCAAAACCAGGCTTCCTTCAAGCCGTAAACGACATCAGCCATGAAGCTGGCGCACTGGTCATCTATGATGAGGTTATTACAGCCTTCCGTTTTATGTATGGCGGTGCGCAGGACATGCTTGGAATTACCCCTGACCTCACAGCCCTTGGAAAAATCATCGGTGGCGGACTTCCGATTGGTGCATACGGCGGACGCGCGGAAATCATGGAAAAAGTTGCTCCACTCGGCCCTGCATATCAGGCAGGCACCATGGCAGGTAACCCGGCATCCATCCTATCCGGAATCGCATGCTTGGAAGTCCTTCAAAAAGAAGGAGTCTACGAACAGCTAGATCGTATTGGAGAGCTATTAGAAGAAGGCATACTTGAAAGAGCGGAGAAGTACGGAATCACGATCACCATCAATCGCCTCAAGGGAGCACTTACCATCTACTTCACGGATGAAACAGTGGTCAATTACGAACAGGCCGAAAACACAGACGGTGAGCAGTTTGCAAAATTCTTCAAACTAATGTTAAATCAAGGAATTAACCTTGCACCTTCTAAATACGAAGCGTGGTTTGTGACAACCGCACATACCGAAGAAGATGTAAGAGTCACACTAGATGCAGTTGAGCACGCATTCACGGAATTAGCGAATGCATAAATATACAAGGCAGCGTGTACATTAATGCGCTGTCTTTTTCTAACCACCACCTTGTAAACGCTTACAAATAAACGTTTTTTCTATCCCCCCACTTGTATGACCTCTACACTTTTTTGCATAAAAAATTGATTTTTGTTGTTTGAAATGTTAGTATATAATTTAAAGTCTGAAAATTCCCTTATTTATTTTTCCTCACTTTTTACCTATTTATAAGAAAATCGTAAGGCAAACCTCACGCAGAGCGCTAAGGTACTACAATTTAACTGCACACGTTTTTCTTATTAACTATCAAACCACAGGAGGTGAATGGCTAGTTAGGGTCCCCTCTTATATCCCTAGTTAACAGCCAATCCATATGAAAAATTGGAGTCCAAGTACATTTAAAGATTTTCACAACGCAGAACATGATGCATGTGGTATTGTATCCGCTATTGAAAAGAAAAAAATCCCAACAAAGAAAAATATCGACGACTGTATAGATGCTTTAGTCAAAATGAATCACCGTGCCGGTTTCATTAACGGTGAAGGCGACGGTGTCGGCATTCACATCGACATCCCCCGTGCACTTTGGAAAGAAAAACTTGAAAAAGTCGGCGAGGACGCTTCTCTTGTAGATCGCGAAGATTTTGTAGTCGGTCATTTCTTCATCAATCACCATGTTGATGTGGACCAAGTAAAAAGCGAGATTACGAGCATTTTAGAAAAAGAATCTCTTAAACTAGTTTTTGCTTCTGATACTGTTACATCTTCTGAAGCATTAGGACCGATTGCTATCATCCAAGATCCGGTGTTCTGGCAGATTGCCTTAGTTTCAGAAAAAGAAGATTGCACGCAAGCGCAACTGTTCGATGCTGCCATTGAGATCGAAAAAAATGATGACGTACATGTGGCATCCCTATCGAACTACCATGCTGTCTATAAAGTAATGGGTGCAGGCGATATTTTGCCAAAATTCTATCATGACCTGGCTAATCCACTTGTTGCGTCAACGATGACACTTGGTCATAACCGTTATTCTACTAATACGCTTTCAAACTTTTTTCGTGTGCAACCATTTAGCGTCCTAGGCCATAACGGGGAAATCAATACGATCGCAAAGCTTCGTGACGAGGCGACGATGATCGGCGTGCCACTGACGAATGGCGGAAGTGATTCTCAGGACTTAAACAGAACGATAGATACGTTGATCTCTCGCGACGGTTTCTCGCTTTTTGAAGCACTAGATATCGTGTTCCCGCCGATTATCAATGAAATCAAGAGCTACCCTGCTCATTTACAGGACCTATACACATATGTACGTGAAACTTGGGGTCATTTTGCCCAAGGACCTGCAGGCATCATTTCCCGTAACAAAGACGAAGCAGTATTCAGTCTAGATGCCCTTGGCTTGCGTCCGGTTTGGATGTTGCAAACAGAAACTTCGTATTATTTTTCATCAGAACCAGGCATCATTCCGACAACGGAATACACAGCTGAGCCGAAGCCGTTCTCCCCTGGTGAAAAAGTTGGGATGAAATGGGATGGCGATACAATTAAAGTGTATGACTATCATGCGTATCAAGAAGAAGTCTATCAGCGTATGAACGCGAAGTTTGCTATAGAAGGATTCGCTGAACGCCTGCATGCACCGAAATTTGATAACTACGTATCCACCGCTCCACTTGCAAAAGTGCATAATGGACATTATGCAGCTTTCGGTTGGGACCGTGAGCATATTCAGTTGATCGAACAGATGGCGGAAAAAGGGGCAGAACCAATCCGTTCCCTTGGTCATGACGTTCCGCTTGCTGCCATGAATCCAGGCCGCAACAATATCGCTGACTTTATAAAAGAAAGCGTAGCGGTTGTAACGAATCCGGCAATCGACCGTGACCGTGAGACAGAACACTTTTCCACAAGAACGGTTCTTGGTGCCCGCCCTGCCCTGCAAAAAGAAGACGAAGTACCAAATGGCTACACAATGGAACTTCTTTCTCCATTATTAGTAGAAGGACAGGTTGGCATGGATTGCGCCGCAGAACTAGGGCAGCCTTCTTACGACCAAGTAGTAAACCAGTTCCAAACACAAGGCCTGACCTATTACGTAAATGCTACCTGTGGTTCAGATGAAGATATCACAGCAGCTGTGGACCGTTTAAAAGCCGAAGCGGTGGAAGCCGTAAAAGACGGCAAAACCTTATTGATCATTGATGATGCCCAAGCACACAAGGATGGCCAGCTTTGGTTGGATCCGCATCTTGTGACGGCAGCCATTAATGAAGAGTTGGTCCAACACCAATATCGCCGTAAATGTGCACTATTGCTTCGTTCCGGTGCCATCCGCTCCCTTCATGATGTGATGGTGGCAATAGGACTTGGTGCAAATGCCATCAGTCCATACCTACTATTCGGTACAGTAAGTGATGAAACGACTAAACCTGTTGTGAACCTCTTTGGAGCACTGACGAAAGGAATGGAGAAAGTTATTTCCACGATTGGAATCCATGAATTACGAGGTTACGGTCGCTTGTTCTCGGCAATCGGCCTTCATAATGAGGTAGAGGATGCACTTGGAATCGTCAACTTCCTTGGCTCTGATAAACTGGGCTTTAATTTCACAAAACTTAAAGAAGATGCTGCAGAACGCGCAGTGGACTTTGAAGATGAGAAAGCACGTCCAGGCAAGTCTTTTCACCTCTTCCCTCGTATCTGGAAAGCAATCGGGGACGTGGCCAAGAACGGAACATACGATGACTATCGTGAAAAGCTGGATGAGCAAGAGACGAAAAACCCTATCACCATCCGTCATTTAACTGACTTAAAGGTTGCCGGCAAGCAACCTGCGAAGGAAAAAGTGAATATCGGCGTTGGCGCACATGATTTGCCATTCGTCATTGCATCCATGTCCTTTGGTTCTCAGAATGAGATTGCATTTAGAGCATATGCCGAAGCGGCAGATAAACTGAACATGGTCAGCCTGAACGGTGAGGGCGGCGAGATCAAAGATATGCTTGGAAAATATCCAAAAACGCGCGGGCAGCAAGTGGCATCCGGACGCTTTGGAGTAAATGCCGAGCTTCTTAACTCCTCCAACCTTTTGGAAATCAAGATTGGGCAAGGAGCAAAGCCTGGTGAAGGCGGACATCTACCGGGATCTAAAGTTACAGCTAAGATCGCTGAAGCACGTAATGCAACAATTGGATCGGATCTAATCTCTCCATCTAACAATCATGACATTTACTCTATTGAAGACTTGGCGCAAATGATTGCCGAGCTGAAAACTGCCAACGACCAGGCTAAGGTTGCCGTGAAAGTACCGGTTGTTCCAAATATCGGAACAATTGCAGTCGGAATCGCCAAAGCTGGTGCGGACATCATTACCATCAGTGGTTTTGACGGCGGTACAGGGGCAGCGAGAATCCATGCCCTTCAATATGTAGGTTTACCAGTGGAGATTGGGGTTAAAGCTGCGCACAACGCGTTGATTGAATCCGGCCTTCGTAACAAAGTGGAAATCTGGGCGGACGGCGGAATCAAGAGTGCGCTGGACTGCATGAAGGTCATGCTTTTAGGGGCAAACCGTATAGGATTCGGAACCCTTTCCATGATCGCCATCGGTTGTACAACATGCCGCGGTTGTCACTTGGATACATGTCACGTTGGAATTGCAACACAGATCGAATCCGAAGCACAAGCAAAAGATCACGGATTGCGTCGCTTTGTCCCTAGACAATCAGATCTTGCCGTACAAGGCTTGATGAATCTGTTCACTGCTTTTGGTGACGAACTGAAAGCACTGACCGCTTCCTTAGGGTTTGAAAACCTGCAGGAAATCGTCGGTCGCTCGGATCTTCTTGAGCAGACGCGCGGCTTGGAATCACTAGACCTTTCCAACTTGCTTCATACGTTAGACGTGCCACAACTTGCACAAAAAGAAGTGGCGGCAAGCATGGAAAAAGAAAAGCTTCTTGTGGCAGCTGGTGCAGAATATCTGGATTACCAAGAAAGCGACCTGCATGAATCCCGTCAATTTGATGCGGTAACAGCAGAACAACGTGTCCTTGGCAGCCGTGTATCCTGTCACCGTGTACGAGGACGTTTGGATGGCTCTTACCTGGAGCTTCCTGAAGTAGAACTACGCTACAACAAAGGCTCCATCCCTGGTAACGGACTTGGTGCTTACAACTCCACCGGTATTAATATCAAGGTTGAGGGTGGTGCACAGGACGGTATCGGAAAAACCGCATTCGGAGGAAGCATCTTTGTCTTTAAATATAAAGGAAAAGACGGCAAATTCTATAACGGCTCTGTCGGAAAAGGGTTTGGCTATGGCGCACAAAAAGGCGCGCTTGTTGTTCAAGGTAATGCCGACGCACGTGCAGGTATCCGTCTATCCGGAGCGGACATGATCATCGGTGGGAAAGTTACCACTCCGATCCCAGCTGTTGAACATGGTAACCTTGGAGTAAACGCCAACATTAAAGGCTTTGCGTTTGAGTACATGACAAATGGCCGCGGCCTTGTCCTTGGTGACCCTGGTCCATGGATCTGCGCAGGTATGACAGGTGGCGCAGTCTACCTTCGTCATCAGCCGGAAATGGGCTTGACGAAAGAAGCACTTCAACGTCGTATCGCAAAAGGTGCAAAAGTGAACATCGAACCTTTAAATGCAGCTGGTTTGAAGGATGTGGAGGAATTGCTTTCCATCTACCATCAATCACTGTTAGATCAGCACCAATTAGAAGAAGCCGCAGAAATCAAGCAAATGCTTGATAACCCGGCAAACTTCTTCCTGCAAGTCAACCCTGTCAAAGAACAGGCTGACCCAGCAGTATCCACAGAATGATTTCTTGAACTGACCCAGCCCGCAAACTATGATTTGCGGGCTTTTCTTTATAGAAATAAGCTTATCGAATGACTTGCAACCTCGTTGATCGCAGTGGAAGGCGCGCAGACTCCTGCGGGAGAGTAGCGACAATCTTGAGACCCCGCAACGAAGTGAGGAGGCTCAAGGTCGCCCCGCGGAAAGCGAAGCGCCTGGAACGGAGATCAACATGTAAGCGCGAATTTAAAAATCATTTAGATCCCGCAAACTATGATTTGCGGGCTTTTCTTTATAGAAATAAGCTTATCGAATGACATGCAACCTCGTTGATCGCAGTGGAAGGCGCGCAGACTCCTGCGGGAG
>NZ_RXZI01000017.1 GCF_021991925.1 Sutcliffiella horikoshii | reverse complement strand
GTTCGTCCTGAGCCAGGATCAAACTCTCCAATAAAGAGTCTGAGCTTTTGCTCAAAATTTGCTAGCTTGTGTTACTTAAAATCATTTTGCCGATTCCGTAGAACCGACGTTATGACGCTGTTGTTTTGTTTAGTTTTCAAAGAACTCTTTTTTGTCGTTCTCTCGAAGCGACTTTATTATCTTATCACATACTCCAGAAACAAGTCAACAACTTTTTTAAGTTGTTTTGATTCGTATAATCGGTCGTTTGTGACAACGAAATATAATATACCATTTATATAAAGAAGAAGTCAATGATAAAAATAAAAAAAGCCTCCTTTATTTTTAGGAAGGCTGTTTGGTGCTTGAATACCACCTCATAATATATACATTTGAATGATTACCAGTGAGATGACACCCGGTATTCCTAATAATCCAGAAACGGCAGCAGTGGCAGGATTGATTGGTACATGTATCCCCATGGAGTTTCCAAAGGCGTTTAAGAAGAATAAAAAAAGGGCCCCAATCATTACTTTTATAAGCGCCTGTCCAGCAAAGCGCAATGGCTTGATCGGTGTTCCCACTAACAGAACAAGTAAGATCAATCCGCCTATCAGTCCTATTACCATTAACGGTTCCATATGTTTCCCCCTCTTGCCAGCTTGTACTAAATCTATATGTGAAAGCCTTATAGTTAAGAACTTGCTAGGTGAATAATGAACTTTATTCAATACCTTTTTTTGTGAAAGGCCGAAAGGTGGTTTTCATTCGCAATAAATCCTGTCCACTCTTTTGCTGTGGTCGCTCGCTCCAATAAAAAAAGCAGCTGAGAGGTTACCTTCAGCTACTTCTTCACCATACGTGTACGGACTTCCCTTAATAGAAAGAGATATTTTGCTTCAGCCAATTTTAGTTGGCAAATTACCTCTTCTGAGGGGTCCAGACTTTTATCCACCAGACTCTTGTGTTTTGCCCAACGGTTTTTACACTCTTCTGTGGCATCCATTAGTTTGTCGTCGAACTGTTTTTTTAAGCGGTCTTTTTTACGAAAGAACATAGGTTGTGTTAACCCCTTTACCAATTAAGTCATTGCTTGTACCCTTGGCTTACTTAAAACTAGACACCGCTGTTGATTCCCCCACCGGCACCGGGCTTAACCAAGCTTTCAATAAGAGACAAAAAACTTAGATCTCCCGTCTTCCCTCAAGGGCTTTGGATAATGTTACTTCATCTGCATATTCTAGATCTCCGCCAACAGGAAGTCCATGAGCAATACGGGTCATTTTTATCCCAGATGGCTTTAAAAGTCTGGAGATATACATGGCAGTAGCTTCGCCTTCTATGTTGGGGTTGGTTGCAAGGATCAATTCCTGCACCTCATCATCCTGCAATCGTTTGATAAGTTCCGGGATCTTGATATCTTCAGGACCGATGCCATCCATTGGCGAGATTGCGCCATGCAGGACATGATAAAGACCGTTATAGTCCCTCATTTTCTCCATTGCGATGACATCCTTGGTTTCCTGCACCACACATATGATGGTTCTGTCCCGCCTATTATCCTCGCAGATATAGCACGGGTCCTTGTCTGTGATATGTCCGCACACAGAACAGTATGAGAGATTCCGTTTTGCATTAACCAAGGCTTTTGCAAAATCAAGTACAGTGTCTTCTTTCATATTAAGTACGAAAAAAGCCAGACGAGCGGCCGTTTTCGGGCCGATACCTGGCAATTTCATAAAGCTGTCGATCAGCTTTGATATAGGCTCAGGATAGTGCATAAAGGTCCTCCTAGAAAAGTCCTGGCATGTTTAACCCTTTAGTGAATTGACCCATGGTGTCATTAGTTAACTCTTCCATTTTCTTAAGGGCATCGTTTGTTGCTGCTAGAACCAAGTCTTGTAGCATTTCGATATCTTCAGGGTCCACCACTTCTTCTTTGATATTCACTTCGATGATCTCCTTCTGACCATTTACAACAACTGTTACCATACCGCCACCAGCAGTACCTTCCATTGTCTTTTCTGCCAGCTCCTCTTGAGCTTTTGCCATATCTTTTTGCATTTTTTGCATCTGTTTCATCATTTTTTGCATGTTACCCATTCCGCCGCCACGCATCATAATAAATTCCTCCTAATATTGTCATAATGGTTTATTATTCTTTGATTTCTACAAGATCTGGACCGACGAGTTTTTTCGCTTCTTCAATGAAGGGGTCGTCTTTTGCCTCGTCACCCTCTTCTTCACTTTTTTGTCCGCGAATGAATCCTTCTCTTATTTTCAGCCATTCTTCTTCCGGAACGGCCAGCATATCATAAGACTTGCCGGTAAGCTCAAGGATGATTTGCTCCAGGTTCTGCTTGACCGGTTCATCGGATGCCATTTTGCAATGTATTTCATATTTAAACTTTAACACAAAAGCACTGCTTGCTGCAGCTACAGGTTCACTGTCGGTCAACAAAGCCGCATGAGATACTTTGTTCTGCTTGCGCAATGCTTCCAGTAATTGTGCCCAACTGCCTTTGATACTGTCCAAATCTCCTCTTGTTGCCTGCTTCAGCACTTCCTGAATCCGGCCGGTTGCAGGCTTAAAGCCGTTTCTTGACCCTCCACCACTTCTAGCAGGGGACTTGCTTGGAGCCGTAGGTTGTGCCGCTCCGCCTACATTCCCAGCGGCAAGCTCTTTCACTTTGTTTTCCAGCATGGTGATTTTCTTTTGCAGCAGATTCACCTGATCTTGATTGGCTGCTTCCTGTGTGGAGACCTCAAGCTGGCAAAGCTTGACGATCGCCACTTCGAGGTAAATACGGGGATGATTTGTCCACTTCATCTCCTGCTGGCTCTTATTCAGGATATCAATCGTCTCATAGATTGTTTCTGTAGGGATTTCCTCGGCAAATCGCTGAAACGCTTCATCCACCTGTACTCTGTCCAATATCTGTTCAAGGTTTGGTGCCGTTTTATATAGAAGCATGTCGCGGTAATAAAAAATAAGATCTTCTAGGAACCTGGCGGGATCCTTCCCTAATTGGAATACCTGATGTAAGGAGTCCAACGCCTCTGCGACATTTTTATGATACAAGCCATGTACGATATCTGTCATGAAGGTTTGGGAAACAGAGCCTGTGATGGCCAGTGCATCATGGACGGTCAATGTCCCGTCACTGAAAGAGATTGCCTGGTCCATCAGACTGAGGGCATCACGCATCCCACCCTCTGCCGCTCGAGCTATTACAGCAAGGGCTTGTGGTTCTGCCTCTATTGCTTGGGCCTGTAAGACAGTAGATAGCCTTCCGACAATCGACTCCCCTGTGATTCTTTTAAAATCAAAACGCTGACAACGCGAGATGATCGTCAAAGGAATTTTATGGGGCTCTGTTGTCGCCAAAATAAAGATGACATGTTTCGGAGGTTCTTCTAGTGTCTTTAATAAAGCGTTGAAGGCTCCGATCGACAGCATATGTACTTCATCTATAATGTAAACTTTATATTTCACAGAACTTGGAGCATATTTGACCTTGTCACGAATATCACGGATTTCGTCCACTCCATTGTTGGAGGCCGCATCAATTTCTATAACATCGGAAATCGAACCATCTGTAATGCCTTTGCAAGAAGGACATTCATTGCATGGTTCTGCTACCGGTGCATGTTCACAGTTCACCGCTTTTGCAAGTATTTTGGCCGCACTTGTTTTTCCTGTTCCTCTTGGACCGGAGAACAAGTAGGCGTGAGAAAACTTTTGTTGAAGCAGGGCGTTTTGTAAGGTTTTGGTTATATGTTCCTGTCCCACAACGTCTTCGAATAGTTGCGGTCTAAAAACACGGTATAAAGCTTGATATGCCACCAATATGCCCTCCTTCTTTTTTATCCTCTTCCATTATACCGTATGGCTTGGGTAAAATAAAATGTTTGTTCCATGTCTAATCATTATTAATTCACTCTATAGTTTGACCGTTCCTTTCCGCTGCAGGCACTCGCTTTCCGCGGGGCGGTGCTTGAGCCTCCTCGGCTTCGCCTGTGGGGTCTCAACCTACCGCTACCTCCCGCCGGAGTCGAGTGCCTTTCGCTCCAATCCACTAGTCTGTTTTACATTTTTATATATGAAAAAACCCACCCTAGAAACTAGAGTGGGTTTGATTGCTTTTATTAAACTGCCGTGCACCTTCCGTCGATTAGTCACCATAAGCGTTACTCAAGCAGTTAGCTCGACCCAGGCAACCCTGCGGCACATGAGAGAGTCCGCTTAATGCTGCTTCCTTCCGGACCTGACATGGTTCACGGGTTCCCATTGCGCAGGACCCAGGTGTCAACACCACTTACTTGAGGCAGACCCTACAGCCTACTAACCTCGAGAAGGGATTCAGCCTCGCTAGAGCGGATTGCGAGTACAGGGCACCGCTACCTCCCCGCTTAGCACGACAAAATTAAAACCATAAGTTGGTTGCGTCATTAACTCGACGCATAATTTAGTATAAAGGGTAATGGTCAAAAATGCAAGTCTATGCACCTGTAAATATTTAGGTGGCATTATTGGATTGCTGTTTCCTATCTTTCTTTTCCTGGCGGAGCCTTTTGAAAAACGTGGACAAGAGCTCTCCGCATTCCTCTGCTAGCACGCCGCTTATAACGTCAGTCTGGTGGTTGAACCTTTCATCCTGTAAAAGGTTCATCAAGGTGCCGGCGCATCCCGCTTTTGGATCTTTTGCACCGTACACCACTTTCTTCACTCTTGACTGGATGATGGCTCCGGCACACATTGGGCAAGGTTCCAAGGTCACATACAACGTGGCCTCCTCCAAACGCCAAGTTTTCAAGGATTCACAAGCCTGATCGATTACGAGTATTTCCGCATGCGTAATGGATCGCTGTGTTGTTTCCCTTAAGTTATAGCCCCTCGCCACTACTTGCCCGTCCAGTACTAGCACTGCACCAATGGGAACTTCTTTTAATGCTTCGGCCTTTTTTGCCTCATCGATTGCGAGCTTCATGAAATATTCATCCTGCATATATAAATTCCTTTCCTTATCTACCCTGTTTATATTCTCGACCTCATATCCATAGACTAACCATCATGAGGTGATAAACATGATGGAGCATTCGGCTTTACTTATAATAGATATTATCAATGATTTTCAATTTAAGCACGGAAATGCCTTAGCAGAGAAAACAGCGACGATCTGCCCAAATATCGTGAAATTAAAAGAAATGATGATAAAAGAGCAACGACCAGTCATTTATATCAATGACCATTATAACCTATGGCAGGCAGATTACGATAAGATCATGGCAAAATGCCGCAACTCTCTCAGTTCGCCGATTATCGAAGCCCTAAAGCCGACAGATCAGGATTTTTTCCTCATCAAGCCGAAGCATTCCGCTTTTTACGGAACCGCCTTACATACACTGCTCTCCCAGCTGAAGGTCAAACACCTCATTCTTACCGGGATAGCCGGCAACATTTGTGTACTGTTTACGGCAAACGATGCGTATATGCGTGAATTGGGACTATGCATCCCAAGTGATGCCATTGCATCTGCAGATGAACAGGACAATGAGTATGCTTTAAAGATGATGGAAAATGTCCTTAAAGCTGATATCCGTCCTACAGAAAACTTACTTTCCAACTCATGAGTTTGTAGAATGAACCCTCCACTTCCTTCATACATTGATAAAGGAGAATGAATAGGAGGGACGAACCATGCAAATTCATGTCGTAAGGCAAGGACAAACGTTAACAGGGATCGCACAGGCCTATGCCACCACACCTAGTGACATCATTGAAGCGAATGACCTTCCAAACCCTGATCGATTGGTGGTAGGCCAGGCGTTGGTCATCCCTATCGTGGGCCGCTTTTATTTTGTTCAACCGGGAGATACTCTCTTTTCCATCGCAAGAAGATTTAACACGACCCCAGAAGTATTAATAGAGGTAAACCAATTAAACCCCGCCACGCCGTTACGTGTGGGTTTAAGGCTATATATCCCTCCCCAACCGAAAAGGGAAGCGGAAATTATTGCGTATGTCGAGCCACGCGGGGACACAGTATCAGAAGAATTACAACAGAGTTCAAGGAACGCAGCCCCATATTTGACGTACCTTGCACCTTTTAGCTTTCAGGTCCTTCGGGATGGATCCTTGAAGGAACCTCCACTCAACAATCTTCCACAGATCGCAGCCCAAGATAATGTAATCCTGATGATGGTACTCACCAATCTCGAAGACGATGCATTCAGTGACGAACTCGGAAGGATTATTTTGACAGATATGAATGTGCAAAATAAGTTTCTAGACAATATTGTCGCCACCGCAAAAAAATACAACTTCAAAGATATCCATTTCGACTTCGAATTTTTGCGCCCTGCTGATAAGGAAGCCTATAATACCTTCCTTCGCAAAGCCAGGGATCGCTTTAAACAGGAAGGGTGGCTCATTTCCACCGCCCTTGCCCCGAAAACGAGGGCAGATCAACCGGGGAAATGGTATGAGGCTCATGATTATAAGGCACATGGGGAAATCGTTGATTTTGTTGTCATCATGACATATGAGTGGGGCTATAGCGGAGGACCACCAATGGCCGTTTCGCCAATCGGACCGGTCCGAGAAGTATTGGAATATGCCATCACCGAAATGCCGAGCGAGAAGATCATGATGGGACAGAACCTTTACGGATATGACTGGACCCTCCCGTTCACACCTGGTGGAGAATTTGCCAAAGCGATCAGTCCGCAAGCCGCCATAGAACTTGCAGCAGAAAATAATGTCGCAATTGAATACGATGAAGAGGCCCAGGCGCCGCACTTCAACTATTTCAAAGATGGAAATGAACATGAGGTCTGGTTTGAGGACGCCAGGTCGATTCAGGCAAAATTCGACCTGATCAAAGAACTGAATCTCCGGGGAATCAGCTACTGGAAGTTGGGCCTCCCGTTTCCACAGAACTGGCTGCTCATCACCGATAATTTCAATGTGGTAAAAAATCCAACAGAACGCTTCTATTATTCTTATTGAAGGCTGAGTAACCTCAGTCTTTTTTCTTTTGGACACCGTTAAACACGGCTGTTGATCTCCGCAAACGATCCGCGTGGCGACCTTGAGCCTCCTCACAACGCTTCAGGGGTCTCTCGAGAATGTCGCTGCTCTCCCGCAGGAGTCTTCTCCTTTAGCTCCAATCAACAGCTGGAAACCTGCTCATTATCAACAGGCAACACTAACAAAACGTTCTTTTTATGAGAGGAAAATCTTCTCAAAAATTCTTCCTCCATATCCCCCACATCTATGATAAAATGATAATTGTCTGTCAAAATATAGATTTTGCTTACGCTTGTAAAGGGGGGGGCATCCTGGTGCACGCAACACCATTTATAACAGTAGAAGGACCTATCGGGGTTGGAAAAACCTCGCTTGCGAAAAAAATCGCAGAGGAGTTCCAATATCATTTATTAAAAGAAATAGTAGACGAAAATCCTTTCCTCGGAAAGTTCTACGAGAACATTGACGAGTGGAGCTTTCAAACGGAAATGTTTTTCCTTTGTAATAGATTTAAACAGCTTGAAGATATCGAGCAGCACCAACTGAAGAAGCATACACCCGTTGTGGCGGATTACCATATCCTGAAGAATCTCATTTTCGCTAAACGCACATTAAAGGACAAGCAGTATGATAAGTACTTGCAAATTTACGACATTCTGACAAATGATATGCCTAAGCCAAATGTCATCATTTATTTGAACGCTAGTCTGGATACTCTATTGAATAGAATTGAAATGCGCGGTCGCGATATAGAAAAGAAAATTGATCCACTCTATCTGCAACAACTTAGTCTTGATTATGATGAAGAGATGGACCGCCTCGAAAAACAATATCCCTCTTTGCCTATCCTGCGCTTCAACGGAGACGATGTTGATTTTGTACAACGAGAAGAAGACCTACAACGTATCTTCCACCAACTGAAGGATACCTTGCAAAAAGGAGTTAACGTGTAATGAATTTACGTCAAAAATACGGCATCCCCTCCAATGCGGTGATCACCATTGCCGGAACAGTGGGAGTCGGAAAATCCACCATGACGAACGCTTTGGCAAATGCCCTTGGTTTTCGCACATCCTTTGAAAAAGTAGACACCAATCCATACTTAGATAAATTTTATGCTGATTTCGAAAGATGGAGCTTCCATTTACAAATCTACTTCCTTGCTGAACGTTTCAAGGACCAGAAGAAAATCTTCGAATATGGTGGAGGCTTCATCCAAGACCGATCCATTTACGAAGACACAGGCATCTTCGCCAATATGCATTATGAAAAAGGGACAATGACACAAGTCGACTATGACACCTACACCAGCTTGTTTGAAGCAATGGTGATGACACCTTACTTCCCGCACCCAGACCTTTTGATCTATCTGGAAGGAAGTTTGGACGATATCCTAGGACGCATCCAAGAACGCGGACGCCCGATGGAACAGCAAACACCCATTTCCTACTGGGAGGAAATGCACGAGCGCTACGAAAGATGGATCAATAACTTTCACGCATGCCCTGTCCTGCGCCTAAACATCAATGAATACGATGTGCTGAGTAATTCCGATTCCATCGAACCGATCATCGAAAAAATCTCCCATCACATGAAGCAATCACAATTGCTGAAAAAATAGTATGGATGAGATAACGATATCATTAAAAGACCAGGCTTAGATGCCTGGTCTTTTTGTCTGAAATTGTTGAAAGGAAGGTGGGTAGACTTCAGAGGTAGGAAAGGACATGGAAGATCTTAAGCATTGTGCAGAGGCTCTCGGACCGCCCGCAAGAAGGCGAAGCACCCTCAACGAAAATCAACTGCTTTAAATTCCCCAGAAAAAAATAAGCCGCCCAATTGGGCGGCTTATTCATTGTCGTAAGATGACGTCGCTTCATCCTGACAATAAAAAAGTCGTTACTTCTCCATAATGTAACGAACATCTCCATATTTATGCGCTATAGGAAAACCTTTTTAAAAATCAATGGCGGAGGAAGAGGGATTCGAACCCCCGCGGGCTTTGACACCCCTGTCGGTTTTCAAGACCGATCCCTTCAGCCGGACTTGGGTATTCCTCCGTATCGACAAAAAGTAATATATCATATTTTCAAAAAGGATGTCAACACGATACAACACGAGGATAGGGTTTTTTCACCCTATCCTCCCATTGTTCACTATTTAGTCAAAATTTCTTTTCCACCCATATAAGGACGCAATACTTCAGGAATCACTACAGAACCGTCTTCTTGTTGGTAATTTTCCATGATTGCCGCCACCGTACGTCCAACGGCGAGTCCAGATCCGTTCAACGTATGCACATGCTCCGGCTTTCCTTTTGCATCACGTCGGAAACGGATGCCTGCACGGCGCGCTTGGAAGCTTTCGAAATTACTGCAAGAAGAAATCTCACGGTATGTTTCTTGACTCGGGATCCATACTTCGATGTCATATTTCTTCGCTGCTGTAAAACCTAAGTCTGCTGTACACATGCTCAACACTCGGTATGGTAGTCCAAGTAGTTGCAACACTTTTTCCGCATTACCCGTCAATTTCTCCAATTCATCATAAGACTCTTCCGGCTTCACAAACTTCACAAGCTCCACTTTATTAAACTGATGCTGGCGAATCAAACCGCGAGTATCGCGCCCTGCAGATCCAGCCTCAGAACGGAAGCAAGCACTGAATGCCGCATAATTGATCGGCAATTGATCGCCACTTAAGATCTCGTCACGGTGCATATTTGTGATCGGTACTTCTGCTGTGGGAACCAGGAAGTAATCTTCTTTTTCAATCAAGAAGGCATCTTCCTCAAATTTAGGCAACTGTCCTGTTCCGGTCATGCTTGCACGGTTTACCATGTATGGTGGTAACACTTCTGTATAACCATGCTCATCTACATGCAAATCTAACATAAAGTTGAACAAGGCCCTTTCAAGTCTTGCACCCAGACCGCGGTAAAAAACAAAACGACTTCCTGTTACTTTACCTGCACGTTCAAAATCCAAGATGCCAAGCTGATCTGCGATATCCCAATGCGCTTTCGCCTTAAACCCGAAATTTGGTACTTCTCCCCATTTACGGACCTCTACATTGTCATCCTCCGTTTCCCCTACAGGAACACTCTCGTGAGGGATGTTCGGGATAGATAAAAGTAGCAGTTCAAGCGCTTCCTCTACATCTCTTAGCTCCTCATCCAATTCCTTTACCTTATCTCCCACTTCACGCATTTCCTTGATTAGATGATCAGCATCTTGCTTTTCGCGTTTCATGGTAGCAATTTGTTGAGAAACCTCGTTACGTTTGCTTTTCAATTGCTCTGTTTGAACAAGAAGGTCCCTTCTTTTGGCATCCAGCTCTTCAAAGCGATCCAAATCAGAAAGATCTTCCCCTCTATGCTGAAGCTTCCCCTTTATCTCTTCAAAATTCGCACGTAATAACTTTAAATCCAACATGCTTTCTTCCTCCTTTATTTATCGTATCTTTTAAACGCCGCTGTTGATTTCTGCACCGGGCTTCACTTTCCACGGGGCGCTTGCGGAGCCTCCTCGGCTTTGCCTGCGGGGTCTCCGCTAACCGCTATCTCCCGTAGGAGTCTACGCCCTATGTTCCAATCAACAGCTAGTGTACTGCTTTAAATCTTTACAATTAAGTGTTTATACAACTAGAACCATAATCCCCCTGATGATTGTAGTGCAAGGTATGAGACTCCGGCGGGAGGTAGCGGTAGGTTGAGACCCCGCAACGGAGTGAGGAGGCTCAAGCACACGCCCCGCGGAAAGCGAATACCTGGAACGGAAATCATCAGGATGTTCCGCAGAAATCCTAAGAACACAAAAAACCCCCGTCCCCTAATAGGGACGAGAGTTATATTCCCGTGTTGCCACCCTTGTTGAAAAAGACAAAACGCCTTCTCCCACTTCATTCGATAACGGTAATAATCTTACCGATTTGACTTACTATGCCGTTCATGGCAATTCGGCCAAGTGCTCAAGGATGGATTCACAAGTGTCATACATCGGTTCTCACCAGCCACCGACTCTCTTAGAGTATGTGCAACCTGTTACTTTTTCCTATCAACGCTTTAACAATATTTTCTTATTAGATAATCTACTACAAGTTTCTCATACTTGCAATAGTTTTATACCTAAATTTATTTGGACTCTTTGACCATATTAACGAAATACTGTGTAATGCGGTGGTCATCCGTTAATTCTGGATGGAACGAACAACCTAGGAACTGGCCTTGACGAGCAGCAACAATACGGCCATTATGCTTGCACAGTACTTCCACGTCTTCCCCCACTTCGACAATATGCGGGGCGCGGATAAATACTCCGACAAAATCCTCTGCAATGCCTGCAATGGAAAGTTCCGCTTCAAAGCTGTCCACCTGACGGCCAAACGAATTACGCTCTACCTTCGCATCCATGAATGCCAAGTGTGGCTCTTCGTAGCCGACAATTTCATTTGCAATCAGGATAAGCCCGGCACAAGTACCAAACACAGGTTTTTCACTGGCGCCGAACTCTCGGAGTGGCTCCATGAAAGAATACTTATCAATCAGTCGGCGCATGGTCGTGCTTTCGCCGCCCGGAATAATCAGCCCGTCTACTTCATTAAGCTGTTCCGCTCTTTTAACCACTACTGCTTCTGCTCCAGATGCTTCGATGGACCTCACATGTTCCCGAACCGCACCTTGAAGTCCCAAGACTCCAACCTTCACCATACGTTAAAACTCCTTTACTTACCAGCCACGCTCTTGCATGCGATTTTCAGGTAATAGTGTAGAAATTTCGATACCTTTCATTGCTGTTCCCAATCCTTTGGAAAGGCTTGCGATCAATTCATAATCTTCATAATGAGTAGTCGCTTCTACGATCGCACGAGCAAATTTCGCTGGGTTTTCTGATTTGAAGATACCAGAGCCAACAAATACTCCATCAGAACCTAATTGCATCATTAACGCAGCATCAGCTGGAGTCGCAATTCCACCTGCTGCGAAGTTTACTACTGGAAGCTTGCCTGTACGCTTGATTTCAAGAAGCAGTTCAAAAGGTGCTCCTAAAAGCTTAGCTTCTGTCATCAATTCGTCTTCGTTCATTCCTACCACCTTGCGAACCTGCGCGTTCACTTTACGGATGTGACGAACCGCTTCCACGATGTTCCCTGTTCCAGGCTCACCTTTCGTACGAAGCATGGAAGCACCTTCACCGATACGGCGTGCAGCTTCTCCAAGATCACGACAACCACATACGAATGGTACTTTGTATTGGCGCTTGTCCAAGTGGTATTCTTCATCAGCCGGAGTCAATACTTCACTCTCATCGATGTAATCCACACCCATTGCTTCCAATACGCGAGCTTCCACGATATGGCCGATACGAGCCTTTGCCATTACCGGAATGGATACAGCCTTCATAACCTCTTCCACGATTGTTGGATCTGCCATGCGGGCAACCCCACCAGCTGCACGGATATCAGCAGGAACGCGCTCCAATGCCATTACAGCAACTGCACCAGCTTCTTCTGCAATTCTTGCCTGCTCAGCGTTGACAACGTCCATGATGACGCCGCCTTTTTGCATTTCCGCCATTCCACGTTTTACACGATCTGTACCTGTTTGATGTGTCATCGATAAGTCCCCCTATATGTATAAAATGATTTTTTCATAAAATGGAACAAGTCCATATAATTTACTAACACGTTCTTTATTTTACCTTAAATTTTAGAAAAATCCTAATAAAAAATCGAAAGTTCTGCTTGCCACTATTTAGAAAGATTCGGTTTTTCAAGCTTTCTCCTCTACATCATGCATAGTATTTCCTTCCTAAAGCAGAATACACCAACTTTAAATAGACAAAATGCCCGGAAGTTCCCTTTGTCGAGGGAACTTCCAAGCACTTCTCAAACCGTCTTTACTATTAAAATAACCCTTTTACCGCTCCCACCACTGTGGACCATAAATCTGCAAAGAATCCGCCGATGGCACGCATGGAAAGCACGAACCAGTTCGCTTTCTCAACGCCTTCTTTGGTTACTAGATCTACTTTTGCACCTTGTTGGTTAAACAAGTAACCTAGGTCTTCTTCTTCACCAGTGTATTCAACGGTCATATGACCTACTTTTGTGCCTTCTTCAAAAGGAGCAGTTATCGCATCTTCTGAAACCACTTTTTCATCATATACATAAAGTGGTTCAAAGCTTTCTTCTTCTCCACGTTTCACCAGTACTTTTAAAGCATCACTTGTTTCTACTTCTACTTGCTTTTCTTTTCCCTTTACCACTTTCAAATTGGAGTTTTCATCAATTTGGTAGTTAGCAGGATAGATTTCTTTTACAGAATAGTTGGCAAAACCGTAATCAAATAGTTTTCTAGTTTCTGCAAAACGCGCAGTATCTTGAGGTTGCCCATTGGCATTCTTAGCATCCATTACCACGGAAATAAATCTCATGCCATCCTTTTCGATGGTCCCTGTAAAATTGTAACCAGCAAAATCAGTGAAACCAGTCTTTAATCCATCTACGCCTTCATACTCGGAAACAAGTCCCGGTAGCATCCAGTTCCAGTTGGACATATCAATTTCATCTTCAGTACCTTCTCTGAACTTCTTCTTAGGGATACTTGCCGTTTCCAAGATCTCTGGGAAGTCATTTAATAAGTGATAAGCAAGCTTAGCTGTTGCACGAGCAGACATGACATTTTCTTCATCTGCATTCGTTCCCTCTGGATGCATCCCGTAAAGGTCTGCGTTATTCAAACCAGTGGAGTTCACAAACTTATAATCTTCCAGACCTAATTCCTCGGCCTTCTCATTCATCATCTTCACAAATTCAGCTTCCGTACCGGCAACCATTTCTGCAAGAGCAATCGTTGCTCCGTTAGCAGAATAAATAGCCATCGCTTCGTAAAGCTCCTGCGCATTGTACGTCCCATCTCTTCGAAGTGGGACATTGGAAAGGCTGCGATCATGGGAGATCGTCCAAACATATTCATTCACATTGTATTGATCGTCCAATGAAAGCTTTCCTTCACTGATCGCTTCTAAAATTAAGTACTCACTCATCATTTTAGTCATACTTGCAATTCCAAGGATGGAATCAATGTTCTTTTGATAAATAATCTTTCCTGTGCTTTGTTCAAGAAGTAATGCAGCTTCTGCATTTATATCCAAGTGGGGGTTATTCCCCTCCGCTTTTACATCTTGTATCGAGAAAATGGTTGTTAGCATCGCAATGGTTAGTAAACTAGCAATAACTCGTTGAAAGTTTTTCTTTGTCACAATTAAGTACCCTCCACATAATTTTTCACATAGTCGTTATTTTATCACACTATGTCCAAAAAAAATAGACAGAGAAAGACTACTTCTTCCCCTGTCCATATATAAGTCTTAACGCCTATGCATTGTTATTATACGGAATAATTGGGAGATTCTTTCGTGATTTGCACATCATGTGGATGGCTTTCACGTAATCCTGCACCTGTCATCTTCACGAATTGTGCATGCTCTCTTAATTCCTGTAAGTCTTTTGTCCCGCAATACCCCATGCCGGACCGCAGACCGCCCACCATTTGGTAAATAGTATCCGCAACAGGCCCTTTATAAGGAATACGACCTTCAATGCCTTCTGGTACAAACTTTTTATTATCTTCTTGGAAGTAACGGTCCTTGCTTCCTTTTTCCATCGCTCCAACAGACCCCATGCCGCGGTAAACTTTAAAGCGACGACCTTGGAAGATCTCTGTATCTCCAGGGCTTTCAGATGTTCCGCCAAGCATACTTCCAAGCATTACAGCGTGCCCGCCTGCGGCTAGTGCCTTCACGATATCACCGGAATACTTAATTCCACCGTCCGCAATAATGGATACGCCCAATTTTCTAGCCTCTGTTGCACAATCATATACCGCTGTTATCTGAGGAACACCAACACCAGCCACTACACGGGTGGTACAGATGGAGCCCGGCCCGATTCCTACCTTTATGACATTAGCGCCAGCCTCAACTAAATCACGTGTGGCTTCTGCCGTTGCCACGTTTCCAGCAATAATATTCAAATCAGGGTACTTATCCCTAATTTTTCTTACTGTATCAAGTACTCCTTGAGAATGGCCATGTGCTGTATCCACTACAATGGCATCCACACTCTTTTGAACCAATTTCTCCACTCGGAGCATCGTATCTCCTGTCACTCCAACAGCTGCACCAACCAGTAAGCGTCCCTGGCTATCCTTCGCAGAATGTGGGAACTCAATAACTTTTTCTATATCCTTAATGGTGATAAGACCTTTTAAGATGCCAGCTTCATCTACAAGAGGGAGTTTTTCAATTTTGTACTTTTGTAGAATGCTTTCTGCTTCTTGCAATGTGGTACCAACCGAACCAGTCACAAGATTTTCTTTTGTCATGACATCGGAAATGGGAATAGAGAAGTCTTGGATGAAACGAAGATCACGATTAGTCAGAATCCCAACTAACTTTTGCTCTTCGTTGTTGTTCACAATCGGTACACCAGATATTCTGTATTTCCCCATAAGGTGTTCTGCATCAAATACTTGATGTTCAGGTGTTAAGAAGAACGGATCCGTGATTACTCCTCTTTCCGAGCGCTTTACCTTGTCCACTTGTTCTGCTTGCTGCTCAATGGACATGTTTTTATGGATAATTCCCAATCCGCCTTGTCGTGCCATGGCAATGGCCATTTCCGCTTCGGTCACCGTATCCATCCCAGCACTGATGATTGGAATATTCAGCTGAAGTGTTTCCGTTAGATTCACTTTCAAATCAACATCCCGCGGCAGAACCTCGGATTTAGCTGGTACTAAAAGAACATCATCAAATGTTAAACCTTCTTTAGCAAATTTACTTTCCCACATGACAAAATTTTCCCCCTTCTTATTCGCGATTATATTTATAGTAGAGTATCAACTGGACAAAATACTGTCAAGGACAGTAACATAAGTTTATTTTTTCTAATTATTCTAACTATATCTAGTTAAACGAGGACGTGGACTACTTGACAGCTTCCTTCTCACACTTATTTTACCCATTTCAATCTGTGGAAACCGCGCAGAAGTTATTAAAGGCGAGTTATCAAAAACAGCAAATAGAACAATATGAACAAAAGAGCTACAACAATTCATATAGCTTTATCTACTATGTGGAGCATGGCCTGACATATCTGCAGCAGTCCAGTACTACTCCCACGTCCATCAAACCTGTTCTCATGTTTTATGGTATGGTTCAACTGATCAAGGCCTGTTTGTTAACAGTCGATCCTTCCTATCCAGAATCCACTTCCGTACTAGCTCACGGAGTCTCTACAAGAAAACGAAAAAAACAAAGCTACGAATTCTTACAAGATGAAGTGAAAGTTCAGAAAAATGGACTCTTTTCGCACTTTAGCGACAAAATGTTCCATGTGAAACAAACAGAAGGAACAAAGTATTCCATGAGGGATTTACTTTTCTCCATTCCTGAGCTAGAAACAACCATAAAAATAACGAAAAGTAAAAGCCCTTTTTTAGCAGTTGGAAAAGTGGAGAATGAATGTATTCGAATACCACTATCCATTCTAGATGATTATAAAATGACCAAGGACCGCTTTGTTCAATATTTTACTAAACAAGCGCCCTATGAGTTAGATTCCGTTACAGACAGTTACCTTCAATTTAAAAGGTCGGAAAGCCATGTTGCAAATGTTTACTCCCCTTTATTATACAATCATCAAAGAGATGCCCTGTACGTTCCCAGGAAAAAAGAGCAGCTCACCTTTTTTCCGGAAATACTGTCGCATTATCTGCTTTTATATAACTTAAGCATGATCTGCCGGTATGAAACAGAATGGTGGGGGGAGTTGCTTCATACATTCAACAGCAGCGACCTCTCCCTCATCAACCAATTCCTTGATGTGGCTTCCATGAAGATACCTTATTATTTGCATGGGTATTTGTTGCGTACACTTGGTATTGATAGGGAGGCATAGGGGGATAGGGGCGGCATAGCGGGACCTGGTTGTTTTTAAGATGTATGGTATGGTTACAGACTTCTGTGATTTGTGGAAATCTTGGAGGTGGGGTGAGGTCTTGATGAAAGTGGTGAAGAGGCATGGAGGGGAGAATCGTTTCTAGGTAGATTTCAACCTCTTAATGATGCCATTTACCAGGTAAGAATTTAACTCTTCAGATTGTCTTTATAGACTCGATGATGATGACAATCTCAACTGGAGATTTGCTTTGAGATTGTCTTTATAGCCTTGATAATGACAATCTCAATGGGAAATTTGCCACCATATTGTCTTTATAGCCTTGATGATGACAATCTCAACGGGAAATTCACTTCCAGATTGTCTTTATGGCCTTGATGATGACAATCTCGACGGGAGATTCACCTCCAGATTGTCTTTATAGCCTTGATAATGACAATCTCGACGGGAAATTTGCCACCATATGGTCTTTATAGCTCTGGTGTTGGTCTTAATCACTCTAAATCTTATTTTTATCCGTGAAGTTTTGGATTTATCCGCGAACTTTTTGTTTTATCCGCGAACTTTTTGTTTTATCCGCGAATTTTTCGTTTTATCCGCGATGTCGGACAATATAACGGGCATTCGACATAAACATACAAAAACAACACCAACCATCTACCACCAAAACCCAAAACAACACAAAAAAACCAGCGCCTAAATTAATAAGCACTGGTTTCTTCCATTTGCCTGGCAACGTCCTACTCTCACAGGGGGAGATCCCCCAACTACCATCGGCGCTGAAGAGCTTAACTTCCGTGTTCGGTATGGGAACGGGTGTGGCCTCTTCGCCATCATTACCAGACATATTCAGTTGAAGGTTGATCCTTCAAAACTAGATAATGTGTTCATATCAAGAATTCCTATCGTTCATACATTTACTTATTGTTGGGTTAAGTCCTCGATCGATTAGTATTCGTCAGCTCCACATGTCGCCATGCTTCCACCTCGAACCTATCTACCTGATCATCTTTCAGGGATCTTACTTACCGAAGTAAAAGGAAA
>NZ_RXZI01000016.1 GCF_021991925.1 Sutcliffiella horikoshii | reverse complement strand
TTTCAAAAGCAAGCTTTTAAAAGGTCCGCTCGACTTGCATGTATTAGGCACGCCGCCAGCGTTCGTCCTGAGCCAGGATCAAACTCTCCAATAAAGAGTCTGAGCTTTTGCTCAAAATTTGCTAGCTTGTGTTACTTAAAATCATTTTGCCGATTCCGTAGAACCGACGTTATGACGCTGTTGTTTTGTTTAGTTTTCAAAGATCATTTTCTGTCGCTCCGTGGCGACTTAATTACTATACCATGCTGTTCGTTTTTCGTCAACATGTTTTTTAAGTTTTTGTTGCGAACATTACAGCGAACTAACAATTCGTGTTTTGCAGCAACGAATAATAATATACCACGGCAGACCAAATTAGGTCAACTACTTTTTTAATATAATTTTAAGTTTGTAGTTTAAGAGTGAACTCCTTCTATATAATAATGTATCCTTCCTTCAATAACTGTTGTCTTTCTTTTTATTATTTACTTACTAATCCTGTACCACCTCCACAATCGATTAAACATTTTCTTTTCTCCTAAAGAAAAATCCCTGCTCACTTCCAGCGGGGACATTCCAATAAATCTTCTATTAATCTATTCAATTAAGAATACAAAATAAAGGATGAAGATGACGAATAGTGCATACATGATTGGATGGATTTCTTTTGCTCTCCCTTTCATGATCATCGTGATCGGGTAGAAGATGAATCCTACTGCGATACCTGTTGCGATGCTGTAAGTCAATGGCATTGCAATTACTGTCAAGAACGCTGGTACTGCAATCTCGAATTTGTTCCAATCAATTTTACCTAAAGCTGATACCATCAGCACCCCTACAATGATGAGGGCTGGTGCAGTAACCGGTTCTGTGATGACAGATAACAACGGGAAGAATACCAGTGACAATAGGAACAATCCAGCTGTTACAACAGATGCGAACCCTGTTCTCCCTCCAGCAGCAACACCGGAAGATGATTCAATGTAAGAAGTAGTAGTGGAAGTTCCAAGCGTCGCTCCCGCCACTGTTGCTGCAGAGTCTGCGAATAGTGCTTTGTTTGCACGTGGAAGCTTGTTGTCTTTCATGAAGCCTGCTTGGTTCGCTACAGCTACAAGCGTTCCGGCTGTGTCAAAGAAGTCTACAAATAAGAATGTAAGGATAACGACAAGCATTTGGATGGTGAAAATATCCCCGAGGTGTGTAAATGCCGCTCCAAATGTTGGCTCCAGACTCGGAACAGAACCAACCACCTGCGAAGGTCTATCGATAAGGCCAAATAGCATACCTACCACTGCCGTAATGACAATCCCGAAGAAGATACCGCCTTTTAAGCCTCTTACCATAAGAATAACCGTGATTACTAGACCAAAAATTGCAAGTAATGTATTACCGTTTGTCAAATCTCCAAGTGCTACAAGTACCACTTCGTCCCCGACGATGACGCCGGCATTTTGAAAACCGATGAACGTAATGAAAAGTCCAATCCCTGCTCCAACGGCATATTTAAGTTCTGCCGGGATAGCGTTGATGATTTTTTCACGAATGCCGAATAGAGTTAAGAAGATAAAGATGATACCGGAAACCAATACCCCTGCTAGAGCCGTTTGCCACGGGATACCCATGCCAAGAACTACAGAATAAGCGAAGAAGGCATTAAGTCCCATACCCGGCGCAAGTGCGATTGGGTATTTTGCATAGAGACCCATGATCAAACAGCCAATTGCTGCCGATAGTGCTGTGGCAGTAAAGATTGCACCTTGGTCCATGCGAAGTGCATCTGGATAATCCCCAACACTAGCCAAGGAAAGCATTAGCGGATTTACGACTAGTATATATGCCATTGCCAGGAATGTCGTTAGTCCCGCGATGGATTCTGTTTTATAGCTTGTACCGTGTTTGTCAAACTCAAAATAATTCTTCATGCCAAAATCCTCCTCAAGATAATTCGTACAAACAAGAAAACGCCCCCGGCATAAACCAGGAGCGTGAACCGAGAACTTCCGAGGATAGGAAAAGGCGAGAACATCCAACTGAACAAACGGATGAATATATCACTTAGTTCCTATTACCTCGTAGTCAAGCCGTTTACGGTAGCCTGGTAGAAACTTTTGGGCCATATTCCCAAATTTATACGAGATTTGAACTATATAATTAAGATAATTTCTGTTCTTATCTTACCAAGCCCTCCTGTTTTCGTCAACAATAAAAACGAACATTCGACAATTATTTTTCTTCCAATGTTCGCCTTTTAACAAAAAGAGCTGACTGGAAGCACTCCAGTCAGCTCTAAATGATTACTTTACGCTATTCTATTCCCACTCAATCGTTGCAGGTGGCTTGGAAGTAATGTCATACACGACGCGGTTGATGTGGTCCACTTCGTTTACGATACGAGTGGAGATCACTTCAAGCACATCCCATGGGATACGTGCCCAGTCGGAAGTCATTCCGTCGATGGATGTTACGGCACGGATACCGATTGTGTAATCGTATGTGCGTTGGTCTCCCATTACCCCTACACTGCGGATGTCAGGAAGTACGGTGAAGTATTGCCAGATGTCACGGTCAAGTCCCGCTTTTTTGATCTCTTCACGAAGGATGTGATCAGACTCGCGAACGATCTCCAGTTTCTCATCAGAGATCTCGCCAAGTACACGAATACCAAGACCTGGGCCCGGGAACGGTTGACGCCAAACGATTTCGTCCGGAATACCTAGCTCTGTACCCAATGCACGAACCTCATCCTTGAACAATGTGTTCAACGGCTCAATTAGTTGGAATTGCATGTCCTCAGGTAGTCCGCCCACGTTGTGGTGGGATTTGATCGTTTGTGCAGTTGCCGTGCCGCTCTCGATGATATCTGTGTAAAGGGTACCTTGTGCAAGGTAGTCGATTCCTTCTAGCTTGGAAGCCTCGTCGTCAAACACATAGATGAATTCGTTTCCGATGATTTTGCGTTTAAGTTCAGGGTCGGATACACCTTTTAGTTTGTTTAAGAAACGATCTTTCGCGTCCACTTTGATGACATTCATGTTGAAGCCTTCACTGAAAGTTTTCATGACCGCATCTGCTTCATTTTTACGAAGCAAGCCGTGGTCTACGAAAATACATGTCAGTTGGTCACCGATTGCTTTGTGGATCAGAACCGCTACAACGGAAGAGTCCACTCCGCCACTTAGCGCGCAAAGTACTTTTTTGTCGCCGACAACGTCACGGATCTTTTGCATTTCGATTTCAAGGAAGTTCTCGATTGTCCAGCTGTCTGTGCAGCCGCAAACGTTATAAACGAAGTTTCTTAACAGGTCGTTTCCGTATACAGAGTGACGTACTTCTGGATGGAATTGAACGCCGTACATTTTCTTTTCTTCATTGCTGATTCCAGCGATTGGACATGCAGGGCTTGTCAAATCGATCGCAAAGTCTTCTGGCTCTGAAACAACTAAGTCCCCATGGCTCATCCATACGACTTGTTGTTCTGGAATCTCTTGATACAATGCGGATTGGTTGGATACAGTAGCAAGCGCTTTTCCATATTCGCGGTGGCTTGCTTTTTCCACCACTCCACCAAAGTGCATCGTCATTAATTGCATACCATAGCAAATACCTAGGACAGGAATGCCAAGTTCAAAGATTTCTTCGTCACAGCGGAAGGAATTTTCCCCGTATACGCTGTTCGGTCCGCCGGAAAGGATGATGCCTTTTGGGTTCATCTTTTTGATTTCTTCTGCTGTAATCGTATGTGGATGAAGCTCACTGTAGACTCCGAACTCACGGATACGACGAGTAATTAATTGGTTATATTGACTGCCGAAGTCGAGGACTACGACCATTTGTTGGATACCTTCCACCCGAATTCACCTCATAGATATAATTTATTTTCGGAGCATATCATTCCGTTTATTTTGACCTATAAAAGGAAATATATGCCTTTACTTCTTATGTGTTTTAAAAAGAAGGGTAGTCTGTTTAACTCCTGTAGATTCTCGTTCCAGGTGTTCGCTCCTCAGCTTTGGCATGGCCATTGAAAAAGTAAATTATTTTAGTGATCTGTTTCTTACCGCTGTTGTTTTCCGCAAACGACTTCGCTTTCCACGGGGCGACCTTGAGCCTCCTCAGGCTCGCCCTGCCGGGTCTCAAGATTGTCGCTATCCCCCGTAGGAGTCTTCGCCTATTGCTCCAATCAACAACTAGAAATCATTTTAGTAAATAAGTTATTGGTTTTCAGTGGCCTTGCTACGCCTGCGGGGTCTCACCAAAACGCTACCTCCCGCTGGAGTCTCACACCTTGCACTTTGATCTGCAGGTGGAGTCACTGTTATGCACCGCTATTGATTTCCGCACTAGGCTTCGCTTTCCGCGGGGCGCTCGGTGAGCCTCCTCAGCTTCGCTTGCGGGGTCTCACCAAAGCGCTACCTCCCGCAGGAGTCTTCGCCTATTGCTCCAATCAACAGCTAGGAACATACTCTCAACAAAAACACCCTTAAAACACAAAAAAACTAGAATCTTCCCCTCATATATACATAAGAAGGCAGAATTCTAGTTTACGAGAGGGCGCTGAAGGATTCATGGCGCCCTGCCATGTAAAAAGAACTGCCTTCATAGTCGGGTAGTTGACGGCAACCCGGTAGAGACTCTCGAACCATATTATCGAGGATATATGAAGCCAATAATTAGATTACTTGATTTAATTGTCCTTATTCTATCAACCAAGTCAGGACAGGTCAAGATGATGTCTTTTTAATTAAATTTTCCCATAATTCCACCGATTTCTCCCATTCTTGTTCGGAGGAATCACCGCGATAGAGGACACGCTCGTAATTGGCTGTGAGCACTCCCATCTCACTTGTGCTGTAATAGTCATCAATATACTTGGCATACTCCCTTAATGTTTGCCCCTCTTTTCGGGTGTGACCAACTGCATGCAGCTGTCTCAGCAATGCAGGATAGGCCTTGTTGAAGGTCCCTTCCTCCCGTTTGCCTTTGTAGCGCAAGATATACACGTATGGAATCCACTTGTTACGGCCAAAGAACAGTACCAAACCTGTTGTCAAAAATCCAACAACGAATAACAGCGCAGGCTTCCAGGACACCGTGAAATTCAATGGTCCGCCACCATCGGAACCGGACGCACCAGCTGCATCTTCATCTTCACCTGGGTCAAGTTCCGGTCGATCTGGATTTTCGGTTTCCGGTCTTTCTGGTTGTTCCATGTTTTCGTCTTCGCCATTTTCTCCCGTATTTTCCTCAGCGGATTGGTATACAAAACGGTATGGATTGGAGAAACCGCTTGTTGGTTCATATGTTACCCAGCCGACTTCCGGGTAGTACACTTCCACCCAGGAGTGGGCGTTATTATTGGTCACTTCGAAGATCCGTGTGGAACGGTCGGTAACATCGACAAACTCCCCTTGTGTGTATCCTTTTACCCAGCGTGCTGGAATATCGACCGCACGCAACAGGGCGACCATGGAAGTGGAGAAGTTGTCACAATATCCTTGCATCGTCTCAAACAGGAATTGATCTACATAATCCTGATTTCCGGTCGGAACGGCCACATCTGTTGTTTCATAGACAAAATCGTTATTCCGGAAGTATCTTTCCACCGCATTGACCTTATCAAAGCGACTTGGGAAGGATGCGGTGATTTCCTCGGCCAGCTCCACCACTCTGTCTGGCAGGGAATCGGGCAATTGCGTGTAACGCTCGATAAACTCCTCATCACTTTCCTCGCCCGTTCCAGGTTCCGCGCCTTTCAACGCTTCTATATAGTATCTAGGGAACTCATAGTTCACCTGGTATTCTTCGAGCTCCAGTGGCTCACCGTCGCCGTCCACTGTTGTGATTTTTTCTGTACTATCATGGAGCCTGTAGAAGGCATCTTCCGCCTGTATTTCTTTCAGGCCTAGCGGGTAATTGATATGCGGGTAGGTTTTTTCCATCGACAATGTTGCAGTTAACGCGTCTGTTTCTACCGCATCGCTCATCCAGGAAACTTGGTCATTCACACCTTGACCGAGTTCCACTCGATTCCCATCGGAGGAATCCCAGCCTTTCCCGGTATAGATGTCTTTTGTTTCCACACGCCAATAATGGGTACGCGTTAGCTCTGCCTGAAACACCACACTGTCATCCGGGACAAATGGTCCACCAAGGCGCGAATCATTTTCCCCGTAGCCGATCTTTCGCACACCATTGCCGACACCAGGGCCATCTCCATTTCCAAAGCTTGTCAAAAATGGCACTGGATCCGGCCAGATCGGTGCCGCTTTTGGTGATAGATACCCCACTGTCGCTGATAACAGGATGAATAGGATCAACGGGATCCCCCATCCAAACAGAAGCTTACTGTTTCGATAGATGCCTTCTCGTTCTTTCAATCGTTCCAAATGGACAAATCCAACAATGCCGAGTCCGACAATGATCAAGCGGACGATGGCTCCGTCCCCTTGATAGGGAGTGAAGGTATCAAGGATGGCGACATAAGTGATGGTGAAAATGACAAACAAAAGCATCTGCTTCCGGTACAGGATCCAATAGATGACAAGGTAGCTCACAAGCCATAATAGCATGAACAGAAGGATGCTCCTGAACATGCCGGTCATCGCCATCCAATCGGCCGCCCAAATAATGTTGGTATTATATTTCAAATCATTCCAAAGATAAGAGAACCAGCTTTTGCTCAGAAACCTGCCATCCATATAGATGATATGAATGAAGTAAAACATGAACCCCAGATGAACAAAAAAGCTCAATAAAGGGATGATCTGCAAGAAGGAAAGGGCAAATGATAGGAGCAAGAATACGACAAATATATATAGATTGGCAGTATCGGTGACATCCTTTAAGGGAAGAATCCACTCCAACAGCAGAACAAAACCGAATACATGCATCAGAAAAGCATAACCGTTGCGCTGATAAGGGTTTGACTTCGCCATGATTAACTCACCTCACTTATGACATCAGCCGCAGGTTTACTCGGGTAAATCGTCTTCACAAAAATATTACGGCGCTTTAATAGGTCCATACAGGCCAACTCTTCTTTTGTCACGCGGACTCCTACATCCTTTGTGAGATGCACTTCTAAATGAAGATGCCGGGAAGAGAGCTTTTCGAGACTTTCGGCCATTCCTTTTGTAAGCTTCCCTGTAAGGAAAACGAAGGTCACCGTCGGCTGGAATTTCCCTATCTCCATTTCTATCACTTTGGAAAAATCCCGTTTGCAATTCGGTTGGATTTTTGCCAGATGATAATAGATTCCCGCAAATTGCTCCTCGCCGCTCCGCAAGGAAAAGATGGATCTGTCTTCCCCAACCGACACAAGGCCGACCTGTGAACCATATTTAAGGATCGCCTTTGTTAAGGCAGCACTATAACTGACCACACTTTCAAAAGAAGCTGATTGAGAACGGTCAAGAAACAGCATGACATCGTGCGATTGTTGCTGTTCAAATTCTTTTGTCATTATATCGTTACGGCGCGCACTCGCCTTCCAATCAATCCAGGAAAAGCGATCGCCAGGCTGATACTCCCTGACCCCGACCGTCATGGACGTATCACGCACCATTTTCATCCTGGAGGAGGTGGAACCCTGATCAAACTTATTCTCATGCTGCCTGTAAGTCATCTCCACATAGTTTGGATAAACAAGGAAATGGCGGTCCAGCTCTATCACTCTCTCTTTTTCCACAAGCCCGAGGAAATCGCCTGTCACAAGACGGATCCCCGTCAACGTATGCTCCCCACGCGGAAGGCGATCGAGCGCATATTGAATGGTGACGGTGCTTTTAAACCAAGGAAATAAGATCCGTTTGGCCTGCTTTGTTTGCTGACAGAATAATAGATTGTTCGGCAACACTTCCTCCACTAGAAGGAAAGCGAGCGGAACCGGCACGGTACGCCTTAGTGTAATCGTTCCGACAAGGCGGTCCCCCGCCCGATATTTCTCCTGATTGATGGTCCTTGTCACTTCGAAATCTTGAAGCGGATAGATCATAACCAAAAAAGCATACAACGCAAAAGGCAAGAAACTGATAAACAGGAACCAGCTGACAAAGCCCCCTTGGAACATGGCATACACAAAAGTGATCACTACAAGCAGCAGAAAGGAAATCAACTTCCAGACTTTTTTGGCTTTCTGAAAAAATACCTTCATTATCTGCTCATCGACCTTTGTACAGGGACCGGCGTTCGGTCAATGACCTTTTTGACCACTTGCTCGGCTGTCATCCCTTCAAATTTCGCTTCCGATTTCAAAATGATCCTGTGTGGCAATACGTATGGAGCCAAGTATTGAATATCATCCGGCAATACATAATCCCTGCCATGGCTGAATGCATAAGCTTGTGCTGCCTTCATCAATGCAACCGAACCACGAGGGCTAGCCCCAAGGTAGACGGATTGATGCGTGCGGGTGCGGTTGACCATATCCACAATATACTCCTTGACCGTCACATCCACATGCACGCCCTTCACTTGCCTCTGCATTTCCTGAAGTTCCTCTGACGTAATGACGGATTGTAGCTCATTGATCGGTTGCTTCTTTTCCGTGCTATGTAAAATATTCACTTCATCCTGAGGCGATGGGTACCCCATGTTCATTTTGAATAGGAAACGGTCCAGCTGCGCCTCCGGTAATGGATAGGTTCCTTCATATTCAATCGGATTCTGTGTCGCCATGACAAAGAATGGACTACCTAGAGAAAGCGTATTCCCGTCCACCGTCACACTGCCCTCTTCCATTCCCTCCAGCAAGGCCGCCTGCGTTTTCGGAGATGTACGATTTATTTCATCGGCAAGTACGATGTTCCCCATGATTGGCCCTGGCCTGAATTCAAACTTCAATTCCTTAGGGTTGTAGATGGAGCTTCCCGTCACATCGGATGGCAAAAGGTCAGGAGTAAACTGGATGCGCTTGAAATTTGCACCTACCGACTTTGCCAAAGAACGGACCATCAATGTCTTCCCCACTCCCGGCACATCCTCGAGCAATACGTGGCCCCCCGCAAGCAATGCGACAATGCTAAGTTCTGCGACATGCTCCTTCCCAATCATGACATTTCCAATATTATCTAATATACGCTTGACCTGAAGCTGTGAAGTTTCCATGAATTGTACCCCCTAGATACTCTATGTTTAAAGATTTTTTATCGACAATTTTCTTCTACCTAACCTACACTATATTCTCTTTTTTGGCATAAAAATCCTTTAATGAATGGGTTAATAGTTTCAATTTTCCCTATTTATAGAATAACAAAAAAAAGAGAGCGTTGGATACTAATCGTACTCAGGGAAATTTATGAAGAGGTTTTTGATTAAAAAACCAATATCAAGAAGGTTTTTTGTCATTTGTGTAGAATTATATACTTAAAGAGGGTTTAACTATTAAATGTACCCCATATTTTTCACGGGTAAACTTATTCAATTTCAACAACCCTTAATATTGATAGAGAGCTTGGGAATAAAACCTTGTTCTTAAAGGGATGAGTCGATGGAAGTTAAAGTGCAGCAGTCAGAATTATCAAGCGAAATTGGAAGATTACTCAGAAAGCATTTTGGAAAAGGACCTGAGTCGATTTTCGTCACCATTGCTTCACCCTATGTCATCATCTATCTGCGTCAATTCCTATCTCCCATAGAAAATATGTTGCTAGAAGACGACCACACGCTGACGGTCGAGGAAATACGTGATAAAATGATGCGTAAATTAAATAATAAAATTATAGAAATCATTCATTCCGTCACCGGACTACCAATCAAAGAATTTTACTATGACTGGTCGTTCCAAAACGGATCTGGCCTTTTGGTCGGAGTCGAAGAAAAGGCAGAGAAGTTTTTTGAATACAATTACCCCAATCGATGTGAAGTAGAGACCCTCGTCGCCAAAATCAGTGCAGAAGCAGAGAAACATCCGGATGTTACATACTCTCATATGCTGAATGAACGAACTTTTGTTGTTATCAGAGAAGGAATTCTCGTAAAAATAGAAGAACAACTCATTGAACTAGGGTTTGAAGAAGCATTAACACTTGCCAAAAGGAAACTGGAGAAAAAACTACTATTCCAAGACAAAGCATTATTTCAGTATCACCTACAAAAAGATATTACAGAGATTTTTGTAAGCTGGGACTTCACCCTTGACAAGAGCATCATCGTATTCATCTTGTCCCCAAAAAAATAATAATTGGCAGTAATGAGCTAGGCATGGAACTAGACGTAAGCCAAAGAGAAGGCGGTAATAAACCTACCCTCTCTTTGGCTTTTTTTATTAAGTTCTATTTACCCCTAAAAAGCAATTACGGGAAGCTTACCTCTCCGCTTATGGCAAATCAGCTTTACCCTAGGAGGGATAAAACGATGGAAAGTAAACACCAACTCACCATCAAAGACGAGAAAGATATAATCATAGTCAGAAGACTTGGACGCGAAATTGCCATTAGTCTTGGATTCAGCTATATAGATCAGGTCCGAATCACCACCGCCATCTCCGAGCTCGCACGAAATGTCATCAAATATGCCGGGGCAGGGACCATTTCCATTGAGGTAATACATAAGTATACCCCTGGCTTAAGTGTGGTAGTAAGTGATAACGGACCAGGCATCACCAGTATCGGCAAAGCAATGGAAGACGGCTACTCCACCTCCAACAGCCTTGGTGCAGGTTTACCTGGGGTAAAAAGGATGATGGACGAGTTTTTAATCGATTCCGTGTTGGAACAAGGAACGAGAATCGAGGTGGTAAAATGGTTGAGGGCGTAGTAGGGACAGGTTCCTCGACCCATTTCCACCTACATTCACCCCTATACATTTCTCTTCCACTCAAAGGAAACACATATCCTCCATTAATCATTTTTTTGCTATACTATGCAAAAATAGTCGATATTTATCGCTATAAGTCTAGCCCCATTATAACAAGACCGCAATTTAATTTAATCAAACGTTGGTTTAAAAATTACTATATTAAAAGCAATCACCTAGTTTTCACTGGGCATGTGCCAAAGGAATTTTTCATGTCATAAAATTATAGCCACTCCAAAAACTCCAACCTGTTTCCAAATGGATCACTCACATAAATTCTATTGGCCCCTGGCAAATTGTCATCCACACTGTACTCCACTCCATAGGAGCTCAAATGTCTTTTCAACTCTTCCAATACGTGTACTTCAAAGGCAGGATGCGCTTTTTTAGCCGGTGAAAAAGGTTCTTCCACCCCTAAGTGAAGATGCACCGCTCCTAAAGTAAACCAAGCACCGCCCCTATTTCGAAGTGGCTCCGGCTTTTCCACTTCCACAAAGCCTAAAATATCACGATAAAATCTGCGTGCTTTCTCCTCGAGACCCTTTGGCATCGCAAGCTGAACATGGTCAATTTTGTTGATGGTAATTGACATGAAAACCCCTCCTGAGTTGTTAGAATATACTTCCATCTTACTCAAGAGGGGTCATAATAGAAATGACTGTTATTTTATGAAGACCTATAAGCTTTTCTTATTATTGGAGTTGAGTGCTGAGTGATTCAAGATACTTCTTCATCACGGTCCTCTATCTTTACATGGCGAGCAGATAAATAAAATGCCCCCAGTGCTGTCAGGACTCCTGCACCGAACAGGATGCTCCCTATGATCACAAAGTTATTGGTATGCGTTTCGACTATCCTTTCATAGTTGCTTGTATCGGCCATGCCGCCGACGCTTTGCAACCATGAATCACCTATTGCGGTACCAAACGTCACACTAAGAAACATCAATCCTAAACCAATTATCACCAGAAGTGTGGTGATGATTTTTAATTGCTTAATATGTTCGTAGGTCATCATTACTCCCTCCTCTATAAAACTTTTATCTTACTAGATTTACGTAGCAAAAAAGGAAAAGTTTCCAAAAGTTAAAAGTGATGCCCTGTGCACCACCTTTCACTCGTTATTCTTGAATAATCCCTAAAATCCTTCTCTGCAAAAAAAAGAGCCGGTTTAACCGACTCACATGATATCTTATATATTCTCTTGTTTCAATCCGTCGATGATGTTTTCTTTCTTGATTTTGGATATGGAATAGAGCATGGCCGAGCTGACGATGATGAAGATGGCAGCTACCACGAAAAGGATATCCAGCCACGGCAGGGTAAAGCCGTATTGGAATGTTTCGTTTACAGAACGATGTATCAGATACATGACAACGATACTGATTGGCAAGCCAAATAACAGGGCATTCACTCCGTAGAAGATGCTTTCGTAATTGATCATTTTGTTAAAGCCTTTCGGGGTCATTCCGACCGACTTCAGCATCGCAAATTCTCTTTTTCGTAAGGAAATGCTCGTAGAGATGGTATTAAAGATATTGGCAATGGAAATCAAGGAAATCAAAGCGATGAATCCATAGGTAAATACCGATAAGAACATGATCATTTGTTGGTCCCGCTCTCTGTCTTGAAAGACGTTATATATATACATAGAAGAGGGAACGACTTCTTCGAGTGCTTCTTGCGTCTTCATGGGATCACTGCTATTCATGTAAAGGTATGATTGCACCTCATTACGCGCCTTGTCATGGAGTATGGCATCCAAGGTTTCCAAGGGTACCACTATATCCAAGCCGCCAATCCTTGCTGTATTGGTTCCCATAGGGAGTTCATCTGTCAGTGCACCGACTTCAAGTTCTGCAAGCATGGTATGCTCGTTTGTTTCATAATCGGTATATTGAAGCTCGAATCCCTCACCGGTTTTGGTGTTGATCGATTTTGTTTCCACAAACTTGGATGCTTCGTAATCCTGGAAAGATATTTTTTCAATAATAATGGCCTTCGGTTCTTCTAAATCCTGGTAGGTTTTTGGGTCCGTACCGACTTTAGCCGCATACTCTTGAAAACTACTTTCACTCAACCCATATACATTGACGTAGTATGGATATTTGCCATCTGGAAGTTCGATATTCTCTTTTTCGATAACAGCGATCAATTCTTTGGTGAATTTATCTTTCTCCATTAATGATGTTAACTGGACCGTCTTTTGGAGACTATAACCCGTTACACCTTCTGTATGAACCAAGGATTCAAGCTCGGAAATATCTCCGTTGCTTCCTGAGACTAAAATATCAAAATCGGTTCCAGCCTGTGACATTTCCACCGATCTGCTCAAATTATTCGTAAAAAACGATACAGATAAGAAAAGGATGATACTGATGACGAGTGAAAAGAGTGTTGCATAGTATCTTTTTTTGTTCCTTTTTACATTTTTCAGTCCGATTTCCGCTTCCAAGCCGAAAATTTTTCTGACTAGCTTGGAGGTTTTGACCGCTTTGCCTGTGAGCTTAATATCCTGTGTCTGACGAATCGCATCAATGGCTGAGACTTTGGATGCTTTACGGGCCGGCATGTATGTGGAAACAAAAATGGTGGCACTTGAGATCAAGCAGGCAATCAGGACGGAAGCCGGCGTGACCACTACTTCAAGCTTTTCTGTTGCTCCCAATGCATCCGCAATGAAGGTGTTGATGAACATAAAGGTGAATGCAATTCCTACAAGGCCCGCCAAGACACCAATCGGGATACTGATCACCCCAATGACGGCCCCTTCGAAAAAGACCGAATTGCGCTTTTGTTTCTTGGTCGCCCCCACGCTTGAAAGCATCCCTAAATGCCTTGCTCGTTCTGACACACTGATCGCAAATGCGTTATATATCAGTGATACCGATCCGATGATGATGACAGCAATGATGATGCCCGCCAAGGAATACATGGTCGTATGCAGGTTATCATTATCTGTGAGGCCATAATATCGTAGCAGTTCATCGTTGAAACCCACCCCAACTATATCGTTTTGCTCAGCAAGCTGTTGTGCCTGTTTAAATAATGATCCATTCAGTTTATTTACAACCACAATGGCATCGACACTCGCCGTTAAATTTTCTTTATCAATATAGTTGATCACTGTGTAGCCAGGTGCCCAGGGCTGCTCCCAAGAGGGCCTTTCAATGGTACCTACAACGGTGTATGTTGCTGTTGTATGAATTTCCAAGTTTTCAAGATATCCCTCTTCCCCCCTCTGAACCGAATAGTTCTGCAGCAAGGGTTCTGGTTCACCTTCCATTATGCGATTCCCGATTTCAACGGTCATTTCATCGCCGATTTCATAGTGAATCCCTGTGTCTTTCGCTATATGCTCCGAGACGACCACTTCGTTCGTTGCTTCAGGAAGGCGTCCACTGCTTAACTCAATTGGAAATTGTTCCAAGCCCTCCTCATTGTATCCTTTAAAAAAGAGATAGGGCTTATCTGTCACCTCATCTCCATCTAATTTCGCATAGCCAACATCGCTTGCGAGGATCAAAGTTTTTGTATTCTCATCTTCTCCGATAGCTTTTATCTGATCGCTGGTGACGTTTTTATATTGAACATGCCACTCCCCATTATCTACGATGGACTGTCTTTTCAAAAGATCCAGAAAAGAGACTCCAAGCGTTGCGACAGCCATCACCATCGCAACCGAGATGATCACCCCTATGATGGTCACAAGTGTCCTTCTTTTATTTTTCTTCAGATGCCTCAATGTCAGTTTATTGACGATGTTCATGGACGGATCACCTCATCCTTGGCGACTTTTCCATCATTGATTTCAATCACACGGTCAGCCTGCAGGGCAATCCTTTCATCGTGTGTTATGACGATAAGGGTCTGATTATAGGTTTTATTGAACATTTTCAGAAGTTCCATGATCTCGCTACTATTTTTGCTGTCGAGGTTCCCTGTTGGCTCATCCGCTAGAATGATCGCCGGATTGCTGATCAGTGCCCTGCCGATCGATACACGTTGCTGCTGTCCACCGGAAAGCTGATTCGGCAAGTGATTCAGACGATGGTCCAAGCCAAGGGTGGACGCGATGTCATGGAATTGCTTCTGGTCCACTTTCTGTTCATCCAAGAGCAATGGCAGTGTCATATTCTCTTCCACTGTCAAAATCGGAATCAGATTATAGAACTGATAGATTAATCCGATCTGCCTGCGTCTGAAAATCGCCAGCTGTGTTTCATTCAATTGATAAATATCCGTGTTATCAACCAGCACCTTCCCACTTGATGGTCTGTCCACACCACCCAGTAAATGAAGCAGTGTGGATTTGCCGGATCCGGATGGCCCGATGATCGCGACAAACTCTCCTTTTTTAACCGAAAACGATACATCGTCCAAAGCCTTTACCGCTGTATCTCCAGTCCCATAAACCTTAGACAGATTTTCTATTTGTAAAATGCTCATAGCATTCCCTCCATATCTTTAAATGTAACCTTAGTATATCTGCCTAAGATGACTATAAAGTGACTTTCATTGTGACAGTTTAGTCACTTAAGGGGACAGATCCATGTCCCACAGGACGAACCTCTCCCCTTTATGTCAGGTACGCGACTTGTTATAAAACTTAATATGAAACTCTGTCCCTTTTCCTTGATCGGTTCTGACCTCGATATCCCCCTGCTGGCTGGTGATGATGCTGTATGCCATAGCAAGCCCGATTCCAACGCTGTCCTCCCCTGCATTTTTCCCTTTATAAAAACGCCTGAAAATATAGGGCAGATCCTCCTTGGGAATTCCATGTCCATTATCCTTTACCTTTATTTCTGTATAAAGGGGGTTTTCAGAGAATGAAATGGAAACTTCGCCGCCTTCTGAAGTATGCTCCACACAGTTTTTCAGAATATTGATCAATGCCTCTGCTGTCCAGTGATTATCTCCTGTAAAAGTGACAGAGTCGTCCCCTTCCACTAATAAGGTCTGTTCCTTGATATCCATTGGAATCAACACCGACTGAACTGCCCTTTCTATAAGCGTCCTTACTGAAACTTTGTCTTTTTTAAAGATAACAGTGCCAGCATCAATTTTGGACAATTTTAAAAGGGAAGACACAAGCCATTCGATTCTTTCCAATTGCACACGGATATTCTGGGTGAATTCAGCCCGCTTCGATTCTTCCAGCTCATTATCGCTGAGCAAATCGGCCATGACCATCATGGAGGTAAGCGGGGTTTTCAATTGATGCGAGATATCGGAGATCGCATTGGTCAATTTGACTTTATCCTGTTCCAAATAGGAACTCTGCTCTGAGAGCATCAGGGTGACTTTATAGATATCGCTTTTTAAAATGCTCAGTTCTCCTTCATGATTGTCACGGACATCCAATTCATAATCACCATTGCTGATACGGCGTAAATATCCAGAAAGTTTTCCAATTTCACGGTACCTCCACTTGGTGAAAACCAAACTGCAAGCAATAAGTAGCACGGAAGTTATTAGAACAAGCATTGCTGCAGATATGGACAGAAAAAAAGCCGCTGCCCCGCTGACCACAGCGCCGATCAAGATCATGATGCCTACATATAGTTGGATTTCTCTGTTACGACACATCTCAATTACCTGCCTTGTAGCCCATGCCACGCACGGTCCGGATGATCACAGGGCTCTGGGGGTTGTCCTCGAGCTTTTCCCGTAAACGCTTGATATACACTGTGAGCGTATTGTCATTGACAAAATCCCCTGCCACATCCCATATCCGGTCAAGAAGCTGAGCCCTCGTCAGTACCTGCCCGATATGGTTGGCAAATATCATCAACAATCGGTATTCCAACGCGGTCAGCAGGACCTCTTCCCCGTTTTTGAATACTTTGGCCTCCAACGTGTTAATGCGGATATTCTCGATATCTATGTAGCTTTTCGCCTGTTCAGGTTGCTTATGGTAGCGCCGTAAGACGGACTTGATCCGGGATAGCAGCTCACGGACCCTGAATGGCTTCGTAATATAATCGTCCGCTCCCATATCAAGCCCCATCACCACATTCACCTCATCATCAAGGGCCGTAAGAAAAATCACCGGTTTGTCCCCAAGCTTCTTCACCTGTTCGCAAAGGTCATAGCCGCTTCCATCAGGCAAAGACAAATCAAATAAACATAAATCTATCTCATTAAGCCTTTCAGCTATCGCCGACTCAGCCGACTTCACATCATGACAAAGAATCGTCTCATAACCCTCCTGCCGAAGCGAATACTCCAGGCCCGCAGCGATCGTCCTATCGTCCTCCACCAACAACACTCTCATGTTTCAACACCCTAACTATAAGCCTTTTCTTCTATCATATTTTATCTCTTCCCTTGCGTCAAAAACGGGTTGAAGACATGCAATAGAAAAAGCCACATGTGATATTGCATGTGTCCTAGACTGTAGACAAACTATAAATTAGTTAGGTTAACACTCGAAACAGTTGATCCCGTTGCAGGAGCTTCGCTTTCCGCGGGCGGTCCGGAAGCCTCCTCGGGCTACACACTGAGACATGTGATATTGCATGTGTCTGCCTTTGTATAGTTAATCTTGATTCAATGGTGCCACCCCAAGGGCAAGTTGGTTCCAGAGGATACTTTCGACACGCTCTTTCTGGTAGTTTTCACATTCCACGACAAGGATGACTTCTGAATTTTTCCCCCTTAATGTCCTTTGTTTCTTTTTTATCACCTTTTTAATAAATAAATCTAGTAGAAAACCTAAAACAAATCCACTAGTAGCACCTATCAACCCCCAAATGATAGGGCCCCACTCCAATATAAACCCTCTGCTTGCCCCGACAGTCGAAAAGAGAAAAGCTAGTATCATGCCTTTTGATATCAGGGAAGTTCCGTCCGACTGATGGAGGTTATCGAGGATTTTCCGTTCTTCTGTCCTGTTGTTTAAAGGTAGGGCCAGGATATTTGTAATACCTTGTTCCTCTAAATCCGTAATCGCTAATTCTAGATAGGTTGAATGTTCAAAAGTAGCAAAAATTTGCATGATGTCCACCTTATCTGCTTTCTTCATTTTGAATTTAAAATGTTGGTAATCTCTTCTTAAATATTTGTTTTGCTCATCTTCAAATAATTTATTGTTTTCAACGGTACTTACGTAAGAATCATAAACGGAAAAAAAGTAAAAGGAGGGGATAAAAAGCAGCCATTGTGGATTCAATACCTCATTTGATTTGGCAAGGTCCCCATTTATTAAATTAATGAGCGCCTCCAGAAAATGTGAATAGTACATAAAGATAGCTGTCCATACAAGCGTGAAACCGGCTAGGATAATCCTGTGAGCATAAAGTTGCCCTATGCTGGGGATGGTCATACCCCAAAGGATAGCCATGATTGGATTTCTTTTATCCAGATAGTTTATCTCAAAAGCACCTATTGAAAATGAATTAAATGGTGCATCTTCCCTCTTGGCAAGTGTGTATATTTTATTCAAATCAACCGTCGTCCGGTAACTATCCCATATTGCAAAAAGATATACTGGAATATACATCAATACCATGCTTAAATCCAACACTTCCTTTGCCGCATCAAAGTTACCTGTAAATGAATACATGATGGCTAGATTAAGGCTTGATACCTGGTTGATATATATCTCCCATAAGAATAATGCAAACCCTCTGAAGTATTTATTCAAGAGGAAGTGGCCAAAGCCCGGAAATGCAACGGACCACATGGCAACAGTCCATGGATTCCTATAGTGGATCTGGGTCGTTCCAAAGATACTTATATGAGCCTTGTAACGCCGCGCCTTATTTGTACTTTGGAAATTATCCATGGTCTTCCCCCAGTAAAACTTAATATGTCAGTATTATTTACTTTTACTTTTTAATTATCCCGAAGGCATGCGGGCAACTTTATAAAAAATTTATATAATAAAAAGGCGATGCATAGTTTGCACCACCTTGTTCATTTCTTCTTATTCAGTCCATAACGAGCTATCAATTTTTCCCTGAATCTTTTCAAAAGCCTCCTACAATAAAAAAAGTCTCTAATTGTTTTTGCCTGTTTTATTTGTTGCCTAATGTAGAAATATTCTTCAAATTCTTCGTCGGTCAATGGGCAGTTACGCTTGCGAAAGGGGATGATGTCTCCCATCTGGATTACCTCTGAACCAGTATATGCAGGGATGGACGTCATGTTTTCACATTTATTCATTGAGACCTAGTTGCTGATTTTGGATTTATCCGCTACTTTTTCGTTTTATCCGCTAAGTCAAACAATAACCAGCATCTAATCTAATCTAATCATACTTCCCCAGATCACCTATCAATATTCTGCTATACTATGCAAAAATAGTCGATATTACTCGATGCAATTTCAAGCCCGCCATTCCAATAAAAAAATCCAGCTTAATCGAACGTTTGTTTAAAAAATTGCTATTCATTTCATTCCTATTCTATTTCTTCTATTTCCACCTCTAACCTATACTCATCCGCCAATTCCGTGAACAAGACTTCGTGCTCCTCAGAAATGGCTCCATACTCTTCGTAGAGCTTGTCTCCTTTTTCCAACAAGCTTTCGTCCCCATTGTAAAAGCCTTCTGCATAGGTTGAATAGGCTTCCAACAGTTTCTTATGAGCTTCGATCAGCTTATCATGTGATGATTGCAGCGGCTCCAATGTAAGCACGATCGCCTCTGTGTCTGCTACTACTTTTTCAAGTGCAGGAATGGTCGTCTCGACTAAGAATGCGTGAGCTCTATCCAAGTCCTCTTCTCCGAACACAAATTCATCTGCAGCGACCTCCGCATCCGCAGCGGCTTGGATGACTGGGTTACTGGCCTCAATATAGGATATGATTTCGTCTTGCGCATCTGCCTGTTCATTTATCTTATCCACCAATTCACTACAAGCGGTCAACACGCTTCCTACAACCAATAAACACACCACTAACACTATCGTTTTTGCTATTTTCATATTTTTCCATCTCCTTCTTTTCTCATATTAGCAGGGATTCTTTAGAAGGTATAGATATTTTTATTAACCGGAAAAAGGGAATTTCAGGGCAAAAACATGGGGTCCTTTTAAGATAAGTTGTTTAATCTCTCCACTGTTATTTTTGGGGCGCAAAAAAAGGACCTGTCATGATTGGAACGCGATATTGAAAGAGAGTGGAGAAAACGCGTGTCATAGAGGTGCAATGGAACGCGAAAATGTATGCGTGCGGAGAAAACGAGTGTCATAGCGACCCAATGAAACACGAAAATGAAAGAGAGCAGGGAAAACGCGTGTCATAGCTATCCAATGGAACGCGAAAATGTATGCGTGCGGGGAAAACGCGTGTCATAGCAATCCAATGAAACACGAAAATGAAAGAGAGCAGGGAAAACGCGTGTCATAGCGACCCAATGAAACACAAAAATAAAACCGAGCAGGAAAAACGCGTGTCATAGCGGTCCAATGAAACACAAAAATGAAAGAGAGCAGCGAAAACGCGTGTCATAGCGACCCAATGAAACACGAAAATGAAACCGAGCAGGGAAAACGCGTGTCATAGCGACCCAAT
>NZ_RXZI01000015.1 GCF_021991925.1 Sutcliffiella horikoshii | reverse complement strand
GAGCAGGAAAAACGCGTGTCATAGCGGTCCAATGAAACACAAAAATGAAAGAGAGCAGCGAAAACGCGTGTCATAGCGACCCAATGAAACACGAAAATGAAACCGAGCAGGGAAAACGCGTGTCATAGCGACCCAATGAAACACAAAAATGAAACCGAGCGGAGAAAACGCGTGTCATAGCGATCAGCAGAAATCACATGCATGCTTGTCCTTCAAAAAAAGACTCCACTAATGGAGCCTTTCCATCTACCCTTCTATCGAACCAAAAACCCCCTTCACTTCCTCCTCCAATTCCCCGATCAACTTAAATTCACTTTTTCTAGGAGTCGTCAATGCCTTCACAATGCTCGAATAGTACCAATGCTGTTTCTCTTTCCCCCGATTAAATCGTTGCCAAATCTTGTCCCCATTTTCTTTAAGGTCCGTTCGAATGGAGCGTAGATTGTGTAATTTATCCGCCACGATTACTTGCAATTCTTCCATGGATGCATGTTTCAATCCATCGATCGTATGCTGTTTCCTTTCTTCCCATGACAGGCTTTTATCATTTTCGGAAGCTGCCACCACCAAATCTGCGACACGGTCGCCAAACTCCTTCACCAGACGCTCATAAGTGGCTTCTGTGTCTTCCAGCGTGTCGTGTAAAATACCCGCAGCAACCACCTCTTCCGAACAGCCTGCACCTTGCAACATCATCCCAACCGCAAAAGGGTGTGTGATATATGGTATCTCCGTCCCTTTTCTTGTTTGGTTCTTATGTGCCTCTGTTGCAAATACAATCGCCTTTTCGATTACATTCATGAAACTCCTCCTATCGTCATTACTTCTATATGATATTTCCATCATACCCCAGTTTCTATCACGTTGGTTACTTAATTCGAATATGCTCCCTCCAGTCACCTCCTGTCCTCCCCTCACATAGCATAGTGGTATTGCTACTAATATAAAGAGGTGTAACTGGATGAAGAATGGAAACTATTTGTTGATTGCTATGGCGGCGTTGGTTATTGCATGTACTGGGCTGACGATACTCCTCTTTTCCAAAACGAACGCTTCCCCGGTGGAAAATGGTGCAGGTTCCCATGGGAATGTTCAAGTCACGATCACCAACAATATTCAAAATAATATCAACGGAAATGCGCAGGTGGATGTTGAAACCACTGTCACCAATGAGATCAACAGTGATGCCACAAATTCTATCGACAATACGATACAAAATAAAGTAGATGGAAGTGGTGATGCGAACCTTTCCAATACCATAGATAATAAGCTTAACGGGAATACGAAAGGCATACTGAACAATAATCTAGACAACCAACTGAATGGCACCGGCACCTATTCGCTTGAAAATAATATGAATAATAATTTTGGCCAGGATGTGAATGTGGATGTAAAGAATTCCACCACGAATAGTTCCGGAGGACGCGATAGTGATGAAGGACAGGAAAATGACGATGGGCAAGGAAATGATCCGGGAGAACTTCCAGAAGTAGTCTGGGGCATTGATTCAGCAAGTGAAACGACCAGCGAATTTATTGCCTGTGTGCGTGAAAACTTCGGGGAACCGGTCATTTTCGGACGCTATCTCGGGGATAAACAAGGTGTTTCTAACGGTTTGACAGCGGAGCAGGTGCAACTGATTCAAGAACAAGGAAGTTACATCCTGCCTATCTATAATCAGTTTGAAAATGCTACTGGATTTGATAATGGGATTTCAGAAGCAGAAGAAGCCATTCAACTGGCACAGGAGATTGGAATCCCAGAAGGCGTGGCCATCTTTGCTAACATTGAGCCCGAATACCCGGTAGATTCCGCATTTATCAGCGGGTGGTTTGAGGCAATCAGCGCATCGCCGTACAAGTCGGGGATATATGGAATATTTGATGAGGAGCGTGCGTTAACCGCTGCCTTTAACGAGGCTGCTGAAAGCAATGCCGCGATTTTGGAAGAAAACGTGATTTGGACGGCATCGCCGAATATTGGCATTACGACAGAAACCGAAGCACCAGAATTCAACCCGGATGCGCCTGAAGGATCTCTAGTTTTGGGTTGGCAGTATGGAATTGATGCAGAGACTTGCAATATTGATACGAATTTGTTTGACCGTGATATCATCGAGGTTCTTTGGGCCCCGTAGAGCACGTGGAGTGTTACTCGATATAAAAAGATCCCCTTGATAAGTTATGTGAACTTATCAGGGGGATTTTTATATTGAATGCCATACTACGCTCTTGCATTCATCCCATCAGGAAAAACCTTTATTTTAAGTGATACCATCTTAAATCTCATCAAACAATCTATAAAATACGAACATTTTATTGTTTACACAATAATAAAGTTCGTATATAATCGTACTTGTGTTTAAATATATTATATTAATTCATTCGTATATTCTTAGAGATATGGTCTAAGAGTTTCTACTAGGAGCCGTAAAATCCTAACTACGAATGGGTGGATCACTCTGCCCATTTTTAGTCTGGATTTTTTGTTGCGTAAAGAATCATCGAACATTACTATGAAAATAATTTTTTAGGGGTGTGTCTCATGGAAAATGTATTTGATTATGAAGATATTCAGTTAGTACCAAATAAATGTGTGGTTAATAGCCGTTCTGAGTGTGATACTACGGTGACACTTGGTGGCCGTCAGTTTAAACTTCCTGTCGTACCAGCCAATATGCAAACAATCATTGATGAAAAGATTGCCCTTTATCTTGCTGAAAATAACTACTTTTACATCATGCACCGCTTTGAGCCACAAAAGCGTCAGGCATTCATTGAAAAAATGCATTCAAAAGGCCTTTACGCTTCCATCAGTGTTGGGGTGAAAGAAGAAGAATATACATTCGTCGAAGAGCTTGCAGCAGCAGATCTTACTCCTGAATACATCACAATCGATATTGCCCATGGGCATTCAAACGCTGTTATCAATATGATTCAGCACATTAAAAAACACTTGCCAGAGAGCTTTGTTATTGCCGGGAATGTTGGTACACCTGAAGCTGTTCGTGAATTGGAACATGCCGGTGCAGATGCAACAAAAGTTGGAATCGGCCCTGGTAAAGTATGTATCACGAAAATTAAAACTGGTTTCGGAACGGGTGGCTGGCAGTTGGCAGCACTTCGCTTGTGTGCAAAAGCAGCAAGCAAACCAATCATCGCAGACGGCGGAATTCGTACACACGGTGACATCGCGAAATCCGTACGTTTCGGTGCAACGATGGTCATGATCGGCTCCCTTTTTGCCGGCCATGAAGAGTCACCAGGCGAAACGAGCGAAGTAGACGGAAAGCTAGTCAAAGAATACTTCGGCTCCGCTTCCGAATTCCAAAAAGGCGAAAAGAAAAACGTAGAAGGCAAAAAAATGTTCGTCGAGCATAAAGGTGCCTTACAAGATACATTGACTGAAATGGAACAAGACCTTCAATCTTCCATCTCCTACGCTGGAGGAACGACTTTGGACTCCATCCGTCACGTAGATTATGTGATTGTGAAGAACTCTATTTTTAATGGGGATAAGGTGTATTAAGGTTTAGAGAAAAAATATGGCAGCATATTTAATCCGGAGGGGTTAGGTATGCTGTTTTTTTGCGTAGGAAACGATATAGATTCGATTACATTTCAGGAATACAGGGAAAAATATAAGAAAAGGAAGGAGGGATACAAATGAGTAATCAAGAACACGATCATCACGTTCATGAAAATCATCCCCATCAACATAGTCTTGCATGTGGTCATACAAAAATACGTCACGATGACCATATCGATTATGTCCATAATGGACACTTGCATCACGAACATAATGGCCATTGGGATGAATGTAAAATTCCCGTAAGTGAAAAGAACCCTGATACTTGCAACGAGACAAGTTGCGGATGTAATCACACAGAAGATTGTGGCCATGAACTAGTGCCACATGGTGATCATATGGATTATTTAGTAAACGGTCGATTACACCATGTACATGGAGACCACTGTGATGATCACGGACCCGTTGAGCTCGTAAGATAATTACCATTGAAACTTATGAAAAAAGGGGGCTAATGAACTTGCATTATAGGCCTCCCTTTTTCTTCTCTTTTTACCCTTCACCTTGACCCATCCATTTACATTTCGTAAATTATCATCATTGCTATTTAGTTATTCGGATTATAAATACAGATCTACGAACCACAATGAAAGTACGCTCCAGCCAGTAAATAAGTATATTGACAACTTTAATTGAAATATATTACTCTTATTACACAGAGAGTTAACCGGTTAACCTGGAGGAAAAGATGAAAAAAACAACTATTAAAGATGTAGCTAAATATGCGGAAGTATCGTCTGCCACCGTATCTTATGTGTTAAACGGTGTAAAAAAAGTATCGGATGATACAAAAAGGCGAGTACTTGAAGCGGTGGAAGTTTTAAATTACTACCCGGATTTTACCGCCATTAGCTTGTCAAAGAAGAAATCCAATCTGATTGGAATAATGCTCCCCTTAGTGGAAGATTCACCTGCTTCGGTGTTTAAGAACAACTTATATTACAATGAGTTTGTAAGCGGAGTGGAGTCAGTCGCTCGAAACCGTAAATTTGATACGATGATTGCAGGTGTTGGAAATCCTGAAGAGTGTAGAAATTGGGTAAAGAAACGAAATTTAGATGGATTGATATTCTTGGGGATGTTTTCCGAAAACTTATACCATGAGTTGAAAGCGCTTAACATTCCGACTGTCCTTATCGATACTTATGAGGAATATACCAATCTATTTGATAATGTAAAAGTAAATGATGAACACGGTGGATACTTAGCAACTAAACATCTAATTGATTTAGGACACGAAGATATCGGTTTTGTCGCTACAAACCTTGAATCAAGCCCTGTCGACACAAATCGTTATGAGGGCTATAAAAAAGCATTACAAGAAGCTGGTCTGGGCTTAGATAAGAAGTTAATTTTTGAAACGAAAGATATTACATTTGATAATGGTTTAAAGCTAGGAAAGAAGATTGTAAACTATGAACGAAAATTAACAGGAATTGTCACGGTGTCAGATGTCCTGGCAATTGGAATCATGAAAGCTCTACAAAAACAAGGTAAACAAGTTCCTGATGATTATTCGATTGTCGGCTTTGATGATTTAACGATAAGTAACTATACGACTCCTAGTTTAACGACAGTCCGACAAGACATTATTGAAAAAGGAAAAACAGCTGGAAACCTACTCTTAAATTCTATTGAATCAACAGATACAGAACATCAAACGGTTGAAATGCCGGTAGAACTAGTCATTAGGGAATCAACCCAGAAACGTAACTAAAAAAATTAAGAAGTGCTATTCAATAACATATAGCACTTTAAATTTTAAAAACGAGGTTAAGCGGTTAACCTGATTTACTTAAAATTGATTAAATTGTAAGAGCTTATAGTCTGAATACTTTATAATCAGCTAACCGATTAACCCTCATGGAAGGTGGTGATAACACTTATTCAACTCGAAAATTAACAAGCTTATCGTATTAATTAAAGGCTCTGTTAAACGTCGCTGGTGATTTCCGCAATATAGGCTTCGCTTTCCGCGGGGCGACAATCTTGAGCCTCCTCGTTTCACTGCGGGGTCTCAAGATTGTCGCTACTCTCCCGCTGGAGTCTACGCCTTTTGCTCCTATCACCAGCTAGAAACAGATTATTATCAACAACTAACTTTAACAAAGCCTAATTAAAAAGGGGGAGAAAATTATGATGAAAAATAAATTGGCTATTCTATCTTCCATTTTAGTATTGATGTTCTTAGTTGCTTGTGGTCCAGACAGAGCACAGAATAGTAATTCAGATACAAGTGAAGCAGGTGCTCCAGAGGAATTATTAGTGTGGACACCAACAGATCAAGCTCCAGCGGTTGAAGAAATTGTAAAAGGATTTACAGATGAAACTGGTATTGCCGTAAAGGTCCTTCCATTTGCGATGGATAAACAAGAAGAGGCATTGTCACTGGATGGTCCGGCTGGAAAAGGTCCTGACTTGTTCTTCCAACCAGGTATCGGAAGCTTGGCAGTGAAAGGGTTAGTTCGACCAATGGAAGTGGATCAAGCAATTCTTGATACGTATTCAGAAGGTTCAGTGGAAGCTTTAAGTTTTGAGGGGGAAGTTTATGGACTTCCTGCTGTCGTAGAGTCACTTGCGCTTTACTATAATAAAGATCTTGTTCCAGAAGCACCGGAAACAATGGCAGATTTAGAAGAAATCGCAGAATCTTTAACCGATATGCCTAACAATAAGTTTGGTTTCTTATATCCTGCAATCGATTTCTATTTCTCCTTTCCATTTATGGCCGGGTATGGAGCAGAGATTTTTGGTCAAGAAAACGATGTCTATAATACGAGCGACATAGGCATAGCAAGCGAGGGAGCTCAACAGGGTGGACAATTAATTCAAAGTTGGTTTGAAAAAGAATACATCCCACAAGGAATAACCATGGATGTGGTAGGTGGTTTATTTACTCAAGGGGATGTAGGTGCCATCATTAATGGTCCTTGGGCACTTAAAGAATTACAAGAAGCACTAGGAGATAAATTAGGAACGGCGCCACTGCCAAAACTTGAGAATGGTGAACATCCTATAACGTTTTTAGGAACAAAAGGCTGGATGCTTTCTGAATTTACGGAGTACCCAAAAGAGGCAACAGAATTAGCAATTTATTTAACAAATGAAGAATCTTTGAGCTATTACTTTGCTGAAACAGGAGAAATGCCGGCGAAATCTTCCATCCTTAGCAGCGAGGAATTTCAAAATGATCCTTTATTAACTGGCTTTGCAACACAACTTGAGCATGCGAATCCTTTCCCTCCAGTCCCTGCACTTTCAGCAGTTTGGGACCCAATGGCAAATGCATTGACATTTATTTCAGAGGGCGATGATGTCAAAGAAACATTAGAAAGTGCAAAAGAGTTAATCCGCCAAGAAATAGAAATGAACTACGAATAAAACAAACTGCCTAGAAGTTATCTTACCTCCAATAGGTAGCTTCTAGGCATTATTTTTTGTAGAAGGCAGTATTAACAGTAGTTCATCTCTCCTCTCAATTAGGGACACCATTCATGTCCCATTCTCGAAACCACCATACAAGAAACTCTCATGTACGGGCTGAGGAGGTGATTTTTGTTGTTTCTTGACTATTTGTGTCGAAACTATTTCCATTTTAGTAAGTTTCATCCATGATGTTTCATATAGTGAATTTTCCCTATCTAATGGAGGTTATCATGGTGACGGTAATAGAAAGATTACTATGGATTATTGAATATCGTAAAGAAGAATTAAATAATTTAAGTTTAACCAAAAGAACCCACGATCCGAGTATTATTAAACTAAGCCAAGAATTAGATAAATTAATATACAAATACCAAAAATTAAATTTGTTTTCTAAGTTCTAGTCCAAGTTTAGTATATACTATTAATTCCTATGATAATTCCATATTAAAGGAGAAACCATATGAATCATAACCGAAAGGTCGTAGTATATATTGCCACCAGCTTAGACGGCTATATCGCCACAAAGGAAGAATCTGTCCACTGGCTCGATGAAACAGAAACAGAGGGAGATAATGGGTTTGCAGCGTTTTATGAAACCATCGATACGGTCATCATGGGGAAGAAAACGTACGATTGGATAATGAACCAAGAGCTTGAGGAGTTTCCTTATAAGGGGAAATCTTGCTACGTGTACACTAACTCTACCAATGCTGTCGACAACGAGGATGTTACCTTCGTTCAGGGTGAAGTCAGCGAACTCATCCATCAGCTTCAACAACAGCCAGGAAAAGATATCTGGATCGTCGGGGGCGGCGAGCTGCTGCATCATTATATCAAGGAAAACCTGGTGGATGGATACATCATTACCATCGCGCCTATCATTCTTGGGAGTGGCATCTCATTATTTAAAGAGCTCGAAAGCAACATTAACCTTAAATTAGAACAAGTGAAAAGATATGCTCAGTTTGCCGAGCTGCGTTTTTCAAAAAAATAGAGCACATCAAATAGCATGTTTAGTCCTAAGGGATTAAACATGCTTTTGTTTTAACGGCTCATCTTACTTAAACCATCCCTTCCATTTAAACCAAATAAACAAGCTTACCCCCATCACGGCCATGAATCCAAGCGCGACAAAGTATCCGTAATGAAAGGTCAGCTCAGGCATATTTTGAAAGTTCATGCCGTATATACCCGCAATAAAAGTCAACGGCGCAAAGATGGAAGTGATGATGGTAAGGATCTTCATGACATTGTTGGATTGATGGGAGTTCAAGGAAAGATAATTATCCCGAATATCCGCCGTTAATTCCCGGTTGGAGGTAATCATGTCAGAGAGCTTCAATAGATGGTCATAAATATCCGCAAAGTACTCTTTCCTTTTCATCACCCCATCCAGGCGATGGGTATGAAGCATGCGATACAACAGATCCCGCATCGGAATGATCGTATGTCGCAGTTCCAATAAGGAATACCTCGTATCAAACAGCTCTTCCATCAGTTGATTCATCGATTTCTCTTGCGTATTTGCCTCAATCTTGTCCAGCTGATCCTCTAGCTTATAAAGGAACGGAAAATAATTATCCACTATGTTGTCGAGAATCTCATAAAACACATAATACTGATCCCAGTTTTCCAGATCTTTTGGCGCCTTGTCCAAACTCTCCCACACCTCATCCACCTCTTTAGAAGGTGCCTGATGAAAACTCACGATAAAATTCTCCCCTAAAAAGAAATTCACTTCCTCTTTATGAAGCTCTTCATCCTTTTCCTGAATACTGTGCGTCACGAAAAAAGTATGATCCTCATAATGATCAAGCTTCGGCCGCTGCAGTCTATGTATACAATCCTCTATCGCCAATGGGTGGAAGTGAAACGTACTATCCAAATGCCTTATTTCCTCTTCGGTCGGCTCGTTAAAGTCAACCCAAATCCATTTATAGGCGTTCCTATCGAGGTTTTCTATATTAATTTTATTGTTAATTTGATGGTCCCTTGTCATTCCAGCGATTCTTATCATCTGGCTTTCCCCTCACATTCGTATAGGATTTTTTATACCCAGTTTTGTGGGGTTTTAAAAGTGTGGGCTGAGGGGACAAGCATGCCAACCCATTTTGGTGCATTTCAACGTATTGGACGACGTTTCCTTTGTAAATATATGGATTGTCAATCATTTAAAGTGATTTATTGTATACTTGAACGGTTTTATTGTATACTTTTGGGCTTTTATTGAATAATTCATCTAGTTTATTGACTAATTCATCTTTTCTCGGCTCAATTGAAAAGATGGCTAACTCCCATTCTCCTCATACCATAGGAAACTATCAATATATCAATATACCATGCAAATATAGTCGATATTACTCGTACTGTTCTCATCCTCTTAATAACAACTTTAAATTTTTGGTTAAACAAACGCTTGTTTAAAAATTATTATATGTAGAAAATTTTCGTGCAGAGCGTTCACGTTTAGAAGGACGGCCCTACCTTTAAAAAATATTTTGAGGTATCTACTTTATGGAAGAAGTATAAGTGAGTTCCACTAATTAATGAGAGAAGAAGCAGAGGTCCGTCCACTGCTTCTTAAGTTTTGTGGGATATTAAAAGTGGGATGAATCATTCTACATGCTCTAATTCCTCTAACCTTTTATTTGTTGAAAAACTAATCTGATAGATATTATCCTTACTTTCTACCCAATATTCATAAGTAACCTCTGGTTCATTTTCAAAAACAACACCAATATAATATGGGTTTCGATGTTTAAAGCCGTCCTTACGGTGAGGAACAGTGGAAATCGTCCATTCTTCATTTGGATAATGCTCCTCTAAGTATGGTCTTAGTAATTGCACTTTCTTATCAATTTGCGCATCGATCCAAAAGGGACGGGCGAGAAAAAATATGCAATAAGATATGAATATAAGCAACGCTAATAACCAACCGGTTTTTCGCCATCTGCCTTTTAGAAAGAGTGCAATAATTAGGATTGAGACAATGATGCCCCCGACAATCATTAATTCTATTATTTCTGTTGGATGCATTATACCTGTCCTCCTTTACTAAGCCTCTCCTGCCTAAATAGTCATCTTCCAACTCGACAGCGCCAGCCAATTTTCCTGCTCTTTATAATCAGGCGATATTTTTCCTACAAGTCGCCAAAAGGATCGGTCGTGATTGAGATGCACCATATGGCACATTTCGTGTACTACTACATAATCAATTACTTTCATGGGAGCCATCGCCAACTTCCAATTGAAAGTTAACTGTAATTGGGAATCACAGGTTCCCAATGTAGTCTTACTATCAGAGATACGGATAGACCGTGGTTTTACTTTAAAGTTACTTTGATAGGACCTTACACTCTTCTCCACTATAGCTTTGCATTGCTGGTAATAAAATCTCTTTAAAGCTTGTTTTATCTTTCCGTCCTCCACCTGTTTCACATATACATTGATATGTTTCTCATCAAACACGACATAATCTTGTTCAATAGTAGTATCTTGATAAACCTTTACAGGATAGGTGTTTCCTAAATAAAGAACCCTCTCCTCCTGACTGTATTCCTTCTCCTGCTGCCCAAGCAGTCTGTCCTTCATTTCCTTCGATTTTTCTTGAATCAGTTCCCACCTTGCCTCCAGCAACTGAATCACTTTATCATCCTGTGTACCTTTAGGAGCCTGGACTTCCACATTTCCATAAACGTCCATATGAATTGCAATGGATTTGCGATTTTTGTATTTTATCTCAAAATGGATGGTTTCTCCTGAATATGTATGTATCATTATATCACCTTACTTCAATGTACTTTTTCAAGTAATTATATTTGATTTTGCTTGGAAAAAGTAGCGGTGATTAATTCCTTACTCCAAAATCCCAAAAGGAAGCCCGTCTGGCATGCACTTCATAGTTGATAACTTCTTGCGGAAGCGTGTGTCTCACTCGAATGAATTATGGGTCGGCTCGGTCCATATTATTGATCCAATGAAAAAGAATGTGTGTCTTTACGTTACGCAAGAAATAAAAAGAAGCATCCTTTAACTTAACTGAATGTTAGCATTTCACTCTCACTTACTATCATATCCTTTTATTCAAGGATTGAGGGGCGTTATTACATCATGCCGCCCGTAGGTTGCTAGAGTGTAATATTATTAACTATGAGTGCAAAAATTCGGTAAACCAATGTTTCCGATGTTTTTGGTTGTAACTTATTTAACGGGGATTTACCGTTTTTTATGGGTGTGCGTTAGCAAAATCTTGTAGATATAGTTTTACCGTTGTTCACGCACTCTACGAGAATTGGATGATGATTACAAATAGAATGGTAATGGTGTAGTTGTTTGTTTATTTATATTACTTATAATACGATTCACCGTGATTATTTAAGAGGCAAAAAAAAAGACAGGAGAAATACTTTCCTGTCTTTTTTTAGGTACTTTATATTTTAAATGGAACACGATTTTGAGTCGTGCGCGTCTGCCAATTCCGCAACTTCGATAAATTTTCACTTTCAAGTACTTATAGTTAATTTGCTATTAAAAAGATTAAGGAGGGGGTAATTTAAATAGCAAGAATTTTCCCCTATAAAATGTCCTTGCACACCTTTACATATATAATATCTTATTTCCGCTTAATTTGTATATCTAAACCCAAGAAATCTGTCTTTGTTATTGTTTCCTCTTTTTAATTTAGCAACGATTAATCCCTTTTTATCAAAATCATTAAAAACTTCTTGTTCTAATTCATCAATGTTTACGGTAATAAAATACTGACCTTTTCCTATACCTTTTAATAGGTTATCTACATAGTTTAGTAGTCTTTCTTTAGCATGTTTGTCAGGTTTAGAGTACGAACCATCATGAATAAGTAAAGGTACTTTTCCTCCTTCATTTTTCAATCCATTTACAAACCATGTCAAATCAAACATGTTTATTTTCATATAAAGTCTACCATGTGATTTTTCATCATCAATTTGGCAATTTATTTCTATTCTACCTGTTGAGTTATTAATACCAGTCTTGTTATTCAGTTCAAATTCAAGAATACCAGATTCCTTATATGCTTTTTTAACAAAATCATTAAATAGCTTCTGTATTTCACTAACTTTATTTTGAAAGTTAGTATAAATATTTTGCTTTATTTCAGTTAATCTTAATACTTCAGTTTTTAATTTATTAATTTGGGATGTTACATCTGATTTCTCTTTATAAAGATTAATTTTCACTCTAATTTCTGCAAGTTCTTCAAATTTCTCATTTTTTTCTTCGTTAATTCTTGAAAAGTCAGATATAATGTCTGTATTAATAAAAGCTAACGATTTTTTAGATAATGCATTTCCTATCTTGTTTAATTCTTTTGACTTTTCTTTTATTTGATCATCTATATTTTCAATTTTATGTCTAAAGTATTCACCTCTATTATCCACCATAAAATTATAGAAGTATTGGATTTGTTCATAATTTTGCTTTATATCTTCGGGGAAATATCCTATTAATTGTTCATAAAATGGTTCTAAATCATTAAGTAATTTTATTTCTTCAATTTTCTCTTCTAAATCGTTTATGTTTTTCTCATATTGCTTTTTTATATGTTCTAATTCGAATATTGAATTTTGTACTTTGTTATATTCATCCTTAGAATAACTGTATTCATTTGCATCCCTTTGAAGTTTTTCGGTGAATTTAACATTCATAATAATTTCGTCTAGCTCTCTAATTTCATTATTAATTTTTTCTTCTTTTAATTTCAAGTCACCAATTTCATTTTTCAAAGAATTTATAAGAGAAAGCTTTTTATTAAGTTCCTTTTGTTCTTTTTTTATTTTTGAAATATCAAATTCAAAATCAAAAGGTAAACCAAATAAATAGGCAAAATACATTGCTTCATATATAGGCGTTCTATTTGGTAACTTAATATCTATGAATCCTTTCTTCTCATCTCTAATTATGTATTCTCTTAAAGAAGAAAACGCTGGTTCCTTCTCACTTTGGTCAATAAGAAAATTATTTATAAATGCTTTATACTCTTCTTTTACTGTCCATTGACCTAAATCAAACGTTAATGAATTTGAATATAGAACGTAACCTATATCTGGCTGGTTAATTAGTCTTCCTAAAAATACATTTTCTCCATCTTTTATGACTTGCAGAATAAGAAAGATATCTTTGTTAATTAAAGCTTCTTTTCCTTTAAAATCATTAGGGCATGAACCACCTAATAGGAAGTTAATAGATTCTACCATTGTTGTTTTACCAACACCATTTGTTTCCTGACCCTCTTCTTTTCGTTCCCCTAAAATTACGTTTAACCCACATTCATTAAAAGTATATTCTTTAAATACTTCTTTGTTGCTGTAACTATAAATTATTAAACTTTTAAATATCATTTTATTTCCTCTTTACCAAATTATTTTTTAATATAATTAAATCAAATGAAAAAAGGAATGTTAATGAAAGGTATAAAATTCTTTCAACATTTAAATTTAATATCATTTGTTGCTCAATCGCAAATTGTTCAAACAATTCATCAATATGCTTTTCACTGTCCAAAAGTTCATATATTATTTTTGATGTGAATATTACATTTTCTTCATTAGATTGATGTTTATTTAATAAGAAAAAGTCCATTATACTGTAACTTCCTTTTCTCTTTTATCTTCGTTATATATGTTACATTCATAGATACTCCAAAAGATTAATACACTAATATATAATTCCAATCTTTCTTTACTATAATGAATTTCATCTTTATATTTATGAACCAGTTTCTTTAAGATATTCTTAAAAATTATATCTCCATTTTCGTACTCATCAAGTATGTTCATATATTCTGTAATAATTAAATTTGGCATAAAGAGTCTCTTCTCAATACTTACATAAGCAGAAGACTTTAATATCATATTTACAATATTAAATAAATTTGAACACATATCATACTGAACTTTAAGTGTAGGTGAGCAAACCATATTAATGAATTTACTTTTAACATCCTTAGGAATTAAATTAGATCCTACATCTTTTTCTTTCTGTATTACATCATAAAAATCAATTAGGAAGTTTTTAAATTCGTCTTCATCTACCTTTTTTATAGGTAGGCTAATTTCGACTTCTTCCTCATATTCTGGGGATTCTTGATCTTTTTTTTTAAACCTATCAATTTCGCAAGAATAACATCCATCCACAGTTTCTCTTCCAATTGTGTTATTTATATGCCAAAACTCATCATCTTTATTCCATGAATGGTAAACCACTTTTGCAGAACCATCATCCATACTTATACTCCCAGTTAAAAAAGTTGAATGTGCATACCCATCCACAACATTAGCCCCAGCTGTAAACATATAGGTTTTATTGTAATTATTTATTTCTTGATGATATGTTGCTCTATGGACATGACCATTCAAATAAAAATCTATATTATTATCCGAAAGTCTATTTAATAAACTACTTTTCTCATGAGGGTTAATACAATTTATTGTATGATGCCCAATTGCAATATTAAGGCTATTTTCTTTTTCAGACAGTTCCCTCAATGCTTCATTCAATTTTTTCAAACCTACTAAGATTTTCCCCTCTACATCATTACCACCAGAAATTAAACTTGTATTAATATGAATAATATTATACATATCCCTCTTTACAACATAATGTAAGTTTTCTTTTGGATGTTCTCTACCCAAAAAACTTTCATAAAACTTAAAATAATTCTTATGCCCTTTAAATAGCACTTGGTATGAATCCTCATCTATTGTATTAATTTCATCTTTAGGATTAGTCGATGATAGAATGCTATCAACTAGCCTCTCCATAATTTTTGTTCTTTTAACATCATGATTACCAGGAACAATATAAACGTTTTCTTTATCAACGTTTAAGGCAGATAAAATTTCATCTAAAAAATCAAAAATTGCTTTATTATAATTATTTCCTTGATGTGTAATATCTCCTGTTATAAAAACAATATCGAATTTCATTGCAACTTTCTCTGTTAAATATTTGATCATTTGTTCTCTCATTATTGTCGTATCATAATTATCATAAATAAGGTGTAAGTCTGATAAATGTAACCAATTTAAATTCATTATTAACCCCTCAACTTGAATATTGTTGTCTCTACAATTATAGTATACTATTTATTACCAGTAAACTAGCTTGAGGGATTACATGAACTAGTTTCCATGGATCCTAGTTATTATCTAACATATAGAGAATAGAGTCTTCTTTTATGCAATTTTTAGAGCAACGGGAGTCTGATCATCCTTATTTATAAATTGATCAGAAATTAACTAATAAGAGATGATTAAATCACTACTCTGTAACATTATTTTCTGATTATGTGAAGATGAGTAGTGATTAGTATTTTAGTATTAGTTGGAAATGAAGTTGATTTATAAAAATTTATCGTTTCAAATAAATCAATAATAGTATTAATTCTACCTATTAGTTACATCGTGCAGAGACGTCATCTTTTTTGAAATCAAAGCCATAATCCATAGTTACCAAATTCGTCTACAAAAGCAAATCGAACCTCATTCACCAGCCTTTCTCTCCACCCCAAAATAATTATTATGACTAATTTTCACAAAAATAATTATTCATCTTACTAATTTGGAGGTTATTTGTAAAATCTAATCTTTATACTTCATACAATTTACATTGGGACGATAATTTCTCAAAGTAAAAAGGACTACCTCCATTTAACAGGAAGTAGCCCTTAAGTTACAAATATTTACTTACAGCTTCACAGTTTAGTGAAACGGAATTACATCATTCCGCCCATTCCACCCATGCCGCCCATGTCAGGCATGCCGCCGCCAGCGTTTTCTTCTGGGATGTCTGCTACTACTGCTTCGGTAGTTAGGAACATCGCAGATACGGATGCTGCGTTTTGTAGTGCGGAACGAGATACTTTGGTTGGGTCAACGATACCAGCGTCAAGCATGTTTACCCATTCGCCTGTTGCTGCGTTGAATCCGATTCCGATTTCTTCTTTCTTTAGACGATCTACGATAACAGATCCTTCTAGGCCAGCGTTGTGCGCGATTTGGCGTACAGGCTCTTCCATAGCGCGAAGTACGATGTTAACACCAGTTGCTTCGTCGCCTTCTGCTTGGATTTCTGCTACTTTGTTGTAGATGTTTACGAATGCTGTACCACCACCGGCTACGATTCCTTCTTCAACAGCAGCACGTGTGGAGTTTAGAGCATCTTCAATGCGAAGTTTGCGCTCTTTTAGTTCTGTTTCTGTCGCCGCTCCAACTTTAATTACAGCTACGCCACCAGCGATTTTAGCTAGGCGCTCTTGTAATTTTTCACGGTCGAATTCAGAAGTTGTATCTTCTAATTGTGCACGGATTTGGCCAACGCGAGCTTGGATTTCCTCAGTGTTGCCGTGTCCGTTTACAACTGTAGTATTTTCTTTTGTAACAACGATCTTGTCAGCGCGTCCTAATTGGCTGATGTTCGCAGTTTTTAGGTCAAGACCTAGTTCTTCTGTGATCACTTCTCCGCCAGTTAGTACTGCGATGTCTTGAAGCATTGCTTTACGACGGTCACCGAATCCAGGAGCTTTAACTGCTACTGCATTGAATGTTCCACGTAATTTGTTCACTACTAATGTAGCCAACGCTTCGCCTTCTACGTCTTCTGCAATCAGTAACAACGGCTTGCCTTGTTGTACTACTTGCTCAAGAACTGGAAGGATTTCTTGGATGTTCGTGATTTTCTTATCTGTGATTAACACATAAGGATTTTCAAGAACAGCTTCCATTTTGTCGGAGTCTGTTACCATGTATGGAGATGCATATCCACGGTCGAATTGCATACCTTCTACTACTTCAAGTTCTGTTGTGAAGCCTTTGGACTCTTCAAGCGTGATTACGCCGTCGTTACCAACGCGCTCCATTGCTTCTGCAATCAATTGACCTACTTCTTCGTCTGCTGCAGAGATAGCTGCAACTTGTGCGATAGAAGCTTTGCCTTCGATTGGTTTAGAGATTGTTTTTAATTCTTCGATTGCTACAGCAACCGCTTTTTCGATTCCTTTACGAACGCCCATTGGGTTGGCTCCAGCTGTCACGTTCTTTAATCCTTCGCGGATCATTGCTTGCGCAAGAACAGTTGCAGTTGTAGTACCGTCACCGGCAACGTCGTTTGTTTTGCTTGCAACTTCTGCTACAAGTTTCGCACCCATGTTTTCGAATGCATCTTCTAATTCGATTTCTTTCGCGATGGTTACACCATCATTTGTGATTAGTGGAGAACCGAATTTCTTTTCAAGTACTACGTTACGTCCTTTTGGTCCTAATGTTACTTTCACTGCATCAGCTAGTTTGTCTACACCGCGAAGCATGGAGCGACGGGCTTCTTCACTGAACTTAATTTCTTTTGCCATGATAGATAGACCTCCTCGTATAGTTGAAAATTTTTGGGGTTACTGGTGGGTTGATTTGCGTTGCAGGCGCTCGCTTTCCACGGGGCGGTTCGGGAGCCTCCTCGGCTTCGCCTGTGGGGTCTCCCGTAACCGCTATCTCCCGTAGGAGTCTCGCGCCTTCCACTTCAATCAACCAGTTTGGGAATTTATAAGGGAATACGGGGCTGGTTCGGTTAGCCCCCGCTTTTTGGATAAATTATTTGCTTACTACTGCAAGTACGTCTGTTTCTTTTAGGATTAGAAGTTCTTTTCCTTCGAATTTCACTTCAGTTCCTGCGTATTTGGAGAAGATTACGCTGTCGCCAGCTGCTACTTCAAGTGCTACGCGTTCGCCGCTTTCTAGTACGCGGCCAGATCCTACTGCTACTACTTTACCTTCTTGAGGTTTTTCTTTCGCAGAGTCCGGTAATACGATACCACTTGCCGTTTTTTCCTCTGATTGAACAAGTTCAATTACAATGCGATCGCCTAATGGCTTTAACATGAAAACAACCTCCTTGGTTTCATATGTAATGGTTTATTTTTTATTAGCACTCTTAACACTTGAGTGCTAACACAATTATTATAATAATGAATCTGCTTCTGTTTTGCAAGTATCTTTATCTAAAAAATTTTCGACTTGCAACCCTTTTCATTCTCTACATGTGTTGGGTGGTTTAAACTGTTTTTGTAGAAGTTTTTCGGGGTGGATTTTTATTATGAAGGGATTAATAGGTTTTGTGACGGGATTTTTTGTCGTTATGATTGGATTATTGGGTCTTATGAAGGGATTTCCCTCTGTTGTGACGGGATGATTCATACGGTTATCTTTCCTTGGGGGATATTGCGAGAAAACTGACTTTAGTGACGGGATTCCTCTCTGTTTATGCCGGGATTGACCCTTCTTATGACGGGATTTTTTCTTGTGGTGCTAATTTTAACAAAACTAAGCGTTTCTTGACTCTCTTCACTTACTTATATTCGTAAAATCAGCGCATTCAGGGAAACCTTATCGTTATAAGGACATATAGTTTATATGGTACAATACGAAAAGTGAATAATGGTTTAAGAGGAGCTTATTATGACGAAAAAATATTGGTTAGTCATTATTACATATGTCCTGATGCAGCTTTCCGGATTGCTTGGGTACCCTCTCTTGATCGCACTTGGCGTCGGGGAAGGCATGGAGCGTGCCAGCAGGGAGGCTTATCTGATTGGTGTATGGGCATTTATCAGTTTCACGATCGGATTGGCCATTGTTACCTGGATTCTCCGCAATGAATGGACCAAGGGCGACTTCCGAGGCGAAACGGCCTCCATCCCCAAAACGGTTCTCTGGTCGGCTGTCGGTTTCCCGCTTGCACTGATCGGGCAGGCAGTCGCGGCACAGATTCAGCTGCAGGTTTTCGGCATTCAGCCGGGATCTGAGAATACACAGGAAATCATGGGATTTGTTACGGCATTCCCGGTGATGATTTTTGCGGTGGCAGTGGCTGGGCCTATCTTAGAGGAGATCATTTTCCGGAAGATCATTTTTGGGGCCATCTATAAGAAGTTTAATTTTGCGATTGCACTGACAGTTAGTTCGCTACTTTTTGCCGTGGTCCATCAAGATTTCAAGCATCTGCTCATATATTTTGTCATGGGAGGCATTTTCGCTTTCCTTTATGTAAAAACAAATCGCATCATCGTTCCGATCATCGCCCACGTTGCCATGAACTCGTTTGTTGTCATCGTGCAATATGTGTTCCGTGATCGCATTGAAGAAATGATGCGTCAAATGGAAGAGATGCAACAAAACGTATCCAATTTCATTTCGTTCTTTTAAACAGCTCTCCGCTAGAGTTGAACTTACCTGGAGGATTTGCACATGAAAATAACACCGTTACGAATGGTCTTCTTCTACGCGATTATGGGCAGTTTGTTTCTATACCTGGCTATCGTCTCTGTAAGGGATACCATCTGGCACTGGCACACGATCCTGTTGATGCTCATTGCCACGTTTGACTTTGGCGTAGCCATCCGGTCCTATTTCCTACATCAGAAGATAAAGGAAATGCAACAGAAGAAAAAGTGATGGGAGACTCGTACCTCGTTTGGGGGTGCGGGTCTTTTTGTTTAGAAGAGTCTGTATCCCGTTTCAGGCTCTTCGCTTCCTGGATTAACACTTACGGAGGGATTGGGGTTTGGTTTTTACTAGAAGTGGTTTTGGGTAATTAGGTTTGTACTTTGGGGTTGGGGCGCGGATGCTTTTGAAATGTTACCTATTTTTGTAGAAAAACAGAGGGATTTTACTCGTTTTGAGGGGCCTTTGAAAGGGTTCGGTCAATTCGTTCAGGGGTTCGGACATTTGATGGTAGCTGTTCGGCCAACTTTCAACGACCTTCGGACACCTCAAAATTTCGTTCGGTCAAATTCGGAAAAACTTCGGTCAACTTTGCCAAATCTTTGGACAACTTCCGGAAAACTTCGGTCAACTTTCGAAAATCTTCGGACATTTGGCCGTCGGGCCACCTGGCATGTCCCTTCGTCTCACCTAAATAAACTCGGTGCAGCCACCGCAAAAACAAAAACAAGCCCGTCCCAATCTCAAAAAAGGTACGAGCCTGCATACATCTAATTATTCATCTTCTCTTCCTGCTCCATCAACGCTTCCGCTTTCTTCGCTTGTCGATAAGCAATGCGGGAAATCACAATGCTGATCTCATATAAGATGAAGAGCGGGACCGTTACCATCAGATGCGACAAGAGCTCTGGCGGTGTGATCAAAGCACCGACCACAAGCAGCCCGAAGTAGGCGTACTTGCGGATCTTCACCATAAAGTCTGGGGTGATGATCCCAAGTCTTGTTAAGAACATCACAATAACCGGCATTTGAAAAAGGATGCCGAATGGGATGGTCAGCTGGAAAAGGAACTGAAAGTATTCATTTATTCCGATAACCTGATTGATCTCGAGGCGTTCTGCCAACCTATTCATGAAGTCCACGACAAATGGAAACAGGATGTAATAAGAGAAAGCAAGACCGCTTAGAAACAAGATAATCGAGATTGGGATATAGCTTAACGTGACGCGGCGTTCCCTTTCATACAAGCCGGGGCTGATGAAGGCCCATAGCTGGTAGAGAATGACGGGGAACGTCAGGATAAATGCAATCAAAAAGGCGAATTGCATAAAGATCTTGATGGAATCTGTCATGCGAAAGGCGTTCATGGTGAGGTCTTTCGCTTGATCTGTTTGCTGTAAATAGACAATGATCGGTTCGGCTAGGAAAAAGCCGCCGATTGCCGAAACGAAAAAGAAGGATGCTATGATGATGATTCTTTTTCGGAGCTCGCCTATATGGTCATACACCGACATTTCTCTATCTAGCATATATGTTCATCCTTACATTACTTCGTTTCTTCTTTTTTCTCTTTATCGTCGTCATCGGCCAATCCTTTTGTTGCGTTCTTGAATTCACGCAATGTGTTCCCTGCTGCTTTACCGAGTTGAGGTAACTTGCTTGGTCCGAAGATTAATAGTGCTACAAATACAATAAGTAAGAGGCTTCCCATTCCTAATCCACCTGGCATATTGTTTGCCACCTCCTTGAAATATACTCATTCTACTACTTTTTCACTCGCTTGGATAGTGCTTGAGAAAATATACCAATGACTGCAGTTCCACCGCCAAATCGATATGGTGGATGCGTATCTCTTCCGGTACATTGATACGTGCCGGTGTAAAGTTCAGTATGCCCTTTACGCCCTTTTCTACAAGTCTATCCGCTATTGGCTGTGCTACCGGAGCCGGAACCGTCAAGATGGCTACCGTTACATTCTCAGGCATTTGTTCTTCAATATCGTCTAAATGATAAACAGGGACTCCCCCGATTTCCGAGCCGATCTTGGACTCGTCCACATCAAAGGCCATCACTATTTTCGTATTATTGTTTTTCATAAAATTATAATGTAGGAAGGCGGTTCCTAAATTACCTACACCTATTAGAGTAACATATGTCAATTCATCTTGGTCGAGCGTTTTCCTGAAAAAAGTTAACAAATATTGAACATTATATCCATACCCCTTTTTCCCCAGTGCACCGAAGTAGCTGAAGTCCCGTCGGATCGTCGCACTATCGACCTTGACCGCTTCACTCAGCTCTGCCGATGATACGCGCTGCTTGCCGGACGAATGCAAGTTCTGTATGAACCGATAGTACAGCGGCAGCCGCTTGGCCGTTGCTTGTGGAATTTTCAGTTGTTCGTTATTCATTGTACTCCCCCATTTGTCGAACCTGTTTGCTCCTCTATTCTACCACGGAACGAAAACGATTACATTTCTATGTCTATACTATTTTTCCAGAAGATGTTCTTTGGCTTGGCTTCCCGGTGGCCCTTGAGGTTTGAGGCGGAAGTGGGATCCGGGCTACATCCGCAATCTGATTCGGGCGGAAATTTCATTTTTCGGGCGATTTTTGAAATTTACGGGCGGTTCTCGATACCAATCGGGCGAAAAAACCAACGATTCGGGCAAAAATAAAAAAATACGGGCGATTCTCACGATTTTCGGGCGATCCAGCCTAAACTAGCCTCCCTATCCAATGAAACATCCCCTCTACCTGACAATGAAATACCCAAAATCTTGATGTAAACCCCAAAGAAAGATACACTTAATCTAGAATTACTCGAGGTGAAGATGATGATTATTTTACAAGTAAATCAGCTGACCAAATATTTCGGCGCTGACCTTATTTTATCGAATATAAAACTAGAAGTACAATCGAAAGATCGCATTGCCCTTGTGGGGCGCAATGGGGCTGGAAAATCCACCCTATTAAAAATCATATCCAATCAGCTCTCCTTTGATTCAGGAGACCTGATTAAACCTAAAGGTGTGTCGATCGGCTACCTTGCACAAGACACAGGCTTGCAGACTGAGCGCTCGATCTGGGACGAGATGCTGACCGTATTCACCGGCCTGCGCGAACTCGAAACACAAATGCGCACACTCGAAGCGAAGATGGGCGACCCCGCATACTTTGAAGATGAAACGCGATATGCACGCATCCTCAAGGAATACGACGAGGTCCAGGAAGCCTTCAAACAAAAAGGCGGCTTTCAATATGAAGCAGATATCCGCTCCGTCCTGCACGGACTTCGCTTTTCCGAGTACGATTACCAAACACCTATTGAAACGTTAAGTGGCGGACAACGGACCCGCCTGGCGCTGGCAAAATTACTTTTAACCAAGCCAGATCTCCTTATCCTCGATGAGCCGACCAACCACTTGGACATCGATACGCTATCTTGGCTTGAGAACTACCTTCAAGGCTACCCTGGCGCGTTGCTGATCGTTTCCCATGACCGTTATTTCTTGGACAAAGTCGTAAACATCGTATACGAGATTTCGCGCAAGCAATCCGCTAAGTTCATAGGAAACTATAGCAAGTACCTCGAGCAGAAAGCCGAGCAGTATGAACGCGAAATGAAGATGTTTGAGAAGCAGCAGGACGAGATTGCCAAGCTGCAAGATTTTGTGGCAAAGAACCTTGCCCGTGCCTCTACCACCAAGCGTGCCCAAAGCCGTCGCAGGCAGCTGGAGAAAATGGACGTGATGGACCGACCGAAAGGCGATGAGAAATCTGCTTCCATTATGTTTGATATCGACCGCCAAAGCGGAAATGATGTTCTTAAAGCAAGAGACTTGGCCGTTTCCTATGACACCACCCCTGTCTTCCGTCATGTCGACTTTTCGATGAGCCGCGGCGACAGTGTTGCACTTGTCGGGCCAAACGGAATCGGGAAGTCTACCTTATTAAAGACGCTTGTCAGAAAATTAAAGCCGCTTGAAGGGACGTTTTCCTTTGGGGCCAATGTGTCGATTAGCTACTACGATCAGCAGCAGGCAGACCTTACCTCCAACAAGACGGTTTTAGCGGAACTTTGGGACGAGTATCCTCAGAAGATGGAGAAAGAAATCCGCACCGTTCTTGGAAACTTCCTATTTTCCGGTGATGACGTGTTGAAACCTGTATCCACGTTAAGTGGTGGCGAGAAGGCGCGGCTTGCCCTTTCCAAGCTGATGATGGAGCGCTCCAATGTCCTGATCCTGGACGAGCCTACCAACCATCTGGACTTGGACAGCAAGGAAATTCTAGAGAATGCCTTGATCGATTATCCCGGAACGATCCTATTCGTTTCCCATGACCGCTATTTCATCAATCGCTTGGCGACGAAAGTATATGAGCTTAGTACCGTTGGCGCGACAGAGTACCTCGGCGACTACGACTATTATGTGGAGAAAAAAGAAGAGGCGTTGGAGCTTGAGCGATTGGAAGCAGAGACTGCGAGTTCCAAAGCTTCTAAGGTCACTTCCGCCGCAACTACTGACGCACCGGAAAAATTGAGTTACGAGCAGGAAAAAGAAGCAAAGCGTCTCGAACGCCAGCGCAAACGCCGAGTCGAAGAGATAGAAAAAGAGATGGAAGAGTTGGAACAGAAAATCGAGCATAACGAAAGCGAACTTTGCCTGCCAGAGGTCTATCAGGATCATGAAAAGGTGCTTGAGCTGAACACCGCGAACGAAGCATTTCAGGAGAGGCTTCTTGCTTTGATGGAGGAATGGGAAGAGCTTGTCTAAGTTTGCTAGGGGGATTGGATGAATAAGACTTTTTCAGTCATTTTATTGCTTGTCATTATTATCAATACGATTAGATACTTGTACTATATCTTTACCGGCCCGGTTGAAGCTTACTTTTTTGTGATGCTGGCTATCAACTTTGCAGGACTCGGACTAGGAATTTATTATTTGTTTTTCCAGAAGAAACAGAAAAGAGGAAGGGGATAAAACCCTTTCCTCTTTTTATTGGCAATATCTATCTCGTCGCCCCAGGCACCGTCGACGCTTTCCTAAGCATCCCCCAGTTCGGCAAGTACGCCAGTAAGGCAACTCCCACCAGCATCAGAAAATTAACCCCTAGCTTCCATCCTTCCATACTCCCAAATGCATCTAGTATAAAGGTTCTTGTATTTGGCAAGATAACGAGAATCGCCAGAACTGCCAATGTCCCAAATCCTCCGATGAGGCCAAATCGATAGAAAACAGAGCCTAAAAGGAAGCCAAGAGATAATAATAGGAAACAGATGATCAGGTCGACTAGCAATTGGTTATACCATGTGTTCGCAAGCGTTGTGGCCTGCAAGGTGTGGTAGGTTAAAAATCGCCCGCTTGCCCCTGCTTGCACCAGGCTATTGAAGATTCCCTGGACGATGACGTGGACGATGGAAAACACTGCTGCCACCGCTGCACAGTAAACAAGGACGCTCAGCAAGTATTGCGTTCTCGTCGCACCAAGCTTGATGCAATAAGGAAAGGTCTCTTTTGTCGTCAAAAAGCCTGTGATGCCGCAGAAAATGTAGATGGCCATGCTAGTGGTCACAATCATCCTCGTCTCAAACGATAGCACAATGATGAACATGGCGGTCAGACTGAGAATCAGAATGGACCAAAACACCATGAACGAGTAGCGAATATCCACTGCCAAATAATAAAGTACCGCCTTCATTTCGTTAAGCATACTGTTTGCCTCCTTTTGACTCTTCTTCTGTCATATACACCATCAATTGTTGAATGGAACTGCGATCTGCATCCAGGTTATGGGCTGCCGCTTCTTCCACCGTCAAGCTTTCCCCAAACAAGGTCGCGGTCTTCCTTCCTGCAAGGACCGATTCATGCAACACTCGCTTGCCTTGTGCGAACTCATCTACGGCTTCCCTTTTCCCCGATACCGTTATGCTCGAAGCCAGAAGTTCTTCTGTGGACTTGTGGAAAACCACTTCCCCGCTCCTCAATAAGATTACTTCCTCGAATAAGTTGCTCACTTCGTCAATCAGATGTGTGGATAAGATGATGGTCCGCGGGTATTCCTCATATTCTTCTAAGAGCACTTCGTAAAATCTAAACCTGGCCGCTGCATCTAGTCCGATATACGGTTCATCCAGGATGGTGATTTTCGCCCTGCTGGCAAGCCCGATGATGATGCCAAGCGAGGATTCCATCCCCTTTGATAAGCCCTTCGTTTTAAGGGAAGGATCCAGGTTGAAGGTGGTGAGCAGCGCATTAGCCGTGTCCCAGGACCAGTTGGGGTAAAAGAGGGACGCCACTTTCAGGATGTCCTTGATTTTTAGGCGTTTGATGAAGTTATTGCTTTCGTTTACCAGGCAAATGTCTTTCGTGATCTGTCTGTTGTTAAATGGATTTTGACCGTTAATGAGGATTTCCCCTGATGTAGGGAGGGCATGCCCCGCCAGCAGCTGCATCAAGGTGGTTTTACCTGCCCCATTCCGTCCAAGCAGACCGTAGATTTTGTTTTCTTCAAGCGTAAGCGTCAGGTCATCCACTGCTTTTTTCATGCCAAAGTTTTTAGACACGTTCTTCAGTTCCACTCTCATTCCCCTTCCCCCTTGCGTATAAAGTCTGTCAATTCCTCTTCACTGATCCCAAGCTTCCCCGCTTCCTTTTTTAAAGGAACGATAAAGTCTTTGAAAAATGCCGCTTTCCTTTTTGTAAGGATGATCTTCTTTGCTCCCTCTGCAACAAACATTCCGACCCCTCTTTTCTTAAATAAGATTTCCTGATCCACCAACTGATTGATTCCCTTGGCTGCTGTTGCTGGGTTGATCTGATAGTATTTCGCAAATTCGTTTGTGGATGGCACCCGTTCCCCCTCCTGCATACTGCCTTCTAAGATGCCGCTCTCGATCAGTTCGGCCACCTGCTGGAAGATGGGTATGTCACTTTTAAGATTAATTTCCACGTATTCACCTACTTTGGTTTACTTGTGTTGTTTTATATTAGCGGGTTTTGTTATTTGGTTCATTACTTATGTAACTAACTATATAAGTTAACAGAATGGAAGTCAATGGGATTTTTAAATATTTCCAAAAGGAATTATCCTCGTAAGTTATCCCAATTTTCTCATCACGCGCATTTTGTCGAACAAAAAAGGTATCCTGCTGAAGCTTGTCGACTAGCACTACTTACCCACAGGTTTATACACATATCCACCCTTGTTTTATAAGTTATCAAGATAATTATTCACACTATCCACAAAATCACACAAAGTTATCCACATTTTTTATTCACATTTAGGAGGTTTATTTTAGTGGATATTTGGGTATATATCCACATTTAATCCACAGAAGTGTGGATAACACCCCTCTCCTTATGAAAACCTTTCCAATCTCCCGTAAGTACACAAAAGAAAAAAGCCTTCCAACTGCACAAAGTCAGTTAAAAGGCTTCTCGATATCCAATCCTGGATTGGCATTCAGGTCCATTCCAGATCGCTTTCCTAGTCTATACATCACACTTCCTGCCGTTGCTATCATGGCAGCGTTGTCTGTACACAGGGATAGTGGAGGAATCACCAGGTTCTTCCCTTCTTTATCCACAGCATCCTGCAGGGCAGTACGCAGTCCCTTGTTCGCCGCAACCCCGCCTGCAAGCAACACCTGATTCACGCCATATTCCTTCATCGCGCGGATCGTCTTTCCAACCAGCACCTCAATCACGCTCGCTTGGAAGCTAGCCGCAAGATCCTCAGGGATGATTTCTTCCCCCTTTTGCTTGGCATTGTGGAGGGTGTTGATCACTGCTGACTTCAAGCCTGAAAAACTGAAATCATAGGAGTCTTCTTCGAGCCACGCTCTTGGCAGCTTGATAGAAGGCGTCCCCTCCGCCGCCATACGATCGATGTGAGGGCCGCCTGGATATGGCAACTGAAGCGTGCGCGCCACCTTGTCATAGGCTTCTCCTACGGCGTCATCACGCGTTTCCCCGATTACTTCAAAGGATCCGTGCTCTTTCATGTACACAAGCTCTGTGTGCCCGCCTGACACGACGAGCGCAAGCAACGGGAAGTCAAGGTCCGCCACAAGCTGGTTGGCATAGATATGGCCGGCAATGTGGTGGACCCCTACGAGTGGCTTCTGGTGGGCAAATGCCACCGCCTTTGCCGCGTTCACACCAATCAAAAGTGCCCCCACAAGCCCAGGTCCTTCGGTCACTGCGATCGCATCTATGTCTGCCAGATTCACGCCGCCTTGTTCCAGCGCTTCCTCCAACACCACCGTCATCTGTTCCACATGATGGCGGGAAGCGATTTCCGGCACTACCCCGCCAAAACGTTGGTGGCTCTCTATTTGAGAGGAAACGATATTTGCCACAATTTCCTTGCCGTTCTTGATGATCGCTACCGCCGTCTCATCACAGCTCGTTTCGATCCCTAATATTAGTTCGTCTTTTTCTGCGTTTGTTTTCATATATTCACCCACATTACTAGTGCATCTTCATTGTTATCCACATAGTATTTTTTTCGGATGCCTCCGTTTTGGAAGCCGTGTTTGCGATAGAGCCTTTGCGCCACTACATTCGAAACCCTCACTTCAAGCGAAACGGTGGTGGCTCCGACCATTTTACAATATTCCATAGCTTTTCCTAGTAAAAGATCGCCAAGCTTCCTGCCTCGACATGCTGGGTCAACCGCTATGTTCGTGATTTGCGCTTCCCCCATGACAATCCAGATCCCGCAATACCCTATGACCCGGTCGTATTCTTTCATCACGAGATAATGGGCATAGGGGTTGTTGGTCAGTTCATAATAGAAGGCATCCTTTGTCCAAGGTGTGGCAAAAGATTTAAGCTCCACCCGGTGAACGCCTTCTATATCATAAACCGTCATTCGTGATATTCCTATCATAGTATTCATTCCGCTCACCTATTTTTCTTTACTTTCCAGCCATTTCGCCTCTGCTTCTGCAAGCCTTGTATAATTCGGCACGAAGGAATGGGCGTCTTCCGCCTCCCTTTTCAAGCCAAGGAAAGCCAGCTCACTTGGTCTCGGGTTATGTTCGCTGACCTGTGCAAAATGCGCCAGTTCCCCAAGGTACTCTATGATGGTTTCCTTATGGAGGTGCACATCATTTCCGATGAACAATACCGGCTCCTGTCTTTCTTTTAATGCATGCAGCCAGTCTACCATCAGGATGTTGACGTCTTCTATCTGTGTAACGAGCTCGTCCCCTTGGAAACGATAAAGCCCCGTGTACACCTGACCACGTCTAGCATCCTGTAAGGCGCAGATACTTCCTTGAAAATAACGGCCATTCGCTGCCACAAGCTCCAAGCTGGAAATCCCAACAAGCGGAATCTTCAACGACCACGCAAGCGTCTTCGCAAGCGTCACACCGATCCTGACTCCCGTATAAGAGCCTGGGCCTTTTCCCACCACAATCCGCTCAAGATCAGAAGGAGCTACCTCACAATCCTGCATAAGCTTCTCGACTGCAGGCATCGCACGCAGCGAGTGATTTTTTTTCACATTTGTCACCAGTTCCCCGATTACTTTGTCTTCCTCGACAATAGCTACCCCCAGCACATAGGTAGATGTATCAATCGCTAATACTTTCGTCATTCCATTAACTCCTTACAGATAGCTTCATATCTTTCCCCTTTTGGCGTGAGCACGAGCTTCCGTTCCTCGTCCCCATGGTGATAGATATAGATTTCCAACCGCTCATTCGGTAAAAATTCTTCGATCAGGTGTGCCCATTCCACCACCGTCACACCTTCTCCTTCAAAATAATCATCAAATCCAAGATCCTCTTCACTGTCAGCCAAGCGGTACACATCCATATGGTAGAGCGGGAGGCGCCCTTGGTATTCCTTGATGATGGTAAAGGTTGGACTGTTCACATTCCTCTTGATCTCAAGTCCTTTTGCCAACCCTTTTGTAAAAGTGGTCTTCCCTGCGCCAAGATCACCTTCCAACAGCAGGACCTCGCCGCCTCTCATCAATTTTCCAAGCGCCTCGGACTTTGCCATCGTCTCCTCGGCAGAATGTGTCATAAGCTCCACTTGCAACATATCATCCTACTCCTAACTTCTATTAAAATGATTATATCCTTCTTTTTTCAGCTTCTGCAGCCCTTCATCCGTCTGAAGGAATACTTGTCCCTGACCACCTCGGACAGAACCGATTTTGCTGATCGATATACCGGATGCCATGCATTTCTCCTGCAAGGAATCCCAATCAGTCGCAGGAATGGATCCTACCAACTCAAAATCTTCCCCGCCAGTCATGGCCCAACCGAAGGCCTTGTCACCATCATAGTTCCGTAAATCATCACTTATAGGTATTGTTTCCTTATTTATCAATATATCTACCTGGCTGGCTTCTGCAATCTCGAGAAGCTCACTTGCCAAGCCGTCACTCACATCATTTAGGGAAACACGCTCATAGCCGCTCAAGATCCTTCCCAATTCCACCTGAGGCTTTGGCTGTTGATGCTTCGTTACTAATGTTTGATACGCAGCCGATTCGTTTTCGTTATGTAAAAGGATATCCAACCCACCAGCCGAATCTCCCAAAGAACCGGAGACAAACACCATATCGCCTTCCTTTGCATTAGAACGGAGCAGCCTTTTCCCAGCCTCCACTTTCCCGATAACAAAAACACTTAACACCATCGTTTTGCCGGAAGTCGTGTCTCCACCGATCAAATCCATTTTATATTGATCACCAAGCTGCTTCATGCCGTCATAGATTTCCTTCAGCTCTTCGGGTTTCCAGCTTTTCGGGATCGTGATGGAAACGAGATAATACAGCGGGTATCCACCCATCGCTGCCACATCACTGATGTTTGCGGCAAGTGCCTTGAATCCGATATCAAAAGGCTTCATTGTCTGTCTAGTAAAATGAACATCCTCCACCATCGTATCCACGCACACGATTTTCTCATACCCATCCTCTATAGAGACTATTGCCGCATCATCGCCAATCCCAACCACCATCTCTTCATGGAACAATCTGCTTGGCTGAATATCTTTTATAAAAGCAAACTCATCTGAAATGGACAATCTCTTCACTCCTTTGCTTCCGACTGCTACCCACTATTATAGCGAAAGGGACACTATAAAGAAAATAATTCTGCAAGATATGCTTTATAAGGTTTAACACTCCCATAAAAAGGATATGGACAAGAGAACGCTTAAATTCAGAGGAGGAATAAATGAAATGGCATACACAGATCGTCAAGCTACAGAAGACAGAGTGGAACGTAAAGTAGAAAACATGGACCCAAGCAAAAAAGAGCAGATCCTAGCCGACTTCGATACCTTCAAGAGCTATTTAAGTGAAAAAGTGTCCAAAGGGAAAAAAGTAGGCTTAGGCGAAGAACAGCTTGCTGTTGCAGCTGAAAAAGTAGCAGATTACCTAGCGAAGCATGAGGACCCAAGAAACAGTGAAGAAAAGCTTCTTCAGGAACTATGGAAAGTCGGGGACAAAGACGAGCGTCACAAACTTGCGCATATGCTAGTCAAACTAGTAGATTAATCGTAGTAAATACACCCTACAATTGGATAAAACCTATTTTAAATATCCTGCCACCTCTAGAGGTGGCTTTTTTAGTGGGTAAAATTTCCTCCATAAAAATATAATGAAAAAGAAGGAATTTGTCATAATTTATAGAATATTTAAACTTGGTTGCCGATATATAATCTATAGGGGGCAAATACTATCTTAGGAGGGAAATCAATGCGCTTTACTAGTTTTTTCTTTTTTCTCATCTTGGCTTTAGCATTAACAGGTTGTAACAACGGAGGAGTAGAAGCCGAAGCCGAAGAGGCAATAGGCTTAGAGTACACCTTTGAAAAAGATGGACAAGAATTTGAGATTATTCACGTGTACCAGTTGTATGAAGCATTTTATGCAGAAGGACTTAAAGGGGAAGAAGCAACTGCACTGTACACTTCAAGCATCCTTGACGAGGTTGCGGATAGATGTTACAAAGGCGGAGAGTTTGAACAGATGACAGACTATGTTCTTGCTCCACCAAAGAACAGAATCGCTGTTCAGGATAACCTAAAGAGAATGGACGCTCGCAAGATCAATGCTGCCATCAAAGACTCTTTAACAAAATCGTCCAAAGAGCTTCCACTAGAAGGTAGCAAAACCACTGTATGTGTATTCCCGACCGACAACAACGCACAAGCAACCTTTGTCACTGCAGGTGTAGGCCAAATTGTTGTTTTCTATGACCGCAATACGACAGACAACATCCTTAAAGCAGGGGTAGCTAACAAGTATCACCACAGCTACTGGGTGGATAACCACTATAACGGCGAAACCTTCACCGTTTTGGATAACCTTGTAATCGAAGGAAAAGGAACTATGTTCCAAAAGCTTGTGTACCCTAACATTAACGCAGCACCTGTAGATGAATCGTTCAACAAAGATCTATGGTCAAGAATTGAAGGGGAATTGGAAAAAGAAGATGATAAAAAGACACAAGAAATCTTCAAAGGCGGAAGAAACGGCCTGCCTAACCAATATGGATACAGCGAAAGCTATAAAATGGTTAAGTCCTATGTAGACGCAAATGAGGGTGCATCCATTGAAGATTGGACAGCCGCAAGTTCTGAAGAAATTCTTGAAGCACATAAAGCGAATTATAATTGATAGGTAGTAGGCAGAAGGAATGGGTCCTCGGATAAGGGGGCTCGTTCTTTTTTTGTTTTGAGGAATGGAAGGAACTTTTGATGAGAAGGAGTCAGGTATTTACGGAGCTTCTTATTTGGAGAGGGTTTGGAATTAGTTATGGTAATTAGTTATGGTAATGGGGCAGTTACTGCAAGCGTAAAGATAAGGGATTTAGTCGTTATTGAGGATGTTTAGAACCATCACAAGTGCAAATATAAGGAGTTCAATCCTCAACAAGTCTAAAAAAAGACAAAAAAAATAACGAAACCTAGTTTCGCATTTTAAAAGAATGGCGGTCCCGACCGGGATCGAACCGGCGATCTCCTGCGTGACAGGCAGGCATGTTAACCGCTACACCACGGGACCTTATTTGGTTGCGGGGACAGGATTTGAACCTGCGACCTTCGGGTTATGAGCCCGACGAGCTACCAGACTGCTCCACCCCGCGACAATAATATATGCTATTTTACAAAAGCACTTGCCTGGCAACGTCCTACTCTCACAGGGGGAGATCCCCCAACTACCATCGGCGCTGAAGAGCTTAACTTCCGTGTTCGGTATGGGAACGGGTGTGACCTCTTCGCCATCATTACCAGACATATACTATTGTAATATAACTAGGAAGAAAAATCAAGAAGTTTTTCAACTTTCTTGTTCCTTCAAAACTAGATAATGTGTTCATATCAAGAAATTCCTATCGTTCATACATTTACTTATTGTTGGGTTAAGTCCTCGATCGATTAGTATTCGTCAGCTCCACATGTCGCCATGCTTCCACCTCGAACCTATCTACCTGAT
>NZ_RXZI01000014.1 GCF_021991925.1 Sutcliffiella horikoshii | reverse complement strand
CACCCGTCCGCCGCTGACCTTTCAAAAGCAAGCTTTTAAAAGGTCCGCTCGACTTGCATGTATTAGGCACGCCGCCAGCGTTCGTCCTGAGCCAGGATCAAACTCTCCAATAAAGAGTCTGAGCTTTTGCTCAAAATTTGCTAGCTTGTGTTACTTAAAATCATTTGCCAGTTCCGTAGAACCGACGTTATGACGCTGTTGTTTTGTTTAGTTTTCAAAGATCATTCAATAGTATGGAGCGGGTGATGGGAATCGAACCCACGACATCAGCTTGGAAGGCTGAGGTTTTACCATTAAACTACACCCGCATTATCTAGAAATCGGGAAGACAGGATTTGAACCTGCGACCCCTTGGTCCCAAACCAAGTGCTCTACCAAGCTGAGCTACTCCCCGTTCACTTTATAAATAATGGCGCGCCCGAGAGGACTCGAACCCCTAACCTTTTGATCCGTAGTCAAACGCTCTATCCAATTGAGCTACGGGCGCTTCGTATTAATGTTTATTTTCAATGTCGCTCTCAGAGGCGACTTAACTATAATATCAATTTCAGTGTTTCATGTCAACACTTTTTTGAAATTATTTTTTGGTGCGGCCGAGAAGAGTCGAACTTCCACGGGGTTGCCCCCACTAGGCCCTCAACCTAGCGCGTCTGCCATTCCGCCACGACCGCGAAAATGAATGGCTAGAAAATGTATGGTGCGGGTGAAGGGACTCGAACCCCCACGTCAAAGACACTAGATCCTAAGTCTAGCGCGTCTGCCAATTCCGCCACACCCGCATACATTTTATAAAGTTGGCTGGGCTAGCTGGATTCGAACCAACGCATGTCGCAGTCAAAGTGCGATGCCTTACCGCTTGGCTATAGCCCATTGAATAAACTTCTTGCTTTCACTTCCTTGAATCCGCTACATGAACTTACACCGCAGATATTATTATGACTATTTCAGAAGGAAATAGGCGGAATAATATCGACACCAAAATCCACGGGACTTCTCAAAAGTAAAGAAGAGTAGTTCTAAGTTGTTGTATAAGAGGAGATTGTAAAGTCCCTCTGGTGGAGGATGACGGGATCGAACCGCCGACCCCCTGCTTGTAAGGCAGGTGCTCTCCCAGCTGAGCTAATCCTCCAGATTGGAAGTGGGCAGCAAAGCAACCTTGCTTTGCAACCCACTTAGTAGTGACCCGTACGGGATTCGAACCCGTGTTACCGCCGTGAAAGGGCGGTGTCTTAACCGCTTGACCAACGGGCCTTTATAATGGCGGAGAAGGAGGGATTTGAACCCTCGCGCCGCTTACACGACCTACACCCTTAGCAGGGGCGCCTCTTCAGCCACTTGAGTACTTCTCCATGTATGGCTCCACCAGTAGGATTCGAACCTACGACCCTTCGGTTAACAGCCGAATGCTCTACCGCTGAGCTATGGTGGAATAGTGCAAAAAGTTTCACTACGCATCTTAGAACTTGCAGATGCCGAACGTCCCGATTTCGGGAAGTATTTCAGTGAAGCTGCTCAATCGGTACGCTGTAGAATCTCAAAGAAGATTATTCGAGCGTGCTCTACCGCTGAGCTATGGTGGAATATTACTACGGTAATGAAATTGCTATGTCGATTTTCGTAATCATTCGTCGCAACCGACTGTTTTAATTTTAATAAGCTTGTACGAAAAAGTCAAGTTTTTTTGTGACAAAATGATATATTATCATAATTGTCATTCTGACGCTTTTTTAAAACAGCGACTAGAATAAAGTATCATATTTCAAGGTCGAATGTCAACATGCTTTTCGATTTCTCTTAACTTCCCTCTACATTTTCCACATCTATACTTGATTGTATTCACCCTTCTTACTCTTTTATATAATTGGTGACAGTCCTTGCATTCATATATACGGAAAGTTTTCGGCTTGGACTGCGGTGCTTCGATCGGTGTACAGAACCTTGGGGCTCCGACTTTTTTCAGCAGGGTGCGGAAATCCCGGTCTCGATGCTTATATCCTTTCCCTTGAATATGTAAGTGGTAATGACAGAGCTCATGTTTGATAATCCCTACAAGCTCGTCCATACCTAAGGCATCATAATATTTTTTGTTGATTTCGATGTTGCTTGTGGAGGTCAGGTATCTCCCTCCTGTTGTTTTCAATCTGTGATTGAATGATGCTGTATGTAAAAACGGTTTATTAAAATAGGTCATTGATATCTCTTCGATTAGCTTCTGAAGATCCTTGTCTTCCATCTGTCCTCCCCCTTCCTTTGAACCCTCCTCATTATACTGCATACTATAGAATAAATTAAGTCATTTGGAGCCTTCGAGTTAAATGTAGAAGGAGGTACAGGAAGATGCCGTCTTGGTTTAGAAAGCAGATGCAACGCGCTTACCTGGAAAAGGATCGTTACCAAATTAAAATGTTGAATCAGTGCTGGTTTTTTTATTATAAGAAGAATGGGTAAAAGTAAACCCCGAGCCGCAATGGAGTTTGCGCCCGGGGTCATTTTGTGCTGATTTTATACTTCTTGTTTTTGTGGTTGCAACATAGTAAGGGAGACTCGTCCTTTGTTGACTTCCACACCGTCCACCCAAACGGTTACGATGTCCCCTACCGAGACAACATCGAGTGGGTGTTTTACAAACCGGTTGCTTAGCTTGGAGATATGGACCAGTCCATCCTGCTTCACTCCGATGTCAACGAACGCCCCGAAGTCGACCACATTACGGACCGTTCCTTCTAGCTCCATTCCTTTTTGCAGGTCTTCCATTTTCAGCACGTCCTGTTTAAGAAGCGGAGTTGGCATATCATCGCGGGGATCACGCTCGGGTCTGATCAAGGAATCAATGATATCCTGAAGCGTGATGGGTCCGATACTTAAATCTTCCGCAAGCTTGGCAACATCAACACCTTTAAGTGCTTCTTGAAGCTTTGCCGTACCTATTTCCTTTTCGGAAGCCCCTAGCTGTTTTAAGAGTTTCTTTACGTCCGGATAGGTTTCGGGATGGATACCTGTTCTATCAAGCGGTTGTTTCCCGTCGATGATTCGAAGAAATCCGATACACTGTTCATAGGTTTTGGCACCAAGTCTCGGGATTCCCTTCAGGTCTGCCCTACTGGCGAATTTGCCATCCTCTTCACGCTTTTTGACGATATTGTTGGCGACGGTCTTTGATAAGCCAGCAACATATTGAAGCAAAGAGGAAGAAGCAGTGTTTACATTCACCCCTACTTGGTTTACCACTGTTTCGACTACGAAATTCAAAGATTCCGCCAGGCGCTTTTGAGCGACATCATGCTGATATTGACCGACCCCCACTGATTTCGGATCTATTTTCACTAGTTCAGCCAACGGATCTTGTAGACGTCTGGCGATGGAGACGGCACTTCTCTCTTCTACTTGCAAATCCGGAAATTCCTCTCTTGCAAGATCAGATGCGGAATAGACACTCGCACCCGCTTCATTAACAATCAAGTAGGATATGCTATTGCCGCTTTCTCTCATCACTTCTGCGATTAGCTGTTCTGTTTCACGGGATGCCGTACCATTACCTATTGCGATTACTTCGATTTTATAGGTTGCCAGCACATCGAGTAGCTTCTTGATAGCCTCTTCCCGTTTGTTTGCGCCAGTATGCGGATAAATGACACTGATATGGAGTACCTTTCCGATCTCGTCCACTACTGCAAGCTTACATCCCGTTCGATACGCCGGGTCTACCCCCAATACGACTCGCCCTTTTAAAGGTGGTTGGAGCAAAAGATTTCTCAGATTTTCGGAAAAGATATGGATAGCCTGTTCCTCGGCTTTTTCTGTGAGCTCTTTTCTGATTTCACGCTCAATGGCCGGTTCAATCAATCGTTTGTAGCCATCTTCAATTGCTTCCTTTACAAGAGGGGTTGCAATGGATGACTCTCTCTTAATCACTTGGCGATTTAAGTAATCAATCACCCTGTCTGTTGGAGCAGAAATGGAAAGTCGTAAAACATCCTCTTTTTCCCCACGGTTTACAGCCAGGATCCGGTGAGGCAGAATTCGGGATATGGCTTCTTCATACTCATAGTACATCGCATAAACTTCTTTTTCGTCTTTTTCCGCTTTCTTTACTGTCGAAACGACCTTGCCTTGTTTAAACGTTAGATCACGAATGTATTGGCGATAAGACGGCTCATCTGAAAATGTTTCGGCAAGAATATCCTTCGCACCCTCGAGCACCTCTTCAATGGAGGTCACTTCTTTTTCCTCGGATAAAAAGTTCTGTGCTTTCTCCTCAAGCGATGGAGAAGACGGGAAAGTGAGCAACCATTGAGCATATGGCTCAAGCCCCTTTTCTTTTGCCACCGTCGCCTTTGTCCGACGCTTTTGTTTATATGGACGATAAAGATCCTCCACCTGTTGCAATTTTGTCGATTTAAGAAGATTCGCCTTAAGTTCAGGTGTCAGTTTTCCTTGTTCCTCAATAAGGCGGATGACTTCTTCTTTTCTATTTTCAAGGTTTTGTATGTATTGCCATTTTTCCATGATCGCCCTGATCTGGACTTCATCTAACGAGCCAGTCTGTTCTTTCCGGTATCTGGCGATAAAAGGGACTGTATTGCCCTCTTCTAAAAGTGCTATCACTTTTTTTGCCTGCGCTTTTGACACTTCTACATCTTTGACTAGCAAATTTACCAATTGCTCATTTTTCTCGTTCCATTCCAATTTTGTAGCCTCCCAACATAGTATCCCATCTTCCATTTTAACAAAAGGACTCGTTAAAGTAGAGTGTTTGAAAATCCATTAGATTTTATAGCTGTTGATTGTAGCACAGGGCTAAGACTCCGGCGGGAGGTAGTGGTAGGTTGAGACCCCTGAAGCGTTGTGAGGAGGCTCAAGCACCGCCCCGCGGAAAGCGAAGCCCAGTGCGGAAATCAACAGCTATGTTTAATAGATCTTAAAACTTGGCAAATTATTGAACAAAGAAAAAAGACTAACTCTAATTCGTTAGTCTTGGACTGTTGAAACCAATTCAGCTGTTGATCTTCGTTCCAGGTGCTTCGCTTTTCGCGGGCGGTCCGGAAGCCTCCTCGGGCATTCGCCCTGCGGGGTCTTCCATGTCCCTTCCTCTCGCAGAACAAGGAAAGCTTCGACAGCTTTTCATCGCACGAAGGAAATGCGCTAGCATTTTCGAGGAGTCTTCGTACCTTCCACTACGATCAACATGGTATTTAACAAAATGTTTGTTTCACCTTATCCCTAATGGATCTCCCCAGAGATGATGGTGACATCATCCATTCCATTGCCGGTAAACATTGCTGCGATCTCAAGCAATGTCGTCGCAGATGGTATATCCTTAATATAATTTTTTACGGATGGGATATTCAATCCATCCGAATAGATGAAGAATTTCATTTTGGAGCTATAAGGAAAACGATGAGTTTTAAGGTTTTGAGGTTTTCCAGAAAGGTAGCCTTTGACCGGGAGAGGATAGATAAGCTTTTCTGTCGGAGGATAAAGGTAGAATCGAATATTTCCAACACAGCTGTAAACAACCTCCTGCTGGTCATAGTTGACTTTCAACACGGATACTGCTGCTCCACGCTTATTTCTCATCGCTTCGTTACAAGCTTTCATAATGACTGAAACGTCTTCTGTTTCATGGGCTTTGGCAGCGGAGATAACCGCTTGTGATGCATCATGCGCATGTTCCCCACTGCCTAGACCATCCGCAACTACACACAGAAAATAGTCATCTGTTGTATTCACATAGTAGCTGTCTCCACAAAAATACATTCCCTGTTTGGCATTCTGGTAGGCATTGACGTTGGCTCTTTCATGTTTGAATTGTTCTATCATGAAAAAATCTCCGTATTTGCGTTATCTGCCATGAACGCTTGCTTCAGCTTGGTTAGTGCCTTGCGTTGAAGCCTGGAAACGTGCATTTGAGAAATACCCAGTTGTTCCCCTGTCTCTTTTTGACTCATATTCTTAAAGAATGTGCATTCGATAATCTGTTTTTCCCGCTCCGATAATACATGGAAGATTTTCTGTAATAGAAGCTGTTGATCTACTTGATCAAAGCCGGCATCCTGATTCCCTACAATATCAAGGATGGTAACCGTGCTTCCGTCAGAGTCTGCTTCAATGGCATTATCAACAGATAGAGCTTGGTAGTTCTGGCTCATCTCCATCGCTTCCAACACTTCTTCTTCCGTAACCTCGAGGTAGTCCGCAATTTCCACTACTTTCGGGGAACGTTGAAGTTCATTTGTCAGCTCTTCCACTGCGGATTTAATTTTAGGTCCTATTTCCTTGATTCTGCGAGGGACATGCACACTCCATGTCTTATCGCGCAGGAAACGTTTGATTTCCCCGATGATCGTCGGTACGGCAAAGGCTTCGAAACTTCGGCCAAAGCTTGCATCAAAACGTTTCATGGCCCCAAGCAATCCGATCATCCCCACTTGGGATAGGTCTTCATGAAAGGCTTTTCCTCTTGAATATTTACGAGCGATGGATTCAACAAGTGCAGTATAATGCTCGACTAATTGCAACTGCGATACTTCACAACCGTCTTGTTGGTACCGCTCTAATAGCATATTAACATCCAGCTTACTGGATTGAGATTGACTCTGCATCCCTTTCCACCTGCTCTCCTTGTACATACTTTGTCATGAAGACGGTAACGCCCTGATTGCTGTGCACCTTCACATCATCCATCAGCGTTTGGATTAAGAATAATCCTAACCCTCCTTCTGGCAAAGTTTCTACTGGTTGCGACTCGGTGTATGGACCTAATTCTTCTCTTACTTTATCAAAGTCGAAGCTTTGACCATTGTCAGCTACCACCAACTCGAGTCGGTCTTTATATATCCCGAATCCGATTCGAATATTTCCTTTTTCGTCCTGCTTATAAGCGTGCTCTACAGCGTTTGTACAAGCTTCGCTTAAAGCAATTTTTATATCTTCGATTTCATCGTAGGAAAAACCCATACGATTCGCAATCCCAGATAAGGTAAGTCGGATGACTCCTACGTACTCCGCCTTAGCTGGAAACGACATTTCTATATAATCGTAAGCCCGGTTCATTGTTCCCCCACCTTTAAGTGAACTTATTTATTGGCTACTTTCAAGCCTATTTGATTTCCATTATTCCCGCTAGACCAGTAATGTCGAACAAACGCTTCAAACGGTCCGATAAACCTACCAGGCGAAACACTCCGCCATTTGCCTTTACGGTTTTAAAGAAACCTACAAACATCCCTAAACCTGTGCTGTCCATATAATTAACATTGGATAAGTCAAAAATGAGTTCTCCAGTAAATCCTTCCAATAACGGGGCAACCTTTTCCTTTACCTTAGGCGCAGTATAGGCATCTATTTCCCCTTCCAAAACAACGATCGTTTGGTTTTGATCTTCTTTTATCTGAATGTCCATATTCATTCCTTCGTCACCCCAAACATGAATTAAGATTCCAATTTTAGGTCATCCCAATACTAAATACCCGCTTCTCAAACATTTAAACCTTTCTTTTCAAAATAATTAAGGTAAAGTCGTCCCTGAGCTGGAAGTCCTGGATTTTTTCCAGGTCCCTGTACACCAGTTCCACTATAGCTTGAGGAGGCAGGTGGATATAAGACCGTATTAAATCTATTATTTTATCAACCTCTACAAAACCTTCGTCTGTACGGCACTCTGTTACTCCATCAGAAAATAAGATGACCATATCATCTACTTCAATTTCTTTTTCATACTGCTGATAGGTTGCAAGCCGGTCAATCCCAAGTACTAGACCCCTTGCATCCAGTTCATAGAATTCATTTTTCTTTGCATCAAAATATAAAGGTGGCTCATGTCCTGCTGAAGAGAAAGAAAAGAGGTGTTTGTGAAGGTCATACATTCCATAGAACATCGTTATGAACATGCTCGCATCCACATTTTGCTCCACCACTCTGTTTAAATTCCCAAGAACATAACTCGGAGCAACTCTAGTATCTGGTAAACTATCCATTGCATATTTGATCATGCTCATACACATCGCCGCCGGAATTCCTTTTCCGATAACATCTGCAATTGCGACACTGAACGAATCATTATCACTGTGAACAAAATGATAGTAATCCCCGCTCATATGCTTGGCAGGAACACTTATCGCACCGATCTCCACAGAATCCGTTTCAGGTATCTTCGTTTCAAGCAGCGTCTGTTGCACATTTGCCGCAATTTCGATCTCTGTCTGAATCTCCTGTTGCCTGTGACGCAGGCTTTGATGCTCACGATAGGCAATCCCATATCCAATCATGACTTCAAGAAGGAAGTCGAGGGAATGCAATATATCGTCAGGGATATCAGGTGAGAGGTCCTGAAGCATCGCCTTATGAACGCTGATGATCTCTTCGGGGGACACTTTCTCCCCTAGAAGCCTCCTGCTGAATTCCTGTCCCTTATATAACGCCTCTTCTGATTGCCTGTTCAGATAGGCAGAGAGTATTTCTCTATATTCGGACTCTAATTTTTCATAATCCATGGGTTATCCCCCCTTCTAGCGAACCCACTTCACGGCATAGATTGTCGTTCCTTCCCCTGTAGAAGAATCAATCTGGAACGTATCCATCAACCGTTTAACACCAGGCAGTCCTGCCCCGAGGCCTCCCGATGTAGAAAATCCATCTTCCATGACCTGACGAATATCCGGGATTCCGGGACCATCATCGGTCGCAATCACTTTCAGTCCCCGCTTCCCATACTCGTCCATTTCCTCGATACAGATTTGACCTGTACCTGCATATAAATATATATTTCGAGCCAACTCCGAAATTGCCGTCGTTATCCTCGCTTGGTCTACTGTGCCGAAACCTAAATCTTTGGCGACATCCCTACCCATTTGCCGAGCAGCGACAATGTCCCATTCGTTTCTTATGCTTACACAGGATTGGACAGTCATCATTTACTCCCCCAGTTCCTGTTGTAATTTCTCTAGACCCTTTTCTAAATCTAGTGCTGTGAACACTTCATCCAATTGAATCCCCAGTTCCACCAAGGTAATGGCTACCGCTGGTTGAATACCAGTCAGAACGACTTGCGCTCCCATGAGTTTTGACATGCTGATTACGTCCCCAAGCACTTTTGCAATGAACGAGTCAATCATATCCACAGATGTCAAATCGATCACGACTCCATTCGCACCTGTTTCATGGATTCTATTTAGAAGATCCTCTTGAAATTGCAACGCTGTATGATCATCTAACTCCCACTGAATCGATATTAAAAGGCAGTTATGCAGCTTTAATATTGGTATTCTCACAATTGATCCCCCACAGTCACAATTTGTCTGTTTGTCATTTCAAGTGCCGTCTCAATTCCTTTTTTCAAGGAATTTTTCGTAATGATCTGATCCAGATTGATGCCTAAATTGACGATGGTCTGCGCAATTTCAGGACGGATCCCAACAAGTAGGCACTTTGCTCCGACGAGGCGGACCGCTTCTGCTGCCTGGATGATATGGTGCGCCACCATTGTATCTACAACAGGCACACCAGTGATATCGATCAATACCACTTCTGCACGGTGCTTTACTACCCCTTGTAGAAGATTTTCCATAATTTGTCTCGCGCGTTCCGTATCAATCGTCCCTACAAGTGGCATGACAGAAATCTTGTCAAAGACCGGGATAAGTGGTGCAGCCAATTCCTGTAATGCGATTTTCTGCATAGAGACGGTATGCTCCCAAGAACCTGTATAGGTTTGCAGAATTTCATTGTTCACCGGGCGAAGCCACTGCTCGAAATCGTACATCAAGGAAACTTTACGACCATCATCCGCCTCTTCTGTCATCCCTTCGTATACGATCTTCCCAAAAAGGGTCAAACCTTCCGTCACATAGACAAGTGGCCATCCGAAGCGCACAATCTTCTCAGCAAAATCCGTCAGCACACTAGAAAGGTCGTCCGTATTCCTGCTGATATTATTTAGCAGCAGATTAATGTATTCACGGCTAGTACTCAAGTACACTTTTTCAGAAATGGCTTTGAATTCCTTCTTCTCACCGATTTCATCCATACCTTCGATCCAGCGGTTAAAAATTGTTTCACGATTTCCCTCAATGTAATTGATTATCTCCTGATTCATTATCCCGGCTCCTTTTTCGGTAAAGATATTTATAAATTCGACAAATAATTATAGTTCTACTAATACCACTATAAATTTTAATCATTTTAAAAGTCAAATATGTTTAATACCATATCATCCATAATTGTGGTTTATTTACCTAATTATGGTGGTATCTTCATACAAACGGGTGTACATAGAAAGGATAACACCAGACGCATTTTTAACATAACGGCGATTTTCAAACAGCTTGGGATATTTTTACCGATATAAAATAAAAAAGCTACTCACGCTGTGTGAATAGCTCTTTAACGATAAAACGGATTCAACATATTAAAAGTCAATAAGTCCTAAACTTATTTGAAGCGCCTCATCCACTTTGTCCATCATCTCTTCGTCAAGATGAGTTATTTTGTCCGTCAACCTTTGTTTATCAATCGTTCGAATTTGTTCGAGCAGGATAACAGAGTCGCGTTCAAAACCATATCGCTTTGCATCGATTTCTACATGTGTTGGGAGTTTGGCCTTTTGGATTTGAGCAGTAATTGCAGCAACTATAACGGTCGGGCTAAATCGATTTCCGATATCATTTTGGATGACAAGTACTGGTCGAACGCCTCCTTGCTCAGACCCAACAACCGGGGATAAATCAGCAAAATAAACGTCACCGCGTTTGACAATCAAATGATTACCCCCCGCTAACTAAGCGTTCAACCGTATGCTCCGCCTCATATTCAGCCAGAAAAGCTTCAGATGCAATGTTTAAATTGATTTTAGACATCTCCATGTAGCCACGTCTCATGGACTCGCGAATCTGACGCTTCTTGCGCTCGCGAAGATACATCTTTGTTGCTTGAAAAATCAGTTCGTTTCGATTGCCGTTTTCTTGTTTTACCAAACCATCTAATTCCGATACTAAGTTTTGAGGTAATCGAATCAAGATTTCAGTTGTTGCGCTGGATTCAGACACAGCATACACCTCCAAGAACTACAGACACTTAATACTATTCCATATTCCATAATACCATCAATGCCGATAAATGCAAAGTCCATTTAGCGAATTCTTCTCTATTATCACTATAAAATCCCTTTTTTATGCAGAAAATTACCATTAACTATTCTGTGGGTTTGTCCTGTAAATAATTTCTCACTTCCATTATATTGTTGTTCCGCCAAAACATGCGCGGAACCCTGTAACTGATCATGCACGGTACTTCATAGTTGATGGTTTCAAGCTTGGCTGCGACATCATTGGAGCTTATTCGTTTGTCGCCTTGTTTTCCAATCAATGTTACCCTGGTCCCGATCGGCAATTCATGTGGTAGTTTGATCATAAATTGGTCCATGCAGATCCTACCAATAATTGGGGCGAGTTTTCCGTCCACTAATACGTTCATCCCTTGTAACTTTCGTATCCACCCGTCCGCATAACCAACCGGAACTGTCCCGATCCATTCTTCCTCTTTTGTCGTGTAGGTCGCTCCGTAGCTGACACTTTCCCCTATCGAGAGTTTTTTAACATGAACAAGCTTAGTATGAAGAGAGAAAGCTTCTTTTAGCGGAAAAGGGAGTGTGGGTTCCATTTCCGGTGATGGTGTCAGTCCATACATGGCAATTCCCACCCGAACCGCATTAAAAATGCGTTCCGGGAATCGCAAGGTGGTAGCGCTATTCCCACAATGTATCATCGGTATTTTGTATGTCTTGGTTATTTCATCTAGCAGTGCTTCAAACCTTCCAAACTGCTGCTCGACATAATTGGAGTGCAATTCATCGGCTGTTGCAAAATGCGTATATACTCCTTCTAGTTGAAGGTTCCGCTCTTTTTCTATCAGGCCAATGATTTGTGTAACTTCTTCTTTTGTGCGCGCACCAATTCGCCCCATCCCTGTATCTAGCTTGAGATGCAAGTTGACTGTTTCAAGGACAGTATTTTTGTATGCACCTATAGCATCTTCCACCCATTCTTTTTGAAAAACAGTCAGGGTGATTTTCTCCTTCGCAGCGAGCGGCAGGTCTGATACCCTTGATGCCCCAAGCACAAGGATCGGTGCTGTGATGCCTTGCTTTCTTAGTGACATCGCCTCATCCAGGAAGGAAACGGCAAGATATTGCGCTCCAGCCTCCAGTGCCACTTTTGCAACCTGCGCATCTCCATGCCCATATGCGTTCGCCTTTACGACCGCTATAACCGTGACATCCTCACTCACATGCCTCTGTATGGCTTTCACATTCTCATATATACAATCCAAATCCACTTCAACCCATGTGTCCCGATGAAAGCTTGACATCTTCCTAAGCACTTCCTTTTACCCTCTGACTAAAAATATATGTACTATCATACCCAAAAAAAGCGCGAAAGTCATGCATGAACCATGCCCTTCGACATGGAGGGCGAAATCCCTGCGGGGGTCTGACCCCCCGCAGGGATTTTTCTTTCGACAAAAAAATACAGGCCCGTCTCAACGGGCCCGCTAGGTCACTCTTTTTTATTTGATGGCCGCGCCTTGGACGGAGCGGGCGACCATGAGCAGTTCTTCTTGGGTGAGGTCTTTGGATGCCAGGGTGAAGTCGACTCCTTGGTAGGTCCATGTTAGGCTGTTTTCTGTCATGGCTCCTACGGTGAAGCCAAGGTCAGCTGGTTGTCCGTTGACGAATGTGGATGTCGGGACATCGGCATTACGGGCCTTTTCTTGGATAAGCGTGAAGGTCTTTTCTCCTTCATATGTCATGACGACACGTTTTCCATTGGCTGTTTCCACGACCGTTTCTTCTTTAAGATCCGTACCGGCAGGAGTATCCAGCGGTGTCATGGCAGAGAATTCGTCCGACTCTTCCGTGACAGGTCCGGAAGCAGGCATTTCCAGGCTTGCACGAGCCCCCGTCATATTCTTTTTCACATCAAATGCATCCGCATCAAAGCTTGCATCGAATTTGAAATCGGAGAACTCCACTAGAACCAAAGGCTTTTTATCCGGATCCATCACTTTTACAGATACAGGTGATAAATCTTTCTTACTGAGCGTGATTTCTTGTGTTGGCAACAGTTTGTTGTTCTGATAGTTTGTCTTTGTTTCGAATACATAGTGCTGTTCGGTTGCGGTGAAGGTTGCATCCGGATCATTTTTGATGTCATTTACAAGTGATTCGAATAGGTAGGCTTGGCTGCTGTTCTGCGGCCATTCGCTGTGGAAACGGAAACTTTTATTCAATGCTGGCGTTAAGACAAAGACGCCTTCATCATTGCGGATGATAATCTGGCTTTGATCTTTTTCCGCATTTTTCAGGTTGACTCTGTAATAGTTCGGTTTGTTGTGACCGATCTGCACCTCATACACCTGTGGTTCGGCGCCAGTTTGAAGCGTCATTTTCGCATTGGACTCATAGCCTTTCATCTCTTCCACTTTCGCACCAAGAGAAGCTGTTACATCCTCTTTCGATTTCGTACCGCACCCTGCGAGAACAAGGATACTCACAAGGCCAACCACTAACAATAGCCATGCTTTTCTCAAATTATTCATCCCCTTTGCTTTCAATACATGATTATCTTAGAGAAAAGTGAGAGTGCAGAGATAACAGGCTCGCCGCTTCTATTCGTATTGCAGGTTGGCTGCACCTCTTACTTGTACACCTTGTCTCCTTTCTGAACTATGTATATGAAGCAGTTTTGGGGAATATGCAGACTAGCTTGACAAGCTTTCGATAATTACTTGCGCGATGGCGTACTGCTCACTGTGGGAGATGGACAAATGCACCTTGCCCTCCTGAAGAGACGGTGCCACAAAATAAGGCTTTCCTTTTTCGGTCGAGGCAATCGTCATGTCCTGAAAACTCAGTTCTTTTCCGATGCCGGTCCCATTCGCTTTTGAAAATGCCTCTTTTGCCGCAAAACGCCCTGCAAGGAATTCCACTTTCCGTTTGGCGCTTAAGGAAGAGAATCTCTCCTTTTCCGGCGGCGTGAGGATACGATCTATAAAATTAGGCTGGCGATCCATCAATTTTTCGATTCGCGCAAGCTCGATCATGTCGATCCCGGTTCCAATAATCATACTTTGACCAACCTTCCTCATATAATAATGATAGTTTCTTTCATTCACCTAAAAAGACATTTGGGTGGTTACATGGTACTCTTACTTATAGACTATATGCATCTGGCTTTTTACTATTAATCGTCATTGTAACAACCTATATATAGAAAGGGTGAAGTAAATGTTTGTCCGAACGGAAAATTTCCGTACGTTTAGAAGATTATATCCTATTATCACCATAATTGTAGCCATCCATCTTGTATTATGGCTGATAGTACAATTTTCACCAACATTCCTCAACTTAACGGTAGGATTCAATCTACTTGTCTGGCAAGGGGAATATTGGCGGCTAGTCACACCGATCTTCCTACATGCCAGTCTGACACATCTATTGTTCAATTCCTTGTCGTTGGTGCTATTCGGCCCAGGCGTCGAGCGGATGCTAGGCAAAGGGAAGTTCATTGCGTTCTATCTTCTAGGCGGAATTCTCGCCAATGTGGCGACTTTGCTTTTAAGACCTGAAATCTACACGCACCTAGGCGCATCCGGCGCGATTTTTGCGATTTTCGGCCTTTATTTTTATATGGTGTTCCTGCGTCCTGATCTTTTAGATAGGGCGAATTCACAAGTAATCTTAACCATCTTGGTGATAGGTCTTGTCATGACCTTCTTAAACCAGAACATCAATGTCATTGCCCATTTATTCGGATTTTTTGCCGGAACGGTGTTGGCTCCTTTCTTTTTAGGAAGAGGACCGAATTCAGCTCCACGTTCTTTTCGGGCCATTTTCCCTAAAACCGATAGACCGCGGGGGCCACGCAGCGGTAAGCAAACCATTGTATGGATTGTGCTGATTGGCTTGGTGCTTGTTGGTGTTTTGGCGAGGTATATGTAAAATCTTTTGTAGATTAGGTTCTATTGCAAAAAAGCAAGGGAGTCGGTTACACGACGCTCCCTTGCTTTTTTTCATAGGAATACCACTCGTATATTTGGTCGCCACCCTCGTTATCCACGTCCACCACTTGGAAGTTCTTCCCTCCAAGGCCTGTTTTAATCGAAGCTTTCACGGTATAGAGCTTCCTTTTTCCTTGGAAAAAAGACTCTCTCAATTCAAACGACTGAATCCGTTTTTTTCTTACCAGGACGATATTTTTGCTGAGATGACGGTAGGAAAGCTGCAATTGTTCCCCATTTTCATTCCCATTCGGGCCAAGAGACCAGCCAGCTGTTTTGAATTGGCTGTATCCAAGAAGCATCGCTATTCCTACTGACAGGAACGCAAAGTATCCGTAGGGCTGAAAGAAATAGGCAAATGGTGCAGAAAGAAGGATCGCCGGCACCCCTAAACGGATTAAGTAACGGATCAGGGATCGTTTGGGTAAAGGTTGGATGTTTTGAGAAAGCTCATAAGCTGGTACGAACTCCTTCAAATGAGCTTCCACTTCGGACATTTTCACCAATGGGAATAGGATCGTCGAAAAGTCCGCTTCCTTCCCACCAGAACTCCCGGCACTCTCTACATAGACGGTGGCAAACCCGAATGGCTGTCTTAATAGATTTTGGGTGATCCGGATTGCCTGGATCCTTTCAAGCGAAATGGTCAACTGCCTTTTCTCGATGATCCCCCTTGATATTTGCAATTCGTCCTTATTTTTCACGACGGTAAAATTCCCATATTTGAACATGGTCATGACGATGGAAATGAGCCAAGACAGGAAGAGAACCAAAAATATAATAGAAGCAATAAGGAATACACTCGTTTGCAGGACCATTCCGAAGCGATCGATGATATCTTCATAAGGCACGATCTGGTCAAACTGAGATGTAAACGCGATGACTGCTGATAGGACGACCCCGATCCCTCCGGAGGTTGTCCCGACAATGAATAGCGATTTCCACGAAACAGTGAAAACCGGCTTTGGTGGTTCTTCCTCTGGTTCCCGTTCAGTGGTTTCCAATGACTCATCAAGATCATCTATATCATTTTGAACCTCAGGCTTTTTGTAAAGAAGAGCTTCTCTTAAACGCATCGCCTCATCCTTTGTGACAGCGGTAAGGCTTGCCTCGGCTTCCGCACCACCACCGGCGGTCTCGACCTGTACCTTTACCAAGCCGAATATCCGCTGAATGATGCCCTCAGATGTGTCCAATGTTTGGATTCGCTCTTGCGGGATGAAACGGCGTTTTCTCACGAAGACCCCATATTCCATTCGCAGTTCGCCATCCTCGATCCAGTAATAAAAGCGGTACCAGGAAAGGATGCCCACCACGATCAACCCAGCAAACCAGAGTAGCATGACACCGATATAGACGACCCCGAACCACCCATCCCCAGTACTCCCAAAGAATACGAAGAGGATGATGGGAAACAGAAGTTCCCGCAGTTGCTTGAAAAATCCCACGACGATGGCAGCAGGGTGCATCCTTCTTTTCTCAAACATCTTCTTCTGTCACCCTAGCAAGCCTTGATATGTAGTCACGAAGCTGATCTGCCTGCTCTTCATCAAGTGCAGGAATCTCATGAATGGTCGCTGCCGTTGAAATCAAAACAGTCGAAAGGTGATACTTTTTTAAAATCGGCCCTTGTCTCGTATCCACATGCTGTACGCGAACCATCGGAACCAATGTTCTTCTTTTTATAAAAATGCCATGCTGCAGGTCGATTTCATGCTCATGCACCTCAAACCGCCAGCGTTTCCATTGCATGGCCGGGAAGATAAAAACGGTAAAAATAATGATAATGACAAAAAGTCCACCCGCTATCAGCAGTGTCCACCAAGGCAGATCGAACGTCCGTTGGATATACCAAAATGCGCCGACCATCAATAAGTAGAAGATGGCGTTAAGCGCGGCGGAAATTCTCCATACCGATAGTGCTTTTCTATCTATCATCTGATTAGGTTCCGGCCTCATGTCATCCCCTCCGAAATACTTGTTAGCAGCTTATTCTCGTTGCCGCAGTTCCTAGTATACTACTTAAAGGTATCATTGGAAAATTTTATTTGATGATAAAAGAGGCCCCATCCACTATTTCTATATTGGAATATCCCTTCATATCACGCATGAGTTGAAAAAGGGCTTCGTCTTTTTTCTTGGCCTCGATCATGCAATGGATTTCTGGTGTGCTCCCTTTCATACCTTGCAGGAAATCCATGAACATCTTAGGATCCACATATTCTGCATGGGCGCGGAAGTTCTTTTCATCCCTTGGGCTTGAGATATGCATTTTTACAGGTAACGGAGAATGCTCCCAAGTTTGTACCACGCGCGCCCAGTCCTCTTCCCAGGGCTTGGCTTCTTTTTGGTAATGCGCCAGGTGGTGATGGTAGTCAAACACAAGGGGCACATTGAGCTTTTCACACACATATAAAGCATCTCGGAGATGGAATGTGGTGTCATCATTCTCCAAGATCAGCATTTCTTGGAGCGATTGCGGAACCAGCGCCCAGTTGTGTATGAATTGCTCAAGCGCAAGCTCCCTGTCATCATAACCACCGCCGATATGGAGCACACATCTATGTTGCGTCGGCACCCTCATTCCTTTTAAAAGAGAGCGGTGCATGCTAAGGGTTTTAATGGTTTGGTTGATGATTTCTTTCTTTTTGGAATTTAAGAGGACAAAATGATCTGGATGAAAATCCACGCGCATCGGATTTTCCTCTATGTAATCCCCGATTTGGGATAAAATTTCCTTGAGCGGTCGCATGAATTTCCAATCTTTCAGCTCTTCGTGATTCGCAAGGGGGATCAGCTTGGAGCTGAATCGGAAGAATTGGATATCATTAGCCACATTGTGCTTGAGAAGGCGCAGGCAGTTCTCCAGGTTTTCAATCGAGATCCGTTCGAGTTTTTCGATGGCAGCTTCCCTGTCCTTGAGTTTGCTGAATTGCGCATAGGTCATGGTCTTGGACGGGGAGGCGTTGGTGAGCTGAACACTCATGGCAACATAGCCTAGTTTTACAAGGGTCATGGCGGCGGGTCACTCCTTTTTGAATTGGTGATTTGGGAGTAGTATGCCCAAGTGTGGTTGGATTGTTTGCGCTATTTTCATTCCCATTCCTACAAAAAAAGCCCGAAGGCCAACCACCAAGGGTCAGCATTCGGACTTATATCATACATTATACGCGTTCTTTACGGGAAGAACGTTTGTAACCTTGGCGTTTCGCGTTAGCGTCTCTAGATCCAGAACCGCCACGGTTATCGGAGCGTTTGTTCCAACCGCCTTTTCCGCCATGACCTTTTCCGCCACTACGGTTACGGTCGCCGCTACGGCCACCACCGCCACCGCCTCTTCTTGAGTGCATTGGCGCTTCTTCAGTAAGACGGATAGGAGTTTCGTCCGGCTCTTTTGTGAACAATTTCAGAGCTGCTGATACAAGTGTCACTGCATCGTGCTCTTCTAATAATTGTTCTGCAGCATTACGGTAGAAACCAAGGTTTTGCGCTTCAACCGCTTGCGTTAATTTCTCCATGGACATTTTTTGTTGGCCTTCTAGCGCTTCGTCAAGCGTAGGAGCCTTCATACGGTCCATTTTACGTTTCGTCACACGCTCTACATGGTGCAAGTAGCTAACTTCACGAGGGCTGACGAATGTGATCGCCAATCCGCTCTTACCAGCACGACCTGTACGTCCAATACGGTGAACATAGCTTTCAGGGTCTTGTGGGATGTCGAAGTTGTAAACATGCGTTACACCAGAGATGTCTAAACCACGAGCAGCTACGTCTGTTGCAACAAGTACGTCGATGGAACCTTCTTTGAACTTGCGAAGTACACTCATACGCTTCGCTTGGGAAAGGTCACCGTGGATTCCTTCTGCAGAATAGCCACGTACGTTCAATGCATCAGAAAGCTCATCAACACGGCGCTTCGTACGACCGAAGATGATAGCAAGCTCTGGGGATTGAATGTCAAGAAGACGAGTCAACGTGTCAAACTTCTTCTTTTCCGGAACTTCCACATAGTATTGCTGGATGTTGGATACCGTTACTTCTTTCGCTTTTACCTTTACACTTACAGGCTCGCTCATGAAACGCTCAGCGATTGCACGGATCGGTGCAGGCATTGTTGCAGAGAAAAGTAAAGTTTGCTTTTGTTCAGGTGTCTCAGCAAGGATTTTTTCGATATCCTCGATGAATCCCATGTTTAGCATTTCATCGGCTTCATCTAGAACAACCGTGTTCACATTTTGAAGACGAAGTGTCTTACGGTTGATATGGTCAAGTAGACGACCCGGAGTACCAACTACGATGTGAGGGTTCTTTTTCAATGAACGAATTTGTCTGCTGATGTCCTGGCCACCGAATACGGAAAGAACACGAGCACGTTTATGGTAAGAAGCTTTGTAAATCTCTTCAGCTACTTGGATAGCCAACTCACGTGTCGGAGCGATAACGATACCTTGGATGGAATCGTTTTTCACATCGACATTTTCAAGTAAAGGAAGACCGAATGCAATCGTTTTACCTGTACCCGTTTGAGCCTGGCCGATTACGTCTTTCCCTGTTAATGCAACAGGAATCGTTTCCGATTGGATAGGGGTAGCTTCTTCAAACCCCATTCTGTTGATTGACTTCATAATATCATCTGATAAACCTAATTCTTTAAATAACGCCAAATTATTCCTACTCCTTTATCTATACAAATTAATAAATTAGGCACGCGTCTGAGCGCTTGCCTAATCTTTATAAGTAGACATTATTAAACACATTACCTGTTATCATAACACTTCGGTTACCAAATAGCAATAAAGGTTAATGCCAACTTATAGGAGATGACGCTTACAACCGCACTCCCCTGCCGAATAAATCGGCAAAATATTTTTCTATTTGTTCCACTTGGAACCTTGTTGCACGCCCACTTCTAATTTTCTCATTTCTGGGCCTTTGTATTCTTCATTAGTGGAAATCATTTGATTCCTTCAATAACTTCTTCCAATTTCATCCCACGTGACCCTTTTACCATCACCACGTCACCAGACTCCAATAAAGGCAGCAATTCCCTTGTCAGCTCCTGCTTGTTCATGAACGGCTTTACACGATCTGGCTCCATGACTTCCTGTGCCCCTTTGGCGATTTCCATCCCAAGCGCACCAAATGTGAAGACATAATCCAGGTTTTTTTCTTTCACATATTGACCAATTTCATTATGGAAGGTCTTTTCCATATCACCAAGTTCCAGCATATCACCAAGCACGGCAATTTTCTTCCCGTACCCACTCAAGCTTCCCAAAAGGTCCAATGCCGCTCGCATGGAAGTCGGACTGGCATTGTAAGCATCATTGATCACGGTCCAGCCGCCAGAGGTTTCCACCACTTCGTTTCTCATACCCGTTATGACCAATTGTTCCAGCCCTTTTTTCCGGTTCTCTTCCGTAACGCCAAAAAGCTCCCCGACGATAATTGCCGCAAGGGCATTTGTCACGTTGTGGGCACCAAGTACCGGGATGAAATACTCTGTTTCTTCTATTATAAAATGAGTGCCTTTCCCCTTAAGCGCGATCTCCTTAGCCTGATAGGCATTCTTTTCTTTCAATCCGAAAAGAATGACGTTCGCATTGCCACCTACCCGGTCCGTCAAAAGGGGCTCATCCCCATTGATAATCAGCTTTCCATCCGGTTTGAGTCCTGAAGCGATTTCAAGCTTTGCTTCCGCAATCCCCTCGCGTGAACCAAGATCTTGCATATGAGATTCCCCGATGTTGGTGATAATGGCAGCGTCAGGCTTTGCGATATTGGAAAGTAGGTCAATCTCTCCCCTTCCGCTCATCCCCATCTCCAACACCGCTACTTCCGTATCCTCTTTCATGGATAGGATGGTAAGCGGCAAACCGATATGGTTATTGTAGTTACCTGCCGTCTTATGTACCCGGAAGGAAGTTTCCAATACGGAAGTGACCATATCCTTTGTTGTCGTCTTCCCATTACTACCCGTAATCCCCACAACCTTCATGCCGATCTCGTTTCGATAGCTGCTTGAAAGGTGTTGCAAAGCCTCGATCGTGTCGTCGACAAATATGAGGTTCAGGTCTGCCGGGGGCTCAGGCTGATCTTTTTGCCAAAAGGAAGCAACTGCCCCTTTCTTTTCGATGGCATCACGAACAAATGCATGGCCGTTAAAGTTCTCCCCTATGATCGGAATGTATAATTTGCCGCTCATGTCCTCGCGCGTGTCCTTTGAAACACCCTCCACTACGATGGCGCTGTATTCAGAGGAGATAGGCTGCCCTTGAGCCATTTCTTGGATTTCTTTTAAGGTCCTTTTAATCATTTTGCGTTTTGCCCTCCTATTGACTTTTACACAGAGAAGGGGCTGACATCACTTGTTTATACCCCTTCTCGTGATGACCCAACCCCTGCCTGTTTATCTGCATATTGTGTGTTTCGTTTAACTTCCTGTATATTTCCGTTCCAGGTGTTCGCTTTCCGCGGGACGATGCTTGAGCCTCCTCGGCTTCGCCTGCGGGGTCTCAACCAACCGTTATCCCCCGCAGGAGTCTCACACCTTGCACTCCAATCTACAGGAGGAATCTTTTATTAAAATGTATGCTTGATCTTTTGTTTTTCTGCGTGGCGTTCTTGTGCGTACTCTACCAACTTTTTGATGAGTTCTGGGTAGGACACATCCGTATGCTGCCATAATAATGGGAACATGCTGAACGGGGTGAAACCTGGCATCGTGTTCACTTCGTTGATGTATAGTTTACCCTCTTTTGTTAAAAAGAAATCTGCACGCACAAGGCCTGCTCCATCAATCGCTTTAAAAGCGGTGATCGCCATTTCTTTTACTTGCTCATAGGTTTCATCACTGATTTCCGCAGGGATGATCATCGCTGTATCGCCATCTTCATACTTTGCTTTGTAGTCATAGAACTCTGTCTTAGGAGCGATTTCTCCTACAACAGAACATTCTGGCTCATCGTTACCAAGGACACCGATCTCGATTTCACGAGCGCCTTCCAACCCTTGTTCCACGATGATTTTACGATCATAGTCGAACGCTTCACGGAAAGCTTTTTCAAGCTCTTCGCGGTTTTTCGCTTTACTGATTCCGACACTTGATCCAAGGTTAGCCGGCTTGACAAAGCATGGATATCCAAGCTCGGACTCTACCTTTTCATAGGTTGCGTCTGCCGCCTTCTCCCACTCAGAGCGAAGGAAATGTGCATAGCCAACTTGTGGCAGCCCTGCTTGGTCGAAAAGGTTTTTCATGATAACTTTATCCATCCCAGCAGATGATGCTAAAACGCCATTCCCTACATAAGGAAGGTTTAAAAGTTCCAACATTCCTTGAACTGTTCCATCTTCCCCGTTCGGACCATGTAATAGAGGGAACACGACTGTTGGCGCTTCTTCCGATTCTTCTTCATCCGTTAATGCAAGCGGAGCAATGGTCGTTCCTCCGTCTTCAAGCTTTAGTTGATGTACGCTCTCTGCCGGCCCATCCAATAAGCCACCGCGCTTCCATTCTCCTGATTCCGTTATGTATAACGGATATACTTCAAACTTTTCTGTATCCAAAGCCTTTGTCACAGCGAGTGCCGTTTGTAAGGAAACTTGATGCTCCGCTGATTTCCCACCGTATAATAAATGCAATTTTGTCTTCATATTGCGTTCCCCCTCAAGAGATGATCTGTTTATATTATGTTCTTTACCTTTTCCTCAATTATTTCATTATAGCACCTACATACAAGTTTTCGAAACTTCTTCCTCCATTAAGTAGGTGGAAAAGAGAAATTCTTTTCCCATAATATATGAATGTCATTCCACCGAGGTGTAACGGGCAAACCTAAAAGCCTAGATTATTTTCGACAAGGTTCTTTCCTAGGAAATAAAACGCCGTTGTTTCCTGTCAATATTTCCTTAAATAAGGCGAAAAAAAGGAGCGGTTTGTTCCGCTCCCCCATCCTTACCAGGTGATTTTCGTCGCTTTCACTTCCTTCGGTGTCACTGTATAAAGGTGTTCATCAATATACAGGATCCGTTGCACCATGTTCTCCCAGTCTTCATATAAGGTGTTTTCTTGCTGATGGGTTATTTTCGTGTGCATAGTAAAGCCTTTATCAGGATCGATTCCGTACACCATTGCACCTTCAAAGGCCAGACGATAGCTGCCGTCTTTATCATTTTCATCATAACTCGTGATAGGGAATGCAAAGATATCTTTGTCCTTGTTGAAAAGTAGGGCTTTATGGTCATGATTCAATGGTGAATGGGTGGACCTACCACCGATGATTTCTGTATGTTTCTCCAATGGATTCGTCGGATCGCTTACGTCAAACAGGGATATCTTCACGCCATTTGTCACTACCCTTGTTCCCCATTGATCTTTTTCAAGCTTCGTATCATATCCAAAACCAATCAGGTGGTTCTCATCATACGGATGCAGATAGTTGCTGAAGCCCGGTATTTTGAGTTCTCCAAGCACCTTTGGCTCGTTCGGGTTGCTCAGGTCAAAGACAAACAGTGGATCTACCTCTTTAAAGGTGACCACATACGCTTTATCCTGCATAAATCGAACGGAATAGATGCGTTCTCCCCTTGCCAAGTCCTCCACGCTGCTTACCACATTCATTCCCCCGTCTAAAATGAAAAGATGGTTGCTGGATGACGACTGCTCATCCCATGTCTGCCCTTTGGTCGCCGCCACCCGGAAGTAGCCTTTGTGCTCATCCATGGAAAATTGGTTCAACAGGTATCCAGGAATGGAGCCATTTGCACGAAATTCCACAGAGGTGCCTTCCACCCCGAACTTGTAAAGTTCCGTACTTTCATTATGTGTCCAGTGCGGTCCATGGCTGTAGTTCGGAACTGCTACATATAGATTTTCCTTGGACATGTATATTTGATTTCCGCTTCCCACATAGGTAGTAATAGCCGCATCATCTTGTATCTGATTCAAGTCAAGTGAAGCAATCGTCATGAAGTTATTTTCGGTGGAATCAGGAAAATAGCGGATGCCATCGTATGGAACAGCTTCAAGCTTCTCCTCTTCTTCTCCATTTGTATCCGAAATACGTGGTCGCAAATCTGCTTCCGGATGCTCCCGAAGTATCCAATAATCTGCATATTTATTGGTGATCAGATAAACATGGTTTTCTATCTTTCTACTTGATACGTAATTCCCTTCAAGGGTTATCGTCTTTTGCACAACAGGATTGGAACGATCGGAAATATCGTATATGATGGCCTTTGTCGAATCATACATCGGCATGATCATCTCACCCGCAACTTTGGAATTACCGCCTGAATACATCTTTTCATCCCAAAAGGTTCCGATCACCACCAGCTGGTCGCCGTCCAAAAACAACTGGTATGGGCTGAAATCTTTATACCTCAACTCTGACACGACCGTCATTTTCTCTACAGGCGCAGCCTTTGTAATCTTTAGCTTTTGGTCTGTCGCTTGATAGATGAAATCTCCATCGGTCTTGACGATATCGGCCTCATCGACCCCTTGGACCTGTACGTTTGTATCGGAATGTCCACCACCAGCGGATTCTGCCTCGCTCGCTCCCATATCTGCATTTGAGGCACCATCGTTATCTTCCGAGGAGACGGTTGACTCTTTAGAAGACTCAAAGAACCCTCTACTGTTTCTCTGGGCTATTTCCATCTGTTCGAGCTGAGCAGTGAATAGCTTGTTAAGCTCTTTTTTGGAAGCCACCGTCGGCAGTTCTTCTACTGCCGTAAACTTTATGTTCTTTTGCTCGCCAAGCTTCTTTCCATCTACCGATTCGATATCTCCGCTGATGTGAAGCTCATATGGCCCTTTCTTTGGATCATACCCACCGTCAGGAGGACTTACGATTACATAATCATCCGATAGCTCAAGCTTTGATTCGACCCTTTGGCCATCTTTATCCGTCACATAGATGGATTCATCCTGGTTGATGCTGTCTTTCTTGAATTCTTTGGTAAAGGTCAGCATCCATGTTTTATTGGAAAGTACGGTCTGTGTATCCTTTGCTAAAACGGGATTGCCTGTACCACTCACCTCGAATGGTTCCTTTGTTTGAAAGACGATTGCTAAAATAATTGCCAGTCCCACTATGAGGAAAGAAAAAATTGTCACCCTTTTTTTCATACAATTGCCCCCTTTTATACGGTTAGACGAGGGAGTTGTTAAAAAGTTACAAGGAAGGAGGGAATTGTTTTTTGGGGATAGGAGAAGCGCTTTTTTGGATTTTGGGGGCTCGAGAGGGTTGGGGGCTTGAAGAGCATGGGGGTCTTGAGAGTGATATTTTGTAGGAATCAGGCAAAAGTGCTCCTGAAACAGCATGTTTTATGGAGTGAAAATCCGTTCGGACAACTATCTTTTGGGTTTGGACACTTTTACCGTGACAAGGGAGGATGTTCGGACATTTATGCTTTCGGTTCGGACAACATTTTTATGTGTTTGGACATTCAAAATTTTTGTTCGGACATTTTGGGCCATTTTTCGGACAACTTTGAGAAATCTTTGGACAAGTTCAGGGAAACTTCGGTCAAGATTGCAAAATCTTCGGACATTTGATAAAAAACACCACAACAATAGTCCACGCCCCATCATCCCCCAATCTCCCCCAGGGATCGTCGCCTCCCCCTCAAATCTCCCCATAAAAAAACACCCGAGAAACCAGCCAGACATCTCCTACCATCCAGCTGGCTCCCCGAGCACCACCCACTATTCCCCTATGCCATTACCTTTTCCTTCAGTTCATTCAGTCCATAACGCCCGACAAACTTGGCAAACTGCTCGCGCTTCTTGCCTTCGGCGGCATAGATATCTATCAGTCTATCAATCATGGCATACAACACGTGTTCCTCCAGGCCGTCCGCAAACAGCTCGCCCGTTCTGGCGTCCAGTCCTTTTGCCTTGCCACCGACATACAAATCAAAACGATCACCGTGCTGTTTGATCACCCCGATATCATTGACCAACGGCTCGCCGCACCCGACCGGGCAGCCTGTGTAAGCCGGCTTCAGTGTAAAAGGTACAGCCCTCCCGGCAATACGGCGGTTGATTTCTTTTGCAACGGGCATACCTTCCTCAAGCTCCCCCTTACAAAAGTTACAGGTACGAAGGCTTTTGACAAAATTGCCGACTGGATAGCACTGCAGACCAACGCTTGCAAAATCGGCCTTCGCTTCCTCCAATCGTCCTTCTGGAACATCCACATACAATTGCTGAAAGGTCGTGACTTCGAGTTCTTGCTCATCTCCCATATAGCGGGCAAGCATCAGGAGCTGCTTGCCATTCAGCTTGGCGCCAAAATCGATCCCGCCATTGACCGCTAGTTTCACCGTATTCTCCCCCATATCCATATCCCCTTTACTCTGTGATTTCCAACACATACGGAAAGGCATATACTTCCCCGTTTAATTTGAATTCAGCCCAGAGTTTATACATGCCTGGTTTACTGAAGTGGGCTTCAAAAACCGGCTCCGTTCCTTCACGCGGATGCACATGGATAAACTCATCCAACCCTTCATCAACCACGACCACATGCCCTAAAGCACCCAGGTAGTTTTCAGGCTGTGCTCCTTCTATCTCAAAGGATAACACCACGTTTTCTTTTACTGAAAAATTATCCACCTCAAGGGTAACGGAATAGCCATCCTGTTCCTTTGTCCACTGTGATTCAGGTTCAAGGTGAACATGAGCATCTTCATGACCAGCATGTTCCCCTACCATGACTTCGTGCGGTTCATTTACATATTGCAATTCACTTGGTTTGATATCCACAAACACCTGGTACATCCCGTCCTCCAACTCTGCGGTAGCCATAAAAACACCTGCTGATACCTTTTCGGGATGAAGATGCTGGAATACTTCAAGATCTTCGCTGATGACAATTAAATGCATCAGTTTCTCATGACTGACTTCGAGCTCATCCATTGGGTTGCCATCAAGGTCCGTCAGTGTAATGGTCAACTCTTCTCCTTCTAGCTGCACATCTGCATTCACTTCACTAGAGGTAGCCCCTTCATGACCTTCATGATCCCCATGATCTCCATGATCATCTTCATCTTCTTCTCCATGACCACCATGCGCTGCATCATGCCCATCTTCCTCGTCATGTTCATCTACGTTCTGATGCTCCCCGTGTTCATTACTTTGGGTTGCATTTCCATCTGCATAGATCGAATATGCCGCATAACCCCCAATGACCACCAACAAATATACCAACGCGGATCCAATCCACTTTTTCATTCTGTCCCCACCTTATTAAAGTTGTTTGCGTAGTTAAAGCTTCACTTTCTGCAGTCGCAGTGCATTCAGGACAACCGACACAGAGCTAAATGCCATTGCCGCTCCCGCTACCCACGGCGCCAAGAAGCCTAAAGCGGCGATTGGTATACCCATAGAGTTGTAGGCAAATGCCCAGAATAGGTTCTGCTTAATGTTTGTGATTGTTTTTTTGCTCATCAAAATCGCATCGGCAATGCTGTTCAGATCCCCGCGCATCAAGGTGATGTCCGCCGCTTCCATCGCGACATCCGTACCTGTTCCGATGGCCATCCCTATATCTGCTGTCACCAAGGCTGGTGCATCATTGATGCCATCACCCACCATCGCGACTTTTTTTCCTTGCTTCTGCAATTTTGCAACCTCTTCTGCCTTCTGCTCCGGAAGCACTTCGGCTATGACGTTATCGATCCCGGCAAGTCCGGCAATCGCTTTGGCCGTACGTTCGTTGTCCCCGGTCATCATGACAACTTCTAACCCCATGTCCTTCAAACGTTTAACGGCTTGCTTGGAGGTATCTTTGATTGTATCTGCGACCGCGATGATCCCTTTGTATTCCTCATTCACCGCAATCAGCATCGCGGTTTTCCCTTCTGTTTCAAGCTCGCGAATCGCTTCTTCCGCCTTCTCAATCGTCACTCCATGCCTCACCATGAGCTTGCGTGTTCCCACGATGACCCGGTCTTTCCCCACACTCGCTTCGATACCATACCCAGGTATCGCTTCAAAGGAATTCACCGAACCAAACTTGATTCCTTTCGCCTCAATTCCTTCCACAATGGCTTGTGCCAATGGATGTTCCGATTGTCTTTCGGCAGCACCGACCAACGCAAGGACGGCCGCTTCATCCTCACCAGCCTCCAACTTCACATCCGTCAGAACCGGCGCCCCATTTGTCACCGTTCCTGTTTTATCTAAGACCACAGTGGTGATGCGGTGGGTCTGTTCTAAATGCTCCCCGCCTTTAAAAAGAATCCCAAGCTCTGCTGCGCGTCCGGAACCGGCCATGATGGAAGTCGGCGTCGCAAGACCGAGTGCACATGGGCAAGCGATAACAAGGACGGCAATCAGGTTTACCAACGCTTGTGCAAAGTTCCCCGGATCCACGATAAAATACCAAACTAGAAAAGTGAGAATCGCAATCCCGACCACAATCGGTACGAAGATCCCTGAAATTTTATCTGCTAGACGCTGGATCGGCGCTTTGGAGCCTTGCGCCTGTTCCACAATCCGGATGATTTGCGCAAGGGCGGTTTCTTTCCCTACTTTTGTCGCTTTCATTTTCAGAAATCCATTTTTGTTGATGGTTGACCCATAGACAGTGTCGCCCATCTTTTTATCGACAGGGATGCTTTCTCCTGTCAGCATCGACTCATCCACAGCCGATTGCCCTTCCACTATTTCTCCATCAACCGGTACTTTCTCCCCTGGCTTGACGGAAACGACATCTCCCACAAGCACCTCTTCCAACGGTACCTCCATCTCTTTTCCATCACGTAATACAAGGGCTGTCTTTGCCTGCAAGCCCATCAGCTTTTTGATTGCTTCTGAGGAACGGCCCTTAGCCCTCACCTCAAAAAGCTTTCCTAAAATAATAAGGGTGATGATGACGGCACTTGTTTCAAAATAAAGGTCGACCATATGGGCACCAGAACCGATGGATTCAATCGATAAGTATAGACTGTACACATATGCTGCAGTCGTACCTAGTGCAACCAGCACATCCATATTGGCACTTTTATTTTTCAACGCCTTATAGGCACCCGTGTAGAACTGCCAGCCGATAAAAAATTGAACTGGTGTTGCGAGTGCAAGCTGCACCCAAGGGTTCATAAACATATCAGGCAGATAGATGAACGACGTAAAAGAAAAATGACTCACCATCGCCCAAAGCAACGGAATGGTCAAAATCAATGAGAAAACAAATTTCCCTTGTTGTTTTTCCAATTCCTTTTGGCGGAAACTCTCGGCATTCTCACTTTTCTCCACCTTTTCCGTCGCACCGTATCCGGCTTTTTCAATACGGGCAATGATGTCTGATGGCTTCAATTTGGACGGATTATATTCCACCGTTCCACTTTCCAATGCCAGGTTCACATTGACTGTATTTACCCCTTCCATTTTGCCCAGCACCTTCTCAATTCTGCTCGAGCAAGCGGCACATGTCATGCCTGTGATAAGAAATTCGGCTTTTTCCTTGACCACATCATAGCCAAGGTCCTGAATTTTCTTTTCTATCTCTTTTTCGGAAACTTGTTCCGGATTAAAGGTTATAGATGCATTCTCCAGGGCAAGGTTCACATTGGCCATTTCCACTCCGGCAAGCTTGTTCAGTCCCCTCTCCACCCTTGTGGAGCATGCCGCACACGTCATGCCCGTTATTTGCAGCTGCGTTTCTTTTCTCTTTTGATCGCTCATGATAGCAACCTCCTTAATACCCATATGGGGTATATTTTCCTGCGAATAAAACGTGCATTTCCCGTAAGAAAGCACGCATCAAATGGATTAGATTACGCTACTTCATAACCTTCTTCGTCAATTGTTTCTTTGATTCTCTCCACTGTCACTTGTTCACTTTTGTATTCTACGGCTACTGTGCCAGATGCTAAGTCTACTTTGACAGAGTTCACTCCATCCAATTCCCCAACGCTTCCTTCTACCGCTTTTACACAATGCCCACAAGACATACCATTTACTTTTAGTGTTACTTGTTCCATTTCCAATCTCCCCTTATTTCATTAGTCTTTTTACTGTTACTAACAACTCATCTATCACTTCTGTATCGCCATCTTGAATTCTTTCCACGATACAGGATTTCATATGTCCCTCTAAAAGCATCTTTCCGAGGCCATTCAGAGCGGACTGAACCGCAGAGATCTGAGTCAGCACATCATCACAATATGTGTCCTCTTCTATCAATCGTTTTACCCCCCGGACCTGACCCTCGATTCGGTTCAAACGGGAGATCAATGCCTTTTTATCTTCTTCGGAATGATGACTTTTTCGTACACCATTATCTGTATGGCAGCAATCTTCAGTATTCATTGTTTCTATTGGAAGGTTTTCCATCGTTCTTGACCTCCTATCCCTTATAAAGTAACATACCCCTATACGGTATGTAAAGAGTTTGAATTTATACTATTAAAAATAATTTCTGAAGAGGTACTTATCATGTGGAGAGATCAAGTATTGGACTGGTTCTCGGCGGTCGGGCCGTTTGCCATCGTTCTTAGTATTTTAATCAATACCTTCATAAGCATACTCGCTTTTATGCCAAGTGTTTTTCTCACCGCTGCCAACCTGGCATTCTTTGGCTTCTGGCTCGGCACGTTGATTTCCTTTCTGGGCGAGTCCATTGGGGCTGTTGTGAGTTTTTGGCTTTATCGGAAAGGTATCAAGCGGTTTGCACCGGATGCACTGATGAAAAATAAATGGTTGATGAAATTGCAGGATACCGGCGGACGGGAAGCGTTCCTGTTGGTTTTGGCTTTACGGTTATTCCCATTTGCACCATCCGGTCTTGTGACTTTGGCTGGGGCAACTAGCAAAATCAGCTTGGTCGGGTTTGCGGTTGCAAGTACCATCGGGAAGATTCCAGCTTTATTGTTGGAGGCATTTTCGGTTTACCAGGTGCTGCAGTGGAATACGGCCGGGAAAGTGATTTTGGCTTTGGTGGCGCTCGGGGTTGTCGTGTTGGTGGTGAAGGGAAGGCTCGGGAGGTAAGGATCTTTTTGCGGGGGAAGGATTTGGCGAAAACTCGTTTGAAAGTGGGGGTATGAGTCCCGGATTTATAATGTTACCCCTATTTCGGGATCCATTGAGGGGCTATGAACCCCGGATTCCTCTACTCACTCCTTTTTCGGGTTCCATATAAAGTGTAGATTGTTTTCAACAAAAAAAAGCAACAGAACCTCTAACTAAGGCCCTGTCGCTCTTCATTCATCACTACTCTTCTAGCAAAAACTTCTCCGCCGCCACATGCCCCAGCAGAAAATCCCCCACATCATTCCCATAAAAGCTCAGATGATGCAAGGGCCGCGTCATCGCAACGTACAACAATTTCACATCTATTTCCGTAACCGTAAACACTTCATTGAGTGCGCACAATAGCACAGCATCAAACTCGAGCCCCTTTGCCAATTGCGCATGAACGATAACGACATCCTCCTGATTGATTTCTTCATTTTCTTGAAGCAGTTGTACATGTAAATCTGTGTGCCCGCTTAGCATCTCCTCGATCTTTTTGCATTCCTTCTCGGTTTTGCCAATGACCGCAATGGTTTTTCGACCGTCCACAGCATACAACTTTTTAATTTCTGACTCGAGCATGCCAGCCATTTCACCCGGTGCGCGGCCAGAAGCAGGCCACTCATGAAATACCGGTTTCGCCCCATGTCGAACTACCGGCTCCACTTTCGGCAATTCGAATGGCAATAGCTTCAGGATATCATTGGCCGCTTCCATAATTTCAACGGTTGTCCGGTAGCTTTTTTGCAAAGTCGTATAAGCCGCACGCGGGAAGATGGACTCCTTCACCTTGTTCCAATCCTGAATGCCGCGATAGGAATGGATGCCCTGGGCAAGGTCGCCAACAATGGTGAACATATCTGTCTCCAATGCACTCTTCAACGCTGCAAGTTGAAAATAACTGTAATCCTGCGCCTCATCAATTACCACGTTGCGAGCACGCAAATCCTTATCAATTCCGTACAAATGGTGTTGCAAATAGAGTAGTGCCGCCAAATCCTCTAACTCATATTTTTTCTGTCTATGTAACTTCACCTGATAGTCCACAAAGTACTTAATCTGATAGTCATCCAGAAAGCCACTTGCATATTTCGCAAATGTCGTCCTGTCTGTTACAAGCTCTTTAAAATAATGAAAAAGTGTGTGTTTCGGGAGCTTTCGGATAAAAGCGTTGACTGCTGTTCGGGACTCCCGTTTTATCTCTTCGGTCATCTCATCTTTTTTGTCCATCGCTTTTGTCACATAACTTTTTCGTTTGGCAGGATCTAAGTTCATGTTGAACAACGCTTTGTCTAGCTTGTGGTCATAGAATTTTTCTACCTTATGGAGAAGCACCTTCTTCTCGGTCCGTACATAATTTTGCAAAACGCTTTTCACCTTTTCCACCCGACGATAATACGGGAGGTAGGTATACTCATTGCGGATCAGGTGTTCCATTTTTTCAGCAGTATAGAGTTTGAATTTAGCAGTGAGATAGAAATCCTCTGTCGGAATGAGTGTTTCGAGAATGTCAGAAAGATAGCGATCGATGATTTCCTTAAATTCCAAGGATCCCTTGAAGCTTGCGAGCCATTGCACCATCTCGGGGTCTTCATATTCGTGATTGATGAAGCCCATCAGTTTCTCGGACGGCGGTCTCAACTTTATTTTCTTTCCGATGCAACTCAAGACAAAATCTATGAAGGTCGTTTGCAGGATCCTGTCCACCCCTAGCTCTGGCAAAACTTCCGAGATATAGTCGATAAACAGGTTATTAGGTGCTAGAATCATCAGCTGTTCTGGTCGGAACTGGTCCTGGTAGGTATAGATGAAATAGGAAATTCTGTGAAGGGCGATGGTCGTTTTCCCGCTACCCGCCGCTCCTTGTACGATAATCGGTTTGTTCAGGTCCGCCCGGATGATGCGGTTCTGTTCTTCCTGGATGGTGGATACGATATCGGTCAAGCGGTTGCTGGAACTGCCGGAAAGTGACTCTTGCAGAAGCTCATCGGTAGTCGTCAAGTCGACATCCCTTATGTCCACAAGCTCGCCATCCTCCATGATATATTGCCTTTTCAGGGATAGATAACCGTCGTAAACTTCCCCTTCCGCTTCGTACTCCACTTCTCCCAATCTTCCGTCATAGTATAGATTGGCAATTGGGGACCGCCAGTCCACTATGATTGGATCTTGCGTTTCCCTATCAAACAAAGAAGCTTTTCCAAAATAGAGAATTTCCTGTTCGTCTTTGCCTGCACGTTTGTAATCCACCCTGGCGAAGTAGGGCTTATGATAGATTTTCTTGAGGCTGCGGATTTCTTCGGTCGTCCGCTGAAGCAGATTCGCGTTGGTGAGCATGTTCATATAGCTTAAACTACTGTCCTTAAAGTCCATTCCGTCCAGTGCATCTTTAAAGCTTGCCTTAAAGGACTCTTCGTCCATCTCTGTTGCTTGGATCACAATATCCATATACTTTTTGGTAAATGTCAGCCGTTCTACTTCCTGATCAAAATCAGGATGCCTTTTTTTCTTTTCTGCCAAACTCTTCACACTCCTGAGGTTTTGTAAGGATCTTTTCTTAAAGATTGTCGTTTCCAATTAAAAAAGTCGGGTTTTGGACTTTGCTATAAGAATAAGAAATAACACCAACTTTTTACGAAAACAGCCTTTAATAGAGACGCAAAAAACCATGAACTAGAGTTTTTCTCCATTCATGGTACACATCCTTGGTAACCTTTTCAAAGTACGCAACGGTTTTCTGTTCTTTTTTGGGCTTTTTTCATAACCTTGATGGTTTCTCACATCAATAAATTACTTGTTATACACCTTACTGTCGTGCTCTTTTCCTAGTAACTCTAATTATACAACACGGCATAGTTAGGATATATAAGCGGTAAAAAGTCCAACTGCCGACTTTTTACTACGGAATAACAACAAAGTTTGAGAAAAGAGCCTTGCCGGAAAAACAATTATAACCGCTTACAAAACAATTTGCAATTTTCTATCAGATTTACTTCTCCCTCTTGTCAGTTTCTATCTTTAAATGTAAACTTTATTTGTTATTAAGTTTACATATATACGACCTGGGAGTGAGTACTTTGACTTGGAAACAGCTTGCAGAAAAAGTGGTAGGTGGCTATCACCTAACACAAGAAGAAGCTTTACGCATTCTAAACGAAGACGATGATAACGTATTGGAGCTTGTACAGGCAGCCTTTCAAATTCGAAAGCATTACTACGGAAAAAAAGTAAAACTGAATTTAATTATTAACGCCAAAAGCGGCCTTTGCCCGGAGGATTGTGGCTATTGCTCCCAATCCATGAAAGCTGACACGGAAATTGACAGCTATCCGCTTGTGAGTAAAAAGATCATCGTTGATGGCGCGAAGGAAGCCAAGAAAAACAAGATTGGGACATATTGTATCGTCATGAGCGGACGCAAACCGACAAACCGTGATGTCGATACGGTGGTGCAGGCCGTACAGGATATCAAAAAAGATGTCGACAATATGAAGATTTGCGCCTGTCTTGGACTAGTTAACGATGCACAGGCCAGGCTGTTGAAGGAAGCAGGTGTGGATCGTTTCAACCACAATATCAACACAAGTAAAGGGCATCACAGTGCAATTACCACCACGCATGACTATGAGGATCGTATTCGTACCCTGGAAACGTTGAAGAATGCAGGCATTTCACCTTGCTCAGGGGTCATCTGTGGCATGGGAGAATCGCTTGAGGACGTCGTGGAAATGGCGTATTCGTTAAAGGAACTTGATGCCGACTCCATCCCCGTCAACTTCCTTCATCCGATAGAAGGGACAAAGCTTGAAGGTATGGACGATTTGACTCCTATAAAATGCTTGAAGATACTTGCCATGTTCCGCTTTGTGAATCCTACAAAAGAAATTAGGATTTCCGGTGGCCGCGAGTTCAACCTCCGAACGCTTCAAAGTCTAGGGTTGTACATGGCGAACTCCATCTTTGTAGGCGATTACCTGACAACCAGCGGGCAGGCATCCAATCAAGATTACCAGATGATTAAAGACCTTGGTTTTGAAATTGAGGAGAACGCTTTTGAAACAGAAAGCCAACAATTCGCAGGAGTGTAAATAGAACAAAAATGGCCGTGGAACGATGCAAGGCCACTAAATCCCCAATAACTTACCTTTATTACGTTTTCTAGCTGTTGATTGGAGCAATAGGCGAAGACTCCAGCGGGAGGGTAGCGACAATCTTGAGACCCCGTAGGGCGTTAGCCCGAGGAGGCTCAAGGTCGCCCTCTGGATAAGCGAAGCCGTTTTGCGGAAATCAACAGCGGTATTAAACAGACTATTAAAATAAGGTACTTTTTCAGTGGCCTTCAACGATGCCACTGTCCTTTTTATACCCCTACGGAAAACTTTTCGTTCAACAAAGCAAGCCGGTAGCGGGAGAGTTCTCCTGTCATGATTTCGCTTGCGACTGCAGGATCTTGGTTCATAAACCTTTCAGCGTCCGTCTCACTTCTAGCCATGAAAATCACAATGCCAAACCCGGTTTCATCCGTCTGTTCGGTTCTACCCGCGTGGATAACCACTCCATTATCCACATTCTTCTTCAAGTAGGAGAAGTGGCGGGATACGATGTTCTTTTCCTCTTCTGTCCATTGCTCCGGATCATATAATCTTTCAGGCAGTCGCAACACGTAAATATACGTTTGTAAGCTCATGGATTTCCCCACTCCTTTCGATACCTTAAATTTCTACAAATTTTGAGAAAATCCTCTTTCCTGTTTGTAGGAAAAATACACAAGTGCTACTTCCAAATGGTGTATAATAAGATTAGAGAATAGTATTAATTTTCACTCATCTGAGAGGAGAAATCTAACGTTGAATAATGTAGAAAAAAAGCATGTTTATCTTATGTATGCCATCGTAACCCTTGTGTTGTTGCCTTTATACATATTAGTCGGCCCCTTTCTATTCCAAGGGATCTTTTTCGATGATAAGACGATTTGGCTTTTGCAGGAATCCCCTGATACGTATTGGCTTTATGGGATTTCAGGAGTCTTATTGGCATTGTTTTTCTTTCTGGCCTTTCTGTTTGTCAGGTATGCGAAGAGGTTGGTTGGAGTAGGAGTCATCTTGGCGTTGTTCTTCTTCACCCTTGGAACGTTCAGTTACCAGGCTTTAGGTTCCGAGAGTATCTCCTGGAGTGCAACAGGTACGTTCAAGACCAACCACTATTCATGGGAGGATGTAAAAGAGGTTGTGTTGATATTACCGAAGGATGGGGAAAAACATAGGATGGTTTTCTATTTCAATGATGGAAATGAGCTTTCCATGATCCGTGATCATAAATTCACCCTTCAACTATATCAGTTCAACCACGCAAGGAGAGAATATGACTTTCCATACACGGTGGACCGGACAAATCAATTCAACTAAGGCTCTTTTCTTAAAGGTTGTTTCTTTTTTAATCCACCAGGGAAAAGAGCATGATTGAAAATGCAACTAAGGATACGAAAACAACCTTAACAAAAGAAGGGACGGCTCACTTGCTTCCGAAGCAAATGAACCGTCCCCTTTTTAATTATCCGTTCACGACTGTTCCGCCGTTGATGTGAATCATTTGTCCTGATACATAGGAAGAATCCTCCGATGCCAGGTAGACATAAGCCGGTGCCAGTTCAGCCGGTTGGCCAGGTCTTCCCATTGGACTGTTCGTTCCGAAGTCCTCTACCTTTTCCCCATCAAAGGAAGCCGGAATGAGCGGCGTCCAGATCGGTCCCGGCGCCACGCCGTTCACTCGAATGCCACTTCCTACAATGTTCTCTGATAGCGAACGTGTAAGGGCAACAATGGCACCTTTTGTTGCAGAGTAATCCATCAAAATTGGCATCCCTTTGTAAGCCACTACCGAAGCGGTATTAATGATGGAGCTTCCTTTGTTCAGGTATGGCATGGCCGCTTGGATGAAATAGAAATAGGAAAAGATATTGGTCTTAAAAGTACGTTCCAACTGCTCTTCGGAAATATCCTCGATTTTCTCCTGCACATGCTGTTCGGCCGCATTGTTCACAAGAATATGTAAGCCTCCCAGCTCTTCCACTGTCTGCTTGACTACGTCTGTACAAAAATCCTTCTGACCGATATCTCCAGAATACAGTAAACACTTGGCACCATACTCTTCTACCATTTGCTTTGTTTTCTTGGCATCCTCATGTTCGTCCAAGTAAACGATGCTGACATTTGCGCCTTCCTTTGCATAGGCAATTGCCACGGCACGACCAATTCCACTGTCACCGCCAGTGATGATGGCATTTTTCCCTTGGAGCTTGCCGCTTCCCTTGTAGTCAGGGTTATCGCATATCGGTTCTGGAATCATTTCATTTTCATCACCAGGTTGCTTCCCTTGTTCCTGTGCAGGTTGACCATCTGTTTGTACGGAATCAAAACGTTCTTCACTCATTTTTCCCACTCCTCTATTTTAGAATGATAAAGGCAGCCTGCAATAATTCCGGCTGCCCATTATATTACGTATCTACATGGCTCAAATTAGTTGGAATTGTTTCCGGAATTGTTGTCAGAATTGTTGCTAGAATTGCTGTTAGAATTGTTGCCGCCTTTTTTACCGATTTCCTCGAAGTGCTTTTTGCCGTGCTCGCTCAGTGTCTGATTTCCGCCCTGTCTGCCGATTTCCTCAAAGTGCTCCTGACCATACTCCTGGCTGGTCTTTTCTCCACCCATGCGTCCGCGTTCCTCATATGACATGGTGGAATTGTCAGAGCTGTTGCTGTTAGAGCTGTTGTTACTGTTGTTGCTGTTGTTGCCGCTGTTGCTGTTGTTGCCGCTATTGCTGCTGTTGCCGCTGTTGCTGTTGTTGCCACTGTTACTGTTATTACCGCTGTTGCCGCTGTTACTGTTATTACCGCTGTTGCCGCTGTTGCTGTTGTTGCCGCTATTGCTGTTGTTACCGCTGTTGCTGTTGTTGCCACTGTTGCTGTTATTGCTGTTATTGCTGTTGTTGCTGTTATTGCTGTTATTGCTGTTGTTACCGCTGTTGCTGTTGTTACCGCTGTTGCTGTTGTTGCCGCTATTGCTGTTGTTACCGCTGTTGTTGCTGTTATTGCCGCTATTGCTGTTGTTACCGCTGTTGTTGCTGTTATTGCCGCTATTGCTGTTG
>NZ_RXZI01000013.1 GCF_021991925.1 Sutcliffiella horikoshii | reverse complement strand
AGATGATCAGGTAGATAGGTTCGAGGTGGAAGCATGGCGACATGTGGAGCTGACGAATACTAATCGATCGAGGACTTAACCCAACAATAAGTAAATGTATGAACGATAGGAATTTCTTGATATGAACACATTATCTAGTTTTGAAGGATCAACCTTCAACTGAATATGTCTGGTAATGATGGCGAAGAGGCCACACCCGTTCCCATACCGAACACGGAAGTTAAGCTCTTCAGCGCCGATGGTAGTTGGGGGATCTCCCCCTGTGAGAGTAGGACGTTGCCAGGCAAATGGATGAAACCAGTGCTTATTAATTTAGGCGCTGGTTTTTTTGTGTTGTTTTGGGTTTTGGTGGTGGATGGTTGGTGCTGTTTTTGTTTGTTTATGTCGAATGCCCATTATATTATCCGACATCGCGGATAAAACGAAAACTTCGCGGATAAAACAAAAAGTTCGCTGATAAATCCAAAACTTCGCGGATGAAAATAAGATTTAGAGTGATTAAGACCAACATCAGAGCTATAAAGACAATATAGTGGCAAATTTCCCGTTGAGATTGTCATTATCGAGGCCATAAAGACAATCTCGAGGTAAATCTCCCGTCGAAATTGTCATCATCAAGGCCATAAAGACAATCTGCCCGCAAATTTCCCGTCGAAATTGTCACCATCGAGATTATGAAGCCACTTTAAAAACGGTCTTTCCATTTTAAATTCCCTCCTAGCCTCCAATAAGAATCAATCCCTAAAAAAGCGCCCATCTTTTTTTATTTCAAGACAAACACAGACTAGTAGGCTTTACATACACTAAAAGTAGAAGATTGGTAGGCTGGCATTTTACTAAAGTAGTATTACAATTGGTCAATCTGGTTAGAATAGTGGATGGAGGTGGAGAAAGAGATATGAAGTCAACCATTCATTCATCAATTGGGGAAACGTGTATTGTTTGTGAGGAGCAGAAAGAAAGAGGAATCCATCTGTACACGGAGTTTATCTGTACGGAGTGCGAGGGTACAATGTTGCAGACAGAAGTAGAGGATCCAAAGTATAAGTTTTACCTCAAACAGCTCCGTAAGATTACCATTCCGAAAATATTTTCTTAAAACATAACAAAGTTGAAAAGTCCTCTGAGGGCTTTTATTTTTTGGCTCTTTTCGTAAACGTAGTTGTTTTTACGTACTCAAAAAACGACCGTCAAATTGCTTACTTTCTTGCTCTTTTCCCAGTTGTGCTAAAAATACTACTTGCATATTAAGAGTATGTAAGCAACAACCGATTGTCCACTAATGAATACGAACAATCCTTGAGAAAAGAGCCTATTTTTTTATTCAGAAAGCAGGGCAACTATAAGTCTAACGGTCTATCCGTTATAATGGTAGTAGATCAGCTTATAAAGGTTAAGCAGGAAAAGGTTAGTTAGAAGGTGGGCTAATGTTGGACCAAAAAAGGACACCGCTTTTTTCAGCGCTTAAAAGGCATTGGGAGGCTTCTCCGTTATCCGGACATGTGCCTGGGCATAAATTCGGGGATGTTTTCCCTGCTGGAGCAAGGGGTTATTTTGAGGATATATTGAAGTTGGATGTAACGGAAATCTCAGGGTTGGATGATTTACATGACCCTGAAGGTATTATAGAAGAATCACAAAAATTGGCGGCGGAACTTTACGGGGCAGAGGAAACCTTTTTTCTTGTGAATGGGTCGACTGTCGGGAATCTTGCAATGATTATGAGCACATGTACGAGGGGCGGAAAAGTGCTTGTACAGAGAAATTGCCATAAATCCATACTGAGTGGTGTGGAGCTGGCTGGTGCGGAGCCTATTTTTATATCGTGTGAAGTGGATGAGCGTATGGGAGTGGCTGTCTCCATCAAGCCCGCTCGGTTAAAGGAAGCTTTGGAAACCATTGATGGCATAGAAGCGGTTGTTTTAACAAATCCAAATTATTATGGTGTCGCCATGGAATTGGATGAGCTGGTTGCGATGATTCATGCGTATGATATACCGGTGCTAGTGGATGAAGCACATGGTGCACACTTTGTTCTGGGGGAGCCTTTTCCTAAAACGGCATTGGCCTCTGGTGCGGATATTGTGGTTCAATCTGCACATAAAACCTTGCCGGCCATGACGATGGCATCCTACCTGCATGTGCAGGGGGAGAGGGTAAAGAGGGATAGGGTTGCTTATTACTTAAAAATGCTGCAGTCGAGCAGTCCTTCTTACCCGTTGATGGCGTCTTTGGATTTAGCGAGGTTCTATCTTGCTTCCTTGAATGAACAAGATGTGAAACATGTATACGATGACATACTAGCCATCCATCGGGAGCTTGAGAAAATCGAAGGGGTGGAAGTGGTTGTTCCAGAAGGTGGACGGAAGGTGGATCCACTAAAGTTGACGCTTCGGTCTTCCACTGGATTAAGTGGGTACGCCCTACAGGAGCTTCTTGAAAAAGAAGGTCTCTATGTCGAGTTGGCAGACCCCCAGAATGTATTAATTATATTGCCACTGGCGGTTCAAGATAGAAAACATGATATGATAGAGAGAATAGTACGAGCATTATTGGGCCAAACAAAGGATGAACTAGAAAAGGCACGGCTGGTCATTCCGGCATTTCCTGCAGAAATAAGCCGATTGGCCATCCCTTTTGGGGAGCAATACGCCTATAAAGTGGTCAAATGCAGCTTGGAGGAGGCAGTCGGGGAGGTTGCGGCTAAACCGGTTATTCCATATCCTCCAGGTATCCCCCTGCTTTTAAAGGGGGAGAGGATTACACGTGCCACATTGGAATCTATCAAGGTACTAGATCAGCTCGGTGCCAGATTTCAAGGAAGCGAATGGTTAAAGAGAAATTATATGTTCATATATAAGAAGGAAAAGGAGTAACAAGCTTGTGAAGGGATTATTTATTACATTTGAAGGGCCAGAGGGTGCGGGGAAAACGTCTGTCATCCAGAAGTTGGCAAAAGAACTGGAGGATCAGGGGTATCCCATCATCTTGACAAGGGAGCCTGGAGGCATTGCCATTGCAGAGCAGATCCGAAGTGTCATATTGGATTGTGATAATACAGAAATGGATGCGAGGACAGAGGCATTGCTTTACGCTGCGGCCCGTCGCCAACATTTAGTGGAGAGGGTCATTCCGGGCTTGAAGGAAAATAAGATTGTCCTGTGCGACCGTTTTATTGACAGTTCTTTGGCCTACCAAGGATATGCACGAGGAATAGGGGTAGAGGATGTGCTCGGCATCAACGAATTCGCAACGGAAAAAATGATGCCATCTTTGACCGTATACTTTGATATTGAGCCCGAAGCAGGACTTGAGCGAATTGCAGCGAATAATAAACGTGAAATCAATCGCTTAGATCAGGAGAAGCTTGATTTCCATTACAAAGTAAAAGAAGGCTATGATCTGGTGAAGGAGAAGTATCATGACAGATACGCTGTTGTCGATGCATCCAAAGATTTTGAGGCCGTTTGCGAGCAGGTAAGGGAAATTCTCGTTCCTTTTTTTACAGAGCATGGATTTTAAGGAATGGAAATATTTATTCCTGACGACGAAGTAATGAAGTAAGACATATTTAATGGTAAAATAAAGGAGGCGCTATATATGAAGATGATAATGGCCGTTGTTCAAGATAAAGATAGCAATAGATTAATGAATGCCTTGGTAGAAAACAATTTCCGTGCCACCAAACTCGCTAGTACCGGTGGATTCCTGAAATCGGGAAATACGACCTTTATGATCGGTACGGAAGATGTTCGTGTACAAAAGGCTTTGGATATTATAAAAGACAACTGCCAGCACCGTCAGCAGTTGGTCGCACCAGTATCACCCATGGGGGGGAACGCGGATTCCTATGTTCCTTATCCAGTGGAGGTTGAAGTTGGCGGCGCCACCGTTTTTGTATTGCCGGTGGAGCATTTTCACCAATTTTAATATGGGAAAGTAGCTCAGGGGCTGCTTTTTTAGAAGCCTGTTTTCACCACTAAGGTATGGGCCAAAGGAAAGGGACGTTCAGCATTGAAAATATCAACCGATCTCAGAACAAGTGTAGATAAAGGAAGAGTGGATTCAAGAGGCGGCAGCACCTCTAACATTGCCTTTGGTGAGGTCATGCAAAAGCACTCCAATAAATTGCATTCCGAGCAACTTCACCGGTTAATGAAGGATATGGAAATGGTAGGGGACCGTTTGGGAAATTCACGTTCTTTTCAGGACTTGGCAAAATATAAAACACTGGTAAAGCGTTTTATGGAAGAAGCAGTTGAGTTTGGGATGGAGTTGAACCAGTCCCACCATTGGACATATGATGGACAGTCCAGACATCTTCATGTGGTGAAGCAGGTTGATGAAGCGCTGATTGGTTTAACCGACAAGGTAATGAATCAAGAGGAACCAAGAATAAACATATTGAGCAGTATTGGTGAGATAAAAGGACTGCTCATCAATTTATATATGTAAGTTAGTGAGTGATGATGGTGATTAAAAGTTGGTCTGATCTACAAAGCCAGCCTACTGTTGCAAGGATTGTAACAAATAGTTTAGAGCGGAACAGGATTGCTCATGCTTATTTGTTGGACGGGATGAAGGGCACGGGAAAGAAAGAGGTCAGCTATCTTTTTGCCAAAAGTCTGTTATGCAAGGACCGAAAAGGGGTCAATCCTTGTCAGGCCTGTTCTAATTGTAAGCGGATAGATTCTCGCAACCATCCGGATGTACATGTACTTGAGCCGGATGGGAATTCTATAAAAAAGCAACAGATTCAATATTTGCAAGAGGAATTCACTAAAACAGGCTTGGAGTCTAAGAGAAAGATTTATATCATTGAGCATGCAGATAAAATGACTACAAATGCGGCCAACAGCCTGCTGAAGTTTCTTGAGGAACCGAACCAGGAAACGTTCGCATTCTTGCTGACAGAAAACGTCAATCAGATGCTGAACACCATCATTTCAAGGTGCCAACCCCTTTCGTTCCGGGCTTTAACGTCAGAAGGCCTGGTGGATAAGCTGATGGCAGAAGATATTTCGCTTCCTTTGGCAAAGTCGGCTGCGTCCCTGACAAACAGTTTAGAGGAAGCAGTAGAATTATGTCGAGATGATTGGTTTGCGCTGGCTAGAAATTTAGTGATAAAATTGTATGAAGCGATATTTAATCGCCCTCAAGCATCATTGCTGTTTATACAAGAAAAGTGGATGCCCCATTTTTCCGATCGAAAACAGCTCGAGATAGGTTTAGATTTAATGCTATTCATTTATAAAGATATGCTGTATGCTCAGTTATCCAAAGAGGAGCAGATGGTGTTTGTCGACGAAAAGGAATTGATCCAGAAGTTGGCTCTCCAGACGACTCAACAACGAGTGACCGAGCATTTATCCTATATATTACAAAGCAAGTCTCGGTTAGCATCGAATGTGAATCCGCACCTTCTCATGGAACAATTAGCGTTAAACTTGCAGGAGGGATATTAGTTTGTATGAAGTAGTGGGAGTTCGTTTTAAAAAAGCAGGGAAAATATACTATTTTGACCCAAATGGGCTTGATATAAAGGATAATGAGTTTGTCATTGTCGAAACGGTAAGAGGCGTGGAGTTCGGAAAAGCTGTCATCGGTCAAAAGAAAGTCGACGAAAATGATGTCGTACTCCCGTTGAAAAAAGTGCTCCGTATTGCTGACCAAAAAGATCGTCTTATTGTCGATGAAAATAAGAAGGCGGCAAAAGAAGCGTTTGATGTTTGTTTTACAAAAGTGAACGACCATGGTTTGGATATGAAGCTGGTGGATGTGGAATATACATTCGATCGGAATAAAATCATTTTCTACTTCACCGCAGATGGCCGAGTGGACTTCAGGGAGCTCGTAAAGGACCTTGCCTCCATTTTCCGCACCAGGATCGAACTCAGACAAATCGGAGTCCGCGATGAAGCAAAACTACTAGGCGGTATCGGTCCATGTGGGCGCATGTTGTGCTGTTCCACATTCCTGGGTGATTTTGAACCGGTATCCATCAAGATGGCAAAGGATCAAAACCTGTCCCTGAACCCTTCCAAGATATCCGGGTTGTGTGGCCGTTTGATGTGTTGCCTGAAGTATGAAAATGATGAATACGAGTCCGCTAAAGAGCAATTACCGGATCTGGATGAAGTAATCAAAACACCGAACGGAGTAGGACGTGTGGTCGGACTGAATCTTCTGGAACGCGTGCTGCAGGTGGAGTTATCCGGAAAAGATCGAGTGGTGGAGTATTCTCTAGATGAATTACTCCAAGAAGGAGCCGTTTCGCAAGCCACAGATTAAGAGGTGGAAAACTTGGACAAGAAGGAAATATTTGATTCTGTCAGCAATATGGAAGAACAGATCGGACATTTATATAAACAGCTTGGCGATTTAAAGGAGCACCTAGCCCTTATTATCGAAGAGAACAACAGTGTGCTGGTGGAAAATAGCCATCTTCGTAAGCGTCTCGAACAGATGACGAAAGAAGAGGAGCAAGCTTCCACCATCAAACAGAAGCACAAGAAAAAACAACAGGAGCAAAATAAGCAAACCGATGTAGGAGAGGGCTATGATAACTTAGCCAGGCTGTACCAAGAAGGGTTTCATATTTGCAACCTGAATTTCGGCAGTCCGAGAAAAGAAGGGGACTGTATGTTTTGCTTGTCTTTCCTAAATAAAAAGTAAAAAGTCGCTTTTCCGTTAATCGGATGGCGGCTTTTTGTTTTGTGAAAATATACAAGCAAAAGCTTAAGTATTTAGAATCTATAGATTTTGATTGGAACACAGGAGAAGACTCCGGCGGGAGGTAGCGGCCACTGAAAAACCCAATAACTTATCTTTTTTATAAATTTCTAGCTGTTGATTGCAGCAATAGGCGAAGACTCCTGCGGGGGGATAGCGACATTCTTGAGACCCCGCAGGGCGTAGCCCGAGGAGGCTCAAGGTCGCCCTCTGGATAAGCGAAGCCGTTTGCAGAAATCAACAGCGGTGTTAAACAGATTATCAGAATTATGTACTTTTTCAGTGGCCTTGGGAGGTAGCGGTAGTCTTAAGGCCCCTGAAGCGTTGTGAGAAGGTTAAAGCACTACCACGCGGAGAGTCGCTAAGCCCAGTGGAAATCCAAAAGCAGCGATTAACAGAAACTAAATATATTCGCTCCATCGCATCTTATGTTTTTCCCAGGGATTACGTTATAATAGGGAAAGATTATGGTACGAAAGGGTTTTGTTAGATGGTAGATCTTATAGGTGATGAGCGGCTCGATTATTTATTTGCGGAGAATTTACGGATCATACAGAGCCCATCCGTGTTTTCCTTCTCCTTAGATGCGGTTCTTTTGGCACAGTTTGCGTATGTTCCGATTCAAAAAGGCAATATCATTGATTTATGTACAGGCAATGGGATTATCCCTTTATTGTTAAGCAAAAGGACAAAAGGTTCCATAACGGGTGTGGAGATCCAAGAACGCCTTGCTAATATGGCGAAAAGAAGCATTGACTACAATGGATTGACAGATCGTTTGAGTATTATGAACATGGATCTAAAGGACTTGCCCGCCCTGATAGGAAACAAAAAGTACGATGTGGTGACATGCAATCCTCCTTATTTTCCGTTGACAGAGAACGAAGAGAAAATAAATAGTAATAAGCATTATGCAATAGCAAGGCATGAGATAGAATGTACATTAGAAGATGTAGTCCGTGTTAGCAGTCATGCTGCTAAGCAGGGTGGGAAGGTGGCATTTGTCCATCGTCCAGGACGACTTCTCGATATCATCACTTTAATGAGGAAATATCGCCTAGAGCCAAAGCGCTTGCAATTCGTCCATTCCAAACTCGGAAAGCCGGCAAATACACTACTGATCGAAGGCATAAAGGACGGAAACCCAGACCTAAAAATCCTTCCACCACTCCTTGTATACGATGAGAACGGCGAATACACCATCGAAGTAAGAAAAATGCTTTTTGCGGAATAAAATATAAGCAAAGTTCTTTTATATACTAGACGCTGAGTAAGTAGCCTAAAATAAATGAGGGATCCAACATGGAATTATGGCAGCAAAACAGTTTTTCAGAATCATATACACAAGGAAGGCTATATTTGATTCCAACACCTATAGGTAATTTGGAGGATATCACCTACAGATCACTTAGAATGTTGAAGGAAGTAGACTATATAGCAGCAGAAGATACAAGACAAACCAAAAAACTATGTAATTATTTTGATATAGCAACACCGCTTATCAGTTATCATGAACATAACAAAGAACAAAGCGGCAGGAAAATAATCGACCTCTTAAGAGATGGGAAGGACATAGGCCTTGTTAGCGATGCAGGCATGCCATCCATATCAGATCCTGGTTATGAAGTAGTAGTGGAAGCACTCGAAGAAAATCTTTATGTGGTACCACTCCCAGGAGCAAATGCTGCTCTTACGGCTTTGGTCGCTTCCGGTCTGGTCTCACAGCCGTTTTATTTCTACGGCTTTCTGGATCGCCAGAAAAAAGAGAAGAAAAAAGAACTCGAGCGGCTGAAAAAGCTTATGGATACATTTATTCTTTACGAATCCCCCCACCGCTTGAAGGATACACTCAGCTTAATGCTTGAGATCCTTGGGGACCGGTCGATTGTCGTAAGCCGGGAGCTCACAAAGAAATTCGAAGAGTTCACAAGGGGCAGTATCTCTGATGTACTGGCTCTCTATGAAGAGCAAGGAATCAAAGGGGAATGTTGCATTATAATAGAAGGAAGTGGTGAAGAAGCCAAAGAGGAGGAAGAAGCCTGGTGGAAAGAACTTTCCCTTTTAGAGCATGTGCAACAAGTGATGGACAAAGATGGCTGTTCCTCGAAAGAAGCCATCAAACAAGTATCCAAAGAACGTAATATACCAAAGCGAGATGTGTACCAAGCATTTCACGTTGAATAGTAATTAAATTTAAACCTCCATGAAGAGAAAGGAACCAGTGCTTAAAGAATAGGCGCTGGTTTTTTTATGGATGGATTAGTTTGGAGGGCGGCTCATGAAGACAATTGGGTGATGAGACCTATATTGAACGTGTCTTCATCATCAGAAAGGGTTTCTTGGCACACACAGCCTTCTTCATCATAGTTAAGCAAAAAAAGAGGGTGCCGCAGCACCCTCTTTTGTGTGTCATTTAATTATTTTGTTTGCAAGTTGTTTTGGATCTCTTGGATAATTTTCTCTGCACCTTCACGGCTTAAGATGATTTTTCCATCAGCAAGTGTAAGGTTGTTGTCAGAAACCTCACCAGTTACTTGGCAAGTCATGTTTGGCTTGTATTTTTTCAAGATGATCTTTTCGTCATCTACGTAGATTTCTAAAGCATCTTTCTCAGCGATTCCTAACGTTCTGCGAAGCTCGATAGGAATAACCACGCGGCCTAACTCGTCAACTTTACGTACAATACCAGTAGATTTCATAAGAAAAATACCCCTCTCTCAAATTAAAATTATTTAATATTAATAATCTATCATTTTCGTCATTATTCGACAAATCTAACGTGATTTAATCATAACAATATTTACAAAATCCGTCAACAATTATGTTTGAAAATATTTGTATTTCTTTTAAAAAATGTATTCCAAAAGCGGGAAAACCGCTCTATAATAAGGGTTTACTGGAATGAGGGTCTGGTTAACACTTACAATAAATGACTAATTTTCAATAGAATACAAGTATTATTATAATCATTATTCGACAAAATTCAACTGTTGTTTCGACAAATTTTTCGACAAATGTCGATTTGAAGGATGATGGATTATTAAGTGGAATGGAATTGGGAGGGGATGAGAAAAAGTTTTTGTTCAATCCTTAACAATACCGGCCCAAACCATGTATAATAGGTATAAAAAATAGGTTATGATGTTGATATATATAATTTTAGAAGTAAACGCTGATCGCTCTCGTCCATCGGGCGGGAGTTTTCTACTTTTATATGTTTCGATTATAGGGAGGTAATTTTTGATGGTAGACGATAAAAAAACTTTTTACATTACAACACCTATCTATTACCCGAGTGGTAATTTACATATTGGCCATGCCTATACGACAGTGGCAGGGGATGCGATGGCCCGTTACAAACGATTAAAAGGGTATGACGTGATGTACTTGACAGGTACAGACGAGCATGGCCAGAAAATCCAGCGTAAAGCGGAAGAAAAAGGTGTTACGCCTCAACGCTATGTTGATGACATTGTTTCAGGAATCAAAGACTTATGGGAGAAGCTTGACATTTCCTATGATGATTTCATCCGCACAACAGAAAACCGCCATAAAGAAGTGGTGGAAAAGATATTTAAGCAATTGCTCGATCAAGGGGACATCTATCTTGATGAATACGAAGGCTGGTATTCGGTACCTGATGAAACTTACTATCGTGAACACCAACTTGTCGATCCGATTAAGGAGAATGGCAAAGTAGTAGGTGGAAAGAGTCCAGACAGTGGACATCCGGTGGAATTGGTAAGGGAGCAATCCTACTTCTTCCGCATGGGCAAGTATGTGGACCGTCTGCTTCAGTATTATGAGGAAAACCCTGAGTTCATCCAACCGGAATCCCGCAAGAACGAAATGGTCAATAATTTCATCAAGCCTGGCCTTGAAGATCTTGCGGTATCCAGAACATCCTTCGATTGGGGCGTCAAGGTACCTGGGGACCCTAAGCATGTTATTTACGTTTGGATTGATGCGTTGTCCAACTACATCACAGCGCTTGGATACGGTACAGATAATGACGAGAAATACATGAAATACTGGCCAGCCGATGTTCACTTGGTAGGAAAAGAAATCGTCCGTTTCCATACTATTTATTGGCCGATCATGCTGATGGCGCTGGATCTGCCATTACCGAAGAAAGTCTTTGCACATGGTTGGTTGCTCATGAAGGACGGCAAGATGTCCAAATCAAAAGGAAATGTAGTGGATCCTGTTACCCTGATTGATCGTTATGGTCTTGATGCACTGAGATATTACCTGTTAAGGGAAGTACCATTTGGAGCGGATGGCGTTTTTACACCGGAAGGCTTCGTGGAAAGAGTGAACTTTGACTTGGCCAACGACCTTGGGAACCTGTTGAACAGAACGGTGGCCATGATTGACAAATATTTCAGTGGTGAGATTCCTGTTTATAATGGGAAGGTGACAGAGTTTGATCAGACGTTAAGTGAGCTTGCGGTAAATACGGTTCAGCAGTATGAGAATGCCATGGAGAACATGGAATTTTCCGTAGCGTTATCCTCTATCTGGCAACTTGTAAGCAGAACAAATAAATATATTGATGAAACACAGCCATGGGTTCTGGCGAAGAGTGAAGAGACAAATGATCAATTGGCTTCTGTTATGGCCCATCTGGCAGAATCATTGCGTTTCATCGGAATCCTCTTGAAACCGTTCCTGACAAGAACACCTGGAAAGATATTCGCACAACTGGGTGTGGATGATTCACTTGCAGCATGGGAAAGCTTATCAAGCTTCGGGCAGATCCCTGCTGGTACGAAAACAGTGAAAGCAGACCCTATTTTCCCTCGTCTTGATGTAAAAGAAGAGGTGGAGCATATCAAACAAGTAATGCAACCAGCTGCTCCTGCTCAAAAAGCGGAAGAAAAAGTGGTCGAAGAGGCGCCTCCAACATCCGAGGAAATTACATTTGATGATTTTATGAAAATAGATTTACGTGTTGCAGAAGTGACACATTGTGAGCCTGTGAAAAAAGCAGATAAGCTTTTAAAACTTCAATTAGATCTTGGCTATGAAAAAAGACAGGTGGTTTCCGGAATTGCCAAGTTCTACAAACCGGAAGAGCTGGTAGGAAAGCGTGTCATTTGCGTAACGAACTTGAAACCTGTTAAACTTCGTGGTGAGCTCTCAGAAGGAATGATCCTTGCAGGACAAAAGGATGGAGTGCTATCCTTGGCTTCTGTTGATGCAGCCTTACCTTTAGGTGCAAAAGTAAAGTAATTAGTTTTTGGATAAAATAATTTTTATAATGGAAGAGGTGTTTCACGTGTAACAACGGGTTGCACCTCTTTGTTTCTTTAACGATATATTATTTGTTTATATTATTTTAAAAAAGTACATGATGGCTACTTGTTAAAAGTCCTTCTGGGTGTTCGCTTTCCGCGGGGCGCTGCTTGAGCCTCCTCACAACGCTTCAGGGGTCTCAAGTCTACCGCTACCTCCCGCCGGAGTCTCACACCTTGCACTACAGGCAACAGGGAGGTACCTTAATTTATGTAGGTGGAACTACCGAATTTTAAAAAACAGGAGGGTTACATATGTTATTTGATACACATGTCCATTTGAATGCGGATCAGTATGAGGAAGATTTGCAGGAGGTAATTGATAGAGCCCGTCAGGATAAGGTAGACAACATGGTAGTGGTAGGATTCGATCGTAAAACCATAAACCGGGCAATGGAACTTGTGGAGAAGTATGATTTTCTTTATGCGGCTGTGGGGTGGCATCCTGTTGATGCTATAGACATGACGGATGAGGATTTGGCATGGATCGAAGACCTTGCTTCTCATGAGAAGGTCGTGGCAATCGGGGAGATGGGCCTTGATTATCATTGGGATAAATCACCGAAAGATGTGCAAAAGGAAGTATTCCGCAAGCAAATTAGACTGGCGAAAAAAGTGAAGCTTCCGATTGTCATCCATAACAGGGACGCAACGGCGGATGTGGTGGAGATACTGAAGGAAGAAGAGGCGAAGGAAGTAGGGGGCATCATGCATTGCTTCACTGGAAGCTTGGAAGTGGCAAAGGAATGCATGGATATGAATTTCTACATATCATTCGGAGGGCCGGTCACTTTCAAAAATGCAAAAAAACCGAAAGAAGTAGTCAAGGAAATCCCGATGGATAAACTGCTAATAGAAACAGATTGCCCTTATCTGACACCTCATCCATACCGAGGAAAAAGAAACGAACCGGCATATGTTCGTCTGGTTGCAGAACAGGTAGCGGAACTGAAAAATGTAACAATAGAGGAAGTAGCAGAAAAAACAACAGCAAATGCTAAGAAATTATTCGGCATAAATTGACAAAGAAACATGTCAAAAATCGCTGATACTTGTCCAAATTCGAGTAAAAACAAATAAGTTCTACCTATCTTCTTCTCTTCATAGGATAATCGTGTCGATAGTTTTCACTTCCCTTTTGTGAGAATTTTCTGCATAATAGACATTACGGTCGAGCCGATGGTAAGGGTTGACAAGTTACATAACTGTCTATATAATCCATTCGAGGAGAAGGAGGCGTTTTTTTACATGTTAAATAGCATGAAAAAACTGTTTTCTGGTTCGTTGAGTAAGACGAAACTGGCGATGGTTATTACTAGTTTCATAGTCTTCTCAACTATACTTGGCTTTGGTGTCTTCCATGGCACAAAGGCTGCTGTAACAGTGAATGTGGACGGTGAGGAAGTCACGGTACGCACACACGCAAAAACTGTAGCGGATATTCTGAAAGAGCTGGACATTAAAGTCCATCCCGAGGATCGACTGGAACCTTCAAAGGATACCGTGGTCAGTGACGCCATGCAGATTGTCTGGAATCCGGCGAAAGAAGTGAAACTTGTCATCGATGATAAGGAGCGCTCCATCTTTACGACAGCAGAGACAGTACAAGAATTCTTAGCAGAAGAAGATATAGATATACAAGAGCACGATAAGGTAAGTCAAGGTTTAAATACCCCAATCAAGGATGATTTAGTCATTGCCATCGAAAAGGCATTTGAAGTTACCTTGAATGTAGGGGGGGAAAAGCAACAAGTATGGTCTACTTCGACTACGGTCGCTGACTTTTTAGAACAGCACGATATCACAGTAAATGATCTTGACCGAGTGGAGCCTAGTCTAGAAGAATTGGTAGCAAAAGATGCTGTAGTAAATATTACTAGAGTTGAAAAAGTCACCGATGTAGTGGAAGAGCCTATTGAATTTGGTGTTGTAACAAAAAATGATGATACCCTCGATAAGGGGAATGAGCAAGTGGTCCAGCAAGGTCAAGAAGGGACTGTTGCGAATCATTATGAAGTCATTTTAGAAAATGGCAAAGAAGTGTCCCGTGAATTGGTGAAAACAGAGACGGTGAAAGAATCCTTGGATCGCATCGTTGCTGTCGGAACAAAAGCTCCGCCACCACCACAGCCTAAACCTCAACAGGTTGTGTCACGTAGCACGGAAACAAGCTCTAAGGAATTTTATGTTTCATCAACGGCATACACGGCATACTGTAATGGATGCAGTGGTGTAACAAGCACGGGAATTAATTTACGATCTAACCCAGGAGCAAAAGTGATTGCAGTAGATCCTAGTGTCATTCCTTTAGGTACAAAAGTGTATGTGGAAGGCTATGGATATGCTGTTGCTGGAGATACCGGTGGTGCGATCAAGGGCCACAAGATCGACGTATTCTTCTCGGATAAGGATGCTGCTTATCGTTGGGGAAGGAAAAAAGTAAAAATTAAAATTCTAGACTAATTGGCTAGAGATTCAGCAGGGGTTTTTTTAAGCCTCTGCTTTTTTATGTTTGTTCTGGTAAAATAAATATTAGTCAAGAAAGACAAAATAAAGTAGAATACATACTATTGTTTGTTTTTACATCTTCGTTTCAATAATTAGACGTTTATCATAGAGGAAAAGTTTCACCCTTTTGGAGGAAAAAATGAAAATAAAAGAAATTATCGTGGTGGAAGGAAAAGATGATACAGTAGCTATCAGAAGGGCTGTGGACGCAGATACCATTGAGACGGGCGGTTCTGCCATCAACGAGGAAATTTTAAGCCGAATCAAACATGCACAGGACACAAGAGGGGTCATTGTATTCACAGATCCTGATTACCCTGGCGAAAAAATCCGCCATACGATCAGACAAGCCATTCCCAACTGTAAGCATGCTTTCCTGTCAAAAGATAAAGCACGCGGTAAAAATGGAAAAGGAATCGGTGTGGAGCATGCCACCGTGAAGGATATCCAAGAAGCGCTTGAAGGACTGCATCAGGAATATGAGCAGGAAACAGAAAAAATCCCGTTTGAAGCGCTTGTTTACTATGGACTGGTTGCCGGCCCTGCGGCAAAAAGTAGGAGAGAGCGACTCGGTACGGAGCTTAATATAGGCTATACAAATGGCAAACAATTGCAAAAGCGCCTGCAGATGTTTCATATTTCTTTGGATAGATTGAAACAAGCGATAACGAAAATAGACCAGGAGGAGCAATAAATGCATAAAGATATTGCCACACCGAAAAGAACGAAGGAAATACTGGATAAGTACGGCTTCTCTTTTAAAAAGAGCTTAGGGCAGAACTTTCTCATAGACACCAATATACTGCGCAACATCGTGGAATATGGAGAGGTATCGGAAAAGACCGCGGCGATTGAGATTGGACCGGGGATCGGTGCGTTGACGGAGCAGATTGCCAAAAGGGCGGGCAAGGTCTTCGCTTTTGAAATAGATCAGAGACTCCTGCCAATTCTAGAAGACACCCTATCTCCATATGACAACGTGACTGTCATCCACAAGGATATCCTTAAAGCGGATGTAACCGCGCTGATCGGGGAAGAGCTGAAGGCATATGAGGATGTAAGAGTGGTTGCCAATCTTCCCTATTACGTTACTACCCCAATTATCATGAAGCTGTTGCAGGAAGGATTGCCACTAACAAGCATTACCGTCATGCTGCAAAAAGAAGTGGCGGAGCGGATGGCTGCGAAGCCTGGATCCAAGGAATACGGATCCCTGTCCATTGCCGTACAATATTATACGAAAGCGGAAACGGTGATGATCGTCCCGAAAACGGTCTTTGTCCCACAACCGAATGTTGACTCTGCAGTCATTCGTTTAATTGTACGCGACGAGCCGCCTGTAAGGGTAAAGGATGAGGAATTCTTCTTTGAAGTGGTCCGCGCAAGCTTTGGACAAAGAAGAAAGACGATCCTGAACAATCTTACCAGTCATCTTCCGGACGGCAAGGCGAAAAAACAGGATATAGAAGCGGCGCTTTCCAATAGCTCCATTGATCCAAAAAGGCGTGGAGAGACCCTTTCCATTGAAGAGTTCGGTGCATTGAGTGATGAGCTATATATGGTGTTTAAAACAGAAACGGCCTGATAAGGGCCGTTTTTTTGATGATTAGGCATTGATAGGGGGCGGATCGGGCTGGACTTGGCGAGTTTTAGAGAGCTGGTTGATGAGGGAGATGCCTGTATTTTGGCTGTGAAAGTGGTTCGGACATTTATTTTGTTTGTTTGGACAATTAAGCCTGTATTTTCAAGAGGTTCGGACAAAGTACTGGGTAGTTCGGCCACTTTTTACTAGATGTTTGGACATTGTAATTTTAGGTTCGGTCAACTATCGGAAAACTTTTGACAACTATGCAAAGTCTTTGGACAAGAACCCGAAAACTTCGGACATTCGAGAGAAATGCCTCTAAGAATGATCCAAAACACCATTCATCGCGAGCACCACCGGCAACTAACCATGCTTCCTCTCTTTCTAATCTCAAGTGTGCTACAACCTGCTACACACCAAGAAAAACGCTCACACACGTTCGGCAAACTGCATACTCTAGGTTAGATAGACCGTTGGGGTAAATGCCTTCTCCCAGTTGGAGGGAAAATATGATGCTGAAAATTGGAGACATTGTTGCGCGAAAGTCTTATAATTATGATCTACTTTTTCGCGTGATGGATATACAGGAGAATGAATTAAAACAGCGAGTAGTTTTATTATATGGGGAAGATGTCAGGCTGATGGCTGATGCCCCATACGATGACCTGAAAGTGGTGGACGGAAAAGAGCAGATGACCAGAAAGCAAAGAGCGGAGTCCAAGGTGAACAGGTCTTTACAGCTCTTGCAACAAGACTACCAACTTATTCGGGAAAAAAATGAATACGAGGCAACAGGTGGCTATAGTACAGAGCAGGACTATTTTCAAGTGCCAGGAAAGGTTTTGCATTTGGATGGAGATCCTTTGTATTTAAAAAAGTGTCTGGAACTCTACGAGCGAATTGGCGTGCCTGTCCATGGGGTGCATGCGAACGAGAAGGAAATGCCCCTTAAAATCACCGAACTGATGGAAAGATATCGACCTGATATTCTTGTTGTCACAGGGCATGATGCCTACTCAAAGAGCAAAGGGAAAGCCTCTGATATCAAAGCATATCGGCACTCATGGCATTTTGTGCAAACGGTGAAAGAGGCGAGGAGGATCCAGCCGAACCTGGATCAGCTGGTCATCTTTGCAGGAGCATGCCAGTCCCATTTTGAATCGTTGATACAGGCAGGAGCTAATTTTGCAAGCTCCCCCTCCCGAGTAAATATTCATGCTTTGGACCCTGTATATATTGTGGGCCGTATTTGTTTTACCCCATTTATGGAGCGAGTGAATGTCTGGGATTTATTGCGGAATACATTAACAGGTGATAAAGGATTAGGTGGAATAGAAACAAGGGGGGTCCTGCGAACGGGAATGCCATTCAGGCCATACAAGGAAGATGAAGATGAAGAAGACGAAAACTCTTAACGATGAAAAGTTAAGGGTTTTTTGTCGTATTTCCACCACTATATCAACCTGTCCAATCCCTTGATTTATAAGGATATGTAGCTGTTTTGAAATTTTATACATAATATTACCGATTATTGTACAAAGTAAATGTAGACATATGAAGATAATTGTAGACAGAAATATATTGACAGGTTGCTTTTGTGGTTGTTATAATTTTAAGTTTTATTTGATTTTTGGTTAAAATTATGTTACACTAGTTATAGTATAGTGAGGTGGAGTAAAATGGGAAAAACGTTAGTAGATATCAAAAGAACGTTAGATTCTAATTTAGGTAAAAAGTTAACTCTTCGTGCTAACGGTGGTCGCAGAAAGACAATCGAACGTATTGGGATATTAGCAGAAACTTATCCATCAGTATTTGTAATAGAACTAGATCAAGACGAAAATGCTTTTGAACGTGTATCCTACAGCTATGCAGATGTCCTCACAGAGACGGTACAACTTACATTTTTCGAAGAAGGAAATATGGCCATAAGTGGGCAGTAGACAACTATGTTTGCTGCTTTTTATTTTGCCCAGAAGCAACATAGCTGGTGATTGGAGCGACTCCTGCGGGAGGTAGCGGTAGATTGAGACCCCTGAAGCGGTGTGAGGAGGCTCAAGCACCGCCCCGCGGAAAGCGAAGCCTGGCGCGAAGATCAACAGCGACGCTTAAAGTAATCCATACAAATACATATATATCCGCTTATAAAAACACAAAAGCCTCCCAATACTAATGATGTCGCAACTATTGATCATTAAAGGGGGCTTTTATCATGAGCAGACGACGAAGCATGATGTCTCATCAGTTAAAAGAAGAACTCGCAAAAGAGCTAGGCTTTTATGATGTGGTTCAACGTGAAGGCTGGGGCGGAATAAAAGCGAAGGATGCCGGCAATATGGTCAAACGTGCAATAGAATTGGCGGAGCGACAACTTGTACAAAACCAGCAGAAATAATGGCGAATGCAAAACCGAAGTGGGAACCACTTCGGTTTTTTGGCAAATGCTTGAATAAATAGTAGCCAGAAACATAATATTTCCCATCCATGGAGATATTTCTAACCTGGAATATGGTACAATACATAGATAATTGGAGACGAATAAAGTAGGTGAAGAAAGTGAGACTGTTAGAAAAAGCACCAGCGAAAATCAACCTGTCGCTAGATGTGCTACATAAGCGTCCAGATGGATTCCATGAAGTGAAAATGATCATGACCACCATCGACCTGGCGGATAGAATCGAACTATCAGAGCGTAAGGATGGTCAAATCAGTATCATTTCCCATAATCGCTATGTGCCGGACGATAATCGAAATTTGGCTTATCAGGCTGCCTCTCTATTAAAAGATAGGTATAACGTGCAACAAGGTGTATCCATTGCCATTACAAAGGTGATACCGGTTGCGGCGGGATTGGCTGGCGGAAGCAGTGACGCTGCAGCGACTCTACGAGGTTTAAACAAGCTGTGGAAACTGGGCCTGACGCTCGATGAGCTTGCAGAGATTGGAGCAGAGATTGGTTCTGATGTTTCTTTTTGTGTCTATGGTGGTACCGCTCTTGCCACAGGAAGAGGGGAGATTATCAAACATATCCCTGCACCTCCTCATAGCTGGATTGTGCTTGCCAAACCGACCATCGGAGTTTCAACGGCGGAAGTGTATAACAACTTGAACCTTGATAAAGTGACACATCCGGATGTGGATGGGATGCTTGAAGCGATCTATGAGAATGATTATGCAAAAATGATCGGACTTGTAGGCAATGTTTTAGAAAGCGTGACACTTAAGCTTTATCCAGAGGTGGCACATATTAAGGATCAGATGAAGAAATTCGGTGCAGATGCAGTATTGATGAGTGGAAGCGGACCGACTGTCTTCGGAATTGTCCAATATGACTCGAGAATGCATCGTATTTACAATGGACTAAGAGGCTTTTGTGACCAAGTATTTGCCGTCAGAATTCTTGGGGAGCGGAACAGCCTTGATTAAATCCGTATATTAATGTTATATTTACATTAGAATATTCGGATTTTAGGAGGAAGAAGCATGAAATTACGTCGAAGTGGTCGTCTTGTGGACATGACACATTACTTGCTGCAACATCCACAAGGGTTAGTTCCGCTTTCCTTCTTTGCAGATCGTTATGGGTCAGCGAAGTCTTCCATCAGTGAGGATTTGGGAATCATTAAACAAACATTCGAACAGCAGGGGATAGGCACGCTCGTTACTGTACCTGGTGCTGCGGGTGGTGTGAGATATATTCCATATGTAAGCCATGAGGAAGCGGAAACATATCTGGAGGAACTTTGTGAGATGATCGCAAAACCGGAAAGGTTACTGCCTGGGGGCTACCTTTATATGACTGATATACTGGGGAACCCGAAAGTGTTAAACAAAGTAGGAAAGATGTTCGCAACGGCATTTAGTCATAAAAAAGTGGATATTGTCATGACCATGGCCACGAAAGGCATTCCACTTGCTCATGCAGTGGCAAGCTTCTTAAATGTACCGGTTGTGATCGTCAGACGTGACAGCAGGGTGACGGAGGGTTCCACGGTAAGCATCAATTATGTGTCAGGTTCATCCAAGCGGATCCAAACCATGGTTCTGGCGAAACGAAGCTTGGAAACTGGCTCCAATGTACTAATCATCGATGACTTCATGAAGGCCGGTGGGACGGTCAGTGGAATGGTGAATTTGCTTGCTGAATTTCAAGCGAACGTAGCTGGCATCGGGATCTTAGTAGAGTCAGAAAACATCGAAGAGCGCCTCGTCGATGACTATGTATCCTTGGTCAAGCTGGAGAAGGTAAGTGAAAGAGACCGACAGATTGAAGTGCAACAAGGGAATTACCTTGAACATGTCAAGGAAAATATTACATTAAAATAGGCTCTGTTAAATTAATTCTTGCAGCAACCTAGCTGTTGATTGGAGCAATAGGCGAAGACTCCTGCGGGGGGATAGCGACATTCTTGAGACCCCGCAGGGCGTAGCCCGAGGAGGCTCAAGGTCGCCCTCTGGATAAGCGAAGCCGTTTGCGGAAATCAACAGCGGTGTTTAACATAGCCTTAAAATAAAGGGAGTGTAAGAAATGAAAGTAGTTCATACAGACGCTGCTCCAAAGGCAATAGGACCATACTCACAGGGAATCATCGTCAACAATCTGTTTTACAGTTCCGGACAGATCCCGTTAATGCCGAACGGCGAATTGCTAGAAGGGGATGTAAAAGCACAAACGCATCAGGTGTTCCAAAACCTGCAAGCGGTATTGGAAGAGGCCGGAGCATCTTTGGAAACGGTAGTGAAAGCGACCGTTTTCATTAAAGATATGAATCAATTCGGGGAAATCAATGAAGTGTATGGGGAGTACTTTCACACGCACAAGCCTGCAAGATCTTGTGTAGAAGTGGCCCGGTTACCGAAGGATGTCCTAGTAGAAATCGAAGTAATCGCCCTAGTTAAATAAAAACTATTCTTTTTCCACCACTTTGCCCAAAATTTTCAAAAAAATTTTTGAAAATAAGAAGGAGTTCTAGAAAATTTAGAGAATTTATAATACTAAGTTTTTTTATTGGGACAAAAGGTGGTGAACAGAATGGAAGTAACTGACGTAAGATTACGCCGCGTAAATACCGATGGTCGCATGAGAGCTATCGCATCCATCACATTGGATCATGAATTCGTTGTTCATGACATCCGTGTAATCGATGGAAACAACGGCTTGTTCGTTGCGATGCCAAGTAAACGTACGCCCGATGGAGAATTCCGTGATATTGCGCATCCGATCAATTCCGGAACGCGTGGAAAGATCCAGGAAGCGGTTCTAGCAGAGTACCACCGCTTAGGCGAATTAGAAGTAGAATACGAAGAAGCAGGTGCTTCTTAATCGATAGAAGGTGAAACAGGCTGTTTTAAAATGCGGCCTGTTTTTCTTTTTGGGGAGAAAAGGGTGTGGGAGATCCCTTTAGAGCAGGTAAATGTCACAATAACCTTCGGAAATGTCGCAATAACCATGAAATTAGTTACAATAACCCCGGGAAAACTCACAATCACCATGAAAATAGTTACAATCACCCCATAGTATCCTTCATCGCCCCTGTAGAAGTTTCAAAAATCCCACGAAGCCAACAAACTTTCATAAGATGAAACGCCCATACCGTCTCCTTTTTTGTCAAAAAAATGTACTTTCGCGTACTTCCTTGAAATGGGCACAGTTTTAGGATATATTCGTAATGGATAATTAGGTGAAAATGGAGGCCGTTATGATAAATCGATATGCCGTAATATTAGCAGCTGGTCAAGGTACACGGATGAAATCAAAACTATATAAAGTGTTACACCCTGTTTGTGGCAAGCCGATGGTACAACATGTTGTCGACCATGTTTCTGCACTGAACTTCGAGAAGATCGTGACAGTGGTTGGACATGGAGCGGAAACGGTAAAGAGCCACCTTGGAGAAAAGAGTGAATATGCCCTCCAGGCAGAGCAACTCGGAACGGCACATGCTGTCATGCAAGCAGCACCGGTGTTACAGGATAAAAAAGGGGTAACCTTGGTTATTTGTGGAGATACTCCACTTATCACACCGGAAACGATGCAAGAACTGCTTGACTTGCATGAAAACACGGGAGCGAAGGCTACGATTCTGACAGCTTATGCAGAAGACCCTACTGGTTATGGACGCATTATCCGTAATGGTGAAGGACATGTCGGAAAAATCGTGGAGCATAAGGATGCAAGTGAAGAAGAGCGTAAGGTGACAGAAATCAATACTGGCACATACTGCTTTGATAACGAAGCTCTTTTTACAGCGCTCAACAATGTATCTAATGATAATGTACAAGGTGAGTACTACCTACCCGATGTCATTGAGATCTTGAAAGAACAAGGCGATATCGTTTCTGCCTACCAGACTTTGGACTTTGATGAAACACTTGGAGTCAATGATAGAGTAGCGCTTTCGCAGGCCGAAAAAACCATGAAGAAAAGAATCAATAAAAAACATATGATCAATGGAGTAAGCATCATCGATCCAGACAATACGTATATTTCTGCTGATGCGGAGATTGGTAGGGATACTGTCATCAACCCTGGTACCGTCATCTTAGGGGCTGCGAAAATCGGGGAAGATTGCATCATCGGTCCAAACTCTGAAATTAAGGACTGCGAAGTCGGAGACCGTACAACCATTCGCCAATCTGTTGCACATGACAGCGCAATTGGGAACGATGTAAATATCGGGCCATTTGCTCACGTCAGACCGGATTCCAACATTGGGAATGAAGTGAAGCTTGGAAACTTTGTAGAAGTGAAAAAGGCGACCTTCGGAAACGGAAGCAAGGCTTCTCATCTTAGCTATATTGGAGATGCGGAAGTTGGAGCGGATGTGAACCTTGGTTGTGGTTCCATTACCGTCAACTATGATGGGAAAAAGAAATATTTAACTAAGATTGAAGATGGTGTTTTTGTAGGCTGCAACTCTAACTTGGTGGCACCTGTGACTATCGGCAAAAATGCCTATGTTGCAGCAGGATCTACCATAACGGAAGATGTACCTGGAGAAGCACTGTCGATTGCTCGTGCTCGCCAAGTGAACAAAGAAAACTACGTAAACAAACTTAATAGTAAATAATCCCCTGTTTCATAGAGTTTTACAGCTGTTGATTGAAGCATAGGGCGAAGACTCCTGAGGGAGATAGCGCTAGGTGGAGACCCCGCAGGCAAAGCCGAGGAGGCTCCACCAGCGCCCCTAGGAAGCGAAGCCCGGAGTGGAAATCAACAGTGTTGCAATAACGAAGTCACTTAAAAAAGCCATTAAATAAACCTAGCGGAGGGTTCTAGTTATCATGCCAAAGTATGCCGATTCTAATTTAAAGATTTTTACGTTGAATTCCAATACAGCCTTAGCAGAAGAAATTGCACAACATGTGGGTGTTCCAATCGGAAAATGCTCGGTAGCTCGTTTCAGTGATGGAGAGGTACAGATCAACATCGAAGAAAGTATCCGTGGTTGTGATGTATATGTCATCCAATCTACAAGCGCACCAGTTAATGAACATATCATGGAGACACTTATCATGATTGATGCACTTAAACGTGCTTCTGCCAAAACGATCAATATTGTGATGCCATACTACGGTTACGGCAGACAGGACCGTAAAGCACGAGCTCGTGAGCCGATCACTGCAAAATTAGTGGCAAACCTTCTTGAGACTGCTGGAGCAGACCGCGTCATTACACTAGATCTGCATGCACCTCAGATCCAAGGTTTCTTTGATATCTTAATTGACCACTTAATGGGTGTTCCTATTTTAGCGGAGTACTTTGACAGCAAAGAACTAGAGGACCTTGTTATCGTTTCACCTGACCACGGTGGGGTAACGAGAGCAAGAAAATTAGCCGATCGTCTAAAGGCACCGATCGCCATCATTGACAAGCGCAGACCTCGTCCGAACGTCGCGGAAGTCATGAACATTGTTGGTCATATCGAAGGAAGAACGGCAATCTTGATTGATGATATGATTGATACTGCCGGAACCATTACATTGGCGGCGAATGCCCTGATTGAAAATGGAGCAAAAGAAGTATATGCATGCTGTACACATCCAGTCTTATCAGGTCCGGCAATTGAACGTATCCAGAATTCTAAGATTAAAGAATTGGTAGTCACTAATACTATTTCTTTACCGGAAGAAAAGAAGATTGAAAAGATTACACAACTATCCGTGGCAGAACTTATTGCAGAAGCGATTATTCGTGTGCATGAAGAGAAATCCGTCAGTACTTTATTTGATTAATCGTCAAAATTATGTTTAACCTTCCGTAAATTGGGGAAATTGAATGAGAGACAAGTATTTTATTTCCCCAGGAAGGTGATAAGAATGTCAGTATTACATGCAAATGAACGTACAGAATTCAGAGGATCTTCAAAAACCAAAATCCGTGAGGAAGGATTAATTCCAGCGGTTGTTTACGGGAATGATACAGAAAATAAATCTATTACTGTTGATAGTAAGGAATTTATTAAAACGATTCGTGAAACAGGACGAAACGGCATCATTTCGCTTGAAATTGGCTCAGACAAACGCAAAGTAATGCTTTACGATTATCAGGTCAATCCCCTGAAAAGCCTAGAATTCGTACATTTGGATTTCCATGTCGTTGATTTTAAATCAGAGATTGATGTGGATGTTACAGTGCACGTTACAGGTGATGCAAAGGGAGTGAAGGATGGAGGAGTCCTGCAACAAGTTCTCCATGAAGTATCCATCAAAGTACTTCCAAACAACGTCCCGGATTCCATTGACGTGGATGTAACGGAACTTGACGTAAATGAAAATATCACAATCGGTGACTTAAATACATCGGGTAAATATAGCTTCAATCATGAAGATGTTGAAGTGGTTGCTTCCATCTTACCTCCACGACAAGAAGAGGAAATCGACTCTGGCGAAGAGCAAGAACCAGGCGAGCCTGAACTTGTAGAAGGTAGAGAAAACAATGAAAGCACAGAGGAGGAGGCGTAACCTTTAAGGTTACGTCTTTTCTCTTGTTAATGGAAAGTTGTTACTTGGGTAGTAAGCGGAATAATGGAGTTTTCTTTATCCCCCCCCTTCCTATTTCCTTTTCGCTCCATGTTCAAGTAAAATGGTAGATAGCGAATAGGTTTGTGGGAGGTATCCATGAAAAATTTTTTGCGATCCTTATTTAGTAAACAGGAAGAGGCTTCAGGAGGAAAAATAATGAAAGTTTTTGTAGGGCTGGGAAATCCAGGCCGTCAATACGAAGAAACAAGGCATAACATCGGCTTTATGGTAATAGATGAATTAGCGGACAAGTGGAATATCCCCTTGACGCAATCCAAGTTCAAAGGAATATTTGGACAGGGTGTCATAAACGGGGAAAAGGTACTGTTGGTGAAGCCTCTTACATATATGAACCTCTCAGGGGAGTGTGTTCGCCCGTTATTGGACTTCTACAAGCTGGATGTAGAAGATCTGGTGGTGATCTATGATGACCTTGATCTGCCTGCTGGGAAGCTGCGCTTGCGCCAAAAGGGCAGTGCAGGGGGGCATAACGGGATCAAGTCCTTAATCCAACACTTGCAGACACAAAACTTCAACCGGATCAGGATGGGTATCGATCGTCCAAAGAATGGTCCGTCCATTTCTGATTATGTATTAGGCAAATTCCATTCAGAGGAACGTCCCGCAATAGATGATAGTATTAAGAAAGCGGCCGAGGCGTGTGAAGAAAACTTGTCCAAGGATTTTCTCCAGGTAATGAATACATTCAATCAGTAATAAAATGTATAGGTGACTTTCCCGTAGTTTGATACATGAAGTCCGACTTTGTATAACAATGTTTCCCTCTGTTTATACTAATGGTAAAAGAGGCCATTTTTTCTCGTTTGGAAAGTGCCTTTAGAAAGTGGAGGGAAGATGATGGCTATCCATTATCATTGCAGGCATTGCGGCTATAAAGTCGGGACCATCGAATCCAAATCGGTGTTCACGGAAGAACTGGGTTTTCATCAACTAACAGATACCGAACGACATGAAATGATAACATATCAACAAAACGGTGATGTACATGTTAAAACGATTTGTGAGGATTGCCAGGAGGCGCTTGATCGCAACCCTGATTGGCATGATCAAGAACGGTTCATACAATAGATTAGCTTTGGTGGAAAACCAAAGCCTTTTTGCGTCTAAGGAACGAGAAAATAAATGTAGGGAAGCGATCGAGAGAGGAGGGTGCTGACATGAAAGGGTTCATTCCATATTTTAGTGAAAATGATGATTTCCAATCGGTTCTTGTCGGTTTGGAGGAAGGCTTGCAGGAACAATTGGTTTCTGGAATATCCAATTCCGCACGATCCATGTTGATCGCGGCGTTATATGAAGAGAGAAATGCGCCGATTTTGCTTATTACTCATAATCTGTACCATGCTCAAAAGGTATATGATGACCTAGCTGGTTTTCTACCTGATGATGAACTATATCTGTACCCAGTAAATGATGTATTGGCTGCCGAAATCGGCATAGCAAGTCCGGAACTAAAGGCACAGCGGGTCGAAGCGCTTAATCACTGGGCCTCTAAAAAGACTGGCATCGTTATTGCACCTATTGCGGGCTTGAAGCGTATCCTCCCTTCAAAGGAAAAATGGCAGCAAACCATGTTGACCATTGAAGTGGAAAAGACGATGGAGCTCGATAACCTGGCAGAACGTCTGGTGCGATTTGGTTACCAGCGTGTAGGGATGGTGGCAACCCCGGGAGATTTCAGCATCAGAGGGGGAATTATCGATATTTACCCGATTACAGAAGAATATGCGGTGCGGATTGAGCTTTTTGATGATGAGGTGGAGTCCATCCGCTATTTCACAGTGGAGGATCAACGCTCTCAAAAGAGTATGGATCAAGTCACGATCGGACCTGCCACTGAAATGCTCCTTACTGATCAGGAGCTTATCAATGGACGTGAAACCCTGGAAAGTGAATTGGCGAAAAGCCTTAAAAAAGTAAAAAATGAAAAAGTGAAACAGCTGCTAACAGAAAACATTTCGTATGAAATCGAACAGGTTCGCAATGGCCAAGTGTTTTCAGAGCTGTATAAATATCGTTCTTTCTTTTATAGCAGTCCAGCTAGTTTACTAGATTATCTTCCTGAGGGCGGATTGGTCATCATGGATGAGGTCAGCCGTATCCATGAAACGGCCGAGAGTCTGGATAAAGAGGAAGCGGAATGGCTTGTGGAGCTTTTGGCAGAAGGGAAAGCAGTACATGATCTCACGTTCTCGCATTCCTTTGCTCAGATTGTACATAGCAAAAAACAACCGTTCCTTTATTTATCGCTGTTCTTAAGGGCGGTACCACATACGCACCCGGAGAATCTAATCAGTATGTCCTCCAAGAGCATGCAGCACTTTCATGGGCAAATGCATCTCTTGAAATCGGAAATAGAGCGCTGGAGAAAGTCGAATTATGCCATCGTGGTGCTTGCGTCCAACCAAGAGCGGATGGAAAAGCTGGAGACCGTTTTTGCAGACTATGAAATGGATATCCGGAAACTATCGAAAGGGTCCGCTTTTGCTCATGGCGAAGTTCAGCTTGTAGAGGGTGATTTGCACTCCGGTTTTGAATTGCCGATGCAAAAGCTTGCGGTCATTACAGAGGAAGAGCTTTTCAAAAAGAAAGCGAAAAAGCCGAAGAACAGGCAGAAACTCTCCAATGCGGAGCGGATTAAAAACTATACGGAATTGAATGTTGGCGATTATGTTGTCCATATCAACCACGGTATAGGGAAGTATTTGGGAATTGAAACACTTGATATCAATGGTCTTCATAAAGATTATATTCATATTAAATATCAAGGCTCCGATAAGCTCTATGTACCTGTTGAGCAGATAGATCAGGTGCAGAAATATGTGGGGTCCGAAGGAAAAGAACCGAAAGTCTATAAGTTGGGCGGAACGGATTGGAAAAAGGTCAAAAATAAGGTGGAATCTTCTGTTCAGGACATTGCCGATGACCTTATCAAGCTGTATGCCGAAAGGGAAGCAAGCGTGGGGCATGCTTTTTCACCGGACGGAGAGATGCAACGGGAGTTCGAGGCGACCTTCCCTTATCAGGAGACAGAAGATCAGCTCCGCTCCATCCATGAAATCAAGCTCGACATGGAAAGAACGCGTCCTATGGACCGCCTGCTATGCGGGGATGTGGGCTATGGGAAAACAGAGGTAGCCATCAGGGCCGCTTTCAAGGCAATAACAGATGGCAAGCAGGTGGCCATATTGGTGCCAACGACCATCCTGGCCCAGCAACACTATGAAACCATCCGGGAAAGATTTCAAGACTATCCGATCAATATCGGCCTGATGAGCCGCTTTCGTTCTAGAAAACAACAGACGGAAACGATGAAGGGTCTTGCGAATGGAACCGTCGATATCGCCATTGGCACCCATCGATTATTATCAAAGGATATTAAATATAAAGACCTAGGATTACTCATCATTGATGAAGAACAGCGTTTTGGTGTTACACATAAGGAAAAAATAAAACAGCTGAAAGCCAATATTGATGTCCTTACATTAACAGCAACTCCGATCCCGCGGACACTTCACATGTCCATGCTTGGTGTACGAGATCTTTCCGTCATTGAAACACCGCCTGAGAACCGCTTCCCAGTCCAAACCTATGTGATGGAGTATAATGGCAATCTGGTGAAGGAAGCCATTGAACGGGAACTCGCACGCGGAGGTCAGGTTTATTTCTTATATAACAGGGTGGAAGATATCGAGCGGAAAGCGGATGAAATATCCATGCTCGTCCCAGATGCCCGTGTGACATATGCCCATGGAAAAATGACAGAAAATGAATTGGAATCTGTCATGATTCAATTTCTTGAAGGAGAAGCGGAAGTGCTTGTCAGTACGACCATCATCGAGACAGGTGTCGACATTCCGAATGTGAATACCTTGATTGTCTTTGATGCCGACCGCATGGGATTGTCTCAGCTTTATCAGTTAAGAGGTCGTGTTGGGAGATCCAATCGTGTGGCATATGCCTACTTTACCTATCGAAAAGATAAAGTGCTGACGGAAGTGGCCGAGAAACGGCTGCAGTCCATCAAAGAGTTCACAGAGCTTGGTTCTGGATTCAAAATCGCTATGCGTGACCTGTCCATCCGTGGAGCGGGTAATTTGCTTGGTGCCCAACAGCACGGCTTTATCGATTCGGTCGGATTTGATATGTATTCCCAAATGCTTAAAGAGGCGATCGAGCAGCGCCAAGGGCCGAAAGATACGAAAAAGACACACGAAATCTCCATTGACGTGGAGCTTGATGCCTATATTCCGGAAACTTACATTTCAGATAGTAAGCAAAAAATCGACATGTATAAGCGTTTCAGGGGACTCGAAGAACCGCAAGACCTCGCAGAGCTTCAGGATGAAATGAAGGACCGTTTCGGGAACTACCCAAAAGAGGTCGATTATTTGTTCCAAGTTTCCGAAATGAGGGTGTACGGCCTTAAGGAGAAAGTAGATTCCGTCAAGCAAACAAAGCAAGAGCTTGTCATCCTTCTTTCAGAGGAAGCAAGCGGAATAGTAGATGGGCAGAAGCTGTTCTTGCTCGGAAATGAGTTTGGCAGAATGGTCAGCCTTGGCATGGAAGGAAAGAAGCTGAAAATCGTCATCCAGACGAAGCGCGCATCGACAGAAGAGTGGATCCAAGTTGCCATATCCATGATAAAAGGACTAGAAAAAGTAAAAAAAGAAAGCGTGAATGCGTCCTGAAAGGTTTGAGTTTGTGAAGAAACGTCTATATAAATACTGGGGGAATTTACTATCAGAAAAAAACTTTTCCAACATGTATATAACTCCCTGAGTGTAGGATACTAACTTCAACGAATGGTGAATTCTTCAAAAGCAGGACATCTTGATCAATTCCACCAATTTAACTCATCTCTTTTTATCATCGGATGAAGGAGGCAACCTAAGAAATGAAAGCAACTGGTATTGTTCGTCGTATTGATGACCTCGGTCGCGTTGTAATTCCTAAAGAAATAAGAAGAACCCTGCGTATTCGCGAGGGTGACCCGCTTGAGATTTTCGTCGATCGGGATGGAGAGGTTATCTTGAAGAAGTACTCTCCAATTAGTGAACTTAGCGACTTCGCTAAGGAATATGCGGAAGCTCTCTATGATAGCCTTGGACACCCTGTATTAATCTGTGACCGCGATACGTTTATTGCTGTCGCTGGTAGCTCCAAGAAGGAATATCTAAACAAGAGCATCAGCGAAGTAGTGGAGAAATCCATGGAAGACCGCAATTCCGTATTAAAAACGGAAGAGCAACAAATGGCTATTGTCGATGGACACACAGAAACACTTGCATCCTATACCATTGGACCCATCGTGGCAAACGGAGATCCAATCGGTGCAGTCGTTATCATGTCCAAAGATAAATCGCTTGGCGAAGTGGAACAGAAAGCTGTGGAAACAGCTGCCGGTTTCCTCGCTAGACAGATGGAGCAATAATTTATAGTGGGAGCAGCAGACATGCGTGTCTGTTGCTTCTTTTCATGTAAAGGTGAATGGTTGAGGAAAGAGCCTTTCTTCATAAAATATGCTATAATTATACAATTGTACGAATACCTTTAAGGCGGGCTTTTTTATGAACGAATTATCACCACACTCCTATCAAAAGGTCTGGAAAGGTGCTATGATCCTGACCATTGCAGGCATCCTCACCAAGATCCTCAGTGCAGCATATCGGGTTCCTTTCCAAAATATCGTAGGAGATGTCGGTTTTTATATTTATCAGCAGGTATATCCTTTCTTCGGAGTGGCTATTATTTTATCTACATATGGATTTCCGGTCGTGATTTCCAAAGTCATTGCAGAACATCCGGAAGAGGTTAGAGAGCAGGCAGCAAGAAAGATCCGATGGGTCTCCTTCTTTTTTCTTACGTTGCTGGGAATGATCTTTTTCCTTCTTCTTTATGTTGGTGCCCCGCACGTAGCTGCCCTTATGGGAGATATCGAGCTTGCGATACTGATTAAAATTGTTGCCTTCTCCTTTCTCTTGCTGCCATTGGTCTCCGTATGGAGGGGAAGCTTTCAGGGCCTTGGAGAGATGGCCCCTACGGCCGTTTCCCAAGTAAGCGAACAGTTGATCAGAGTAGCAACGATCCTCGTGCTTTCTTACCTGCTCGTCAACGCAGGCTTTTCCCTTTATGAAGTTGGCGCAGGGGCCATATTCGGTTCGGTTGCAGGAGGGTTTGCTGCAGTATTGGTACTATTGGCCTTTTATCAAAAAAGGAAAAGAGGCCAAAGACTTTCGGTTGCACCTTCAAACCTGCTTCCGTCTTCGAAATCTATTATAAAGGTCCTCCTGCTACAAGGCTTCACCATTTGTATCAGCTCTCTCTTGCTGATCCTTTTTCAAATGGTGGACGCGTTTACCATCTATGCGTGGTTAGTAGAGGCAGGGGTTGATGCGCAAAGCGCCAAAGAGCTGAAAGGTGTTTACGATAGGGGACAACCCCTTATCCAGCTTGGAACAGTGGTAGCAACGGCATTCTCGTTATCCCTTGTCCCCTACATCATTCTTTCTAAGGGGAAGGAAGAGGAAGTGAAAGAGAAAATAAGCCTTTCCATCCGTGTCAGCATCGGAGTGGGTGCAGGGGCAGCTGTAGGGCTTGCCTGGCTGATCAAACCGGTGAATACCATGCTTTTCTCCAATGAAAATGGTTACCAAGTTCTACTGGTGCTTGGTTTATCGATTCTCTTCTGCAGTATTGCCCTGACAGGTGCCGCTATCTTGCAGGGGCTTGGCAACCCATATCTTCCTGCCTTTTTCGTGGGAATGGGCATAGGAATGAAGTATTGGCTGAATGTCATCTTGATTCCCTCCTATTCGACAATGGGAGCGGCAGTCAGTACATTACTGGCATTTGCCTTTGTTGCCATCATGATGGTCCTGTCGTTGAAAAGGAAAACAGGAACCTCCATTTTTGAGAGAATGCCAACCATTCCTTTGCTAGTGAGTATTGCCATGATGTCGGCTTCACTTGCGATTTATCTTTTACTAACAGACTCATTTATTGGCGACAGCCGAACACTGGCGACCGCCCAGAGCATCCTTGGAGTAGCAATCGGGGGAACCGTCTACTTATTGATCTTGATAAAAAATCATTTCTTCACCAAAGAAGAACTGCTGCTCCTTCCCTTTGGCAAAAAACTGGTGAAGATAGTAAAGCTCTAATAGATTTACACAGTCTCCCTGTTAACTGTAGTAAGGTGTGAGACTCCGGAGTCAGGTAGTGGTAGCTTGAGACCCGTGAAGCGTTGCGCGGAGGCTCAAGCATCGCACCTGATAGAAGCGAACACCTGGAACGAAAGGTAATAGGGTCAATAAAACAAAAAGTTGGTGTCCATATATGAATGTTATAAAGGTTCTAGGCCTTGGGGCAGGTGACCTCGAACAACTTCCCATGGGAGTGTACAAGCAATTAATGAAGGCTGAGCACCTTTTCCTCCGCACAAAAGAGCACCCCGTAATAGCGGAGCTCGAAAAGGAAGGGCTCACCTACCAATCATTTGATGCCATTTATGAGCAGGAAGGCACATTCGGCACGGTATATGAAAGAATAGCAGAAGAGCTGATAACGCTTAGCGAGCAACAAGAAATTGTATACGCTGTTCCAGGGCATCCGCTCGTGGCGGAAAAAACGGTGCAGATCCTACTGGATAAAGAAAAAGAGGGCATCATCAAGCTCGATATCAAAGGTGGCCAAAGCTTCCTAGATCCGATGTTCACGGCGGTCGGGCTTGATCCAATCGATGGCTTCCAGTTTCACGATGCTACAGCGCTTGTGAAGGAGGCAATCCAACCGACACAAGCGATGATATTCTGTCAGGTGTATGATGCATTCATCGCATCAGAAGTGAAGCTAACCTTGATGGAGATGCTGCCTGATGACTACCCTGTAACAATTGTGACGGCAGCTGGATCCTCTATGGAGCAGATTACAGAGGTGCCACTGTATGAATTGGACAGGGTGGCTGAAATCAATAATCTGACGAGCGTGTATGTTCCTGCAGTGACAGAGGAGGAATTGCTTTATAAACAATTCTCTTCATTTAGAAAAACGATCGCCACATTAAGAGGGCCAGGCGGCTGTCCATGGGATCAGAAACAAACCCACGAATCCTTGAAGAAATATTTGATAGAAGAAGCATATGAATTGCTCGATGCCATTGATGAAGAAGACACGGATGGAATCATCGAAGAGCTTGGAGATGTCCTCTTGCAGGTGATGCTTCATGCACAGATCGGGGAGGATGAGGGCTATTTCAGCATAGAGGATGTAATTGAAGGGATCAATGAGAAGATGATACGCAGGCATCCCCATGTCTTCGCCGACACTTCAGTGGAAGATGCAGAGGATGTCGTCACCAATTGGGAAGCGATCAAAGCCGAGGAAAAAGGGGAAAGGGCGGAACAGTCCATCCTCGACTCGGTTGCCAAAGGACTTCCTAATCTCACAAAAGCATATCAATACCAGAAAAAAGCCGGCAAGGTTGGATTTGACTGGGACGACGTGGAACCCATGTGGGAAAAGGTAAAAGAAGAAATACAGGAGTTGCAGGAAGAGCTTGCTCAAGATGCAACTTCAGATCGTGTGGCGGCAGAATATGGGGATGTACTTTTTGCATTCGTCAACATTGCGAGATATTATAAAATCGACCCGGAAGAAGCGGTGGCCCTGACCAATCGGAAATTTTATCGCAGGTTTACCTTTATTGAAAAGAAGGTAAAGGAATTAGGGCAGCCTTTCGAGAATCTTTCCTTAGAGCAACTCGATGCCATATGGGAAGAAGCGAAAAAGAAAGGGTTATAATTCGGATGTGGCAGCAAGTTCGGAAGTCACCAGCGAAGTTAAAGGGAGTCAATATTTAGGGGGAGAAAGACTATGCGTTTAGATAAATTTTTAAAAGTATCGAGAATCATTAAGCGACGTACACTTGCAAAAGAAGTGGCCGAACAGGGCCGTATCTATATCAACGATGTACAGGCGAAGGCAAGCAGCAATGTAAAGGCGGGAGATGAACTGAAAATCCATTTTGGCCAGAAGATCGTGACCGCCTCCATCGATAACGTCCAAGAAAATGCAAAAAAAGAAGAAGCGGCGATGATGTATACAATCGTGAAAGAAGAAAGAGTGGAACAAACAGAAGAGTAGGCGGCAGGCTTGTTCTAAAAATATTTCCCTCTCATATACATGTACTATCTTCAAGTAATGGATAGGTGAGGGATGAATATGAATCAATACTATGATCCGAATCAAGGAAATAAGCAGACTGTCCAAGAGCAAGACATCGTGATGAGAAGTCGCAGAATGTTGGATATCACAGGTGTAAAGCAAGTGGAAAGTTTTGATAACGAGGAATTTCTGCTCGAGACCGTCATGGGATTTCTCTCTGTGAGGGGACAAAATCTCCAGATGAAAAACCTTGATGTCGAACAAGGCGTCGTTTCCATCAAAGGGAAGATCATGGAGATTATCTATCTCGACGATCAACAGGGGGAGAAAGCTAAAGGGTTCTTTAGTAAGTTGTTCAAATGACATTAACCACCCAGCTGTATACAATGCTTGCCATGATCGGTGTGGGGGCATGGTTAGGAGTGGCCATCGATACGTATGGCCGTTTTCTGAAGCGGGAAAAAAGAGCCAAATGGATTGTCTTCATCCATGACATCCTTTTTTGGCTCTTGCAAGGCCTTATCGCCTTCTATGTCCTGCTCATGGTTAATGAAGGAGAACTTCGCTTCTATATCCTCATTGCACTTGTTTGTGGTTTCGCAGCCTACCAGAGCCTTTTCCGCTATTTCTACCTGAATTTACTTGAAACTATCATTCAACTTGTCATCAACCTATACCGTTTCCTAGAAAAGGTTGTTAGGATGCTAGTGGTTAAGCCTATACAATTATTAGTACAAGCCATTATTATCATTTTGCTAGGCATCTGGAAATTCGTCTATTCCACAATCCGCTTCCTGCTCCTTGTAATTTGGCGTATTATTAAGATAGGTGCATTACCCTTTAGATGGATTGGCATGCTATTATGGAAGCTGGTCCCTAAGGTTGTGAAAAAATATTTACACATGTTTTTCAAAAAACTTGAAGGATTTTTCACACTAGTAAAGAATAGGAAACATAGTATAATGAATAGAGTAAAGAACTTTTGGAAAAAGCGCTAGGAGAGGAATGATAAGATGAGCGCGGCAAAAAATGAAAAGGTGGCAAAAATCCACTCCGACTATTCCAAGCAAAAACAGGACCAGCAGTTAAAACAACAGAAAAGACGCCGTGGACTTTATCGCCGATTATCATTATTCTTTTGTTTAGCCTTAGTCTTTGGGATACTAATGGGGAAAACACTCTTAGATCAACGTGCCATTCTCCAGGAAAAAGAGGATAGGAAAGAAGTCGTTGAACAAGAGCTGGCAAAATTGGAAAAAGAACAGCAGCGTTTAGAAGAGGAAATTGTAAAACTGAACGATGATGATTATATTGCGAAGATCGCACGTAGGGATTATTTCATGTCAGAAGAGGATGAAATCATCTTCAATATACCAGACGATTCGTCCTCAGATTAGTCGTCATATTGACACCTCAATTTTGCTCTAGGTATAATGGTAGGTAAAGTGATTTATTTTTTATGATTTTAAGGAGGAGCATTTTTTTTATGTCAATCGAAGTAGGCAGCAAGTTACAGGGAAAGGTAACAGGTATAACTAATTTTGGTGCGTTTGTTGAATTGCCAGGAGGAACAACTGGTCTTGTTCACATCAGTGAAGTTGCAGACAACTACGTAAAGGATATCAACGACCATCTTAAAGTTGGTGACGAGGTACAGGTAAAAGTAATCAACGTGGAGAAGGATGGCAAAATCGGCTTATCCATTAAGAAGGCAAGCGACACATACCGCGAGCCACAACCGCGTTCTGCAGCACCGTCCCAACGTCCGAACAATCAACAACGCTCAAATCAACGCCCACCACGAGGAAAAAGAGAAGAGTTCCGTCCAAAGGAAAACTTCGAACAGAAGATGGCAAGATTCTTAAAAGATAGTGAAGATCGTTTATCTTCCCTGAAGCGCAACACGGAATCAAAACGTGGAGGTCGTGGAGCAAGTAGAAAGTAACTTGCTGCTGAAAATCTCATATATAAAACGTTACGTTTGAACACGCCCTTAGTTTTTGAGGGTGTGTTTTTTTAATGCTTAAAAAATGAAGGGATTGAAGAGCGGTTGATTTCCGTTCCAGGCGCTTCGCTTTCCTGCGGGCGGTCCGTGAGCCTCCTCGGCCTTGCCTGCGGGGTCTCCCTTGTCCCTTCCTCCCGCTGGAGTCTTCGCGCCTTCCACTACATTCAACTGGTTTTCGCAATGTATATAGATGAATTTAGAGAAATGAGTGGATTGGAGCGGAAGTCACTCGACTCCGGCGGGAGGTAGCGGTAGACTTGAGACCCCTGAAGCGAAGTGAGGAGGCTCAAGCACCGCCCCGCGGAAAGCGAGTGACTGCAGCGAAAAGGAACGTTCAAACTTTACATGTAATAACAATGATTTTAGAAAACACAAAAAAGCTGCCACAGACTCAAGGATTACCCTGAAGCTGTGACAGCTTTTATATTATGACCCATACGGGATTCGAACCCGTGTTACCGCCGTGAAAGGGCGGTGTCTTAACCGCTTGACCAATGGGCCTTATAAAGTTGGTAGCGGCGGAGGGGATCGAACCCCCGACCTCACGGGTATGAACCGTACGCTCTAGCCAGCTGAGCTACACCGCCATAAGTTATAAGTGTTTCATAAAATTCACAGGCACCAGTGCTACTGGTCCGTGTCCCTTCCTCTGCAAGTAAAGCCAGGAAGTGAATCCGTCGGGACAACTCGTAGTAAATTCGTGGAAGTGTTGCTCGTCGCTACACCGCCATAAGTTATAAGTATTTCAACTCGTAGTAGATTCGTGGAAGTGTCGCTTGTCGCTACACCACCATGAGTCATCTCTCACGAGACACAAGAATTATCATACTAACTTATCATACATATGTCAATACGTTTTAAAAATGTAAGAATAATTAGAACATTTTCCTCGCAATTACCTAGTGAATTTACAAAAACTGATGAGAGGGATTAGCAAATGTGATGATATCGTGACAGCTTTTCCCTCTTTTCCTTGTAATAAGTCGAACTTTTCTTCGGTTCAGATGGGTTCGTTTGACAAATCTTTTCCTTTTCAGCTTGTATAATGACCCCAATAGATAAAATATGGGAGTGGATATCATGCAGGGACTAGAAAGGGAAATGGGGGAGCCGGTTTCCAATGTTCAGTTGGGAAAACTCAGAACAACGATCATGAAGTCGATGCATTCGACGAAGACAAAGCTTACGACGATACTTTTCCACCAAGGGTTTCTTTTGGTCTTTATCGGATTTTTACTTGGACGAGCTTTGATCCTGAATGAGTTAACACCATTTGCGCTACCGTTTTTCGCAGCAGTATATTTTATGAAAAAGAATCGGGCTGGTCTTACACTGATGGCCTTGATGATCGGGTCGGCTACCATATCCGCTTTAACGGCAGCATACGTATTGGGCGGGATGATACTTTTTGTTCTTCTTTTCAAATGGGCAAGGGTATTGAAAATCGAGCCGCTTAAATCTATCCCGTTTCTGGTATTCGCATCCGCCTTTCTATCGAAGACGACGATGATCTACTTTACGACAGGCATTGTCACCTATGATTGGCTGATGATCGGTGTGGAGGCAGGGCTGGGGTTCATCCTGACACTTATCTTTTTCCAAAGCCTTCCGCTTATTACCATGAGAAAGAAGAGACAGGCTTTTAAAACCGAAGAAATCATCTGTCTCATTATCCTGCTTGCTTCGGTACTGACCGGAACGATTGGTTGGACAGCTTATGACCTGTCCGTTGAACATATATTATCGCGGTATCTTGTATTGATTTTCGCCTTTGTGGCGGGGGCGACCATCGGATCCACCGTTGGAGTGGTGACAGGTCTTATTTTAAGCTTGGCCACGGTCTCCAATTTATATCAGATGAGCCTGCTTGCTTTTGCGGGATTGTTGGGAGGTCTTCTGCGGGAAGGAAACAAGCTCGGCGTATCGGTGGGACTGCTTCTTGGTACGTTACTTATCGGCATTTATGGGGAGGGGATGACGCTGCTTGTTCCTACTATCATGGAATCGATGGTGGCTGTTGCTATCTTTTTACTGACCCCTCAGAAAGCGATCTCCAACTTGGCGAAGTTCATTCCCGGAACAGCCGAATATACAGCGGAGCAGCAGCAATATATGCGGAAGGTCCGTGATGTTACAGCAAATAGAGTGGAACAATTTTCACACGTTTTCCAAGCGCTTTCTAATAGTTTTTCAAAATTCCAGTTTGAACATTCCAACTCGGAGAAGGAAGTCGATCTTTTCTTGAGCAATGTAACAGAGAAGACGTGTCAAAATTGCTTTAAGAAGGAACAGTGCTGGACACAAAATTTCCAGAAAACCTATGATTATATGACTCATTTAATGGAGGATACAGAGGAAGGGACCATTAGTCTGAACGTCAAACTACAAAAGGAGTGGGATCGCCATTGCGTAAAATCCGAAAAAGTGAAGACCGTTATCAAAAACGAGCTAGCCCAGTTCCACGCGAGTGAAAAGCTGAAAAAACAATTAATGGAGAGTAGGAGGTTGGTAGCCGATCAATTGATGGGAGTATCACAAGTGATGGAAGACTTTGCAAGGGAAATTCAGCGAGAGAGGGAGAATCATTATGTTCAGGAAGATCAGATCCTGGACGCCCTCCAAGCATTCGGAATTGAAATAGAACAGGTGGAAATATACAGCGTCGAGCAGGGGAATGTGGATATTGAAATGACCGTTCCTTATTGTGAAGGACGTGGTGAGTGCGAGAAACTCATTGCCCCGATGCTTTCAGATATATTGCATGAGAACATTATCGTGAAAAAAGAAGAATGCAATGCAGATAACAATGGTTATTGTCATGTATCTTTCGGCTCTGCAAAAGCGTTTGTAGTCGACACAGGCGTTGCGCATGCCGCAAAAGGAGGAGGACTGGTATCAGGGGATAGTTATTCCACCATAGAGTTGGGTCACGGGAAGTACGCCATTGCCATCAGTGACGGAATGGGAAATGGTGAACGCGCGCACTATGAAAGCAAAGAAACATTAAAGCTGCTCCAAGAGATTCTACAGTCCGGAATAAAAGAAAAAGTAGCAATCAAATCGGTTAATTCGGTCCTATCATTAAGGACGACCGATGAAATTTTCACTACGCTCGATCTAGCGATGATTGACCTTCAAGATGCTTCTGCAAAGTTTTTGAAAGTTGGTTCGACTCCAAGTTTTGTGAAGAGGGGAGATAAAGTAATCAAAATTGAAGCAAGTAATCTACCCATGGGGATTATTCAGGAATTCGATGTGGACGTCGTGAGTTCCCAGTTGAAAGCTGGCGATTTACTGATTATGATGAGCGACGGAATTTTTGAAGGACCAAAGCATGTAGAAAACTATGATTTATGGATGAAACGGAAAGTATCCGAAATCAGGACGGACGACCCGCAAGAAATGGCAGATATCATTATGGAGGAGGTCATTCGGACAAGATCAGGTCAAATTCAGGACGATATGACAGTTGTGGTAGCAAAGATAGAGAGGAATATTCCGAAATGGGCAGCCATTCCTGCCTATCACTATTTATCCAAAAACCAAGGAATGAAGGAGGCACTTTAAATGTTGAAAATTTTATCTAAAATGGTAACGGGTCTTGTGAAAGAAATGGGTGGCCGTCGTGAGATTGTGGAGGTAATGGAGAATAAGAATGTTGATGTGGTGTCAGGGAGTCCTAAGAATATGCTGGGTAGACAAGCTCTGAAACTTGTAAACAGTGCGGAGATCATGCTAGGTAGATCGGCCAACGAGCTGGTGAATGCCAGAAGTGTGATGAGGAGGAAAATGAACACGCTGGCAGTGATTGCCCGAAATGTGATGGACAAAGAGATTAGTCTTTTATCCAGAATGAAAGCAGCGAACAAGGATGGAAAAGAAAAGATTACAGCTATTATGCCGAAAAAATCATTGGGAGTGAAGGAACGAATAAGCCAACTCTTTAAACTGCCAATCTATCTACTATCAGAGTTCAAGTTTGCCCTATCATTACTGAGTAAAAAAGAAGTGCTTGGGGTGAATACCTCTTAGAAGGTAAATTGTGTACAAAAGGTATAATTTAAACCCGTTTCGTCCATGATGGCTAATGTAAATTATACGCATTAGGAGGGGACGAAACGTGTATAAAGGAACGTTGAAACAGATTCTATTAATTACGGATGGATGCTCAAATTCAGGGGACGACCCAATTGCCATGGCAGCCCTTGCAAAGGAGCAGGGAATATCAGTAAACGTAATCGGTGTGATGGATGAGGATACGATAGATGAAAGAGGGATGCAAGAGATAGAGGGGATCGCGATGTCTGGTGGTGGAGTCAGCCAGATTGTGTATGCCAAGAACTTATCTCAGACAGTCCAGATGGTGACCAGAAAAGCGATGACCCAAACGTTACAGGGGGTTATTAATAAGGAGCTTCAACAAATCTTGGGATCTGACACTTCCATGGAGGACCTTCCACCGGAAAAACGGGGGGAAGTGATGGAAGTGGTCGATGAACTGGGTGAAACGGTTTCCCTGCAGGTGCTGATTCTAGTCGATACCAGTGCAAGTATGAAGTCCAAGCTTCCAACCGTCAAGGAAGCACTTTTGGATTTGGCACTGAGCTTGAATGCAAGAATCGGTGATAACCAGTTTTCAGCCTTTGTTTTCCCGGGAAAACGACAAGAAGTGGAGAAAATCCTGGATTGGACACCAAAATTGGAATCGCTGTCCAGCATTTTTCCAAAACTATCGACAGGTGGGATCACACCGACCGGTCCTGCTATTCAAGAAGCCATTCCTTATTTTAAAGAAACGCGTAACCTAAGGAGTTTGATTTCCGATGATGAACAATACTATGAAGAATCCGGTAGGTAATCTGCCTCAAGGGAAGACCATTATCGGAAAATGGCATAAAGAAAGCTACACCATTGTCAGAACGCTCGGTTACGGCGCGACGGGGTATGTATATCTTACTAGGAGTTCCAAGGGCTTAGCTGCATTGAAAATAAGTGAAAACAGCATGTCCATCACTTCTGAGGTTAATGTCCTGCGTCATTTTTCGAAGGTCCGAGGGTTCTCCCTGGGGCCTTCTTTGTTAGATGTCGATGATTGGGAGTGGTTGAAGGGAAAACAATCTTACTCATTCTATGTGATGGAATATTTAGAAGGGGAGCCCCTTCTCTCTTTTGTGCAGAAGAGAGGGATGGAGTGGGCCGGTATTCTTACCCTTCAATTACTGACAGATCTTGAAACCCTCCACAAAGAGGGATGGGTGTTCGGGGATTTGAAACCGGATAATTTGATTGTGACGGCAAGCCCTCCAAAGGTCCGCCTTTTGGATGTAGGTGGGACAACCATCAAGGGCCGTGCCATCAAAGAGTTCACAGAATTCTTTGATAGGGGGTATTGGGGGCTTGGTTCGAGAAAGGCAGAAGCCTCTTATGATCTGTTCGCAGTGGCGATGATCATGATCCATATTTGTTACCCAAAACAATTCCAAAAGAGCGGGGAGGGGGGACTTAAACAGCTTGAGGGTCATATTGAAAAGAATAGCTGGTTGAAGAGATATAAGAGAGTCTTGATGCGGGCACTATCCGGTGAATACCAATCTGCAAATGAAATGAAGGACGGAATGCTGGCTATGATGAGCCAACGGACATCAATGACTTCACAGCCTGCGGCGAAGCAGCCGGGAAGTCAACGGGCCAAAGCCAATTCTTCCGTTAGGACAAGCCGAACAGCAAATGCTGGTGGTGGGGCAGCAGTGAAGGCCGCTCCTCGTAAAACGTCAAGCGGTGGTTGGATGGAGACCGCAGTGCTTTTATCTGTCATCCTTGTTGCCTATTTCTTCTATTTATATGGCCAAGTAATGTAGGTTTGAGCGTTTTATGGCTGTGTTTGAGGGTATAAAGCAGTATGGATGTTTTTGGATAAGCATCTATTTTTGCAGGAGAAGATGTCAAATGGTAGGATAAAATAGAAATTATACGCGTAGATTAAAGGAATGGGTACACTGTATGTGGGAAACTGTCTCGACTTTCATAGATAAATATGACTTGCTGCCAAATCATTCCACTGTGGTGGTTGGCGTCAGTGGTGGAGCAGATTCCATGGGTTTGCTTCATTATTTGGATTCTATCAAGGATGCTAAAAGCCTAAAGCTAATAGTAGCGCATGTGGATCATATGTTCCGGGGCATGGAATCGGAAGAAGATATGAGATTTGTCCAAAAGCAATGCGAAGTGAGGAATTTGACTTTTGAAGCTGAACAGATGGATGTGGCAGCCTATCAAATGGAAAAGAAGCTCAGTCTTCAAGTTGCGGCAAGGGAATGTCGATATGATTTTTATGAAAGGGTGATGGATAAACACGATGCAGGGGTGTTGGCACTAGGTCACCATGCAGATGATCAAATCGAAACCATTTTAATGAGGCTTGGAAGAGGCTCATCCATGGCGGGATATGCCGGGATCTTACCTAAACGAGCAGTTGGAAATGGCGTGATCGTTCGTCCGTTTCTATCTATTACGAAGGAAGATATCTTGGAATTCCTAAAGCTCCATGACGTGCCATTCAGGCATGACCCGAGCAATGATAAGGACGACTACCGAAGAAACAGGCTGCGTCATCATGTTCTGCCTCTACTGAAAGAGGAATTTCCAGGTCTTCATGAGAAGTTCCAGGCCTTCAGCGAGCAGGTACAGGAATATGAACAATACATAGAGGCATTAATAGAAAAGGAATGGAATAACGTTATTAGAAGTAAAGCGAAAGATAGAGTGGTATTAAGTAGAAAACCTTTGCTTTTCATGGCTAAACCTTTACAAAGGCGAGGGATTCAACTAATATTAAACTATCTCTATAATAATGAAATTCCTCCATCTCTTTCCTCTATACATATTGATAATTTATTATCCTTATTGGAAAGTGAACACCCTTCTGGAAGGCTACATTTCCCACATGGCTTACAGGTTTTCAGATCCTATAATGAATGCACATTGACATTTGATAAGGATGAATGTGATAAAACCTACAAGCAAATGCTTGAAGTCCCTGGTAATGTGAAGCTGCCAACCGATTTTATGATCACCAGCGAGATTTGGACACAAGATAAACCACGAGATATCAAAGAAAATCAAGCAGTGATCGATTTATCGAAGGTCATCCTTCCACTATATGCGAGAACCCGTCTTGACGGCGATCGAATGAAGCTGAAGGGGACAAACGGCTCCAAAAAAATCAAAAGCATTTTCATTGAAGGTAAAATACCTCTGCAACAACGGGATACTTGGCCTTTGATCGTCGATGCCAACAATGAGATTTTATGGATGCCCATGCTTAAACGTTCCGCTTTTGAAGCAACAGAGGAAACGGTGGGTCCTGTTTTAGTATTAACTTGCAAGGCGAGTCAAAAAGTTTGGGAGGCAACAAAGAAATGAACAAAGATATCGAAAAAGTACTCTTTAGCGAAGAAGAGCTTCAAGTAAAGGTTAGAGAATTAGGTGCACAATTAACAGAGGACTATAGCGATCGTTTTCCTTTGGCCATCGGAGTGTTAAAAGGCGCAATGCCTTTCATGGGTGACCTGATCAAACGTATGGATACATATTTGGAAATGGATTTCATGGACGTATCAAGCTACGGAAACTCCACTGTTTCCTCCGGCGAAGTGAAAATCCTGAAAGACTTGGATACTTCCGTGGAAGGAAGGGACATCCTGATCATTGAGGATATCATCGACAGCGGTTTGACACTAAGCTACCTGGTGGAACTGTTCCGCTACCGCAAAGCAAAATCCATCAAGATCGTTACACTACTTGACAAGCCAAGTGGAAGAAAAGCGGATATCACAGCAGATTATGTTGGGTTTATCGTACCAGATGAGTTCGTGGTAGGATATGGCCTAGATTACGCTGAAAAATATCGTAACCTTCCGTATATCGGAGTATTGAAACCTGAAATTTATTCTAACGTAGAAGAATAAGCTATCCCAATACAGATTCCTTGAATTGGATTAATTTACTATGTTACTATTGGTTTAGTTTGGCTATCGTGGGAGGAGGTAAGGGATGAACAGAATATTTCGTAATACCATCTTTTATTTATTAATATTTTTAGTGGTCATTGGTGTTGTGAGCTTTTTCAATAGCCCCAACACGAGCGAAAAACCGATCACCTATAATACATTCATCCAGCATCTTGAAGAGAATAAGGTGAAGGAATTCACCATTCAACCAACGCGATCTGTCTATGAGGCGCGTGGTACATTGGAAGGTGCTGAAGAAGGAGAGACCTTTGTAACGGTTTTCCCTAACAGTGCCAGTGCACTTGACCGTGTCGAGAGCATCGCGGAAGAGCAAAATATTTCATTGACTGTAGAAAAAGCGGAAGAAACGAGCGGTTGGGTAACCTTCTTTACTTCCATCATTCCTTTTGTCATCATCTTTATTTTATTCTTCTTCTTACTTAATCAAGCACAGGGCGGCGGAAGTCGTGTGATGAACTTTGGTAAAAGTAAGGCGAAGCTGTACAGTGAAGAGAAGAAAAAGGTTAAATTCAAAGACGTTGCCGGTGCAGATGAGGAAAAGCAAGAGCTTGTCGAGGTAGTGGAGTTCTTGAAGGATCCACGTAAATTCTCCGAGCTTGGTGCGCGTATTCCTAAAGGGGTACTCCTTGTGGGACCTCCAGGTACAGGTAAAACGTTACTTGCACGAGCTGTTGCTGGAGAAGCGGGCGTTCCGTTCTTCTCAATCAGTGGTTCTGACTTTGTGGAAATGTTCGTCGGGGTCGGTGCATCCCGTGTGCGTGACCTTTTTGAAAATGCGAAGAAAAATGCTCCATGTATCATTTTCATCGATGAAATTGATGCAGTGGGACGTCAGCGTGGAGCGGGTCTAGGTGGAGGTCACGATGAGCGTGAGCAAACCTTGAATCAATTGCTGGTGGAAATGGACGGTTTCGGAGCGAACGAAGGGATCATCATCGTTGCAGCGACGAACAGACCGGACATTCTGGACCCGGCATTATTGAGACCTGGTCGTTTTGACCGTCAGATTACCGTAGATCGTCCTGATTTAAAAGGCCGTGAAGCAGTACTGAAAGTTCACGCAAGAAATAAACCTATCGATGATAGTATCAATATGAAGACAATTGCGATGCGTACCCCTGGATTCTCAGGGGCCGACCTTGAAAACTTGTTGAACGAAGCGGCACTTGTAGCAGCTAGACAAGATAAAAAGAGCATCGATATGTTGGATATTGATGAAGCAATCGACAGGGTCATTGCCGGACCTGCTAAAAAGAGCAGGGTCATCTCTGAAAAAGAGCGCAATATCGTTGCTTATCATGAAGCGGGTCATACCATAATTGGTGTCGTATTGGATGAAGCGGACACGGTACATAAAGTGACAATCGTACCTCGCGGACAGGCTGGCGGTTATGCTGTCATGCTTCCAAAAGAAGACCGTTACTTCATGACAAAACCAGAGCTCCTGGACAAAATCACCGGTCTTTTAGGTGGACGTGTAGCGGAAGAAATCACATTTGGGGAAGCAAGTACTGGTGCCCATAATGACTTCCAGCGCGCAACAGGAATAGCTCGTAAAATGGTAACCGAATACGGAATGAGCGAAAAGCTTGGACCGCTTCAATTCGGTCAAGCTTCAGGGGGGCAAGTCTTCCTTGGGCGTGATATCCAAAATGAGCAAAACTACAGTGATGCAATTGCACACGAAATTGATATGGAGATTCAGCGCTTCATCAAGGAGTGCTATGAGAGAGCCAAGCAGATCCTTACGGAAAACCGTGATAAGCTGGAGCTTGTAGCTCAAACTCTATTAGAGGTTGAAACACTTGATGCCGATCAGATCAGACATCTATATGACAAAGGGAAGCTTCCAGAACTTCCTGTAAAAGCTGACGGAGCCGAAGATGTAAAAGTGAACATCAACTCTAAAAAAGATGCGGACAAAACAGAATCGACAGACGAGAAAAAACCTGAATAAGCAAAAGGTGCCTGGAGTAACACTCGGGCACCTTTTTTATGTGATTTTGGGGTTTGTGTTTCAAACTTGCATTAATAGAATAATTAATGTTCTAATAGTTTCGAGCTGTTGATTGGAGCAAAAGACGAAGACTCCTCGAAAATGCTACGCATCTTCTTCGTGCGATGTTTCGCTGTCGATGCCTTCCTTGTCCTGAGGGAGATAGCGCTAGGTGGAGACCCCGCAGGCTTGCCGAGGAGGCTCTCGTCAGCCCCTAGGAAAGCGAAGCCATTTCCGGAGATCAACAGCAGTCGTTAACGTAATCAGTAGAATCTTGTCGAATCATGATTTCCCAAGGAATAATTATTTCTATTGGGTTTGTTAGGTTACCATATAGTATAATGAAACTAATTTTAAAGCATGGTGGGGGATATAGATGTTATTTGTGTTGGATGTTGGAAACACCAATACCGTAATTGGTGTATATGAAGGAGAAGAACTGAAGCATCACTGGCGTGTAGAAACCAGTCGAAATAAGACAGAAGACGAATTCGGAATGATTTTTAAATCGCTTCTTGAACATGTGGGCTTGAGCTTCAAAGACTTTGAAGGGATCATCATCTCTTCCGTTGTACCGCCAATCATGTTCTCCCTAGAGAGAATGTGCCAAAAATATTTTCATTTGAAACCGCTGATTGTCGGACCTGGGATCAAAACAGGTCTAAACATAAAGTATGAAAACCCGAGAGAAGTGGGGGCAGATAGAATCGTCAACGCTGTTGCGGGTATCCATTTATACGGAAGTCCGTTGGTGATCGTGGATTTCGGTACTGCCACCACTTATTGCTATATCAATGAACACAAGCAATACATGGGGGGAGCAATTGCTCCTGGGATCAGCATTTCCACAGAAGCCCTTTATTCGAGGGCATCAAAGCTCCCAAGAATCGAAATAGCACGACCTGATGATGTTATCGGCAAGAATACCGTGAGTGCGATGCAGGCAGGAATCCTTTTTGGGTATGTTGGGCAGGTTGAGGGCATCGTAAATCGTATGAAGAAGCAAAGTGACGTGACTCCAAAGGTTATCGCAACAGGAGGACTTGCTGCACTTATTGGAAATGAATCAGATGTCATTGATATTGTCGATCCTTTCTTGACGTTAAAAGGGTTGCATTTGATTTACATGAAAAATACTAAAGAAGATTGAACTTTGAAAGGAGCAAACTAACATGTCAGACTACCTCGTAAAAGCGTTGGCTTTTGAAGGACAAGTTCGTGCATATGGAATCAGAACAACAGATACTGTGGGAGAGGCACAAAAGCGCCACCAGACATGGCCTACCGCTTCCGCTGCATTGGGACGTGCCATGACCGCTTCCGTCATGCTCGGCGCCATGCTGAAAGGCGAAAATAAACTAACCGTAAAAATAGATGGTGGTGGACCGATCGGGGCGATCCTTGTCGATAGCAATGCCAAAGGACAGGTGCGAGGGTATGTAACCAATCCGCAAACACACTTTGACTTGAACCAGCACGGCAAGCTCGATGTGGCACGTGCAGTTGGAACAAATGGAACCCTTTCTGTCGTAAAGGACCTGGGATTAAGGGAACACTTCTCCGGTCAGACCGAACTTATATCAGGAGAGCTTGGTGAGGATTTCACTTACTACCTCGTGTCGTCCGAACAGGTTCCCTCTGCAGTGGGAGTTGGTGTCCTTGTTAATCCGGACAACACGATTCTTGCTGCGGGCGGTTTTATTATCCAGCTTTTACCCGGAACTTCAGAAGAAACCATTACAGTCATTGAAGAAAAAATAAATAATATGACTCCTGTTTCCAAGTTGATTGAAAAAGGCTTGACCCCAGAGGAGCTTTTAACGGAAATCCTTGGAGAAGGCAATGTTAAATTCCTGGAAACCATGCCGATTGAGTTCAAGTGTACTTGCTCCAAGGAGCGCTTTGAGCAGGCTATCATTTCCTTGGGAGAAAAGGATATTACGGAAATCATCGAGGAAGACGGTCAGGCGGAGACGCACTGTCATTTTTGTAATGCAAAGTACCTTTTCAGTAGAGAGGAACTTGAAGCGATGAAGGAGCAAGTAAAAGGCTAGGGGGCACATATGAACCAAAAGCGGAGATTAAAGCAAAAGTGGGTATGGAATATCATTTTTGGTCTTGTGATTATAAATTGCCTCACATTAGCTGTGGTGGTTAAACAAAGCTTCTCTCTAAAAGAAGCGGCAGACGCAAGCGCGTTTGTCAATGGGCAGGCGAACATTGTCGCAACGGTTGGGGATACCGTCATTACAAGAAAAGATATGCTACAAGAGCTTGAAGGAATGTACGGGCAGGAAATGCTTACGAAAATGATCAATAAAGAAGTGGTCAAACAGATCGCGGAAAAATACAAGGTTACCGTTTCCGAGCAGTCCGTGGATCGTGAATGGAAAATGATTAAAACGATGTATAGCAGGTCTCCTTTGCATGCTAATTCCTCCGAGGAACTGGTCAAGGAACAAATCCGATCCAGCTTATTGCTAGAAGAGTTACTTGTAAAGGATGTGGCCATTCCCGAGTCGGAGCTTGAAAGCTTTTACCAAGAGAACAATCAGCTCTATACAATAGAGGATGCCTTTCATCTTTCCCATATTCTTTTAGAGACCAAGGAAGAGGCGGACACAGTAGTAAAGGAACTAGAAGATGGATCGAATTTCACCTCTCTTGCGATGGAAGTGTCGACGGATGAATTGACGGCAAATCAAGGGGGAGACTTAGGTTTTCTTACACATGAATCTCAAGTCTATCCACCTGCCTATCTGACAGAGGCTGCGAAGTTGAAGGAGAAATCGTGGAGTGAACCCATTTCATTGGACGGAAAGTATGCGGTCATCTATCTTCATGAAAAGATGGATGGAGTCACTTATTCTTTTGAAGAGGTAAAAGATCAAATTCGTAGACAACTGGCACTGGAACAAATGGACGGATCGGTGGATGCCTCCATTTTCTGGGACGAGGTCGGGGTGGAATGGAACCTTCCCACTGCGCAATAGGTCGAACCAAATAAATTGACAATTCAGATTTAATGGTGTTAAATGGGATTAATCCGACAAAAACACTAAGTTTTAAAGGCAGGGGGAAAGATAATGGTACGAGTAGCAAATTCTATTGATGAGTTAGTCGGGAAGACTCCCGTCGTAAAGCTGAATCGAATTGTAGAAGAAGACATGGCTGATGTGTATCTGAAGCTTGAATTCATGAACCCGGGAAGCAGTGTGAAAGATCGTATTGCGCTGGCGATGATTGATGCTGCGATGGAAGAAGGGAAATTGAAAGAAGGCGACACGATTATCGAACCGACAAGTGGGAACACCGGCATTGGCCTTGCGATGATCGCGGCAGCAAAAGGATTGAAGGCCATCCTGGTTATGCCTGAAACCATGAGTCTGGAAAGAAGGAACCTTCTTCGAGCATATGGAGCGGAACTGGTACTGACACCTGGACCTGAAGGAATGGGTGGGGCAATCCGTAAAGCGGAAGAGCTTGCAAAAGAGAAAAGTCTGTTCATGCCACAGCAGTTTAATAATCCTGCAAACCCTGACATCCATAAGAGAACAACAGGTAAAGAGATTGTAGAACAGTTTGGTGATGGGCTGGATGCTTTTGTATCTGGTATTGGAACAGGCGGTACGATTACAGGTGCAGGAGAAGTCTTGAAAGAAAACTTTCCTGACATTAAAATTGTAGCAGTTGAGCCAGCCGACTCTCCGGTACTTTCCGGTGGGAAGCCGGGCCCGCATAAGATACAAGGAATTGGTGCCGGCTTTGTTCCATCGATCTTGGACACAAAAATCTATGATCAGGTCATCACTGTGAAAAATGAAGAGGCGTTTGAGTATGCACGACTTGCGGCGAAGCAGGAAGGGATACTTGGCGGTATTTCATCAGGAGCTGCCATTTCGGCTGCGTTGCAAGTAGCGAAGGAGCTTGGAAAAGGTAAAAAGGTCCTCGCTGTCATTCCAAGTAACGGGGAACGCTATTTGAGTACACCATTATATCAATTTGAAGAATAGGTTATCTTAAAGGGAAACAGTCTGTGGAGCTGTTTCCCTTTTTCTATAGACGATAGTTATATCTGTTAAACACCGCTGGTAATTTCCGCACTGGGCTTCGCGGAAAGCGAACACCTGGAACGTAAATCTACAGGTGTCAAAGGAGCAACCAATGCTGTGCATCCATTCCAAAAAATCAATCTGTTTTTTATCGTGCATCCCTACATAAATTTCATGTAATATAAGGGTAGTATGCAATTTAGGAGCGTGACAGCAAGAATGCAAAAAGTGCCTGTAGGTCTTAAGATAAAGTTAGAAGAAAATAAATGGTTTGCCAGGTATAAAACACTTGCCAAGGACAAGCCGTACCATGTTCTGTTGGAGAGCGGACGCGGGGGCAGATACCATATTATCGGACTGGATCCTGTGGCGTCCGTCCATGGTAAAGGCGAAGGACTGCAAATAGATTACCTGGATGGGAAAAAAGAAAAGAGAAGCGGAAATCCTCTACTGCTATTGCAGGAAGTCATTTCTGAACGATCTATTGGGAAGGTGCCGGGGTTCCCGGATTTTACAGGAGGGGCAATCGGTTATTTAACATATGATTGTGTACGTTATATCGAGCGGCTTCCGGAAACCGCGGATGATGATCTGGGATTGCCTGATTTGTATTTCTTGCTATTTGACGATGTGTTCGTTTATGACAAAGAAGAGAAGGTACTCTTTTTAATCACCTATTCACCTGAAGGAGAGGAAGAGTCGGCGAAGAAACTTCTAGAGCGATATCGCAAGCAATGGGAAGGACAAAGCGTAGAAACTATCTATCCATACAATGCGGAAAAACAAGCCGTGTCAGAAAGAGAAGTTTCTTTTACAGAAGAAGATTTTATGAAAGCTGTTAAGAAAGTGCAGTCCTATATTGCACAGGGAGATGTTTTCCAAGTGAATCTTTCGGTCAGGCAGGCGGAACCCCTGAAAACCCACCCAATGGAAATTTATACGGCACTCAGAAAAATCAACCCTTCCCCATATATGGGGTACCTGCAGTTCCCGGAATTCCAGCTTGTCAGCGGGTCCCCGGAACTTTTAGTCAAGAAAAAGGGCGATATCGTAAGTACGCGTCCAATCGCAGGGACAAGGTCCCGTGGTATGACAGATGAAGAGGACCGTCAGCTTGCTCAAGAGTTGATCGACAATGAAAAAGAGCGAGCAGAACATGTGATGCTGGTGGACCTGGAGCGGAATGACCTGGGCCGGGTCTGCGAGTACGGCACGGTGGAAGTGAATGAGTTCATGGCCATCGAAAAGTATTCCCATGTGATGCATATCGTCTCGAACGTCCAAGGGGTGTTGGCGGAAAACAAAAGTATTTCCGATATTATTGAAGCGACTTTCCCGGGCGGTACGATCACCGGCGCGCCAAAGGTAAGGACGATGGAAATCATTGAAGAGCTTGAGCCGGTTAGACGTTCTGTATATACTGGTTCCATAGGGTGGATCGGTTATGATGGAGAAATGGAACTGAACATATCCATCAGGACGATGATTGCCAAAGAAGGCATGGCCTATGTGCAGGCTGGTGCCGGGGTGGTCATTGATTCGGTGCCGAGGCGGGAATACAAGGAATCCTTGAAAAAGGCCGCGGCCCTATGGAAAGCAAAAGAGCTGAGTGAAGAAGAGCAAAAAAAACGAGCAGAGGTGAGAGCATGATATTGATGATTGATAACTATGATTCTTTTACGTACAACTTGGTTCAATATTTAGGGGAGCTTGGAGAGGAACTGGTGGTAAAGCGAAACGATGAAATTACCATTGAGGAAATAGAAGCACTAAACCCTGAATTTTTAATGATATCCCCTGGCCCTTGTTCTCCGAATGAGGCAGGAATCAGTTTAGAAGTGATCAGGCATTTTGCCGGGAAGAAACCGATCTTTGGCGTATGCCTTGGACATCAGTCCATTGCCCAAGTATTCGGAGGCGATGTGGTGCAGGCGGAAAGGCTGATGCACGGGAAAACTTCTGAGATGCACCATAATGAGAAAACGATATTTAAAACCTTGGCGAATCCTTTCGTGGCAACAAGGTACCATTCCTTGATTGTGAAAAAGGAAACATTGCCGGATTGCTTTGAAATTACGGCATGGACGGATCAGGACGAAATCATGGCTATCCGCCATAAGGAGCTTCCGATCGAAGGGGTGCAATTCCACCCGGAATCCATCATGACATCGGTAGGGAAAGAGTTGCTCCGAAACTTTATCGATACCTACTCCACGAAAAAGGTGTAAGTATGATTGTCTATAAGGATGGAAACTGGCAGCCGATAGAGCAAACGAGCGTCTCCGTCATGGACCACGGTTTTCTCTATGGGGTGGGGCTGTTTGAAACATTCCGTACGTATAATGGTGTGCCATTTTTATTTCATGATCACCTGAGTCGTTTGAGAAAGGGGCTCGAATCCGTCTATATCGATTGGCAGGAATCAAACGAGCACCTAGAGGAACTGGTGACGGAAGCTCTTAAGAAGAATGAGTTGACAGATGGCGTGATTCGTCTGAATGTCACAGCAGGCATCAGCAACTGGGGTCTTCCGGTTGATACCTACGATGCCCCGTCCCTGCTTTTGTTTACCAGGCCCGTTCCGCAAATGGCAACAAAAAGCAAGGATGCGGTGTTCTTGGAACTGAGGCGTAACACCCCGGAAGGTGAGACCCGGTTGAAATCGCATCACTACTTGAATAATCTTTTAGGCAAAAGGGAGCTCGGAGCGAGAACCGATGTAGAAGGAATATTCCTGACTGGGGAAGGGTATGTGGCAGAGGGTCTTGTCTCCAATATCTTCTGGATAAAAGGGGACACCCTCTATACCCCAAGCATCTCGACTGGTATTTTGAACGGGGTAACAAGGAAATTCATTCTGCACCTAAGCGGGCTTATAGGACTAGATGTGAATGAAGGCATGTTCACCCCTGAAGAGCTTCTTCAAGGGGATGAGGTCTTCATCACAAACTCCACCCAGGAAATAATTCCGGTGGCCCAGTTGGATGCCAAAGTATTTCCTGAGCGGGAATCTTCCTGGCTCACCTGTCTGAGAAATCTATATACTAAAAGTACAGAACGACAACTCTTGTCCTATCAACAAGTAAAGAAGGTTGAAGTGAATAATGGGAAATACGAACTTATATCAGACTAAACTGACATGCGGACCATATGAACTGCCGCTAGGGCAAAAAACCTTGATCATGGGGATCTTGAATGCCACGCCAGATTCTTTTTCGGATGGCGGAAAGTACAACGGGGTGGAGAGGGCTATTATGCGTGCCAGGGAATTGGTGGCGCATGGCGCGGATATCCTTGATATCGGCGGGGAATCGACAAGGCCCGGAGCGGAGAAGGTGACTCTTGAGATGGAGCTAGAGCGGGTTATTCCCGTCATCCAGGCCATCTCAAAAGAGGTGCAGGTGCCAATCTCCATCGACACCTATAAGGCAGAAGTGGCGAAGCAGGCAATAGAAGCCGGTGCCCACATCATCAATGATGTCTGGGGGGCAAAGGCGGACCCCGACATGCCCGCTGTTGCAGCAAAGTTTCAAGTACCGATCATCCTCATGCAAAACAGAAAAGAGCGGGACTATCAGCAATTAATCCCGGATATGATCAGTGACCTGTTTGAGAGCATCACCTTGGTCAAGCGTGCCGGCGTGAAGGACGAGAACATCATCCTTGATCCCGGGATAGGATTTGCCAAAACGTTTGAAGATAACTTGAAAGTGATGCAGCAACTCGAGCACTTCCATACACTCGGATACCCGCTGCTCCTTGGCACCTCGAGGAAAAGGTTCATCGGTCATGTCTTAGATCTTCCGGCCGAGGAAAGAATGGAAGGGACAGGTGCCACCGTGTGCCTTGGCATACAAAAAGGCTGCCAGATCGTCCGTGTGCACGATGTGAAAGAGATTGCACGTATGGCAAAAATGATGGATGCCATGCTGACAGAGGGAGGGCTTTCCTATCGATAAAATATATGTGAACCAGATGAAGTTTTACGGTTACCATGGGGTATTTCCAGAAGAAACAAAACTTGGACAACGTTTTATGATCGACTTGACGGTAGAATTGGATCTTTCCAAAGCAGGTAAATCTGATGACCTTACACAATCCGTCAACTACGCGGATCTTTATAATACGTGTAAAAAAGTAGTTGAGGGTGAAACCCATAAGCTGGTGGAAACCGTGGCTGAGCGGGTGGCAGAGGAAATCCTTGCTTCCTTTGGACTGATAGAACGTTGTACGGTCAAAGCGATCAAGCCAGACCCGCCTATTCCGGGACACTATGATTCGGTTGCGGTGGAGATTACAAGGGGCCGCGTGTGATGAATACAGCATATATTGCACTGGGGTCCAATCAAGGGGACCGGTCCGGGTACCTTTGTAAAGCAGTGGAGGAGATCGGTCGTCACGAACAAATCACAGTCGAGAAAGAATCTTCCATCTATGAAACAGATCCTGTCGGCTTCACCGAACAGGATAGATTTTTAAATATGGTAATTAAAGTAAAAACGCGGTTAGCACCTGTTGATCTATTAAAGGTGTTACAAGGTTTTGAGCATTTTTTTGGCCGAGAGAGAGTGATTCGTTGGGGGCCGCGAACTTTAGACCTTGACATTTTATTGTATAACCAAGAAAATATTGAAACAGAAGAGCTTATTGTCCCTCATCCGAGAATGTGGGAAAGGGCTTTTGTTTTTATTCCTTTAATGGAGATCGCGGAAAGTAAAGAGCTGCCCGTAGAAATAAATAGAAAAGAACTTCTTGCAAGACAAGATAGAGAAGGGGTACATGTATGGAAGCCGAAAAGTGGGGGAGACGTATCCGAGCTTACCGAAAGCTAAAAGGATATACTCAAGAATCGTTTGCGAAGAATCTTCATATATCGGTCTCTGTGTTAGGAGAGGTTGAACGGGGAAACCGCGTTCCTTCAGAGGACCTGGTTCAGTCGATTGCACAAGAACTGAACATTACGGTGGAGGAACTACAACCACCAGAATTAAGAAGAGAGGAGGTCAATAACTGATGTTGAAAATTGGTGATATCACCATGAAAAACCAAGTGGTCTTGGCACCGATGGCCGGCGTGTGTAATGCAGCATTCCGCCTGACGGTCAAAGAATTTGGGGCGGGCCTCGTGTGTGCCGAGATGGTAAGTGACAAGGCCATCCTTTATAAAAATGCCAAAACGATGGGCATGCTCTATATCGACGAGCGTGAAAAGCCACTGAGCCTGCAAATCTTTGGCGGCGAAAAAGATACGCTTGTAGAAGCGGCGAAGTTTGTGGACAAAAACACGACTGCAGACATCATCGATATTAATATGGGATGCCCGGTGCCAAAGATCGTCAAGTGTGACGCAGGCGCAAGATGGCTGCTAGATCCCAACAAAATCTATGAGATGGTATCAGCGGTGGTGGATGCAGTCGATAAGCCCGTTACCGTAAAAATGCGTACCGGCTGGGATGATGAACATATCTATGCAATCGAGAACGCCCGTGCCGTTGAGCGTGCCGGCGGTCAAGCGGTAGCGGTCCACGGTCGCACAAGAGTTCAAATGTATGAAGGACATGCAGATTGGGACATCATCAAGCAGGTAAAAGAGTCCGTGAACATCCCGGTCATCGGAAATGGTGATGTTCAAACTCCCCAAGATGCTAAAAGAATGCTAGAGGAAACGGGAGTCGACGGTGTCATGATTGGTCGCGCGGCCCTCGGAAATCCATGGATGATCTACAGCACTGTACAATACCTGGAGACAGGTAAATTGGTCGGTGAACCATCTGTTCGTGAAAAAATGGATGTCTGTAAGCTGCACCTCGATCGACTTATTGACCTTAAAGGAGAAAATGTGGCAGTACGTGAAATGCGTAAACATGCTGCATGGTACCTTAAAGGCATCCGGGGTAATGCAAAAGTCCGCAATTCCGTCAATGAATGTAACACCCGTCTCGATCTAGTAAGCCTGATCGACAACCTTGTGGAAGAGTCGGAACAAAAAGAAGCTATGAGTTCACAGGCGATCTAAAGATTAGTACGGCTATTGTACCCCTCTGAACATATAGGAACTGCCAGTAAGTTGTTACTGGCAGTTTTAGCTTTATTTATAGTTGGAAAGTCTATATGATAGATAAAAGAAAAGGCTACATAATTAAGTAGATAAATTTCTAGTTGGAGTTGAATAGAATGAGTCAAGAAGAATTGAACTTGAATGACCAGTTGATGGTTAGGAGAGAAAAGCTACAAAAACACCGTGACAAAGGATTAGATCCTTTCGGTTCCCGCTTTGAGCGTACTAATGATTCCAAAGAACTGATCAATCAGTACGGGGAAATCGAAAAGGAACAATTGGACGAGCAGGAAATTGCCGTTACACTCGCTGGCCGTATCATGACAAAACGTGGCAAAGGGAAAGCGGGCTTTGCGCATATCCAGGACCTAAAAGGCCAAATCCAATTATATGTCCGTAAAGATGCTGTAGGAGAAGAGGCATACGAAATCTTCAACTCAGCGGATATCGGGGACATTGTCGGAGTAACAGGCTTTGTTTTCAAAACCAAAGTGGGAGAACTTTCTATCAAAGCGACTTCCTTTGAGTTGTTAACAAAAGCGCTGCGTCCCCTTCCCGAAAAGTACCATGGCCTTAAAGACGTCGAGCAACGCTACCGTCAACGTTATCTGGACCTGATCACAAACCCAGAAAGCAGGGAAACATTCATTGCACGTTCTAAGATCATCCAAGCAATGCGCCGCTACCTGGACGACCACGGCTACTTGGAAGTAGAAACACCAATGATGCATTCCATCGCAGGAGGAGCATCCGCCCGCCCGTTCATCACGCATCACAATACTCTGGACATGACATTGTACATGCGTATTGCGATTGAGCTTCACTTGAAGCGTCTGATCGTCGGCGGACTGGAGAAAGTCTATGAAATCGGACGTGTCTTCCGTAACGAAGGCGTATCCACTAGACATAACCCTGAATTCACCATGATTGAATTATATGAAGCCTACGCTGACTATAAGGACATCATGAGCCTTACAGAAAACCTCGTAGCTCATATTGCGAAAGAAGTATTGGGCAGCACAAAGGTTCAATATGCAGATAGTGAAATTGATTTGACTCCAGAGTGGAAGCGACTGCACATGGTAGATGCCGTTAAAGAGGCAACAGGTGTAGACTTCTGGCAGCAGATGACAGATGAAGAAGCGCGTGCCCTTGCAAAAGAACACGGAATCCAAATCACAGAGCATATGCAATTCGGTCATATCCTAAACGAATTCTTTGAACAGAAAGTGGAAGAGACGTTAATTCAACCTACCTTCATTTATGGGCATCCGGTAGAGATCTCCCCACTTGCCAAGAAAAACGCAGAAGATCCACGCTTCACGGATCGGTTTGAATTATTCATTGTAGGCCGTGAGCATGCAAATGCATTTACAGAGCTTAATGACCCAATCGATCAAAAAGAGCGTTTCGAAGCACAGCTTAAAGAAAAAGAGCAAGGCAACGACGAAGCACACGAAATGGATCATGACTTCATTGAGGCATTAGAATACGGTATGCCGCCAACAGGTGGACTTGGTATCGGTATCGATCGCCTTGTTATGTTGCTGACAAATTCTCCTTCTATTAGAGACGTGCTGTTGTTCCCGCAAATGAGACACCGTTAATTCTATCTAGTAGCGCCGCCCATCTATTAAAGAAGGGCGGCGTTTTTAATTAGGTTTTGAACTATTCCCTTTGATAGTTGAGAGTAGGTGATCCAAATGAAAACCAGCACTGAATAATAAGACTATTACAACATTATCATTTTAAGAAAATAATCGAAAAAACCTATTGCCTTTGTATTCTAGCGATGGTATATTAATATTCGTTGTCACAAACGACATCACTTCTTCGAAAAAAAGAAATGAAAAAAGTTGTTGACACAAAAAGATAGATTTGGTAAGATAATAAAGTCGCCTTGAGAGAGACGACAGAGTAAATGATCTTTGAAAACTAAACAAAACAACAGCGTCATAACGTCGGTTCTACGGAACGCGACAAAATGATTTTAAGTAAGACAAGCTAGCAAATTTTGAGCAAAAGCTCAGACTCTTTATTGGAGAGTTTGATCCTGGCTCAGGACGAACGCTGGCGGCGTGCCTAATACATGCAAGTCGAGCGGACCTTTTAAAAGCTTGCTTTTGAAAGGTCAGCGGCGGACGGGTGAGTAACACGTGGGCAACCTGCCTGTAAGACTGGGATAACTTCGGGAAACCGGAGCTAATACCGGATAATATAAGGAACCTCCTGGTTCTTTATTGAAAGATGGTTTCGGCTA
>NZ_RXZI01000012.1 GCF_021991925.1 Sutcliffiella horikoshii | reverse complement strand
CAAGATGAGATTTCCTTTTACTTCGGTAAGTAAGATCCCTGAAAGATGATCAGGTAGATAGGTTCGAGGTGGAAGCATGGCGACATGTGGAGCTGACGAATACTAATCGATCGAGGACTTAACCCAACAATAAGTAAATGTATGAACGGTAGGAATTCTTGATATGAACACATTATCTAGTTTTGAAGGATCAACCTTCAACTGAATATGTCTGGTAATGATGGCGAAGAGGCCACACCCGTTCCCATACCGAACACGGAAGTTAAGCTCTTCAGCGCCGATGGTAGTTGGGGGATCTCCCCCTGTGAGAGTAGGACGTTGCCAGGCAAATGGAAGAAACCAGTGCTTATTAATTTAGGCGCTGGTTTTTTTGTGTTGTTTTGGGTTTTGGTGGTGGATGGTTGGTGCTGTTTTTGTTTGTTTATGTCGAATGCCCGTTATATTATCCGACATCGCGGATAAAACGAAAACTTCGCGGATAAATCCAAAACTTCGCGGATAAAAATAAAATCAAAGCTGGCTTGATCGAAAGCAAAGATTTAGAGTGATTAAGACCAACATCAGAGCTATAAAGACAATATGGTGGCAAATTTCCCGTTGAGATTGTCATTATCAAGGCTATAAAGACAATCTCGAAGTAAATTTCCCTTCGAGATTGTCATCATCAAGGCTATAAAGACAATCTGGAGGTAAATTTCCCGTTGAGATTGTCATTATCAAGGCTATAAAGACAATCTCAAAGTAAATTTCCCTTCGAGATTGTCATCATCAAGGCTATAAAGACAATCTCGAAGTAAATTTCCCGTTGAGATTGTCATTATCAAGGCTATAAAGACAATCTCGAAGTAAATTTCCCGTTGAGATTGTCATTATCAAGGCCATAATGACAATCTCAAAGCAAATCTCCCGTTGAGATTGTCATCATCATCATCATCGAGACTATAAAGGCAATCTAGCCCCCCCATCCCAACCAATCCCCCCTCTCTTCCATTTCTTTTGAACAATTTTGACCAATTGACGTTTAGAGATATCACAAAAGTGGAATTCTGTTTGGGAGGAAGCTTTTTGCAGGGTAATTCCGGAGTTCTCCCGCTACTGCTTCTTCTACTTCTATTTCCTACATATATAGACGAATCAACACTATGAAACGTAAAGCATGACAGTTTTTAGCGAAAGGTTATCTATTGAAATTTTTTTCAAGGTCTTATATATTTTACATATAGTCAAAGATAGTCAAGGTCAGATAGGAGGATAGCATGAGAAACATATCTGATGTCATTGAACAATACTTGAAACAAGTGTTGGAGGGGAGCAGGGAGAATTCTGCGGAGATAAAAAGAAGTGAGATTGCTGATAAGTTTGAATGTGTGCCTTCTCAGATCAATTATGTGATAAATACGAGATTTACAATTGAGCGGGGATATTTGGTGGAAAGCAAGCGTGGTGGCGGTGGTTATATCCGTATTATCAAGATCAAGCCGCATGATCATTTGCAACTAATCGACCAGATCATGGAGTTAATAGATGTGAGAGTTTCACAGGCAAGTGCGGAAGATGTTATCTATCGTCTGGTGGAGGAGAAGGTGATTTCCGCTCGGGAAGCGAAGATAATGGTAAGTGTGATGGATCGATCCGTTTTGTATTTGGGGTTGCCTGAAAGAGATGAATTGCGGGCGAGGATGTTGACCGCAATGCTGACCACTCTGAAGTATCGGTAGGGGGGATATAAATGGTATGTCAGGAATGTCATGAGCGTCCAGCCGCTCTTCATTTTACGAAAATCATCAATGGGGAAAAATCTGAAATACACATATGTGAGCAGTGTGCACAGGAAAAGGGCAGCATGTCGATGTTTACTGGCGGCTCCGGTTTTTCCATCAATAATTTAATTGCCGGGCTGTTGAATACGGAACAGGCGATTCCTAATCCGAAACAAGAGGAGATTGAGCCTAAGAAAGTGTTACAGTGTGAGCGATGTAAGATGACCTTTCCACAGTTCACGAAGATTGGCCGGTTTGGTTGTTCTGAATGTTATCATACGTTTTCCGAAAAGATGCAGCCTATATTAAAAAGGTTGCATAGCGGAAATACCGTGCACGCCGGGAAGATCCCGAAAAGAATCGGTGGCAGCTTGCATGTGCGAAAAGAGATTGATTCCCTGAAAGAGGAATTACAGGAGCTTATCAAACAGGAAGAATTTGAAAGCGCGGCGAATACTAGAGATAGAATCAGAGAGTTGGAAAGGCAACTGAGTGAAAAAAGAGAGGGGGAGCAGTAGATGTCTCTTGAACACTTTTTAAATAATGCGGTGAGTTCTTGGATGAAACAAGAGGGACCAGACTCAGATATCGTCTTGAGCAGCCGGGTGAGGTTGGCGAGGAATCTGGAAAATATGCAGTTTCCCACAGTGGCGAGCAATGAGGAAGCGCAGAAGATTGTCGATGTGATGAAGCAGCATTTTGGGGAAAAAGCGTTTCAGGATCTTGGAGAACTGGAGTTCCTTGTTATGGAGGAATTAAATGCGCTTGAGAAGCGGGTGCTGGTAGAAAAGCACCTTATCAGTCCACAACTGGCAGAGGATTCGGCATTTGGTGCATGTTTGTTATCACCTAATGAAGAAGTGAGCATTATGATAAATGAGGAGGACCATATAAGGATTCAATGTTTGTTTCCCGGACTGCAGCTGAATGAGGCATTGCAGGTGGCCAATTCATTGGATGACTGGATAGAAGAGAAGATTGATTATGCGTTTGATGAAAAACGAGGATACTTAACAAGCTGCCCCACAAATGTTGGTACGGGGCTACGGGCTTCCGTCATGATGCATCTTCCAGCGTTGGTGCTGACCCAGCAGATGAACCGGATTGTTCCGGCAATCAATCAATTGGGATTGGTTGTTAGAGGAATTTACGGGGAAGGCAGCGAAGCTTTAGGGAACATCTTTCAGATTTCCAACCAGATGACACTAGGAAAGTCGGAAGAGGATATTGTCCAAGACCTTATGAGTGTCGTGCAGCAACTAATTACGCAGGAGCGCTCGGCCCGAGAAGCATTAGTTAAAACTTCGAACATACAATTAGAAGATAGGGTTTTTCGCTCATACGGGTTGCTGGCGCATAGCCGGGTCATGGAAACGAAAGAGGCGGCAAAATGTTTGTCCAATGTCCGGCTCGGTATAGATTTAGGATATATCACCGACATTTCCAGATCTATTTTAAATGAATTAATGATATTGACCCAACCAGGGTTCCTCCAGCAGTATGCGGGGGGACCATTAAAGCCAAATGAAAGAGATGTTCGCAGAGCGAGCTTGATTCGGGAAAGAATGCGATTAAAGAGATAAATTATTCGGGAGGCGATTGGATATGATGTTTGGTCGATTTACGGAAAGAGCACAAAAAGTATTAGCATTAGCACAAGAAGAGGCATTGCGCCTAAGCCATAATAATATCGGAACGGAGCATATCCTGCTTGGATTGGTCAGAGAAGGGGAGGGCATTGCCGCAAAAGCACTGATCGCCCTTGGTCTGGGACCTGAGAAGATCCAGAAGGAAGTGGAGAACCTGATCGGCAGAGGGCAGGACAGTGGACAGTCCATTCCTCACTACACTCCAAGAGCAAAGAAAGTGATTGAGCTTTCCATGGACGAAGCACGTAAACTGGGACACTCCTATGTGGGAACGGAGCATGTCTTGCTTGGTCTTATCCGCGAGGGGGAAGGCGTGGCGGCACGTGTTCTGAACAACTTGGGTGTAAGCTTGAACAAAGCGCGCCAACAAGTGTTACAGCTGCTTGGAAGCAATGAATCTTCAGGAGGGCATCAAGGCGGAGCATCTGCCAATGTTAATACGCCTACGCTCGATAGTCTTGCAAGGGACCTGACAGCAGTTGCTCGCGAAGGAAGCTTGGATCCTGTAATCGGACGAAGCAAGGAAATCCAGCGTGTCATTGAAGTGCTGAGCCGTAGAACAAAAAATAACCCAGTGCTGATCGGGGAGCCTGGCGTAGGGAAAACCGCTATCGCAGAAGGCCTTGCACAGCAAATTGTGAACAATGAAGTACCGGAAATCCTCCGTGACAAGCGGGTTATGACCTTGGATATGGGGACAGTGGTAGCTGGGACGAAATACCGCGGGGAGTTTGAGGACCGTTTAAAGAAAGTGATGGATGAGATTCGCCAAGCGGGCAATATCATCTTGTTCATTGACGAGCTGCACACGTTGATCGGTGCGGGTGGAGCAGAAGGAGCGATCGATGCATCCAATATCCTGAAGCCATCCTTGGCTCGTGGGGAACTGCAATGTATCGGTGCGACGACATTGGATGAGTACCGTAAATATATTGAAAAGGACGCAGCACTAGAGCGCCGCTTCCAGCCGATCCAGGTGGATGAGCCGACAACGGCGGAATCCATTCAGATTCTGACAGGTCTTCGTGACCGTTATGAAGCTCATCATCGCGTATCCATTACCGATGAAGCGATCGAGCAGGCGGTTAAACTTTCCGATCGTTACATCAGTGACCGCTTCCTTCCGGATAAAGCGATCGACCTGATTGATGAAGCCGGATCAAAAGTACGACTTCGTTCCTTTACGACACCTCCAAACTTAAAAGAGTTAGAGGTAAAGCTTGAGTCTGTCCGTAACGAAAAGGATGCGGCTGTACAGAGCCAGGAGTTTGAAAAGGCTGCATCTTTAAGAGATACAGAGCAACGACTTCGTGAACAATTGGAAGAAACGAAGAAAACATGGAAAGAAAAGCAGGGGCAGGAGAATTCCGAGGTGACAGTGGAGGATATTGCGATGGTTGTATCTAGCTGGACCGGAATTCCAGTATCGAAGCTTGCGCAAACGGAAACCGATAAACTGTTGAACATGGAATCTTTATTGCACTCCCGTGTCATCGGACAGGATGAGGCGGTCAAGGCGGTATCCAAAGCCGTTCGCCGTGCACGTGCAGGATTGAAAGATCCAAAACGCCCGATCGGTTCCTTCATTTTCCTTGGACCGACAGGGGTCGGGAAAACCGAACTTGCGAGAGCCTTGGCAGAATCCATCTTTGGTGACGAGGATGCGATGATCCGTATCGATATGTCCGAGTACATGGAGAAGCATTCGACTTCCCGTCTTGTAGGTTCCCCTCCAGGATATGTAGGATATGATGAAGGTGGCCAGTTGACGGAGAAGGTACGCCGTAAGCCGTACTCTGTCATCCTATTAGATGAAATTGAAAAAGCACATCCTGATGTGTTTAATATCCTATTACAAGTATTAGAGGATGGCCGTCTGACAGATTCGAAGGGTCGTACAGTCGACTTCCGGAACACACTTGTCATCATGACCTCCAACGTAGGGGCGGATGCCTTGAAGCGTAACAAGTATGTAGGGTTTAACGTACAAGATGAGAACCAGAACTATAAGGACATGAAAGGGAAAGTGATGGATGAGCTGAAAAAAGCGTTCCGTCCGGAATTCCTGAATCGTGTCGATGAAATGATCGTCTTCCACTCCTTGGAGAAAACACACTTGAAAGAGATCGTTACATTGCTATCCGAGCAGCTGACGAAGCGCCTGAAAGAACAGGATATCGATCTGGAACTGACAGATGCAGCAAAAGAAAAGATTTCCGAAGAAGGGTACGATCCAGAGTATGGTGCAAGACCGTTGCGTCGTGCCATCCAGAAGCATGTGGAGGATAAACTTTCTGAAGAACTGCTAAGAGGCAATATTGAGAAAGGGAAGAAAATTTCCTTGGATGTAGTAGACGGAGAATTTGTTGTTCGTGATGTGGAAAAAGTAAAATAAGCTTGATAGTCGATGGTTGAGAATAGAAGTGGAGGGCAGCTCTTTAATTGGAGCTTTCCTCCTTTCTTGTATTTTCCAATGGTTTAAATTAGCGTAAATAATGTGTAATAAGGTATCATAAAAGAAGGAAAACAATGGTATTTTTATTATGCTCTTTTCATAAAGATTATTGTTAACATAGAAAGGATTTTTGGATGGCAAAGCGTAAGACAAAGTTTATGTGTAAAGAATGCGGGTATGAGTCTCCTAAGTGGATGGGGAAATGCCCGGGATGCCATGCATGGAATACGATGGTCGAGGAGCTCGAGGAATCAAGGACTCCAAGGCGCGGAGGCTTTACGACATCTTCCTCCACATTGGCAAGAAAAGCGGAATCGATTACTAAAGTGGAAAATATAAAGCAGTCAAGGATCTACACCGATATGGAGGAGTGCAACAGGGTGCTCGGAGGCGGATTGGTCCAAGGCTCGCTTGTTCTTATCGGAGGAGACCCGGGGATCGGGAAATCAACTTTATTGCTTCAGGTGTGCTCTCAGTTGGCAATGAAGAAACACCGTGTCCTGTACATATCCGGAGAAGAGTCTGTTCAACAGACGAAGCTGCGTGCAGATCGCCTAGGCGTGCAGGCTGAAGAGCTGTTTGTATTATCCGAAACGGATTTTGAACTGGTGGCAAAAGCGGTCGATGACATTCAGCCTACCCTGCTTGTTGTCGATTCTATCCAGACCGTCTATCATCCAGCAGTCACCTCAGCGCCTGGTAGTGTATCTCAGGTCAGGGAGTGTACCGCGGAGTTGATGCGTATTGCGAAAACGAAGAACATCGCTGTGTTCATCGTAGGACACGTGACCAAGGAAGGATCCATCGCCGGCCCACGATTATTGGAGCACATGGTAGATACTGTGCTATATTTTGAAGGAGAACGGCACCATACATATCGCATATTGCGGTCTGTAAAAAATAGATTCGGCTCCACCAACGAAATAGGTATTTTTGAAATGAAAGAAGAGGGACTGACGGAAGTGAAGAACCCTTCTGAAATTTTTTTAGAAGAGCGCTCAAAAGGGGCTGCGGGCTCTACTGTGGTGGCATCCATGGAAGGGACACGCCCGGTATTGGTGGAAATTCAAGCACTCATTTCACCGACAGGCTACGGTAATCCTCGTAGGATGGCAACGGGTATTGATCACAACAGGGTATCCCTTATCATGGCGGTACTAGAAAAGAGGGTGGGCCTTCTGTTACAAAATCAGGACGCTTACCTGAAGGTTGCTGGAGGGGTTAAACTCGACGAACCGGCAATCGATTTGGCAGTAGCGGTGAGCATCGCCTCCAGCTTCCGAAACCAAACGTCAGAACCGACGGATGTGGTAATTGGCGAAGTAGGGTTGACAGGTGAGATCAGACGGGTTTCCCGAATTGAACAACGCGTTCAAGAAGCAGCTAAACTTGGATTCAAGCGGGTGATCATCCCAGCGAAGAACCTTGGGGGATGGACTGTTCCAAAAGAGGTTAATGTCATCGGTGTTAACACCATCGAGCAGGCTCTTCAATATACTCTAGGGGGATAGAGATGGAAGAACAACGGCAGAAAGAAAAAATCATGGCAGATACGTTACAGTTTATAGCACCAGGGACACCCATCAGGGAGGGGATCAACAACATCCTCCGCTCCCAGACAGGTGGACTGGTTGTAGTGGGTTTCAATGATAAAGTGAAAGAAATGGTGGACGGAGGCTTTTCCATCAACTGCCCCTTCAGTCCTGCCTATGTATATGAATTGGCCAAAATGGACGGTGCCATCATACTTAATGAAAAAGGCACAAAAATACTATATGCCAACGCCCAATTGACACCCAACTCCACCATCATATCCACTGAAACCGGTATGAGGCACCGTACCGCGGAACGTGTGGCCAAGCAGACCGGCTGTCTTGTCATCGCCATCTCCCAGAGGCGTAATGTCATCACCTTATATAAAGGGGATTTCCGCTATGCGTTAAGGGATATCGGAGTTATTTTCACCAAAGCCAATCAGGCAATCCAGACACTTGAAAAATATAAATCCGTGCTGGACCAAGGGATCACCAACCTTGGTGCCTTGGAATTTGAGGAACAAGTATCCTTATCGGAACTCTTACAGGTTATCCACCGGATTGAAATGGTACTTCGTATCAAAAATGAGATTCTAAGCTATATCAATGAGCTTGGCACGGAAGGGAGACTCATTCGCCTCCAAATGACAGAACTTCTTGCTCATATTGAAGAAGAGGCAATCCTTCTTATCAAGGATTATTGCGTGGATAAAGACATGGATGCATTCATGATCTTAAGAAGGTTACAGGAATTGGCCAATACGGACCTATTGGATGATGCCGTCATTTTAAAAATGCTAGGATACTCTGGTTTTATGAATCCAGATGAAATCGTCCTTCCAAGAGGGTACAGAGTCCTGCATAAGATTCCTAGACTTCCCCCGCTTGTCATAGAAAACCTTGTCTGCCGTTTTCAAAACCTGAAGCATATCATCGTCGCGACAGTGGAAGAACTTGATGATGTCGATGGGATCGGCGAAGTCCGGGCAAGAAAGATAAAAGAGGGGCTGAAGCGGATACAGGATCAGCTTCTTATCGACCGTCAAATGTAGGACGGGGAGCATCGGGAATCTTGAATGTGACAAAATCCTAACAAATGTAAATTAAAAGCTTTTTCGACGTTTTATTTAATGGAAACTGTTTATAATGAATAAAGGGAGGTGAGGCAATGTTAAGGCGTATGGTTCAAGTATTCTTTCTAATTCTTGGTGGGACATTGGGAATATTCTTTATCCCCGAGCTGTTTTCCCTCTTAAATGTAGGAGATATTCCTTTTCTTACGAAGCCTTATACTGTTGCGATCTTAGGAGCAATTATATTTTTCATCCTTACTTTTTGGTTAGTGGATTATGTAGTCGGGTTCATTAAGTGGATAGAGGAATCATTGGTGAAAGCACCGGTAACAGATGTGTTATTCGGTAGCCTGGGACTCATTTTCGGGTTGATTGTCGCCTATTTAGCGGTCATCCCCCTTGAGAGAATTCCATTTGTCAGTGCCATCTTCCCTATTTTCATTACCATTCTATTAGGATATCTCGGATTCCAGGTAGGCTTTAAGAAACGGGATGAGCTAGTGAACCTGTTCTCAATCTCATCTAAATTCGGCAAGAAGAAAGCGGTGGAGGAAGACGATTTAGACCTATCTTCTAAAAAGTTGAAAATATTGGATACCAGTGTGATCATTGATGGAAGAGTGGCGGATATCTGCCAAACTGGCTTCTTGGAAGGGACGATTGTCATTCCGAGGTTTGTCTTGGAAGAGCTGCAGCATATAGCCGATTCATCTGACGTACTGAAACGAAATCGCGGCCGACGCGGATTGGATATTTTGAACAGAATCCAAAAGGAATTAGCCATAAAAGTAGAAATTTATGAAGGCAATTTTGAAGATATTCAAGAAGTGGACAGTAAACTTGTTAAATTGGCCAAATTGACTTCCGGTGTGGTTGTGACCAATGACTTCAATTTGAATAAAGTCTGCGAGCTTCAAAGTGTAGAAGTCTTGAACATCAACGATCTCGCCAATGCGGTCAAGCCGGTCGTCCTTCCGGGTGAAGAGCTGACCGTCCAAGTCATCAAGGATGGAAAAGAGCATAACCAAGGCGTTGCATACCTTGATGACGGTACGATGATCGTCGTAGAAGAAGGGCGAGATTACATCGGCAAACATATACAAGTACTTGTTACAAGTGTCTTGCAGACTTCTGCGGGACGAATGATTTTTGCCAAGCCCAAACAACTGGAACGTGCAGCCTTATAAGTAAATAGTAGTCACCCTTACCCTCTTAAGCTATGCTTAGAGGGTATAAGTTATTTTGTGAAAAAAACAACACCCACGGGAGAGTATATAATGAATTACCAAGTAATCGTATTGGCAGCAGGACAGGGAAAGCGGATGAAAGCAGGAAAAAACAAGCAGTTTATCGAGCTTGAGGGGAAACCGGTCATCAACCATACCCTTTCCGTCTTTGAAGCAGATCCTTGGTGCAGTGAAATCAAACTAGTCATCAATGAAAGAGAAAAAGATATATTCAAAGAACTTCTTACCCAATATCCAATGCTAAAAGTAAAAGAAATGATCATTGGTGGAGAAGAGCGGCAGGATAGCGTGTATAATGGGCTTCACTCCATTCAATCGGCAGAGATAGTGCTTGTCCATGATGGGGCAAGGCCTTTTATATCTCAGGAAGTCATTCACAGCTTAGTGGAAAAAGCGTCCAAAGAAGGTGCTGCGATTGTAGGGGTTCCTGTTAAAGATACAATTAAACGTGTCAGCAAGGCGGGAGTGGTGGAACAAACAGTGGAGCGGTCAAGCTTATGGTCTATTCAAACACCACAAGCTTTTCGTTATGGCATCCTTAAAGAGGCGCATGATAAGGCAAAAACAGAGAACTACTTAGGAACCGACGAAGCAAGTCTTGTAGAACGTATCAATGTGCCGGTACACATAGTACAAGGCGAATACGAAAACTTTAAACTGACCACACCTGAAGACCTAATCCTTGCAAAAGCTTTTTTACAAAAATAATATTATGAAAATGTATCAGATTATATCAAACCGTAAACCCCTGTAGATTGGAGTGCAAGGTGTGAGACTCCGGAGGGAGGTAGCGGTAGGTTGAGACCCCCGAGCGTTGTGAGGAGGCTCAAGCATCGCCCCGCGGAAAGCGAACACCTGGAATGGAAATCTGCAGGAGTTAATCAGACTAAATACATATAAATGGAGAGGTGCACCATGTTTCGAATTGGACAAGGTTTTGATGTACATCAGTTTGCAGAAAATAGACCGTTAATTATCGGAGGAATCACCATCCCTTATGACAAGGGACTGCTTGGACATTCTGATGCAGATGTACTATTACATACAATTTCCGACGCCTGCTTAGGCGCTATAGGAGAAGGGGATATCGGGAAACACTTCCCCGACACAGATCCTGCATTCAAAAATGCCGATTCCGCTGTTTTAATGGAACAGGTATGGGCAATAGTAAAAGAAAAAGGATACACACTTGGGAATGTGGATTGTACTATCATTGCGCAAAAACCAAAGATGGCTCCCCATATCGAACCGATGCGTAAAAGGATTGCCGAACTTTTAGAAGCCGACGTGGATCAAGTCAACGTAAAAGCGACCACCACCGAAAAACTCGGCTTCACAGGCAGAGAAGAGGGAATCGCCGCCCAAGCAGCCGTCCTATTGATAAAGAGATAGTTTTTGAAAAACTTGATCTCTAGCTGCTGATTGGAGCACAGGGTGAAGACTCCGGCGCCCCGCGGAAAGCGAAACCCAGTGCGGAAATCAGCAGCGGCGTTATATAGAAAACTACACAAAGAAATAGCTACGTCTCACACAATTTTATGTTAAAATAATGCTTAGTTTTAAAAACCGTCCGGGCCCGAAAGCCGACGGAAAATGGAGGTAACAAAACATGACAGTCCGTGTACGATACGCCCCAAGTCCAACAGGGCACTTACATATAGGAAATGCCAGAACCGCACTATTCAACTACCTGTTTGCACGCAGCCAGAACGGGAAATTCATCATCCGTATTGAAGATACAGACAAAAAACGAAACATTGCCGGTGGAGAAGAGAGCCAGTTGAAATATTTGAAGTGGCTCGGTATGGACTGGGATGAAAGCGTGGATGTAGGTGGCGAGTATGGGCCATACCGTCAATCAGAACGTAATGACATCTATACCAAATTTAATAATGAACTTTTAGAAAAAGACCTTGCGTATAAATGCTATTGTACGGAAGAGGAGCTTGAAGCAGAGCGCGAAGAACAAATCGCCCGTGGAGAGAACCCTAGTTACTCCGGCAAGCATAGTAACTTAACTGAAGAAGAGCGACATGCCTTTGAAGCGGAAGGAAGAGAGCCAAGCATCCGCTTCCGCGTGCCAAAGGGAAAAGAAATCAAATTTAATGACATGGTAAAAGGGGATGTGTCCTTTGAATCAGATGGCATTGGGGACTTTGTCATTGTGAAGAAGGATGGAACACCGACATATAACTTTGCCGTAGCGGTAGATGACCATTTGATGAAGATCTCCCACGTGCTACGCGGGGATGACCATATTTCCAACACGCCAAAACAAATCATGATCTTTGAAGCGTTGGGCTGGGAAGTTCCGACATTCGGACATATGACATTGATCGTGAATGAGAGTCGCAAGAAGTTAAGTAAACGTGATGAGTCCATCATCCAGTTTATTGAGCAATATGAAGAGCTTGGCTACTTGCCGGAAGCCTTATTCAACTTCATTGCCTTGCTTGGCTGGTCTCCTGTCGGGGAAGAGGAAGTCTTCTCTAAGGATCAATTCATCGAGATCTTTGATACGGCGCGTTTATCCAAATCACCTGCCGTATTTGATACAAACAAATTAACATGGATGAATAACCAGTACATCAAAACGATAGATCTGGACCAACTTGTCGAACTGTCCTTGCCACATCTTATCAAAGCGGGACGACTGGAAGAATCCATGACAGAAGAACAACAAGCATGGGCGAAAGAACTGATCGGCCTTTACCAAGAGCAGATGAGCTTTGGGGCGGAAATCGTCGAACTGACGGAAATGTTCTTCAAAACGCATATTGAGTATGATGAAGAAGCAAAAGCTGTCTTGGCAGAAGAGCAGGTGCCAGAAGTGATGGAAGCTTTCCATAAAGAAATTGAAACCATGGAGGATTTCTCCGTGGACAACATAAAGGCCGCAACCAAGGCCGTCCAAAAAGCGACCGGACATAAAGGGAAAAAGCTGTTCATGCCGATCCGTGTGGCAACAACAGGCCAAACCCATGGTCGAGATCTACCACAAACCATCCACCTTTTAGGAAAAGATACGGTTTTAGCAAGATTATCAAAGCTAATCGGTTAACATTTTCAGTAAAACGTAATATGATAGAACTAACCTTTTTATAATGATAATAATGAACGTTAAAAAATAACTCGGATTGCTTGGTTTTCAGGCAGCCTGAGCATGAATGTAGAAGAGGAGAGTAAGAAAGGTACATCCTTCCCAGAGAGAATCGCCACCGGCTGCAAGCGATTCACGTGATGACTTTTCTGAAATGCACCTCCGAGTCTGTTGCTAAAAGGCACCAATGCCGAGTAAGTAATAGCGGCTACCTCCCGTTACGAGGCTTAAGTAGGGATGTGACCCTTTCCAAAAGGCAGTCACCATCCAAACAGAGTGGAACCGCGCCAAAAGCGTCTCTGTGTCATTGACACCGAGGCGTTTTTATTTTGGCTCTGTTAAACATCGCTGTTGATACAAAAATTAAATAATATACTTTAACAGAGCCTTTATTTATGGGATACATTACAGAGGGCAATAAGGAATGGTGGCTTAATAGTATAACCTGTCCCCCCTGTTGACTGAAGAGCAGGGAGTGAGACTCCGGCGGGAGGTAGCGGTAGACTTGAGACCCCTGAAGGAGGTTCAAGCACCGCCCACTGGATAAGCGAACTCCCAGAACGAAAGGAAACAGGGAGTTAAATTAACAAACGCAAAACGAAAGGAGGATCACTACATGTTTCGCACATTGAAGGAAGATATTGAAGTCGTATTTGAACAAGATCCGGCTGCAAGAAATCATTTGGAAGTGATCCTGACATATTCAGGTCTGCATGCCGTATGGGCCCACAGATTGGCTCACGCCTTTTTTAAGCGTAAAATGTTCTTCATCGCCAGGGTCATCTCCCAGATAAGCCGTTTCTTCACAGGGATTGAAATCCATCCGGGCGCAAAAATTGGCCGAAGATTTTTCATCGATCACGGAATGGGTGTTGTCATTGGTGAAACCTGTGAAATTGGGAATAATGTTACTGTCTTCCAAGGAGTGACGCTCGGCGGAACAGGGAAAGAAAAAGGTAAACGGCATCCAACCATACAAGATCACGCCCTGATTGCAACCGGAGCAAAGGTGTTGGGTTCCATCACGATAGGCGAGAACTCCAAGGTAGGAGCGGGATCTGTTGTACTGAAGGATGTACCAGCCAACTCCACCGTGGTGGGGATACCGGGGAAAATTGTGATCCAGGATGGGGTAAAAGTAAAAAGGGATCTGAACCATCATGAAATGCCAGATCCGACCGGAGACAGATTTGTGGAATTGGAGAAACAAATCGCCCACCTGCAAAACGAACTGATACTTTTAAAAGAGAGGAAGAAAATAGATGACCATTCATCTTTATAATACACTGACACGTCAAAAGGAAAAATTCGTCCCACTTGAAGAGGGCAAGGTCAAGATGTATGTTTGCGGACCAACCGTCTATAACTATATCCATATCGGGAATGCCAGACCGCCGATTGTATTTGATACGGTAAGAAGATACCTTGAATATCGCGGCTATGAAGTCAACTATATATCCAATTTCACAGATGTGGATGACAAGCTGATCAAGGCAGCCAATGAGTTGGGAGAAGATGTACCGACAATTGCGGATCGATTCATCGCGGCTTACCATGAGGATGTATCTGCGCTAGGTTGCAAAAAGGCAACCGTCCATCCGAGAGTCACAGAAAATATGGATATCATCATAGAATTCATTGAAGCGCTGATTGAAAAAGGATTTGCCTATGAGTCTGGTGGAGATGTGTATTACAGAACCCGCGAGTTCAAAGAGTACGGCAAGCTCTCCCATCAACCGATTGAAGACCTTCAGCTTGGAACACGCATAGAAGTAGGCGAAAAGAAGCAAGACGCGCTTGACTTTGTACTGTGGAAAGCGGCAAAAGAAGGAGAAATCCACTGGGAAAGTCCGTGGGGGAAAGGCAGACCCGGCTGGCATATCGAGTGCTCGGCAATGGCACGAAAGTACCTTGGCGACACCATTGATATCCATGCCGGCGGACAGGATCTCTCCTTCCCACATCATGAAAATGAAATCGCTCAATCTGAAGCACTGACAGGCAAGACATTTGCTAAGTATTGGCTCCATAATGGGTATATTAATATCGATAACGAAAAAATGTCTAAATCACTTGGGAACTTTGTTTTAGTACATGACATCATTCAAAAACATGATCCACAATTGCTTCGTTTCTTCATGCTGTCTGTTCATTACCGCCATCCGATCAACTACAATGAAGAGCTGCTTCAAAGCACCAAGAATGGTCTGGACCGTTTACGCACAGCATACACAAACCTGAAACACCGTCTGGATAATACAGCAGACCTTGCAACAGATGATAAAGAATGGCTACAAAAAGTAGAAGCGTTTAAAAACGAATTCATCCAAGTAATGGACGATGATTTTCATACGGCAAATGCCATTTCTATCTTATTTGACATGGCGAAACAAGCCAACCTTTACTTGAATGGGAAAAACACCTCTGAGAAAGTCTTACAAGCATTCATCACTCAATTTGAAGAATTGTTCTCTGTTATCGGAGTATCCCTTACAGTAGAAGAGGAGCTTTTGGATGAGGAAATCGAAAGCCTGATCCAGCAGCGCATCGATGCCAGAAAAAACCGAGACTTCACAAGAGCTGACGAGATTCGCGACGAACTGAAAGCAAAAAACATCATCCTCGAAGATACCGCACAAGGCACAAGATGGAAAAGAGGCTAAACCAGTAATGAGCAACAATGTGGATGCAAAGCAATTGAATAGTTTGGCGCTCGCCTATATGGGGGATGCGGTGTATGAAGGGTATATTCGCCATCATCTTTTGAAATCTGGGAAAATACGCCCAAATCAGTTGCATCGAGCAGCTACGAACTATGTGTCTGCGAAATCGCAGGCACATCTGCTTCATCAGCTGATGGATCGGGAATTTTTCAGCGATGAGGAACAAGGTGTCATCAGGCGGGGCCGCAATGCCAAATCCGGTTCCGTACCAAAGAATACGGATGTTCAAACATACCGTTATTCCACCGCATTTGAAGCACTGATTGGCTATTTATACTTACATGAAGACATAGAACGAATGGAAGAAATCGTGTTTACCTGCATAGAACTGGTAGACAGCAAGAGAGGTGAATAGAGATGACAAAAGAATTCATTATGGGACGTAACCCAGTGCTTGAGGCACTTAAATCAAATCGTGAAATCAACAAACTCTGGATAGCAGAAGGTGGTCAAAAAGGCTCTATCCAACAAGTGATCGCCATGGCGAAAGAGGCGAACGTTCTGGTGCAGTTTGTCCCTCGTAAAAAAATTGACCAGATGGTGGAAGGAAATCACCAGGGGGTTGTCGCTTCAGTAGCCGCATATGACTACGCGGAACTAGATGACCTTTATCGATTGGCGGAAGAGAGAAACGAAGACCCTTTCTTCTTGATTCTGGACGAAATAGAAGATCCGCATAATCTTGGTTCCATCATGCGTACAGCGGATGCCGTGGGTGCACATGGGATCATCATTCCAAAGCGAAGGGCTGTAGGGCTGACTGCGACTGTCGCGAAATCGTCCACCGGGGCGATTGAGCACATCCCGGTTGTACGAGTAACCAACCTTGCAAGAACGGTGGACGAGCTGAAGGAAAGAGGACTCTGGATATTCGGCACAGATGCTAAAGGAACAGTGGATTACACGAAAATGGATGGCTCCCTGCCACTTGGCCTGATCATCGGCAGTGAAGGCAAAGGGATGGCAAGGCTGTTAAAGGAAAAATGTGACTTCCTTGTATCGTTGCCAATGGTGGGAAAAGTGACGTCTTTGAACGCTTCTGTTGCTGCCAGTCTATTAATGTATGAGGTTTTTCGCAAAAGAATGCCGGCAGGAGAGTAAAGGAAAATGGATATTCTACTGGTGGATGGATATAACATTATTGGAGCGTGGCCGGAGCTGAGAGTACTGAAAGATAAGGATCTCGCGATGGCCCGCGATATCCTTATTTCGAGAATGGCAGAATACCAGGCCTACACTGGCTATAAAGTGATCGTTGTCTTTGATGCCCACATGTCCCAGGGGATAGAAACTAAGTACAAAAACCATCGTGTGGAAGTCATTTATACTCGTGAAAATGAAACCGCAGATGAAAGAATCGAAAAACTGGCCATCAGTTTAAGTGATATCCGAACGCAAATTCATGTTGCAACGTCCGATTTTACCGAGCAATGGGCAATTTTTGGACAAGGGGCTTTGCGGAAATCTGCAAGGGAACTCCTGAATGAGTCAGAGGCAATCGAAGCAAAAATAAAAAAGAGGGTAACAAAATTTACCAACGAAAAACCTTCAAAACGCATTGAATTAGACAATGAAATTTCAGCAATTTTCGAAAAATGGCGCCGAGGACAGCGATGAGTGGTTGACGGTCAATTTGCGCCTACTGTATAATATTTCTATCTACTGATTCAGCCGGAGGGATAGGTGTGATAGTGAGCGATCCAAGAAATGCCAACAGGACATTAGAGCTTATGGAAGACGAACAGATGGTAGAACTTGTGCATTTAGGTGACAGTGAAGCGCTGGATTATTTAATCAACAAGTATAAAAACTTCGTTCGCGCGAAGGCTAGATCCTATTTTCTCATAGGTGCAGATCGCGAAGATATTGTGCAAGAAGGTATGATTGGTCTTTACAAGGCAATTCGTGACTTTAAAGAGGACAAGCTAACTTCTTTCAAAGCATTTGCAGAATTGTGCATCACCAGACAAATCATCACTGCGATTAAAACGGCCACGAGACAAAAGCATATTCCACTGAATTCGTATGTATCGCTGGACAAGCCTATTTATGACGAGGAATCAGATCGCACATTAATGGATGTCATTTCCGGAGCAAAAGTGATGGATCCGGAAGAATTGATTATCAATCAAGAAGAATTTGATGATATAGAGGTGAAGATGGGCGAGCTTTTAAGCGACCTGGAAAGAAAGGTGCTTGCTCTCTATCTGGATGGACGTTCTTATCAGGAAATTTCAGAAGATTTAAACCGGCATGTGAAATCCATCGATAACGCCTTGCAAAGGGTAAAGCGCAAGCTCGAGCGATATCTGGAGCTTAGGGAAATCACATTGTGATCCACAAGTGGAAACGCATAATAAAACACAGCTTTGAGCGTTCTACTTGACATTGACTAATTATTACACCTATGTTACATTTTTATGGACATCTTTGTTCAGTTCAGGTGGTGTAACACATGCAAAGTAAGGTGGCACTTGCTTGTGCAGCTTGTTCTTCCCGAAACTATTCAACAGTCAAAGGGAAAGCACAAAGCGGCGAGCGTTTAGAGATAAAGAAGTTTTGCAAGGTTTGTAATGCTCACACCGTTCATCGGGAGACAAAATAGATCAGTATTTCTGGGGTTGGAGGTTACATGGATGGGACGTTTGACTAATTTTTTTCGTGATGTAGCTCGCGAAATGAAAAAAGTAAGCTGGCCAAAACGCAAGGAATTGACACGTTACACAATCACAGTAGTAACAACTGTATTGTTTGTTACAGTATTCTTCTGGATTGTAGACATGGGTATTTCCGAGTTGTTGCGTACTGTGATTAAATAAGTAATCTAAACTTATTCCTTTTACTCTTGAATAAGTAGTGTTATATCATGGTATAATGTAAATAATACTTTCTGACAAAAAGCCCGTTCAACGGGTTTTTTCATTTGGAAAAAAACAAGCATTCTTTACTAGTTTCAATGATTTTAAAACACTGTTGATATATTGGCCGCCCCTGTTGATTGAAGTGCAGGGTGTGAGACTCCTGAGGGAGATAGCGTTAGCTTGAGACCCCCGAGCGGAGTGAGGAGGCTCAAGCAGCGCCCCTAGGAAAGCGAACACCCGGAACGGAAATCAACAGGAGTTTTGGGATTCTTAAGATTAAGGATTTTGGTTGTCATTCATATTCATATATCAACGATATGTATAAGATTTGCTATCAGCAACAAAAAGTTACGAAAAGGGAGGGACGGACACAAGTCCTAAACAATGGAGAAAAACTGGTACGTCGTTCATACTTATTCCGGATACGAGAATAAAGTAAAAGCGAACTTAGAAAAACGAGTAGAGTCAATGGGGATGCAAGACAAGATCTTCCGCGTCGTCGTTCCTGAAGAAGAAGAAACCGACATCAAAAACGGCAAAAAGAAAGTAACAAAGAAAAAGGTATTCCCAGGTTACGTGCTAGTCGAAATCGTCATGACAGACGATTCCTGGTATGTAGTACGTAACACACCAGGAGTGACAGGTTTCGTAGGATCAAGCGGATCCGGTTCCAAGCCAACACCTCTATTGGATGATGAAATTGCATTCATCCTGAAGAGAATGGGCATGATGGAGAAGCAAGTCGAAGTAGACTTCGATCTGAAAGAATCCGTAAAAGTGACAGAAGGTCCTTTTGCAAACTTCACCGGTCATATCGTAGAACTAGACAAAGACAAGCATAAAGTGAAAGTTTTAGTGAATATGTTTGGCCGTGAAACCCCTGTGGAGCTTGACTTTACACAGATTGAAAAATTATAATGTAAAAAAACTTGAAATAGTTTCGTAAAAATGATATTATTTCAAAGGTCAGTATGTCTCTGAAATAGAGACTATTAATAAAAAAATATTCTTTATTGCATATATAAAGAATGAGTTGAGTGGGAGGGAGAAATCCCAGATACCACATCACGGACTTAAGGAGGTGTGTCTCGTGGCTAAAAAAGTAATTAAAATGGTAAAGCTACAAATTCCGGCAGCGAAAGCTAACCCAGCACCACCAGTTGGACCAGCACTAGGTCAAGCAGGTGTTAACATCATGGGTTTCTGTAAAGAGTTCAACGCTCGTACAGCAGATCAAGCTGGATTGATTATCCCTGTTGAAATCACGGTTTTTGAAGACCGTTCATTTACATTTATTACGAAAACTCCACCTGCTGCAGTTTTACTTAAAAAAGCAGCTGGTATTGAGTCTGGTTCTGGTGAACCAAACCGTAATAAAGTTGCAACAGTTAAGCGTGATAAAGTACGCGAAATTGCGGAGACGAAAATGCCAGATCTAAACGCTGCAAGCGTAGAAGCTGCAATGCGCATGGTTGAAGGTACTGCTCGTAGCATGGGTATCACTATCGAAGACTAATCCCATTGCTTTTGATTTAACTGCTGTTCAGGGTTGCGGACTTTGGTTTATGGCCAATTCGCAACCTTTATTCGTGGGAGGTTATTCCGCTAAAACCACATAAGGAGGACATTTAAAATGGCAAAAAGAGGTAAAAAGTACATCGAAGCTGCGAAACTTGTAGACCGTACAACGGCTTACTCTGTTAACGAAGCTATCGAATTAGTTAAGAAAACAAACACTGCGAAGTTCGACGCTACTGTGGAAGTTGCATTCCGCCTTGGAGTTGACCCTCGTAAAAACGACCAACAGATCCGTGGAGCAGTAGTGCTTCCTCATGGAACTGGTAAAACTCAAAAAGTCCTAGTTTTCGCTAAAGGCGAAAAAGCGAAAGAAGCAGAAGCTGCTGGAGCTGACTATGTTGGGGATGCTGACATGATCGCGAAAATCAACCAAGGTTGGTTCGATTTTGACGTAATCGTTGCTACACCAGACATGATGGGTGAAGTTGGTAAATTAGGACGCGTATTAGGACCTAAAGGCTTAATGCCAAACCCTAAAACTGGAACAGTTACATTTGATGTAACGAAAGCTGTTAACGAAATCAAAGCTGGTAAAGTTGAATACCGCCTTGATAAATCCGGTAACATCCATGTTCCAATTGGTAAAATCTCTTTCGAAGATACGAAGCTTGCTGAAAACTTCTCAACTATCTATGAGACTTTACTAAAAGCTAAACCGGCTGCTGCAAAAGGTACATTCATGAAGAACGTTGCCGTTACTTCTACAATGGGACCTGGAGTAAAAGTTGACGCTTCTACTTTCGTAGCTACCAAAAACTAACATATTGACATAAGTTAACTACACGGTTATAATAATCGTTGTGTTTATAAAATGATATTGTTTGTACCGTAGACAGTAGGTGCCAATCGGCTTAATTTCCTACCGAGGTGTGAATTTTTACGATCAAAGGCCTCTTGTGCTTTTAACGATAAAACTTCTGCCTCCACCTGCGTGGAGGCATTCTTTATGTACACCGGTCGGTATAAGTGGTAACCAACTTTTTAGGAGGTGTAACGATGAGCAAAGCAGTTGAAGTAAAAAAACAAGCTGTTGGAGAAATCGCTGACAAGTTTAAAGCTTCTGTATCTACTATCGTAGTTGACTACCGTGGACTTAACGTTGCGGAAGTAACAGAACTTCGTAAACAACTTCGTGAAGCAGGTGTTGAGTTCAAGGTTTTCAAAAACTCTTTAACTCGCCGTGCAGCTGAAGCAGCAGACATCAACGGACTTAACGACGCATTAACAGGACCTAACGCTATCGCATTCTCTACTGAAGATGTAGTAGCTCCTGCTAAGATCCTTAATGACTTCGCGAAAAAGCACGAAGCATTAGAAATCAAAGCTGGCGTAATCGAAGGAAATGTTGCAACGGTTGAAGAAGTGAAAGCTCTTGCTGAACTTCCATCCCGCGAAGGTCTTCTTTCCATGTTGCTTAGCGTCCTTCAAGCTCCAATCCGCAACTTGGCTCTTGTTACGAAAGCAGTTGCAGATCAAAAAGAAGAGCAAGGCGCTTAATTTCAATCTAGCAAGTTAAGTAAGAAAAACAAAAACTTATAATATCTAAGGAGGAAATTAACAATGACACACGAACAAATCATTGAAGCGGTTAAGAATATGACTGTTTTAGAACTAAACGACCTAGTAAAAGCAATCGAAGAAGAATTTGGTGTAACTGCTGCTGCTCCTGTAGCTGTAGCTGGTGGCGGAGCTGCTGAAGCTGCTGCTGAGCAAACTGAATTCGACGTAATCCTAGCTAACGCTGGCGGACAAAAAATCAAGGTTATCAAAGTAGTACGTGAAATCACTGGCCTTGGTCTTAAAGAAGCTAAAGAAGTTGTAGACAACGCTCCTAAAGCTCTTAAAGAAGGTATCGCTAAAGAAGAAGCTGAAGAAATCAAAGCTAAACTTGAAGAAGTTGGAGCTTCTGTAGAAGTTAAGTAATTACAGGCTCTTAAAAAGGAAAGCTCGCTACGTGTTAGCGGGCTTTTTTTAAACGGTGTGATATCTCCGTTTTCTTACTGTTTTTTTCAAGGGTGCTAATATATGAAGTTGATTTGTTGAAAGGCTAGTAGTGGCTTTTCAGATAAGGAGACTAAATATGACGAATCATTATTATACAAACAAGCCTTCTGTAGAAAGTAACCGTCAACAATGGAACTTTGATTTAAAAGGGTATACCTTCTCGTTCACAACAGACACCGGGGTTTTCTCGAAAAAGGAAGTAGACTTTGGTTCAAGAGTCTTGATAGAAACTTTTGAAGAACCAGAAGTGGAAGGGCGAATCCTGGATGTGGGATGCGGTTATGGTCCAATCGGGTTGTCACTTGCTAAAACATTTCCAAATCGTCTAGTTGATATGATTGATGTGAATGAAAGGGCAGTCGAGCTTGCAAAAGAGAATGCTGTGAAAAACAAAGTGGAAAATGTCTCTATTTTCACTAGTAATATCTATGAAAATGTAACAGCTACTGATTATGCAGCAATACTTTCCAATCCTCCTATACGCGCCGGGAAAAAAGTGGTGCATGAGATTCTGGAAAAAGCTTGGACGCACTTGGCTCCAAAGGGAGAACTGTGGGTTGTGATCCAGAAGAAGCAGGGAGCTCCTTCCGCCATAGAGAAATTGGAGTCTTTGTTTGAGGAAGTGGAAGTGGTAACGAAGAAAAAAGGTTACTCTATTATCAAATCAAAAAAGGGTTGACTTGGTTTTTTTGTTATGGTAGCATTGTTTAATGCCAATATGTATTTTTCTGAGCACTAATAATTTTATGTATTTTTCATGTATAAAATTAGTATGCTTGGAAAAGATAGTAAAATCAATAGAGCGATTGAAATGTGGTTTTCTGTATTGAAACCATTTTTTATTTTTAACATGGATTCTTTTAGCTGTATCGTTTCCATGTTGAATGTTTTTTTATGTTTGGCTTTGAGTGGTTTATATTATTTAAACTACTATTTAATAACGCTTGATACGAGGGGTGAATCAGTTGACAGGTCAACTAGTTCAATACGGACGACACCGCCAACGCAGAAGTTATGCTCGCATTAGTGAAGTATTAGATTTACCAAATCTAATAGAGATTCAAACATCTTCTTATCAATGGTTCCTTGATGAGGGATTGAGAGAAATGTTTCATGACATTTCCCCAATTGAAGACTTCACAGGAAATCTATCTTTAGAATTCATCGATTATAGCTTAGGGGAACCTAAATATTCTGTTGAAGAATCAAAGGAAAGAGATGTTACATACTCAGCTCCTTTACGTGTGAAGGTTCGTCTCATTAACAAAGAAACTGGTGAAGTAAAAGACCAGGATGTATTTATGGGTGATTTCCCGTTGATGACGGATACTGGTACGTTCGTTATTAATGGTGCAGAACGTGTTATTGTATCTCAGTTAGTGCGTTCTCCAAGTGTGTATTACAGCGGAAAAGTAGATAAAAATGGTAAAAAAGGCTTTTCGGCTACTGTTATTCCAAACCGTGGTGCATGGTTAGAATACGAGACTGACGCTAAAGATGTTGTATATGTTCGTATAGATCGTACTCGTAAACTACCAGTAACGGTTCTTTTGCGTGCTCTTGGATTCGGTTCCGACCAGGAGATCATTGATCTTCTAGGTGAAAACGAGTACCTGCGCAATACTTTAGATAAGGATAACACAGAAAGTACCGAAAAGGCATTACTAGAAATATATGAGCGTTTACGCCCTGGGGAGCCACCTACGGTTGAAAATGCGAAAAGTTTATTAGAATCTAGATTTTTCGATCCTAAACGCTATGATTTAGCAAGTGTTGGAAGATACAAGATTAATAAAAAGCTTCATATCAAGAACAGACTTTTCAATCAACGTATCGCTGAAACGCTTGTAGACCCTGAAACAGGGGAAATCATCGTAGAAAAAGGTACGCTGTTAGACCGTAGAACGTTAGATCGCATTCTACCTAACATTGAAGATGGCATCGGTCTTACTTCCTTCCATCCGCATGGTGGGGTAGTAGAAGATGAAGTGCCAATGCAATCTATTAAGATATATGCACCAAATGATGCAGAAGGGGAAAAAGAAATCGTCGTTTTAGGCAACGGTTTTATTGAAGAAAAAGTGAAGCATATCGCTCCGGCAGATATCATTGCTTCTATCAGTTATTTCTTTGACCTTCTACACGGTGTAGGCGACACAGACGATATCGATCACCTTGGTAACCGCCGTTTACGTTCTGTTGGAGAGCTTCTTCAAAACCAGTTCCGTATCGGTCTATCCAGAATGGAGCGTGTAGTGCGTGAGAGAATGTCCATCCAGGACACCAACACGATCACTCCGCAACAACTGATCAATATCAGACCTGTTATCGCATCCATTAAAGAGTTCTTCGGAAGCTCTCAATTATCTCAGTTCATGGATCAAACGAATCCACTAGCTGAATTGACACATAAACGTAGATTGTCTGCACTTGGACCTGGTGGTTTAACACGTGAGCGTGCTGGCTTTGAAGTACGTGACGTTCACTACTCCCACTATGGCCGTATGTGTCCGATCGAGACTCCTGAGGGGCCGAACATTGGACTGATCAACTCCCTTTCTTCTTTTGCGAAAGTGAATAAATTTGGTTTCATTGAAACTCCTTACAGAAGAGTAGACCCTGAAACGGGTAGAGTGACAGACCAAATCGATTACTTGACAGCAGATGAGGAAGATAATTATGTAGTAGCCCAAGCGAACGCACGCCTTGGGGAAGATGGTACTTTCCTTGATGAGAATGTTGTTTCCCGTTTCCGCGGAGAGAACACCGTTGTTATAAGTGAAAGAATCGACTATATGGACGTATCTCCTAAGCAGGTTGTTTCCGCTGCGACAGCATGTATTCCTTTCTTGGAAAACGATGACTCTAACCGTGCCCTAATGGGAGCGAACATGCAACGTCAAGCTGTACCTTTGATGCAACCGGAATCACCGATTGTCGGTACAGGGATGGAGCACGTTTCCGCTAAAGACTCCGGTGCTGCAGTGATCTGTAAACACCCAGGTGTTGTAGAACGCGTAGAAGCCCGTGAAGTTTGGGTGCGTCGTATGGAAGAAGTAGACGGACAACAGGTAAAAGGCAACCTTGATAAGTACAGAATGCTTAAATTCATTCGTTCCAACCAAGGAACTTGTTATAACCAGCGTCCGATCGTTTCCGTTGGAGACGTTGTAACAAAAGGTGAAATCCTTGCAGATGGCCCATCCATGGAAAAAGGTGAATTGGCACTTGGCCGTAACGTAATGGTCGGCTTCATGACATGGGACGGTTATAACTATGAGGATGCCATCATCATGAGTGAGCGTCTGGTAAAAGACGATGTGTATACTTCCATCCATATTGAAGAGTATGAATCAGAAGCACGTGACACAAAGCTTGGACCAGAGGAAATCACACGTGATATCCCGAACGTAGGGGAAGAGGCACTTAAGAACCTTGACGATCGTGGAATCATCAGAGTCGGTGCGGAAGTAAAAGACGGAGACCTATTAGTAGGAAAAGTAACACCTAAAGGGGTTACGGAACTTACTGCAGAAGAACGCCTATTACACGCAATCTTTGGTGAAAAAGCGAGAGAAGTACGTGATACATCACTACGAGTTCCACACGGTGGTGGGGGTATCGTACTTGATGTTAAAGTATTCAACCGTGAAGACGGAGACGAGTTGCCACCAGGTGTTAACCAACTAGTTCGTGCATATATCGTTCAGAAGCGTAAAATTTCTGAAGGGGACAAAATGGCCGGACGACATGGTAACAAAGGGGTTATCTCCCGCATCTTACCGGAAGAAGATATGCCATATCTTCCAGACGGTACGCCAATCGACATCATGTTAAACCCACTTGGGGTTCCGTCCCGTATGAACATCGGGCAGGTATTGGAGCTTCACCTGGGTATGGCAGCAAGAACCTTGGGTATACACGTAGCTTCCGCCGTATTTGATGGCGCGCGTGAAGAAGACGTATGGAGCACGTTGGAAGAGGCTGGCATGGCAAGAGATGCGAAAACTGTACTGTATGACGGTAGAACAGGTGAACCTTTCGACAGCCGCGTATCTGTTGGGATCATGTACATGATCAAACTGGCGCACATGGTTGACGACAAGTTGCACGCACGTTCCACTGGACCATACTCACTTGTTACACAGCAACCACTTGGCGGTAAAGCGCAATTTGGTGGACAGCGTTTCGGTGAGATGGAAGTTTGGGCACTTGAGGCTTATGGTGCCGCATATACACTTCAAGAAATCCTTACAGTTAAATCCGATGACGTAGTAGGACGTGTGAAAACGTACGAGGCGATCGTTAAAGGTGAAAATGTACCTGAACCTGGTGTACCTGAATCTTTCAAAGTATTAATCAAAGAGCTTCAAAGTTTAGGTATGGATGTTAAGATCCTATCCGGCGATGAAGAAGAGATCGAAATGAGAGACTTGGAAGATGACGAAGAGCAATCTTCCGAAGGTATTTCCCTTGATTCAGATCAAGTAGAAGAAGTAAAAGAAACTGTCGCTAAAGACTGATGGCCAACAGGACTTTAAAGATAAGCATTTGGGTAGAACCTGTAGATTATAAGGGAGGTAGGCCCCTTGCTAGATGTTAATAATTTTGAATATATGAAAATAGGCCTTGCTTCCCCCGACAAGATCAGATCCTGGTCTTTCGGGGAAGTCAAGAAGCCTGAGACAATTAACTATCGTACATTAAAGCCAGAAAAAGATGGGTTATTCTGCGAAAGAATTTTCGGTCCTACAAAGGACTGGGAGTGTCACTGTGGTAAATACAAGCGTGTCCGTTATAAGGGCGTTGTTTGTGACCGCTGTGGAGTGGAAGTGACAAGAGCGAAAGTCCGTCGTGAGCGCATGGGTCACATCGAGCTTGCTGCTCCTGTATCCCACATCTGGTACTTCAAAGGCATCCCTAGCCGTATGGGTCTTGTTCTTGACATGTCCCCACGTGCACTAGAGGAAGTCATTTACTTTGCATCTTACGTGGTAACAGAAACAGGCGACACTCCTCTTGAGAAGAAGCAACTGCTTTCTGAAAAGGAATTCCGTGCATACCGTGAAAAGTATGGCCAGACATTCCAAGCAGCCATGGGTGCAGAAGCAATCAAGAAGCTTCTTTTTGACATCGATTTGGAAAAAGAAGTGGATACGTTGAAAGAAGAGCTTAAAACCGCTCAAGGTCAACGCCGTACAAGAGCGATTAAGCGTCTCGAAGTATTGGAATCCTTCAGGGGATCCGGCAATGAACCATCTTGGATGATCCTTGATGTACTACCTGTCATCCCTCCTGAATTACGTCCAATGGTACAATTGGATGGTGGTCGTTTTGCGACTTCCGACTTGAATGACTTGTATCGTCGTGTAATCAACCGTAATAACCGTTTAAAACGTCTTCTTGACCTTGGTGCTCCAAGCATCATCGTACAGAACGAAAAACGTATGTTACAAGAAGCTGTTGACGCACTTATCGACAATGGTCGCCGTGGCCGTCCGGTAACAGGACCTGGTAACCGTCCATTGAAATCTCTTTCTCATATGCTGAAAGGGAAGCAAGGTCGTTTCCGTCAGAACTTACTAGGAAAACGTGTGGACTATTCTGGTCGTTCCGTTATCGTAGTAGGACCTAACTTGAAAATGTACCAATGTGGATTACCGAAAGAAATGGCCCTTGAGCTATTCAAGCCTTTCGTCATGAAAGAACTTGTAGAGCGCGGGCTTGCACATAACATCAAGAGTGCAAAGCGTAAGATCGAACGCGTACAACCAGAGGTTTGGGATGTATTGGAATCCGTTATCAAGGAACATCCAGTATTACTGAACCGCGCACCAACTCTACACAGACTAGGTATTCAAGCATTTGAACCTACACTTGTAGAAGGCCGTGCCATCCGCCTTCACCCACTTGTATGTACTGCATACAACGCGGACTTTGATGGAGACCAAATGGCTGTTCACGTACCTCTTTCTGCTGAAGCACAGGCTGAAGCACGCATCTTGATGCTTGCTGCCCAAAACATCCTTAACCCTAAGGATGGAAAACCTGTAGTAACACCTTCCCAGGATATGGTACTTGGTAACTACTACTTAACTCTAGAGCGTGAAAATGCTGTAGGGGAAGGAATGGTATTCAAAGATACGAATGAAGCGCTTATTGCTTATTCGAACGGATATGTACATCTGCACACACGTGTAGCTGTCTATGCCGGATCTTTAAATAACGAAACGTTCACTGAAGAACAAAAACAAAAGCTTCTTATCACGACAGTAGGTAAGTTGATTTTCAACGAAATCCTACCGCCGTCATTCCCGTACATCAACGAACCTACAAAGTATAACTTGGAAGTGAACACTCCTGATAAGTACTTTGTGGAAAAAGGTGCGAATGTTAAAGAAGCAATCCAAGCACAAGGACTTATCGATCCATTTAAGAAAAAAATCCTTGGTAACATCATTGCGGAAGTGTTCAAACGCTTCAAGATCACGCAAACATCCGAAATGCTTGACCGCATGAAAAACCTTGGATTCCGTTACTCTACCAAAGCTGGTATTACAGTTGGTGTAGCAGATATCGTGGTTCTTAAAGAGAAAGATGAAATCTTGGTGGAAGCACAAACGAAAGTTGATACAGTCTTGAAACAATTCCGCCGTGGTTTAATTACGGAAGAAGAGCGCTATGATCGCGTTATTTCCATCTGGAGTGCTGCGAAGGATAAAATTCAAGGAAAACTGATGGAGTCCTTGCCTCGCCTGAACCACATCTTCATGATGAGTGATTCCGGTGCCCGTGGTAACGCGTCTAACTTTACACAGTTAGCCGGTATGCGTGGTCTGATGGCCAACCCATCTGGACGCATCATTGAACTTCCAATCAAATCCAGTTTCCGTGAAGGTCTGACGGTATTGGAATACTTTATCTCTACCCACGGTGCACGTAAAGGTCTTGCCGATACAGCACTGAAAACTGCCGATTCCGGTTACCTGACTCGTCGTCTTGTAGACGTTGCACAGGATGTCATCGTCCGTGAGAAAGATTGTGGAACCGATCGTGGCCTTCACATCACATCACTTAAAGATGGCACAGAAGTGGTAGAAAAATTAGAAGAGCGTTTAGTCGGTCGTTATGCAAGAAAAGCTGTGAAGCATCCTGAAACAGGGGAAGTTCTTGTGGCAGCGAACGATTTAATTACAGAAGACCTTGCAACAACCATTGTAGAAGCAGGCGTGGAAGATGTTTGGATCCGCTCTGTATTCACATGTGACACTCGTCATGGTGTATGTAAAAAATGTTACGGCCGCAACCTTGCGACTGGCTTAGAAGTAGAAGTGGGAGAAGCAGTAGGTATCATCGCTGCCCAATCCATCGGTGAGCCAGGAACTCAGTTGACGATGCGTACTTTCCATACAGGTGGGGTTGCAGGAGACGATATCACTCAAGGTTTACCGCGTATTCAGGAGATCTTCGAAGCGCGTAATCCGAAAGGTCAAGCGGTCATCTCTGAAATTGATGGTGTCGTAACATCCATCAACGAAGGCCGTGATCGTCAGCAGGAAATCACTGTTCAAGGTGAAGTGGAAACGAGAAACTACACAGTGCCATACACTGGTCGCCTGAAAGTCGGCGTGAATTCAGAAGTATCCCGCGGTCAGGAACTGACAGAAGGTTCCATCGATCCGAAAGAGCTACTGAAAGTGAAAGATATGGTCTCTGTACAGGAGTACCTACTGCTTGAAGTTCAAAAAGTATACCGTATGCAAGGGGTAGAAATCGGGGACAAACACGTAGAGGTAATGGTTCGCCAGATGCTACGTAAAGTACGTGTTATCGATGCTGGTGATACAGATGTACTACCAGGAACACTGCTTGATGTTCACCAATTCACCGATGCAAACGAACGTGTGCTTCTTGAAGGCAAAACACCTGCAACAGGACGTCCTGTATTGCTTGGTATTACAAAAGCGTCCCTTGAAACGGATTCCTTCTTGTCTGCAGCTTCCTTCCAGGAAACAACAAGAGTCTTGACAGACGCTGCAATCAAAGGAAAACGCGACGAGTTACTGGGACTTAAAGAGAATGTTATCATTGGTAAGCTAGTTCCAGCTGGTACAGGTATGAACCGTTACCGCAAATTCGATCTAACGAAAGAAGTCGGCCAGGAAGAACCTGTAACAGTAGAATAAATGGAAGATTGTCGGGCGGCCCCCGACAATCTTTTCAATGTTATTCGAGAAAGTGTTGACATTCAAAAATAGAGATGGTAATATAGCAAAGGTGCTTATATAACCTGTTGCTTTGGAGGATATGTTAATGTCTTATGAAAAAGTGATGCAGGCAAACACCTTCATTGTTGGTACTAAACAAACAGTGAAGGCGCTGAAATCCGGAACAGTAAAAGAGGTTGTCATTGCAGAAGATGCCGATGTGATTGTCACACAGAAGGTTGTCCAAACTGCCAATGAGCACAACATACCAGTCTTAAAAGTAGATTCGATGAAAAAACTCGGAAAAGCTTGCGGGATTGAAGTCGGTGCCTCCGCTGTTGCGATCATTCATTAAAAACTGTTTTTGTGAGTGCAGATTCGCAAAGACTTTGTTTTTTACCTAAAAATGAACCACCTGGATATGTGGTCTTAAAACACTAGGAAGGAGGAAATATTAATGCCTACTATTAACCAGTTAGTCCGCAAAGGACGTACAAGTAAAGTTGTAAAGTCAAAATCTCCAGCTTTGAACAAAGGTTATAACAGTTTCAAGAAGGCTCAAACTGATGTGTCTTCACCTCAAAAACGTGGTGTATGTACTCGTGTTGGTACAATGACTCCGAAGAAACCGAACTCCGCATTACGTAAATATGCTCGTGTTCGTTTAACTAACCAAATTGAGGTAACTGCTTATATCCCAGGTATCGGTCACAACCTACAAGAGCACAGCGTAGTTTTAATTCGCGGCGGTCGTGTAAAAGACTTACCAGGGGTACGTTACCACATCGTTCGTGGAGCACTTGATACTGCGGGAGTTAACAACCGTATGCAAGGTCGTTCCAAATATGGTACGAAGAGACCAAAAGCACCTAAGAAGTAATAAACTTCAAACTGCTTAACATTAAGTTACCCGAAAGGAGGAAAATAATATGCCACGTAAAGGCCCTGTTGCAAAAAGAGACGTATTACCAGATCCGTTATACAACTCTAAATTAGTAACTCGTCTTGTAAATAAATTAATGATCGATGGTAAGAGAGGAAAATCTCAAGCTATCATCTATAACGCATTCAAACTAGTTGGTGAGCGTTCCGGACAAGAACCTATGGAAGTGTTCGAACAAGCTATGAAAAACATCATGCCTGTTCTTGAAGTAAGAGCACGTCGTGTAGGTGGAGCAAACTACCAAGTACCTGTAGAGGTGCGCCCAGATCGTCGTACAACTCTTGGACTTCGTTATTTAGTTAACTACTCTCGTCTTCGCGGTGAGAAAACGATGGAAGAGCGCTTAGCTAACGAAATCCTAGATGCTGCTAACAACACTGGTGCTTCCGTTAAGAAGCGTGAAGATATGCACAAAATGGCAGAAGCAAACAAAGCGTTTGCTCACTACCGCTGGTAAGATCACATACTATCTGGAGCTGTTAAGACAAGTACTTAACAGCTTTAGGTATAAATTAAATCTAGTTACTTAGGAAGGAGAAATACACTATGGCAAGAGAGTTCTCCTTAGATAAAACACGTAATATCGGTATCATGGCTCACATCGATGCTGGTAAAACAACGACAACTGAGCGTGTTTTGTTCTACACAGGACGTATTCACAAAATCGGTGAAACTCATGAAGGTGCTTCTCAAATGGACTGGATGGAGCAGGAGCAAGAGCGTGGAATCACGATCACATCTGCTGCGACTACAGCTCAATGGAAAGGCCACCGCGTAAACATTATCGATACACCTGGTCACGTAGACTTCACTGTTGAAGTAGAACGTTCCCTTCGTGTACTTGATGGTGCGGTAGCAGTTCTTGATGCACAATCTGGTGTTGAACCACAAACTGAAACAGTTTGGCGCCAAGCTACAACTTATGGTGTTCCACGTATCGTGTTCGTTAACAAAATGGACAAGATCGGTGCAGACTTCTTATACTCTGTAGGAACTATCCATGACCGCCTTCAAGCTAACGCTCATCCAATTCAACTTCCAATCGGAGCTGAAGATGAGTTTGAAGGTATCATCGACTTAGTAGAAATGGTTGCATACTACTACGAAGATGACCTAGGTACTCGTTCTGAAGCGAAAGAAATTCCAGCTGAGTACAAAGACAAAGCTGACGAGTATCGCCAACGCTTAGTTGAAGCAGTTGCAGAGTTGGATGAAGAATTAATGATGAAATACCTAGAAGGGGAAGAGCTTACTACTGAAGAGTTGAAAGCTACTATCCGTAAAGGTACTTGTGACGTTAACTTCTACCCAGTAATCTGTGGTTCTGCATTCAAAAACAAAGGTGTTCAGTTAATGCTTGACGCTGTTATCGATTACCTTCCAGCGCCAACAGACGTACCTGCAATCAAAGGTACTATTCCTGACACTGAAGAGGAAGTAACTCGTGAATCTGGAGATGACAACCCGTTTGCCGCTCTTGCATTCAAAGTTATGACTGACCCTTATGTAGGTAAATTAACGTTCTTCCGTGTGTACTCTGGTACATTAAACTCCGGATCTTACGTTATCAACTCTACAAAAGGTAAGCGTGAGCGTGTAGGACGTATCCTACAAATGCACGCAAACAGCCGTGAAGAGATTCCTGTTGTTTACTCCGGAGATATCGCTGCTGCAGTTGGTCTTAAAGATACAACTACTGGTGACACTCTATGTGACGATAAGAACCAAGTTATCTTGGAGTCCATGGAATTCCCAGAGCCGGTTATCCAATTGTCTGTTGAGCCTAAATCCAAGGCTGACCAAGACAAAATGACAACTGCCCTTCAAAAGCTACAAGAAGAAGATCCTACTTTCCGCGCTCACACTGATCAGGAAACTGGTCAAACGATCATCGCAGGTATGGGTGAGCTTCACCTTGACATCCTGGTTGACCGTATGAAACGTGAGTTCAAAGTAGAAGCAAACGTTGGTGCACCTCAGGTTGCCTACCGTGAAACGTTCCGCGGATCTGCTAAGGTTGAAGGTAAATTTGCTCGTCAATCTGGTGGACGTGGTCAATTCGGACACGTTTGGATCGAATTCGAACCAAACGAAGAAGGAGCAGGCTTCGAATTTGAAAACAAAATCGTAGGTGGGGTAGTACCTCGTGAATACGTACCTGCAGTTCAAGCTGGTCTTGAAGATGCAATGGCGAACGGTGTACTTGCTGGTTACCCTCTAATCGATGTAAAAGCTGCATTGGTTGATGGTTCTTACCATGACGTTGACTCCTCTGAGATGGCGTTTAAAGTAGCTGCATCTTTAGCTCTTAAAAATGCAGTATCCAAATGTAACCCTGTAATCCTTGAGCCTGTCATGAAAGTTGAAGTAGTGACACCTGAAGAGTACATGGGAGACATCATGGGTGGTATCACTTCCCGTCGTGGTCGTGTAGAAGGTATGGAAGCTCGCGGTAACGCTCAAGTTGTCCGTGCAATGGTTCCACTATCTGAAATGTTTGGTTATGCAACATCCCTACGTTCTAACACACAAGGACGCGGAGTGTTCACCATGCATTTCGATCACTATGAAGAAGTTCCAAAATCGATTTCTGAGGAAATCATCAAAAAAAATAAAGGTGAATAATTGATTTTCACCTAATCTTGTTTTATAAATAGTATGTAGGTTAATAAGTGGAAATCACTTGTTAATAACATATTAAAATAAAAAATTAATGAAATTCTAAGGAGGATATAACAATGGGTAAAGAGAAATTCGATAGATCCAAGACTCATGCTAATATCGGTACAATCGGTCACGTTGACCACGGTAAAACAACTTTAACAGCTGCAATCACTACTGTTCTTGCTAAGAAGAGCGGTAAAGGTGCTGCAATGGCATACGACATGATCGATGCTGCTCCAGAAGAAAGAGAGCGTGGAATCACAATTTCTACAGCTCACGTTGAGTACGAAACTGAAACTCGTCACTATGCGCACGTTGACTGCCCAGGACATGCTGACTATGTTAAAAACATGATCACTGGTGCTGCTCAAATGGACGGCGGAATCCTAGTAGTATCTGCTGCTGACGGCCCAATGCCACAAACTCGTGAGCACATCCTTCTTTCTCGTCAAGTAGGTGTACCTTACCTTGTAGTATTCTTAAACAAATGCGACATGGTAGACGACGAAGAATTACTTGAATTAGTTGAAATGGAAGTTCGTGACCTTCTTTCTGAGTACGATTTCCCTGGAGACGATGTTCCTGTAATCAAAGGTTCTGCTCTTAAAGCTCTTGAAGGAGATGCTGAGTGGGAAGAAAGAATCGTTGAGCTTATGGCTGCAGTTGATGACTACATCCCAACTCCAACTCGTGACACTGAAAAGCCATTCATGATGCCAGTTGAGGACGTATTCTCTATCACTGGTCGTGGAACAGTTGCTACTGGACGTGTTGAGCGTGGACAAGTTAAAGTTGGTGACACTATCGAAATCATCGGTTTAACTGAAGAGCCTAAATCTACTACTGTAACTGGAGTAGAAATGTTCCGTAAGCTTCTTGACTATGCTGAAGCTGGAGACAACATCGGTGCACTTCTTCGTGGGGTTGCTCGTGACGACATCCAACGTGGACAAGTATTAGCTAAGCCTGGTACAATCACTCCACACACAAAGTTCAAAGCTGAAGTTTACGTACTATCTAAAGAAGAGGGTGGACGTCACACTCCATTCTTCACAAACTACCGTCCTCAGTTCTACTTCCGTACAACTGACGTAACTGGTATTTGTAACCTACCTGAAGGCGTAGAAATGGTTATGCCTGGCGACAACGTTGAGATGACTGTTGAACTTATCTCTCCAATCGCTATCGAAGAAGGAACTAAGTTCTCTATTCGTGAAGGTGGACGTACTGTAGGCGCTGGCGTTGTAGCGACTATCCAAGAGTAATCTTTGATCTGAATAGATCTTTTACAAACCGGCATCCCGATTTTGGGGTGTCGGTTTTTTGTTACATATTGTTCGCGATATTGTCATCAAAAGGTCGATGAAGACAATTCCGAGAGAGAAAGCTGGTCGAGAATGTCATCATAGGATCGATGAAGACAATCTCAAGAGAGAAAGTGGTTTGAGAATGTCTTCATAGGGTCGATGAAGACAATTCGGAGAGAGAAAACGGTTTGAGAATGTCATCATAAGGTCGATGAAGACAATCCCAAGAGAGAAAGTGGTTTGATATTGTCATCATAAGGTCGATGAAGACAATCCCGAGAGAGAAAACGGTTTGAGAATGTCATCATAAGATCGATGAAGACAATTCCGAGAGAGAAAGCTGGTCGAGAATGTTATCATAATTACAATGAAGGCAACACAGCGGGAAAGTCGCGCAAGAGAGTCGCAAAACAGGTCAAAAAATGAAAACAATTGCCTCGCCCAAATATACCACTATGCCCCCATCACAATCTATCAATATCAGCGTGTATCTCACACAACAATCACCCCAATCCACATGCATCCTAAACCATCTAAAACCGCTTTTCTTCTATATAAATAACCACCAACCACAACTGGAAAAAACTGAAACGAATAAATCTCACGTCCACTGGTTGCAATAAACCACACTTCTCGTTATAATATGAAAAGTGCTCAGAGATTTATTAGAAATATAGTTGCATTGTCTATTAACACCATGTATAATAGGTAATGTTGGTCTTTGACTGCGATGATGTGAAAGGTTGCTGGCACACCCGGCCGCTTTGCCATGGCGAGTGTGACAGGTTAATTTTCACGGAGAATGTCTATCAATAATATAGGCGAAAAAAGGAGGGAAAAATAATGGCAAAAGAAAAGATTCGCATTCGTTTAAAAGCTTATGATCACAGAATTCTAGATCAATCTTCTGAGAAGATCGTTGAAACTGCAAAACGTTCAGGTGCAACTGTTTCTGGTCCTATTCCGTTACCAACGGAAAGATCTGTATACACAATCTTACGTGCGGTACACAAATATAAAGATTCTCGTGAGCAATTCGAAATGCGCACTCATAAGCGCTTAATCGACATCATTAATCCAACACCACAAACGGTTGACAGCTTAATGCGTTTAGACCTACCATCTGGTGTAGATATCGAAATCAAGCTTTAATCAATAAATACTTAAAAAATCTAGGAGGTGTGACTGATGACCAAAGGAATCTTAGGAAGAAAAGTTGGTATGACTCAAGTTTTTGCTGAAAACGGCGATCTTATCCCTGTAACAGTAATTGAAGCTACACCAAACGTTGTACTTCAAGTTAAAACTGTTGAAACAGACGGATATGAAGCGGTTCAGATTGGTTTTGCTGACAAACGCGATAAATTAGCGAACAAGCCTTTAAAAGGACATGTTGCTAAAGCGAACACAGCACCTAAGCGCTTCATTCGTGAAATCAGTGGAGCTAACTTAGAAGTTGGTCAAGAAGTCAAAGTTGATATTTTCGCAGAAGGCGATGTAGTAGATGTAACAGGAATCTCAAAGGGTAAAGGTTTCCAAGGCTCCATTAAGCGCCATAACCAATCTCGCGGCCCAATGAGTCACGGTTCCCGTTATCACCGTCGTCCTGGTTCTATGGGACCTGTTGCTCCAAACCGTGTATTCAAAGGTAAACTATTACCTGGACGTATGGGTGGAGAGCGCATCACTATCCAGAACCTTGAGATCGTGAAAGTAGACGCAGAACGTAACCTATTACTTGTTAAAGGTAACGTACCTGGTCCGAAAAAATCTTTAATCACAATTAAAAGTGCGATAAAAGCAAACTAATTGTTTAGGAAAGGAGGAACTACAAATGCCTAAAGTAGCATTATACAACCAAGCTGGCGCAAACGTTGGTGAAGTTGAATTAGCAGATGCTGTATTCGGTATTGAGCCAAATAACAGCGTATTGTTCGATGCGATCGTTATGCAAAGAGCATCTTTACGTCAAGGTACTGCAAAAGTAAAAGGACGTTCTGAAGTAGCAGGTGGTGGACGCAAACCATGGCGTCAAAAGGGTACTGGTCGTGCTCGTCAAGGATCTATCCGCTCTCCACAATGGCGTGGTGGTGGTATCGTATTCGGTCCTACACCAAGAAGCTATAGCTACAAACTTCCTAAGAAAGTTCGTCGCTTAGCTATCAAATCTGCATTATCATCCAAGGTATTAGAAAACGAACTATTAGTATTAGAAGGATTGGCTTTTGATGCACCAAAAACAAAAGAAATGACTTCTGTATTAAAAGGTTTGGAAATCAATCGTAAAGCGTTGATCGTAACAGCTGACGCTGACGAAAACGTTGCTTTATCTGCTCGTAACATTCCTGGAGTAACAGTTGTTACAGTAACTGGTGTGAACGTATTAGACGTTGTAAACCACGATAAAGTAATCTTTACGAAAGACGCTGTTCAAAAATTAGAGGAGGTGCTTGCATAATGAGAGATCATCGTGATGTTCTTAAGCGCCCCGTGATTACTGAGCGTTCTACAGATTTAATGACAGAAAAGAAATATACTTTTGAAGTAGATGTTAGAGCTAATAAAACTGAAGTGAAAGATGCTGTTGAAGCGATCTTTGGCGTAGACGTTGAAAAAGTTAACATCATGAACTACAAAGGTAAATTCCGTCGTGTAGGTCGTCATAGCGGATTAACTAACCGTCGTAGAAAAGCTATCGTAACATTAAAAGCTGATAGCAAAGAAATCGAATTCTTCGAGGTTTAATACAAAAATAAAAACATCATCGAAAAGGAGGGAACATGATGGCGATCAAAAAATACAAACCAACCTCTAATGGACGTCGTGGCATGACAGTTTCTGATTTTGCTGAGATCACTACAGACAAACCAGAAAAAAGCTTGCTACAACCGTTACACAGAAAAGGTGGTCGTAATAACCAAGGTAAATTGACTGTACGTCACCAAGGTGGTGGACACAAACGTCAATACCGCGTCATCGACTTTAAGCGTGATAAAGATGGTATACCAGGACGCGTTGCTACAATCGAGTACGATCCTAACCGTTCCGCTAATATCGCGTTAATCAACTATGCAGATGGAGAAAAGCGTTACATCCTGGCTCCTAAGAACTTAGAAGTAGGAATGACTGTAATGGCTGGACCTGAAGCAGACATCAAGGTAGGAAATGCATTACCACTAATCAACATCCCAGTTGGTACTGTAGTTCACAACATCGAATTAAAACCAGGTAAAGGTGGACAATTGGTTCGCTCTGCAGGTACATCTGCACAAGTACTTGGTAAAGAAGGTAAATACGTACTTGTACGTTTAACTTCTGGTGAAACTCGTATGATTCTTTCCACTTGCCGCGCTACTGTAGGTCAAGTAGGTAACGAACAACACGAACTTATCAACATTGGTAAAGCAGGACGTTCTCGTTGGATGGGTATTCGCCCAACTGTACGTGGTTCTGTAATGAACCCTAACGATCACCCACACGGTGGTGGTGAAGGACGTTCTCCAATCGGACGTAAGTCACCTATGACTCCTTGGGGCAAACCGACTCTTGGATTCAAAACTCGTAAGAAGAAAAACAAGTCTGACAAATTTATCGTTCGTCGTCGTAAAAAATAACGGGGTTGTACTACGGTTCACAGGAGCCGTAGAGCAATCACGAAGGGAGGTTTCCACATGGGTCGCAGCTTGAAAAAAGGGCCTTTTGTAGATGATCATTTAATGGCTAAGATTGAAAAGTTAAATGAAACTGAGGGTAAGCAAGTTGTTAAAACTTGGTCTCGTCGTTCTACTATTTTCCCACAATTTATCGGACATACAATCGCTGTATATGATGGCCGTAAACACGTACCAGTATATGTGACAGAAGACATGGTAGGACACAAGCTTGGAGAATTCGCTCCATCTCGTGCTTACAAAGGTCACGGAAATGATGATAAGAAAACAAAACGCTAAATAGAGAGGAGGCTTTTACATGCAAGCTAAAGCTGTTGCAAACACAGTTCGTATTGCTCCTCGTAAAGCTCGTCTAGTTATGGATTTAATTCGAGGCAAGCAAGTTGGCGAAGCAGTAGCTATTTTGAAATTAACTCCAAAAGCTGCTTCACCAGTAATCGAAAAAGTTCTTAAGTCTGCTATTGCAAATGCAGAGCACAACTTTGAAATGGACGCAAACTCACTAGTTGTAACGGAAGCATACGTTAACGAAGGTCCAACTTTGAAACGTTTCCGTCCTCGCGCTATGGGTCGTGCGAGCCAAATTAACAAACGTACTAGCCACATCACAATCGTGGTATCAGAAAAGAAGGAGGGATAACCAGTGGGTCAAAAGGTAAATCCGATCGGTCTTCGTGTAGGAGTCATTCGTGACTGGGAGTCCAAGTGGTACGCAGGCAAAGATTATGCTAACCTGCTACATGAAGACATCAAAGTTCGCGAATACATCGCAAAACGTCTAAATGACGCATCTGTTTCTAAAGTAGAAATCGAACGTGCTGCAAACCGTCTGAACGTTACTGTTCACACTGCTAAGCCAGGTATGGTTATAGGTAAAGGTGGTACGGAAGTTGAAGCATTACGTAAAGCACTAAACCAATTAACTGGTAAACGTGTACACATCAACATTTTAGAGGTTAAGAGAGCAGATCTTGATGCTAAATTAGTAGCTGAAAACATCGCTCGTCAATTAGAAAACCGTGTATCTTTCCGTCGTGCACAAAAGCAATCACTTCAACGTGCTATGCGCGCTGGTGCAAAAGGTATTAAAACGATGGTTTCTGGCCGCCTAGGCGGAGCAGATATCGCTCGTTCTGAACATTATAGTGAGGGTACAGTTCCACTTCATACTCTTCGCGCTGATATTGACTATGGTACAGCAGAAGCTGATACAACTTACGGTAAATTAGGTGTGAAAGTATGGATCTACCGTGGAGAGGTCCTTCCTACGAAGAAGAAAACTGAGGAAGGAGGAAAATAATTATGTTATTACCAAAACGCGTAAAATATCGCCGCGAACATCGTGGAAAAATGCGTGGTAAAGCGAAAGGCGGTACAGAAGTACATTTCGGAGAGTTCGGATTACAATCTCTTGAAGCTTCTTGGATCACTAACCGTCAAATCGAAGCTGCGCGTCGTGCGATGACTCGTTATATGAAACGTGGCGGTAAAGTTTGGATTAAAATTTTCCCTTCAAAACCATACACTGCAAAACCTCTAGAGGTCCGAATGGGTTCCGGTAAAGGTGCTCCAGAAGGATGGGTAGCAGTTGTTAAACCTGGAAAGGTTATGTTTGAAATTTCAGGTGTATCTGAAGAAGTAGCTCGTGAAGCTCTACGTTTAGCAATGCACAAATTGCCTGTTAAATGTAAGTTCGTAAAACGTGAAGAAATTGGTGGTGAATCTAATGAAAGCTAATGAACTACGCGACTTAACCACTGCCGAGATTGAACAAAAAGTGAAATCTTTAAAAGAAGAGTTATTTAACCTACGCTTTCAATTAGCGACTGGTCAATTAGAAAACACTGCTCGTATTCGCGAAGTACGTAAGTCAATCGCTCGTATGAAAACAGTAGTTCGCGAGAGAGAGATCGCTTCTAACAAATAATCAAGAGGAGGTTCGCGAAAATGAGTGAACGTAACCAACGTAAAGTTTACACTGGTCGTGTTGTTTCCGATAAAATGGATAAAACAATCACTGTACTAGTTGAAACTTACAAAACTCACCCACTCTACGGCAAACGTGTTAAGTACTCTAAAAAGTACAAAGCGCATGATGAGAATAGCACAGCTAAAACTGGCGACATCGTGAAAATCATGGAGACTCGTCCATTATCTTCTACGAAGCGTTTCCGTTTGCTAGAGGTTGTAGAGAAAGCTGTAATTATCTAATATATAAGTTCGGATATCTAATTCCGAAGGGAGGTACCATGCATGATTCAACAAGAATCTCGTTTGAAAGTTGCTGATAACTCAGGTGCTCGTGAAGTACTTGCTATTAAAGTACTAGGTGGATCTGGTCGTCGTTACGCTAACATCGGTGATGTAATTGTTTGTACAGTGAAACAAGCAACACCAGGAGGCGTTGTTAAAAAAGGTGACGTAGTGAAAGCTGTTGTAGTACGTACAAAGCGCGGAGTTCGTCGTAATGACGGTTCATACATCCGTTTCGATGAGAACGCATGCGTAATCATCAAGGATGATAAGAGCCCTCGTGGAACTCGTATCTTCGGCCCAGTTGCACGTGAATTACGTGATAACAACTACATGAAGATTGTATCTTTAGCTCCAGAAGTTCTGTAATAAATCGAAAAGATGTTTGTCAAGGAGGTGCGAAAGGATGCATGTCAAAAAAGGTGATAAAGTTGTAGTTATCTCTGGTAAGGATAAAGGGAAACAAGGAGTGATTCTTGAATCTTATCCTAAGAAAGACCGTGTTCTTGTAGAAGGTATCAACGTGATCAAAAAGCACGCTAAACCATCTCAAGAAAACCCTCAAGGTGGAATCATCAACCGTGAGGCACCTATTCATGTATCAAACGTTATGCCTTTAGATCCGAAGTCCGGTGAACCGACTCGTGTAGGATACAAGGTAGTAGACGGTAAAAAAGTACGTGTTGCAACAAAATCAGGTGAACAATTAGATAAATAGAACGTTGAAGAAAGGAGGTACTTTTGATGAACCGCCTAAAAGAAAAGTATCAAAGCGAAATTATTCCTGCTCTAATGGGCAAGTTTAACTATAAATCTGTGATGCAAGCTCCAAAGCTTGAGAAAATCGTTATCAACATGGGTGTTGGTGATGCAGTAGCAAACTCCAAGGCTTTAGACGCAGCTGTTGAAGAGTTAACTTCTATCACTGGTCAAAAACCTGTTGTAACAAGAGCGAAAAAATCTATCGCTGGTTTCCGTCTTCGTGAAGGAATGCCTATCGGTGCGAAAGTTACATTACGCGGCGAGCGTATGTACGAATTCCTAGATAAGTTAGTATCTGTTTCCCTACCACGTGTTCGTGACTTCCGTGGAATCTCCAAGAAGTCTTTCGACGGTCGTGGAAACTACACTCTTGGAGTGAAAGAACAACTTATCTTCCCTGAAATTGATTACGATAAAGTTAGCAAGGTTCGTGGTATGGATATCGTTATCGTTACTACTGCTAACACTGATGAAGAAGCTCGTGAGCTTTTAACATCATTCGGAATGCCATTCCAAAAATAATACCAGCGTGTGGTAGAGGGAGGCGAAAATGTGGCTAAAAAATCAATGATTGCGAAACAAAAGCGCACACCTAAATATAACGTGCAGGCTTACACTCGTTGTGAACGTTGTGGACGTCCCCACTCTGTAATCCGTAAGTTTAAGCTTTGCCGTATTTGTTTCCGTGAATTAGCTTATAAAGGCCAAATTCCTGGCGTTAAAAAAGCAAGTTGGTAAAACCCGATAATTGGGAAGGAGGTAAATTAAATGGTTATGACAGATCCTATTGCAGATATGCTTACTCGCATCCGCAATGCGAACATGGTACGTCACGAGAAGCTAGAACTTCCTGCTTCTAAAATCAAAAAAGAAGTTGCTGAAATCTTAAAGCGTGAAGGTTTCGTACGTGACGTTGAATTTATCGAAGACAACAAACAAGGTATCATTCGTATTTTCCTAAAATACGGTGCAAACAACGAGCGTGTTATTACTGGTCTTAAGCGTATCAGTAAGCCTGGTCTTCGTGTATATGCAAAAGCAAATGAAGTACCTCGTGTATTAAACGGTTTAGGTATTGCGATCATCTCTACTTCTCAAGGTGTAATCACTGATAAAGAAGCTCGTCAAAAACAAGCTGGTGGAGAAGTATTAGCATACGTTTGGTAATAAATTTCTTTAAATGAACGGAGGTGTAACTATGTCACGTGTAGGTAAAAAACCTATTGAAATCCCAGCTGGGGTTACAATTACAAACGACAACAACACAGTTACCGTAAAAGGTCCTAAAGGTGAATTAACTCGTACATTCAGCCAAGAATTGGCTATTACAGTGGAAGAGAACGTATTAACAGTAGTACGTCCTTCTGATAGCAAAGAACACCGTACAATCCACGGAACAACTCGTGCACTTTTAAACAACATGGTTCAAGGTGTAACGACTGGTTTCGAAAGAGGATTGGAACTTATCGGGGTTGGTTACCGTGCTTCTAAGCAAGGTAATAAACTAGTTCTTAACGTTGGTTACTCTCATCCAGTTGAAATCACTCCTGAACAAGGGATTGAAGTGGAAGTACCAGCAAACACAAAGATCGTTATTAAAGGTATTGATAAAGAGCGCGTAGGTGCTTTAGCAGCTAACATTCGTGACGTTCGCCCACCAGAGCCTTACAAAGGTAAAGGTATTCGTTATGAAGGTGAACATGTACGTCGTAAAGAAGGTAAAACTGCTAAGTAATACGGCATAAGCAGATAGAAAGGAGTGACTGCACGATGATTACAAAACCTGATAAGAATTCTACTCGTAAGAAAAGACACACTCGTGTTCGTGCTAAGTTATCAGGCACTGCAACTCGTCCACGTTTAAATGTGTTCCGTTCCAACCAACACATTTACGCTCAAGTGATCGACGATACGAACGCTGTAACAATTGCAAGTGCTTCTACACTTGATAAAGATGTAACAGCAAACGGTAGTAACGTAGAGTCCGCGAAAGCAGTTGGAGAACTAGTTGCAAAGCGCGCAATTGAACAAGGAATCAAATCAGTAGTATTCGACCGCGGTGGATACTTATATCACGGCCGTGTGAAAGCATTAGCAGATGCTGCACGTGAGGCTGGTCTAGAATTTTAATCGACAAAGGAGGGACACTGATGCGTCGTATTGATCCAAACAAATTAGAACTTGAAGAACGCGTAGTTACGGTTAACCGCGTTGCGAAAGTAGTAAAAGGTGGACGTCGTTTCCGCTTTGCTGCTCTTGTAGTAGTAGGAGATAAAAACGGTAATGTTGGTTTTGGTACTGGTAAAGCTCAAGAGGTACCTGAAGCAATCCGTAAAGCAATTGAAGATGCGAAAAAGAACTTAGTTGCTGTACCTATCGTTGGTACAACAATTCCTCACCAAGTACTTGGAGAGTTCGGTTCTGGAGAAATCCTATTGAAGCCTGCTTCTGAAGGTACTGGGGTTATCGCTGGAGGACCGGTTCGTGCGGTACTTGAGTTAGCGGGTGTTCAAGACATCCTTTCTAAATCTTTAGGATCTAACACACCAATCAACATGATCCGTGCTACAATCAACGGATTAAAGCAATTGAAACGTGCAGAGGACGTTGCTAAATTGCGTGGTAAAACGGTAGAAGAACTGTTAGGATAAGGAGGGAAACAAAATGGCGAACAAATTAGCAATCACCCTCACTCGCAGTGTAATCGGTCGTCCACAAGATCAACGTGTGACTGTTCAAACTCTTGGTTTGAATAAGATGCACCAAACAGTTGTCCATGAGGATAACGCAGCTATCCGTGGAATGATTAACAAGGTATCTCACCTTGTTACTGTGAAAGAGCAATAATAGAAACGGTCTTTTTAAATAAGGAGGTGCCACAATGAAACTTCATGAGTTAAAACCAAACGAAGGATCTCGTAAAGAACGCAATCGCTTAGGTCGCGGAACTGGTTCTGGTAACGGAAAAACTTCTGGTAAAGGTCATAAAGGTCAAAATGCACGCTCTGGCGGTGGCGTTCGTCCTGGATTTGAGGGTGGTCAAACACCTCTATTCCAACGCTTACCTAAGCGCGGATTCACGAACATCAATCGTAAAGAGTATGCAATCATCAACCTTGATGCACTAAACCGCTTTGACGAAGGAACTGAAGTTACTCCTGAATTACTTCTTGAAACAGGTTTAGTTAGCAAATTAAACGCTGGTCTTAAAGTATTGGGTAACGGTTCTATCGAGAAAAAGCTTACAGTTCGTGCTCATAAATTCTCCTCAGCAGCTAAGGAAGCGATCGAAGCAGCTGGCGGTTCAGTTGAGGTGATTTAATGTTCCAGACATTCTCCAATTTTATGCGCGTGGGTGATATAAGAAAGAAAATAGTCTTCACCCTATTAATGTTAGTAATATTCCGTATCGGTACGTTTATCCCAGTACCAGGGGTGAACGCTGACATTTTGAAATTCCAGGATGAACTTAGTGTATTTGGTATCCTGAATACTTTTGGTGGTGGAGCTCTTCAGAACTTCTCTATTCTTGCCATGGGTGTAATGCCATACATCACAGCGTCCATCATTGTACAACTTTTACAAATGGATGTTGTTCCGAAATTTACGGAGTGGTCAAAACAAGGAGAAGCTGGACGTCGCAAATTAGCTCAATTCACTAGGTATTTTACCATTGTACTTGGTTTTATCCAGGCAATCGGTATGTCAATCGGATTCAACACGATGGCCAATGGTCAATTGATTTCGAATCCAACCATCACTACTTATTTGCTTATAGCAATAGTGTTAACAGCAGGAACTGCATTTTTAATGTGGCTTGGTGAGCAAATTACGGCACATGGCGTAGGTAACGGAATCTCCATTCTAATCTTCGCTGGTATCGTATCTGCAATCCCGACAGGCGCAAACCAGATTTATGCTTCTTTGATCCAGGATGCTGGTGATCAGTTGTTCCTAAATCTTGTGATTGTCGCTCTAATCCTACTTGCTATCTTGGCAGTAATCGTAGGCGTTATCTTTATCCAGCAAGCGTTACGCAAGATTCCGATTCAGTATGCGAAGAAGATGGCGGGTCGCGCTCCAACTGGTGGAGGACACACTACACACTTACCATTGAAGGTTAATGCTGCAGGGGTAATTCCTGTTATCTTTGCCGTATCCTTTATCATTACACCACCGACAATCGCTTCATTTTTTAACGAGAATGCTGTGACAAGATGGATCATTAGTTCATTTGACTATACGAATCCAATCGGCATGGTTGTATATGTGGCTCTTATAATTGCCTTCACTTATTTCTACACATTTGTTCAGTCCAATCCTGAGCAGATGGCAGAAAACTTAAAGAAACAAGGCGGATATATCCCAGGAATTCGTCCTGGTTTAAATACACAGGAATACTTGACAAAGATCATCTACCGACTAACATTTGTTGGTGCATTGTTCTTGGCAGCTATTTCTATCCTACCTATCATCTTTATGAGCTTTGCCGGTCTTCCTGCAGCAGTGCAGATTGGCGGTACTAGTCTACTGATCGTCGTAGGTGTTGCACTTGAGACGATGAAGCAGCTAGAAAGTCAGTTAGTGAAGCGTCATTATAAAGGGTTTATCAAGTAATGAAGTAATTGGGATAACATTATCCCAATATACTTCACAAGATACTGAGGGGGCAAAAAGATGAATTTAGTTCTAATGGGACTTCCGGGTGCCGGTAAAGGTACTCAAGCAGAACGAATTGTCGAAAAGTACAATATCCCTCATATCTCTACTGGAGATATGTTTCGTGCTGCTATGAAGGAAGAAACTGAACTGGGCATGAAAGCTAAGTCTTTCATGGATCAAGGTCAGCTTGTTCCGGATGAAGTGACGATCGGTATCGTTCGTGAAAGATTAGAAAAAGAAGATTGCAAGGACGGCTTTCTATTAGATGGATTCCCAAGAACGGTTCCTCAAGCGGATGCTCTTGAGCAAATGCTAGAAGAACTAGGTCGCAAGATTGACTATGTCATCAACGTCAATGTCGATCAAAGCATTCTGATGGAACGTTTAACAGGACGTCGTATTTGTAAAGATTGTGGATCCACTTACCACTTGGTATTCAACCCTCCTGCTAAAGATGGTGTTTGTGACAAGTGTGGCGGTGAGTTGTATCAACGTGCGGATGACAACGAAGAGACTGTAGGTAACCGACTTGAAGTGAATGTAAAACAATCTAAGCCATTATTGGATTTCTACGAATCCAAAGGCTATCTTCGCAACATCGATGGCCAACAAGCGATTGACAAAGTATTCGCTGATATAGAAGAGCTTCTTGGAGGTCAGGCGTAATGATCATCTGTAAAACTCCTCGTGAACTTGAGATCATGAGAGAAGCAGGTAGAATTGTCGCCCTTACCCACCAAGAATTAAAAAAACATATTGTACCTGGTGTGACTACGAAGCAATTGGATGATATTGCTGAGAAATTCATCCGCAAACATGATGCAATTCCTTCGTTTAAGGGGTATAATGGTTTTCGCGGAAGCATCTGCGCTTCTGTCAATGAAGAACTTGTTCATGGTATTCCGGGCGATCGTGTATTGAAAGACGGAGATATCATTAGCATAGATATTGGTGCTAAATATAATGGTTACCACGGAGACTCCGCTTGGACGTATGCTGTTGGTAACATATCCGATGAAACAAAGCGATTACTTGAAGTCACGGAACAATCATTGTATGAAGGCATCAAGGAAGTAAAACCGGGCGCTCGTCTCTCAGATGTTTCCCATGCGATCCAAACGTATGCGGAAGGTCACGATTTTTCAATCGTAAGAGAGTATGTAGGGCATGGAATTGGTCAAGACTTACATGAAGACCCACAAATTCCTCATTATGGACCTCCTAACAAAGGTCCACGGTTAAAACCTGGTATGGTTCTTGCAATTGAACCGATGGTCAATGCAGGCACCCGCTACGTAAAAACGCTAGCAGATGACTGGACTGTTGTTACTGTTGACGGTAAAATGTGTGCTCATTTTGAACATACGGTCGCTATTACAGAAACAGGCTATGAGATCTTAACAAAAGCCTAAGAGGTGATATTGCTTGATCGAATCTAATTCGACTCTGCAAGTAGGCCAAATTGTTTCGATTACTCAAGGCAGAGATGCCGGACAGTATGCCGTAATTATTAAAATTCTTGATGAGCGTTTTGTCGTCCTAGCGGATGGAGACAAGCGGAAGTTTGACCGCCCAAAGAAAAAGAACATTCATCATCTTGAATTTTTTGATTACGTGTCTCCAGAAGTTCAGAACAGTATGAAGGAAACAGGCCGTGTGACAAATGGAAAGCTGCGCTTCGCACTGACCAAATTTGTTAATGAGCTTGTTACTGATTTGAAGAAGGGAGAACTTAATTAATGGCGAAAGACGATGTAATTGAAGTTGAAGGTACGGTCGTTGAGACTTTACCAAATGCTATGTTTAAAGTAGAATTGGAAAATGGTCATACTGTGTTGGCTCATGTATCTGGGAAAATACGTATGCACTTTATTCGAATCCTACCAGGAGATAAAGTAACGGTGGAGCTTTCTCCATACGATTTAACACGCGGTAGAATTACGTATCGTTTTAAATAAACCTATTTTAGCACTCCGTACTATCAGGGAGGTAATATAAGATGAAAGTGAGACCATCTGTTAAGCCGATCTGCGAAAAATGTAAAGTTATTCGTAGAAAAGGCAAAGTCATGGTTATTTGTGAAAACCCGAAACACAAACAAAAACAAGGATAACTTGAGGGAGGTGCGCATATATGGCACGTATTGCTGGTGTTGATGTTCCTCGCGACAAGCGCGTTGTAATTTCATTAACATACGTTTTCGGTATCGGTCGTTCCACAGCTGAGAAAGTATTGGCTGAAGCAGGTGTTTCTGAAGACACTCGCGTTCGCGACTTAACGGAAGAAGAATTAGGAAAGATTCGTGATGTTGTAGATAAAATTAAAGTTGAGGGTGACCTTCGTCGTGAAGTATCTCTTAACATTAAACGTCTAATCGAGATCGGTTGCTACCGTGGTCTTCGTCACCGTCGTGGTTTACCGGTTCGTGGTCAAAACACTAAAAACAACGCTCGTACACGTAAAGGACCTCGTCGTACTGTAGCGAACAAAAAGAAATAATTTCAAGTAAGTAAGGAGGTAAGTTAAATATGGCACGCAAAACTAATACACGTAAACGCCGTGTGAAAAAGAATATTGAACAAGGTATCGCGCATATCCGTTCTACATTCAATAACACGATCGTAACGATTACTGACGCTCACGGAAATGCAATTGGGTGGTCTAGTGCAGGTGCTCTTGGATTCAGAGGTTCTCGTAAATCCACTCCATTCGCGGCGCAAATGGCTGCTGAAACAGCTGCAAAAGCATGCATGGAGCACGGTTTGAAAACTCTTGAAGTTACAGTAAAAGGCCCTGGTGCTGGTCGTGAAGCAGCAATCCGTGCTTTACAAGCAGCTGGTCTTGAAGTAACTGCTATCAGAGACGTAACCCCAGTACCTCACAACGGTTGCCGTCCACCAAAACGTCGCCGTGTTTAATTTGTCTGTATAGATTTTGTATACATGTCAATAATGGCTGATGATACAGTTTAAATATACAGAGATAATTAAATGTTGTTGTTGTGCACAATCGGGACATACCTATGGGGAATTTCGGTTAGACATCTTATGTCTTTCCGGGGTTTCGACGTTTTGAAGGAGGGTTATGAATGTTAGAAATCGAAAAACCAAAAATCGAAACGGTTGAAATCAGCGATGACGCCAACTATGGTAAATTCGTCGTCGAGCCACTTGAGCGTGGATATGGAACAACTTTGGGTAACTCCTTACGTCGTATTCTTTTATCCTCACTTCCTGGTGCCGCTGTAACATCTATCCAAATAGATGGTGTACTGCATGAGTTCTCAACAATTGAAGGCGTCGTTGAAGATGTTACAACAGTTATTTTGAACGTTAAGAAGCTAGCATTAAAAATCTATTCTGATGATGAGAAGACGTTAGAGATTGATGTGCAAGGCGAGGGAGCTGTAACAGCTGCTGACATTACTCATGACAGCGATGTTGAGATCCTGAACCCTGACCTTCATATCGCTACGTTAGCGAAGGACGCTCACCTACGTATTCGTTTCACTGCCAAGCGCGGTCGCGGATATGTGCCAGCGGACGGAAACAAACGTGAAGATCAACCAATCGGTGTTATTCCAATTGACTCCATCTTTACTCCAGTTTCCCGCGTTTCTTATTATGTTGAAAATACTCGTGTAGGCCAAGTATCTAACTACGACAAACTTACACTCGATGTATGGACAGATGGTAGTAACGGTCCACAAGAAGCGGTTGCACTTGGGGCAAAGATTTTAACTGAGCACTTAAATATTTTTGTAGGCTTGACAGATGAAGCGCAAAACGCGGAAATCATGGTAGAAAAAGAAGAAGATCAGAAAGAGAAAGTTCTAGAGATGACTATCGAGGAACTAGACCTATCCGTTCGTTCTTATAACTGCCTGAAGCGTGCTGGCATCAACACTGTTCAGGAACTTGCAAATAAAACAGAAGAAGATATGATGAAAGTTCGCAACTTAGGCCGTAAATCTTTAGAAGAAGTCAAGCACAAATTAGAAGAGCTTGGTCTTGGCCTGCGTAAAGATGACTAGTTTTTACTCGTAAAACTAGGCATCTTTATGTGTTTGAACGTTCATGACTTTCTACAGAAGGAGGGAACATCAACATGGGATACAGAAAATTAGGTCGTACTAGCGCACAGCGTAAAGCAATGTTACGTGACTTGACTACTGACTTGATCATCAGCGAGCGCATTGAAACTACTGAAGCACGTGCGAAAGAATTACGTTCTTTAGTAGAAAAAATGATCACTCTTGGTAAGCGTGGTGACTTACACGCTCGTCGTCAAGCAGCTTCTTACGTTCGTCACGAAGTTGCAAACGAAGAAACTGGTCAAGATGCAGTTCAAAAGTTATTCGCTGATATCGCTCCACGTTACGAAGAGCGTCAAGGCGGATACACTCGTATCATGAAAGTCGGACCTCGTCGTGGAGACGGAGCTCCAATGGTAATCATTGAACTTGTATAATATATATTAGATGGTAGTGGTTGAAAGAGGAGGCAACGAGTCTTTTAACTTACTATAGTCAGTCATAAATAAGGGCGGACAGTTGTAATGACTGATCTATGCCCTTTATTTTTTTGCCTATATATTGAGAGATTCATCGGTTGGGTAACACAGTTTGTGATATAAGCACTGGTTTTTCTCCCTTGTTGCTTTGCGTTCCAGGTGTTCGCTTTCCGCGGGACGGTGCTTGAGCCTCCTCACTTCGTTGCGGGGTCTCAACCAACCGTTTCCCCCCGCAGGAGTCTCACACCTTGCACTCCAAGCAACAGGTGGTTACTGGTTCATCTATTCCGATAAACCGAAGTAAAGCAAACCTCTATAATCTGTAAATAGAAGTGAGAGTCTTAAAAACCTCTATTTAATGAGATTTATAGCTGGTGATTGTAGCACAGGGCGAAGACTCCTACGGGAGGTAGCGGTTAGGGGAGACCCCATATGCAAAGCCGAGGAGGCTCCCCAAGCGCCCCGAGGAAAGCGAAGCCCTGTGCGGAAATCAACAGCCGTGTATAATTGAGCCTTTTGGTGATGATAAGGCTATAATAGAGAGAGTCAGTTAAGCGGAGAAGAGAGGAGTTGTGTTTTCGTGGCCATCTTAGAAGTGAAGGATTTGTCCTTCCGCTACGCAAATCAAGAGGAAGATACGTTAAAGAATATCAACCTTGAAGTCAATCAAGGGGAGTGGACTGCGATTGTCGGCCATAACGGCTCCGGTAAGTCCACATTGGCCAGAATCCTGAACGGGCTGCAGCTTCCATCAGATGGGACTGTCTTGGTTCAAGGAGTAAAACTAACTGAAGAAACCATCTGGGATATCAGAAGACAGGTCGGCATGGTCTTTCAAAACCCGGATAATCAATTTGTGGGATCGACGGTGGAGGATGATGTTGCGTTTGGTTTAGAAAATATTGGCGTTCCCCGCGATGAGATGCTTACGCGTGTAGCAGAGGGAATCGAAAAAGTTGGGATGGAATCTTTTTTAACCCAAGAGCCACATCAGCTCTCCGGTGGCCAAAAGCAGCGAGTAGCCATTGCAGGATTGATTGCGCTGCGTCCATCCATCATTATTCTGGATGAAGCAACAAGTATGTTGGATCCTATCGGTCGTAAAGAAGTGATCAATACAATAGAAGAGTTAAGACAGGAAGTCGGTGTAACGGTAATCTCCATTACACATGACTTAGAAGAAGCAGCAAGAGCGGACCGCATCATAGTGATGAATGGTGGAAAAGTATTTGGGGAGGGCACCCCTGACGATATTTTCCGTATGGGAGAAAAGCTTGTGGAGATAGGGTTAGATCTGCCTTTTCCTATCATTTTGGCAAATAGACTCAAAGAATTGGGTGTGAGGTTCGAAACAGATCCGACGAATAGGGAAAGGCTGATGGATGAGCTATGCAAATTACAATCAAAGACTTAGAACATCGCTATCAGGCGAATACCCCGTTTGAACGGGTTGCCCTATTCGATGTCAACATGCTGATACCACAGAACTCCTATACGGCGATTATTGGACATACAGGGTCCGGTAAGTCGACGCTTTTGCAGCACCTCAATGGGTTGCTCAGGCCTACCAAAGGGAGTATCCAGGTGGGGGATATTACCCTGCAGGCTAACAAGAAGGAAAAGAACATTAAGTCTATCCGTAAAAAGGTAGGAATCGTTTTTCAATTTCCGGAACATCAACTATTTGATGAGACAGTGGAAAAGGATGTGTGCTTCGGTCCGATTAATTTTGGCGTACCTGAAGACGAAGCGAAAAGGCGTGCAAAAGAAGCTTTACAGATGGTTGGTTTACCTGATAAATACTTAGAAGCCTCTCCGTTTGACTTAAGTGGGGGGCAGATGCGCCGGGTTGCTATAGCGGGAGTGCTTGCCATGCAGCCAGAGGTGTTAGTACTGGATGAACCGACAGCAGGCCTGGACCCTCGTGGCCGTAAAGAAATCATGGATCTATTTTACAAGTTGCACAAGGAGCAAAATCTCACAACCATCCTTGTCACGCACAGCATGGAGGATGCAGCAAGATATGCAGATACCATCATGGTGATGAACAAGGGGACGGTTGGATTGAAAGGAACACCAAGGGAGATATTTGGACAGGCTGAGGAGCTTCAAAAGCTTGGACTTGATGTTCCCGAGACGGTGCTTTTCATGAAAGATCTTGGAGTCCGTCTGGACGAGAAGTTCGATGAAGTTTGTCTGACTGTTGAAGAAGTGGCACAGGCGATAGCGTCCCGCATGAACGGGGGGGCTGGCTCATGATGAACAATTTGATTATTGGGCGGTATGTTCCTGGAACCTCTCTGATTCATCGGATGGACCCAAGGGCGAAACTGCTCCTTGTCTTCATCTTTGTGATGATCGTGTTCCTGGCTAACAGCGTCTGGGGCTATGGATTACTCGGTGTCTTTACGCTGGCAGTGGTATTATTGACGAGAATTCCGGTCCCATTCATTTTAAAGGGCTTAAAGCCAATCATCTGGATCATCTTGTTTACGATGCTATTTCATGTGTTTTTGACAAAACAAGGGACACTTCTTTTTGAAGTCGGGTTTATTCAAGTGTATGAAGAAGGGGTCATTCAAGCAATTTTCATCTCTTTAAGATTTTTATTCTTGATTACCATTACGACGATCCTGACACTTACGACGACACCAATTGAGGTCACGGATGGGATGGAGACCTTGTTCGGGCCGTTCAAAAAGGTGGGGGTCCCTGTGCATGAGCTGGCGCTTATGATGTCTATTTCCCTTCGATTCATCCCGACTTTGATGCAAGAGACCGATAAAATCATGAAGGCGCAGAGTGCAAGAGGTGCAGACTTCACTGTGGGGCCTCTGAAGGAGCGTGTAAAGGCGTTGGTGCCTTTGCTTGTCCCTTTGTTTATCAGTGCATTCAAACGCGCAGAAGAGCTCGCAACAGCGATGGAAGCACGCGGCTATAAGGGCGGCGAAGGAAGGACGAAATTCCGCCTGCTGGAGTGGCAGACGAAGGACACCATGCTGATGGTGGTCCTTGCTGTCCTTACGTTTATCTTGGTTCTTATTCGAACATAATGGAGTTAGATGTGATGAATAGAGTAAAATGTACCCTTTCCTATGATGGGGCAGAGTTTGAAGGCTATCAGATCCAAAAGGAAAAGCGCACGGTCCAGCTCGAGGTGCAGCGTGCCCTGTCACGCATCCACAAGGGGGCAGAAATCAAGGTCTCTGCTTCTGGACGCACCGATGCAGGAGTTCATGCGGTCGGTCAGGTGCTACATTTTGACTCGCCTTTGACCATTCCTGAAGAGGCTTGGCAAAAGGCGATGAATGCCCATTTGCCCAAGGATATTTGGGTGAAGAGGGTGGAGTCTGTAGCAGGGGGCTTCCATGCGCGCTTTGATGTGGTGAAAAAGGAATACAGGTACAAAGTGAGCCTTGCGAAGGATTTTGATGTATTTCATCGTAACCAGGTGTTTCATTATCCTTTTTCATTGGATGTGGAGGCGATTAGGGAGGCGTGTGAGCATCTCCTTGGTGAGCACGACTTTACAAGCTTCTGTTCCGCTAAGACGGAGGTAGAGGACAAGGTGAGGACCATTTACTCGTTGGAAGCTGCTGTGATTGGCGAGGAGCTGGAGTTTCGCATTGTCGGCAATGGCTTTTTATACAATATGGTCCGTATCATCGTGGGTACCTTATTGGAGATTGGACAAGGTAAAAAATTACCAGAAGATATTTTTTCGATCCTGGAAGCGAGAGATAGGGGAGCGGCAGGAAAAACGGCACCAGCTCACGGTTTATACCTTTGGAACGTGGTTTATGATGACAACTAATCCTGGTGTAACATTTTCTTGACAATCTGGCAAAAAAGATATAAGATATCACATGGTATGTATTTTAACCCCACGATCAAGCCCCGGAAGAGTTTCATCGTGTTGAATAAAATATATGAAGAAATGAAAAATAAAAGGTTTATTTTTTTTAGGAGGGAAATTTAATGCGTACAACGTTTATGGCGAAAGCTAGCGAAGTAAATCGTAAATGGTACGTGGTTGACGCTGAAGGTCAAACTTTAGGTCGTCTTGCAAGTGAAGTTGCATCCATTTTACGTGGTAAACATAAACCAACATTTACTCCAAACGTAGACACTGGAGATCATGTAATTATCATCAATGCAGAAAAAATCCACTTAACTGGTAACAAGTTGAACGGTAAGATCTACTACCGTCACACAATGCACCCAGGTGGACTAAAACAAAGAACGGCTTTGGAAATGCGTACTAACTATCCTACAAAGATGTTAGAACTAGCAATCAAAGGCATGCTTCCAAAAGGAAGTCTTGGACGTCAGCAAGCTAAAAAATTGAATGTGTATGCTGGAAGCGAGCATCCACACCAAGCACAACAACCAGAAGTTTACGAACTTCGCGGTTAATTAATAAGGAGGGTATAACTTTGGCACAAGTACAATACTACGGCACAGGTCGTCGTAAAAGCTCCGTTGCACGTGTACGTCTAGTTCCTGGTAACGGACAAATCGTGATCAACGATCGTGATATCGAAAACTACATCCCATTCGAAGCTCTACGTAACGTTGTTAAACAACCATTGGCAGTTACTGAAACAGAAGGTAACTACGATGTATTGGTAAACGTTGACGGTGGAGGATACACTGGTCAAGCTGGTGCGATCCGTCACGGAATCGCTCGTGCATTATTACAAGCTGATCCTGAGTTCCGTGCTTCTTTAAAGCGTGCAGGTCTTCTGACTCGTGACGCGCGTATGAAAGAACGTAAAAAATACGGACTTAAGGGCGCTCGTCGTGCACCTCAGTTCTCAAAACGTTAATTATCAATGTTTCGAAGGCTCTCAACCATTTTGGTTGGGGGTCTTTTTTATTGCGAAAATGTGTTATTGGTTACATATCAGTCACAATAATTTATTAGTAAATTTAAAAATTGCTTAACCTCATCCTTTGTCCAAAAATTACGGTTACACCTTAACCGGTTTATTGGTTTGAAACGATCGCAACAGAAGTTGAACTATAAAAAAATGTTGAGTTTGTTGGATTTTTTGTTGACTTGTGTGGTATACTAAACATAAGAATAATTGAAGGAGGGATGAATATGTATGTAACGAAATGGCAAACTGAAGATGGATTATGGAAAAGTGCTTTGACATTAGTAAAAGGTCAACATTATACAGATGCTGTTGAAGTAATGAAAGCCATTGCTGTTCAAACTGTTCAATCGATAGGAGGAACAATTTCCTTTCGTGCTTTTCCTACTCCACAAAAGCAATTAGAAGAAAAAGAAATACTTTATATGCAATCATTGTCAAAAGAAATTGCTCAATTAGTGGAGCAAAGGAAAGAAGAAGAGGTAGCAGAACTAACTACGGAGTATTTAGATCGCTTCGTTCATTTGTTGTCTGACACTCACAGAGAAGCTGATTACTTGCACAAACAATTATTAAAATCATTAATTGAACATAAATTTAAGGAACAAAAGCGTTATAAAGTTCTTAAGGGTGCAAAAATTTATGACCGTTCAATTCTTGGAAGAATTGCTGCTGAATCAGAAAAGGCAGAATATGTAAAATCAAGTGAAGCAGCAGAGATTGGGGGAGTTTCAGATCAAACCATCCGTCGCTGGTGTGAAAAAGGAAAATTTCCAGGTGCTTTCAAAACCGATGGGGGGCACTGGAGAATTCCTCAAAAATTCTTTAAAATGACTTTACAAGAAGCGAGAAAAGCAGATTCTTTTATGAAAGATGTAGATGAAAACACCCGTGAACAGTTTGGAGGCGAAGTGGATGAGTTTGACCTCGACCTTGATTACTCCTAGAGCCATGATTGATACCACAGTTTTGTGCGGTGCCTTGCTCACTAATGGTATAAATCGAAAATTGCTTACTGTTGCTCGATTAGGCATTTATCAACCCATTATTTCAAATGTCTGTTTATTAGAATTTGTACGAAATGCATCTAAAGGACTAGGTAGTAAGACAAACAAAAAAGTGTTTGATTGGGAGACGATTGATTCGTTTATAAATCATTTCGTCTTCCCTTCTTTACAAGGTCAAGAAGTGACTAATAGCGTTGTGTCCCGTAGTAGTTACGAGGTTATCAAAATGCTCACACAAAAACCATCAATCTCAATTGGAGAGGCACTTCTCGAGATCGCAGCCTGTTCGGATGAACATGCACAAGCGATTGCCCAACAACATGGAATGAAGCTCCCATTGGAACAGTTCGACATTCATGATTTTCACGTGTGGGCAACCGCAATTGAAACAGAATGTAATTACATAGTCACCAGAAATACTAAGCGTTTTCCTGATCAAATCGGTTCCATTATTCGAATCGATCCTATAGATTTTTATAATTCTATATAAATACGTTATTAAAGAAAAGGAACGTCTTTTAGAGAAAGTGGTTCTTTTCCTTTTTGGTTTAACCATGGATATATTTCCAATGTATTTTAGGGGTTACGATTTGTTCACGAAACATATAGAACCTATATTATTACACTTAAATTTAAGGAATAAAAATAAACTTAAACCTTGGATATATAGTTTTATTTTTTCTTCATAGTATATATACAAATTATGGACTTAAGGGCGCTCGTCGTGCACCTCAGTTCTCCAAACGTTAATCTTCGGATTCCAATATGGAAAACCCCCGGCCCTTTGTGGTTGGGGGTTTTTGGTGTTCGGAAAATTAAATTTTTTAGGGGACTCTGTGTGTACATATATATACGCATCCAGCTCCAGTACCCGTCCCGGATTCGCGAGTAATCTCAGTAATTCAACACCCATATTTAATCCTGCTTTAATTTTTTTTAAAAAAAGGTATCAAAACGACATCTGTGTCGATATAATAGTTTTAAATAGACACTAATGTCGTTATTAATGGAGGGAATGGGATGGACGTGAAGTTGAACAGAAATAGAGGATTTCTTACGCTGATGTTGGCACAGTTGATTTCAAGTTTGGGTGATTGGTTGAGTATTGTTGCGATAATGACGCTTGTGGGATTGAAGTGGCAAGCCTCACCGATGGAGGTCTCCTTTGTAATTTTGAGCCTGGCGATTCCAATGGCGCTTTTGGGGCCTTTTGCAGGGACAGTTGCAGACAGAGTGAACCGGAGAACGCTGATGGTGGTTTCAGACCTTGGAAGAGCGGTGCTTATATTGATACTTGCCTTCGCAAGCTCGATTTGGATGGTGTATGTGTGTTTATTTTTTATTGGAATGCTGTCCGCTGTCTTTGTTCCCGCTAAGAATGGTAAACTGAAGGAACTCGTACATCAGGAGCATATGAAGAGTGCCATGTCCATCACCTCTATGATCGATGCAAGTACAAAGGTGATTGGTCCGTTGCTGAGCGGGTTATTGGTTACTGCCTTCAGTACACAGCTTGTTTTCTATATAGACTCGGTGACTTTTATCCTCTCGGCCCTGTTATTATTCACCTTGCCGAAAACGGTTAAAGAGACAATTGCCCCTACTGAGGAATCCGGGGGAATGAATAAAACTTCTTTTAAAGAGGAGTTTTTGGAAGGAATGGCCTTTATCAAAGGAAGCCGCTATTTGCTGGTCGGAATATTGGTGCTTGGAATCAGCCTTTTAATCTTGCAGCTTTCAGATTCCCAGATTATCGTATTGATAAGGGAGCTCTCACAGGCTTCACCCGACCTTTTCGGTTTTATCGTCACGGCTTCAGGAATCGGCATGCTCTTATCAGGGGCCTTGCTAGCCAAGAAAACAGGCTATCATGCCCTCAGCCTCATGTTCCTCGGGGTATGCGGCCTTGGCTTAGGATTTGGCATGATGGCAGTACTGACCGGGCTTGATACAGCATTATCCACGCTATGGGGACCTGCACTTGGATTATTGGCCGGGTTTGCAGCTGGACTTGTTTTCATCCCGTTTCAGGCTGCTGTTCAAACCAGTACACCTGTTCACATGACAGGCAGGGTCTTCGGAGTGATAAACAGTGTAACCACAACAGCGACCATAATCGGCCCTTTGTTGGGAGGTTGGCTTGCCACTGTATGGGGAGTGTTACCGACATTTATAATTACAGCATCCCTATTGGTCGTCATCTCAATACTGGGTCTTACTTTTAAAAATAATATAGAGCGGGGGAAGATCAGTGTCTCCGAAAGTCAGCAAGGAACACATGGAACAACGTAGAGCTTATATACTGAATAAAGCAAAAGAGGTTTTTATCGAGCATGGCTACGAAAAGACGACAATGAAGCACATCATGGAGAAGGCGAACATAAGCCGTGGCGGCTTGTATCAGTACTTTTCCAATAAAGAGGATGTGTATGAAACCATACTGGATGAAGCATTGAAGGAGTCCATGAACAATAGTGCCGAGCTTCTGAAAGATAATGTGGCTTCCCACTGGGAACTGCTGCTTTCCTGTATGTTTGGGAAAGACAAAAAGCCAAACGATAAGATGGATCCGATGGGGCCTTCCAATCTGGAATTTTTCATTTCGGGAAGAAAGGATCAGCGGAGAAGGGAGTATGGGAAGGTCCGTTATGAAAATGGTGTAAAAATATACAGGGACATCATTGAACAGGGCCAGGAAAGAGGGGAATTCCAACCATCTTTCCAAAGTGAAGTTCTCGCACGTTCCATTGTCACTTTCCTGGATGGTCTGGCTTTAGACCATACCATTCTGCCCAGTGAAGACCTCAAAATAAAAGAGCAGGCAGAGCTGTTTGTGGAATTTCTAAAAATAGCATTAGGTGTGAAGAAATAAGCCCCCGACCCTTTATGGTTGGGTTTTTTTTATGCTCGGCCTTCCTACCTAAGCAGTATTTCACAGTCCCTATGGAAAATTAATTAAAAATAGGTAATAACAACCAATTTTAACTTGTTCTATATAGTGAATAAAATAGGCATAATGCAACTTAACATAAATCCGGACATGCTATATCATTAGTTCTTAATAAAGAAGAAAGGGGGATGAATAGCCATAAAGAATAAACGGTTGATCATGTGTCTATCACTGACCTGTTTCTTCGTCGCTGGCAGCCAAGTTCAGGCAGGCAGTAGCTGGAACAGCCTTAAAGATTGGATGGCAGGAAAATGGAACGACCATTCCGATAATGCCAGAGAATGGATTACTAAAGACACCTTTTCAGAACAACTCCAGGAAACAAATAACTCCCACTACTCCTTAGAACTAGAAGAATTCATTAATTCCACCACATCTTCATCAAAGCGTAACATCGAACTCCATCAACAGACATACCTTCAACAATTAACACAAACGAAAAACCAACTGAACCAACATCCACTTGGCACTTATTACGAAGAGCGCCAAGTAGAATTAGATGCAGAACTGACGGAAGAACTCGAACAATATCTTGCTGAATTATTAGGTGAAAAACAATAACCCTCTAAAAGGAGCGATATATATGTCGTGGAAAAAGAAATTAGTAGCAGGTACGGTAGCGGTAGGTTTGGTATCGGGTGTTGGATTGACTTTTGCAAATGCTAGTGAGGATTCTCCCCTAAGGCAGTGGTATAACAGTATTTTTGGTACTACACAACAATCTATCTTGGCGGATAATGAAGCAAATGCAACTGCTGCATTTGAAAGCTGGGCAGCAAACACGGAGCAGCTTAAGGCAGGAGCGGGCTTGAAGATCAATGAAACAATGGCGGCGGAGCTAACAAGGGCAGGTACGGAAATTATGACTAGAAAAGAGGGGCATCTTGCTTCATTGGATGCGGAGAAATTGGCTTTGCTTGATAATATGAACTATCAGGTGTACCAGCATATTTTCCTAGAAGGTTATTTTGCCATTCAGAACCAAGGAGACGCAGCCTTAGGAACGGTGCGGGAAGGATTTCGTGATTACACCAGCGAAACTGGACAAGCTGCCGTTAACGAAATGACGCAAGAGTTGACCTCTGCTAAGGATTCGGCGGTTTCCGAGCTAGAGGGTGCCATTGAACAGGCAAAAGCGGAACTATCCGCACAGCTTGCAATGGAAGAGCAGGTAAGCAGACATAATTTGGAGCGGCAAATCACATACAAGCTGAACGACTTGCGTGAGGCATTGACATCCATCATCAATGGCTTGGTAAGAGAACAGCAAAATATCATAACAGCCAAGGCGTTGGAACTGGAACAGGAAGCGAAAGCAAGCCTTGATGAGGTGATGAACAGTATCAATGACTAAAACAGGGGATATTTAAGAGGTGAAGTGATTGAGTACAGGGAAGTATAAGAAGCTATTCGTTGTTGCGATGATGATCATGGTACTTCTTTTTACGGCAGAATGGAAAACGGCCTTTGCCAGCAGCGGCATCCAAACATTGTTAACCAATTGGTTTGAAGGGGAAAAGCAGGAATCGATTCGTTCTCTGGAAATGGAAATAACCAAGGAGAAGGAAGCGCAGATGGCCATATTGAAGAAAGAGATAGCAGCCACTCTTGCGAAAGCCAATCAAGAGCTTGCAGACTTTACCGCGCAAGAGGCTGAGAAGAGCAAGGAAGAGCTAAATGCTTATACAAACACTCTGTTACAAACGATGGAGGTTGATATGGAGGGCCAACAAGAGCAGTTTTTGTTGGAAGTGGAGCGGATTATGGAAGAGGCATATGAGAAACTAGAGCAAGCGCGTGCGGAATCCATAATAAATACGGAATGAAATGTTGCCTGTACTTGAATGTGCAGGCTTTTTGCTTTAAAAGAGGAGTGGATTGAAGCGGAAGGCGAGTACCTGCAGCGTAAGGAACTGGACAAACTTTATAAAGCCTAAGACAGTCCAATTCCATACTTGGAAAAACGTACTCATTCTTTGTACGCATGAAAGCCCACGCCCTTTAGGAAACTAAACGGGAAAGGGTGTGAATGCGATGACTGTAGTAACAACCTTCAAGGAAAAACGCAGAGAAAAGCAGATGAAGTACGAGCGAAAAATGCTGCGTGAAATATCACTAGAGGTTTTGCGGACGAAGGTGAAGGATTTCTTTTCACCATACTTAAAAAATAAAAAGCAGGTTACTGCCATTGAAGAGGGATGCCTGGATGTGGCCATTGAGGCGTATCTCCTAGGTGCTTCATATAGTAAGTTTGGATATTACGGAGAAAGTGCGGAGATGGTGAAAACGCGCTGTCATGTAGAAGAAAAATACCTGATTGATACCCTATACGACTATTTCCTTTATTGGGGCTCGATCGGCGATAATGATATGGTACATGAATCTTTTTATATGACATGCGATGCCTTCGTCGACTACTGGTGGCGAGAAGGCTTCCATAAAGGTGAAAAAAGGTACAAAATGAGGCTGCACTAATTATCATAATCTTCCCCCTTGTCCCATATAGTTTATAGAGCGGACATGCGGGAGGGATACATATGCGAAGGTGGAAGTTCTGGGCGTTTCTAACAGCAGCCTTAACGGTGACAGCCGTTTTTCAATTTCAGTTATTTTCTGAAGATACATGGGAACAATGGAGCCTTCCTTTAAGTGGGAAAATTATCATTCTTGATCCCGGTCATGGGGGACCTGATGGCGGTGCTGTTGGTGGGGACGTGCTGGAAAAGGATGTGGCCCTGCAGGTATCTAGGTATGTGAAAGACTATCTACAGGAGCAGGGAGCCTTGGTATTGATGACGCGTGAGGAGGATGTAGATCTTGCAGACCCTGCCACAAAAGGCTACAGCCGTAGAAAGGTGGAAGACCTGCGAAAAAGGATTGAGATGATCAACGAATCAGATGGCGACCTCTTTCTCAGTATCCACTTGAATGCCATCCCATCTCCAAGGTGGAGAGGTGCCCAAACCTTCTACCACGGCAGCAAACATGAAAAAAATGAACGATTGGCGAAATTCATCCAAGAGGAGTTTCGGGTCAATCTTGAAAATACAGATCGCTACGCTAAATCAATGAACACCCTATTTATATTGAAGAATGCAAAGATTCCTGGTGCCCTCGTGGAAGTCGGTTTCTTATCCAACCCTTCAGAGCGGGCCCTGCTAAACACAGAGGAATACCAAAAGGCACTTGCGGCATCCATCTATAACGGAATCATGAGACATTATACCGATGAAAAGGAACTACCAGATCCCCCTCAATAAGAAAAGGGGGATTTTTATTTAGGCAGGAAGTTTGCAAGTGGAGTGGAAGGCGTGAAGACTCCTACAGGAGGGAGGCATATGGGACCTGTAGGGAAATAGGCCATTGATAAATAAAAATAACAATTATATTAATGATTTCCAGCTGTTGATTGGAGCAAAAGGCGAAGACTCCAGCGGGGGAGTAGCGAAATGTTGAGACCCCGCAAGACGTAGCCTGAGGAGGCTCAAGGTCGCCCCGCGGAAAGCGAAGCCGTTTGCGGAAATCAACAGCGACAGTAAACCAATCATTAAGAAAATATTCTTTCTTAGTGGCCTCGGCGAATCCGAAGAGATTTCCTGAATGCTCGCAGGAGAGTGGGGCGCGGAAACGGAAATCAATAATTCCATAAAAAATAAGCCTTATGTTATACTGGTATTGTAAACGAATTCAATTCTGAAAATAGACTATTATCACATAAGGGTGGGGTCATGTTGTTAACAGAAGCTAAAGTTGTACAGTTATTGAAAGATCTACAAGATCCGTTTTTACATAGAACATTCGAAGAAACAAATGCGATCCAAGAAATCTCCATCAAAGAGGAGAAGAACCATGTAAGTGTAAAAGTGGCACTTGCCAAAACTGGTACTGCAGAACAAATGCAGCTCCAGGGCACGATCGTTAACCTTTTAAAAGAAGCAGGTGCCTCAACAGTGGGCCTGCGTTTTATGGAACTTCCTCAAGAAGTGGTGGAACGCTTCGGGGCTGCAGCGCCTAAGGAGGAAGAAACACTTTTGAATAGTAATAAAACAACGTTCCTTGCCATTGCTTCCGGAAAAGGCGGCGTTGGAAAATCAACAGTATCCGTTAACTTGGCTGTATCCCTTGCGCGTTTAGGGAAAAAGGTCGGGTTGATTGATGCGGATATCTATGGATTCAGCGTCCCGGATATGATGGGAATTACAAAACGTCCGGTAGTGCGCGGGGAAAAAATCATCCCAGTTGAGCGTTTTGGGGTGCAGGTGATTTCTATGGGCTTTTTCGTGGAGGACAACTCCCCAGTAATCTGGAGAGGGCCGATGCTTGGTAAAATGCTGAACAGTTTCTTTAATGAAGTGGAGTGGGGCGACTTGGACTATCTCCTGTTAGATCTGCCGCCGGGCACAGGTGATGTGGCACTGGATGTGCACTCCATGCTACCGTCCTGTAAAGAGCTCATCGTGACGACACCTCATCCTACAGCTGCTTTTGTTGCTGCCAGAGCGGGTGCGATGGCCATCAAAACAGATCATGAGGTAATTGGGGTCATCGAAAACATGGCTTACTTCGAAAGTAAGAAGACAGGCGAGAAGGAATATGTATTTGGTAAAGGTGGAGGAGAGAAGTTGGCGGAGGAATTGCAGGCTCCCCTACTTGGACAGCTTCCTCTTCAACAGCCGGATTGGAACGACGATGATTTCGCACCTTCCATCTACCAGCAAGACCATGACCTTGGGGAAATCTATCTGAACATTGCTTCCAAAGTGGTGGAACTGACATAAAAAAGAAAAGAAGAAGCAGACCCCAAGTACTAAAGGTCTGCTTCTTTCTATTAACCGCCTTCTCCACCGCCGGAGGATTCCTGACCGCCCTCTGAACCGCCAGATTGTCCTTCCTGGCCTCCGCCTTGTTGGCCTTGTCCGCCCTGCATGTCAGAAGCTGCTTTTAACAAGATATCCTGTATTTTTGCCTTGAACAATGGACTCTCAAATGTTTCGGTCATAACCTTTTGCAGGTGCTTTTTATACTCCTGCCCACTCATTACGGTGATCATCTGCTTTTCCATTTCGGGATCTTGCAAGATCTGAACCATCATTCCTTGATATTCAGGATCCTTCATCAGGTCCTTGATAAGTTTTTCATGCTCAGCTTGCATGCTTTTTGCAAAGGTCTCTGCAAATTTTGGATCTTCAAAGGCTTTCTTCCAGAACTCCGTGCCTTTTTCACTGTCCAATGTCTGCTCTATTGACTTGGTGACAACTTCCTGATCAAGGACAAAATTAGCCTTCATCTTGTCATCTGCCATAATTTCTTCGATCGCTTTCTTGCCATCATCTGTCTTTAATATATCCACAACCATCTTTTTGGTTTCATCATAATCCATTTGGCCGCCTTTTTCACCCTGTGCACATCCTGAAAGCAACAGGAAAAGAAGGAGAGACGGCAAAAGGTAGCTTTTCATGAAGAAAACTCCTTCCATCAGGTTTTTCATACGTTTAATATGTGACAAAGTTAATGAAATATACAAATTTGCAGGCGTGCTATTATAGATTTTTACTGGTTGGATTGGTAAAATGGTAACTAGTGTCTTTAATCTGTGTAAAATGGAGGAAAAGAAAAGTGAACAGTCGTAATTGGGTTCGATTATTTCTTTCCACGTTACTAGTCGGAGCGGTAACCACCGTTATTGTTGCCTTCATAGTCCGTTGGGATCAACATACAGCACAATTTGCTAATGGGGAATATCTTCAATTTCTCTCCATTATTGCTTGGTATATTGGAGTGGGTCTTATATTCAGCATCATCAGCCAAATGGGGTTTTTCGCTTATCTGACCATTCACCGATTTGGTCTTGGAATTTTCAAGTCCCTTTGGAACGCAGTACAGATTGTATTGATCATTTTTGTACTGTTTGATTTGGTGTATTTCCGTTATATAGCTTTTGCAAATGATGGAGATTCCATGCTCCCTTATCTGGCCTTTCCGATTTTCTTGCTCGTATATGGCCTGCTTGTCGCATATGTAAAAAGTGCACAGACCAATAAGCATGCGTTTATCCCAGCCCTATTCTTTATGGTGGTCGTCACCACGATAGAATGGTTCCCGGCCCTAAGGGAGAATGAACCAGGATGGCTGTTGTTTATGCTGTTTCCGTTATTGGCATGTAACTCTTATCAGCTTCTACTGTTGCACAGGCTGAATAAACCTGCTGCAAAATAAGTAAATGGCGCCTCTCCATTTGGGAGAAGCGCCATTTTTCTATTGTACTTCCTTGCTATTTGCCTTCGTATTATTTATCAATTCCGTCACACTGCTTATATCATATCCCTTGCTCTTGATATATTGGATAATTTCCGGCAAAGCTTCCTCTGTTTGCTTGGCGGAGTCTGACGCGTGCAGGAGTACAATGTCTCCATCCGTGAGGTTCTTTGTCACATTATCCACGATGATCTCCTTGCCTGGGTTAATCAGATCATGGGAATCCACACTCCAATGCACAACAGTAAAACCAAGGGAATTGGCAATCTCCAGAACCCTCTTATCAAAAGCGCCTTTTGGTGGGCGCAACAAATTGACCTTCTTTACTCCAAGCTTGTTGAAAACATCCAGCGACTTCAATATATCACGTTTCACTTTTAAATCTTCCAAGTCCCGGTAATTTTCATAAGCATATCCCATACTCCCAATTTCGTGACCGTCATCCATAATTCGCTTCACTATATCTGGGTGCCTCTCCGCCCAGGAAGCGGAAAGGAAAAAGGTCACCCCCGTCACGCCGTTCTGCTTCAGTAAGTTGAGTATAGGCAAAGCTTTCTCATCACCCCAGCTGATATCAAAAGACAAAGCAACTTCTTTATTCTTCCCCTCCCCTTTATAAATAGCTCTTGGACCATCCTTTGTTGAAAATACAGGCTGATTAGAAAAATTCTCTATATATAAGATCCCTGCAGTGAAGAATGCTGCCAATATGATAATGGATAATTGCTTGAGCTTCCTTCCGTTAATCACATAAAAGTTAGTCATGCTTTGCCCCCTTGTCCACAGTGTCTACTCTCATAAATATTCAGTAGGACAAATCTTATGCAAAAAAAATCTAGGAAAATGTTTCATAAAAACCAGTTTGGTGGAAAAAATAACTATAAAGTAACTTTCAGAGGTGAAGAAATGTTAGGGATGCTATTTAATAATAAAGAAGTAAAGGAAATGGAATACCTGCTCAAACGCGAACTTGAAGAGCTTTTACATGACTTCGAGGATAAACGTATCGATAGAGTGGTAAAGCACGCCATGGAAGAACGCTATCAAATACTCTATAAAATGTTCACCCGTATCGCACCGCAGACAGAATGCATGAAATACATCCGATCCAAAGCCGTCTTCAGGGAAAGAGAATCCTTATAGATCTATAATACCGCCGCAGTCACTGCGGTTTTTTGTTTGCGCTTTTTAGCGATTAAAAAAACAACTAAAGAATAAATGAGAAAAACTGTTGACGCAAATAGAAAATGCGTGGTATATTATTATTCGTCGCTGCGAGATGAACAACAGCTTGCACGATAAAAAATAAAAAACATGTTGACAAACAATTGCTCGATATGTTAAATTAGAAAAGTCGCCTCTGAGCGATGAACTGATTGAAATGATCTTTGAAAACTAAACAAAACAACAGCGTCATAACGTCGGTTCTACGGAACTGGCAAATGATTTTAAGTAACACAAGCTAGCAAATTTTGAGCAAAAGCTCAGACTCTTTATTGGAGAGTTTGATCCTGGCTCAGGACGAACGCTGGCGGCGTGCCTAATACATGCAAGTCGAGCGGACCTTTCAAAAGCTTGCTTTTGAAAGG
>NZ_RXZI01000011.1 GCF_021991925.1 Sutcliffiella horikoshii | reverse complement strand
GAGATTGTCATGAAGAGGTGGATAAAGACAATCTCGTGCAGAAAAAATGTTTGAGATTGTCATGAAGAGGTGGATAAAGACAATCTCGTGCAGAAAAAATGTTTGAGATTGTCATGAAGAGGTGGATAAAGACAATCTCGTGTAGAAAAAGTGTTTGAGATTGTCATGAAGAGGTGGATGAAGACAATTTCATAAAGAAAAAGTGACTGGAAATGTAATCATGAGGTGAATGAAGACAATTTCCTCCGAGAAACTTAGTTGAAAATGTCTTCATGTCCAAAAAGAAGACAAGCGTGAGTGGAAATTTGCACTCGCGCCTGTGTTCAGTCATTCTAATCTATAATCTAATAATCTTCGTAGCACTCTGTACTCCAAGTTACCTACTGTCCGATCTCATATACCTCTCCACAAGTTCTTGAAGACTTCTCCAATCCGCTCCACCTTTAGAGACAAATTCATTGTGTCCATCAAGGCTTTCCATCGCACTCTCCACCAAAAAGCGGCGCGGTAAACTGCTGTTTTTCCCGCTAATCTCCTCTTGAATAAAGTCCAAGAGCTCTGCTAGCCGCTCATAATCAGGTTCACCGGAAAGTTTCTTTTTCAAATCGCTGACTGCATGGGCAATAGCATGTGGCAGGGGCAATTCCCTCTCTCCGTTCTGCGGTACCCAGCGTGCCATCGATTCTGCTTCAACCAACACCTCACCCGACTCCGATACTTCCTCCACAATGTTCACCAAGCGATTGACGCTATACTGGACAACCCTGTGGATATCGAGTTTCTTGTCGTGGGTCATCGTGTAGTACCTGATGCCATGATTCAGGATTCCGAGGTACATGATGGCACAATCCCAAAGATATTCTCGCTTTTCCTCTCCGAATATCTCCAAGAACCGCTGATGCACCCATCTCAGCATCCTCAACTGACTTTTTTGGATGAAATCTTTTAGTTCCGAATCATTGATGAAAATGACTTCCTCGAATAACGAAATCAATTTGTTTGCCCGATTTGTCTCCATTTGTAATTCAAACTGCTTGATAAAAATATTTATATCGGACGGATCCTGACCAATCAGAAGATCGTTCCGTTCCTTTTCCATTTCTTGATATAAAGTTTTAAACAAAGAAATCAATAGTTCGTTTTTGGAAGAAAAATAATTGTAAAAGGTGCCCTTGGCAATCCCGCTCTCATCTAAGATGTCTTGAATGGAAGATGCCTGGAATCCCTTTTCTATGAAAAGTTTATGTGCACATGTGAGAACATGCTTTTTTCGATCCTTCATTTTATCACCTGACTAAATTGGACTATTGGTACAAAAATAATACTACACGAAAGATAACCTTTACACAAATAGCAAATTGACAAAGTTTTCATGATTGATAATTTTGGACTCATGGTATAAAATCGATATAGATGTAATAGTAGTATAAAAAATGTACTGTTAGTATAAATGGAGGAGAAAGAATGCAACAAGCAGCACCAAACACAACGATAAAACGTCCGCCATATGGTATTTTGGCCATTTTGATGATCGGCGCCTTTATTGCTTTTTTAAATAATACATTATTGAATATTGCCTTGCCATCGATCATGACAGAGCTTCAAGTAGGTCCTTCGACGGTACAGTGGCTGACAACCGGCTTCATGTTGGTCAACGGTGTTTTGATCCCTACCACGGCCTTCCTCATCCAAAAGTATTCGGTGCGGAAATTGTTTATCGTGGCAATGGGTCTCTTTGCAGTAGGAACGGTGATGGCCGGTTTTGCACCGGTATTTGGTGTTCTTTTGGCAGGAAGAATGATGCAGGCATCCGGGTCGGCAATATTAATGCCTTTATTGATGAATGTGATGCTCGTCAGTTTCCCGATTGAAAAGCGCGGGACAGCCATGGGAGTGTTCGGACTAATCATGATGGGGGCACCTGCAATCGGGCCGACGCTTTCCGGTTGGTTGATTGAACATTATGATTGGAGAATGCTTTTCCATTTCGTCTCTCCAATTGCGATTGCCGTCTTGCTTTTAGGTGTATTCCTATTAAAGGATAGAAAAGAAAAGCAGGATATCCGATTGGACCAAGTTTCGGTTGTCTTATCGAGTGTCGGTTTCGGTGGATTATTGTATGGATTCAGTTCTGCCGGTTCCAAAGGATGGGACAGTCCGCTCGTTTACGGGACGATTGCAGTTGGTACGTTGTCGTTAGTATGGTTCATTTTCCGACAGCTTGGAAAAGAAAAGCCGATGTTAAACTTCCGGATCTATCGCTATCCGATGTTCGCTTTATCATCTGCGATTTCCATGGTCATTACGATGGCGATGTTCTCTGGGATGATTTTGTTGCCGATTTACGTGCAGACCATCCGTGGAATTTCACCATTGGATGCAGGACTGTTGATGTTGCCAGGGGCGATTGTGATGGCGTTGATGTCGCCGATCACAGGAAAGTTGTTTGATAAGTACGGGGGTCGCGCTCTCGCGATTACAGGTTTGACGATTACGGTTGTCACCACGTACTTTTTCAGCCAATTAACATTTGAAACCACCTACACCCAATTGCTGATCTTATATACAGTCCGGATGTTCGGGATGTCCATGGTGTTCATGCCTGTTTCCACAAACGGCTTAAATCAATTACCAACGAGATTCTATCCGCACGGTACCGCGATGAATAACACCTTGCAACAGGTATCCGGTGCGATTGGAACAGCATTGCTTGTAACATTGATGTCTACACGGGCGGAAAGCGTTGGTCGCAAACTTTCAGGAGATGCGATGGCTGCTTTGGGTGCGAACCCATCCACTGAGGCCGTTGCGGGTGTGCAGCAACAAGTAATGATGCAAGGGATGCTAGAAGGAATCAACTTTGCCTTTTTCGTTTCCACGTTCATTGCTCTGGTTGCGCTAATATTGGCTTTCTTTATCAAGAGGGCTACGCAAGCGGAAGATCCTGTGGCAGAAGTGGAGCCTGAGCCAATGGGTGAGCTCACGGGAACCGCTAAGCGAGAGGTAAAGCCGAAGTTGGTAGGGAATAATTAAATAGTTGAGAGAAAATCTGCTTCCACCTTTGATGGTGGGGGCGGATTTTTTTGTTTAAAGAGGACTTGGGGGATACAATAAAATGGCAGATAATTCCGAAAAACCTTTACTACTTTTGTGAAAAATTGGTATTATTAGAAAAAACTATATCAGGGGGATAAGATGTTTAAAAAGGGTAGTTTTTTCATTGTTTTATTCATTTTAGTAGGTTCAATCATTTATTTCAGTATGGATTTTTCCAGTAAAGTGAATTCGGAAGTACTGTCTGATTTTCCATATCCAGACCAAAGCTCTTGGGTTCTTCCAAAGGACATGACTTGGGAGGACTACCGTGCCATTCCCAATGTCAATTGGAACGAGATGGATGAGGTAAAACCGGAACGAGAATTGAAGGGAGCTTTGATTCTTGTTGATTTTCCTGACAGAGAATTCATTTTGACCCAACAGGAAGCATCGGATTTTGCTGGGAATCCTGTAGGCGTAGGTGGCATAAAAAGAGAAGACTTGCCAGAGTGGTGGGTTGATTTTTTGAATAAACCGCAGGAGCTGAATAATTATAGAACATTAAATGAGTACTGGAGAGAGAACTCGTTTGGAAAATGGTCTGTTGATTTAGAAGCTTTTGGCGTGTACAGGCTGGACTATAATGAATTTCAGTACGGGTTTAATGAATTCGACCAATTAGAAGCAATGCCTGAAGGGTATCAACCAAGAGAGCTTATGGATGATGCTATGGCCGCAGCAAGGTCTGATTTGGATAAGTCAGGTGAAGAATTTGATTTTACCTTTATTGTCTATGCTGGTTATAGTGAATCAGGAATTTGGGAGGAGTTTGGGCAAAAGAGATTTGCCGATCCTGAAGACATTCCGGACGAGTTGGGGCCACCTGCTGAGCTTGAAGATGTACCATATTGGGCCATTTCAAGATACGTCCCCTGGACTTCTTATCGAGCGGCAGCTAGCATCTGGGATAAAGCATATACGCATCAGAAAATATCTATACAAGCGGAAGCGAGTGGGCTGGCTACTTTCGCCCATGAATTTGCCCATATCATGGATTTGGCAGATAACTACAATAATCCATATGAAGAACAGGTTTCAAGAAGTTATTCTGGGCCATGGGAATTGATGAGCAGAGGGACTTTCAATGGACCTGGAGGACAACAGGCCAGATGGCACATTCCTGCTACACTTGGGTCCTCCTCCCCTTCACACCACATGTTAAGGAACAAAATAAAACAAGGTTTTCTAGAGGAAGATCAATACGTCTCGATTTATAGTAAAGATCTAATAGAAAGTGGCCCTGTCATTGTTGATGTACTTACTCGTTCTGTTCCTACAGGTCCCCAATACAACAGAGAAGGAATCTACGGGTTGAAAATAGGAATGATGGATATGACACCACTTAATCACCTGAAGGATGACCACCGGGCTGACATGCAAAGCGGACCGGCATGGTACAATCATTACACAGTGGAAGTAGTCGATAGGATAGGGTTTGATTCCTTTCAGATGGATGCAGGTGTACTTTTAGCCAAAACGAAACAGGAAGAATATTGGCCCAATATATGGGTCATTGATGCCCACCCGGAAGATATTGATGAAGTGGACTATGTAAGAGCAAGTGGAGAAGAAGTTAAGATTTCCCCAGGTGACTACCAGCAGCTAGCGGATGCTCTTTTCAAAGCCGGGACTGCAGAGGGGGTAGTGAATGAATATGTCGACCCGCATAACCATCTCCATTTTTACATTTTAGAGAAGAAAACCGCCGAAGATGGTGTCCTCTCCTATCGAGTAGCTGTTCGTAACTTAAAAGGCTCAGGACCATATAAAAGAGGGTTATCGTTGGAAAAAGGAGAATGGCTGACTCCCAAGAAATCTAGTATAGCGACCCATTATGTAAAACTTACGAATGAGGGAGAAGCTACAGATATATTCCGACTCGAAGCGAACACTGACAATGATTTGGAAATAGCGCTGGTAAATAACCTGATAGAGGTAGAAGCGGGGGAAACAGTAGAGGTACCTGTATATGTAAGAGTTATGGAAGATAAAACAAAAGCAACCATCCATTTTAAAGCTAGTTCGGAAACAGATGAGGAACAGGTAGAAGAGATAAGCTTTGATGTAGGATTTCGGTAAGACATAGAGGAGAACATCGTTTAAGAAGCACAATGGTGACCGTGTGTGAAGATCTTGAAGCATGCAGAGCAGTTTCGGCTTTTGCATGCTTCTTTACTTGGAAGCTGAGCTCTGCTAGATTGAGTGTAAGTAAAAGACTGTTTTCGTAAGCTTTGTTGCTATTATTAATTCCTAAATCAGCCGTAATATTGCTTGCTGTCGTGCTCTTTTCCTGCCGTACTTAAAAAGCTACTTGCACCTTATAGAGTATGAAAGCAGTGAAAAGTCCAATTGCCGACTTTTTACAAGTAAGTAGCAACAATCTTTGAGAAAAGAGCCTAAGTAAAAGGGGCCTAGCCATGTCAAACACACCATCCAACTACGACCACCAACTTAACATCAAAACCTCCGACATCCAGATGGGGATTCATCGCTCTTTGACCTACCACCGCTATGAGCCGACCCCCTATGAGGCACTTGAGCGGCTTTTTGAAAACTATGAAATCAAGCCTCGGGATCATGTGGTGGACTATGGTTGCGGGAAAGGGCGGCTGAATTTCTATCTGGCCCATCGCTTCGGGGCTAGGGTGACGGGAATCGAGATGAATGAAGCTTTCTACAAGGATTGCCTCCAAAACATAAAGGCATATAAAGGGAAACACCTACAGAATATCGAATTCGCCCAAACCTTGGCAGAGGAGTATGAAGTGCCTCCCACTGCCAACCGTTTCTATTTCTTCAATCCGTTCACCATCGATATATTCAGGACAGTCGTGAACAATATTCTTCTATCTGTGGAGCGTTCATACCGCAACGTGGAAATCATGCTCTATTATCCTGCCCCGGAATATGTCTTTTACCTGGAGAATCATTCGATGTTCCGTCTCAAATTGGAGGTTCATTTGGATGAATATGAGAAGAACATAAATGAACGGTTTTTAGTGTATGAGTTTGCTTTTTGATTTGGCGAATGATAGAGTAGTCCAAATTAAAGCGGTTCACAAATGTTGTCCCAGCTTCATATAAATATAGAAAAGCTACTCTATTAATCTCTCTAGCATTCTTTCCAAGCCATCCAATTCATTACTAGATATCATCGCATACCGGCACTTGCCGCTCCGCAGATAACTATAGATGATCTGCGCTTTATCAATTTCATAGCGGCTAACTTGCTGAACTTGTGCTCCGGCTTCTGAAACGACTCCATTCAACCAGCTCCATACCTGTGATTTTATCTTTGCAAGCATATCTTCCGATTCAGAACTGCCAACTTCAAACACCTCACTAAACAGTACATCTGTCCTCCTGATTAAGAACAATTTCACTTTTTCTTCTTGCAGTTGTTCGGCAACCACCATGACATGGTTGCCTTCGGTGAAATCCATCACTTCCTCTTTTTGCAATAAAGATTGTAAGGATTGGATGTAATTGCGATATTGGGCGGCACGTTCAAAAGCGAGTTCTTCTGCAAGTTCTGTCATTTGACCTTGCATATCTTCAAGGAGGCTCGAATCCTCCCCATTAAGCAAGGAAGCCAACTGTTCCACTATTTCGTTATATTCTCCGACTGCCTTGCCGCCCAGGCATATGCCGCGGCATAAACCTAGGGAATAGTTCAGGCATGGGGAGCCATTGATTGCAGGGTTTGAACATTGCAGGCGGTAGACATCCTTTAGTCCCCGGATGGCTCGGCTGACCGTTTTTTTATTGGTATATGGTCCAAAGCTCCAGCCATCGTCCCCCCTTAAGGGTTGAGTGGACATGCGGATGCGGTAGAGTTTGCCGATTTTACGGACAGTCAGGTAAAGGAAAGCTTCCGGTGTTTTCATTTGGCGGTTGTATTGAGGGCGGATCTTTTGGATGAGCTGCCATTCTAGCATAAAGGCTTCAAATTCGGTATCGGTCTCCATAATCTCCACATCCCGTATATGTTTGACAAGCTTTCGGACTTTGGATGTGTGTGTGGACGAGCTTCTGAAATATGATTGTACGCGCTTTCGAAGCTGCTTGGATTTCCCGACGTAAATGACTTGGCCGGCGGAGTCTTTCATCAGATAGACCCCTGGTGTGTGGGGGATTTCCTTTATTTTTTGAGAAAGACTCATAGGCTTACTCCTCTCTAGGAATATAGTTCTATGTTTAAATTTTCATAACCTTACAAAAAAGGGTTTGTTCCTGTAGAATGAAAAGTATACTTACCTAATAGAGTACCAGAGAAAATGTGAGAAGAACAACAAATAAGAGGGGGTCATTACATTGAGCAGGGAAACATGGAAAAAGGTATTCAGTACGATTCCGGATATGAAGCTGGTGGAATTGGTGGAGCTTTGGTCCATCCAGGTGAAAGGGTTCCGCTACATCAATCAGGAAAACATCAAGCAGGCGAGGGCGTTGGTCATTGCAGAGGCATTGAAGCCCAGAAACCTGAAGATGATCAAGGCCTATTACACCATAACAGATGAAGAGGCGGACGAAACGGATCAAGAGGAGGAAATGACACTTTCAAGCTTGATGGAGCTTTATGAAGAGGGAAAAGAGCTGCATCTTATCCTTGGGGGACTGTATGCAAGCGAGGACGAAGAGCTTGAGAAGCTTGCCGGTGAATTAGAGAAAGCGTTGCTAAAAAAATATAAGGTAGATGACTTAAGCAGTTTGATCCCTAGAGGGAATAAAAGGGTAGAAGAAAAGCCTGAAGATAAGAAAGTAAAGGTACAGGCTTCCGATTGGGAAAAGAAATGGAGCAAATCCGAAGAGAAGAACAAAGATCTTCGAGCCAAAATCAATGAGTGGGAAAAGCAGTATTCTCAGCTGAAGCAGCAATTGAAGGAAGAGAAGCAATTGATGCTGGGTGATAAGCAGAAGTTGCAACAAGAGCTCGGTGTGGCAAGGTCCCACCATAGGGAAACGGTGGAGCAGAACCGAGAGACGTATGAAGAAAATAGACGCCTTAAAGCAGAAATAGCCAAGCTAAAGGCAGAGAATTCGCATCTCAATGCCATGCTGCTCAAGAACCAGCAGGAAGTGGCAGTAGCCAAATTGGACGAAAAACCACCAGAGCAATCAGGTTTAACAGATAAAAAACAAGTCTTGCTCGTAGGAGATCCCAAAAACAAATTAACAGAAAATTCAGCAAAACATACCATTCAGATACTGGAACTGAAAGATATTCCAGAAGCGCTGGAGTCGGACCTCCTGGAAAAATGCGATGAAATATGGATGATGACCTACCTCGTCCCGCCACAAATGAGACGTAAGATCAAGCGTAAGACCCAAAAAAGCGTCAAGGAATTTACTGATTTTCCTACAATGAAACGTTATATCGAGAAAGGTTGAGACATAGATGAACAAAGTTTGGGAGAACGATTTAGTTGGAGTGCTGGCAGATGTGGACCAGAGCGAGCTGATTTACCGGGACTCCATATTGATAAACAAACAGGATAGTCTTCAATTTTTTGTACGCATCATTTCACAGCCTGCCGATAGTTTTCCGAATGTAAAGGCTGTGACCGGATTTTACTCGGATTTGGAAAAATGGGGATTTGAAGATGATTACCAGCAGCCGGAATTTATCCGGAAAGAAAAACTGCGCGAATGGCTTGCAGACCGCCTGTTGATTTTTAAGGTGGAAAAACGAATTCGCTATAACCATGAAGAGGTATACAACATGTTTCAGGTGCGCGTGTTGCCAAAGCTTCCGAGCTATGAAAAGGACCTGAAGCTGATCCCGGTTCCCATTTTCAGTGAACAGGTAAATGGGTTGAGTCAGGAGGAGTTCATGTCGCGACTGGCTGGGAAGAAATTTGTCGGCCGGATAGAGGAGGTTTCCCACGAAGAAAACGACACGCCGCCAATCGTCCTGTGGAGAGAGGAAACAGAAGAGGAAGAACGTTTCTTTTTATTTGGGATGTTCGAAAATCACCAGTATGCCCATGGCGGCTTTAATCTGGAACTTCGTGATGAACTGAAGCGAATCGCACTTGAAGAGGAGTGGCTGGATGAGTGCTATCTGACGGATGAAAGTCCGAATGTCGCATTTATGCCACTTGGGAGCTATCAAAAATTAATGGAAATATTAGAGGGGGAAGTGCCGGTCACGGTGCCAATCGGACTTAAGGAAAGTCAAAAACCTGCAGAAGAAGCTGGTCGTAATGGAGAAACCGGCAGTACCAGTACTCCTCAACAAGAAAGCAAGCACGAGGTGGCGGTGTCGGTTTTGGAAAAGCCGTCAGGAATGGATCTATCAGGATTTTCCCTCGTACCGGAAGTGAACGACAAAGAGCAGGAGTTCCTGGAGCTTTTGTACAGCCACACCCAGGATGCCGGCCTTATTTATCGAAAAGAGAACCTGATCAATTTCCACACTTCCATGAAGTCGTCATCACTTGTAATTTTATCAGGCATGAGCGGGACAGGAAAAACGAAGCTAGTGGAGCTTTACAGCCAATCGCTTGGGTTAAAAGGGGAGCAGCTCACAGTCATCCCAGTGAGTCCGTCTTGGACGTCGGATTCGGATCTGATTGGGTACGCGGATACATTGAATATGGTGTACCGTCCTGGGGATTCTGGTCTGATCAATGCACTCCGTAAAGCAGAGGATGATAAGGATAGACTGTATATCATTTGTTTTGATGAAATGAATTTGGCGCGGGTGGAGCATTATTTTTCCCAGTTCTTATCGATCTTGGAGATGGATCATGGAAAACGGGTGTTGAGATTGTATAATGACGATTTAGAGAGCAGGCTGTACAACTCCGCACAGTATCCGCCAACCATCGTCATCCGCGAGAATGTCTTGTTTGTCGGGACGGTTAATATGGATGAGTCGACCTATCATTTTTCCGATAAAGTGTTGGACAGGGCCAATGTGTTGACACTTGATGTGATGCCGTTCACCAAGATGAAGCAGCTTCCCGAAAAGAAAAAAGGAATGGTGGCACGAGCGGATGAAATCGATTTTGATACATTTGAATCGTTCCGGTATAAAAACCGTGGGTTGAACCTTCATGACGATGAGCTAGCGCTATTATGGGAAATCCATCAGTTCATGCAAGAGGTAAACAGGCAAGTGGGAGTAGGGCCTCGAATCGTGAAGCAGATAGATCAATACTTGGGCAATCTGCCGGTGCAAAATTTGATATTACGAGAAGATGCCTTTGACCTGCAAGTGGTCCAGCGCATTCTAACAAAAGTGAGAGGCTCTGAGGACCAGCTTCGCGATCTGCTTGGGCGCTATAATCGGGAAAAAGATCAGGTGGAAGGCGGTCAATTGAACAGACTGTTTGACCGTTACGCCCAAGTGTCAGGATTCAAAGAGAGCCGTAATGTGGTAAAACAAAAAGCGAAAGAGCTGAAATATAATGGATACTCCATGTAGCACACAGCCTTTCTCGGTTGTGTTCACGCATATTTTTCAGAATGGAACACGGGAGGAAACGGAGGTCTCAAGCTTTGTGGAGCATCTATCCGACTGGGATGAGACAATGCATACCTATACGGTGCTTAGGGAGAACGTCAATCTCGAGCTAAGGTTCCGTTGTGAAGATGAGGATGCCAGATGTTATATGGATGGATTTGATGGACTGGCTGATGGACGGTTGCTTGTAGACCATGAAAATGAAGAGAATTATCTTGGCTGCAATGGACATGTGACGCTTTACAGGCACTCGACTTCAGATAATTATTATCCATATATACCGGGGCTCTATAGCTTGCGGGTCGAAACGTCTGATGGAAGGACCTTTTACACACTGGTGAAGGTCATTTCCAATCGGCTGTTCGAGGACCAATTGAAAACGATGCGATCTGAGGTAGAGTCAAAGTTGAAGGGGGTGGCACTTGATGTCATCCGCAAACAGCACAGTCCCAAAAGCTTGGAAGCTTTGCGGGTCAATCCGGTACTTTTCCGCCAGTTTCAAGTTTTACAACATTATTTTGCCGATATTTACGCCATCGTGTCCGACCTCGCCCAGAAAGTAAGGTCGTCTGTTAAAAAGGAATATCATATGCAATCGGCTGAAAAGTCTGCCCATGTGGATGTTGTGTCCATCCAGCACCGACTCAAACGCCCAGATACCTCGAATCTAGTTAAATCCGTACAAAAACGGATGGATTATGACCTACCGGAAAACCGCATGCTGAAGGCAATATTGGAAAAATGGATACGCCTTTTACATGAATTCGTGGAAACGATGGACAGAACCATTAAAGGCTTGACCTTAAAAAGCAATAAGGATTACTCGTTCACTATCTCCCTCCCATTAGAGCGCAAAAGGCGATTGGTGGAAGAGTTGAAAGAATATCGCGGTAAGGCGATGCGTATGAATGGTGCTCTGAGCCAAGTGAAATCAAGTCATTGGTATCAGGAAGTTTCCTATAGGAAAGCCCAATTGGTTCCAGAAGTGATGTTTGTGGATGTGCGATACCGCAAGCTCTATCAGATTGACCAGGCCCTATACGGAGATGAGCTGCCTGTACATACAGGGCTCGGCCATCAGTGGAAGCGGACAGATCAGCTGTATGAGATCTGGGGGTGGCTGCAGGTGGTTGGAGTGGTGGAAGAGTTCCAGCAGTACCGTGAGTTTTCCAAGTTTACTAGGAGGCCAGGTCCGGATGATGACGGTGGAGTGGTCAGTACGGCTCGCCCCATGAGGCTTGGGGATAGACTAGTTCATGATTGGGGAATAAATGGTCGCGGTGAGTGGGTTGGCGACAGGCTTGTCCGGGGGACTTGGCCGAACAGTAGGCGTGACGTCCATGATGATGGCATCTCTGTTCAGCCAGTTGCAAAGGATAACATGATTATGTTTTCCTTTGGTGAAACGCGCGTGCATATAACCTATGACGGGACGATTCCGGGCAATCCAGAAGCAACGGAAAAGTTCGGGGTGCCAATCTACACGACCGGAACGAATAACAACCCGGATGTGAGGATAGATCTCTTCTTACGGGATATCTTCGTGGGCACCATCATGCTTGATATGAAATATCGTAAAAAGTATGCCCTCACAGACTCCATGCGCCAGTTGACAAGCTATGCCGATAATGTAAGGTCCCCTTATATTTACGGAAAGAAACGTTGGCAGAAGTATCGACCTGTTCATCAAGTACTCGTCCTTTATCCCGAAAAGCATGGCGGGATGGAAGTAGATGAACTTGACGGCAGAAGCATCAGCCTCGTACCACTCACCCCGGCCGAGGACCAGACCGTTTTTAAGAAAACCCTTCGCGGCCTTGTGGTGGAAATGTTGCAAGAGGCAGTGGAGGAAGGGATATGAGTTCGTAATAGAAAGCATACCAGAACAGAGGGTTCCGTTTTGGGAGGGGAAATAACAAATAGCATCAAAAATAGCAGGCTAATTCACCTTTGAATTTGACCTGCTTTTATTATTGTTACATCAATGTTGATACTCGTTTTTCACTGAATTAGTACGAAAAAATAGCATCCTAAACAGCAAGCGTACAATAATTATGTAAAGCGAAAAAGCATGTTCCTAATTTAGGATACTAAAAGACTTCATAATATATATCCTGTTTCACTCAGTAACTACCATTAGAACCCTCACAGAAGGAAATTTATGCTATTATTGTAAATAATGGATATTTTATTGGAGGGACCGGTTGTTGAGTGAAATTTTTTATTAAGGGGGAAATATGTTGAGCAGTATCAATCTTGTACTCATTCAATTATTTTCACTTGCATTTATAGTTTTAATTATCACTTTATCGGTTTCATTATTACGTTCTTATAAGAAGCGAAAAAATAACTTGATAGAATGGAAAAGAAATTGAAGAAGGTCCGAAGAAAAAAAGCACCCTTTTTACAAAGGATGCCTACATTTAGTTATTTCGTTAGGCTTTAACCTTCTTCTTTTGAAATCAATAGCCTGCCACTCTATGGTTTTTTCATTACTAAAAGTAATCGTTACTAAATCATGTGGGGGACTGTGAGCACCTTCAAATGTAGTTACCTGCACGGTGACATTAAATAAGTAACTGCCTATTGGCTGCTGCTTAATTTGTGTTATTTTACCACACATATTTTGTTTAATTTCGCCATATTGCTTCTTCAATTCCTGTTGAATTGAGGGATAAAGCATAATGAAAATCAAGTCATCACGCAACTGTACATCATTTTTAGTTACAGTTTCAGCTTTAACGGGTGAATAACAGAAAAGGGTTAAGCAGGCAATCAATATTAAAAGGCTTTTTTTCATAAAAATCCTCCATTCCAAGTTTCTCTTAGAATGAGCAATTAAAGAAATTCTTATTAAGCTACCGGATGCGATTCTTCAATAAACGGCGTCGCTTTTTTCTTCTTCTAGTAACGGGCAGGATCGTTTCGCCATCTTTATTAATGGGGGGCACTAATTGAATACTATAAAAATAAATTTAATGCTTATTGCACTATTTTTAGTCCTAGTTGGTTGTCAGGAGAAGGAGTTATCAGAAACTGCTGCTTTTGCAAAAGAATACCTGGAACTACAGGGGTACAATGTACTTACTTACGAAGGGCAATTAGAAAGTTACAAAATCACAAAGTATAAAGTGGATAGTATCCCATATCATATTCATTGGAGTTTGCCTGGAAACAATCCTGAGCCTTATTATAATAAAATCGTTGAAGTGGAGAAATTCATCGTCAATAATCATCCGCTAGATAATTGGGAATGTTGCGATGGTGTAAAATCGAAAGGGAAAGTTTCTACTTATGTTTATGTAGTAGAAGGTCAGATTGTAGGTGGTTATTCGACTCCTTACGGAATAAAGCCTTCTGCTGGAGTAGTAGGAGGTAATTGGTCATTAGACGGAAAGTCTAAAGAGTGACTGATACTTTATAAGAGTTTTTTCAACAATCTAGGAGCGATTATTTAATAGCTGAACACTCTTTCATTGGTTGGAAAGTAATTAGAAATAAATTCAAATTTGTGGAGGATTTTTATGTCTGACAAAACAAATAAAATTATTTTGATAGGAATCCTTATTAGCTTAATAATTATTGCGTTCAAGCCAGTTCCATCCTTTCATTCAAATCCAATGCATTTTCCTTCTTCATTAGAGGTATATAATGGTGAAACAGTTGTACAACTAGGAGAGAATAAAATAGCGATTGTGGATACAAATATTACCTCTGGTATGAGAGGGGAAGTGATTGTACTTGAATTTAATGAGGATGAGAAAACATTCGATGTTATCGGAAGGTATAATTATGTTGATGATCTCTACCGCACCCCATAACAAAGTGATCTTCTACGATTTAGGAGTTTTAACGGAATAAGAAGATAATATAAACATGAAAAAAACCAGACCCACTAGGTTCTGGTTTTTTCACTATTAAAGACAATTATATTTACACTACTATTTCTGCTAACTTGGGTGTGAAGTAAGGTTTTCTCTTCCTTAACGGAACCACTTAACATTTGTTTGAGTATCCCTTTTTTGTGGATGCCTACCTTATCGCCGGCACCTTGATCTTCAAGGTAAACTCCTCGTCCTTATGGACAAAATCCAGGAAGCCCTGATGCTCCTTGACGATATCCAACATCATTTTTGTCCCCAAGCCCTCGTGTTTACCACCCTTTGTGGTATGTCCATAGGAATGGAACAGCTCATCTAGTACTTCCGCAGGTATAGGCAACGAGTTATTTTTGCAGATCAGCATATAAAGTCCGCTGCGTTTGTAGAATTGCAACGTGACTAAGGCCTGACCAGTATGCTCTTGTTGCCATTCTTCACATGCTTCCAATGCGTTGCCTAACAGGTTTCCAAGCAGCCCGACCATCTTCTGGTCGCCAATTGGCAATGTAGAAAGCGGCAAATCCAGATCATACACGACACTGATACCGGAAGCTTTGCCTCGGCGATACATCTGATGAAGCACCCCCGCGACCACCCCGCGCTCCCCCTTGATGGAGTGGTTTGTCTCCTCATAGTTTTCCACCAAATCGTCCAAGTAGCGTTTCGCTTCTTCCGGCTTACCGCCCTCCAGCATGAAGTGGACAGCTGACACATGCTTAAGGAAATCATGCCGTTCACTCCGGACGATGCGGAACGTTTCATTGATGTGCTCGCGTTGCTCTTCATGCTGGGCAAGGTTCCTTTTTAGTTTGGTAAGTTGGCGTCCTATCCCCAGGCGTGCATATTCAATGGCGATAAATACGCCCATGATCACCATGGAAAGCCAAATCTCATGCGACCAACTTAGCGTGACCAAGACCAGCAACACTTGCACAACTGCCAGCACACTGTTGATCTTCCAGCCTAAACTATCGATTTCCACTATTATTTTCCTATAAAAATAAAAGGTAAGGGCACCTGCGACCAATAGGCTTCCATAGAACGGCACCCATTCACCGATGGTTGCATGCAAATGTAAAAAAAGGAGCGCCCCGAGCGCCCGCCAGTATATGGAGGAAGTGTTCAACGCTAATCAATCCTTTTAAAAGTAGTTCTCTTGCAGAAAGTCCACCTTGTCCTTTGTGATCATCGCCTGTTCTTCCATGCCTTCAAACGTGACGATATAAGAGTTCTTCGCATAGAGGGAGAAGTTTTTCACATGGTGTATGTTGATGATGAAGGAGCGGTGGGAACGAAGGAAGTCTCGCTCGCGCAGTTCCCCTTCCAGCTCGTTCAGTGTTTGATAGGTTTTAATCGGGCCGCTTTTTGTATAGATGGTGGTGGAGCGACCGGATCGTTCAATAAAAACGATATCCTTCTTCTGGACAATATGGATGTCGTTCTTTTGCTTAAGGTAAAGACGGCCGGCAATTTCGGCAGATTTGTTCTTCTCAAGCAATCTTTCAATGCTTTTCACAAGCCTGTCCTTTGGATATGGCTTCATGATGTAGTCGTGCACATTCAGCTCAAAGGCATGGACGGCATAGCCGCTTGTTCCGGTTACGAAGATGACGGCGATATCCAATGCATGCGAGTGGATGATGTCAGCGAGCTCGTAACCAGAGAGGTTCGGCATTTCAATGTCTGCAATAAGCAGGTCGACCTCTTCCTTTTTTATATGTTCATAAGCTTCCTCGGCAGATTGGGTGGAGAAGACAATCTCCACATTCGGTAGGCCTGCCACGATGCCATTTAATTTATCCAAATCTATGTATCTGTCATCTACAAGACCAACCCTCATTGTTTTCGCCTCACCTTGTTGATTAATGAATCCCATTTCAAGGGTATTTGCCTTTATTTTACCATTAAAAAGGATGGAATAGTCATTTTCGCGACATCAAACGGAATATTCGCGACATAACTACAGATTCACTTGAAAAATGTTTGTATGATAAATTCAAGAAATCAAACAGACGAGGTGAAAGAAACATGATTGAAATCAATCAAGTGACAAAGAAGTTCCAGGATAAAAAGGTATTTGTAACAGCACTTAAGCATGTGACATTTACGGTAAATAAGGGGCAGGTGGTTGGCCTGCTTGGGGAAAACGGAGCAGGAAAGACGACGCTGTTACGCTCGATTGCCACGCTTTTAACCCCAACAGATGGTGCTATACAAGTTGCGGGGTTCGATACGGTGAAGAACCCAGATGCCATCAAAAGAAAAATCGGGGTGCTCTTCGGCGGAGAAACCGGTTTGTATGATCGCCTGACTGCTCGCGAGAACTTAGAATATTTTGCTGCCCTCTACGGCTTGAGCAAGCATGAGACAAAGGTGAGAATTGAAGAGTTAGCAAAAATGTTTGGTATGAGAGATTACTTGAATCGTAAGGTCGGAGGATTTTCCAAAGGGATGCGTCAAAAAGTGGCGATCGCCCGCACGCTGATTCACAACCCGGACATCATCCTATTCGATGAGCCGACAACTGGTTTGGACATTACTTCATCGAACGTTTTCCGCCAATTGGTCCATCAGCTGAAGCGGGATGGGAAAACGATCATCTTCTCCAGTCACATTATGGAAGAAGTCAGCATGCTGTGTGATTCCGTCGCGATGATGCATAAAGGGGAGCTTGTCCATCATGGTTCATTGGAAGAATTATATAAATCAGAAGGTTCTAGAGATCTTAATTACATTTTCATGAGCAAACTTGTAAGGGGGAATGAGCACTATGCTTCGTAAAATTTATTTTAAAGAGATGAAGGATTCGTTCCGTGACAAACGGACCCTGCTTTTAACGGTGTTATTGCCAATCGTGATGATGACAGGGCTTGTATTGTTCTATGAAAGTATGCTGTCCGATGGGGAAGGGGAGACTTTCACCCTAGCAGTAAATGAATCATTTGGGACACAGGAAGAGGTGTTGTTTGCAGGAGTGGAAAATATTGAGTTTGTGAAAGTCGCAGATCCGGAAGCTGTGTTGGAAGAAGGAGAAGCGCAGGCTGCATTGATCATGGAAAGTGGATTTTTGGGGAAAGTGGAAAACGGGGAAGCAGCAAGTGTGACCCTTGTAGGAAACTCTTTTAGTCAAAATTCTTCCATACTGATGGGGCAGGTGACAAATGCCCTGGGTGCCTATGAAAAAATGGTCATTGCCGATCGTTTGGAAGCCCAAGGAACGCCTCAGGAACTGGTTCAGCCATTTGTGATTGAGCAAAAGGAACTGACAGAAGAAACAGCCGGAATTAACATGGTAGCGATGCTCGTTCCGTTGATCCTGGCATTGGCGATCGGAATTGGAGCTGGACCAGCTGCGTCTGATTTATTTGCAGGGGAAAAAGAGAAGAAAACGATGGAAGCGTTGCTGATGACACCAGTCAACCGCATGACTTTGTTGTTTGCCAAGTGGCTGACCATTTCCACTATTGGCGCTCTGACTGGAATTGTCACGTTGATTGTGGTGGCATTGGAGATTAACTTTTTGACAGAGAATATGAAAAATGCCATCTCATTCGGTGAGAACGTCTACCTGGTTGTTGGATTTGCCATCCTTGTCTCTGTTGTGTATGCCATGTTCATTGCGACATTGCAAATGATCACAAGCATCATGGGCAAGACCGTCAAGGAATCACAAAGCTATAGTACACCAATCATGATGGTTGCCGTATTCCCGATCATGATTATCTCTGGTATTGGTATCAACGAGTTATCATTCGAACACTTTGCCATTCCGATCATGAACATCTTCACCGTACTAAAAGAACTAAGCTTCGGGATCATCAACTACCAACACCTCGCCATCATGATCGGAAGCAACCTGCTCTGCATCATTATCGCCTTTATCATCGCGAGAATTATGTTTTTGAAGGATAAATGGGTGATGAATTGAATTTAATTTAAGGGGTCTGACCCGCTGTGCGTTAATGTGTTAATGAGGTAAAAGGGGTCTGACCCGCTCTACGTTAATGCGTTAAAGAGGGGTCAGACCCCTCTTTATTTTTGCTTATTTTAATTATGTCAACAATACATGTGCCAAATGGGTCTTTAGTAACAATGGATTGTTGGGTGAAACCGCTTTATCATAAGGGTAAGCAAGAATTATATGATAAGGGGGCAGAAAAATGAGCTCTGAGACAAAATCATCTTCTAATTTCAAAGTGAAAATACAGCGTTTTGGTAGTCATCTTAGTGGAATGATCATGCCAAACATTGGGGCATTCATCGCATGGGGACTTATCACGGCATTATTTATACCTACTGGCTGGTGGCCAAATGAGGAACTAGCGACACTTGTCGGTCCAATGATTACATTTCTATTGCCAATCTTGATTGGATTTACTGGGGGGCGCCTTGTTTATGACCTCCGAGGTGGGGTTGTCGGGGCAACAGCAACCATGGGGGTTATCGTGGGAGCGGATATTCCGATGTTCCTTGGTGCGATGGTAATGGGTCCACTTGGTGGATATGCCATCAAGAAATTTGACCAAGCGATTGATGGAAAAGTAAGACAAGGCTTTGAAATGCTTGTGAACAACTTTTCTGCTGGGATTATTGCCGGTATCCTTACGATCATTGGATTTAAAGGGATCGGTCCAATTGTTTTAACATTGAACAAGACACTTGCTGCAGGCGTAGAAACGCTAGTACAGGCGAACCTGCTTCCGCTTGCAAGTATCATCATCGAGCCTGCAAAAGTATTATTCTTAAATAATGCGATCAACCATGGAATCTTAGGTCCGATTGGAATTGAGCAGGCGGCACGTGAAGGAATGTCTATCTTGTTCCTTCTGGAAGCTAACCCTGGACCGGGTCTTGGGATCTTGTTGGCATTTGTCATTTTTGGAAAAGGAATGGCCAAACAATCCGCTTCCGGTGCAACAATCATCCACTTCTTTGGTGGAATTCATGAAATCTACTTCCCGTATATCCTGATGAAGCCTGCCCTTATCTTGGCAGCAATCGGTGGGGGAGCAGCTGGGGTGTTCACGCTTCTATTGTTTAACGGAGGGCTTGTTGCCGCACCATCACCTGGTAGTATTTTTGCAATCGCTGCAATGGCGCCAAGAGGTGGGTTCCTTGCAGTCATGGCTGGTGTCCTTGTAGCAACGGTGGTTTCCTTCTTGATTGCTTCTGTCATCTTAAAAGGTTCTAAATCGACAGACGATGATTTGGCAAAAGCAACAGAAAAGACGTCTGCACTAAAAGGGAAAGAAAGCAGAGCGAGTGCTCTTGTAGCTAAAGAAGAGGAAGCACCTGTGGAAGAAAAAGAAGTAAACAAAATCATCTTTGCATGTGATGCAGGAATGGGTTCAAGTGCCATGGGTGCATCCATCATGAAAAACAAAGTAAAAAAAGCTGGATTGTCGATTGATGTGACGAACTCCTCTATCAGTAATATTCCAATGGATGCAGACATCGTCATCACGCACAAAGATTTAACAGATCGTGCAAAAGCAAAGCATCCGGAAGCAACTCATATATCTGTTGAGAACTTCCTAAACAGTCCTAAGTATGATGAGCTTATTGAAAAACTGAAATAATCATAAAGAAGAAGGAATAGAGCAATGACTCTTTCCTTCTTTTTGCATGCAAAGGAATGTTAGGAAGATGCCATTATTAACTTTTGTCAACAACGAACCTGACGAATCCTTATTTTCCTTTCATTGAATCAATAAAACAGGTGATTTATGATGAAACTATAAGCATAGTAATTAAATTTTGTCATCATCCAAGGTATTGGAGTGAGCGCTATGTATATTACCGCAAGAGAGCGGCAGATCCTGGAGATTCTATTGTCAACGGAGAAAGAATTGACAGTCAGTGATCTGGCGAACGAAATCCATGTTAGTACCCGAACCATCCACCGTGATTTAAAGGAAGTCGAGGGAACCTTGGCTCAGTATCAGCTGTCGTTAATAAAGAAATCAGGTGTAGGTGTCCAACTAATCGGGGAACAAGAAAATATAGAACATTTAAAGCTCTTTCTTTTCAATGTAGATCATAATCAATTCACCGCCGAAGAAAGGCAGACAATCATTTTATGTGCACTATTGGAATCGGTCGAACCGGTCAAGTTGATTGCACTCGCTAATGATTTGAATGTCACCATCGCGACGGTGAGCAATGATCTCAATAAAGTGGAGGAGCGGCTTGCCCAATTTCGCAATCTATCACTCATCCGAAAAAGAGGATATGGTGTCCAGATTGAAGGCGACGAGAATGCCAAACGTAAGGCGATGAGCAAGGTAATCACTGATAATGTGGATGAATATGAACTGCTGAGCCTTATAAGAGAGAGCATCCAAAAGAAAAGTAAGCAGTCATCGGATCCCATATCGGAAAGATTGCTCGGTCTAGTGGAGAAAAAGAATCTGCATATTGTAGAGCGGACAGTGGATGAAATGAACAAAGAGCTGCCATACTCCATTGCAGATAGCGCTTATATGGGGCTGGTTGTCCATTTGGCATTGGCGATGGAGCGAATCATGCGCGGGGAGAATATTACGATTGATCAAAGCTATCTTTCGGAACTGGAAGGCACTCCTGAATACATGATCGCCAAAAAAATCATTGAGAAGCTTGAAAAAGTGTATCAAACAGAGATTCCAGACGCCGAAATTGGCTACATCACCATGCACCTAAGAGGAGCAAAATTAAGGCAGGACAAGGAATACTTTGCAGAAGAAGCGGGAATGCAGGATGCGTTAAAAGCAAAGCACCTCATCCGTTATGTAGAAAAAAGGATTCACCAAAATCTATCAGATAATCCTTCTTTATTGCAGGGGCTAGTGGCCCATCTTGGTCCGGCGTTATTCCGCATCAAGCAAAACATGGGAATCACAAACCCGCTCTTAGATCGGATCAAAACGGAATATGCAGAATTATTTTCCATCATAAAAGAAGGTGTCGAGGTGACATTCCCAGACCTCTCGATTCCAGAAGAAGAAGTCGGTTTTCTGGTCATGCACTTTGGATCTGTCTTATTGAGCATTCACCAAGCAAGACCGCTACAGGCACTTGTGGTTTGTTCCACAGGCATTGGCACCTCAAAAATGTTGGCAACAAGGCTTCAAAAAGAAATTCCAGAAATCCAAGTATGTCAGAATGTATCTCTATTTGAGTTGAATCAGTTAGATCACGCAAACTATGATTTGGTCATCTCGACGATACGCTTGCCTGATTTCAATAGAGACTATTTTATCGTCAATCCGATCCTAACAGAAGAAGAAATAGACAAAATCAAACAGTATATTTATGAGCAGCATAAAAGCAAATTGATAGAGATTAAGGGAAATCTCGAACTGGAGGAAGCCTTTCATTATCCAGAGCTTCCAAAAGAAGCGGTGGCAGATAATCTGGAAAAGGTTTCACTCTATTCTCAAGCAGTCTCCACCATATTGAAGGGCTTTATTTTTAAAAAGGGAGAAAGTCACGAGTCCATTAGTGATGCGTTGCAGACGCTTTGCATGAAATTGCAACAAATGGAGCAACTCTCCGAAGCGGAACAGGTACTTCATGACCTATTGGAGAGAGAAAAGCTTGGAGGACTTGGGATTCCGGGTACCAAGCTGGCATTGTTCCACGCCAAAAGTGATGCTGTTTTACATCCATCCTTTTCGATCTTTAAACTAGCTCATCCATGTCCGACAACAGGAATGGATCAGCAGCCAATGGAAGTGGAGTCGGTCCTCCTTCTTCTCGCTCCCCTAGAGGCGGGAAAAGAGGTATTAGAAGTACTGAGCCATATTAGTGCATCCATCATTGAAGATGACAGAAGCATTGCACGGTTTGAGTCAGTGGACGGGGTTGCGATCGGAAATCATCTCGCTGCCACATTAAATCGCTATTTTAACGAAAAATTAACTGAACTAAGGAGTGTTTGAATCATGACTTTACCAATCTTAGCAAAAGAAAACATCTTATTGAACACGACTGTTGGAACAAAAGAGGAAGCAATCAAGAAGACGGGACAACTATTGGTAGACCGCGGGTATGTTGAAGCAGCCTATATTGAAAAAATGTTGGAACGGGAGGAATTGACATCCACTTACATGGGTAACTTTGTTGCAATCCCACACGGTACTGAGGATGCAAAAAAAGCAGTGAAAGAATCCGGGATCGCTATTTTACAAGTTCCAGAAGGAGTGGAATTTGGTGCAGGCAATGAAGTGAAATTATTGATCGGCATAGCAGGAAAAGGTGATGAGCACTTGGAAATTCTTTCGCAAATTGCGATTGTCTGCTCCGAGGAAGAAAATGTTCAACAGATTGTGAAGGCAACTTCTGCTGAAGAGATTCTAGAATTATTTGAAGGGGTCCAATAACATGAAGGCACTGCATTATGGTGCCGGCAATATCGGCAGGGGATTTATTGGAGCTTTGCTTTACGAGGCCGGCTATAAGACCACATTTGTGGATGTAAACAGTGAAATAGTGGATTTGATTAATGAAGAAAAAGAGTATCGAGTGGTACTGGCGGATAAAACGCAGCAGGAGTTGGTTGTACGTAATGTGTCGGCCATCAATAGTATGAAAGATAGTGGCGGGTTGGAAAAGGCGATTGCGGAGGCGGATATCATTACTACTGCGGTTGGTCCGTCCATCCTCCCAATCATTGCGAAGTCACTTGTAAGTGGATTGCGTACACGTCTTGAAACCAACAAGGAACCATTAAACATCATAGCTTGTGAAAATCTTATCGGCGGAAGTTCCTTGTTGAAACAGCATGTTTACGAAGGACTGGCACCAGAAGAAATCGTGGTATTCGATGAGCTGTTCGCGTTTCCAGATGCCGCTGTCGATAGAATTGTTCCCAATCAAACGAACGCTGATAAATTGATGGTCACTGTGGAACCGTATTATGAATGGGTGCTGGATGAGTCTGCACTTGTCGGGGAAACACCAGCGATTGAAGGAATCACGTTTGTCCGTGACTTGGCGCCGTATATTGAGCGTAAGTTGTTCACGGTGAACACAGGTCATGCCACAGTTGCCTATTTGGGATACCAAAACGGCTGCAAAACGATAGACGAAGCACTGACAAATGAGGAAGTCCGTAAGGTAGCGGAATCCGCTTTGAAAGAAACTGGAATGGTCCTTGTGGGGAAATACGGCTTCGATAAAAAGGAGCATGAGGCATATATCGGTAAGATCCTTTCCCGATTTGAAAACCCTTATATCACGGATGATGTCACAAGGGTAGGACGCGCTCCACTCAGAAAGCTCGGCGGGAATGACCGCTTAGTTGGACCGGCAAAACAATACCTTGAACTATTCGGTCATCCACCAGCCAATCTGATAAAGGCGATCGCGGCCGCCATCACTTACGATGTGCCAGAAGATGAAGAAGCCCAAACGATCCAACAGCTAATCCGAGAAAAAGGATTACAGCAAGCTATCACCGAAATAACTGGACTTGAGGCGGATAATCCTATTACGGAGGAGATCGTGAAGGAAGTAGGGGTCTGATCGGCTGTGCATTAATGTGTTAATGAGATAAAAAGGGTCTGACCCGCTGTGCGTTAATGTGTTAAAGTGAGCTCTCTTTTAGAAGAGGGCTCTTCATTTTTAGGGATGGGGGGCGTCCTTTGCTTGCTTTTCGTTCTGGGGGGCGTGTCGATGAGTGGCGCTATTTGTCGAATGGAAAGTATTTTACTCTTAATGGCTCGTAAATTTAGTTAACGGAAAATATTTTACTCTTAACGGCTCATAAATTTAATTAACGGAAAGTAAACGCTAGAGTTTGGACAGTAAACCCAGCTCGTACTCCTACCGGTATAGGTATGTATCTATCTATCTACCTACCTCTCCCTGTTTCGCCCAATTAATCTCATGGAACATGCACCTCCCCGCCCATCTTCTGCATAGGCTATTAGGCAGAAGTCTAGTTAGGGGAGGTTTTTTTATGTATTCAAACCAGAATTATTGGCAGAATCCATATGCTTATCGTCAAACACCAACTGATGAGCGGCTGATTTTTGTCTATCCGAGACCGAGACCACGGCCATATTATCCTTATTATTATCCATATTACCAAGCTCCCGCGCCGTATTTCTATCCATACTATTATCCTCGACCACGTCCATATCCTTATTATCGCACCGATGAAAATGAAATGAGGGCCAGCTGGCGGGAGTGGGAGGATCTTGGGTCGCCTTTACTTGGTATGAAGGGTGCCCCGGCAGTTGCATCCTGGTCCCCGAACCGTCTCGATACGTTTGTGCGCGGGGAAGACAACCGGATGTGGCAGAAGTTTTGGAATGGCAGAAGGTGGAGCCGTTGGAATGATCTTGGGTCGCCGCGGGGCGGTTTGAGAAGTTCACCGTCGGCGGTATCATGGGGACCGAACCGGATTGATACATTTGCCCGAGGTGCCAATGATGGTATGTGGCATAAGTGGTGGGATGGCCAACGCTGGAGTCAGTGGGAAGATCTTGGGTCCCCGCGGGGCGGTTTCAAAGGTACGCCATCCGTTTCTTCCTGGTCTGCCAACCGTTTAGACTGCTTTGTACAAGGCATGGACAATAATATGTGGCATAAGTGGTGGGACGGGGCAAGTTGGAGTCAATGGGAGAATCTTGGATCTCCACGCGGTGGACTCACAGGATCACCTGGTGCGGTATCGTGGGGACCAAATAGAATTGACTGCTTTGTGCGCGGCATGAACGAGCGCATGTGGCATAAATGGTGGGACGGAAGAAGCTGGAGTCGCTGGGAGGACCTTGGCACCCCAAGAGGTGGATTTGAAGGTGCACCAGCTGCAGCCTCGTGGGCACCAAACCGGATTGATGTCTTTGTAAAAGGGGACGACAACCGCTTGTGGCAAAAATATTGGAATGGTCAACGCTGGAGCCAATGGGGCAACCTTGGTGCACCGAGAGGCGGCGTGCAATCCCATCCAGCTGCCGTTTCATGGGGACCAAACCGCGTGGATACATTTGTAAGAGGAAACAATAAGAAAATGTGGCATAAGTGGTACGAATAAGTCAGAATATTATTGAAAATAGCATCCAATAAGTATAAACTGGTAATACCAAACATAAATATGGTATTACCAGTTTTGATTTTTGCAGAAAAGGAGGCACCTGCCTATGCGAGCAACAGATAATGTCGAAAAACAATTTATCCGAAAAGTCCTTCAAGGTGATTACCCGCCAGGATCCCAAATTCCGTCAGAACGAGAATTGGCCGCAGAATTTGAAGTGGGACGCCCTGTAATCCGTGAAGTCTTGCAACGGCTGGAGCGGGATGGGTGGCTGACGATCCGGCACAACCAGCGGGCAATGGTGAATGACTATTGGAAGGATGGGAACCTCATGACGATCGTCCATATTCTGAACGAAGAAGACGCGATCACAAATGACTTTATCATCCACCTTCTGGAACTTCGGAAGGACCTCTCTCCATCCTATGTAAAAGGGGCGGTATCACATAAACCGTTAGAAGTCATCTCTCTTTTAAAAGAAAGCGAGAATGTACCAGATGACCCCCAAGCCTTTGCGGAATATGATTGGTACCTCCAAAGAGGTCTGGCTGCTGCGACCACGAACCCAATCTATCTACTGATATTAAACAGTTTCCAGCACCTTTATATTAAAATGGCAGCCTATTACTTTAGAGAATCTGTTTACCGGGATGCCTCGAGGAACTATTATGGGAAACTCATGGAAGCGGCTCTGGAAAAAGACGGTGAAAAAGCCGAACAGGTTGTACAAGGGATGATGGAGCAGAGCATACAGATGTGGAAGGAACAAACAGCTGTAAAATAAGCTGAATAAGGGGGGAAGGTAGATGAAGGGGTATTACAGGGAATTCTTTTTATTTCCAGACATCAGTGTATTGGTCATGTTGATATTGGGGAGTATTAGTGTGCTGTTATGGAATGGGATTACGTGGGGAGTGCTTGGAATATTCGCTTTGGGTATGCTAGTTTTCATGTTTAGTGAATACCTCACCCATCGCTTTGTCTTTCATCTGAAGCCGCCGAAAAATCCTTTTCTATTAAAGATGCTAAAAAGATTGCATTATGATCATCACACGCATCCGAATGATTTGCATTTATTGTTTTTACCATTGTGGTACAGTCTGCCAAATTTATCGTTGCTGGCCATTATCTTCTATATGATTGTGGGTAGCTGGTGGCTTACGCTAGCTTTTGCGAGTGGATTGATGACGATGCTTTTTCTCTATGAGTGGAAGCACTATATTGCACATCGTCCAATCAAGCCCCGAACGAAATTTGGCAAATGGGTCAAGAAAACACACATCCTCCATCATTTTAAGAATGAAAACTTCTGGTATGGGGTGTCCACGCCTTTTGTCGATGTGCTGTTTGGGACGTTGAAAAATGAGAAGGAAGTGGAAACGAGCAAGACAGCGAAGGATTTGGAGAATAGAGTGTGATTGGGGACCCGGGAGGCCAGCAGGCTTTTCGGTTTTTTCTATAAATCACGTACTTACTGGTACAAACTTTCAAAAAAACAGTCTTGCAATCTCGCAAAGATAGACTTCTTCAGACAAGTAAAACGAGGAAACCGGAGGATTTCCAACCTTTCAAAAGGAATCCTCCCCCTGTCTAAGATGGATGCGTCATATAGCACCATATCACCCAATATTCTGAATTATCATCCCTCTGCGCTTTTTCTAATTTACAAGTATTGTGGTTTAATTAATAGGCATTGTTGGGAATGTATAAAAAAATTAGAAGAGGATGTTGATGCTTATGGACAGGTCGGTTTTTAAAATTTCTGTGGGAATTGCCATTATTTTTGTTTTAGTTGGAGTATTGATACCTGATCGATTGGGAAGCGCGATGGAAGTTGCGCAAGGTTTTGTTTTAGAATCATTTGGTTGGTTCTATCAATTGGTTGCCACGTTTTTCCTCTTATTTGCCACTTTTATGATCTTCAGTAAATACGGAAAAATCAAACTTGGAAAGAAAGATGATAAGCCCGAATATAGTCGCCCAACTTGGTTTGCGATGCTGTTTTCTGCCGGTATGGGTATCGGGTTGCTTTTTTATGGAGTGTCGGAACCGATTTCTCATTTCTCCACACCGCCACTTGGTGAAGGGAGCACGGAGCAGTCCGCCATTTTGGGGTTAAGATATACTTGGTTGCATTGGGGGCTTCATGCTTGGGCCATTTATGCAATCGTCGCGATGGCGCTTGCTTATCAAAAGTTTAAGCATAATGCACCGGGACTGATGAGTGCTACTCTGCGTCCTGTACTTGGTGAAAAGGTGAAAGGCCCTATCGGGAAAACGATTGATGTCGTTGCTGTGTTTGCGACGCTATTTGGGGTTGCTGCATCCCTTGGATTGGGTGCACAGCAGATTAATGCCGGATTGGAATACTTGATCGGCATCCCCAATAATTTTACGATACAGTTCATCATCATGGCTGTCATCACTGTACTTTTCATCATTTCAGCAACTACAGGAATTTCAAAAGGAATCAAATATTTAAGTAATATCAATATGTCTATTGCGGTGGTCCTGTTTTTTGCGATGCTGATTTTAGGACCAACTCTTTTCTTATTAAATATGTTTACGACAACATTAGGCAGCTATGTGCAAAATGTGGCGTTGATGGGATTGCGGTTATCACCGTTTGATGAGACAGAGGCTGCGTGGACACAAGGATGGACGGTCTTCTATTGGGCATGGTGGATTTCGTGGACGCCATTTGTCGGGATGTTCATTGCACGTGTTTCCAAAGGGCGTACCATCAGGGAATTCACAATTGCTGTCTTACTAGTGCCGAGCCTTGTTTGTGCACTATGGTTCACTGTGTTTGGCGGTACAGGCATTTACCTGGAGTATGTGCAAGGATTGAATGTATCGGGACAAAGCCTTGAGACGGCACTATTCTATGTGTACCAACAGTTGCCGTTCGGTGCTTTGTTATCTGTCTTGACGGTCGGACTCATCACGACATTCTTTGTCACCTCTGCCGATTCTGCAACATTTGTGTTGGGCATGCAGACAACAGGTGGGAAATTGAATCCTCCGAATAAAATCAAAGTTGTATGGGGGATCATTCTGGTGGCGGCTACATTGGTGTTGATGGTATCAGGTGGTCTTGCTGGACTGCAGACGGCTATCATTGTCAGTGCCCTGCCTTTGACCTTTATTGTCTTAATCATGTGTTATGGACTCATGAAAGACTTGGATAAAGAGTGGAAAGTGGAAAAAAATAAAGATAAATCGATAAAAAAAGCAAGTTGATGAATGGGTCTGCCTAAGAATTTCGGGCAGGCCTTTTGTTTGAAATAGTAGATTAGTAATGCCCCCAACACCCACATTCCCTAACGCATTAAAGGAATCTGAATCACCTACAATAACATTTTCAATCTCACTTGAACCCCAAATGGTAGAGCACTCTTTTTATAATATTCTGAAAACACTAGTGTTTTCGGACGCAATTGAAAATTTGTCCAAAATATGAAAACGTTTTTATGGTAAATAGAAAGTTTTTTCTGTATAATTTAGGTGTGAAAGTAATAGGTAAGGGTATAGGAATTGTAAATGTTACTGCAACGGTGATTTACAGCGAGTAGACAATACGATCATTTTACCTGAACCTTTATATATTAACGAATCTAGAGGCATTTTTAAAAACGTCACAGCCTAAGATGGGGGCATGTAGGAATGAGTAAGGTCGAAGTTGAACAAATTTGGGAGCGCTTTTATGGCCCGAATATGGGTTATGTGTATGACATGTATGAAAAGTATCAACAAGATCCGGAATCAGTAGACGGATCTATTCGTGCGCTATTTGAGGAGTTGGGTTCACCGCCTGGAATGGATTCCATTTCCATTTCTGCAAAAGAATCGAAAAGTGATGCAAACATTCAACAAGCGGTGCCACAGACGGCGATTAAAAAGGTTATCTCCGCAAACAAACTTTTGCGAAATATCCGTGAGCTTGGACACCTTGCTGCGAACATCAATCCACTACACCAAGAACCGCAGGATGATGTTGGATTTTTGGATGTGGAAACGTATGGGTTAAGCAAGCAGGACCTGGTTCAGATTCCTGTGGACCTTGTGTGGGAAGCTGCACCTGAGGCGATTTCCAACGCTTGGGAAGCATACGAGCATCTTAAACGAATATATACTGGCACGATTGCGTATGAATTCGGCCATATCCATGATGAAGAAGAACAAACATGGCTGAACTCGTATATTGAGAATACTAGAATTGAGCGTCCGTTCAGTAAAGAACAGCGAGTGGAACTACTCGAAAGATTGATTTCTGTTGATGGCTTTGAGAAGTTTTTACATAAAACATTCGTGGGCCAGAAGCGATTTTCCATTGAAGGTTTGGACATGCTTGTACCGATGTTCGACAAGCTTATTCAGTCAGGCTGTGAAGATGGAACGAAGAATATCAGCATCGGGATGGCGCACCGTGGCCGTCTGAACGTACTTGCGCATGTGCTTGGCAAGCCGTACGAGCTTATTTTCTCAGAATTCCACCACTCTCCAAACAAGGAGCTTGTACCTTCTGAAGGTTCCCGCGGCATCAACTTTGGTTGGTCCGGGGATGTGAAATACCACATGGGTGCAGACCGTAAAGTTACGGGAGAGAAGGAACAGGTGGTACGCATCAACCTTGCACACAACCCGAGTCACTTGGAATTCGTGAATCCAGTGGTTCAAGGGGTGGCACGTGCTTCCCAGGAAGATCGCTCGGAAAAAGGCTATCCGAAACAAAATAAACAGTCCTCCTTCAGCGTACTTGTACACGGGGATGCCGCTTTCCCTGGTGAAGGTGTCGTAGCGGAAACGTTAAACCTGACGAAGCTGAAAGGCTATGCTACAGGTGGGACGATTCATATCATTGCGAATAACTTGCTTGGATTCACTACAAACTTCGGTGATTCCCGTTCCACGAAATATGCAAGTGACCTTGCAAAAGGTTATGAGATCCCGGTTATCCATGTGAATGCCGACGATCCGGAAAGCTGTTTGGCTGTTATGGTATTTGCTTATGAATACCGTAAGAAATTCAAGAAGGATATCGTGATTGATCTTATTGGTTACCGTCGTTTCGGTCACAACGAAATGGACGATGCCAATGTGACACAACCACTTTTATATGAAAAAATCAACAACCATCCGGTAATCGCCGAAAAGTACGGAAAAGAGCTTGTGAACAGAGGCATCCTTTCGGAAGAGGATGTTACGGGCAAGAAAACGGAATTCATGCAGAAGTTGCAAGGGATTTTCGATGAGCTGCGCAAAGAGGACGAAGGCAATGTGAAAATCAAGCAGGTGCCAAAGCCGATCAGTGATCAGGTACCTGAGCTTGATACGGCAGTGCCGGAAGACGTGTTGAAGTCCATCAACAGCAACCTTGTGAAGTTCCCGGAAACATTCACCGTTTATCCGAAGCTTGGCCGTATTCTGAAAAAGCGTGAAAGCCTGCTTGCAAAGGACAACAAAGTGGATTGGTCCCTTGGGGAAACACTTGCCTTTGCATCGATTTTAGCGGATGGCACGCCGATCCGTCTGACAGGTCAAGACAGTGAGCGCGGAACGTTCTCTCACCGTCATCTTGTGTTGCATGATAACAAAACGGGAGAGCGCTTCATTCCGTTGCACGAGCTGCCGGAAGCAAAAGCTTCTCTATCTTTATACAACAGTCCGCTTTCTGAGACAGCGGTACTTGGTTTTGACTATGGTTACAGTGTTCAATCTCCTGAATCCCTAGTGATTTGGGAAGCACAATTTGGCGATTTCGTAAACGTGGCGCAAGTGATCATTGACCAGTTCATCGCATCCGGAAGAGCGAAATGGGGCCAGAAATCAAGTCTTGTGATGCTTCTGCCACATGGTTATGAAGGACAAGGACCTGAGCACTCCAGTGGTCGAGTGGAGCGTTTCTTGAACTCTGCTGCGGAAAATAACTGGATTGTTGCGAACGTGACAAGTGCGGCGCAATACTTCCACCTTTTAAGAAGACAGGCAAAGCTGACGACAAAAGAGGATGCAAGACCGCTTATCGTCATGACACCAAAGAGCTTATTGCGTAACTCGATGACTGTTTCCGAAGTGTCGGAGTTGACGGAGGGCAAGTTCAAGCTTCTAGTCGAAGAAAAGCGTACAGGGCAAAATAAAGACCAAGTGAAACGTCTTGCTTTATGCACAGGTAAAGTGGCGATTGATCTTGCAGCTAAGATTGATGAAATGGGCAGTGACGAAGTGGAGTCGCTTCACATCGCACGTGTCGAGCAACTATACCCATTCCCTCAAAAGGAAGTGGAAGAGCTTACTGCACAATTCCCTAACCTAGAAGAAATCGTATGGGTTCAAGAAGAGCCGAAGAACATGGGAGCTTGGCCGGTTGTCAAAGCAAACCTTCATGAAATTGCAACCGACGGCATCTCAGTGGACTATATCGGGCGTCCGAAGCGCTCCAGTCCGGCAACAGGGGAGCCACATATTCATAAACAAGAACAAGCTTGGATCGTCGAAGATACAGTTAACGTAGACAAAGGGCATGGAGGGGAAAACAAATGATCGAAATTAAAGTGCCAGAACTAGCAGAATCAATTACAGAAGGTACGATAGCAGAATGGACAGTAAAAACAGGTGATGCCATTGAAAAGGGAGAAACAATCGCAGAGCTTGAAACAGATAAGGTGAACGTAGAAATAAAAAGCGACTTCAGCGGGGTAATCCAAGAGCTTTTGGCTGAGCCAGGTGACAATGTTGTCGTTGGACAAGTCATTGCAAAGCTTGGAGAAGAAGGCGCAAGCGCCGCTGCTGAAGCGGCACCAAAAGAAGAAGCACCTAAAGCGGAAGAGGCTCCTAAAGCTGAACCTGCTAAAGAGACAGCACCAGCTGAAACGCCAGCGGCAGAAGAGAAGAAAGCTGGGAAGTCTAGAACAGTGGCTTCCCCGGCAGCACGTAAAAAAGCAAGAGAGCTTGGCATCGACCTTGATGAAGTTTCCTTCCGTGATCCGATGGGCCGCGTTCGTGTGGAAGATGTGGAGGCACATAGCCAGGCGAAGAATGCACCAAAAGCTGAAGCACCATCAAAGCCGGCAGCTGCACCTTCTAAACCAGCTGCCGCAGCACCGGTTCAAGATGATGCACGCGTAGAGCGCATCAAAATGAGCAGAAGACGTCAAACGATCGCAAAGCGCCTAGTGGAAGCACAACACACAGCAGCGATGCTTACAACGTTTAACGAAGTGGACATGACGGCCGTGATGGACGTTCGTAACCGCCGCAAGGATGCCTTCTTCAAAAAGAATGGCGTAAAACTTGGTTTCATGTCCTTTTTCACCAAAGCGGTAATCGGTGCGCTTAAATCCTTCCCATTACTAAATGCGGAAATTCAAGGCGACGAGATCCTGTTGAAAAAATTCTATGACATCGGAGTTGCGGTATCAACAGAAGAAGGTCTTGTCGTACCAGTTGTACGTGACGCTGACAAACTAAGCTTTGCCGGTATTGAAAAAGAGATCGGTGACCTTGGCAAAAAGGCTCGTGACAACTCTTTAGGACTAAAAGACCTTCAAGGTGGAACGTTCACGATTACAAACGGTGGGATCTTCGGTTCTCTTTATTCCACTCCAATCCTGAACACACCACAGGTTGGTATCCTTGGAATGCACACCATCCAACGCCGTCCAGTTGTGGTGGATGATAACGATACAGTGGAAGTTAGACCGATGATGTACATCGCACTTTCTTACGACCACCGTATTGTAGATGGAAAAGATGCGGTACAGTTCTTGGTAAGAGTGAAGCAATTGTTAGAAGATCCGGAAGACTTGTTGTTGGAAGGTTGATTGATTTGGGAGGACTTATCATGATGATAGGTCCTCTTTTTAGGTATACCTTAAAATGGAAGGTCGTTTTTACGCAGAATATTGTCGGAATACTAGCAATTCTGCGAAAACATGCAGTATAATCATTTTTATACAGAAAAAGAGAATCTCAGTCATACAAGGGGGAACGCAAAATGAAAAAATACCTATCACTACTTTTTATAGGATTATTGGTTGTGGTAATGGCAGCATGCTCGGCAGATGACAAGGAAACTACGGAAGCGAATGAAGAAGGTTTTGCAGAAGAAAGGGAAGCGGGCGAAGAGGAGGAAAGCTTGATTCCACTTGGTGAAACAGCAGAAACGGAAGGTGGCAGTTTTACGTACCATGCAAGAAATAATCGTTTAAAGCCGATTGAAACAGATTCCTTTTCCATCAATGTGGACAAAGTATCTGTGATGAGCGGGAAGCTTTCTGGTGGATTCAAAGATTATTTAGGACAAGAGGAAATAGAGTATATCCAATTTGACATTGAAGTGGAAAACAAAACATCTGGTGCCTTGAATTTCGGGGCGTATCAAGCGAGCATTGTAACCAATACTGGTGAAGAAATCGATGCTCCAGACTCCCGCTTAACAACAAAAAGTGAAGATACCTCTGAACTTAATGAAAAATTCACTAGTGGGGAGAAGAAGCAAGGAGCTATCTTTTTCTTATTAGAGGAAACAAAGGCTGAAGATGTGGAATGGGTGCAGATCAATATGAAGGCACCTGTGGATGAGAACAACGAAAAGGTCGGAGAAGATATCAATATTAAGGTGAAGCTGTAATATTATATATCTAGGATAAGGGCAGGGATGGACTCTGTCCTTTTTTATAGGTTAGAAAGTATAGGACTCTGTAGATTTTCATTCAGCAGGCACTTCGATTATTTAACCCCATTCAAAGAAGGAGACACAACTTATGATGAAAACGGCACTACTTAGCAAATGGCATGTCCATGCACAGGAATATGCAGAAGAAGCGTTACAGAACGAGCACATTACCCTTACACACGTCTGGGATGAGGAAAAAGAACGAGGCAAGGCTTGGGCAGATGAGCTCGGTCTCACCTTTGAAGAAGAGCTAGACAGCATCTTTAACAATCCGGAGATTGATGCGGTGATTGTCGCTTCTCCGACAAGCATGCATACAGAAATCATCACGAAAGCAGCGCAACACGGCAAGCATGTTTTCACGGAAAAGGTGCTTGCAGATACGGAAGCAGAGGCCGCGGCCATTCTCCAGGAGGTTGAAAGAAACGGGGTCAAGCTGATGGTTTCCCTGCCTCGTTTAACGGCTGACTATTATCTATACGCGCAACAAATTGTTGACCAAGGAATATTGGGGAAGCTTACTACCATTCGTTGCCGTGTCGCACATAATGGATCCGTTCCGACTGAGCAGCATCCAGTTGGTTGGCTGCCATCACACTTTTATGATAAGGAACTATGTGGGGGCGGTGCATTCATAGATCTTGGTGCACATCCCATCTATCTGACAAACCGTCTTGGGGGAGAAGGGAAAGCGGTAACCGCCCGCTTCCAACAGACATTTGATCATGGGGTGGATGATAATGCGGTTGCAATTGTTGAGTACCAATCAGGTGCGCTTGGTATTTTAGAAACAGGGTTTGTTTCTTCCGGTAGCCCGTTTCAATTAGAGGTTTATGGAACGGAAGGAACGTTAATGATCGAAGATGGTAACATCCGAATCAAAAGCATAAATCTTGAAGAAGGCTGGCATTCACCATCAGAAGAAGAGCTCCCTAAAGACGCACCATCTGCAATGACTCAATGGGTATCAGAAATCAGGACAGGTAAAAAGCCGGATATCAGCCCTCAAGATGCTTACCTGCTCACTTTGATTAACGATGCTGCCCGTCGTTCCAATGAGGAGGGCCGGAGAATCGAGCTTTAAATACACAAACTTAAAAACTATACACACTTTAAACTACATAAACGAAAGGTTGGACAGGTTTGAAACATTTTGAAGTGATTGTTATCCCGTATGAACCTAAGTATGCCGAAGAAACAATCATCATGTGGAGAGATAGTAAATTTAGGGCTATTGGTAAAAAAGAGATGCATAGCTTTGAAAGCCATGTAAACTTTCTAAATCAAATCCTACCTAGGGAATTTACCGTTGAACTGGCGACTGTCGCTGAAAAAGTGGTTGGGATGATTGCATATAATAGATCACAAATAAATCAACTATATATTCATAGTGGATATCAAAATACTGGTATAGGCAAAAAGTTACTTGATAGAGCAAAAGAACAATCAAATGGAACTTTGACTTTATACACATTTGAGGTAAATAAAATTGCACAACGATTTTATGAAAAGAATGGGTTTGTCAGTATTGGAAGAGGGAGTGATAATGAAGAAAACCTGACTGATATTAAGTATGAATGGAAAGCTATATAAACACTTTTCAATAAGAAAACGACCAGATATATTCTGGCCGTTTTCCTTTTTATTTATTTATTTTCCTCTTCCTCTTCCATATTAAACCAAAGAGGGTCCATCTCATCGACATCGCCGTTATAGTTGATGAGGATCTCCTCACCAGCTTGGATGTCCTTATAGGCAAAAAAGTCAAAAACATGTTCATCAAAGTTGATTTCATATCTTGCATTTGGTTCATATGAATGATTGAAAAGCATGCCATAGCCGAGCAAGATGGCAGAATGATTAATGCCATATTCAAATGCATAGTCCGCTAATAATGTCTTTTCGATATGTTCATGCTGTTCGTTTGGATAGGATATAACCGGTGCGGAATGAAACAGTGTCCCCGCTTTGATATCCTCTGTGGCAAATACCCCTCTATTGAATTCCCCATCACTGACTGGAGAGCTTTTTACTTCGATCATGGTCATCACCTTCACGTTTCCGAAAAATTTCCTGACCTATTAAGGGTGCCACTTTCCGGAACGGAATGCAACTGGTTAGTTTAAACAATTCAAAAAAGCTCTCTCACATAAATTCTTGAGAGAGAGTTTCAGACTGTTGGCAAACCCAATTTATTTTTAAAATTACATATAATTGTTGATCTACGTTTCAGACGCTTCGCTTTCCGCGGGCGGTCCGGGAGCCTCCTCGGGCTACGCCCTGCGGGGTCTCTCATATCCCTTCCTCCCGCAGGAGTCTACGCGTCTTCCACTACGATCAACATAGTTATTGCATGCCTTGAAGATTAAAATAACTTTGTCTATACATAAAAGCCCTCCCACATAACCTCTTGTGAGAGAGCTTTTGTTATATCCCGATAAAGAAATACTGCATATTAGCGTGTTCCCTTGTTGAGACCTGATTCGTATAGTCGATCCAGAATACGTGTTGCATCCTGTTGATGGCGTCCTTTTTTATCTTCTGTTCAATCTCGATCATGAGTTCCCGTGCGGTTTCCACAGGCATTTGGAAGTGCTCTGCTGCCTGCACGTATGGGTGGTGTTTCACTAGTAAATCAAAATATTGATCTGGGGTTTCCGCTTGTTCTTCATAAGCATACTCCACATCTTGAACAAAGTGATAGAAAAGCTGCTTTTCTGGGGGAAGCTCCGCTACACTGCATTTTATAAGGTATCTATATAAGCTTTCCTTCATCTGTAACACCTCATCATCTGTTACGGGTTTTTACCACTATATGCAAATTTTGTGTTAAAAGACGCTGTATTACCAACTTGCCTTCTTCACACCAGGAACCTGACCTTTATGGGCAAACTCACGGAATGCGATACGAGACATTTTGAATTTGCGAATATAGCCACGCGGTCTGCCAGTTACTTCACAACGATTTTTCAGACGCGTAGGGGAAGAGTCACGTGGCAATTTACGAAGACCTTCGATATCACCTTTTGCTTTCAGTTCTCTGCGGATCTCTGCATATTGCTCGACAAGCTGCTGACGTTTTCTTTCTTTTGCTACTTTTGATTTTTTAGCCATGGATAATATCTCTCCTTTTTATGATAATAGTAATCGTTACGATTTATTAAACCATATATTTCTTTCGAGTTCAAATAAAAAATAGCGGTACTGCTTTTTAACTAGATATTTTTAAGTGCACAACCAGTAACAGCAAAACCCATCATCTGCACAAAATAATTTTTACTCGCCCTATGTCAGAATGGTATAATTAAATAAAGGTCAGCCTAAGCAGTGTTCCTTTGTTTAGGTTTTTAATTATTTTGGAAGCGGGCAGATAGAAAAAAGACTAACAAACTAATGATAACCATTTTGTTTTTTTACTTTACTATTGGGGTAGAACCCTTTACATATGACTTATCTACTGACGGAGTGATGATTATTTATGCAAATGCGGACGCGTCTCATTAAAAGCATCCCCAACATGTTCACGCTGGGGAATTTATTTTGCGGTTTCTTATCCATCGGCTTTGCCGCAAACGGACAATATAGTAACGCTGCCATTTTAATACTTATCGGAATGATGCTAGACAGCATGGACGGCCGTTTGGCAAGGATGTTGAATGCGGATGGGGAACTTGGAAAAGAGCTTGATTCCCTGGCTGACGTGGTTACGTTTGGTGTGGCACCGTCCTTTCTTGTTTATTACACCTACTTTTATCAGTTTGGCATCCTAGGTATGGCCATCGCTGGATTGTTCCCTCTATTTGGTGCTTACCGATTAGCTCGCTTTAACATCAGCACGACCAAGTCTTCCGGAAAATATTTCACAGGTGTGCCCATTACAGCGGCAGGAGGTATCCTTGCACTGTTAACCTTGTTTGGAAATATGATTCCACAAATCGTGACAACTGTTATTTTCACCGCTTTCTGTTTCTTGATGGTCAGCAAAATTAAGATTCCAAGCTTCAAAGATGTTCCACTTCCAAAGTACGGAACCATTGTCACGGTATTTTTGGGAGCGTCTTTATTTATTGTGTATAAAGGGACTTATGCACAATATCCTTATTTGATTTATATCGCCATTCCCTTATACATTGCTTATCTTGCGTACAGATTTGTTAAAGTGCGCGGAAAAAATAGGCGAGAGACAGACTGATAACGTTCAGTTCACAAACCGAGTAGTAAATCGACAAGATTTTGCTGCTCGGTTTTTTTATATGCTTTTTTCCTAAAGGGTAAAGGAATATTTATATGGATGTTGAAAATTACCTAAAGGGGTGCAAGTAAATTGTTTTTAAGGAGACTGGCAATGAATATAAGAACCAATAGATTATTGATAAGGGAATTTAACGAGAAGGATTGGGAAGCAGTCTATGAATACACATCCAAGCAAACAGTTATGAATTATATACCCGGAGGAATTCATTCAGAAGAAAAAGCAAGAAAATTTGTGATGGAAAATAAAGGTGCTGAAGCTGAAAATTATGCTGTTGTGGAAATAGAGAGTAATAGGGTCATAGGTCATATAGTGTTTCATAAATACTTTGGAGGTCACACCTATGAAATTGGGTGGGTGTTTCATCCATCTTATCAAGGCAGTGGGTACGCTACCGAAGCAGCCAAGGAAGTGTTGGCTTATGGATTTAATCAACTAGGTTTACATAGGATCATCGCGACATGCCAGCCTGAGAACGTTCCCTCCTATCGAGTGATGGAGAAGATTGGAATGAGAAGAGAAGGCTTTTTTAAGAAATGTATTCCAAATGGTGAGGAATGGTGGGATGAGTATTATTACGCTATATTGCAAGAAGAATGGAAATAAGAATGCCGATAAATAATCTTTATCTTGAACTTTACGTTAACGTCAATGCTAAACTGTTACCATCTATATTTTCTGAAAAAAGGAAGGTTCTTCATGTACACGATCTCACAGCTAGCAAAGGAATTCGATATATCCACTAGAACCGTCCGCTATTATGAGGAGTTGGGCCTCCTTGAACCGGCTCGCTCGGAAGGCAATCAGCGGCTGTTCTCCAAAAGGGAGTATGCCCGCTTAAAGCTGATAATCAGAGGCAAGCGGTACGGCTTTCAACTTGATGAAATCAAAGAGATGGTCACCTTGTTTGATAAAGACCGCACTGGCACGAGGCAGCTTGAGAAGACGATTGAATATGGCACACAGAAAATAGCGGAAGTGGAAGAGCGAATTCAAGAGCTAACCGAACTGAAAGAGGAAATGAAGGAGCTTCACACAGATTTTCAAAAGAGATTGGGAGGGGAAGCGCATGACACGTAATTTTTTCACAGAGGATCAGCATCTGCAGCATGTTCTGAAACAGCACTTAAAGCCTGAATTTTATGAATGGGCGTTTAAAGAACTCACTGAGTTTGGCGCTAGTTGTGCCAATGAAATCGATGAGCGTGCAATTCACACCGATCGCGAAGGTCAGCCTAAGCTCATCAAATACAATAAGCTGGGCGAGGACGTTTCGGAGGTTTGGGTGAACGAAGGGTACAAGAAGACCGTCGAGGAAACTTATCATAGAGGGATCGTCGGGTATGTGCACAAGGAAATTCCAGAGCTCGGCCAACAAGGAAACTATCTTTATTCCTATGCCCAAGGTTACCTGCTTTCCCAAACCGAACCGGGATTTTATTGTCCAGTGACCCTCACCATGGCTACTGCTTACCTTCTTGACCATTATGCGGACCAACACGTTAAAGATAAGTTTCTGCCTCATGTCATTTCGACTGGAGAGGTGGAGCTCTTAGAGGGAGCTACGTTTCTGACAGAGCGACAGGGCGGGTCTGATGTAGGGGCCAACGAGACGAAGGCGGTCGCCAATGCGGACGGGCGCACCTATCTTTTGACCGGTGAAAAGTATTTTGCCTCCAACGCTGGTCAGTGTGGGGTGGCTATGGTGCTGGCTAGAATGGAAGGAGCACCAAAAGGGACGAAGGGACTCAGCTTGTTTGCTGTGCCTTGGCGGAAGGAAGATGGAAGCGGCAAGTTGAATGGCATTGAAATTAGGCGCTTGAAGGATAAGCTCGGCGTCCGAGCAGTGCCATCAGCGGAAGTCCTTTTCCATCATGCTGAGGGATACCTTGTAGGGGAACCGTCCAAAGGCATCTATTACATGATGGAAGCTCTGAATCTGTCGCGTGTTTGCAATGCCATTGCGTCGATCGGGATCATGCAAAGAGCGTACACGGAAGCACGCAACTATGCGACTAGCCGTGTGACGTTTGGCGATCAATTAATCAACTTTCCGATGATCCGTGAATCTTTGTTGGACATGGCAGTAAAGCAAGAGGTGGAAACGAGTGCTTGTTTTGAGCTAGTGGCACTATTCGACCGCGTCATGCAAAAAGAAGGGCAAGTGTCAGAAGAAGAGGTCGTTTTGAACCGATTGCTCATAGCCCTCTTGAAAAAAGAAACGGCAGAACAGGCAGTGCACTTTTCCCATGAAGCAATTGAAATGCATGGAGGAAATGGATTTATTGAGGATTTCGTGACGCCGAGACTGCTGCGAGATGCCCAAGTGTTGACGGTATGGGAGGGAACAGCGAATATTCTCGGGTTGGAAGTGCTGAGGTTGATGGGTAGATTCAAGGTGGAACGCATTTTCATAGATGCTATGAGAATAAGGCTTTCTGCTATTGATACCTTGGAACCCTCCACGAAGGAGCCGGTCGAACAGGCTTTGATTAGACTGCAGGAGCTTTGTGATTTTACAGGCAGCTGCACTCCAGAGATTCAGACCGTCTACTCCAAAAAGATTGCCAGTTTGATGGTGAAGATTTTTGAAAGCGTGGTGGCATTAGAGGGAGCCAATACTGGGGTTGCTCGTGAAAAGGCGAAGGCGGAATTGTTCCTGCAAATGACATGGAGGGAATCTGATCTTTGGTTTGACAAAGAAAATAAGAAACTGAAATACTTCGACTTGATCGTGAACTGGGAAGAGAGATCGGTTGAGGTGGAGCAAACGTAATTTTATGGGTTTAAAAACAGGCAGCGCCCCTTTAAAAAGGCTGTTCAGACTGTTGAAAAACCCTATTTATTTTTAAAATTCCTTATAACTATTGATCTTCGTTCCAGACGCTTCGCTTTCCGCGGGCGGTCGGGGAGCCTCCTCAGGCTTATGCCTTCCGGGGTCTCCCATGTCCCTTCCTCCCGCAGGAGTCTGCGCGTCTTCCACTACGATCAATATGGTTATTGCATACCTTGAAGGTTGAGTAACTTTGTCTACATACTGAGGCAGCCCATTAAAGGCTTCCTTTTTTCATTTTCCGAGCTATGCCACACGCTTTTCCACACCGTCATGCTTTTCTTTACGATGCTTCACCACTCGACTAGCAAACCAACCTAATACTACCAAGGTTAATACGGATCCGAGCGTTACTGAAATGTTATAGTCCATCCCCAAACCTTCTGGTGCATAGAAGATATACGTGCAGACGACACCGGTCATGAAGAGTGCTGGTACGCTGGCGATCCAGTGGAATTTGTGCTCTTTTAGTAGATACATAGCTGCCGTCCAAAGCATGACGGTTGCTACTAGCTGGTTAGTCCATCCGACATATCTCCAAAGGAATGTATAATCGATGGTAGCAAGGAAAAGTGCTGGTGCTGCCAATAATAATGTAACCAACAGGACTTTTACTTTCCCCTCCATGTTGAAGAACTTGGAGAACACTTCTGTCAAAATCATACGAGAGGAGCGAAGTGCTGTATCCCCAGTAGTGATTGGCAGGATGATAACACCAAGGATTGCAAGAATTCCTCCAAGAGTCCCAAGCAAGGAAATGGAAATTTCATTTACCACGTACGATGGCCCCCCGGTGGCAAGTGCTTCCTGTAGCCCGCCTGTTCCGTTGAAAAACGTCATGCCTGCAGCGGCCCAGACAAGGGCGATTACGCCTTCTGTGATCATTGCTCCATAGAAGATTTTGCGTCCATGGGATTCTTTCTTCATCGTGCAGGCAACAATCGGACTTTGTGTACAATGGAAGCCAGAAATCGCTCCACAAGAGATGGTTACCATCAAGAGCGGCCATATTGGAAGTTCCTGCGGATGTAAGTTTGCAAATGTCAGGTTCGGGATCTGCTTATCTGTGAATAATAGAGAGATTGCAATGGCGACCGCCATGAAAAGCAGGATTGCACCAAGTAATGGATATATTTTACCGATTACTCGATTGACCGGTAATAGAGTAGCCAATAAAAAATACCCGAAAATCAAAAGTAATGCCATCATGAAGCTTAATGGAGTAAGCTGTGCGATCAATTGGGCAGGTCCAGCTGTAAAGGCTGCTGCCACAAGTACCATTAGTACAAGCGAAACGACATAGATACAAGACTTCACAACATTCCCTAAGTACTTCCCTACGATGGTCGGGTACTGTGCCCCGTTGTGTCGGAGAGATAACATTCCTGAAAAATAATCATGGACGGCACCGGCAAAAATACATCCGACCACAATCCAGATGAAAGCGACCGGTCCATATAATGCACCAAGCACTGCCCCGTAAATGGGTCCCAAACCTGCGATGTTCAATAGCTGGATTAGATTCCCCTTCCACCATGGCATGGGAACGAAATCGAAGTTGTCCCTTTTTGTATAGGCAGGAGTTGGATTCTGATCATCAATAACAAAAACTCGTTCAACGAATTTCGAATAAAAGATATAACCTAATACTAGAAAAATAAGTGCCCCAAAAAATGTGATCATGCTGTTCTCCTCCTGTTGTTTGAAAATTATAATTTCAAACATTCTATCATGTTTACAGGGAAAAACAACAGATTAATCAGAAAAATTAAAAATTTTTGTAAAATAAACCGGTTTCATGTCAGAATATTGGATTTTTCCAGGAAGTAAGGCTACTATATGGTAAGCTACTAATATATAGAAAAGAAGAGAAGTGATCTTATGTATTTATCCATAAAAGAGACAGCCGAATACCTTTCCTGTTCAGAAGCCTATGTCAAAACCCTGATACAGGAGAAGAAAATACGCGCATTATTCGATGGCGAGGACTACTTAATCAACAAAGAACAATTCACCACACATATGAAACAAATGGAGAAATACAAGGAACTGGTCGAAGAGGTCAGGAACGAACCAATCCCAGAGGATATTGATATAAAAGATGAAGATTGAAGAAAAGCACCTACTTGCAGTAACGGGTTCCGTTACCTATCGCAAACATAGAAAATGCAACGTAAAATGCCTATCAAATTGTATGCTAATTTGATAGGCATTTATTATTTATATCAAAGGTTTTTCAATCAGATAATAGATTAATTTGCAGGTGTATTTACTGTCTGACAATAGTCATTGTTAGACAGTAAATACACCTGCAATATAGGCTGCAAAATCAGATACAATAAATATTGGTAAGCAAAACTGCTATGCAATTTTGTTGAAGGATTAGTGGAATTTTATGTTAAAATAAAACGAGATACAACGTAAGCGTTATTCCGTTAAAGGGCAGGTTTCTTCAAGAAAGGAGTGAGAAGTTTGAACATCTTCAAATCAAAAAAATCAAAACTTACTTATCAACTCACATTATTTATTATTCTGCTTACATTTGCATTCTTAGTTAATCCATCAGATTTTGCACAGATGCTGTTTGTTATGGCATCAATAGGGGCTTTCTTTATAATTGATACAGCTTTATCAAACCAAAAGAAAACTACTCGTATAGGCATTTCCATAGTCATAGGAGTGACATTTTTTTTAATTACATTTACCACAATGCAATAATTCTTCAACGGGTGCGTTAGTTCAATAACACTATTCAGTAATCTAGGGGCGATTGTTGAATAAGCGTCTAACAAAATATATTATTTATAACTCTGTTCATTTTGAGCTGAGTTTATTTGTATACAAAAAGCACTGCAATAAGCAGTGCAATTATAATGACATATTAACTTGTATTTAGCGACGCAAAAAAGTTTTTGCGATTTGCAGGTGCTTTTTTTATAGAGTCGATCAAACCAGATTCCTTGACGGTTTGTTATTAAGTGTTTAAACTTTTAAACATAAAACAAGTAAAAACTTGTCTAATTCATTCTATTTGTAAGAGAATAGAAATAACATAATCTGAATCCAAGAGAAACAGGAGGAATCTTATATGACGACTTCAACATCCAACATAAATGAGACGGTAAAAAGACTGTTGACCAACCATAAGAATTATTTTGCAAAAGGGGAAACAAAAGATATTGATTTTCGCCTGCAACAGCTGGCCACTTTGAAAAAGGCTGTTCAGAAATATGAACAAGAATTGATGGATGCCTTAAAGAAGGATTTGGGAAAATCCATTTTTGAAGCGTATGGATCCGAAGTTGGATATATTTACGATAGCATCGGGTTTTTCATGAAAAACCTAAAGAGCTGGGCAAAAGTTAAAAAAGTGAAAACACCGTTAGTCCACGCAGGGTCGAAAAGTCTGGTTTACTCTGAACCATATGGTACGGTGCTGATTATCGGACCATTTAACTATCCTGCCCAGTTGGTGCTCGAGCCGCTGATTGGTGCAATCTCTGCTGGAAATTGTGCTGTCATAAAACCATCAGAGTTTACGCCTACTGTTTCAGGGGTGCTCGTGAAAATGATTGGGGAATTTTTCGGGGAGGAGTATATCAGTATTATCGAAGGAGCGAAGGAAGAGACGTCCGCTCTGATCCACGCACCGTTCGATTATATCTTTTTTACCGGAAGTGTGGAGGTAGGAAAGATTGTCATGCAGGCCGCAGCCAAACGTCTAGTCCCGGTGACACTGGAGCTTGGAGGGAAGAGTCCTTGTATCGTCCATAAGGATGCCAACATAGAGGTGGCTGCCCAGCGAATTGCATGGGGGAAATTCATGAATGCAGGGCAGACGTGCGTGGCACCAGATTATATACTTGTGCATGAAGATGTCCGGGAGAAACTGGTGAATGCCTTTAGAAAAACGATCCTGGACTTTTATGGGAATGATCCAAAGCAAAGCAAGGACTATGGCCGAGTGGTCAATGAACGCCAGTTTGATCGCCTCGCTTCTTTGGTGGATCTTGAGAAGGTGGTTGCAGGTGGAAGCTGGAACCGCGAGGAGTTATATATGGAGCCGACAGTACTGGATGGTGTCACATGGGCGGATAAGGTCATGCAGGAGGAAATTTTCGGTCCTATTCTTCCCGTCCTGACTTACAGTGACCTGAAGGATGCGATGAGTCAGATCAATGATCAGCCCAAACCGTTAGCGTTATATGTTTTCACTGAGGACAAAGAGGTGGAAGAGCAAGTGATTGCCGGGACCTCCTTTGGCGGCGGGTGCGTAAACGATACCGTCACCCATCTGACCAATCCGTATCTGCCTTTTGGTGGAGTAGGGACTTCCGGGATTGGATCCTACCATGGAAAAGACAGCTTTGACACCTTCTCCCACAAAAAAAGTGTGATGAAGAAAAGCACGAAATTTAATTTAAGCTTTCTGTACCCGCCATATTCGGATAAAAGTATCAAGATGTTGAAAAAGTTTATGAAATAATAGGTCTTGATCCATCCGGGAAAATAGTTGTAGGAAGTTCTTAACATTTCTTTTCATCGTCTTCTGTGTTAATATTTAGACAGACGAAATATATAGTGGGACGCAGCTTTTCATGCATGTAGGGAAATGGGATCTTCGTTTGTGGAGATTCTTTTTCTTTTTTATAGAAGGCTGGTCCAGTTATATTAGGAGAGTGTAAGAATGGTATCGTTACAGAAAAAAGAAGTGCTATGGACAAAATCGTTCATTATGTTGATGGTCGGGAACCTGTTTGTCTTCATGTCGTTTCAGATGTTGATCCCTACCCTTCCGCCATATATTAAATCACTTGGGGCCTCAGGTCTTGAAATTGGATTGGTTACCGCTCTATTTTCGATCGGTGCAGTACTGAGCAGGCCGTTTATCGGCTACATGCTCGAGTACCGGGCGCGTAAGCCGCTTGTGTTGATCGGTGCGGTCGCTTTGCTTTTAGTGACGGTGATTTATCCATTGTCCCAGATTGTCGTGATCTTCCTTTTGTTCCGATTTATTCATGGTTTGGCCTGGGGATGGTCCACAACCGTCAATGGAACGGCAGCTGTGGATGTTATTCCCCGTTCCCGATTAGGGGAAGGAATGGGCTACTATGGATTGTCGATTACAATCGGGATGATTATTGCCCCGAGTTTAGGAATCTACCTCTATCAGGTGACCGAGTTTTCTAACCTGATCATTGTATCAGCAGTTCTGGGTTTGATTGCAATTGGATTACTCGCGATTGTCCACTATCAGACGCCTGCTTCTGTGGAAGAGACGAAAAGGGAAGACCTGAAGTTTTCCTACTTCGGCTCCTTAGTGGAAAAAAGCAGCTGGTATCCAGCGTTTATCACGTTGATTGCAACGTTCGGATACGGTTCGATTGTCACGTTTATCGTTATTTTCGGGGAAGAGCGGGGAATTGACCAGATCTTCCTTTTCTATCTTGTAAATGCGATTATGGCTTCCTTGTCACGTCCCGTAGCTGGGAAATGGTTTGATAATCATGGACCGCGTGGATTGGTCCTTATGTGCATGTTCCTATCATTTGTAGGAATGTGGGTGCTTTCCTTTGCGCATTCCAATCTGTTCATTATTGTCGCAGGTGCCTTGTTTGGGGTAGGATTTGGTTCTTTGATTCCAACCTTGCAGTCATGGACGTTATCCATGACACCGGAAAACAAACGTGGAGTGGCGAACGGCATGTTCTTCTCCTCCATTGACCTTGGAATCGGACTGAGCGGCATCATCTTCGGCATCCTGGCTCAATTTGTCCAAACCGCCGTCCTCTTCCAAATCTCCAGCACCTTCATGCTCATCGCCATGCTATTTGCCTGGATCGAAGGAAGACGAAGAAAACGAGAAGTCCTCGAGGAGATGAGAGAAGGCGCTTGAGGGGTTGTTAAGGGGTCTAACTCACAACGTTAAAGCGGTAGAGGGGTAAAAGGGGTCTGACCCTCACAACGTTAAAGCGGTAGAGGGATAAAAGGGGTCTGACCCCTTTATTATATCGAAAAAGCGTAACCGCCTGCTTCTGCAGGGGTTACGCTTTTTTGTTTGCTTATTTGTCTATTTCTTTGACTCTTCCGACTTGGCCGTCTTGTAGGCGGACTTTGATGCCGTGGGGGTGGCTTGGGGATTTGGTCAGGATGTCTTTGACGATGCCGCTTGTCAGTTTTCCTGTACGCTGATCCTGTTTGAGTACAATTTTCACTGGTAGGCCAATAGATATATCTGCCCGTTTTTGTCCATTCATTTTGGGAGCCTCACGTTTCTATATTTACTATCTTATCATTATATCATAGTCAGGCTTCATCATTTTTAAAACGCATCTCTTCCATCACTTCAAGCAGCAAATCGGGACGATTGGTCAAAATTCCGTCTGCTCCCCTTTCAAGGAGATAACGCATCGTCTCCTTGTCATCGATGGTCCAGTAGTGCATCTGGACGCCACTGCGCTGTGCATCGCGAATCAGTCGCTGATTGGTCAGGTCAAAGATGCTTTCTTGAAGGGGTACCTGAAAGGCATCCACTTGTGGTTTATAGAGGTTACGGACGAACAACTTGTGGAAGAGGACGAATCTAGTAATTTCCTGTCTGCCGCCTACAAGTGCCACTTGTCCTTCTGTGAAACTATTGAAGGTGCTTAAAATCTCCTGATCGAAGGAGGCTACCAATAAAGTATCCTCCCTTTTATATTGAACAGCAAGCTCCCATAGCTTTCTTGCAATCTCTTCGTATTTTTCGGGAGGGTTGGTGTCTTTGATTTCTATTTCTATGCGTGTGTCCGGAAAAGCCTTAAACATTTCCTCTACTGTCGGGATGGTCACTCCTTTGCCGCGAAAGCTGTTTTTACCTTCCAAATCCACAAAATGATAGCCTGCATCAAGCTGTTGTATTTCCTCTAAGGTCAGGTCTGATACAAGACCTTTTCCGTCGGTGGTACGGTCGACCGTCGGATCATGGATGGCAACAAGGTGCCCGTCTTTTGTCATATGTATATCCGTCTCTAACACATCGACACCCATGTCGACAGCTTGTTCAAAAGCTATCATGGTGTTCGAAGGAGCGAGGTGTTCACCGCCTTGATGAGCAATGACAAGAGGCATTCCGCCATTTTCGAAAAAAGGTTTGGTAGTTTGTTTGTGTACTGGGAAAAAGGTGAATATGAGTCCAAGTGTGCCGATGGTCCCGGCAATGGTCCCAAGTACTAACCACCCTTTTCTTACCTTACGGGTTTTCTTTTGTGAAGGAATACTAATTTCGGCCATTTCTGAACAATACCTCGCTCTCTTGTAAACTCCTATCTCTTAAATTATAGAATAATTGGAAAATAAAAAAAGAGGGTAGCCATTAAATTTTTGGCTACCCTTACTTTATTTCACAACCAAGTTGTTTTGCCACGTCATCCACTAATTCTTTTCTGTTGTACTCATGATAAAGCCCCATTGCCAAGCGGGTCGGGCAACCAAAGAAAAAGCGTTCGTATAAGGTTTGTCTGGAACCAAATGCGCTCATGCTTACATCCCATGCGAGACGGAAAAGCTTGATGCGGGTTTGTGCATCTGTCGTGGCTGATTGCAGGTATTGATCTATGTCGGGCCGTATCGGTGATTCCATATCTGTCTCTGTAGGAATGGACACCAACCCGCTTGCTCCGAGAAGTTGAAGAATCTCTATGAATCTTGGATACACCTTTGGAAATTGAGCGATAGCGACGGAAAGAGGGGTCACATCAGGAACCATCGTCCCATGTTTATCTACTTTGGCATTGATTTCCGAAGCAAGAAGCAAAGCTTTGTGACTTTCGACTGCTATGATGATTTCGCTGATTTTTTCTTTCACATGCCCATACTCACCAATGGCGATGGTGTTGACCAGTAATTGTGCCACACCTAGAATGAATTCCGCTTTCATCACCTGTCTAGAAACCACCTGATGGGTGACAAGCGGTTTGAAATTGCTTATGGCATAGAGCTTGTTTGCCACTTCAATATTTTCCGATACAAATACACGATCCCATGGTACCAAGACATTATCAAGCACAACAATAGCATCCATCTCTTCAAAACGCGATCCAAGTGGATGGTTAAATTGCGAGGAATCATAAGAGAAAGATTCCCTGCAGATGAATTTCAACCCCTCTGTATTACTTGGGATACTGAAAGCATACGCGAATGGCTCATCAAACATCTTTAGTCCGGAAGAGGAGATGATAATTTCATCGGTGATGCCACCTTGTGTTGCCAATAAACGGGCACCTTTTATGACAATACCTTCCGAGTTTTTATCGACCATCCGTGCCGCCACGATATTTTCATCATCTTCATAATGGTACGAAGAGCGATTTACCTGTGGAGAGATGAAGGTGTGGGTGAAGGAAAGGTCATTTTCTCTCGCATATTCATAAAAGTTTCTTAAGTTTTTAGGAAACTGTGGCCCTTGTTCCTCTAAAATATCTGCCGAAGATGCCAGTGCCATCAGGGTAGAATTTTTATAGTCTGGGGACCGACCCATCATACCGAATGTTGACTTTGCCCAGAGTTGTATCATTTTTCTTCTTTTCTCCAAATCTTCCTTTGAGGTTGGGCGAAGAAAGGAGGTACCCACCAAATTCCCCGTAGTGTCAGAAATAAATGTCATTATATCTTTATGTTTATGTTCATGTTGCATATCATATAAGGCTGCTTGGCTTTGCATCACACCGGTAAATGCAGGGTGCTCCGAAATATTCCCCTTAATCTGCTCCCCGTTGTACCACACATTTGATTGAAGCGAGTTGATCCGGTCGAGATACTGTTTGCCGTTTATTATTCCCATTCTGCTCACCCTTTGCCCAGGTTACTTCTTTCAATGTATGCATGTGGGATTGTCTGATTTCCAAACCAACTACTGCGAATTTTTCAACAGCTCCTTATGCGTGGTATAGTGGGGGAAAGATGGTCTGGGGAGGGAGAAAGAATGAAACAGAAATGGAATGATCTTGATACACCTACATTATTATTGGATAAGGCGACTTTATTGGCAAATATCCTCACAATGAGCGATTTTGCAAAAGAAAACAGCTTGAGTTTACGGCCTCATATAAAAACCCACAAATCAAAAGAAATCGCGAAGCTGCAAATGGAGCATGGCGCCATCGGCCTCACTACCGCCAAGCTAGAAGAGGCGGAAGTAATGGCAGATGCAGGTATCACGGATATTTTAGTGGCATATCCGATTTCGAGTCAGGTAAAAATAGAGCGTGCCATCGCATTGCTTCAAAAAGGAGTCGACCTGAAGCTTGCAGTCGATAGCTTGGAGCAGATCAAGCTATTGCAAAAAGCCCTGGAGAAGTCAGGACACAATTTGGAGGTCTGGATCAAGGTGAATTCAGGACTGAATCGTTGCGGCGTGGAACCAGGGGAAGATGCTGTGGAGCTGGCTAAGGCGGTATTGTTTTTGTCCCAGGTTCGAGTAGGAGGCATCTTTACCCATGCAGGACATTCTTATGGGGCAAGGGACGCGAAGGAACTGGAGCGCATCGCGAATGCAGAAGCCGTAGCGGTGGTCAGCAGCGCAGAAGCTTGCGAGAAAGCGGGAATTCCGATACCGGTGAGAAGCGTAGGTTCCACGCCAACGTACCGACTAGCCGGAGTGGTAGAGGGAATCACTGAAGTCCGACCGGGGAATGCGGTGTTTTTTGATAGTATCCAAGTGGGGCTTGGGGTAGCCAGGAGAGAGGAGTGTGCGTTATCCGTGCTGGCTTCTGTTGTTGGAGTATATAAGGATAGAATCGTTCTGGATACTGGAAGTAAGACATTATGTCTCGATAAAGGGGCACACGGCTTGGATTCAGTAAAAGGTTATGGGTATGTGGTGGACCATCCGGAGCTGACGATTGAAAGGCTGTCAGAAGAGCATGGTGTGGCTGTGTTTGAGAGTCGCAGTGACTTGCGTTTGAATGACAAAGTGAGGATCATTCCCAATCATGCCTGTACTGTGGCAAATATGTTTGATGCATATACAGTTGTAGAAAGAGATGATGTTGTGGGTCAGTGGAAGGTGGATGCGAGAGGGATGAGGAAGTAGGAAGTAGTTTTGAACGCTAGGGTGTGGAGAGACCTCCTTAGGGTTAGCTGATTATTGATAAAATGACACTCTTTAAAATGGTTCGGACACTTTGGCGGAACGTTCGGACAAGATTGCCGTTGTTTTCTGGTGGGTTTGGACAAAACAGCTCTCCCTTCGGACAGAAAGGATGAGCTGTTCGGTCATTTCAAATTTCGGTTCGGACAAGAAAGGAAAATCGTTGGACAACTTTGCGAAAACTTTGGACAACTTCTTCTTCGGACAACTTCCGAAAAACTTCGGACATTTGAAGGAAACAGCCCACCAAAAATCTCAGCTCCCCCAAAAAAGCCTCACTCCAAGCCATCACCGGCTTCATTCCACATCCATTACCCCTGCCAGCTCCTCCCAATACGCACAAAGCGTCAGAAGACCTTTATCAAAATTCTTCAGCTTGAAATTCTCATTCGGTGCATGTACATTATCCGAAGGCAAACCGAAGCCCATCAACACAATCGGTGCCTGTAACACTTCATCAAGCGTGGAAACAATCGGCAAGGATCCGCCGCCCCTCGTAAAAGTGGTCGGAACCTCCCAAACTTTTTCAAATGCTCGGCTTGCCGCTTGGATGGCAGGGTGGTTGAAAGGTGTCACAAACGGCGCCCCTTTGTCAAAAAGGGAAACCGAGATTTCCACCCCAGCAGGTTTGTGCCTTGCAACATGCTCTTGCAAAAGGGCAAGAATTTCATCTGGATCCTGATCTGGTACGAGACGGCATGTGATTTTTGCATGTGCCTCGGAAGGTAGGACCGTTTTAATTCCATCCCCTTGGAACCCGCCGTACACACCGTTCACTTCCAATGTCGGGCGTACCCATGTACGTTCGTAAAAACTGTACCCTTTTTCACCATAAAACTCTTGTACCCCAACTTCTTCTTTTACTTGAGCCTCATTGAACCCAATTGCTTCAAAAGCGGCCTTCTCTTCGGCTGTCAAAGGGACCACCTTGTCGTAAAATCCATCCACCGTCACCACGCCATTTCCGTCGTGGAATGAATTCAACAATTCCACCACCGCATGAATTGGGTTGGCTACGGCCCCACCATAAAGCCCGGAGTGCAAGTCGCGCTTTGGTCCTTTCACATCCAATTGAAATCCGCACATTCCGCGCAGGCCATAGCAGATGGTCGGCTTGTCCTCTTCGATCATGGCTGTATCTGACACTACGACGACATCTGCAGCAAGCATTTCTTTATTTTCCTCCACAAAAGATGGTAGGTTCGGGCTTCCTACTTCTTCTTCGCCTTCTATACAAAACTTGAAGTTGAATGGCAACGTTCCCGTTGTGGCAAGGACTGCTTCCAACGCCTTCAAATGCATGAATGTTTGCCCTTTGTCATCACTGGCCCCACGAGCATAAATGCGCTCATCTCGGATTGCAGGCTCAAAAGGCGGGGTATCCCATAAGTGGAGGGGGTCAACAGGCTGCACGTCATAGTGCCCATAAATTAAAACGGTTGGCTTATCTCCAGCTTTCAACCATTCGCCATAAACAATCGGATGACCTTCTGTAGGAAGCAGACCCACATTATCCATGCCGAGCTTCCTTAACGAATTTGCCATCCACTCTGCAGCCTGCAATGTATCTGCATGATGTGCGGGAAGGGCACTAACGCTAGGGATTGCAAGAAGTTCCTTCAGTTCATTTAAATGCCTTTGGCGGTTTTCCGTTAAATAGGAGGTAATGGTTGCTGTTGTCATGAGTTTACCCCTTTCTTTTGCATATTAGGTGCCTTGCGATGCTTTGTCGCTTGTTCATATCCATAAGCGATTTGAATGAGCGTGCTTTCTTCAAAAGCTCTTGCTGTAAATGTCACACCAACCGGCTTTCCTTCCTTGGTGTAGCCACCAGGAACGGTAATGGACGGGTATCCAGCTTTAGCAGGAATGCCAGCACCGAAGTTGTTCGGGGTTACTATTGCATCAAGTTGATGCTCTTCCATGACTGCATCCAGCCCTGCTTCCCTTGAGCGATAAAGGTCCTTTTCGCGGCTCAAAATATATTCTTCTTCGGTCAATGTTCCGCTGTGCTTTTCACTTTCTTCGAGGACGGTTTGCTTATACTGCAGCATTCTGGCTGAATCATTTTCATTAAATGCTATCAGGTCCTTTAAGCTCTTAATCGGAACGGAAGAACTAGTATTGCGTAAGTATGCGTTCAGGCTTGGTTTGAATTCATAAAAAAGTGTATGGTAATCCCATGAATCTTTAGCAAAAGGTATGTCAATGGAACCGAGCACTTCGGCACCTTGCTCCCGAAGGCTTGCGATAGCTTCTTCCATAATGAGGCCTTCTTCATCTGAAAAGTAAGTGAAATATGGGTCCCGAGCAACTCCTATGCGCATTCCATTTAGTCCTTCTTTTAATAGGAAGGAAGTAAAGGAAATCCCAGGGGACGGATTCGCCTGGGTGGCTGGGTCTTTCTCATCCACTTCTGTCAAGGCGCTTAGCAGGATAGCGGCATCTGTGACGGTTTTGGTCATTGGGCCGGCTGTATCCTGGCTGAAGGAAATCGGGATGATCCCCCTGCGGCTGATCAGTCCGACAGTAGGCTTAATCCCAACGATTGAGTTCGAGCTTGCCGGACTCAAAATGGAACCGGAAGTCTCCGTCCCGATGGCAGCCGCTGCAAAACCGGCCGCGACAGCAGAACCGGAACCGCTGCTAGAACCACCAACATCAAATTGACCAGGACCATATGGATTGAGGACTTGTCCGCCTCTTGAGCTATACCCATTCGGCATCTTTTCCGTCATGAAATTGGCCCATTCCGTCATGTTCGCTTTTCCTAAAATGACGGCGCCTGCTGCCCGGAGCTGGCTTGCAACAGCGGAATCTTCTGCTGCCACATGATGCTCCAATGCGAGGGAGCCGGCACTTGTGTGCATGTTGTCACCGGTGTCGATATTGTCCTTGACTAGCACCGGTATACCATGGAGAGGACCGCGTGCACCTGATTTTTTCCTTTCAAGGTCAAGCGCGGCCGCAATAAAGACAGCATCGGGATTGACCTCGAGAACCGAGTTGAGTGTTGGCCCTTTTTTATCATATTGACTGATACGATGAAGATACATCAAAACCAGCTCTTTGGAAGTCACTTCGCCATTTTCCATTGCGGCCTGCAAGTCCTCAATGGTCGCATTCGGCAACCAATCTTCCACAAGCTTAGAGAGTTTCGGGTGGTTCATCAGAATAACCTCCTTTATAATTTGGGATATATGTCTTTTCTTTTAAAAGGGATCTGTTATACACCGTTGATGATTTAACTTTTTTCAACTTCCTACCAATAATAATAATTCAAACTATTTAAAAAACATAGTTATAAAGGTATGATAATAAGATAATATATAAATTTCAAGATATTCGTTTCGCTAAACGAAGGATTATCTGCGCGTCAAATAGATTTCATCATTTCAACGCAGACTAAACAGAGTGAATGGTTTGGAGGATCAAGTATTATGGGGAAAATATTTTCGTATTTAAAGCCGTATAAGCTGGCAGTGGCAATCGCCTTGTTTTTGATGCTGACGGAACTTGTCGTGGAGCTGATGCATCCGTTGCTCATGGCAAAAATTATTGATGAGGGAATACTGACAGGGGACCTGGATGCAGTCATGAAGTGGGGGGGCATCATGGTGCTGTTCTCCTTTATTGCTTTTGCGGCAGGTATCATCAATTCTTTTTTTGCAGCCCATGTCAGTCAAAGTTTTGGATTTGATATAAGAAGGGGACTGTTCGGGAAAATACAATCATTTTCTTTCGCGAACTTTAGCTTGTTTCCGACATCGTCACTAATTACACGAATGACCAATGATGTCACGCAAATCCAAAATACGGTTTTCATGAGTTTGCGGATCATGTTGCGTGCACCTTTACTTGTCATCGGTGGAGTAGTGATGGCATTGATTGTCAACTGGCAATTGGCCCTGTTCCTTGTTATCGGTGTCCCTGTCCTTTTCATCTTCCTTGTCTGGGTGATGAAAAAAGGTGGTGCACTATTCAAATCGGTACAGGAAAAACTAGATGGTGTGAATAATGTCATGCGGGAAAACCTTGGTGGGATTCGTTTGATAAAAGCGTTTCTTCGTAAAGAACATGAAATGAAGCGCTTTGATAACGCAAGTGAAGAACTGAAGGACCAGACTGTCTCCGCTCTACGCCTAATGGAAATAACGATGCCGATACTTTTGCTTATCATGAACGGAAGCATCCTTGCTGTCCTTTGGTTCGGGAGCATTGGCGTCACCAACGGAGGAGCCCAGGTTGGTGAGGTTGTAGCCATCGTCAATTATGCAACAAGGATCACCGGCGCACTTTCCATCTTTTCTTTTATCATCATGGCATTTGCCAGAGCTAAAGCTTCAGCACACCGGATAACGGATGTACTGGAAGAGGAAATAGATTTAGTGGATAAAGTGGATGTGGATAAGGAAGCATCGTTTGAATATGGGGAAATAGAATTCGATCAAGTTTCCTTCCATTACCCAAATACCGATGTGCCGGTGTTGGAGGATATCTCTTTCCATGCTGAGGCTGGTTCCACAGTCGCCATCATGGGGGCGACAGGTGCAGGGAAATCCTCTCTGTTTCAGTTGATCCCAAGGTTATATGATATTGACAAGGGAACCATACGGGTGGATGGAAAGGATCTAACCGACTTGTCCTTAAAGGGTCTCCGTAAAAAAATCGGATATGTCCCACAGGAAGCCCTTCTTTTTTCCGGCTCGGTAAAAGACAATATCGCCTGGGGGAAAGAAGACGCAACTTTGGAGGAGATCATCCAGGTCGCAAAGGATGCGCAAATCCATGAGACGATTGACCGTTTGCCAAACAAGTATGAGACGGTGCTTGGACAAAAAGGCGTTAACTTGTCCGGCGGTCAGAAACAAAGGCTATCCATTGCGCGAGCCCTTGTAAGAAAGCCGAAGATACTGATGCTGGATGACTCGACAAGTGCGCTTGATTTAAAAACAGAAGCAAAGTTGCTCACCGCTATCAAGAACTATCAATGCACCATGTTTATCGTGACACAAAAAGTTAGTACGGCAATGGAAGCCGATAAGATATTATTGATTGAAGATGGCAGGCTGCTAGAAGAGGGCAGTCATGAGAAGCTGCTTGCAACCTCTACGCTATATCAGAAAATCTACCAGTCACAGTTTGGAACGGAGGTGACAGAGCATGTCGAAGCGTATAAGTAGCAGCGCAGCCGTTGCAGGTAAAGCCAATCCGAAGCCAAAAGCCAAGGACTGGAAAGGGACCATCAAACGTGTTTGGCGCTACCTTGGGGAAAACAAAGGGCTGTTGATGCTTGTTCTTTTAATGGTCCTCATAAGCTCTGCACTTGGACTTTTAGGACCTTTTATCGTAGGGATGGCCATTGATAATTATGTGGTGGAACGGAACTCTGCCGGTCTTTTAAATGTCTTGATTGGCCTTGTTTTCATCTATCTTTTCTACTCTCTGTCCATGTGGTTGCAAAACTACTGGATGGTTGGCATTGCACAGAATACCGTGTTGAAAATGCGGACGCAATTATTCGAGCACTTGCATAAGCTTCCGATCCCTTATTTTGATAAAAGGCAACATGGGGAATTGATGAGCCGGGTGACAAATGATATGGAAAATGTCAGTTCCACCCTGAACAGCTCGGTCATTCAAATATTCTCGAGTATCCTGACACTTGTCGGAACGGTGTCTGTCATGTTATATCTCAGTCCATTACTGACTGCGATCACCTTGATTATCGTCCCAGTCATGTTTCTAGGATTAAAATGGATAACAAATCGGACAGGTCCGCTCTTCAAACAAACCCAAAAAAATCTCGGTGAGTTAAATGGGTACATTGAAGAAACCATCTCTGGTCAGCGGATTGTCAAAACATTTTCACAGGAAGACAAGGTAATGGAAGAGTTTACGGAGAAAAGTTTAAAACTCAAAAAATCCGCTTACTGGGCCCAGACTTATTCCGGGTTTATCCCCAAGTTGATGAACATGTTGAATAACTTAAGCTTTGCGATCATTGCCGGTGTCGGCGGTCTCTTGGCATTAAATACACAGTCAGGTATCACCATAGGTGTCATCGTTATTTTTGCAGAGTATTCAAGACAGTTCACTCGCCCGCTGAATGACCTTGCCAATCAGTTCAACACCTTGCTGTCCGCTGTCGCAGGTGCGGAGCGCGTGTTTGATGTATTGGATGAGAAAGAGGAAGAAAGTGATGAAACAGAAGCAATCGAGTTGGATTCTGTTAAAGGAGAAGTGGAATTCCGTGATGCGACGTTCTCTTATGACGAAGATGACACGACTATACGTAACATCAGCTTCCATGTAGATGTAGGGGAGACCGTAGCATTTGTAGGGCCAACTGGTGCAGGGAAGACTACTGTCATCAACCTGATCTCCCGTTTCTATGACCTGGACAGCGGCACCATCCTATTAGATGGCCATCCAATCAACAGGATAAAACGTTCGAATTTACGTAGGCACATGGCCTTTGTTTTGCAGGATTCCTTCCTATTTGAAGGGACTGTCCGGGAAAACATCCGATACGGACGTCTGGATGCGACGAATGAGGAAGTGGAGGAAGCGGCAAAAATGGCGAATGCCCATTCCTTTATCAGGAAGTTGCCAGGTGGGTATGATTTTAGGTTGAAGCAAGATGGAAGTGGGATCAGTCAAGGGCAAAAACAATTGCTTTCCATTGCCAGGGCGGTCCTGGCAAATCCAACGATCCTTGTGTTGGATGAAGCAACAAGCAGTATTGATACAATAACGGAAATGAAAATCCAAGAAGCGCTACAACGCTTGATGGAAGGGCGAACAAGCTTTGTCATCGCCCACCGCCTGAATACCATCCAAAGTGCCGACCAGATTCTAGTTTTAAAGGAAGGTGAAATCATTGAAAAAGGTTCGCATGATGACTTGCTAAAAGAACAAGGATTTTACTACGAATTATTCACAAGTCAGTTGAAGAAGGAAGTAGGATAAAAGATACGGTTATCACTCCGGTGCGTTCATGGAACTTTCGTGAACCTGCCGGAGTTTTTGGTTGTTATAAAAATAAAAAATCAGACGAAGTTTTCCCGGGAAATACGTCGTTATATAAAGGTTTCTGTCATATTAGCTCACTTGATGAAGGAGACATGTATTGTCTATTTTCTGAATATGATTTATAATGCAGTACAGAATGAAAATTCTAAATATTGCAAATGTGTTAAAGGGGGATTACAATTTGGAAGCGTTCTTTGAAAATCCGATTGGCGGCTTAGTAAATCTTCTATGGAGTACACCAATGATAGTTTTCTGTCTTGGGGTCGGATTGTTATTTACCATTTTGACAAAATTTGTGCAAGTAAGACTGTTCGGAGACATGATCAAGCAATTATTCTCCGGTAAAGCTTCCAGCGCAGGGGTTTCCTCGTTTCAGGCCTTATCTATTTCTTTATCGGGACGTGTAGGAACCGGTAATATCGCTGGTACAGCAACAGCTATCGCAATGGGGGGACCTGGTGCGGTTTTTTGGATGTGGATGATCGCATTCATTGGAGCATCAAGTGCCTTTGTTGAATCCACTCTTGCTCAGGTTTACAAATCGAAGCAGGAAGGGGAGTACCGCGGGGGGCCAGCCTATTATATCGAGAAAGGTATCGGCTGGAGATGGTATGGAATCATCTTCGCTTTTGCGGCTCTTTTAGCCATGAGTTTATTGATGCCTGGTCTGCAGGCGAATGCCATCGGCTCTGGTTTGAACAATGCTTTTGGAATCAATAAGCAAATCATCGCCATCTCGCTGGTAGTCATCATCGGACTGATCATCTTTGGTGGGGTAAAGCGTATCGCTTCTGTTGCACAATTTGTTGTACCATTCATGGCAGTGGCGTATGTTTTAGTATCTTTATTTATCATCATCTTAAATATCACTGAACTTCCTGCAGTATTCGGATTGATTTTCCGCAGTGCCTTTGCGGTTGATTCCGCGTTCGGTGGAATCATTGGGGCAGCCATTGCATGGGGTGTAAAGCGTGGGATCTTCTCGAACGAAGCAGGACAAGGAACTGGACCGCATGCTGCAGCAGCTGCTGAGGTATCGCATCCAGCGAAACAAGGCCTGGTTCAGGCATTCTCTGTTTATATCGATACAATTTTAGTTTGTTCCGCTACGGCATTTATGATTCTTTTCACAGGATCTTACAATGTTGTCGACCCTGAAAACGAAGGACAGTTCCTTCGTAACAATCTTGGAGATGCGGTAGAAGCCGGACCAGCTTATACACAGGCTGCCGTTGAATCTGTCATCCCAGGGTTCGGTGCCGGATTTGTCGGTATCGCATTGCTATTCTTTGCCTTCACTACCATTATGGCATACTACTACATTGCAGAAACGAATGTAGCTTACTTGATGCGAGGGCGGAGCAATAAAATCCCGATGTTCATTCTGAAGGTTGTTCTTTTACTTGCAACATACTTTGGTGTGGTAAGAACGACTCAGGTTGCTTGGGACCTTGGGGATGTTGGACTTGGTATCATGGTCTGGCTCAACCTCATTGCGTTGCTCTTGTTGGCTAAACCTGCACTTGCTGTATTGAAGGATTATGATGAGCAAAGAAAGCAGGGGCTGGATCCGACATTTAATCCTGAGAAGTTGGGAATCAAGAATGCGGATTTCTGGACGGAAGAATACAAGAAAGACGATGAAAGAGCTTCTTAATACATGAAGGTTCTTTTCCCTACAATACAAATTTCTTGTATCTAAGCAGTAAAAAGTCCAAATGCCGACTTTTACTAATGAATACAATAATCTTTGAGAAAAGAGCTACATGAAAAAGAAATCCCTCACTAAGTGGTGAGGGATTTCTTTGTGCTGACTATGCCAAAACAGGCGTCAATATATCTGGTCCAGGCTTTCCAATCAAATACCCTTGCCCGTAATGGATGCCAATAGTACGGCAAAATTCCAATTCTTCTTTTCTTTCGATTCCTTCGGCCAACACTTTGATGTTGAGTTTGGCAGCGACACTTACAACGCTTTTAAGGAAAAGTTGCTTCTCGAGGGTGGAATCACAATGTGATACATACTCTCTGTCTATTTTCACAAAGTCAGGTTGAAGCTTTTCCAGCACTTCCAAAGTGGCATATCCAGCTCCAACATCGTCTAGCGCAACCTGCATCCCTGATTTTTTATACGTTTTGAAAATGGATTCCAGGTGGTCGATGTCATGGATTTGTTCCGACTCCACTACTTCAAAGACAAGCTGGCTTGGGAGGATACTGTTCTCCCTTACTATTGTAAAGGTGTGCTGCAGGCAGAATTCCGGGTTGTAAATGGATGAAGGGAGAAAGTTAATGAACAATTTCACCTCTTTTGGTACATGCTTACTGCTAGCGGAAACGATGGAGCTTTCCCGCGCTTTTTGGTCCAGGTAATTGTGAAGATTCGTTTCGCGCGCAAATTCGAACAGCTTAAAAGGTGGAACGGATTTCCCTTGCCATTGAGGTCGCAGCAGGCACTCATAGGCAAACAGTTCATCCTTGTTCTGTAAATCGATGATCGGCTGAAAATGGGTGGTGAAGGATTGGTTCGCAATCAGTTCCAACAGTTCATGATTCTGTACTAATTTCAAAAAGTGTTCTGGTGAATACTTGCCACGCATAGATGAAGTTCTTACGAAAAGCTCGGAAGAAGTACTTTTATGTATGAGTTTATGAATCTCCTGTTCCAACTCTGCAATGGTCTGGTAGATAGCTACTACTTGCTTTTCCCCATCTTGAATCAATAGCGTTCCTGATTGCTCAATGATGTCAGGTACCCCGCAATCTGTACAATACATGTATCTCCACCTCTTTCCAATAGAATGATAGGATAATTTTACTACTAAGTTCGGAGATAGTGGGAAATCAAGTGTGAAATGTTGAAAAAAAGGTTCGAATGGTGAATAACTAGTAAAATATATACACTTTTCGGTCGAACGAACAAGGGTTTTCTTTATAGGTGTCGAAACACTATTAACATACACTTATTGCTGAAGTTGGGAGCGGGCTGAAATGTTGGCGGAAAAGCTACTTTTACATGTACTGATCATATTGGCACCGGTGCTAATTTACTATGTCGTGTCAGAAAATAGAAGGTTTGGACAATCCCCCTATTTTATCGGGATCCTACAAGGAGTTTCCGCGAGCCTTTGTTTATTGTTTGCATTTTACGACTATGGTCTGTATTGGGACCTCCGCTATATACCGCTTGTATTGGCGGTCCTTTATGGTGGACCAAAAGCGGGGATTATCGTTCTGGTTGCCTTCCTTGGGACGAGGACGTATCTTGGAGGAGATGCACTGATTTTTGGTTATATCAGTGGAATTGTAGCTGCTTCTGTTCCATTTCTATGTCTAAGACGATTCAATAGAGTAGAAACGAAGAAGAAGAGAATAGGCTTTGCAGTATTGGTGGGGCTATGGCCTAACTTTGTCATGTTGTCGATTCTGATTGCCTATTTGTTGACTCAACCTGCTAATGCAAGTGAAGGGCCTAATCTTACCCTCTACATACTCCTGTTTGGACTTATTCAAGTGGTTGGTGTTGGCTTTGCTTCTATGCTGCACGAAGCAGTGCTGGAGCGTGAATTGATGAAGCAAGAGATCCGGCGAGCTGAAAAGCTGAATACATTAGGGGAGCTTGCCGCTTCTATCGCACATGAGGTTCGGAACCCACTGACGGTGGTGAAAGGGTTCCTGCAGCTCATGCACAAGGAAGACAAGGGGAAAAATTTTCAGTACACAGGACTTATACTTAGCGAGCTGGCCAGGGCAGAATCCATCATCAATGATTACCTTAACTTTGCTAAACCCGAATTCAAGAAGATAGAAAAAGTGGATTTGGGTGAATTACTGCAAGATGTAAAGATGCTCTTGAATCCGCTTGCCATAAAGGATGGCATCCATCTGGAAAGTTATCTCGAGAAAAATGTCTTTATGGAGACGGATAAAAATCAGTTCAAGCAGGCACTTGTGAATATTTTAAAGAACGCGATCGAGGCGACCCCTCAGGACGGTCGGGTGTATATCAAACTACTCTCCAATCAGCAAGCGGGCATTCAAATTGTCATAAAGGATACCGGAAAAGGGATGACAAAGGAACAGGTCTCCCGAATCGGTACGTTGTTCTATACAACCAAAGATAAGGGGACGGGACTTGGGACCACGGTATCAATGCGAATCATTGACACGATGAATGGGAAGGTGACGTATTCGAGTGAGCTTGGGAAAGGGACGGAAGTGAAAATCTCCTTTCCGCCGGTCAAACAGGAGGAGCAGAAGAGGGAAGCTTCTGTGGTAGGGTAAAGCAAAAGAGAGAAAGGCGACCGAACGCTTTCTCTCTTGCTTCATGCACACTATTCTTTATAGTTTTTCCAGTGGCTTATCTGCCGGTCCTTCAAGGACATCGCCGTGTATCGAGAATCTTGATCCATGGCATGGGCAGTCCCAACTTCTATCGCCATGATTCCATTCCACTTCGCAACCAAGATGTGTGCATGTCGTATCCACACAGAACACTTCGCCTTTTTCATCCTTATACGCTCCAGCGCGACGTCCGTTAATGGTGACAACTCCACCTTCGTCAAGACTAAGCTCCTCAGGGGTTTTGGTTGGACGATCAAGTTTTCCTTCAATTAAGTGGCCGGCGACATCCATATTGGTGCTGATGAATTTCTTCAAACTAGGATCAGCTACAAAGCGGGATGGGGTGAACAGGTTTTCATACTTATTTTTTCTTCCAAGTATTAAGTCCTGAATTAACAGTGCTGCTGCCGTTCCATTAGTCATGCCCCACTTACGGTAACCTGTGGCAATCAGAATGTTAGGATGGCCTGACGTAATGCGTCCGATATACGGGACCTTATCTAGAGTATATAGATCCTGCGCCGACCAACGATAAAGGATTTCTTTAATCCCAAGAACTTCCTCTCCGAAAGTCCTCAAGGCTTCATAATGCTTCAACGTATCCTGTCCTTGTCCGGTTTTATGTCCGTCCCCGCCAATCAAGGCAACCTTTTCACCATTGATCGTTACATAACGTATAGATCTTGTAGGCTGTCCAGCACTATAATACATACCTTCCGCAAGATCTTTTTCTGTTTTAGCAGCAAGGATATAGGATCTTTCAGCATACATTCTGGTGAAAAAGAACCCTTTGCCATCGTAAAAAGGAAAATGAGAGCCTGCAACAATGTAGTCACACTCAATTTTTGCCCCGTTTTTGGTGACAACAGCCAAACCGCGCTTTTCTTCCACATCGGTTGCCACCGTATGTTCATAGATTTCTCCGCCTTTTTCCACGATACCGTCCACTAGTACCTGTAAGTATTGCAATGGGTGGAACTGGGCTTGGTTTTTCATCACCACGACCGATTTTGTCTTGATGTCATAGGGAATTTCATATTGTAAGTCTCCATCGATCCCGAGCTTCTGGTATGCCTCAAACTCTTTTACTACCTTTTGGTCATCTTGTTCCGACTGGGAATAAATATACGCATCCTGTTCACTAAAATCACACTCGATCCGCTTCCTCTCTACCATATCTTTAATAAAGTGAAGAGCGTCATGGTTTGCCTGGTAATAAAGCTTCGCCTTTTCCTGGCCGAGATGCTGAATGAACTCATCGTAAATGAGGCCATGCTGTGCTGTTATTTTTGCGGTGGTATGGCCGGTTGTACCATTCAGGATTTGATCTGCATCGATTAAGATGACTTTCAGCCCTTCCTGTACAAGTTGATAGGCAGTTGTAATTCCAGTAATTCCCCCTCCCACTATACATACACCTGTTTTTTTGTTGGTATTCAATGTAGGAAAAGAGCTTAGTTTTGCAGATTCCCTCCAATAAGGCTCTGGGGACTTTGGCAGTTTATTAAATTGCGCTTCATTCATACTATTTCCTCCTCTTTCTGGATAGCTATACATAATTTTTCCAAATACCATGAAATCATGTATCTTTTTATCGGAAATGACAAGGATATTTCTATTGGAACCTCCTATGAAAAAGGGTAGAATGGAGAATAGCGTAAAACCCCGATTGAGGGTCATAAAGGAGAAAATGATGTCTACTACATTAATTAATACATTACAGCCTTTCATACAAAATCTTTGGGAAAATAGTGAGTTTGAAGCTGCTACCCCGGTCCAGGAGCAGGCGATTCCAGTCATCCTGGAAGGAAAAGATGTCCTCGTTGAATCACCGACAGGTACAGGAAAAACGTTGGCATATCTGCTTCCGATCATCGAGCGAATCGATCTAACCAAACAGCACCCACAAGCATTGATTGTGGCACCGTCCAAGGAACTTGCCATGCAAATATTCGAGCAGATCCAGAAATGGACAGAAGGCAGCGAAATCACAGGGGCATCGTTCATCGGCGGAGCGAATGTCAAACGCCAGGTTGAAAAGTTGAAAAAAAGACCTCAGATTCTTGTAGGAACTCCTGGAAGACTACAAGAGCTAATTCAAGCGAAGAAAATTAAAATGCATGAAGTCACGACCATTGTCATGGACGAGGCTGACCAGTTATTTGTCCCGGAACATAAAAAAACAATCGAGAACATCATTAAGTCCTCGATGCAGGAAAGACAACTGTTATTGTTCACGGCGACGTTAAGGGAGGAGACCGAAAAACAGGCGATCGGTTTATTGAAGGAACCAGTGGTAATCAGGGTGACGAAGGAAGATCTCCCACCGGTTCGTGTGGAGCATTTATATACAGTTGTTGATCAACGTGATAAAGCCAATGTTCTGGCCAATTTACTTCGTGTGAAGGGAATAAAGGCACTTGCATTTGTTCGTGATATCGGTAACCTTAACGTATTGACGGAAAAGCTACACTATAAGCAGTTGAACGTGGGAATTTTGCATTCCGAATCCTCCAAGCAGGAACGGGAAAATGCGATGAAGAACTTCCGCAAAGACGAGTACCCGGTATTACTAGCAACAGATGTGGCAGCACGTGGCCTGGATATCAAAGAGTTAAGCCACGTGATCCACTATGACTTGCCGGAAGAAGTGGAAAACTATGTGCACCGTTCCGGTAGAACTGGCCGCCAAGGGGCGGAAGGGACGGTCATCTCCATTGTCAGCGAACGGGAGGAGCGCAAGCTGAAGCAGTTCGCAAGAGAGCTTGGACTGACACTGGAAAAGCGTGTCGTATTCGGCGGAAAGCTTGTAAAGGAAGAGGACTTGAAGGGCGGAAAGCCTGGGAAGTCCGGCGGTGGACGTGGAAAATCTGCTGGGAAGAAGACTGGCCAGGAGCGTAGTCCGAAGAGTGATTTCGGGAAAAAGCCCGGAACCGCAACTGCTAGAACAAAATCTAAATCAAAAGGTTCGGTGAAATCAAAGGGGAAAGCAAAGCGATGAAGCCTTTTTGAAGAATGAGGTATGGAGGGTTGCATAAGTGTATTATGAAGCCCTCTTTACCGTGAAAATTAAGAAGGGGAGGTCTTCATGATGACCTCTCCCTTTTCCACTCACCTATCCAAATCCTCTACCGTACTTCCCCGCTAAACCTCAACGCCTCAAATCCCCGGAACACAATATTATTCCGGCGCAATGGTTCTCCTAGCAACTCCACCTTATGCACACGTTTCAGCAATAGGTCTAATGCGATCATAGCTTCAAGCCTCGCAAGGGGAGCCCCAAGGCAAAAATGCGGTCCTGAAGCAAAAGAAAGATGCTTCACATGGTCCCTGGCCACATTGAATGTATCAGGATCTTCATTCATGGCAGGGTCACGGTTCGCTGCACCTAATGCAACCATTGCCACCTGGGCTTTTTTCAGCTGCTTCCCACCAAGCTCCATGTCCTCACCAACCCATCTTGTGGTGAGCAGGACTGGCGGATCGTAACGAAGGATTTCTTCCACTGCATTTTCAATCAAGGAAGGGTCAGCCATTAGCTTCTGCATTTCTTCTGGATGCCTCAATAACAAATGATAGCCGTTCGTAATGAGGTTGACTGTCGTTTCATGGCCTGCTATCAAAAGTAACAAACAAGTGGCGACCAATTCGTCCTCATTCAATTTATCACCAGCATCGGATACGGTAATCAGTCCACTTAACAAATCTTCTCCAGGTTTCACACGCTTCACCTCAATCAGCTTTCGCATGTATTGGTCGGCTTCCTCGAGATAAGGAGCCACCTCCTCCAGGTCTGCTTGAGTGGTATTAAAATCAATGAATTTTACAAATGAATCGGACCAGATGCGGAAGCGTTCCCTGTCTTCTTTTGGCACCCCGATAAGCTCTGTTATGACCATGACTGGCAGGGAATAAGCAAAGTCCCGGATAAGCTCATGATCCTTCATCCCTTTTCTGGCATCCAAGAGGTAGTTTGCCATTTCCACTATGGTAGGTCGCAATCGTTCGGTCATTCTTGGAGTGAAAGCTTTATTCACGAGCCCCCGCAGTCTGGTATGGTTCGGGGCGTCACGGAAAAGCATCATGTTGCGAGTCAATTGGACAACAGGCATCAATGTCTGCGGGACAGGAGGCATTCCCTCCTGAGGTAAGAGGTTTCTAATCTCTTTAATGAATCTTTTATCCTTTAACACAGCTTCCACTTCCTCATAGCCTGTCACAAGCCATCCCTCTACATTGAAAAAGTTAATCCATTGTACAGGGTTGACTTCATGCGCCTGTTTGAAAAAGGAATAAGGATTTTCAATAAACGCTTTTGCAAGGTCTGTTTTAACATTCACGGATATGTCCCCCTAAAAAAACTACTTTCCCTTACCATTCGCTAAAAAAAGCGAGAATCCTTGAAGATTCTACAAAAAAGGAAAAACTTTCTACCTTTTTTCACCAGATTTACCGACCTCATTTGACACTTATCTAGCAATCTATTGTAAAATGGTGTAAGAACAAAAGCATGTTTCTTTTACTTACAAGACTGATGGAGGTCAAATATAGAATGTTTTGTCATAAATGTGGAAGGAAAGTAACATCCGATGCCAATTTTTGCTTCAATTGTGGAGCGAATTTGAAGGAAGATGTATCCGAAACGGAAGAAGAGTGGTTGGAAGGCCGAGGGAGTTCGAGAAACAAGAAGAAACGATCTACATACATGCCCATCTTGCCACCAATCATCAGCATGTTTCTGGTGGCTGGTACTGTAGGATGGTTTTATAACCATGAGCATAAGGTGAATGCAGAAGTACTCACCATTAAGAAGGAAGCAGAGGAGCTTGCTTTAGAGGGAGAGTACGATCAGGCCAAGAATGAACTGGCAAACGCCATGGAAATGCGGCCTGAGTATCATGTATTAAGGAATAACCTTGAAGTGGTAAAGATCGCGGAAGAGGTCAATGCAGAACTGGAAGATGTGAAAGAACAGATAAAGTCAAAGAAATTTGAGGAGGCTGAGAAAAATCTAACAAGGCTCCGCGAAAAGATTACTAGGCTGGATGGTCCGTTAATTCAACCATTGAAGGAAGATGTTTCCGAAAAGGATGTCATGATCAAGGTTGGAAAGATCAACAATGAACTGGATCAGTTGAAAACAGTGGAGGAACTTTCAAGAAAACTCGCCATCATCTCCTCTATCCCTTCAGAAGAAGGAAAAGCGGTGAAAGAGCAAATCCTGAACCGCATTGTGCAGCTGACGGTGGAGGAAGCGGAAGATAAAATCGAGCAGAAGCAATTTACCAATGCAATGACACTTGCGGATAGAGGCTTGCAATATGCGGTGAACGATAAGCGTTTGCTGTCTCTGAAAGAGAAGGTTGATCAATCGAGACAGGAGTTTGAACAGGCTGAGTTTGATCGAATCGAGAAGGCCATGGAAGCAGCGGCCAAGGAAGATTTGAAGAACAAGAATGCTGCCCTTGAAATAGAGAAATTAAAAGTGGAAGAGGATGAAGTGGGAGGACTCACCATCGCTGGGGAAGTGAAAAATATTGTGTCCGCAAGCGTTTCTTCCATTACCGTTTACTATAATATACTGAGCAAGGACAAGAATGTACTCGATACCGGCTTTACAACCGTCTACCCGTTTAAGCTGGAACCAGGAAAAAATGGAAAGTTTGAAGATTACTATTATGGTGTCTTTGAAGATGTAACGGTTGAGATAGAGAACATCACATGGGTGGTAGAGGAGTAAGCAGTTCGCAAGGAAACGGAAATAAAGAAGGTGTAGGAATGAATGTTAGATGGTTTTTAAGTATCATCATGACCATAATCTTGATAAGCGGAGGGATCATCGGGTATTTTCATATAAAAAATACCGTCCCAGCCCAACTGACGGCACCCTCCAAACTTTACTTGGAGTCGGAAGTGAAAGAAAAGGAAAATGTCCCGCAAGCGCTGAAGGAGATCATCTTTGAATCTCAAAAGCTGGTCGTCAAAATTGAATTGCCGGATGGCTCGTTCGGCTCTGGTTTTTTATACAACGATAAAGGCGATGTGGTAACGAATGCCCATGTCGTTGCTAACGCGAAAGAAGTCAAAATTACCTCTGCCGATTCGAAGGAATTGACTGGAGAAGTAATTGGCATCAGCATTGATACAGATGTGGCGGTTATTCGCGTTCCGGAACTAGAAGGCACCAAGCCATTCAGAATAGCAGAAACTAGGAAAGCGGAGCTCGGGGACGATGTCATCGCACTTGGAAGTCCATTGGGCTTACAAAATACGGTCACTACCGGAATCATCAGCGGTACCGGCAGGGAATTTGAAATCGACTCTTTCAAATATGAAGATGTCTTTCAAATATCTGCGCCGATCGCACCGGGTAACAGTGGTGGACCCCTCATTGATACCAAGACAGGGGAAGTAGTCGGGATCAATTCCGCGACCATGGATCAGGGCGTCATCGGGTTCAGCATTCCTTTGGTGAATGTGATGCCGTTGATTAAGAGTTGGTCTGAATCCCCGATGGAATCTTTACCAAGAATCGGAGCTAATACATCAGGAAACAGTGCGGGGGAAACCTCCACCAACGTGGACATTGCCGAATATCTCGTGAATTATTTTTACGAAAGCATCAATTACAGAGACTATGTGACGGCCTACTCTTTGCTAGGCAGCAGTTGGCAGTCCAAGACGTCCTATGAAGATTTCCGGTCGGGTTATCTGGACTTCCTTACCATCGAAGTGGACGATCTCTTGACTAAGCAAAACGGTAACAACGTGGAGGTCATCACTGTCATTACTGCCCAGGAACGCTCGGAAAAGGGTGTGTCCTATAAAAAATTCAAGGTAACCTTTGAGTTGGGGCTTGAAAATGACCAGATGAAGATTTTATCGGAAAAGCGTGAGAGTATGGAATAGAATGAAAGGAAAGGGTCCTGGCAAATGGTATGCCAGGACCCTTATCTTTTAACTTATAAATATTAGAATTTAGCAGTAGTATCACTTTTACTGAAAAAATAGGTTACTAATGCCGTGATGATCATGATGGGAATCGCATAAAACTGTCCCACGAAAAGTTTCCAGCCCAAAACATCATGCCCTTCAGATGCAGGCAGGAATACAACAATGATACAAACAACCAAATACGCCCCAATAGGTATCAACCATTTCTTCATCTTTGTTCCTCACAATCCGTTTTTGTGTGGTAGGAGACTGTCTTCCAGTTGAAGGATGACAAGGAAATTTTAACATATATAACCATATGTGGTCTTTACTTTTTTTCAATAAGGCTCTGTTAAACACCGCTGTTGATTTCTGCGCTAGGCTTCGCTTTCCTAGGGGCGTTTGGGGAGCCTCCTCGGCTTTGCCTACGGGGTCTCCCCTAAACGCTATCTCCCTCAGGACAAGGAAGGCTTCGACAGCAATACATCGCACGAAGAAAATGCGGCAGCATTTTCGAGGAGTCTCCGCCTATTGCTCCAATCAACAGCTAGGTTGCTGCTAAAGTCCACAGTATGCGTTAACAGAGCCTTCAATAAAAGGTTCTTTAACCAATCACGCGTCGTGCGCCGATGATTTTGGTGTTCCAATAAGGGGAAAGGGAGGCGATAGCGACTTTCTTTTCTACCCTTGAAGTGTGTAGGATGGAATTATTACCTATGAAAATGGCAACATGACCAATTCTTTGGATGCCAGATAAATTTGTGCGCTTTGGTGTTGTGAAGAAAAGGAGGTCTCCCCGCCTGACACTGGAGAGTGGAACTGGGTTTCCGGCTTGGAATTGCTGGCGGGAGGTTCTTGGCAGGGAAATGCCGTGTGCTGCATATACATATTGAACAAATGAACTGCAATCGAACCTGTCCGTTCTGCCGGCTGCTGCATCGAATAAATAAGGCGTACCAATATACTCTTTGCCGGTCTCAATAATTTGTTTAGCTTTCCGTAAAGTCATCTAAAGGGACACTCCTTTCTATTTCCTGCTATATTAGTAGATGTAAAATGATAGAAATTGCTTGGACAAATTTAATGGATTTCTTAAAATGGGGGCATGAAAATGAGCGCAAAAGATAAATTCCTGCAATATCTTGGAATGGAAAAGAAAGAGCCGGATTTAACCTACTTGAATGAATTGATCGCTGCCCATCAGAAAAAAGTGAGATGGGAGACTTGGACGAAGTTTCTGGATTTTGAAGAGAGGGAGGAAAAGGATCTTTATCTACCGAGTATCGAGGAGTATGTGGACAGAATCATTCAAACTGGAACAGGGGGTACTTGCTGGACCTTGGCGATTGGCTTTCACTATTTATTGAAAGAGCTTGGTTTTGAGGTGAATTATCTGTATATGACACCTGGCCATCTGTGCTTAATGGTGGAACTGGATCAGCCATATTACGTGGATGTGGGGTATTGTGCCCCGTTTTTCCAAGCGTTCCCTCTTCATACTTCTTTTGTCGTGAGTACAGACATGGAAACTTTCAGCTATCAGGTTAATGGAGACGAGGCACTGGTAGAGCGTCATCCGGGTCCGACAAAATCCTTGGGCTTGAAGCCTGTCTCGTTTGAAGATGTAAAGGGGGCTTTGCTGGATTCCCATGATTGGGAGAAGGGATTCTCTTTTCATAGCTTGAGGATGTTTGGTTATATTGATGGTGTTCCGTACCAGTTGAGGGAGAACGCAATCAGAAGGTTCAAGGATCAAGCATACGTGGAAGAAGAACTGACCGATGAGCAGATGCGCTATTGGATTGAGGAGAAATTCGGGGCTGATTACGGAGTGTATGAAAGGGCGAAGCAGATTTATCAGTTGAGGAAGGGTTAGTTTGCTGAGAACCTTTCAATTAAAGGTAGCAGTGTCCTAATGCGGGCTGTATGACGCCCGGATGTCATGAAAAAGCGGAAAGATTGTCCTCATAGGGGCTGTATGACGCCCGGGGGCAACGAAAAAGCGGAAAGATTGTCCTCATAGGGGCTGTATGACGCCCGGATGCAATGAAAAAGCGGAAAGATTGTCCTCATAGGGGCTGTATGACGCC
>NZ_RXZI01000010.1 GCF_021991925.1 Sutcliffiella horikoshii | reverse complement strand
GATGAGATTTCCTTTTACTTCGGTAAGTAAGATCCCTGAAAGATGATCAGGTAGATAGGTTCGAGGTGGAAGCATGGCGACATGTGGAGCTGACGAATACTAATCGATCGAGGACTTAACCCAACAATAAGTAATTTTATGAACGATATGAATTCTTGATACGAACACATTATCTAGTTTTGAAGGAACAAGAAAGTTGAAAAACTTCTTGATTTTCTTTCTCAATTTTGTATAATATTATTTGTCTGGTAATGATGGCGAAGAGGTCACACCCGTTCCCATACCGAACACGGAAGTTAAGCTCTTCAGCGCCGATGGTAGTTGGGGGATCTCCCCCTGTGAGAGTAGGACGTTGCCAGGCTAGTATTGTTCCACCATAGCTCAGCGGTAGAGCATTCGGCTGTTAACCGAAGGGTCGTAGGTTCGAATCCTACTGGTGGAGCCATGCTTCCATAGCTCAGTTAGGTAGAGCACTTCCATGGTAAGGAAGAGGTCACCGGTTCGAGCCCGGTTGGAAGCTTATACAATGAAAATTGGCCCGTTGGTCAAGCGGTTAAGACACCGCCCTTTCACGGCGGTAACACGGGTTCGAATCCCGTACGGGTCACCAAAGTTTTTTCACGATAGTGAAAATAACTTTCCTTTTAAAATTTTTAAATAAATACCTTTATTACATTGGAGGATTAGCTCAGCTGGGAGAGCACCTGCCTTACAAGCAGGGGGTCGGCGGTTCGATCCCGTCATCCTCCACCATATCCCTTGGAGGGGTAGCGAAGTGGCTAAACGCGGCGGACTGTAAATCCGCTCCTTCGGGTTCGGCAGTTCGAATCTGCCCCCCTCCACCATTCAACTTCGAAATGAAAATTCCGGAGTTTTTGTTTGAAATTGTGTATAAACTTTCTCTAACTAGAGATAATAAGTGAAGTTAGTTAACCTGGCATTTTGGGTATGAAATACATAAAGTTTATACAAAAACATTTTCATTAGTGGGCTATAGCCAAGCGGTAAGGCATCGCACTTTGACTGCGACATGCGTTGGTTCGAATCCAGCTAGCCCAGCCAACGTGCCATTAGCTCAGTCGGTAGAGCATCTGACTTTTAATCAGAGGGTCGAAGGTTCGAGTCCTTCATGGCACATCTTTTTTTATATTACAAGCTTTATTATTACTTCATAAGGGGCCTTAGCTCAGCTGGGAGAGCGCCTGCTTTGCACGCAGGAGGTCAGCGGTTCGATCCCGCTAGGCTCCACTTTCTAATAAAGTTTAAGTCATAGACCTTTGGGTTTATGGCTTTTTTGTTTGCTTCGTAATCTAGAGTTACGGAAGGAGTTAACAATAATAGAAGCAGGGAAGTTTCCCTCGTATCTAGATAAGGCTAAAAGGACCCCGCGATTGAATCGGGCGATTATTTTAACTTTTTGGGCTATTAACCGACCTAAACGGGCGAAAATTAAAATATACAGGCGAAAATCACAGTTAATCGGACGAAAAAAATGGCCTCTCAGATCACCTAAACCTAACGCTAAAAGCTATCCTAAAATCTCTCCCAGCCAACCTTGCCCCTCCCCTTCTCTAATTAATAATCCGACAATTCCAAACTGCATATATATTCAAAACTATGTCGAGTTGAGTCATCTCTTGTTTTCGCTATACAATAGAAGCAGATTAAATAAGGGGGAACGATTCATGAAGAAGGATATTAGCATTATTGGAGTACCAATGGACTTGGGACAAACACGTCGCGGAGTGGATATGGGTCCCAGCGCAATTCGTTATGCGGGAGTAGTAGAGAGATTGGAAAGGGTGGCCCACAGTATTGAAGATTTAGGAGATATTGAAATTGGCAGCAGGGAAAGATCAGATGAAGCGGAAAGTAATTTAAAGAATTTGAAAGCGGTTGCGGAAGCAAGTGAGAACCTTGCATCAAAAGTGGATGAAGTAGTCACTCAGGGTAAATTCCCTTTAGTATTGGGAGGGGACCACAGTATTGCCATTGGGACGATTGCTGGCCTTGCGAAGCATTATCCTAACCTCGGCGTCATCTGGTATGATGCGCATGGAGACTTGAATACCGGGGATACATCACCATCGGGTAACATTCACGGGATGCCGTTAGCTGTTAGCTTAGGACTTGGAGATCCAACACTGACCAATATTGGTGGGTATGGTACTAAGATTAAACCAGAAAACATCGTGATCATCGGGGCTAGATCACTTGATGAGGGAGAGAAAGTACTCATTAAGGAAAAGGGGATTAAAGTATTTACGATGCACGAGATAGATAGGTTGGGGATGACTGCGGTGATGGAGGAAGCCATTGCATATTTGAAGGAGCAAGGGGCAGATGGTGTTCACCTTTCCTTAGACCTGGATGGCTTGGACCCGCATGATGCACCTGGAGTGGGTACACCTGTCCTTGGCGGAATCTCTTATCGGGAAAGTCATTTGGCAATGGAGATGTTAGAAGAGGCTGATATTTTGACTTCAGCAGAGTTTGTGGAAGTTAACCCGATCCTTGATGAGCGTAATAAAACAGCAACGGTGGCTGTTGCTCTGATGGGTTCATTGTTTGGGGAAAAACTCCTGTAAATAAAAAAACACCAGCAACTTTTATCAGGAAGTTGCTGGTTTTCGTTTTATTTGTAAATATAAGTATTGGTTTATCAATGAATCAAGCGAGGTGCTCGCATCAATTACTTCTTTGGAATGTAGATGGTTGGAGGAGGAAAGTCGAATCATTTCTTCTCTTTTTCTCTCAATAGCTTCTTGTAAATGGACGGTAGCATGGACTGCCAATGTATAACACCCCTTATTCATTAGGCTTCAAAACTAATCCTAGTAGTTTTTACCCTCTTTTATCCTTTTTCAAACCAATTTTAGTAAAAATTTGTTAGAATATATTTTATAAAGAAAAATGAAACCTTTTACGGCGAAGGCACGTATTACTAGTCGACCGCCAGACATCGGGGGAACGGAATGGAAGAGCTAATAAGAAAAAGAATAAAACAAATAAAAAAAGGCGATCAGGATGCGTTTGCGGAAATCGTGGAGATATTCAAAGATAAAATCTATCAGCTTGTGTACCGGATGATCGGTAATTCACATGAAGCGGAGGATATTGCACAGGAGGCGTTTATTCGGGCATATATCAATATTAATAGCTTTGATGTTAACCGGAAGTTTTCTACGTGGCTCTACCGAATTGCAACGAACTTAACGATCGACCGTATTCGTAAAAAGAAGCCGGATTATTATTTAGATGCAGAGGTCGCAGGGACCGAGGGATTGACGATGTATTCCCAAGTGGCCGCAGACATTGCCCTTCCTGAGGAGGAAGTGGAAACGATGGAGCTTCAAGGGGAAATCCAGCGTCAAATATTGAAGCTTCCGGACAAGTACCGTTCGGTGATTGTGTTAAAATATATCGACGAGCTTTCGTTGATTGAGATCAGTGAGATACTGGAGATTCCAGTAGGAACGGTAAAAACACGTATTCATAGAGGGCGAGAAGCGCTTAGGCAGCAATTGCGCCATGTTTAATTCTGGAGGTGTAAGTAAAATGAGCAAATGTCCGGAACAAATCGTCCAGTATATGCATGAGTATTTAGATGGTGATTTAGATAAAGAACAGGAAAAGGAACTTAAAGCGCATCTCCACGATTGCAAGGAATGTCTACAAGTTTTCCATGAGCTGGAGAAGGCAATTGCGCTTGTGCAGAGTACCTCTCACATATCTGCACCAAATGATTTCACGCAAAAAGTGATGAGCAGTTTACCAAAAGAAAAGAAAACCATTGGCTGGAACCGTTGGATGCGTTCGCACCCACTGTTTGTAGCTGCCGCCATTTTCTTTATTTTGATGGCAGGGAGCCTCTTCGGGGGATGGCAGGAGGATAAATTCGCCTTTACCAACCAGCCGAATCTTGTCGTTCAGGATAACACCGTGATTGTTCCCGAGGGTGAAGTGGTAGAAGGGGATGTTGTGGTCAAAAACGGTAACATCCTCGTCGAAGGAGAAGTCAGGGGAAACGTGACGGTCATCAATGGTGAAGTGGTCAATGGGGAGAACTATCTTGCTTCTGCTGGGCAGGTAACAGGTGACATAGAAGAAATAAACCAACTGTTTGAGTGGATCTGGTTCACCATGAAAGATGGCTTCAAAAAAGCCGTTGATGTTTTCAACGATTAGAGGGAAGAGTTAAACGGAGATCTACTGCTGTGTCAAAGTCTTAGAGATGCTTGAAATACTCAAGCATCTCAGTGTGTTGACAAAAAAACTTCATAGCAGTTTTCAAGTTGATCATAGTGGAAGGCGCGAAGACTCCCGCGGGGAGAAGGGACAGGGAAGACCCCGGAGGGCGTTAGCCCGAGGAGGCTTCCGGACCGCCCGCAGGAAAGCGAAGCGCCTGGAACGAAGATCAACAGTCAACCTAATTAATTTATAGTTTGTCGAGAGTCTTGGATGCTTGAAATACTCAAGCATCTTTTTATATTTCAAGGAGATTATAATAATATTGCAAATCATGATTTATAGGGCCATTTCTACTTGATTATTAAAAATATGCTATAATGACATGGTTACGGTTTTCGTACTTGATACATAAATCTTGTACTGTTAAAGGAAGTGTGAGAATGCCTTTTGAAATACCTTTTGGAGATATGCCATATTTAAGTTACCTGGCAAATATAGTCGATATTTTGCTGGTTTGGTTTGTTATTTATAAGCTTATCATGGTCATCCGTGGGACAAAGGCGGTTCAGCTGTTAAAAGGAATAACAGTGATAGTGGTTGTAAGGATCATTAGTAGCTTCTTAGGATTAAGCACCTTGCAATGGCTGATGGACCAAGCGTTGACCTGGGGATTCTTGGCGATCATCATTATTTTCCAGCCTGAGCTGCGACGTGCCCTTGAGCAATTGGGTCGAGGGAAACTGTTCTATAGAAGCGGTGTGGATGATGAAGAAGAGCATGCCAAGATGATGGAAGCAGTCGTGAAATCTGTTCAATACATGGCAAAGCGCCGTATTGGAGCACTTATATCCATTGAAAGAGAAACTGGAATGGGAGATTACATAGAAACGGGTATACCGTTACATGCAAAAGTGTCCTCCGAGCTTCTCATCAATATTTTTATACCGAATACGCCACTTCATGATGGTGCGGTAATCTTACAAAAAAGCAAAGTATCCGCCGCAGCATGTTACTTGCCATTGTCCGAGAGTCCTTTTATATCGAAGGAACTGGGAACAAGGCACAGAGCCGCACTGGGAATCAGTGAAGTAACAGATAGTCTTACAATTGTCGTGTCAGAGGAGACAGGAAATATTTCCGTCACGAAGAACGGCGAACTGCACCGCGATTTAGAACCTGATATATTCAGTGACCTGTTGATGAAGGAAATGGATACAAGTATCAAAACTACATCTTCAACTCGCTGGCAGTGGAGGGGGAAAAAGGATGGATAAGTTTATCAATAACCGTTGGGTGATGAAAATTATCGCATTGTTGATGGCCTTTATGCTATACATGTCCGTTAACATCGAAAATACTTCCACACAGCAGCGAACTAACACCACCCCTCCACCGTTTTCAGGATCCAATGATGTGGAAACAGTGACCGATGTCCCTGTGGAGTCTTATTATGACCGTGAGAATCTCGTTGTGACCGGAGTTCCACAAAGTGTTGCGGTGACGCTTGAAGGCCCGACTGCAACGGTTAAGCCTGCTGCCCTGCAAAAAGATTTTGAAGTGTTCGCAGACCTTTCCGATCTTGGGGTAGGGACACACCAAGTGACACTGCAGCATCGCAATCTATCTGATAGATTAAGCGTAACGATTGAGCCGGCTATCGCTTCTGTGACGATTCATGAAAGAATTTCGAAGGACTTTCCTGTGGATGTTGATTTTATTAACAGAGGGCAGATGGAAGAAGGTTACCAGACGGAACAGCCAATCGTGAAACCGAACATCGTAAAAGTAACAGGTTCGCGTGAACTGATTGAAAGCATTGCCCTTGTAAAAGCCCGTGTGGATTTAAAAGGTGTCAATGAGTCTGTGGAACAACAATCGCGTGTCACCGTATATGACAGGGAAGGGAACTCTTTAAATGTGGAAGTGGAACCTCCTGTGGTGGACGTCAGTGTCCCGGTCACTAGTCCTTACAAGTCCGTTCCTTTGAAGATAAATCGAAAAGGATCACTTGGAGAGAACTTGAGCATCACCAAAGTGGAAGCAGTACCGAACGAAGTGACCGTTTATGGGCCGAAAAGTACCATAGACAAGCTAGAGTTCATTGATAATATAGATTTGGATTTAACGGAAATAACAGAAAGCACAACCGTTGAAGTGGATGTTCCTGTACCGGACGGAGTAAAACGGGTGGTACCGGAGAAAATCAAAATCAACGTGGAAGTGGAAAAAGAAGAGCAAAAAACATTTACAAACGTCCCCATCCAATTTATCGGCCTTACAGAAGGATTGGAGCTTGAGTTCATGGACCCCGAAACCGGGTTATTGGACCTGACAGTCCTAGGGTCCCCAAGCGTCCTTGAGAACGTCAACAGCACCGATATGGAGATGTATGTCAATGTGACGGATTTGAATGCAGGAGAGCATGAAGTGCCTCTTGAAATAAATGGTCCACAAAATGTCTCATGGGACCTGCCGAAGAGAAATGTAAAGTTCAGATTGATAGAAGAAACTAATGAGTAGTAAAAGGAGAGATTTACGAAATGGGTAAATATTTTGGAACGGATGGAGTGCGCGGGGTAGCGAACTCGGAATTAACGCCTGAATTGGCATTTAAAGTAGGACGTTTGGGTGGATATGTGTTAACAAAGGACCAGACCCGTCCAAAAGTGTTGATCGGCCGCGATACACGTATTTCAGGACATATGCTTGAAGGGGCGTTAGTGGCAGGATTACTTTCCATTGGTGCAGAAGTTATGCGCTTGGGAGTTATTTCGACCCCAGGTGTTGCATATCTGACAAAAGCATTGGGTGCCCAAGCTGGTGTGATGATCTCTGCTTCTCATAATCCGGTTGCGGACAATGGAATCAAGTTTTTCGGACCGGACGGTTTCAAACTTTCTGACGAGCAGGAAGCAGAAATTGAAGCATTGATGGACGAAGAGACAGATAGCCTTCCACGTCCAGTCGGCGCTGACCTAGGTCAAGTGAACGACTATTTCGAAGGCGGACAGAAATACCTTCAATTCCTAAAACAAACAGTGGATGAGGATTTCTCCGGCATTCATATTGCCCTAGATTGTGCACACGGCGCGACATCTTCTCATGCGACACATCTTTTTGCAGATCTTGAGGCGGACATCTCTACGATGGGTTCTTCTCCGAACGGATTGAACATCAATGACGGTGTTGGTTCTACTCACCCAGAGGCACTTGCAGAATTGGTGCTGGAAAAGGGAGCGGATATCGGTTTAGCATTTGATGGTGATGGCGACCGTATCATCGCAGTCGATGAAAAGGGACAAATTGTCGACGGCGATCAGATCATGTTCATCTGTGCTAAATACTTGAGCGAGCAAGGACGCCTTCGTCATAACACAGTCGTTTCCACTGTCATGAGCAACCTTGGCTTCTACAAAGCACTAGAGGCTAGTAATGTGGAAACAAAGCAAACAGCAGTCGGCGACCGTTATGTAGTGGAAGAAATGAAGAACGGTAATTACCTTCTTGGCGGAGAGCAATCCGGCCACATCATCTTCCTTGACTACAACACAACTGGTGATGGCATGCTGACAGGCCTTCAGCTTGTGAACATTATGAAGTTGACGAAAAAGAGCCTTTCCGAGCTTGCTGGCGAAATGACTAAGTTCCCTCAACTTCTTGTGAACATCAAAGTAACGGACAAGCACCGTGTTACAGAGAACGAGAAAGTAAAAGCTGTCATTGAAGAAGTAGAAGCGGAAATGAACGGCAATGGCCGCATTCTTGTGCGTCCTTCCGGTACAGAGCCACTTGTACGTGTCATGGCCGAAGCACCAACACAAGAGCAATGCGATGAGTACGTAGAGCGTATCGCAGCTGTTGTGCGTGCGGAAATGGGCACGGAATAATTGAAAGAGTGAACGAGAAAGATATGCATACGCCGCACTTATGAAGCGGTGGATGCATATCTTTTTTATATGGTGTGGGAATTTTGGTTAGCGAGGATGATGCCTTGTAACATTTTTGATTGTTGGTAATTATGTGGAGTGGAGAATGGTTGAAGCTCGAGACATGCATGCACTGGATTTGTAATTGTCCGAAGTTTTGCTGATTTTGACCGAAGTTTCGGGAAAGTTGACCGAAGATTTCACGATTTTGACCGAAGATTGAAACTAATTGTCCGAACGAATTTTTTAAATGTCCAAACGGCATTAAAATTTGACCGAACAGTAGCCATCAATTGTCCCAACCCACCCCCAAAACCATGCGGAAGTGTCCGAATTGTATGGGAAATTGTCCGAATGCTTAAAAACCAATTAAAAATGAGTGGAATTCGTTCTAATCTAGAAAGATTTCGCCCTATATTGAGTTATGAGCAAATGCCTGGCCATCCATACTTATCTCTCCCAACCTCCCTTTGCATTAATTGGTAATAATCCACATAATTGTTGACGAATTGGGGTATGGAAGGTAAGATATTATTTGTTGCTATTCAAGAACGGAAAGGAGCATTAAAGTCTCACAATAACTATATATACAAAGCGCCTGAACTAAGCGACGGACGAAACAATGCTTAGTTGACGAGGAGGAGGTTTATCGATCCATCGGCGGATGCCTCCCGGTTGCCAAATCACAACCGACCCAGGAGCAGTTTAAAGCATAAAGGCAACTTTATGTACAAAGACTGTTACTATGATGACAAAAAATATTTTATAGGTAATGTGGGGGCAAGATCGTCCCCCTTTTATGGTGTGCTTTCTTGTCCCTGCAACGCTAGGGAGGAAACTATTTATGTGCGGAATCGTAGGATATATCGGAACACAGGATACAAAGGAAATTCTTTTAAAAGGTCTAGAAAAGCTTGAATACCGTGGATATGACTCTGCAGGTATCGCGGTGATGAACGAAGGCGGCGTACACGTATTCAAGGAAAAAGGCCGTATCGCGGACCTTCGCGAAGTAGTGGACAACACTGTTTCTGCAACAACTGGAATCGGTCACACTCGCTGGGCAACTCACGGTGTCCCAAGCCAAGTAAATGCGCATCCACACCAAAGCACGTCTGGTCGCTTTACACTTGTTCACAACGGAGTGATCGAGAACTATTCACAACTGAAACGCGAACACTTACAAGGTGTAGAGCTTGTGAGTGAAACAGATACAGAAGTAGTCGTACAAATCATCGAGAAATTTGCAAACGAAGGACAGCATGTGGAAGAAGCGATGCGTCGCACTCTTTCCATCTTAAAAGGTTCTTACGCGATTGCTTTATTGGATAACGAAGATCCAGAAACAATCTATGTAGGGAAAAATAAGAGCCCTCTATTGGTTGGAGTTGGAAAAGGTGACTTCAACGTGGTGGCAAGTGATGCAATGGCGATGATCCAGGTAACGGACCAATTCGTTGAACTGATGGACAAAGAAATGGTTATCGTGAAAAAAGAAGCGGTAACAATCAAAAAGCTGAACGGTGAAATCGTTGAGCGTGCGCCATATACAGCTGAACTTGATGCAAGTGATATCGAAAAAGGCACATACCCACATTACATGCTAAAAGAAATCGATGAGCAGCCATTAGTAATTCGTAAGCTCATCCAAAAATACCAAAACGAAAACGGCGATTTGACGATTGATGAGGACATCATCGATGCGGTGAAGCAATCTGACCGTCTTTACATCGTGGCAGCAGGAACAAGCTATCACGCAGGACTTGTTGGAGCACAAATGATTGAAAAGCTTGCAAAGGTACCTGTAGAAGTACACGTAGCAAGTGAGTTCAACTACAACATGCCAATTCTTTCTGAAAAGCCGCTATTCATCTTCATCTCTCAAAGTGGAGAAACAGCGGACAGCCGTGCAGTACTTGTACAAGTGAAAGAGCTAGGTTACCCAGCACTTACAGTAACAAACGTACAAGGATCTACACTATCCCGTGAAGCGGATTTCACCTTGCTACTTCACGCTGGCCCTGAGATCGCAGTAGCATCTACTAAAGCATACACAGCACAACTTGGTGTTCTATCCATTTTCGCTGCGGTACTAGCTGAATCAAAAGGCCACAACCTAGAATTCGACCTAGTGCAAGACCTAGGAATCGTTGCAAATGCAATGGAAGTTCTATGTGATGCAAAAGAAGAATTTGAAGACATCGCTCGCAAATTCTTGGCAACAACAAGAAACTGCTTCTTCATCGGCCGTACAATGGACTACTATGTAGGTCTTGAAGGTGCATTGAAACTAAAAGAAATCTCCTACATCCAAGCAGAAGGATTTGCTGGAGGAGAATTGAAGCACGGAACAATCGCCCTAATCGAAAATGGTACACCAGTTATCGCCATCTCCACACAAGAACAAGTGGACCTATCCATCCGCGGTAACGTGAAAGAGGTAGTAGCACGTGGTGCCAACCCTTGTATCATCTCCATGAAAGGCCTAGAAACAGAAGAAGACAGCTTCGTTGTACCACAAGTAAACGAACTGCTATCTCCACTAGTTTCTGTCATTCCGTTACAGCTGATCTCTTACTACGCAGCACTTCACAGAGATTGTGACGTAGATAAGCCACGTAACCTTGCGAAGAGTGTGACGGTGGAATAATTCTGTAGAGTGTCAAAAACTACTATGTTAAGGCTAAATATGAGAAGCACCTTTACTGTACAAAGTAAGGTGCTTTTTATATTTGCTCACTTCTGTATCCCCAATCCAAAGTCAGTGATTGTAATCTTTACTTCATAATCGATAGGGGCCTCACTGAAAATAGAATCCCATTCGCTTTGGTGCTCTTTCCAAAACTTAGGGTATTTAATTCTTACATAATCATGGAAACCAATGACATCTGCTTGTAAATCTTTTTGAATTCTATCCAAACTGGTTTGAATCTCTTTTTTTACTTCTTCTGCTATTTGCTCCTCTATTTTTCTTCTGTTTTTTTCCTTTGCAACGTCTTGAGTAGGGGTTGCTACCTCTATGATTAGCCCTTCTGATTTAACATTTACTTGAAAAGAAAGCTTGCCGTCCTTTAATGTGGGAATAATCTTACTTTTTAATATTTCTTGTTCGTAAATTATTGGTTTATCACTGTCTTCTTCCATTACTTTTACAATAGCGCCATCAGTTTGTGCGGTAATCCAGTTTATTCCTTTTAATTCTTCTTCCTTTAAGAAACCAATTAGCTTCAATGTACTCCCTTTTATTACAGCGGCACCGGATAGTTTAAGTTCACCATCCATTTGTACGACGTTTTGCAGGATAAAACTGGATTGTGCTTCCATCAAAGCGTTTATTTTAGCAAGGGACTTCCGTTCGAGTAGCTTGTTCGATTTATCAAAGTTTTCAGTGATATCATATATATGCATGGATGGGATATCGTCTGTCTCCATATGACCTAATATGTCCTTTGCGAGCCCGTCTGTAATCATGACAAGCATACTCATTCGGGCCTCAGGTTCCCGGATAAAAAAATCAAGAATTTCTCTTATACTTCGATTTTCTGCTACCTCTCTACTTATGATTATTAACCTTTGGTGTTGGCCGTTCACTGTGTTTTTTCTTACCTGTATAATATCTCGAGCTGTTTCGATGAGGGAGGCTCCGGTCTGTTCCACGTTGGTGTAGGGTTTTTCTTCTTGCTTTTTAGTATCTTGACTTTGATTGCTTTTTATTTTTGCCATTTGATAGGTAACAGTTAGTAGAGAATCAGTCCCATAGTAAGAAGAAGTAATATTTCCTTCTTGAGCTGTATCCACTCCAACACCAATCAAGAGATCCAGTTTTTCAATATCCCTGGAACTCCAGCAGCCGGTAAGTAGCGGAATTAATATAACCAGTTGGAAAGAGCGTCTTACGAGAAAATATAAATGCTTCAACTGTGTTTCCTCCTTAAGAAAGAGAGAACTAATAGCATAATGGGGATTATGCCAAATAAAACAATGGCTGCATTTCCCAGCATGTCACCAAGCGAAAAAGCTTGCTGTAGATTTTGGGGTAGCATGGAAATAAAGAAAGCTACGGGAAGGAGCATGTACATAAAGATTCTTATCTCTTTATTGAAAAGTTGGGATAGTCCTAAAGATGCTGCATATAACGTAATAGATATGGTAGCGAAGATTTGTAATATCCAAATCGTTAAAAAGAGGGAATCATATCTTTCAAAGAATATTCCTGGAAATTCAAAAGAGTGGATAAGTGTTATCGTTGGCCATGTTAAATTGCCAACTCCATCAAGCGATAAGGCTCCGATTACTATTAAAATAGTAACAAGATAGAAAATAGTCGGCATTAATACTCCTACAAATACAACCTTCTTGCCTTTCTTGGGATCCGTTAAAAAGGCAGAGAGAATAATTAGTATTTCAATGCCGATATAAGACAAAGAAGTCGTTTTAATTCCTTTTAACACAGGGCCGATACCGCCGCCAAGAACTGGCCTTAAGTTTTTTAATTCAAATAAACCTAAGCTCATTAACGCTAATAATATGAAAATAAAAACGGTAAGGGGAAAAATGATTTGAAACATCCGTGCGATTGAATTAAGGCCATCTACATTCAAATAAAGGGTAAGCCATAAAAAGAGAATAATTAAGATTTGGATAGGAGTGCCTTCGAGTAAATATGTTTCCGTAACCTCAGCTAAAATCCTCACTTCAAAACTTGTTAAGGTTATAAAATATGTGACCATTGATAGGCAAATGATGGTGCTTACTATCCTTCCCACAATTTTGGGGCTGTATTGATAGAATGTTTTCTTAGGGTATCTATTATTAAGCATTAAAATAATGAAGCCTACTGCCAAAGGAAAGAGGCTGCTAATCAGAATGGTAATCCATATATCAGGAGTTCCGACTTCATCAGCAAGTGCTCTAGGTAAAGTAAGTATCCCTACACCTAGAATATAGTTGATGATGATGATAATGGCTTGAGCAGGCGAAATTCGATTTTCCTGTTGTGGGTTCATAATCAATAGATCCTTCCCTAATAAATAAATTACCCTTTCCGGATAGTGTCAGTTGGCTTGAAAATCTTTGGTCTTTTTTTCATAGCTGATATAGGCAGTCGTATTAAAAAGTCCTTCCAATCATTGGTCTGATAAGGCACTGCAGGGCTAAGGTAAGGAACGCCAAAGCTTTTTAAGCGAACAAGGTGTATGCTGAAAAATATAAAAAAGACTATAACACCATACAATCCCAATGTTGCGGCAAGGAACATGGCAATGAATCTTAAAATTCTTAACGAAATGCTTATATTATATTGTGGAAGCGAAAAAGAAGAAATCGCTGTTAGAGCTACGACAATTACAGTTACTGGGCTAACGATACCAGCTTGAACGGCTGCATCCCCGATTACCAAACCACCAACGATTCCAATCGTTTGGCCGATTGGTTTCGGTAGCCTTAAACCTGCTTCTCTCAGTATCTCAATAGATACCTCCATTAAAAGAGCTTCAATAAGGATTGGAAAGGGAACCCCTTCCCTGGAACTAATAATGGAAAGGGCAAGTTTTGTAGGGATTAACCCTTGATGAAACGATACAAAAGATATGTATAATGCAGGTGTGAAAACTGCTATAAAAGCAGCCACATACCTTAGGAATCTGACTAAACTACCTGCAATCCAACGCTCATAGTAATCTTCCGGTGATTGCAAAAACATATTAATAGTAGCAGGTACAATTAATGCAAAAGGAGACCCGTCTAATATAATGGCAACTCTTCCTTCAGTGAGGGCAGCTACCACCCGATCAGGACGTTCTGTACTCTGGACCTGTGGAAATAGAGAGAAATTATTTTCTTCAATCAATTCCTCCACATATCCTGATTCAGGTAAATTATCGATATCGATAGACTCAATTTTTTGTTTCACATTTTCAATGATTTCAGGGTTTGCTATTCCTTCTACATAGGTAATGACTAACTCTTTGTTGAATCGTTTGCCTAATTGAAGGGTGATAAACCTTAGGTCAGTATTGACTCCCGCTTTCCGAAGAAGGGTCACATTATCTATCAAGTTTTCATTAAAGCCTATTCGCGGTCCTCTAACCTGCAACTCAGACACAGGCTCTTCCAAGTTACGACCTTTAGCATTGCTTGTTTTTAATACAAATGCATAATCGATATCTTGTAAAAATAATAACGTTTGCCCTCTAAGAACATTTGTATTGATAGCTTCAATCCGGTTCTCTTCGGAAATCTCGCTAATTGGTAAAAGATTTTTAATTTGTATTGTCGAAGGATCAATATTATCGGGAAGATTTACTAGCAATGGTTCCAGTATATTACTATTGATAATAGTTGTATCTACAAGCCCTTTTGCAAAAATGATGGCAGCTCTAGTCTTTTCTTTCCCAAAGGTGAACTCTCTTGTAATAATGTCCTTGTTTATCCCGAAATTTTTATTTATTTCATAAACATTGGTAGATAGGTCATTCGAAAGTAAAGCAGGAGCCTTATCCTGTTGTTCATTGGCTGGTTTTGTATGATCGCCATGAAAAAAACCGCTAACCTTAGACAAGGTCAAAGGAACCAAAAAAGTAATGATGGTATACACATAAATATTTGCTTCTGGAAGAAAGTTTTTAATAGATTCAACAATATGCACTGGGGGACCTCCTATAGCTAAAAGAGAGGGTACCTCAAATAACTTTTCATGGATATATTATCACTCATGAACTAAAAACTATGCGTTCACTAAGCTAAAATAGGAGAATATAAAAGGAGAAACTATCCACCCTGAGAGAATGGAATGATATTCTAGTTCCTTGACAATTTAGATAGAATTTATTATTTTTATAAAGTACATAATAAAATACACAAATTCGTATAACTCCAATAATATGGTTTGGAGGTTTCTACCAGGTACCAATAATTCCTGATTACGAAGGAAATACAAGAATTTTCACTTGTGCTTTCTTCGTAACCAGGAATTTTTTTATGGAAAAAAATAGGAGGGGAACCATGAATTTTTCTAAAATACCTAAAATTGAATTACACTGCCATTTGGACGGGAGTGTTAGACCGGAGACCATCATTGACATCGCAAAGAAAGATGGCATCCATATCCCTTCTTTTGATAAGGAAGAGATGAAAGAAGAACTGATTGCTCCACTGAACTGTGAATCCTTAGATGACTATCTTAAAAGATTCTCTATTCCTAATTTAGTCATGCAGTCAAAAGAAAGCTTGAAAAGAATCACTTTTGAGCTTTTTGAAGATGCAGCAAAGGAAAATGTAAAATATATGGAGGTTCGATTTGCCCCTTTACTTCATACGAAAATGGGTTTATCTATAGAAGAAATTATCCTAAGTGTGATAGAGGGAATGAAAGAGGCAGAAGAGAAATTTGATATTCATGGGAATATCATTTTGTCATGTATGAGAACGATGTCGGTGGAAAGTGCTTTTGAGGTCGTTGAGAAGGGGGAGAAATTCTTAGGAAAAGGGGTTGTTGCAATTGATTTGTGCGCTTCTGAGGACGAAGGTTTTTGCGAAAAATTTATTGACCCAATCACATTAGCTAGAGGATATGGATTTAGAGTAACAATCCACGCAGGTGAAACTGGAATCGGTAAAAATGTGCTTGAGGCAGTAAAATTGTTAGGGGCTGAAAGAATTGGACACGGTGTGTTCATTAAAGATTGTGAAGAAGCTTATAATATTGTAAAGCAAAAACAGGTTGTACTTGAAATGTGTCCAACAAGTAATGTTCAAACCAAAGCAGTAAACCAGATTAGTGATCATCCAATTTGCGATTTTCACAGAGATGGAATAAAAGTAACCGTAAATACGGACAACAGAACGGTTTCAAACACAACGATGGCAAAGGAATGTGATTTAGTCTGGGATGAATTTGCAATGAATGATGTAGAATATAAACAGATTTACATGGATAGCGTACAAGCTTCTTTTGCAAATGAAGAGGTAAAGGAAAGTCTGAAGAAATATTTGCAGTACATTTAAATTTAATTAATTCTAGTAGTGGTTAGGATGAAACTATTGTTGTTGACCCCCATTTCAGGATCAGCTGAAATGGGGGTTGTCTACGTCTGATGCGCTGTTTCTAGGAGACAATGCATTTTTAAGGAATGTAAACTAAGTCGATTGTCTTTTATATTTATATTCATATTGAATAGATCATTGTATTTCTCAATGAATGAGTGAACGAGTAAAAGAATATCCTGTTTTCTTTCCCGAAGAGGGGGAATAAAGATGGGAAAATTATCATCCAGTGGTTCCATGAATTTTCAAGGAGGGAAGAGTGTGATCCAACGAAATCATTCAATTAATTGTCCGTATGATGGAATAATTGAAAAAGTGTACATTTGTGAAAATTGCCATGTATATGAATGGGAAAATCTCTTCTTAATCAAAACAACAGAAGGAAAGATAAAGGGCATCTCAGTAGGTGCAAGTGGACACATCACCTCCCTCGTAGTAAACCAAGGGGATCAGGTAAGACGGAATATGCGATTAGCTTCTTTACAAGATGATTTTATGATCACAGGGTCTGATTGATAGTATAGTTCTTATAGCGATTGAAAAGGTTTGGGATAACCCAAGCCTTTTTTCGATTGGTAAAGTATGCTTTAGATACTTTACCAATAAAGTGAGGACCAATACAGCAGTTAGATATATTATTGTTATTCTTAATGGGCACTTTAGTGCTTTAAAGAATGTGGGGTCAGACCCCTACAATGGTAGATTCTATTAAAAAAATCTAAATATCTGCCTTTTTTAATAGAAAAGGTAACTTACCTAGAGCATGTCAGACTTATCCTACATAGTATATGGAGTGTAAGGGCCTTTACTAAAAATGGAAGAATAGGAGGACAACATGAACCCAAATCTAGTAACTATTGTAGTTGGTATCTTATTACTAGTAGGATTGCTGGTAGCTATTCTGATTGGTACTCCAGAACAAAGAGAAGCAATCATTCAGTGCTTCCAAGATTTTGTAGCTTTATAACAACAAATTCCTTTTAGTCAAGGACGATTTCCATAGAAGAACGAACTCTAGGGTTTCTTCTATGGAATCCCTTTATTTTACCAAAGAAGAGGGGAAAAACAATGATAGAGGAAAAGGATTCTAATTCTTCCACAGAAGGTTTAATGAAAGATAGTAATACACTAGATGTAGATAGTATTATGCAGCTAGCAACAAAATTAATGAGCAATAAAGACGTGATAGATACATTCTCCACAGTTTTGCAGCCAGGTAATAGTAACTTTTCAAATAAGAAGAAAACTCACTCGGTAAGTTCATCAGGAACATCTGACCATGCTGGCCTTCTTATGGGAGTTCAGCAAGAACTAATAAATTTGAAAACCGAGTTGGCAGACTTAAAAAAACAAAACGATGAACTCAAAGATTTACTGGTGAAAATGAATGAAAGCAGCTCCAAAAGAAAAAAATGGTGGAACCTTTAATTCCACCATTTTTTCTTTACTTTTCTATTGTAGAAATTAACTCGCTTTCCTCTCAAGCTGTACACGTTGCGGCTTTTCTTTTATTAGTTTGCTCCAAATATACCCCAACACAGCCCCGATAATCGCTGGGAAAATCCATCCCAAACCTACTTCATATAAAGGAAGGATCGTAGCAAAAAGGTTTTCGATAGGCACAATGCTCATACCCGCAGCCTTTAACGCGTCTGATATTGCCACGATGGAAGTGAAAATCATGCTTCCCTGATACACTTCTTTTCTCCCGTTAAAGAACGAATGTAAGAAGGTTAAGGCCATCAGGCAGACAACAAATGGATAAATGGCAACTAACACTGGTACCGAAACGGCAATCAATTGCGTTAAGCCCACGTTTGCAAAAATAGCACTGGTTATAGATAACAAGATAACAAAAGTCTTGTAAGAGATGCTTGGTAACAGTTTATTGAAATACGCAGAACAAGAAATGATAAGACCGATACTTGTTGTGAGGCAAGCGGCAATAACGATTAGGCTTAGTAAAAGTCCACCATTAGCTCCAAAAAAGTGAGTGGCTGCACCTGATAACACGGCCCCGCCATTTTCTAATTGTCCAAGTGCTTCCACACTTGATGCTCCAATATAGGATAGGGAAGTGTAGATGATGGCAAGGAGTCCTGCCGCAATACTGCCTGCTTTTGTGACAGCGATCATAATTTCCTTTTTAGAGGTCGCACCTTTTGCTTTCACGGCGTTGATGACAACGATCCCGAATACAAAGGCAGCAAGGGCATCCATTGTCAGGTATCCCTCTTGAAATCCAGTGAAAAAGGAACCATCTACATAACTTTCTGTAGGTGCTTGGAAGCTACCAATTGGAAAAATAAATGCCGCTGCAATTAAAATACCTATGAAAATTAACAACAGTGGCGTTAAAACTTTCCCTACAATATCGACTATTTTAGAAGATTTCAACGAAAAGAATATGGTAACCCCAAAAAATAAAATGGTAAAGATTAATAACCCAACGCTACTGCTCTCTGCTGATAAGAAAGGCCTAACCCCCATTTCAAAGGAAGCGGTGCCCGTTCTAGGGATGGCAAAAAGAGGTCCAATGGCTAGATATAAAATAACTGTAAAAGCTAGCCCAAAGACGGGATGTACCCTGCTTGCCAAGGACTGTAGATCGCTTTTCCCTGAATATCCCAACGCTAATACGCCGAGTAATGGCAATCCAACTCCGGTTACGATAAAGCCTGCATTAGCAGACCAGATATTTGTTCCGGCAGATTGACCGAGCATGGCTGGAAAAATTAAATTCCCCGCGCCAAAGAATAAAGCAAAAAGCATAAAACCAATGGCTAGTACAAAAGAAAAAGGCATTCTGTTATTCATCTCAAATCCTCCTGATATCTAGTAATCTGGTTGTTTTCTAAGAAAATATATAGAAAGTTAGTTTGACTAGGTAATATATTGCATAACACAAGATATCACATGCAAAATATTTATGCAATATATTACGTAGAATTGTGTCATGCAATATATTGTATTTAAAAGCAGAATGCTATACACTTTTACATATATTACTTGAAGTCGTAATTGATTTTTTATAAAGGTGGTTGTTCATTATGCCCATACCTTCTAACTATTCATCTCCCACTCGGGTGTCTGCAAAAAAGCGAGCCTTTTCTCAAATTCAAGAGTGGATCATCGATGGAACGCTACAACCGAAAGAAAAGTTAAATGATGCGGAGCTTGCACAAGCGTTAGGTGTAAGCAGAACGCCAATACGGGAAGCGTTGCAATTGCTGAATGTTCAAGGACTAGTGGAAATGTTCCCTGGGGTAGGCACGCAAGTCACCTCTGTAAATAAAGAAGACATCACGAAGATCCTGCCTCCATTAGGCGCCCTGCAGGCTTTAGCTGCTGAACTGGCAACACCATTAATTACCCAAGACACCATTGATGCATTGCGAGAGATAAACAAGGCATTCGCTCGTGCCATTAAAAAAGGGGACTTTTATTCCGCTTTAAAGCAGGATGAACAGTTTCATAATATTATTGTTGAAAATGCACAAAACCCGTATCTGGCTAATTCAGTGTCGAATCTTCAGGCACATGTTCTGCGTCTTTATTTTCATCAATCGATTATACTGACGGATACTTCTATAGAAGAACATGAGTCCATCTTAAAAGCATTCGAAAATCGTGATAAAGAAACTGCTGCAAAGATAGCCCGTATCAATTGGGTGCGTGCTATTGATGAGTTTTATGCGGATCAAAAAGATAGTGTGGAATAGCTTTACTATACATCCGAACGGAGCATAACAATGCAAATTATTGAACTAAGAAAGAAAAATCAACTATTGGATCAGGCCATTCAAGTTTTTTGGCAGCAGTGGGGAAGTGAGGAGAACTTTAAGTTTTACGAAGATGCGATTCTCCAATCTGCTACCACCTCTTCTGATATACCACGGTTTTATGTGGGACTAGAAGATGGCGAAATCATTGGTACGTATGCGATTTTAAGAAATGATATTAATAGCCGTCAAGACTTGTGCCCATGGTTGGCATGCCTTTATGTGGCAGAGGAGCATAGAGGGAAGGGAATAGGCGAAAAGCTTTTGGATCACGGATTAAGCGTGGCGGCAGAAAAAGGCTATGAGACCCTATACCTAACAACAGATATAGATAACTATTATGAAAGATATGGCTGGAAAAATAGCGGAGTCGCATATGGACCAGGCGGCGGCTCGATTAAGCTTTATGAGAAAAAGACAACTAAATAAAAGAAAAGTCAGATGAAGGGGGTAACCTCCATCTGGCTTTTTTGTATTATTTCTTCACTTTCACATCATAACGATCTGCATCCATCACTTTCACCCATGCAGCCACAAAGTCCTTTACAAACTTTTCTTGGCTGTCGTCTTGTGCGTACACTTCGACAAGGGCACGTAAGACGGAGTGGGAACCGAAGACAAGGTCTACTCTTGTAGCGGTACGGACGAGTTCGCCTGTTTGGCGGTCGCGTGCTTCGTAGTAGCCTTCTCCTTCTACTGGCTTCCACTCGACACCCATATCAAGAAGGGTCAAGAAGAAGTCATTCGTGAGCGTACCTACTCTCTCAGTGAATACGCCGTGCTTGGTGTCACCATGGTTGGCACCAAGGACACGCAAGCCTCCGATGAGAACGGTCAATTCCTTTGCGGAAAGATCCATAAGCTGCGCCTTGTCCACCATGAACTCTTCCGGTTTCAAGGAGTACTCTTTCTTATGGTAGTTGCGGAATGCATCAGATACAGGCTCCAGCACTTCAAAGTTTTCTTCGTCTGTTTGATCCTGAGTGGCATCACCACGACCTGGTGTGAACGGAACCTTCACGTCAAAGCCGGCATCCTTGGCAGCTTTTTCAACGGCCGCACTTCCACCGAGGACGATCAGATCTGCAAGGCTGACGTTTTTATCTAGGCTTTGCTGCAAATCTTCCAACACGTTGATGGCTTTTGCAAGCTGCTCTGGCTCGTTCGCTTCCCAATCCTTTTGAGGGGAAAGGCGCACGCGGGCACCGTTTGCGCCACCACGTCTGTCCGAATGACGGTATGTGCTGGCAGAAGCCCAAGCAGTTTTCACTAATTCACTTACAGAGAGTCCGCAATTTAAAAGCTTGGCTTTGAGATCCTCAATCTCTGCATCTGTTAATGTATAGTCCACTTTTGGAATCGGATCCTGCCAAATAAATTCCTCTTCTGGCACTTCAGGTCCTAAATATCTGTCACGCGGCCCCATATCACGGTGGAGCAGCTTGAACCATGCACGTGCAAAGGCATCAGCAAACTCATCCGGATTTTGATGGAAGCGACGAGAGATTTTTTCGTATTCAGGGTCCATTCGCATCGCCATGTCCGCCGTCGTCATCATCGTTTTCACTTTTTTGGATGGATCGTGAGCGTCAGGAGCCAGGTGCTCTTCATCCGGATCGATCGGTACCCATTGGTAGGCGCCAGCTGGACTCTTCGTCAGCTCCCACTCATACCCGAACAGTAAATCAAAATAGCTCATATCCCATTGTGTCGGTGTCGGTGTCCATGCACCTTCAATTCCACTTGTGATCGTGAAAGCGCCGTGACCGGTTTCATGGCTGCTCTTCCAACCAAACCCTTGGTGTTCAAGGCCTGCTCCTTCTGGCTCTTCTGTCACATGAGATGGGTCACCCGCACCATGGGCTTTCCCGAAGGTATGTCCGCCTGCAGTCAATGCCACGGTTTCCTCATCGTTCATTCCCATCCGTTTGAAGGTATCGCGAATATCAAAGGCACTTTTCTTTGGATCAGGTTCGCCATTTGGTCCTTCTGGATTCACGTAAATCAAACCCATCTGAACGGCAGCAAGCGGATTCTCCAGGTCACGCTCACCGGAATAGCGGTTGTCACCAAGCCATTCCTTCTCCGGACCCCAGTTCACATCTTCTTCAGGGTGCCAAATATCTTCACGGCCGCCACCAAATCCAATTGTTTTTCCGCCCATGGATTCGATTGCGACATTTCCTGCAAAAACAAGCAAGTCTGCCCAAGAGAGCTTGTTGCCATATTTCTTTTTAATCGGCCAAAGCAGTCGGCGTGCCTTGTCCAAGTTTCCATTATCAGGCCAGCTGTTTAAAGGGGCAAAACGCTGAGATCCGCTTCCGCCGCCTCCGCGTCCATCTGCTTGACGATATGTACCTGCAGCATGCCAGCTCATACGGATGAAGAATGGCCCATAATGACCATAGTCCGCCGGCCACCAGTCTTGGCTGTCTGTCATAAGATTATGTAAGTCCTCTTTCAGGCCTGCATAATCGATTTTCTGAAATTCCTCTGCGTAGTTAAAATCTTCCCCGAGTGGGTTTGTCTTCGTGTCATGCTGGTGAAGCACATGCAAATCTAGCTGATTCGGCCACCAGTCTTTGTTTTTTGTTACTACAACCGGTTTATCGGAACTTTCTCCCGTAAACGGGCACTTTCCAACGTTCTCATTGTCCATACATCTTTTCCCCTTTCTGTTTTAGAAGAGTAAATAGCACACTAACTTGCCTTATAACGTACGAAACCACAAAATGAGACAACATCAATTCTTACATTGTAATTATAATAAATAATCGGCCAAATAAAAAGAAATATGCTGTTAATTTTTGATAATATTCTGAAATTAATGGTATGTAAGTCTGTTGCCAATAATTAAGATGCCTTTTTACTGGAATTTAATACCTTTAAATAACAAAAAAACATCTAGTAGTCAGAAGGTTTCTCTATAAAAAGAATAGGAAAGTTAGCTGTGTTGGGAGAGGAAAGGAGGCTGTCTAAAGTCGGCGTGGGGAATAAATACCTGACAGCCTTAATGTATATTACCGAATCATTTGCTTGATCAATTCTTTATTTCTAGCTTTAAATACTTCATTATGGGAGGACACCATCGCCACTTTGCTTGCTTGTGGTTGAATATATTGTTTTGCTTTGTTGACGGCATTTGCAGCATCCTGAAAGGCACCTGCAATCAAATGCAGTTTCCCGTCATGTTTTAATATATCGCCAGCAGCATAGAGTCCTGGAATGGAAGATTCACTATTAGAATTTCCAGCTATGTAATACGTGTCCACCATTTCAAGCGGCAATTCGCTGTTCTCGATTAATGTTCCGTCCCGTTCATACCCATGGCTGATGATGACCTCATCAATAGCAAGGGTGGAGATATCCCCGGTTTCATGATTGGTAAGCTGAACCCTTTCGATTAATTCATGGTCTGCGCTCGCAATAAGCTTCGTGATGGAGGTGTGGAATAGACATTTTGCCGAACTGTTCAGCAGCTGTGACACCTGTGCCTCATGAGCGGAAAGCGCATCTTTACGATAGGTAACATAGACTTGTTTAGCAATCGGTTCCAGTTCATTCGCCCAATCTATCGCTGAATTTCCTCCGCCGGATATAATGACAGTTTTGTCTTTAAAGCGTTGCAATGACTTTACAGTATAATTCAAATTTGTCACTTCAAATCTCTCTGCCCCTTCGATCGCCAGCTTTTGCGGATGAAGGATGCCTCCACCTACAGCAACTATCACCGTTTTGGAAGCATGTCGTTCACCCTCGGAATCCAACAAAACAAAGAGGCAATCTTCATTTCGGGTTATTGATTCTACTTTTCTATTTAAAACAACTTCAGGGTTGAAGGTTAGGCCTTGCTCCACAAGCTGTTCAATCAGTTTTGCTCCAGGGAGGGGAGTCTGTCCGCCAACATCCCAAATCATCTTTTCCGGATACACATGAATCTTTCCGCCCAATCGAGGCTGATACTCGATCAGCTTTGTCTTCATTCCTCTAAGACCACTATAAAATGCAGAGTAAAGCCCTGCAGGACCGCCACCAATAATCGTTACATCAAACACATCCAGGTTCACATTCAGTCACTCCCTATAGGAATTAGTTAAAAATGATTATCATTCTCATTTAAGTATATAACTATTTTACTAGTTTATGCAATATGGGGATGGGACGGTTTCATTTTTGGGAGGGGATGAGGTGATATTTTGGTAAATGTCACAATAACCCGCTGAAAAGTCACAATAACCTTCCTAAAAGTTACAATCCACAGCAAAATAGTCACAATAACCCTTCCAAAAGTTACAATCCATCAAAATACTGAGGCAATCAGCAGAAAAAATAAGCTAGTATAGTTGAAAAAACACCAACTATAAGCTACCGTTCAAAGTAGAGAGTATTTCCAGAATGGAGAGAGAGTATATGATGTTAGCATTAGGTCTTTTAGGAGTGCTAGTTTTAGTTGGAGGGCTGTTAGCTACGCTTCAGGTAGCGGGAAAGGGAGATCACGATTATCAGAAGAAATCAGAGAGTAATGTAAGACGACTCACGTATATTTATATCGCGTTGTTTGTTGTTATTATTGTTGGGTTTATTGTTTATTTGAGATGGTTTGTGTAGGATGTAAAGTTTCACGAGGTCTAAATTTCGGGGAACTTTAATATTCCTTTCCATTCTATAAAGTAGACGCGCGCCTTTTTGCTGCCTTTATGGGGGAGGTTCAAGGATAGGAGCTCTTTGTAAGCAATACTGGAAGAATGGAGACATAAAAATTCTTTGAACGCTCTGTTTGTTATCGTGTTGCCGAGCCCAAGCAAAGGGTAGTCCTTTATGGTCTGCTGGAGTGGGTTCTTTGCCATATTCCCACATTTTAAACAGAACCACCTTTGATAGGATTTCCGCATAGGTGCATGGGAGCAAATAGTGCAAATCACTCCTTTAATAAAATCAGAAGAAGAAAGTCCATAGTAATCCATCAAGTTGAAATCTTCATCTTGATGGATTTTTAATAGTGTTTTCACGAGTTTGTTGGTGTCCTTGTTTGAAAAGTAGGTATTTTTTTGGGCTTTATCAATTTCTTTTATTCTTGTTGGGAGATTAGTGTGAAAGACTACATTATTTAAGATGGTAGGTGATTTATGGTAAAGGGTAGCACTCTTATGTGTGATGACAGTTTGAGTGTAGATTGGAATTGGGGGTAATATAAGTACTTAAATAATAGAGGAGAGTTGAATTTTGTGACGGGCTAACTGTGCAAACGGGTCTCCTAGCCTTTCTTGCCCATATTCGTTGTGACGGATCAGACTTCCGGTATCTTCATCAAACTCAATTTTCCCTGTAACATATTTGGAATCTAGTATGAGGCAATGAGTTGGGGATATGAGGAGTGAGTCCATCTGGAAGTGTCGCCCTTTAGTGTCGGGAATTCTGAGGCCGTGCAACACTTTATAATTTTCATGTGGGAGGAAAGATGAAAAGTAGTCCATTGCTTGTTCGCCTTTATATCCATAGTGTAAACGGAGGAATTCTTTTTCAATTTGGGGGAATTTTGGATGGGTTTTGGGGACTCTTCGCATTGCTGCTTCATGGGCGAGCAACCTGAATGGCTTTTCTCTGTCTTTTTTTATCATTTTAGGGCTCCTTTTCGTTGATATTCTCTTTCTACTTCGTCTCTGGGGTCACATATTCCTGCCCAAGGTACAAAAGTATTCGATTTATCAACCAAGTTTCGTTTTTATCAATCAACTTTTTGTTTTATCAACCAACTTTTCATTTTATCAATCACTTTAGGGTATATAAACGCCATTCGACTAAAATCAGCAAATTTTGCATTATACTACCGCCCGGCCCCGCAACAAAAAACCCCCGTTCACACAACGGGGGCCATCAAGCCAAACTTCACTCTATAACTTAAACGAACTCTTCAACGACACAATCTCATTAAACACAAGCTTATCTGCAGTGGTATATTTCGGGTCCACATTAAAGTAGCCGTGGCGGAAAAATTGGAATTTCTCCTGTGGGGCCACACCCTTCATATTATCCTCCACAAACCCATTCAACACCTTCATGGAATTCGGGTTCACATGGTCAAGGAAGGATTTCTCCACTTCCACCGTTTCCTCTTCCGTGCCAGCAACATTTGCCACCTCAGCCTCCACTTCAGCCTCAGGCTCCTCGTCCAATAACAATGGTTCAAACAGACGGAACTCAGCAGGCACCGCTTGGGACGCTTCCACCCAGTGCAAGGTACCTTTTACTTTACGGCCAGTGAAACCAGTTCCGCTCTTTGTTTCCGGATCGTACGTACAATGGATCTCCACCACATTGCCGTCCTCATCCTTAATAAAGTCCTCACACTTAATGAAGTAAGCATGCTTCAAACGGACCTCATTGCCAGGGAAGAGGCGGAAGTACTTTTTCGGAGGATCTTCCATAAAATCTTCTTGTTCAATGTAAATCTCACGGGAGAATGGAATTTGTCTTGTTCCCATTTCCGGATTTTCTGGGTTGATTTCCGCATCTAGCATTTCCACTTGTCCTTCAGGATAGTTGGTGATGACCACTTTCAATGGACGTACAACACCCATCGTACGAGGAGACTTCAACTTAAGATCCTCACGGACGAAGTGATCTAGCATTTGTGAGTCAACAAAACCGGACCCTTTGGAAACACCTGTTTCACGAACGAATGCGCGGATTGCTTCCGGAGTGTACCCTTTGCGGCGCAGTCCAGAAATCGTCGGCATACGTGGGTCATCCCAACCGTCAACAATACCTTCTTCCACAAGCTTGCGCAGCTTACGCTTACTCATTACGGCATTGGTGATGTTCAAACGGCCAAACTCGATTTGCTGTGGCGTTCCAGCCATTTCCGTTTCCGCTACGACCCAGTTGTATAATGGGCGTTGGTCTTCAAACTCCACCGTACAGATGGAGTGGGTTACATCTTCAATCGCATCCTCGATGGGATGTGCGAAAGCATACATCGGGTAGATGCACCATTTGTCTCCTGTGTTGTGGTGGGTTGCATGAGAAATACGGTAGATGACAGGGTCACGAAGGTTAATGTTCGGTGACTTCATGTCAATTTTTGCACGAAGAACTTTCTCCCCGTTGCCGAATTCGCCTTTACGCATGCGCTCGAATAGGTCAAGGTTCTCTTCGACAGAGCGATCGCGGTACGGGCTGTCTTTTCCTGGCTCTTTCAAAGTCCCGCGGTAAGCGCGGATCTCATCGGCAGAAAGGTCATCCACATACGCTTTGCCTTTTTTGATTAAAAGAACAGCGCGATTATACATCTCTTCAAAGTAATCAGATGCAAAAAATAGTCCGTCCCAATCATAACCAAGCCATTGAACGTCTTCTTTGATGGAGTTAACATACTCCACGTCTTCTTTTAAAGGGTTGGTGTCATCAAAGCGCAGGTTCGTTTTTCCGTTGAACTCGTCTGCAAGATCAAAGTTGATGACGATGGACTTTGCGTGTCCAATATGTAGGTAACCGTTTGGCTCTGGAGGGAAGCGGGTGATGACATGGTTGCGCTTGCCGGATTCCAGGTCCTCTTTTATGATATTTCGAATGAAATTCGAGTTTGCTGGGTTATGTTCCAAGTTCTTCAACCTTCCTTATATAAGAATGCCGGGGGAGAGCGGGCTGTTAGAGCTTTTTTCCCCACATTTATGATAGTCAATATTGTAACACAAGAAATGGCAAGCGCAAAAGCTTATAAAGGGGCGATTACATTAAGCTTTATCTTAATGACTACATTATTTAAAATCAGAATATATAATGGTAATAGATAAGGAGGTAAAATATGTCTTCCATTACTTTTCTGGCTTCGTCCAGACCGTTTACCATACCAGATGAAATACAAGAATACTACAATAAAACTACCCTTGAAAAAGGACACCAACATATTAGTTTATGGGTAAGAGAGTTAGATTCGTTAGGATGGGAGGAATTTGCTGAGGATCTTTTCTCTATGACCTACATATATGAAATCATTGGTGCCGATAGTTCATTATTTTTAATCTATCTTGAAAAGTATATGGAAATAGGAGATGTCCTTGAACTATTGTATATTCCAAACCAAAACGACTATAAATACTACAAAAGGGAATTAGTGGAGGCTCCAGAACCGATTTACATTAATGTTAGAAGTTTAACTTACCAAGACGGGAATGGAACGTATAAGTTAGACCCGAAAAAATGGGTAGAAGAATTAAGTCATCGAAACTTTATAACAGAATTTGGAGTTACAACAATTGAAAAATATTAATAAAAAAAGCAGCGGGACCCCTTCCTCCCACTGCCCATCTCATCATCTATCACCAAGGCCTGAACGGCGGTGATCCCGGTGGTGCATTTTGTATCATATCCATCAACGGAATCGTGTAAGCGAACAAGATCAAGGCCACTGCAATTCCAATCCAAAGCTTCCAGTTCTCCAAGATACGTGGTGTTTCCCCCGCATCTTCCGCGACTTCCCCAATCGGAAATTCTGTATGGGCTTTTGGTGCGAAGAAGGCAAGGTTGATGACGATGTAGATCATCAGCATGGACGCAACAAACAAGATGACTCCGCCAAGTGCCATTGTCACCTGATTTGCGAAAATTCCTTCAAACCAAGCGGCGGCTGTCGCATGATCCTGATAAGTAGTAAAAGCAGTACGACGCGGTGCTCCTAAAAGTCCAAGCAAGTGCATGGCACCGGACATGAAGAACATCCCGACTGTCCAAAGGATCGTTTGAGTCATCGCGAGTTTGTTCATGCGTGCGGTGAAGGCCCTGCCGCGCAATACCGGAATCAGCCAGTACGCAATCCCGAAGAAAGTCAGGATAACGGTGGATCCAACGGTAATGTGAAAATGGCCAACCACCCAAAGTGTGTTATGGACAACTGCATTCATCTGGTTACTGGCGTTGATGATTCCGCCGGTTCCTGCTGGGATGAAGAACAGCATCCCCATGAATGGTGCGAAAAAGCGTGCGTCCTTCCAAGGCAATTTTCGTACCCAGCCAAAGGCTCCGGTTGCTCCTTTTGCCCGACCTGCCAATTCAAATGTGGCAAAAATAGAGAAGGCAGTCAGCAAAGAAGGAACAATGACCGCAAACGTCAAGACGACCTGCAGGTATTTCCAAAACTCAGAGATCCCTGCTTCCATCAGCTGATGGTGAAATCCTACGGGAATCGAGAACAGTAAGAACAACACGAAAGCCAAGCGGGCAAGCGAATCACTGAACAGCTTTCCGCCAATGATTTTTGGGATGCAGACATACCAAGCGATGTACGCCGGCAGGAGCCAGAAGTATACAAGCGGATGCCCGAAGTACCAGAATAAAGTGCGGCTCAATAAAATGTTGATGTTATCTACGAGTCCGAGCGACCAAGGTAGGAACTGAAGCAACACTGTCGCAGCAACCCCGATGGAAGCGACATACCATAAAAGGATGGTTCCGACTGTCATAAAGCTGAAAAGGGGTGTAATTTGCCCGCGGTTCTGTTTTTTCCAGCGGATATAGTGGGCCAATAAGCTTGCGCCACCTATCCAGGTCCCGACCACAAAAAGAGTCAACCCGACATAGTAGAGGGGGGAGGCTTGCAATGGCGCGTAAAAAGTATATAAGACCGATGCGTCATTCGTTAAAATCATTGCAAAGCTCAACAGCGTACCAATCGTCAGTACCCAAAAGCCGATCCAACCCAACCTCCTCTCGACAGAAGTCATCGTGCCCAGTGTCCTGCTCATCCCGGCATGCAAAAATCCGTAGATGAAGTAGGTTGTCAACACAAGTGCAAGCAACACACCATGTGCCGTCAACAACTGGTAATAGCTGATGCTGTAAGGAAGCTCGATAAGTCCTCCCCGGACAAGCCCCTGGACAACACCTGCCATCGTTCCCAAAAATAATGCGGCAAAAGCAATATAGATATAGGCCATACTTAACTTTGAATCATGAATGTCCACTTCCGCTGCCTGTCTCATTCTTCCGTCACCTCAATTTCCATTTGCATATGTTGATGTCCAATTCCGCAATATTCATTGCAAAGGACAAGGTACGATCCAGCTTCCTTGAACGTATGTTCCGATTGGTTGATGTGCCCAGGTGTGATCATCATGTTGACATTTGTCATGGGAATCGTAAAGCTGTGCACGACATCTTGACTTGTCACCTGGAATTTGACCGTGGAACCTTTCGGAACGGATATTTTATTCGGTTCATAGCCGAACGTCATGGCGATAATGGTAGCTTCATAGGTATGCTCATCAATCTGTTTTAGTCCTGGCTCATCAAATGGAGCGGAACCTTTTACATTCTGTGCATCAACGGTGGCCATATGACTTGGTGGATGATGACCATGAGCAAAGGCGGTAAACCCGATAACGGATAAAAAGACAACCAGGGTCCCAACGCCGAAAATTAGCCAATATTTTTCATAACGGTGTAAATGCATCTATTTGTACCCCCTTTTTCTGACCTGACTAATTTCGTGAAATAAATAAGCTGAACACGCTAACCCACGAAATGACGATAAATGCCCCCAACATAAATACGGCAATCAATGTCCCCTTTAATGAAGCTTCCTCCTCTTTGACAGGAAGTTTTTTATTGGTGCTTTTTTCAGGACGTTCATATTGTACATTTGCCATCCCTTTCACTCCCTTCCTATTCCACGACTAGCTTGGAAACCATCTCGGCATGTCCGGTTCCGCACATGATGTCACAGATGATTTCATATTCTCCGGGCTTAAGGTTCGCAACGACACTGCCATCTCCTTGGATCTGCACATCTGTGCCCTTGATGGTGATACCGTGATGGCCTTCCACGTTTTCATGATGGATAGCAACCGGTTTGCCGGCTGGTACGGTATAAGTAGCCTGATCAAACTCCCAGTTTGAACTCTTAATCGTTACTTCTGCCTCCGCATCTTCCACTGAAACTTCATCAGAACCACAACCTGTCATACCCCCAAAAAGTAATACAAGTGCAAAGCAGCACGCCAAACATTTTTTGAAAGTAATCATATTTGCCACTTCCTTTTCCAATTTTTATATAAATTCTTATGCACTTTCATTGTAAAAGGTGGGAGGATTTAAAAGTGTGATAAAAGTCACACATCTGGAAGAAAAAGGTGAACATTTTGTTAACAAGTGAGCAAAATAGAATTCCAAAAAGTCAGAAGAACGAACAAATTGGGGGGAAGGTACTCGGATCAAGCGGGTGAGACCACTAGGGCAATGCCCATGGGAGGCTCAAGGGTCCCCGCAAAACACGAGGAAACCAAACGTCAAACTCCTTTAAAGATGTTTTGACGAGGCACTATTTTGTTATAATAGTAGGAAAGAAATGTTAACGATCTAAAGGGGGATGTGTGTGAGGATGAATGCCGAAAAAACCATTGTCGATAAACTGAGCCTGCAAAAATATGAGAACCGCTTATTTTTGCAGTTACCAGAAGGTGTAGGGGAGTTTGAAGGACTGGACTACGATACTTCTATTGAAAAGGACAAGTATGATCTATTATTTTTGTTCATGTTCTCAATGGAGGACTTCAACAAATACGTCCAAATCGTCAATGAGCAGCAGCTTCTTTCTGATAACGGCTACATGTATGTGGCCTATCCGAAAAAGGGGAATAAGGTCTATCCCGAATACATAGAACGAGACATTTTTTATGCAGCTCTCCATCTGGATGAGGAGAAGTACCTGCCGAATAGTACCCTCAAATTTTCAAGGATGGTCAGCTTGAACGAGGTCTTCACCGTTGTCGGGTTTAAATCCGCCCCTAAGAAAACGAAAAAGAAGACAAGTGCAAAGAGCCAATGTGTCGATGACTATATCGTGCACATAGAAGACATCAAGAACTTCCTGAAAAACAATGAACAGGTATTAGCGAAATATAACGATTTGACATACGGCTACCAGAAGGATTGGGCCCGTTATGTCTACAGTGCCAAAAGGGCGGAAACGCAGGAGAAAAGATTGCACGAGATGGTTGCGATCATTGATGAGGGGCATAAATCGATGGATCTATATAGGAGAAATAAGAAGTAATGGGAGGCCGCATTCTACATGGAGAATGCGGTTTTTTTACTATGAGTTTTTGAATAATTAAGGTGTTTCCACTCATACTACTAAATACCACCATCCGTTGAAAGAGAGGAAACAACATGACTTTTTCCCGTCTGCAACTATCGTTTGTCATCATTCTGTTTATCGGGATTTCTAATCATGTGCTTATGTTGCCTCATCTATTATTTGTAGCAAAGCGCGATGCTTGGGTTTGTGTGTTGGTAGGGTATGGCATCCTCTTGATTTGGGGGATGGTTCTATTTTTCATCATGTCTCGTAATAAACAAAATATGAAGCTCTCTACCTGGATTGCCAAACGGGCGGGAAGAGTCGTTTCCGCCAGTATCATGTTCATCTATTTCTTCCATATTACCATCATTGCTTTTATATCATTTTATGATTTTATTACTTCCATCAAGATATACTTTCTTCCTCTCACACCACAATGGATCGTGGTTCTGCCTTTCCTTCTATTATGTGTCTTGGGGGCTAGCTCGAATTTAAAGACCATTGTGTACAGTTCTACATTCTTATTGCCAATTGTATGGATCCTTGGCTATTTTGTCGCATTTTCAACCATCACGAATAAGGATTACTCTTATATGTTTCCGATCCTTGTGAATGGAAGTTCCCCAATCATTAGCGGTATTACGGTTGTGCTTGGAGGCAGTGTGGATATTCTATTGATTCTTCTATTGCAACAATATATAAGTAAACCGTTCAAGCTTTGGCAGTTTCTTCTCTTAATCACAATCTTGCTTGGTCTTATTCTAGGTCCTTTACTCGGGGCAATCGCATCGTTTGGACCTAATATCGCAGCAGTTCTTCGCTTTCCTGCATTGGAACAGTGGCGATTGGTAGAGCTTGGGGAACATGTTTCGCATGTGGATTTTTTTGCCGTCTTTCAGTTCATTTCCGGTGCGGTGATCAGGGTATCTTTATGCTTGTATTTTCTTAAAGATATCGGATTCACATCAAATAAAGTGAAATCAATCGTTTTTTGGTCAGCTTCCACCAGTTTATTTTTTATAGGCATATTGCCGATCAGTGATCTTTGGATGCAAACAGCTATAGGGACATATTTCTATCCAGGATTACTAGTGATTGGAATAATCCTGACCTTGTCGTTGTTTGTAATAAGCTTTCTCCCACAAAAGGTGAAAGGATCGGAGGCTGTATGAAGAATTCATCAACATCTTTTAAAAGTTTGGAGGCCCTAGAGGACAATTTTAAAGGTCACAATCTTCTAGGTGAAGAATTACAAACTTACTTTCAAAACTATGCAGATGTTCACTTTATTGATATGGAAGAAAAACACAGTAATATTTCCGCTTTTTATTGCGTGGGAATGGTGGATATCAACCAAGTAAATGAGTATTTTCATTCTATTATCGAATATGTCCAAGTTCGAGAGGACGCTGTGATGGGGATGGATATCGAATTGCCTCCGATGGAAAAAATTCATTCCATTAGTGGATTAATCAATAGAGTGTTCTCAGGATATTTTATCGTATTTCCACCACACAGAAATTACTTTCTGGCCTTTGAACTTGCAGATGTGCCCAAAAGGGAGCCATCCGAATCCAATACCGAGGTTTCCATCAAAGGGCCAAAAGACGGATTTACGGAAGAGTTGAACATCAACACAGCCCTTATCCGTAAAAGGTTGAAATCACCTTATTTATTCAATGAAAACGTTGAAATTGGAACCCTAAGTAAAACAGCGGTTTCTCTCATGTATCTGGATGATAGAGTAAATAAGGAGATGCTGAGTGAGGTAAAAAGTAGGCTTGAACAAATGGAAACAGAAAGCTTGGTCAGCAGTGGACAACTGGAGCAATGGTTATCAAATCGCACCTTTTCATTATTTCCATTATTTGACTACATCGGGCGCCCTGACTTTGCGGTGGAGTGTTTATTGAGGGGAAGGTTCATTGTCATTGTCGATGGTTCGCCGATGATCTTGATTGGGCCTAATAATGTTTTTGTGTTGTTAAAATCACCCGAGGATATTCACTATCCGTATCATACTGTGGCCTTTCAACGGATATTTCGAATTATAGGTTTTTTTATAGCGGTTATGCTACCAGGTTTTTGGATTGCCATTTCTGCTGTAAACGTAGATCAGCTTCCTTTTCAACTGTTAAATACCGTTTCCTTGTCGAGAGAAGGACTGCCGATACCGTTAGGGTTGGAGGCGTTCTTTATACTTGGGCTGTTCGAACTGCTGAGAGAGGCCGGAATAAGGATGCCAAAAGCAGTGGGACAGACAGTTGCGATAGTAGGAGGATTGATTATTGGGGACGCTGCAATAAGAGCTGGGTTGGCATCTGCCACCATGATTGTGGTAGTTGCTTTGACGGCTGTAGCAACTTTCACACTGGTGAACCAATCATTGACAGGGACCGTAAGTGTGTTACGAATTTATATCATGTTGTTAGGTGTGTTCTTGGGGATCTATGGAGTGTTTTTAGGTTTGTTTAGTATCTTATTTTACTTGGCTCGATTGGAGTCATTTAAGGTGGGGTATCTAGAACCCATTTCTACGTTGAATTTCAAGGATATTTTATCAGCTTTGCTTGTTAACCCTTTTAAAAACCGTCAGTTTAAAGCACAAATGGTACAACGGAAAGGGGGACAGGAAGAATGAGAGTGAATCTTCAAGTGATGATGAAGGCATTACTGGTAATGTCCCTTTTGTTCCTGACAAGCTGCTCAGATATCAAAGAAGTTCAAAACATGAACTATGTTACCGCAATAGGAGTGGATTTCAAGGATGATGAATATATAGGGTATATTCAATTGATCAGTTTCAGTTCCCAAGGAGAGAACGGAAGCAGTAGGGAACCTTCTGTATGGGTCTCGGAAACTAAAGGAAAGACATTCGATGAAGCCCTCTCCCTAGCATATAATACTTCACAAGAACGGCTGCTTTGGGCACATGTAAATACGATTCTCGTCAGTGAAACCGCATTAGAAGAAGGATTCCATCATATTTTTGATGTGTTGACAAGATATTATGAGCTTCGTCTGACAACGTGGATTTTTGGAACAAACGCCCCCATCAAGGAGGTCTTTTCTACCACAAGCTTCTTCAATCAATCTGCGCTAGCAACCGTTCTGCACCGTCCTATGGGTACTTTTGAACAAAATTCCACTATCCGTCCAATAAAGCTTCAACAATTTGTAAGAGAATTATATGAACCGGCTCTTACCACTTATCTTCCATCTATCCGTATCAATGAAAGCCATTGGGTTCATAATATGAAACCTGATCCCAAACTGGAAATAGACGGTGCCTTTTTTCTGAAAAATAAAGCGTATAAAGGTTTTTATACGCTTGAGGAACTTAAAGGGCTTCGTTGGCTCTCCAAGGAGATGGAAAGAGCTGGAATACAAGTGATGGATGAGGAGGGAGAGCCGGACTTTAATATCGTTTTTGAAAAGAATAAGGTGGATATTCAACCACTTGAAGAGGAGGGTTCTCCTCGCTTTTATGTGAAGGTTTCTCTCGAGGGAGTCATCGCAAATAGAGATGCAAATAAAATTGTGAATCTAAAAGAAATGGAAGCAAATTTGAGGGAAGAGATACTTAAGGAAATAAAGAGTTTATACAAATTAGGTATAAAAAGTGATACGGACTTTTTCCGCTTAGAGCATATCCTTTATAGAAATAAGAATGAGAGATGGAATTCAATTTTAGAGGATGGTGGATTTACATTAACAGAGAATTTGTTGGAGGAGATCGATTTAAATGTGAAGGTCATTCATTCTGGAGCGCTCAAAAACCGTACCATCAATATGGAAGATATAGATTGAATCCAAAAAACGCAGTTTAGTTCCTTGTAAACTGCGTTTTTTCCTATCATGAAAATGCCTCCTATTAAATAAGTTGTATTAAGAGGAGGGGGACACAATGAGCTATGAACCGATCACCCCATGGGAAGAGCATGAATTCTGGTTGGGAATCCTAAAGGACCATGCTTATTTCATAAGGGATTATTTATCACCCGAAGAAAAGAAATGGGTCAAGCAGGCCGAAACATTTATTGAGACCTTTGGAAAAGTGGAGCAGGAGCTAAGAAAGGTTCCTAAAGATGCGCCTGTGGATTCGGGGCCAATGATCAGGCTTGCGGAAATGGCGAATGAGGTGGCGTACAAATATTACTTATTCGAGGGCAACCTTTTGAACCTAAGGTTATTCAATCAGGTGAATTTAAACCTTACGCCGACTTATTTGAACGGAACACTCTTGGAGAATAGGGAGTATTTAAGGATATTGGAGAGTTATGTCCAGGGAAGGGACTACCCGGCCTTATCGCTAGTGGAATTATTGAGCATGTGGCTAGATGATCAGTTGGGGCACGCTGCCCTATTATTGAGGATGCTAGATGGAGTGGAATTTGCACTCGTCGAACGGGCCAATCATGTGAGAGGGAAGTTCTCTCAATTCATTGTGAAAAATGACATGATGGAGGGCTATCTTCATTTCGCGGAACCCGGCTTCCCCGCACAGATGAGATTTGCAAAGGAAGTCTCGGTCGAAGTGGTCAAATTTAACAACCTTGTAGCCGAAGTGCTGGAACTTTATTTAAATGATGAACTCATTAATCAAAGCACCCTGCGATTCCTCGAACATCACTTCCCGGAGTCTTGCTATTTTATGAGGAAGCTATCCTATTACGCCCCTTCCATCAGCTATCCAGCCTGTAAGCTGACGAAGCCTACGGTGAGAAGGTAGGGTTAAGCCAACTAGCTCGCATGGGAGCTAGTTGGCTTGTTTTCGGAAGCAGACCTCCGAATATAGAGGAAATAGAGGTATATATCTAGAATGATAAATTATTACATAAAGTAGAAGGCATGGAGTGTAGGTAGGGTATTTTTTTGGAGGTGTAGGGATGGAAAACCTATTAGTCCTATTATGTAGAACTGCATTAGGCAAATTCATAATAAGGTCTAGATTAAAGAGACTGATACAAAAGATAATAATGGCACTTTTATTCCTCCTGATTTTCATCGTTTCCTTACTAGAATGGATTTTAGAGACTTAAATGATAGGAGTGTATTTTATGACATATATTTTCATCGCAGTCGTAGTGTTTGCCGTCAGCTTTGCGATAGTGAAAGCCATTAGGAAAAGGAGACTACCAAGTAACAACTATACTCCCTTTGATGATTTAGAAATGGGTAGGTCAGATAAAGATTAAGAACCCCTACCTGCTCCTTGACAGTGGGGGAAATTGGTTTTGGCATCAACTCGGTCCATCTTGGCATGAACTCCTATGATTTTGGCACGAACTCGGTGCATTTTGGCATCAACTCCTATGATTTTGGAACGAACTCCTCTCATTTTGGCATCAACTCTAGAAAATGGGTTGTTTGGCGAAGGGCAAATCAACTCTATTAATCGTCAAATTAGTGGAGAAAGCGAAAAGCGACCAAGCATACACCTGATCGCTTCCTTTCAAGATACTCTCTTCTTAAACGTATTATTTTTCTTCGTAATTTTACTGATTCCAAATACCTTCCCCAGCCCAAACTTCGGCATATTTCCGTAAACCGATTCGTAGTTCCCCTGTTTAACCAAAAAAGTCTCATGATAGATCCCCACGGCATCGTTGTTGCCGATTTTTTTATTAAATTCATTCCAAGCTTTCAGGTGCTTCTGTCCCTTAGCGTAGGCCATCAAATCCTCTTCCGAACGCCAGTATTGAAGCAACAAGGTGGTACGAAGGCTATAGAAGTGTTCCATGGACAGGCAGCCAAGATCTTTGTTCATGTATAACTCCCTTATCATCGGTGGCATGGCTTTAAAGACAGGGAACCATTTATGAATGGCCCACCATTTGTTGATACGCATTCCAATGGTAAAAACTACAATATCCTCTTGATTTTCCACTGTATAACGACCTGGAAAAATTTCAGCACTCATCCTTATCTCTCCTTTGAAAGTAATTTTATTTTCGTTTGTTCGCACCAATCGATGGCGGCTTTGGTGGTACATAAACCATAGTCCAAGGTCATGAGCCAATATGGGGCATCGGTGTCTTGGATATGATTTTCATTGATTCTTTTGCTGATTGCTTGAAAAGTGTCATGCCGGATGGTCAGTTTTTCTTTGTAGGAATCCAACAAGTCCATTGTTCGTGATGGGTCTTGATGTCTGGAGAAAAAAAGTTTAAGAAGCAATTCATTCTTATCGATGGAAAGGTCTAGGATGGGGTCTTGAAGCCATTCTTTCAGAGCAATCTTTCCTTTTTCAGTGATGTGATACTCTTTTTTGTCTGGTTTTCCTTCCTGGGATGTATCCTGCACGGATGCATAGCCGTTGTCCACCAGTTTCTTTAAGGTCGGGTAAATCTGGCCATAGCTGATTTTCCAGAAATGATTCAAGCTGCCGTCCATCGTCTGTTTGATGGAGTAGCCGGTTTGACAGCCTATAGTTAGTAATCCAAGAATCGCAAATTGAGTATTTTCCTTTGACATGGTGAAGTGCTCCTTTTTATATATATCTTTTTGATATATATCTTTATGATATAAAAATACCATCTTATTCCTAATAAGTAAATAGATAAATGAAAATTGATTACAAGACTCTAATTAGGGAAATTATGAAGGAAAGCCAATCTTCAAAGAATGGGAGTTGAGCAATGACGTGAATAATGCTACATCCAACTATAGCAGGCGGAATTTGTGGTCGGGGATTCTCTTTGGATTAGGTATGGTCGCTTTTATAGACGAAACCATTTTTCATCAATTACTACACTGGCATCATTTTTATGACAAGTCGACAACAAATGTTGGGTTAGTATCTGATGGGTTATTTCATGCCTTCAGCTGGTTTGCTACGATCGGTGGCTTATTTTTATTTGCAGATTTACGTAGAAGGAAGTCGCTTGTATGGAAAAGGTGGATAGGCGGGATTTATTTGGGGGCAGGAGTTTTTCAATTATATGATGGGATCATTCAACACAAAATCATGCGGATTCATCAGATCCGGTATGTGGATAACGTGATAGTCTATGACGTGATTTGGAATGTGATCGCTGCCGGCATGATCGTGGTAGGTGTGATTTTAACGATTAAAACGAATAATAACAAACGGCCCCAAGGGGTTTCTTCATGAATGTACTCACTCATATCCATCATCAAGCAGAGCTCGGTGGTTGGACCAGTCAGCTTCTGGTGTTTCCTTTTTTATTGGCCTTTCTTTTATATGTAGTGGCGGTGAAACGTTCCAATCGAGCATATACCAAATGGCCGCTCAAGCGGACTTTGCTGTTTACTGGTGGGATTATCTTGGCTGTGAGTGCTTTGGCAGGTCCGATTGCAGAAAGGGCACATGTGGATTTCTCCTATCATATGTATGCTCACCTTTTATTAGGGATGTTGGCGCCGCTATTGCTCGCCTTGGCGGCACCTATGACCCTTTTAATGAGGACGCTGCACGTTAACACTTCCAGGAAGCTAACAAGATTGTTAAAAAGTAAACCTATCTCGGTAGTAACAGATCCGATTGTTGCCACTGTTTTAAATATCGGAGGATTGTGGCTTCTATATACAACCCCATTGTATGAATCCATGCATCAGCATATAGGGCTATATCTTTTCGTGCATCTTCATGTGTTCCTGGCAGGGTACTTATTTACGATATCCATGATTTATGTTGACCTCACCACGCATAGAAGAAGCTATCTTTACCGTGCCATCATTTTCGTTCTCGCCCTTGCCGGACATGGGATTCTATCGAAATTCATCTATTCCCGTCCTCCACTGGGGGTGCCGGTAGAACAAGCGGAAAGAGGCGGGATGGTTATGTACTATGGTGGGGATGTGGTCGACGCTATCATCTTAGTCATTCTGTGCTATCAATGGTATAAAGCTACAAGACCTAAAGCACTTGGCGAGGTGGCGTTAGAAGGATAGGAGAAAATTTAACAAGAAGCCGTGGAGGAGTTGCTCTCCATGGCTTCTTTGGGCTCTAATGAGACATATTCCCTTGAGTTGGTACGGTTGTATAGCTTTGCAGCATGGCATTCATATCTTGCATCGCAAGCTGTGGAACTTGATAATAACCATGTTTATTTTGATATAGGAAAATCTCATAACTCATTTCAATGAAGTTTGGAACACTGTCGGCAACAACGCGGCGAAGGACGGGATTGGTCATTTCAAGCGCCGTCATGGCAAGCAGCGTCGCAAGGCCCTTTGTTTGACCAAGCATATAGGCGGAAAGCCCTTTGTCAGCAAGCTCACTTACGGATTGATTCGGTTTTTTCGGTTGGGACGGTGTGATGCCGTACACTACGTCATGTGTTTGCGTCATATTATAAACCTGAGTGGAGACAGATGGTTTTTGGCCTGTTTGAAAGCTCTCCACGATGGTGTTGTACATTTGGGTAACAAAGGTTGTCTGGCGATTCAGAATATCTTTTAATGCCGGATCCTGGATATGCTGCTCGTACATTTGATATTGGTCAAGCATACTGATGATGCCGGCAATGATTTCATGGGCATCAAACATTTCATGTCCACCATGGTTTTTATTTGGAGCTTGAGTGCCCGGTGTGTTCATGTTCATCGTTGGTGGCATCTGATTTGGATTCATATTTTGACCTTGTGGTGTAGGTTGATTTTGCATCGTTTGCATCTCTCCTTTTAATGACATTCCCTTATATGATGGACTAAATTGCCGCATTCATGTATGAGAAAAGTGGTGGCAAAATATACTTTCTATGATGGACAGGAAATTCATCTTGGGTGGTGAATAGTAGTGGTGGGGGGATCGGAATGATAGAAACTCTGAAGAAAGTGTTATTGCTCGTGGCAGTGTTGGGACAAGTGGTCGGGATTGCACTGCTTGTCGTGAGCATTTGGTTGGGCATATTATTTTACATACTTTACGGGCTTGCCATCATTGCGCTTTTCATCGTGCTGATAGTAGAGCGGGCTAAGGAAAAAGAGGAGGATGACAAAAATGATTATAGTGACTACTGAGTCGGTACCAGGGAAGAAGGTAGTGGAGTTGAAGGGCTTTGTAAAAGGGAGCACGGTCCAGTCCAAACATATCGGGAAGGATCTGTTGGCAGGACTGAAGACGATTGTCGGTGGCGAGATTAAGGAATACTCCGAGATGATGCAGGAAGCAAGGCAAAAGGCGATCGGGCGCATGGTGGAGGATGCGAAGAGCAAAGGGGCGAATGCCATTATTTGTGTGCGCTTGGAAACCTCTAGTGTGATGGCGAATGCGTCGGAAATTATTGCGTATGGGACAGCGGTAACCGTCGAATAAGGGCATGGGCTGAATAGGACGTAAAAGGATCGGGGAACCTTGGGGACAAGGTTCTTTTCTATTTCCCCAATAAAGTGAAATTCAGTTTTAAAAAAACTCGAAAAACCCCTTTACCTTCACGCTACGTCAAGGTGTACACTGAATTTGTCAGGAGGTGATCAGAGGTGGAATACACCGTACAGAAATTAGCAAAACTGGCTGGGGTGACTGGCAGGACGCTGCGGTATTATGATGAAATCGGGATTCTCAAGCCGGCGAGAATCAGTGCTTCTGGGTATCGCATCTACGGGCAGGCGGAAGTGGATAAGCTACAGCAAATCCTCTTTTACCGGGAGCTCGAGATAGACCTCGAAAGCATCCAAAAAATCATCAGCGCTCCAACCTTTGATGAAGTAGAAGCACTTAAAGAACACCGTGACAAGCTTCTGACAAAGCAAAAGCGGCTGGAGGGCCTCATTGAAAGTGTAGACCGGACTCTGGCTGCGAAAGAAGGGAGCATTACCATGAGCGACAAAGAAAAGTTTGAAGCATTCAAGCAGAACATGATAGATGAAAATGAAAACGAATACGGCGAGGAAGTAAGAGCGAAGTACGGCCATGACACAATGGATAAGTCCAATGCCAAGCTGAAGGGCATGAGTAAGAACCAGTACGAACAAGGGGAAAAGCTTGGGGAAGAAGTGCTCGTTGTTTTAAACGAAGCGTTCCAAACAGGGGACCCTGCTGGTGACCTTGCGCAAAAAGCAGCGGATCTGCATCGTCAGTGGCTAGGCTTATACTGGGATTCTTATTCAAAAGAAGCACATGCCGGTCTTGCCCAGATGTATGTGGATGACGAGCGGTTCACGGCTTTTTATGATAAAAAACAACCAGGGACGGCTGAGTTCTTGAGAGATGCGATTTACATCTATACAGGAATGAAGAATCAGTAATTAGCACCAGTCCCAGCTCCATTCAAAGGAGTTGGAAATCTTCTTGCAATCTACTAATATTGACATTCCAACCAAACTATAATAAAATTTTTATTGATAGTTTATGAGTTTAAGCTATCGCTCTCTAACAGGGCTTATAATACTCCAAAGGGGAGTAGCTTACAGTTATGTCGTCAATCCGTGGCAGCTAAAGTCACCGGCTTAACTGGCAACATTTCAGATGTTGTTTGCGAGACCTTTGCCATTTTGGTATAGGTTAAATTTAATTTTACAGATAAAACCTCTACCAGTTTTTTGGTGGAGGCTTTTTTATATTCAGATAGGGGGAGAGTTCTAATCTAAAATCAGGTGGAATAGTTAAAGGTAAAGGTAGAAACAATAAAAGTGAAATTTTCGGAGGTGAATCCCTCATTTGAGGGAACCAATTGGATATTGACAGTATATTAATCATGAACTTACTTTTAGTGGCTTTGTTAATCGGTTTGACAGCATTTTTCGTTGGGTCTGAATTTGCGGTAGTAAAGGTGCGTATGTCCCGTGTAGATCAATTGATAGTAGAAGGTAATAAGACGGCGGTCGTTGCAAAGAAACTTATTGCAGACCTGGATTACTACTTATCCGCATGTCAACTTGGTATTACGGTAACGGCATTGGGTCTTGGGTGGTTGGGTAAACCGACTGTTGAAAGACTTTTATATCCTTTATTTGAAAACTTCGGTGTACCTACGTCCGTTTCTACCATCGTTTCGTTTGCAGTGGCATTCTCCATTGTAACGTTCCTGCATGTGGTAGTAGGGGAGCTTGCACCGAAAACATTGGCGATTCAGTTTGCGGAAAAGATGACATTGCTTATTGCCAGACCACTATATTGGTTTGGTAAGTTAATGTATCCTTTGATTTGGACATTAAACGGTTCAGCGCGTATCTTACTTCGCGCCTTTGGAGTACAACCAGCAGGTCATGAACAAGCCCATTCTGAAGAAGAGCTTAAAATCATCATGACACAAAGCTTTGAAAGTGGAGAAATTAATCAAACAGAACTATCCTATATGGAAAATATATTCACTTTTGACGAAAGAATCGCAAGGGATATCATGATCCCGCGTGTGCAAATCGTCACTTTATCTAATAGTATGTCCAGAGAAGAAATTATCAGCGTATTGGATGAGCATCAATACACCCGTTATCCTGTCACAGAGGACGGGGATAAGGATAATATTCTAGGATTTGTAAACGTAAAGGAAATGCTTACAAATTTCGCTGCCGGTAGAGCAGGGGAGATGAAAGACTTCCTTCACGAGCTACCACTGATTCATGAAGTAACCTCCCTACAGGATGCATTACTGAAAATGCAGGAAGAACAGGTTCATATAGCATTAGTAATCGATGAATATGGTGGCACTGCAGGAATCATCACAATGGAGGATATCCTGGAAGAAATCGTAGGGGAAATCCGTGATGAGTTTGATGCAGATGAAGTGCCGGATATTCAAGAAATTGAAACAGATCTTTATCATATAAATGGCCTTGTCCTATTGACAGATATTGAGCACCGATTCGGGGTAACATTTGATGAGAAGGATGATATAGACACAATAGGTGGCTGGATGCAGGTAATGTTACAAGATCTTGAAGATGATGAAGAGCAACATATCGAACACCGTGAGAACATTTGGACAGTACTAGAAATGGATAATCACCAAGTCAAGCAGGTTGGTCTTCAGTTAAATGCATTATCCAACCAGCATCAATCGTAAAATATACAAAAAGGGTGCCGCTCTTCTGTATTGGAGAGCGGCACCCTTTCCTAGTTTATTTCGCTTTTTTCTTTACCTTAACTTGCTTAATGATATTGTCCTCCATCTTCAAAATATCAAAGTGAAGGTGGTGATACTCGAGAGATTCACCTTCTGACGGGATATGCCCAAGTTCTTTAAAAAGAAATCCTGCGATGGTATCTTCTTCTTCCGGAACTTTTGTTTTAAATACTTCATTAAAACGTCTAATGGCAATCTTTCCATGGCAAATGATTTGAGTGTTGGTTAATTCTTCAATAAGAATTTCCCCTGATTCATCTGTTTCATCCTCTATCTCTTGTCCAATCATCGCTTCGATGATATCCTCATGGCTGATGATCCCTGTTGTTCCACCATATTCGTCAATGACTATCGCCATATGCTTCTTCTCTTTTAACATCATTTTAAACACTTTTTCTATGGAAGTGGACTCAGCTACAAACAGTGGACTTGTGTCCATGAAGTCCTTGATCTCTAATTCAGGTTTCAGTGACCAGTTCAACAGAAATTTGGCATGGAACACTCCAATGATGTTATCCATATTATCCTTATAAACAGGGTAGCGGGTATAACTGCTATCCATGACAAAATTCCTTGCGTCTTCAAAAGAAACATCACACGGTAACCCATGTATTTCTATCCGCGGTGTCTTCAATGCATCTCGGACATCCTTCGTATAAAAGTCGATGGCTCCGATAATATGTTGGGATTCTTCCTCGAAAAATGTACCTTCCGTACGGCCGATATCTACCATCGTTTTCAACTCTTCTTTAGAAAGGGTTGCCTCTTTCACCATTCCCCTTGAAAGTAGACGGATAATAAAGTTAGTCAAAATGGACAGCAAAAAGATGAGAGGCTTCAGAACTAGAAGAAGGATGGAAATGACAGGTGCAACAATGAATGCCACCTTATTGGCAAAGGTTGCGGCGATGGACTTTGGAACCACCTCAGCACATATAATCAAAACAACGGTCAATACAGCTGTAGCAATACCGATATTCCATCCATAATCAATTGCAACAAGTGTAACAAGTGTTGGTAACATAATATTGGCTATGTTATTACCTATTAGAATAGCTGTAATAAATTGGTCGGGCCGCTCAATAAGCTTTAACAGCTTCTGGGCAGCCACATCCCCGTTCTCCGCTCTAATCTGGATTTTCATCCGATTGACAGCTGTCAGTGCTGTTTCACTTCCCGACAAGAAAAATGACATAAATAAGAAAAAAGCTAACGCAATAAACAAAGTATGTATTCCTCCTAAAATTAGTTAGTCCTAACTTCCCCTTATTAATATTTCACATACATTATCCAAAAATTTATGGATTGACCTTTATGTTTTTCTCTAATATGATTTATAGGTTATTCTAATAATAAACATATTAATAATCTTAATAATAATATAAACAAACATAAAAGAAAAAGTAAAAGTAGAGAATGGAGAGAAACCAGTGGAAAAAGACTATAAACCTCAGTTGGATACCACGTTGATTTTTCTTATGGGGATTATGGTAGTATCAAGTTTGTTTGCATTAAAGAGCGTAGAGCCCACTTTGCCTCCTGTTCTGCAAAACATCAATTTCATGGAAAAGCAATTGATGTGGTTTGTCGTAGGAGCCATTGGCATCGGGTTGTCCATGCTGATTCACTTTGATTATTTGCGGAACCTTGCCTGGATTACGTTTGGCATGGGGGTGATCCTGTTACTTGGCCTTGAGTTTAATTTTCCCTCCGCCCTTGTCAGTGAAATAAAAGGGGCAACAAGCTGGTACACCTTGCCGGGACTTGGAAACATCCAACCCTCCGAACTCATGAAAATCTCACTGATTTTAGTATTAAGTAAGGTAATCGCCGACCACCGGGCAAAGTTTGAAGAAGCAACCTTACAGGATAGCTACCTGCTGCTTGGGAAAATCATTGCCGCATCCAGCCTTCCTTTGTTCCTTGTTGCAAAACAGCCCGATATGGGGACAACCCTTGTCTATTGCGCCATCATCGCTGCCATGATCCTGGTGTCAGGAATCAAATGGAGTATCATACTTTCTATTGCTGGCGCGGCCTTGGGATTCATTGCATTATTCTTATATATTTTCATCGCACATCCGACCTTTTTCCATACGTACCTGATTCCTGAATATCAGCTGGACCGTTTCTACGGCTGGTTGAATCCATATGAATATCAAGATGTACAAGGATTTCAATTGGTAAGGTCTTTGCTAGCCATCGGCTCAGGTGAATACACCGGTTCTGGCTACGGAGAGATGAATGTCTATTTACCAGAAGCACATACGGACTTCATCTTTGCGGCGATCGCCAGCCAGTTCGGCTTTATGGGCGCGACCGTTGTCATCTCCCTGTTCTTTTTCCTGATCTATAAAATTACCTTCATCGCCATGGAGTGCCATGACCCCTTCGGCACCTATCTTTGCGCGGGAGTAATTGGAATGCTGACCTTCCAAGTTTTTCAAAATGTCGGGATGACGATAGGATTACTCCCGATAACAGGGATTCCACTGCCGTTTTTCAGCTATGGGGGTAGTTCGCTTTTGACATATATGATCGCGATCGGAATTGTGTTGAATGTGCAGTTGAGGACGAGGAAGTATTTGTTTGAATAGGTGTTTGGGGACCCTTACTGTGGGAGAGCGCGGTAGGGGTTTTTTGTATGGATAATTCATCAATTCCATGAAAAAGTATGAATGATACAGGTTGTCTGATATATAATGGGAAGTAGAGAAAAGTAACGGGGGGTACAGTGATGTATATATTAGGTTTGATTTTATTTGCAATCAGCTTTGGTCTGATAGGTTTCGGGGTGTTTACCACGCTTGTCAGATCAGAAAAGAAAAAGGGACGCATTGCACTTGTGGTAGGGACGCTACTGCTTATTACGACGTTTGTTATGTACACGTATATGCCGTCGACTTCGGGTGAGGATCGGATTACGGTGGAAGGTGTGGCAGTGACAGAACATGAGAACGGTGCTTATCGTTGTTCGGTAACGGAACAGGATTATGATGGACTGACCTATCATTATGAAGCGGACAGTGAAGAAGATGCGGAAGCCTTTTGTGGCCAGTTTCAGACCGGAGAAAAGTATTTGATTTCGTTTGAATACGATGTGGATACAGAGGAATATAGCTTGGTGGAAGTGAAAGGTCAGGAATAGATGGGGATTAGAGGCCTGCTTATTGGCATGGCGGCTGTGATCGGCGTGATTATGGTGATTAGTTTTGTGGTTTATGATACTGGATTAAAGGAAAATCCAAAGCCTGTGAGCATGGAGATGACCGGATATGTGGCGGCGATGGAAGAGGGAAAGATTCTTGTCGTCAGTGATATGAGTAAGGAAGAGATCCAGCGGTTGACGCTGGATGAAGTGATTGCGGAAAGTGAGCAATCGGCTTGGTTTACTATAAATGGGGAGGCGTATGATAGGCCCCAGCTGTATGATTTTGTAAAAGTGGAGTATTACAATATGGAGGAGAGCCTTCCGGGACAGGGGGAGGCTGCTATGGTGCAGATACTGGAAGATTAAATGAGGAACACCCAAGGGAGCTGGAGAAGTTGCGAACCTTGGGTGTTTTTTTGAAGGGTTTGAGGGCGGTGGAGTGTAAGTGTACGAACATTTTGCATTCTTGTCCGAAGTTTTGGCGTATTTGTTCAAAGATTTTACTTTTTTGTCCGAACGACATTTTAGGGTGGCCGAACCCCCCTGGATTTTTGTCCGAACAAGGCCAATTCGTGTCGGAACACCAAACAGATGCACGATAAAATTGTCCGAACCGAAGACCGAAATGTCCGAAGCGTTTTTACGAGCATCAAAAGCGGGTATTTTAGCTTGTTTTCACCTTAAATACACAAGCAAATAAAATTTTGGATTGACCATGTGGTGCACCACACAGTTTAAACTTAACAAAGGAGGTCAAGAAATGAATGTACAAGGTCAGTGAGTTTTCTGAGATGACGGGACTCAGCAAGGAGACGCTGCGCTATTATGCAGAGGTGAAGCTGATGGAACCAGCCTATATAGATCCTAAAAATAACTACCGATATTATGATGATGGAAGTTATTTCCTGGCCCTGCTTTTAGTGAAACTCAGAAGCTTCGGGTTCACCATCCAGGAGATGATTTCGGTGATGGAGGATGAATCGTTTGCACACCTCGAGGATTTACTAATTCAGAAGAAAGATACGATTCGACGCCAAATGGAAGAACTAAAACAGGAGATAGAGGAGATTGATGCCTTCTTGGCGTCAGGGAAGGAGGAAGAACAATGATTCAGTGGCAAGAAGAGCGAATGATCCCGGTATCCATTGAAAAAGTATGGGAGCTTTTTCTCGACAAGAATATTAAGAGGACCATGCCGAAAGTGGAAGAGCATACGCTAATAGAAAAGACGGAAACAGAGGTAGGTGCCAAACACCGCCAAACATATCGGGAGGGCAAGCGTGTGGAAACGTATATCGTGGAGACATTGGCCTATGAGGACAAGCCTGATAAGAAACATAAACAGATAGCTTTTGTACTTGGAAAAGCATTTGAAATCAATTTGTCTTTTACGCTGGAAAAGGTGGATGAGACGCATACTCGCTTCCTTTATGCCGGACATAATAAAGGGGTGAATTTTGTAGGGCGGGCAATGCTGAAGCTAGGCAGCGAGAAGAGCAATAATAAGGTGGTGCAGGAGTACATGGATCGGGTGGAAGCGGAAGCCCTGAAATAGAAAGGGGCTTCCGACAATGATCAAGCGAAGCCCATTTTGTACTAGTGAACAGATTTAACTTCCTTCGTTCTTTTCAGTGAGAACAGAAAATAGATACCGATTCCTGCGAACATCAACATACTGCTGGCTAAAAGTTGGTTACCTTCTGAAAGGTCAGTAAAGCTGACCATGTATTCCGGAACGATGTAAAAGATGGGCAGTACAATCGATACTAGCGTCTTACTCCAAATGGAAATACCAATTAGCAATGAAATGGCCATACTTGCGACAATCAGGTTCCCATAATAGCCAAGCAGTATTATCGGTGACTCGATATAAGTAGGGAGGAACATCAACCCTGTAAACAATGCAATCGATAAAAAGCTTGCCAGGTACAAGAAAAAGAACTCTTTGCCCTTGGAAAAGGAATGGCTGGAAATAAATCTGAATGTCCACATGTAAGCAAGAAGCAAGATGATGCAAACAAGCGGGTACCCAATCAACTCCACGAGCGAGTATTGAAACCCGCCAAATACGATATCCTTTAGGACGATTCCGGCAAAAGCACCAAGGATGATGATGGGAACATATTTAGCCCAGCCCCCAAGATCAAAGGACATCTCACTGGAGATTTGCTCCATGTATTCTTTAGGGGAGCTCCCGATGATATGCTCGACACTTTTATTCTCTTTTTCCGCCTCGTATAAATGCACTTCTAATTCATCGGTTATCTCATCAATCTCGTTCGTCTTTTTGCCACAAGAAAAAAGGTAGATCCGAAGGTTTTCTATGAAGGTTTGGCTCTTTTTAGTTAATGGTAGATGGTTCATGGTAACTTCTCCTTCCTATTAGTGAGTGTGGTAGGCTCGTTGAATCAGCTTTCCTGTTCCAAGTAGAATGAGCGCGAGGATCAGATAAATCCACCATTCTATCAATATTCTTGGCCCGAAGTCAGGAACAAGCCAGGCAAAAAATAATATGGCGGCGAAGGATCCTGCCCCAAACAGGCCGGCTTTCCAATAGGCACGCTTTGCTTCTTTCTTTTCGCTGAAAAGGCTGGAACGAACCAAAGTGAAGATCACTTTCACACCTAAAGCGGAAACGCCCAACACGGCCAAAGCCAATATAACCAAGTTCCCTAACGGGGAAGTAGCTTTAATTTCCGTAAACATAGGCATCACGAGATGGACAATGGATAACACCAGAGCGAACCATCCTAAAGAATTACTGACTTGGGAGCTGATGAAGGGGATCACATCCCGTTTTTTATCTTTAGGCAACCCTTCAATCAGCTCATCTGCATATGCTTTAGGATCGGAACCAAGGAGTTCTGTTCCAGATCGGCCTTCATGCTGCGCTTCAAGCATATGATCGAGAAGCTCCATCAATAGCTCTTCGCTTTCATGCTCCGCCACTCTTAAATCCGTACGAATATATAGCAGAAAATCCTCATACAATCCCAAGTTATCATCACTCAACAGCTTTCGTTTTTCATTATTCTCTTCAATCAACTTCTTCGTATCTCTCATTCTTTTTCCCCTCTTTGCAATAATTGACTGACAGGACCTGCGATCAGCATCCATTCATTTGAGATTCGTTCAAGTTCTTCTTTTCCAGCGTCTGTTAGAAAATAATACTTTCGGTTCGGGCCGGTTGCGGAAGGACGCATCTCCCCTATGATAAATCCGTTCTTTTGCAGTCGGAGCAATACTGGGTAGATGGTGCCTTCACTGATGTCTGGTAAACCGACCTTTTGCAGTTGCTGGGATAGTTCATACCCGTAGACTGCTTTTTCCTCGACAATCGCCATCACGCATGCATCGAGGATCCCTTTTAATAGCTGGCTTCTTGCTGCCATGTGTTCACCTACTTTGGTTATGGTAAAAGAGCATGTCGATTTGGTATTTTGTGTAACAAGGTACCAGGTCGAAAAGATGTTTGTATCATGTATAACAAGGTACCAATTCGAAAGGGTGTCGGTATCTTGTATAACAAGATACCGGGTTAAAAAGAGATGGCACTATCTTGTATTACATGATACATCCATTATATGCATTGCTATCTTGTAATGCAAGGTATATTTGGAAAAATATTAAAGGACTCTTCGCGGTCCATGTAGAATTTGTAAAACAAAAGGAAAATAAAGGAGAGCGTACTATGACCACACAAACTCGAACCATCCATACATATGAAGAAGCGGTAGCGGTGATCAAAGAGGTAGGCTTGCTTCCGCTTGCGCCACTGTTTGATGATTATCCATCGCTTGGAAGCATCACTCCCAAAGAAGCTTGGCATTCCGATACCAATCAGGACCCATGGATGTGGCGGACTCAATTTGCTGCAGACGGGGTGGCGGCATACGGGAAGTTTATCAGGAAAAAAGCGGTGTTCCTTTCAAAAGACTTGCTACCGCTGGTGCTCGCGGCACTTGCAAGTCATGAAACCATGGAAGAACGGTATGAAAAAGGGGAGGTGTCCCGTGAAGCCTTAACTCTATTTGAACTCATTTCGGGAAAACAAGGAATCGATACGAGAGTATTGCGTGCAGAAGCGGGGATGAAGGAAAAAGAGAAAAAGAAGGCGTTCGATCAAGCTTTATTAGAGTTACAGGGGAATTTGGACATCGTTGTCTCCGGTACAAAAGAAAAACAGGACGAAAACGGGGAGAAGAACGGCTGGAGCAGCACCTCCTATGAGACGATGGAGCATTGGTGTGCTAAAAATCAAATTGGTACCTCCAGCATGAATAAACAAGAAGCAACAGCGAAGCTTATGAACCATTTTGGAAGCTTCACATCGGAAGCAACGATGAAAAAGCTGAAGAAGATTTTTTGAACAAACATTTGTTTAAATAGATGAATGGTGGTCCGAATCGTCAGCAACAGGAAACTCATAACATAAAGGTGGGAACGTTTTGTGGGCAGCAGGGTCAGTTTACTTTGGGCAAAGCTTTGTTTCGTTTGCGCCATTCTCCTCATAATGCCTGTCTATTATTCTATGGCAGGTACATATTTGGCTGGTTATCTATTGACGGCAGGGGTTTATATGGGGCTTTATTTTTTCTTGCCGATCTGGAAAGCCAAATGGGCAGCCTATCTACTTGCAAGTTCTGCAGTAGTTTTCATGCAGCAATTTATTTTGTCTCCATTTGATATATTGCCTTGGCTGCTGTTTTATTTTTTATTACTAGATGGCACACAAGCAACAGAGAGGAAGCAAACGCTTCTGACTTTGATAGCCGTTTTATTGCCTATCCTTCTGCCTCTTAGCGCTTTGGCATTCACTGATTTATTTTATTACCATTGCCTCTTAATGATATTGATTTCTGCTTCGGGGATGCTGATACATCGGTACTTTCGTGACAACGAAAAGTTTGATAGAGAGTGGAAAAGCTTGTTGGTGGAGTATCGTGCACTGAAGAGGCAGGTCATAGAAAATGAGGAGGTTGCTAGAGTCGAGGAACGAAACCGGATCGCACGGGATATTCATGATTCGGTCGGCCACCAGCTGACGGCGCTCATGATGCAGCTGGCAGTGGCGGAGCAGGCTGCAGGCGAAGAGAAGGTCGCCTCCATGGTGAAGCAGTCCAAGCAGTTGGCACGGGAAAGCCTTGATGGAATGCGGAAAGCGGTGAAGGCCTTGCAGGGGGAAGAGGAACAGGGGATCTCGTCTGTGATTCATCTGATAAGGAAGTTAGAGGCGGAAAGTCAGATGAGGGTGCAGTTGACAACAAAAACCGGTGTGCTTTCGCAGCCCCTGACCAATGAGCAAAATATTGCGTTATACCGATTTGTGCAGGAGGGACTCACCAATGCGATGAGGCATGGGAGCTCAAAGGAAATCTCCATCACACTTGAAATCATGGGAGAGCACAGCTTTCAGGTTGAGGTGGAAAATAAGAGGGAGGCTTCCATGCCTGTGGAAGAAGGCTTCGGGCTACAAAATATGCGGAAGCGTATGGAAAGCCTGAACGGTCGGATGGAGCGGGAAGTCACCGGGGGTTATTTTACAGTGAAGGGAATTTTCCCTTTGAAAGGAGTTACATATAAGTGATTAATATATTGCTAGCGGAGGACCAGGCATTGGTTCGACAAGGCATAAAAGTGATGATCGAGCAGCACCCATCGTTTCGTGTGGTCGCTGAAGTGGCAACAGGGAAGGAGGCAGTGGACGCTTATGAAAAGCATCTTGTCGATCTTGTGCTGATGGATGTTCGTATGCCCGTCATGACGGGCATTGAAGCGACCAAGGTCATCAGGCAGCGTGACCCAAAGGCAAAAGTGTTGATACTGACCACTTTCGCAGATGACGAGTATGCGATGGAGGCGTTGAAGCTTGGGGCATTGGGCTATCTTTTGAAGGATGCGGATGCGGCGAGCCTATTGACCTCGATCGAGAGCTGTCTGAAGGGCGGGATCTCGATTGACGCATCTGTAGCGGGGAAGGTGGTGCCGAGGTTGATCAACCGTCCGCAAGAGACATCTGTCATGGAGCTGGTCGAGTTGACCAGTCGGGAGCGCTCCATTTTACAGCTTGTCGGGGATGGGAAAAATAATCAAGAGATTGCAGAAGCCTTGCACCTGTCTGTTGGCACGGTGAAAAATCATGTGACCGCCATTCTGCAGAAGCTTGGTTTGAGGGATCGCACCCAGCTTGCGATCTTTGCGATTCGGAATGGGATTGTGTAAGAATAGGAAACCGCTTAAAAGAATTTTCCTTAGCTAGGCCTGGAAAAAGGAGGACGATAAATGGATCCTAACCAATATGATTTGTATTTGAAAACACGGTTCCAACGGATAAAAGATCGGGTCAGGGGTAAGAAGTCCAGACAATATACAAATGGGGAATGGAGCGGGTGGGAGCAACAGATTGAGAACGAAAGAATGCACCGGATGATGAATGCCGTTCTTTTTCTTTTGTTGTCTGCCTCCATCTTCCTTGGTTCCACACCGATGATTTTTCTTTTTTTCGCCATTTTAGCTTATATGTGGGGGAACTTCTTCTATCTCTCCTATGTGGCCAAAAGCCTTGAGATCCGCATAATCGAGGAGCGTTTAAAGCTATTCACCGAGGATAAAGGAATGTTACGACTAAGGATCACCCACAACAGTATTCTTCCGATATTTTTTGGGAAGCTAAGGGTGGGGACGGACAAGAGCCTATTGTTTCAGCACGGAGTTGAGCTAATACATATCAATCAGTTACATTTTCCTTTTCAACAGGTTGGGAGAAGCCAATGGGAGGTGGAGCTTCCCTTTACCGCTGTGAAAAGAGGGGTTGCAAAGCTTCGGTTATTCGACATGGAAATTGATTCTTTCTTTGGGTGGGGCAAGGTGTATCTTCAGACAAGGGATAAGATGAAGTTTGAAGTGATTGTCTACCCAAGAAGTGAGCAGGTAATGGGGCTTGAAAAAATCCTTCCGAAAAAACAGGGGGAGCAGCCTTCCAGAAGTTCATTATTTGAAGAGAAAAGTAAAGTACTTGGGACAAGGGAATATGTAAATGGTGATTCCTTCGGACAGATTCATTGGAAGGCAACGGCCAGAATGGCTAGTCTGCAGTCCAAAGTGTATGAGCGGACCTCCCAATTATCCTGGCTATTCATCATTGATATCAGCACAAGCAGTTTAGAGGAGAAGCTTCGCGGGGTGGCTTTTTTGGTGCAATATGCCACAAAGCACAACATTACAATCTCGATTCTGGTGAACATCAAGAAGTTCGGGAGTCCGTCGTATATCGTGTTGAATGCAGGAGAGGGCAAGCAACAGCTACATGCTGCTTTAATGCTGCTGGCCCGAATCCAGGTGGAAAATGTGATGATCCCAAATTCGATGTTTGCTCAAGTCCTCCATCAGCATGCGCAAGCATATCCATATGTGATTGCCTGTGCAGAACAAGTGACAATCGAGAAGTGGAATCTACCGCAATCCACAGAGGCATTCGCCCTGGAGGGTATAGGAGAAGGTGTGAAAATGGTGAGAATACCATTTCAGGCAAAAAGGAAGGTTGTGGGGTGAAGCATGTGCTTCGCCTATTTTTTTTGCTAAAGGTTGTTTTCGTAAACTTTGTTGCTTTTTTGAGTAAGGACCCTTGCGTAAAAATGACTAAAGTCACCCCCATCCTCCGAAACTAATGACCTTCTTCAGGTTAACTCTCCTCCCACCGATAGTATAGTAGAAGTAACAAAGGGGGCATCCATATGCTAGAAGCCATTCAACTGACAAAATCGTTCAAAAACAGCCAAGCCGTTAAAGGTGTTAATTTATATCTGGAAAAAGGGGAAACGGTGGGATTGCTTGGTCCCAATGGAGCAGGCAAGTCCACCACCATATCCATGCTTTCCTCCCTTGTCCAGCCGACAAGTGGGGATGTTTTACTCAAAGGGGAAAGCGTCAAAGAGCAGCCGCAGCACCTCCGAGAGATTCTTGGGGTGGTTCCACAAGAAATTGCCGTCTTCCCTGAGCTCACAGCCTATGAAAATATGAGTTTTTTTGCAAAGATTTATAAACTGTCAAAAAATGAACGGAAACAACGCATAGAAGAGGTTTTGACATTAGTAGGCCTGGAAAAGCGGCAAAAAGAGCCCGTCAAGCAATTTTCCGGGGGGATGAAGCGTCGTCTTAATATTGCGGTGGCTTTGCTACACCGGCCGGAAATCTTGATCATGGATGAGCCAACGGTCGGGATCGACCCGCAATCAAGAAATTATATCCTCGAAACGGTGAAGAAGTTGAACGAGGAAAATGGGATTACGGTCCTTTACACAAGTCATTACATGGAGGAAGTCGAATTCCTCTGTCGGCGTCTTTATATCATGGACCGCGGGGAAGTGATCGCCTCCGGGACAAAGGACGAAGTGAAGAATATCCTCTCGTCTGAGCACACGATCGAAGTGGAAGTAGAAAAGATAAAGCCGGACTTCATCGGAAAGCTGGAGTCCAACCCAGCCATCTCTACCGTGACAACGTTGGAAAAGAAAATCATCCTGTTAGCACCGAAGAAAATAAACCTCCTAGAAGACGTTTTCCATGCTGCCAAGCAGACAGATAGTCCCCTCAAGGGCATACAAATAAAAGCGCCGACACTCGAAGATGTCTTTTTGCATCTGACAGGTCGCAAGCTTCGGGATTAGGGGGAGCGTCCACGTGTTACGTGCATTTATCAAAAAAGATCTCCTTCACTTACTTCGGGATAAAAAAGAAGTCCTGATCTTGCTCGCGATGCCATTTGTGTTAATTACCATCCTTGGTTTTGCCTTAGGGGGAAATGCTAGCGGGGACATCACATTGAATGCTCAGGTTGCGGTCATTGACCCAGGCAACCTCAAAGCCGAGCTAAAGCAATTCGACGAATGGATGCAATCTGAGGGAATCCCTGACCAAGCAAGAGTTTCCATCCTAGAAGCTGCCGAACAGACTTCCATGCCAGAGTTACTCGTGGATACAGTAATGAAGGAGGAACTCCAAAATCTGATAACGGTGACAGAAAGACAAGATTTGACAGCAACCTTGCAAAATGACTACTATGCAGGAGTCATTCATTTTCCTAAATCTCTTCGCTTTGAAACGTGGAAAGGGCAATTTTTCAATCAGCAAACAACGAAAGACTTGCAGCTCTACCTGAACGAGGAAAAAGGACTAGAAGCCAGTGTCATCTCAGATGTGGTGGAGAACTTTACCGACCAGATGCGATTGCATACGGTATTGACACAAGAGGCCCAACAATCAAACCTGGCCGCACCGGAGTTTGACGCGATAGCGGAGGTCATCGGTGAAACAATAACGGTGGACGGGAAGGTGCCGGTGGATTCCTTTGGCTATTTTGCAGTGGGTATGAGTACAATGTTTGCTTTGTATGTGGTGTCCTTTGTTGCGGGTTATGCCTATTACGAAAAAGCAACATTTGTGTATGACCGCATCCTGTTAACCAATACAAACCCTTGGACGTACGCGACAAGCAAGTGGTTATCAGCCGTCTTGATTTGCTTTTTGCAACTTTGTGCCCTATACGGATTGGCAGCGGTGATTTACCAGGTAATCTGGCCGGATCTCCTAGCATTCTTTACCATCACCCTTTTCTTCAGCTTTGTGGTCGGTTCGATGGCAGTGTTGATCACTGCGTTGAATTATCGCTTTGAAACGCAACGGATTTCTACCATGTTTTCGGGATTCCTTGTCAGTGTGTTTGCTTTCTTGGGCGGAAGCTTTGTCCCTTGGAATGAGGTTTCCGACACGATGTTTACCATCGCCTCCTTTACGCCAAATGGGGCGGCCCTGCAAGGATACCTGAAAATATTAAGTGGAGGAGAGCTTGCAGGTGTGACCGATCATCTTTTCCGCTTAGCGGTGGTGAGTATTGGCCTCATCTTGATAGCCATTCCTATTTTTCCAAAAAGGAGGTTGATCTAAATGAGGGCGATTCTAATCAACCATTTTCAGTATTTAAAAAGACAGCCTTTTGCAGTAATCGGAATGATTGTTTTAACGTTTGTGTTTGCCCTTGCCTTAGGGCAGGTGAACCAAGGTGCTCCGGTAGAGGTCCCTGTTTATTCAACCACCCTTACCGAAGCGGAACAAACAGAAATGATACAGGCATTAAATGCAAAAGCGGAGGATACCATGTTTGTTTCTGAACAGGAAACCGCTGTGAAGGAAAAACTCGAAAAAGGAACGGTTGATATCGGGCTGCAATTGGAGAAGGATCGGTACAAACTCTATCTTAGTGCCACCACTCCCAACACAACGCTGATGGAGGCGCATGTAGCAAACGTGCTGCAGTCAGAACGTACGCTTACTACAGCAGCTCAAAGGCTCGATGTTTCAACAGATGAGTTGAGAGAGAAGGTAAAAGAAAGCAGCAGTCTCTATGCGGTTTCAGAAAAATCCTTTAAAGAAACTGAGTTCATCTATGATTCTTCTCTGCAGGCCTTGTTCGGATTTTCACTTTTCTTTGTGATCATCACGGTCACCTACACGGTCAGTACTGTTTTGGAGCAAAAGAGAAATGGAATGTGGAATCGGATGATCTTATCTCCTTTAACCAAGGTTCAGCTGTACTTGGGACATGTAAGCTTCAGTTTTTTGTTGGGATACGCGCAACTGACACTCGTTTATTCCATTTTTCATTTCGTTTTAGGAGTGGACCTAAGAGGAGGATATCCAATGATTTTCCTTGTGGTCATTCCATTTTTGTTTGCGATCGTGTCCCTTGGCATACTCATCAGCGCGCTTGCCACCAATCCAAGGCAATTGGATGCAGTCATCCCGTTGATATCAGTGAGTATGGCCATGATCGGAGGCGCATACTGGCCGCTGGAAATCGTTCAATCTGAGGCTTTGCTCACCTTGTCCAAACTGATCCCGATGACCTACGGGATGGAAATGCTGAAGGGCGCAACCCTCTTGGATTGGTCCTGGTCGCAATTTCTCCTTCCATCCTCCGTTTTATTTTTCATGGGCATCCTCTTTATGGGGATCGGGTTGAATCTTATGGAGCGAAAAGCGACTGTGTAAATTTTTTATGAGGAAATTGTGTAAAGATATCTTTACACATTTCCTTTTTTTGTTTATAGTCAATGTAAAGATATCTTTACCTTTTATGGAGGGGACGCCCGTGGCAGTAATCAATCACATCAAAGAAATCCGGCAAAAGCGTGGAATTACCCAGATCAAGATGGCCGAGGATCTGCAAATCACCAGGCAAACGGTGAATGCCATTGAGAAAAATAAATACAATCCAAGTCTGGAGTTGGCCCTCAAATTGATTGCCTATTTTGATGTGCCGATGGAGGAGATGTTTTATCTAGAAGAGGAAAAAGGGGGAATAGGGGATGAAGAATAAGAAGAAATGGTTCTGGTTGACATGGGGAGTCATCTTAATATGCATGCAGATTGGCGGAACTTTAGGGATCTATATAATCGGCCGGGAAGAAGGGGTTTTTGATTATAGCCTTTTACTTTCCATGTTTGGCGGAACCTTGGGAGGGCTTGTCTTGGTGCTCTTGTTCATGTACTTACGTAAGAAAAGGAAGCGGAAGTTACCGGAATTTGATGAGCGCAGTATGCTATTGATGAAACGCTATTTCTTGGGAGCCTTATATTTCGTGTTCATAGGCAGCGCAGCTATTGTCGTGACACTTGCGTTCCTTGGGGTGGAAACGGTGGAAGTGGGAATGCTGGCTGTGTATCTGAGCATCTTGTTTATAATCGTTGGAATGGGAGCGCTAGTGACGGCGCGGCTGTAAATGATTTTTTCGAAAAATAAAGACTTCTCCTTTGTTTCTTAACATTTAATATCCTATGTCGATAAAATATTTATCTGTTAAAAACAAAGGAGACACATACATGTTTACATCATTACGAGGCAAACTGGTCTTTTCGTTTTTGCTACTCATATTCCTGATAATAGCAAGTGTTGGAATCGTTACATACAACCAGGCAAAAGGGAAGATAGATCAAGATGTGGTGGCAGATGCGGAAGCGGCCATGGGGGACCTTGAAAAGACCATTCAAATTTATTTAGATAACTATTCTAGTGTCCTGACATCTTATGGGAGTACTTCATTAGTCAGTGACTTCTTAGTAGATGGTTCATCTTCTAACCAAAATACCATGTTAGAAGGGTTCAATCAGGTATTGGAAAACTACCCAAGTATGCAGGTGCTATATCTGGCAACGAAGGAAAAGGAATTCCATTCTTCTCCATCCGTAGAGCTGCCGGCTGATTTCGATCCGACCACTAGGGACTGGTACACAGCTGCCATGCTTAGTCCGGGCGAAGTCATCTATACAGATGTCTATATAGATACAAGTACAAATGAGCCTGTCATCACGCTTGCTAAAGCGGTAACTGCAAATGGAATCGTTCAAGGGGTTCTTGCAACTGACATAAACCTTTCTTCTTTGGAGGAATTGGTTTCCCAAAAAGAGTTAGGATATGGCGGTTACAGCATTCTTTTGGATAGAAATGGGGTAGCGTTGGTACACCCTACATTGGTGGGGGAGAATCTTCTAGAGCAGGATCTACCTTTTATCGATAATATTTACCAAGAGGAAGCGAAGGATGGGGTACAAAGATATACGTACGACGGGCAGAAAAGGATACTTGCATTCAATACCATCGATAAGACCGGTTGGAAAATTGGTGGAGTGTTCGTAGAGAAAGACATGCTTGCACTGGCAAGTGGCATTCTGCGAACCATCATCATCGTGGGGATCATCGCTCTGGTTGTCGCGACGATCTCTACCATTTTACTAGCTCGCTATATTACTAGACCGATCTTAAAGCTGAACACCGAAGTGACCAAGGTGGCAGAAGGAGATTTAACAGGAGATATCGAGGTTCGCTCCAAAGATGAAATCGGAGTGTTGGCAACTTCTTTTAAAACAATGCTTGTTAACATGCGCGAGATGATCGGGACGGTGGCAGATTCTTCTCAAAAAGTGAAGGTGGCCGTGGAGGATATGAGTGCCGTCACGGAAGAGGTCTCCGCAACGAGCGAAGAGATGAACCGTGCCATTGAAGAGGTTTCAAAAGGAGCGGTTCAACAAGCGACCGACCTTGAGGGCACAAGCTCCCGCACACAAAATCTTGCCGATCATATAGAAGATGTTTTATCTAAACAGGAGAAGCTGGACGCACTTTCTGGACAAATCATCACGGCCAATGAAATGGGTGTAAGGAAACTAGAAGCCCTTCAGGGGCACACGCATGAATCAACGGAGATCGTGATCAGCCTCAATGGGTTGATGACCCAGTTTACGGAGAAAATCAATAGTATCGAAGAAATCACACACACCATCAATGAAATTTCCAATCAGACGAATCTGTTGGCGTTAAATGCAAGCATAGAAGCGGCACGCGCCGGAGAACATGGCCGTGGATTTGCGGTCGTCGCAACCGAAGTGAGGAAGCTTGCCGAGCAGACTGCTGATTCGACGCATCACATAAAAGAAACGATTTCGAGTATCCAGGAAGAGTCCAAGGTGATTGTAGAAGAGATGGAGAGGACGAATCAAATCTCCGGCGAGCAGAGTGCCGCTGTAAAGGATACCGGCGAATCCTTTGGGGAAATCGCCACCAACATTCGCTCCATTGTAGGGTTCATCGAGGAGATCATGGACAACATGAACGCAATGAACGAGTCAAAGGAAGAGGTGCTCGCCTCCGTTCAAAGCATCTCCGCCATTGCTGAGCAATCTGCTGCAGGCACCGAAGAAATTGCCGCTTCCACCGACGAGCAAGTGAAAGCGATTAGCAGTATCGCTTATTCGGCTGAAGAGTTGCTCGCCATGAGTGAGGATCTCAGCGAGTTGATAAAGAGGTTTAAATTGTAGGATTGGGATATTTTGGAGGACCCCGGCCGGGTGGATTTGTGAATGGCCGGGGTTTTTTGAGCTTATTGAGGCCACTCCATTGTGAGGAGAGGTTTTCTGGTATATTTTAAATTTTTTGGATATCACTCTGGGGATTTCGTGATATAGCACCAACTTCAATGATATATTTCAAAATTCGTGATATCCCTTGAAATTTCATGATATAACTCAAAAATTCATGATATATCTAGAAATTTCATGATAAATTTCAAAATTTCATGATATATTTTAATTTTTCCTGATATACCCTCCATTTTCCCGATATCCGTTTTTTTGTGTTGTTATTTCGCACTTACCCGTCGCTTCGCCCCCCATCACACCCCACTTTTACTTCTCCCCAGCAAAATTTTGCTAGTTTACTTGGAACGTTTTTCAATAGTCACTTGTCTAATAAGGGAAAGGAGGTCACAGCAAAGTGAAAAGGTTAAAAAGATTGTTCAAATCGCCACCAAGTGGCCCGACATTCGAGTCCTTGATAAAAGATGAGCAAGAAAAATTATATAAGATAGCCTATGCCTATGTGAAAAATGAACAGGATGCTTTGGACGTGGTGCAGGAGGCCATCATCAACGCGTACAAGGCATTCCCGAAACTCGAGAATCCCCAATATTTTTCCACGTGGATGACACGTATTCTGATCAACACCGCAATCAACGAGCTGCGACGAAGAAAGAAGATTACCTTCCTTGATATAGAAAAGCACGAACAGTCCGCCAAAGAAACGCATCTTTCCATACATAAGCTGGACCTTGCCCAAGTGCTGGAAAGGCTCAAACCAGAACAACGAAGCTTGCTGATGATGAGGTTTACCTACGGTTACTCCATCAAAGAAATGGCGCAAATTTTTGAAAAGCCAGAAGGAACGATCAAATCGCAGCTACACAGGACTTTGGCCCAGGTAAAAGCAGAACTGGAAGAAGGGGGAGAAAAGTATGGAGAAGCTTAGCCGCAAAATCGGATCGGAATTTGAGGGCATAGATGTCCCGACGAATGAGTTAGATGAGAGGGTGCAAAAAGCACTGGAAATTGCGCAAAAGCGGGAACGGAAAAAGTCCTCTAGACTACAAACACTTAAAATGAATGCTGTTGCCGTTTTGGTAATCGGGATTGTTGCAGTCTTGTTCCAATCAAACTTTTGGAATACAGAAAGCACTTCAGGATTTGGGTATCAAAAGGGGATTATCTATAACCATAGCGGAGGCATGTCAGGAATTAAACAAATAGCAAAAGAAGGTCGCGTCCACCATTTAAACCTAGAAGAGGAAACCTCAAATGTGAAGGTACAATTGAAGGAAGCCTATTACGATGCAGGCGTTGTGATGATAGGTTATCAAATGGAGTCAAAAACCCCATATGAAGGGAATGTACTCGTCCATCTTACTGCTAGGGATGCAACAGGCTATTATACTTCCAGATTCATGGACTTTGATCCAAACCAAACAGAGCAAGGGGTATTTCATTTCGAACACTCAAACTATTTCATTGAGGATGAAAACTTTGAACTAAGGCTCATTTTCATGAAAGAGGATCACAAGAAAGAAGAAATAAGCTTTCAGTATACACTCGAAAAAGCTTCCGGCCTAACGGAAAAGGCCGTAGGAAATGAAGCGGAAAATCAAGCTGGTGTCTGGCTGAGAGTGGATCAAGTGAAAGAAACGATGTCCAGATTAGAACTGATTGGCACGATGCGCCTTCCAGAACATTTTGGGAATATACATGAGGAAATTTCACCACAGCTAGCATTAGTTGGTACATCTGAGGATGGCTCCATTAAAGTTTCAGCCCCAAATGGTCAAGGCTGGGGTTACAATTCCCCTGACAAAGAGGAAATAAGAGTACAGGGACAGTTTGCCCCTTTACGGGATGTTAAGGGAACGAAAGCAATCCCATATATCACAAAATGGGATTCTCAAATAATATCGCAAAGTCTTAAAAAGGGTACCGCGATGGAAGTCATGGATCAAACCATAAAGGTCAATCAGATAGTACAAAGCCTTGACGAAGTAACCATCAGCATTTCAAAGGGGAGCTTGCCTGAAGAATATATAGTAGGGTTTGTAACTTTAGGAGTAGGTGGTTATAGCGAAAACGTAGATTCCTATAAAATAACCGGTGATAGAATGGATTTGACCTATAAAGTGAGAGGGAATCCAAGAGACTTAGAAATATATCACCTTCCTGTGGAGCATTTCTTTAGCGACTTAAGAGTTGATGTGAGATGAGGATTTTTGAAACGGCTGCCTTTTTCAGCCGTTTTTTTCGTAAGTATTTCTTCTTAATTAACATCCACTAATAGTAAAAATATAAGTCTATTTTCCCCTTTTCATTTTCCACCCTGATAATTTTGCAGATGTATACGAAATATCTTCTTGATTTCGACAAAATACTTCTAACAGAAGAATATATTGGTATATTTCAAGGGGGATTATGGTGGAAAGTCAGAATATTAAGTCTCGTAAAGAGAGAATTGAGAGACAAAAAAGGGCAAGCAAACTGAAGAGAAATAGAAAAATGGTTAGTTATGTCCTAGCTGGAACGCTTGCTACTAGTGCATTTATCACGGTGAATACAAAAAGTGGTGGAGTGTTGGCAAATGCTCAAGTTTATCAAGTGAAACCAGGTGATACGCTATATTCGCTAGCTCAAAAAAACGGTTTATCCGTCAAAGAATTAAAGTCGCTTAATGGTCTAAAGTCTGATGTCATCAAAGTGGGACAAATATTGAAGGTCAGTGAAGCTAGTTCTAAAGATAGGGAAGCGAAAACTGTCATTCACACGGTTACCAAAGGTGATACTTTATTCTCAATCTCCCAGAAGTACGGGACTACTGTCACAGCAGTCAAACAACTAAATGCTTTGAAGAGCGATGTAATTAAAGTTGGCCAAACGCTTACCATTAGCCAAGTCCAAACGACAACTGTATATAAGGTAAAGTCTGAAGATACATTGTTTAGCATCAGTAAAAAATTTGGAGTCGCAGTGGGCTTGATTCAAAAGGAAAATAACCTCACAACAGACATTATTTTTGTTGGTCAGCAGCTGAGCATCCCGACTTCAACAGGCGGCACCCCAGTAATAGAAAATAAAAAGAAAACAGTTTCAAAGGCATATTACACGGTCGCACCTGGAGAAACATTATGGGGAATTGCCAACAAGTTCAATCTATCTGCTTACAAATTAAAAAAGGATAACAACCTTTCCTCTGATTATGTATTGATAGACCAAGAGCTTAAGATCCAGACGGATGGGTTAATAAAAGCAAATGCCGTCATAACCGGAGTGGTCGACCGTAATTCAGTGGAGTTCATAATAGAAGGGGAAAAAGAACCACTTGTCTTACGGGTGGCATATGGAACAGCTGGAAATTATGATATCATCGCTGGGGCAGAGCTAATGATTATTTATAAAGATGGGGTGAGCCCTGTTTTAGTGGATCTTGTGTTTGCTAATGAGGGGTTTGGTTACTGATAGTAAGAAGGGGATCACTTTACTTGAAGTGGTTCTTTCTTTTTGCAGGAATCATGAAAAAGAGCCTATTTTTGTTGGATAAATATGGATCGGACGCAAGTCTCTCTTCGGACAAGAATACAAGAAATGAGTAAGGTTCGGACAAAGTACGGAGGAGTTCGGCCAACTTTTATTGGGCGTTCGGCCACCATAAAATTCCGTTCGGTCAACTTTTGAGAAACTTCGGACTACTTCCCAAAATCTTCGGACATTTAAAAAACAGCAAGCATCCCCTAGCACCAAGAAGCACCGTTCATCCTCCCCCTTCCAAACTCCCAACCTCCCCATGAAATAGAAATAGCCCTCAATCAAGAAGGTATTTTGCCAGCTTTATAGAAATAGTTTCCAATGATGAAAAGAAAGCAGGTACCACATGTTCAAAAACAAACCAGCCTTATATGTTTCTGTATCACTTATTGTCGTTGCAATGATTATGTCCTTTCCTTTTAAACTGAGCACCCCATATGGGCCGGAGCGGACTTCCATACTTTCGATTCCTACTCGGACAGCGGAAGGACCGGTGTATCTGGGAATGATCATTGTATCCATTCTATTGTTGGGATTGGTCTTTTTGGTACTAGCTCTGAAAAAATACCGCGTACGCGCTGTTCTTATTGCCATTCTTTTATTTGTTTTTGGTCCGTTAAAAATAGCAGAGGCATACCAGAATACTTATGCTACGGGACTCGATGCAATTTCGTATGATCGGGATAGGAGTTCTTGCTCCTATGCAAAGAAGAATGACACAACCATGACAGCCCATTGCGAATTGTATCTTCAAAATTATAGTAAGGAGGATGTGACATTCATGCTCACTTTTTATGAAGAAGAGTATGCAATAGGGTCACACTTTATGAACAGTGCAGGTCCATTCGAAGTTACCGTTCCCAAAAAGAACCAGAATCCAGTAATCTTGAAACGAAAGCTGAAACTAGAAAAGGAGCAGCCTTTTTCGGGGTCTGATAGTCATTTCAACATTATTTTGGAAGTCAAAGGAAAGAAACGAATTCTTTAATCAAACGTTCGTTTAAAAGAGTCACAATAGGGACAAAACATCCATCAAACGTTTGTTTAAATTTCCCCAACACGTTGGTATGCCTAATCAAACAGCAATTAATCAAACGTTCGTTCAATAAAAAACCCGCGCTGCCACTCAACATGGCCACGCGGGAATCCCTAATTACAACACATTAAAATATCTAGCCTCTGGATGGGCAAACACAATTGCAGATACCGATGCTTCCGGCTCCATCATGCAGCCATCCGTAAGCTCCACCCCAATATCCTCTGGCTGAATTAACTTGAACAACTTCTGCTGATCATCCAGGTTCGGACACGCTGGGTAACCAAACGAGAAACGCTGTCCTTGGTACTTGGCGGAGAATCGTTCCTTCATCGTAAAGCTGACAGGATCCGGGAAGCCCCAGCGGTCACGCATCTGCTGGTGGACGAGTTCGGCAAGGCCCTCAGCAGTCTCAAGCGCCAAAGCCTGCAAGGCATGGCTTTCTAAAAAGCGGCCTTCCTTTTTATATGCGGCGCCCAGTTCACGGATTCCACGGCCGGCCGTTACCGCAAACAGTCCCACATAATCCATGACACCACTGTCACGTGACTTTACGTAATCAGATAAACAAAGATGTGGCGCTTTTGCCTGTCTCGGAAAATCGAACTGTTCGATCACTCTAGAAGTGTCTTTCGGGTCATAAATGAACAGAGTATCACCTTCTGATTGAGCCGGGAAGTATTGATACACGGCAGCAGGAGTGATGAGTTTATTCCGCTTAACTTCCGACAACAGCTCATCCACCACACCCTTCACTTGCAAGGTGCGTTCGTCTTTTTCAGCTACTAACCTCTCAATCTTACCTTTTACCCCAAGGTGATGACCAATCAACATCTGCATATTGATGTATGGCTCCACATGGGAGACGGAAATGTTCCGCAGCAGGTGGCGTTTCGTATCACTTGGTGTGAAGACGCGCACATCCCGGGAGACATTGGAGCGAACTTTAACGGCTGTCGCCACCGCACCACCATCTGCCACATCACCAGAAGCATCCGCAGCAGCAGCCTCCGCCTCACGCAACCGCTTCTGTTTCTCTGCCTGCTCATTCACCAACACTTCCAACTCTTCAGGGGAACGCAGCTGGTTGGCAAGCGACAAGCCGTTCATCGCATCCTTCGCATACAGGACAAGCCCTTCGTATTCTTTAGAGATCTTGTTGTCCGTGAACTTGCGAGACAACGCGGCCCCTCCGACTAAAATCGGAACCGAAATATCCGACTGCTTCATATCTTGCGCTGTCAATACCATCTGTTGTGCAGATTTCACGAGCAGGCCGGATAAGCCGACGATATCTGGCTTTTCTTTTTTGATAGCTTGAATTAAGTCGGTGGAAGTCACTTTTATTCCTAAATCGACCACATCATACCCGTTGTTGCTCAAAATGATGTCGACTAAATTCTTACCAATGTCATGTACATCACCCTTTACAGTTGCGAGCAGAACTTTCCCTTTAGAAGAGGAGGTATCACTGGCTTCCATATGCGGTTCTAAAAATGCGACCGATGCTTTCATGACCTCAGCGCTTTGCAAAACTTCCGCAACGATCAGTTGATTGTCGTTAAAGAGACGCCCAACTTCCTTCATCCCGTTCATCAATGGTCCATTGATGATTTCAAGTGGGGTGGGATAGGAGGCCAAGGCAAGCTCCAAATCAGGGAGGAGCCCTTCTTTTGTCCCTTCCACCACATAGTAGGCGAGTCGCTCTTCAAGCGGCATATCTGGAATATTGGACTTTGCCTCTTTCTTTTTGCCTCGGTAAAAGTCCGTAAACACCGCTAACGATTCATCGGTAGTCTCAAACAGCAATTTCTCCGCCATCTCGACCTCTTCGGATGGGATGGAAGCGAAGCGCTCCAGCTTTTCCGTGTTCACGATCGCATAGTCCAGGCCTGCCTGTGTGCAGTGATAGAGGTAAACGGCATTGAGCACTTCACGCCCAACAGGTGGGAGCCCGAAAGAAACGTTGCTGACGCCAAGAATCGTCAGACAGGCAGGGAAGTGTTCTTTTATCAGACGGATCCCCTCAACCGTTGCATTCGCCGAACCGATATATTGTTCATCACCGGTACCGACAGGGAAGACAAGCGGGTCGAAAATAATATCCGTCGGGGAAACTTTGTACTTGTTCACCAAAAGGTCGTAGGATCGCCTAGCGATCTCCAGTTTCCGTTCCGAGCTAACACCCATCCCTTCTTCATCGATCGTCCCGACGACAAGTGCCGCTCCGTATTTATGGACGAGAGGTACAATCGCTTCAAAGCGCTCCTCGCCGTCCTCGAGGTTGATGGAGTTGATGATCGCTTTTCCTTGTGAGTATTTCAAAGCGGCCTCGATGACCTCTTCATCCGTGGAATCGATGACAAGCGGGACCTTCACTTTCTTGACGACTTCTTGTACAAAAGCTTTCATATCCTCCAGCTCATCGCGGTCTGGATCGGCAAGGCAAATATCGATGACATGTGCGCCGCCTTTGACTTGGGCACGGGCCACTTCTGCCGCTTCTTCAAACTTCTTCTCGGCAATCAGTCGCTTAAATTTGCGGGAGCCGATGACATTGGTTCGCTCCCCGACCATGATCGGGCGTAGGGAAGGGTCGTCATAGATGAACGATTCAATCCCTGACACGCTATGGTGGTCGGCAACGGTGGCATGGCCGCGCGGCTTGTAATCCTTCATCACATCCGCAATCGCGCGGATATGGTCTGGAGTCGTCCCGCAACAGCCGCCGACGATGTTCAGCCAACCTTGCTCGGCAAAGCCCGCAAGCTTCGTGGCAAGGGACTGAGGTGTTTCGTGGTAATGACCTTCCTCATCCGGCAGGCCTGCGTTTGGATAGCAGCTGACCGCACTTTTGGACAAATTGGACAATGTTCTAATATGGTCCTGCATGAATTCCGGGCCTGTCGCACAGTTTAGTCCGACTGCAAGTGGCTTCATGTGCTCCACAGAAACGTAGAAGGCATCGATGGCTTGACCTGCAAGGGTGGTTCCCATCGGTTCGATGGTGCCGGAGATGATGACAGGGACGGTGACACCAGTCTTTTCAAAAGCACGCTGGATGCCGAGGAACGCACATTTTACATTCAGCAAGTCCTGGCTCGTTTCTACTAAAAGACAGTCCGAACCGCCGTCCAGCAATCCTCGTGCCTGCTCCTCATAGGAATCTGTCAGTGCATCAAAGGTTGTTCCGCCCGTAACGCTCAGTGTTTTCGTTGTCGGACCGATGGAGCCTGCCACAAAGCGGGGCCACGCTGGGGTGGAGAACTGAGCAGTCGCACGCTTGGCAATTTCCGCGCCAAGCCTATTAATCTCGTAAGCCTTAAAACCAAGCTCATACTCATCAAGGACAAGGTCTGTCCCCCCGAAAGTATTCGTCTCCACAATATCGGCACCGGCGTTCAAATACTCCACATGGATACGCTCGATGACATCGGGTGCGGTGATATTCAGGTTTTCATTACAGCCGTCATATTCTTCGCCGCCAAAATCATCAGGTGTAAGGTTTGCCTGCTGAAGCATCGTTCCCATGGCGCCGTCCATGATCAGTATTTTCTTTTGCAGTTGTTGTTCTAGTAGTGTGATAGGTTTAGACATTTTGAACCCTCCTGGATGAATGGAACGGACCGTATTTTTTTGCATAGCTGGCAAGCTCGACTGTCAGTTCATAACGCATGAACGGTGTGATCAGATAAATTCCATTGAATAGCTCCAGTGCGGCATCCAGCAACCCCTTCGCGATGTTCAGCCCCTCAAGGACTGCCTGCTGCGGGTCATTCTGATGACGATTCATCCCTTCAAGCACTGGTGGAGTCAGTTTGATTCCCGGCACCTCATGATGAAGGAAATTCGCGTTCCTGCTGCTGATCAATGGCATGATGCCAATATAGATGGGGGCATCAATATGTTTGGTAGCATGATAGACTTCCAATAATTTTTCCTCTGAAAAGACGGGCTGACTGATAAAGTAGTCTGCTCCTGCATCTATTTTTTTCTCCAGCCGCTCGACGGCCTTATCTATGACGCGTACGTTCGGATTGAAGGCGGCCCCGACTGAAAAGTTGGTGCGCTCACCAAGCTCTTTTCCAGACAGGGAGACGCCTTGGTTGAATTGCTTGATCATATTGATCAGTCCAAACGACGTCACATCGTAAACGGAGGAGGCCCCAGGGAAATCACCGACCTTCGTCGGATCACCAGTCACTGCCAGAACATCGTGGATGCCAAGCTGATGCAGTCCCATCAAGTGGGATTGCAAACCGATGAGATTGCGGTCACGGCAGGTGATATGGATGAGTGGACGCAAGCCGATATCCGATTTCACGATCGAGCCGAGTGCGGTGTTGCAGACCCTTGGGGATGCAAGGGAATTGTCCGCTAGCGTTAGCGCATCAATGCCTGCATCCTTCAATGCCTGTGCGCCGCTCATAAATTTTTCAGTGTTCAATTTACGGGGTGGATCTAGCTCCACGATGATGGATTGTTCCTTTTTTGCCTTTTCAAAAATAGGTGTCGGCACGTCCTTCTTTTGGGAAGGGATGATGACCTTTCTTTCTTTTCGCTTTACCTGCTTTTCTTTTAAAGGGGCCACGTCCCGAAGTGCCTCGGAGAAAGCCTGGATATGGGCAGGCGTTGTCCCGCAACAGCCTCCTAGCAATCTCACACCTTGATCTCGAAAAGCTAAAGCCGTTTGTTTAAAATATTCGGCATCACTCTCATACTCCAGCTTCCCATCGACATAGGAGGGAAGGCTTGCATTCGGATAGGCGGAAAGGTAGGCATGCTTTGGAATCGATACCTCTTCCAGTGTCGAAATCATGTGAAAAGGTCCCAACCTGCAATTGAGGCCGACGATATCCGCCCCAAGTGATTCCAAGCGGTGGAGGGCGTCTGTTATATGCACACGGTTTTGTAGATAGCCCACTTCCTGAAGGGAGACCTGGGCAATGATGGGAAGGTTCGTTTCTTTTCTGGCAATTTGCAACACCGTCTCCAGTTCTTCCAGGTCATAAAAAGTTTCTAGTAATATACCATCCACCCCTTCAAGTAGCAGGCAGTATAACTGCTCCCGGAAGGTGCGTTTTATCTCTTCGAGTGGAATGGTTTCCGGTTTGATGGCCCGGATGCCACCGATCGTACCGACCACATGGGCATCTGGATGATCTGCCACCGCTTTTTTGGCTAGCCTTACCGCCGCACTGTTTATTTCTTTCACCTGATCCTGCAATCCATAGCGCTCTAGTTTATGGTAATTGGCCGCATACGTATTTGTCTGGATGAGGTTCGCACCGGCATTAAGGTAAGCCTTGTGGATGTTATAGATCTGACTTGGATGCGATAGGTTCAGCTCCTCAAAGCAACAATCCGATCCGAATGAATAGAGGAGGGTCCCCATTGCACCATCTGCAATCAATATTTTGTCCTGCTGTAAACTATCTAAGATTCCCATGATATACCCTCCGTTGTTCTAGGTCTAAGCTTCTAGTTGTCTGTTTTAAAGCCTGCTCAAAATCATTTATGAGATCATCCGCACTCTCTAGGCCTACTGACAGGCGAAGTAAAGAATTCGAGATGCCGCGTTTCAACCGTTCCGCTTCTGGCATTGCCGCATGGGACATTTTCGCTGGGAAGGAGAGGATCGATTCCACTGCCCCTAAGCTAACGGCAAAAACGGGGATTTCCACTTGATTGACAAAGGTGCGCAGGTCCTCTTCGTTTTGTAGCTCAAAAGAAAGGACGGCACCTGGCCCCTGAGCCTGCCTGTGTTGAAGCGTGAAACCAGGATGTGTCGTCAACCCAGGAAAATGGACCTTCTTCACGGCAGGATGCTTTTCTAGGTAACTGGCAATCTTGTAGGCTGATTTTTGTGACTGTTCGAGCCTGACATGCAACGTTTTGAGTCCTCTTAAGACGAGCCAAGCGTCTTGGACACCAAGTACGGCCCCGAAGGAATTTTGCAAAAAGGCCAAACGCTCGGCAAGGACCGGATCCTTGGCCACCGCAAGTCCTGCCACGACATCACTGTGTCCGGATAGGAACTTCGTGGCACTGTGAAGGACAAGGTCCGCGCCAAGCTCGAGAGGCTTTTGCAATGCCGGTGTCAGGAAGGTGTTATCGACAAACGTCCAGGCTCCCGTGGATTTGGCAATGGTGGAAATGGCCGTGATGTCCGTTACTTTCAACAAGGGATTCGATGGCGTTTCCACATAGAACAGCTTGGTGTTGGCTTGGATCGCTGCTTTTACTTTATCCAGGTCGGTCATATCCACAAAGGTATGCTCCACACCATAGCGGGTCAGCACCTCTGAAACCATCCGGTAAGTGCCTCCATACACATCTTCTGAGATCAATACGTGATCCCCTTGTGAGAGAAGGAGGAAAGCAGTCGAAATCGCCGCCATCCCAGAGGAAAAGGCAAAACCCCTTGTTCCTTCTTCCAGCTGGGCGATCGTTTCCTCTAGGGCCCCCCGGGTCGGATTGGCAGAACGGCCATAATCATATTTACCAAAGGAATCGATATCAGCCTGATGGAAGGTGGAAGCATGCTGAATGGGCACGCTGACAGCACCAGTGTTTTTATCTACCTTGTGGCGATTATGCAACAGCTTCGTTTGAAAAGAATGGCTCACGATAGGACCTCCTTTTGGATGGAAGCAGCCTTTAGCGCCGCCTCTAAGTCTTCAATCAAGTCTTCTGCGTCTTCGATGCCGACAGAGAAGCGCAACAGCCTGTTGCAAACACCGGTCTCGATGCGGATTTTTTCCGGAATGTCCGCATGTGTCTGGGTGGCAGGGTAGGTGATGAAGCTTTCCACACCGCCAAGGCTTTCAGCAAAAGTGATGAGGCTGAGGTTCTGGAGCAACGGATTCACCCATGCCTCGTCTTGAATCCGAAAGGAGAGCATCCCGCCCCTTCCCGGATACAGCACATCTGTAATGGCATTGTGCTGACCCAAGTAATCGGCGATTTTCTTCGCATTCATTTCGTGCCGTTCCATGCGAAGGGATAAGGTTTTCATCCCGCGAATCAATAACCATGAATCGAATGGACTCAACACAGCGCCAGCTGCATTGTGGTGGAGGGAGAGTGATTCACAAAGCTCCGAGCCTTTTGCGACAATGAGTCCAGCCAGCACATCATTGTGCCCGCCAAGGTATTTAGTGGCGCTATGAATAACGATGTCAGCGCCGAGTGGTATGGGGTTTAATAAAACAGGGGTATAGAACGTATTGTCACAGATCAAAAGGATTCCGTGCGCTTTTGCAAGCCCGGAAACGGCTTCAAGATCTGTTTCTACCATCAGGGGATTGGTTGGAGTCTCCACAAAAATGGCCTTTGTCTGTGGAGTGATTGCATCTTCGATTTGTGACAGGTCGGTCGTATCCACATAGCTACAACACAGTCCCCATTTCTTATAACCTTCTTCAAAAAGACGGTACGTGCCGCCATACAAATCCTTACATACGATAAGGTGGTCACCGGTCTTGAAGAGGGAAAGGATCGTCAAGATCGCCGCCATGCCGGAACTACAGGCAAACCCTTGGTCGCCGCTCTCGAGGTCTGCAATGGCTTTTTCCAACACATGTCGCGTCGGATTTCCGGTTCTTGTGTAGTCATAACCTGTTGATTGCCCAATCCCATCGTGTCGATAGGCAGTGGAAAAATAAACAGGTGGATTGACGGTTCCAGTGGCAGTTTCTGAGCGGTTTCCAATTTGCGCAAGCTTCGTTTCCGTTTTATACATGATAAAGGCCTCCTATATTTTGCAAGTGACGGCTTTCTATAGCAGAAGGGATGGGGGGATTCAGTCTCCCCCTGTTGCTTGCAGTGCAAGGTGTGAGACTCCTACGGGAGAGAAGCGACAATCTTGAGACCCCGCAGGGCATAGCCCAAGGAGGCTCAAGGCTCAAGGTCGCCCCGTGGAAAACGAACACCCGGAACGGAAAGCAACAGGGGAGTTTCAGAGATACCAAAAGGCCGAGAATAAAAAGAAAAAAGCCTTCTATAAGAAGAAGACTTTTCTATCGAAAGTTCATTCTTCTCATCTCTGCAAGCATCACAGCTCACTGGAATTAGCACCTTTTCAGCGTCCGTTCTTCCGGGCGCTGCTGGTTGCTGAGGTGTCTTCGGGCCATTCCCTCAACCTCTCTGGATAAGAAAGTTCACTATTTAATTATCTGAACAATTTAATTATTTAACTAATTTACAACAGGTAAGGGGGAAATGCAATGTTTTTTTCTGAATGATTTAATTTTATGCGGTGAAGGGGTGGGGTAGAAGGAATTTTTGTACTTGATTAATACTTTTAATGAAATATTTTACTTTGTGTAGTGGATTTTTCAACTAATCCCTTCACAATAATGCTTAATCCCATCATTAGTTTGGTCAATTCCATCACAACGAGTACCATTCCTAAAGATATGGGGTCATTGATGAGTTTCAAAAAATGAATCCCTTCATAAGAGAAGTTAATTCCTTCATAAGTGGAAGAAATCCCTTCATATCTCCTCTTAATCCCATCATAACGATAACTAATCCCTTCACATGAAAAAGGGAACCGCTTCGTCTCCTGAAAAATCCGTTACTTTAAAGACGGAAGAGGGAAAACATGAATATGTCATAAAATGGTCAATCCCAAAAGAAGAAATTCCAACGGGCATGTTATATAATGTTAACTATAAAGTATGTGAAACTTTTCACTAACTAAACGATACAATCCAATTTTCACGAACAGAAAAGAGGGATTTTAACGATATGACAAATTTAAAAACGATCGCAAAATCACATAGAGGCGCAAGGGTGACGCTGATCCTAATCGCCCTCCTGACAGGTGCGACGGTCATCGGGCAGGCGTATTTCTTTGTCACCATCGTTGATCGAGTCTTCCTGAGGGGGCACACTTTCCAAGAAATCCTGCCCTTCCTTGGGGGACTTCTAGCGGTGTTGGCTGCAAGAGCCGCCTTGACCTATTGGAGCGGTCTCACCGGCGTGAAGCTTGCTGCGAAAGTTAAGCGGGATTTTCGCACCGCCTTGCTCCAAAAGTATTCCAACAGCCCGGTTCAAGCTTCCCTAAAAGGCCAATCCGGCCAAAAGGTGAGCGTCATGATGGATGCAGTGGATGAAATCGATCCGTATTTCAGCAGGTATGTGCCACAGGTCATTCAATCGAGCATCATCCCGATCATGATCTTGATTGCGGCATTCAGCCAGCACGTAAATACAGGGTTGATCATCTTGGTCACAGCACCGTTTATTCCGATTTTCATGATTGTGGTAGGCTTGAAAACGAAGAAGAAATCGGAAGAGCAGATGGATAAACTGAACGCATTTTCCGGTACGTTCCTTGATACCTTGCAGGGGCTCACGACATTGAAGCTTTTCGGTCGTTCTGCCAAGCAACAGGAAACAATCGAAAACAGCAGCTTAAGCTTCCGTGATGCGACGATGGAAGTGTTGCGAATCGCATTTCTGTCTTCCCTGATGCTTGAATTCATTTCGATGCTTGCCATCGGATTGATCGCGCTTGAGGTAGGCTTACAGCTTGTTGTTTTTGAAAATGTGACGTTCTTTACTGCTTTTTTCGTATTGGTTTTGGCACCTGAGTTCTACCTTTACCTGAAGGAGCTTGGTAGCGCATTTCATACGGGGCGCGGAAGCATGGGGGCAGCGAAAAAGGTGACAGATGAGCTCGCAGAAGAGGAGGCACCGATGGAATGGGGAGACGCATCCCTTCCGACAGAAAACGGTCCGCCTTCTATCCAATTGAAAAACCTTGGCTTCCGTTATGGGGAACAAGGCTTTGCCATAAATAATCTATCAGTGGATATTCCGCCATATACGCAGCTTGCCTTGATTGGTCGAAGTGGTGCGGGTAAATCAACATTGCTCAACCTGATGGCAGGGCTGATCCGCCCGACAGAAGGCGACGTGCTGGTGGATGGAAAGCCATTATTTGAATATGAGGAAAAAGCATGGTTTGACCGTGTGAGCTATATCTCGCAGAATCCTTATCTTTTTTCCGGAACCATTGCAGAGAACATCGCGATCGGTGGAAAAGCGGAAGCAACACAAGCAGAAATAAAAGCCGCTGCGGAGAAAGCGGGAATCCTACCGTTAATTGAATCTTTACCTGAAAGCTTCCAAACGAGGATCGGAGAAGCGGGAAGAGGGTTATCCGGAGGGGAAAAACAGCGATTGGCGTTGGCGCGGGCCTTTTTGAAAAAGCCGTCGGTTATCCTGTTCGATGAACCAACAACAGGACTCGACCTCCAGACAGAGCGGATATTACAAGCTTCCATGAAGGAGTTGGCCAAAACGTCGACCGTCATTACCGTTGCACACAGACTGCATACAATCAAACAGGCGGACTCCATTCTACTGCTTGAAAATGGATCAATAATCGCAAAAGGAACACATGAAGAGCTGGTCCAAGCAGTACCGGCCTACCGGGAAATGGTGTCTGTCCAGCAAGGAGGGAGTGCAGGATGAGAGAATTGGCACATGTCGTGAAGCTGGTCATGTTGGAAAAGAAAGACATACTCCTGTCCGTTTTGCTCGGATTCTCAGCGGGAATTACGGCTGTCGGGCTATTTGCCTCCAGTGGTTACCTTATATCCAAAGCGGCACTGGCTCCGCCGATCTATACGTTGACCGTGATGATCGCGGTATTGAAGCTCTTCGGTTTTGCGAGGGCATTCAGCCGCTACGGTGAGAGGTTATACTCGCATAGGGCGACATTTACGATATTAAGTAATCTACGAGTTTCTTTTTATAAAAAAATAGAGCCGCTTGCGCCACAGATTTTTCAAAAGTATCGCAGCGGCGATTTGCTTGCACGGATTGTGGGGGACGTGGAGAGCTTACAGAATTTCTTTCTTCGCGTATTTTACCCACCGATTGTGCTGGTGCTCGTCTTTTTAAGCACGATATTTTTCATTAGCTTTTTTTCGATTTACTTGGCTTTGGTGATGCTAGTCGGATTGATTTTGACCGGGTTTGTGGTTCCGGTGTACTTTGCGCTTGGACAGCGCCGACTGCAACACCGTGTCAGGGAAGAGAGAGGGGCGCTCTCAACAGAGGTGACGGAGCTTTTCTACGGCTTCCGCGATTTGAAAATTTATCAGCAACTGGAGGATAAGGAGAAATTGCTTGCCGAGGCTGCTGGTTCTTATGTGGCGGAGCAAGAGCGAGAAGGAAAACAGGCGATGTTCAATCAATCCGTGAACACGTTTATCACGTTGCTCGTTTCATGGACCTTGCTTGCACTTGGAGCCTATCTGACGGTCGAAGGACAGTTTGATGGTCTGTTCCTTGCGATGCTTGTGATGATCTCCTTGACTGTATTTGAAAATGCCGCGCCGATGGCTGTTTTCCCGAATCATTATGAAGATAGCAGGAGGGCGGCCTCCAGGTTGGATGAGGTCGTGTCTGGGGAGCCGGCTGTTGGTGTGGCACCTGAGAGCACGGTGGAACTACCTGTGCAACAGGCATTTTCCTTTGATATGAAGAATGTCAGCTTCCGCTATCCGGGTGAATCCCGCCTGACACTGGACGGTGTGACTATCAACTTGCCTGCAGGATCAAAAACGGCAATCGTCGGACCGAGCGGATCTGGAAAGTCGACGTTACTGCAGCTACTGTTGAAGATTTATGAGGCAGAGGATGGGGTAGTCTCGTTGGATGAGTGGGACTATGCTTCGGTGGAGCAGGAAGACTTATGGAGCAAGGCAAACGTCGTCCTTCAGGAGAATCACTTTTTCTACGGCACGATCAGGGAGAATCTCTCCCTTGCCAAGGATGGACGGAGCGATGAGGAGATGCTGGAAGCTTTGGGCGCAGTGAAGCTTGACGGGTTCTCTTTGGATGATGAGGTGTTGGAAAAAGGGGAGAACCTCTCCGGTGGGGAGAAACAGCGCCTTGCTATGGGGCGTGCGCTACTTAAGGGGGAGCGGTTGTGGCTGCTGGATGAGCCGACCTCCTCTGTGGATGCTGTAACGGAGGCGGCGATATTTGAGAAGCTGTTTGGTGTTGCGGAAAAGGATACATTGGTGCTTGTTAGTCATCGATTGACTGGCTTGGAGAAGATGGATCAGATTATTGTGATGGAGAATGGCCGTGTGGTAGAGGCAGGCACATTTGATGAACTCATGAGTAAGCAGGGGTACTTTTATGAAATGAAAGAGATTGAGAAGAGTGTGTTTATGTAGGTTGGGGGCATTGTTTTGGCCTGGCCGTCTGGGGAGAGTTTTTGGACCTGGGCGGCTTTTTTAATTTGGTTGGGGGCGAGGGGGCTGGTGGGGAATGGTGAAAAGTGAAATGTCCGAAGTTTTTCAGATTTTGTCCAAAGATTTTGTAAAGTTGACCGAAGATTCGCCAAAGTTGACCGAAGTTTTGAACTTTTTGTCCGAACCAAATTTTCAACTGTCCAAACGCCCGCCACTCTTGTCCGAACAAGCTATGGCAAATGTCCGAACCCCCATCCAAAATGCATATTAAATGTCCGAACCCATGAAAAAGTTGTCCGAATGCTTTCTCGTATGCTTAAAATACCACAAATCCCCCAAAATTCTGCATAAACAAAGGTTCAAAAGACTAATTTGCTAAAAGCCTTTCCCCAATAATACCCAAACCTAAAAAAAAGCAGCCCAACAAAGGGCCGCCCTCATTAAACCATTAATCATCCCACTCTACATACAACACTTTCCCTGTAATGGCATCAATAGAGATCGTAACACCTTCATCGTCACCATTTTGAAAGTTTTCAATTTCCACTTCATATACAAGTTTTCCGTTTTCACGTTCTAGTTCAATATCTTCGAGTTTGCCCGGTACTTCCTTCTTTGCGATTCCTATGGCCTCACCAATGGAGATCACGGCTTCATTCGCGCCAGCGTCCTCAGCCTTTCCGTTTCCACCAGAAGAGGCTGCTTTTTTACCTCTACGCTCGTCTCTCTCTTCCTTGATGATCTCGCCATTCGAGGCATCCACCTTGAATTCAAACTCATACTCCTCATTTTTCACTTCGATTTCATAAACAAGACGCCCATTTTCACGATCTTTCTCCGCTTCTTTTAAAACGCCATTTTCCACTTTCGCCAACACAATATCAGATGCTTCGGCTAATGTGATGCCAGTCTTTTCTTCAGATGGAGTGGCAACCTGGACCTGCTTCAAGTTTTCCTTTGTGTCCTCGTTCTTTAACGCTTCCGCTCCTACGCTGATTCCACCGATAAGTACGGCTCCTGCTATCACTGTTGTGAAAATTTTCATCATTAATTCCTCCTTGAAATGTTTGTTTCGCTTGCTACACTTACATAATAGCCAGCCAACATTAATAGAAAAGGAGGAAAAGATTAAAAAATCTTAATGAAACTTCTGTTTATTTTAATCCCATGTCAGGGACAGGATTTCACCTGTATAAGCATTGATGATGATGGTCGCTTCCGAATCCTCATCCACTTCGATTTCGACTTCATATACCTTCACGCCATCATCTTCATCAAGCTCTACATCATCCACTTTACCTGGTACTTCGTTTAAGGCGATTTCAATGGCTTCATCCCTGCTAAGCATGCTTGGAGCGGGCTTCTCCTCGGCGGGATCTTGAGGCTCTTCGCCAACTGGCTCCTGCTTATCTGTGCCAGGTTTTCCTCCACCGGCATCCTCTTTACGGTTCACCAGTTTTAACGAGGTGATCTCTCTACTACGGCCATCCACCATCAGCTGGTATTCCCCCATATCATTTTCGATGAACACCTCGTAGGTTTCGTCTTTTTGGTGCATGGAGGTAATGAGGCTGCCCCTATATTGGCTTTCCACCAGCTCCCGTACCTCCGTTTCTGATGCCAAGGCCTCTGTCTTGTGAAAAAAGAGATAGAAGAGCGCAACCCCTGAAACTACTATAAAAGCGCCAGTGGTCAGAAGCAGGAACCGTTTTGTATTTTTCATTCTTGTTCACTGTCCTTTCCCTTGGGCAATGTCACTTTCACGGTCGTGCCTTTTCCTTCCACACTAGTAAAGTCGATCGTTCCTTGGTGTGCGTCCACAATCTGCTTGGCGATGGAAAGACCAAGCCCTGCACCGCCAGACTCACGGTTTCTGGCTTTATCGACCCGGTAAAAGCGGTCAAAGACTTTATCTATGTCCTCTTTCGGGATGCCCATCCCTTTATCACGGACAGCAAAGTAACAATTGCCAGTCGTCTCGCCAAGTTCCAACTCTACTTCTGCTTCACTATATTTCCGTGCGTTATCCAAAAGAATATAGAGTAACTGTTTTATTTTATTGGTGTCTGCAAAAACAGGGGAGACTAGCCCCCCCTCCATTAGCCTGATTTCCCTGCCAAAAGAAACTTCCATATGGTGAGCCGCTTGCTTGCAGAGATCACCCAAATCGACCGTTTCTTTCTTCAACACCATATCATTATCCGCATTGGCCAGCTCTAGCATCTGCTCGGTCATTTCCTTCATCCGGATCGACTCAGAGTAAATGGCATCCACCGATTCCTCCAATAACTCGGGTTTCTTCATGCCCCAGCGTTTGAGCATGCTTGCATAGCTCTCGATTACCGTTAGCGGCGTTTTCAATTCATGGGAGGCATCGGAAACGAACTGCTGCTGTTTTTGGTAGTTTTTCTCTAGGATATCAATCATCTGGTTGAACGTGTTACCCATTGTATAAAGCTCATCCTTAGAAGTGCCCTCAAGTCGCAGCTTTTGATAATCCCCAGTCTGTTGGATCTGCTTCATCGTTTTCGTCATAGCATGGATCGGTGTCAAGATGATTCGGCTCAATACGTTTCCGAAAAATAAGGCAGGAATCAAAATGAAAACTGAAGCGAGCAGTAGCACGATAAGCAGGATGTTGATCGTCCGTTTGGAATCCTCCAGCTTTTCTGTGACTTCAAGCATCACGATGTTTCCATCCGTCCATATCAACGGATAGGAAACGACCGCATATGGAGTGCCTTCTAATGTTCGCACGGTGGAAAACTGCTGATTCTGAAACTTAGTGGGTACCAACCTCATGTCGTACTCCTTGGCACTGTTGGCAACAGAGGTATTCTCTTCTGTCACGATGCGGATCATCCCGTTAGGAGGGAGGTAGGCGTTGAGCAGGGAGCTGAAATCCGTTTCGTTCTCGCTTATCGCCCGGTTCACGGCCGCTGTCACTGACTCGGCATGATCCCTGACCCGGTTCAGGTCATTGTCCAGAATGTTTTTTTGGAAAAGAAAATAGATGGCCCCGTTAACGAGAAGCAGCATGATGACGAGCCATACGGTGGAAAACAAGAGAATTTTACTTTTTATTTTCATCTGCCTGCTACTCCTTTAATCGGTATCCGACACCACGGACAGTCAAGAGCACATCTGAGAGGTCCAGCTTTTTCCGAAGATGCCTGACGTAAACGTCGACGATATTGGTGTCCCCGTAATAATCAAAGCCCCAAACCCGGTTGAGGATCTGTTCACGATTCAGAGCCTGTCCTTTGTTTTCGATAAAGTAAACAAGAAGGTCGAACTCTTTGGGAGTCAGGTCCACTTGTTCTTTGCCACGAACGACCTCGCGTGTTTTTTCATTAACGGTCCAGTCCTGGACATTCAAGACACTGGAATGCTCTGCTTTTACCTGGACCGTCCGCAGGGAGGCTCTTACTCTTGCCAAAAGTTCCTCTATTTCAAAAGGCTTTGTCACATAATCGTTGGCACCAAGATCCAGACCGCTTACTTTATCGGGGATGGAGTTGCGGGCGGTCAACAAAATGACAGGAGTGTTTGAATCGGTAGTGCGGATTCTCCTCAACACTTCTAGACCGCTCAATTCCGGGAGCATCACATCAAGCAACACCAAGTCCCAATCCTGCTCTTTGAATTTTTCCAAGCCGCTGGTGCCAGTAAATGCAGCGTCCGTCTCATATCCTTCATGCTCGAGCTCCAGTTGAAGGACACGGGCAATCTTTTTTTCGTCTTCAATGATCAGTATATTAGCCATCGCACATTCTCCCACTCTCTACATAGGATCCTTTTGATTTCTTTATAACACAGGTAGTGCTTGTTTCCTAATATAATTACATTGACGTGTATTGGGAAAGGGTAGTATAGTAGAATGTAAATGATAATGATTATCATTAGGGGGTCGAAGGAAAAACGCTATTACATAATAATTTGGAAAAGGGTGTGGAAGTATTGGTACGACGGTTTTTCTCCTATTATAAGCCATACAAGTGGCTGTTTATTTTGGATTTTTCCTGCGCCGTCTTGGTGGGGTTGCTGGAGCTTGCATTTCCGATTGCCGTTAACCAGGTAATCGATAAGCTGTTGCCACAACAAAATTGGACAGTGATTGTTTGGGCTTGCATCGGGCTGCTAGCCATCTATGCAATCAATACCGGCCTACATTACATTGTTACCTATTGGGGACATATGCTTGGAATCAATATTGAAACCGACATGCGCAGAAAGCTATTTCAGCACATGCAGAAGCTGTCATTCGGCTATTATGACAATAATAAAACGGGGCACTCCATTTCCAGGCTCACCAAGGACCTAGAAGAGATCGGTGAAGTTGCCCACCATGGACCAGAGGATGTCTTTGTGGCATTGATGACCCTGATAGGGGCGTTCTTCATCATGCTCGCCATCAACTGGAAGCTTGCCATTCTATCATTTTTGGTCATACCGCTTCTGATGATCCTTGCCATCCATTTTAATAAAAAAATGACACGCACGTTCCGCAGAATGTTCAGCGACGTTGCAGAAATAAATGCAAGAGTAGAAGACAGTATCGGTGGGATCCGCGTGGTGCAGGCTTTTGCCAATGAAAAACACGAACAGAAGCAATTTGCTGTGAACAATGAAAGCTACCGTTCTACCAAACTGGCTTCTTATAAAATCATGGCCCAGAATGTCACGGCAAACTACATGCTGATGCGACTTGTGACGTTATTTACCCTGCTGTTTGGGACCTTCTTTGTCATCCGTGGGGAGCTTAGCTACGGGGAGTTTGTCGCATTCATCCTTCTGTCCAATATTTTACTAGGACCTATTCAGAAAATAAATGCAGTGATCGAGAGTTATCCAAAAGGGATTGCCGGGTTTAAACGTTACACAGAGATCATGGACACCGAACCTGATATTGCAGATGCGCCAGGTGCGGTCCATGCCGATCTTGAAGGGGAGATCCATTACCGTAATGTATCGTTTGGCTATGAAGGCAACGAGAGAGTATTGAGAAACATCAACCTCACCGTCAGGGCAGGGGAAACGGTGGCGATTGTCGGTCCATCGGGCGCCGGAAAAACAACGCTTTGCAGCCTCTTGCCAAGGTTCTATGAATTAGAGGAAGGGAGCATCCTCATTGACGGCTATGATACGCGGGAATTGAAGCTCGAATCCTTGCGAAGCCAAATCGGCATCGTGCAACAGGATGTCTTCCTTTTCTCAGGAACCATCAGAGAGAATATCGCATACGGAAAACTTGATGCGACAGATGAAGAGATCATGGAGGCGGCAAGACGCTCCCAGCTAGATGAATTCATCGCCACACAACCACAGGGGCTTGATACAGTCATTGGAGAACGCGGGGTGAAATTATCTGGAGGTCAAAAGCAACGCCTTGCCATTTCGCGGATCTTCCTCAAAAATCCACCGATCCTTATCCTGGATGAAGCCACATCTGCTCTAGATACGGAAACAGAACGCGCTATCCAGGGGTCGTTGACGGAGCTTTCCAAAGACCGGACAACGCTTGTCATCGCCCATCGTCTGGCAACCATTAAAAATGCAGACCGCATTATGGTCGTGACAAAGGATGGCATCGCAGAACAGGGCCGACATGAAGAGCTGATAGAGGCAGAGGGGATTTATAGCAGATTACACCAAGCACAATTTGGTTAAGAACAAGGAAATTTTTGTAAGAGTGTTTCAACAGTTTCCACGGGGGAATGTATAGAGAAAAGAACTATCATTTTCCTAGGAGGAACGACAATGAAAAAAACGATATTAGGTGTTTATGATACAGAGAAAAAAGCCAGAAATGTGGTAGAAGGTTTGATTGTTCAAGGGTATCAGGCAGAAGAGATCGTCATCGTGGCACTAGGTGATTCCCTTGGCTCCGATTATCCAATGGGAACACGCATCGAGAGGATTGTAGCAGAAGAGGATGACTCCATGGTGGATAAAATCTTTTTGCCAGAAGAAGCTCAAGCACCACAAGGGGTCGGCAACAAGCTGCTAGGTCTCGGTCTATCAGATCGTGACGCGCCGATGTATGCAACAGATGTGGAGAACGGCAGGATCCTGGTGCTGGTGAATGAAAAGGAGAGCCAGGAAGCACAAACCATCGAAACTTGTGTGGAAGATCGCGGACAGCAAGGAATGCAAGCGGCAGGTGTGAGACAAGTAGATTGATAAAGAAGAGGAACAACTCCGTTGACGGACGTTCCTTTTTTAAAAGGCTGTTTTCTCAAAGGTTGTTGCTACAGTAGGAATTTGGAAACTAGATTTTTCACTTGGCCATTTGCGGAAAGGAACAGCAGCGATTAACCTATAACTAAACTATTTTTCAATAAAAAGACCGGGCGGTTTTTGCCCGGTTTAAATTATGGTAAAAGAGATTTTGGTAAAAAAGAATAGCGTTATTCTTCATACCCCTTCAACGGTTTTGTTGCGGGCCCTACCAATACGTCCCCCTTATAGGAGAACCGGGAAGCATGACACGGACAATCCCAGGAGCGTTCCGCATCGTTCCATTCCACGTCACATCCCATATGTGTACAGGTAGGCTTTACAAGGTGACATGTGCCTTCGCTGTCCTTGTATGCTCCCACCTTTTTGCCATCCAATTGGACAATGCCACCCTCATCACACTTCAGATCATCTAGGCTGTGAGACTGTCTCTTTAATTTGCCTTTCACCAGCTCTTTGGCTACAGTTGCATTTTCCTTTACGAAATTTTTGATGCTGCTCGTCTCCATTTCGCCCCTGCTAGGATGGAAAAGGTCCGTATACGGATTGGCCTGGTTGAGGATCGTATCTTTTAATATACAGGCGGCAATCGTCCCATTTGTCATTCCCCACTTGGCAAAGGCGGTGGCTACGAGCACATTATCCGACCCTTTCTGAATGGGACCGATGTATGGCAGGCGATCAAGTGAAAAAATATCCTGTGAGGACCAGTGATACGGGATATCATTTATATCAAAATACCTGGCTCCAAACTCGGCAAGCTTCTCATAATTGATGAGGGTGTCCCAATCATGTTGACCGGTGGGATGCCCTTCCCCTCCAAGAAGCAATAATCTCTCTCCGTCAGGACCAATTGCAGATCGGATAGAGCGGGTCGGTTCATCCGCACTCAAGTACATGCCTTCCGGTATACTGACATGTTCCATGTTAGCAGCTAGAGCGTAAGAGCGTTCTACATGCAATCTGGAAAAGAGAAGGCCATTCATATCGTTGAAAGGGTAATGAGTGCTGACGATGATAGTTTTGCTTTTCACCTCAAACCCGTTGTCCGTTTCAACAATCGAGGAATCCTTCTGTATGTCCGTAGCTTTTGTCTGTTCATACACCTTCCCGCCTAATTCTGTAAAAGCCCGTAGCAGCCCATTTAAATACTTGACTGGATGAAACTGTGCCTGATCCCGCATCATCACACCATTTTTCACGGGAAAGGGGAGTGACAGATCTTCCATATGGGCAAAGCCGCCATTGATACCAAGTTCGAGATAGGCATTTGCCTCTTCTTCGACCTTTTGCTCCATTTCCTTGCTTGTGGAGTAGACGAATGACGGGAGTGTGTGGAAATCGCAATCTATTTGCAAATCATTGATGTTTTTCTGGATGAAAGATAAACCCTCCTGATTTGCCTCATAGTAAAGTCGTGCCTTTTCTTGTCCGTGTTGCTTGATTAGGTCTTGATAGATCAACCCGTGTTGGGAGGAAATTTTGGCGGTTGTAAAACCGGTAGTACCACCGATGACTCTGCCTGCTTCGAGAAGTGCGACACTCAATCCTTCCTTTGCAAGAAGATATGCGGCGGTGATGCCTGTGATTCCAGCCCCGATGACAGTCACATCCGCTGAGATGTTCTCCTGAAGTGGGGGGAATGTGTCCGATGAATGTTGTTGCTGCCAGAGGGATGCGGGATGAGATGGTAGTTTTACAATTTTATGCATGTTCAGAACCTCCATAAATAGTGTTACTATTTCCTACCCTACTTGAGGGGAAAATATCGTTCTGGAGAGTATTTGGGAGAATGATAGAAAAACAGGTGGGTTATTTTTTATTGGAAAAAGAGAGCTGGAATAGTTATCCTATTTATGGAAGGCGACAAGTGGATCATCATTTTGAATGGAGAAGAGTGTCATTTTGATAGGTAAATAGGGTGTTTTAGAGAAAAGGTGAAACAAAATAAAGCGATTGACCGTACTTAATAGAAGAATTGGAGGGAGACAGATGAGATTATTTGTAATGTTACTAAGTATATCCATGATTATACTTGGAGGTTGCACAAAAAGGGAAAACACAACAACCGAGCCAACTCCTTCTTCCAATGAAGAAGAGTGGCAGGAGGAAAAAGGGAAGGAAGAGGATAAAAACGAGGAAGAGCATAGATCTTCTGCCAATGAGGTTCTTGGAAAATTAGATGAAGTGGTGATCCCGTCCAACCTGGAAGAGTTTGTTGCGGTCCTTTCGGGTACCATGACTGGGGATATCGAGTATGAAGAGGAAACCAGTATTTGGCCTTCACTCAATCCTTTAGAAGGCTTAGAAGAAGAATTCCTTCTACATATGGAAGATGTTACGTCAGAAACCACAGAAACGGATACGCTATTGAAGGCGTTCATCCACCTGTTAGGGAACAATGCGTACCCTGAGGCAATAGGAAAACTGGCAAACTATGAGCCTTCTTTTAATGAACCGCTGTTGCCCGAGCCCGAGCTGAACGAGACAGCACCAAATGGACAGGGAACACCTTCGAAAGCCTTGATCCTTTTGGATGCAAGCTCGAGCATGTTGTTGGATGTAAATGGCCAGCAGAAAATGAAGGTGGCAAAGGATGCGGTCTTGAGTTTTGGTAAAACGATAGGAATGAACAGTGATGTTTCTCTCTATGTGTATGGGCATGCGGGCTCCCAAGAAGACAAGGATATGCAGGTGTCCTGTACGACGATAGAGGAGGTCTATCCGGCACAGCCGTATAACGAAAAAGCATTCTTTGAAGCGGTTCAAGGTGTGGAGGCGAAAGGCTGGACCCCACTTGCCGAAGCCATTAAAACTGCTCGTGAAGATAGTGCCGATTACGACGGGGATATTACCCTCTATATTGTAAGTGATGGGATGGAGACGTGCGACGGTAATCCAGTTGAGGAAGCGCAAGCCTTCGCAGCTGAAAAAGAAGGCCGCCATGTGAACATCATCGGATTCCATGTCGACAAAGAATCAGAAAATCAGTTGAAAGATGTGGCGGCTGCCGGAAACGGAGAGTACATCTCTGCCGATAGTGCCGATGACCTGCAGAACAGCATGAAATACAAATGGCTGCCTAGTGATCTCGACTTGATGAATAAATCATTGGCATCCCCTAGAGGCACCTTTGCCGTCTCTTTTGCCAATCTTGACCTTGGTAAAATGAAAATGACGATTAATCATGCCATCACCAAGGAAGCAGAGCGATTCAGAGGTGCTGCAAAATCGTTGAAAAAAGCAGAACAAATCACCGAGGAAGAGGAAGTTGCGTTACTTGCTAGAATCGAAGAGTACAAAGAGGCAATGGAGGCATTAAAGGATGAATTACATGCCAAAAAAGAAAAGGAAATGAACGATGAACTTGATCGAATCGATGCAGAAATTCAAGATTGGATCGAGCGGATGAACAAGCTGAAGGAAGAGAACGGGTAAGGCTTTGTGGACCAGTCGGAGGGTAATTCTCGGTTTTGGCACGAACCCGGGGTGTTTTGGCACGAACTCCACCCAATTCGGCACGAACTTGGCCAGTTTCGGCATGAACTCCACCCAATTCGGCACGAACTTGGCCAGTTTCGGCATGAACTCCACCAAATTCGGCATCAATTCGGATTTATGATATCGCCTGCGAAGACCCCACCTCCGTAGTAGCTACAAAAGTAAATAGGAAAAAAATCCAGTTGGTACGACGTTTTAAGATTTTCATTTTGAAACAAGAGATATTTTAAGGTAATATACAAAGTGGAAGAGTTAGCACGAATAGCTCGATATTACATTTACGCAAGGAGAGTACTCATGACAAAAGTTTTAGTACTAGGACATAAAAACCCAGATACAGATTCCATCTGCTCGGCAATTGCCTATGCAGAGTTGAAAAAGCAATTGGGCATGGATGCAGAGCCAGTCCGCCTAGGTGAATTGAATGGCGAAACGGAATATGCACTAAAAGAATTTAACAGTGAAGTGCCGCGTCTAGTGGAAACTGTTGCAAACGAAGTGAAGGAAGTAATTTTGGTCGACCACAACGAGCGCCAACAAAGCGTTAGCGACATTGATCAAGTTCGCGTCCTTGAGGTAATCGATCACCACCGTATCGCAAACTTTGAAACAGCAGATCCATTGTACTATCGTGCAGAGCCTGTAGGATGCACAGCGACGATCTTGAACAAGCTTTACAAGGAGAATGGCGTAGAAATTTCCAAGCCTGTTGCAGGTTTGATGCTTTCTGCCATCATTTCTGATTCTCTATTGTTCAAATCCCCAACTTGCACGGACCAAGATGTACAAGCTGCAAAAGAACTTGCGGAAATCGCGGGTGTGAATGCGGAGGAGTACGGTTTAGCGATGTTAAAAGCGGGAGCGGACCTTAGCGACAAAACGGTAGAACAGCTTATCTCCCTTGATGCAAAAGAATTCCAAATGGGTAACTACAAAGTGGAAATCGCACAAGTGAACACGGTCGATACAAATGACGTTCTTGCAAAACAAGAAGAGTTGGAAGCTGTAATCACAGCAAACGTTGCTGACAAGGGGTTGGATTTATTCTTGCTAGTGGTGACGGACATTCTAGAAAATGACTCTGTTGCACTTGCACTAGGTTCCCAGGCTCCAGCTGTGGAGAAAGCTTACAATGTGACACTAGAGAACAACACTGCCTTGTTAAAAGGTGTGGTATCCCGTAAGAAGCAGGTTGTACCTGTGTTGACGGATGCTTTGACAAAATAATGGGTTGCGCATGGATTGATTCTTTAAGTGAGTTAATCCATGCGCTTTTTCGGCTTTACAGGGGTTTTTTAGTTGAATTTTGATGCTTATAAATCGTTCGGACAATTATAATGGAGGTTCGGACAATTGAGCCTCTTTTTTACATAGGTTCGGACAAGTTCAAGGCCGGGTTCGGACACCATGCAGGGACGTTCGGACATTTGAAAAGTTCGTTCGGACAATTATCGGTGAACTTTCGGACAACTTTGCCAAAACTTCGGACAAGAACGCCAAAACTTCGGACAAAAAACGAAAATCTTCGGACATTTGCCCTAAACGGAAGCGAGTGCAGCACCGCAGATCCCCATCATCCCCAAAAAAACTACCTCCAAGTGATCCAATTCCCCTCCAAAAACGTTAGGTTCCTAAAGAACCTAAACCCACCGCAAACATACCAACATTTCAAAGTGTAAAAGGATAGTGTTATATATATAGATAGAGGGAAATCGATAAAGAGAAGAGGGACGTCCATGAAAACAAGGTTACTGGCATTATCATTATTGATCGTTCTACTAATCGCAGCTGGCTGCTCCAACTCAACCACTAACAGCAACAGCACCAGCGAGGAACTAAAAGACAAAGAATGGAGCGACATCACAGAACGTGCCGACGGCTCCAAAGTACGCATATTCATGTGGGGCGGCGATGAAGGAATCAATCGCTACATGGATGAATGGGTTGCACCAAATCTAAAAGAAGCTCATAACATCGAACTAGAACGAGTGCCGATGGATACGAACGAAATCTTGCAAAAGCTGTCAACGGAAAAGCGGGCGAACAAAGAGGACGGGACGATCGATATCATCTGGCTGAACGGAGAAAACTTCAAGAACGCCAAGGAGTTTGAACTACTCTACGGACCTTTCAGCGAAAAGCTACCAAACTATCAAAACTATGTGGACACAGAAAGCCTGGACATCCAATATGACTTCGGAACAGAGGTGGAAGGACTGGAGGCCCCATGGGGGAAAGTGCAGTTCGTTTTCCTATATGATGAAGAAAAAGTCCAGACTCCACCGGCAAGCCTACAAGAATTAAAGGACTGGATAAAAGAAAATCCAGGAAGATTCACATATCCAGACGCCAATGATTTCACCGGCAACGCGTTTTTGAGACATATCCTTTACGATGCTGTCGGAGGCCCGGAGAAATTATTAGAGAACGGCTATAACGAAGAGGTTTTAGCGAATCACGAAGACACCCTCTGGAGCTATCTCCGTGAAATACAACCTTCCCTATGGAGAAAAGGTGAAACCTACCCAGCAACTCTAACAGACCTAGATCGCCTTTATAGCCAAGGGGAAGTGTGGATGACGATGGGGTATAACGAGGCGAGGGCGGAGAGCCTTATCAAGGATGGCGTTTTCCCTGAAAGCACGAAATCCTTTGTGTTAGATTCAGGTTCCATCGGTAACACGCACTTCCTGGCCATCCCGTTTAAAAGTCCAAACAAAGCAGGAGCGATGGTGGCGATAGATTTCCTGATGTCCCCAGATGCACAGCTTACGAAATACGAGTCGACCTATTGGGGTGAAAATATGGCCCTTGATCCGACAAAGTTGCCAGAGGAGGCGAAAGAAAAGCTGACAAATATGGATCGGGGAGCTTCTGTCCTGCAACCGGAAGAATTGAGCGAAAGCTTATTGCCGGAAGTGGATGCGAAATATGTGAATTGGTTGAAGGAGCACTGGGTCAATGAAGTGGTTCAAAAGCAATAGTTGGAGTCTAGCACTCCTTCCGGCTTTTCTTTTTACATTCTGTCTTGTTGTGTATGGGTTGTTTATGGCGGCACAAGAGAGTGTGACAACCTTGAATGGCTTTTCATTGGATGCATATAAAAAGATATTTAAAAATAAGGCTTTCCTGGATTCCCTCACATACAGTCTCAGGATCGCCTTCGTTTCAACGGCGCTGTCCCTCCTTTTGGGACTTTTACTAACCAAATTTCTATTTGAAACCTTGAAGAACCACTTGGCCCGGGCGGTTGTTTGGCTGCCAATGTTATTTCCTCATTTTGTGTGGGGATATATGATGATCCTGCTTTTCTCACAAACGGGCTGGTTTTCCACCCTGATGCATGGAATGTCCATCATAGAAAGTCCAGATCAGTTTCCGGTGCTGACCAATGACCGCTATGGAATCGGCATCATCATCACCTACACATTAAAAGAAATTCCTTTTGTCGTGTTAATGTTGTTGCCTGTATATGCACATCTCAACCGGGATCTGCCACATGTCGTGAGGACACTTGGTGGCAACAAGTGGCATGTGTTCAAAACAGTGGAGTGGCCATGGTTGTTTCCGGTGCTGATGGAGGCGGGACTGATTGTTTTTGCCTTTATTTTGGCGGCATTTGAAGTGCCGTATTTACTTGGCACTACCTATCCAAAAATGGTATCGGTCCTTGCGTATGAATGGTTTTATCAAGGAGATTGGAGCAAAAGGCCGGAATCATTTGCAGTGATGATGACCGTGACCGTCATTATTTTTGGTCTGCTACTTGTTTTGTTGAGTTTGGTTTCAAGATCACGGTATCGCATGATGAAAGGAAACGGGATGTAGATGAGAAAGAATAGAAACTGGAGCATTGTGTATATCATTTTCACGTTCGTTCTCTTTCTTCCTATCCTCCTATTGTTAGTGAAAAGTGTATCCTATGGTTGGCGGTGGGGGGAGGTCGTTCCATCATCTTTTTCTGCCAGAGGCTTTACCGTCTTGCTAAATGATTCGCGCTTTTATTCGGCAATTGGCATGACGCTTTTAATAGGGATGATGGTTATTCTCCTAAATCTGTTGATCGCAGTACCGGCTGCAAGGGCACTGGCTTTTCACACGTTCAGGGGCAAATCGCTGGTTGAAGTCGTTCTTCTTCTCCCGATACTCATCCCGAGCCTCGCGGTGGCGATGGGGATTCATATCACGATGATTCGACTAGGTCTGGCGGACCAGTGGCTAGGGGTTGTGTTGGTTCACCTCATCCCAACTGTGCCATATTCTATCAAAATTTTAAGGTCGGGTTTTGAAAGACTTGGGCAGAAGTGGGAAGAGCAAGCAAGTTCGCTTGGCGGAACACAGGTTGCGATCCTCTACAGAATTTACTTGCCGCAATTGTTGCCTAGTTTTCGAAGCATGGTGTTCTTGATTTTTGTCATCTCCCTAAGTCAATATGCGCTGACGTCCATTATCGGTGGTGGAAACGTTCTGACTTTGGCTATGTTATATTTTCCGTTCTTATCGTCAGTGGACGAGGCAGTCATTGCTAGTTTCTCGATCGTGTTTGCATTGCTCCCTATAATCGTGATGGTCGGGTTTGAACTGGTGTTTCGACTGCTGATTCCTTATCAGAAAAGGGTGTTTTTAGATTGAGTGAAAAAGTAGTGATAGAGAAAGTATCGAAAAGATACGGAGAGAAAAGCATCATCCGTGACATGAATCTGACGATCGACCAAGGGGAAATCATCAGTGTTGTCGGCCCATCAGGCAGCGGCAAGTCGACACTATTAAAATGCCTTGCAGGACTTGAAGCCGTTTCAACTGGAACCATCAAAGTGGGGAAGGAGGATATCACCTCTCTGCAAGCCAATCAGCGTCCGATTGTCATGATGTTTCAACAGCCACTCTTGTTTCCGCATATGACCGTCTTGGAAAATGTCATGATCGGTTTATCTTTTAAAAGAAAAGGAACGAAAGCCAAGCGAAAAGAATCGGCCACCAATTTTCTTATGAAAGTGGGACTTGATGGATACGGAAAGAGTTACCCTTATGAGCTATCCGGTGGACAGCAGCAAAGGGTTGCGTTGGCCAGGGCCCTAATCACGAATCCTCATCTTTTGCTTCTGGATGAACCGTTCAGCAGCATCGATAACGAAAAAAGGGACGAATTGCGATTATGGGTGAAGAATTTATTGAAAGAAGAAGGTATTGCAAGCCTTTTTGTCACCCATGATATAGAAGAAGCAATGCTGATGGGGGATCGGGTCGTCGTATTTGCCGAACAGAAAATCCAGCAGATTGGCAAACCGATGGATGTGTATGAGGAGCCGGCAACACCTTTTGTGGCAAAATTCTATTCTGATGGACTTCTGGTAGATACCAATACCTTTGTTCATTCAAAAAAATTGACAGTAGCAAAAGAAAAGTCAGAAGAAAGCTTTCAGTCCTATAAAGGGACGGTGGTACAGAAAAAAGTGAAACATGGAAGCCTTTTTTATGATATCCAGATGGAAGCCCTTCATCAGAAGCTCACTCTTCCCTCGAACGAGAATCTGGATCTGTCCCAACAAGTCTGGGTAACGGTCCAACAAGAACAAGATCTTGTCCATTTCCATCGAGGAGATGAACAATGAGTAGAAAAACAATAGCAAAGCTTTTATTGCTAGCAATTGTGATTAGTGTATTATTGGTAATCAATTACCGCTATGTTTCCATCTCCCCTTCTAGTATAAGAGAGTGGATACTTGGCTTTGGGGTATGGGCGCCGATCATTTATATCATCCTATATACAGTAAGGCCGCTTGTTTTGTTTCCTGCTTCGGTTTTATCACTTGGAGCGGGGCTTGCTTTCGGAGCTCTCTGGGGAACTATTTATACGATCATTGGTGCATCAAGTGGTGCGGTACTGTCATTTATGGTGGCTAGAAAGCTTGGCAAGAATCTGGCAAAGACCTCCTGGAAGGGAAAGGCGGCGTCCATTCAACAAAACATGGAGAAACGGGGCTTTTTCTATATTCTTATCCTTCGTTTATTACCGATCGTTAATTTCGACCTTATCAGCTATGTAGCCGGAATTTCCAAAGTACGGTTTATCCATTTCCTTCTAGGAACGGTACTTGGAATCATACCAGGTACCTTTGCCTTTAATTTTTTGGGATCAAGCTTTGTAGAGGGAGACTATACCTATCTATTGATTGCGGTGGTCGTGTTTGTCTTGATTGCTATCATTCCTATATTTTTTAAAGAGCGTTTCAAAAAATTCTTCAATTAAAGGAAGGTTTCTATGCTTGATACGCATGCCCGAAAATACGTACAACCTTTAATATCAAACACGGCAGAGCAATTGCTGAAGTTCGGATTGACGCCAAATCAGGTTACGGTCATTTCTTTTTGTATTGGCGTGTCTTCTGGGGTCTTTTTCTATTTTGGGCTGCCGATTATAGCAGTATTGGTTCTGTGGGTTTCTGGCTTCCTTGATGCGGTCGATGGCACGATGGCCCGAAAAACCAAATCCTCTCCATGGGGGACGGTGATGGATGTAACGTTTGATCGTCTGGTTGAGATAAGTGTCATCCTCGGTGTGGCGTTTATTTATCCTGAAATACAGTGGGCTTTATTACTATTGAGCGTGTCCATCATCTTTTCCATTACGGTCTTTTTAACGGTAGGAGCGGTGTCAGAAAAACAGGGCATGAAGTCATTTTATTACCAAGCTGGGCTTGCGGAAAGAACGGAAGGCTTTATTCTACTTTCCCTTATGATGTTGTTACCTGCATTTGTTCTATGGACCACCTTGATCTTCCTAGCGGTTGAAATCATCACAGGCTTTCAACGTTTCTTCGAGGCAAAAAGAATTTTGCAATAGAATTTCTAAGCTGATGATTGGAGCAAAGGGTGAAGATTCCAGTGGGAAGGGAGCGGCAATGTTGAGACACCAAACGTTGTGAGTAGGCTCAAGGTCGCCCCACGGAAAGAGAAGCTCAGTGCGGAAGTCAACAGGGACGTTATCAGATTTCCATGAAAAAAGCTGGAAAGATTCAGTGTTGTCACTGATTCTTCCCAGCTTTTTTCTATTTATCATCACTACGGCCTTCTGCGGCCAGCAAATAAGTTAAAGACTAATGCGATTAGTGCTAATACAAGGATGATGTGGATTAGGTTCCCTGCGATATCAAAAGAGAATCCTAGTAACCATAAGATAAGTAATACTGCAAAGATTGTCCATAACATAGTGATATGCCTCCTAAACATCTGACTTAAAATAGCTGTACTATTGTTTTTCCCTTAGGATATACAACTAGTCGTAGCAATTAATGGATAAGTGTTACCTGACACCTCGTCTTCTTCCGAATAGGTTAAATACGATTGCCAATACAGCTAGAACTAAAAGAATGTGAATTAGTCCTCCACCGATTTCCATTGCGAAACCAAGTAACCAAAGAACTAATAATACAACAAATATTGTCCACAACATGTGATTTTCCTCCTCTATCGTTTTAGTATTTTTTTCATCGTCTACACAGAAGGTAATTCCCTTGGGTGAAAATTTTAAACCAATATTTTTTTTATTTGTTTGTGATGGACTATTTGATAGGAACTAATAAATAGGAAAAAAGTTCCGAAAAAAGTTTGTTCCTAAATTAAGGTTTTAAATAATGCAAAGGTGGAATTGAGTAACTAGTGACGAGCTATCAGATGTCACAAATTGAAGTGGGAGGTGAAGTTGATTATGAATCAAACAACCATGAAAGGTAAGTGGAACCAGATGAAAGGTGACGCCAAGAAGAAATGGGGAAATCTCACGGATGATGATCTTCAACAAATTGAGGGAGATCGTGATAAGCTGGTAGGCAAAATTCAGGAGCGTCACGGGAAGTCCAAAGAAGAGGCGGAACGTGAAGTGGACGGTTGGATGTAGGCAGTACTTAGGTCTTTTTTAAAAATTACTTAAAGGAGAGGAACCGACATGGCAGATAACAACAATAGCAATAACTCTAATAACAGTAACTCCAATAATTCTAACAACAGTAACAACTCTAATAATAACAACAATAGCAACAACAGCAATAACAGCAACAACAACAGCGGCAACAACAGCAATAGCGGCAATAACAGCAACAACAGCGGTAACAACAGCAATAGCGGCAATAACAGCAACAACAGCGGTAACAACAGCAATAGCGGCA
>NZ_RXZI01000009.1 GCF_021991925.1 Sutcliffiella horikoshii | reverse complement strand
TAAATCTCCCGTTGAGATTGTCATTATCAAGGCTATAAAGACACTCTGGAGGTGGATCCTCCGTTAAGATTGTCATTATCAAAGCTATAAAGACAATCTGGCGCCAAATCCTCCGTTAAGATTGTCATTAACGAGGCTATAAAGACATTCTGGAGGTGAACTTCACGTTGAGATTGTCATCATCACTCCTATAAAGACAATCTGGAGATGGATTTCCCTTAGAAAATGTCTACATTATTTACATCTCTCTAGATTTTCCAGCACCAATCCTCTATACTAAGGAATCTAACTATAGAGCGTACTTAAAAAGGGAGGAAGTCTTTAGATGAAGCGTATCATGGTCATTGGTGCATCAGCAGGTGCAGGTAAGTCCACGTTTGCCACTAGGCTTGGAAAAGCATTAAACATAAATGTATTCCATTTGGATGCGTTCTTTTGGAAGCCAGGCTGGGTGGAGGCAAGCAAAGAGGAGTTCACACAAGCGCAGCAAGAAATGATTAAAAACAACAACTCTTGGATCGTGGAAGGGAACTATACGGCTACTTTTGACATAAGAGCAGAAAAAGCGGATACCATCATTTATTTGGAGCTTCCTCTAAGGGTTTGTTTGTATCGTGTGATAAAGAGGTGGCTGACTAACCTTGGAAAAAGGCGTCCTGATCTAGGCGGTGGGTGCACGGAGAGGATGGAGTGGGCTTTCATCAAGTTTATTATCACCACTTATCGTCCTAGGAAGAAAGCGATGAAGGAGCGGTTGGACTTTTATCAAGAAGACAAGTTGGTCGTAAGGTTAAAGGGGAAAGCGGCCATAGAATATTTTTTACAAGCGATAGAACAAACAAAGAGTAGCTCGGCTTCTTGAATGAAGGACCGATTGCTACTCTTTTTTTTCCACAAGGTTAAAACTGCTCGAATCTTTTAAAATTGAAGGTTGCCAATAGTAAAAGCAGCAGAGATAGGCAGAGTGTTGCAGTGATGACGAGTAAACCGTTTTCTAGTAGCTCTCCTTGCATGAGGATGGAGGTGGCGTGTTCACGAAGCTTTGCTGGGCTCCATTCCATAAATCTGGTGAAGAGGCCGGTTGAAACGGTTAATAGTGCTAGGAAAGAGATACTGACACCTGCAATGCCCCCTGTTGTACGGATCAGGGTACCGGCAAAGATTGTGACAGAGATGATCAAGACAACCCATAAGCTGTAGACGCCAAGGCTTGCCAGCATGATTTTCCAGTCAACTTTGTTGAAAAGTAGATTGGTATAGTACCAGGTTAAAAGATAGCTTAGTAGCAAGGATACAAGAGCGATGACGAGTTGTGCCGCCCATTTACTTAGAATGTATTGAAATGGAAGGACAGGGCGGGACATGACGAGTGTGAGTGTGCCATTTTGGCGTTCTAGTGAGATGGTACTCATGGTGGCCAGCACGAACAGTAGGGTGGCGAGCGTTCCGTATTGCCCAAGTGTTCCGGCAAGTACCTCTTCTCCTGAGGGGATCGGAATTTCGATGACCGTCCCTTCCGGTAGATTCCCTGCAGATTCGATGATTTGAGGCATATAGTAACTTGTAATGGGTTGGGATATGCCAATGATCATGATGACGATAGGAAGCCAAATCCACTTTCCATTGCGCATGCTTTCTTGCATTTCTTTTACAAATAACGTTATAAAGTTTTTCATTGGTTCATCACCTTCATATATGCGTCCTCTAGTGAATCTTGCACCTTCTCATAGTGTGATAGGGTGAGCTGTTTTTCAAGTAATCTAGTTACCAAAGCGTTACTTTGAAAGGTCGTTTCATCCACAAGAACAGTAGCTGTGTGATTGTCTATATAGTTGATGGATTCGATGTTTGGGAAGCCGTCCAGTTGGCCTGTTAGTGCCTCTTCTGTCTTGATTCTCAACGCAGAGGTTGTATGTTCGGACCTGAGGGAGTCCAGACTGCCGTCCCATTTTATTTCACCGTTTTTTAGCATGATCACGGTATCGCAGACCTGCTCGGCATCATGTAGGACATGGGTGGAAAAAAGAATCGTCATGCGATTTTTGAGCTGGGTAAGGATTTTTAGGACATCGCGTCTGCCGTCAGGATCGAGGGCGGAGACGGGTTCATCGAGAATTAGGAGCTCTGGGTCGTGTAAAAGGGCTTGAGCCAAGCCAAGACGCTGTTTCATACCGCCAGAGAAGCCCCCGATGCGTTTGTTCTTCACGTCAGTTAAGCTGACAAAATCAAGTGTTTCTTCGATTTTGCTTTTTAGTTGAGCCTTAGGAAGATGCGAGAGTTTGCCTGCGAACAGTAAATATTCCTTCGGTGTCATCCAGGTAAAGAAGGAAGGATGCTGTGGTAGGAATCCGATCTGGTGACGGTAGTCCTTTCCGTTGCTCTCAAAAAAACGGATCGTTCCGGATGTCGGGGTAAGGAGGCCGGCAAGCATCTGCAGGGAGGTCGTCTTCCCGGCGCCATTCGGACCGAGAAGCGCGACACAACTTCCTTTTTCTATTTGAAAAGAAATGCTTTTGACGGCTTGGTGCTGCTTGAATGTTTTTGTTAGGTTGCTGATTTCGAGTAACATGATCTGTCGCTCCCTAGTCGTTTTTTCGGCCGATGATGAAGTAAAGAATCGGTCCGATAGTGGTGATAAAAAGTATGATGAAAGCCCAGACCCATTTCGGTCCGTTGGTATGTTCCTGACGAGCGAGACTGATAAGGGCCGTGACCACTAATATCAATTGCAAGACGATCAGTGGTGCTGCTAGTGACCAGTTGATGTTTTCCATTATAATCCTCTCCTTTTTTGCCTTTTATGATGGGGGTAAAACACGAATATCAGATAGAACAGGGTAGGCAGTGGAAATTGAATCAATCCCCAGATGCCCCAGAACCACGCATAACTGCCTTTTTTCTTCGCGTCAATGAACAACAGGATGCTTTGTGTCAACAGGACAGGGATGAGCCACGGAAGAATGATGTATAGTTGGTCCAGTTTTTCCGGTGTCATGATAGGATGCTTCCTTCCTGTTTGGTTCTACTTTTATGCAAGGTATAAAAGATGATCGGTGCTACGATGAGTGCGGACACTTGGATGACGAAAAACAACATCGGTGCCTGGAACATGGCGGTGGTAAACGCTGCTAATAGGATGAGCGCGGTGATGACAAAGATGCCGAGCTCTTTTTGGAACGCTTTGCGTTTGGCTGCTTTGGCCATTTGAAGCTGTTCCTGCATCTGGTGGTTTGTAGGGATAGGAGGTGACCCTAGCTCATCTAATTGCTTCCAGTCATTGTGAAGCGTAGTTAGGAGGTCTTTGTCTCTATTGTTTTGTTTACTCATCGTGGTCCCACTCCTTTCTTAGCGTTTTGATTCCATTGTGGACTCTGGATTTAACCGTTCCTGTTCTGATTCCGAGCATGGTGCCGATTTCCTCATAGGTGTAGCCGTAATAATGCCTTAGTAAAATGGGTGTCCTCGTTTCTGGTGACAGCTGGTTGAAGTCCGAGAACGTATCGCTCCACTCCATGCCGTTTGATTTTGAACGGAAAGTAAGCTGCCTTGATAGGACATGGAACAGGCGGCTGGCCTTCTTCTTCTCGCGCTCTTTTTTCCGGATGGAGTCAATATAGAGCCTAGAGGCAATCGAGATCATCCAGGTGGAGAATTTCCCCTCTCCTTTGAAGGAGGAGAGATGGGTGTAGCACTTCATCATCGTTTCTTGGGCGAGGTCGCTGCTTGTTTCTTCATTTAGTGTAAGTTTGAGTAAATACTTATAAAGAAAAGAATAGTGCTTCTGAAATAGCTGCGTGAAGGCATCGTCGTCGCCTGTTATTGCCTCTTGTATAAGATAAATGTCCTCTTCCTGCTTCAAATCGATGCCTCCTTTCTTACTGTTTCTTATGCGTTTCCTTGTGTTCAACCATAAGACGCCGTGAGTATTTAAACCGTTCATTTAAATTTCATTTTTTTATTTTTTTTGGAGGTGTGGTGGAGGAGTGCTACCCCTTTCCCTTAACCTTCCTTAAAACCACATGAAAAAACCCCTTTGAGAAGGGGCTTTAAGGTTAAGCGATAGAGCCTAACTTATATATTATTCGACGTCGATGTTGAAATTCCTAGAGGGGTCTGACCCTCTATCATAATTTTTTCCACCCTTCACGTAAATCTGCCGCTTGGTGTCGCTGGTGATGTGGCGGTGGAGTTGGATGAGGAGGAGGCCGTTTTCGTAGGTGGCGTCGACTTTGTCGTCGCGGACTGGGAATGGCAGTTCGAAGGTGCGTTGGAAGTCACCTTGGGCGATTCCTTCTTCGATGAGTTCGTAGCCCTGGATATTGAGATTGATTTGACCTTTTACTTCAAGTTGCTGAGGGCGAATGAACAATTGTACTTGATCTGGGTTCACGAGGCCTGGCAGACACATGACACAGAGCAATTCATTTTCTTTTTTATAGAGGTTGGTTTGTGTTTGCATGTTTTCAAAGTATGGCTCAAATCCGTTCCAAAATTCGTCGCCAAAGAACTGATCCCACTGTTTGCGCCAGTCCCCCATATTCTTGAATTGATTAAAAGGCATCATCGGCCATCACGCTTCCTTTCCTTCTTGCATTTCACTTTGCCATTAGAATATGCAAAAGTGGGTGGGTAAGTGCCTAATCAACGCTTGGCAAAGTAGACTTGTATCTCCTTTTTATGTCGAAAAACACTTAAGCACAACCAAGGAAAAACATGGTATATTTTAAAACGGAGGTGTTTAATCATGTCAAAAAACTATACATGGATTTTAAACGAGAACACAGAGGGAACAATCATTAGCAAGTGACGACTGGCGTTTAAAACCGTGTTGTTGCTTGCTGGAAGGTAGGTAACAATGAACACATTGGAAACAAAGCATGTATATTACATCATGCATATGATCATTTCGCTTGCGAGCTCGATCATGTTTACGACATATGCGATCTATTATATTGAAGAATTGGGGCTAAATCCCCTTCAGTTGATTTTGATTGGAACGGCCATTGAATTGACCGTCATATTATTTGAAAGTATAACAGGAGTGGTGGCGGACACCTATAGCAGGAGATTATCGATCATCATTGCGACGTTCATCTTGGGGGCTGCCTTTATTTTCGAGGGAAGTATCCCTTACTTGAGCGGCAGTGCAGTGGTCGCAGGCGTGTTATCTGCGTTTGTCCTCTTACTCATTGCCGAGTTCATCCGGGGGATCGGGGAGACCTTCCTTAGCGGTGCAGACCAGGCGTGGCTGACCGATGAAGTAGGCGAAGGGGCGGTTGCGAAGATATTCGTCCGCGCCAATCAGCTTAGACTTATTGCAAGCCTGGTAGGGATCATCATCAGCGTTGCGCTTGCAAGCATTGCCCTGAACCTGCCTTATATGGTGGGTGGAGGTCTTTACATCTTACTGGGAGTCTTCCTATGTATGTTTATGAAGGAAAAGAACTTTGAGCGGGTGGAAGCTGCTGACGAAAAGCCGTGGAAGGCAATGTCCTCGACCTTTCTTTCAGGAATTGCCTTTATCAAAAACAAACCCGTACTTGTGATGCTGTTAGTGGTAACGGTCTTTATGGGAGCCACTTCAGAAGGCTTCGATCGTCTTTGGGAGGCACATCTACTGGAGGCCTTCACTTTTCCGAACATCGGGCAGCTGGATGCGGTCGTTTGGTTTGGGATCATTCATTTCGTCGGTACTTTAATCAGCATCGGTGCGATGGAATGGTATCAAAGAAAATTTGATGTGAATCAGCCAAAGGTGATCAGGTATAGCCTGTTCTATTTCACCATCGCACAAATTATTTTCATGATTTTCTTTGCGGTAACACCATATTTCTACTTGGCCATCTTTTGTTTCTGGATGCTCGGCATCATCGGCTCCATCACTGCCCCGATGTATCAGGCATGGCTGAACCAACAGCTTGAAAGTAAATCCCGGGCTACCGTCCTATCCATCATGGGCCAAGGAAACGCAGTCGGCCAAGGACTAGGAGGTCCATTCGTCGGCGTCATCGCCACCAGATACTACATCAGAACAGCACTCGTCCTTAGCGCTATTCTTTTGATACCGGCAGTTATTTTGTATGGTAAAGTGGTAAAGAAGTAAAAGGGGTCTGACCCTCACTCCGTTAAAGCGCTAAAACCCCCGCCTCAAAAAGGCGGGGGTTTCACATTTTCTTATCCTATCCCATTCTTTCTTTGTCCGTCAGTCCTTCTTATCGGGATGCACCGGCTTGGTGACGTTGACGAACTTTTCGCTCTTAAAGGACTTCATGAGCGAGAACACCATGAGTATCATGATGATGGCGAATGGGAAGGCGGCGATGATGGAAGCAGTTTGTAGCGCTTCGAGTCCACCTGTCCATAATAAAATCGCTGCTGCTGCCGATTGGATCAGCCCCCACACAAACTTGATGGAGTTTGGCGGATGCAGGCTACCATTGGTCGTTTGCATGCCAAGCACAAAGGTTGCTGAATCTGCTGAAGTGATGAAGAAGGTGCAGATCAGGAAAATGGCAAGCCCAGACATGATCATGCCAAGCGGGTAGTTTTGTAAAACGGAAAACAGAGCCACTTCCATGCCAGACTCGTTAATGACACTATATACCGGAACTCCTTCAAAATACTCAAGGAAAATCGCAGATCCTCCGAATACAGAGAACCATAATCCCCCGAAAATAGTCGGTACTAACAAAACTCCAAGCAAGAATTCACGGATTGTCCGTCCTTTAGAAATGCGGGCGATAAACGTCCCCACAAATGGTGCCCAGGCAATCCACCATGCCCAGTAGAAAATGGTCCAATCTTGAACCCAAGAATTATCCGCATCAAAAGGGAATAGGCGGAAACTCATGGATGGCAGATTTTGAATGTAGCTACCGATCGTTGTTGTGAATAGATCCATGATGAAGTTGGTTGGTCCCGCAAATAGCAAGAAGAACATCAACGAAATGGCAAGCACCACATTCAGGTTGCTCAAGTATTTAATCCCCTTGTTTAGCCCGGTCTGTGCAGATAACATAAACAGCACCGTTACCACTAAGATGACAAGCAGTTGGGTGGTGATATTGTTTGTGATAAACGGGGTGACGCTGGAAAGTCCACCGCTGATCTGGATCGCTCCAAGCCCAAGGGAAGTAGCAACACCAAAAATGGTAGCAAAAACCGCAATAAAGTTAATGAAAGTTCCTAAGTGGCCATCAACACGGTCCCCTAAAATTGGTCGCAAGATGGAGCTGATCACCCCTGGAGAGCCTTTTCTGAATTGGAAATACGCTAACGCAAGTGCAATGACAGAATAGATGGCCCAAGGATGCAGTCCCCAATGAAAAAATGAATAGCGCATTGCTACCCTGGCCGCTTCAGCCGTCTCCCCCGATCCGGTCGGTGGGGCGAAAAAATGATACATCGGCTCTGAAGCACCCCAAAATACTAATCCGATACCCATCCCGGCACTAAATAACATCGCAAACCATGTGATGTAATTGTACTCCGGCTCGTCCGTATCATTACCAAGTTTGATACGACCGAATTTGGTGAATATAAGAATAATACTAAATAACAGAAAGCCTGTAGCAGTTAAAAGGTAGAACCAGCCGAACTTATTGACTATAAAGCCTTGCACTGCTTCTGTTACAGGCTTAAGAGCGGCGTCGCCCAATATACTGGCGGGAATCACGCCCCAAATGATGAATAAGACAGCAACTATAATAGAAACAATAAATACAGGGGTTGTTTTCTTCATGTGTTTGTTTTCACTCCTCTAATGATTTCTCATCACTTCTTTCATAGGTTAAGTATTTGTTACAAAAACAGCAGCTATACCATCCTAACACTTCTGGGACTTTAGTCCAATTAATTTAGCTTAGGTGTTTACAGGTTATAGCACGTTCCATTAGAATTAGTTACTAGATTTGGCATCTAGGAGGCAGGTATTTTGCTTGAAAATAGTTTAGTTATGGTAGCAATCATCATCATTATCAATATTGTCTACGTTTCCTTTTTCACCATACGAATGATCTTGACGTTAAAGGGGCAGCGCTATCTTGCTGCGGGAATCAGCATGGTCGAGGTTGTCATCTATGTGGTAGGTCTCGGATTGGTGCTCGATAACCTCAATCAGATCCAGAATCTTGCCGCATACGCACTCGGATATGGAATCGGTGTAATCGTGGGGATGAAAATAGAGGAGAAGCTTGCGCTTGGTTATACCACGGTCAACGTAATCACAAAAGAGTACGACAAGGATTTACCGAAACTTTTACGTGAAAAAGGTTACGGGGTGACCAATTGGCAGGCAAACGGTCTGGAAGGCGACCGTATGGCGATGCAAATTTTAACGCCAAGAAAATATGAAGTGAGCCTTTATCATGCCATCAAAGAGCATGATCCCAAAGCATTCATCATCGCCTATGAACCGAAAACCATCCATGGCGGGTTCTGGGTAAAGGCTGTAAAGGAAAGGAAAATTAAAGAATGGGTAAAACGCCGCGAAAACGAAAATTCGAAGTGATGGAAAACGAAAGCATCAGTGATTGCTTGGATCGTATGGCAAAGGAAGGCTATATGCCATCCAGACGTATGGAAGAGCCGATATTTCAGGAAACCATCAAAAACGGCCATAAAGAAGTACATCCAATCGGCAGAAAAATAGTATTTGAAGGCAAGCTTATGGAAAAATAACACCAAAATACGAACGATAATCGACAAAAACAATCATATCGTTCATGATTATCGTTGACATCAATGAAATTAGACGGTAAGATAAACGTAGATGAACAGAAATAAAAAACGAATTAATGAATCCTCATATAATTTTGGGAATATGGCCCATAAGTCTCTACCCGACCGCCGTAAATTGGTCGGACTATGAGGGGAAGTTACCACCTTCTACGTTTTTTTTTCATGGCGAACAAGTTTGTTTACCCATGCGATGAAAGCCCAGATGGACTGCTTTCCCTCCTCAACAGGGATCAGTCCAAGCTGGGCTTTTCTGTTTTCTGTTGAACACAGCGGTTTCTTTCCGCAAATGGCTTCGCTTTCCGCGGGGCGACTTTGAGCCTCCTCGGCAAGCCTGCGGGGGTCTCAACATTGTCGCTACTCCCCGCTGGAGTCTTCGCCTTTTGCTCCAAGAAACAGTTAGGTACTATAGAATCCACCCTGTTGACTGAAGTGCAAGGTGTGAGACTCCTAAGGGAGATAGCGGTAGGTTGAGACCCCGCAACGGAGTGAGGAGGCTCAAGCACCGCCCCTAGGAAAGCGAACACCTGGAATGAAAGGAAACAGGGAGTTAAATGCGATACCACTTTAAACTTTAAAAGGGAGGCAACATAATGAACGCTTTAGTTGGAGTGATCATGGGAAGTACTTCCGATTGGGAAACAATGAAACACGCATGTGACATGCTTGACGAACTACATATACCATATGAAAAGAAAGTCGTATCCGCACACCGCACACCAGACCTCATGTTCACCTACGCAGAACAAGCAAGGGAACGAGGCCTTAAAGTCATCATCGCCGGAGCGGGCGGAGCAGCCCACCTGCCTGGAATGGTAGCAGCAAAAACCACCTTACCGGTAATCGGTGTGCCAGTCCAATCCAAAGCACTGAACGGCCTAGATTCCCTGCTCTCCATCGTCCAAATGCCAGGCGGGGTACCTGTCGCAACAGTTGCGATCGGAAAAGCGGGAGCGACAAACGCAGGACTCCTTGCGGCACAGATGATCGGCGCATATGACGGCAACACGGCAGAACGCCTGCAAGCACGACGAGACGCAACAGAACAACAAGTGATAGAAAGTAGTGATCAGCTTGTTTAATTTTAAAAATATCACCCCACCAGCAACCATCGGCATCATCGGCGGCGGACAGCTTGGACGGATGATGGCACTTTCCGCAAAAGCAATGGGATTTAAAATTGCAGTGCTTGACCCGACACCTGATTCCCCTTGCGGACAAGTGGCAGACATCGAAATCACCGCGGCATTCAGTGATATGGAAGCCATCAAGAAGCTTGCATCATTATCCGATGTCGTCACCTATGAGTTTGAAAACATCGATTATGAAGCGTTGACATGGCTGGAGGAAAACGCCTACTTGCCACAGGGTAGCGAGGTATTAAAAGTAACCCAACACCGTGCGACAGAAAAAAGAGCGATTGAAGCAGCAGGCCTTCAGGTTGCCCCTTTTATGGAAGTGACGACGAAGGAAGAGCTCAAGGAAGCCATTCAGAAAATCGGCTATCCAAGCGTTCTGAAAACATGCCGCTTCGGATATGATGGCAAAGGGCAGGTAGTATTGAAAGACGAAACAGCACTCGAACAGGCTGCAAAGCTCCTTGAACACGGCGAATGTGTCCTGGAAAAATGGATTCCTTTCGTAAAAGAAATATCCGTCGTGGTCGCACGTAGCACCAAAGGAGAAATCAAAGCATTCCCAGTAGGCGAAAACGAACACCGGGAAAATATTTTATATAAAACCATCGCTCCTGCAAGGGTCGATCAGATCCTGGAGATGAACGCCATCCAGAGCGCCATGACGTTGGCAAAGCACTTCAATCTAATCGGGACCCTGGCAGTCGAAATGTTCGTCCTTGAAGATGGAACCTTCTATATAAATGAACTGGCGCCAAGGCCGCATAACTCCGGACACTATACGATGGATGCATGCGAAAGCTCACAGTTCGAGCAGCACATCAGAGCGGTGACAGGGATGCCCCTTGGAAAAACGACCTTATGGAAGCCTGTTGTTATGGTTAATCTATTAGGGGAGCATGTGGACGCTGCAATCGAGCACATTCCACATTACGAAAATGCAAAGCTTCATCTATATGGCAAACATGAGAAAAAAGAGAAACGAAAAATGGGACATATCAACATTTTAGCTGATACAATAGAACAGGCTTTGGAGCAAGAGGCTTCCTGGCAGATATGGAACACAGTGGAACGGAGGATTTTAACATGATTGAACGTTATACAAGACCAGAGATGGGCGCGATTTGGACAGAGGAGAACCGTTTTCAGGCTTGGCTTGAAGTGGAAATCTTAGCTTGTGAAGCATGGGCAGAGCTTGGGGATATCCCGAAAGAAGACGTAAAGGTGCTTCGTGAAAAAGCATCATTCGATATCGAGCGCATCAAAGAGATCGAAGCGGAAACCCGCCATGATGTGGTTGCTTTTACAAGAGCGGTATCTGAAACATTGGGAGACGAGAAAAAGTGGGTGCACTATGGATTAACTTCCACAGATGTAGTCGACACAGCACTTTCCTACCAATTGAAACAGGCTAACGAGATTTTACTTGCTGACATCGAACGCTTTGTCACTATTTTAAAAGAAAAAGCGCAAGACCATAAATATACGGTCATGATGGGCCGTACGCACGGAGTACACGCAGAGCCGACAACATTCGGATTGAAGCTTGCTCTATGGTACGAAGAAATGAAACGTAACTTGGAGCGTTTCAAGCAGGCGGCAGAAGGCATCGAGTTCGGAAAAATCTCCGGAGCGGTTGGTACATATGCCAACATCAACCCGTTTGTAGAAGAGTATGTATGCGAAAAGTTAGGCTTGCAGCGCGCGCCAATCTCGACACAAACCCTGCAGCGTGACCGTCATGCCCACTACTTAAGCACACTGGCGTTGATTGCAACTTCCATCGAAAAGTTTGCAGTGGAAGTTCGCGGACTGCAAAAGAGTGAAACACGAGAAGTGGAAGAGTTCTTTGCAAAAGGTCAAAAAGGATCTTCTGCAATGCCGCATAAACGTAATCCAATCGGTTCGGAAAACATGACTGGCCTTGCACGTGTGATCCGCGGATACATGATGACAGCTTATGAGAATGTGCCACTATGGCATGAGCGCGATATCTCGCATTCTTCTGCAGAACGCATCATTCTACCAGACAGCACAATCGCCTTGAACTACATGTTGAACCGTTTTGGCAACATCATCAAAAACTTGACGGTGTTCCCGGAAAACATGAAGCGCAACATGGACCGCACATTGGGTCTAATCTACTCCCAGCGCGTGCTGCTTGCGTTGATCGACACTGGCCTGTCCCGTGAAGAAGCATATGACACGGTTCAACCAAAGGCGATGGAAGCTTGGGAGAAGCAAGTGCATTTCCGTGAGTTGGTGGAAGGTGAAGAGAAAATTACTTCCCGTCTAACACCGGCACAGATCGAGGACTGCTTCGACTACAACTACCACCTGCAGCATGTTGATACGATTTTTGACCGTTTAGGGCTATAAAAGTTGGTTGAACACCGCTGTTGATTTCCGCAAAAGACTTCGCTTTCCGCGGGGCGACCTTGAGCCCCCTCGGCAAGCCTGCGGGGTCTCAACATTGTCGCTACTCCCCCGCTGGAGTCTACGCCTTTTGCTCCAAGCAACAGCTAGGTTGTCTCATGATTTTCAAAAATTTAAATTGCATAAGATGTTTTCCCCTGTTCATTGAAGTGGAAGGCACGAGACTCCTGCGGGGGAGTAACGGTTGGTTGAGACCCCGCAACGAAGTGAGGAGGCTCAAGCACCGTCCCGCGGAAAGCGAGTGCCTGCAACGGAAATGAACAGGGAGTTAACGCAAAAACCCATCTCTTTTCATAGGAGGCAAACCCATGACCTTGCAAAAACAGGAACTACTATACGAGGGCAAAGCAAAACTGGTCTACTCGACAACCGACGAAAACATCGTTTGGATTCAATATAAAAACTCCGCCACCGCCTTTAACGGCGAAAAAAAAGCCGACATCACAGGAAAAGGCCGACTGAATAACGAGATTACAAGCTTACTATTTTCCATGCTCACAGAAGCCGGAATCGAAAATCACTTCATCGAGCGCAAGTCTGAAACAGAACAGCTTGTAAAAAAAGTCGATATCATTCCACTTGAAGTCGTGGTCCGCAACATCACAGCAGGCAGCATGGCGAAACGTCTTGGAATCGAAGAAGGCATCAAGCTCGAGCAACCTATCGTCGAGTTTTACTATAAAGATGACTCACTTGGTGATCCGCTCATCACAGAAGATCATGTTCAACTTTTGAAGCTTGCAACACCGGCAGAAGTGGATATTTTGAAGCATGTAGCGCGCAAGGTGAATGCGGTATTATCGGAATTTTTCGAAAAGAAGAATTTGAATTTAGTAGATTTCAAGCTTGAGTTTGGCAAAACGGAAGATGGCAGAATCATCTTGGCTGATGAGGTGTCACCGGATACTTGCCGCCTGTGGGATAAGGATACGAATGAAAAATTAGATAAAGATGTCTTCCGCAGAAACCTTGGAAGCCTGACAGATGCATACGAAAAAATACTGGCACGTATTGGAGGAGAGCAGCATGTATAAAGTGAAGGTATTCGTAACGTTAAGAGAGAGCGTATTAGATCCACAAGGGACAGCAGTGAAAAATTCGCTTCATAGTCTTTCTTATAAAGAGGTCGAGGAAGTTCGTATCGGAAAATTTTTAGAACTGACGATTGCGAAATCTGACCGTGACCTAGACGTGTTAGTAAAAGAAATGTGCGAACGCCTACTAGCAAATACAGTGATTGAAGACTTCCGTTATGAGGTGGAGGAGGTTGTTGGATCGTGAAATTTGCAGTCATCGTGTTTCCGGGCTCCAACTGTGATGTAGATATGTTCCACGCAATCAAAGACGAGCTTGGGGAAGAAGTCGATTATGTGTGGCATGATACAACGAACCTAGAGGAGTATGACGGGATTTTACTTCCAGGTGGATTTTCTTATGGGGATTACTTAAGATCTGGTGCGATTGCACGTTTTTCCAATGTGATGCTTGAGGTGCAAAAGGCTGCTGAAGCCGGTAAGCCGATCTTGGGCGTATGCAACGGGTTTCAAATTTTGCTGGAGTCAGGCCTTCTTCCAGGGGCAATGAGAAGAAACAAGAACTTGAAGTTCATGTGCCGTCCGGTGGAGTTAAAAGTGGTGAACAATGAGACGATGTTCACCTCGGGGTATGCAAAAGATGAGATCATCACCATCCCCATTGCGCATGGGGAAGGAAATTACTATTGTGATGAGAAAACCTTAGGGGAATTAGTAAGCAATGGGCAAATTGCTTTTTCCTATAATGGTGACAATCCAAATGGTAGTCTACATGATATTGCCGGGATTGTAAATGAAAAAGGAAATGTACTAGGTATGATGCCACACCCGGAAAGAGCGGTTTCTGAGCTGTTGGGCAGTGCAGATGGCCTTAAACTCTTTCAATCTATCGTTCGTAATTGGAGGGAATCACATGTCGTTACTTCTTGAGCCAAATCCAGAGATGATCAAAGCGGAAGGCATTTACCGTGAAATGGGACTGAGCGATGAAGAGTTCCTAATGGTAGAAAAAATTCTTGGGCGTTTGCCGAACTACACGGAAACCGGACTATTTTCGGTGATGTGGTCCGAGCATTGCAGCTACAAGAATTCCAAGCCGGTATTGCGTAAGTTCCCAATTGATGGACCAAAAGTGTTGCAAGGTCCCGGGGAAGGTGCGGGAATTGTGGACATTGGCGACAATCAGGCAGTGGTGTTCAAAATCGAGAGTCATAACCACCCATCCGCGATCGAGCCTTACCAAGGTGCGGCAACAGGTGTCGGTGGAATCATCCGCGATGTCTTTTCAATGGGCGCACGTCCAATCGCGTTATTGAATTCTCTGCGCTTTGGAGAACTGACAACTCCGCGCGTAAAATATTTGTTTGAAGAAGTGGTGGCAGGAATCGCAGGCTATGGTAACTGTGTGGGTATCCCGACAGTTGGCGGCGAGATCCAGTTCGACCCGGCATATGACGGCAACCCGCTCGTGAACGCGATGTGTGTGGGTCTGATCAATCATGAAGATATTAAAAAAGGGCAGGCAAAAGGTGTCGGCAATACCGTCATGTACGTGGGGGCAAAAACGGGACGTGACGGGATTCACGGGGCAACTTTTGCATCAGAAGAACTGTCCGAAGCGTCCGAAGAGAAACGTCCGGCGGTTCAAGTCGGAGATCCTTTTATGGAAAAATTATTGCTTGAAGCATGCTTGGAAATCGTGAAATGGGATGGCCTTGTTGGCATCCAAGACATGGGGGCAGCTGGTTTGACTAGCTCGTCTGCAGAAATGGCTTCTAAAGCAGGTTCTGGGATTGAAATGAACTTGGACCTTGTGCCACAGCGTGAAACAGGCATGACAGGTTATGAAATGATGCTTTCTGAATCCCAGGAGCGCATGCTGATCGTCGTAGAAGCGGGCCGTGAGCATGAGGCACATGAGATCGTTTCAAAATATGGCTTAGAAGCTGTATCGATTGGAAAAGTTACGGATGACAAAAAGCTGCGCCTTGTTCATAAAGGTGAAGTGATTGCAGATGTACCGGTCGATGCTTTGGCAGAAGAAGCACCTGTATACCATAAGCCTTCTACGGAACCTGCATATTATCGCGAGTTCCAGGAGATGGAGGTAGCGGTACCGGAAGTTGCGGACTATGAAGAGACATTAGTGGCCCTATTGAAGCAGCCGACCATCGCAAGCAAAGAGTGGGTCTATGACCAATATGATTATCAGGTTCGTACAAATACAGTGGTGGTGCCAGGTTCTGACGCGGCAGTTGTTCGTATCCGCGGAACGGAAAAAGCACTGGCGATGACAACCGACTGTAACTCTCGTTATCTTTATTTGGATCCGGAAGTCGGCGGGATGATCGCGGTGGCGGAAGCGGCTCGTAATGTTGTGTGTTCCGGTGCAAAGCCATTGGCGATCACAGACTGCTTGAATTTTGGTAATCCTGAAAAGCCGGAGATCTTCTGGCAAATCGAAAAAGCGACAGATGGTATGAGTGAAGCATGCCGCAAGCTGGAATCCCCGGTTATCGGCGGAAATGTATCTTTATATAACGAAACAAATGGCGTGGCAGTTTACCCGACACCTGTAGTCGGCATGGTCGGATTGATTGACGACTTGAAGCATGTGACGACTCAGGAGTTTAAAAACGAAGGCGATCTGATTTATGTGATCGGGGAGACTGCTTCCGAGTTTGGCGGAAGTGAGCTGCAGAAGCTGACGTACGGCAAGATTTTCGGGAAAGCACCTGCGATTGATTTGGATGTGGAAACTAGACGTCAGGATGAATTGTTGGCGGCAATCCGCGCTGGACTTGTGGCATCTGCCCATGATGTATCTGAAGGTGGAGTAGGTGTGGCTATGGCTGAGAGTGCAATGGGCGCTCGCGGACTTGGTGCTTCCGTGACGCTTAAGGGCGACATGACGTCTGCACTGTTCAGTGAAACCCAATCTCGCTTTGTTGTAACGGTTCGTCCTGAAAATCAAGAGGCATTTGAAGCAGCGGTTGCGGATGCCGGTTTTGTAGGAACGGTGACGGCCACTGGCAATCTTCATATCGAATCGGCATCACGTGAAGTCGCTATCCATATGTCTGTGGACGACCTTCGCGATGCTTGGAAAGGAGCCATTCCATGCTTGCTGAACTAAAGGGCTTGAATGAGGAATGTGGGGTGTTCGGGATCTGGGGACATCCCGAAGCGTCCCAGATTACCTATTACGGACTGCATAGCCTGCAGCACCGTGGCCAGGAAGGCGCAGGGATTGTTTCAACAGATGGAGAGAAGCTTGTCGCGGTTAAAGGGGAAGGCCTTGTGAATGAAGTGTTCGGAAACGGTAGATTGCAAGAGTTGGGGGCAGGCAAAGCGGCCATCGGCCATGTGCGCTATGCAACGGCAGGGGGCGGCGGCTATGAAAATGTCCAGCCCCTATTGTTCCACTCCCAAACTGGCAGTCTAGCACTTGCACACAACGGGAATCTGGTTAATGCGAATGCGTTGAAGCATCAGCTGGAGACGATGGGGAGTATTTTACAAACGACGTCTGATACGGAAGTCTTGGCCCATCTTATTAAAAGAAGCGGCTACACGTTGTTGAAGGATCGTGTGAAAAATGCGTTGTCGATGCTGAAGGGCGCCTATGCGTTTCTAATCATGACGGAGACGGAAATGATGGTGGCACTAGATCCGAATGGCTTGCGTCCACTGTCATTGGGTAAGTTGAATGACGCTTATGTGGTGGCGTCGGAAACCTGTGCGTTCGATGTGGTCGGAGCGGAATTCATCCGTGACATCGAGCCTGGGGAACTGTTGATCATCGACAATGGGGGCTTGCATTCTGAGCGATTTACTATGCATACCCAGCGTGCGATGTGCAGCATGGAGTATATTTATTTTTCGAGACCTGACAGCAACATAGATGGAATCAACGTGCATACGGCTCGTAAAAGCCTTGGCAAGCAGCTGGCGATGGAGTCCGCGGTGGATGCGGATGTGGTGACAGGTGTGCCGGATTCCAGTATCTCAGCGGCCATCGGTTACGCGGAGTTCTCCGGGATTCCTTATGAACTTGGATTGATCAAAAATAGATATGTGGGCCGTACATTTATCCAGCCATCCCAAGCATTGCGTGAACAGGGTGTGAAGATGAAGCTTTCTCCAGTCCGTGGGGTCGTGGAAGGCAAACGTGTCGTGATGGTGGATGACTCCATCGTGCGTGGGACTACGAGCAGACGAATTGTGAAGATGCTTCGTGACGCCGGGGCGACCGAGGTGCATGTGCGCATCAGTTCACCGCCGATCAAGAATCCTTGTTTTTACGGGATCGATACGTCTACGCATGAAGAATTGATTGCCTCTTCCCATTCTGTAGAGGAGATGCGTGAGATCATCGGTGCGGATTCGCTCGCATTTTTGAGCCCTGGTGGTATGGTCGAAGCGATTGATCGCCCGTTTGACGGGGAGACTCGCGGCCAGTGTATGGCGTGCTTTACCGGCAAGTACCCGACGGAAATTTTCCCGGACACGGTGCTGCCTCATGAGAAGTGCTAGGTTGAGAAGGTTTATAGCGGAAAAGTCACAATAGCGGCTGAAAAAGTCACAATCAGCATCAGAAAACTCACAATAACACCGCTAAAACTCACAATGACGCGTGAAAAACTCACAATAACGCCAAAAATAGTTGCAATAACGCAGAATTTCGAGCGAGACACCCTGGTGGAGTCTCCCTCAATGCATCGAGAAACCAAACATAATTACTTTTTTTAAAGAAAGCTTACAAAAAAGCGGCGGGATTCCAAAGATTCGTCGCTTTTCCATTGGAAGGGAGATACGACACATATGGCAAATGCATACAAGCAAGCGGGTGTAGATATAGAAGCGGGCTATGAAGCTGTAACGCGAATGAAAAAGCATGTGGCTAGAACGATGAGGCCTGAGGTGATGGGGGGACTAGGCGGATTTGGAGGCCTGTTTGACTTATCGGCAGTGAATGTAAAGAACCCGGTGCTCGTATCCGGTACGGATGGTGTCGGGACGAAACTGATGCTCGCTTTTCAGCTCGACAAGCATGACACCATCGGGGTGGATGCAGTTGCGATGTGTGTCAACGATGTCGTGGTTCAAGGCGCGGAGCCGCTATATTTTCTGGATTACATTGCATGCGGCAAAGCGGTGCCGGAACGAATCGAGGCCATCGTAAAAGGGATCGCGGATGGCTGCGAGCAGGCAGGGTGTGCATTGGTCGGCGGCGAAACGGCGGAAATGCCTGGTATGTACGACGACACAGAGTATGACCTGGCTGGATTTACGGTCGGTGTGGTAGAAAAAGAGCGCCTGATCAATGGCTCCAAAATAGAACCAGGAAACGTGCTGATCGGACTGAGCTCAAGCGGGATCCACAGCAACGGCTATTCTTTAGTACGAAAAATTGTATTTGAAAAAGGGAAACTCGACTTGGACACGAAGTACGAAGGATTAGGCCGCACACTTGGCGAAGAGCTTCTGACTCCGACGAAAATCTATGTAAAACCAATCCTTGAAGTTCTAAAAAAATTCGACATCAACGGAATGGCCCATATCACTGGCGGCGGATTTATCGAAAATATCCCGCGCATGCTTCCAGAAGGCCTGCAAGCGGAAGTGGATTATGGGACATGGCCGATCCCGCCGATCTTTGATCTTTTGCAAGAGGTGGGCGAGCTGAACCGCAAGGAAATGTTCAATATTTTCAACATGGGTATCGGCATGGTGCTTGCAATCAACGAAGAGATATTACCGGAAGTGGTACGTATCCTGGAAGCGAACGGGGAGAAGGCTTACCTGATTGGCCGCGTCAAAGAGGGAGAAGGAATCACGTTTGGCGGAGGAGAAATCCGATGACAACGAGAATCGCTATTTTCGCATCAGGGAGCGGTTCTAATTTTCAAGCGTTAACGGATGCTTGTCGAGCTGGAGAACTGGATGCCACTCCTGCACTGCTTGTCTGTGACAGGCCCGGGGCGTACGTGGTAGAACGTGCGACGGCAGCAGACATTCCTTATTTTGCATTTGCACCAAAAAGTTACAAGGATAAAGGGGAGTTTGAAGCGCACATCCTTCAGGAGCTAAATAGATATGAAGTCGATTTTATCGTCTTAGCAGGCTATATGCGCCTGATTGGCCCGACTTTGTTGAGTGCGTATAAAGGCAGGATCGTCAACATCCATCCATCCCTTTTGCCGGCATTCCCTGGCCTTGATGCGGTTGGTCAAGCGCTCCTGTATGGTGTTAAACTGACAGGGGTGACGATCCATTTTGTCGATGAAGGCATGGACACCGGTCCGATCATCGCCCAACAGGGGATCGAGGTCGAAGCGGACGACACCCGAGAAACATTAGAAAAGAAAATCCATCAAGTGGAACATACATTTTACCCAAAAACCTTACAACAACTTTTTTCAGTTAAAGGAGAGGCAACGATACGATGAGAGCATTAGTGAGTGTTTCCAATAAAGAGGGCATCGTCCCATTTGTACAACAATTAGTGGACCTGGGAGTGGAGGTCATTTCCACCGGCGGCACCAAAAAAGTGTTGCAGGAAAATGGTGTGAAGGTGATCGGCATTTCTGAGGTTACTGGATTCCCGGAAATCCTGGATGGCCGCGTAAAAACCTTACACCCGATGATTCACGGGGGATTATTGGCAATGCGTGACAACGAAAGCCATCAAGCACAATTAGAGGAGCACGGAATTACACCGATCGACTTGGTCGTGGTGAACCTCTACCCGTTCAAAGAAACGATCTCCAAAGCGGATTCCACATTTGAAGACGCCATCGAAAACATCGACATCGGCGGTCCGACGATGCTTCGTGCGGCAGCAAAAAACCATAAGGATGTTGCGGTGCTCGTGGATCCTACAGACTATGAAGGAGTAATCGCCGAGCTAAAAGAAAGCGGGAAGGTGGAAGTTGCAACTCGCCGTCGCCTTGCAGCAAAAGTGTTCCGTCATACAGCGGCATATGACGCGATGATCTCCAACTATTTGACAGAAGCGGTGGAAGAGAAACACCCTGAATCACTGACGGTAACGTTTGAGAAAAAACAGGGCCTTCGTTATGGAGAGAATCCGCACCAACAAGCGGCATTCTACGAGGCACCATTAGCATCCGAATTCTCGATTGCATCAGCTGAGCAGCTTCACGGAAAAGAATTATCCTACAACAACATCAATGATGCAGACACTGCCCTGCAAATTGTAAAAGAGTTCAAAGACCCTGCTGTAGTGGCTGTAAAACATATGAACCCGTGCGGTGTAGGTACTGGTGCGACAACGGTGGAAGCATACCGCCGAGCGTATGAAGCAGATCCGGTCTCCATTTTCGGCGGTATCATCGCTTTCAACACGGAAGTGGATAAAGAAACGGCAGAGCTATTGCACGAACTATTTTTAGAAATCGTCATCGCGCCATCCTTCAGTGAGGACGCTTTGACCGTATTGAAGCAGAAAAAGAACATCCGACTGTTAGTGGTCGACATGAATGGCCAAGATGATTTGCAATCCCGCATGGTTTCCGTTCGCGGAGGACTTTTGGTGCAGGATGAGGATCAGTTTGGCTTGGAAGATGCGAAGGTTACCGTTCCAACAAAGCGTGAGCCGACAGAACAGGAGTGGGCGGACCTGAAGCTTGCTTGGAAAGTCGTGAAGCATGTGAAATCCAATGCGATCGTTCTTGCGAAAGACAGTCAGACGGTCGGCGTCGGGGCAGGACAGATGAACCGTGTCGGTGCGGCGAAAATCGCCATTGAGCAGGCAGGAGAAAAAGCGGTCGGTTCCGCACTTGGATCTGATGCATTCTTCCCGATGAACGACACAGTCGAAGCAGCCGCAAAAGCCGGCGTGACAGCCATCATCCAGCCAGGCGGTTCCATCAAAGACGAAGACTCCATCAAAAAAGCCGACGAATACGGCATCACCATGGTATTCACGGGCATGAGACACTTTAAGCACTAAGGGACATTCTGTATGTGAAAATGAGATAAGCTCGTGATTAACCAGATTTCCCCTGTTGACTGAAGTGCAAGGTGAGAGACTCCGGCGGGAGGTAGCGGTAGACTTGAGACCCCACAGCGCAGCGAGGAGGCTCAAGCACCGCCCCGCGGAAAGCGAACACCTGGAACGAAAGGAAACAGGAGGTTAGCGCGATCCCAAGGTAGTTTTTATAATACAAATTCATACCCCACAACACGTCAGGAGGAAAACTCATGAAAGTATTGGTAATCGGAAAAGGCGGCCGCGAACACGCCATCGCCTGGAAATTCGCCCAAAGCCCATCCGTATCAGAAATCTTCATCGCTCCAGGGAATGTCGGCATGCAAGCAATTGGTAACCTTGTACCGATCCAAGAATCCGACACGGATGCTCTCGTCCATTTTGCAAAAGAAAACAATATCGACCTGACCATGGTGGGACCGGAAGTACCTCTATTGAATGGAATCGTCGATGCATTCCAGGCGGCGGGTCTCCAAGTATTCGGTCCAACCAAAGCTGCAGCGCTCATTGAAGGAAGCAAAGGCTTTGCCAAAGATCTAATGAAGAAATACGGCATCCCAACAGCTGGCTATGAAACGTTCACAGATTACGAGGAAGCAAGAGCATACATTGAAAGTAAGGGTGCACCGATCGTGCTGAAGGCGGATGGTCTAGCTGCTGGTAAAGGTGTTGTGGTAGCCATGACAGATGAAGAAGCATTGGATGCGGTGTATGAAATGATGGCGGAATCCAAGTTTGGGGAAGCTTCCTCTAAGCTTGTCGTAGAGGAGTTCCTTGATGGGGAGGAGTTCTCATTCATGGCTTTTGTCAACGGAGAAAAAGTGTATCCTATGGTCATCGCCCAGGATCATAAGCGTGCGTATGATGGGGACAAAGGACCGAACACAGGGGGAATGGGAGCTTACTCACCTGTACCTCAGATCTCAAATCGCGTAGTCGAAGAAGCGTTGGAGACGGTGTTGCTTCCGACGGCAAAAGCATTGGTCAAGGAAGGTCGCCCTTTCGTCGGTATCTTATATGCTGGCTTGATCCTGACAAAGCAAGGGCCAAAGGTAATCGAGTTCAATGCGCGCTTTGGAGACCCAGAGACGCAAGTAGTGTTGCCTAGATTGGAATCGGACTTGGCCGAAGTGCTGACAGGTGTCCTTCGTGGTGAAGAGTTGGAGCTTAAGTGGTCGGAAAAATCGGTGGTCGGAGTCGTGATGGCATCCATTGGGTATCCAGAAGCCTATGAAAATGGAGCGGTCATTGAAGGGGCAGATCTAATAGGGGAAGGTCTTGTCTTCCATGCCGGTACAGAAGGACAGGATGGTAAGCTATTGACAAACGGTGGCCGCGTACTGTTGGTTGCGGCACAAAGCGACAGCCTCGAAAAAGCTCAAAAAGCTGCCTATGAAGAACTGAGTAAAGTGAAGTGTGACAACCTTTTCTACCGGAGTGACATCGCCAACAAAGCTATTGCGTCCGGCGTTTCCTCTTAACAAACACATACAAAATGGCAACAATCCCACCAATGATCGTCGCCAACACAAACGACATATCCGTTAAATACTCAAGCATTTTTCATACCTCCTTATATAATTCTACCTGAGGGAACAAAATCCTTTGGGGGTCTGACCCCCAAAGGTGTTTTTTTCCTCTTTTTATTTTCTTAAGACGGATTAAAAGAATCAGCGCCACTGTCCGTGCTGCCTGCTTTGACTTCGAAGTCGTCGAAGTCGAAGTTGTAGTGGTTGTTTTCGCTGTTGTGGTCGTTGCGGTATTCTTGCAAGCGTTCGAAGCCTTGTGTCATCGGGCAGTAGCGCAGGATGCCTTCGGCGATTTTCATTCCTGCAAGGAGCGCAACAAACTTGTAGGAGTCGCGGTGTGGACGACGGACCATTTTGCTAGTGATCCAGGCCAATGTTGCAAAACCTGCTGTGATACGGATCATGGCATTGATGATGCTGATATTCGGTTTAACCTTCATAATGAATCCCTCCAAATTATTTAGATACTCGTCCTTAAGTTGATAAAATTTTCACATAATTATCAAGAACGATAATGCAAGCAAAACTTTGTTATGGTAACATGGTAAAAAGAGGTTATATCACAATAATTTTCGCGACAAAACCTTAAACTGATACAATCTCACAAAGAGTGGGTGATGAGCATGCATGAACAAGCATATAGATGGAAAAGCAAAAAAATTCGGGAACAGGTTTCGGTGATTGACGGAAAGAAAGCACCGACCATTCTCCTTACCAATGCCACATACCTTAATGTGCAATTGAAGACTTGGATGACAGCGAATATCTGGATCCATGAAGACCGAATCGTCTATGTAGGCGACGAGCTTCCTGCAAACACAAAAAATACGGAAGTAGTCAATTGTGAGTCGTTCTACCTGGTGCCAGGATATATAGAGCCTCATGTACATCCGTTTCAACTTTATAATCCCCTTTCCTTTGCGCAATATGCATCGAAATTGGGAACAACGACATTCGTTAATGATAATTTAATGCTTACTTTGCAGATGACAAAAAAGAAAGCGTTTACTTTTATTGAAAAAATGAATAAATCCGCTGCTACCATGTATTGGTGGTGCCGATTTGATGCCCAGACCGAAATCAAGAATGAGGAGCAGATCTTTTCCAATCCGAATATGAAAAGTTGGTTGGATCATCCTCTCGTGATGCAGGGAGGCGAACTGACAAGCTGGCCGAAGTTGATGGCGGGCGACGACATGATCCTGCAATGGGTCCAAGAGGCAAAAGCACGAAGAAAGCCGGTGGAAGGTCATTTTCCAGGGGCATCGGAAAAGACGTTGATGAAAATGCAGCTGCTTGGTATCCATAGCGATCATGAGGCGATGAATGGAGCGGATGTCATCAAGCGGATCTCCCAAGGCTACCATGCCTCTCTCCGCTATTCATCCATCAGGCCAGACCTTCCATTAATACTGGAAGAGTTAGAGGCTTCTGGTGTCCATTATTATGATCAAACATTTTTCAATACTGATGGTTCGACTCCAAGCTTTTATGAAAGCGGTGTCATCGACCGGACCATCGCGATCGCCCTTGATAAGGGAGTTCCGCCCATCGAAGCATACAGGATGGCTTCCTATAATGCGGCAAGGCACTTCTCGATCGACTCGCTTCACGGGAGCATCGCACCGGGGCGAATAGCCAACATCAATTTCCTGAAGGCTAAGGAGGAGCCGACACCGGTGTCTGTCCTATCCAAAGGGATTTGGGTAACAAAGGAGAATACGGCAAATCCGTCCGCATTCCCGGAACAAGATTGGAATTCCCTAGGGCTTGAGCCGCTTAAACTAGACTGGGAACTTTCCATCGATGACCTGCAATTTTCCATGGCATTAGGGATGGAAATGGTCAACGAAGTCATCATCAAACCATATACTATCTCGGTAGATGTTTCAGGGGACCGTCTATCAACCAGGCATGATGAGTCGTTCCTCATGCTCATCGACCGGGCTGGAAATTGGCGTGTGAATACGATCATCAAAGGCTTCGGCACGCATGTGCAAGGATTTGCGAGTTCGTATTCAAACACAGGCGACATTGTTCTGATCGGAAAGGACAAGGAAGCGATGTTGAAGGCTTTTAAACAGATGAAGGAGCTTGGCGGAGGAATGGTGCTTGTCGAGGACGGGGAAATCATTTGCGATATCCCGCTACCACTTGCAGGAGGCATGTCCAACTGTGACATGGAGGGTCTGATGAAGCAGGAAACGGAACTAAGAAATCAGCTGTTTGCAAGAGGCTATGGCTTCAACGATCCTATCTATACATTACTGTTTTTGTCCTCTACACATCTTCCTTATATTAGAATAACACCTAGAGGAATATACGATGTGATGAATAAAACGGTACTCTTTCCGTCAATAATGCGTTAAAATGTAAAAGTAAATGAATTTGATCAAAGGTTGTGTATTTTAAAAAGATGAGTAGGAACAAGTTAGCCCTGATCGGGACAGTTTTCATGCTTCTATTAGCAGGCTGTCAATCAGGTAATTCCGATGTTGATACAGCAAAAGAGCCGCAGGAAGATAATAAGCAAGTGGTCCAAGAGGAAGAAAAAGTGGCGACAGAGGTTTCTGAACCACTCGAAACCGCTCCACTGACAGGAGAAGCAGTGGAAGAGAAAGTCGAAGCACGTCCTGTTGCCGTCATGGTCAATAACGATGCGAAGGCACGTCCACAATCAGGTCTTCACAAAGCCGATATTGTGTATGAAGTGCTTGCAGAGGGGGATATTACAAGATTTCTGGCCATTTTCCACAGTGAAATGCCCGATACGGTGGGACCTGTAAGAAGTGCAAGGGATTATTTTGTGGATTTGACAAAAGGCTATGATGCCCTTTACGTGTTCCACGGCTGGAGTCCAGCAGCAAGAGAGAAAATAGAGAATAAAGAAGTGGATGGGATCAATGGTTTGGCCTATGATGGGTCGCTTTTCAAACGCGCAAGCTTCCGAAAAGCGCCGCATAACTCCTACATCACCTCTGAAAATATTAAAAAAGGTGCAGATCTGCTGAATTATCCTTTACAAGCAGAGGTCCCTTCCTTTACATTCTTAAAGGAAGGTCAAACCAACGAACTTGATGGAACGGCAGCTGAACAAGTAACAATAGAATACTCATCAAGAAAAACCACACAAGTTGACTATAAATATGATGAAACAAGAAATGCATATGTCCGTTATAGTGCAGGCGAGAAACTTACGGATCTTGAAACGATGGAAGAGATTATCGCCCATAACGTTTTCATTGTGGAAACCCCTCATATCGTGATAGATGACCAGGGCAGAAAAGAAATCGATATTACATCCGGTGGAAACGGGGTGCTGATCCAAAACGGAGTACGCTTTGATGTGGAGTGGAGATCGGTGGATGGAAAAATTCTTCCCTTTGCCAATGACGAACAGGTTCCGCTCGCTCCGGGGAAAACATGGATTCAGGTCGTTCCAGACTTACAAATCGTCTCATACTAGTCTTATTAAGCAAAGGAGAAATCAATCATGCAAATCAATAAACTACGTGGAAAAGAACTCGATCAACTTTTCGAATCCATTCTTTCCTTAAAAGATATGGAAGAATGCTATCGCTTTTTCGATGATCTTTGTACCATCAACGAAATTCAATCTTTGGCACAACGCCTTGAGGTGGCAAGAATGCTGAGAGAAGGTTTCACTTACCATAAGATCGAAACCGAAACAGGTGCAAGTACAGCAACGATCTCCCGTGTGAAGCGCTGCCTGAACTACGGAAATGACGCCTACGAAATGGCGCTTGAGCGTATTGCAGAAGAAAAGAAAACAGAAGAAGTATAAGTGAAAAGGTGGTCCGCTGGAAGTGTAGCGGGCCACCTTTTTCACGAATTATAATAAACTTTCCACAATAAATCACCGATAAAACGTCTCCTGGTTTGATTTTACTTGGTCGACTGTTTTCGTTGATGCTGCAGGGTCGGTTGTTCTCCTTCTTCTTTTTCCGAAATAATCCACAAGCGCACCGAACGCCAATAGAATAGCGAAGCCAATAACAAACCATAGCCACATAGGCATGTTGGACACCTCCTTACCACATCATATTTTGGAACAATCGTGATATGCATCTATCTATGAAAAGGCAACTATTTTCCTAAGTACTCCTCAAGATGTTATTAACTATTTACCCGCTATATAGAAGGAATAACAGTGCAGCTGCAAAATATAACTTTTGGTCTATCGGAAAAGGACGTAACTTCCAGTCGACAATCTCCCTTTCCCTTTTTCGTATTGCCTCAGATTTTGATATAATAAGGGAATGGAAATTTAGAATGGGGGACGTTTGCATTGTTAATGGAAATACGTGAGTGGAAGCACGTTTTTAAATTGGATCCAAACAAAGAGATATCGGACGAAGATTTAGAGCTTGTGTGCGAATCCGGTACAGATGCCATCCTTGTCGGCGGTACGGACGGGGTCACACTTGATAATGTGCTGAGCCTGATGAGCAGGGTGAGAAGGTATTCGTTGCCATGTGCATTGGAGGTTTCCACCATTGAATCGGTCACACCGGGATTCGATTTTTATTTTATCCCAAGTGTGTTGAACAGCAGAAAGACAGAATGGGTCACAGACCTTCACATAGAAGCGCTAAAAGAGTATGGCGACATCATGAACTGGGAGGAGATCGTGGCAGAAGGGTACTGTATCCTCAACGCCGACTGTAAGGCTGCCAAACTGACAGAGGCAAAGACAGAACTTGATAGGGAAGATGTCATCGCCTATGCAAGACTGGCGGAGAAAATGTTTAATCTGCCTATCTTTTACTTAGAATATAGTGGTACGTATGGGGACGTGGAAATGGTCCAGGCGGCCAAACAAACGCTAGAAAAAACACAGCTCTTTTACGGTGGCGGCATCTCCACAGCCGAACGCGCAAAAGAAATGGCAGCCCACGCCGATACCGTCGTCGTCGGAAACGCTGTGTATGATAATCTAAAAGAAGCATTGAAGACAGTGGACGCTGTGAAGAACGAGAGCTAAATTATAGAAAAGTATTCTAGCTGTTGATTGGAGCAAATGGCGTAGACTCCAGCGGGGGAGTAGCGACAATGTTGAGACCCCGCAGGCACAGCCGAGGAGGATCAAGGTCGCCCCGCGGAAAGCGAAGCCATTTGCGGAAATCAACAGCGGTGTCAGCGACAATTACCAAAACTTCTAAAATAAATAGTAATTCAAACAACATTTTAGTATGATAGAAAATAAGAACATATGTTTGTTGGGACGGTGAAAAAATATGCAATATTTAAGTCAAAGGCTTCTTGAGGGACTGAACCCCATGCAAAAAGAAGCAGTGAAAAAAACGGACGGACCTTTACTTATCATGGCCGGAGCGGGAAGTGGAAAAACAAAGGTGCTCACGCATCGAATCGCCTACCTGATGACCGAAAAACAAGTCGCGCCATGGAATATCCTTGCGATCACCTTTACAAACAAAGCGGCCCGTGAAATGAAAGAACGTGTGGAAAAGCTGCTTGGACCTGCTGCAGAAGACATCTGGATCTCCACATTCCACTCCATGTGTGTGCGAATCTTGCGTCGTGACATTGACCGCATCGGAATTAACCGCAATTTTACCATCCTTGATACAACCGATCAGCTGTCTGTCATCAAGAATATTTTAAAAGACCGCAATATTGATCCAAAGAAGTTTGAACCGAGAACCATCCTAGGAACCATCAGTTCTGCAAAAAATGAACTGATGAACCCGGAGCAATACGCAAAACAGCCCCTTGGGCCATACGAGCAGCAGGTAGCGGAAATCTATACAGACTACCAAAAGAGGCTGAAAAAGAACCAGGCGCTTGATTTTGACGATCTGATCATGACGACCATCCATTTGTTCAAGCGTGTGCCGGAAGTGCTGGAGTACTACCAGCGCAAGTTCCAATACATCCACGTGGACGAGTATCAGGACACGAACAGAGCGCAATATACATTGGTTAATCTTTTAGCGGATCGCCTGAAAAACCTTTGTGTGGTAGGGGATTCCGATCAGTCCATCTATCGCTGGCGCGGGGCGGATATCGCGAATATCCTTTCCTTTGAAAAAGACTATCCGAATGCGGAAGTCGTGCTGCTTGAACAGAATTACCGTTCTACCAAACGTATTTTAGAAGCGGCAAACCGTGTGATAGACAACAACATCGGCCGAAAAAAGAAGAACCTATGGACGGAAAATGACGAAGGGCAAAAAATCATCCATTATCAAGCAGATTCCGAAAAATCGGAAGCGCAGTTTGTGGTCGGGAAAATGCGTGAATTGATGCGACAAGACCCAACACGAACACTTGGGGACTTTGCGATTCTCTACCGTACAAACGCCCAATCCCGTGTAATGGAGGAAATGCTCCTCATGTCCAACATCAACTACACGATCGTCGGCGGAACCAAGTTCTACGACAGAAAAGAAATCAAGGACATCCTTGCTTACCTTCGCCTGATTGCCAATCCTGATGACGATATCAGCTTGCAGCGAATCGTTAACGTACCAAAACGCGGTATCGGGGCAACGACCGTTGATAAGATTGCCAATTACGCTACACAGCATGATATCTCCATTTACACTGCTCTTGCAGAAGTGGACCTGATTGGTGTCAGTGGCCGTGCTACTTCCCAATTGAAAGAATTCCGCTCATTGATTGAAGGCTATGTGCAAATGCAAGAGTATATCTCCGTAACGGAACTTGTGGAAGAGGTACTTGAAAAATCGGGCTATCGCGAAATGCTGAAAGCCGATAAAACGATTGAGTCCCAAAGCAGACTGGAAAACATCGATGAGTTCCTTTCTGTTACGAAAAACTTTGAAGAAAAATATGATGACAAGAGCTTGGTTGCATTCCTTACAGACCTTGCGCTTGTTGCGGATATTGATAAATTGGACGAGGAAGATCCAGCACAGCAGGAAGGCGTTATTTTAATGACCCTGCATGCTGCAAAAGGACTGGAATTCCCGGTTGTATTCTTAATTGGAATGGAGGAAGGGGTATTCCCTCATAGCCGTTCGCTGTTTGAAGAAGCGGAGATGGAAGAAGAACGACGCCTTGCTTATGTGGGTATCACGCGTGCCGAAGAGCAACTGTTCATCACAAATGCCCAGATGCGTACCCTGTTTGGTCGCACGAATATCAACCCGCCTTCCCGATTTATAAAAGAGATACCGGAAGAATTGTTGGAAAGTCCAGAGCCAAAAGAAGCAGCATCAAGACCAACGCCATTCGGCGGTGGACGTGGCTCAAGCTTTGGAGGTTCTACTTTTGGAGGAGGAGCAACAGGAAGAGGACGGGCTGCAGCTCCAGCTTCCCAAACCGCACGCCGTACGACAGCACCATCCCGCGGCCTTACCGCAACAGGTGGAGAAAGCCTGGACTGGATGGTAGGGGACAAAGCGGAACATAAAAAATGGGGAGTCGGCACCGTTGTCAGCGTAAAAGGTGACGGCGACAGCAAGGAACTCGACATCGCGTTCCCAAGCCCGACAGGCATCAAACGCCTCCTAGCGAAATTTGCGCCGGTGACGAAGGTTCAACAATAGATGAAAACCGCCAAAAAAGAAAGGACGACATTGCATGGAAAAAGAACAAGCTGAAAAACGGGTTCGCGAGCTGCATGATGTGCTGAACCAATATAACTACGAATATCATGTACTGGACAAACCGTCCGTTTCAGATGCCGAATACGACTCCCTTTTACAGGAGCTGCTGACGCTAGAGAAGGATTATCCCGAGCTGCAAACCTCGGACTCCCCGACCCAGCGTGTGGGAGGAAATATTCTTGAGATGTTCAACAAGGTCGAGCACCGCACCCCGATGCTCAGCCTTGGCAATGCCTTCAACGAGGACGACCTCCGTGATTTCGACCGCCGGGTCAAACAGGCTGTCGGCGATGAGGTAACATATGTGTGCGAACTGAAAATTGACGGTCTTGCCGTGTCCTTGCGCTATGAGGATGGCCTTTTCGTTCTTGGAGCGACCCGTGGGGATGGAACGACAGGTGAGGATATCACCATGAACCTCAAAACGATCAAATCGATCCCGTTGCGTTTAAAAGAGCCGGTGACGATGGAGGTCCGCGGAGAAGCATATATGCCAAAGAACTCTTTTGAAAAGCTCAATGCGGCGAAAATGGAGCGCGAAGAAGAACCATTTGCCAACCCGCGTAACGCGGCGGCAGGATCTTTACGCCAGCTCGATCCAAAAATTGCTGCATCCCGTAACCTGTCCGTGTATGTCTACAGCCTTGCCGACGCCGGTGAGACAGGGGTGGATTCCCACAGTGAGGCCTTGGATTACCTGGATAAACTCGGCTTTAAAACAAATACGGAAAGAAAAATTTGCACTTCCATCGAAGAAGTTTTGGAATATGTCACAGCTTGGCACACAAAACGCCCGGATCTGTCGTATGATATAGACGGTATCGTCATTAAAGTGGACAACACCGAGCATCAGGAACAGCTTGGTTTTACCGCTAAAAGTCCAAGATGGGCTATTGCGTACAAGTTCCCTGCTGAGGAAGTGACCACGAAACTACTTGATATCGAACTAAATATCGGCCGTACAGGTGTTGTCACACCAACTGCCATCCTCGAACCGGTGCGTGTAGCAGGTACGACGGTCCAACGGGCGTCCCTACATAATGAAGACCTCATCCGTGAAAAGGACATCAAGCTTGGAGATACCGTCATCGTCAAAAAGGCAGGGGACATCATCCCGGAAGTGGTGAATGTACTCGTAGAGCAGCGAACTGGCGAAGAGCGAGATTTTGCGATGCCAACACACTGCCCGGAATGTGAAAGCGAGCTTGTCCGCATTGAAGGGGAAGTGGCATTGCGCTGCATCAACCCGAAGTGTCCGGCACAAATTCGAGAGGGATTGATCCATTTCGTATCCCGTAACGCCATGAACATTGATGGTCTTGGCGAAAAGGTGATTGCCCAGCTTTTCCGCGAGAACCTGATCGAGGACGTGGCAGATCTTTATAAATTGACAAAAGAACAGCTTCTGGAGCTGGAGCGGATGGGCGAGAAGTCTGCGGACAACTTGATTTCAGCGATCGAAAAGACGAAGGACAACTCGCTTGAACGCCTTCTGTTCGGTCTTGGAATCCGTCTGGTCGGAGCCAAAGCTGCCAAAACATTGGCGCAGGAATTTGACCATATGGACAGACTTGCAAGCTTGACGAAGGATGAGCTGACTGCCATCCACGAAATCGGCGATAAGATGGCTGACTCCATTGTGACCTATTTTGAACAGCCTGAAGTGTCAGAACTACTTACAGAGCTGAAAGAACTAGGTGTCAACATGGCGTATAAAGGACCAAAACCTGTGAGCGCGGAAGATGTAGATTCCTATTTTGCAGGAAAAACGATCGTCCTGACAGGAAAGCTGGAAGAAATGTCCCGAAATGATGCGAAAGCAGCCATAGAACAGCTTGGCGGAAAAGTGACCGGAAGTGTCAGCAAAAACACCCATCTCGTCATTGCCGGGGAAGAGGCGGGCTCTAAGCTTACGAAAGCGCAGGAGCTTGGGATAGAAGTTTGGAATGAAGCACAAATGCTTAAGGAAATACAATCATAAGAGGTGTTGGAAGTGAAAAGGTTTTTGTCGTTGCTCCTTGTTGTTTCTCTTTTTGCCACCGGATGTGTGCCTGGCTTCGAGAAGCAGGAAGAAGTGGTACAAGATCCAGCGCAGCAAGAAAATACGGAACAAGCCATTGTTCCACGGTATAAAATATCAGATGACTATTACCAAACCATCCTTCCCTATAAGCCCGGGGAAACCCGCGGCCAAATCGCCCCGCGCCTAAACAGCCGGGTCGATGTGGAAGAAATGGAAACCGGATTGATGCGCATGGCCCAGGAGGTATTCCCTTCAGACAGTTATTTGTATCAGGAAGGGCAGTATATTAAGCGCGGGACCATTTCTGAATGGTTGAAGCGTAAGACTGGCGAGGACGGTTTAGGTCTGAACCCGCCATTGGTACGTGGGAAAGATACGGAAGAAACCAATGAAAACAGCCCAATTTACCTTGCTCATATTCAAGAGCAAAATTACCTGATCAGAAAAGGGGAAGATCAGGTGGAACTTGGCGGTGTCTCCATTGGGATCGCGCTTAACTCTGTCCACTATTACAACCTATCAGATTCTGAAGGAGGATATCCTCGAGAGTATACTATCGATGCCGAAGAGTTGGAAGCGGAAGGTAAGAAAATTGCCGAAGAGGTAATCAAAAGGGTCCGCACAATGGAAGGACTGCAAAATGTTCCGATCATCGTCGGATTGTATAAGCAAAGTCCTGCCAATTCCGTAGTGCCTGGTAGCTTCATTGCCAAAGCGAATGTCGCTTCTGGCAATAACACCATCGGAAAATGGGATAGCGTGAATGAGGAATATCACCTTTTCCCACACAGCAAAACAACAGAACTATACCGTGATGACGCGGTACGCTTTGAAAATTTCAAGCTGGATATCGATGATTATTTTCCTAATCATACAGGTGTCATCGGCAAGGGTTATTACAGTGACGGCGAAATTCAGCAGCTTTCCATTGAAGTGAATATGGAATTCAACGGTAAAGCGGAGTTGATCGGATTCACTCAATATGTGACGGGGTTGTTGGTGGAACACTTCCCGAACTATATGAATCTACAAGTATCGATTTCTTCCATAAGTGGTCAAGAAGCGTTGATTGTAAGGGATGCCGGAGCGGAAAAACCGTTTGTTCATATCTACTAATATTTTGTGCCTACTATTCTTTGGAATAGTGGGTTTTTTTGTGTGTGGACGGGGGGATGGAGGGGGGATTGTGACTACTTTTGGGGTTATTGTGACTTTTTCAGGGGTTATTGTGACTTTTTCGCAAGTTATTGCGACATTTCCAAAGGTTATTGTGACTTTTACAGACCTCATTGTAACTTTTGCAAAAAAGCAGTCAAAGACATGCCCCGCCCCACTTCTGACGCGCTATTCCAACGCCTCCAGATTTTTCTTCCTATGAGAATATAAACAATATTTGAAAGACTAGTAATGATAAGGTAGAATGAGAATTGTATGCAAGCGCTTTAGAATGCAAAGGAGGGCGAATGTAATGGTATTACCTTACAAACATGAACCATTTACTGATTTCACTAATGAGGAAAACAAACAAGCTTATCTTGAAGGCTTGAAACTAGTGAACTCTTATTTAGGACAAGATTACGACTTAATTATTGGTGGAGAGCGTGTTACGACGGAAGATAAAATCGTATCCGTGAACCCTTCAAATAAAGAAGAGGTTGTTGGTCGTGTGTCAAAGGCGGATCGTGACTTGGCTGAGAAAGCTATGCAAGTTGCTGACGAAACGTTCAAAACGTGGCGTAAAGTGAAGCCTGAAGTAAGAGCAGACATCTTGTTCCGTGCGGCAGCAATCATTCGCCGTCGTAAGCACGAATTCTCTGCACTTTTAACAAAAGAAGCGGGGAAACCTTGGAATGAAGCGGATGCGGATACAGCGGAAGCAATTGATTTCCTTGAGTACTATGCGCGTCAAATGCTTAAATTGAAAGACGGTATGCCTTTAGAGAGCCGCGTAGGCGAATACAACCGTTATAACTATATTCCACTAGGTGTAGGTGTAATTATCTCCCCTTGGAACTTCCCATTTGCAATCATGGCTGGTACGGCAGTAGCGGCGATTGTAACGGGTAACACAGTACTATTGAAGCCTGCATCCACAACTCCTGTTGTTGCGGCTAAGTTTGTAGAAGTAATGGAAGAGGCTGGCCTGCCTGCTGGCGTACTTAACTTCGTACCAGGTAGCGGTGCAGAAGTTGGGGACTATCTAGTAGACCACCCACGCACTCGTTTCATCTCGTTCACAGGATCTCGTGACGTTGGTCTACGTATCTATGAGCGTGCTTCTAAAGTGAACCCTGGCCAAATCTGGCTGAAGCGTGTCATCGCTGAAATGGGTGGGAAAGATACGATTGTGGTAGACAGCGAGGGCGACCTTGAGTTGGCAGCACAATCCATCGTAAAATCTGCATTCGGTTTCTCCGGTCAAAAATGTTCTGCGTGCTCCCGTGCGGTAATCGTGGAAGATGTGTATGACCAAGTATTGAACCGTGCAGTAGAACTGACAAAAGAATTGACAGTTGGCGACCCAACAGATCAATCCAACTACATGGGACCTGTTATCGACCAAGCTGCATTTGATAAAGTAATGAAATATGTTGGAATTGGAAAAGAAGAAGGACGCATCCTTGCAGGTGGAGAAGGAGACAACTCCAAAGGATTCTTCGTTCAGCCAACAATCGTTGCGGACGTAGATCCAGAAGCTCGCCTGATGAAAGAAGAGATCTTCGGACCGGTTGTAGCATTCGCAAAAGCAAAAGACTACAATCATGCGCTTGAGATTGCAAACAACACAGAATACGGCTTGACTGGAGCGGTTATCACAAACAACCGCGAAAAAATCGAGCAAGCACGTGAAGACTTCCACGTTGGTAACCTTTACTTCAACCGTGGATGCACAGGTGCAATCGTTGGATACCAACCATTCGGCGGATTCAACATGTCTGGAACAGACTCCAAAGCGGGCGGTCCTGACTACCTATTGCTTCACTTACAAGCAAAAACAACTTCTGAAACTTTATAATTTTTATATTAGAAGGAAAGCTGATGCCCATTGGGTGTCAGCTTTTTTTGTATGAGTGGGAGAATGATTGGGTCCGGTTCCAAAATGCTTTTCAGGGGTGTCTGGCATGAACTTGTCCCATTTTGGCACGAACTCGGCTTATTTCCGCATCAACTCGCCCTTCATCAATAAGAGCTCTAACCCAAATATCCTACATCTCCTCAAAAAATAACAATTAATTACTATTATTTTACATATTCTAAGCGAAAAATTTCATACTAACAATGTGTTCAAAAAAAGTAAGGTAAAGGAGACTTAAAATGAAGAAGATCTTAAGCGTTTTAACAGTATTGTTGTTTGTCCTTGGAGGAGCAATCAACTTGGCAGAAGCCAATACAGGAAATAAGGATGAGGCACAAGTCCGCATCCTGCATGCATCCCCTGATGCGCCGGCTGTAGACATCTACGTAGATGGAAATGCCGCGGTGGAGGGTGCGAAGTTCAAAGATGCAACTGACTATCTATTCCTTTCTGCTGGACCGCATAAAGTTGAAGTCTATCCTGCAGGTAAAAAAGACAAGGCAGTGATTGCGCAACAGCTTGAAGTGGAAGGCGGCAAATCTTACACAGTGGCAGCCGTCAATAAACTTGCAAACCTTGAATTGATTGCTGTGGAAGATGAAAGAGAAGCACCAAAAGGTAAAGCATACACGCGCGTTGGTCACCTTTCCCCAGATGCCCCAACAGTGGATGTTGGCGTCATTAAGGGAGATACAGTATTCAGTGACCTTTCTTTTAAAGACATTTCCGTTTATCAGGAGCTTGAGCCAGGAACGTACAACTTGGAGATTAGAACCCCAGATGGAAAGCAGGTTCTGGATCTTTCCGGAACAAAGCTTGATGCTGATACTGTGTATAGTGTGTTTGCGGTAAATACGGCAGATAAGCTGGAAGTATTGGTATTGGTGGATAACAAGAAATAAATGAGTTTAGGAAAAGTCGTTACCCTAGAGGTGGCGGCTTTTTTTATATTGTCGAAATTTTTTAGAGGAATAGCATTCAGCAGAATGAAGAATAGTAGAGACAAAAATCGGTCCTTGGTGGTAAAATTTTCTTGTGATTCAGATGCCTAATGGATGGGGAGAGGGTTTAGCGATGGGAAAGAAAGTTGTATCATTGATGGCAATTCTACTGTTATTATTAACAGGTTGCACCAAGGATTCCGCTACAAGTGAAGAAAAAGTAAGGGCGGAAACTCCAGGTATGGAAGACCTCGAAGCTGTAAAAGAAGAGGTGAAGAAGTTAGAAGAGGAGCTTATTGAGAAGGACAGTGCCATCAAAGAGCTACAAGACAGCGTGGAATCTATGAAAACCTCGCATCTTGACCGGATTGTAGAATTAGAAAACAAAGTCCATATGCAGGAAGTATTGCTTGCCCATTTACCAACTATTGTGCATAAGCAAGGATATATCAAGGAAATCAAAAGGGACGGGACTCAGCTGTTTTTTGTTATTGATTATGCGGCTTGGGAGCAAGATCCAAGTGCGCCAAACGGCGGGAAGCTTGTCAATGAGAAGGAGGAACAGGAGCTCATCGTTGTAAGTGAAAGCATAGCAGCGTATGTTCTTAATGGAGCGGCGGTACCTGTTTACGAGCCCATTGAAGTGTTTGAAGAGAAAAGCCATTCAGGATTATTTAACCTGTATCTGGTGGAAGGTGAGATTGTCTTGATTAGTGAACAATACCTTCCATAGCAGTAGAGAAAACATTTTTCTGATATAGCAATTTTCAAACAAACGTTTAATTAAAAATTCTAAGAGTGATTGCGCCCCAAGGTGTTCAAGCAAAAAAACGGAATTAACTTTTCAAATAACTATATCAAAAAAGAGAACCCGCATAATCTAACGGGTTCTCTTTTATATAAATCATCTTATTCTTTATTCTGTTCCGTTTCCATTGTTTCTTCCATTTCCGTAAAGCCTTCACGTACTTTCTTACGTGGGAAGTTTGTAATATAACTTACAACAATGACGGCAATCGTACTTAGGATGAACCCTGGAATGATTTCATATAAGAATGCAGTTAGTGGTTCGCCGTTAATGGTGAATGGACCATAGATCCATAATAGTACCGTTAACGTACCTACTAGCATCCCTGCAAGTGCGCCCCAACGGTTCATGCGTTTCCAGTATAGACTTAGAATCACAACTGGACCAAATGCTGCACCAAATCCTGCCCATGCGTTACCAACCAGGTTAAGGATGGTGTCGTTAGGTGTCAGGGATAGCGAGATTGCGATAATAGCAACAATTAATACAGAGATACGACCGATAAGGACAAGTTCTTTATCCGATGCTTCACGGCGTAAGAATGTTTTATAGAAATCTTCTGTCAGCGCACTAGATGTAACTAGTAGCTGAGAAGAAATGGTACTCATGATGGCAGCTAGGATTGCTGCAAGTAAGAATCCACTGATTAGTGGGTGGAACAAGAATTGAGAGAAAACAATAAAGATTGTTTCGGAATCAGCCAATTCCATTCCTGTACGGTTCACGTAGGCAATACCTACAAGTCCAGTAGCCATCGCACCGATGATAGAAACGATCATCCAGCTCATTCCGATGCGACGAGCGGCTTTAAAGTCACGGATGGACTTGATTGCCATAAATCGAACAATGATATGAGGCTGTCCAAAATATCCAAGTCCCCATGCAAGCAAGGAAATGATTCCAAGCACTGTCGTCCCTCTAAAAAAATCTAGATAGGTCGGGTCAATGGAACGCACTTCATCAAGTGTCACTCCAACTCCGCCAAGATCAGTAAAGGCGACAATCGGCACTAATACCAAGGCAAGAAGCATGATGACCCCTTGTACAAAGTCAGTTAAACTAACTGCCAAGAATCCTCCAAACAATGTATAAGCTACGACCACACCAGCTGTTACAAATAACCCGGTTCTGTAGTCTAATCCGAATGCACTATCAAAAAGTGTACCACCAGAAACTAAACCAGAGGATGTATAAAGAGTGAAGAATATAATGATAACAATCGCTGATACGAAGCGTAAAATACGGGTTCCATCATAAAAGCGGTTTTCAAAGAAATCTGGGATGGTAATGGAGTCATTCGCAGTTTCCGTATAAATCCTTAAGCGAGGTGCAACGACTAAATAGTTCACATATGCTCCGATTGTAAGCCCGATGGCGATCCACATGCTGGATACACCAGTTGCATACATGGCACCAGGTAGACCCATTAGCATCCAACCACTCATATCAGATGCCCCGGCAGATAGTGCAGTTACTCCAGGTCCTAATTTACGCCCACCAAGCATATAACCTGAAATATCATCAGTAGATGTTTTATAGGCATATAAACCTATACCTAGCATGGCGATAAAATAAAGTGCTAGGGAAATAAATACTCCTGTTTCCACAATATCAACTCCTGAATTATCTTTAATGTTGTTTGTACATCAGCAATTTCGGCGCCCCAAATTGCTCTTATAACGGTTACGAGTATTTAAGCTAACAAAGTATTTCCCTTAATTCAAGCGATTGAAACCTTTTTCAATAGGAAGAAAAGCACTGTACCCCTTGATATAATGGGCGTACTTCCCACTTGACAATTAATTAAAGTAAAACTATTCAAAATTTTCAGACGTGTAATATCTTTGTAATAGGGTTGATATTTTTAAGACCATTTTCACTAGTGCGTGAAGATATTTTATCCATAAATCCAGAAAAATATTTCAGATTTGCGATGGGGGAATGATGATGGAGTACATCTATTTCAATGGGAGATTCGTACCTGAAGGAGAAGCGAAAATCAGTGTGAAAAATAAGACTTTCAATTATGGCCTTGGAGCGATCGAGGGAATACGTGGGTACTGGAATGAGGAGCAACAGGAATTATTTCTGTTTCGGTTGGAAGATCATTATAAACGGCTGCTTAATTCGTGCAAGGTTTTGTTTATCGCTATCCCATATACGGTGAAGGAACTTTGTGAAATAACAGTGGAATTGATGAAGATCAACAAGGTGAAAAGAGATATCTCCATTCGCCCCATTGCCTTTATCAACCTTCCATCCCTGCGACCGGACCTCTTTGAAACAGAATATGGCTTGACCATTTTTATAGAGGAAACTTCCTATGTTGTAAAGCCAGCGGTGAATGCGCTGATTTCGTCTTGGCTGAGGATTGAAAATAGCACGATCCCACCGACCGTCAAGAGCATCGGTGGTTATCTTAACTCCGCTCTCGCTTATTCTCAAGCAGTTGCAGAAGGATCGGATGAAGCCATTTTTGTGACGAGGGAAGGGAATATCAGTGAGGCGAGTACAAATAATCTCTTTATGATGAAGAAAGGGGAGCTGTTCACTCCGCCACTGGCGGACAACATTTTGGAGGGAATCACAAGGGATACCATCATGAAAATCGCCGAAAAGGATTATTCTCTAAACGTTCATGAAATGAGCATCGCCAGGTCCGAACTTTATTTTGCCGAGGAGATTTTTTTGACTGGCACCGCCGTAGAAGTACTACCCGTGATTAGTGTGGATAAAAGAAAGATCGGTACAGGCGAGGCAGGCCCCATCACTACGCAGCTCCAGCGAGCATACCTGCAGATTGTAATGGGGAAGAATGCGAAATACAGAGAGTTTCTGACACCGGTTTACGGATAATCATTAGGGTGCTTGGGAGATGACAGGGAACTTCCGGCGGATATCATGAAATTATGAGATATATCATGAATTTTGGGTGGGATATCATGAAATTTTGAGATATATCATGAATTTTGGGGAGGATATCATGAAATTTTAAGATATATCAGGAAATCGACTAGGTCCCCCTTTAATCGACACAAAGGGGGGACAGATCCCTTTTAGCGCTTTAACGTAGAGAGGGTCAGACCCCTTTTAGCACTTTAACGCACTGAGGGTCAGACCCCCTTTATCCAACTAAAGAAAATTTCACCCACCAATATCCCGTCAGGATTGCTTGTGGGGGTTAAAGTTTAGTATGATAGGGGTATTGTGCAAGTTCGAATTTTTGTGGAGGTGAAAGAGGATGTCACGTATTTCAGAGGATCAGGTGAAGCATGTGGCGCATTTGGCCCGTCTTGCGATCAGTGAGGACGAGGTGGTTATGTTCACAAGTCAATTGGATGCCATTATTTCATTTGCGGAGAAGCTGAATGAATTGGATACAGAAGAAGTTCAACCGACTTCTCATGTTCTATATATGAAGAATGTCATGAGGGAGGATGTTGCGAAAGAAGGCCTGCCGGTGGACGAAGTATTGAAGAATGCGCCGGACCACAAGAATGGCCAGATTCGCGTACCAAGCATTATTGAATAGGAAGAAGTAAGGAGGGAACCCCCATGTCATTGTTTGATAAAAAGCTATCGGAATTACATAGCCTTTTACATAAAAAAGAAATCAGTGTCTCAGACCTAGTTGATACATCCTATAAACGAATCAACGAAGTCGATGACAAAGTACAAGCATTCCTCACACTTGATGAGGAGAATGCCCGTAAATATGCAAAAGTGCTCGACGAAGCGCTTGGACTTGAAAAAGATCACGGCCTATTATTCGGCCTTCCAATCGGAGTAAAGGATAACATTGTCACAAAAGGAATCCGCACAACGGCTGCGAGCAAAATCCTGGGTGACTTCGACCCGATCTACAATGCAACCGTTGTAGAAAAACTTAACCAAGCAGAGTCCGTAACAATCGGGAAAATTAACATGGATGAGTTTGCGATGGGCTCCTCCAACGAAAACTCCGCATTTGCAGCAACGAGAAATCCATGGGACTTGGACCGTGTACCAGGTGGATCCAGCGGAGGGTCTGCAGCAGCAGTCGCAGCTGGGGAAGTATTTTTCTCCTTGGGTTCTGATACAGGTGGATCCATCCGCCAACCTGCAGCATTTTGCGGTGTCGTCGGATTGAAACCTACATATGGCCGTGTCTCCCGTTACGGGTTGATCGCCTTTGCATCATCCCTTGATCAAATCGGGCCGATCACGCGCACTGTAGAGGATAATGCTTATCTTTTACAAGCAATCTCTGGAATCGACCCAATGGATTCCACATCGGCAAACGCTGATGTACCAGATTTCCTATCCAGCCTGACTGGTGATATTAAAGGCTTAAAGATTGGTGTGCCAAAAGAATACCTAGCGGAAGGTGTAAGCGAAGAGGTTCGCCAATCTGTCATGGATGCATTGAAAGTTCTCGAAGGCCTCGGTGCGACATGGGAAGAAGTTTCCCTGCCACACTCCCAATATGCGCTGGCAACTTACTATCTACTGTCCTCATCCGAAGCATCCGCAAACCTTGCCCGTTTTGACGGCGTTCGTTACGGCTACCGTACGGACAATGCGAAGAACCTTCTTGACATGTACAAGCAGACACGCAGTGAAGGTTTTGGTCCTGAGGTGAAGCGCCGTATCATGCTAGGAACCTACGCACTGAGCGCAGGCCACTATGATGCTTATTATGTAAAAGCACAAAAAGTGCGTACGCTCATCAAGCAGGATTTTGAAGATGTATTTGAAAAATATGACGTGATCATCGGGCCTACTACACCGACACCGGCATTTAAAGTTGGTGAAAACACGAAGGATCCGTTAACGATGTATGCAAACGACATCCTGACCATCCCAGTCAACCTTGCAGGCGTACCAGGAATCTCTGTACCGGCTGGTTTTGTCGACGGATTACCGGTCGGCTTACAAATCATTGGGAACCATTTTGATGAAAGCACCATTTACCGCGTTGCGCATGCGTTCGAGCAGGCAACCGACCATCATAAACAAAAACCACAACTGTAAGGGGTGAGAAACTGACATGAACTATGAAACGATTATTGGACTCGAGGTACACGTCGAGTTAAAAACAAAATCAAAAATCTTTTCGGCTAGTCCGAACGAATTCGGTGCAGAACCGAACTCCAACACAAGCGTCGTGGAACTCGGTTATCCGGGAACACTGCCTGTACTGAACAAACAGGCGGTCGAATATGCGATGAAGGCCGCGATGGCGCTAAACTGCGAAGTTGCGACCGATACCAAATTTGACCGCAAAAACTATTTCTATCCGGACAATCCGAAGGCATACCAGATCTCTCAGCATGACAAACCAATTGGGGAAAACGGCTGGATCGATATCGAAGTAAACGGCGAAAAGAAACGCATCGGTATCACGCGCCTTCACCTGGAAGAGGATGCAGGAAAATTGATGCATACAGGCGACGGCTACTCCCTTGTCGACTACAACCGACAGGGAACACCGCTTGTGGAGATCGTATCTGAACCCGATATCCGCACACCAGAAGAGGCATATGCCTACCTGGAAAAATTGAAATCCATCATTCAATATACAGGCGTTTCCGATTGTAAAATGGAAGAGGGTTCCTTGCGCTGTGATGCGAACATCTCCCTGCGTCCAGTCGGCCAGGAGAAATTCGGGACGAAAACAGAACTGAAAAACCTGAACAGCTTCAACTTTGTCCAAAAAGGATTGGAATATGAAGTGATTCGCCAAGAGCAGGTTCTTTCATCTGGAGGAGTCATCGAGCAGGAAACACGCCGTTATGACGAGTCGACAAAAGAAACCATCCTGATGCGTGTAAAAGAGGGATCCGACGATTACCGTTACTTCCCGGAACCAGATCTTGTAGCACTTCACATCGATGATGACTGGAAAGAGCGCGTGCGTGCAGACATCCCGACACTTCCGGACGAGCGCAAAAAGCGCTACGTGGAAGAGCTAGGCTTGCCAGCATACGACGCCCAAGTTCTTACCATTACAAAAGAAATGTCCGATTTCTTTGATGGGACAGTAGAAGCGGGAGCTGACGCTAAGCTTGCTTCTAACTGGCTGATGGGCGAGGTTTCAGCTTATCTGAACGCCGAAAACAAAGAACTCCATGATACCGCGCTGACTCCTGAAGGACTTGCCGGCATGATCAAACTTCTTAAAGACGGCACCATTTCATCAAAAATTGCCAAGAAAGTCTTCAAAGAACTGATCGAAAACGGCGGCGACGCAGAGAAAATCGTCAAAGAAAAAGGCCTTGTCCAAATCTCGGACGAAGGCACCCTTCGTAAAATGGTCGGCGAAACATTGGATGCAAATCCTAAATCCGTCCAGGACTACAAAGAAGGAACAGAACGCGCCATCGGCTTCCTTGTCGGCCAGATCATGAAAGCCTCCAAAGGCCAGGCCAACCCACAAATGGTGAACAAGATTTTGATTGAGGAAATTAAGAAGCGATAAGTGTAAGTAGGGAAGGCAGGGCCCCGTATGTTCATAACGGGGTTCTGCTTTTTTGAATGGGTGGGGTGGTGTCGATTTGTGTCGAATAGCGGTTATTTACTCTGACTTCGCGGATAAAATGAAAATTTCGCGGATAACCCGCCCCACTTCTGACATATCACACGGCAAACACCTAAAACTCCCTCACATCCCCAAAATACTCCTCCAATGTGATCCCTTTCGCATAAATCTCCCCAGCGATCTCCACTCCCACATACCTAAAGTGCCATGGCTCGAACGCATATCCCGTGATATTGGTCTTCCCTTTCGGATAGCGCAAAATAAAGCCATAATGATGAGCGTTCTCAGAAAGCCACTTGCCCTCAGCAGTACCCTCAAATGCCTCCACTAATTCAAGTCCCACACTCTTCGCGGTAATGTCCATGGCAAGCCCCGTTTGATGCTCGCTCGTCCCTGGCAGGGCTACATAAAGAACAGCCTTCTCATATCCGAATGTAGCAACCTCATTTTTAAAAATGGAAGCTTGTGTCTCATACGAACGGAAACCGGAACGTGCGTAAAGCTCAATGCCCTCCCCCTTGGCGACCTGGAACATGACCTCAAGCGACTCGGCAGCTTCCGCCCGCAGTTTCGAACGGTCGCTGTTTTCATCCCCAAAGGAAAATGGCACATTCGGCTTGATCAAGTCCCCAGGGCGGTACCCCTCTGGAAGCGACCAGAATTTATTGACCATGACATTCATCGCGCCAGGGTTGGCAACGACAGGAATCGCTTCGGGCTCCACCGATTCCGCCGGCTCTGCAGGCTCGTCCGTATCAGTCGGCTCCTCAGGTTGCCCCTCCTCGTTCGCAGACTCTTCCGGCTCGTCCTCCGCGGAAGTAATCTCCGTACCCGCGTCCTCTGCTTTATTAAAAAATTCATTCCAATCCATATCGTAATCCGTCATTTGTGGTACTGCCGTTTTATTGGCATGCGCACTACCAACCAATGCCCCATCTTCCTCTAATAAACGATCAAAGCTCGTACAACCTGCCAAAAGGCTCAGGCTCACACCGCAAATTAATCCTTTTTTTATCATAAGTGATAGTTTTCCCCTTTAGTTTGGTTTATGATGAAATAGGTAGATTTATGTAAATTCCTACTATTATTTTACACCTATCTCCATTCAAGAAAAAGGTAGAAAAATAGAAATGTTTTTTGAAACCTTTAGGAGATTTGACCCGTATATAATAGCGGAAGGAAATTTTGGATAGGGATCAGGATTCCAAAGGTGATTGCCTTCAATACAACAGGAAAGGAAACGATGGCTTATGACGATGTTTGGATTGGATATGATGACGCTCTACTTTTGGTGCCTCATCATCTTTGGCGGTTTGACGCTGATCTATGTTTTATTATCTGATGTGGTGGACGGGATATTTGACGTGTTACCTATTGATCCAGCTCTTATCTTTTCATTCTTTACCGTGTTTGGAGCAACAGGCTATCTGGTTGAAAAATATTCGCCGCTATCAGGATTGCTGGTGTTGGCCATTGCCACCGTCCTTGCACTTCTATTAGTCATTTTGCTTCACATCTTTGTGTTTGTACCAATCAAGTCCGCCGATTCCTCCCTCGGCTATACGGACGATGACTTAAAAGGAAAGCTTGCACGAGTCATCATCTCTGTTCCGAAAGATGGGTTTGGGGAAGTGGTACTGAGCATTGGGGGAAGCACCGTTTCACGATCTGCACAGAGCTTTGAAAACGAGGAAATTCCTTATGATACGGAAGTCCTGATCATCGACGTCCAAACCGGAGTGGTCTCTGTCACTCCATACGAAAAGGTATTAGAAAACTATAATAAATAGGGGGAAGAGAAGATGGAAATGCTTATTATCATTGGTGCCGTCGTTGCACTGATCTTCGTTCTGATCGTCGTGTTCGTAGCACGCTACAAAACAGTTGGTCCAGACGAAGCGTTAATCATCACAGGTAGCTACCTTGGTGGCAAAAATGTCCACACAGACGAAGCTGGCAACAAAATTAAGATTGTAAGAGGTGGCGGTGCATTCATCGTGCCGGTATTCCAACAATCTGAGCCATTAAGCTTGCTATCTATTAAACTAGATGTAAAAACGCCGGAAGTTTACACAGAGCAAGGTGTACCGGTTATGGCGGACGGAACGGCGATCATCAAGATCGGTAACTCGATTGGCGACATCGCTACAGCTGCCGAGCAATTTTTAGGAAAAAGAAAAGAGGACTTAGAAAACGAAGCACGTGAAGTACTAGAAGGTCACCTTCGTTCCATCCTAGGTTCCATGACAGTAGAAGAAATCTATAAAAATCGTGAAAAATTCTCTCAAGAAGTACAACGTGTTGCATCACAGGATTTAGCGAAAATGGGATTGATCATCGTATCCTTCACAATCCGTGACATCCGCGACAGCAACGGATACTTAGAGTCCCTGGGTAAACCACGTATCGCGCAAGTAAAGCGTGACGCTGACATTGCAACGGCAGAAGCGGACAAAGAAACACGTATCAAGCGTGCGGAAGCGGCAAAAGACGCACAACGAGCTGAGCTTGAGCGTGCGACGGAGATCGCAGAAGCGGAAAAAACCAACCAAATGAAGGTTGCCGAGTACCGCCGCGAGCAAGACATCGCGAAAGCCCGTGCCGACCAAGCGTACCACCTAGAGGAAGCACGTGCGAAGCAGGAAGTAACCGAGCAGCAAATGCAGATCCAAATCATCGAGCGTCAAAAGCAAATCGAGCTTGAAGAAAAAGAGATCCTGCGTCGTGAGCGTCAATATGACTCCGAAGTCAAGAAAAAAGCCGATGCAGATCGATATTCTGTGGAGCAGGCTGCAGCAGCCGACAAAGCAAAACAAATGGCAGAAGCGGATGCAAACAAATACCGCATCGAAGCAATGGCAAAGGCGGAAGCGGAAAAAGTACGTATCGACGGTCTTGCGATTGCCGATGCACAAAGAGCGCAAGGGGAATCCGAAGCAGAAGTTATCCGCCTGAAAGGTCTTGCAGAAGCGGAAGCGAAAGAGAAGATCGCAGAAGCATTCGAACAGTTCGGTCAAGCGGCTATCCTAGACATGATCATCAAAATGCTTCCTGAATACGCGAAGCAAGTTGCAGCTCCACTTGGAAACATCGACAAGATCACGGTTGTCGACACTGGTGGAAACGGCGAAAACAGCGGCGCCAACAAGGTGACTGGCTATGCAACAAACCTGATGTCCACTCTACAGGAATCCCTGAAGGCATCTTCCGGGATTGATGTAAAAGAGCTGATTGAGAACTTCTCAGGTAAAGCGAACGTGCGTCACAGCATTGACAGCTTGACGAGTGAAATCGCTACAAGCAAAAAGAGCGAAGAGAAGAAGACAGAAGAATAATCATGAGCTTTTTGCCCCCATCTGCAGCTGCTGCTTCCGAGAAGTAGTGATGCGGGTGGGGGTTTTGTTTTCAGGGGGATGCCAAACGCATTTCTCGAAATTTTCATTTTAATTGCATATAGCACACCGAATAGGCTAATATGTTATCAGTAGTGGGTTACAGGTTCCCTACTTAGTGGTATGGGTGAATATAACTATCTTAACAGACAACATAAAGAGCAGGACAAGACATAGATATAAAAGAGGGCTTAGTTAAATATAATTTTAGGATGATGGAAAATGAAACGAGCTAGGGTGATTTATAACCCAACCTCTGGGCGTGAGTTATTCAAAAAGCACTTGCCAGAAGTGTTGGTAAGATTAGAAAAGGCTGGTTATGAGACATCCTGCCATGCAACAACAGGACATGGAGATGCAACCGAGGCAGCGAAGCTTGCTGTGGAGCGCCGTTATGACCTGGTTGTGGCAGCTGGTGGAGACGGTACGATCAACGAGGTGGTCAACGGGCTTGCCGAACAAGCGTACCGCCCGCAGCTTGGTGTGATACCAGTCGGGACAACCAATGACTTTGCTAGAGCACTGGACCTTCCACGCGATGATATTTTAGGTTGTGTCGATGTCATTGCAACAGGGGTTCCGATGCCTGTTGATATTGGAAAAGCGAATGACCAGTACTTCATGAACATTGCCGGTGGCGGGAAAATGACCGAGCTATCCTATGAAGTACCAATTAAAATGAAAACGATGCTGGGACAGCTTGCCTACTACCTAAAAGGAATCGAGATGCTTCCTTCCATCCGTCCAACCAACGTAACGATCGAATACGACGGGAAAATTTTCGAAGGCGAAATCATGCTTTTCCTCGTATCACTTTCCAATTCGGTTGGCGGGTTCGAGAAACTTGCGCCTGACTCCTGCATGAATGACGGCATGTTTGACATGATCATCCTTAAAAAGGCCAACATCGCCGACTTTATCCGCATCGCCTCCTTGGCACTTCGCGGCGAACATGTGAAGGACCCGCTTGTCATCTACACCAAAGCCAATCGGGTAAAAGTGAACACGCAAGAAAAAATGCAACTTAACCTAGACGGAGAATACGGTGGACTGCTTCCGGGCGAGTTCGTTAATCTCTACCGTCATATAGATGTAATTGTAGCGGAAAAGCGTAAAGAAATCGAAATGGCTAAATGCCAATAGAAGTAAGCAGCGGTGCTCATAGCCGCTGCTTATTTAATTGGCTCTGATAAACACCGCTGTTGATTTCCGCACTAGGCTTCGCTTTCCTAGGAGCGTTTGTGGAGCCTCCTCGGCTTGCGCCTGCCGCGGGGTCTCCCCTAAACGCTATCTCCCTCAGGAGACTCCGCCTATTGCTTCAATCAACAGCTAGGTTGCTGCAAGAGTCATCCGTATACATTAATTTAAATCCATGGAAAGTTTCGTAAGTCACCCAATTCCTCTATAATGCAAGTAAAGGAGGATGAGGGCATGGACAACCACAATCAAGCACTTCAAAAAGCAAATCAATCCATACATAATGCAAAAGAAAGAGTAAAAGAACATCATTGGAGAGAGAGGTATCATGTCGAAGCTCCGGCATATTGGATCAATGATCCCAATGGTTTTTCCTTTTTTAACGGAGAATATCATCTTTTCTATCAGCACCACCCATATGATTCCACCTGGGGGCCGATGCACTGGGGACATGTGAAAAGCAGGGATCTGGCAACTTGGGAACACCTTCCGATCGCGCTGGCACCAAGTGAGGATTATGATAGGGATGGCTGTTTTTCAGGTAGTGCCTTTAAAAAGGATGGGAAACTATATTTAATGTACACAGGCAATGTCTGGACAGGGCCAGATCACGAATCTCAATTAAAGCAGGTCCAAGCCATTGCGGTCAGTGAAGATGGGATCCATTTTACTAAAATAGAAAATAACCCCGTGATTACGAAGGCTCCGGAAGAAGGAGATATCCATCCCTTTCATTTCCGTGACCCAAAAGTTTGGCAACACGATGATTCCTATTATTGCGTTTTGGGCTCCCGCACCAAAGACCATATCGGCCAAGTGCTCCTTTATAAATCGCAAGATCTAGTTGAGTGGGAGTTTGTTTCTGTTATGGCAAAAGGAGAAGGGAATTTCGGGTATATGTGGGAGTGTCCGGACTTTTTTGAACTGGAGGGGCAAGGCGTGCTGGTCATGTCACCTCAAGGGTTAAAGCCTGAAGGACATAAGTACCAAAACCTGCATCAGGCAGGCTACATTCTTGGCAGCCTTAACTATGAAACAGGGAAGCTTTCGCAGGGGTCCTTTGAAATGTTGGACCATGGCTTTGACTTCTACGCACCGCAAACGACCATCGATGAGAAGGGTCGACGGATTGCCATTGCTTGGATGAACATGTGGGAAAGCAAGATGCCGGAGCAGGAAGTCGACTGGGCAGGGGCGATGACAATTCCAAGAGAATTGAAGCTAAAGGACGGAAAAATCATTTCAAGTCCTGTAGAGGAATTAAAGAGCCTGAGGAAAAATGAAATCAGTTATACGAATCTACTGGTGGAGGGGGAAACCAGCTTTCCTGACGTAAGTGGTACTAGCTTGGAGCTGGAACTAGAAATTCACTCCCAACAGGCGACACGTTTCGGTTTGAAACTCAGAAAAAGTGAGACAGAAGAAACCGTCATCACTTACGATGTGAAGGAACAAATGATCACATTGGATCGGGAAAAAAGTGGACAAGGCCCAGGAGGAGTTCGCCAAGCACCGCTTGCTCTAGTGGAAAAAGTTTTGAAACTGCAGGTTTATCTTGATTCCAGTTCTATCGAGGTGTTCATTAATGGTGGAGAGAAAGTCATGACAGCGCGTATTTATCCTTCCGAACAAGCCCAGGCTATCAGCTTTTTTGCCGATGATCAGGTTACCATCACTTCTTTAAAAAAGTGGGAAATTAGATAAGTAGAAAATGGTGCCAGACCCCAAACATGGGATTCTAGCACCATTTTTATTTTCCTATAACGTAGACAAGGAAAAATATGTTAAGGTTTAAGAAGAAAGTACAGGGTGTAAGGGGGAAGTTGCGTGAAGAAATTAGGGGCTTTATTCTGTTTGTTATTCCTGTTGACGGCTTGCAGTATAGAAACACAAAAGGAAGCAGACCCAGTAATGGATATTACGTCCCTCTCGCTTGGGATGGGGGAAAATGAGTATGGGACGGTTCAGTATGTCCGCTACTCGATGATCCTAACATATAGTGATGATTTGAAAATAAATGAAAAAACGTTGGAACCCCTACTTGCCGGTTGGATCGAGGAGCGTATGCTCGACCATGAAATCGAGTTGGCGGATGAGATCGGGAACGGCCAGCTCAAGCTGGAAGGAAAAGTGACGTTTGATTCTAACGGCCTGACCAAACGTGATATCATCACCTTTGAAAAAATAGAGGAAACCATCCAAGGAGTTATGTTTGAAACAAAAGCTGGAAAGATGTATCAGGCCGTGTTGGTGAAAGATGGAACGAAGCTTAAAAAGATCGGGGATTGAACGGAGTAGGCTAGGACCAACTTCCTGAATTTAAAAAAATCTAAAAAAACAGTCAATTACATTGTTGACAATTCATATAAGTATGGTAGGATTAATTTTATTAAAAAGCTCTTTTCTCAAAGATTGTGGCTAGTCACGAGTAAAAAGTCGGCAATTGGACTTTTTACCGCTTGAAAAAATTTAGCTTGTGCATGCAAGATAAAATGGATAGCCAGGAAAAGAGCACAACAGCAAGGAACATAACGGTTTGTGAATACTTGCGAAAAAGAACAAAAATGCGAAAAGATCCTAATAAAAAACAAATGAAAAGACGCTTATCTAGAGCGGCTGAGGGACTGGCCCGTTGAAGCCCGGCAACCTGCTAACAGCAAGGTGCCAATTCCAGCAGAATGGATACCCATTTTGGAAGATAAGGTGCAGGATACATACGATGCGCCTTTCCATAATGGAAGAGGCGTTTTTTATTTGGGGAAACGGAGGCGAGCCAACTGGCACAATCGGAATGGGAAGATGTTGTAACCCACTTGGAAAGGATGCTGCAATCAATCAAATTTGGATCGATCACCCTTGTCGTACAGGATGGAAAAGTCATTCAGATAGAAAAAAATGAGAAGGTTCGCCTTCAGAAAAAGTAAATATTGCCAGAATACAGTTGGTGATTGGAGCAAAGGGCGAAGACTCCTTCGGGAGGTAGCGCTTAGTGGAGACCCGCAGGCTTGCCGAGGAGGCTCCACAAGCGCCCCGAGGAAAACATAGCCCGTTGCGTAAATCACCAACGTGTTTATTGAAATTTTAAAAATCAAATAAGCGCTGACCAGACAAACTGGAGGCGGTCTTTTTACATGATGCTTAGCTAGCTCAATGCAAGCAAGCACACATGTAAAGGGGCTGCCTTTTTTCATTGGTAAAGAAAGGAGCAACAAGAAGATGAACGAGAAAATAACGTATGAAAGCTGGAAGGAGATATTAGCAGACTTTGAGGTGAATGATCCTTCAAAAGGCGCAAAAGCCGTCTTGGAATGGGCGTATCAGACCTATTCATCAGATGAAATCATCTATGCCTCAAGCTTTGGTGCCGAGGCGGTCGTCCTAATTGATCTAATCCAGGAAGTAAAACCAGATGCCCATATTGTGTTTTTAGATACAGATCTGCATTTTCCGGAAACCTATCAGGTCATCGAACAGATAGAAAAAAAGTTCCCGGACTTGCAAATCGAAAAGAAGAAGCCAGCGCTAACCTTGGAAGAACAAGCATCGGCGCATGGCACGGCCCTTTGGAAAAGAGATCCCGGCCTCTGCTGCCAGAAACGCAAGGTCGAACCACTAAAAGAAGCGCTCACGCCAAGGAAGGCATGGATATCCGGTCTCAGAAGGGAGCAGTCACCAACCCGGGCCAACACAAACTTCCTGAATCGTGATGATAAATTCAAAAACTTGAAGATCTGTCCGCTCATCCATTGGACGTGGGAGGATGTGTGGAACCATATTCGTGTAAAAGGCCTGCCTTACAACGAGCTCCATGACCAAGGATATCCAAGCATCGGCTGCTTTCCCTGTACACAGGCAGTCGGAACGCCGGGGGACTCCCGCGCTGGCCGTTGGGCTGGGAGTGGCAAGACGGAGTGCGGACTGCATACAAACTAAGGTTGTCTGGGAAGTGAAGGAGGAAAAAGCATGTTAATTATGATGGCCGTCATCGTTGGTCTATTTTTCGCCATGAATATAGGGGCAAGCGGTGCGGCGGCATCCATGGGGATTGCCTATGGATCAGGAGTTATCAAAAGAAATCTGGCCTTGGTGCTGTGCGGCATTGCGGTGTTCTTTGGGGCATGGCTTGGCGGGGGCGAGGTCGTCAAGACGATGGGAAGCGGGATTGTGCCGCAAAGCACCTTTACCGTTGCCATTGCACTGATTGTGATTGCCTCTGCGGCTCTATCCTTATTTTTAGCAAATATTTTCGGCATCCCACTTTCCACTAGTGAAGTGACGGTGGGTTCAGTCGTCGGTGCCGGAATTGTCTATCAATCTGTGTTTGTCGGAAAGCTCGCCTGGATTGTTTCGTTCTGGCTATTGACTCCGGTTATCGCATTTCTGCTCGCAATCGGGGCCACCTGGGTGCTGAAACATAGAGTGATAGATCGGTGGGTAAAATCATCGCGTGCCGTTCCGATACTGTCGGTGCTTGTCGTGGTGATGGGGGTGTTTGAGGCATTCTCGGCCGGGATGAACAATGTTGCTAATGCGGTGGGACCGCTTGTAGGGGCGGGTATTATGAGCACCGGGCAAGGAATTCTCTGGGGAGGATTGTTTGTTGCACTTGGCGCGCTGTTGCTCGGTCAACGCGTCATGGAAACGAATGGAAAGAAGATAACGAAGCTTCGGTTGGAGGAAGGGTGCGTGATTTCAGGGACTGGAGCCGGGATCGTAACGGTGGCTTCGGTGTTTGGCATCCCGGTTCCGCTGACACAAATCACCACCTCATCGATTATCGGCATCGGCTTTGTGAAGCAAGGTCGTTCCGTTTTGAAAAAGGACATCGTCGTACAGCTGCTCGTTGTGTGGGTGGTGTCACCAGTGTTATCGATGGTGCTTTCCTACACGTTGATCCAACTATTGATCGAGCAGAATGTGTATCCGGTGATTGCGATGATCGGGGTGTTGGTATCGGTCTTCGGGGTGAAGTTTTTGATGCAGCGGTCGGGAGTAGGATCGGGTTCTGGTGCGGCGGTGGCGTCGACGGGGAGTAAGGAGTGAGGGGTGTTTTTTTGCATGATGGAGGTGAGTGGCGTGGGGCCGAGTGGGGCGAGTGGAGCCGAGAGACGAGATGAAGGACAAATGTCCGAAGTTTTGGCAAAGTTGACCGAAGATTTCCTGAAATTGTCCAAAGTTTTGGCAAAGTTGACCGAAGATTTTCCAAAAGTGTCCAAACCAATTTTTCAAATGTCCGAACCCCCATGTGAAATTGACCGAACCAATCAATTAGTTGACCGAATGGCATCCAACAATACGACTATTTTGTCCGAACAGGCACAATAATTGTCCGAACGATTTTAAACAGACAAAAAACACAAGATTCCTAACTTAATTTTATATAAAAAACCAAAATCCATTCAGAAAAGAGAGGGAAACAAACAATGACTCTACCAAAACCACATGGCGGCACACTTGTGCAGGCCTACCAACCAAACTATGACACATCAAACCTAACAAAAGAAATCCAAATCGATGCGATCGCACTAAGTGACCTGGAACTCATTGGAGTCGGGCTCTTCAGTCCGCTAACTGGATTCCTCACCAAATCCGACTACGAATCGGTCGTTGATAACCTGCGACTAGCAAACGGCACCATATGGTCGGTCCCGGTAACACTTCCAGTCACAAAGGAAGTGGCAGCCCCCTTGAAACAAGGAGAAACCTACAAGCTGACTCACCAAAACACCACCTACGGAGTCATCACCATCTCCGAGTGGTATGAACCGGACCTCCAAAAAGAGGCCCGCGAAGTCTACAAGACCGAAGAACTCGCACACCCAGGGGTCAAGCGGTTATTCGAAAGGGGAGACATTTACGTCGCGGGGGAAGTCAAGCTAACCAAAAAACCAAGCAAAGGCGTGGCCCAGGATGTCTGGCTCGAGCCAAAAGAAACCCGTGAACTTTTCCAACAAAAAGGCTGGAAAACGGTCGTCGGATTCCAAACGAGAAATCCTGTCCACCGCGCTCATGAATACATCCAGAAAGCGGCACTTGAAACAGTTGATGGACTATTCCTTAACCCGCTTGTCGGCGAGACAAAATCAGATGACATTCCGGCAGATGTCCGCCTTAAAAGTTACCGCGTGCTATTAGAAAATTACTATCCGACAGACCGCGTCCAGCTTGCTATTTACCCAGCTGCCATGCGCTATGCCGGACCAAGGGAGGCAATCTTCCACGCCATCGCGAGAAAGAACTTCGGCTGCACCCATTTTATTGTCGGGCGGGATCATGCGGGGGTTGGCGACTATTACGGCACCTATGACGCGCAGCATATTTTCCATCAGTTTACAGAAGAGGAGCTTGGCATCAAGCCATTGTTTTTCGAGCATAGCTTTTATTGCAATAAATGCGAGGGCATGGCCTCAGATAAAACGTGCCCGCATCCGAAGGAAGACAGGGTTATTTTATCAGGAACGAAGGTGAGGGAGCTGCTGAGAGCAGGGGAGCTGCCGCCGCCCACCTTCAGCCGAAAAGAGGTCATCGAAGTCCTGATCGACGGACTACAACAACAGAAATCAGCTGCCGTATAAGGAGGAAGCATAAAAATGAGTTCAAAAGCAACCAACATCACTTGGCACGAACAGACTATATCCAAAGAGGAGCGCCGTGCACAGAACGGACATGGCAGCTGTGTCCTCTGGTTCACCGGACTCTCGGGATCTGGTAAATCAACTATCGCAAACGCAGTCTCCACGGAACTATACCGCCAAAGTATTAACGAGTATGTACTGGATGGCGACAATGTCCGCCATGGACTCAACAAGGACCTCGGATTTTCAGAGGCGGATCGCAATGAAAACATCCGGCGCATTGGCGAAGTGGCAAAACTTTTCGTAGACAGCGGAAAAATTGTCACCACCGCATTCATCTCGCCCTTCCAAACAGACAGGGATCAGGTCAGGGCGCTGTTTGAGGAGGGGGAGTTCATTGAAGTGTTCGTGGACTGTCCGTTGGAGGAATGTGAAAAAAGAGATCCGAAACAATTATACGCGAAGGCGAGACGCGGGGAGATCAAGGACTTCACCGGCATTGATTCTCCGTACGAGGAGCCGTCCCAAGCGGAACTCACGATACATTCCAACAAGCTGACGGTGGAGGAAGCCGTCCGTACGATACTCCAATACTTAAGAGATTCAAAAATCATTTAAAAGGGGGAAACGCACATGGCATATGTAAAACACTGGGCCGACAACGAAAAGCTCAACAAGACAGAGAAAGCAAAACTGGAGAAGGATGGCCTCCGGATCCTTGATGACATCCCGCAATACGCCAAGGATGGATTCGATTCCATCCCTAAGGATCAGTGGGATTTGTTCAAGTGGGCGGGGCTTTATCTGCAACGACCGAAAGAGGACGGCTACTTTATGATGCGGGTCAATGTTCCGTCCGGCATCCTCACAAAGCTGCAGGTGGAAGCACTCGCAGGCATCGCGCGCGATTACGGCCGTGGCGTATTTGACATCACCACAAGGCAGGCGATCCAGTTTCACTGGTTGGAAATCGAACAGATTCCGGATATCTTCAATCGCCTTGAAGCAGTGGGGCTATCGAGTGCGGGCGCGTGCGGAGACATCACCCGTACCATTGTGGGCAATCCGATTGCGGGCTTAGATCCTGACGAGCTTTTTGACACAACGGCGATTGTAAAAGAGGTCTATGATTTCTTCCAGAAGAATGAGGACTTCTCCAACCTGCCGCGAAAATACAAGATGTCCATCAGCGCTAATACGAAGAATGCATCCAATGCGGAAATCAACTGTGTTTCTTTTACACCGGCGACAAAAACGATTGACGGCACGACAAAAAGTGGATTTCATCTGAAAGTCGGCGGCGGGCTTTCCTCCAGGCCGTTCCTTGCTGAGACCATCGATGTCTTTGTGGAACCAGAGAGAACGCTTGAAGTCGCCATTGCCGTCACGACCATCTTCCGTGATTTCGGCTACCGGGAAAAGCGTCACCTCGCACGCCTTAAGTTTTTGATTGCCGATTGGGGGCCGGAGAAATTCAAGGAGAAGCTACTGGAGTATACGGGCCCGCTACCTTCCAAAGGCGAAGAGCCGAAAGAGGAGTGGAATGCTGGTTACTTTTACGGCATCCATGACCAAAAGCAGGAGGGATTGAAGTTCCTAGGTTTCAACGTACCGGTCGGACGCTTGGATTCGGAAGAAGTTTTCGAGCTTGCGAGAATTTCAGGAAAGTACGGAAACGGCGAGATCAGAACCTGTAACTCTCAGAATCTCATCATCCCGAACATTCCAACTGAAAATGTGGAAGCACTCTTGAAAGAAGCGATTTTTGAACGCATTTCCATCAATCCGAACTCCTTCCTCGGCCATGCGGTTTCCTGCACAGGGATTGAATACTGCAACCTGGCCTTGGTGGAGACGAAGGAACGCATGCGACTAATTGCGGAGGAACTTGATCAGCGAATAAGTCTGGATGTCCCGATCCGCACCCATATGGTCGGCTGCCCAAATTCATGCGGTCAGCGTCAAATTGCCGACATCGGGTTGCAGGGGATGAAGATGCGTAATGAGCAAAAAGAGATGGTCGAAGCCTATGAGATCTATGTGGGCGGAACCTTGAATAAAGGCGGTAAGTTCAATGAAAAACTGAAGGGGAAAGTGGCGGCAGAGGAATTGACGGATGTCCTCGAAGAGCTATTAATCTACTTCCGTGATCAGAAAACAAAAGGCGAATCCTTCTTCGATTTTGTAGGTCGCGTGGGAGTTTCCACCTTGCAAGGCGTGCTAGATACTATTTTAGGAAAAGAAACCGATGGCGTATCTGTATAGATTTGATGTAACCATAGAAGCCAAGGAAGTTGTATCCGTCATATTTGCTGAAAATGATGAAGCGGCTTTTGAACATCTTGATGTGGAGCTTGAGAAGTTTTATCTGAAGGAGCCCGCAGTAAAAGAAGTTATTTTACGAGAGAAAAAGCGTCTCGGGAAAAAGAGTGGTTATATATTAGATCCAGAAGAGAAAGGGTGGTAGCGCATGAAGGGAAAAGTATATTTGGTGGGAGCGGGTCCCGGGGATCCCGAATTGATTACAGTGAAGGGGTTGCGCCTACTCGAACAGGCGGATGTCATCCTTTATGATCGCTTGGTGAATCCGGACCTACTAAACTATGCAAAAAAGGATGCGCAGCTCGTTTACTGCGGAAAGTTGCCACACTACCACACAATGAAACAAGAGACGATCAATCACTTTCTCGTAAAATATGCGAAAAAAGGCTACCAGGTCGTGCGCTTGAAAGGAGGCGATCCGTTTGTGTTCGGACGTGGCGGCGAGGAGGCGGAGGAGTGTTCACGGCAGGATGTCCCTTTTGAAGTCATACCGGGAATTACCGCTGGGATCGGAGCGGCTGCCTACGCCGGCATCCCAGTCACCCACAGGACCTTGAGCAAAAGTTTCGCCTTCGTCACCGGACACCAGGCAGGCGACAAGGAGGCGGAGCATCAATGGGCAAATCTTGCACATGCGGTGGATACGATCTGTGTGTACATGGGTGTTTCCCAGCTGCCAAATATACTCAAGCGCCTTCAGGAGAACGGTAAGTCAGCGAAAACACCGATTGCACTTGTACACTGGGGAACGCTTAATGAACAGCGGACCGTCGTTGGCACGCTTGCAAACATCGAGCGAAAGGTGAAGGATGCCAACATCTCCAATCCAAGCATGATCGTGATTGGGGAAGTGGTGAAACTCCATGAGAAGCTGCACTGGTTTGAAGAGGAGGTCGTGCCCCACTTGCCTGTGGTACACGGATAGAAGGGAGGGGGTTTTGTGAGAAGAGCCATTTTATATGTGGGGCATGGAACGCGGTCGAAAAAAGGTGCGGAGGAAGCGAAGGTTTTTTTGGAGCGAGTCATTGCTAGAGTCGATGTACCAATTCAGGAAATCAGTTTTCTGGAACTGACGGAGCCATATATTCCGGAAGGGTTTGAACGTTGTGTGGCTAAAGGGGCAACAGAGATCACCGTCGTCCCCATTTTTCTTTTGACGGCTGGACATATAAAAGAGGACATTCCGGAAGCGCTAGCCCCACTGCGTTTGAAATATCCTGATGTAAGAGTGGATGTGGCCCCTGCTTTTGGTGTGCAGGAGCGAATTGTGGATGCGGTCAGTGAATTGGTGAGTGCGGCTGTTGGGAGGGTGGATGCTGCAGATTCTGTTTTGGTGGTGGGCAGGGGAAGTAGTGACCCCGCTATCCATGAGGCTTTTGCAGAAATGAAAGCGGGGCTCGGCAAACGTCTTGGGGTTTCCCGTGTGGATGTCTGTTTTTTAGCTGCCACCACGCCATTATTCGCTGAGGGGATAGAATCAATTAGTTCCGAGGCTACTGGCCGGGTGCTGGTTGTGCCGTATCTGCTGTTTGCCGGGTTGCTATTAAGCGAAGTGGAAAGGGAGGTCCGCAAGAGGAAACGTGCAGGACAGGATATTCGGTTAATAGAGCCGTTAAGTCGGCACGGGGTGATCCAGGATATTGTCGTGGAGCGGGCTTCTGTTTCAGGAAAGGAGGAGGTGAGAGATGCAGCCGTTAATCATTGATTTAAAAGGGAAGAAAGTAGTCATTGCAGGCGGCGGGAGGATAGCGGCACGCAAGGCAAAGGTGTTGGATGCGGAGCAGGCGGATATCACGTTTATCGCACCGGAATTTTCCGAGGAAGTAAGGGAACTGTCGGCGTTGAGAGGCTACCGGTTGGTGGAGCGTGGAGCTAAGGCAGGGGATTTTAGGGATGCCTTTCTTGCTATCCTCGCTACGAATAACAGGAATGTGAATTCGGAACTTGTCGGTCGACTGCATCCATCACAGCTCGTATGTGTGGTAGATGAGTCAGGGGAAGGAAATGTCACCTTCCCGGCAACCGTCAGGCGCGGAAACTTGCAGATCGCAGTGACCTCCAACGGTTCCAGCCCTAAACTGACCCGTAAGTTGAAAAGGGAACTAGAGGAACAGTTCGATTTTTCATGGATTTCTTATACGGAGTTTCTGGCGGAATATCGGGAGGTGGTGAAGCGGCTGCCGTTGTCTTTTGAGGAGAAGGGGGAGCTGTTGTGGGAGATATTGGAGGATAGGTACCGGTTGGAGGAAGAGGTTCGGGGGGAGAAACTGGGGGAATTGTTGCGGTTGAAGGAAAGATTCATATCATAAGTAGTTGGTGAAAAGGCGCTCGTACTTGTCGGATTGTACGGGTGTTTTTTTTGTATGGATGAAGTTTAAAAATCAATAAACAAACTAATACTAGTAAAATAATAGATTGACAAATTTTCCAACAAACCTATATAATCTTCTCAATATCAAACGTAGAAGAGGACCAGTAAAATGATTTTGTCTATCCAAGAGAGGGTGCCGAGTGGTGAGAGGCAGCCATAGATGAGCATTTGAACCTGCCTCTGAGTTCTGCATCAGAAACGGTGCAGCGGTTCAAAACCGTTACCATGAAAGAGAGTGAAGCTTTGCTTTGAATAAGGGTGGTACCGCCGGAAATGGTCCCTTATTTAAAGCGGGGCTTTTTTTATTAATCTGAAAAATGGGTTTGGCATCAACTCGGGTTCTTTTGGCACGAACTCGTCTCATTTTGGCACGAACTCGGGGCATTTCCGCACGAACTCACTTCATTTTGGCACGAACTTTCAAAAAAGCCGTTCTCGCTGACTTGTGAAATGTTGATTTCCGTACAAAAGGCAGCAGCTTTTAAGCCTAAGTGGTCACTAACAACTAGTAAAATCGCATAAATTTTTAAAAAAAGGAGCAAACCAACATGTCCAATAAAAATTTCGTAGAAAAAATCACTAATATGGACGAAGACTTCGCGCAATGGTACACAGACGTCGTCACCAAAGCCGAACTCGTCGACTATTCCAGCGTCCGCGGCAGCATGATCATCCGCCCATACGGCTATGCGCTATGGGAAAACATTAAAGATGCGCTCGATAAAAGAATCAAAGAAACCGGCCACGAGAATGTTTACATGCCACTCTTCATTCCGGAGAGTCTCTTGCAAAAAGAAAAGGACCACATTGAAGGCTTTGCACCGGAAGTAGCCTGGGTTACCCATGGCGGCGATGAAAAGCTACAAGAACGCTTAGTGGTCCGTCCAACATCTGAAGTACTTTTCGGTGAACATTATAAAAACATCATCCATTCCTATCGCGATCTGCCAAAGCTCTACAACCAGTGGGCAAATGTCGTTCGTTGGGAAAAAACAACCAGGCCTTTCCTTAGAACACTTGAATTCCTCTGGCAAGAAGGGCACACCTGCCATGAGACAGACGAACAGGCGCACGAGGAAACGGTAAAAATGCTCAACGTCTATGCGGAAATCTGTGAGGATATCTTGGCCATCCCTGTTATCAAAGGCCAAAAAACCGAAAAGGAAAAGTTCGCCGGAGCCAAATACACCTACACCATCGAAAGCCTGATGCATGACGGAAAAGCATTGCAATCGGCAACCTCCCATCATCTTGGGGATGGTTTTGCCAAGGCATTCGGCATTCAATTCCTGAACCGTGAAGGCAAGCAAGAATATGTCCAGCAAACCTCTTGGGGCTTCACGACCCGAATCATTGGAGCCATGATCATGGTCCACGGCGATGACCGAGGTCTTGTCGTTCCTCCAAGGATTGCGCCAACGCAGGTGATGATTGTGCCAATCGCTCAGCATAAAGAAGGGGTCCTTGATTTTGCTTATGACCTGAAAGAAAAGCTATCCACTTCACTTCGCGTCGGAATTGACGCCAGCGACAAAAAGCCTGGCTGGAAATTCAACGAGTACGAAATGAAGGGGATTCCACTAAGGCTGGAAGCAGGGCCACGCGATATCGAACAACAACAAGTAGTCCTTGTCCGCCGTGACACAGGCGAGAAAATAATCACACCTATGGAAGGACTGGAAGCAAAGATCCAAGAAGTTCTCGAAGACATCCAGAAAAACCTTTTAGAAAAAGCACGTTCCCATCGCGAAGCGAAAACGAGTGTGGCCACGACTTTTGAAGATTTCAAAGAGCAAATAGAAGACAAAGGTGGCTTCATCAAAGCGATGTGGTGTGGCGAGCAAGTGTGCGAGGACAAAATAAAAGAGGAAACAAGCGCCACCTCCCGTTGTATGCCTTTTGAACAAGAACAGGTAGCCGAAACTTGTGTGTGTTGCGGAAATGAAGCGAAACATATGGTATATTGGGCTAAGGCATACTAGATCGATTAAGGGGAGAAAGCCATGCAACTGGAAAAATTCATCGACCGCAGAAAGACGCATTCCGTCAAATGGTTCATCGAAGATCAAGATATCATCCCGCTCTGCATCGCAGATATGGATTTCCAGGTTTCTGAAGAGATTGTCAGTGCCATCAGCCAAAAGGCTACTCATGGAATCTATGGGTACAGTACATTTTGCGCCCGGTACTATGACGCGATAGAATACTGGTGGAAAACGCAATACGATTGGGAGCTCAAGCAGGAATGGATCTCGTTCAGTCCGGGCATCATCCCAGGGATGAACCTTTTATTGAAAGCATTAACGCAACCGGGTGATTCGGTAATCGTGCAAGACCCTGTGTATTATCCGTTCTTTTCTACCATCCAAACACAAGGATGTACCATCTTGCATAATTCCCTCCTTTATTCGGAGGAAGGCTATAAAATGGACTTCGAGGATTTTGAAGAAAAAGCAGCTCAGCCAAATACAAAGGTGTTCATCCTTTGCAGCCCGCACAATCCGGTTGGCAGAGTTTGGACTCGTGAAGAGTTACGTAAGATCGGGGAGATTTGCGAAAAGCATGGAGTGATGGTCATCTCAGACGAAATGCATGGCGACCTCACCTATCCGGGGCACAAGCATATTCCATTCGCAAAAGTGCATCCTGACCATCTGGACTTTTCCATCACCTGCGCGGCACCAAGCAAGACGTTCAACATTGCGGGAATGCAAAGCTCTATTTTTATCATTCCGAATAAAGACATTAGAGAGAAATATGAAACATTGTTGAATGGATTTGGATTGATGCGTCCCAACGCTTTCGCGGTAGAAGGGACCATCGCCGCCTACTATAAGGGATTGCCGTGGCTGCAAGAAGTGAAGGAGTACTTAAATGACAACCTAGAGTATGTCTACACCTACTTGAAAGAGCATATTCCTGCTATAAAAGTAGTGAAACCGGAGGCAACTCATTTGATCTGGCTGGATTGCCGGGAGCTCGGAATTGCTGCAGATGAATTGCACGCCTTCTTTTTAGAAAAAGCGGGCGTCCGCCTAGACGAAGGAATGAAATTTGGAGCGGGAGGGCAAGGCTTCGAACGCATAAACATCGCTTGTCCGCGTGAGGTGCTGACGGAAGCGCTATTAAGGATGAAAGCGGCAATAAAAGAATGGGAAACCTGCTGACGCAAATTTTTGCGGGCAGGTTTTTTCTTTAGGGAAATTTCCTCCTGAGAGCGAGATGAAGACCTCTGTGGTGAGATATTTGGGTGAGAGAGGTCCTCATCGGTGTTATGAGAACCTTGGCGGTGGGAGATTTGCTTGAGAGAGGTACTCATTGGCGTAATGAAGACCTTGGTGGGGAGGGATTGGCATTAGAGGTCCTCATTGGCGCAATGAAGACCTTGATCGGGAGAGGTTTGCGTGAGGGAGGTCTTCATCGCTGTAAGGAAGACCTTGGTGTAAGGAGGTATGCGTGAACGAGGTCCTCATCCACTAACCCCTCTTGCAAACCCAAAAGTAAAAAGCTCAGAGCCACTCGACCCTAAGCTTTCAAAAGTATAACCCCTACTATCTTTGCCCCTCATAAATCCGCAAGTTGGCATAAATCTTCTCCAGAGTAGGAGCAGCTATCCCTCGCTCCTTCGCGATCCCAAGCAGATAACCATAAAAATGATTAGCCTCTACAGCCAATCCTTTTTCCATGTCACGCTGCATCGAAGACTTCATGCCTGCTTCGATGGAATGAAGCTTATCCCAGTTTCCATCCACAATGTTCTCTGCAAGAGGTGCATCCACACTTTTCATAATGGCGGCAGCTTCATTTAGAGTTTGTTTGATGGTGTCCGCACCGAGCTCATCCTCCCGTATCGGGCCGATTGGTGAACGGAACAATGTCGTGACCCCTGCCAAGGTAGCAATGAAAAGGTACTTATGCCACATGGCTTGTCCAATATTTTCGGATAAAACAAAGTTGGCTTTGGTGCCACTGAAAGAGGTAACAAGCCTCTCAACCCGTTCAGACTTTCCGCCATCCAGTTCACCGAAAACGAGATCATGAATGGCACTTGTCTGAATGATGGCCCCTTGTTCGTCCAAGGTCGACTCCACAAAGCAAAGTCCACCAATCACGTTGGACTCGTCGAAGGCCGTACTTAATTTTTCCATATGTGCTATCCCGTTAAGCAAGGGGACAATGGTCGTGTCCGGTCCGACATAACTTCTGAAGTCCTCCACCGCAGAACCTAAATGGTAGGCTTTCATAGATAATAAAATGACATCGAACGCTTCCGCTTTCTCTCCACTGACAAGTAGCTTGGGTTTTAGTGTGGCATCACCATGGGCACTTTTGATGACAAGGCCGGTTTCTTCTAGTTGCTTCTTCCGTTTTTCCCTCACAAGGAACGTTACATCCTCGCCTTTTTCCACTAAACGTCCGCCAAAATATCCACCAACGGCACCTGCCCCGACAACAAGTATCTTCACCTGCAATCCCTCCCTGTTATGTATGGCTTTATTGTAACAGGTTTGGAGAAAAATCTGGCCGGGAAAGCATTTGTCTCACTTATTTCAACTATTTGGTATAGTAGAAGAAAAGAAAAATAGGAGACAACCCAATGAATCTACTTGAACACAACATATAAAACCGTATGCGCGGACCTCCAAGCCTATCAGGCACCAGCTACTGAATTTTAAAAATGGAGGTAACTTAATGAAAACTGATCAACTTTTCCAACACTATTTAAAAGAAGCAGAAACCGATTTTTCCGGATGGGATTTCTCCCATATAACAGAAACTGGCCGTCTTGCAACAGGGATGCTTTCCTGGTCATACGGCAGCATGGCAAAAACATTGATGGCAAAAGCTACTTCCATGCTCGATATGGGAACAGGTGGAGGGGAATTGCTTTCCAAGCTGCAGCCCTTCCCGCAAACTGTCTGTGCAACCGAAGGCTACCAACCGAACTTTCCTCTTGCAAAAGAACGACTGGAACCACTCGGTGTAAGGGTGGTCAAAGTGGAGCCTGACAACCAGCTCTTTTTTCCAGACAAGTACTTTGACCTGATTATCAACAAACATGAAGAGTACGATTCGAGTGAGGTGAGAAGAGTTCTGCAAGAGGGGGGAACATTCCTTACTCAGCAGGTCGGGTGGAGTGACTGCCAGGACATCAATAGACTTCTGGGAGCACCGATTAATGAAGAGTATGCTCACTGGGATCTTGAATTTGCACACAAACAGCTCGAGGATTACGGTTTTCAGGTCCTAATCAGTAAAAAGGAATATCCTATACAGCGCTTTTACGATATCGGTGCGCTCATTTATTATTTGAAAGCCATTCCGTGGCAGGTGGTGGATTTCAGGGTAGAAGATTACCTGGATCCCTTGTACGACCTTCATCTGAAAATTAATCGGGAAGGATATCTGGATATCAGGCAAGACCGTTTTATTTTGAAAGCGACAGGCAAATAACTTTATAATCGTGGTGTTTGTCGAACGGTGTCGTTATATAGTATTTGGATTGTATTTGGGTGGGAACGGACAGTATATGCACGGAGGCGGACTGTATTTGCCCTAGTTCCGACAGTAAATGCCTTTGTTTGGACAGTAACCGGCAACTCGCCTCCGTTTTACTGCGTCAGTTCCATCCTTAATTTCCTAAATAGTGTGATAATATATATATTGAGTCTATAACCGCATATATAATGTCACCCGTCCCCCGAGTCAAAAGGATATAAAGGGGTTTAATCCAAGTGAAAGTAAAAAACGTAGAATTAGAAACAAAAGTAGCTAAAAAGGTAAGCGAAATAGACTTTTCAGGTGTGATACATGTGGAGAACCGTACTGGTATCATCCATGCTAGTGCCCATGGCTTTTCCAATTGGGCAGAATCCATTTCCAACACTACCAATACGAGATTCGGAATTGCATCAGGCTGTAAGCTTTTCACTGCGATTGGCATATGTCAGTTAGTGGAGAGGGGAACCATATCGCTTCAATCAAACGTAAGCAGCTTGTTGGACCATTCTTTCCCTCATTTCAACAGGGAGGTGACGGTCCACCATCTGTTGACCCACTCATCTGGTATACCAGATTATTTTGATGAAGATGAAATGGATGATTTTGAAGAGATATGGGTGGAGAATCCAATGTATCACATGAGAAAATTAGAAGATTTCCTCCCAATGTTTCAACATCAACAGATGAAATTCAACCCAGGCGAAAAATTCCACTATAATAATGCCGGCTATATTTTATTGGGGTTGATCATCGAAAAGGTAGCGGGCGTTCCTTTTACTGATTATGTGGAGGAACATATTTTTAACCCGGCACGAATGGCCGATTCCGGTTATTTCTCTTTAGATCGATTGCCTGGCAGAACGGCACTTGGTTACATGGAAGAGGAAGATGGTTCCTGGAAAACCAACAGTTACTCCATCCCGATAAAAGGCGGAGCGGACGGTGGTGCCTATGTTACGGCAGGCGACATGGCGAAATTATGGCAAGCACTGATGAACGGGAAGTTAGTAAGTAAAGAAATGCTTGCCAAAATGCTCACACCTTGGATTCAAACAGATAACGAAAGAGATTCCTATGGCTATGGAATCTGGATCGAGAAAGAGGCGGACGGGATAGTAAAATATCATGTCATGGGGTATGACCCAGGTGTAAGCTTCGCATCAGGCTTCTATCCGGGCTCAGAAACGATAGTTGTGATTCCGTCCAATAAAGAAAGTGGCCCCCATAAGCTGATGTATTTGCTGGAAGACTTGATCTGAATAAAGAAGAGAGACATATCTGTTAGGTGCAGGTGTGTCTTTTTTTTGCGTTTATTTATCATAAGGGGCGTCATGCCTCTAGGGGTATTGGTGGGCGGAATGCTTGGTGACGTGTGGGGAGTGAGGCCTTTATACTTTTTGATAGGCTTTATGATTGCTGGTGTCGCGTTGGTAGGGATGTTGCTACCGTATTTTAGGTTTATGGATGCGGAGATGGAGGAGCGGAAGGTATCTTGATGGGGGACGGCTATGGTCGCTCCCTTTTAATTTGTGTCGATGTGTGTCGAATGACGGTTATCTAGGCAAAAGTGGTTGATAAAATGAAAAAGTGGCGGATAAATCTAAAAAGTGGCGGATAAAATTCAAAAGTTGTTGGATAAAATGTAACGTTGTATTGAAAAGCTCATCTGTCAAAGGTGATTTTCCGTATATTTAGTCACAATAGTGCTTTAATTGCCCACTTCACCTCCAACTTGTTGGTTCCACTCTCCATAATACTACTGAAAATCCTCCAATTTGCGTTAAAACCCCAAATCCCTGCCCCCCACCCCTCTCTTCACAAACTCTTAACCAAAACCACACCCACCAAATGTATCTTTTTACGTTTTAATTTCCTTTAATAGGGTAAAGAATACTATTTTCCAAATTCCAAAATTTAAAGGAGGACTTTCCAAAATGACAAAAGCACTTTTCCTTAATTGTTCACTAAAATCTTCAAACGAAGAATCCAATACAGAAGCACTTATGAAAGAGGTCATCACTCACTTCAACAAAGAAAACGTAACATCCGAGATTGTAAGGATCGTAGATTACAATATAAAATTCGGTGTTAGCGAGGACGAGGGCTATGGGGATGAATGGCCAGAAGTGTTCAACAAGGTGAAGCAGGCGGATATCATCATCATCGGAACACCGGTGTGGCTTGGTGAGAAGAGCAGTGTTGCGAAAATGGTAATGGAACGACTTGATGGAGGAAGTGGACTAACGAACGACAAAGGACAATATATTTACTATAACAAAGTAGTAGGGGTGGTCATAACAGGGAACGAAGATGGTGCGAAAAATGCGGCTTCTTCCATTCTGTACGGCTTGACGCATATAGGATTTACGATCCCACCGAATGTGGATACATACTGGGTTGGCGAAGCCGGACCGGGACCGTCCTATATCGAAGCTGAAGGATATAAGAATGACTTTACGATGGAGCATGCCAAAATCATGGCGTACAACCTCATGCACTTTGCTAGAATGCTGAAAGAGAACCCAATCCCCGCCGAGGGTAATGTAGTCGAACAAAGCTAGAATCCAATAAAAGGAGCGGTATCCATGGAAACACAAACAATTAAATCAATTTCTCAGCGGTTTATGAATGTGCGTGACCTCACCATGAAACTTGTTCAACCATTGGAGACGGAAGATTTCATTATTCAATCACACCCGGATGTCAGCCCGCCCAAATGGCATCTGGCCCATACCACATGGTTCTTTGAGCGCTTTGTCCTTAAAGAGTACTTCGAGAACTACAGAGAGTTCCATCCAACTTACGATTTTCTTTTTAATTCCTATTACGAGACAGTTGGTCCTTTCCAGCCAAGGCATCAGCGCGGCGTTCTCTCAAGACCAAGCATCCAAGACATTTTCCAATACCGCAGTTATATTGATAATTATGTGGTGGACCTGCTCGAGCAGCATCAAAATACGAATTCCGAACAAACTGACAAAATCCATAGCCTTATAGAAATCGGCATGCAGCATGAGCAGCAGCACCAGGAGCTGATTTTGATGGATGTGAAATACAACTTCTTTGTCAATCCTTTGCATCCCGTCTATAAAGAATCCAAATCTACATCATCTGAAAAAAGAGAACCATCCTTCCATATATACGATGGGGGTCTCGTTGAAATCGGACACAATGGCGAAGGGTTTGCTTTTGATAATGAAGGGCCGAATCATAAAGTATGGCTCGAGCCATATAAGCTGGCTGACCAGCCTGTCACAAACGGTGAGTACTTGGAATTCATCGAAGCCGGCGGATATCAGAAACCTTATTACTGGCTATCCGACGGTTGGAATACGGTGAAAAAAAATGACTGGCAGGCTCCGCTTTATTGGAGTAAGGACGAGGATGGCGAGTGGTATATTTTCACCTTGGCAGGCAAAAAGAAGCTTGATCTCTATCAGCCTGTAGTACATGTCAGCTTCTATGAGGCGGATGCCTTCAGCAGATGGAAGGGCAAGCGCCTGCCGACAGAAGCGGAATGGGAGCATGCGGCAAGGGATCTCGAGATCAAAGGGAACACGATGGATACCGGAAACTATCATCCTGCCGCATCCAATCAATCAGCCGGATCCAAGATGTTTGGTGATGTGTGGGAATGGACTGCAAGCGCCTATTCGCCATACCCGGGAAGCAAGCCGCTTGAAGGGGCGCTTGGCGAATATAATGCTAAATTCATGTGCAACCAGATGGTGCTGCGCGGAGGATCCTGTGCCACACCGCAGGACCATATCCGAAACACCTACCGCAATTTCTTTCCAGCTGACAAACGCTGGCAGTTCAGCGGATTCCGATTAGCGGAGGATGCACTATGAGACTACTAGAAAACAATATCCAGAGCTATGACTTTTATATAGAAAAAGAAAACATGCATGACGAAATAGCAAAAGGACTCGCAGCTCCTGTGAAAACCATTTCCTCAAAATTTTTATATGACCATCGTGGTTCCGAATTGTTTGAGATGATAACAGAGCTTGAGGAGTACTATCCGACGCGCACCGAAAGGAGTATTTTCAACGATAAGATCCAGGAAATCACGCTCGCTGTTGGGGATGTCCAGACCTTGATAGAATATGGCAGTGGAAGCAGCAACAAAATTAAAGCGTTGCTTCATCATTTCACGAGTCTTAAAGAATACGTCCCGATTGATATCTCACGGGACTTTCTCTTTCAATCTAGCTTGGAGCTTGCGATGCAATTTCCTCATATCACCATAAAGGCGGTATGTGGGGACTATACGGCTCCTCTTACCTTGCCGTTAGAGCCGAGTGGCAAAAAGGTCATCTTTTTCCCTGGTTCTACCATCGGAAACTTCGAGCCGGTGGATGTCCGGAATTTCCTGATGAAGTCTGCCCAGCTTTTGGACGAAGGAGACGGTTTCCTTATTGGGGTCGATACGAAAAAGGACCTCCACACGTTAGAGAGTGCATATGATGACAAAAAAGGGGTCACCGCCGCATTCAATCTCAATCTCCTCACAAGGATGAACAGGGAGCTTGGGGCAAACTTCAACGAGGAACAGTTTGAACACCTCGCTTACTATAACGTGGAAAAGGGTCGTATTGAAATGCACCTTGAAAGTCAGTGCGATCAGCAGGTGATCATCGGTGAGCATGAATTCTCCTTCCGGGAAGGCGAAACCATCCACACGGAAAATTCTTATAAATACTCAATTGATGAATTCCAGACGATGGCATTGGAATGCGGATTCAGGCCGAGCAAGGTGTGGACAGATGTTGAGGAGAAATTCAGTGTGCATTATTTAGAAAAATAAATGTAAAAAAACAGTGCCTCTAATGTTAAGGAGGCACTGTTTTTTTGTTTTACTTAAAACTGTGGTGCTCTTGGATTGTCATTCACAGACCAGCCTTCATATAGACCGATATCGTCAAATGCTCCCAAGAATGCGTTATACTCGTCACTGCCCTCACCATAAAGGTCGATGGCAGATTGTAAGATCGCTTCACGGAACTCTGCAAAAGAAGCATCATAGTGCAGGTAGTCGTATGCGCGGTACCAAGTATCGGCAACCACTGTTCTACCCATACCATACTCTTCTGCTACAAGGTAGGCAGAGTGCTGGAGGATCGTACAGTTGATGTGTACGCCACCATTATCCATGTTCGCAGGCAGGTAGTAGTACTCATCCATATGGGCAGGGTAGCGACCTTCACCATCAATGCTGTAAGGCCAGTACACCGCACCTGTTGGGAATTTACCAGGATCCTCATTGCTTCGAAGAGCCGTTCTGCCATTCGCCAACCATTCCTCACCCATGATGTCCTCACCGATATCCCAGTTGCTGTCATCTACTAGTGCAGCAAAAGTATCTGAGTAAGCCTCATTGATGGCACCTGTTTCAAAGCGGTAGCGAAGTCCGCCATTGTAATGTGTGATACCGTGAACCATTTCGTGCGCCGTTACATCGAGGGCAGCAAGTGGAATGAATTGTTTTCCATCGCCATCTCCATAAGTCATCATCGCGATTCCGTTACTCCAGAAGGCGTTGTTGTATTCTTTCCAGTAGTGAACACGGGAATTGATTGCCATTCCGTTTCCATCCAAGGAGTTACGTCCATGGTTATTAAGGAAATAGTCATACACGATACGGGAGTTGGAATGCGCGTCCACTGCAGGACCTTGTCCAACCGTTTCCCATGTGCTGCTGTCCCCAGTGTATTCTACATCTTTCCAAGCAGCATTCTTGTTGGAATATAACCACATTTGATTGGACGTATTTTTCATATTATAGGTGAAAATTCCGTTCATCTGTGGAGATGTGTAATCCGCAAGGAAGAACTGGGACCCCTCTCCACTGCCAGGAACATTTCCATGTGAAAGGTTCAACAGCTTTGTTAAACCAGTCGTACCTAAGCCAGAACCACGCGCTGGCTTTAATTTTCCAGCATTCTCAACGGCTTTCGGATTTGGACCCTGCTCCACTTTTAGAGCAGAAGAACCTTCTACTTCGTTCGTTCCAATAATGTCTTCAAAGAAACCTAAACCGGTCATCGCGTTATATTGATCTAGCACTTTCCCATTGTGGGCATCCACATACACATACCAGTTTCCAGCTTCGCCTTCGAAAAACTCGAGGTTTACGCGGTAAGCAAGATGATAGTCTTCTTCAAGTGGATAGATGATTAACTCAGAGGACTCAACAGGGACTTCTGCTGGAGCGTCAACCGCTGCTTTCGCTTCTGTTACCGCTTTGTCCGCTTGGATGGAAGGTGTGGTGTTGATGTTTAAGGAATCTAATTTTGTATCGAAGTTTCCATTTACAGTCGTAATTTCATTCTTTTCATTAAAATGCACATTTAGTTCATTTCGATCGACCGGAACGCCATTTTTAGTCTGCTGCAGGCGAACGTGGGTCATCCCAAGGTCATCGGTTGTTGCTCTTACTTCCTTCAAATCTTTCTCCGGATTGTTCATGTGGAAAAAGTCCTTATGTTTACCAAGAAACTTCTTCGCATTCTGAGCATCTGCCTTTGCTTGCTTTTCTGAAAGAATCCCAGCTACAAAGGAAGGTGGTCCTTGATTGCCTTTATTGTCGACAACCCTTACCTTTCCTTTACTTTTAAATTCCTGTAGCGAGCTCGCCGCGTTCGACGATGGTCCACCGGAGAAAAGACCGGCGAAGATAAGGAATACTACTGCAGCTAAAATAAAAATCTTCTTCAAATAAACCCATCCCCTCTAAATATTTAGTGTTACGAAAATATCGGGTTGCGATATTTCGACAAGTTCATCGTAATGCAAAGGTGGAAAATGGTAAACAGACTATTCAGACTATTTTTAAGGTCAGTGGAACTTGAATGCGGGGAAAATGATAAGATATGACAGGATTTGCTAAGGCTTAAGACGCGGTAACGTGGTAAAGTACGTAGGATATTTATCCTGTTTTTTGGAAGGAGAAGTTTGGAATTTAATGTAGAAAACAAGTTAAATGATTGTTTAGAAGTATGGACAATGCTGAATAGATGTATATAATAGGAAAATATTACTTAGATTTTCTATTTTAGGATGGGAGAGGAATAGGAATATGAATATTTCTTTAGAGACAGAAAGATTACTATTGCGCAAATTAGAGTTAAATGATGCCGATCGTGTCGAAGAACTGGCAAGTGATTATGAACTTGCCAAAACAACACTGAACGTGCCCCACCCCTATCCTCCGGGATCTGCGGGGGATTTCATTCAAAGTATGTGGAAAGCAGAAGAGAGGGGAATGGTGGTATTTGCGATTGTGGAAAAAGAGAGTGACAGTTTGATAGGTATCATCAATATCAAGCAGACGCTTGCTTACAAACGCGGCGAGCTTGGATACTGGGTCGGCCGTCCTTACTGGGGGAAAGGGTATGGGACCGAGTCGGCACGTGAAGTGGTTGCATATGGTTTTGAAGAGCTTGGCCTAAACAAGGTGTTCGCTGGTGCATTCACCGATAACCCCGGATCCTGGCGCATCATGGAGAAAGTCGGCATGAAGCACGAAGGAACCTGGCGTCAGCATGCGATGAGGGACGGGAGATTTGTGGATCTCGTTTATTATGGGGTGTTGCGGGAGGAGTTTGAGAGGGAACGTTAATTTTTTATGGACATTCATCCCAGGGGATTCTGGGGGAATGTCTTTTTTAGATGGGGAGGATTAGGGTGGAACATGGGGACTGGGGCTTTGGCACGAACTTGGGGTATTTTGGCACGAACTAGGGGTGTTTTGGCACGAACTTGAGGGATTTTGGCACGAACTCGGGGCGTTTTGGCACCAACTTGGAGATTTTCTGCATTAACTCTATGTGTTTTGGGTTTCATACCACTTCAATGAACCCCGGATCTCAAGCTCGTTATCAAATCCGGGTTCCATAGGCCCTCTATGACCCCCGAATTCCATTTTCCTCATCAAATCTGAGTCCCATACGTCATCTTTTACCTGTTTATTTTCATCAAAAAAAAAACGACAGTACCCATCCATACTGTCGCTTTCCTTTTACAAATGCTATTCCCCTGCCATCAAAACCTCCACCCCAGCAGCCTTCAACGCATCTACTTTCTCCTTATCTGTCTCCGCATCCGTAATCACCACATCCAACTTTCCAACAGGGTACATGCCGGCGAACATCTCTTGCCCGACCTTGGTGTGCTCAAACATGGCAACCAGTTTCTTCGAGTTATCATAAACCGTCTTATAAAATATGGCCACTTCCGGCGTTGCGGTGCTCAGGCCTTTTGTAGAAAGAGCCCCTGCTGTTGCAAAACACAAATCAACGGTGAACTGTCGTGCGAATTCGTTCGCCAATGCATCTGTAATGTTACCGGAGCTTTTTACATTCCCACCAATTAAGAAGGTCGAAATGTTTGCAGAACCGCGCAAAGCATACGCAATTTCAAGTGAGTTGGTCAGCACCGTAAAAGGAATGTCCTTTGGTAGATATTTGAGCAACACATAATGGATCGACGCTCCACCGATAAATACTGTCTGGTTGGCTTTTACATATCCTGCAGCCATTTTGGCAATCGCATTCTGGTGTTCCGTGCCTTCCCCAAAGCGCTCTGAAGGAGGACGTGGCTTGGTACGAACGGATGCTACCGGAATCGCGCCCCCGTGTGTGCGTTTCAATAATCCCTGTTCCTCCATAATGGATAAATCCCTGCGGATGGAATCGATCGACATGTTGAATTGATCCGCCAAATCCTTCGCCAACACTCTTCCGTCCTGTTCTAATACCTTCAAAATTTCTCCCCGTCTTTCATCAGTAAACAAGATCATCACCCCAATGTTTAATTTCAACTTCTTTCCTATTATTTCATGTTTATTCCTGTTTAGTCAATATTAAAATGCCTTTTTATTCTTTTTTATTCCGTTTTGTATTATTTAAAAGGAGAAAACGAGAAGAAAATCGAAATATGTGGAATGCTTTTTTTTAGAAAGGTGATAGAAATGATGGAAAAGATTCCTGAAAGCGTACAAAAGGTTTTAGCCCTTTACATAGATAAATGTAATCAAGCGTTACCAGGACTGCTCGAGGGACTATATCTGCATGGATCCCTCGCAATAGGTGCGTACATAGAAGGAGAAAGTGACGTCGATTTTGTTGCGGTGACAAGTCGAAAGCTGACAAATAAAGAGGCGGCTCTTTTAAAAGATATTCACTTAAACCATGCAGAAACATGCAAACACCCGCAGTTGGATGGCATATATGCGCAATCCTCCAACTTAGCAGGTGAAGGCTATTTTTATAATGAAGGAACCTTTGGTAAAGCGGTTCACGATATACCGGTGACGTGGTGGTTGCTCAAGAACAAAGGGATAACAATCCTAGGGCAGGCAGCAAGCGAGCTCCCAATCAACGTAACAACAGAAAACCTCACAGCCTATGTGCGAAAAAACATGAATGACTACTGGGCAACAAGAATATCTGCCATGGAACAAAAGCAAGATCAACTTATCAATTATCCAGTCAAACACATAGAAGCGGAAATGGAATGGACGGTGCTGGGGTTGCTTCGTCAATTTTACACATTAAAGGAAGAAAATATCATTTCCAAGTTGGCTGCAGGAGAGTATGGATTGCGTGAATTTGAACCGAAATGGCATGGCCTAATACAAGAAGCAATCAACATTCGTCAAGGAAAACCAGAAAGAAGCTTTATTACAAACGAAGAGAGAGTTAATACCATGATACAGTTTGCTAAAGAGCTTATACAATTTTGTAATAAAAATGGACTTGGAGCAAAAACGAATCATAGTAAGAGTGAGGTTCAACTAGAAGCCTTTCAAACAGAACACCTGGAATATCTAGTAGGATACGAGCTTACAGAGAGTCAGCTGGAATTTACTTCTTATCCAAGGGACGCATTGAAGGCTTGTGAAGCGGATAAGGGAAGGCATCCCGTAGTTATTTTAAAGAATGGGAACCCTGCAGGCTTTTTCGTCCTTTATCAGGGTGAAGAGATTCCTTGTTATACGGACAATCCTAATGCCATTCTTTTGCGGGCATATTCCATTTCCCTACGATCTCAAGGACAAGGCATTGCAGGGAAGTCACTAGAGTTGCTTCCAGATTACGTGGGGCTGAATTTCCCTCAGGTGGATGAGGTGGTTTTGGCGGTAAATCGAAGAAATGAAGCGGCTCAGCGGGTTTACTTGAGGGCTGGGTTCGAAGACAGTGGAAAAAGAGTAATGGGGCGTATGGGAGAGCAATTTGTGTACCGATTGAAAGTAAAAGGAGAGAAAATGCCATGAAACATGCACTGGTGGTTGGTGGAACCGGGATGCTTTCAGAGGTATGCACTTGGTTAGTGGATCAGGATTATCATGTTTCTGTAATCGGAAGGAATCCTGAGAAAATGAGCCGCCTTGTAGGGAAAACAGATAAGGATAAAATAACTTCACTACTTGTCGACTATAAAAAAGTAGATCAATTAAACATGCTTCTCAAACAAACTATTCTTGAAAATGGTCCATTCACATTGGTTGTTGCGTGGGTTCATACTGGTGGAGAGCAAGGGTTAGGAAAACTAATTGAAATTGTGGCAGAAACAAATGGAACAAGTGAGTTGTATCATGTACTTGGAAGTAGGGCAAAGCTGGCGGAAGTGAAAAGTGCCCTCCACATTCCAAGGACTTGTAGCTACCATCAAGTCCAACTCGGCTTCAAGTTAGAGGAGGACACAGGAAGATGGCTGAAAAACCATGAGATTGCTGAAGGAGTTATAGAAGCTATTCAGTATAAAGCACCAACTTTCCTTGTCGGGGTGTTGGAACCAGCAGAAATGAGACCGTGAAGGAGAATACTTATGAGCTATCAAACTGCACTAAATCAATACATCAAAGCAACTAACACCCACAACTTCGATCAAGTGGAAAAATTGCTTCACGCCAATGTGGTCTATTGGTTCACCAATAAATCCTGCACAACCATGGAAGAAATCCGAGCGTTTTTCGAAAAGGCATGGGACACGATCAAAGAAGAAGTTTATTCGGCAAAGGATGTGCAGTGGATTGCGGTGGATGAGCACACGGCCACATGCCTCTACACCTTTCATTATGAAGGGTATATGAACGGAGAGTTCATTTCTGGCAGCGGGCGTGCAACCAACGTATTTGTAAAAGAAGAGGGACAATGGAAGTTGATTCACGAGCATTTGAGCCGATAAAAAGGAAAAAGGTTTGTAAAAGGGGAATGTTATGAACTGCAAAATAGTATTTTTCGATATTGATGGCACCCTTACACATCACGAGGATGGCAGTATTTCAGAGAGAACAATAGCCGCCATTCAAACGTTAAAAGAGAAAGGGATTATCGTGGTTGCTGCAACCGGCAGACCATTGTCCATGTGCGAGGAGATTCGGGAACTTGGAATTGACACGTTTATCACTGCCAATGGAGGCTATGCGAAGCATCTAGAAGAGGTCATTCACAAGATTCCGCTCGATAAAAAAGTGATGGAAGAAGTGGTTCAGTTCGCTTCGGAACAAAAACACGGACTTTCTTTTTATACGGAAGGCTTCCATATGAACGGGGTGGAAGAACCGCGGATCGCACAAGCTTTGAAAGAAACACTGGGGATACTAGGGTTAGAGGACTATTCGGTGATGGACCACACCAAAGAACAGGAAGTCTATCTCATGTGCTTGTTTGCAGCAGAAGACATGATAGAGCCATACACGGAACGATTCCCTCACCTGACATTCAGGAGGTGGCATCCATATATCTTGAATGTATTGCAAGAGGATGTTTCTAAATCTGTTGCGATTATGAAACTACTAAACTACTTCGGTATCGACAAGTCCGAGGCAGTCGCCTTCGGGGACGGGGAGAATGACATCGACATGCTCGAGCTTGTGGGATGCGGCATAGCAATGGGGAACGGCAGTGAAAGGTTGAAATCGGTTGCTGACTTTGTCACCAAGAAATCTAGTGAAGATGGAATTGACTATGCATTGAAAAAACTACAAATCATTTAGGGGGAACACAACCATGTTCATACATAAAATTGATGAGGAACTATCTTTGAAACTAGCGGAGGAAAAAGATGCGGAGCGACTTTTTAAAATTACCGACAACTCCAGGGACTATTTGCGCGAGTGGCTGCCATGGCTGGACTTTACAAAAAAAGTGGAGGACTCCAGGGATTTTATAAAAGGAACGAGACAAGGGTATGCGGAAAATAAATCAATGACCACATTGATCCTTTATAAAGGCGAAATTGTTGGTGTAGCAGGCTACAACACACTTGACTGGACCAATAAAGTGGTAACAATCGGCTATTGGCTGGATAAGGATTATCAAGGGAATGGCATCATGACAAGAGTGGCGGAAGCGTTGACGGACTATGCCATCACGGAACTAGGGATGAACCGGGTCGATATCCGTGCTGCGGTGGAGAATGTGAAAAGCAGGTCGATTCCAGAAAGACTAGGATTTACGTTGGAAGGGAAAATCCGTCAAGGGGAATGGCTGTATGACCATTATGTAGATCACGCAGTGTACGGAATGCTTGCAGAGGATTGGGAAAAACGAAAAGCTGGAGGAATGTAAGCTGAAGCGGAAAATTTTATGGTGGGGTTCAGTGGGAATCATTCTGGCCTTGCTCCTGTCGTTTGTCTTTTGGGGATCGCCTTGGGGGCTTTGGACGAAAAAGCAGGCTTTTGAAGCCTATTTGGAAGAAAAGTATGGGAAAGATTTTGTCATCGAAGATATCTCGTTTGATTTTTTCAACACAAGAAAATATCACGCTTATGCGTATGCAAAAGATGCGCCAAATATTTTATCTTATGTTGGGCAGAACCGGTACACAGGTGAAACGGAAGATGGGTATGGATTCGAGGTTTGGAGTTATACGGCAAACGAGGAGATTGGCCCAATCATTGAAAAGTATTATCCGAATCCCTCTAATTATGGGGTTAGTTTGATGTTTCCTGAAACAGAACCCAAAGAAGTAATAGGGGCTGATTATAAAAAGCATGTAACAGTTGAAGTGGGAGTCTCCGTTGAAAATATCCGAGTGAACAGCGCGAACAGCGAGAGGGAAGTCGAACGTGCTTTCTTTCTGTTACAAGCATTAAAGGATAATGAAGTTCCTCTCCATCATTTTGCAATCAGCTATGAGAACAGGATCCTTCAATTGCAGGAGAATGAGATTTCTAGCATTAACAGCTTGGAGGCCTTGGGGGACTATTTGACGGAGTATCGCAGATAAGGAGGTAGAACAAGTATGGCTTTTCATATATGGGAAGGTGCAGCCGTTCGTTTGCGACCGATCCAGCCTTCAGATTGGGAAAGATTCCACCAGGACGGAATGGATTCAGAGATTGCCAGATTGAATGACGCCATCTATGGGCCAAGGTCGGAAGAGGGCACCAAAAGATGGACAGAAAGGGAGTCCGAAAAGGGCTGGGATGGCCATAACTTCAGGCTTGCTATCGAGAACTTTGCGGGTGAACTTGTCGGTAGCATCAGCACAAACAGTTGCGATCCTCAAAATGGCACGTTCAGCTATGGTGTCAGTATTTTCCGGGAGCATTGGAAAAAAGGATATGCGAGTGATGCAGTCCTGGTCGTTCTTCGCTACTTTTTCGGGGAACTAAGATATCAAAAGGTAAATGCCCATGTGTACGCCTTTAACGAAGGCTCTATTAAGTTGCATGAACGTCTCGGATTTGTGGAAGAGGGACGCTTGCGTAATATGGTATACACAGATGGGGGCTACCATGATGTGTTGTTATTCGGCCTGACGCACGAAGAATTTAAAGAAAGGAGCAGATAGCATGAGTGCATTATTCAAAAGGATTGATACAGTATTCCTAGAGGTTTCCGACATGGAAAAGTCCATCACTTGGTACACGGAGGTACTGGGCTTTTCAGTCAGATGGCATGACGAAGAAAACGGTTATGCGGCAATCGAGATGGGGGAGACGCCCTTGACACTTGTGCGCGCAGAGAAAGTGACACCAGCATCCCATTGTCTATTGAACTTCTATTCTTCGGATATATATGGTGCGCATCATACACTGCAGGAGAACGGGGTGGAGGTAGAAGACGTGGTGGATTATGGCACAGTGCTGTCCTTTGAGTTCAAGGATCCGGACGGTCATATCCTTGGGGTCTGTTATTTTGAGGAATAGAGAGAAAGCAAAAAGCCTTTCTGCATCCGCGAAAGGCTTCTTGTTCATTTTTTCCTCTGTATGCTACTGATTAGAAACTGGACTCTCTCCTTATACCCCTCATCAAGCGATGACAGTTTTGGAATGGCAATCCCGTCTTGCAAAAGTTTCCCTTTAAAAAGTATGTAGTAGTCCTTTGTTTCGATCATTTCCGTTTGGTTGGAAAAGTTGAACCTCGATTGTTCTTTACCCGCAAGGAAGTAGTCGTCTCCCTCCTGATAGCGTACTACCATTTCCTCATCATAAATTGGCTTCCTTAACAAAATGACTCCAGCAAGAAAAGTGACCACCCTTATTAAAAGAAACGCAACAGCGAATGGAACGAGAAATGCCATCACAGCGGACATGATAAAGAGTCCGGTAGGGATTTCTCCGTACATCTGAAGCAGGTCAATAAAGGAATAGATGCTGAAAATCAAGGCTCCTATATAAAAGAGGCTCCTTCCATAACGCCAAGGTTTAAAATGATCAACCAGAGCGGATAAAGCATGTCTTGTGACTTCGTACTTGAATTCTATCTGGCGAATGACGGTTTCCCCCTAGTTCTTGATGGTTACTATCTTACCACTGGAAAGGAGAAGCGAAACATATTTGGTACAAACCATCCTCAAAAAAATCCCGATATGAAAAAAGCATAGCCAATCCACCTCAGGATTAGCTATGCTCCACCATCTTATCCTCAAACTGTCCCCAATTCGTCACCTTCTCCAACACAATCGAAAGCAGCACGCCCATGATCAATCCATTCTCCAAGAACGGTTGCAAGAGCACTGGCAACGGTCCGAAAACAGCCGGCGAGGTGTTCATCAAGCACACTCCCAACAACACAGGCGCGGCCAAACGAAAAATGGTATCGGAGTTGAAAACAGCGCCACGTAAACTACCATACGCAGTCCCGAACAATTGAAGGTACGCTACAAACAGTACGGCGTTCCCAACCGTCATCGGCATCGTCACCAAGAAAGAGGTCAAAGGTGGTACAAGGCCAATGGCTGCAAGCATGATGCCACCTATGAAAAACGGCTTCCGGTCTAATATCCTGGTACTCTGCAAAAATCCGATCGTCGATGTGAACGGCGTGTATGGAACGAGCCCAAACAGGGACGCAATCACTGAAAAAAGTCCGGTGAAAAAGAAAGAATTCCGGAATTGCCCTGGTTTAGCAGTCTCCCCATAAAGGTCAGCTGCAGCCTGGACGGATGCAATCGTATTACTCAGATTTAACACCCCGGCAAAAAAGGCGACCGCAATAATCCCGTATTCCAAGTTCGGTGCCCCGAGCGGGAATAGGTCAAATGCGAAGGTAGCAGCAGGCGCCTCCTGACCACTACATGGGAACAGCAACGCATAAGCTATCCACCCCACGATAATCCCGATGAGGATCGCGAAGTTCCCAATTACCCTCGGCGCTTTTATTTTTAACATACTTACAAAAATAACAAGTACAACAGACAGGATGCTGACTGGCACATCCATCACGCCATCCTCTGTTATGCCAAGCATCCCTTGGAAAAATACCATCATCAATTGGAAGGTTAATAGGAAGAGGTACACCGTCATGACCATCGGAGTAAAAATACGAGGTAAGACTGACGTCCAGCCGAACACCGCAAGCAGCATCGTGAACCCTCCGGCAAGCAACAGTCCTGTCGCGACACCCCCGCCAATTTCTGTGAAACTCATTCCTAGAGAGGAAGCAGTGAGCCCAAGATTCAGCATCACACCCCATAACAAACCAGAATGCCCTTCTAATAGCGGGTAACGGTGGCCCATCCACCCTTGGAAGATGCACGCAAGCCCCGTGAAAAGGAGGGAGGCACTCAGCATCATCCGACTTACTTCCGGTGACACATCAAAAGCAGCCCCGATCGAAAGCGGGACCACGACCGTATTGGCAAAAATGAAAAAGAGCCATTGTAAGGAAGAAAACATCGTAAACGATGAGATTAATTTAGTCATAGAAGTTCCTTTCCTGGGTGCATTTGTTGTACAGCATACACATGAGAATGTTGCGTCACATTGACTCTGGCATCATCAGATGTTGTTTTTGCGTCTATAAGTAAAGCAGCCATTACAATTAAATTAAGTATAATAAGGATCAGAATTGCTTTCATTCTATTCTCCTGCCTTTCTCCAAATATATGGTATCATATGTAAAACCATATGAATGATATTTGTTTTGTTGTGAAATCATATGAAAAACATATAGGAGATGAAAAGGACATGGATATTCGGCAATTGCGTTATTTTACCGTCATTGCGGAAGAGAAAAATATTTCACAAGCTGCCCGGAAGCTACATATGTCCCAGCCTCCATTGAGCCAGCAACTAAAGCTGATGGAAGAAGAATTGGGAGTAGTGCTTGTACATCGTGAAGGAAAGAAGCTTCGGTTGACGGAAGCGGGAGAAAGACTCTATCACCATGCCGTACAGGTCACGAAACTGATGGAAGAGGGCATGGAGGAAGTGAAGGAAGTGGGAGAAGGATTGAAGGGAACCTTGAAAATCGGGGTGAACACGCTGTCGGAGATGTCGCTTGCCAGATCGTTGATTGCATTCAAAGAAAAGTATCCTATGGTAACTTATGAAATCCATCAAAATGAGTCGGGACATTTATTCGAGCTTCTGCGCGAGCGTGCAATTGACCTGGCAGTGATTCGTTTTCCCGTTCAATCAGACGAATTTGGACACTTTATGCTGAAAAAGGAGCCGTTCTATTTCGTTAGCCGGGAAGAGTGGAATGAATCCATGACTTTAGAGAAGATAGCTGGCCAATCACTTGTTCTTCCAAGCACAAAGGGACAAGGACTCTACGATTATATTCTGCACTCTTTTGCACAAAGAGGATATGAACCAAACATTGTCTGTGCGAGTTCGGATCTATCCCTGCTTGCTGGTCTTGTTCAGCAAGGTTTCGGGGCAACTTTAGTACCAGAGAGTGCCATGCATATTTTTTCTGGTGCACAAGTACATTCGTATTTGGTGGATGAGGAGGGGCTGACCTCCCAATATGGTGTTGCATGGATGAAAAAGTACTATCTATCAAAGGTGGCAACCAGATTTCTGGAGATGTATAAGGAAATCACTCGTAACCCTCTGGGAACATGATGTATAATAGAGGAAGGTACATCTTTTAATTTCTGAAAGAGAGTGAATATATATGGGTCGTAAATGGAACAACATCAAGGAAAAAAAGGCGGCAAAGGATCAGAATACGAGTAGGGTCTATTCTAAATTTGCCCTTGAAATTTATGTAGCAGCAAAGCAAGGCGAGCCGGATCCGGACTCCAACATGGCGTTGAAGTTCGTGCTTGAGCGTGCGAAAACATACAACGTACCACGTAACATCATCGACCGTGCGATTGACAAAGCAAAAGGCGGCGGGGAAGAAAGCTATAATGAGCTACGTTATGAAGGTTTCGGACCGAATGGATCGATGGTCATCGTAGACACACTGACAAACAACGTGAACCGTACTGCATCCGAGGTACGTGCAGCCTTCGGTAAAAATGGCGGAAACATGGGTGTTAGTGGATCTGTTGCTTACATGTTCGACGCAACGGCAGTCTTCGCATTCGAAGGAAAAACCTCCGACGAAGTGCTGGAAGTGTTAATGGAAGCAGACCTCGACGTGCGCGATATCATGGAAGAAGAGGAAACGGTTATTGTGTACGCAGAGCCAGATCAATTCCATGCCGTGCAAACAGCGTTGAAAGATGCGGGCGTGGAAGAATTCACCGTAGCTGAGTTGACAATGCTAGCTCAAAACGAAGTGGAGCTTCCAGGAGATGCACAAGAGCAGTTTGAAAAGCTGATCGATGCATTGGAAGACTGCGACGATGTGCAGCGTGTGTATCATAATGTGGATTTAGGTGAATAAGTTGATTTTGGGGGCAGGCTTCTATCTTTCGGGATGGGGGCCTGTTTGTTTTGTAATATAGCAATCTCAAAAGTTAATTTGTTGTTTTTGCGTGAAAGCGTTGGGGCGCAAGAGGTTAGTTTTTCCTTGAACAAACGATTGTTTAAAAATTACTATGATAGTATAAGGAATTTGTACTTTTCTTGGGCGATGGGATTTTGGAGCAATTGCTTAGCGCTGAAGGCTTTAGGGGGAATTATTCAATAAACAAGAGGAAGTATACAATAAAAGGGCTAAAGTATTCAATAAACCGCTCCAATTATACAATAAAGCCTCTTAAATTGATGACAATCCATATATTTCCATGACGGAACTGAAAAATCAGTAAAAAATGAAACTAAACGCCAATCAATAACGTAAATTAGCTAATTACCTAGTATTAAAAGGAGCCCTTACTTATGACAATTTCCAAAATAACCGTACCAACCACCATCCATGGAACCAAAATCCACTTAAAACAACTCACCATCCAAGACTTGCCGCTTCTCTACCACCTAATGTATGGCGACCCAAATCCAGAGTACAAAAAGTGGGATGCCCCATACTTCCCGCTCCAACTAATCGACGAGGAAACCTACCTCACCGAAATGACGAAGCAACTAAACGAAGGGATGGACTCGATCTACCTCATCCAAACACAATCCGACGAGCCCCAGACCATCGGCAGCGTCACATACTACTGGGAGCACGAACCATCCAACTGGCTGGAGATGGGAATCATCATCTATCTGCCAGAATTCTGGAACGGGGGGTACGGAACAGAGGCCATCCAATTATGGACCGACCACCTGTTCCAAACAAAGCCACAGATTCCAAGAGTCGGCTACACAACCTGGTCCGGCAACCATCGCATGGTCAAAGTCGGCACCAAACTGAATTTCACACAGGAAGCCCGAATTCGTAACGTCCGATCCTATCAGGGCAAACTGTATGATTCCATCCGCATGGGCATGCTGCGCGAAGAGTGGGAGCAAACGAAATCCAACACCACATCCACACCATTAGGAGTAAACGAAACATGCAAACATACACCGAACTTACAAAAGAAACCGAACACGAACTTGTCCAACTGCTAACAACAGAAACCTGGCCATATCATGGAACCGGAAATCCAACAGAGGAAAGTATCCGAACATCCATCCAGCAAGGAAACTACACAAATGAAGGAACCAAAACCTTTCTCATTCGAGACAATGCCGAAAACGAATCCATTATTGGGATGTTCCGGCTTTTCGACCTAGACGACCCGACCTGCCTTTTCGACCTAAGACTTAAACAGAAATATCGAGGTCAAAACCGTGGCGCTCATGCCGTAAAATGGCTCACCGAGTTCGCATTCACGAACTACCCGCACCTTATCAGGATCGAAGGCCATACCCGCCACGACAACCTGGCGATGCGCAAAACTTTCCACAATAGCGGATACGTCAAAGAAGCCTACCACCGGAGTGCCTGGCCTCAAAACGATACGCTATTTGATTCTGTGGGCTATGCCATTACCCGCACGGATTGGGAGCAAGGCACAAAAACACCAATTGAGGACAGTGTCCCGTTTTAACATTCTTTCTGGCACAGAACCAATACCGCTTCAGAGAGGATATCAATCGCGCGCTCCAAATCAGAAGTGTCGAGAAACACATTCGTATTCTCGCCAATATACATACTTTCCACCTGTAGCTCACACCAGAGCGCACCAAAAAGGTCGTTGAGCTGTCCGGACTTTCCTGCCGGCAGCTTTACCACCTGAATGACCTGTCTTTCTTTAAATGGAAGACCGTATCCGCGCAAAACTCTTCGCATTATCTGTAGATCTTGTGTCGTTTCCGCCGTGCTGCTGCCAAGCACTAGCTTTACAAGATGGATATCCCCATCCACTTTCGTATGAAAATAGGCATTTACATTCACTTGTTGCTCTGCCAATCCGTCCAAAATGCAGCTCAACGCCCAATCATCCACCTGAAAAGAAAACTGCGTCCGAACCAAATAATCAAAGGACTCCACCACTTCCGGCATTTCCCGCATCGCCGCACAACCCCCTCAACCCGAGTTTTATCCTATACTATGCAGCACACAGGCAAAAGGCCATTATATCAGTCCAAGCAACGTGGCGGGTTCTCTTCCGATAGCAATCGGATTGCATAACCTATGTTGGAAACATCCAAGTAAATAGTATTGTCCTCCCCAAGATAAATTGCCCGGACCTGCATCTTGCACCACAGCGTGCCAAAGATAGCATTGATTTGCCCAGGCACACCTGAAACGCTATCTAGCAGTTGAATCACCTGATTCTCCCTGTAACGAACTCCAACCTGCTTCATCACCCTCCGAACCCTACGGATGTCGCTCTCGCTCTCCTCAGTCGATGTGCCGACAACCATGCGAACAAAGTTGAAATTCTTACCCGCAATCGTCTGGAAATAGCCGTTGATATTCACGTTTTCCTCAGCAAGTCCATTTAAGATGCGGCTTAAATCGCGGTCACTGATGGTAAAGGTAAATTGTGTCCTGATATTGAAATTTAGACATGCGTTTCCCATCCCTTTTCACTCCCATAAAAAAGTCTTTCCTATAAGATATGAGAAATGGCTTGGCATGCTTGGACTTTCCCCTATGTAGCTTTCCGGTCCTTCCACCATTTAAAAAGAGAGAAAAGTAGAATAATGGCAAGTGTGCATAAAATGACGATAAATTTATTCGGCTGGGCCTCAGCGGGATATGCTGCGACGGGTGCTGCCTCCACGTAAACCGCCTGCGAAAACCCCACCATCAATAAAAAACCTATAATGAATAAACGATAGTTAATCAGTAATCTCATTCTGCAACGCCCCTTTTCTTTAATATCGTGAACAAAGTCCTATTATTTTAGCTTATTAGAAAATATTCTGATAAATTCATAGGTATGAAGGGAAAATAGTAGATTATAATGTTAGAAAAAAGGGAAAGGGGAATAAGGATGACTTTTCATTTAAAAGAAGCAATGGAGATTCTCGAGCAAACACCTGCAACACTAGAAAGCTTTGTTGGGGGACTTTCTAAAGAATGGTTGAATTACGCAGAAGGAGAAGGTACCTGGAACGCACAGGAAGTCATTTCCCATTTAATAGAAGGAGAAAAGGTGAACTGGATACCACGACTCCGTTTTATTTTACAAGAGGGAAACAGCAAACCTTTTCCGGCGTTTGACCGATATTCCCATATGAAGGACAAAGAGAACTCTATTACCGAAGCGTTAATCGCATTTAAAGTGATACGCAAGGAGAATCTGGAAATTCTGAGAACGTTAATCAAGACAGATGCCCAGTTGGAGCTTAAGGGACTTCACCCGGAGCTTGGGGAAGTGAAAGTGCGCGAATTGATAGCTACCTGGGCTGTTCATGATCTTACCCATATCGCTCAAATAACCCGCGTTCTCGCCAAAGGATATACGGAAGAGGTAGGCCCATGGAAGGAATACTTAGGAATATTAAATAGATAGGATGCAAAATCCAAGAAGGGAACCGTGCAATGCAAAATACCTCTTATAGCACGCAGAAAATGATCTACAAAAACTTTGATGAGGCAGCAGACAATATCTTAAAGATGATGAGTGGTCTCCTCGACATCAACACCTTGTTCATTGCAAAAAACGACCGCAGTACGAACAGAATAATGAAAGTGCTGAACAAAAAAGATATATTGCTAGAGGAAGGAGACACCCTTCCGTTTGAGCAAACATTCTGCAAGCTATCTGTCGATTTTGGCAGTAGGACTTTGTTTATCCCTAATCTTACCCAAAGTGACCTGACAAGGGACATGGGTGTGACAAAAAAATTAGGAGGGGGTAGCTTTATCGGGATCCCCATATATTACGAGGACGGACAAAATTACGGGACACTATGTGGATTGGACAACAGACCGCATAATTTTCGGGAAGATCTGATTGAGTTATTCGAGACAATGGGATCCCTTCTTACATATGTACTAGAGTTGGATGAAGCCTACCAACAAATTCGCAGCCTTTCCGTCCCGTTCATTCCCATAACAAAAGGAGTGGCCGCCCTTACTATCACAGGCAATGTCAATGAACAACGGGCAGACACCATCATCTCCCTGGCATTAGAAAAAAGTCAAGACCTGGACTTGGACTATTTAATCATCGACCTTTCCGGCATTGGAAAAATAAACGAAATAGTCAGCTATTCCTTACTTAAAATAGTCAATCTCCTGCAAGTAATAGGCGTGAAACCAATCCTTACAGGAATCACCCCGGACGTCGCTATTAAAGCAATCGGCATCGGCTTCGAAACGGAAGACATCCTAATTCAATCCAACTTGGAGCAGGCATTAAAGAAAATAGGGTTTTCCTTGTATAAAGACAAGGTGAAAGCTAAATAAGTCATGAGAAAAAGCAACCAGGAGTGTGGTTGCTTTTTTACGTTCATCTACTGCAAATTTAAGTTTAATAAGTTCATACCAGAAACGATCACGACGGAAAGCACCATGACTATCATATCGCTGAGAGTCAATATGGCTTCTTTTGGATTATCTGAATACTTCCATTCAAAGAATGCCTGCACCAAACGATCACCTATAATGAGTAACACAAGGCCGATCACCACTACGGCTATAGAGATATTCTCATAAAGGATCATTCCTACAAGGGTGATGTTGACAATCATTATAATTATTCTCATGGCCCAATCAACTTTTCTATGTAAATCATTAATGTGATTGTATGAGAAGAACTCTTTTTTACTCTTTTTGATTTTAAATGCCCTTCTTAATAAGAATCTCACTCCGTACACAATTACCAAAACGATAACCCCAATGAGTACAAAATTCAGCCAAAACATGCCCTCACCCCTCTTATGCATACCCCTCATTATATTCCATTTATTTCTATACTATCATAAAGAAACCTATAAATTTAACATTGTATTAAAAATTTGGAAGGAATTAGTGTGGTACTTCTTGAAATGGTATGAAGCACTAGGAAAGTATGAAGAAAGTAGCGGGGGAGTAAATTGAACTTATTTAATATCATTAAAAACAAACAGGAATATTGGCTCGTAGATCAAATCAAAAAGGAAGATGCTCCAAAAGAATCGTATATACGCGAATTTACAAATATCCTCACGGAGTGGAAACGTCTGGAGATTGGTTATTTGTCCTTACTGATGGATGAACAATTTCAAAGCTGGCTGCTTGAAAATAACTTTGGCAAAGTATCAAGCATCGTGGAATATACAAGAAACCTGGAGGATTTGCCGGTCACGGATGACTTAATTGTGGGGCATTCCCTAGCAGAAGGATTGCTCGATGATTATAAATATGCAGAACTATATGAGCTTTGCCGTTCTGGCTCTGCCAATAAGAATACGAAGCAACCGATTAAACAAGTAATGAGTTCCATAGAAAATGAATTGGGACCGGTGTGGCGCAAGCATTGTTATTATTTTAAGAAAGCTGGGGCTTTTGCCGGCATAAGTATCCCTCATATTGAGAAGGGAACGGAAGAGGAAGGAAGATTATTTTATTTTGGCGTCGTACCTGACCTGAGAGGGCAAGGAATCGGGGAACAAATACATAAACTCAGTATGGCGTTACTCAAGCAATTCCATGCCACCTATTATGTCGGCAGCACCGATATCCACAATACCAACATGATAAAGATATTTGAGAAAAATGGTTGTGAGCTACGGGATAGAAAAGGTATATATAAGATAGTCAGATGAAAATTCCTTGCTATAACCACATATACTTTCTAAGTAATGTCCAATAAAAAATACAGGAGGTTTGTGATGAGGAATTTCTTGAAGTATTTTTTCTGGACGGTGGTAATCGGGTTTATCTACTATGCAGGTTCACGGTACGAGCTGCATCTAATTGAACATGGACAAATGAATTATAATATTTGGCCTGCAGTGATATTTGCAACGATATTCCCGGTCTTGATAGGAATACTCCTTCGCTTGCCAACATTAATAAAAGAGATAAAACAGGATAAAGCATGGGCCGTGAATTGGGTAAAGTTACTGGCAGTCGGACTCCCAACCCTTTACGTCGCTTTGGTTCCCCTTCTTTCATTAACTATCCTAGGTAAGTACCTACTTTTTGCAATGGTCATCATACATTATGATCTTTCCACCTTAGCTGGGGTGATCTTTGGATATGTGTTGTTGGATAGTTTAAAGGAAGATTAAAAGAAATTTATTTATTCGAGGTAATGATTATGAAGATTATAATAGAGGCTTTAAAAAAGGCTGATGCAGAAAAGTTATATGAATTTGAACTCGCAAACAGAGACTATTTTGAGCAAATGGTACCGAGTCGAGGAGATGATTATTATAACCTGAGCACTTTCCAAGAAAGACACGAGGCTTTACTTGCAGAACACACCAAAGGCCAATCCTATTATTTTTTAATTAAGGATGCGACTGGCGCAATACTTGGACGAATGAACTTAGTAGATATTGATCATGTCAAAAAGCTGGGGCACGTCGGCTATAGAGTAGGAAAAGACCACACAGGAAAAGGGATTGCCAATAAAGCATTGCGGTTGCTTTTACAAATGATGAAAAACCAAGGGGTTAACCAGATTATAGCGAAGACCACGACATATAACATCGCTTCACAAAAGGTTTTGGAGAGGAATGGGTTTACGCATTTATCAACAAGCGATGAAGAATTTGAGATGAATGGTCATATAATGAAGTTTGTTCATTATAGATGGACGCAGTAAATCTAAAGGCCAGGTAATAACTGGGAAGGGATAGGTAGAATTGATGTCGAAATAGTATTGTATTCGGCAATTAATGGAGGTATAAAACAGTGGTTAAATGGTGGAAGAACTCTTCAAAATAATTATTTTGAGGAGGAAATGAGAATGAAAATTAAGTTTAGTAGGGATAAAGAGCTTAAACTAGAACAATTAGAAAAGTTGTATAACGATGTAGAGTGGTTTGCTTACACCCAGGATTTACATGTCCTTCATCAAGCAATCTCTCAGTCTTTAGAAGTTATTTCAGCTTGGGATGAGGAAGAATTGGTGGGGTTGATCCGTATAGTGGGTGATGGGGTAACCATCATTTATATCCAAGATATTTTAGTGTTGAAAGCTTATCAAAATCAAGGGATTGCTACTCAACTGATGCAAGAAGTGCTGGATAAATATGCTCATGTTCGACAAAAGGTTTTACTAACGGAGGAAACTCCCGACGTCAGGCATTTTTATGAAAAAAATGGCTTTGCGTCTTGTGATAAGGGAACTTTAGTAGCCTTTGCAAAATTTAATTAAATGCGGATACTAAATTGGCGCTATTCAGGAATTTTGGATAGCGCTAGAGTTTTTTACGTATAGGAGAGAGGTTACTTGATCAAACTTTTCGAGCAAATGAAAACCGGAAATAAAAAGCAAAGGGAAGCATATTTAGCGATTACAAAATTGAATATTTTAAATGAGTTGCATACTTATAACCCAGTCCTATGTGGAACGCTTCCCATCGGTATTGATATAAAAGGGTCTGATTTAGACATCATTATGGAAGTGCATGAACTAGATTGGTTTGCCGAACAGCTACAAACACTTTACGCTGATAAAGAAAATTTCTCTTTGAAAAGAACAATGATTCGAGGAAGAGAAGTCGTGAAGGCGAACTTTATCTTTCATAATTTCGAGTTTGAATTGTTCGGCCAGGCTCAACCAGTACATAAACAGTTTGCGTACCTTCATATGATGATTGAATATGAACTGTTGAAAAGGAATCCCGGATTAAAAGAGAAAGTAATACACCTTAAAAATAAAGGATACAAAACCGAACCGGCATTTTGTCAGCTCTTAAACATAAACGGTGACCCTTACGAGGGTCTGATATTGTTCGGAGTGGAAGAAGGAATGGTGTAGGTGCTTTCCGGCGTTATAGTAAAAGGGTGGGGTAAAACAAAAACCTCCACCTTCTATTAGTCTATACCGCACTTAGTAATCTCAGGCTCTTCAAATGAAATGACATCAATAATGTGATTTAAGCAAGGTATTTGATAATGGATATATTCCTTTTCAGGAAACATGCCTTCAGCAAAAGTCTGCAATTTTACAAAATCTCTGAATCTAGAATGTTGATGAATTCTAAACGTATCCCCTTCATAAATTTCATTTCCCTGCATGTAAGAATATGCTTCATTAGTGGTGACATAAGAAATATAAGAGGGAAAGAAAATATGTATTTGTTTACTGCTGTCAGGAACCACTGGTGAGGCTCTTATTTCATGGTCCATCATAAATACTGACTCTTCTTCTAAGGTTGTTGTAAAGTTAACAATAATATATAAGGAGTTTTCCTCTGGTTCATACATTCTTTCAAGATAAATAGGTCCCTTTAGATCTAATAAATCTCTAAAACTCATTTAAATCACCCTTCGGAAGATTATTTTGATTATTCAGAAATATCTAGAGATAACTATATATAAGAAGTCTACATTTTGCAAGATGAAGCAAGGAGTGAGTGTTGTTGAAAAATTACAAGATCATCTTATTCGACTTAGATGGAACCCTTTCCGATCCGAAGGAAGGGATTACAAAATCGGTTCAATATGCATTAGAGAAAATGGGCATGGTCGAGCCTGATATTGATAAGCTAGAGTGGTTTATTGGTCCGCCACTCCAGGTTTCTTTTGCGGAGTACTACGGTTTTGATGAAAGGGAATCAAAACGTGCCATTGATTTTTATAGAGGAAGGTTTAAGGAGAAGGGGATGTTTGAAAATGTGTTATATCCCAATATCTCCTTGCTATTAGCAAAATTAAAAGAGAATGGCTACTTCTTAGTGGTTGCTACCTCGAAGCCTACCGTTTTTGCTGAACAAATATTGAAGTATTTTAATTTAGAACAGTACTTCCAACTCATTGTCGGGAGTAACCTAGATGGAACAAGATCCTCCAAAACGGAGATTATTCAGTACATACTAGATAAATATACTGATTATGAACCTAGCGATTTTATTATGATAGGAGACAGGAAGCACGATATCATGGGTGCGAAGAATACAGGGATTGACTCCATTGGGGTGACGTATGGTTATGGGTCGTTAGAGGAGATTAGTGAAGCCGAGCCTACTTATACCGTTAATAGTGTGGACCAATTGAAAGAAATGTTACTGGGGAGTGTGGTCAAATAAGGTTTGAATGTTTAGGCTGATTGGTGAGGTGTGAAAGGAGGGGCCGCATTGCATAACGTCAAGATAAGAAGGCCAATACCTGAGGATATTAACGAGTTAAACCATTTTTTTAGAACAGTGATAACAGATACTTTCATTAAAGAAGGTATAGGGGATAAGTTAGAGGACCTAGAAGAAGAGATCCAAGCAAAGAAAACTTACTTATCTAGTGATCTGAATAGCAATGGAAAAGAAAGATATTTTCTGCTTGCTTTAGATGGAGATAAAATTATTGGAACAATAGAATATGGGGCAGCAAGCGACCTGATATGCAAATGTACAGATAATGCCTTTAAAAGGTTCCATGAGGTGGGAACAGTGTTTGTGCATCCTACCTATCAAAGGAAGGGTATAGGTAATGTGCTTCTGACTAGAATAATGGAGATATTGCACAGTAAGGAAATAAAAGAATTTTGCCTAGATAGTGGGTATGCAAGTGCGCAGAAAATCTGGAAAAAGAAGTTTGGAGATCCTGCTTATCTCTTAAAGAACTATTGGGGCGAGAGCTATCATCATATGATTTGGAGAATCAAAGTGAGAGTTTAGGGGGATGACCAATGATTATAAGAAAGCTGCTCGCTTTTTTCCTGGCTTGTATATTGGTACCGGCAATTATTGCCCTTTTTAGCGTGGGATCTGCTTTAGAATTTCTGGGCACGTTTTGGTTGATTTTCTTTTATGGAATGCCTTTAATGTTACTGTATGGTCTGCCAATTTCTTGCCTATCCGATAAAGTCACGAGTAACTTTTCCGCTCCGGCTAGAGCCTTAGTTGCTTTTGGCTATATGTTTTTTGGGGTAATTTTAGTATTCCTCCTCCACCTCTTCAATATAGGATTTTTTAAAAATGAACCTTGGAATGATTTAAGCCAGCTTTTTCTCATTTTTTCTACTGTTGGGGCTGTTTTTGTATGGGGAATTGATGAAATTCTTCGGAAGGTGGCGGATTGGGAAAGGATACAAAGTGGGATGTAGATTATGTGATTTGGAGTGGGAGTTAGCGGCATCAAATGCAACTTCCGTTTTTTTACATTATAAAATTCATCCTCAAAAGCATGTAACATCTATGCTCCGGATTCGTATACGTTATAAAGAGGTGACCGCCGTGTGGAAAAAATACCTGAATCCGCTTAGAATCAGAAATGCGATCGTGTGGGTGTTATTTGTTGCTGCTTTTCTTAGTTTTGTAGGAGGGGTCTTAGAAAGTAAGGGCTTGATCTATATTACTTTTCTCCTCTTCTTTGTTTTTGTTATTATTTCTCTTTTGTTTTGGAGATGCCCAAATTGCAAGAAGAGACTACCACTCAAATACGACAGCGAAATCGAACTTTCCTATGCGTATGTATGTCCGAGATGTGAGAAACGTTTTTTCGATGACGGCACGATGGAGTAGCGCATCTGGTTTTACAAGGAAAATCGTTAAAGCATATGGTAATCCATGTTATCCTTGTAACAAAGGAGTGATTTTTTTGGAAGAAAAGAAAGAAACTGTTTCTGTAAGTGGGGTAATCAGTGAAGAAATGTTTCAGAAATTTATGGCTTATCATATAAAGGCATTGAATAAAGTAGCATTGCCAGTCATCTTGACCGCATTTTTTCTGTTAGTATGGTTTTTTGTTAATTTAAATTGGATTGTTTCGCTTATCCTAACCGTTATTCTATGGGGAATGGCTAATTGGATGCTCGCAAAATCAATCAAGTCCCGAGCGACAAAGGAGTATAAAAGCAACAGGCAAATCAGGAATGAGGTTTTTCTGACTTTTGATGAAGACGGTATCCGTCAGAAGCGCCTTAAGTCTGAAACGTTTTGGGAGTGGGATGATATTATTCTCATAGATGAGAAAAGGGACCTGTTCCTATTTTACGTCTCGAAAAACACTGCGGTCCTATTACCGAAAAACTTTTTGGTCAACCATGAGATGACCAAATTAAGAAAAATCATACATAACAATGCATTGACCCAAAAGGTTAAATTGTTGGAGGAAGCGGTGTAGCCATGACAAGATCCATCTATATCATTTCCGGGCCATGTGGTGTTGGAAAATCGACGGTCACAAAAGGACTCGCACGCAAATTAGAGAAGGCGGTCCTAGTGGAGGGGGACATGATTACCGGCATGTTTGTAGGCCAAGTGCAGCCACCTTGGGAAGAAAAGCTCTCCATCGTCTGGCAGAACATCAGCAGCTTGACGAAGAATTACCTCAGGAATGGATACGATGTTGTCATCGATTATGTGGTGGAAGACGAGTGGGAGTGGTTTTGCAAAGAACTACAACAGGCAGGTATGAATATTACGCTCCACTACTATGTCCTTAGGGCCGACCCCGAAGTGCTTGTAGAGAGGATAACCGAACGGGGAGACACCGAAATGATTCCCCGATCCTTGGAACTTCTCCATCAGCTGGAAAGTAAAAAAGAAAATGCTCCCCATCTGTATGACACAACCAACAAGGATCCGGACATCATCATAGAAGAAATTGCGGGCAACATTACACATTTTCATCCTTGACAGATTCCTTTGAAGTTCTTACCATAAAGGAAAGAGATGGACGGAAGGGGAATCGAAAGCCTAACAATGTGGAAAAACCTTTAATGGAAATTGAGTAATTGGATAGAGTCAGCAGTTCCGACCAAGGGATTAGTCTGACCGTCCATCATTTCATTAAAGGGATACACATGTTGTGGAGTCGATACCCCACTAGAAACAGGTGCCTTTGGTGCACCTGTTTTTTTGTGAAGAAAAACATCTCTTTCGACCACAACTGAATATGCCCTAACACTAGGAGGGTCATTTTATGACTAGAATAGCAATTGTAACTGGCGCAAGCCGTTTGAAGGGAATAGGAGCAGCTGTGTGCAGGGAGCTTGCAAAGGCGGGGCATCCTATCTTTTTTACGTATTGGACGCCTTATGATAAAGAAATGCCATGGGGTTCTGAGGCGAATGAGCCGAAACGTTTAAAAGACGAGCTGGAGGGCTTCGGTGTTCCGGTGAACATGATGGAGCTTGATTTAACAAGCACGGAAGCCCCAGAACAGTTGTTTCAAAAAGTGAGGGAGGATCTCGGTCAACCAAGCATACTGGTGAATAACGCGGCCTACTCAACCAACGATGATTATAGCACCATTACAGCAGAGGAATTGGATAAACATTATTTTGTAAACATCCGGGCTACCACTTTACTAAGCAGCAGGTTTGCTACTGAGTTCAACCTTGGGAGCGGTGGGCGCATTGTGAACCTGACATCCGGACAATCTCGTGGCGCGATGCCAGGCGAGCTTTCGTATGCAACGACGAAAGGCGCAATTGATGCCATGACCGTCACCTTGGCAGCAGAAGTGGCTAAGCTTGGGATCACTGTCAATGCCATTAATCCTGGTCCGACTGATACAGGGTGGATGACAGAGGAAATCAAGTCCAGTCTATCTGGCATGTTTCCTTCTGGAAGGGTAGGAATGCCAAGTGACGTAGCAAGGACCATTAAATTCCTTGTCAGCGAAGAGGCCGAATGGGTGACAGGACAGATCATCCATTCAGAAGGCGGATTTAGGAGGTAGTGGTGTGAGAGAATGGAATGTTGAATTGCGATCGGTTGAAAGAGCGAATCGTTCGAAGTTTTTACCCTACTTGCTTTTAGCAGATGAGAGCGAGCGTGTGGTGAAAGAGTATATCTCGGAAGGTCAAATGTTTGAGATTATAGTGGACGACGATAAGGTTGCTGGTGTTGCGTTGTTTATGGAAGAATCCGAGGATGTGGTCGAGCTGAAAAACATAGCGTTGGATCAGAAGTTGCGCGGACACGGTCTTGGTAAAAAGGTGATAGCATCGGCTTGTGATAGATATCGTGTGGAAGGCTTCCGTAAAATGATTGTCGGCACCGCCAACTCCAGCATTGCCAATATCGCATTCTATCAGAAAGCCGGGTTCAGGATGGCCGAGATTAGGAAAGACTTCTTCTTGAAGTATCCGGAACCAATCTTTGAGGATGGGATTCGGGCAGTGGATATGGTGATGTTTGAGAGGGTTTTAGAGGAAAGGGAATAATATTGAGTTTGAAAGCGCTCCATCAATCTGGGGCGCTTTTACATGTGCTTAAATAAGCACTTACGTTAATTGTGACAAATTGTAAACAATATCCACCTTACTTTTAACAAAATTTTCAAAAAACAATTGAGTATTCCGAACTATTTTGAAATAATTGGAGATAGAATAGTAGAGTAAAAAGGAGGAAGCGGATTGTTTTGGAAGAGTTTTTTCTTTCTCACCATCATTGTCTACCTTTTATTATCCTTACCTAGCATATTAGGTGTTGGATATGTTATTGACTGGGTACCGGAAGCAACGGCTTTTCAAAAGGCCAAAGGGTATATTGGGCAAGGGTTGAAAGTGAATTTTCTTCTAAAACTACTTATCGCTGTAATAGTGGCTTTGATTGCCAGCTTGCTTAGAAGGAAAAGAACCTCCATTTAACAGCCATGTGTAACTTCCCTTACATACCAACCGTCCAATGCTTGAGGTGATATTGTTTGAAAGAAACTATATGGATAATTTTCTTTTCCCTTGTTCTAGCTGCTTGTGCATCAACGAAAGAACCCATCCTCAAAGGATCATCAGAAGAAGCTTCTTGGGCTTACGAATTTGTTCGTGTTAAGGAAACCTCCTACAAGCTGACACAAAAAGAAGCGGAGGAGGGCACCAAAGGAGACCTAATCGGCGAAGTTCAGCGAAATATTGTGGATATGGATAGTGCCGAAGAGTCAGTGGAACAGCATCTAGATAGCAATTCCTTACCGCATGGAACAGCCCTCTACAAGCATACCGGAAGCAAGAGCATCATCTTATACGAGTTGGAAGACAAATACTATATCGCAGAGAAAAAAGACTGAATGTTAAAAATTTATCAGGGGGATCCAATGGATTTAAAAAAAGAATCACTTAAATTGTCTATTTCTGTTTTTTTGGCTTTGCTGTTTACCATCCTGCTCATTTTTTTCCCAAGAGGAGGGTACTATGGGGAAATTCCCATGAATCTTAATGATGGGGCATTTCCAGGTTTTCAGCTTTCTCTTTTCTTTGAAGTATACAGAACCAACATCACCGAGTTCTTTCAGCATATTTGGGAGCATAGGAGCCTTGGCGAAACCATGTTTACACAGACTTCCGTGGAACAAGAAATAGTCCGCTATTACCCAAAAAGCTTGCTGATCATTGTCATCGGATTTGTTATTAGTATTATTTTTGGTGTATTAAAGGGGATTTTTGATTATCGAAATACATATACAAAAAAGAATCTGCTTGGGAACGGCACAACTTGGCTTTTCCAGTCCATCCCTGACTTTTTCGTCGTGATTATTGCATTTTATCTAGCGTTCTATTACTTACCGATGGGACTGATCTTCAGTAATCAGAACTGGTACAGCTTTGCCGCGCCGGCCTTACTCGTTTCCATCTATCCGACCATGTATGTTGCACGGATGACCTGTGTATCGCTTTTGAACCAAGATGGCCAGGACTATATCCGTACGGCTTTTGCTAAAGGGTTTAAAGTCAAACAGGTGATAAATCGTCATATTTTAAGGAACAGTGCACTTGATTTGATTGCCCATCTGCCGACGATCATGATGGTTGTCATCTCAAACATGTTGATGGTGGAGTACTTGACTGGCTATGCTGGGGCAGGTAATAGAATGTTTGTGGCGCTAGGAGGAAGGCAGGAGACAGTTGGCTTTGGTACTACTTCTATTGAAGCGGGACTCGTCTTTGGTTATGCCCTGTGCTTCATTGCGACCGTGCTTATCGTTCATATTGTAAAAATGATACTGCTGACAAAACTCAGCCAAAAGGGGGTGTAAGGGATGCTGAAAAACAAAGCACTATGGATCGGCGTATTTTTTCTGTTGTTGTTAATCTTGGTGGCGGCATTCGGCTCCTATTTTCCGTATGTGAAAGAGGGGGTGGAGGGGAAACGGTTAATATTCCTTGAGTCAGGGGGGCTTGAGAAAGCACCCTTTGCACCATCCGCGGCCTTCCCGCTTGGTTCTGATCATGAAGGCAGAAACATGGTAAGTCTTCTCGTCATGGGTGCCAAGGATACATTGTTACTCATTTTCTTAATTACCACGATCCGTTATCTTGTAGGCATGGTGCTAGGTGCAATTGCATCATTAGGAGGTCGGGTCATCTCGAACGTTCTCAATGTGTGGGACCAGATTTTTTCCAGCATGCCTGTGATCTTCTTTGCCATCTTAGCTTTCAACCTGCCACTTTTAATTTATGCCGAAAACAGGTTCTGGATTGTCATTTTCAGCATAGCATTGGTGGAAGTGGGGCGCGTTGGCGTAACGATTCGGGATCAATTAATTCATGTGAAAAATAAACCGTATATTGAGGCGGCTCGCACATTGGGTGTCACGAATTTCGGCCTGGCCAAAAATCACTTCCTGCCTACAATTCTCCCGACCATGCTTGTTAACTATTGCTTTGATATCGGCAGAGTTGCTTTGATTATCGGTCAGCTCGGAATTTTCTCGATTTTTATTACCATGCAATTTATAGAGGTCCCACCAGGAGGAATGTTCCAGTTGGTGAATACAAGCTACAACTGGCCGACTATTTTGGGTGATGCCCGAAAAGATATCTATACGGCCGTGTGGATACCGGCAGCTGCAGCGTTTGCGCTAATGTATGTTATTTTGACGTTCAATATTTTAGGGGAAGGATTGAGAAGGCACTTTAGTCGTTTTGGGGTGTGATAGATGAAGAAATTTCTTGTTAAATACCATAGTATTTGGCTCCTGCTCTTTGCCTTTTCGCTTCTTGCTGCGGGTACCAATCCGAGTGAAAAAGAGTACCTTGAGATGTTCGATAATTCTTACAAGCAAACGTTATCCGAAGGATTGGAAGTAGAAATTAAGCGAGTGAATTTCTATCTTTTTTCCACCTATACTCCAATTATAGGATCCGAACCTGGTGTTACCCATCTAGAAATATACGGAAGCCTCTTTCCCATCTCTGGTGGACAATTCGATTATCCATGGTGATTGGAGTTGTTTATTGGACCCTATTAAAAAGGAGGAGTGCAATGGATTACAATGACTATCATTATAAGCAACCAAATCACTTAAACCATGGGACCAGTCCTGGAAGACATGACTGGGATAATAGTGAAGTAACGATTGGTACCTGGATTGTCGTCTTGCTTCTTATAGCTATCCCTCTCATCAATATTATTGTTTTGCTTGTTTTGGCTTTTGGTGATCATAACGTAAACTTGAAGAATTTTGCGAAAGCATCCTTGATTCTTATGGTTGTGGGATTCATGTTAGCTTTATTGGTGAGTGGATGTAGTTTTTGAGGCTCTAGCAAGCTGATTCTTGAGGGGGAGCGATAACAGAGAGATCTTCCTCTTCCTCAATAAATTTTCAAGCTAGGAACTTTTCCCTTATCTATTTCGTTTAGTTAATAGTAATAGAGAGGAAAGGGGGGAGCATAAAGTCATGGAATGGATAGTGATTTCTATCATATGGGGTGGGTTGATGTTGTACTTTATCATTCCTTTCCATAAAACGAAAGAAGCCCCCGAGAATCTTACATCTATAAAAGTAGCCATGAAAATAAGCCTTAAGGTGGTCACTTTCCATCGTAAAGTGTTCCTTGCGTTTGCCTTCTTACTACTTACATATCTAGCAATCTGGTACAGCAACAAAGATCTGGCCTGGTATAACGAGGCACATGGAGTTCCTCACAAATCGAACACTGTAGAAAAACTATCTTTTTATTTGGCAGGAGTCACTACTTATACCCTGTTCATCTATTTCGCTGTTGTCGTAAGAAGAGCTCTTTCCTATATGAAGACGGAGGAGTGACTGGAGTGGAATAGCAGGAGCATTTGCATTCGATCATAATGGGGTCATAGCTATAAATATCCTGCTTTATTTAATCAGAGAAAGAAGTTAATAGGAGTGTACTAGATGGGATTGTTCTTTGAAAAAGTAAACCGTAAGAAAAGCTCGAAGCCGGTAACGGCAGTTAGGATAATATTCTTTATAGGGATAATTGTACTTTTAATTCTAGGATATAAGGATGATTTCAATGAGGTGTATTTAGGGTATGCCTTTATTGTAGTTGGACTAATGAATGTCATGAATGGTGTAGAATCGCACTATCACAGAGATGAAAAGAAGGTCTATATGATGGATTACTCTCTAGGGATGTTGTTTTTATTTATGGCAACCACACAATTGTGGATCAATTAATGTGGGTAAAGGTGCCTGTCCTGGTAGGAGTCATTGTACTTATACTTATCACCCTATCTGCTTGCAGTACAGGAAATAGCAGCGATACTTATATTTTCTGGACAGAAAAAACAGATAACCAGATGGAAACGTCTAAATCAAGCCAATATATTTTATGAAATTAGGCATGGAGAGATTTGGATTAGGGAAGAGGATATAAGAAAAGTAGTGGCGTGTTGTAGCTAAGGAGGGCTATAATGCAGGTAGAGTTAAAATCTTCTAACATTCACTGAATTAGAATGGTAGGTGACGAAATTGAATAGTTCTGTTCCACATTCTGAGACGGGAAAGCTAAATAGTAATGCTATTCTTTCTTTCATTCTTGGTATCTTATCAATATTATGTTGCGTCATCAGTTTTTTGAGCATGCTCTTTGCAGTTCCAGGTTTTGTCCTCGCTCTGATTGGACTTAATGAAATCCAGAAAAAGGATCAGATAGGACGAGGTTATGCCAAGGCAGGGTTAATATGTAGCATTATTGGCATGCTTCTGCCACTCCTCATTATCCTCGTGAGTTTGTTATTCTTTGAATCGACAGACTTCATCATGGACTTAACTTAAAAAAGGAAAGGACAGCCATTATGGAAAAAGAGGTTGTCCTTTTTTGTATTCTAACATAGTAACTTTTAAACAAACGTATGATTAAGAAAAAATCAGAGCTATGGGGCAGTAAGGAGAAAAATAATTTTAAGAGATTAACTTTTAAAAAAGGTGTTGTGGTATATTTCACAAATCTATCAGCATTCGTTTCAAAGCGACAAATTTCCCGGGAAACCTTTATCCTGGGATAGAATTTTTTAAACAAACGTTTGTTGAACAAAATAATAACCCCTTGATGGACAAGGGATTCAGCGAAAAATTCCAAATTAACTTTTGAAAAAGGTATGGTGGGAAAGTGTCCTTTTTCTAATTGGGAAATCTCCAAATCTTCTTGTCGAAATCTATGGTGCTTGAAAACCGTAAATCGCAACAAATAGTAATAAAGCCCATCCACAAATACTAAGTAAGTTCGCCGCAATCAGCCAACCCTTCTGCCAGCCTTTTACTCCCACTATACTTACTGTTAAACCTACTACACCACAAACAATGGGAATGAAGATAGTCACTCTGTTGAACAGTTCAATTAATGCAGAACCCCATGAAGACATAAAGGCGACCAAAGGAATGGCGGATAATAGGAAGAGTAGTGTCCCCATTATAGTGCTCTTTTGCATAAATCTCCCCCCTTTATTTCATTAACGTATGCTGTTGACAGAGCAAAAACACCAATTCTTACGATCATTTTTTACACAAACTGGGTGGGCAAGTGGCCAGCCCCTTAAGCCCGCAAGATTTTCTCCATCTTTTTGCCCTTGGCTAATTCATCAATCAATTTATCCAAATAACGGATTTCCCGCATGGTTGTTTCTTCTATGTTTTCCACTCGGACACCGCAAACAACGCCTTTAATCAAGGATCGTGAAGCATTCATTTGGGGAGCTTCCGCAAAGAAGGTTTCAAAATCTGTTTTCTTTTCCAGTACCGATTCTAACTCCTCTTGGCTATAGCCTGTCAGCCAGCGGATGATCTCATCCACTTCTGCTTTGGTCCGTCCTTTTCTCTCTGCCTTTGATACATAGTGCGGGTAGACACTTGCGAAACTCATAGTGTAGATACGATGCTTTTCCATTTTAGATCCTCCCTTAGAGTATTTTTCTTTTATTGTATCATGGGAAATTTAGAATGTTGTACAAACCCTAGCCAGTATATATAACATGTGAAGATTAATGAAGGGTGGAGATGCTTTGTTTTTTCATATAAAAGAATTACAATACGAAGCCAAACCGAGTAAGCCTGATCCCATATTTGCCACAAGATTACAGGAGATATTGGGTGGGCAGTTCGGGGAAATTTCCGTTGCTGTTCAATATCTATTTCAAGGCTGGGGGGCAAGGAGGCATGATAAGTACCGGGATTTATTGATGGACACTGGGACGGAGGAGCTTGCACATATTGAGATGCTTGCGACCATGATAGCAAGGCTGCTTGATGGGGCACCGGTAAAAGCACAAGAGGAAGCGGCTCAAAATCCTGTCATGGCAGCGATCATGGGTGGGATGAACCCGCAGTATGCAATCGTATCGGGCCTTGGCGCGTTGCCGGTCAATAGTGTCGGGGTGCCATGGAATGCCGGATATGTTATCGCAAGTGGAAATTTACTCGCCGACTTCAGGGCAAACCTAAATGCTGAAACGCAGGGACGTCTGCAAGCAGTAAGATTATACGAACAAACAACCGACCCGGGAGTAAGAGACATGTTGTCGTTCCTAATTGCCAGGGATAGAATGCATCAAAATCAATGGCTGGCGGCAATTCATGAGCTCGAAGCACAAGAAGGCGTCATCGTTCCAAGTACATTCCCTACTGCTAAGGAAAAATCGGAAGTGTCTCATACGTTTATTGCCTTATCAGAGGGTGAACAAAGCAGCAAAGGGAAATGGGCAAGTGGCCCGGCGCCAGATGGATTGGCGAACTTCCAATACTTAAGCATGCCAGGTGCATGGGGAAGCAAACCTATACTGAATCCTGCCCCACCAGCCCTGCATAATACTCCGCCATCGGTAAAATAAAAAGCGACGTCTCGAAGTGCATTCGAGACGTCCTTGTCATTTATCCTTTTGAAATCTCTACAATTCCTTCTTCCTTCAATGAAACCTCACCTTGCTTATTCAGCTTAACCTTTTCATCGTCCTTGAGGTTGGTGAACACGATTGGTGTCATCAACGAAGGAGCGTTCTTACCGATGAAGTCCATATCAAATTTTAAGAGCTCCTGACCCTTTGTCACCTTATCACCTTGGGCAACCAGTGCTTCAAATCCTTCGCCTTTCAAGTTCACTGTATCAATACCGACATGGATCAGAATTTCGTGTCCTTCGTTCGACTCAATGCCAATCGCATGCTTTGTCGGGAAAAGGTTTACGATTTTTCCATTTACAGGGGAGACGACAAGTCCTTCTGAAGGTTCAATGGCAAAACCGTCACCCATCATTTTTCCGGAGAAGACTTGATCTGGCACGTCATCTAGTGGTTTGATTTCACCCTTGATTGGAGCGATAAATCCACCTTCTGTTGATTTAGTCTGCATCGCATCTGGGTTAATCTCTTCAATCTGCTGTTCGACTTCCTTGTTGGTGTCCGTTTTAGCAGGACGAGGCGTTTTACCATCCATAATGTCTTTCATCTGAGATTTTAATGTATCCGATTTTGGCCCGAAAATCGCTTGGATGTTGTTTCCTACTTCAAGGACACCGGAAGCACCAAGTTTTTTCAGACGCGCCTTATCAACCATTGAAATTTCATTTACCGATACACGAAGCCTTGTGATACATGCATCAAGATGGGAGATGTTCTGCTTTCCACCCATTGCTTCTAACACATCATGTGGTAAGTCGCCGGCTGTGGAAGTGGATGCGCCATCCTCATCTTCGTCCACCTCTTCACGACCAGGTGTGGCAAGGTTGAATTTTTGAATCGCAAAACGAAAACCAAAGTAATAAATGACCGAGAACACAAGCCCCACTGGTATCACCAGCCACCAAGCCGTACGGTTAGGCACAACCCCGAACAGGAGGTAATCAATGACCCCACCGGAGAACGTCATCCCGATTTTTACATCTAAGATATGCATGACCATAAAGGATAGTCCCGCAAACACTGTGTGGATCGCGAACAGTACCGGTGCGACAAACAGGAACGAGAACTCAATTGGCTCTGTAATCCCTGTCAGGAAAGATGTTAGGGCAGCAGATGCCATGATCCCACCGACCACTTTTTTCTTTTCAGGACGTGCCGTGTGGTAAATGGCAAGCGCTGCGGCAGGAAGTCCGAACATCATGAACGGGAACTTACCTGTCATGAATGTACCCGCAGTCGGCTCGACCCCATCACGCAGCTGCGCAAAGAACATCGCCTGGTCCCCACGGACAATATTCCCGGCTTCGGTCGTATAGGACCCGAACTCAAACCAGAACGGTGAATAGAAAATGTGATGAAGCCCGAATGGAATCAAGGCACGTTCAATCACACCGAAAATAAAGGCAGACACCGTTAAGTTAGTGTTGATCATACTCTCAGAAAGGGTGTTCAATCCACCTTGGATAGGTGGCCATACAAAGGACATGAGTATACCCAGCACCACTGCTGAAGCAGCAGTTACAATCGGAACAAATCGCTTACCGGCAAAGAACCCAAGGTAAGACGGCAATTCAATATTGAAGTACTTATTATACATGAATGCCGCGAGGATCCCGACGATTACCCCGCCGAACACCCCACTCTGTAGCGTGTTGATCCCAAGTACATTCGCATATGCCGGGTCTTCCAGCATTCCGTCATCCACCCCAAGCACAACCCCCATCGTCGCGTTCATAATGAGGTACCCGATGATGGCGGCAAGCGCGGCAACCCCCTCACCACCAGCAAGTCCAACTGCAACCCCAACGGCAAAGAGCACTGGGAGGTTATCAAACACAATTCCCCCGGCAGCGTCCATAATATTCGCTACCATCTGGATCCAACCCGCCCCAAGGAACGGCATCAGCTCCAGCAAATTCTCCTCCTTCAACGCATTCCCAAGTGCAAGCAAAATACCCGCAGCAGGCAAAAGCGCGACCGGAAGCATCAACGCTTTCCCGACCTTCTGCAACACACCAAACAATCTCTTCACAGAACAACCTCCTAAATATGTATTAGTCAAAGTGGTTTTAATTTCCCCTAAATGGGAGGTTTTAAACAAAAAAAGGAGGAGGTGGTGGAGGGGACATGCATAAGGACCCGAGTGGGTTACTGTGCCTGACCGAAAAGACCGACGAAACGTGTTTTGGCATCAACTTAGGGCATTTTGGCACGAACTCGGCTGATTTTGGCACGAACTCGGTGCATTTTGGCATCAACTCACACCGTTTTGGCACGAACTCTAAATGCGACAACGTAAATACCAAGAGAAAGTGCATAATATTTTATAAATTCCGCTAATATTTACATATATAGGTAACGAAATTTAAGGAAGGAGGGTCTGCGCGTGGAAATCGCAACATTAATTCTGGATTTATGGCGCAATATAAAGGGTTTCTTCTTCAATGAGGATGGAATGATAGATAAAACAAGAATGGTAACCGGTTCTGCTGTCATCCTATTTTTAACTGGGGCAATTGGGTATTTGTCTTATCGCATATTTTTTTAACTATCCATCACAATATATCCAGTTGACTGGACACCAATTAGTGTCATATAATAAAGACACTAATTGGTGTCCTATTTGTTTGAAAGGAGGAAGAACCATGAATCTTGCCCTTCAAGAAAAAGATGTGTATGTGGCCATCGCAGATCCTACCAGGCGAAAAATCATACGCCTGCTAGCAGAAAAAGAGGAACTGCCGCTCTACGAACTCACGCCACACTTTGATATGGGCCGTACTGCCGTATCTAAACATTTGTCTGTGTTGAAAGCAGCCGACTTAGTCTCAAATCGGAAAATAGGAAGAGAAACGAGGTACCGCCTAAACCCGGCCCCTTTGAAAGAAGTTCAGGACTGGCTGGCCTACTATGAGCAGTTCTGGAATGATAGCGCAATGAAATTAAAGAAGTTATTGGAGGAATAAATGATGGCCAACTTATCATTAGATTATCAATTTAAAAGCCCTATCGACAAGGTTTGGAACGCTTTAACCCATTCAGAGACACTGGCACAATGGGTGATGGAGAACAACTTCAGGCCAATTGTAGGTTACAAGTGTCAGTTTCAAAATAGAGAAATTGGATTGATTGTCAATAGTGAGGTTTTAGTGGTGGACAAGCCCCATAAATTATCATACACATGGGTTGGCGGTCCCATTGACACGATTGTCACTTGGACTTTAAAAGAAGATGGAGAAACAACTCACCTCCACTTGGAACATACAGGGTTTGAAGAAGAGAACCAAGCTTACTTTGGGGCGAAATATGGTTGGACCATGATGGTAGAAGGGTTAACCGAAATCTTAAAAGAAGGCTAATGGAAAAGGAGATACGTACATGAGTTTTTTAAAAGATACACTTTCTATTTTTAAGAAAAGTGAACTTGTCTTTATAGAAAAAGTAAAAGAATCACAAAGGGTCTATTCCTTTCTTTTCAAAAAAGATCAAGACTTGACGTGGAAGCCTGGCCAACACGGGTTATTTACTATAACACATAAGAAAATTAAAAATCACACAAAGCCATTCACCGTCTCCTCCATTCCAAGTGAGGGTGTGGTGAGGCTCACTACCACAATCGGCGAGAACCCAAGTGACTTTAAGCAGGCGTTGCTGGAATTAGAGCCAGGGATGAAAATCAACATGAGTGGGCCAGTAGGCTCCTTTTATCTAAAAGAAAAAAGCCCGGCACTCTTTATAGCAGCAGACATCGGCATCACCCCATTTCGAGCAATCATTAAGCAAATAGAAGGAGAAAATATAGGGAAACAAGTTAAACTCCTCTATTTCGATAGCGAAAATATGCATATTTATAAAGTGGATTTCAAGAATGTGGATGTTGACTTTATCACGACAAAAGAACAGCTGTTGCAGGAAATAAATATATTTAAAGAAAAACACAAAGAAAAAGGTCAATATTTTGTTGCTGGTTCAAAGGACGCTGTTAACATGGTGGTCGAGCACTTGAAGAGTAGCAATATAGCCAAACGTGCTATCAAGAAGGATGTTTTTGTGGGTTGAGGGGCAGGCACGGCGACCCGTAGCTAAAACAATTTAGCCTAAGGCAAGTATGGAGATATGCTCTATACTTGTCTTTTTTTCGTCGGTGAATACCAGGTCATGATGAAATCCAAACTATAAAAAACGAAATAGATTGGAGCCACATAAATGTCAAAATTACTATTGGTAGGTCTGCTTTTAACGATGTCCTTTCAGCCCCTGAACACGGAAACCGATTCTATTACCTCTAACTACATAAGTTCAGGCTTCACCACAGTCGAAAAAGCTACAGCTCAATATGAAAAGAATACCCGGTTAGACACAATCACACCCCAATCCATTCCCTTTAAGCCGACTCACTCTTTTGGTAGGTATAATGACAGAGGGTACTATAAAGGGAAATTACAGCTGGAATATGTGGACTCCAGTAATATGGATGTCATGGTGGTCTGGGTTGCCGGACAAGATCAGGAAGATTTTCCTCGAGCTATATCAAAGTATGTGCCACTTAAAAATGGCATGGACGGTTCGTACGTGGAAGGAAAAGAGCATGCCTCCATTTCAAAGCTTGCTTTTGAATATGAAGGAAATCATTACATGATTGAATATATACGTGCACTTTCTATGCCCTATGTAAAAGAAGGGTCACTTGTAGAAGTCGCAAATTCCATCATTCAATAAACGATAGAAATTATTACCATCTCCTTACTCATATGATACTATTAATGAAAGACGGAATATTTCTTCATTAAAGAATAAGGAGATGGGAAAATGGAGTTATTTCAAAGTCAGTACGATTGGATCAGACGGACAAGGGAGACGTTATTTCACTATTGTGAGGGGATGTCTCACGCCGACTATGTAAAGGAAATGGAAAGCTTCGGCGGGGACTCGGTCCGAAACCTTCACATACATATAGCGACGTGCTACCATTTTTGGCTGGGTACGCATGGTCTTGGAAAATCAATCGCCAAAACAGATCCACTCACGATAAAAAACGTCCACGATATGAGAGAGCTTTTTCGTAAAACAGACGAACTTGTAGAGGAATTTTTGCTCAAGTATAAGGACAACTGGGAGCACACCATTCCTTATACTTTTAAAAACGGTGAAACTTCTGACTTCAGTACACTCTGGCTGTTCACCCACACCACCACTCACGAATTCCACCATAAAGGGCAGATCGTCAAAATAGGACGACAGTTTGGCTATACCCCACCTGATACAGACTTGATTGCACCGGAAGTGGTAACAAGCTGACTCCATAAAGGGTGGGAGAAATGGACAATATCAAAAAAGGCTATTATTTAAATTTTCTATCGGTAGTAATGATGGCTATCGGCCCTTTAGTATCAAAATTTGGGCTGTTACATATTTCTCCGGGTAAGGCAGCACTTATAAATACCGTTACCATTATCGTTGTAAGCTATCTTTGGGGAGTTTTTACGAAAAACACCGTTACGTTTTATGTTGAAAAAGAGGTTATCTTACTAGCGCTATTTAATGCATGTGGAGTCATTTTTTTGTTTATGAGCATGGATTTGTTGTCACCTGTTGAAGTGGGCTTTCTCGGCAGATTTTATACCGTTTTTGCAGTTGTCTTATCGGTTTTTATCTTAAAGGAAAAAATGACAAAAACAGAAATAATCTTTATCGTCCTAGCCTTGTTTGGAGCATTCATGTTCGTTGGTGAGGGGGCAGATTGGCAAGCCTCCTTGGTTGGTAGTTTGTTTGCGATCCTTTATACCTTCTTTTTTGCGCTAACGAATGTCTACATAAAGAAGACATTGACCATTGGTAGGGAATCCAACTCCATATTGTTTACCAACAACTGTATCACGGCTATTTTTGTATTGGTTTATTCGATGCTAGCCGGAGAACTTTTTGATCCTAATTACCCTGTTAATGGGGTTTTGTTGATTGTACTTTCTTCTATCATAACGGGCTTTTTGGGCACCATTCTTCTTTACGAAGCACTAAAATACTTGCGCTTTTCCATTGCAAATATATCCAGAGCTCTGAGTCCCTTGTTGCTAGCGGTGATTTCCTTTCCGTTTTTTCCAATAAAGCTAACAATATGGAATGTTACAGGAGCAATTTTATTAATGGTTTCGGTTCTTCTATTATCTGTTGGGGAGAAGAAAAAGCAGGGAAAAGAAGAAAAATAGTTCTATCATTCACACGGAGGTAAGTTCATGTCCATCCTAACAAAAACTGAATTGGAAATCGTAGAACAGTCAGAGGTCGAAGCGCTTGAAGATAGATTGATGAGAGTAAAGGGACTTAACGATAATGCAATGGGCGTGGAGCTGAAACGCTTTGGAAATGCCGTTGCGTTCTCGGTCAAAAATATTCCCGGTCCATCATTCAACACGGTGAAGGGAATCCGCGAAGAGAATATAGATGACCTGGACGAAATAGTAGAATTTTATTCTAATAGAGGAATCCCCGCGAGGTTTGAGGTGACACCAGGCAATGCGTCAAGAGACCTCTTTCGAAAGCTCAGTACAATGGGCTTTTTTCAAAGTGGGTTTCATACGGCTCTTTATCGTTCTCTATCTACAAATGAAATGCCGATGGTAAAGGGAGGTAGTGCCACTCAGATAGAAGAAATCAGTCTTGAGAATTTCGATTTATTCGGAGAAATATATACGAAAGGTTTCGGGATGCCGGTTGCATTCAAAGACTTTGTGACCGCCAATAACAGGGTGCTTGCAGAAAGAGATAACTGGACTTTTCATCTGGCACGCGTTGATGGGGAACCAGCCGGGATAGCTGTGTTGTTTAGAAAAAATGGCATAGCGACATTGGCAGCCTCGGCAACCGTACCTGAATATAGAAACAAAGGAGTTCAAACAGCTTTAATACAAAAGCGCATCCAAACTGCGATTGATGAAGATTGCCAATATATCATCGGCCAAGCAGCTTTTGGCAGTGTGAGCCAAAAAAACATGGAACGAGCTGGGCTGAAGGTGGCTTATACGAACGCGGTTTGGGAGAAATTTTAAGGAGGAGGCTATCATGCAAGCAATCATTGACTCAATTAAAGGATTTTTCTTAGATATTTTTGCGATGGGAAAAGGATTTATATATGGCTTTATGATGATCGGGTTACTCATTGTGGGAGGAACAGCTTTGTTGTACGGGGCCCTGTGGGTAAGGAATTTATTTATATAAAGTTGCTTGAAAGGGATGTGGCCTTGATGAGGAAAGGGACACCCTTTGACGCGGAGTGTCGATTTGTGTCGATTGGCATTTATCTTGCTCAAAGTGGCTTATAAAATCAAAAAGTGGCTTATAAAAATGAATACTTGATTTTTGATTCTCATGGGTGGGGGCTAGAAGTTCAGCAAGTTAAAGAAATTCAATAAATAACATACAACTAAATAATCCTCTATCCTATGTCTCAACCACATCTTCAGTATAAAATGTACACATCAGAAGTGAAAGGAAGGGATTACTATGTCCATAGCCGTTATATATGGGGGAACCCGAGAGCAAGGAAATACAGAAACTCTAACAAAACACGCCATCCAGGGGATAGAGGTGGAAGAGATATACTTGAAAAACCACACTATCCTGCCAATCATCGATATGCGACACGATCCAAAGGGTTTCCAAAATAGAAACGATGATTACAACGCAATAATGGAACGTATTCTCGAACATGACACATTGATTTTTGCGACTCCAATCTATTGGTACAGCATGTCGGGGACGATGAAAAATTTCATCGATCGCTGGTCCCACTCCATGCGGGATACAAATTTTCCTGACTTCAAAAATAGAATGTCCACAAAAGGCGCATACGTCATTGCAGTCGGTGGAGATTCTCCATCCATCAAAGGACTACCGATGATCGAGCAATTCAAATACATATTTGAATTCATGGGAGTGGAGTTCAAGGGATATATCATTGGGAAAGGGAACCAACCAGGGGACATTCATGAGGATAAGGTTGCACTGTATCAAGCAGCAGAACTTCGAAATGAGCTTAGTTAAAATAACAAGGGAGTGGGATGTCAGTGGATACCCACTCTTTTTTTGTATTTAAAACTAATGGTACAGAACTTTTACTTTCTGCAACAAAAAGGATTGTTATAACAAAAATAGAAAAGATTAGAAGGTATTCTTTAAAGGGAGAGAAGAATAATAAAAAATTTAGGGAAATTTTTAATCTATTGGATTGCTGGCACATTAATTGGGCTCCTAGGATATAAGCTATTATTTAACGGAGAAATAGACTTGGGACTTACAATTGCAATAATAATTGGTGGACTTGTCGGAGGGATGATTAGTTATAAGCTAATGGGTTAATAATGGATTGACCCATTAGCTTATACACTTTATTAGCCTCCTGTCTGATTAGAGGAGAATTAAATGTTTGCATCTGTTTAAATAGATTAGTGTAAGCCATGTAATCGCGTTGGTTGAAGGAAGAAAAGTTCCGTACTTTATTACGTTCATTCGTCCTTTTCCAGATCGTTGCTTCTTTCTTACCAAGAAGGTAAGGAAGTGCCTACTGTTATTTTACTTGTTATTTTTCAAAAAATGAAACATTTTTCCAGTTAAATTCGTATTTATAGGTAGGGCTGGAGAAGAGTAGTGAAATTGAAAGAATGCCCTAATGTAAAAGAATTGTGTGTTAGTAAGAGGAGGACGGTCTCCTATAAGTTTTTCTAGTTTTAAATTAAAAAGTGATCTTAAAATATAGATAGGAGAATTAGAATGTTACTTGTTGGAATCGGCATATTGCTTGTGGTGTTTATTTCTTCCATGGCAGTTGAAAAGTCTTTAAGAAATATAGAAAGTCAAAATGAACAGATTATCGAGCTATTAAAGGAAAATAACAAACAGAGATAACATGGAATAACGGAGGCTGGAAAAGTGGGAAAGTCATTTTGGATACCATTAATCATTGCTTTTGGATCTATGGGTTTACTGTATTTGATTGGATTTTTGGCTGATATTAATTTTCTTGTTTTTAAATGGTCCCCTTCCTATACAGAGATTTCACTCCTACCTATTGGAGTCGGGTTGCTGCTGGGGTATATCAGTGAGCGGATAATAAAGGATAAAGCTAAAAGTAATCAGATGGGAAATTGAGTGACGGATTACCTCCTGGATCACATCTGTATGCCACCGTCATAAGGGGAAAATAAATTGGAGAAGCAAAGTAGTTTGAAACCGTTTTTAGGTACGATTTTTATTTATTTTGCATTTTTGTATCTATACTTGTTCGATCATCTCACCGGGGTGGCCTTTGCTTTATTATTACTGTTACTGCTGGTAACGAATATAGTATTCATTTTTGTATCCTTTAACTTAAAAGCATTGAGACGTGCATTTATATTTTCAGCTTTATTGACTTTTGTCCTATTTAACTATGAGTTCTCAGCATTTGGTTTTGATAACACGGATTCCATCGTTACTTTTTATCAACCATCAGAAGAGATTGTAGCTAATACTGGCATTTATATTTTGGGAGTTGGAAGTGCAGTATTGAAGGATGGAGCAACGATAACTTTTTACAATAAAGCAGATTTATATGAAGATATTGTAGCAAATAATGTTATTCGCTATCGGAGTAAAAATAATTTTATCCTTGAACTTTTGGGTGTAAAGAAGAATCATTTGGAAGATATGAGGGGAAGCGTCCATCATTATTTAAAAGACACTAACCCTGAAATTAATGATTTTTTAAATAGAGAGGATATCAATGGGAGCAGTGCCGGGTTGGCATTGGTGTTGTCTTCTATTGTACATGAGGGGAAAGGGACTAACGAACTTTCCATTGGGCTAACAGGCGCCATCAACAAAAGTGGTAAAGTGAAAAAAGTGTCTTCCATAAATGGAAAAGTTCAAACTGCAGCTCGGGATGGACACACTCATGTCATTGTCCCTCAAGGTAATTTAAAAGAGGCATTAAAGGCAAAAGAAGATTTAAATCTTATTGTGGAAATAGCGGGAGTGAAAAGTGTAGAGGAAGCGCTTGAGATTATTGAAAGATGGAATGCAGAGTAGGGCGTGTAATGCCCCAATCAACTATAGGAACAACTAGGGAGGTACCGTTCTGAGAAATAGAGGATCAGCAATTTTATTAAAAGAAAATAAAGTTGCACTGATAAAGAGAGTTCGAGAAGGGGACGTTTATTTTGTTTTCCCCGGTGGTGGGATAGAAGCCGGGGAAACTCCGGAGATGGCTACAAAAAGAGAAGTGCTTGAGGAATTAGGTGTAAAAATCCTAGTTAAAGAATGCTTCGAACAAGTTAAATATAATGGCGTTCAATATTTTTTCCTAGCAGAGGTATTGGAAGGGGAAGTGGGAATCGGTATGGGAGAAGAGTTTACTGATTTAACGAGGAGTCGGGGGACTTATGAGCCTATGTGGGTAAAAGTTAGTGATATTCCATCCTTAGATGTTAGACCACGACAAGTTGTTGAAAGGATTTGTGCTGTATTTAACTAAGCATGTGGAGGGGAAATAATGGGATACATAGAAGATCTACGAAATGTTGTTGGACACCAACCGCTGATATTAGTAGGGACGGCAGTGGCTGTACTGAACAATGAAGGGGAAATTTTGCTGCAAAAGCGTAGGGATGGAGCTTGGGGTGTGCCTGGCGGATTCATGGAGTTGGGAGAATCCACTGAGGAAGCTGGCAGGCGTGAGGTTTTAGAGGAAACGGGTTTGGAAATCGGAAAGCTGGATCTAGTTGGTGTGTATTCTGGAAAGCAACATCATGTGAAGCTTCCGAATGGAGATGAATTTTACCCGGTTACTGTCGCTTATGTTTCAAGGGACATAAAAGGTGGCGTGCTGCGAGTGGATGGCGTAGAATCCACAGAGGCGAAATTTTTCCAAGTAAATGAGTTGCCAGAGGGTCTGAATCCTTTTATAAAAAATTTGCTAAGGCAATTTGTTGGTAAGGTGTGATGGAATTGTTCACTGGAATAATGCTTTATCAAAGGTTTAGTGAGTATGAGCTTTCGGTCCTTTTGTCCGTCCTGCGTCAGGGGGGCAAAAAGGTCCTCTTTATTGGTCTTGATGACCAATTCGTAAAAGGGGAGGCAGGATTGCCTTGTATTCCGGAAATGACGATTCAGGATGTGGATTTAGAAATATTAGATAGTATTGTGCTTCCAGGAGTGGACGATTTTGAACATCTTGTTGGACATCAAGAGCTTTCTGCTTTCTTAGCAAGGGCAAATGATAATAAAAGAGTGATCGCCGCAATCTCCAGCGCACCTTATTTACTATCCATGAGCGGCTTGTTAGCGGAGAAAAAATATACAACAGGCTTAACGAAAGAGCAGAGGGATTTCCTAGGAACGTTTAACGAAGGGGATTATACGGATCTCCCAGTGGTTGTCGATGACACAATCATCACTGCTAAAGGGTCTGCTTTTATAGAATTTGCCTTCGCCTTTGGAGATCGCCTGCAACTGAACTATCAGAAAGAATGGTATGGTTGAGGTGGGGCTTTTGGGGCTGTAGGAAATCTCCCTCTGGCAAATGAAGACCTCTATGGCTTAGAAGCGGACGAAGTGATGCCTTCATAGAGGCAATGAAGACCTCTGTGAGTTGGAAGCGGACAAAGTGAGGTCTTCATAGAGGCAATGAAGACCTCTGTGAGTTGAAAGCGGACAAAGTGAGGTCTTCATAGAGTCGATGAGAACCTCCACGAGTTGGAAGCGGATGAAGACCTCTGTGAGATCAAAGCGGACAAGGTGAGGTCTTCATAAAACCGATGAAGCACGCCTCTAAGCATCGGCCCCCACGCCATCCCCCCAAAAACACCCTCAACTATACTTCAGCTTCTTCCCTCCGCCCTTCTTCCACTTCCTATGCATGATCAATGCCACGATCCCAATCAACGCTACAAAAAGGATGCTGATGAAAAAGCCATTGCGGATGGTCTTTTCAACAATGGTTCCGCTTATGGCCAATAGCAGAAGGAGCAGCCCCAGGATGGATACAATCCTCCCTTTCTCCACTAGCTTAAAAGAGGCCAGCAGGATGAATAGCCAGTTATACAATAAGAGTAATCCTGCGGCTGTGGTGATAAATTCAAACACCTTTCCTGGAAGCAGGAATGCACAGATGACGGAAGCAGCCAATCCTCCCATTCCAAGTAACAGGGAGGGAAGCGGTAGATCCTTAAAGTTTAATTTCTTTTGGAAAATCTTTGGGGCGTCCCCGTCTTTTGCCAATGTTACAAGAAGAGTGGTGACTCCGAAAAGTGCTGCGGTCATGGTCGAGAACCCGGCAATGATGATAGCGCCGTTAAATACGTGTGGAAAAAAGGCAAGGTCATAATTGGTCAGGGCGGTCACAAAGGGACTTTCCTTTTCGGTAAATTTGTCAAAAGAAGCAAGGCTAACGGCAAGCCCTAATGACCCCACATAGAGAACCATCAAAAGGGTCATCATGATGGTTCCGGCCTTTAGCGTATCTTCCTTCTTCTTCAGCTGCATGGCCATCAGTCCGATCACTTCGATGCCCCCATATGCGTAAAAGGCATAAATGAGGGAAGACCATAGTCCTTTTACCCCTAAAGGCAGCCATTCTTTGATGGTGTTCGGAAAGTTGCCTGGACTACCGCCACCAGCATCTCCTTTGATCCATCCAAAAAAGATACCCAAAGCAATGACAATGAACATCAAAATCGCCGCGATCTTGATGATGGCAAAAAGGTCTTCCATTTTATCGAACCCTTTTGTTCCCAGCATAACTACAAAAAAGGACAACACGGCATATCCTGCTGAAAAAATCCAAAGTGGCACATCGGGAAACCAGAATTGAGATAATAGGCCGAGGGCAGTCAGCTGACTACCCATGATTAGAATGTTTGAGCACCAGTAATTCCAGCCGCAGCTGAATTCCGCCCATTTGCCAAATGCCTTCCCTGCGTAATAGCAAAAGGAGCCTTCCTGTGGGTCTTGGATAGTCATTTTAGCTAATCTGCTGTATACGATATAAGTACCGGTGGCTCCTATCAAAAAGGAAAGGATAATGGAGGCTCCGGCATGCTTGATTCCTAGAGACGATCCCAGGAAAAAGCCAATACCGATGGTGCATCCGATTCCAATCAAAGATAATTGCCACCAAGCTAAATCACCTGATGCTGTTTGTTTGGTACTGCATGTGGCTTTTGACATGTGACTCTCCTTTTAACCTACTACCATAGTGTGCTTTTCTTTGGTTTTACATTTTGGATGAAAAGAAAAACCAGGACTCCTATTACGACTGCCAAGGCACCGGATATATAAAGGCTTAGTAGAAGGTTGTTTTTCATTACGACAGACATAATCGGCGGACCTGCCGCGACCCCGATGAACCGGGATGAACTATAAAAAGATGAGATCGTGCCTTTCTCTCCCTTATCTACATTTTCAGTAATCAAAGCATCAAGCGTAGGAAGCATGGCCCCGATGCTAATGCCGATAAAGCTGGATATTGTAAGCAATAAAAAAATACTTTCATTAAGATATCCAACAAAAACGATGGTAACAGCGATAATACCGAGGGAGACCATAAGAATTTTTCTCATCAATTCGATATCCCCTTTGATCACTTTTCCAGTGATAAAGGAGGAAACACACAGGGTAAATAAAGGGATAGCTAAATATAACCCTTTAGTCACACCATGAAGGTCATGCGTTTTTTCAAGAATATCTGATAAATAAAATAATAGGCCAAAAAGAATCAGCATCGCGTATATGCCGATGACGAAGGTGGTATATAGCCATTTTCCTTCTTTGTGAAAAGTCTTTTTTGTGTTTTGTATAAAAATATTTAGTGCAAGTGGTTTTTCTTCTATCTTTGGTACCTTGATGAATACAAGAACAAGAAGGATCGAAATCAGACTGAAAAAGGATATAGAGAAGAAAGGAAGATACCAAAGGACCGCAGCCAATAGTGAGCCTAAAATAGGGCTTAGAACCTTCCCGAACGTGTTCGACGTCTCAATGATTCCCAAACAAGAGCTTGTCTTCTCATCGTCATCCTGGTACAAGTCTCCAACGAGAGGCAAGATAATTGGCGTGGCTCCCGCTGCCCCGACTCCTTGAATGATACGTCCAATGATGATCCATGTGAAAGGATCATCTATCTTCCAGGAAGCAAACCCTGAAATCAATCCCCCGATAAGCGCCAGTATTAAGCTTGGCAAAATGATCATTTTCCTGCCAAACCGATCCGACAAATAACCTGCAATAGGTATTAAAAAAATAGAAGAAACCGAGTAGGAAGTAATGATCATACTCGACTGGAAGGAGGATATGCCCAACTCTTTTTCGAGCAATGGCAAAACGGGAATAAGCATAGAATTGCCCAATGTCATAATAAGAGGGATGGAAGCCATGCTTATTATGCACCAAGCACTGACTTGTCCTATTTTCTTAGTTGTCACCTCTACCCCTCCGTAGTCATTTCTATGTTTGATAAAGTAATTTGCTTAAAGCTTGAATGAAAAAGCATCAATCGAATCAATCCTTCCACGCCACCAAGCGTGACTCTTGAAAGGAGATTGTGTGTTTGCCGAAATATATACAGCATCCTTAAGATGAATAAATGTAGCGATCATATCCTGTTTGCTTTTTTCTTCTTCTTTTTGCTTTTCACTGATATAGGCTTCTTTAAGATCTGTGAATTTCTTATGTAGGACATGAGAAAGGACACTATTCTCCACATCATCTGCTGATGAAATGATTCCCTCATAATAGGTATGCGGACCGACAAGCGTCCCCGCAATCACTGCCCCATTCACATTTAACGTAAGCCCAATCTCCATCCCGTCCTTATCCGTTAGGTCAAGGAGCGTTTGCAGCACTGCATCATCCGTGGATACGTTTTCCTCTTTTTTCGCCATTTTTTACCCCACCCATTCGTTTATGTTCCTTTAATCAAGCACATAGTTAGTATAGGTAAATAGGGGTAGGATATTCTGGAAGTTTGTGCAAATGAAGACATTAAAAGGAGGGGGGAAACGAAAAAAAGCCCGATCAGCACGGGCTCTCAGTGTATAGACAAAGCTTAAAATAATGATATTCCCTAGTTGATTGTAGTGGAAGGAGCGAAGACTCCTGCGGGAGGAAAGGACATGGAAGACCCCGCAGGGCGTAGCCCGAGGAGGCTTCCGGACTGCCCGCGGAAAGCGAAGCTCCTGCAACGAAGATCAACTCTTCAAACAGAAAACCTAACTAGTTTATAGTTTGTCAACAGTCTGAAAGCTCGATCAGCATACCCTCTCACATAAACAATAATAGAAAGGCTTGTACTCCAAAATAAATACCGAACCCAATCATTGAAAGAGACGAAATAATGGAGATGAACACAAGGAAATTTGTGTGTAACAGGTTCCTTGCGATACTTGAAATCGTGGCCATGAACACATCCCATAATAATATCCCGCAGATGATCGCCGCACTATATATAGCCAATTGACTACTGGAAAAAGAGGAGGCCGTTTTTGCTAAAACGGATCCATATATACCAAGCCAAAAAAGAATGGTAAGCGGGTTTGAGATAGATAGCAGGAACCCGGAAGTCCATGATCGAAGCAATGTCGTCTTTCCTTTTGGGCCATCCACAAAATGTGATTTTTTACTCTTTATCAAACTCTCTATTCCCGTATACGTGAGCACAAAGAAACCAAAAAGCCAGAGAAACGCCTTCATCATCGGCTGTTCAATAAAATGAATCATTCCCATATATACAAGCAACATATAGCAAATATCTGCAATGAGCGCCCCAACCCCGAATATCCAAGCATGTCCAAAACCAAGTCGCAATCCTTTATCCAACTGCGCAGCATTGACCGGTCCAATAGGTGCTGCCAAGGATACCCCTAAGAATATGTAAGTAAAAATGGAATTCATATTGTAGCCCTCCCCATCCTCTCCTTACATTTCTATTCACCATCTAGGGGTTGTACCACTATTTCCATAAAAAAGAGCCCCATCATTGGGACTCTGCATTAATCGTTCCGTATCGCATTCACAGCTGCTTGTGTCTCTTTCAAGAGCCTGAGCATATCCTGTGCCTTTTGTTCTTCTATAGAAGAAGGGTGATTTCCTTTAGCTTCTTTCAACACTTGTTCCGCTCTCTCGATTGCCTGTTGGGAATAACCAAGATTATCACCAGTGCTTTCCAACTGGGTGGCATAAACTGCTTCATCAGCATGTTTGATAGCTTTAGTTAACGTATCATTTTGTTCATGTGCCATAACGGTACCCTACTTGTGTTCAGGCCCATTTAGGTGTAAAGGTGGAGGAACGAGCCATCCCTTACTTTTATTAAGTTTTAAAAGTTTTGCGCCATATTGTGCCTTTGTCATATGAAATTGGCCATACATCAAGGCAATATCCTCACGGATGCATTGTGCAATGACTTGGCTGCATGCCACAAGGGCTTCACCAGTGTTTTTAGACAACGTCGCACTGATTTCCGGATCACTGAACCTTGCTCCGACTGGTATTTCCTCCAAGTTTGCTGTTGGTCGTTCTGGTGGTGCAGGAGGTAATCCAATACCATTAGCCTTAAGCACTTGTTCAATTTGTTTATTCTCTTCTTTTAAACCTTGAATGCCTTCCTCTACCAGTTTTCTCAGATCTTCATCACCGGTATGATTCACAAACGTTTGGGAAGCGGCAATAGATCCATGATTCGCTAATAGATTGGACCACATTCCAAATACTTCTCCATAATGTAAAGGTTCATTCTGAGGATTTCCGTCTAAAATTCCCATGATAACACTCCCTATTTTCCCAAGATTCATGTGAGGCTCCTTTGTCAAGGATTTGCCCAGTTAGTTTGTGCAATAAATATAATCCTACACATTCAAATGAGTATCATTTATTCGTTTCCTTTTGGCAACAATAGAAAATAGAATTTAGTAATGGGGGTCTATTAATGTCATTATTTTCTAAAAGTCCACTGCGACCACATGTAAGAAGTGAGTATGATGTGTTAAAAAAAGTCATCCTGTGTAAACCAGAGCATATGACGATTCGAGAAGTCATCAATGAAACGCAGAAAAAGTTCAAAAATGAAGGCATTCATATCGAAATCGCAATGGCTCAACATAAAAAGTTTGTGGATACATTGGAAGAGCAAGGAGTGGAAGTGATTCTCCTACCTGCGATCAAAATGTTTCCAGAGCAGGTTTTCACACGTGATATTGGCTTCACCCTCGGAAATATTCTTTTTGTTGCGGAAATGGCCAACAAAATAAGACAAGGGGAAGAAGAAGTCCTGAAAAGCATGCTGGAGCAACATGAAATCTCCTATTTGAATTTAAAAGGCGACATGATTGAAGGTGGAGATGTCATCATCAATGGCGAAACCGTCTATGTCGGCATAAGTAATCGTACAAACGAGGATGCAATCGAACACCTGCAAACCATCCTGCCGCATTATGAAGTCGTAAAGGTTCCATTCAAGGAGAAATACCTACACCTGGATTGTGTGTTCAATATCATTTCACCTACAGAAGCACTTTATTACCCAACAGCGTTCACACAACAAGAAATAGACATCCTTTCTTCCCGATTTGAGTTGATCGAAGTAACAGAAGATGAACAGTTCTCCCTTGGCACAAACGTACTCAACATAGGCAACAAAAAAATCTTCAGCCTCCCAGTTAACCCAAAAGTAAACGCAGAGCTCAAGCAAAGAGGCTATGAAGTGATCGAAGTCGACATCATGGAAATCATCAAATCCGGTGGCTCCTTCCGCTGCTGCACGCTCCCGATCCTGCGAGAATAGAGGGAGACTCGGTACACTGTCTAATAAAAATTCCTAATAATCCACACAGGCGCTTTCCCTATTAAGGGGGCGTCTTTTCGTGTGTCTTAGAGGATTTTTTAAAAACAAATAGAAAGATACACTTAGTATGGTACCGTACTTATTCCAGAACCTAAAAAACCAGCGCATGAGCCTGTCACTCGTCGTGTTTTCTAGAGAAATCCATAGAAATCTCAAATTTCCCACAAGGCCAACGAAGTTTTCTGGAGTTATTGTGACTAATTTTATGGTTATTGTGACATTTCCGAGGGCTATTGTGACTAATTTTATAGGTATTGTGACATTTCTAGGAGTTATTGTGACATTTCCATATTCAAGCATAGGGGGATAAGCTTTTGCGACAAATTACATTATCAAATGGTAAGAAGGTGGAAGTGGAGTGTTTAAGTTGTGCATTAACGAGCGGCCTGATAGAGCCAGATGGGGGAGTGGTGTTGGAAACAGAGCACTTTCATGCGCATCAGGATGTGGCTTATCCGATCAAAGGATTGATCATCCTTGCTTCTAAGCGACATATCAAATGTTTGGATGAATTAACGGAAGAGGAACAACTGGAATATATTCAGGTACTGTCTAGGATCAGGAAAGCGCAAAGGGATGTGCTCGGTATAGAATATGTTTATTATTTTTACAACGAAGATACCTCGCATCATTTTCACACATGGATGGTACCGAGATATGACTGGATGTACGAATTTGGTCGTTCGGTGGAATCCGTCCGCCCGGTGTTGCTGCATGCTCGGAATAACATGAACGCAGGGGAGAATGTGGAGCAAGTGATGGAGGCGATTGAGGCATTGAGGCGGGAGTTGGGGTAGAGGAAGGGAGTCGAGGTGACAGGCACCCCGACCAATCTTCATAACTCTAATTTTTAAAAGTTGTCAGCTTCTTTTCCGAGGAAGTTCGCTGTCTTTTTGGTGGCACCTGTTCAAAGTATCCCAAATGCAAGAACCCAGCAATCTTTTCTCCAGGCTGAACGCCTAATATTTTATGCACCTTTGGATCGTATATATGCGGATTGGTTTTCCAGACAACGCCAAGCTTTTGTTCCCAGGCAAGCAGCTGGAAGTTCTGTATTAGGCAACTCACAGCCCCGAAGTTTTCCTCCCACTGCTTTTGTCTCGGGTCTTCCTCCATTACCACGATTAGAAAGGCAGCCGGCTGACTGAAATAATTCCTTCTATTTTCCTGCATTTCTGAGGGAAAGGTTTTGACAAGCTTCTCAACAAATCCTTCCTTCTCACTTGAAGATACAAAAATGAACCGCCAAGGCTCTCTTAATCCATGATTCGGTGCCCAGACTGCATCGTCCAGTATTTCAAGCACCGTTTCCTGTGTCACTTCTTTATCGGTATAACCAGCTTTTATCGAACGTCGCTCACGAATGGTTTGAGCTAAGGTTGATTTATTCATTTCCATTGGATTGTCTCCTTTATATATCTTTTTCGTTATGAATGTGATTATCATTCTCAATTACATTGTAGTATAGATCTTTATGTAATTCCATATCTATGGGAGAAAAGAGAAAATTGTTCATTTTCATAAAGTGCGACTTCTAAAAGAAAGTTGTAACATTTTCCCAACCTATCCGTAATTAATAGTAGAGAGAAAGGAGATCCACACATGTCAAAAAATATATACATAGTCAGGCATTGCCAAGCTGAAGGGCAACCACCAAAATCCCAGCTTACAGAAGAAGGATTAAAACAAGCTAAGGAGTTAGCCGTATTTTTTTCCCACATACCAGTAGACAGAATTGTATCAAGCCCTTTCTTGCGAGCCATCCAGACGGTTGAACCATTAAGCAAGGAATCGAACATAAATATAGAGGTCGATGATCGTTTGGCTGAACGAACGCTCAGTTCCGTAGATTTACCGGACTGGATGGAAAAACTGGAAGCAACCTATGGAGATTTGGACCTGAAATTTGAAGGCGGGGAATCCAGTAGAGAGGCGATGGACCGGATCGTCAGCGTAGTAGAAGAAGCTTTGGAAAGTGACGCGGAAAACATCATAATTGTGACACACGGAAACATCATGTCGCTTCTGTTGAAAAACTATCAAGAAAGCTTTGGGTTCGAAGACTGGAAGAACTTGAGGAATCCAGATGTGTTTCTTTTGAAAAGAGGCGTGGTACCTTTCCGTCTCACTTAGGAGAGTGCGTGATATGAAATCCGGATTATGGCTGGCTTCTTAATTGATTATCAGGTCATCGACGGTAATGCGACCTCCCCAATTATTCAATAAACGCTCCAAAGTATTCAATAAAAAGCGCGAGTTATACGATAAACCATTAAAAGTATTCAATAAATCAGTTGAAATTGACGACAATCCATATTTTGTAAACACAAAGCTTCCAAAGTAAGCTGGAGGCCAAATAGAATGGTAGAAATTTTGGCTATGAGAGGGGCGAAGTGCCAGCCTCTACAAAAAATCAGGGGAGTGTGGAAATGAAAACAGTGGAAGAAGTGATTAATCAGTATTTTCAAGCTTGGAACGAAGGATTTATTAGCAAAAATGGAGACGGCATTAGAAGGTTCATGTCACAGGATTTTGTTGGTTACTGGGCCCATTCCGAGATTACCCAGCCTGAACCGTATTTTTACTCGTATGATCTTAATGGTGTCTTGAGTCAAATGGATGATGCTGAAAAAACATTTGAGATATACTCAGTGATTGAAAGAAATAACGGAAGCCAGAGAGTTGTCATGGGCAGGGAAACAAACGTTATAGGCGGAAGACCTTTTACTGCACAATGTATGTTTATCTGGAGACTTGAAGGAAGCGAATGGAAACTTTTGAGGGAATATATTGAGCTAGAGAAATGAGTTGAAATGGGGCGCGGTGTCCCCACGACCCCACCAACTCAACTCCGCTCCAACACCTTCACAAGCATACGGTGAATGACTTCATGATCCCGCGAATCATGCAGGCGATAGTCCTCACCAGGTAAGGTGTACCATTCCGCCGCCCCGACGTAGGTGATGGCGAGTGAAAGAGCACCATTTTCCTCACACGTCGTAACAAGTTCAAGTTCGCCGCTTATGACTCCAACCTCTTTTGTCATGACGCCGTGTGACGCAGTAAAAATAGAAGATTTCTTTTCCATATATACAACTCCTTTCATCACTAATAAAATAGTACGCCTGCCAGCACCAACTCCGCTCGCAGACGTATCATCTAATCTAGTAAGCGCAGCCGTTAAGCATCGTCTGTAAAGAAGATTTCTCCGATGACTGAAGGGTTAGGTTCCAGCGGTGTTTCGTATTAATCCACCATTTTGCATAGGCACAGCGGGCGCCGGTACGAGGTGGCTGCCATGTGGATGGGTCTTGGTCTCCTTTGGAACGGTTAACGCTTGCTGTCACGGCAATCAACTGTGGGCCGTTGAGGTCGTTGGCAAACGCACGGCGCTGTTCGGTTGTCCAGCTACTGGCTCCAGAACGCCAAGCCTCTGCCAAAGGAACAATGTGATCAATGTCAATCTCAGACGGAGAATACACAATGACACCATCAAAATAACTATACCATTTTCCGGAAGTAGTGGGACAGGTGCCAGTGTAATAGTCGGCATCGCGTTGCAAGACGATTTGGCGGGTATCGCAGCCATTGCCTTGGCCGCTCCAGTGTGGGAATAAGTCCCTCGAGTACCCGGTCATAGAGCCTTCTGATTTGACAGTCAAAGAGTTCAATTGATTTTGAGCTTCAGACTTGGACGGTGTGCCAGGTGGGAGTGCAGAGACGGTTTGTGGGTCAAGCTGCAGGGCTGAGAACGACAGGATAAATGCAAAAACAACCAACATGGATTTCTTCAGCATAGATATGCCTCCTACTATAAAATTTTTATATCAAAATCTCGTGGATGGACGAGATTTTAATAGATTTAAAATAATTCGTCGACTATGTATCTACTTGAAATAATAATATATAAAAGAGCCTTAATAAGTTAAAATATTGTAAAGATTAAGAAAAGGTACTGTCCTCCTGCGCCTGATGGACCAGCAAGGGGCGGGGAGAGTCGAAGGGACAGGTCCGTTGACCCAGAGTATAGGTTGGCTTTTCCTATGTGGGTCACGGTACCTGTCCCTACAGCACACAAGGAGGATGCCGATGCTAAAACGAAGACACGGAGATCGCTCAGAATGGAAGAGGATAGTAAAGCGGCAATACTCTCAGAAGTACATCGATAGGGATGGCTTCAAAGGATATGTGACCTTACTTAACATACATAATGTTACAGAGCCATTAACTGTAAACTATGAAGAGAAGAGTGTTTGCATTGTGGATGATGGGTACATGTGGCTTCAGCACTTTCCAAGCAATGAACATTACTCCTTGACGACCATGTTTGACGCTAATGGGGAAGTTGTTCAATGGTATATCGATATAACGAATGAGAACGGGGTAGAAAACAATCTCCCATACATGGACGACTTATTCCTTGATATCATCGTGCTCTCTTCAGGAGAAGTCATCCAAAAAGATGCGGATGAATTGGAGGAAGCCCTCACCAAAGGGATGATTAATCAGGCCCAATACCAACTCGCATGGGCGGAAGCGGAAAAAATCAACCAACAGATCGAAAACAATGACTTTCCGTTGATGTGGCTGGCAAAATTACACTTGAAGATTTTATTGGAGGAGTATATGGATATAGTTATCAGGCAAGAAAGGCAAGAGGATTATAGTAAGACAGAAGATATGGTTAAACGAGCTTTTGAACATGCGGAATTTAGTGATAAAAAGGAACACTTCCTTGTACAGAAGCTTAGAAAATCGGATGCATTCATTCCAGAGCTTTCTCTCGTAGCGATAGATGAGAAGAAGGAAATCGTGGGCCATCTTCTGTTGACTAGTATAAAAATAATAAATCAGGAAGAAGAGAATGCTTCCCTTGCCCTGGCTCCAGTTTCGGTTGCACCGGAATTTCAAAGTAAAGGAATTGGCAGCACCCTCATCCGTGAGGCCATACAAAGAGCAAGGGATCTTGGGCATACCTCCATCATCGTCTTGGGCCACAAAGATTACTATCCTAAGTTCGGCTTCAAACCGGCGAATCAATGGAACATTTCTGCCCCATTCCCAGTGCCTGCCGAAATTTTCATGGCACTTGAATTAATAGAAGGTTCCCTTCAACATGTCCAAGGAACGGTTGTTTACCCTAAAGAATTCATGGAATAGGGAAGAACGTCCGCACGTAGAAAAAAATCGTATCTAACACAAACGAAAGAGGTGTAAACCATGCTGACAAAAGATCAACTAAAACAAATCAAAGAACTTCAAAGCGCCTGCGAAAAAGAAGGCGAGTTCGAACTGAAGTTGAATGAAGACATGCTGGAAACCCGCGATGATAACAGCAAAGAAGATTTCTTTCATTATGAAGATGGGCATCTTGTAGGATTCCTTGGTTGTTATGGGTTTGGAAATAAAGTAGAAATGACAGGAATGGTCCACCCGGACTACCGTAGAAAAGGAATTTTCACAAAATTGTTTGCGGAAGCGGTGGGAGAGGTGAAAAAGCAAGAGAACACCACAATCTTGCTGAATGCGCCTAGCTCCTCTGCAAGCGCAAAAAAATTTCTAGACAGCATTCCCTGTACGTTCGAGATGGCGGAGTATCAAATGAAATGGGAAGCAGGTGAGCTATTTGAGGCCACTTCCATAATCATAAGGCCATCATCGTCCCAGGAAGATATGGAAGCGGAAATCAATCTAGAAATGGCCTGCTTTGGCTTTACCGAACAAGAAGCACGAAGCTTTAACCAGCGAATGAAGCAATTAAACAGTGAAGACATGTACATCATTGAAGCGGAAGGGCGAACTGCCGGGAAAATCAGAGTATCTGAAACAAATGGGGAAGCTTGGATATATGGATTCGCAGTCTTTCCTGAGCTACAAGGCAAGGGGATTGGCCGGAAAGCCTTATCTAAAGTGGTGAAAATGGAGACTGCAAAAGGATTTCCGGTCTTTTTAGAGGTAGAAGCGAGGAATGCCCATGCGCTAAAACTCTATGAATCTTGTGGATTCAGGAGCTATCATTCACAAGATTATTATAAGTACTAAAGGGGGGTGGATGAAGAGCTCTTGTATAACTTCATTCACTAGCTAACCCTTAGGAGGATACTACATGCTAAAACGTCTCACCATCATCACCCTCATTGCCGTCATCCTAGGAATAGTCGCGTACAATAACAGATTTTACTACGCTCCGCTGCCAGTAGAGTCCGTTAGTAAAAAGGAAGTCTTGCAGTCTATCAATGAAACCTCAGAACCCATCGTTAGAATTGCGAACGAGGATGGATATGATTGGTATATTACACGAGCGAATCAAGGAGAATATAGAGAGTCTTTTAAAGAAATGCTTGGTAAAAATGGATGGGAGTTTGAATATCAAGAAGGTAGTGGTTACTTTTTTGATAAAGAGGAAGAGACGCTGATAGCTACCACACAGATGTGGACAGGGAATTATGTGATCGTGAAGTTGCCCGAGGGGTGGGAAGAGTGAATCTTTGAACAAACAGTAGGGGGGAGAAAAGAATGACCAACATAAAACCGATCTTAAAAGAGTTTCCATCAGAGTTCACCACAGATAGACTTTTAATCAGATTGCCATTGCCAGGAGACGGTCCTGCAGTGCATGATGCCATCATGCACTCTCTTCCTGAATTGAAACCGTGGATGATTTTTGCGCAACATGATCAGACAGTGGAAGATGTGGAAGCAAATATTAGAGAAAGTCATGCGGAATTTTTACAGAGAAAAGATTTAAGGCTTTTGGTTTTCCTAAAAGATACCGGTGAATTCGTCGCTTCGTCAGGGTTACATCGCATCGACTGGGCCATTCCGAAGTTTGAAATTGGGTATTGGATCGATTCACGGTTCAGCGGCAAAGGTTACATAACTGAAGCGGTGGAAGGGATTACCCAGTTTGCTTTTGAACAGCTGGGGGCCAATCGGGTGGAGATCCGTTGTGATTCCATGAATGTGAAAAGCAGAGCAGTTGCTGAGAGAGCCGGATACGAGCTGGAGGGAATCCTGAAAAAAAGTGAGCGTGATGTGGCTGGAGAGCTGCGGGATACGTGCGTTTTTGCGAAAGTGCCTTTATAGCAGGTAAGTAGAGACAAGTGTGATCACACTTGTTTTTTTTGTGGAGAAAAACTGGCCATTTTTAGCGAAGTTGTAGAAGTTGGGGGAGAAGTGGTAGAACATCCTTTGGGAAATGTAGAAGTTGGCCGTTATAAGGTAGAAGGTGAAAGGTAAAATAGTATGGAAGTAGAGATCGCACCATCTTCCCAATTAGATGATTTGGACAAAACACTAAGCCACCCCGTTCCTTCCTGTTTAGTCATCTGATTCAATGATATACTAAATATAAGTTCAATAAGAAATGAGGTGTTAGAATTGTCAGCTTTAAAAAAAGAAGATGTATTGAATGAAATTGATGCATTGGAACAATTTATTAAGTCATTATCAGATGATGAAAGAGAAGCCTTTTCAAAGCATATTAAAAGCATTAAGAAGAAGGTTCAAGAGCTTTTAAGTGAAGAAGATGAGCATCTTTACAATGGAATTGTCAATAAATCGCTTCAAGAAGTGTGGGACAATGAAAAGGATGATGCTTATAATGACTTATAACAAGAAAGACATTATTCTAGTTCCATTCCCCTTTAATGACAAACCTGGCTTTAAGAAAAGACCTGCTACTATTATCAGTAATGACGAGCATGGCAAACAATATGGAAAATATATTTGTGTAGCAATTACTAGCCAAGAAAAACCATATGGCAAAGAACGTTATGAGCATAAATTGCGAAAAACAAAATCTGTAGGTTTGCTTTTTGATAACCAGTGGGTGCTCCCCAATAAATTATTCTCCATCGAAGACAGTATAATCACCAAAAAATTAGGCACCATGGATTCATCTGATTTTGAAACATTAGAGTTAATGTTTCAAGACTTATTCTGAAGACTATAGGCTTGACTCACTAAGGGATGGTTCGTCGTACTTCCATGGAAGCACGGCGAACCGTCCTTTTTTAGCGAAGTTGTAGAAGGTTGGGGTGAAATGGTAGAACATCCTTTGGGAAATGTAGAAGTAGACGTGGGAAATGTAGAAGTTGGCCGTTATAAGGTAGAAGGTAAAGTTTGAAAGGTAGAATAGTATAGAAGCATAGTTAAAACCATCTTCTCAGATCCACTGAGAATGCCTTGTTCATTCTGGAGATTATATGCTCTACTCAACTAAGGGATGGTTCGCAGGCCATGCTCCAATGAGAGCACGGCGAACTGTCCCTTTTTAGCGAAATTGTAGAAGTGTAAGCTAAAACGGTAGAACATCGTTCGGGAAATGTAGAAGTCAGCTCGGGAAATGTAGAAGCTGTCCGTAAAATGGTAGAAGGTGAGAGCCAAGAGGTAGAATGGTCCGTAAGCATAAAAATAATTTACCAGTAAGCAAAAGCAAGTAACCGACAACCCCAACTGGCAAGCCCATCCCCCATATGGTACAATCGGAACAGCGATTTTAACGTGAAGGAAGAGAAAATACATGACAGTACCCGTTCAGAAAAATGAATACTACGATGTCACCGTCCAGGATCTGACCCATGATGGCGCCGGCGTAGCAAAAATAGATGGCTTTCCGATCTTCGTCCAAAATGCCCTTCCGGACGAGGAGATTAAAGTCAAAATTATCAAAGTGAAAAAAGGATATGCATTCGGTCGACTTGAGGAGATCCACAAGACAAGTCCTTACCGTGTCGATGCCCCGTGCCCGATTTATAAGCAATGCGGGGGCTGCCAGCTTCAGCATCTGAGCTATGAAGGTCAACTTGTGGCGAAGCAAAAGCAGGTCAAGGATGTCCTTGAACGCATCGGACACCTAAAAGACGTGCCGGTTCATGCGGTACTTGGCATGGATCACAATCCGTGGCGTTACCGAAACAAAGCCCAGGTTCCAATCGGTGAGCGCGAAGGTGGATTGATTGCAGGCTTTTACCAGCAACGCAGTCATGAAATCATCGACATGAAGGAATGCTTGATCCAGCAGGAAATCAACGACCGTGTCGTCCAAACGGTCCGCGAAATCTGCGACAAACATGGCGTTCGTGCTTATAACGAAAAAACACACAAAGGTGTGCTTCGTCACGTGATGGCCCGCTATGGCCTAGTCACTGGCGAAGTGATGATCGTGCTCATTAGCCGTACTCCAGATATCCCGAATCGCAAGGCAATTGTCGAAGAGATAGTAGCAGCCCTGCCGGAAGTGAAGTCCGTTGTGCAGAACGTCAATATGAAGAAAACAAACGTAATTTTCGGGGATGAAACGCGTGTGCTTTGGGGCAACGAATACATTTATGATTTCATCGGCGATATCAAGTTTGCGATTTCTGCGAGATCCTTCTACCAGGTCAACCCGGAGCAAACGAAGGTTTTGTATGACAAAGCGCTCGATTATGCCGACCTGACAGGCGAAGAGAGTGTCATTGACGCATACTGCGGAATTGGAACCATCTCCTTGTTCCTGGCACAAAAGGCAAAAAAAGTGTTCGGAGTCGAAATCGTGCCAGAAGCAATTGAAGATGCCAAACGCAATGCAGAACTAAACGATATCACCAATGCAGAGTTTGCGGTAGGTGAAGCGGAAGTCGTTATCCCAAAATGGTACAAGGAAGGCAACACAGCTGACGTGTTAGTGGTAGATCCACCGCGTAAGGGCTGCGATGAAGCTCTGCTGAATACCATACTGGAAATGAAACCAAAGAAAGTTGTCTACGTATCCTGTAATCCGGCGACACTTGCAAGGGATCTGCGGGTATTGGAGGATGGGGGATATAGAACGGTTGAAGTACAGCCAGTGGACATGTTCCCGCATACCGTACATGTGGAGTGCTGTGCACAACTAATTTATGAGGAAAAATAATAGATGTAACAGTGAGTTAAGAGCCTTTCTAAGCAATTGAAAGGCTCTTTTGTTATTAAAATTTTGTAAATAGGGTATTTACAGGATAATGATGTATGAATTATAAGATTTGAAATTGGTGATGGTTAAACTGGAACAGGAAATGAAAAGATTGGAAATCAAAACAGAACTGGAGAATAGGAAGACCTGGATGATCAATTAAGAAGTACGCTAAGCGACCTTGACACCAAAAAAGCTTGCAAACATAAGGACACGCAGAAGTATTACCAGTGTCGCATTTACAGAGTGATGATAAAAACATTTGTCAAATCCTACATGTAAAAATGGCAGATATATGTAGACATGAGGTGAAAACGCATGCAAACTTTACATATATCGTGTACTATTAATCTATAAAAATAACCGTGGCGAGGTATAGACATGATAATGAAAAAGGAAATTAAAGTAGGCGATGTGGATCTGAAATGGGATCTGGAGACTGGACAAGTCCTCTTTGATGGTGGAGACGTGGTATTCTTTTGGGTCTCCGCTATGAAAACATTTTTTGATACCATTAGGGAGATTTCGGGTATAGAAGCAACGAATCTGGTACTCGAAACCACAGGTTACCGTCAAGGGATAATCGTTGGCGAAGGTTTTCGTGATTTAAAGAATATTAACATGACCAACGTGGTTCAATGGATAAGCAACACGTATGCACCTGCCGGATGGGGAAAAGTTGAAATCAAAGAAATGAATGAAGAGGATAATACCTTTACCTTACATATCCAAGATGACTGGGAATATAAGATGAACAGTCTGGATGATCACAAATTTACTGGCATATTTGTGCCTTGTCACTATGCCGGAGTGTTTGCAGGGCTATTTGGGCGAAATTACTGGTATAAAATCATTCAGCTCCAGAATGACCAAAATGTAAATACCATAGTGGAATACTATCCTTCCGATGTAAATGTAGAACACAATATACATGAGCTTTCAAGGAGGAAGGAAGCGGAGCAGATTTCCCAGCTTGAAAGAATGGTGGAAGAGAAAACAAAAATGCTGCAGGCACTCGTCAAGGAGCTTTCTTCTCCGATGATTCCGGTACTCGATGGAATTGTGGTGGTGCCATTGATTGGCACCTACGATGAAGACCGTGCAGAGTATTTGATTGAAAATACACTCGCTAGATTGGGCGAGTTCCAAACACAGTATCTGCTGCTGGATCTGACCGCCTTTAACAACGATATATCTGAATATACGGCAGATCTCATTGATAAATTGGCTTCCGCCGCAAAGCTCCTCGGCACAGAAGTTATCCTGGTGGGCATTTCTGCAAAACTTGCTATGGTCATCTCTGAAACCCTGACCAATCTTAGGAAATATGAATGCCTGCAAACCCTCCAGCATGGCATCTACTACGCCCTTGGCAAAAGCGGGCGCCGGATCGTATAGACTACGCATGATTGAAGCTTATCAGGGATGATAAGCTTTTTTATGTTGGATTCTGCTCTACAAGGGTCGGGGAGGCAATTAAGTGGATAATGGTGTTGTTCCGAAAACAAGCCGAGAGGGACATTCACTGAAGGGGATTTGATGCGCCTGCCTACGTTCCATACCCCATTTTCCAGAGATGGAAAAAAGACCACAGGAGAGCCGCTCCCATGGTCCTCACACTACCGCTTCACATTCACATCCACAGGAGGCGCGCCCACAATCTCGTAGGTGGCAGAGGCGAGTTCCACTTTACCGTCACTCTGTTCGATTTCCTCCAAAATTCCGGTGAAAAGCGCATCTTTCATGATTCGGCGCTTTTTGTATTCCACGACATAACGGAGGGTGAACTGGACCCAGTTATCATTGACGGCTAACGTAACCATGGGTTTGGTGGTGGCATCCTCAATGGCGAACTTCCGGTTCATTCTCTCCCAGTATTCCCCAGCATCAATACTGTACTCTTCTGTTTTTTCCGTGGCCACCTTGTGGATCAGCTCCCTGGCATACGTATAATCACTGCCAAATCTGACGGGAATCGTAAGCTCATCCCACAAAAATGGGAAATCCGTGGAATAATTATACACGGGCTGGGTGTAAACGAAGCTGTTGGCAATTTTTACGATCCGGCCATTGTATAAGTCGCCATTTACCCATTGGCCGGCCTCCATCACCGTCGTTCGAAGGACCCCTATATCAATGACATCCCCGGTGACCCCACCGAGTTGCACCCGATCCCCTGTCTTGAACATACCGCCCACGAGGATGGTCAGCCATCCGGCAATACTTGCAATCACTTCTCGCAAGGAAAAGGCGATTCCTGCACTGGCCACCCCGAGAACCACCGTGATGCCACCAAGCATATCGCTATAAAGAATCCCGAGGAAAATGACAGCGAGGATATACCCGAAAATATTCATCGTCTTTCTCGTTTTATACCAGTTGCTGTGGTCCTTCACATAGCGCTGAACACTTTTTCTCAGGCCGGTAATGATAAAGGTGATTATGAGAATTCCCAGTAATGCAATCAGGAACTTGGTTATGGTCGTATTCGACAAGGTGTTATCCAGAATTTCATTCATATGTCGTCTCCTCTAAAAGTCTTTATGTAAAACTAGTACCCGAGAGAAGAGGGCGCAAACCAATTTGGAAAGGGTTAACAGATGGGACGGGAGTGTTATTCAAACATGGATTTGTCAAACTGATAGCATCGGAACCGTCCCTATTTCTCACAGACGGTAGTGTCAGGACCCCAAATCAGGAATTATCTGAATGTTATGTTATAATAATGCTACTTGAAAATGTTCAGGTGGATTTCATTGGAATAAACGTGGGATATCCCCTCCGTGGCATACCATGAAATCCCCTTGATATTTTAAAGTAATTTAAATCATCTCTCTTTGATGCTGGAATAGTAAGACGTATCATCTAGATACCAATACACTTCCCGCATTTATTCATCGTCCCAATAATGTGATGGAAGGGTGCCGTTGGTTCATCTAGAAAACACTACAATCAAATACGTATTTACTTCTGGCTTAGAGTAGAGATAAAGTGCTGGAGGCTTTTACGTGATGAATGGAATAAAAGGAGAGAGTAGAAAAAACTTAATAGACTACAAAATTTTTGTGCCATCGATGTTCATTATTCTAGGAATTAGTATTCCATTTGCAGTCTACGAAGCAGAGTCCCTGAATCTGTTAAATAACATTTTCAATCACATTGTGGAAATGTTTACTTGGGGATATATGTGGTATGCTGCGTTAATGGTTGCGGCCGCTTTATTTTTTTCATTTTCAAAGTATGGGAAAGTGGTGCTTGGAGATCCATTTGAGAAACCAAAGTACACCATGTTTGAATATGCTTCGATTTTAATTGCGATGGGTCTAGGATCCACCATTATGCGGACAGGCATGATTCAATGGACTAATGTTGCACTAGAACCTCCATTTGGAACGGATGCAATGTCGGCAGACGCATTGTTATGGGGAAATTCTTATAGTATGTTTTTGTGGAGTTTTCAAGTCTTTGCGATCTTTGTAATGGCAGCTCCTGCTATGGGGTACATCATGCATGTCCGTAAAAAGCCGTTGATGCGAATCTCGGAAGCATGCCGGTGCATATTTGGAGACAAATTCACAGATGGGTTCGGTGGAAAAATACTGGATGTTACTTTTTTAGTCAGTATTATCGCTGGGGCAGCTGTCACGCTTGGATTGGGAACACCCATCATTACATATAATTTATCCAAGTTGGCCAATATCGAGGTTACCTTTGGTTTGACGTTACTTGTAACCATTGTTTGGGTGGTACTATTTTCTGCAAGTGCTTATTTAGGGATTGAAAAAGGAATCAAACGATTAAGTACGCTTAATATGTATTTAGCTGCTGCTTTCGGGTTATTCATCATGATTGCAGGCCCTGGGCTATTCATCCTGAACTATTTTACTGATACTATTGGATTTTTATTTAGGAATTATATAGATATGTCTCTTTCTACAAATTCGCTGGGCCAAGGGAACTCCATTATGGAAAGCAATACCGTATTTTGGTTTGCGTATTGCGCCACTTGGGCAATGTTGCATAGTATTTTTGCGGCAAAGATCTCACGCGGTAGAACAATCAAAGAAATGATTTTGACATATCTGTTAGCACCTACACTTATTTCATGGGTTGCTACTGGCGTTCTTGGTGGTCTTAGTGTCGATCGATACCTTACGGGAGAAGTTCCTGTATTACAAATCGTCCAAGACCAAGCTGCGATGGCAGTCATTCCAGAAATACTTGCTTCTTTACCTTTTTCTACAATTGTCATAATCGTATTTGTGCTTATTACAACGATTTTCCTGACGACCACACTTGACTCCACTACGTATACTATTGCATCGTATACAGGCACAAGGGATATGAGTAAATATGAACCTTCAAAAGGGCTGCGTTTAATTGTTGCTGGAGTGGTGACGGTAATTGCTCTTGTGCTAATGAGGATTGGTGGTTTGGCACCTCTTGAAGTTCTTTCCGGCCTTATGGGAATACCGATTATCCTTATCCAATTCTTGACCATTTATGCGGCCAAGAAGATGATGGATGAGGATCGTGCTTGGGAAAGGAATGTAAGAAGAGATGTGGTAGTAGAAGGTAAAGAACGTAAGATTAGTTAGAAGTCAATCTGTTATATGTTCCCTCAAACAAGAGTTTGGGGGATTTTTATTTGTTTCGATCACAAGAAATACTGTTTCTACTGTGGCAGGAAACCCATATATATAGGGTAAAAGCTAACAGGAGTAGATAAGATGGACAAACAAAATAGTAAATTTAGATGGGTTATATTTACTTCTGTATTGTTTACATATTTATTGATGTCGGGCCAACGAACAGCTCCGGGATTGATTACAGACCAATTGATGACGGACTTTGGCATAACGGCAGCAACGGTTGGATTAGTGACAAGCATTCAATTTTTTGTATACACTAGGTTGCAAATACCAATGGGGTTTTTGGCTGATCGTTATGGACCCAGCTTTTTTCTTATTATAGGTGCCGCTCTTACAGGGATAGGTACAATCTTGTATAGTTTTGGGACACATGAATTTGTCCTATTTTCTGCTAGAATCCTAACGGGGATAGGGGATGCGACTATCTGGGTAAATATGGTGCTGATTTTAAGCCAATGGTTTAATGAAAAGGAATTTACCCGATTGATTGGTTTTGCGGGAATGACAGGGAGCCTGGGTTTCCTTATGGCAACTGTTCCTTTCTCCCTATTAATTGTCTTACTTGGTTGGAGGGGCGCGTTTCTTTCTGCTGGGGTCCTTTTATGTTTATGTAGTTTTTTTCTTTATTTTGTACTCGTAAAAAAATCAAAACAATCGCTATTCGTAAAAACTAAAAAAAAACATGAAAAAACATCAGTTCTACTACGAAGAATATTTTCGGATCGGCAGTCTTGGGCATTATTCTTTTGTCACTTTGGGATTGTCGGAGGATATATAGGGTTTATCGGTTCGTGGGCAGTTCCATATGTAATGGATGTGTATGGAATGTCACGCATAGATGCAAGCCAACTTATTATGATCAGTCTCATTGGAGCGCTTATTGGTGCACCTCTGATTGGATGGCTTTCAAGTTGTTTAGGGAAAATTAAACGGCCTTATATTTTCTTTCATATCATGGTTTTAGTATGCTGGTCTTCCTTTCTTTTATTTAGAGAGCATCCACCATATTACTTACTGATTATCCTTTTCTTTATCATTGGCTTTGGATTTGGGTCAAATTCTTTAACCTTTGCAGTCGTTCGGCAATCTTTCCCTATCACAGAATCAGGCATTGTTACCGGGTTTGCGAATACCGGTGGATTCCTAAGCGCAGTATTGCTGCCAAGCATTTTTGGCTATATATTGGATCATTTTCAGTCAACTTCAGGGAGTATTGGTCATGGATACTACTACGGCTTCCTCATTCCGGTAATCTTCTCTCTTTTTGGCTTGATGGGGGTAATGTTTATCAAGGAAAGGCGTCAGGTTGCAGGACGAAAATCAAACCGCTTGGACGACTGAACACCTCCTATTTTCGAATCTGGTGGTTCCACAAATGGAATTGTAATGAACATCCCCAAGAATAATAACCCCTAAATAGCTAATAATAACCCTCATCTGATTAAATTCGGGAAAGGGGTTAACCATTATGCTAAAAAAAGCACTGATTGTCTTTATTATTTTGGGACTGCTTACTGCTTGTGGAGGCAATGGAGATAAGGCGGGGAATGAAGCCCAAAATGTTGCCAATAAGGTTCAAGCGAAAAAGATGTCTAATAGGGGAGATTTCACGACTGCTGAAGAATTAGAAGCGATGGATCTTGATTCCAGGGACTTCAAGTGGGAAGACATTTATCTCTCAGAGCAAACATTCAATGACATTTTATACAGGTTTACCGAACCTAACGACCAAGGGGATGTACTGCTGAAGAGGGCAGAGTTAGTAGATACAAACACGGTGGAGCTAGTCGTTAATAATGCAGAAGGCGAGTCACTGGAAAATTCCCTTCAAGCTGTGTCACTAGATTCGATTGTCCGCCAACTATATAAGCATTCCGAGCTCTTCAATGGAGAAGAACCACATATCCGGATGATGGATTTAAACGGGGTTGTACTGGCAGAAAACAAAGAACCAATACATTTTGGGCAAGGAGAAAAAAAGAAAGGTAAAGGCAAGGGATAAGTTTATACGGCAATTCCTTATTTTCAATTAGAGCCTCGAAACTTGTATAAAAGAAGGCAACCAACCCCTTTGGGCGTTGCCTTTTTTACGTTTCTCCTCATACAGCCTAACCTAAAAACCCTTCCGGGATAGTAGGTATCTTCTGGCATTTTGTTTAAATAAATTCCATTGGGGGCCGTTTTTCGTTAAAATAAACATTGTCGGTTTTCGAAAGGATTTTTCCATTCACACATGTGACAAAGATACATGTGTTTGATCATAAGGTAGGAAGCATGATATAAGGTATAGGTATAAATTATGGAGCGTGGATTAGTAGGATAGGAAAGGATTTGTTTGATATGAAAGAAAATTTTTGGCGTGAATTACCGAAACCTTTTTTTGTTTTGGCGCCGATGGAAGATGTGACGGATGTTGTCTTTCGTTCTGTTGTAAGGAAAGCCGGGCGACCGGATGTGTTTTTTACAGAGTTTACAAATTCCGATAGCTATTGTCATCCGGAGGGCAAGGACAGCGTGCGTGGTCGTTTGCTTTTCACAGAAGAGGAACAGCCAATGGTGGCGCATATCTGGGGGGATAATCCTGAGTATTTCCGTCAAATGAGTATGGGCATGGCGGAGTTGGGGTTCAAAGGAATCGATATCAACATGGGTTGTCCTGTACCGAATGTGGCGACAAGAGGGAAAGGGAGCGGCCTTATCCAACGTCCGGATGTTGCCGCGGAATTGATCCAAGCTGCAAAAGCGGGCGGATTGCCTGTCAGCGTGAAAACGCGACTTGGCTTTACGGAAGTGGACGAGTGGAAGGATTGGTTGAAACATATTTTAGAACAGGATATTGCGAACCTTTCTATCCATCTGCGTACCCGTAAAGAGATGAGTGAAGTCGATGCGCATTGGGAATTGATTCCCGAGATCAAGGAATTACGGGACCGTATTGCGCCGGATACGCTTTTGACCATTAATGGAGATATTCCGGATCGTCAGAAGGGGCTAGAGCTTGCCGAGAAATATGGAATTGATGGAGTAATGATTGGACGAGGTATTTTCAAGAATCCTTTCGCTTTTGAAAAAGAACCGAAAGAGCACAGCAGCAAGGAGTATTTGGATCTATTAAGACTGCAGCTGGATCTTCAAGATCATTATGCGGAAATAGTGCCACGCTCCATCTCAAAGCTTCATCGCTTCTTCAAGATCTATGTCAAAGGATTCCGTGGGGCTGGGGAATTAAGAAATCAACTCATGAACACGAAATCAACAGACGAAGTACGTGCGTTGCTTGATAAGTTTGAAAAAGAAAATGGGTTGTAGGGACAGGCGCCTGACCCAAAATCGAACTATAAAAATCAAAGTGAAACCCCGAGAATATCTTTCATTCTCGGGGTTTTGTGTATGTCAAAAAGAAAAGGGGGCGGCGTGCCTGTCCCCAAGAATCTCCATGAAACATATTCAACCTCTTTTCCGTAATATAAATATAGAAGTACGGAGGGAGGAACCAATATCATGGATGTATCCTTACTTTTTTTCGTCATCCCCGTAATGTATTTACTGAGCTATGTGATTTTATTTTGGGTTTTTGTAGACGCAAAAGAAAAACACGGTACAAACATTGGCTGTCTTTGGGCACTAATTGTCTTCGCTACCGGTCCACTAGGTTTGATCGCTTACTTGATTGTTCGAAATGTGGATTGAGTGCAACACAAAAAAACGGGTCAAGGGCCTGTCCCCATCCCGAGGATTGGAGCTAATCTATGGGGAGATTAAATCCTGAAAAGCTACATGTGGAATTCAGGCCTGTTGTGACAACGACAAAGCCAATCCTAGGACGGAAATATACACTAACGCATTCTGACATAACAGCGGAGCTTTTTCTGACTATAGGCTTACAGTTTGCATACGACAAAATCACAAGTATGAGGGATGAGGTTATTGCAGAATGGAAAATTTCTAACTGTGGTTTGTTCCTTTATGTATACGTTTATGTAGGAGATTATGGTCCGGCTATGAACGCTCTCCGTAATACGATCTTTAGACGCGAATTGCCATTGGCACTAGAAGCTATCGTTTATGGTGATAAAATGTTCTTTAAAACAAAGCCTGCATTAACTAATTCCCCCATATGGATCAAGTTTGATTCAACGGACCCAACCTACAACCGATTTGAGTACTGGGGTACTGGTATGGATTATAGGTGGTATTGATTTAGTATAAAAAAGCCGAGAATACCAGCTATTCTCGGCTTTCTTGCGTCTATGCAAATTGTCTTCTTCATGGCCTCTATAATGACATTCCAAATTGTCTTCATCCATCCGATGATGACAATCTCGATAAGATTTTCCACTCCAAATTGTCTTCATCCATTCGATGATGACAATCTCGATAAGATTTTCCACTCCAAGTTGTCTTCATCCATTCGATGATGACAATCTCGATAAGATTTTCCACTCCCAATTGTCTTCATCCATCCGATGATGACAATCTCGATAAGATTTTCCACTCCAAATTGTCTTCATCCATCCGATGATGACAATCTCGATAAGATTTTTCACTCCAAATTGTCTTCATCCATCCGATGATGACAATCTCGATAAGATTT
>NZ_RXZI01000008.1 GCF_021991925.1 Sutcliffiella horikoshii | reverse complement strand
TCTTCATGACAATCTCAAACATTTTTTCTGCACGAGATTGTCTTTATCCACCTCTTCATGACAATCTCAAACACTTTTTCTGCACGAGATTGTCTTTATCCACCTCTTCATGACAATCTCAAACACTTTTTCTACACGAGATTGTCTTCATCCACCTCTTCATGACAATCTCAAACACTTTTTCTACACGAGATTGTCTTTATCCACCTCTTCATGACAATCTCAAACATTTTTTCTGCACGAGATTGTCTTTATCCACCTCTTCATGACAATCTCAAACACTTTTTCTGCACGAGATTGTCTTTATCCACCTCTTCATGACAATCTCAAACACTTTTTCTACACGAGATTGTCTTTATCCACTCTTCATGACAATCTCAAACACTTTTTCTGCACGAGATTGTCTTTATCCACCTCATGGTGACTATTCTTCCATCTACAGCACAGCACTTTAACGCATTAACGCACAGCGGGTCAGACCCCTTCAAAAACCCCTTTTAGACCTCAAAACCCCAACTCCACTTCCTCTTTTTAGTACTAAGGAAACATTCCAAAGCTAAATCCGCTCCATTCTTTCACTTTCCTAACACGTTATACAGTACTTTGGGCCCACTCAAAACACCATTTGTCAACACCATCCGACAGCCTATACAATTCAGTTAACTTCGCATCACGAATCACATCCTCATCACCTTTCTTCATGCCTTAACAACTAGAATCTCGTAACAAGCACCAAACAAACCGAACCCAGGAGGTGAAATCCCGCTCAACTCTGCCCATCAACCTACTTCTAAGAAATACATAGTCTACTAAACAACTAACAGAACAGGAGAATGTACATGCGAAAGCTTAAACTGAAACCGTTCCTTATAGCAATCGTCGCGATTTTTATGCTTGCCACGTCCCTTTTTCAGGGCCAGGCACTTGGGGCAGCCACAAAATCTACAACTGCTAACGAACCTACCATCATCCACGATCAACTTGGAACAGGCGACTCAAAAATCACCCTCATTACAGGGGATGTTGTTCATGTAACCGCACTGCCAACTGGACAAAGTGTCATTAACGTAGAACCTGCTGAGAACAATGGGGATGGAATTCGCGTCATCACAGTCGGGGACGACACATATGTGTACCCGAATGCTGCGATGCCTTATCTGGCGGAAGGGAAGCTTGACCACAACCTTTTCAACATCACAAAACTAGTAGAATATCAGTTTGATGACAACAACAGCAACACCCTCCCTGTCATCGTCGAATACCAAGAAACGAAAGCAAAAGCAGCTTCCAAAAAAGCAGCGCCAAAAGGCGCAAAGAAACAGCGTGAGCTAAAAAGCATTAACGCTGCTGCTTTAGAAACAAACAAAGAAGAAGCAACAACTTTCTGGAATGATGTGCAATCAGAAAAGACAGATGCATCCAAACCAGAATCTGTACAACTTAACTACGCAATCGAAAAGATCTGGTTAGATGCTAAAGTCGAAGCTACTCTTCATCAAAGTGTGCCACAGATTGGCACTCACACAGCTTGGGAATCAGGTCTTACTGGGGAAGGCATCAAGGTGGCCGTTCTTGATAGCGGAATAGATCCGACACACCCTGACATTGCTCCGCAACTTGATGAAGCAATAAGTTTTGTACCTGGTGAAGAAGTTCAAGATAAAAACGGACACGGTACTCACGTAGCCTCTACTATTCTTGGAACTGGTGCTGCTTCTGACGGGCAACACAAAGGTGTAGCCCCGGATGCTAGATTACTAGTAGGAAAAGTACTTGGCGATAACGGGTCTGGTCTTGCCTCTTGGATCATCGAAGGAATGGAATGGGCAGCTCAAAATGCAGATGTTGTTAACATGAGTCTTGGAAGCTCTGTTGGTAGTGACGGAACGGATCCAATGGCGCAAGCGGTTAACACACTTACTGAAGAACACGGAACACTTTTCGTCATTGCAGCAGGTAATGCTGGTGCAGAAGGAAGTGTTGGTTCTCCTGGTGCAGCGGACGCAGCTCTTACTATTGGTGCTGTTGATAAAGCGGACAACCTTGCCTACTTCTCCTCCAAAGGACCTCGACTTGGGGACATGGCATTGAAACCTGACCTTTCCGCTCCTGGAGTAGGAATCATGGCCGCCCGCTCCCAATACGCCACAGGCTCTGGTTCTTACACAAGCAAAAACGGTACATCCATGGCTACACCTCACGTAGCAGGAGCAGTGGCCATTCTTTTACAACAAAATCCTGAGGCCACTCCTCAAGAATTAAAAGAAACACTGATGAATACAGCGAAAAAACTACCAAATTATCAGCCATACCATATCGGGACTGGACGCATTGATATAGTAAAAGCATTGAATACAGACATAAGAGCAACAGGCTCCGTTTCATTCGGTTTCTTCCAATGGCCGCATGATGAGGCAGCACCTGTAGAGAAAACAGTAACATACACAAATGAAAGCGACCAAGACATCACCCTTGACCTTGAAGCTACTTTTGCAGATGCAACTGGCAAGGCCGCTCCTGAGGGCATGTTGACTCTTGCTCAAACAACTGTCACTGTCCCAGCTAATGGAACTGCAGACGTCCAAGTAACAGTAGACCCTGCACACGGACAAAGCGGTCAACGCTACCAAGGCCATTTAACTGCCAGTGCAAATGGGGAAGCATTGGTCCACACAACGATGGCTACAATAAAAGAAGATGAAAGATACACACTAACATTGAATGCCACAGACCGTGATGGCTCACCTACCCTTGCATATGTGGTCATGTTCAACGAAAACATGCAACCAGAATCTATCGCAGTACCAGGAACAAGAGAACTTCGCTTGAAAAAAGGCACTTATTCTGTGATGTCCATGATGGATGTTGATGTGAATACAGACCACAGAGGGGTTGCTCTTGTCGGAGATCCGGAAGTAGTACTAGATGGACCGAAGACGGTGGAATTGGATGCAAGAAAAGCCAACGAAATCACAGTCAAGGTTCCTAAGAAAACAGAACCGATGTATCAGCGTATGGAATACTACCAGACGATGGGTAAAGGTACAGTACACAGTGTCTATCTGATGCCTGTATGGGTGGATAAACTTTATGCAACACCTACTAAAAAGACAACACTAGGCGAATTTGAATTTTTAACGCGTTGGCGCTTAATAAAGCCATACCTGACCATGAATTATAAAGGCAAAGAATTAGATGATATCGTGATGCCGGGAAGTACCCTTTTAGAAGGAAAGCATAATCTTGAGACTATATATGCGGGTGAAGGGGCACAAGCTGACTACGAAAGCTTGGATGCGAAAGGTAAGGCAGTTGTCATCAATCGCAGCAAAACAATCAGTGCGGCCGAGCAAGCTGCAGCGGCTGTTGCTGCCGGTGCAAAGCTATTAATCATTGCGAACTATGAAGATGTAGAATTTAATACATCAGTTGGAAATGTCCCTTTAACTGCTGCAGCAATAAGCAAATCAGAAGGAGATAACTTGATTAAAGCTGTTCGTTCCGGGAACGTGAAGTTGCAAGTCGAAGGAACAAAGGACTCTCCATACGTCTATGACTTGGATTATGTCCATCAAGAAAATGTTCCAGAGAAATTGGCATACGAGCCGAAAAATAATGAGCTTGCAGTAATTGAGACAAACTATAAATCCCACGTAGACACTGATGGTGGAGAATTCCGCTTTGATATGCGACCTTACACTAGACGTGCGATTGGATTCCAATACAAGATTTCCTTCCCTACTACAAGAACCGAATATGTTTCTGCCACCAAGGATACGTACTGGTATCACCAAGCAACAGTATTAGATGCAACTTGGCAGATCCGCCAGCCGCGTGTTGTTTATGAAGAAGGACAGAAATTGGAGGAAAACTGGTTCTCTCCAGTCGTTCGTCCAGCATTAGGAGAAGGCTACTGGGCACCTCGAGCACAAGGCAACTCCTTGCAAATCAATGTTCCGGCTTGGGCTGACGCAGGATCTGGGAATACAGGTGGAACAGATTATGATATTTCTGTTCAAAACCAAAAAACCAAACTATTCCATGGTGATACGCTTATTCGTGAAGGCGGAGGACAGGCTGTCAATGGCTTTGGCGTCCTGACGGATGAATATAAAGAGTTCCGCGTCGTAACAGAAGCGAAACGTGATGCAAACCGTTGGAATACATCTGTCCGCACCAATACAGAATGGATTTTCAAGGCGAAGAAAGATGATGAATTATGGCAATATGATCTTCCATTCCTAACGCTAAACTACCAAGTCGACACAGATGGAAATGGAAATGCACCATTGAACCCACCTACGGAACTTGTCATCTCTGTGGAAAAAGTAAAAGATGGGATCGGCTACGGAGAGGTAGAAGGTGCAACACTTGAAGTTTCTTTTGATGAAGGGGCAACATGGAAAGAAGTGAAGGTGAACCGTAATGAGGATATTTTCATCGCATCCATCAAAAACCCGAAATCAGCTAAAAGCGTGTCCCTCAGAACTTCTGCATGGGACGACCAAGGCAACAAAATCACACAAGAAATTATCAAAGCCTACGGTCTGCGCTAACAAATAAATGGAGCATGGAGCCTTCAATGGTCTCCATGCTCCACTATTTTTAAACAAACTGATTATTCCGCCTGAACTTATTGATCACAGGTCCTGCAAAGCTGTTCGCCTTATCCATATCATTCTTCTCCATATAATAATCAAACAGAACCACCGTATAATGCTCCACCAGTAACATATACCCCTTATCTTTAAAATAAGGGAATGCTTCCTTTTCCAAGTATTCATAATACTTCTCTGTTTGATTAGACAGGTAGAAATGATGCATCTTAAAAATGTGGATAAATGTTGAAGCGCTTGAGGCATAGGACAGATCCAACCCTTGTCCCACCAGGGCAAGAAGTTTTTCCCTTGAGGTCTTCCCTTCTTTCGTCAAGGCATTCACATAGCCTTCTAAGGAACCCAAATAATTGGGATGGCTCTTCTCTCTTGCATCCATTGATTTTTTATAAAAGTTGCTTGCCTTGTCATATTCCCCATTTCTTAAATACAGATAAGCCACATTATGGTATAGCATCGCTTTTTGATGTTCCAGCCCATAGTCTTCTGTCATTTCAATCAATCTATGATATTCCTGACTTAAGGTGGGATGGTCTTCTGATTGCTCAAGTTGGATGACCATGAGCATTTCTGATTCAATGATACGGGAGAAACTTCGTATTTTAGTAAAATACTGCAGTGCTTTGTTTGCATGGAAGAATGCGAGCACCCGCGAGTTAAGGGAATGGTATGCGAGAGCGAGATCATAATAGTATTCTTGGTTAGGGTAGTCTTCAAGATTAATTTCCTTTAAGCAGGCAAGTGCCTTCACATAGTTACTTTTATTTAATAAATGATAGATTCCATTTACATGCAAGAGCAGATTTTTCTCGTAAGGTGTCAAGTCCGTCCAGACCGACATTTCTTCGATTAAACTGTCAGCCTTCCTACCTTCCCCAACAAATAGATAATACCTTGTGAGGATAAGGGTGTATAAGCGGTAGAAATCCTGCATGTGCAATAAATTGAAGTCCTGGAGCTGGCGTTTGATGAATTCCACCCTCGGTTTAAGTTTTTTGACGATGGCATCCTGCCACTCTTTCAGCAGCTGTTCGATCTCCTTATAATTCTTCATCTCGGCTTCCATCTCGATTCCCAGCCGCTTGCATAAAAAATCGATGGTCTCACCCGATACCTCCGTCAGGCCACGCTCTATTTTACTGATGTGGGTACTGGAACAAATTCCATCTCCTAGATCCTTTTGCTTTAACCCCTGAAATTCACGATAAAATTTAATAATCTTACCTTCCAGCATGCTGTCATCCCCTGTGCTTTAGTTCTAATTTTTTCTTATCCTACCACAGTTTGCATGTAGGTGACAGACAGCTTCTCCCAATTGAAACAAGTCGGACATATGACTACTTCACCTATCCCTCTCCTTCATCATCCGACTCTTGCTTCATCAACGGCAATGCAAAACGAAACACCGTACCTACCCCGACCTCACTTTCCACTTCGATGGTCGTTGCATGTAAATCCATAATGGATTTCACAATGGACAGGCCAATTCCAATGCCGGTTTTCCCTGATCTGGCTTTGTCGGTTTTATAAAACCGTTCCCAGATGTGCTCGAGGTTCTCTTTCTTTATCCCCTCCCCATGATCCGTTATGCTTATCACCACTTCCTCTGACTTCCTTTCCAACATCACTTGAATGTTCTGTTGATGGGATGACACCTGGATGGCGTTTTGCAATAGATTGATAAGTGCCTGTTCAATTCTGTCCCTGTCAGCAACCACCATCATCTCTTGATTGTCCGGGATGAGCTGTATCTCCAATTTCTTATTGGCAAGATGAGGTTCAAGCTTTACCGCAATCAACTGCAGTTGTTTCGTCAAGTTATAAGAAGTGGGTTTTAGCGTAACTTGACCTGCCTCCAATTGCGACATATCAAGGGTATCATTGACAAGCTTGATGACTCGCTCTGTTTCATCCTTCATCAATAGGTAAAATTCTTTTCGTTGATCGGCTGGAATCGTATCATCCAACAAAGCAATCAAAAATCCTTTGATCGAAGTAAGGGGTGTCCTCAAATCATGGGAGACATTAGCAATGAACGCTTTTCTTGTTTCCTCCAAGGAATTCAGCTCTGCTGCCATATGATTGAAGCTTTCGCCAAGTTGCCCTATTTCGTCTTTAGAGGAAACCTGGACAGATTGTGAGAAGTCCCCTTTCGCATATTTTAAAGCGATCTCGTTCATATCCCTTAGCGGGGCAGTGATTCTTGCAGAAAGGAACCAGATGACGATGCCAGCGATGGCAATGGTGATGGCAAAGGTAAGTAAGATCATATACAAGACCTGCTGATAGGCGTGGCTTAGATCATGAAAGACCATGACCATGATCACTTGCCCCTCTATCGGGGAGGCGATCATATAACTCAAATCACCATTATTCCAGCCACCTTTTGCAACGTACTCCCCGGATATCGCTTTATCCAACAGACCCTTTCCAATCTCGCCTTGTTTAAAGGGCACATCCTTAAAGATCCTGTTCCCATCGACCTCAAACAGGAACACATAGAAGTCTTTTTCATCTAGATTTGGCTCAAGCGCCGCCATTGTCTCTTCTTCTGTCCAAGCAAACTCTTCGCTTGCTTTTAGCACCTTGGTAATCTGTTGTTGTTGATGTGTATACGTTTCTTCAAAGTCTTCATAAAGATCAACATGAAACAGATACAGGAAGATAAGTCCAAAAATGATAAACAAACTCGAGATGATAAGGGCATAGATAAAAAATAGTTTATAAAATATTTTATTCATTAACTTTCCCCTCGAATCGATAGCCTACACCACGGATAGTCGTGATGGACCAGGTGGAGCCATTAGAAGCTAGTTTGTCCCTGACCCGCTTGATATGGACATCAATCGTCCGCGGATCTCCATCAAAATCATAGCCCCAAACCTTGTCCAATAACTGTTGCTTAGATAGGACTTGATCATGATGATAGGCAAAATAATAGAGCAACTCCAGTTCCTTTGGGGCAAGCTTCACATCTTTGTTGCCGATGCGCAGCCTGAACTCTTGCAAGTTAAGCATAAAATCTTTTAAGTGAATGACATCCCTTTGCTGATTGGCAGGTGTCACCCTTCTTAAGGCAGCCTTTACCCTAGCGGACAATTCATTGGGATCAAAGGGTTTGACCATATAATCATCTGCCCCAAGCTCCAGTCCTTTTACGATATCGTAGCTTTCCCCTTTTCCCGTCAACATGATGATGGGAATGAGGGTGTCATCCAGACGGATCAGTTTGCAGACTTCCCAACCGTCCATTTCGGGCAACATGAGATCCAAAATGATACAATCGGGAGTTTCTCCATAATACAGTTCCAATGCTTCTTCGCCATTTATTGCCAGAATGGTTTCATATCCCTGTTTAGACATGTACATCTGGATGATGGCCCTTATATTACTATCATCTTCTACTATTAATATTTTCATGTTTCTTTCCTCTCTAATAGTACTACTTCCTCCATTATGCCAGTTAAATGTTAATAGTACGTTAACACAAAGATCGCCTTTTTCGTTAACATTTCATTAACATTCCCGTGCTATTCTTACATCGTTCCAATTCATTGTTAAAAAGCAATTAGAGAAAGAGGGTTCCTATGAAAAAGATAGCAAAATACGCATCCCATAAGAAAGGGGTCTGGGTGATTCTGCTTGCTTGGATCATCCTTACCGGAGCATTAAGTGCAGCACCTTCTGTCAATGACTACAAGGTCAACACGGGAGAGAATGATCTTCCTACAGAAGCGCAGTCCGTTGTGGCAAGTGAGAAATTCGATGCTTACTTTCCGGATGATAACGGGTTGTTCGCCTTATTGGTCTTTCATAACGAAGAGGGATGGAATACGGAAAATTCTACAGAAGTGGATGAAGTCAGCAAATGGATCCAGGATGATTCCAAGCTGGAAACCATTCAATCTGCCGTTCCATTCCATCAATTTCCCGAACAGGCGAAAAAAGATTTTTTATCTGAAGATGGGACAACACTTGTTCTCCCCCTGTTTTTAAAAGATAAACTGGAGATGGACGAGGTCCATGATACCGTTGAATCCATCGAAGAATTCACGGAAACTTCATTAACCAACGGAACGATGGTGATAACCGGGCCTGCGGGAATCGCTTCTGACACGATTGCCATATTTTCCAATGCCGATCTGGTTTTATTATTCTCCACCATCGCATTGGTCCTTATTTTACTGATTGTCATCTATCGTTCCCCATTGCTTGCGATCATCCCGTTGGTGGCTGTTGCATTTGTCTATCAGGTTGTGGATCGTGTTCTTGGACTTTTATCGAAAAATGACGTGTTCACGGTGGAAGCTCAATCCATCTCCATTGTGATGATCCTCTTATTCGGGGCGACCGTGGACTACAGCCTTTTTGTTTTTTCCAGATTCCGTGAAGAATTAAGGAAGCAAGAAGATAAACATGAAGCCATGCGAAAAGCAGTTCGTGGAATAGCTGAGCCTCTCATTTTCTCAGGCGGAACTGTTTTTGCTGCCATGCTTGTATTATTATTGGCAGACTATGGGCCTTACAATAGCTTTGCACCTGTATTCACCATTACCATTGCCATTGTATTAATAGCAGGACTTACCTTGATTCCGGCACTATTCACCATTTTCGGCCGCAGGGCATTCTGGCCTTTCGTCCCTAAAGTAGGGGAAGAAACATTAGAGAAGAATCGCTTCTGGGGGAAAGTAGGCGGATTCGTTACCAAAAAACCTATTCTTGCAGGAGGGCTTGTACTAGTCTTTTTACTTTTAAACGCTTCTCAATTGTTCAACGCCAACTATTCCTATAATATCATCCAGTCTTTCCCGGAGGAGATGAAATCCAGGATTGGTTTTGAACAACTAGAGGAAAAATTCCCAGCAGGTGAGCTGGCTCCTGTAAATGTGTTGGTGGAAAAAGAGATCGGCTTCGCGTTTTCTAATAGGGAGCTGGATGCAATAGAAAGATTGAACGAGAGTTTCCTTAACATGAAGGGAGTTTCCAGTACCACTCTTCCTGAAAAAGATATGATGGCAACAGGCGGCAGGGAAGGAAGCCGCATACTGAGTGAAGATGGAAAGGCATTGAAGTTTGATATTATTTTAACGATGAACCCATATGAAGCAGAAGCGATGGACATTCTAGACCAACTGACCGAATCAAAGCAAGAGATTTTAAGGGAAAGCGGTCTTGATGCAAACGATTATGACATATATTTCGCCGGGGAAACCGCTACTTCCGCGGATATCCGTTCCACTAATGACCGTGATACCATGCTAATAGTGGTTGCTGTCACCATTGTCATTTTCGGGATGTTGATCTTCCATACACGTTCATTGGTGGCACCGGTTTACATGATGACAACCATATTGCTATCATACGCCTCGGCACTTGGCTTAAGCTGGTTCATTTTTGATACAATCTTTGGATTTGAGGGGATGAGCTATCGCATCCCACTTTACGCATTCGTTTTCCTTGTGGCTCTTGGGGTCGATTATAATATTATGCTTATCTCACGAATCAAGGAGGAAAATCGCTCCTTCTCCACAAAAGAAGCGACAAGACGAGGTGTGGCGTTGACAGGAGGGGTCATCTCTTCCGCCGGTATCATTCTTGCGGCTACATTCGGCGTATTGATGACACAACCTATTCTGGAGCTATTTATGTTTGGCTTTATCGTTTGTATCGGAATACTGCTGGATGCCTTTCTCATCCGAGGCATGCTAGTACCGGCAATCGTTACTTTATTGAAGGATTGGAACTGGTGGCCTTCAAAAGTCATAGAACAAAAGAGTCAAAAGGAGAGAGAATAAATGAATAGAACCAAACTGTTAATCCGTTTTTCTGCGCTTTATGCAGTAATTGGCGTCTTCATAGGAGGGCACATGGCAGGGGCTGGATCTTACGCATTTCGTGCCATCCATGCCCACATCCTTGTGGTCGGCTGGCTTTCCTTGTTTGCTTTTGCTGTCTTTTATGCCTTGTTTGCCATCCCGAAAACATCTAAACTTGCCACTTTCCATGTGTGGACGGCAATCATCGGGAGCTTTGGACTCACAGCAGGAATGTGGATGTATTTTTTAAAACCTGAAGCACTGCCAGAGACATTCACCCTTATTTTCTATATTGTCGGCGGGACAATTCTAATGATCAGCTTCATTTTATTTGCGCTCCTGACATTCGTTTTTGGAAAAGTGATAAAAGACAAGTAAAGGACGGTCCCCCGCCACAAGTTGTCGGGGGACTTTCCTCTTTCCATTATGTCAGATGTACATGGACATTTCCGCCGCTTTCTCATGGTTCTTATTTTTTATGTAATGCGTGAAGAGGACCTTTCCATATCGCTTCATCAAGGCTACATGCTTTCCTGAATGGAATTGAGGCAGCGCTACTGTTTCCATGAACTGATAGTAGGCTTCATAGTTTTCTTCCAAACGATACTTTAATAGCATAAACAAGGTCTTATGCAAAGTATTGTTACTCAATTTTGCGTCTGTCAGCCCTTCTTTTATTTTCCTGAGCAAGAACCGCTTTTTCCCGAAGTTCCCTTCGATGTTACAGTCGATATAGTTATATAGGCGTATGAGATAACTATTCGATTTCTCTTCTGCAAGGGCCAATGCCTCTTTAAAGTAGTGCAATGCCACATCATATAACTTCCTGTTGTAATATTCATATCCTAGATTATTCAACAACAATCCCTTGTTTTCGGTAAGCCCATATTGCTCACAGTTATTGATCAGGTTATTGTATCTATCCACGATAAAATCGAAATCACTGTAGATGTCGCTGCTCAATTGCAAAAGCATCATCGCCTCCGCCCTATTTGCCTGAAGAAAATTATTTGACTCCTTAAAGTATTTAAGTGCCTTCTCGATATAGTAATATGACAATACTTTGGAATCAATCAAAAAGTAAGCCGTCGCAAGGTGATAATAATATTCCTTGTTTCCGTATTCCTTTAGATTGATTTGATTAAGAACACTTATCGCTTTCTGGTGATCTTCATTATTGGATGACCCCAAGTAATAAATCCCTTTTATATGAAGATAGAGATTACAATCAAAAGGCATCTTATCTATATACTCTTTCTCTACCCACTTGATCAAACCCTCAGCTTCGGCTAATTTATTGTGATGCAGATAGTACCTAGCCATCAACAGATGGTAACGGGCAGCATACTTTGAGACCTGCACTACCTTTGATTTACCTAGTTCCTTCTTCAGTTCCTCTATCTTGGTCTTTCTGCGCAAGATCAGGGCATTGTGCCATTCTTGTAAAAGTCTTTTTACCTCTTGGAGATAAGCCAATTCTTCCTGAATATTTATATTTAATCTTTCGGATAAAAGTGAAATGATTTCATCCGAGTAAGCCGTTTTCCCCCGCTCGATTTTACTTACATGGGTTGTCGTACATATACCTTCCCCAAGCTGGGATTGTGTCAACCCTGTACGTACCCGATAAAATCTAATAATTTCCCCCACTACCATAACAATCTCTCCTTTAATAACTAAGCTATTGCCCCTGTTATTAAAGAATTATAGAAAGGTCAGGAAATACCTCTTGGGGTTATTTTTCGGGAAATAAGTCCTAAAAACGACGTTTTTCTACTCTTTTACTATCTATAAAGGTCGAAAAAAAATTTACAATAGGTGAAAAGAAGGAAAAGCAGAGAAGTGAATTGGGAAATTCACAGTAGCATAGGATGCAAAAAGAACCGGTAGGAGTCCATACATAAGGAGCCCACCGGTTCTATTTATACTTCCTGTACGGACAAATACTTCTTCAAGGTCTGTTGCAACGTTCCATGCGTTTCTGCATACTGATGGAAAGAAACTCCCATGCTGACAATCTCACGAACAAGCTCTGCCCGCAAGCCTGTCAGTACCGCCTTGCACCCCATCATCGAAACGCCAGTAAGAATATCTTCAAACTTTGAGATGACATTTTCCTCCATGGTAGTGACACCAGAAAGATCTAGGACAAGGGTCTGTAGCTTTAAGTCGGAGATTTCCAACAAAGCCTTCTCTTCGATGATCCTAATGCGATAGTCATCCACATGACCGATCAAAGGCAACACTGCAACGGTAGGACTGACAGGGATGATGGGAACAGATAGGTGCTCCACCAGCTTTCTTTGAGAATTAAGCAATTCATCCTTGTAATGGGAATAGCTCAGGAAAAAACTATTTAAGAAGTAATCGATATTATTATTTATTTTTTTCTCCATTTCAAAAAAGTCTTCCGGTGCGAGATATGTTCCTCTTTCCTCAATATATCTATGTAAGAATTTCCAGAGTGTCCTCCTGATCGCCTGCACCCATTCCAGCTTAAACGATAAGGTGAGAGAATGTTTTGCCCAGGCTACCCCTTCTTGTTCAGCAAACTCGATAACCTCTGATTCTTTTTGCTCTACCACTCGTTGAATCAAGGTTTGAGCATTTTTAAGAAGATCGATATTTCCCTTTTGCAAAATATCATTGATTTTGGATGCGACATTTACAGCCTCTGATAACAGAATTGCCTCAAACTCATCCTTATGTTCCTTAAGAAAATCGGTTACCTCTCCATTGCTGATAAATTTCACACTCATTTCATTATCCCCTTTACATGTATTTACTTTCTACTTCTAGATAAAAAAGAGGAATCCTCCTTTATTCGACAAAAACAGGGAAAGAAGTACTTAAAAAACTCCTTCCCTTGTTCTTTATTTCTTAGCATCCAGGACTATTGTATCACTTCTTCGCTTTTTTCACACCTTGATAAATATCTGAGATTGAAGAAAGGAGAAATATCAGTACCGCCACCCAGAAAATATGATGGAGCTGGTGTGTAAAGCCAAACAGCTCTTGCAAATAGTCAAAAAATGCTGGGTTGAACACGGCTAAATTGCTGAAAACGAGAAGGAATACAGCAAGTGACACCACATGGACACCTACATTGGCAATAACAAGTTTCATGGTCCATTGCCCAAGTTTCCATTTATACGCTACCAATCCTAGCTCCAATAGAATCACCAACATTACAAGTGGCCAGAAGGAAATCAATTGGGCCTGATTGAAAAGTGGCGTCACAAGTGTCAGCCCCTCTTCTCCTTTTTCATAGATTCCAAGCAGTCTATTTGCATTGAAGTAACCGGCTACCCAAATGACCGTCCAGATTATACTGCCGAACAATTCCACCTTTGTAATTGCTCTTTCTTTGGGAATATATGGAACATCTTTCAGATCTTCTGGAGTCCATTCTTTCCAGTTTGATGTAATCGGGTTGGTTTTATTGGATGTATCGTATCTTTCTACAATTGCAAACGTAAGCGTTATCCAGAAAAATGTCTGCATCCCAGCGCTTATGCTATTCCAGACTCCATCCCCAATCATACCCAATAGGACCGGGATCACTTCCCCTTCTCCACTGTAAGAGAATATGCCGACAAAAGTCACCACGCAAAACGAAATGATCATCGCAAGTGGAATGATCAACCTCAACAAACTCACATATACATCAAAGTAACGCGGCCCTATTAAATGCATCGGCTTATCTAGATATCCGCTAGCAAGTTTAGCCGGATGCCCAAGTTCAGAAAGTACCGTTTTGATATCTTCCTCTTGATAATCATCAGGCAACATATCCTCTATCGTTGATCGCAGTTCCAGTCCAATATCTTCCCGTTGGCGTTCAGGCAGCCTTCTTGTCACCTCTTGAACATATAGCTCAATTAGTTTCATTCTTTCTCATTCTCCTCTCTTAATAGAATCGCCAGTTCCTTAGTTGTTTTCTCCCATTCCTTTTTCAACTTCTCAAGAATTTCTGTTCCATATTCACTTAAAACATAATATCTCCGTGGCCTGCTTTCCGTTTTATCCCAGCTGCTCGTGACCAGTTCCTGCTTTTCCAAACGCCTGAGCAACGGATAAAGTGTGCTTTGCTCGATAGTGATTCCACTATGTTCAAGCAATTGGACAAGCGAATATCCATACTGAGGAGTCCTCAACTGACTTAACACCGCCAGGGTCAAGGTCCCCCTCCTCAATTCCGTCGTTAACGTCTGCAACAACCCATCGCCCATCTGCTCACCTCTTTTTTATACTATATGTCGTACAGTATGGTTTATACTATGTATCATACAGTATGGAAGTGAGGAAAGTCTAGCCATTTTTTTGATAGGTGCGTTTACACCACTTTTTCTTAGGCGCATATACTATGTAATTAATACTTCTAGGAGGTTGCACTATGTTTTATCCCTACCATCCTTACTTTTACCGCCAAACTGCTGATACCTACGGGGCAAAAGGTGCCCTGAATGCGGCATCATTAACTCTTCCTGACATACTTACCTATGCGTTACAGGACGAATACCTTGCTCAGGCACGCTACAACAGGATCCTTGGAACATACGGCTATATCCGTACATTTGCAAGGATCCAAGAGGCCGAACTACGACACATCAGTGCCCTGTTACCCTTATTCCAACAATATCAAGTCCCTATTCCGCAAGACATCTCCCCTCAATTCGTTACCACACCGCCATCTATACAGGATGCCTATGCAGCAGGAGTGGAAGGCGAAATCGAGAATATTGGCATGTATGATAAATTCCTCGCTTTAAACATTCCAAATGATGTGAGACTCGTTTTTACCAGGTTACGAGATGCCTCGGTCAATCACTTGGCTGCTTTCGAAAGAGGTCTTGCGAGGTAACCGCAAAGGGACAGGATACGTTTCCTGTCCCCTGTACTAAGTATTCTTTTCTTAAGAAAGGCGTAATTCCACTAACCGTTTCATCCCCCTCCATTAAAGGGAATAAACTACTATTACTTTATCTGGAGGGGTAGCATGTGGATTAAACACCCGTTCTTTAAATACGCAACAGGTATCATTCTAGTATTATTAATCATTCTTCTATTAAGCGAAGTGCAGTTTATCGTTAACCCAATAATCCGTTTCACCACAACCTTGTTTTTCCCTATTCTATTTGCGGGCTTTCTATTTTATATCTTAAAGCCTTTGGTGAATCTTTTGGCAAAGTTTAAGTATGTGCCAAGGACCTTGGCTATCATTCTTGTATTTTCAGCTATTATCGGAGGCGCGATAGTAGGCGGATTTTCCGTTGGAGGGAAAATCGAGGAGCAGGTCGTACAGTTTGCGGAGGACTTTCCAGCTTTTCTAGAAAAAAATGAAAAACAGACAAAGGAACTGATTGATGACAATAACTTTGGCCTCATCTCTTATGAGGAAGCTAAACAGAGAGGGCTGGCTTTTTTAAAGGATCAATCCCAGCGCATTGGTGAGAACATATCCACCATCATTTCTTCCATCACCAACTTTGTCACCGTCCTTGTTGTCGTCCCTTTCATCCTGTTCTATTTTCTAAAAGATGGTCATAAACTCTTGCCATTTATATTGAAAATGTTGCCTAACAAACACCATAACGAAGGGAAAAGATTATTGATCGATATTGATAAGACTTTATCGACCTACATTGTAGGGCAAATGCTTGTGGCATTGGTCAACGGTTTTCTAATGTACATAGGCTATCTCATCATCGGCTTGGATTATGCCTTAGTGTTGGCACTATTCATCGTGATTACCGCCATCGTTCCTATAATTGGCCCTGCACTAGGCATACTACCCGCAGTGATAATAGGGTTAATGACAGATCCAATCATGGTCGTGAAAATATTGATACTGCTTACAATCGTGCAACAGATTGAAGGAAATCTCGTGTCGCCGCAGATTATTGGAAACAAACTGTCCATTCACCCTTTGACAGTCATTCTACTTCTTCTTGCAGCAGGCAAGCTGTATGGATTTATCGGAATCCTGTTGGCTGTTCCGGTGTATTCTGTGTTGAAAGTCGTGACGAAGAATCTGTATGAGGTTTATCGGTTGCGGAGGGCGTAGAACAACATTAATTTAAAAGGGGGATCAGCCATTAGAATTGATCCCCCTTTTCTCTGTCTAACATTTGATTCTTCCTCGTTTCTTCTAATTCTCATTCATATGGAGTACTATTCCCTCTCTTCCCCTGATGGATTGTCATCTTTAAAATTGGAAACTTGTTCCTCAATCTGTCACAATAAAAAAGGAACTTACTTGTCTTAAAAACGTACAATTATCACATACACCTTTTAAAGGAGACCTACAGTAAATGGAACAAGCACCAAATTCAAATTTAAAGAAGTTCATCTCCCTCATCCTGTCAACCAACATCCCGAAACTCGCACTAACACTCGGGTTAGTCGGCAGCCTTATCACAACACTGGTCGGATTGACCATCCCCTTACTGACCCAGCAGCTGGTCGACGGATTTTCCATGGAAGCACTCAGTGTCGGTCTGATTATTGCAATTGCTGCCGTTTTTATTGTCCAAGCAGTCATAGACGGACTATCCACCTATTCCCTTGCCTATGTCGGCCAACGAATTGTTGCCGGCCTTCGAGAGAGAATGTGGTTCAAATTGATCCGCCTGCCTGTTAGTTATTTTGATAAAAAAACAAGCGGGGAATCTGTCAGCCGTGTGGTCAATGACACAGGGATTGTGAAAGACTTGATTTCTCAACACTTTCCCCAGTTCATCACTGGAATCATTACCATTATCGGGGCAGTCACCATCCTCTTCATCATGGATTGGAAAATGACCTTACTTATGCTGATTTCTGTTCCTGTAACGACTTTAGTCATGATACCGCTTGGTACGAGAATGGCGAAAATTTCGCGTGGCATGCAAGATGAAACAGCTAATTTTACCGGAAGCGTACAGCAGACATTAAGTGAAATCCGCCTCATGAAAGCATCCAATGCAGAAATGGCAGAGGAAGCAAAGGGCCAGTCCGGCATCCATAAGCTTTTGACATTTGGGCTTAGAGAGGCACGCATCTTTGCCATCATTGGACCGCTTATGTATATGGTTGTCATGCTTGTCATCGTTGTGATCATCGGTTATGGTGGAATTCGAGTCGCAGAAGGAACGATGTCAACCGGAGCACTTGTGGCATTCCTACTTTACCTGTTTCAAATCATTTTTCCGATTACATCGTTTACGATGTTCTTCACCCAGTTACAAAAAGCGAAAGGTGCGACGGAACGAATCATTGGCATTTTAGAAATAGAGGATGAGCCAGGACAAGAGGGGGCAGAGGTGGATATCACCAATCAGCCTGTTTTTGTTAAAAGTGTATCTTTTGGTTATAACGAAGACGAGCCTATCTTGCGCAATGTCTCATTTGATGTAGAACCTGGCATGATGGTGGCCTTTGCAGGACCGAGCGGTGGCGGGAAGAGTACTCTTTTCGGATTACTTGAACGTTTTTATGAGCCCACAGACGGGGAAATCTTCGTAGGTGCTTTGCCAATCCGTTCGTTATCCATGAAATCCTGGCGCCAACAGATCGGTTATGTCTCACAAGACAGCCCGATGATGGCTGGAACCATCCGGGATAACTTAACATATGGATTGGAAAATAAAGAGGTTTTGACAGATGATCGCTTATGGGAAGTGGCCAAGATGGCTTATGCCGACCAGTTCATTCAAGAGTTTCCAAAAGGACTCGATACAGAGGTGGGCGAACGAGGTGTCATGCTCTCAGGCGGACAGCGCCAGCGAATTGCGATTGCAAGGGCCTTTTTGCGCGATCCTAAGATTTTGATGATGGACGAAGCGACAGCAAGTCTAGACAGTCAGTCAGAAGGAATTGTACAGCAAGCGTTGACAAGGCTGATGGAAGGCCGTACCACCTTTGTGATTGCCCATCGATTGTCTACCATTGTGAATGCGGATAAGATAATCTTCATTGAAAAAGGGGAGATCACCGGAATGGGAACTCATCAGGAGTTGGTTGGCTCGCATAAGTTATATCGGGAATTTGCGGAGCAGCAGCTAACGTAAAATGGGGGTTACTTAGATTGGAACGAAGATGGTCAAGGGCTCACCACCCTTGACCATTTTTAATGGAAAATATGCTCTAGTTCGATATGAAAGTCTTCAAAAATCCTTGAGGTAATCGGACCCTGGTCGGTCTTTATAGCGTGTTGTTCGTATACATCTTCTTTATTAAGAGAGTAGATTGTAATAGAGTTTAGCATTGGATTTACGATCCAATACTCCCTGACACCATATTTCATGTAAAGATTTAGCTTTGTTATAAGATCATGTGATTGGTTGGAGGGACTAAGGATTTCAACAATCAAATCAGGGACACCAACATATTTAGTTTCAGTAAATCCACTTGTATCACACATAATAGCCATGTCTGGAATGACAATTTTTGTTCCTTCCAAGCCTTCTTTGGACAACTCAATATCATAGGGAGCAGCAAACACTTCACAGTTTGTAGATTTTTCGTTGAGATAATTACTGAATTTCACCAAAATCCGTCCTGATACTCTTTGATGTTTGGTAGACGGAGATGGGGACATGAAGACAGAACCATCTATATATTCGTACAGATGGTCACTTGATTCGCGGATTTCATAATATTTTTCTAGGGGGACAAATGACTCTTTTGATAGTGACATGGGATCACCTCTGTTATCATTTTAGGATTATTATATCACCTTTGGTGGAATTGGGTGGATTCAATCCCGCGCTTTAGGCATTGAGATATCCTTTTTATAACAGTTCAGTCCTGCATTGTTTAAAATCCGTATCAAATCCCCCATAGTTCATGCCAATCCTTGGTCACGTCCCACAATACGTCCGATACCCAGCCGTAACCCTCGCACCAGGCGCCACACAATAATCTTCCTGTTCACCAGAATAAGCAAATGGATTTTGCAGTACCTTCACCAAATTTTCCATCACTCCATAATTCCCATGCTCCACAGCCGCTTCCAACGCTGCTTCCACCCGGTGGTTCCGTGCAATAATAGAAGGATTGCTTTTCTGCATCAGTTCCCGAACAGCTTCCGCCCCATCAGACTGTCTTCCCAATCGCTCCTGCCACAACGAATGCCACTCTTGAAACTCCGGTTTTCCACCAAGTTCCCCCAACGTCAATTCACGGAACGTATTCGTAAAGTCCGCTTTGTTCTCCTTCATCACATCAAGTAATCCCTGCACCAATTCCTCATCTGAATCTTCTTCACCAAACAATCCTAACTTCGAACGCATCCCTGCCAGCCAATGTCCTTTATACAAATCAGAAAACGTATAAAGCTCCTCTTGCGCCAACTCGACCGCACGTTTTTGATCCTGATCAAACAACGGCAACAAAGCTTCCGCAAACCTTGCCAAGTTCCAGCCCCCGATTTTCGGCTGATTTTCATATGAATAACGACCTTGCACATCAATGGAGCTAAATACGGTAGCCGGGTCGTACACATCCATAAATGCACACGGGCCATAGTCAATGGTTTCCCCGCTGATCGTCATGTTATCTGTGTTCATCACCCCATGGATAAAGCCTACCAGCTCCCATTTAGCAATCAGCTCCGCTTGGCGTTCCAGCACCTTTCTGAAAAAGCCAAGATAATCGCCAGCTTCCAATTCAGGGTAGTGACGTTTCATTGCATAATCAGCCAAAGCATGCAGTTTTTCCATATCACCCCACTGAGCAGCAAACTGAAATGTTCCAAAACGGAGATGACTGGATGCTACGCGGGTCATGATCGCTCCAGGCAATAGACGTTCACGCAACACCCGTTCACCGGTTGTGACCACTGCCAAGCTACGTGTAGTAGGTATTCCCAACCCATGCATCGCCTCACTGATGATATATTCCCGCAGCATCGGCCCTAAAGTAGCACGCCCATCCCCACCTCGGGAATATGGAGTCCGTCCTGAACCTTTTAATTGAATATCAACCCGTTCACCGTTCGGGGTCATTTGCTCGCCTACCAATATAGCACGCCCATCCCCAAGCATGGTGAAATTACCAAACTGATGTCCTGCATAAGCTTGAGCAATACCAGAACCACCATCAGGGACCTTGTTGCCAGCCAACACCTCTACCCCAGAGCCTTCTTTCAAAGCTTCCGCACTTAATCCGAGATCATTGGCCACTGATTCATTTAGGACGACTAACTTCGCCGATTCCACAGGATTTGTCTTGATCTCCGAAAAAAATAATTCTGGCAATGATTCATAGCTATTATCGAAATTCCAACCTATTTCGTTCGTAGTCTTCATCGAATCCCCTTCCTATCATCTGTCTGGTTCTTATTTTTATTATACCCTTTATGCCACCTATATAAATAAAATCAGACTTTCCAAAAGAGAGTTCCTATTTCGCATCTGAGGAAAATAATGTTAAAATAAACCCCAAACACCGTAACATATAAGGAGAATATCCATGAACAAAACCTGCAAAGATACCCGTGTCATTCGAACCAGCCGGGTATTTCCGAACGATATTAATAACCATAACACCCTTTTTGGAGGGAAATTGCTATCAGATGTGGACATGCTTGCCTCTATTTCGGCAGCCCGTTTGTGCCGTTGCGAATGTGTGACAGCCTCTATGGACTCGGTTGACTTCCTCTCACCCATCCGGCCAACCGATGCCGTTATCTTTGAATCATTTGTCACATGGACCGGAAATTCATCCATGGAAGTCTTCGTGAAAGTAACTGCTGAAGATCTTACAAAAGGAACGAAAAACATTGCCGCAACTGCTTTCTTAACGTTCGTAGCCCTTGATGATCAAGGCAAGCCGGCACAAGTCCCTTCCATCACTCCAGAAACAGAAGAAGAGATGTACCTGAACAAAACTGGAGAAGATCGGGCAAAAGCTCGACGCAATAGAAGACGGGAAAGTAAAGCGTTGGCTTCCAAGCTGACAAGTGAATTTAACACAGAAAAATAAAGGAGAGAATGCCGCGTATGTGGCACTCTCCCTCTATTCGGCGATAACCGCTGCATGTGTCACGTCCCCGGCTCCCTGGTTTCTTTTATCTAGCGTGATTCTGGCAGTGGTTCCTTTGTTTAATTCACTCTCATATTCGAGTTTGCCATGGTGATTTTTAATGATTTTATTTGTAACAAGCAGGCCCAAGCCCGTTCCTTTTTCTTTTGTCGTGAAAAATGGCTTCCCGAGCTCCTGAAGTTTCTCAGGAGAAATGCCGACGCCTTGATCTTCGAATTCGACAAATACAGATTTAGCTGTCTCCCTCAGCCGAATGGTGACCACTCCACCACGTGGCATAGCTTCAAAAGCATTTTTCAAAAGGTTGATGAAGACTTGTTTCATCTCGCTTTCCACACAAGCAAGCATCAGCGATTCATGTACTTCGAGCTTGACTTCTATATTCAGGATCAATGCTTGGGAGTCCAAGAGGAACACCACGTTCTTTAACACTTCAACCATGTCCACATTGTTCATGAATTTAGCTTGCGGCTTTGCCAACACTAACATTTCATTTGATATCAGTTCAATCCGCTCGAGCTCACTTGCCATAATCGCATAGTACTCAGGGTTTGCCCCGCCTTGTATTTGGATTAGCTGCAGAAACCCTTTTAACGAAGTGAGCGGATTCCGTATTTCATGGGCTACTCCTGCAGCCAACTGTCCTACCGCCGTCAATTTTTCTGAATTGACAAGTGCCTCTTCGGATTCCCTCCGCTCGGAAATATCCCTGGAGGTACTGATGATTTTGTTTAATTGGCCATATTCATCGAGTACAGGCTTTGCCACCGTTTCAAGCCAAATCTGCCTCCCATCCTTTGCTACCACGCGAAATTCTTTACTTAATGATGGTTCGGGATAATTGTTTTCCCCATGGTATCCTCTAATAGTGTCGATATCTTCCGGACTGATGAACTGGGTAAAATCATTTCCAATTATCTCACTTTGGCTATACCCAAGAATATCAGTCACAGCAGGATTTACGTATTGCACCACACCCTCTGGAGAAGACATGGCAATGATGTCCTTGGCATGTTCCGAAATAAGCTGATACATGCTCTCAAGTTCCTGCTTTCTCAAAAAGGTGAAGGCCGTCACCGCATGCTTGCTCATCAAAATCGAAAGACGGATATCCATTTCAGTCGGGGTATATGGATAAGGATGGTAGATGGCGAAAGTTCCATAGATCTTCTCCCGATAATAGATGGGGATCGACCATACAGCGCGTACTCCAGCATTGTTTGCAAGATCGAGGAATGGCACCCATGCCTTGTCTTTATGTATATCTTCACAGACAACTATACGTTTTTCCTTCGCTGCTATCCCACATCCTCCGACCCCCAAGGGAAGATTCTTTACTTTTTCCACATATATATCGGGAAACGACTCATACCCAGGACCTGGACTTAAGCTTTGCTTAGCCTCATCAAATATCATCGTTGTCACGATGGCATCTTCCGAGAGCATCACCTGCAACTCCTCCACCAAACGCGAAAGAATCTTTTCCACTGTATCATCATTTTCAAAAGGGTTTTTATGCAAAAGTTCATTCAACATAGTATGTATCAACGCCTCTAAAATTTTTCTACTATTCTAACAATAACTTTACCACATTAAAGGACTTTTCGCTTTATTTTTCCACTTAAATGGATTTCAGATTATACGGAATGACTTAATATCGGTCCGAATAGTCTTAAAAAACGCTTGAAATCTCACTAGGTAGGTAGGGGAAACCAGCAGCAAAAAACCCCTAAGCTATACATATACTTAAGGGTTTGATCTCATGTATCTAATTTTTTATATCAATAGACTCCTCTTTCTCTTCACGAATCATCCTCTCCACTTGCAAAAGGGTAGATAGGACATGTATGAAGGCTTCTTGTTCGGTTGAATTTTTTTTATGGCGGTCGTAATAGTGTGGTAGAAGGGTTGCGATGTGCGCTCTTGCTTGGTAGTCAAAATGATAGAAGTCAAGGATAGGGAAATAGAGGGCATCTCCAATGGGGAGTAAGGTTCCCACCACTATTTCTCCTTTTTTCGGTGGGGTGGCGTTCCGATCGTATACGACAACATCAAGTGTCTCTTCCGTTAACATATCAATGAGTACCAAGGTGCGGTCGTTATACTTGTAGCCGACATAGTAGAATTTGGTGGTGGCTTCCTCCCATTTTTTGAGCCAGGAGATGATAAGTGGTTTGTGTTTGAGGACTGAGTAATTTTTTGCGATATATTCTTGCACAAATAAAATTTCGATTCCATTGCTTGCCTGGTATAGCACCTTCCACCAGAAGAGGTTGTGTTCGAGGGAGTGCTTTTTATCTTTCGGGATCTGGTGTTCATCCATAAACTCCTGTGTATTTTCCTGAAAGTATTGAAAATGGGTGCCAACTATTTCCTTAACAAAATCGTTATAGACCTCCTTGAGTAACTCTTCCCTGAGCTCCTCGGAGATTGGCAAGTCATTTTTAAACTCTCCAGAATGTGTTGCCGACTGAGCAAACCACACGACATTATCAACAGTTTCAAACTTCTTCATTACATCCATCCCTTCAATAATAGTTTGATACAAGGAAAGGATTCGACATTTATTTACATATTCCTTCTTTTTTAATCTAATAACAAGTCACATCTAATGCAAGGAAATCGCAAAAAGATATTGTGCCAAATAATAAGGAATCATCACCAGATAGTTTCTATACGTTAGTTTTCCGATAAATCTATCCCACGCAAGAATGGCATCAGAAAAGAAAAACAAGATTGCCCCTGCTATCATAAGAGGCTGTTGAGTATAGAATGCTACCCATACCATGGTCGTGATGATTGCCACATACCCTGTTACAGGAAGGAAAAGACTGATGCCTCCTGAATTCAGAACACCTTTTGATAGCTTCAAAAGGTAGAGAATAGCGACAACAAGTAACGCTCCAGTAATCCAACTATTTACCTCTCCACTACCTGGAAAAGATAAAAAAGCAACGATATAGCATATATGTCCAACCAAGAAGGAAACTAACCCATATACAAAACGATCCTTTGGTAGCATCAAGAAAATATCCCCTAGAATTGAAAATAACAATCCCGCCAAGATCCACCAGCTATAGGTAGAGGGAGAATTCCCCACTCCCATTATCCCTATCAAAATAATGACAACCATGGTCCCTGGCTTTAAAAGATACGGCCATGATTTAATATGTTTTTCCAACACAATAAGATAAAAAATACTGAGTAGCATGGTGAGAAATGAGAGGGATAGCAACAATTCCAAAACCTCCTTCAGACTTTATATACTTTACATTTTAATCCACTATCAGTAACTGGGAAAGGTGTAAATGGAGTGGTTCTAACAAGACTCCCTTGCCTCCCTTCCATCTTCCGTGCTACACTTATAGTAACTTATGAAGAAATGGAGGTTTTTCCTATGACTGCAAGTATGCGACTTCGATTCCACGCTTTGAACCGTTAATTAAATACGTTCAAAGGCTCTGCCTGTGTGCAGGGTAAATGGGATTGGTCTGCCTACTTTTAGGAAACCTTTATTTTACGATGCTTATATGATTGTAGAAAAAAGAGGGGGACAGTCTACCCTCTTTTTGTTATGCCTTTTTTTCGTGCAACCTTTAAGGGCTTATTTTGCCTACCCATCTACTCTTCTTACAGGACGCCCAAATAAAAAAGAAGAGGAGAATGAATGATGACTTTAACAAAAGAAAAAGTAATAGAAATAGCGAAAGATAATGGCTTGGATATCCTTGCCGACTCACTGACATTTAACGAATCCGGACTGGATTTCCTTGTGGTATTTGCTGAAGATGCTAAAGGGGAGGAATGGGTATTACGCTTCCCTAGAAGAGAAGATGTGATTGCTTCCACACAAAAAGAAAAGCGCACCCTTGATTTAGTAAGGGCATCGCTAACTGTGGAAGCACCTAACTGGTTAATCTATAACGATTCACTCATTGCATATAAACGACTTACCGGAGTACCGGCCGCTACTGTCGATCCAGAGGCTCAGGCATATGTCTGGGTCCTTGACGAAAAGAATGTTCCAACTGTTTTTAATGAAACACTTGCAAGAGCTTTGGTATCCTTACACCATGTTGATCATGAGGATGTTCGCGCTGCTGGGCTCCTTGTGGAAACACCTGAGGAAATCCGTGAGAACATGGCAAAACGAATGGAAAAAGTGAAAGAGGAGTTTCATGTGGACCCAGGGCTTTGGCAAAGATGGCAGGCCTGGTTGAAGAATGACTCCCTCTGGCCTGCAAAGACCACCCTTGTACACGGCGACCTGCATGCCGGTCATATCTTGATAGATGAAGTGAATAAGGTCACTGGCTTTATCGACTGGACTGAAGCTGCCGTAGGGGACATTGCCATCGACTTTGTAGCCCACTACCGCACATTTGGAGAAGATGTGTTGAAAGAGTTGATCCATCACTATGAAAAGGCTGGTGGATACGTGTGGCCAGGGATGGCACAGCACGTCATCGAACTAACGGCAGCGTACCCTATCGCCATTGCTGAGTTTGCACTCAAATCTGGTTTGGAAGAATATATGGATATGGCGAAGCAGGTGTTGGGGGGAAATGGTGAATAGGATTTAGTGGTAGAAATCTAGCTTAGTTAGATGATGACCATTTTGGTATAAAAATAACAGTGGAAAGGACTTCATAAACAGTGTGAAGTCCTTTTCAACTAGAAAATAAGCTACTAGATTGTCTTCATAAGCGGTATGATGACAATCTCAACTAGAAATCACCTTCCAGATTGTCTTCATAAGCGGTATGATGACAATCTCAACTAGAAATCACCTTCCAGATTGTCTTCATAAGTGGTATGATGACAATCTCAACTAGAAATCATCTTTCAGATTGTCTTCATAAGCAGGATGATGACAATCTCAACTAGAAATCACCTTTCAGAGTGTCTTCATAAGTGGTATGATGACAATCTCAACTAGAAATCACCTTTCAGATTGTCTTCATACCTATAAAAATTAGAAAGCATAATGGAGCCGTCCTTCCCTCATTCCTGAATCTGTTTCAACGACTTCTCCACAAAAGAATACGCATAGTCTTCCGTTACTTTTTCCATATTAAAATAGAAAGCATACACATCATCATCTTGTCGAAAACTGATCCTGAACGTTTCCGGAATGGAATCTTTTCTATGACTATAGTAGACAGTTTTGCCGGCGATTGTTTTTTCTTCTCCAATCAGACGTCTATTAATATCATCTATATGACTCGTTTCTCCATTTACGACGCTCAGACTCACCATGTGTTTATCATCAACCAATGGCTCACCGTAAATGATATCTCCAAAGAAGCCACCATATCTTTTTTCCAGTTCCTCTTCCTGCTCCTTTTCCTCCTCTCCCGCATCCAATGTACTATAAATGAAAATTCCGTAAACTGGCTCGCCGATATGAGCTTCATCATCAATAATGTATCCGTCTTTTATAATGGTAGCCACCTTTAAAGGAACATCAGCATGAAACGGAATATGAACCTCAGTCCCAAGTTTAGAAGATGCCACTTTTTCTAAATTGGTATACGGAGTCGCCCCTCCATTGCCGGTATCCAAACCAGCTTCCCTCTCTTCCTCCACCGTCAAACTCTTTTCACCATCTGAAAATATCAACTCTGTCGCAAGAAAATACCCTCCAACCACCAACAAAAACCCAGCCAACATAAATGAAACGACCGGCCTCATATCCCATCTCCTTTGTTGTCTTTTCTCCGGTTGCCTAACTGACCCCATCACTTTTTCATGTATTTCTTTTTTTCCTTCATCATCCATCTTAATTGCCTGGTACCCTTTCAAAGTCCGATCAAGGCGGCTCTCATCTTTCTCATGCGTCATGGTTATAACCCTCCTTCAGCATCTGTTTCTTCAAGGCTTCCAACGCTCTGTGCAAAGTGGTCTTTACCTTGCCTTCACTCCAACCCAGGATTTCCGCTGTCTCCCGAACCGTCAAATCTTTTATTTTTCGTAAAATAATGACTTCCCGATAGGATCTTTTCAATTGCTGTAGGGCGCGATACACATATGCCTCATATTCCCCTTGCTGTGTCACCTGCTCGGGTAAATATTCCGTAGTCGGAAGCATGGCAGTAGCTCCAAAGGAATCCGCCACAAAACGAAAAGGCTTCCTCTTCCGAAACTCATCGATTGTCGCATTCCGCGCAATCCGGTACAGCCAATTCCTTTCACTTGTCTCCCCTTTGAAACGATCTATTGCTTGATAAGCCTTGATATACGTATCATGCGTCAAGTCCTTCGCCATCTCTGGATCACCGGTCATCATCAGAACATACCGAAAAACCTCGTCACTATACCGCTCATACCAATCATTCAGCTTTTGAATTGACCATTCTCCCTCCATGTATTTCACCTATCTCTCTCTATAGCTATCGCAAATTTGCTTACTTTAAGGACGTGAGGATTGTTCTTTGGTTACAGTTTTTAAAATAAAAAAAGTTCCATCTGCAACTCTAGTTTACACTAGAAAGCAAATGGAACCTTTACTCATTTATAGTTAAGCAGCATTGCAAGTTCCACTATATCCTCTTTCAACTGCTCCGCTTCTTTGTCTGTCATAGCCTTAAACTGAAAGGGTGGGGAAAAAGTGTACACATAATTGTCAGTTACAACTTGAAGTGTCACTCCTCCATATTCTTGGTTTGAAAATGTCATTACAGCCCTGTGATCCCCGACTAGTATCTCTGTAGATTCATAGGATGCTGAGGGGAATTTTTTGTGCGGTAATAGCAATTTCATCCTTTGATCGATAGAATACTCATCATTTTCATAAGTAGTAATATGAAGTAATTCTGGGGAACGATTACCAAGCTGGTAAAAGTAAGCGCCATAAATACTACCATCTGTAATTAATGGCTCACCGATGATGGCATCAATATAATCTTCTGCATTCATCGGAAACACTTGAAATGTTGGGTCAAATTCAATACCTTTAGGTTCGGCATTTTTAACGGTACTTGGAGCTGCTTGATAAAGATTTTCCTCTTTCACAGACAATTCCTGTGGCTCAATTACGATAAATGAAATACTTATCATCAGTAATAATGTTGCGATGGCAATTAGAAACTTTGAGGCAACTCGCCTTTTGTTGATGCTTCGGATATTGTATTCAATCTGATTTCGAACCAAACCGGCACGCTCCTGATTCCACTCCAAATCATGCTCCAATCTCTTCAATGATTGCTCCAACCGGGAATCACCTTCTGACCTGCTTCTCATCATAATTTATCTCCCCCTTCATTTTTTCCTCCAAGGTCTGCATCGCCCGAAACAAAGTAGACTTCACTTTACTTTCCGACCAATCCAAGATGTGTGCTGTTTCCAGTATAGAGAAGCATTTTATCTTTCTAAGGATGATCACTTGTTTATAACTATCCTTTAAATTGTTCAATGCTTCATAAAGTTCACGTGAATTCTCTTTCAGAATCACAATATCCTCAGATGAAACGGACTGCTCTTTTTGAAAGACTTGATGAAATAACCTTATTGGTTTCATTTTCCGAAGGTGATCGACTGTGGTGTTGTGGGCAATCCTAAAGAGCCACGTCTTCGGTGAAGAATCTCTCTTATATGTATGATGATGCTTATATGCCCTTAAAAAAGTCTCTTGCGTCAAATCCTCTGCCTGCTGACTGTCTTTGACCATGAGAATAATATATTTGAAAATAGTCTGATGGTATTGGCTATACCACTCCTCTATCTCATTTTCTTTATAGAATGACACCAATTTTTCCCCCTCGTTTTTTTTGACACTGTATAGACGGGCGAACTTTAAAAAAGTTTTAATAAATGGAAAAATAAAAGGTTGGTTCTTCCACCTCTCCATCAGAAGCGGAAGAACCCTCCCTATAATAACTTTAATTACTCTATATATGTTCAATAGATGCAAAAAAAACCGGCCACCTCCTGGAATGAAGGTCACCGGTTTCTACATTCTCTTTTTATATCCTCATATCCCATCGCTCTTGCTCCGTCTCTTTCAACAGCTTCTCCGTTTCCTCAGGATAAACGGTACGGAACTTATGGTCATCAGCCGGAATGATTTCCACCATCTTTTCGATCATATCTTCAGGATGGAACTCTTTTAACTGCTCTTCCTGCTCGATCATGTCTGCTTTTCTAGTAAAATGCTTTTCTTCATCAAACCACTTCCACTTTTCCTCAGCAGCACGTTTATTGAAGCCAGTTGCATATGGGCCTGGATTGATTGTCGCCACTTTCACCCCGAACTCTTCCAACTCAGATTTCATCGTCTGCGCTATGCCTTCCAATGCATGCTTGGTTGCCGTGTAAGGACCCACATATGGAGTCGCGGAAATGCCCGCCATGGAACTCATGAAGACTATCTTTCCACTTCCCCTTTTCACGAGCTTCCTTGCAGCAATCTGCGCAGTTTCAAGGGTCGCGAATACATTGATTTTAAAAAGGGCGCGAAACCTTTCCATCGGCACTTCCCCAAGCGGCCCTCCCTCATTGATTGCAGCATTCGCCACAAACACGTCAAAATCGTATTTCTCTATCTGCTCCAAATCAAGAGGGTTGGTAATGTCGAGCTTGAACACTTCCATATCCAAGCCTTGATTCTCCACTTCCCGCAATAGATCGGTTTTCTGGGATGTCAGTTCAGTCGTTGCGATCACTCTATGCCCTTTCTCGGCAAGTCCCAACGCAGCACCTCTACCAAGCCCGGTTCCCGCTCCTGTAATGAATATGGTTTTAGCCATTTGAACTCCTCCTGTAAAGTAGGTTATCGTTTTGTGTTCCCTGTAGGAGTAGTGGTAAAACAAGGAGCTATCATCCCGGGTCATTTAGAGGAAATTAATTTCTATCTTCCCTTCTCCATCACCGCAAAATAATTCCCTTCCCCATCAGCAAAATTAAATACCTTACCGGAAGGCATATTCACCATCTCGCCAACCGTGACATTTTTTTCCGTCAGATTTGCATAGAGTCCTTCCAGATCCTCCGTGAAAAACATCAAAGAAGGGGTCCCGAGGTTTAGTTCTGGTGACATTTTCGCAACAAACTCCTTATTATGAAGGACGATGCTTGTTTCCGATTCATTAGAGGGTGCTATTTCAATCCATCTCATCCCTCCCCCAATGTCTTCTTCCGTAATGACGTGGAACCCTACTTTTTCCTTCCAGAACTTTACTGCTTCATCCTGGTCATTAACATAAAGCATGATTTGGCCAAGCTTATGGATCATCATTTTTCCTCCTTAAAGGTTTATGTGGTAACAAATTCTATGTAATTTATTAATATCCTTTAAGTGAATGGGTCAAAAAGGCCTTTTTATTTCCGAGAATTTTATGTAAACTTTAAAAATAAACAAGTTAACATAAATGGAGGGACATTAAATGAATGCAAAAAATGAAAGACTAAGATGGCTTATTTTATGTGCCATGTTCGCCGCCATCACAGCAGTGCTGGCACAAATGGAAATACCATTACCGCTTGTACCGATCAGCGGGCAAACACTTGCGGTGGGGCTTGCGGCAACCATCCTCGGAAGTAGATACGGTGCCATGTCGATGGTCTGTTATGTTTTGCTTGGAGCGGTCGGCTTGCCGGTGTTTGCGGAAATGAAGGGCGGAGCAGGTGTGCTTGTCGGTCCAACTGGTGGTTACATATTCGGCTTTATCTTAGCAGCTTTCTTCACGGGATACATTTTGGAGAAAACATCTTTCTCCTTAAAATGGGCCATGATTGCGAATACCGTCGGGATGATCATCACCCTTGTGATGGGAACCATTCAGTTAAAAATGGTGATGGCTATGACATGGGCAGATGCATTGAAATTCGGGGTTTATCCTTTTATAGTCGTCGGTCTGATTAAAGCATTCCTGGCAAGCTGGATTGGGATAACTGTAAGAAGACGTCTGAAGCAAGCGAACCTTTTACAGGTTAAAGGGGATGTGGCTGCCTAGGCTAGGAGCATCTAATACTCTGGTGTATAATAAAAAAGAGAGAAGTGCGCCAACACCTCTCTCTACAATTCAATCTTAGAAGTAAAGCCACCTTTTTCTTTTACCGAAGCATAAGGTGGTTTTCTTTTGCCCAGATTCCTCGAGATATCACTACCTCGACACCATCTTCCTGCGGTCCGTCCCCGTAAATAAAAGCCCCAACCATAATCCGAGTCCGATGATAAAAAAAATCATGAAGGAACTGATGGCAATATACATCTCTCCAGTCGCAAATCCTGAAGTGAATGCCACATACAGACTAAATGCGATCAACCCTATTGCAACAGCATAAAAAATGGCCCGTATCTTATTCATCGCATACTTCTTACTCGTCTCTCTTGTCAGCGCACTATACGTAATGATCGCTATCCCAAACACGGTAAATATCGCAGTACCTGTGACAGCTTCCAACTGCAGACCCATGAAGAACAACATGGCAGTTGTTAATACCCCGAATAAAATAAGCAATATCCCCGTAATCAATCCGGCAACAGCAATTCTTTCCGTCATCGACGAATAGACCGCTTGCTTCGCTTTGTCTTGGCCAACTTCACGCATATCATCCACAAGTCCGCTAAGGTCCCCCATCGAACTTACTGCTTCTTTGAATGCAGTCGACTCATCCATTCCTGCTTTTTTATAGTCCGCAATTTTTTCTTTCAGATTAGTTGCCAGCTCCTCCTTTAGATCATACAATTGCTGACTTTCTCCAACTCCAGAAAACAGGCCATCCACATACGCATGAATTTTTTTATCCAAGTCACTCTGATTTCTCATCAATTTCGATTCCTCCCTCTATTAAGTAATGAAGAACCTCTTTCGCAAAGTTCCATTCTTCCTTGTATTGATCGTAGCGCGCTATCCCATCTTCTGTTATCCGGTAATACTTCCTGCGTCCCCCTTGCGTTTCATCTCCCCAATAAGAAGCAATAGATCCTTCCTTCTCAAGGCGCCGAAAAGCCGTATACAAGGTTGCCTCCTTCAATTCATACTGATTGTTACTGAGCTCTATGATGGTCTTGTATATCTGATAACCATAACTGTCCCCTTGCCGCAGCACATTAAGGATAATGGTATCCGTATGCCCACGTATCAAATCAGTCGATATTTTGCTTCCCACATCACTTCACCTCCTGGTTATAATTTACAACATATTACTGTGTGTGTCAAAGTAATTTTTCTAATTAAGTAATATGTGACTTAAGATATAGAGTAGTTCGTCCACACCTTACATACTATATTTTCTTTTTTACCAAACCCAAACAGTGGGTGCTTCGTCTAAAATGGAGAGAGGGGGGATATCTACATGAACGAACTAGAACATACGGCTGTTTCTAAAGAATTTGTCACAGATAAGGAACAGCTAATCAATGAAATAATGAACGAGAACGGGGACGCGGTTCTCCATCTTGTTTTCACATATGTTAAGAACCGGACGATAGCGGAGGATTTGACACAAGAGATTTTTATTAAGTGCTATGAGAAGTTGGAACAATTCAATCACCAGTCTTCCATAAAAACTTGGCTCTACCGCGTTGCCAGCAACCATTGTAAAGACTATCTAAGAAGCTGGCATTATCGGAAGCTAGTACTCAATGAAAAACTATTGGACTTTATACCTTCCAAATCAAAGGATGTGGAGGGGGAGGTCATAGATAAAAGCCTAGAAACCAGCCTGACCAATGCAGTGATGGAATTACCTATAAAATACCGTGAATTGGTGGTACTCCATTACTATGAAGAATTGCCTTTGGCTGAAATAAGCGAGATCACCACTGTTAATGTCAATACAATCAAAACAAGACTTAAACGCGCAAGAGAAATATTAAAAGAGCACATGAAGGAGGAGGTTTAAAAAATGACTGATCCATTCCTAAATTTGAAAAAGTCTATGAAAAAGAATGTCTTCAAGGATCTCTCTTTTACGGAAGAAAGAAAAGCTAGAGTGAACGAAGCGATACAGGCAAAGCATTCGTCCTCTACGCTACACTCATTTAAGGAAGAAACCATCCTATCTATTTTGAAATCTCTACAGCTAGAGGAAAAATATGGATTTGAGATATCCACGCTTCTATTCCAAAAAGAAGAACACAGCTTCCTGCACAATGAGGGACAACTTTATACACTTTTACATCTATTAGAGAGCAAAGAAGTGTTAACTTCCATGTGGCGAGAGGATAAGAAGTATTATGCTTTAACCAAAAAAGGGCGAAAGTACTTGGCAGCCGCCTATAAAAAAGGATATGCCCATCAACCGTTTATACTAAAAGATTTACTAGAGGAGGCCTCCCTATGAACTCCCCCATATTTAATGATTTTTTAGCAAAAGTAATGTCTAAAGTAAAGTCGAAAGAAGCTCACAAAATGATTGAGAAAGAGCTACATCATCACCTCCAAGAGTTAAGCCACTCCTTCCAGAATCGTGAGGACTCTAACGAGGAGGCGGAAAGAAAGGCCGTTCAAGAAATGGGGGATCCTTATTCCATTGGGGAGAAGTTAAATAAGCTACATAAACCCAGAATGGACTGGGTTCTCCTTATTCTATTTGGTATGATCGGTGCCATCAGTTTTCTTCCCTTGATCGGGAATGCTCCTGGTCCCTCCTTTTTGGAACGCCAGGCAATATGGTTAGGATTGGCATCCATTGTTACACTATCTTTTCTATTTTTTGATTATAGGAAACTTATGAACTGGTGGATAGGCTTTTATGTTAGTGGCGTGCTTCTCTTACTATACCTTCTTGTATTCGGCATTACGCAAAACGGAGTTCTACGATGGATATCATTTGGAGGATTTACGGTAGATGTCACTACCTTTACCATGCTTTTCTTTTTCCTGGCATGGGCTGGTATTTTCACGAAAGAGACGATGTTCAGCGGTTGGAGACAGATAGTAATGTTTGTCCTATTCTGGATTCCATTCATTCTCTACATGATGCTTCCATATTTTCCTTACAGTATTTTTTATTTCTTCTGTGTATTAATGATGTTCACTTTTTCCCATATTTCGAAAAAGAACAAGATTATCATGATCACAGCAAACATAACCACGTGTTTACTTTTTATAGTACCGATTTTAATCAACTTTCGTGGTAGCCGTTTAAGTGAAAGATTACTTTCATTTCTTTCCCCTGAAAAATATTTTAATGGACCGGGTTATATGTACATCTTAATCAAGGAATTCCTTGCCGACGCAGGATGGTTCGGCAATGGATTAAACGGGAATAGTACCATTCAAGCTCTGCCAGAAGCACATACAGATTTTGCTTTTCCATACCTAGTTTACTCACTCGGATGGGCGTTCGGAATTTTTCTGAGCATTTTATTGCTAGTCTTCTTATGGAGAATGTCCCAAACTGCAAGCAAGACGAAGGATCACTATGGAAAGATACTGGTTGTCGGTGGAGCCACCTTAATAGCGGTTCCAGCCATATGGAACATCCTTATGGGCTTAGGATTTGCACCAATAATAAATGTATCATTGCCATTTGTAAGTTATGGGGGAAGTTCTCTTCTTTTTTATTCTGCTGTTTTAGGGATTATCTTAAGTGTTTACAGACGTAAAGATATCGTTGAGCCTACTGAAATTTAACTTTATTAGTAAAGGGAGGTTTCTTCTGTGTACCAGTAGAAACCTCCCTTTTTTTAGTTAAACAACTCTTTCAACAAAGTCCAGAACCCCTTCTTCTTCTCAGGTTCCGCTTCCTTCGTTTTCTTTTCTTCCATCTTAATCGCTTCGGTCTTGATCACAAACTGAACGGAAGTAACTTTCTCATTTTCCTCAGAAACAAACGATACCGGCTTGAAGTCCGATTTATCGAATTCTTGAATCATTTTGTCGATTTCGGCTTGCATTTTCTCAGGCAGGTCTTTCGTTTCGGAATGTAATTCCTCAGTTCCATTAGACAATTCATCCACTCCAGATGACAACTCACTCGTACCATCCGTCAAACCAACCAAACCACTGTGGAGTTGTGAATAGGATGTGGATAGCTCGCCAACACCATTCGTATAGCTCACAAGCCCGGAATGGAACTGATTATAATTCGCGGCTAATGTTTCCATCCCTTTCACAAGTTCAGCAAACCCACTCAGGTCCGTTTCCTTTAAGGAAGCAGATAGCTCATCGGCAATCGTTGTCAACGTGCCGCTCATCCCTCTTACAGCTCCATCGACCTGTGTAAGCGTTGGTTCCACTGCAGCAAATGCTTCCCGAACCTGTGCATAAGTACCTTTCACTTTCTGAGCAGCTGCGTAATTAGCTGCCAACTTATCCACAACGGCAGGATCTGCCCCGCTTTCATATAACGAGGCAATCTCTGCTTCGGATAGTTCCCCTGCAGGAATTTCTGTGATCGCACCATCTAGTGCAGCATATGCCGCTCCATAGTTTTTCTGTAAAGAAGCAAGTCCGTCGGCCGTATCATTCATACCTTTGGCAAGCTCACGCAACCCTGCAGGCAATTGAGTCAAACTGCTTAAATCAACGTCGGCCGCACCACCGGAAAGCTCACGGTTGATCGTTCCCAATGCTTCTTTTATAGATGCAGAAGCGCCAACCAACTCTGAGGAGGACCCATTCAGCTGGTTAATGCCATTTTTATATGTTCCTGAACCATCTCGAAGCTTCCCAGCACCGTCATTCAACTGCGAAACGCCGTCCTGCAAATCAGAAACCCCATCATTTAATTGCCCGATCGCATCAGACAATTCCGCCATATCATCGGTCATTCCTTCCGTTCCCGTTGTATCGATCGGAAGGCTGGATGGGACTGCGGCGATTTCCACACCATTGAACTCAAAATTTTCAACATCAGCTTCAACGATAAGCTGCTCTTCTTTTCCAGGCATCACAGTAAACGTGATTTGTTTATTTTTCCCGGCATTCGCCTGCATGCCACCAGGGGATGCTTCGATATTCTGGTAGGTATTCGGCAGCGTCAGGGATACCTGTAGCAAGTAATTTTCATAAAAATCGTTATCCACACTCTTGTTGGCTTTCGTCTCCACTTGTATCTCTACATGACCAGTTTCTCCCGCAAGGTCGGCAGGATCCATTTTACGTCCATCCAAAAGGTAGGTTACCGTCACATCCCAAGGCAGTTCTGTCCCTTCTTCCAAGTCCCCTTGGTAGTAGAACTTTCCTTCCTGTTCCACATCCGCTACAACCCGTTCGCCTTCTTGCTGTAGCTCTGTTCTATCCGTTAGGTTTTTAACCGTTTTATAGTTTCCAAAATCCAGGATTTCCCCTGCCTTTGCCACCTCAAGGGTATTCACGACATAGATCGGTCCGAGGTCCCCGTTTGCCTTCAACGTGGCATACACGACCTCTTCCTTGGACCGGACATTCTTCTGATCCTCCGCCAGAACCCCACTCGCATTGCCAAGAAATGAAGGCAAGAAAATCATTCCGGCAAGTGCAGCATAAAGTAGTTTTTTCTTTCTCATCATCACTTCTCCTCTTTAAAATTGGACTTATAGGTTGTTTTTTTGATGAATTTATCACACACAAGCAGCATCGCCGGCAGGAAGAATAGTACCATGATAAACGCCAGCAGCGCCCCTCTTCCCAGCAACAATCCGATGGAACCGACAATCGGGTTTGAAGAGGTGATCCATAAAATAAACCCGACACTCGATAAAATCGCTGCCGATATCGAAATCGAGAAGGTCTTCTCGTCCAGCGTTTTGATGATGGCCTTTCTCGCAGACATCTCCTTGCGATGATGCGTGTAGGCCTCGGTAAATAGAATTCCATAGTCCACGGTTGCGGCTAGCTGCACCGTACTAATGATGAGGTACCCCACAAACACGAGGGAAGTTTCCGTAAAATACGGTATCGACAGGTTAATCCATACAGCAGACTGAATCGTCAACAACAGCACAACCGGTATGGAAATCGACCGGAAACCAATCAATAATACAATCGCAATCGTCACGACCGTCAGCACATTGACAAGAATATTATCCTTGGTGACTGTATTTTTTATATCATACAAGGTCACGCTCTCCCCAAGGCTGAGCGCTGAATCCCCATAATAGTCCGATGCTGCTGTATCCACATTTTCCACAATGGCAAAAGGAATATCCCCTTCTGTCGCCTGGTTGGTGTTGATAACGATCCGGCTGTAATTTTCCGAATAAAATTCATTCCGCACTTCTTCATCCAGGTACTCCGGCGGAATCACCGGGTCCACCATGTTAACGTAGGACACCACACTTGTGACATAATCCATAGCCTCGATTTCCGCAACAAGCTCCTCCTCTTTGGCCACCTCACCCTTTGGCACCAAGAGTACAATCGGCGTGACTTCCCCAAAGGATTCATTGATACGCTTATAATCCGAACCCGCTCTCGTATGGTCTGGCAGTTCACCAAATCCATATGTAAAAGAGGTATTCGTCTGCGCAAGGAACGCCGGTACCAATAATGCGAGGACGATGAGTAAACTAGGAACCCTTAACTTCACCACGAAGTTCCCAATCCCCTCAAAGCTTGGGATAAAACTTTTGTGCTGCGTTTTATCCATCCATTTATAAAAGAACAAGGTCAATGCCGGTAAAAATACCATAACACTGATAAAGCTCAAGACAATCCCTTTCACCAGGTTCAATCCAAGATCAGAACCAATTTCAAATTCCATGAAAGTAAGGGCAATAAATCCGAAGAATGTTGTCGCCGCACTTGCCGTGATGGCCGGGAACGATTTTTTCATCGCAAGCTCCATGGCCTCTTCCGGATTGTTTGTCTTTTGACGATATTCCGCAAAACTGTGCAAGAGAAACACCGCATAATCAAGTGACACCGCGAGCTGCAAGATTGGTGCAACTGACTGCGTCACAAAGGAAACCTCTCCGATAAAGATGTTGGTTCCTAAGTTGATCAACACGGACACCCCAATGGCGGTCAGGAAGAAAATCGGCTCCACCCATGAGGTCGTGGAGATGATCAGGATGAAAATGATGATCGGCACAAGCAGCATGGCCGCATACATTGATTCGTTCCCCGCCATTTTCTGTGAGGTCGCCGTATTGATCGCTTCCCCGGCAATCGCGCCATTGTCTCCAATCACTTCATAAATGGCATCCGTGATCGCCACCTCATCCCCACTGCGGACGCTGATGGAAAACAGGGCATTCTCATTTTTGTAGTAGGTTTCCACCATTTCTGTGTTCGCCATTTCGAGTGGCGTCTTCAAATCGACCACATCATCGAGCCAGATCACTTCTGCCACGCCATCGATAGCCTCTAGTCTTTCTTTATACGAAACGGCTTCCTGAATGGATACATCGGTCACCATGACCCTCGTATCCGGAACAGAACCGGTGAATTCTTTTTCCATGATTTCCATCGCCTTGGTCGACTGGGCATCCTCGGGCAGATAATCTACCATATTATAATTGACCGAGACAAAAAACTGCGCCACGGTCGAGATGATGGTCACCAACGCAAAGACAATCAGGACAGCCTTTTTATGTTTAATAATACGTGATGCGATATTTATGGTTGTTCATCCTCTCTTGTGTCTTTCCTCTTTACATCTTATTATTATATTAGACACGGTGTTGGCTATTCAACAGACAGTTGTGTTCGGGATGTCAGATACACAACAAATCATTCTATTGTGTTGCTTAATGAAAGGTTGTGCGGAAGATGAGTGAAAAGATGGACAGAAGAAAGCAGTACACACGCATGGTACTGAAGGAAAGTTTACTTGATTTACTTAAGGAGAAATCCATTGCGAGCATTACTATAAAAGAAATATGTACAAAGGCGGATATAAACCGCTCCACCTTTTATGCCCACTATTCCAGCCAATACGACCTGCTGGATTCCATTGACGACGAATTCACCGAGGACATGGTCAAAACGCTTAACCAATATAACTTCTCCAAAGAAGACGAGGCATACCAAATGACCGAGAAGATCTTTGAGTACATCGCATCAAAAAGTGATATTTGTTGCATTCTGTTGAGCGAAAATACCGAAGTGCAATTCCAGAAAAAAGGCATGATGATCGCAAAGGAATACATTTTGAAGAATTTTATTCCAAGTAAACAAGTAGATGCTGAAACCTTTGAATACTTAAGTATATTCTTTGTGAGTGGAAGTATTTATATGATTAAGAACTGGTTGGAGAGCGGGATGAACAAAACACCTAGGGAGATGGCGGGGCTGTTGAATGAATTTTTAAACCGCGGGTTGAGGGGACAGGCCGCACGCTGACCCAGTTTCTCGTGGGGAGGCGGTTACTGGAGTAAATAACGTTTGCATCAATTGACGAGAGTTGTCGAATGGCATTTATATTGGTTAAAGTGGTTGATAAAACTCAAAGTTGGTTGATAAACACGCTAAAGTGGTTGATAAATTCAAAAGTTGGTTGATAAACATGCAAAAGTGGTTGATAAATTCAAAAGTTGGATGATAAACATGCAAAAGTGGTTGATAAATCATCCGTGGTCAGTATCAAACAAAAAAACACAGCTGTTTTTTTCAAAACAACTGCATCTCATTGGCCCCCAGTCAAATCCCGGGAACCAAAATAGTCACTTCTTCCCCATCCAACTCACTATAGAAAGCATAGACTGGTTGATAATACCCTTTTGAGTCCAAAAAGTAGCTTATAGTCACGTCGTAAACATGAAGGCTAGTTACTTTTCTGTCTGGAGAAAAGTGTTGGAAGTTCCCCTTCAAAATCTGCTCGTACGCGTCCTTTTCGCTCTTAATTTCTTTATCTCGCACTTTGTCATAAGTGACGAGATTGTTATCTATTACTTTTATTGTATCGTCGCTATAGAAACCAATCGTCAAAGTACCATCAATTAGCTGATTTCCTTGAGTCAGTTTGTCTACCGTAAAATTATAATGGCCACTATCTTCTACTTGCTTAAAAGTAGCTTCAGCCGGCAAATCAATTCCAAAGTCCTCCACGATTTCTCTAAGGTCATCCTCTTCAACTTCTTTTGGCTCTGCACTTTCACCATAGGCTGACCAGTCCGAATAACGATAACTTCCACCAATCCCATAGAACCATATATAGTGAGAACCGCTATCTCTTACCGTATAGACACCTTCATTTTGATAATAGATAGTTTCCAAATTAGAAGTATCAATATCCATTTTTTCGAAAAAATCTAAAACGAAAGCATCCCCCTCTTTTTGTGTATAAAACGGGGCCTTATAAACGGTAGAAGTCGCTTTCCTATCATCAAACTCTACATCTGTCGTTATATAGGCATCACTCATATCCGCCTTCATTGCCGGCACAATGGCGAGGTTCCCGAACTCTTTCAAATGATAATAACCGAATAACCCGCCAAACATGGCCACTACTAATAACAATGGCATAAAATTCAGAATGGCCGGTTTTACTCGCCTCTCTTTCAACCTCATAATACCCATGCATATGCCATACCCGATGATGCCACCGATAAAATTATTAAACAGATCATCCACTACAAATCTACCAAACTTCGTTACAAACTGGGTGCTTTCAATAAAAAGAGTAAATAAGAACGCAGCACCTATCGTCCATCCAGCCTTTTTAAAACGAGGATGTAGCAGTGGTAAAAGAATTCCCAAAGGAACAAACATCACAATATTCAATATCACAAACTGCCAATGCCGAACACTAAAGCCATGCCATGCATCTCGATAACTATAAAACAACGAGAGATTCATCTCGTTTTCGAATCCTGGCCCCCTGCTCAGGAACGTTACACCCAATACCATGATGATGTAGCCCGTAAACATCCCTCCAACGAGCCAACTTTTTATAGAGAGCCGCTTCTTTCCACCCATTAGTTTTCGATATACAACAAAATATCCGATTACTAATATGGCCCCTAATACTACGACGGCAATCAATGCCAGCTCGAAATACCGACTAAGTATTCCCGTGATTTCTTCTAATCTCATTCTCTCTCTCCCTAACCCCTGCGCGTTATGTATGTATCTCCTACAATCAATAGACGAAACTATATGAAAAAAGTTCTGCTACTCAATTTTCTATTTCCCCTCCATCGCCCTCTCCAAAAACTCCAACACTTCCTGCTTCACTGGATAAAACCCCAACCCATTAGACGCTTCTTCCGATCTCCTCACATCCCAGAACTTCTCCGCCAACTCGTCATCTCCCCCGAAGGTTTCCCGAGACAAAATCATCACATCTTCGGCGATCAATTGGCCCTGTGGTGATTCCGGCACTTTCCCCTCCGCAATGCAAAGCTCAATCCGCTTGATGATATTGATCCACTTCGCCACTTTCATCGGATTGTCTTCCATCTTAGGCAGGTTCTCTTGCAAAACCGCTTGCTCCTTCCCGCTGAATACCATTTCCATTGCTGCCGATCGCTGCTGGCGTTTCTTTTCTAAGTCCTCTCCCAGCAAAGGGACAAGATGCTCCCATTGTATGTCCTTTTCAAGCTTGATCATGTTTAACAGAGAATGTGTGTGATCTAGCGACAGCTTTAACTGCTCAAGTAACTTCCCCAATTTTTCCTTATGTAAAAGAAGAATCCGCTCCATCGTGATCTGATTCAAGATATTCTGAATGTCCTTCAGTGGCATGGAAGTTTCCTTCAATAGCATTACTTTTTGAAGCTGCAGGATATCCTCTGCCGTATACAACCGCCTTCCACTATCATCCTTACTTGTCGGCTCCACCAATCCAATATCGTCATAATAACGTATCGTTCGCAAGGAAACTCCCAACTTCTTCGCTACTTCCCCCGATGAAAAATAATTCATATAATCCCCCCTAAACTACTTGCAGGTTACGTAACGTCACCATTTATCCTACATCTATCATACAAAATATCTGGAGGAAATCACATTGGAAATGAACACAAAATGGAATTTGAGAGAATTAATCCTGTTACTCTTGATGGCACTCGTTTTCGTACCGATCTTTATTGAGTTCTGGTTACACCGATTTTTACTGCAAGCGTTCGAGAACACACTCTACGCAGGCACCATGACTGGTTTCATCATGTCCATTATCTTCACACTTAGTGTATACCTGATTGCCCTCAAACCACATCAATTGGGCTGGGAGGAAGTCGGCCTCCGCTCCTTTAGGAAAAGCTATTGGAAATGGATCCCGGTGTGGACCGGGGTATTGATTGTTTCTAGTATTCTACTGTTAATTGTGATGGACATTTTTGGAATCGGCGTCGACAACAGCAAGACCGAATCCTTGAAAGAGCAGATCACCTGGTTCACATTCACCATCGCCTTTCTTTCCGCCGCCGGTGTTTCCCCCATCTATGAGGAAATCTTTTATCGAGGATTTTTATATAAGTGGTTACGCGGCAGGTGGGGTGTGTGGGCTGGTTTAATAGGGAGTTCCCTCATTTTCACCGTGGTTCACATCCCGACCTATAACACCCTGCCGGTCAACTTTATTTCTGGGATGATTTTTGCGTGGACCTATGAGAAATCTGGTTCCGTTATTCCGGCGATGATTATTCATGGAGTATTTAATGGGCTGGCGGTGATGTTGACGGTGGTGGGATGAGGGGACAGCACGACGGTCCAGCCCATGAGTTGAGGAAGGACTTTTGTCGAAAACGGTCGAATGGCATTTATATTGCCTAAAGTGGTTGATAAATTCGAAAGTTGGTTGATAAACCACAAAAAGTGGTTGATAAATTCATGAGTTGGTTGATAAACCACAAAAAGTGGTTGATAAATTCATGAGTTGGTTGATAAATCACCTCGTCGCCTCCACTCAAAACAAAAGGAGCCACTCATCTTGGCTCCTTTTATACTTTCACGACCTCCCGACCACCAACTTCCACGCTTTTCCGCGAAAATACGACCACATAAACCGAAGCGACCATGAGTAACCCTGCCAGAATGGAAAAACACAACAGAATCTGCCCCATGGAAACCAGCCCTGTGAACAACCCCAACAACACAATTCGCAATAAAAGCCCAACTGCTCTCAACAAACCATCGACCCTTCCGATGATCTCATTTGGAATCCGCTCCATCATGAAGGCATTCCGCGCAACCCTTGCCCCACTGTTTCCGATGGCGATGAATAACATCATGATGAGATAGCCCCCAACAGACAGATACACCATCACAAATAGAGCTATCGTAAAGAGAACCATGGCTGCTGCAATTAGCTTCTCATCCTCGAATTTCCTGGCGGCAATCGGAACAAAAATCCCAGCCAGCACAGCCCCCAATCCATATACCATCCCCTGGATCCCGTATATATTCCCCTCTACTTTCAACACATCTGCCAAATAGACCGGGAACAGATAATTGGTGAGCATCACACCGATAAACGGCAAGGATGAAGCCAGCAGAAACAGGAACACACCTGGTTTGCTTTTCATAAAATCAATGGCCGCGGATGCAGTCACCTTTGACCCTACGGAAGGTACTCTGTCAGAAGGCTTCCTCAAATAAGGAATTTTCACGAAAAAGTAAACGGCAAGTGCGTACGTAAAGACATCTAAAAGTAAAATGTAATGCAGATCCCATTTCAATAAAAGAATACTGGCAATAGCACCAGCAAGCATGCTTGATAACTGCCCCTGAACCTCCATTGTGCCATTCAGGACCTTAAATTGATTTTTATGAAATAGTTCCTGATTTAAAGCAAACATCGTCGGGTAAAAAATCGTGTAATAAAGACTCCCAATCATGTAAATGACGATGTAATGCCAAAGCTCATAATCCATCCCAATGAACCCGATTCCTGAAAAAATAGCCAAAGCGATGAGACTGATCACCTTACTGCTTACAATCATTTTCTTCCTAGAAATTTTATCAATTAAATAACCCAAGTATGGCGTAAGCACGAAGTTGATGATTGTCATGCATATGGCCACATAGCCAAACACTTCATTCCCATTCTCGCTCGTCACCAACAGCCACGGTATCGCAATCATCGTGATCCCGCTCCCAATCGCTGATGCCACATTTGCCAAAATAATAAACCGAAACCTTCTATCCCTATATAAACTGTTCATTGCTGGTCTCCCTCTCCACTTTTGATACTTTAATCATAGATGAAGAAGAAATTGGCAACATTCATCAAAGGAATGAAGTTTGATTACTGCTTTTTGTTGGGAGAGTTACGACTTTAGATGTAGGAGGATAATTCCTTCACACTTACCGTCCAAATTACACCCAATACAAGCAAAGCTATAAAACCCAAACAAAAAACGACTCCGTCAATAAACTGCGAAGTCGCACATAGAAATGGAGACAGGCACACCGGACCCCAATTGGATCAGCGTGCTCTCCCTAATATCAACCGTTAAGCATCTATCATGATTAAAAAGATAAAAAATGAAATAAATAATAATGCGGCATATAAAAGCATCAACAGACGCGCTACAAACCAATTGAAACGATCATAAATAAACATTGCTACAAAATACGTTAATCCCAAAAGTGTTAAAATGAACAAAGATCCTAAGCAATCCGAGTACTTACACAACCCGTCAAATAACCTGTCACTTGCACTTCTGCTAATTAAATAGAAGAGAGCAAAGAAAAAATTAATAAATATAAATGTCCCAATTACAAAATAAATAGTTTCGATAAAGTTCATTTATTATCTGGCATCCTTTATTCTATTGACGTTCAAAACCAGATTCATTTTACCAATCCGCTAACTTGTTTAGAATAGGTGTTAAGATTTATATTTAGCCAGCTCATACTTCAATGTCTGTAACTTTCCTCCCAGACTCTCACACAAAGTTTCACGTCTTGACTCATTTTTCAAAAAAACGGTACCCCGCCTCCACCTGCAAAGTACCATCTTTTTTAATTCCCTTTATCCAGTTTAGAATACATTCTAAGTAGACTTATTACTCTCCATAATTCACTTGCCAATGCACACCAAACTTATCCGTCACTTGGCCGTAAAGCTTGCTCCAGAAGGTTTCTTGCAGTTCCATATCTACCTTGCCGCCATCTTTTAATTGCTCAAACCACGATTTCAAATCATCCATGTTGTGGCTTACCAGAGCCAATGTGACATTGTTGCCTTGGATATATTCCTGCCCCGGGAAGGTATCAGAGAACATGACATTGCTTCCGTCAACGGAAAGGCGGGTATGCATGATGCGTTCTTTGGCCTCCGCTGGAAGTGGGTAATCGGGATGCTGTGGGCTTTCCCCAAACGTCATAATCTGCGGTGTTTCTGTTTGAAAAACCTTCGCATAAAATTCGACTGCTTCCCTACAATTTCCGTCAAATACAAGATAAACATCTACTGACATCATCTTCACCCCAAGTATTTAATATGTACAACTTTATTTTATCCGAATGTTCTAATAATAGACACTGGTAAAAAGCACTTTTTTATTAAAAATCTATCTTCTCTATTAAATACCCGAACCTTTTTACTAGACTTCCATAGAATAGTAGAAGAGAGAGAGGTGAATAGTTGAAAATTTCCAAACCAGCGACCTCGTTGAAATCTTCGGCCAAAACACCGTCAACGAAAACATCGCACTAGACATAGAAATCCGTGACTCCGCCAGGTCCACCATCTATCTGGGCATTTAAGGTTTCGTAAGGATAGCCTCCGACCCATCTCCTCCTTAAAAAAGGACGGCACTTCCGCTTCCATAACTTTATGGAGCATACGTGCCGTCCTTTTCCTATTTCTTCACTTTCTTTAGAGAATCAGAATATAGTTAGTTCATCCCATTCCATTCCCCTTGATTCTTGGACGCCTTTTCTTCCTTGGCTTTTTCTTTGTGAGCTTTATTAGCAGCCGCACTGCCCATTTCTTTGGAGAACTCCGAATCCGTCTGACTGGAGTCGAATCCCTTTTTATTTTTTTGTTCAGCGTCCGTCTTGCCATTACGTTTTGCCATTACTAATCCCTCCTTTTCCATTCTTAGTATGAAAAAGAAGAAAAGATATATGCATTACCTGTCAAAAATTAATAAGCGAAAACGCATGGAACAAAAATCGTCCTTATGGCCCTAGAAAATAATACCCAATGGCCATGATCCAAAAGAAGCTGAAGGTCATGATAAAATTTAGTATCGCCAAGAAATAATGCTTGCCCACAAGTCCTAATGCAAGGCCGATTGGTCCTATTAGGAAGGTCAACATCCAAAAGGGACTAGCAACCTCCAGCAACACATTTGGCACCCAAAGAATCACACATACAACAAAACAAATCAGGGCCGCAAACTTGAGCGCTTTTTTACTCAACTTATGATCACTCCACTCCAAAATTAATTGAACAACCTGGCGCTAACGGATCCCTCCACCTACCATTCCATAAGATACTATATATTCCCTTTTGTTCGTTTTATGCCGTGCACCTTACAATTGGCTGCTAAAGAACTATGGAAGCTGCAACTTCTCTATCAACCTAAGGACTTCCGCATCTTCCCCCGGCTCTACATACACAAGTTCCTTGTTAGCCAAAATGGTCTCCATGTCTTCACGAACTTTCTCTTTATCTAAATCCTTTGGCGGGGCCATGCCACCATACCAGCGGCGTGGAATCTCGTAAACATAAATCGTCCCGTCCCCGTTTCCACTATATGTAACGATTCCATCTACTAATCTGCTACCTGTTATCTGAATCACATCCTCCGGGTAAGTAACCTCTATATCACCTTCCGGATCTAGCTTTGTCCCAGCAGGAATCTGTTCTACATATAATCCATCTACGTCCTGATTAGGTCCCAGCTGCATCCAAACTCGAGCATACTCGATTTGTTCACTGGAGTAGTCGGATAAGGGGGATTGGTCCTCCCTTTCAGACTCTGCTTCATTCCTATCACTGTGTTGAGGCTCTTCTTCTGATGCCTCCTCCTTTTCATGCCCGGTTGTACCCTCATTCGCTGCTTCATTTTCTGATTCACCAACAGTTGGTGCACCAGTATTGTTGGCATTCTCGTTTACATCCGTAGCGCAGCCTGCAAGCATACTCATGGCAACGCTAAAATAAAGAATGGCCTTCCACTTCTTCATATAATTTAGCCCCTCCTATTTTAAAAACAATTAACCTATCATACTTCTACATTTTTCCACATTCCTCCACCTAGAACAAGGTCTTTGCTTGTAAATAAGATCCACCTCCCTCCCCGTTCTATTCACCGTCCACCTCACATACGCTTTGTAACGACATCACGTTGCATATTACATCTGGAGGTGCAGGATGGAACAGCTTAAGAAGAGCGGGACCTTTGGATATTGGATTGGTTTCTGGATATTGGTAGGGTGCTGGGTGATTTCTTTTTTGATGAGTGGATTGGTTGAACCACTTCCCATGCTACTATTCCGACTTACCCTAAACGGAATCGCAGTCCTTTACTTTCTTTTCTATTACCTTTTTCAAACTCTCCATCAATACAGGTTGGCGCGGAGGCGCCGTACACAGATCATCGTCCTATTTAATGGCAAGGAGAGTATACTGGAAGGCTAAAGGGAGAGGCACCTTGACCCACTGGGTCGAAGTGCCCCTCCCTTTGACCTTGTGCAACTTATTTGCAAGCCTCCCATTCATATACCATAGGGCAAAAAGGTTGCTCTAGACCCACTCGATTGCTGCTTGCTATTATATGTAAGTGCAAATCAGGGAGGAAAACCATGGAACAAGAAAAATATAATAACCTTAAATTAGGGGAACGCGGAGCAATCATCAGCATTGTCGCATACATATGTCTGTCCATTTTAAAGCTAGTGGTTGGTTTTATGACCAATTCAGCTGCCTTGAAGGCGGATGGACTCAACAATACAACCGATATCATCGCATCTCTCGCAGTGCTTATAGGACTCAAACTTTCGCAGAGACCTCCAGATAAAGATCATGGCTATGGCCATTGGAAAAGTGAGACCATCGCTGCCATGATCGCTTCTTTTATTATGGCCGTAGTCGGCATTCAAGTCGTTTTAGATGCTTTCCGCTCCATGTTTGAAGGTGGCAAGGAAGCGCCAAATGTGTTGGCAGCCTATGTTGCTTTGTTTTCCGCTGTCGTCATGTATTTGGTATACCGTTATAACAAAAAGCTTGCGCTGAAAATAAACAGTAAGTCCGTGATGGCCGCGGCAAAAGATAATATCTCCGACGCCTGGGTAAGTATCGGGGCGGCAATCGGAATAGTCGGCTCGCAGCTTGGTATGCCTTGGTTGGATACCTTGACAGCCATCCTTGTTGGACTATTGATAGTTAAAACCGCATGGGGAATTTTTCGTGAAGCTTCGCATGAGCTATCTGATGGGTTTGATGAAAAGAAAATACAACACTATGAGTCTATCATCACCCAGCTCCCTGGGGTAAAAGGTGTAAAGGAGATACGCGGTCGTAACTACGGAAACAACGAAGTCATCGATGTCGTCATCCTTGTAAAATCCACACTGGACATTGTAGAAGCACATGATATCGCAACCCGTGTAGAAACGATTTTGATGTTGGAGCACGGTGTTCATGATGTTCATGTACATGTGGAGCCGAATTGATTACTTACCCTCTCATATTTCTAGGCTCTTACCAAGACAAAGACAGTTCCCCCCTATAAAGGGAACTGTCTTTTATACTCTACAGAGGGTTAGTCTTTAAAACTTCCTCGCACTTACTGGAAGTAATAAAATAGCGAATAAGTGTTTCTTGCTCAAAGGTTTTTCCTGCAGAGTCCTTGTATTCAATCTTAACTGCATCAGCTGAACCAGTATCAGGGGAAGTGGAAGTTAAGGCAAATACAAGATTCCATTTATCATTTGGTTGAATTTTCGCATCAACCGCTTCAATTCGATCATCCCAATTCTCCGGCAGTGGAAATTCTGGGGTGTCTGTTGGTGGCCACTCACCAAATCCTAGAAGCGCTTCATCAGGGTTGAGCTTTACCAGAACCGCCTCTTTAAGTTCCAGGCCATCAGCATTTACCAAAGAGATATCAGTAATTGTGATTTCCCCTTCTCCCTCATGAATGAGAAATGTATCCCCAAACATTCTGCTCACTCCATCCCCTCCAGGTACACAGTCCATTCCCGGTGTCTCGCCAAGATTCAAACTGCTTCCGACTGGATTTGAGTTCGTGCATCCACTGATGAATAAAAGGAAGGTGAGCAATAAGAGGGACTTTACTCGAATCATAACGACCTCATCACCAAGCGTTTCGGGGACCCATTTGGTTTATCATGTGTACCGCATAGTCTGCCAGCGGTTTTAAATACATATTCTATTTTGGCATTCGTTGTGTAGCCGGTTTGGCTGGACAAGTCAATGCCAATTGCTCCGCTAAGCTTAGCGCCATTAGACCATGTTATAGTTTTTGTACTCGCCTTTTCTCCGCCACTTCCAGCCGATCTGTATGGTACACAGTAACTACTGGATGTGGAAGGAACACTTACGCTTCGATGATTCGTTCCCCCTTCATGTTTAATTGGCCTCACAGACCAAGAAAAACTTGGGCCTGGGCTACGAGTTGTCGTGCAATATTTTCCATATGAGAAGTACGTATCCAGATGACGTGACGTGGCTGACGTGTACCAAGGCCACGTAGTCGTATTGCTTCTTGATCTGGTAACTGTACCACTTGAACTAAACGATCCATATTTACCAGAAGCGGAAATACCGACACCCAAAGTACTTGAAGCACTTCCAGAATACGTAAATTTCATATTCTTTCCACTTGTTGCAGTATGAATGGAGCCTACATTCACCAATCGATCTCCTAAATTTTGAACCAATTTAGTACCTGTGGTTGGACAGCCATTTGAAAAGTCTGCTGGTAATGAAGTATTTCCCACTTCTGTGTAAAGTCCCGTATCCATTTCAGAGACTACTTCTTCTCCTTCTACTGTGGAAGCTGACGGATTGTTCAATTGCAAATTAACACCGATTGAATTGACTATCTTACCAGTAGTGTGGTCAACTTGCGCTCCAAAAGGATTATTTTCACTGTCCTTTTGTGTGGGTTCGATACTAAAGCTATAGGTTACCGTTCCTGACTCTGTCCAAGCAACGATGTCGACATCCATCGTTCCGTCTTCAGACCATAAATCAGATATGTCTATACTTGGGTCAATACTAAGCTTAAAATATCCATTCGAATCTGTTACGGTTTTAGCAATCGGAACGAGTTCAAACGTGTCACCTTCTTTCATCGAACCAAGTTTCTCTGAACTAGGCCATGCCTGAAGATACACAGCAGCATTTTTCGCTGCTTGTCCCCCGCCATAGTCCAAGATCTGACCAGTAACAACTGGGGTGATATCTAGGTTTCTCGTGTCCGCGACCTCTGTTAACCATCCTTCATACTCTGCTTTCTCCCCATTTGCTGGACTCTTTTCGCTTGCTGATACATTAAACGTTGTGCTCATCAACAAGACAATCACTAAAGACCATAATCCAAAAGCAACAGGAAACTTCTTTTTCATTTTCCAACCTCCTTATAATTTTTTTATATGTAAAATGACTCTTAGAAGCTTTATACAAGATTAGAAATATTTTACTTTATCTTACAGTAAATTAACAATAGTTATAATTAACTAAATATTCATAAAATTTACTTCTCAATGAGGAATATGTACTGGTTTTCGCGAAACATTAAGGGAACAAAGCATTCCTCCAGCAAATATAGGAGTATGGGGAGGTTCCCTTTTAAACAACTCCAAGTAAAATCAGGTCTTAAGATCATTAGTTAGAGACTTAAATTCCACCACAGAAGATAATTTTATCAAAGTAGACGGCTCGCCAAAAGGCAATGTAGCATCAATGAATTCCTCAAGTATCTTCACTGATTCCGCAACCACCTTCACTAAATAACTGTATTGGCCAGCCAGTCTATGGCACTCTATTACGATCGGATGCTCTTTGCAAAAATCCCTGAATTTCTTCCCTTGTTTTGTATCAAATAGAATGTAGGCTGTTACATTTTTATTTAGTTTTTCAGGGTCGATGATAGCCCTGTATCCTTTTATCACTTCTTTATCTTCAAGCTTTTTCACCCGCTCATTTGTTGCTGGGGTGGAAAGCCCAACCCTCTTTCCTAGTTCCGTCATGGATATCCTTGCATTTTCCTGAAGATGTTTAAGTATATTCTGATCTATCTCATCCAAGCTACTTCCCTCCACAGCCGTAAAAATTAAGGTAATTACCTTTTATTATAATAAAATAGCAGGCAACTTTTGCAGATAACCTTCAAAAGTTTATGTAAAGAAAACCATTCTCCCTATAAAATATAACTAACCTGAAGCAAGGGAGAGAATATCTAAAATGGAAATCTATCAAGCTACCTCAAAAGATCTAGAAGGCGTTTCACAATTATTTAACAAGTATCGCATTTTTTATAAGCAAATATCCGATCTAGAAGGGGCTAAAACCTTCATAAAAAGTCGTTTAGAAAACGAGGATTCGGTGATATTCGTTGCAAAAATAAGCGATGAAGACGTCGGATTCACCCAACTTTACCCTACCTTTTCATCCATCTCCATGAAAAGCGCATGGATATTAAATGATATGTTTGTAGATGCAAAAGCTAGAAATCAAGGAGTCGGAGAAAAGCTTTTACAAAAAGCACAGGATTTCGCCCGTGAGACTGATGCTAAAAGTATTACATTAGAAACTACCCCAGACAATGAAGGGGCACAGCGATTATATGAGAGAAATGGTTATAAGAAGGACGAGGAGTTTTATCATTATTATTTGGAACTTAAAGAGTGATTTTTGTCTCGTTTTTTTCCTGCCCACAGAAAAAGCGCAACACCCCATTGCGCTTTTTTCCGTCATATTTTTTTGGATGCTTTTATATTGCGATGAAAAGGACATTTCGATAGGGCAGTATCGTCATCATGTAGGTAATATTGCTTCCATTCATAGTTTTCCGGGTTACCGTAGCTGTTAAGGGCTGGGTGAATATCGATGCTATCGTAATTCTCCAACCTTTTTCGCACTTGCGATCTGATTTTTCGTGCATATTCTTCTTGCTTGCCGAATTTCTCCAACACCCATCTCGGGGTAATGGCAAGTAAGTAATCCTCTGAGTGCCTGCTTTTTCGATTTTTATGAGAGGGAGTTCCGCAATACATGAAATATCGTTCTCCATGATAACAAAATTCCCATAATGGATGATGCGGGTCGGTAGGGATTTGTGCCGGCCATTCTATTTCATCTATTTGGGCTAACACCTTCAGCTGTCTCCAAAACAGTTCTTCCCATTGATCTGTTGAAAGGGATTCTTTCACCTCAAAAGGAGTTTCAAAGAATACGAGCAGCGAGGTGTATGTTTCATATTTCTTGGCAGATTCCGTATAGAAAGCCAACAGTTCTCCCAGTTCTTCAATCGCTTTATCACTTCTTGGGTCCCCGGCAAAACCATAGCGAAACTGATTCATGGCAAATCCTTGTGTGGCAGGTATGCAAGGGAAAGGCATCTCTTTGTCTTTTATCTTAGCTTCAAACCTTTCCAGTGCCTTTCTCTGCCAAGGTGCTAACAATTTCATATCTGAAGGATCGTTTTGGTACAGTTTTTTCATCTCACTTACCTCCTAAAGCATATTTAGTATATTGAAAGCTAAAGGGATAGGTGAGTGTCCATCTTTTCATTTATTCTTTTTACAGAATAGTAAAAGCCCTGTTTGCACCTATAAAAGAATAGGGCAAACAGGGCCAGAATAACTTTGGTCATTAACAGGGGTGTCGCACTAAAATCCTTACTATTAATGAGAAGCACTCACCGATAGAATGCTAGTTGGCTGTACATCTAATGATAATACAGTTTCCACATTGTCATCCTTCACTAGCAATATTTTATTGTCAGCAGGATCCGTAACTAGAATACCTTCTTCCATCAACGCAATAGTCGGATAAACGGTACCATGTCCATGCCCTTCCACTATCTCAAATGCATCCACGACCTGCACCTCAGATTTGATTTCACCCTTTGCCAAATCAATCTGGTAAAGAACCCCGTCGATTCCGAGAACATATCCATCTCCCGTTCTACTAACAGCCATTGCACCGGCATAGCGCGTGCCGATGTCCATGGTTTGAAGGGACTTGTCGATTGTATTAATAATGGTGATATTGGTATTTAGTTCTGGGAAGTCCTTGCTGCTGTAGTTTCCTAACATATATAGGCTACCGTCGTCGCTCTTAATAGTACCCACACGTGCCTCTTCATCTGGCAGTGCTAGCTCCAGGCCTTCGTTGTCATGAGAAGAATAAAGAAAAACTTGCCCTTCACAGCCGAAAGCCACTATTTCATCTTCCTTTGATCCACTAGAAGCTTCTCCATGTAGACCAGGGCAAGAATCGAAGCGTGTTATTTCTTCCCCTTCTTTATCATAAATAATGATACCTTCTGGGAGCGTCTGAGGATCATGTTCATCTGTATAAGAAACGGCATAATTTCCGTTTGTTAGTGGGACCGCCACTCCATGATGTTCAATCCCAGGGATCGTTAATAGTGGGGTAGGTTTTGCATCTGTCTTTAGACTTTTGTTTGTATAGATTTCAGTAGATCCATCTCCATCATAAAAGATAGCTGTCTTATTACCGTGCCCGGTAAAATGGGTAGGTTTTTCACCATTTATGCTGTATGTAGATAAAGCTGGTTCTTCTGCATATGTATGGCCATGGTCCCCGTGTTCTTCTGTCCACACTCCTAGATCAAGAAGTTTGATCACCCCTTCTTCTCGATCATTTAGGAAGGCATGACGATGATCTGCTGCAAGCGCGATGGCACTTGTGCCTGTTTCCAACGTTTCCAAGATGGTAAAGTTACTGTCTGCAATTATGACGCCTCCATCATATCCAATTGCCACCCTTGTTCCGTCTACAACTTCATGGCTATCTTCTTCGTGATTGTGTTCATCGTCTTCTTCTGTTTGCTCTTCATTCACTTCCGTTTTGCTTTCTGATTCTGGTTTCTCTGAAGTTGTAGCGTTTCCACTACACCCTGCAACCAAAAACATAGCAAGTAATAACAAAATAAATACCTTTAAGTTATTCAATTTTTAATCCTCCATCCTTTAAATAGTAATCATTACGATTTGTATATTACCCTCCCCCGTTGGTTTCGTCAAGAGTTTTTAGGAACAGTCTTCTATCACCATTAATCGAAATTCTTAGGACATGAATGGGTCACGGTGCCTGTCCCCTGGACTCCCGCGTTTCCACCACACATGCTAAAAGCCTCATTTATCACCATTTACACAATTTTTACACAATTTTCAAACCACCTGATGTACGCTATTTAAGTAAGGAAGCAACCACGAGGAGGAGAAATGGTTTGAATCAATTTAACAAAAAAGTCAGAGGCTTATTTATTTTCCTATTTGCTTTTACCCTTGCATGCTCCCACGCCGTACCTGATAAGATGAGCGCTGCAGGTTCTGGCACTTGGAACTCTCCATTTACTGTCAGTCAAGCAAACGCCAATCAAAACGGTTCTACTCAGACTGTGGAAGGCTATGTGGTGGGACAGCCAACCGCAACCAATACAGTGGTTACGAGCAACTTCCCTAATGACTACGCATTAGCGTTAGCCGACAGCCCGTCTGAAACAAGCCCATCCAATATGATTTATGTTCAAATTCCATCTTCCTTCCGTTCAGGCTATGGATTGAAAAGCAACCCTGATCTAATGGAAAAAAAACTGAAGGTCACCGGTTCTTTAACCGCTTACTTCTCTCATTCAGGTGTTAGAGACGCTTCTGCATTTGAGGGTGTGGATGGAGGGACAACGGATCCTACTGACCCACCACCAAGCTACGGTGAATATTACAGTTCTGCAGAGGGTAAAACAGGATCCGAATTAAAACAAGCGCTGCACAACATCATCGACGATCACCAGACTCTGTCCTATAGTGCCGTATGGGATGCGTTGCGAAATACAGATGAAGACCCAGCAAACTCGAACAATGTTCTTTTACTGTATACCGGCCGTTCTCAATCCAAGGACACAAATGGGGGCGGAGTGGACGACTGGAACCGCGAGCACGTTTGGGCAAAATCCCATGGCGACTTCGGTACCACACAAGGGCCTGGAACAGACCTTCACCACCTGCGCCCAACGGATGTGACGGTAAACTCCTCCAGAGGAAATCTGGATTTTGATAACGGTGGAAGCCAGCATGCTGAAGCACCAGGAAACTATTATGACCATGATTCCTGGGAGCCGCGTGATGAAGTAAAAGGCGACGTAGCCCGCATGATCTTCTATATGGCGGTTCGCTATGAAGGAGACAGCGGGGAGCTAGATTTAGAGATTAATAATAACGTAAACAATGGCAGTGCCCCATACCACGGCAAACTGTCCGTCCTGCTAGAATGGCACGCCGAAGACCCGGTGGATGCAAGAGAAATCCGACGCAATAATATTATTTTTGAAAACTACCAAGGAAACCGCAACCCTTTCATCGACCACCCAGAATTTGCGGAGATGATTTGGTAGGGCGGTGTAGAGGGACGGAATTCTTTTGGGGTTCTGTTCTTTTTTATTGAGATGCTTTCGTTTAAGCAGTCAAGGTACTTTCTGCGCTTCAACTGCTTTTAGTGATTTTGGTTAGAAAAAATACAATTTTTTTATAGAAAAGAACCCTTTTTTCGCAGATAAAATTTAGTTCGGACATTTATCCTTTTGCTTCGGACAATTAAGCAGGTAAATAGTTAGGGGTTCGGACAAATCACAGCCACATTTGGTCAACTTTTGTCCACCTTCGGACACCCCAAAAATTCGTTCGGACAATTACCTCCAATCTTCGGTCAACTTTGCTGAAACTTCGGTCAACTTTTCAAAATCTTCGGTCAAAAATCTAAAATCTTCGGACAATTGAAAGCGAGGGGACGGTTTGCTGGGGATCGTCGAGGGGACAGGTGCCTCAACCCACCATATTGAAAAAGAGACATGTTGTATATGCATGTCTCTTTTTACAAGTTAATCATCTTTTTCCACAATGTGTTTAAGCATGGACAGTTTGTTATCCCAAAACTGCTCATAATAAGCTAACCATTGTTTTACTTCCGTTAGCGGTTCTGGATGCAATTGATAAATCTTTTCTCTGCCTACCTTTTTACCACTGACTAAATTGGCTTCTGAGAGAATATGAAGATGTTTTGCTATCGCTGTTCGACTAATAGGAAAATGAGATGTTATTTCTGAAATGGCTAATTCTTTAATAGCAAGCAACCCGAGCACTTTCCTTCTAGTCGGATCAGCAATAGCTTGAAAAACATCATGTTTTACTGCCGTCACTTATCCTTCCACAACCTTTTTAAGTCGTTGATTAACAATCTTCACCCAACCATAATTCATTCTCTCACGAATTACAGAACTCTTTTCATTTGCTTTCGTAAGAACAGTATCTGGAGACTTCCAACCAGCATGGATTAAAGTAAATTCTGTGTTTTCGCCGCCAAGGTCTTTTAATAGGTTTCACTTCAACTGCGGGTGGAGGGGACAGGCACGGCGAGCCACCAATAGTTCTTAAATAATAAAAAAACCCTCGAAAGACAATAAGCCAATCAAGGTTTTTCTTTCATATTATACTTTAAAATACCGAAACCAACCGAAAGTAGACACAAAAAAGGGAAACCAACTAGTACTTGCTAAATGTATTGCTGATTATACTGTTAATAAAGAAATTTAAGGAATGCAAATTGCATTCCTTACAGACCGGAGACATGTAACATGTCTCTTTTTTCAAATATATAACCTGCAAATTGATTTCAAGGTGTCACCTAACCTATGTTTAATAGGTACAATACGTTTGCTCATTAAACTCATTTAGAAGAAAGATATTTATCTAAATGTTTTTTTCCTGTATTGCTCTTAGGTATTAATCCTAAATTAGTGTACTTCCAAATAGTTTTTCTTTCATTTAGGTCTACGGATGAAAGGTCATCATAATTGTATTCTATGTTGAATTTCCCGGACTTATCAAAAACCAGAGTGAAATTCGTCCAAGTTTCTTCCCCACTATCTTTAAATTCTTTTTGAAGATCTTGAATTAAATCCACTAACTTATTCCAGTTATTTGAGTACTCAAGCTCACTTATGGCAAATTGTTCTGTTATATCATGGCTATAGATAGGTTTTTCACTAGCTTTAGGATAATAATAAAAGAAAGCAGTCTGTGACCCATTTACAACTTCACCATACAGGTAAACCTTCGACCATTCTTCTGGAATAGTATTTATAACTACCTTTGCTACTTGTTGGTATAATTTGTCTAAGTGTGCTTCATTCATTTAATTTTCCTCCAGGTACATTATCGAATCGTCTAATTTCCCATTCATCTTCACCAATTTTATACTTTATATTAAAGCTTACTGGACGTTGCGAATCTCCCATATAATTAGGTAATATCTTTACTCTTACTTCATCACCTTGTCTAAGTGCATTTGCCCAAGTGTTCTCTAGTTTCTTCCATTCACCTTTATTTAAATTTCCATTCATAGGTACAAGGTTATCAAGGTTTCCTGATCCTTGAAAAATACTTGCAATTAAATGACCACCTTCATCATCAGGTAATCGACTATCTCTTCCTACAGTTCTTTGAGCATAGTTATTTCTTTTACCGTCACCTAATTTAAGTGTTCCTTCAGCACTAAAGATACGACCGTGACCATCTGTCTTATAATTGTATCCTTCTTTACTTTTGTACTCAATATTTGGTTTTAAGACTTTTTGACGACCACTTCGTGTAATCAATTCTACTAAGAGCCTTCCTATGCATTTCGTTTAGTGAATCCCTAATACGAGTACCATAAAAAACATTATATGGTACATCACCAGCCATTACTGGTACAGGTTGCAAGTCTCTTCGTGGCGTCAAGGTATTCATCAGCTCACGTACACGGGCCATCCCTATTTTTCCAGTAGCTTTAGCTGCAGATAGCGCACTACTATGAATCTGACTTAAACTCATTTTCAAGTCTATTTCGGTGCGGTTGCCTATTTTACTTAACTTTCCAAATCCTTTAACAGCTCCCGAACCTCCGACAAATATACTACCGACTGCAGGAACGGCGTAACCAAACCATTCTCCTCTGCTGTCCGCATCACCGTGTATGACTTGGGTATCAAATGTATGATAAAGTTGATATGCAATAGCCGCTAATATAGCCGGGTTTTCTGCTACTTCACTTACAAATTCCACAGTCTCCTTAATTACAACATGTGGCTCGGTCACTAGTCTTACTAGTCCTTCTCCAGTTTCCTTAACGAAGTTGATAACACCCTCGCCAAAACCAACATTAAAGTCCCACAACGACTCTAATACCGATTTCTTCTTCGGCTCCGGCCTCGCACAACTCGGGTTCACCCACTTATCAAACGCTACTGGGTGCCCTACTGAATAAAACACCCCAAGCTCCGGGTAATGCTCACTGTTCCACCGCTGCATAACCGTCTTATTATACAGCTTCGTCTGCAACTGCCCGTATGCCTTCAAATCCTGAAGCATCATCGGCGAAAAGTTCTTCACATTTATCTTACCAGATTCAAACTGCTGGTTCATTTCCTCTATGTAACGCTTGGTTAGCAATAAGTCCTCGACCAAAGCAGTGAATGACTGGGTTTGTTGATGATCAAACCGTTGCAGCTTATCCACCGTTTGTCTTGCTGACTGTTTGGCTTGTTGGATGCCTTCGTGGAAATGGTGGTCCTTCAACCGTGGCAAATACACGATGTCACTGACACGACTGAGTTGGGCATTCGTCTCCCCTGTCAGCTCGGCCACCATTCGGTTAATTTGATTCAAGCCGTCCTCAAGTTCACTCGTCAGGAAGGACTCATCGATAAATCCACGGGAATCCCCCTCCAGTCCATCCATCTCAAATTGAAGCTGCTGAAGCTTAGATTGAAAGTTTGTGAGAAACGATTGGAAGAACTGCAAAAATGGAAGATGCACATATTCATAAAACCGTCTAATCGCGCTAGCACCCTTTCCGCGAAAGGAGTCCCTTGAGGAGACAAAAGAACAAATGCTATTTTCCACGCCATTTAATTCTTTTTCTAATTGCGAAAGTTGCTGGGTCATCCCTCGTATTCCCTCATGCAAGGATGACACATCTAAGACCTTCATCATTCCCCTCCTCTCGCTACTATTTTACAAAAATTGTATATGCGTACCTATCACGTTTCGACCTGTTTGGAGAAATTCCTGCATGGATTTACAAAATGGGTGATTGGACCTATAGAAGGAAGAATTCGAATGGAGGACTTGTAGTCTCTCTAAAGGGTTTCTCCCTTCCATATAGAATATATCTCTTAAAGCCATAAATTCTCGATAGATACGGAGTTGGTCCTATGGGGGAATTAGTACATATTCGCGGTACAAACCTTTATGTGGAGGAGTTTGGGGAAAATAATGAGGAGGTCTTGTTGTATTTACACGGTGGTCCAGGTGCAAGCTGCCTTGATTTTTGTTATGAACAGGCCAATCTGTTAGGGGGAAAGCTTAGAGTCATTGCATTTGATCAGCGCGGTGTGCTTCGTTCCGATCCGATAAAGGAGAATACGGATATTGGTTTGAATGATATTATTGCAGACTGCGAAGCCTTAAGGGAGCAGCTAGGGATCCAGTCTTGGACCGTCCTGGGACATTCCTTTGGCGGGTATATTGGGCTGAAGTATGCACACGAACATCCAAGTTCTGTGAAAAAGGTAATCTATGAGGCTCCCACTTTTGATTTAGGGTTATCTAGTAAATCCATGATTAAACGAGCCCTCCTTCTATTGGATGCTGAACACGAGTATAACCGTTACATCCAACAGGATTCCTATACTACCAAGGATCTTTGGCATGCGATAAGTAAGGTTTATCAGGAATTAGGAGAAGAGAAAAAGGATTCTATCTATCTCAAATCGATCAAACCTCAAGAGTTAAATAGCATCTACGAAAAGGCGCAACTTCCGGCTGAATCATGGGGCCGTTCACAAAAATACATCCAAAAGCTTGAAGAAGAAGGGATGATCTTTGAAAGCCTGCTTCCCATCATTCCATTGGTAAATCAGCCTTCCTTACTTTTGCATGGAAAATTTGATCCGATCCTATGTGAACACCAGAAAACATATTTCATGAAAAACGCCCCTTCAAGTAAAACGGTTGTATTCGAACATAGTGCTCATTTCCCCCGATTAGAGGAACCGCAAAAGTATCGGGATGAGGTGGTGAGCTTTGTATTAGAAGCAGTTCCCAGCCAGTAAGTAACACAATATTTTAAAGGAGGAACTACAATGAACCGCTTAAATATCATTACACTTGGTACAAAGGACATGATGAAAGCACATCAGTTTTACAAAAACTTAGGCTTTGACACCTCCATCAGAGGACCAGAATACGCTCCAGCCATTATCTTTTTTAAAAATGAAGGCACACGGATCGCGCTTTATCCGATAGAAGAATTAACGAAAGACGTGAACGAACAGCAACCTCCTGAGATCCGTAGCGGTTTCCCCGGAATCACCCTGGCTTACAATACTAAATCAATGGATGAAGTGGACGAAGTCATAAAGAAAGCGGAGTTAGCCGGAGCGACCATCCAGAAAAAGCCGCAGAAAACGGACTGGGGCGGCTATAGCGGATACTTTACCGATCTTGACGGGTACTATTGGGAAGTTGCTTATGGGGAGTTTTGGGAATTTGATGAATCAAATATGTTGTTGATAGAGGATGTGTGAAGAAGCTACAGGCGTTGGCCTGTAGCTTTTATTTTATACTTTTTAATAAAAGAAAAAGAAAGAAACAAAGCATCCCAGAAGTATAGAACATGATGCAAGGAAAAAGGGGTTTATGTAACTTATCTTTTCTTCATTAAAGGATGGAGCTAATTTCCCTAGATTCTGAACCGCTACAGTGGCTGCTCCAAATGTAGAAGCACCACCACTATAAGTGATAAAGGCAGCGACAATGCTTGTTATGAATGCAACATTACTAAATCGGAAGCCAAAAAAGTGAGAGATCATGAAGATAATACCAAGTAAGGCAACTAAGGTTAAGAAAAAATAGAGAAAGAGCTTTTTCATTTGTATGCCCCCTTTTCTTAGTGAAGTGGTATAGGTAACATACGAATTAGAAGTAAAAAAGTTCCATAAAAAGAACATAGCTTATCATACATTTAGCTATGGCTATTAGTCTTACTATTAACAGTCATAAAAAACACTTCTTCATTACAAGGCACTTTTAACTATCTCCTCAATAACCTCCACCATCCTCCCCCTAACCCGCTCCAACTCCCTAACATCTACTTCCCCCACTGCTTCCTCCCTATAAAACTCACCAAACCACTGCCCCTCATACCTCGGCACCACATGCATATGGTAATGAGTCAAATCATTAAAAACTCCACCATTCTGGTTAATGGTAATGCCGTCCGGTTGGTAAAGGTGCTTCAACGCCTTGGATATAAGAATTGAAGCTTTCATAATGGCATTGGCCGTTTCGTCCTCGAGTTCGTCGACATCTAGGAAATGTTGTTTCGGCAAGATTAAGGTATGTCCCTCGTTAAACGGATCGTGGTCTAGGAAGCATGTGACATAGTCATCTTCGTAGACCATATAGATGATTTCGCTTTTGTTGGCTAACCGGCAGCCTAGGCAGTTTTCGTGTGCCATCTTTTTCACCCCTTCACATTCAAAATATAACCTTTATCGCTCAACCCCTTACTAAAATACTCCCCCTCCAAAATCCCATAAATCGCGCAATCCTTATACTGATCTTTGGAATTCCGGATCATATCTCTGACAATCCCCTCTTGCACCATCCCTGCCTTGCTCATGACGCGACCGGACGCTGGGTTGTCGGTGTTGTGTGCAGCAGCGATCTTATGAAGATTCATGTGCCTAAAGCCAAATTCGATCACGGCTCGCAACGCTTCCGTGCCATACCCCTGATTCCACCACCGGTAACCGAGGGAATAACTCACCTCGCAATTTCCGGTTTCCTCATCAAAGTCATACAAATCAATCTCGCCAATTAGCTCTCCACTACCCTTCAACTTCACTGCCCAATAACAAAAATCTTCCTTCTCATATTGCGACACAATACCCGCCACTTTCTCCACCGTCTGCGAAACGGCTGTATGCGCTGCACTCACCCGATTGTCTGTCACCCGCTCATCTGAAATCCAGTGATCAAACACCTTTTGGGCATCACCAGGCTCAAACTTTTCCAAGATTAATCGTTCTGTTTCTAGCTTTGGTGTTCCTATGTATGTAATCACTTTGCACCTCTTTATTGGAGCGAAAGATCACTAGCCCCATCTTTTTCTCTTTACCAATTTTCGACATAATCTTGCATAAATCCTGTTTTTCAAAAAAAGAGAGGAATAGCCTAATAGAGCATTCCCCATTATCCGATATTAAGCCGGTTGCATACTAGCAGCCGCTTCTTTCTGTGTCTGTTCCACTTCGAACATCCTTAAACTTTCACGATATTCCTGAGCTTCAGCAAGTTTTGTGAACTCCACTACCTTGTTGTGGTGGGTCTTCACTTCTTTTTCTATTTCAGTTAAGGACACTCGGAAGAATTCTTTTCGTTCATTGACTTTGTTCATACGGCGATGATGGAAAGCTTTGTGTAGAGCATTTTCAAGTTTTGGAGCGTCTTCTGCAAAGATCATGGCATGAACATCAAATAAGAATGGCACTGATGCACTACCAAGTTCTTTCATTCTATCGAACGGTTCCAGACGACGGGTCATGCCTATTTTATAGACATCTTCCCCAAAGGATCCTATATTGGAAATGACATATACATAACCAGCTCTTGTATTTTGTTCACGGTCCATGACATTCTCTTTATCTTTCTCTACTAAGGCTAGTTTGCTTTCGAGTTCAGCAAGTTTTTCTTCTAACTGGAGACGTTCGGCATCTGTTGCTTCGGCCTTGCGCGCTTCCAAAGCAAGGATTTCTTGACGGAAGTGTGCTTCTTCTTTTTCAATCTTCGCTTTCATCGCTTCGATTTCACGGCGTACTTTTTCTTCTTCGCGCATTTGTTCTTTTATTTGGCGCTGTTCTTCCTTCTCTTCCTCTTTCTTTTCGGCATATTCATAAGCAAGGTAAAGTTCATCTAGTTTGAGGGCAATATAGGTATCACGGATGGTGATCTTATTTTGCTTGTTGACTTTGTTGAGGTTCTCGGCGGCTTTTTTGATACGTTTCTCCATTGCCTCCACATTCTTAAATGTGACTTTGCTTATAGCCGTGTCACATTCCTGATTGAAAGCGTTAATGGTTAACTTGATGTTGTTGTTATTCATCACTTTCCCTTTTTGCTTGCTTCCATCCAACGTCCACTCATTGGAATGATTTGTAGCTTCCTGGGCCTTTACCATAGCCTTTTGCTTGGCCCTAATATCCTCTAGTTTCAATTTATAAGCTTCCGAAGATTCGAGATCGTACTTAGGATTGTAAAAACCGAAGCTTTGTAAGAGAATGTCATCTTCCAATTCCACTCTCTCTCGCTTTAGGCCCTTAATAACTTCTTGTAAGTCATTTAATTCCTTCTCTACCGTAGCAGTTTGCTTTTCTAGGTTTTCCTTTTTCTGCTCTGCTGCGTACACATCGGCCATTCCACTCTCTTCCCAAGACTTCTTGATTTTCTTGGTTTCAATTGTTTGCATGATTAAAAGAACCAATCCAATAATAGCCGGAACAATAAATATGGAAAATGCAAAACAAAGAGCTATGAGCCAAGACGACAAATACCATTTAGTAGTTTTCAATTTTAATAAAATCCCCCTCTGTATTATTGTTTCCCTACTAATATATAAAAAAGTGCCATTACATATTACATGGCACTTTTACTTTATCAAGCTGTTGTTTGAACTGAATTTCCAGCGATAATCCCCCTGGATTGCAGCTCATTCATAGAATGATCATCAGCAGGACTATACCCTTTTTCGAGGAGTTCTTTTATGTAGATCTTGTTATAAACGAATGAGAAAATAATACCAGGAATCCAAGCACCAAAACCTAGAGTAAACGTACCAACTACTGCAGCCATAATAAACATAATTGCTGCCCACTTTAAATCACCACGAAACAATGCAGGAAAGAAGCCAAAGAAAAAAGTTGTCCAACTGAAACCGACTTTAACATTCTTCGTAACCCCTGCTTGATTTCTTAAATTTACTTTCATAATTTTCACCTCCATATATTTTCATTATAGTATATATTTTGCATTACGGGTATTTATTCTTATACTTTTTGTAAAAAAATATAATTTACTATAACAATAGAAATGGTACTATAGACACCCCTCTCAGTCCATACATTCTTTTAAAAACACTGCAACGTAAACCTCACTCGATCAAACCGCTTCTTCCATCAAATCCTCTTTCTCCATACAGAAGTACAGCATGCCACTATCTCCCCACATGACACCCAGGTCCTCTTCATCCGAATCAATCTGGAACAATAGCACAGGATCCTTCCCCTTCTCAAAAAGCTCCTCAAACACATCATTTTGAATACTCATCGGCTCGCCCAACATATAATGCGCTGGCACGATATTTCCATCCTCGTACTCCGGCTGCATCAGCACTTGGCGGAAATTTAAATAATTCTCCTCTTCCTCTTCATCCGTAAAGTCTAGGTTTTCAGGATTCTCAGAGAGCGTCACCATAGACTCAAAGGACAGTTGAAATGCTGGAATCTCACCAAATTCAGTCCTACTACTTGGACTTTCCTTCCTTTCCAACTCCCCCATGTCCCCATCAAAATAAAGCACCTTAAAGCATCCCTCATCCTCTTTAAATCCCCAAGGTTGCTCTAACGCCTCATAAAACAAATATAAAATGCCTCTCTCAGGCAACAGATTATCTTTGTCATATGGCTTTGCTTCTGACAAATTGACCTGTAGCATAAAAGTTAAATAGTCATCTTCGTAACTTGGGAATTCCCAACCGGCAGGCAAGTCTGGGGATCCGCCTATTTTAGAAGTACCTAGTGGAATATCATTTTCGGCTATATTAATTTTGGTTAGTTTAGTAGAGTTTTTAAAATTGGTGATGATAGCTGACTTATGCTGTGATAGGTCGTGTTCATTTAGTAATTGCTCGATTCTTTGCATATAAGATTGCCTCCTAATATACATACTGTTTTACATACTCAACTTTTCGACAATAGTTTTGAAAATCCTCTTCTATATGCCAAAAAGAGGAATAGCCATCTATTCGGCTATCCCTCTCCTCTAAAGTACACCTAAGCACTCTCTTTCAAACTCTCCAAAACCTCCGCAGCATTATCCGGTTTTTTCGTGAACAAACTAATAACTATTGTAAATAGTGTTGCGACGATAAACCCTGGCACAGCTTCATACGTGATACCAAAGAAATACGTGTTAAGTAGCTCTTTTATATCTGGTAAGAAAGCGAAGGTCCATTGAGGCTGTTGTTTTACCAGGATCACCGTAATTAACCCTGTAATCATTCCCCACAGCACGCCCTGTTTGGATACACCTTTCCAATAGAAAGATAGAAGCAGGGCTGGACCAAAGCAGGCTCCTAGTCCACCAAAGGCGAATAGTACCATCCAAAATACGAATTCTTGAGCTGTGAATGCAAGGATAAGAGAAAGACCCATAAATACAACGGTCGTAATCCGGCTTAATAATACCAGCTTCTTTTGTGGAAGCTCTTTATCTTTCCCAATTATTTTTTGATAAATATCTCGAATGAAGGCACTGGATCCTACAAGCAATTGACTATCTGCGCTCGACATGATGGCAGCTAACACTGCGACTAGTAAGAAGCCAAAGAATAATGGATGTAGAATTTCAGACCCTAATGAAAGGAAAACCTGTTCTTGATTTCCGTTTGGCAACATGTTGATATCAGGAAAGTATGCACGACCAGCCAAACCGATCATGACGGCTCCCCAGCCCATCAAAACATTCCAGACGGAACTAATTAACGCGGCTTGTCTCATTTCTTTTACGTTCTTAAGAGACATGTATCTTACTAGTATATGAGGGTTACCCGGACTTCCAAATCCAATACCAATCAAGCCGATGATGGCACCGAAACCAAAGGCGAATGGGCTAATGAATCCGCCGCCTTCTGTATTCATCGCTTCTAAAATTGGTCCGAAGCCACCTAAGCCTATGACGGCAACCGTTGGAAGAAGGACGAGTGAAACAAACATAAACCCAGCTTGGATCACGTCGGTCTTACTAACGGCATGGAATCCACCTAACATCGTGTAAGCTAATAAAATAAAGGCAGTTAACCACATACCTACCGATGGTGACACACCCATACTCGTCGCAAATGCTCCCCCACCAGCAACCAGCTGACTACCTACATATGCAATCATAAAGAAAATAATAATAATGGCACTTACTGCTCTTAAAATATGCTTTTTGTCATTGAAGCGCGTTTCTAAAATATCCGGTACGGTAATGCTTCCGGTGTTTTCACTGTACGCTCGAAATCTCTTTGCCACATAGAAAAACATAAAAACCTCAACTGTAATATACCCAGCGATTGCCCAAACTGCATTAAGTCCAGTAGCATAGGCAGTCCCCGTTACCCCAAGGACCAACCAGGCACTCCGACCAGAACTTACTGCAGACAGCGCAACCGTCCACTTATTTAAATTCCTACCAGCAAGGAAAAAATCTGTTAATCCTTCTGAACTCTTTCTTGAACTAATGAATCCTATTAGTAGGAGACCCACTAAATATAAGACTAAAATAGTAATTGCAATTGGTTCTACTGTTATCATGGAGAAACACCACCTTATGTATTCAAATCATTTGAGACCCTACTACTCGTTACTTTCTTATCTTTTCTACCTGTATGTATGTAACAAACAACTGCCGTAACCAGAATTAAAACCGGTAAACCAATTAAAGCAAAAAAGATTTCGAAATTCATGTCGCCACCCTCCTTTCTGTATTTTTAAAATATTCTTATAAATTAATCTTAACTTTTATATTCTAGAAAAACAATAATAGAAAAGTAGAATGCAAGGTTATCCAAAAAATCAAATCAAAAAAACTCTCATTTCTGAGAGTTGCCAGTGCGAGGTCTTACAAGGATTATTTCCACTCTGAAAATAATCAGTTGTTTATTCGGCATTGTGTTGTAGTTAATTAAAAAAACACCATAAAAAGTCTTTAGCCCTTTAAGGTGGTTACAATTATATTGCTTTTAATACTTCATCTGCAGAATTGCTAAACATATCTGGGTCTTCACTTTTTATGTCTCTTAATAAGTTAATTATTATCCCTTTTGAATTGTCATCTAGCTTAGATAGCACACTACCGTATATTCTTCTTACTTGTTCATGATTTAGAATTCTGTAATGTAAAACTTCCATCCATTCTCTTGCCCTATCAATAACACTTGGGACTGCTAAGCAATTAAATATAATCCCGACATAGAAAAACCCGAATAAGGGGCACTTTTTTATAAGTGTCCGTTATTCGGGTAATAGTTCAGACAATCAAGTGCTTTTTAGATAGCTATATAAAGTAATTCATTACTATTCCTAACTTTAAACCAAAAATTCTGTTTAATATCGAAGTTCTAGGCTTTTTCCCTATGATAATATACATTTAAAAACCATTGGTTGAACTTAAATACTCTTACTTCCTTAAAAACTTTTGAACTTCCTACCACCTAGTTATCTCTTATATCATTTCTTAATAATAAGTAGCATTTGAAGTTAGTTATCCCAGTTTTTTATAAAACTCATATAAATCTAATAATTTAATTCCAAGTTCGCTATTAAAATCCCAAGTGTCGGTAATAACCCTTGGATATGATGGGATATGACTTTTAGATTCAATCATTAGTTCTATATCTTTATAGAAATTTTCAAGTTGACTTATTGTTCCCTCTTTACCTTGACCTAATTTGTGAGCTTTAATTTCACACTCTAACTTTATTTTCACTTTTTCAGCTTCCTTAATAAAGTTTAAGGTTTTATTAAGTCGTCTAGGTTCGTTATGTACCATTGTTCTACTCCTCCAATATATTGATTACCCATTTGAAACTGCGGGCCAGCTTTTCCTTTAATTATAATTGTGTCTGGTTTAACTTGCCATTGTTGAATACCTGTCATTCTGTTCCAATCTGGTGGAAGTGCTAAATTACTTCTGTTCACTTGTGGCGAAAATGTTTCAAATAAATATCTCCCTTTTGCAGTAGCATTAATATCGTCATAGAATCTTAATCCATAAGCATTTGAACCAGCAACATCAAGCTTAATTGTACCGATCTCAAACGATTCTAATGTAGTCTTTCTGAATTGACGTGGTACTCCTTGTGATTTTAAATATTCAGATGCTTGTTTTACACCAATATATGGGTCATTAAGGTTAACCGTACCCTTACCAGCCTCCACCTCTATCCTACTAATAATATCCTTATTATTATCTTTAATTTTTTTATTAATATTAGCACTATTAATTGTATTATAAGGCACCCCTGCAAGTGCTACTTGCGATTGATTGTTAGGAGGAAGAAAATCCTTCATGAGTTCTCGTACTTTATTGATTCCTGTATCTCTAAGGCCAGCGGCAGTGCCTTTGATTGCTGCTTGTTGTGTCTTAATGGTGCCCTTTACTGAATTAGAGAAGTCTTTAAGTTTTGCTTTCTGACTCTCTATCATCAGTTGCACTTTATGCTGCATATGCCTACCGGGGCTACCTCCCAGTTTCCCTATTTTTCCAACTTTCGATAACTTAGGAATGGCGGTAATCCCTTTCCCTCCAGCTACGGTGGCAAGAGCGTAGCCAAACCATTCTCCACGAGTCTCCGCAGTTCCATAAACAACTTGATCATTGTATGAATCTATTAAAGATTGGCCAATTTCCAAGAGTATTCCAGGATCGTCCACAACCGCAGCCACGAAATCTACTGTCTCAATAATGACTTCATCTGGTTCGGTGAAAACTCTACCGATGAATTCAACTGTTTCTTTACCCACAGTAAATATTCCTGTTAAAAGGCCTTTTGTAAAGTCTATGCCAGCTTCCACAGCACCTTTTGGCTCCGGCCTCGCACAACTTGGGTTCACCCACTTATCAAACGCTACTGGATGCCCCACCGAATAGAATACCCCGAGCTCCGGATAATGCTCACTATTCCACCGCTCCATAACCGTCTGATTATACAGCCGCGTCTGCAACTTCCCATATGCCTCCAAATCCTGAAGCATCACCGGCGAAAAGTTCTTCACATTTATCTTACCAGATTCAAACTGCTGGTTCATTTCTTCTATGTAACGCTTGATTAGCGTTAAGTCCTCGATTAAAGCAGTGAACGACTGGGTTTGCTGGTGATCGAACTGATGCAGCTTGTCCACCGTACGCCTTGCTGACTGTTTGGCTTGTTGGATGCCTTCGTGGAAGTGGTAATCCTGCAAGCGGGGCAGATACACGATATCACTGACACGACTGAGTTGGGCATTCGTCTCCCCTGTCAGCTCGGCCACCATTCGGTTAATTTGATTCAACCCATTCTCAAGTTCACTCGTCAGAAAGGACTCATCCAGAAAACCGCGGGAATCTCCTTCTAGCCCGTCCATCTCAAATTGAAGTTGTTTAAGCTTCGATTGAAAGTTTGCAAGAAATGATTGGAAGAACTGCAAAAATGGAAGATGCGCATATTCATAAAACCGTCTTATCGCGTTGGCACCCTTCCCGCGAAAAGAATCCTTTGAAGCGACAAAAGACCGAATACTATTTTCCACGCCATGTAATTGTTTTTCTAATTGCGACAGTTGTTGAGTCATCCCACGTATTCCCTCATGCAGAGATGACACATCTAAAACCTTCATCATTCCCCTCCTCTCGCTATCATTTTACAAAAAATGTATATGCATAACTATCACGTTTCGACCTGTTCGGAGAAATTCCTGTACAGAATTGCAAAATGAGAGATTGAACCTATAAAAGGGAGGCCCTCATATAGACTTTAAAGAAGTGACGGGTCGGCTTGCCTGTTCTCTCAACCCACTTTATTCTATATTTCACTTTTCGACACAACTTCATAAATCCTATTTTCCCTAAAAAGAAAGGAATTGCCTAAGAGACCATCCCTCTTGACGTAATCACTTATCCCTTACAAACTAAGCATTCATCAGCATTCGTTTCTGACACTGCATCTTTCTTATCTTTAAACCAGTAGTAAGAACCATTTTCCTCATGGTTCTCTACCACCTTTTTAGTAAAACTCTTTATATCTACATAGCGGCAACCTACTTGATGTAGTTTTGTTGTATTATTAGGTTTATCAGTTATTACGATGTAACCTTCTCCAGCGTCTTTCAACTTTTCAAAATTCTCTTTTTCTAATACTCTCAACACATTACTCCTCCCTAAAACAAATTTAATTGCTGATCTTCCACAGACTTAACACCTGATAGAATAGAGTACGAGCAATTATCCAGACTTTTAGAAGTTAGTTCAAGTACACCTTCCTCTACTAATCTATTCATCATTAACTGAACATCCATATAAATTTTCGGCTTCTTGTTTGTTGCATACATTTCGCTATTGGCACCATGATTTTTTATCAACTCCCAGCAGATAGAGAGCGTACTTATGTTATCAGAGGGCCACTTGTTAATTATTTCTCTGACAGCATCTTGATGTTTTTTAGGAAGGGAGAGTCTCATTTTATTGAAGTCTACTGATTTCATGTTGCGATTAGGTATAGGGAGAGGTTGCTCTGTTTGTTCTTTTTCACTATGTTTATACAGGTTTTCTTGCGATACTTCTTTTAAAATATTCTCTGTAGGAACACGTTTTAAATCCTTTAATCTCTTTTGCTCCTTGAATCTTTTAGCTTGCTCATTATCTTCGCATTCTTTTAAATATTTTCTAATTTCATAACGGAGTCTATTTACTTGTCTTTCAAGTAAAGGAATATCATGTCCCAAATGCTCCGCAATGTCCTTCGGAAAAACCATATCCTCTGGAATAGATGACAGCCATTCATTCTCTAATGACCAACCATCCATTATCTTTATTAAAATTTCATCCATTTCAAAATCAATTTTGTCGAAGCCCTTTATGATGGATTTCGCTAACTCAGGTGATATATTTGTATGATCCTGAAAATGATCTCTGCCAAACTTATGCGTTACACCAGTTATTGTGTTAGATACAATATATTGCCTCCGGAGCTTTCTTCCACATTCGCATTGCAATCCTGCCGCGCTCCAATCTGGCCCCGCATCGATATAATCAATTAACTCCCAAATACTCGCTGTTTCCTCAGCACCCTCTTCATATTTCGATTCTGCTTTCCATTTGGCAATAAGGTTAGAGAATTGTGTCCTCTTTCCTCTCTTCATAAAGTGCACGATAAACTCTTTTTGAGGTTCTGACAAGGTGTCCAACAATGAATCACGCTCTAATTGTGTAAGCATTCATTCCCCTCCTTTGTATCTATTACATTAGAATTTCTACATTACCGAAGCAACTTCCCAGCTCTGCATATGACCGGGCTTTATGAATACTGTAACTAAAATCTCGCAGCCGAATCTCCCTTCAAATCCTCTACCAACTCTTCCTGATAACCAGCCCTTTTCTCCCGCAGCATAACCTTTGCCACTTTGGGAAACCCACAATGGCTGCCTTCCAAACAGGGTGAAATCCATGATTCGTCTCGACCAACACAAAGCTACCTATGTCCATCTGGGAGTTAATGTGCAAGAGAGTCAGTTAACCTGACCCTCAGATATCCATAAATAGTAAACCAGCCGTGTTTTTAATTTGTTTCCTCTAAAATTTCTTCAAAATCCACGTCAATAATTTCAATATCCGATTCCTTGAGTGATTGGTAAAACTCTACATCTGCTATCGGGAGTTTTTCTAAATAATTTTTCAACCTATTTGCTAGCGGACGGAAGGTACTATATGTTATTCCACCAGAAACTGCTGCACCAACTATCGGAACTATTTTACCTACACCTCTAGCAAAAATTTGCTTTGTCATTTTTATTCCTAATTTTTCAGCTACTTTTTTTACGATAGGGTAAACTGTTCCTTTAGTTAAAGCCATACTTGCTACATCCTTTTCCACCTTAACGGCTGCTACTTTTCCAATCTGTGTAATCGTAGCATTTGCAGCATTTACCCCAAACATAACGCCCATAAAGAGAGTTAGTTGATTATTTGTTTCATCATCAAAACTACCATCCGTGTTATACATCTCTTCCCAACCATATAAGTAAATTAGTTTTTGAAGGACTCTAATTATATGAGCAAAATATTGTGCTACATCAGCTGGAACAGTACCGAGCATTGCAAACCCACCTGGAATACCTGCAATTGCTGAAAGGGAAGTAACTTTAGTTGTTTCAATCGTGATACAGCTTTTAGCTAAACGGTCAATTTCTTCTATTGATATCCCCGCACTTGCAGGATTTTTTTCAATTGCCTTTTCAATTACCTCTTGGGGAAAATGCTTGGATAGTTGCTTTGCTAAGAATTCATTTCTACTAATTTTTACTCCTGGAACATTCATTGCCGCTTTAATAACAGAGTAGAAATAATCCTCTGATTTCACTTGTAATTTTTCAGCCAAGTGTATCAACTCCCTCTAATCAAACTTAAGTAAATGTCTAAAGTATTAATTCTACAAAAACCTCCATCATCCTTTATTTTCCACAATAAAAAGACATGTGCAGACATGTCTTTTTATTACTTACAACCAGGCTTTCTTATCCAATTTGAACAGAGGGACGGTTCTTCCTAAACCTAAAGGCAACTCCATTTTCACCAGTCCCATCTTCCATTATCTATCTTCGTTACACCTTCCTTCTTCACAAAGAACACAGCTATTCCCGCCAAATCTAAAAATCCCTGTATGTTACTGATATACTCGCGATGATCTTTGTTGTCAGGAATTGCAATGCCTACTTTATAATGAAAGTTTTCTATTTTCTTCATTGAAAGTATCTCTGCAACTGCAAAGAGCAATTCGGATAGATGAATTTTCACTTGACTACGATCAAAAGGTTTTCCGTATCTTTTGGTATTTGAAAACGAACTTGTTTCTCCTATCGCTTCTATATATACCATTCTATTAACCCCTGATTCTACTTTTTTGGCAATTATATCTTTACCATTGTGTATAGGTTGATTCTTTCGACTGACAATTATATATCCCTGTTTTTCTAGTTCGTCACAAACCATATCTATCACTTCTAATTCATAAAGCATTTCCATTTCCCCCTTAGCTTGGCAATTCTCTTACAACCCGCCCCACATACAACGGTATATCAACTGGCAAAAATTCTCCCCCATTTACTGCGACCGGCCCTAGTAGTAAATTAGGTTCAAGATTAATAGGTTGTTCGAATAGCTCGGATAGGAATGCATTTAAGTCATGGTTGTTCCGTGCTATATTTCTGTCGTTTGTCTCGTTGGAGTGAAATTCATGGACTAGAAAGATTGCTTGTTTGGCGCCGAACTCTCGTGCTTCAATGAGTGTTCCTGCTATGGCGTGCAGAAGCTGATATCTGAGGTGATTGCTTGAATTGGTGCCAAGGATGGAGGATGTTAATTGCTCTATTCTGTTCGGAACATTAGAACGTGCACTTACAGTTTTCAGGTACTCTCCTACCACCTTTCCGTAGGATTCATCCGCCTTTGCTTCTATTGAAATAAGAAATCTTTCTGTGCCCGCTTCCCCTAGAAGAACAAGATCATGATTTCTTCCTTTTCCGAAATTATCTAATTTGGTTTCCCTCTCAGGATATCCTTTAGAAATGACGATATCTTTCGTGATTTCATTAGCATTGAACAAGGCTTGCAGCTCTAATGGAACTGTAGCTACTCCATCTCGAAACCAGCATTTCGCCAATTCCATTGCACTCCTCAAATCTTTTAAATGAGCTTCCTTTTTGGCAGGAGCAGCGAAAATCAGCCAATCACTTAATGAATGGATTTCTTCATTTTTCTTTCCGAAAAGTTTGATCATTTGGGGTCCTCCTAAACTTTCTAACGGTTAGATACTTGATCTATTAATATGAAGCGTGTCAGTTAACACTTTACCGCCTTTTCAATCTTCAGCTTATCTTCTACTCGTATATATCGAATGAGGTTATTCCCTTTTGGTGATAAACCGATACATTGGAATATCCCAACAAAACGATAGCGGTTAAAACCCAAGTTGTCTTTGTATTTAGCAAATACAGCTCTTTTAGAATTTTGGTTTATTTCCTTCTGATAAGAAAGTTTTCTTGTCTCTACAATCTCTTGATCCTGGTGGGATTCGTCAATATAAGACCAATCTTCGCCCAGGAAGTTAATCCATCCCCCAGCCATTGATTTAGTTTCTCCATTAATCACAATTGATAGCTTTGGACACCATAGCCACATGTTGTCATTTATTCTAAAATAGCTTTTCTGATACGCTTTCGCATTCTTCCCGAACAAAGTATTGGCTATATCCTTGATGTTCATAAAAGAAACGTCATCATAAATAGATAGATTTTCTTTCTGCTTTAACAGTTCTAGCTCTTCTTCATATGTATACCATTTCATTGGGGCAACTGCAGCCCTTTCCTGGATTACCTCAACGATATCTGCTACTCTTTCCTTTATTTCTTCTATACTTTGAGTAGCGTCAATTCTCAGGCACAAAAAATCCTCAATCGCTTCCTCATTGACCGCCGTAATAATATCATCCATTCGCAAGTTATCCGCTATTTGATTACTGTTATGGTATGCCTCATCTACCTCCACACCAATATGTAACTGAGGAAAATAAAGGTCCATTAACGCATGGTTACCATTTTCTCGCTTTACATACTGCTGACTCACAGGCTTTATATTAATATTGTCCAACTTATGCCATATTGCCGTTAAAATATAGTTTTCGTAATCCTTCCTTTTCGTACGTGAGAAGGTCTTTACCAAGTAGTCACGCTTGTTCATTTTGTGCCTCCTTCCTCAATTATTTAATATATATACTTACTTTAATAACAAAGGGAATTCCCAACCAGCAGGAAGGTCAGTTTTGTTGCATAAGGATTCGATTCCCATACTAAGCCCAAATTAATTTTTCTGTTGAAACTTCTCTGTCAATTAATCCCCTTCTTCCGTGACTCACTACTTCTAAAGCCATTCTACCTGAATAATATCTAGTGCAGCTTGTATTCTCACAAGGATGATGCCAAAGTACCAATAAGGACTCTACATCTGATAGCCTTTTGGCAGAGAATCTACCACCCTCAGAGTTTACTAATACTCCAACTCTGATGATAATTCTACCTTTTATATTACAAAACCACTTCTTATCATGCTCACTTATCCTCTGCCAAAAGCTCCTTGTTGTTTTTCCAATATACAAAAGCGTTTGCTTATTACCATAGATCCTATATATCGCATAAACCCCATAATTAGTAGAAATCTCTTTAGTAAAGAAATGCTGAAGGCTATAAGGGCCGTACCAATTAATATGAGCAGTTTCCACTTTAAAATCCTCTTTTCATAATAACTTTTTAGAATTAAGAAGGAAGAATAATAGTTAGCTTCCTGCCGAATCTTTGTGGATGGATTTAATCCACCTTACCAGATACTCTCTATCCTTCTCATACCATTGAGAGCATAATAAGTATGTAGCACTATTAATAGTAATTGGCTTCTTATAATACCTGCTGTAACCTTTACCATCGCTTTTCTGGTTAATTAAATTTTGCGAGTGATCAATAGCTTTTAGCACAGGGAAGTTTAAATTAAATGTTCTCTTTGAGTAGTTATTGGTTTGTAGTAGTTGAATAACGTCTTCACTTATCCTGTTACTTTCAAGCACAGCTCTTAATTGGGTTTGTGCAATAATTCCAATTTTAAGCTTATTGTTCTCCGAAACTTTAGTGGGATCTAGTGGTGGGGCTACAACTTTCCCCCTTTCTTTCTTCACAATACCTTGAGCAATCTTATTCTTTATTTGATCGGAAAGAATTTGACTTTCTTGCATTAATTGATGAAGTCTTTCACAGTTTTTCCAATGATCTTCCCAAAGTTTCCTGCCAACCAACTCTTCAAAATCGATCATTGTCGGATTACTCCAAGCTTCATATTTTTCTAAACTCTGGATAATTCTATCTAAATTGGCAATACCTCGTGTTTTTGGTGATAGCTTCGCATCGCTAATAATCCAAGTTTTCCAATGCTTGTTTCCTTTTGATTGATTGCACTTTCCGCATGCAGGAACTAGGTTATGTATTTCTGATATGTATCCAGTTGGCCTTTTCTTCATTATTAAAGGTCGAAAATGATCCCATTCAGTATGTGGATTTCTACAGTAGGCACACTTCGCATCGCCTTCCATATCTAAGATTCTTAAAACTTCATTGATCTCTTCTTGTTTAGGCATAATGCAAGGGATAATGCCATTTACAAAAGCATTTGTTATACTTGATGACCTTCCTGTTATTTTCACTGGATTGGGCATTTGAAACATTAAATCTATACTCATGTGATCCTCCAAATCATTTCAAAAAGTTATCCTATTAACATTCTACAAAGTTCTACATTATCCTTTATTTTCCACAACAAAAAGACATGCCTAGACATATCTTTTTACCAACACTAATCTTCCACCTCAACCAAGAATACCTTCTCTTTAAACCCACCACGCTTCTCTTCCTTTTCCCGACGAACCTCTTCAACTTCTTCTATAGAAGATCCGTGGTACCCTGCTAGCGCCCGAACAATTTCCAAAAGATCCGCAAGCTCCTCTACAGCTCCCTCATTCGTCTCTGCTGCACAGTACTCATCAAGTTCCTCATAGCTCTTCAACTTAAGATATTTTATGTAATCTTCATCACTCAAAACTTTATAGGTATACCTCTTTCCTGTTCCTTCAATTATTTGCGGAATCTTATCCCTGACTAGCTTGTTGTAAACCGGCATTAGCATTCCTCCTAAAAAAACAGTCAATCAACCAGATACCTAAACAATTTCACGCGGTCACTTTTAAACTCCTCAAAAGTTACTGCCTGCACCATGCCTGCCTTCAATATCTCCACAACTTCACTTTCCCTATCAAAATTAACCGTCGCATCTTTAATGGTGTACTTCGCAACGCGCTCTGCCTGATCCATTCTTTGATCATCCAGCTCAATATGAATTTGATCAGACACTCGCCTTAGCATCTGCCAAACAACCTTCTCTTCTTCGGATTTCATGAACAACTCCGGTAATTCAGTAGAGTTTTCCAGACTTCTTAAGGTGGTCAGCATATAATGAGCAAAGCCATAACCTACAGGCACTATAATATTCTTCAACCTTGACCAGTGTTCAACTGAAAATGTTACTGTGTCTCCAGAAAGCTCCACATCACTCACCTTGCCATAGCAGACAAAACCGTTTTCCATGCCGACTTCTTTTGTTAGGTAGAGTGCAACATACCGAGCCTCCTGCCAACCCTTTCTTAAAACAGAAGCAGCTAGCGAGTACTTGGCTGATTTTATAGCTCGCGCATATTGCTCCTCTGATGAAACCACTCCAACCAGTACCTTCTCCTCCACGCTCTCCTGCCACTTTTGCAAAGACCCTCTTGGTAAAATGCCTTCCTTCTGAATATCCTCAGGACTCTTATCAATGAGATTTTCAATAAACCGTTCCACAAGGTCGGTGGTATTCGGCAAGAAAGGAAGTGCTCCAATATTCACTTTCCCAATACTTTTATAGAAGTGATGATCCTGGTAGACCTGTTCTTCGTTCCATGGAAAAAGGACATAGGCGCCGAATGCAGTTCGCTCGTAAGGTCCGTTATGCTCGGAAACTATAGAGTCCCGATATCGGTGCATCGTGTTAATGTCTTCTTCCATTGGACCAGGAGCGCGATATTTCTTTCCGTAGTAGCTACCCTCTAGCGCGAAGTCTATTCTATATTTTGCATCAAAAACATAGTTGAAGGTGTAGCTTTCTCCTTTTTTCTCAATGCTGAGCATTGTATCTGGAACTTGCGCAATGGTCGGAAGATTGCCTTCGTATTTTTGATAGGTAAGGGTAATGCGCTCTTTGGTAACTGGATGCTTAAATACACGCATTGCTTTGCGGCTACCTTCCATACTTACATGAAGGCCTTTTCTGTCCACTTTGATGATGTCCTGGCTTATCATCTCGTACTTCTTATTGAGAATTTGACCTAATTTTAGATAAGTCCAGTACTCGTAAAGCGTTGCCACGTCCTTCACTGACATTTTGTACATGCCATTTTGTAGGGCTAGGCCTTTGGAGACGGTTAGGTAGATCTGATAGGCATCACGGTAGCCAGGTGCTAGCTGCATGACGAGACTTTGAACGGTTCTATCTGGTAGTGTAAGTTCTCGCCAGAAAGGGTTGCTAAGTTTCCTTGTGAGAGAGCGCTTCATTCCCTCTATGGTTTTTACTAACTCAGGGTCTTGATCCGACTTGTTCCAGCGATTATTTCTGAACCTAGAAAGTAAGTCTTCGAGTTTACTAGTGAGCCGCGTCATCATCCATTTCACAAAACGGTTTTCATGTGTATGGAAGGTGATTTGCTTATTAACGGTCATTCCTTTACTCGGCATAAATTGTTTGTCCCCAATTGGGATGCCATGGCTTACTTCTTGGAAAAGGTGGCTGTTCTTCCGCAAATAATTTCGTCCTTTTGCATCGAGCGATTTAATTCGGTCTCCTCTGACTATTTCATGGGTCTTGACTAGCTTATGATGAGGCTGCCGCTCAATTTGCTCGACAGCTTTTAGGAAAGCGTCAAAATAAACCGTGATCAAACGGAAAAATTCAGCAGGAGATGGTGAACCTTCTAATTTCGTTTGCGCACTAAGGAATGTTTTCTTTAAAAAGTGAAAGGCCAGATTGTAGATCTCATCGTTCACTTCCTCTAAAAGCTTCTGGTAATCCTCCTTATAATTGAGCTTAGTCGGGAAAACCTCCATCGTTACCTCAAGCAAAGTTCGTTTTCCCTCTCTAATCTCAAATGTAGAATAGCCGATTTCATTTTGAAAGTGTAAATTTCCTAGCAAAACATAAGACTGTCCAAATTCCACGCGGTCAATCGCGTTCCGAAAAACTGGATGCTCATGATAGAAAGTCAATTCCTTACCATTTTTGGGAGACACCATAACCGTGTACACACCATTTTCAAAGAAGATCGGACGGTGGGTGTGAAGGTCTACCAGCTCCAAAGTTTCAACATCAAAAACCTTTACCTCTTCATGGTCCCCTACTACCCTGAACTGCATTTCATCGTGGAAATCAAGATTGCGATATTGCTGTAATCCGATATACCGCTCATGATAAGGCTTTCCTTTAATCACCAAAGAAAAGTCGGCAGTTTCAATCTTGACCAATTCCACATCACCTTTAGCTAATCCAGAAAGAGGTAAAGCCATCGTGCGTTAACCTCCTATACATCTCCACAAGTTTTTCTGTGCTACGCGGATACTTGGAGAGCTTGATGTACGCCGTATAATCCTCTATGTCCTCTGATAACTCTTGGTTGGTAAGGAGTTTAAATAATTCCTTTATCGTGTGTTCGACTCTACTGTCACTACCAGAAATTCGCGGTAAGATTTTCTGAACTAAACAATAATCAAAAGCATCCTCCTGCGAAAACAACTTTCCTTCCTGGTTATTGGCAAGATACATGCAGATTTCATCACGAACACGGTAACCAACTTGCGCGCCAAGTGGCTTTAGAGCTTCGTTAATTCCGACTAACATCAAAGAGGTCTCCTTTATTAACTCCATATGCTTGGAGGCGAGGTCTTTTAGAAAAAGATAGTCAGCACGAAGCATACCATTTTCAATATTCTTCGGATCCATAGCTTCAGTGGTCCCTTGCAAGAAGTCCAAATAATCCAACTGCACACGATTAAATTCAATGGTGTTCGCACGATCTAATACCTTTTTGCTAAAAGGGTGAGTTGTTTCATCCATATTAACCGTACCAACAATGTACATGTTCTCAGGAAAACCAATAGACCTCCCCACCATTGAACTGTTCAAAATCTCCGAGGAAACAATCTCCCCATCCTTCCATTTCCTACTCTCCATCACACTAAGCAAATCACTAAAGTAATACTCTACACGTGCAAGGTTCATTTCATCTAAAAGAACAAAATGAGGCTTGGTTGGATTATCGAGAGCCTTTTGCATCACTTTCGTTAAAGGCCCTTCCACAAAATCACCTTTAATATCCTTATAGCCAATTAGATCAGAACCATCGCTCCAGTCCGGTCTCACAGGAATTAAAGTGATTTGCCCATTTTCTTCGGTTGCACCAACACTTTCAGCAAACCACTCAATAATTTTGGTTTTCCCTGTTCCAGAAATACCTGAAATAATGACAAAGGGTTTTGTCTTTAAAGATAGGAAAAGATTAATTATTTCTTCCTTTTCATAATAGAATCCCTTAATTTTTATGTATTGATAAATGTGTTCCACAAGTGCCTGATTGCTCAAATAATCAGCCTTTGGCATGGCGATAACTTTAGGTGGATCAGTTGGTTTATAGTTAATACCTTCATTTAAACTAATAAACTCCTCATAGTACCTCACCATTTTTTCTAGGTCTCCTACTATTACCTCTTCAGAAGGGAAATCCTCCAGCTTGTATTTCACATACACTGCAGTAGAGACAGCATAGTCTCTTGCTCGTTTGGAAGGTCCAAGATAGATGTTATCATCCTTTTGAAACCGGTCATCCATCCCAATTTCACTTCTAATAGCCTTTTTAATTCTTAGCATTTCTTCCTTGGATGTTTCCGTAACACCCTGCGCAAACGTCAGGTAGAGCTCCTGCAGATCCTCACTAAACAAATATCCAATGTAGTACCCTCTTTGAGTGGAGATGGTAACCTTCTTATTCATTATGGCAATCCAAGGAACACTAGCCCAGTTCCCTTGGCCAACGGAGCCAGTTACTACATATTGGCCATTAACAAACGGTAGCTTTTTTAGCTCGTCTGTAATATCGTTACGTACGAAGGAACCTAATTCATGCCCTCCAAAAGGTTGGGTTTTGGCTTGTGGGTAATTGTTCATGATATGCAAGAATTGATCTCTTAATCTAGTACTCACTGTGTATTCCTCCAAAGTTATCTCTTCTATAGGTACCCAGTTACTATTTATTACTTCTAGTTTTTCTAGCCACATTAGGAGATTATGTGTTCGTTCCTTAGCAACCGACTCCACCATCAAATTTTCACCCTGAGAGTTGCGTACAATTAGCATTCCTAACTCAATAAGAGCAACTTTCTTTTCGTTTTTGGGGTAAGCTTCTAAGAGCTGCAGAACAAAAAGAGCTATCTGAAAATATTCTTTTTCAAGTACAAGGTCTTTAATAAATGCTAGTTTATGAGACGAGGCCTCATAGGCATGGAATTTCTCACTTATTTGATTTGCATCATTTAACAAACCGAGAAGCCTTAAATCCTGCCTTGCTCTTGAAAGAATTCTATATTCGTTATCATTTTTTGCTTGTTTGCTTAAAGCTAGAGGATCATAGGTACCCTCTGTGACATGATCTAAAAATCGCATTACCTTATGAAATTGTTCACAAGGAAGCTGATCCGTTTTAAATTCTTTAAGCTTTATCTTCGTTCCAGTTGTTTCTTTCATTACTTCTATATATGGAAGCTTTGCAAACAAAGCCATTATAAAGGAGGATCTACCTCTAGTTTTGGTGAAATCATTAGACGAAACCATTCTTCTTTGGATAAATTCTTCCCATGCGGTGGTTAAGAACTCGAAAGGGATGTATGCATGAGGATCAGTGACTTCATTATTTTCAAATTTTCTTCTGGAAGCTTCGGATTCTACATAAATTCCGTTAGAATCAGTTCGGACTATTTTATTTGGTCGATTGGAGGTTAATGTGTGGATGGTATTAACTTTGTTTAATAGTTCGAGTAATATTTTTGTTAGCAATTATGTAATCTCCTTCTCCTATTTATCTCTTATTATCATTTTCGACAAAAAAACAACATTTCCCTGCTATAAAGGAGAATCAAGTAAAAAAGGCTGTATGACAGTCAATTTCCACTGACTTTTCAAACAGCCTCTAAAATATATTAAAACGGCACTTCCATTGCATCTCCATACACATAACTTAAAACATCTACATCATACTCTCCATACTGTGAGTCCAAACGGTTACCATCAAAACGGTGTCCGAATACTTCCTCGACTATAATCTCCATGCCTCCCTCGGCATAAGCTTCTAGCTTTTTACGAGCCTTTAAACGAAATTCAGAACCTTCAAAGGCTTCGATGTTCTTACCAATTTCAAGATCACTTAAGATGATAGAATAAGCCGTTGCTTTTTGCTTAGAGTTTAAATAGTTGGTACGGAACTCTCTTCCTTGCTCTCCAATATTCTTTTGGCGATCTTTTTTGAATCCAATGCTTGCACAAAGCAAGAAAAGATCCTGGTACTTGATATCGTACTTTTCCTTAAATTGAATATAGATCTCTTCATATTTTTTACTCGTATATAAGATGGCTTGGTCCATTAAAAAATCCATGATTTACCCCCTCGTTGCCATTGCTTCCTTAATATTCATTGGTACTATTTTAGAATGACCTGTAGTAATCTGGTCCAGCTTGTACCATTTACCTAATTTGTTTGTAGATTTAAAACGCATTTCCTCTGTTTTAGATAACTCTGTATCTGTCAAAAGAAGAATCCATTGAGACGTTAGGTTAGGTATGTTATCAATTAAATGGTCACGGTTGTTACCGCTAATTCTTCCAAATGGAGTATCCATGAACAACGGGAAGTTGATATCCGCAGAACCACCAGATGCTACTTTAGCTAAGGAAGTGATAAAGGATAGTGCTACTACCTGCCGTTGACCTTGCGAAATATCCTGCGTGATATCCACGCCATCCCAACCGATAATATTAATCTCGTATTTTTCATTAATGTCAATTCGATTAATAAGTTCCTTATCTTTACGGTCGATTAACTCCTTGAAAATTAAGGTTGTTTCAGTTGTTAACTTATGTCTCATTTCATCACTGTACTCATTGAATACTTTTCCAAAATTGTCTTTTAAATCATCAATGATTTGTAACACCTTGGCGTCAATACGTAAACTTTCATTCTCACGTAGTAATCGATTAAAGGCCTTTTCCTGAGCCTCTAAATCTTTCTCTTTTTGTTTGATTTGAGATCTTAGGCTTTCGATTTCTACCCCAAGTGAATGTAACATTTCTTTTTTACTTTGTAAGGTAGACTCAAGCTGTTTTAGGTTTTCTTGCTCCTGGGCTTTACCTTGAATTTCTGCGTTAAATTGTTGAAGCTGCTTATCAATATCATCAATTCCTTGTTTAATTTCTCTAAATTCAACAAGCTTTTGATTAATGACATCCATGATCTCTTCTTCTTCTAAAGAGAAATCATGGATGCCAGAAGAAATAAGGGAGATAAGCGGCGTTAACTCCGAACGCTTGTAATTTTGTCTAAGCTGTTCAATATGATGCATGTTTTCTTGATGTACTTGTAAATCGTTATTACAGCATGCACACGTTTTGTCACGTAATGACTTTTCAATGACTTCAATTGGAATTAAATCCTTTTGGTCCACTAGGATTTGATCTAAGTAGGATTTCACAGATGAGTAGCTTTCCTTCATCACAAGGTTAAATCCGTTGCGAACTAAGTCGTTTTTTATTTCCGCTTGCTTGCTTTTAGCCAGTCTTTGCTGCACACTCTTTTTCTCCTTGGTTGCTGTGTGCTTTTCCTGAATTCGTCTTACATCTTCGTTTTCTGCAAGTTTGCTTTCAATCTCTGCTATTTCCTGCGCACATGACACTTTATTGCTTTCTTTCAATTTAATGCGCTCTTCCATGTTAGTAATTGAAGTCTTTAATTCGTCAATTTCATTTTGTTTGCGAGTTAAATCTAAGTTTTTAGAGCCATCAAGCACACGTTTTTTTTCGGAGCTTTGAAGCTTCTTAAGGATGGAAATCGCATTTTCCACTTTATCAATTTGAAGCAGCTTTACAATTCCGTTTTTAACTTCCTCTTTTACCTTTGTATCACTCTTTGCTAGTGTTTCGATTTTTTCCGCATCGAACAGGAAGAAGTCCTTAATGCTTTCATGAAGGATTTCATTCATAGTTCTAGCAATTTCATCTTTATCTGTTATTGGATCTGCAGAGTAGTTTCCTAGAGAATCAACAATGTTTAATTCTGTTTGCTGGATGCGTTCTTCAATTTTTTCTCCAGTTTTAAAGCCGACTACTGTTCTATCTAAAATATATTTCTGACTATGATATTCAAAAGTAACTTTTACTTTTGCTTCAACAGGCATATTTAAGTTTTCTTCCAGAGCAAGGAAGTTTACCAAGTGAATTCTTTCTCGAGGATTGTCCTGCTGTATATGTGTGCTGCCGTATAAACCAAACATAAGTGCACGGAAGATACCGGTTTTCCCTTTTCCATTCTCTCCAAAAATAATGGTAATATTTTTATCACCATGGGAAAACTCAATAGTCTGTTCTCCATAAAACTGTCTAAAGTTTTTCAACGAAATCTCTAATAACTTCATCAGGCTTCATCCTCCATAACAATCTCACGAATCTCTTCACGTAGCATGGCTTCAATTTGAGTATTAGATTTTTTTCCAGCTTCAACTTCCTTTAGCAATAATTTTGCTAAATAAGAAAGGTCGCCTGAGAACCCTTCAATCTTTTCGTTTAAATCTTTATTAATTCTCATTCAAAAACCTCCATTTTTTTAAACTCTCGATATACTTCCCAAGGGAGCTTGTCCATCAAATACTCTAACGAATATTTTTTTAACTCTTTTCCTACCACATCACGCGCATTAAAGTTATTAATAGCATATCGTGAGAACTCTGCGAATCTAGGCAATTCCTTGGATGCAATAGATTTATACATTTGGTCACTTGCATTACTAGGAAGTACAATGAAATCATAAATTTGTGCTAAGTTTTTATTGGGATACTTCCTTAAGATTCGCCCTCTTCTTTGAACAAATTCCCTAGGATTAGATGTACTTGCAAGGAAATACGCAACCTTTGTACTTGGTACGTCCACCCCTTCATCTAGACATTTAATTGCGACCAAAATTTGAATAGAACCAAGATCGAAGGCTTCGAGTATCTTCTCTCTTTCATCAAGAGGTACCTTAGAATCAAAGCGGTGCACTCGATAACCCATGCTGGAAAGTTCGCCCGTTATAGTGTTTATTTCACCTGGTGCGCAGTAAACAAGCGTATGAGAAACCTCTTCCTTCTCCTTTCCAGCAAAGATAGAAAACAGCAGCTCTTTTTTACGTTCCGCTTTACTTATAAGTAAGCTTCTTTTACGATTAACTTCACTAATTTCCTCTTTGTTCGCTTTTTCATCACTATATAAATGGATCAGACGCTTTGTCAGTTTCTCAAAGTCACCTATCTCTTCATCTGTCATATCCACAACATATGGTGTGTATATATATTCTGTTAAGGCACCATTATCAATTGCCATTTTCATATCATATTCATATACAGTCGATCCGAAAAATTCTTCGATGTAACTGGTCCCTTCCTCATCCCACCAACGATCAGGAGTAGCCGAAAGTCCCAGTTTCGCCTCTATGTCTCCAAACATGTTATCCCGTAAACTCTTAACGCCAAAATAGTGACATTCGTCAGCAATTAAAAAACTTTTCCCTCTTAACTTCGCGATGAGTTGGTTGAATTCTGGAGAGGAAGCTGTTTTGTAAGTGGTAATGGCTACATGCTTTTCAATAAGGCCTAAGTTAAAATCTCTTACATCTGTTTGAAGTTTGTGCACCCACGATTTTTTTGCACCAAAGCAATTCGTAATATTTTTATAAGTCATATCTTGACAATTTTTCTCCCACTGACCAACTAGGTGTGTGAAAGGGACGATGATTATAAGAAATATTCTCCCTCTTTGTTGAAAGAACTCATTGGAAATTAGTAAACTAGTAATAGTTTTTCCTGTTCCAGTTGCCATTTCCAAAATCCCACTCCAGTTATTGTTTACCACAGCATCAATCGCTTCCTGTTGATATGGACGCGGCTTAATTAATTGTTTAGGCGGCTTTATGGGTGTCCCCCCCTTTTTATATGCAATGATCGTTTCTTTCAGAATATCCGGAATTTCGACAATGGTTAATCCGTTGGTTTTATCACTCCACAGATTCTCGAAATCCACAACCATATCTTCAATTCTCTCCATATCATTTTCACGCCAAAATACATCTATCTTTTCAAAATTATTTTGCATACCGCCAACTGTTTCATTAGCTGAGCCTGAAAATGCAACACGGTTCCCTTGTTCGTCATGAAAAATACCAAACTTCTCATGATAAAGGCTATTATTATTTGTAAAAGCAACCTTTATCTCCAATTTATTTTGATAAATAAGCCAGGCCAAAGTATTGAGAGCATCTTCTCGAATGGATTCCTCACTCATTTCAATTTGGCGTAGCAAAGCCCGTGAAATCACATCGTACTTCGCTTTATAACCCAGTTCTATTGCATCTACGTCCTCGTATGTTAGATGAGGATTCACAATCATTCTAATGGTGCCTTCCTTTTCAAAGAAAGTTTCCAACCCTTTTGCTATTAAGCTTAGACTGTTACTTGTAAAGTATCCAACAGCCCGGTCGTATTGAGAAGCCTTATGCAGGCATTTATCATAAAAGTCTGTATGAATCTTGTCATTATCCGACCTATATTTATATTTCAAATCTACTTCTTGTAACGACATTTTATCAGCCTACCTTAATGTAACTATTCCTAAACTATCTACATTGACAAGGTTATCGACATCCTTCAATTCGTGAGGAAGTACTTTGTTGTATACACTTTCCTGCTCACGGAGGATACCTACTTCCACTAAGAAATCATATACTTGAGATTGATGCATGTTACCTTCATATTTATTTTTCAACACATAGTGAACTAATTCTTCAAATGATTTTAAAGGACTTTCCTCTTTTACCAACACTATTTTATCGTAGCGATAATCACTCATTATCTTTGTAATTTGACGATAACCATTTTTCAAAAGGATGGTTTTCATCAAATATGGATTCCAGCGATAGTCTATTTGCGGCAGCCTTCTTTTATAGCCTCTTATTTTACTTAATGGAACATATGCTGATTGGCCTTGAAATTCTTCCACTAACTTTAACAATTCATGTACTGCATCTTCCGAAATCTGAAACTTATTCCCTGGATAGAGCTTATCTATATCGATTTCTACAAAAAGTTCGCGATCCAAAAGTCTCTTAAGAATATTAGAGGCCATAACATCCTTGTAGCCAAATTCAACCACAAAGGTATGCAACTCTTTCCTTGCGGTTTCTTCTTGAAAATGGTGGACCACCACCTCTTCAATACTTGTAAAAGTACTGCCTTCCATATAAATAAAGTTTGTATGTCCTCTAAGCTCAGGCATAATAATTTTGAGAATAGAGGAAAGTTTCCACGGATCATCTACACCCTTTTGACTGATAATCTGAGAAAGGGAAGGACTAAACATTATTTCCCTATATAAAATACCAGTTGTTGTAAATCCATCCTTTAGCATTGCTTTTGTTATGGAAATCAGTCCCTCTATTTCTACATCCGTTAAACCAATTCTTTCAAACGAAATAACTTGATTTCTACCCCATGGTAAAATACTCCTTGATGCTGATATCCCCAAATCAATTTTATACATTTGCCATAGGAGCTTTTCCTGCAGCTGGTTTTTATCGCAATAACCACCTAATGAATTTATTGCTTTTAACAAACTTTCTTCCACTGACAATTTATCTGTGTTGTCTTTAAAAATATTTAATGTATTTCCTTTACCAATAACATACTTTTCGTCCAAGAAATATCGTACAAGAGAATATAAGTGAAGTTTAGTACGAACCTCTATAAAGCTTAATTCTACTTTAAATTTTTCAAAAACTTCTTCTATATTTACAACATTAACCTCATCAAGCCGTTCGGATAAATATTCATCTACTTTGGTAATAATGGATTGATCAAATTTTTCTGGATCAAACCATTTAAAGGTAGAACGATCAACTAACATAATATTTGGACAGTCTCTTAACCGTGCATCAATTCCTCTTACAGAAGATTCAATTTTATAATTCAAGTGTTTAAATGCCAATTTCCGTAAAAGTTCTACTTCCTCTTCTTCTATACGAAGTGGCTTTTTAATATAATCTTTAAACAGAATTTCTAAGACATTAGGAAGACTGAATTTTGTACGGGAGTATAATTCACCATAACGATTGAACCCATAATTTTCTATTAATTTTTCAATCAAAGAAGTTGATGGTTCTTCTACCCCTATTTCCTCCAACGTTTCTTCTAGCAAAGACTTATAATCTTCTAATGAGAAGATTGTTGGTAGATCTTCAAAGAATTCATCTAATGCTTCAAACTTCATTTTCTTTTCTGAATTGAAGAAAAAAGCATCAAGCTTTTCAAAATAGATAATTTTTGTATGCTCCTGTTGTAAAATTTCTATTAAAAATGAGTTTTCTCTTCCAATAACGTGAAGTAATTCATCCTTTGAAATATATGTCTTGGTTTGGGAAACTAAGGAAACAACGGTATAAAATGAAATATTATCTAAAATCCGTTTTATTTTTTTTAAAGTTTTCCCTTCAATTTGGCGAATCCTTTCCCTTGTCACTGAAAAATGCAGTCCAGTTTCTTCAAGTGTTAATTTTTCTTCAAATCGAAACTTTATAATTTTATACTCGTTATCCTTAAGTTCTTTTGAAAGTTTTTCACCAACGTTTTCAGGTTTTATTACATTGGTTAGCTTCCTTTGAAGATTCATTATTATTTCACTATCAAAGTCAATAATTTCTACACGTTTTTTCCCATTTAGTTCTCCTAGTGTGATCGGACTCTCTGTTTTCACTTCAAATTTAAAAGCCTCAAGGATATGTATCACCTTTAATTGCTTAAGATCTTCATAAAGTTCACAGATTGTAAAATCTACTTTTTGATCCTGCCATTTACCAGTCTCATACTCTTCCATAACTTCCAATACTTCTTTGAACCTCTTGTTCCCGACTCCAGGTGTCTTCCTGAAATTATCTATGTGAACAGACTGTATATCACCTACTGTTTCAAGATTGTTTATAGAACAATAATTACGAAATATATTAAATTTATTTTCTGCGAATACCTCCACAACAGGAACAGATCCAGAATACTTACTTACCAAAGCGGGTTCTTCTTGGTTTGGCAAATCACTTCTGCCCTTAAAGGTTCTAGTTGACAAACAATAATTTATTTCTTCTAGCATTTCACGAACATCTGTAACTTTCTTCATACCTACACCATTAGACTGTGCATAATTCTCAATATCCTCTTCTGTTATTTCATGTATAAACTTTATTTGTTGTTTACGACAATATCGCTTAAAGGAAAGATATTTATTGAGTTCAAAAATGTGATCCACTGTGAAGCCATAGTTTCCTTTTTCATCTTTTACCACTGTCGTTTCACTCAATTCATCATCCTTATATACAATAGGAGAACTTGCACCCTGATCTGTATCTTCATTCGTGTCTCCGACTATACTGAACCCGACCTTTTCAAACTCCTTCTTCACTATATCCAAATTAATACTGGCATTTAAATGAGTGAACCTCTGCAATGGAATCTTATGAAAAAACAGATCACTCTCCACATTGAACCTATTAAACATTCCCACAATCCCCAAGAGTTTAAGATCGAGGTTTTTATAAGCTACTCCATCGCTCGTAACCTCTAAAAAACTAGATAGTTTATCTGAATAGTTTGGCAGTAAATTATTGCTCTTTACTGTATGGAATGTAAAGCCACGAATAGCTAATTCATCCATAAGTACCATAAATTCTGCTCGATTGCTCTGGAACAAGGCTCTAAAGTAATCGATAGAAAGCTTGTTCCCTTCTATTTTACACTGCTTAATGAACTTTCTAATACGTTCACTTTGAATCTCCTCTATTTTATCAACAATAGTTGGCAGCTTAATATAATCTTGCATCCTATCCCCACACCTAACGTAAAAAAAATGTTATAAAATTGTAATATAACTATTATTGTATCAAAGTTATCTTAATTCGTTTAGATCAAAATATACAAAAATAGTAAAAAGAGCAGTCCAATTTATGGATCGCTCTTTTTACTATTCTATATTTAAAAAGATACATACAATTTCAATTAGCTATGGTAAGCAAAAGAATCACTTACTACTCTCAATCCTTTTGTCTCTATTCCCAACACCTACTAACATATTCTCTTTCTTCCACCTTTCAAAATAAGAAGTAAACTCCGACTCCCCAGAATAAGAAATACACAAATACTCCTTCGCCCTTGTCATCCCAATATACATCAACGACACTTCCCGCTCCTTATCCTTCTCAAGCGGGAATGGCATGGTATCCGCTTTCACAATAAACACTGCTTGGAAATCCAGTCCTTTGCTACTGTCTATTGTGCTAATTTTCACTGTCTCTTCTTCTCTATTAAAAGCTCTTTTGCTGGCTTCGTTTTCTGTTATCCATCTTGCGGGGATGCCTTCTTTTTGGAGAGCTCTTTGAATGGTACCGATTATGTCTGCTTTATGTGTTCTTTTAACTCGATATAGAATGAGCATTTCAGAATACGGAACTTTCCGCACTTGGTGAAGCTGTTGTATTTGCCTTGCGATAATCTGCATTTCTTTTGCAAAGCTTTCTGCTTTCAAGATGGCTGGTTCTGGGCCTTTACGTTTCGTGCTTTTCGGTGAGATAATCTCTACGCCTTCTGTTTCACCCACTACCACCTTGTTTTGTAGCGAGGAATTCTTTTGAAAGAACTCCCAAGCACAATCCACAATTTGAGAGGTGTTTCTGTAATTGATATTCAGTATTTTCGATCTACCACGGAAATCCAGACCTGTGTCCTTGAGATAGCTTCTTTTTCTTGGGTAAATTGTTTGAGCACGGTCTTCTACAAGAAGTAGAGCTTTGGTGTCAGGGTTTAGACATAAACTGACGAGATGCAGCCAGCTTGCTTCAAAGTCCTGTCCTTCGTCAATAAGTATAGCGTCATATCTAGGAGCAATTGCTTCTCCTTTCTCTAACTTCTCGATATATGTATCGATGATTCCCTCACTCATCTTTAGGTCATTTTTCAACCACTGATGAAAGTTTCTCACTTCAATATTCCTAGGAGTTGGCTGGATCTGTATTTCCCCATCACCAAAATGAAAGTCAAATAGATTATCAGGCTCCAACGCCATAGCTCTTACTATTTGCGCGATATTTTGGGAGAGTGATATGTTATAGCACAAAATCAAGATTTTCCAGTTAGGGTTCTGTTTTGCGAGCATCTTTGCTCTACTCGCCAGAATAATGGTTTTCCCGCTGCCTGCTACTCCTCGAATAAGCCTGTTTTTATCTCCGATTTGTTTAGCCATGTTCTCTTGGTGGAAATCCATTGTTTTGATATCCCTTAAAGATAGAAGCAGCTGATCCTGGTAAGGAACAGGCTCTTTAAATTCAGCACCAATCCGGACCTCTGGAAACAGATAGTACCTAATCGTATTAATTTCTTCATATGTAAGCGGCTCTCTCAACCTGAAAGGTACTTGGAACATGTTAATTAATTTCTCGGCAAGCACTTCCTCCGAGAACTCCCCATAATCCGGATCTATCTCTTCCCGTGTAAGCATGCTGTCCGGATCAATGATAGAATAGATCCCGTCCTCTAAAACCTGCTTTTGGTTGAGACGTGTAAAAACTACGCCATAGCCATAAGGGAATTTTAATTTAAACTGATGTTTCCCTTCCGTTTGGATCAGATTCTTATCCTTCTTCAACACATCATTTATCTTAAACACGTAATCTCTTGCCTGTTTAAGCGGACTCTTCACACTATGAAGATTTCCCCCAGTATCTCTGATTGTCCACTCATCCTTATTCAACTGATACAATGTATTTCTAGTATAATCCTTTACCTCGAGCACAATCAGTCCGAGATCAGGACCAATAATCACAAAGTCCGGCCTAGTCCCCTGGATCTCCGGTTCAAAATACACTATATAATCATCCGGCAAATACTCCTTCAAAGTGCGGAACAAAATCCTCTCACCAGAAGTAGCACTGCTCCTAATCGTTTCCGGAACTGTAACGGCCATCCTTTTCACCTACCGACAAAATATTACTTTTATTATAACAAAAGAACTAGTGATTTTACATAAAGTTACATAAATACAAAGAAGGTGCTCTTATGTATTACTGAGCACCTTTTTAAATATATTATTGTCTTCATAGTTTTTCGCAAATTAAAGTATAGATTTAGAACTAGTTTAAGTGGTAATATGGTTCACCGTAACGTTGGATAGGGTAAATTAATTATTAGTAACTGCTTTGAAAATAAAAGGAGACGGGAGTATATCATCCTCTCCTTCAATTACAAACCTTAAAATGAATGAACTTTCGTAGTATCTCCTATTAATTCCTTAATAGAATTAAGCTGGTCAATAAGGTCTTTTTTAACGTCCCTTTCAGGGGTCGCTACTATTATCCCATCATCATTAAAAGATACACTATCTCCATCAACCTCGGTAGAAGAAGTGCCATGCCTTTTATTTTTGTCTCATCCCAAAATAGAACATCACACTCAAATGGAAAATACTTATTAGCCTTCGACCAAAAATGTATTGAACAATGAGTCTTAACACCTGTACATAAGCACTTTTCTCCATAAGCAGGAATAGTAAGATTACTACTACCAATTATTGCGGCAATTGGTTCTCCTTCTTTAACTTTTATTGCAACTTTAGCATGCCATTTATCTTGTACTTCCCTATAAGCATCTACATTATATAAACCTGTAGTGCTACCATAGGTCCTCAAGTCATTTACAAAATGTTGATACTTACAAGCATTACAATACCCACTTTTTGGTTTTTACAACTACCAAAAGTTACACCATTCTTACAGTCACCCATCGAGCGCATTCCCAAAGTTGTTATCTTTGACCCTTTTAAGCCTTTAAAACCGTGGCTAACATATTTCAAAAACATTGGATCATTTGTTATTTGAGTAAGTGTTCCAGAACACAGATATAATTCCTCTCCTTGAATAGCACTTAATTTTAATAGTACTTTTCTAAATAGACTATTATTCTCTGTTTTTCTCAATAATACTGCAATTTTCATTTCCATTAATCCTTCAATCATTATCTGCAATTATTTAATTTTTTTAAGCTCCTAGATATAATTTCTTTTAATTCGCCAATATCTAATACATCATCTTTTTTTCTATGTATCATTCGATGACAATTTGAACAAACAGGAATCAAGTCATTCGCTGGATCAACATCTGATTCTCTTCCTAAGGTGAACAGTGGTTTTAGATGATGTATTTCAATGAAGTCTTTTCCTCTCTCACCATAAACCTCTTTAAAGTTAAATCCACAAGCCTTGCATGAAGTACCATGGATTTCAATCGCTCTTGCTCTATTTACAGGATTGCGTTCATATCGAGTGCCGAAATACTGAATTATCTTTCCATCCCTATAATAAGAATCGTCTTATGACTTTTCAGCATCTATATCGTGTTTTACTATCAAGTCAAGAATACGGAAACGTTCTTCCTTAATCATCGAATCTAAACTATTTACAGTTTCCTTCTCCCATAACTCTTGTCCTTGTCTGTCTGGTTTAAAATGTACCATGGTAACATCAGTTGGGTTGATTAGTGTAAATTGTTCTAACAGTAATTGAATACCTTTTATTTTAGCAGGTGTTAGCAATTGCTTTTTTGATCTATGTTCAACAGTTCTTTGTTTAATAAGCTTGTCATTTTCCAGTATTAATACATGGTATCGAAAGGGACCTTGTTGTTGGGTTTCCAAAAAATCCTTTACAGTTAGTATGTAATACTTCGTTTGATTCCCTTTCAAATAATCCTTAGCTTTAAGGATTTCGTCAAGATTAATCGTATTAGAATTGGAACTCCCACTGTTTGATTTCATTGCAAAACCTTTTCGTAAAAAAGTGTCCCAATCGTGGCAATCGAAAACTTTCTCTTCTTGTTCCTTATAAAATCCTTCCCATTCTGAATAAGGTATGTTGGGATAGCCCATTTGTGCTGCCACCCAGGTGAAAAAACCGTCCCCAGGAAGCTTAGTTTTTTGATTTACTACTATAGCTGAAAGGGAGGAAAACCATACTGTATACAGCGGTTGGTTATCTCTCCTAATGGTTCATTTAAACGAATTGGGGAAATTATACCCCCTAGTTTATTGCTTATTTGATTGTACTCTATTACCTGACCTATCTTCGCATATTCGATGATTATTTGACTAATCCTCTTTAGTATAGTTTCGTTCACCATCATCTCTCCTTCAAAATAGCATTATATACCTGTGCTAAATTCATATGTTAGACTGATGTACTTAGTTGCTCTTTTACCCATGGAATAATTCCTATTAGTTGATCAATATCCATTTCTTCAATAAATGAATCAATATAAATAATTGGTAATGGTGACGGTAAATCATAATAATTTAAATTTTTATCGTCTCTTGTAAAGCTAAACTATGATACATTTTTGATATATTCATTTAAAAAAATGAGTCATTTTAAAAAAATCATGTTCTCCTATATCAGAAAGCAAATGAGAAACAGCCCTAAAACTAAGGAATCGTGTGCCATTATAGGGCTTAAATTCTCCAAGCATTTATTTATTCCCTTTATATTCCACGAATATTTTTTACATCTTGCTATAAATCTTAACAACCAATAAAAAGAGCAGCACTCAATACTTGATTCAGGCTGCTCTCCTTGCATAATAAAACAATTACCATTATTCATTTAAGCATATGCTATTAAGAAAATCATTAACAGAGGCAATAATAGCTTTCCTAAATTTTATTTGTTAGTCCATGACTTTCACTTTATCTTCAATAAAATCAATTTCACTTTGGGTTAATCCGTACTTCTTATACAATTGCTGATCAATTTGAGGAATATCTTTTGACCAGTCGATATCAGAATTATGTGTAAAATCTTGAAGAGGTATATATGCCCATTTAGATGGTGGATTATCTTGTGTAATTTTTAGAATTCCCAACAGACATCTTTCAATAGACTTTTGATTACGTAGATTTAATAGAATTTTTTTTGCCTCATCAACAGAAGGAACTCCTTTATTTCCTTCCATACTCTCATTTTGTAGTTCCCAAACAATTGAACTTAAAGCAATTTCTTCTGCTTTTTGAGTAGTTTCTGCACAAATTACTGATAAAGCCATAATGACGTATGGTTTTTGGCCTTTTTTCCTTGGTTGAAATGACTGACGATATTGTTGGACGATTTCTGCTCCGTTTTCATCACTCATAAATTGTCCGAAACTATAGGCTAAACCGTTTTCCGCCGCAAAATCCCCACTTTTTCTACTTGTACCTAACATCCATAGATCAGGACTAATCTGCGGTATCGGAGAAGCCTTTACTACGGTCCCTTCATTATCTATGTATTTAATTAATTCATATACTAAATCAGGCATTTTATAGACATGTTGCAAATAGTTATCCGATAATGCATTTGTTGCTTCAGCAGGACCCCCCGGTGCCCTTCCAATTCCAACATCAATTCGATTAGGAAATAGAGTGGATAACATGTGATAGGTTTCTGCTACTTTATACGGCTTATAGTATGGCAATAAAACTGCTCCAGAGCCAATTCGTATATTTTTTGTATTTGCCCCAATATACCCTAACATTACCTCGGGCGCAGAGCATGCAAGCCCTGGCATTGCATGATGTTCAGCAATCCAATAACGGGAATATCCTAATGTCTCCCCTATGCGTGCGAGATTCATTGATTCCTGTAGTGCTTCATATGCCGTTTGATTAGTTGAAATGGGAGACTGATCTAAAATGCTTAATTTCATAAGATGAAAATCCCCTTTTCTATTATTCCACTTCTTTCAAAGTCAGTTTATATTCACCAATTTGCCCTTTTTCGTATAGATTCGTAATTGATGTTGAATATTCTTGAATCGTTCCGCGGAACTTAAGATGTCTCTCGAGTACGATTACATCAAATGTTCCTTTGTATAATAACGTTGCTATATCATGGTAGTCTTCACTTGTAACATAAAAAGTAAACGATATCTGAGTTTTACCTTCTATCTTTTTTTCATCATATCGTGTGATATTAATTTTAGTATCATTTAGTTGGATTTCTGTAACCATTTCTTCATCGTCCCTTTCTAATAGATAAAACCGCCCCGTTGCTTCCGGATTAATGGTGATTCACTTAGGTGTTCTATGAGATTTTTTTATGTTTTCCTCATGAATTCTTTCACTTTTTTGATCGCGATAGGCAAATGAGTGTCGCTTTAATAATTTGATTTAACACTACATTCTCAGAGAACTCTTCATAAACCACTGCAACTTTCTTATTAACCAATGTATTTTTCTTTATCGTAACATTGATATCAATTTTCCCCTTAATAACATTGGAAGTCTCTTCAACACTAATATAATCTTTACATAATCCTCCGCGAATCAAAACAGGTATACCAATCGATAAAATTTTTGCGTAAAGCTCTTTGACGTTCTCAAACTTTTCTGTCCCGATTTGTTTATACTCAGAAAGATTTAGCGTTTGATAAGCATAGGAAAGCATATAGTATATATTACGGATTGGAATATTATTATTTCTCTCCATCGTAACAACCTTTTAGTCGTTCAGCCCAATCGTTTGCATTCTGTTCATCATCAAACCAATACTCGGATAGCTGTGGAATAATCTCATATTCGATTACTTCCTCTATACGATTTGCAGTATCTACTTTATAAGCATCACCTACAAAGTAGCTATGCCCAATTTGAAAGCCTGTCAGGTTAATAGCATAATAGGAAGTACATAGGTAAGTTATGTCCATCTAAAATAACCGCTCAACTAGAATACTGGGTTTTTCTTCGAGTCAAATATTTAAGACAAGGAAGCAGAGAACCGTCACGCTGCTTCCATCTCTATCTTTACGAAGCCCCCTTAAATCGTTCTGCAAAACCTTTTATACAAAATAAGCGCCCATCCTTGAAACAAGAATAGCGCCTGTTATATGATATGGTGTCTTTCGTCTATAAATTTAGAGTGTCGCATCCAATTTCTTCATGACTGAATTAGAAATTACATACACATTACCAAAAATGTCGATTTTATCTCCCTTTGCACGTACAGCGCAATCTTCATTTGACGCATATATGTCCATATCATAGGATAACGGAGACAATTCGCTTAGTACCTGATCAGTGTTATTTTCTAAGTCATAATGAGATAGGACGGAAAAATCGTCAAGGCCGACTCCAGAGTAAATAGAGCTTGTTTCCGCTTCAAATCCAAGTTCTTTCGAGCATAGCCATTTAGCGGACATATTGATTGCACCAGCGCTAGCTCCGATCACAACTGCTTTTCTTTGTTTAATTGACTCCGACAATTCATATTCCATCAGAAAATCATTTTGTTTTACCGGATTTCCGCCCAATAAGAAAATGACGGAAGCCTTCTGAATCAATGTTTGGGCATCATCCTTCTGTACCTGAAAATTAATTAAGTGATACTCATCAAATGTAATGCCGGCCGCGTCAAGCCACGAACGTTCCGTAGCGCCAACCTCCTCATAAATATCTGGATTTGAGCTAATCATGGCAATCGACTTCCTATCCGTAATATCCTCCTGTAACATCCTAGCCAAAGTCTCAGGAATGAAATTACTGAACCAACCTAAATAATAGTGTGTTTTCATAAGTACCCCCGTATTCTATTTTCTTTATCTAGAGCTTTTCCTAACTTCTTATTACTTTCGAAAAGCTATCACACATTATGAAAAAAGGGATGTGTATATTTCTCCAATAATCCCTTCCATTTGATGAACGCCTAACTCTGCATTCGTCATAATAACGGCACCTTTTTCCGCGGGGAGATGTAAGACCATCATACTTTGGAAACCTACTCCCCAACCGAGTGAGCTAATTTCCAGTTCCTTTTCGCCACTTTCAAGAAACACACCTAATCCCGTCCAGCTTTTACCCAATTGTGGGGTTATCATTTCTTTTGCTACTCTTTTTGAAATACCAAGCTTACTTTTTCCCTTTAATGCATTCATTAACTCCATAACTAATTCAGCTAAATCCAAAGAAGTTGTCCATAGTCCAGAAGCTGCTGGATAAGGATAGATTGGATATTTCTTCTTTACTATTTCCCCGTTTTTATGGTGACCACAAGAAAATTTATCTTTATTGATCCCCGACATTTTTGGACTAAACAGGCTGTTTTTCATTCCCAGTGGTTCAAATATGAACCTATCTACTACCTGATGAAACTGTTGTTTCATTACATCTTCTATCAATTTCTGAATAATACAATAGCCTGCATCGGAATAATGGAATTCGCTCTCTGGCTCATATTGAACTTGAATAGACCCTTTGCAATAAGGGGATCTTCCCTCTAATAAATCCCTCATGGAAGGAAAGCCGATTTCTGCATTCAGTTCAAAAAAACTATCTTTAGGGTCCTTAATGCCAGATTGATGGCTTAGCAGGCTTCTTAGCGTAACTTTTTTGTTTTTTGTATATTCATTTTCAGGAACTTTCCATGTAACAAGCCTCTCATTTACATCTTCATCCAAATCAAGATACTTTTCTTCTACCAACTTGATCACTAACATTCCAGTTAAGAATTTACTAATGGAACACGCACTAAAGACGGAATTATCATCTACTTTTCTATCACTATTCACTTCAAGTAAACCATAGTTTTCGATTCCGCTAACATGACCTTTTTCAAACAATGTAATACTTAAACCGCTCACCTTAAAATATCTCATTCGTTCTTCCATTTCGATGTTTTTTAGTTTCACTATTCTCCCCCTAGTTGTAGACAGTTTCATTATGGAAAAGTATATTTAGTCCCTTATGCTAAAGAAATAAATAAACATAGTATGAAAATAAAACCCGATAACGGGGTCATAAAAAGTCTTTCTTTTTTACTTTGAGATATTAGGTTTGCTATCGTATTTAATCCAAGGAAAATCGTAATGACCCAGACTAATATATTTGTAGATAAGAAATCTAAACTATTTAACACATTAGTATGCTGCAGAAAAACCAAGCCAATAAATAGGAGAATCAAAGCATTTACCGCACTCATAATTCGTAATTTTTTTGGCAATACTTTATAGTATCCCCCCATTGCAAATTCACCCAAAGGGTAGCCAAGTGAAAGTAACACCTGAAAAACAGCTACCGACATACAAAAAACCGCGACAGTTATGGAAGCTATGTAGACAAAATCCAATTATGTTACCTCCTCCTAATTCCTTTTTCTAATCAATAGGTGGAGAACCGTTCCACCTATAATGAAGATAACCGTTCCAACAATAAACTTTACATTTGATACACCTATTCCTACAGTATCTTCGGTTCTCTGTTTTATCTCATTGACTGTCCACCAGTCATCTATGGAAGATTCATATATTGCAAGGTATAGCCATATTAAATAACAAAAGAAAACCAATAAAAAAAGACTAATTTTTCTATTCATCGCTTCACTATGTATGGAACAAGCTTAATCTTGATTGTCCTTTTCTTTATTTTGGATATACATCTTATTTAGTGTTGAGTTGATATTATATAAAATGAAAAAAATAAACCATAACATAAAAAATGTAACTACCTCACCAGTAAAAAAAGCCACTACTCCAATGATTATAAAAGAAATCCTATACCACCATTCCATTTTCCTTATTAACTCCTTTGTAGATATAACATCTTTGTTTTTATCAACTCTATTATCTTATGTAGGTAGCGAACTACATTGCTACAATCGCTCCCATTCCCATAAGTGATTTGAATAACCTACTTACTGACTGTCTTTCTTTGTTTTCTCAAGGAATTTTACAGCTTCTTCTACATCATAAGTTTTTAATTTTAATTGTTTCAGCTCTCCACCACCAGTTTCGAAGATAAATACCGCTGGTGCTTTTTCTATTTCATATTTAGGATACTTTTCTTTAGCTATATTTAAGTTAGTTAAATACTCTGATTTGACAACAGAATACTCATTACTAATGAATTTACTAAACTTGTCACTTATATTTTCGTCGCCTTCAACTATAAGCAAAAAGTATTTCGTATCAACATTCTCATTAGAAGAACAACCTATAATGAAAGCTAACAGCAAAAATGAACATATTAGAATTAACCGTTTCATCATGATTCCCCCAATAGCTTTCACCATTCTTTATACATCAGCTTATACTATTATCTTATGCTGCTATCGATCTAAAATGAAAAATCAAATGTGAGCACGTTAAATCCAGCCCCATTAAGAATTTCTATCCTTTTCAAGTAAAGATATGATTTTATCAAGTTTCTTATCAATCTCATCATTTCTTTTACTTTTAGCAGAAGAATTAATATATAAACTTCGGATTATAAATATGAAGGAAGCAACGCTCAATACTATTAGGCCCATAAGTATCAAATAAACTATCGAACTAAAATCAAAAACTTCCATACCACAACACCTGCTTTCAAAATACCAACTTTTAAAATGTTGTACTTTTCTTAAGTAAGGAGTTGATGCAAGAACTCCTAGATTGTTCAGTAATCCAAAAGAAATAATCACATTAATAGCAGTGTGATACTGGATTATTCATAGAATAATAAGCCATAAATATGATAAAAACACCTAATAGAAAAAGAGTTGTTAGAACAACCTTTCTACCTTTATTTCCTATGTGATAGATATTCACTAAAAGATAATAAATAATAACACTTCCAACCAGAAAGTAAAAAAATTCTCTTGTGCAATCAGTTGTAGAAGGTGGAGTTGTTAAATAAGTGAAGGTTATTCCAGAAAATATAAAAAGACCTAATAAGTTCAGTAATATTCTCATATTCACTTCTTTAGGTGTCACTACTTCCTTTTTTTGAGCCGTTTGAAAACTAGATTTCAAATCTCTACCCCCACTTTGTATTTATTAATAAATCTACGTTCTTAGAAAACAAAAGTTACATTATCGTATAACTTCCTAAGTAATCCTGCCCAACTCCTTAATTCCAATTATTTCATATTTAGTAAATTCCAACAATATGAGATTCCTCATTAAGCAATTAAAGCAAGCGCTAACCTATGTTAAAGATTATCCTCCATGGCTGCAACCGTTCCCCCAATTGCCTACTGTATTTCCATTTATAAACCTCCTACTTAGAATGGATTTCACGCTCGAACTCCTGGACCCATTTGTAATCAAAAACAGCATCCACTGCCTCATACACACGATCTGATACCACAACATTCCGTTCGAAGGTATATCTTTCTATTTCTCCGTTCTTAAATCCTAGGTAAAGTTCAAATCTCTCATTTTCATGATTGGAAATATACCCATCTTTGTTGGTAAGTTTTACACTATACTGATTTAAGAAGTTTGCAAGTTCATGAAGAGTTTCTTCATCTACACTTATCAATTCAAACTCCTGTATTTCATTTTTCTCAGCAATAAGATAAATCTTTTCAACCTGGCCAATATCTAATATTTCACCCAAGTTTTGCTCACGATACTTATAAAAGTTAAATACTATTACGGCAATTATTATTAATAACAGTGAGATTAATAAATATTTTTTCATCTACAGCATCCTCCGCCATGTTGTCCTTTACCTGTCATTTAAGACCACTCTCGTCCCTGCCATTAAATCACCCAAATGCCGCTTATCCTTTCTGAATAATCCCATTCAAAGCAACACCAATCCAACCAGTGAGCCCGCATTTGCGATAACAATCGCCGTCCTATCAAACTCGCTATATATGCCTTGGATCACACCTATATGACCTAATTGCCATGGTAAAAACTTTATGGCATTTCTTAGTAAGCTGGCGCTAAATCTTTCTTTTACGTAGGTCACTTTCAATCCAGAAACTCTCTTTCCAATCGATCCTTTTTTATAAGGCTCTTTTCTCAAAGATTGTTGCTATTCTCTAGTAAAAAGTCGGCAATTGGACTTTTTACTGTTCAGAGACTTTAAAGGTTACAGTAACAAATTAAGTATTGTAGGGAAAAGAGCACGAAAATAACGAAGGTTACGGCCATTTTATCAGTAGGTAAAAACAACAAAGTTTACGAAAAGAGCCTTTTATAATAATCAAAATAGGAAAATAGCAGGATGATGGGGATTACAGATGTGAGTGTGGCTATCAGTTTTGCTTGTAGCTCTGTGTAGGCTGTAATTCCGTCTAGGATGAGAAAGCTGATGGCTAAATTGGCCAGTAGTAATAGGAGCAGGTAGACAACGATTACTAAGTAGTCCACCAATAGTTCTGTTAGTCGATTTTTTATTGGGATGTTGTTCATGTGACACCTCCTTGGTCCATGGAGATAGGCACCGTGACCAAAAATCTATTATTCTAGATATCTTTTTCCTTCCAATCACACTTTGACTTTCCTCTTTTTCATTACCAATTTGTATAAAAGCAGAAATATCACATAGAAAAAGGCTATATTAAATAATGGCCCTAAGCTTACTGAACCCCAACCTCCATTCCCATAATACGCAAACATGTAAGCAGGAAAGCCATAATAAATAACCCCATTGTCATGAGTGATTCCGATGACAGGAGTAAATGCAATACCGATCGTTACCACTAGACTCAGGATGAAAATTATCTTTTTGTGACTCATAATGAATACCCTTCTCCTTTCGTCCAATTTGATAACAAATTATAATCATATTACATAAAGTTACAGTATTACCACTGTTAAACAAATACTTCCCCTCGATAAGACTGCAAGCGGAAGTGTTTGGATAAGGCTAAAAAGGGACCCAATAAGGATCCCTTTTGTACTGATGCAGTTGAATCTATATAACTGTTACCGTGCCACCAACTTTAATATAAATATGCGATGAACGGTCTTGCTCATACTCTTTCACTATCCTTTTATTTCTTCTCTGACCTTTCTTTTTTGTAAACAGAATGGCGTTATCCCAGATGACGTCGTAGAGGGCTGGGCCAACCTTTGTTTCTTTGTCTTGGTAAAGCCTAAAGCCTATATATGCCTCTTCGTTATTATCTACCCCGTATGCACTTCCTTTTGAGTTGCCTGTGCTGTAAGGTATCACCACAACTCGGTCGCCATCGGCCTTTCTTGCCATTTTAAATGCATAATAGAATTTGGCGTTTTGATACCCTTGAGGGAAAAATTCTACAGCGGAATTCGGAAACTCCACTGTGTGGAAGGACCCGGCTACCCCGTTCCAGAGTTCTGCTCCATAGAAGCTATTTTGGCAAAAGGTCGCTTTTCCGGTTTGCTCGTGGTTGATGCCATATACGATGACAAAATCATCATCGGTGGTCAGTTGGAAATTGTCTGTTTTCAAATACAAGGCGTCTGTATCATCCCCATATACATTAACGTCCTGTAAGATACCTTCATACCCATCGATGATCCATATATTTGTATCCAGGTCGACATGATCAAAGTCCGGGCTTCCATATCTTTTAATGATTTCATTACGCAAATGATTATAGTCATGGACGACATTTGGGACAATCCGAAATTCGGTTTTGTCTGTTTCCCTGATTTCCCGGATTGGGACCGGCCATGGGTTATGAATAGGTATTGGCCTCTTAGGTGTGATACGCAAAGCCTTGAAGTATTTTTCCACATTATGAATATAGGCATCGCCGACATCTTGCTGTGCCCATAATTGAGCCCTCATCACAAAAAGAAAGGTATCCTTCCCCTTTTCCAGTCCCATGTTGACCAAATTCATCGGGATGTTGTCATCATTCATGATTCCCCAGTCATACCCCGCACTGCTCAAGGCATTGCGGACTTGTTGATTGATACGTTGGTCGGCTGAACTAATCACGATGGTGGAGCTGTCAAAAGGATACCCAGCCGTCCCTTGAGGCGTATTTTCCGTCCAGATCCCCCAATTACTCAATGTATCCCCTAGACTGGCAAAGATCATATGGTAATAACCTGTCACGTCATTTCCTGTTGTGATCGCATCGCTGTAGTCTTTTCCAGGTTTATTTTCCACTAATCCAAGATAGCTTCTGAAACTGAAGTAATAGGCTGGAGGAGGTGTCTGGCCAATTAACACGATCGCCTCATCAGGTCGCAGTTTGAAGGTGGCACCAGGCAGGATAAGGTTTATATTAGCGGGATAATTAGCAGGGTTATTGGATTGGTATCCTATCGGAGGCTCCTGCCCGACAGTTGGATCTTGATTGGGAGCAGGTGGCAGGGTCAGTACGGCATATGGAGCATTGGCATTATTACCGAAACATGAGGGAACGAGCCCCTCACTTGCAAGCTTTAGAATATCCACATAATTTAACTGTCCTTCCTGAACAATGAAGCCACTATCCTCCAGATTCGAAATGAACGCTTGAAGATTCCCTTCCTTATTAAAGGTGCTATTGTACATTAGGTCCCCCCTTAAGGTCACTGTAAATTGATACTAATAATATGAACGGACAGAGGAACTTATGAGAGAACAGGTTTTGGAAAAAACAAAAATGTAAAGCACTCTTGACATTTTCTCGAATGTAAAGTACGCTTTACTTACAACCGATTGTAAAGCTAGCTTTACAAAATAATCGGAGGGGTGGAAAAGTTGAAAAATCGGATTAAAGATCTGCGCAAGACTGCGAAGATGACGCAAGAGGACCTAGCCGTCCAGGTAGGCGTCTCAAGACAGTCCATCATTGCGATTGAATCGGGAAAGTACAATCCATCACTTGAACTGGCATACAACATCTCAAAAGTATTCGATTGCATCATCGAAGAGGTCTTTATTTTAGAAGAAGGGGGAGAGGAATGATGGCAGTACAAATTGGTGGGTTGGTAGGTTTATACGGAGGCGCCGTGATGGGGATCTTAGCTTGGTGGTTTGGCCGCCATATGGCCAAAAAGCAGCGTGGCTTGGATGAATTGCATGCCCATATTTGGCAAAAGGCCCGGGCCATTTCGTGGTTCTTCACGCTTGCATCCATGTACATTCTATTCACTTTGGTCATATTCGGAATGGAACTAACGGCAGCCATGGTCCTCGCAGTCATCATGCTTGTTCATTTTGCGAGCTGGGGGATTACAGGCGTGGTCTTGTCCATCAATATGAATATGGAAGAGCCTTTGAAGCCCTCTAGAGTCAAATTCGGGATAGTCACTGTGGCCTTGTCGCTACTTTTATTTTTAGTTCTTTCTATTGCAACCGACAACTGGTGGTTCCTGCTTGCCAGCGTTCCGCCGACCTTGATTGGGTTGATATGGGCATTGACTCCGAAACGAGGTAGTGAAGAGACCTTCTAATCAATTAATAGAAAAAGACCATTAAAAACCTTGTCCGTTTTAATGGTCTTTTTTATTTTTCAATCAAGCTCTTTGCAGCCTAAAATAATACATCCAGGTTTTTGTGATGAATGTTCCAAATACTAGTATTAATAGGAGAAACATCACTGTGTTTGTATTCATTAAGGTCCAGGTTTCCCCTTGTCGGAGCAAATAACCCATGTTCATGCTGGCAATGAAGAAGTACATTAGCACCAATGGCAGGAATAGAACGGTATAAGAAAAGGCGACTTTCTTGGCTTGCTTGAGCTTGTGTGTTTTGTCGCTGTACAAGGCTGGTGGTCTCTCGCCTTCTTCGTATTCCTTGCTCCAGATCGTCCATTTTTGAAGGGCACCCTTGGAGCTGAATACTTCCTCCCAACCTGCTTGTCTATGAATCTCGAAATAGCTGTCGTTTGAAAGGTTTTGGTAGTCGGCACTGTATTTGATTCTTTGCGGTTCGGCTTTTTTTAAGTAGAAAGTGGTGCCGAGTCTGTTAACGCGGTGAAGGCGGTTCCCTTCTGCCGCCATTTGATCCAGCCAGTTTTCAAGTTTGTCAGGCGAGTACATCCAGCCTAATTTACGGCGTTTGATGAGCAGGCCTTGGCGTTTCAGTTGTTTTTCTTCCGCTTTGGTAAGGTGGTTTTTCTTTTCCTGGCTGTGTTCAGGTGTGTAAGTTATTTGGTTCTCTTGTGATAGCGCTTTGTTTGTCTTCTTTATTTTCCAGACAGAGTAGATCATGAAAAAGTAGAAGGCTGTTGCTAGGGTTCCGGAGATGTAGGTAATGATCCAGAATGGGCTTTCCACCACTTCTACATTTCCATTACTTGCGGTGTAAGCTGTAGCAAATATAGCCACGTTTGCTAGTGTAGCAGCTGTAAAGTAGATGAGTATGGCCATGAATGCGTAAAAGATATAGTTGTTGCGTTTGATGATGGCATCGCGGCTGGTGGAAGTGGTCACTTCTGCCTCTGGTCTTTCGTTTGCGATCACATACCATTTTCCGCTTTGGGTAATTTTTTCCCAGCCGTCCTTGCGCATGGTATTGGATAAAGTGGCGGGTTTTATTTTGTCGTAGCCGATTCGGTAGGTGGCGTGTTTTGGTGCTCTATTCTCGAATGTGAAACTGCGTTTGAACCGGTGCAATTCTGTCAGATGATAGCCTTCTTTTGCCTGGTCGGTGAGCCATTGCTCGGTCTTCTGCACATCATAGCTCCAAAATGGTCTTATGTTTGTTTTCATTTGAATCCTCCCTCGTACTTCAGTGCGTTTCCGTGAAGCTCCTTCAGTCGTGTGATCTCTGCGGTGATCAGCTCTTTGCCGCTATCGGTAATTTCGTAAACCGTCTTTCGTTCCGCATCCGCGAACACGGTGATGACCCCGTCTTTTTGCATTTTGGTCAGTGTTCCGTAGATGGTCCCGGAGCCCAGGCGGATGCGGCCGTTGGAGATTTCTTCTACATGTTTGATGATGCCATAGCCATGTCGTGGTTCTGTTAATGAGAGCAATATATAAAAGGCGGTTTCTGTCATGGGTATGTATTTTTTAATAATTTTGGGTAGTTCCAATGTGGTCACCTCTATACTTCCTGATATGTCGCGTCGTGATACATGTCATGGTGTGAGTATATCACGTTGTGACATAAGTGAGCAAGAGGTTCTATGGTGGAGGGACAGGCACGGTGACCTAATTTTTGTGAAGTTTCTCTTCCATTATTGAGTGAATATTTTTTTGATATAGGATGCGAAAATGGTTGAGGTTTGACGAATGGTTACGAGACCTTTCGTTAAGATGCTAAATTTCCACTTCAACAAACGTTTGTTTAATTTTTGTTATTCTAAGAAAGCACTAAAACATAGACAAAATGCAGGTAATCATCATGATCACCTGCATTTCGCAGCCGGTCAAAGGACCTTTACCGTACTCTAATGTTACTAATCTATCTCCTAAACCCTAACTTCATCCAAAGCAACAGGCCACTTTTCCTGCGTATAAGCCATTGTCCAAAATTGGTGCTCGAGTTGGGTGCTAGTGATAAAGTGGTCACGCATACGTTGTTTTTCTTCTTCACCCGCTGTTGATGCACAAGCATCAATTTTGTCCATGAATACTTCTGTGATCGATGTCACTTCCTTGTTTCCGTAAAACATGATCCATTCATAGAATGGGTGATCAGGTGTTGGCTTGACTTCTTGGATGAGCTTTTTCCCAATCTCCCAATATGTCCAAGGGCAAGGGGCAAGGGCAGCGAGGGTTTCGCCTAGTGTCCCGTTAGCTGCAGCTTCCATCATATGTCGAGTATAGTGATGGGCAGTCGGGGCAAGTGGGGCTTTTTGCAAATCCTCATAACGCACGCCAGCTACTTCACAGAAATTATTGTGTGGATGCACCTCAGAATTTAATACAAACCCAATTTGCTGTTGGAAAAATGCCATATCTTCCCGGTCGGTGCATTTAGAAACAGCCAACCCATAAATTCTGCAAAAAGTCGATAGATACTCAAAATCTTGCTGAACGTAATGAATAAGCGCCTCTTTTGGTACATTTCCTTCCCCGATTCCTTTTACAAACGGATGGTCAAAAATCGCTTCAAAAATGGGGTCTGCCTCTCTTCGTAATTGCTCAGAAAACTTCATGTCGTATTCCTCCTTAAAATTAATTAGAAGAATACCCACCTTTTCCCATAGAAGAATAAAAAAGCTCCTCTTCCACGGGAAAGAGGAGCATGAGTATATGTACGTACTAAACTCAATGCGCCACTTTCCTCCGCTGGTATCACCCAGATCAGGTTCAAAGGGTCCGTCGCGTAAAGCTCCGTCTCAGCCTGTTGGCTCCCCTAGTGGATATTCATATGAATAATATTACAATATATAGTTATTTATTCCAAGCGTTTTGTGTTTTGCGGACAGGCAACTTTAACGAAATCGGTCTAAGGTCCTGCACCATCAAGGCTTCAAAATCACCTTGATACAATCCTCTTCTTTTTTGTTAAGAATGGGTGGAGGGAACAGGCACGGTGGCCCAGTTTGGTTGGCGAGCTGTTGAATGGATGGGCAGGTATTATCTTAATATAGGATGCGAAAATGGTTGAGCTTTGACGAATGGATTTAGAGCCTTTAATTACAATGTTTACTTTTGGTTTATACCAACGTTTGTTTAAATTTTGTTATCCTAGAAGAGATGAAGGACAGACGACCTACACGTGAAGTCTTTCGGTTGATGTATGACTTTTGGGCAAATGTCCGAAGTTTTCGAGAAGTTGTCCAAAGATTTTGCGATTTTGACCGAAGATTTTGGAAAGTTGACCGAAGTTTTCACGAAAATGACCGAACTAAAAATTCAACCTGCTAAAAGTGTCCGAACCTCCTGCATACTTTGTCCGAACCTCTCTTCATTTCCATCATTTTTTGTCCGAAAGAAGATTAAAATTGTCCGAACCTGAAATTCCTCACCCAAAATGGCTACTTATTCTGAGAAGATGGCATTTGTCGAGGATGATACGTATGAAGAACCTATTCCAATTACCACATGAAATAAAAATGGGCTAAGGAAACCTGCTCCCCTCAACCCATCCCACTTAAGGCTTCAACACAACCTTAATACAATCATCCTCTTTCTTGTTAAAAATGTCATATCCGTGCGCTGCCTCATCCAAGGACATTTTATGTGTAATGATCTTGGTCGGATCAATCTTCCCACTCTTAATTTGATCATACAGATGTGGCATAAAATGGCGTGCCGGCGCCTGCCCCATCTTGATATTGATGTTCCGGCTGAAAAAAGGCCCTAGCGGGAACATGTTGTATAATCCACCATACACGCCAGTAATTTGCAGGGTTCCTGCTTTGCGCACCGCTTTGGTTGCGATTTGGATCGGACCAAGTGTTCCGCCTTGCAGCTTCATTTTTTGCTCGACCCATTCCAGCGGGGACTTTTTCCCGTCCATCCCGACACAGTCGATGACGACATCGGCCCCACCTTTGGTCAGTTCCTTGAGGGTTTCGCCCATGTCGTCGTATTTAGTGAAATCAAAGACTTCTGTTTGCATGTGTTGCTTGGAATGCTCCAGCCTGGTGCCGATGTAATCAACGGCGATGACCCGCTTGGCGCCTTGTTGCCAGGCGAATTGTTGTGCCATGAGCCCAACTGGTCCGCAGCCTAGGACAATAACCGTGTCCCCCTCTTTCACACCGGCATTCACCACACTCCAGTAGGCAGTTGGCAGCACATCTGATAAAAGCAGGAGCGATTCATCCTCCAGTTCGCAATCCTCCGGGATGACGAATGGCGTAAAGTTGCCAAATGGCACGCGCAGGTATTCGGCTTGTCCTCCTGGATGATTACCGAATTTCTCGGAGTATCCAAAATAACCGCCGGAGTCATAGTGCGGGTTAGAGTTATCGCATTGGCTTTCCAGCTCGTGTTCACAGTAATGGCATCTCCCGCACGCGACGGTGAATGGGATGACCACCCGATCTCCCTTTTTCACCTTTGTCACGTCCGGTCCCACTTCCTCCACAATTCCCATCGGTTCATGGCCGATGATATAGCCTATTGGTAATGGGAAGTTCCCTTGATACAGATGAAGATCTGACCCACAGATAGCGGTGGACGTTATCCGGATAATAACATCTTCACGATCCTGAATTTTCGGGGCTTCTACTTTTTTTACCACTACTGTGTTTTTCCCTTGGTACGTAACTGCTCTCATGATGTCCTCCTTGAATATAGGTGATTATACGTATTTTCCATAGTCCGGGATGGCGACTGATTCAAAGTCTTCCACCAATTTGGTTAGTCCGCTTGCAAGTTCTTCGCCTGCCATGGCTGTTCCATGTCCCGTCACGGCAACACGCGGCTTTAACGCTTCTAGCTTTTTCACCGATTCCCACGCCGCTTTCCAGTCTGTCGTAAAATATCGTGGCGGTCCGCAGACTTCCTGTTGCTGCACAAGCACTTTATAGAGGGAATCCTGCCTTACAGTGACAAAGGCATCTCCTGCGATGAGGGTCCGGTCTGCCTCCCGGAAAAGTGCGACATGCCCCGGTGAATGACCTGGGGTATGAATCCAGCGCCAGCCATCCATACCCGGTACGGTCCCGTCTGCAGGGAGTGCATGGACATGTCCGCTGAGATCAGTCGATTCGTTGGGAAAATAGGAAGACACTTTCGCAACAAGTCCCCCTTCCACACTCGGATCTGGCTCTGGGTAATCGCTTTTGCCGGTCAGGTACGGAATCTCCAACTCATGCGCATACACCGGAACGTTCCAATGCCGCGCAAGCTCCACCGATGCCCCCACATGATCAAAATGACCATGCGTCAAAATAATTGCTTTCGGGCGGGCACCTTTGCCTAAATGGTTCTCCACCATGGAAAGGAGCTCTCGTGCAGACTTCGGCATCCCTGTATCAATCAGCACCCAACTCTCCGAATTTCCGTAAAGGCAAACGTTCACCACTTGATTCGTGTAATAATATAAATCCTCCGTGACCTCATGCCCAGAATGCGCGGAAATTGAAGTGACCGGAATGAATTTATTGTCCTTGCTGTAGTTCATATCAATATGATCCATTATTTCAACACCCCTATTTTGCTCTTATCCAAGATCAGCCTTACTCTTCTAAAGGATACTTTGGATAGTATTTGTTTAAAGAGGGAAAATAACCACATGTTTTTTGGGCCTAGGATACCATAATCTCTTATTGCTTGATTGAATATTTTCTCTGTCTCTTTTGAATCAGGAGGATCGGCGTTCAGTTTCTATGGAGTTTAACCACGATCCCTTCAAATGGTTAGGTTGGGGATAGTATTACAGCTATTTCAATATGCTTTTTATGTATAATCGGTAAATCTACTGTTCATATTATAAAAAATCAGTATGTCAGGGGTGTGATGGGATGCTTAGGTTTTGTTGCATTACATTGGAGATGTTGCTTTTTCCTTTGCTACTCAGTTGATTGCTTTTTGTTTAAGGTTAAAGAAAGCTAAATTCTACCTAAGAAAGGACTTATAAGGCGAATGATCAAGTTGATAACAGGATTTTTTAGAACCATCATCGAGATGACAGTGGCACTAGTCGAATTTGATTATGAAGCAGCTTTGAAAGATATGGAAAAAAAGGATTAAACCTCAGAGAAAACCCCTATTCCATGTAGGCCTGGATATAGGGGTACGTGATTCCCTGGTTTGCTTTTTCTATAAAACATTCAAAGCAAAGGGAATAATTTTAATATGGGCGGGACATTTTCCAATCTGTTCTCCATCTCCATGAATTTTTAACGGCATGGTGGAATGTATTTCGAGCTCTTTTCCTCTATACGTTTTTATTAAAGGAGAATCAATGTGCTTGCCTTTAAAGACTGATGGAAAAAGACGCAAAAACTCTAGTTTGGAAATGCCCTGAACAATACATATATCAAAAACCCCGTCATTATTCTTAGCCTTTGGGCAAATGATAAGTCCACCACCGTAAAAAGGTAGATTAGCTACTGCTATCAGCCATACCTTCTTGAATGTGTGAAGATCTTTATCGATCCTAATAGATATATCCATCGGCCTATACTGAGTAAGCACTTTAATGGCACTCATTAGATAGGTAATGTGACCAAGCCGAAAGTAATTGAATACTTTTTTATATATGGAAGTATTGGCGACATGAGCCACCTCCCCGTCAAACCCTATTCCTGCCACTGTAACAAAATAGGTAGAGTTCACACATCCTATATCGATGTGTTTCGGTCTACCATTTAATATTCGCTCCAAAGCCTTCTCATATTTTGACGATATACCTAGACCTTTGGAAAAATCATTTCCAGAACCGGCAGGAATGATTCCAAAAGGCACATCAGAACCTATTAACCCATTAATCACTTCATGGACAGTCCCATCACCACCAACGGCCACAATGACTTTCACTTCTTCTTTCCTGATCAGTTCTCTCACCAATAAAGTAGCGTGTTTAGGCTTCTGTGTAAAATATACACAGTACGCAATCTCTCTTTCTACAAGCATTTTCTCTATTTTGTTCCAAATTTTATAAGCTCTACCGTTACCTGATGCTTTATTGACAATAAAACAATACAAAAGTCTCACCTATTCAAGTTTTTTACAAAATTATAGCCGAGTTTCATGATGGTTATACTCTTTTGATTCCATATCAGACTTATCAACTGGTTGAACATAAAAATCCCAAGAGCATTTGATAGAGGGCTGATGATGAATCACGCTAAAATTTACCCTCCATTAATGCTATTGGTATTCTTTTTATTATTTATGCGTGTGCTACATTGTTTTATATTTTTCTTCCATATTTATCTAAATTATGAATATAAAAGGAATTGATAGGTGAGATTATATAAAAATAAAAACATGGATGAAGTGAGGTGATGTAGGATGAAGGCTTTGCAATTCAATTATAAAATGCCCCGTTATCTGATAACCAAATTGGTCGGAGGCTTTATTCCATCAGTATATTGGAATACCAGGCTATCCTGTTTACGGTTCCTTGAACAGTCTGAGCCGGAGCTTCCTAATGAAGACTGGGTAAAAATAAAAGTCAAATACGGCGGCATTTGTGGTAGTGACCTTAATCTACTTTCTTTAAATGATAGTCCTGCCACTTCCCCCTATGTATCTTTTCCTTTCACTATAGGTCATGAAATCGTTGGGGTAATTACTGAGGGAAGTTCATTAGGTACGGAATTCAAACAAGGAGATCGAGTTGTTGTGGATCCGATATTATCTTGTGTAGCAAGGGGGATCAAAGAACCTTGTCCCTCCTGCCAAAAAGGCGATTACAGCTTGTGTGAATTTAAGACAGAAGGAATCTTGTCACCAGGATTATTGATAGGTGCTTGTCGTGAGACTGGAGGTGGCTGGAGTTCTATATTAGTGGCTCACAAAAATCAGGTTTATAAACTCCCAGAAGAAATTGATGATTTGAACGGAGTCATGGTCGAGCCATTCAGCTGTGCTTTACACAGTGTACTTAGGAATCCACCAAAAAAAGACGATACGGTATTGGTAATCGGGGGTGGAGTAATCGGCTTATGCGTAATTGCCGCTATAAGGGCATTGGATATTCCATGCAGAATTGTGGCACTTGTCAAGCATCCATTTCAAGCCGAACTAGCTTCCCATTATGGTGCGACTGAGACAGTACTGCTACGAAAACAAAAATATGTAGAGGATTTAAAGGATTCACTTGGAGCGCAATTACTCAAGCCCCTTTTCGGACCGGAAGTGATTCAGGGGGGAGCGAACATGGTGTTTGAATGTGTGGGGAAGAAGCAGAGTATTAGTGATGCCCTACGATTTACTCGAAATGGCGGGAAAGTGGTTCTACTGGGTTTGGCAGGTATCATTGATGGAATTGATTGGACGACGGTCTGGCTAAATGAGTTGGATGTGAAAGGGAGCTTCGCTTATAGTACAGAGTTATACAAAGGGGAAAATGTCCGCACCTTCGAAATTGCCATTGATTTAATGCGTTCTAAAAAAGTGGATTTATCACCGCTTGTGACTCACCGATATCCTTTGGAAGAATACCAGGATGCACTTGTCACAGCCTCAAATAAAAAAAGCCGTTCAGCGATTAAAGTCGTTTTTGAACCATCATAGCTCAATTCTACATAGGAGGAATGATTGAAATGAAAATGAAGAAATTCACAATATCAGGATGCGAAAAAACTCCGTTTCTGACATGGTATACAGAAGGGTTAAAGAAGAAATTCTCAACAAAAGGTTATCAGTTTTGTGAAGACTCAGATGATGGTATCGGGATTGTGTTTAATGTGATCAACCAGGAAAAACCGCGTCCTTATCGCAGGAAATCTCAGGCGACCTTTGTTGTATCCATTATGGAGATGGATAAAGAGATCGAGGATATATTTGAAGCTGCGTATCCATATCTTATACGCTCTTTAGCCAACCACTTAATATATATTGTCCACACCAACGAAAACACAGATGTATATTTTATCACTCCTGAACAAGGATTCTACAAAATAAGTTATAAGGATGGAGATGAGGAAGACTTTTTCAATCGGACTTATAGCAGGCTTGAACCCGTTGCCTCTGCACAATTGATCATTGACAACCTTTTTGCAGAGGATTTGGACTATCAATTATGGAAAGGAAACGAGATCACTAAAAAAATGTATGCCTCGGGACAGAAACTGGATCAAATGAATTTGCTCCCGGCCCCGTTTCCACTTGAAAACTATTTATCCAAACGGGACATGCGACAGCTAAAAAAATTGTATGGTATTGGCGGACTAAGCTATGGGAATCTCAGCAGCAGACACGATGGTCAAACATTTTGGATGAGTGCGAGCGGTGTCAACAAGGCTGACATGCGAGTAATCGGACAAGATATTTTATTTATAAAAGGGTTTAACCCGAATAGAAATGCAATGGAAGTGAGTGTCCCTCCAAAAATAACGCCAAAAAGGGCTTCGGTTGATGCCATTGAACATTGGATGATTTATAAAGAACACCCAGATGTAGGGGCGATTGTCCATATTCATGCATGGATGGATGGGATTGAAGCAACAGAGATCAACTACCCTTGTGGCACGATTCAATTGGCCGAAACCGTAGCAGACCTGGTAAGAAAAGCGGAAGACCCTTCACGGGCGGTTATTGGACTGAAAAATCATGGCCTGACCATTACTGGACGAAATTTGGAAGAGATATTCGAGCGTATTGATGGACAGGTCGTTTCTCAAATTCCGATGGGATAAATATTAAGCTTTTCCACTTTTGAAATAGTTAAAGAAAGGCATGAGAAAATGAATAAAATTGGTGAACCGATCGATAGGGTTTTATTTAGTATTGGCCCGATAAATGTGTACTGGTATGGAGCCATCATCACTGGAGGTATTTTCCTTGGTCTATGGTTAATTATAAGGGAGAGTGAACGCCGGAATCTTCCTAAAGATACTTTCCTTGATCTCGTTTTCTTTGCCCTTCCAGTTTCCATCATCTTTGCACGCATATATTATGTCATTTTCCGATGGGATTATTATTCAAAGCATCCCAATGAAATAATCGCAATCTGGAAGGGTGGCTTGGCTATGCACGGGGTGTTGACAGGTGCAGTCCTATCAATCTTCCTATTTGCAATGTATAGGGGCATTTCCTTCTGGAAGCTTGCCGACATTCTTGCACCAAGCCTTATTCTAGGACAAGCAATAGGTAGATGGGGAAACTTTATTAATCAGGAAGCTCATGGTGGCCCCGTAACTAGAGCATTTCTTGAGAATCTATACTTACCTGATTTTATAATAAATCAGATGTACATTGATGGTACATATTATCATCCGACGTTTTTATACGAATCCATTTGGAATTTTTTAGGGTTTATCATTCTCATTTCCCTACGGCGAGCTAACTTAAGGAGAGGGGAGCTATTTTTAACTTATCTCACCTACTATTCTATAGGCCGCTTTTTTATAGAAGGAATGAGGACGGACAGCTTGATGCTCACAGAAAACCTGCGCATTGCCCAAGTCATGTCTTTAGTATTGATTCTTACTGCCGTCATGATTTGTTGGTACCGCCGAAAAAAAGGGTATGCAGAAGTTCGATACCTTGATAATAGCTTGTCTGAATGAAATGAATTATTTAAACTTGTAAAAATTGATTCCATTGATGACCATTACCTAATGGTTAAGGCTCTAATGATCATTTTCGTTTAGCACACTCAAATTTTCTAAAATTAGATAAGTTATTTACAGGAGTATTCTTGCTCATCAATTTGCAGACTTACAGAAAACTCTTTAAGTTTCAGACTGTTGAGAAACTATAAACTGGTTAGGTTATCTCTAGAAGAAGTGATCTGCGTTGCAGGCGCTTCGCTTTCCGCGGGCAGTCCGGAAGCCTCCCGCAGGAGTCTTCGCTCCTTCCACTGCGATCAACTAGAAAACTACCTTCTTTTTAGCTTTGTCTAGAAACTGAGACTTACAGAAAACTCTGTAAGTCTTTTCTTTCTTTGCAGTCTGAAGGTCTATTTCTTCAAAGGGCTGCATAAGTTTATTACTTATTCACATTCATCCATGTTGGATCCTCATTTTCTTCAGACTTTTTATCACCGATATCCTTCCATCCGTTTCTAATACAACTGCTTCTACTTCATTCATCGACTTGATTCCACTTGACCTTGCAGCCTGGAGAACCTCTTTTTCGAGTATCCTTTCTTTTTTCACACCTTTTTTAGGAATGCTCCATTGTAATACAGAAGTTCTGGACTAGATTTTATCATGCCATTGAAAAAGTCAGATCGTACGGACAACCAAGTTATGATATATTGCATCCCAATTAAAAGAATGAATGCCTTCAACCCTTCCGCTAAGCTACATCCTTACTCAGTGGAATTGTCGATAGTGTCGACCCGATCGCCACTGTAACAACAAGATCAAATGCATTCATTTTAGTAAGCGTTCTCATTCCGGAAATTCTTAAAACTAAAATCAAGCCTATATATGCCAGAAATCCTATCAATAAAGTTCTTCCGATGAGTTCAATCCCACTAAAAAACTTTTGAACTCCCCTGTTTTTTTATATGACTTTCTCCCCTATGAAAAAAATACAAACGTTACAAAAATAATGCTTGATTCCTGGTTTAACATGCAATGTGAAAAGGGCAAGGCGAGATTTTTAGTGATGTAAAATTTTCAAGGAATTTCATGTATTTTTATGGTGAAATATACAAAATGAAGGGGGATTCATGATGAGTAGAATGGGGTTTTTACTGTTTTGCATCGCAGTATTGGTATTAGGTGGATGTAGGTGTTTATACGTATTTTCCATAGTCTGGGATGGCGACTGATTCAAAGTCTTCCACAAGTTTAGTTAGTCCGCTTGCCAGTTCTTCGCCTGCCATGGCTGTTCAATGTCCTGTCACGGCAGCTTTTTGAGCTATGGATACTGTAATTTTCATGTCTTTAGACAAGAAAAAACGGACAACAATCATAACGGGTTCGGTGACCTGTCACAAAATAAGATTTAAAATAACATAATTAAATTCATTAAGGAAATCATAGTTGTTATCACAACAGATAGGTAGTAGTTGCCGCCGTAATATTTACCGCCTACAGTGTAGAGTTTAAGCTTCTAACAATCATTTGACTCAAGAAACGGGTTTACTATCAAATTGTAAAGAACAATAATTAAAAGATCTTTGTTGATACAAAAAGCGAATTCTATTATGTTAGGTTGTTTTTATCTAATTCAACTTTTATAAAAAAGTGGGGCAAGAATAATGACACAGCGTTTTGAAAAAAACACTCTAAGATTCCTATTGGTCCTTGGATTAATTATGTTTGTCAATTTAATTAGGAAACCTCCAGCTAAAGATTGGCTATTGATTTTCCTATTTAAAGGATATATCTCAACCATCCTAGATAAGACATTAGTCACTAAAAATAAAATAATGTATCCTGTTAAATTAGTTAAATGGTTTGATATTAGCGTTATTTTTGATTATTTACTTTTTCCAGTGGTATGTGTTTACTATAACCAAATCACTAAGTCGTCCAATCTCTTCTTGATTATTGTAAAAACATTTTACTTCAGTGTCCCAATGACTATACTCGAAAACTTTTTTGAAAAGCGTACAAGTCTCATCAAATTTAAAAATGGTTGGAATATTTATCATAGCTTTTTAACCATGAGCTTGACTTTTCTCGTTTCCCGTACTTTTATTGCATTGGTTAGAGGAGCTGATAATACTCGTGTTCCAGAGAATACTTAGAGTAATCTCTGGATTTTTTCCGTGCGATAAACGTTACTACTCATTTCACATATCTCTAGAATGTCTTTAAATTCGTGAATTGGGATTGCTTGAAGGATTCCACTTATTGAGGTGTCCTATTTCCCCCCCCATTAATTATGCGCCTTAGAAATCCATTGTTTGTATACATGATTCCTTTAAGGGGATAAATAACAAGATAAAAAATATTCAGGGAGTACTTCATGGATAATTATAATAATGACAATACAGCTAGAAGATATCGGGCTCACGTTAGTGTTTTAGGAACTACTCAAATACACCTCAGAAACCCCTATATAATCGCATGGTGGAGTGCAGCCTTTCCTGGATTTGGCCACTTACTACTGTCCAAGTATTTACGTGGCCTTGTATTACTTTTATGGGAAGTTGTAATTAATATTAAGGCACATGTTAATCTTGCTATGGTTTACTCTTTTCAAGGGGAAATTAATTTAGCAAAAGAAGTGTTAGACACACAGTGGTTGCTGATTTACATTCCTGTGTATATATTTGCCATCTGGGATAGCTATCGTACAACCGTTGATTTAAATAAGATCTATATAGTGGCTGATCGCGAAGAACATAAATTTAATACATTTAGTATAGGTTCGATGGAGATCAATTATCTAGATAAAAGAAATCCTGTAATGGCTATAATCTGGTCCCTTTTTATTCCTGGGTTAGGTCAACTTTATATTCATAGAATTATTACAGCTTTCTTTGTTATTGTTTGGAATGTTATCTTTTTTTATTTTTCTCATTTAGGGGATGCTGTCGTATTATTATTCTTAGGAGATATTGCTAAAGCTACCTCAGTTCTTAACCCTCAGTGGCTGTTATTCCTCCCTTCCCTTTATGGCTTTTCTATATATGATTCATATGCCAATACAGTGGAAAACAACAAACTTTACGATAAAGAACAACGCTCCTTTTTCATCAACAATTACCAATCTTCTTCTTTTCGAGTATTAAAAGGAAAAAAGGTGAATTAATTATGCAACTATATTCAACTTTTGAACATACCATTCATCTAGAAATGGCACTCAATACGTTAGAGAAAAAGGGTATAAAAAAGGAAAGTATCTTTGTAGTTCCTCTTGATAATAGAAAGGAGACACATAAAGTATTTGATACACTCCATCGATCAGATGGGACATCGCTGATTGATATTGGCGCAGCGTTAGGTACTGCATTATCAGTTATTGGAGCAAGCATAGGATTTAGATTAGCATGGGGACCCATATACTGGGGACTTATTGGTGCAGCGATTGGATTTATAATAGGGGTTATTATTCGTCTATTTACAGAAATCATATTAAAAAAGCAGAGAAGACTTCTAAAGGGATTCCAATCCGAAATAATTGTAATCATTGAATGTGAAGAATCTCAAGGAGAGGTTGTAGAGAATATATTATTTAGTCACTATGCATTGGGAGTGGCAAAAATAATATAAATAAACGAATAAGACCTTCTGAGGAAGCTCTTCTTTCTTATCCTTGTAATATGTATTTGCTACTATCGTGCTCCGTAATCTGGCCCTAGCATAAAAATGAGCGCTGATCCTTGCTAAAGGATAGCGCCCAATCGAAGATGTGATAGGGATCAGACCCGTTACAACAATCACCCATTTCTTTTATTTCTGAGAAAAGCACTGCTGTTCCTAGACACTATTCCCCTTTCAAATCCATCAAAGTGGAATCCTCCTTCTTTTCGGCCTTTTTTATCACCGATATCCTTCCATCCGTTTCTAATACGACAGCTTCTACTTCATTCATCGACTTGATTCCACTTGACCTTGCAGCCTGGAGAATCTCTTTTTCCAATATCCTTTCTTTTTTCATCACCTTTTTTAGAAATGCTCCATTATAATACAAAAGCTCTGGACTAGACTTTATCATGCCACTGAAAAAGTCAGAACGGACGGACAACCAAGTTATGATATATTGCATCCCAATCAAAAGAATGAATGCCGTGAATCCTTCCGCTAAAGCTACATCCTTGCTCAGTAGAATAGTTGCTAGTGTCGACCCGATCGCCACTGTAACAACAAGATCAAATGCATTCATTTTAGTAAGCGTTCTCTTTCCGGAAATTCTTAAAACTAAAATCAAGCCTATATATGCCAGAAATCCTATCAATAAAGTTCTTACGATGGGCTCAATCCCACTAAAAAACATTTGAACACCCCTGTTTTTTTACTATATGATTGCTTTTTCCCCTTTGATGAAAATACAAACGTTACAAAAATAAAGTTTGATTCCTGGTTGGAAATGCAATGCGGAGAGGACAAGGACAGATTATTAGTGATGTAAGATTTTTAAGAAACTCCATGTAGTTTCATGGTAAAATATACTAAATGAGGGGGAATTAAGATGAGGAGAATGGGGTTATTATTATTTTATATCGCAGTATTGGTATTAGGTGGATGTAGTTACACAGCTACTTCAGTGAACTATTTAAATGTAACACAAGGGGATTTAAGCAAGGAGATTCTCGCTTATTTTGAAAGTGTAGAAGCGGATAATGGCGCGCACCTTTATATGGATAACGCGAATAACTCCATGTTTGTATACTTCAATTCCTCCAATGTTGTACAGGGTGAGAAAGCTGAAATTCTTACTGACTTTGATGTTGATATCGAGAAGGATGTTTTAAACATACTCTATACGAGTGAAGAAACCACTGACCTATCGAGTTCGTCATCGGAACATAGCCGCATTTATAGAGTAAACCTCAACAAAGAGTATGATATAGTCAAACTTTTTCATAACGGAAAAGAGGTATCCTTTCGTTCGGTTTCGGGAGGCGAGTGATTACTTGTTGAGAAAGGGAGGGCACTTTTTTACCATCGGGTCACAGTATCTGTCCCTCCAACTCTTTATTAGGCAATTACCTCCACTAACTCAAAGTGCTCTACAACTATGATGGTATTATCATCTAAACCAATACCCTCATGTCGTAACGCTTCTTTCCAGCTAACGATGTGGTCTTGCCGGAACTCCTCTACTGATTTAACGTTTTCTGCTTTTGCAATCCTCTCGTCTACATCCCCGAAAGTAATCTCATAGTTTTCCGTAATCAAGATGGTACACCTGTGGTTCCCTTGTTGGTCATATACCGCAACGAGATCCCCTACTTCCGTAGGTGGTTCTTCTGGGGAGTCATAATACCAAACTTTCGGAGTACATGTTGCGGTTTTCTCTCCTCTTATGACTTCTAAAAGCAATCTATCGTCCTGTTCATCTCTTCCCCATAACGTCATTTTCTTCATTTCTTCCACCCCTAATTTGCATTTCTCATTCTAAGGACATATTCACCGCCTCCAAAGCATGGATGTAGGCTGTGTCAAATAGAGGAACATCTGAATCCTCCGGTTTTATCAATAGTCCAATTTCAGTACAGCCTAAGATAATCCCTTTGGCACCAGATTCAATTAAGCCTTGGATGACTTTCTTATAGTAATCCCTTGATTTTTGTTGAATGTCACCTAAACATAACTCTTCATAAATGACTTTGTTTATAATTTCTCTTTCCTTTTCATTTGGTACAATAACTTTTATTCCGTTCCTCTCTAAGCGAGATTTATAAAAGTCTTGCTCCATGGTGTACCTTGTGCCTAATAATCCAACCGAATCTATACCTTTCTCCTTGATTTGGGCTGCGGTTGCATCTGCGATATGCAATAGCGGAATGGTTATTTTTGACTCGATGTCCTTTACAACTTTGTGCATTGTATTGGTACAAATGACAATAAAGTCTGCTCCCCCCATTTCTAAAGAACGCGCAGCATCACCTAACACTTCACCGGCCTTTTCCCAGGCGCCTTCTGATTGGTAACGTTCTATTTCATGAAAATCAACACTGTATAATAAACATTTCGCGGAATGTAATCCCCCCAATCTTCTCTTAATCTCTTGATTGATCATCCGATAATACTCAACAGAAGATTCCCAACTCATTCCGCCAATAAGTCCAATAACCTTCATTTTATCCCCTCCATTAAGTTTAAAATAACAGCCAATACAAAAAACCGGCGTAGGCCGGCTTATTGCATCATGACGATATCAGCTCTTTTGAGCATTCATTGCTTCCCATTCTTCTTTACTAGGACCATACACTCCAGGAACTTTCAAGTCAGCTTGTCTCATAAGGACAGTCAATTGACCACGATGATGTGCCTGATGTTGGATCAGCAGACGGAATACAGCCTGAAGTGGCATGTCTCCACCAAATAAATTCACAACTTTGTTCATCGTTTCATCTGTAATTTGTTCAGAAAATGCTTGTGTAAAGCGCTGACTGATTGTTTTGTAGGCCTCGCTGATTTCAGCAGCTGATTTTGGGGTCTCTTTTTGGATGTCAGGAACCTCAAATCTTAACCCGACCTGAGCAGGAAAGTAGTATGCGGATCCTGTAATATGCCAAGCAAGGCTTCCAACACTGTATAATCCCGGGGATACTTCCTGATTCAACGATTCATCTGTCAGCGCATCCAACACTTTTTGGGTAACAGTAGCTTCTTGTTTCCATTCATTTAAAAAATCATTTACTGAAGTAAACATTCCATTCCCTCCTTAAATTAGGAAAACTCTTCCTTTTTAAACCCTTCCACTAATTCTACCACGTTCTGCCAACCATCCGCTTCTCTCGTGCTTACAAAAAAATAATCTAGTACAAGCGACAGGCGCGCCGACTATTTGGTGTTGTAAACTTCAAAAGAGTTTGCCATCTTTTCTAGTTCTTTTCGTTCATATAATTTGTTGCCATTACTGGAAAGAAACCCAATGATACTATAATTTAACTCCTTATCGTTCCATGTCATCGTTTGCGAATCTTCCCTATAGGAATATTTAGCCTGAGTATCGTTATTTGATAAGATAACTTCACTATTATTTTCTTTTATTTCATTTAATTCTTCAAATGGCTTAATCTCTATAAATAATAGATTCTCACCAGAAGCCCCTTTCACCCCAACGGTTAAAACGAAGTCATTCGCTTGTGTTTGGGCAATATCATCCGGTAGTGTTTCAACTGTCTGCATGTAATCAACTATTTCCACTTTTTCTACACTGTAGGGTAGATATGTTGGTAGTTTAAATGGATAAGGAAATTCTTCTATTCCTTCCATATCCTTAGGGAATGGATGAACAGAATGAATTTGTGCACAAGCGACAAAAACACTGAAAACTAAAGCCAATATTAATAAAACCTTCATTCTTTTCATGAAAGATTCCCCATTCAATAAACTTTACTACCTATACGATTAACGAGTAATAATGTTTCGTTTTCATAATTTGGAAGATTCTATTTTGAAATAGATTTCAACAAAATAGTTTATTTTATGACAAAAGAGGCTATTACACCCGTAAATGTAATGGAAGCAGAAAAACTTATAGAAAAATAGTTTTGCTGTTACTTTTACATACAACAAAAAAGGAGTGAGTTTATTGAATGATGTGAACTATAGTTTCCAAAATGCACTAAATTCTTTAATTGAGGCTATACCTAATGTTATCGTGGCACTTCTATTGCTCTTATTGGCATGGATTGTTGCAACGGTCGTTAAGGCCATTGTCGTAAAGCTGTTTGTGAAGGTCGGATTGACCAAAGCAATGGCTAAATCCAGAATGGTCAAGAATGAGAAACAAGGCAAAAGCGTCCTCCATTCCATTGGGAAAGTCATTTACTTCCTAGTGTTCATTCTGTTCCTGCCAAGTATTCTGGATGCACTGAACATGAGAAGTGTATCTCAACCGATCACCGATATGGTACAGAAGTTCCTAGCTTTCCTGCCAAATTTATTTGCAGCAGCTATTCTCCTGATTATCGGATACTTTATCGCTAAACTGGTCCGAGACCTTATCTATAATCTTCTATTAAGCCTCAATGTTGATCATTGGTTTGATCGATTGGGAGGAACAACATCTCATACTGCCAGTGGAACTGCCACTTCACCAAATGCAAACGAATCTCAAATCAACAAAGGTACATTGGCAAAAATCATCTCCAATATCCTTTTTGCTGTCATCCTTATTCCGATTGTGACAGTTGCCTTGGAAACACTGAATATTAGTACGATCTCTGAACCAATCGTGTCAGTGTTAACTACCATTTTAAATATGATTCCTAATATTTTCGTAGCCATTATTTTATTACTGGCTGGTTATTACTTAGCGAAATTTGCAGCACAACTCCTTACAGGGCTATTGCGTCGTACAGGCATTAACAACATCTATCAATCCATGGGGCTGGACCAATCCCAAGCTCCAAGATTTGACCTTGTCAACATCATTGGACAAACGGTGAAGGTACTCATCATTCTATTCTTCACAGTGGAAGCACTGAATGTGTTGAATCTTGATGTATTGAATAATATCGGGAATGCGATCATTCTTTACTTACCAATGGTGATCAGTGCCCTAATCATTCTAGGACTTGCTTTATTTGGAGGCAACCTGCTTCAGAAAGTGTTGAAAAAGTACACTAACAGCTCCTTCACAGCAGCTCTTGTGAAGTATATCATCATTGTGTTCGCGGTATTCATGGCTTTAGACCAACTAGGATTTGCTAAAACCATCGTAAACATCGGCTTCTTGCTGATTCTTGGTGCGTTATCCATAGCGTTTGCCATCTCATTTGGGATCGGCGGCAGAGATTTCGCCAAGCGAAACCTGGAGCGTTTTGAGAAGAAAATTGAGAAAGACCAAAACACGCCAAATACACCAAATACACCTTACACTCCGAACACACCGAAAAAGTTTGATAACAATGACTTTAACGGACCTAAAATCTAATAACAACGAATGGACGCCAGGTGATGGACCTGGCGTCTTTCCTTTTCCCTGATACTGCTTCCAGCGGCTATGCCCGAGGATTCAGATAGGACTTACTTCTGAAACAACATAAAAATGCAGGTGATCAATGTAATCACCTGCATTTTACTTATTCTTTGTAAGTTGCTAAGCACTCGCCGAGAACAGGTCAAGGCACCTGTCCCCTCTACCCTTTGTTCAATCTATTCCGTCCACAATACTCTTCATCATCGCTTCATCCATAGGGCCGACGATTTTCTTTTGGATGACTCCATCTTTGTCGATGGCATAGCTCGTGGGGATGGTGAAGGCTTGGTATTGCATGCCGATGTCTCCATCTTCATCAAGTGGGATGGCGAAAGTGAGCTCGTAGTCGTTTACAAATTTACTAATCGCATCTTTTCCTTTATCCATATTAGTCAGATTAACAGCGATGACTTCCACTTCTTCGTGGTTTTCTTCATAGAAATATTGCATATGCGGCATTTCCGCTTTACATGGCGGACACCAGGTAGCCCAGAAATTAAGAATGACCTTCTTGCCTCTGTAATCAGAGAGCTTGAATTCCGATCCATCCAGTTTGGTCAATGTAAAATCAGGGGCCGTGTTCCCTTCTTGAACTTCCCCTAGATCTACCCCTGGGATGCTTTCGTCTTTTGTGATATCTACACTATCTGCTTCAATATTTCCATCAGAGGGTGAATCCTTCTTCACGTTGACGAAAATAATCGCTACAGCTAGCATGATGATGGCAATCGATAAAAGGTTTTTATTCAAGTTCTATACTCCTCCTTTGTTTAAATGAGAGAACGGCTGATAGTAATCCCAACCAAATAAAAATAATCTTATCCATACTCGTTATTGGCTGAAATACGCTTAACAACAGCAAACCCGTTAAAAACGACAGTACAAGCAGTTGGTTATACGCCCTCGATTTCTCTCTTCCATATAAAAAGTAAACCAGAAACATAAACAAACCGAAAAAAGCTAAATACAAAACCGCCTCTATAAAAGTCTTTTCCAGAAAGTTAATAGTAGTTTGATACACCATAAATAAAAGGAAAAAAGGGATGATCAATTCCATGTCCACTCTACTAATTTTCCCCTTACTATTCAGGAAGATGTAAAAAGAAACAAAAATCAATCCCAGTATATGCCCTGTATCTCCCCCGTTAAAATAAAGGATGGACATGGGCATATCCATGAATAACTTAGGGTGGATGACTATGTAGCTAAGCTTCCATACCAGAAAATAGAGAAAGACATTGTCCCAAAAAAAGGAGGGAATCGTCCTGCGGGTTACAAGTCTGTACACAATCGGCAGCAGCATAGCAGCTATGGCCGTGGCTATCCAACTAGAAGGGATGGACATGCTTCCGAAAGTAATGTAACTCACTCTGACTCTTCATCTTCATGAATTATATTTATCGAAACATCTACCTTGATTGCAGGCAAAACGGATTGTATCATTCCACAATTTTTTATAATCAATGAGGAGATTTTTTCACGTTGGGCAAGGGGCATCTCTTCCTTAGAAAAGATAGTTGCGTTAATAGATATTCTTTCGATTCGATTAGCGTGACTCGGATTTCGGATAGAGTCTGCTTGCATTTCGAGTTTTTCGTAAGGAACTCTTTTCTTTTCCAGGATCGTTCTAAGCAAGGTCCCACCGCAGCCTATAAGGGATGATAGAAATAGCTCATAGGGTCTGACCCCTATACCTGGAGTGGTTGATATGACCAACTGGTTTGAAGATAGCTCTGCAATTACCCGGTCTGATTCTATTAAAAACTTCATCTGCTGATTCCCCCTTTTTCATCTAGTATGGAATCAGTTTGTTAAGGTTTGATTAAGAAATTGCGGCATGTTTTATTGGCCGACAAATTTGTAGCCCATCCCCCTCACCGTTTGGATATAATCCTTTGGCGTATACATCTTGATTTTTTCGCGCAAATGCTTGATATGGACATCAATGGTTCGATCAGACACCGTTTTCTCATGATACTCATAGATCGAGTTCAAGATTTGCTCCCTGGTCAGCACCTGGTCTGAATGCTGCATGAAGAAATGCAACAGCTTAAATTCAAACTTGGTGAGATTCAACGGATTGCCGTTGATTAAGGCCTCTCCTTTAGCAGGCTTCAAAGTAAAACCGGTAAAGCTAAGCTTCCCACAGCGGGCTGCCGTCCTTCTAAGCACCGCCTCAATTCGTACCATCAATTCTGCAGGTCGCAACGGCTTAAGCACATAATCATCCGCACCAAGCTTAAAGCCTTTGATGATGTCACTCTCATCCCTTTTTGCCGAAATGATGATGATTGGCATTAAGCTCTTCAAATCATGTCGCACCCACCTGCAAATCTCTTCTCCGCTAATTTTGGGAAGGCACAGGTCTAATAAGAGGATACACGGGTCCAGTTGCGGAATCATTTTCTTGGCTCTTTTCCCATCAGGAGCCTCCAGCACCTCATACCCCTCCTTCTCCAGATTGGTTCGAAGGAGGCTGCGTATCTCTGGATCACTTTCAACAATCAACACTGTCTTACCAATCAATCTCTCTTGCATCAACGCACTCACTCATTTCATTATGGTCATTGCGGAAATAAATTATAGATAGAAAGCCATGCGCTTATTTTCTGCATTTGTCCTGATAAAACTAGAAAGCCAAGGGCTATCATTATTACTCCATTGATGAACGAAAGCTTGCCCAAATATTTGTTGATCTTCCTGATTACCTTTAAGGAATAGGCCAGAACAAACGTAATCACCAGAAAAGGGATGGCCATTCCAAGCGAGTAGAACCCTAATAGTATAATACCTTGGTTCAAGGTCTCAGTTGAGCTTGCCAGCAGTAAAATGGAGGAAAGCGCTAGACTCACACACGGGGACCAGCCACTGGCAAACGCCATTCCCAAAAGAACCGAGCCAAACATACTCTTCGACTTATTGCTGTATTCAAACTTCTTTTCTTTCATAAGGAACTTGAATTTTAAAAATCCCGCCATCTGTAATCCAAAGATGATAATCAATAATCCCGCGATTTGCATCAATGCAATCCTATATTCCATTAACAGTTTCCCTACGAAGCTCGCAGAAGCACCTAAGGAAATAAAAATAATACTAAAGCCGACTATAAATCCAATCGAGCGCATAAATACCTTATTCCGATTAACCATGATTTTGTTATCTTCTATTTTACCACCTGTCAAATGCGTTATGTATGCAGGCAACAGAGGAAAAACGCACGGTGAAAAAAAAGACAAAGTTCCTGCAAACAACGAAAACAAAATTCCAACATCACTCAATTCACTCACTCCTTTTTGTCCATTATGAAGTGCGAATATTAATGTTCGGTTAAGAAATGTAGAAAAGGCTTCGTTTTTGGCTGCACAACATAAAAATGCAGGTGATCAAACCAATCACCTGCATTTCACTTATTCTTTTTAAGTTGCTGTTCCAAAGTTAACCTTTAATTAAGTGCTCGCTGTAAAACGGGTCAAGGCACCTGACCCCACAACTCTTCTCACTTCCCTACTATCCTTAGCAAGGACCTCTTTCACATTTCCCCCAAACCACTCGAGTGATGCTTCGATCTCCATCATGGCGGCAGCATCTTTTAGGAATAGGCGGTAGTCCACTGCACCTTCAAACAGAGAGACCATTCCTTCCCTGCTCCCCGCTGCTGCGTATACATTGTTCGGGGCAAAGACCCCAAGCTGGGATCGTGATTCAATATTTTTAAAATGAAAATGGGAAACATATGGCCGCAGTTGCTTGAGCGCATAGAGTGGATCGACCCCTGACTCCCATATGTGGAGGACATCGAAGTTGACCCGTAGTGCCGGATGGTCTGTTTCCTCGATCAGCTGAAGCGTGGAGGATGGGTTGTCTGTCAGGGTATTTGGGTGTGTCTCTACCAGAAGCTGCATCCCTTCTGCTTCCGCCATTTTGCAAAGCATCTTCATGCGGGAAACCAGCTCGATTCGCTCTAATCGGCTGATATCCGCACTCCCCTTGTTTCCGGCAAACGTTCGTATTTTATCTGTTCCCCAGCGGTGTGCTAGCGAGCATAACAGATTCATCTCCTCTATTAGAACAGGAAGAGGCGCATCCAGTGGCAAGTAGTCACTCAGCATGCTCGTTTCCAGGCCATAGGAGCTCAGCCACTCGCTTCCATAATGGATATCCTCCGCCAAGTTCTTGGCATGAACACCCCAGAGTTCTATGCCTTGGAACCCATTTGATTGGGCCCAATGGGCAATCTGGTCAATCGACTGTAGGTGGTGCCGGAATGAAATGGTGCAGAGTGATAGCTTCATAGAATTGCCTCCTTCATGTGTTGGGATTGTTCCTGTTTTACCCAGGCCTCAAAACTTCCCTGTAACCCTCTCTTGATCTTATATTCCAGAAGATCTTGTTCTTCAAGCTTTGCAGAGATTTCTTCTTTTAAAAGCATGTTGCCGGTCATGGCAAGCTTCATGGCCCGATATTGGATGGCGGTATAACCTTTTACAAGCCTTTCAATTTCATCGCACCAGGCTTCGAAGCTATCCTCGTCATACTGAAGTGCTTTCCAGAAAAACGCAAAGGCATGTTCATATGCGTATTTCCGGATCGCGAGAACGGGCAACTCCCTTAAAGCAAGTGTCAATCCTGCATGCGGAAACCTCTCATCTCCGGTTGTGTGCAGGTCGATGATCTTACGTACCGCCTCCGTCATCGGGTTATTGCCATGCTTGATGCATGTGTGGAAGTACGCCTCCACCGTTTCTGAGGATGGCACGATGATGGTCGATGCATCAAAGAAATAGCCGCCTTTTGCAGAAGGGTCTTCAATGGCAGAAAGGATACGCTCTTTTGGAAGCACCCCTTCCCAGCGAAAGTCCGGATCATACATCATCCACTCTTCTTCGTTCTCTGTCTTTTCGAGCATCACGTAATGCGGGAATGGGCTTTGATGGAACTTATTTTCCCGTTCCGGTAGCTTGGACAAGTCCAGCATGACCATTACATATTGATCGGGTTGCTTCGTCTCGAGTAATCTCAGCATTTCCCCTATGTTTTCCTGTTTGCTTTTACGTTCGTCATACCATTTATGTAGCTTGATGCCATAAAGCATTTCATACCATTGGTGGAAAAAATCATGGTCGATCCGCTTTGAATGATAGGTCAAGACGCCATTTTCCAGCACATCAAAATCTGCATCCCATACCCCAAAGTAATAGGGCCTGTGATCGGCACCTTCCTTCTTTTTTACAGCCTCACACACGCAGCTTACAAAACAATGGACTTTGATCATTGGACTCCCCCCTTTACGACCGAAGGCTCTTGCTGTTGTTGTTCCAGAAAATCGGCCAAGCTTCCCACTGTCTGGAAGTCTTTTGACACAAGCATTTCATCCGGGATCTCAAAACCGAGATCCACTTCCAAATGAAGGATCATTTGCAGGATCATGATGGAATCCATATACAAATCTTCATTTAAACGGGCATCCTCACAAAAAGCCTCCATGGAAGGCAGCTTTAAATGGTGTTGCATAATATCATGTAAGACCTGCACTATTTCTTTCCTTGTCATGCCAACACCCCTTCGCCAAGCCTTTTTCGGCTGATCTTGCCGTTTGGCAGCTTCTCGATTGCTTCCACCTGGATGAATTCCATCGGTACTTGGTAGGGAGCAAGGTAATCCCTGCACCATTGCCGTAACTCCTGCTCCTCCATCGGAGCGGAACAGACATACTGTGCACATACTCTTTCCCCTGAAAGCGGATGGATCTTTTTAAACACAACCGCCTCCTGGATCCTTGGTTCTGCCATCAACACGTCCTCCACTTCTTGCGGATAAACGTTCAAGCCAGCCACATTGATGGTGTCATCCATCCTTGCCAGAAAGGATATGATTCCGTTTTCCATGTAACCAAGATCCTTTGTATGGATGGTTTTCTCCTTGTCATGTATGATGATTTCACCAGGCGCATCCAAGGTTCCGGTCTCCACCTTGAGATGTGGGAGGGGATAGCCCATTTCACTTGAGTCACTCACATCTGGTTGTATCGCCACACACCCTGCTTCCGAGCAGCCGTATTGTTGGAGCACACGGTTAGAAACGTTTTTTAATATAGTAAGCCAAGCAGAAGGCATGAGGGTGCCTGATGTCATTACCGCATCAAACCGTTGATCATCACGGACCAAGCTCGTTAAGGTATACAAGAGTGCAGGTGCCCCGTAAAGAATATGCTTAGGATGCTCCTTGAGCTTTTTGAGTACATATTTTGGATTCATATTTGTCAGAATGACCGGTTCCGCACCTCGCCTCATGCAGGCAAACACTCCGCAGATCAAGCCATAAGAATGGGTGACCGGGCAGGCAACGACCGACGTGGTATCCTGATCAAGCGACAAGACAGAAACATAGCTTTCAAGCTCGGTCTCGATTGAATCCCATGTACGTTCGATGCATTTAGGAGCGCCAGTCGTACCGGAGCTCATTTGCACCAGTACGCCTTCCCTTTCGTTTGGTTGATCTGTCAGGTGGAGGGGGGAGTCGATCGTTTCAAAAAGCAAGAAATGGCTCCCTGCCGAATTCGCCATCCGGATCGCTCCTGCCTTTGGTACGGAAGGATGGATCGGCACGATGGATCCCCCTTTTTTGCGCACAAATAAACATAGTGCCAGCCATTGGAAAACATCTGGAATGCATACTGCCATTCTTCTATTCCGGCAATCTCTTAAATATGGGATTTTTTCAAACTCTATATATTGTCTTTCCAGATCATCCAGTGTGTAATACTGATCATTTACAAAAAACATCTCCATTCTCCTTTTTGCTATCTGCTAAAGAATTTGTGACAAGATGGCGTAACCCACCAGTCTCTTCACTTCGTGTCTTCCTTTTCAGAAGCGACTCGGCATAGATGGTAGGTGCCGTATGCCCAAGTTCGCTATTTCGGGATAGCAATTCCGGATAACGGTTCAAGTGTCCTCTTATTGCTTCCTGAACCATTTCCCAGAACCTTTCCTCGCTATACCCATACTGCTCCTGAAGCGAATAGGACAATTCACTCAAATGAAAAACGAACAACGTATCCATCACAAGCTCTCTCAACGCTTCTACAGAAGACATCCAATAATACTCATCAGGTTCTCCCTTTTTAAACTGCTCATGTATCCTTGAAAAATCCGGGACGCTGTTCGGTTCTTTCAAAAATGCATGATGATACTCTGTGCTGTCGTGGAAATCCCTCAGGGCCACACGGGTCGGCCAGCCGTTCTTATGTAAAAGAATCATATTTTGTGCGTGGGCCTCCACGGCAATCCCATGGGTGACAAGCAAATGCCAGACCGGCACCACACTTACTTCGATCAATCTCTTCATCCAGTTTTCAGTTCCATAGCGCTTCAACCAGTCATCTAAAAACGGTAAGCCATCCCGCTCCATCAATGGCAAGGCCGTAAAAGGCACAGCCTCCTCTTCCTCTTCCATATAAAGCCGGATGCTTTCTCGCCAAATGGCTCCAAACTTGATTTCTGTTTGTTTAGTAGGTTGATAGGCCACCCCTGCATATTCCTTGAGTATGATGAAGGACACCTCTTCTTTTAAGTAACGGTCACTTTCCACCGTATTCGCAATCCATTTGGAAATGGGAGGCGCCGCACATATGGCGTGCGTGTCTAAGGTTCTAAGCGATGAGGTATTTACCATGTTCATGGAAAGTTTGACATGCGCTTTCTCTGGATCGGACACATTCCACAGCGTTCGGACGGACTGTGTTGCCCGGTAAGAATCCCCTGTCGTTTTTAAAAGAACGATATCCTCTTTTTTTAGCTCATCCTGTGCAATTTGCACCTGCCACGGGTGGATCGGCAGAAACGTGTATTCTTGAAAATCTTTCCCATGCGCTTGCAGCTCAGCAAGCATCTGTTGGAACACGGAAGTTCCCAGCTCCCTTTCCCAGAATTTCTTCTCATCCTCTAGCAGTGCAATCTGGCTGTGCTCCCGTCTGACAGCCGCCCATTGCAGGGTAAATGACTGCCTTGCTTCGGGTCCAAATGCAGCATGGTCCTCTAGCGTAAAACCAGTTCTTGCCTTGAAACAAGGATGATATGGATGCCCTTCCCATATCTCCGATTCCAGCTCTTCGTATGGAAATGCTCTTCTGGAAAGGTGCGCTGAGAGATTCGCTTCATTCCACTCCACCAATAAGGCTGTTTGGGCAAGCTCACGAATAATCAAGTTACTTTTTTCAGGATCTGATACAAGGTCTTCTACCAAATCCTCCACCCTGGTTGCCGTGTTAGAACCATCGGGTTGTAAGGAGCGGATGCTTTCCTCTTTTAATCGCACTCGGTCAAACGCAGTGATTTTCCCTTCGCAGCTGTAGGTCCGTTCTTTTCCGAAAATGGTGAAGGTTACGACAGTGTCGTCCAGCTTGGGAACTGTTTTTTCCATATCCATCAACCCTTCGAAAAGAATTGCCTCGATCAGCTGTCGGACTATCCGTTTTTCAACCCTATTAGACGGCAGCGGTTGCAGCTTTTGCATAAATCTCTTCCTCCTTCACAAGGGTAAAGGGATTTGGGATATAGGTGTAAACCGCTTGTTCATTCTTTGCCATCAGCTCATCCACATCATGAAAACGGGTCAACAGATTGGCTTTATAGGACAGTTTCTCTGAATAGAGTATATGGTGGATGAATGCTTTCCCCTGTCCTGTAAGCTCCATTTCAAGTACAGTAAGCTGTTGGCGGCACCACGCAAGTAACCTATCTTCACTCAGGAGGCCTTCCTGTCCAAACCGGCAGATGACGGAAAATAGCTGATTCATGAAAAGGTAGTAGGTAAACCTTTCCTGAATGAGCGCATCCTCATAAAAAAGCTCCGGACATTCTTCCAGGGACGGAAGCTGCCCTCGTAGAATTTCTCTATAAGAGTTTGATAGATAATAGCCCTGATTATCTCTGTAGTAATACGATGCCGGATAGCCAGATGTTAGATCGAGGACACTATTCTGCTGATGGGCCTCGAGCGCAATTCCGTGTTCATCATACAAACGGATGAGTGGCTCAATCGAACATTTCCAATACTTCTCGAACCAATCCATGCTTACATCCTCAAGGTTCCGCCTTTCTGCTTTCGCAAGCCTTTCAATCGTTCGCACCAGCCTTTGGTGCTCTCCTGGCAGAGAATCCTGCACCAATGCCGCGACATTGCAGATTCCTTTGTCTTTTCCATCCAGGAATGGATTGGATCGAATGATGACCTCGAATCCTGATTCTTTTTTTCCCGGAAACCTGGCAGTGATAAAGCCAGGATCCTCCACCATCCGGAACCTTGGGTATTTTACCGTAAAGCGCAGCTTAGCCATAAGCTTCGCTATTTCTGTGCCTGCCCTCAGCTCATGGAGTCGATTCGTTCGTAACGAGTTCGTAATTTTTACCGGAACGGAAAATTTGTACATCCATTCATCTTCAGGAAGGTAAACGGTTCTGATGGAAGAGGTGGCTGCATAATAAGCACCCATTGGCCCAAGGTCCTTGATGAGATTCTTTTCCATCGCCTCTTTGACATGGTCCTGCTGAAGCAGCCATTGTGCCTGAAGAGGGTGGATCGGAATGAGGCAAGCATGTTGTGGAACCGTAAGCTCCGGTAGCCCTTTTGTTAAGGAATGAAGAATCATGTCACTCGCACTTTTTAAATCATTGGATGCTTCTAGGACCATCTCCCGGTCGATTTGAAAATAGTGTAACTGAAAACGCCCTTTCATTTCCGGGGCATAGCTTGGATGCTGCCAGCCAGCCATTCCCTGCCTGCTCTTTGGTGTGGGGTGGAGCCAGTGACCAAACAACAGCGATTGCTCGGCTTCCAGGAAAGAGCTGTCTTCAGAATAAAGGCTCATTCCATCTTCCCTTCTAGTTTCTATGTACGATGCCATCGTCTGATAGCTCTCAATCAACCTGAGGACCAGTTCATCATAATGGGATGCAAGTTCGTGGCAGCCATTTGATTTGGCCATCAGGTGCAGCTCATGGATAAGGGCGATCATCATCGGTAGTCTGTCTTGGGGAACCCATTCCCGACGTTGGTCACAATATTTAAGAACACATCCAACTCGATGCCTTCCTGTTAGCGATCGATACATCACTTCGACTGCAAAGGTTGCAGACTGCCCTGGTAGCTCCATCTCCACCACCGACTCCCCTGAAAGCGTCATGGATGGTCTCTGCTCCTGCAACCATTCCTTCATGTCCATCCAGTTTCCGCAGTCTACTTCCTTTAAATAACTATTTATAAAAGCTTGAAACGTTGCATTCTCTGCAATTTGTTTGGCTGATTGATGCATAATTCCATCCTTTCACCGAGTCTTTAGACCTAGTAATTGATAACCATTCTCACTACTGGTTAAAAAAATTTGATTTGATTATTTATGCTTATTGATGTTTGATCGAGTAATGAAATTCATTCTCAATGATAATCATTATCAACTTAACTGAACATGGACAATTGTAACTTGTTGCATGGACAAAATGACATTCCAACAAAAAAACAGCTGTAAGTCTACAGCTGCCAATCTCCAACACTATTAAGCTTTTAGTTTGGCTTTGAACATACTGGAGGAGAACTCCTCGAGCATCTTCTTCCTTCCCAACGGCCCCCATGGATCCCACTCATGACTTTCAGGATAATAAACCTCTCCTGATTGGACAGCACGGATCTTATTCCAATCCGGAGTATGAGCCATTCTCCATACATCCCGTTCATGGCTCCATAAAATAAGAAGCTTGTCGGGGTTTAATGCCGCTATATCCTTTAGACTGACAATCCGGTAGCCTTCCCCATGAAGGTCAGGGTGCGGCTGGAATCCAAGGCTTTGAAAAAGGAGATCAAGCAAGGCATGATTCTCCTGCCCGTAAAGGCGAATTTCTTCCGGGCGAATCCATATGACTGCCCAATTCCCCTTTTGCGTAAGCGGGCACATTTCATCCCGCACGTTACACTCCAGACAGTGAATCTCTTTATCTATCGATTCGGCACGGCTTTCACACCCTACCATCGACGCAATCTCAAACAGATACTCTCGCCAGTCTTGCTTGAATGGCATATGATGGACACGCTCCTGGTGGGAAAGCAGTACATTTTGGAGCTGGTGATTATGTAGTGGTGTTTTGATGATGCGATCTGGCTGAGCCAAAAGAATATCTTCCGGCTGAAACGGTCTTTCCGCATTCAGTAGCTTGGTTCCTTCCAATCCTTGTTGAAGATAGCTTGGCACCCCACTGCTTGCGGGATACATGGTTGGATAGGATGGAGCTGCCACGGGCTGTACACCGAGTGCGAGCAGGTGATCCTGTAAAAACAGCTGGCTGACAACCGCGATCCGTTCCTTCGCCCTTTTCATGAAAAGCGACGGTGGCAAGCCTTCTTTGTTTTTAAAAAGACGGCTGAAATAAAACTCATCCTGCAGTCCAATTTGGAGCGCCACTTCCTTGGCGGTAATTCCTTTCTTTTGGAGCATCAGTGTTTTTGCAGCCTTCATCCTTTCCACATTTAAAAATTCCTTCGGCGTCATTCCGGTTCTTTTACGAAAAGCCCTCGAAAAGGAAACTGGGCTCATATTCATTTTCGATGCAAGCTCAGCCACCGTAAGTGGCTTGGACAAGTTGTTACGGAGCAGGTCTGCCGCTTCTTCCATTCTGTCCACTTCTGCATCGTCTGTCAGAACGGACAGCATTTCCCATAGCAGGGACTGAAACCGGCACCTTGCAGAAATCGTTTTTCCTTTGTTCCACTTCCGTAATTCTTCCCACAAAGCCATCATTTTTACTGGTGCCTGTTCCGCAAGCCGGCCTGATAGGAATCCTGAGATCATGTCCCCTTCTTTTGGCCATGAAAGGTAATACACCGTCAAAAGGTCTGAAGCAGCTGATGTCAGCTCACAAGCATCCGTGAGAAAGTAGCTTTTGCCCTCCTCTACCCTTCTCACTTGCCCGCTACTATCTAACGTGCCACTACCAGATGAAACATATAGAATATAATAATAGTCGCAATCTTCGTTGAAGGCTTCCGATTGGCCCTCACGCAAATTAAATCTAACCGCCTTATAAAAATCAATACGTTGTTCGTTCAGCATAACAGAATGTTGCTCCCTTCTTTCCTACCAACATTATAATTGAAAACGATTATCATTTTCAAGAGTGGGTTGGATAGGAAGGGAAGGGTGATGGGTAGGATAAGCTGATCCACGATTCACTAGCCTTCCCCCTCAGGAAAGGTTTTCAGATGCTTATACCCCAATAATTCCCCTAGTGTATGGATAACCACCTCAACCACACCATAACTAATATGAGCAAGGTAGTAAGGATAAACTTTTAGAGTAATTTCATACAATTCACCCATTCCATAAACCTGCTTGATCTTAAGTATTTCTTTATCATAGGAAGCCCATGTAAGGCCTTTTGGTGCATTTTTATCTTCCTTATAAATTTCAAAGATAGCTTTATCCACCGGTTCTCTTACACTATTTATTAGTGCGTATTTAAACGTGTCACATAACTCTGTATCTGCTTCATTGATTGTTTTGGCGTTTCCTGATGTATTAGGAATCATGGCGAATACTAAAATAAGCATAACGATCATTCTTTTCAAAATCCTCACCTCATTATAGGTTGTTAACAATTATGATGAGTTATTCTATGATTCATGGAGAAAGGCACTGTGACTACATAGGCCACAGTGCCTTTCATTGGTGTCTCCTCACTCAAACACCTGACGCAATTCAATCTGCCCTTCCCCAAATCCTTGCGGGTCCGGCATCCGCATTGCCCACTTGACGGCTTCTTTCTTTGACTCCACGTCAATCAAAATGAAACCGGCAACCAAATCGTTCGTTTCCATAAATGGACCCTCCGTCACCACCGGCTCGCCACCTGGATTCGGAAACGAAATGCGCATTCCGTTTGAACTTGGATGAAGCCCTTTTGCCATCACCCGGACGCCTGCTTTCACTAATTCCTCATTATATCTCGTCATGGCTGCATTCAACTCAGGATTCGGACGGTTTCCGGTTTCCGAATTTTTTGAGGCTTTGACAATCAACATAAATAACATATTAATTCCTCCTTCTTATTCACATCATCCTTACCATCAATCATTCCAAAAAAAGTTGTACTATTCAATCTTTTTCTAAACAAAGAAACCCGTCCAGTTACATAGCTGGCAGGGGACCGGTCAGCATGCTGGTTGAGGCACATTGATACTTGTCAGTTATGCAAATGTCCGAAGTTTTCGCGTTTTTGTCCGAAGTTCCGGCGAAGTTGTCCGAATTTTTTGAAAATGTGTCCAAAGATTTTCAATAAGTGTCCGAACCAAAAATTCAAATGTCCGAAGCCCTGGATAAAAATGTCCAAAGTCCTGTGTACTTTGTCCGAACCTCTCGTAATTACCATCTTTTTTTGTCCGAAGAAAGGAGATAAATGTCCGAACCTAAATATTACCAACGAAATAGACAAGTTTTGATTAAAAACAAGACATCTATCCTCTTCTTTCATTACCAAAGAAGCAGAGAGTCTGAATCGTCCTCAAATTTTTCGATTACCATCACCCCATTCTTTAGTTAAACCGCCCCAAAATTATGTAACACAGAAAAACCACTCCCCGTAGTGCGTATCTAGGGAGTGGATTGTTTCATGTTCGTACATTAATAATAATATGGATACGGCGGATATGGGTAAGGTGGATACGGATAGTACGGATATGGTCTTGGTGTTAATAATGCACCAGCTGCCAAACCTGTTACAAACGGAAGACCGAAACCAAATCCAAAGCCTGGACGGCCAAAACCGAAACCTGGACGACCGAAACCAAAACCTGGGCGACCAAATCCAAAGCCTGGGCCAATAATTCTTCTTTGATCATTATAATCAATATTCACTAGACTACACTCCCCTAAAGTTATTCCATACATGGTATTCACGGGACAGGAGTCTATAAACTTGTACCCAGCAAGATGTGCTTTTGCCTAGTAGGAACGGGTTAGGTACAGTTCAATCGGACAGGCTCCGATTCATTTTTCCAACAACCTTTCGCCCCCTAAAAATGCGCTCACTTGTGCGAACTCACATTAGTTCCCGATGCCTCCTTCCACTCTCCAAAAACTGTAATAAAATTCAAGTGAAACCACCATACTAAGAGCAGATAATTAGAAGCGGGTGGTTCTTAGTGAGTAAACGGGTTCTTATTTTATCAGAGGCTTTTGGATCGGGGCATACTTCGGTCGCTTTTTCTTTAATGGAGGGGATTCGGAAGATAGATTCATCTGTTGAGGTAAAAGTGATGGAGCTGGGAAAGCACTTTCAACCAATGGCGTTTAAGCTGATATGTAAAACATATATGACCTTAATTGAACGGTATCCTTCCATATGGAGGAAGCTATACACCAACAGTCAGCAAAAGGGGGTCCCAGCATGGTGGAACCTTTTGTTACATACACTTTTGTTTCAAAAGTTAGATAGGTTGACAAGTGAATTCAGACCTGATGTCGTCATCTGTACTCACCCTTTTTCGAAAATAGTCGTTTCAAGGATCAAGGATACCAATAATCATCCTTTTACCTTTTGTATGTTAATCACTGAGTTACATTTACATGCAGGATGGGTCTCCCCACAAATTGACTATTACCTTGTTTCAAGTCAGGATATGCATTCGGAACTAGAGTTACTCGGGACACCCAATAATCAAATAAAGATAACCGGTTTGCCTACAAGGCCTGGCTTTTGGAGGAAAGTAGAAAAAACAACTGCCCGGAAAAAGCTTGGTATTGAAGATAGGCAGACCATCCTTGTAATGGGGGGAGGACTAGGGCTTGGAGGTTTGAAAAAAATAGCAGAAAAACTTGCAAGCCATAAAGACCAATACCAAATAGTCATTTGTACTGGCCATAATATCGTTTTAAGGCGTTACTTGGAGACGAACCTGGCAACTCGATACCCCAATATCATTATTATCGGGTTTGTTTCCTCCATTGATGTTTGGATGGATGCTTCGGACATTCTCATCACCAAATGTGGGGGTGTCACCTGCTTTGAAGCTTTGATGAAAGGGATTCCCATCATCATTTTTGAGCCCATTTCGGGGCATGAAGAGCAGAACCGTGATTTTCTCACCAACAATGACTTAGCATTTTATGCCGATAATGAAGATGAAGTCCTCTCCCTGATTGAAGACATGTTATCACCTTCTGAAAAGAAAAAGCATGTGCTTGAAAATGTTCATACTTTCAAACAAAAAGTAGATCCATTAGCCTGTCAAAAGACCATCTTGCGTTTAATAAATCAACACTAGGAGTAATTATGAAAATCTTACTACTAATCATGTTATGTACAGCATCCTTGTTAACCGCTTGCCAAGATGAAAAACTACATGCACGCACTCCTTCTGAAAAGAAAATCATCATGATCATGGTTGATTCGATGACGGATGAGCTTTTAGACGAAACCCTCAAAAGCGATGAGTTTCCGGCGCTACGGTTTTTCATGTCGAAAGGTCAAGTGTATCCCGATTTGGTTGCTCCTTTCCCTTCGATGTCTGTTGCCATTGAGGGGACAATTATCACCGGAGAAATGCCATACGAGCATAAAGTGCCTGGTCTGACTTGGTATGACCCAAAGGAAGATCGGATCATTGACTATGGAACTTCTTTTGAAACATTGCGGAAGTTGGGATTCAAGGAATCATTGGAAGATGCATACTATCGTTTGAATAATGTACATTTGAATAAAAAAAGCACGACCATTTTTGAGGAGTTACAAGAAAAGGGTATTTCCTCAGGCGCCATAAATACCCTCCTATATCGAGGAAAAACAAAGCACTTGCTTCAAACCCCACTCGGCCTCAATAAATTGATCGGCATCGATGATGAAGTGGAAACCTACGGCCCTGACATCTTTTCCTTCGGTTCCTTTCATCGGCCAGCTGTATTGGAGGACGAAAGATTGCCAGACGCACTTATACTGCGTGCAGGGTTTACGGACAACTACGCAGCCGAAGTGATAAAAAAATTGATCATAACCAATCAACAGCCGCAGTTTCTGTTCGCTTTTTTCCCTGAAATGGATAAGAAGACGCATCGAAACAGTCCTCCTTATGTAAAAGGATTCAAAGAAGTAGATCACCACCTCCAAGAAATATTGGATGTCTATGAAAATTGGGACGATGCGCTAGAGGATAATATCTTTATTTTATTTGGAGATCATGGGCAAGCTTCCCTGGCTGAGGATGAAGAGGATGTTAAAATTAACTTACACGAGCTTTACGGGGATTATCATATTGCCCCCTTTAAAGAAAAGCCATCCACTGGTGATATCGTGATATCCAATAATCATCGTTCGGCATTTCTTTATCCTACCAATAAAGATGTGGAACAGGAAGAGATTGCGCTTAAAGCCATGGAAGATAAACGCATCGCCTTAGCTGCAACGGACATCGATGACTGGTTTACGGTGTGGGCACCTGAAGTGGAAGAATCTTTCCGTTTTAAAAAAGATGGGGAGTGGACTGATTCCTTTGGACAATCCTGGACCATAGAAGGCCCAGAAGAAGTGCTTGCATTAACGTTGGATCATCCTAGCAAAACGATCTCCTATACCGAATATCCCGACGCACTCAATCAGCTTTCCAGTGCCATATTAAGTCAACCAGGTTCCGTTGTCGTCACTGCAAAACCCGGGCATATTACTTTTTCGGAAACGGCACCTGTACATGATGGCGGGGGGGAACATGGTGGAATCAATAAGGATGATACCTTGGCTGCCCTGATTATTGCCGGCACCGACAAAGAACCAACCTCCAGGAGGATGGTGGACTTGAAAGGGTATGTCTTGGATTTGTTAAAAGAGGAGTAGAGGGAATATTTACTCTCCTCTTTTTTAAAAATATTCAAAATAAAGCTTGGGAGGTTTCACCATGACCAATGCAATGGAAGCCATAGCCGCCATCTTAAAAAATTTCATAGATGAAGAACCTAAACCACCTTTACATGTTGGGGAAGTGATGGATCTGTGGACGGCTTTTACAGCGTTTAAGGAATCTCATACCCTATATCAGGTCGCACTCAACAGTACCACTGATAGAGACTTGAAAGCCATGTTGGAGGATGCATTGGAAGGCAGCCTGTCTGATACAAAAAAGATAGAAGATTTCCTCATTAAAGAAGGCGTCCCATTACCCCTTGTTAATCCCAATAAGCCTGCATCCGATCCAAGCGCTATTCCCGAGGGAGTTAAACTGACCGAAGATGAGATTGCAAATCTTATTGCCGCTAAAGTTGCCACTTCCATTACCTTTTGCGCCCAAGCAATGTCCAAGACGGTCCGGACCGATGTCGGCCTTTTGTTCTTTTCCATTCAGGTTCATCTAATGAAGTATGCGGCACCATTGAAAAATTTAATGAAATCCAGGGGATGGTTACGGGTCCCACCGAAATATAGCCCCCCAGGTGCCCCCCATCCACCAAATTGACTCCTTTTTCACTTCCCCCTTCTTTCTTACGTTTAGGTTGGAAGAAAGAAGTAAATATACAAAGTATATATACCATTAAGGAGGGGTTTGTTTGGAAAATAATCATTCCATGCCTAAGGAAGAGGGACTCGATCATAGCCTGAAGCTTTTAAAAGAAGGCTACCAGTTCATTATGAACCGCCGTCATATGTTCCACTCTAATATCTTTGAAACCACTCTTCTAGCAGAAAAAGCAATTTGCCTGACAGGTAAAGAAGCTGCAAAAATTTTCTATGACAATGAAAAATTCAAACGAAAAGGGGCAGCTCCAAAACGGTTGCAAAAGACGCTCTTCGGTGAAGGAGGCGTGCAAGCAATGGACGGGGAAGCTCACCACCATCGAAAAGCGATGTTCATGTCCCTAATGACGAAAGATAGCTTGAAGGAAGTTTCCGAACTTACAAAAAAACATTGGGAAGCTGCCGCTCAAAAATGGGAGCATGAAAAGGAAATAGAATTATACATAGAAGCAAAGAAAATCCTCACACAGGTTGCCTGTGAGTGGACAGGCGTCCCTCTTCCGGAAGATAAAGTGGAGAAGTTCTCCGTTCAATTGGGAGATATGTATGAATCTGCTGCCGCAATCGGGTTAAAGCATTGGAAAGGACGCAGATCTCGCTCCAGTGTAGAGAGCTGGTTAGAAGACCTGGTCGAAGAAGTCCGGGAAGAAAAAGTAGAGGTACCAAAAGACAAAGCCCTGTATCAGTTTTCCATGCATCGCGACCTTAACGGGGAACTTCTTGATAAAGAGATCGTTGCCGTGGAATTATTGAATCTCCTGCGTCCGATTGTCGCAATTTCCGTTTATGTTTGCTTTACCGCCCTTGCTGTCCATCAGTATCCGGAAGAAGCTGCAAAGTTACAAAAAGGAGAAAGTGAGAGTCTCCAACGATTTGTGCAGGAAGTCCGCCGCTTCTATCCATTCTTTCCCTTTACTGCAGCCAGAGTAAAGGAAGACTTTACTTGGAATGATTATAAATTTGAAAAAGACACCCTTACCCTATTGGACTTGTACGGAACAAACCATCATCCGGAAGATTGGGAGAACCCAGATCGCTTTGAGCCCGACCGCTTTAAAACGTGGGACAAAAGTCCATTTGATTTTATCCCCCAAGGTGGCGGGGAGTATGATATCGGTCACCGCTGCGCCGGAGAATGGCTGACGGTTGATATTATGAATGTAAGCCTGGACTTTCTAGTGAATGGATTGGATTATGACCTACCTGAACAAGATCTGAGCTTCAGTATGTCCCAAATCCCTAGCTTGCCAGAAAGCAAAATTGTGATGCGGGATGTGCGAGTGAAGGGGACAAGCACGCCGACCCAGTAGCACAGGAGTCGTGCAAACAGGCATCGCTACCCACATGCCCTCTATTACAAAAGTGCCCAGAGACCAAAATCTCTGGGCACTTTTGCTGCTTAACTTTAAAATTATATGGGTAGGCTGCCTATCTCACTATTCAAAGAATCCATAATTCTTTCAGCTTAGGAGATAATACTTTCATAACTCTTAGGAGGTATTACAATCATGCTTATAAAATCCATCGCCCTCGTCATCCTGTTGTCTACGCCTTTAGCTGTCCATGTAGAGGATATCCCATACAACCATGACAGCATCACTTTGTCCGAGATCATTCATAAAGTAGACTTTCCTGTGCTGGCGCCAGATAATGTGCCTAATAATTGGACTTTAGAGATCAAGGGTACCCAATGGACCAAGAAGAACACTTTACTCGCTTCAGATTACATTTTATGAATGAAAATGACACGATATATAATGTGGGTATTGAAGAGCAAAAATTCTCATCAAAGAAAAGTGATCCCACTTATTCTGATGGGGAAGAAATTGATATTAACGGCTATAAAGGTCTCTTTGGGCCCATGGGGTAACGACGGTGAATTGGATAAAAAGGGTGAACTAATTACTGGCGGTCTATTGCAGTGGACACAAGATGGAACGCAAATAGAAATGGATAGTACGAGGATTTCTAAAGAAATGATGTTAGAAATTGCAAGATCGATGAAAGTGGTTGAACTATAGTAACAGATATGCAGACCCACTAAATCAGCTTATCTGTAAACACCCTAATTTCATACCTTACAAGTTACCCGTGGTTGTTAAATTCACGGGTATTCCCCATCCCGGTGGATTACAGTACCTATCTCCTCCGTTCTTTTCCCTCCAATCTTTTTTGTAACTTTTCTTCCCGCAGTCCGTTGTAATAGTAAAGAGAAAAGAAAGGGGTGGGGAAATGGACCATCTCGGTAGGAAACAGCGGATTAATGATTGGTATGAGACTTATAGCAATGATGTGTTTAATTATGCTTTTTTTATGATTGGGGATCGGGAGCAGGCATTGGATATTGTGCAGGATACGTTCATTCGCGCTTATAACCATCTGGAAAGCTTCCATGGCGATCGGGAGAAGAGCTGGTTATTTCGAATTGCCCGGAATTTGACGATTGATTATATACGGAAAAATAAAACGATAGCAAACTATTTGAGCTTTCTTCCCTTTGGATTACATGATGAAAAGTCAGCCGAGGATATCGCCATCTTGAATGAGTCCGAAAAACAGCTATATATGGCCATTAGTAAAATCAAACCCTCCTTTAGGGATGTCATTATTTTACGTAAAATTAAGGAGTTTTCAATTGGGGAGACTGCTGAGATCCTTGGATGTTCGGAGGCAAAGGTCAAAGTGGATTTATTCAGGGCCTTGAAAAGCTTGCGAAAAGAATTGGAAAAGGAGGGATTCCGATATGAAGCAATCTAATGACTTCCAATCCTTAAACCAAAAAATTGCGATGAGCGACAAAGAACAAGAAAGGGTTCAAGCGCAGATAAATCATAAAATGAATGCATCTCCTATGGTGAGAAAATCCTCCACTCCCCGCAAGTATTATGTGGCATTGGCTTCGGCTGCCTTGATATTTATGCTTATTTTAATACCGGCAATTTTTAATAACTTGGAGAAACCAAGTGATAGTGTAGTGGTAGCAGACGAAATTCCGCCAGAGAGACTAGAGGAAATTCTTGCTCCTTATGAATATAATGAAATTTTACACGTAGAAGAGGTCACGGAAGGTGTGGTAGTGTTTTTCACCAGGACTATTAAGAAAGATATTAATATTGATGTACTACATGCAACTTTCATCAAAAAGACTAAGTACGGTTGGGATGAGTCCACAGAAGGAGCAGAACACACTATTCAAGAAAAAGAAGATTTAAGCCACCAGCTAATTACTCCCGGAAGTGAAGAATCGCCGTTTCCGCTTGTATTTGGGAAAATACTGAATCCCGATATTTCTAGCGTCCTCGTAAGGATGGTGGAAAGGAAGCAGGAATACCCTGCAGAAATCATTGTTTCAGAAAACGGATCGAAATACTGGTTTACCTTTGCAGAGATAGATCGTGAGGAAATATTTGAGATTCATGGTCTTAATAAGGCAGAGCAAGCTATTTATTCGATTGATACATTGTATGGAAACGGTGAAAGCCCTGAACTTCTAGAAGCAAACCCAAACGCAGAGAATTTCGAGCTGAGCGCGGAAGAGTTGGAAATTTACGAACGATTAAAAGTAGAATATGATACACAACTGTTAATAGGTCTTTCCCCTATCAGCATCGCTAAATTTTATGTGCAGGCTGCAATGGAAGAGGAAAGAGAATTACAATATGAATTTTACACAGACAGGCAGGACATGATGCAAATTGATAAAGAGGAATACTTGAGCGAAATGGGTCATTCTTCACTAGAACAAATAAGGAATACTTTCTTCGGTATACAAGATGGCATCTTTCATGATAATGGGGATAGCGGATATATCAGTTATATGAACATCTTCGGTCAGGAGTGGGGCTTTCAGATGGTGAAGGAAGAGGACGGCAGCTGGGCTGTGGCGTTTATGCCGCTCCAGTAGCAGGGAGGGCAGGCGCGACAATCCAACAAGGATCATAATGCCTGTCCCAAAAACCCACTAAATACTAGGTAACATGAACAGGGTTATAGCTATTAATAGAGAAGAGCCGATCCATGTGATGACGAGCTTCTTCTCTATTTTTACGGATGAGTCCATCACCTTATGTACAATGGATAAAATGAATAGATTTAAGAAAAACAAAAAGTAATAGATCACTATAAACATCAGCCATGCATACTGATTCAGTATGCTTTGTAAAGGCGCTATGAAAAATAACACAATAAACAGCACAAAGGAAATCATTAGCCAAACCAAGAGGATAATGGACATTTTATTCCATAACGGATGTTGCATGAATTGCTTTTTATACGTTGCATAGTTATAAAGCAATTGATTACATGCAAACAAAATCAGTGAAATGGACACCAGGACTATAAGTTGTTTTAATAATGTACTTTCCATCGTCAGAAAAGGATTAACCAAATTGAAATTTGCTATGAACGCAAATAAAACGAGTAAAAGTATTACCAAGGATTGTTTCAGCCAATAGTTTTTCATGAGGCTTTCACCAAGCACCATATCTTCATATTAATCGCCTCCTCTCTTTTACTTACGAATTTGCGGAAGAAAAGTTTCAGTGGATTGAGGGGACAGGCACGCCGCTTCGCCACTATAGCCAAGCCCCACTCGGGGACTTGGCTTTTTTCTTTAGCTTATATAAATCTCGATGCACTAGAAGGCACCTTTAAACGCATTAACGCAAAACCGGGTCAAGGAACCTATTCCCACAACTTTCCCCCACACTACAAATCTCCAAGTAGTGCATCGCTCTCGTACATGCTGTATAGAACACCCTCCTCAAACTCTCATCTCCATACACTTCATCGGAAGCATTATAGATGATGACCGCGTCAAATTCGATACCTTTGGACAAGTAGGATGGCACGACAACTACGCCTTGTTCGTACTCCATGGAGTTCATTTTCAACAGCTTTAAATTATCTATCTCCGGGGAAAGTGCTTCAAAAGCACGACCACTCTCCTCACTTGATTTGCAGATGATGGCAATGCTTTGATAGCCGCGGTTCCTTAGCTCCTCCACTCGTGAGGAGATGCCCGCGTGCAGACTATCAAAATCAGCCACTTCCGTCAGCAACGGCTCCTCCCCGTCCCGGTCAAACGGAATGATTTTATCTCCATTTGGAACAAGCCTTCTCGTAAACTCAATAATCGGTCTTGTGGAACGATAGCTCCTTGTAATATTAATAATCTCTGTCTTCTCCGGTCCATAAAGCCCCTCAAGCACATCAAAATTAACTGCTTCACTCGCATGGGCAAAGATTGCCTGGTTAAAGTCGCCAAGCACGGTCATCCTAGCAGCAGGGAAAAGCCGCTTCATGAACTCAAACTGAAACGGGGAGTAATCTTGGGCTTCGTCCACGACAATATGCTTGATCGAGCTGTTTATTTGAAAACCAAGGATCAATTCCTTTAACAGTAAAAATGGCGTCGCATCTTCATACCACAGTTTATCTTCCTGTATCGAATCGATGGTACCCTGGCAAATTGCATTCCACTCTTCAGGTGCCTCCCCTTCTAACCATTGACCAATTTTCGCAGGTTCTGCAAAAATTTGCTGATAGAGATCTTTAAAGCTGATAAATTGATAGCCGCGGACACGATTTCGCAATGGCTTCATTTTCTTGTGCACGAGTAAACGCGCTAGTGCCCTTGGGTCGACTTCATAGTCCGCAACCCCTTCCCTTTCAAAGCCTTTCTTTTTAGCTAAAAATGCTCGCGCTTCATGGTATTCTTCGTTACTGAGGAGTTCCATCTCCTCCTGCACCCATGGCTGATCACTTTCAGCCTTTTGAATGGCTTTTAACTCTTTCATCAGCCAATCCTTCAACTTTTCGAGTCTATTGGATAATCGAAGGGAAGTGTCATGTTTGTAAAACCGGTCCGCAATTTGCTCGGCCGATACCATCGGTTTCCCTCTAAAGGTGATATTCTTGAAGGTCATTCCTTCCAAGGCCAGTGATTCTATATAGGTTTTGATTGCTTCATAAAAACGAAGGGAAGCCTTAAACTTGATGCCCGCAAGCCTTGCTTTATAAGCCGGTGTATGGCTTGCCGTCAGCACATACTCCAACTGTCCGTAGGGATTTTCCACTTGAAAAGCTTTGGATAATCGGTGGTCGAGATACTCTTGAAAGGTAACCTGTTGCATGCTTTCCTCGCCAAGTTCAGGCAAGACATTGGATACATAGCTTTTGAACATGGAGTTGGGAGAAAATAAAATAATCTGGTCGGCATCGAGGTTATCTCTATACTTATAAAGTAAATAGGCAATCCGTTGCAGGGCAGCCGACGTCTTGCCACTACCTGCCGCACCATGAACAATCAGGAGTCTGCCACTATCATGCCGGATGATTCGATTTTGCTCCTGTTGGATGGTGGCGACGATATTATGCATGTAGTTGTCTGCCGTCGCTTTGCCGAGCACCTTTTGTAAGATTTCATCCCCGATGGTGAGACTTGTATCAAACATGGATTCCAGCTCGCCATTTCGAATCAGGTATTGCCACTTCTTTTCCAAATCACCTTCTATTTCGCCGCCTGGAGTTGTGTACTTTGCCGGGCCCGGCTGGTAATCATAATAAACGCTTGAGATCGGAGCTCGCCAATCATAAATGAGGAAGTCTTCCCCACTTTGATCCATAAGGGCAGATATCCCGATATATATTTGCTCCTTTTCTGAAGTCCCATCTTCTTTAAAATCGATCCGGCCGAAATAAGGAATCTCTTTCATCTTATGCAGGGTGGTTAACCGCTTGGATGCATGCCTATGGGAGCTTTGACTCACAGACAACGCCTGCGCTTCCTGCCTCAGGCCGATAATCGTCTCCAAGTAATCATCAAAAGAATCCGTACTAACCTTGACCTCTTCCCAAAAGTGTTTGCGAATATGAATGACTTCATCCTTACGTTTGGAAGTCTCCTTCTCTAACTTCCCGATCTCCTCTGTAATGGTCTCCATCACATCGTCCACACGTCTTTGCTCCAACTGAAATTCCGTACTCATGCAAACACTCCTTTTTTTTCGAAAATGGATAGTTAGGGGGTTGACTCGAGGGTGGAATGTATTGTATGATTATAATAAGGATAATTATACTCACAAAAACCACATATACAATACAATCTATTTGACTTTACCATGTATTTATGGTGGATTCAAGTATTTTTTTGGGTCGAGGGATAGGTTCCTCGACCCTTTTTATGTTCCCATACGCAGGAAAGGTTAGAAGATCAGGTATCCTCCCTATTCTTCTATTAGCTTGTATGGTAAATACCCCTTTAGCTGATGCCCTGGCAAAACGGAAGCTGAAGTGATTGCATGTGAATATGGATTTGAGGCTATAAAATCAGGGTAAGTTCTTTTATTTACCATAATTTACATAATTAGGGAGGCGCTTTCCTTTATATCTATCTCCATTTAATAGGATATTAATTAAAAATCTTGTCGAATTAGTTTATAATAGTAAAAAAATATAAAGGATTTGGGGTAAGAAGATGAGTACACTTCCAAAAATCGATATAGAAGGTCTTCAGTTTGAATGGGATGTAGAAAAGGGGAAATTTCTTTTTGAAGGGGAGGATGCTGTCCTATTTTGGATCTCCTCTGCGATGAAAACTTTCTTTGATACAATTGAAGAGGTTTCCGGACAGGAAGCGACCTGCCTTGTAATGGAATCCACAGGCTATCGACAAGGTGCAGTTGTTGGGAAGTATTTTGAAAATATGACAGATATCAGTATTGAAAAAATAGCTGGCTTGATTACCAATACGTATGCATCTGCTGGTTGGGGAAGAGCTTATGTAAAGAACCTGGATGTGGATAATTACACATTGACCGTCCAGCTCAAGGATGACTGGGAATATAAAATCAATCAGGCACAAGGAAAGAAAACCGGAGGCAATTTCCTTGCGGCGCATTATGCAGGGATTTTTACTGGCCTATTCAAAACGGACATCTGGTACAATATCCTGAATCATCAGATAGAGGGCCATGAATATACCACCATCGAATATTTCCCAAAAGAAGTGAATGTGGCCCAAAACATCCATCAGCTTGCCCGTCAAAAAGAGCAGGAGCAGATAGTAAAGCTGGAAAAAGTAGTGGAAGAAAAAACAAAGGAACTAAAAGAGCTGGTCAAGACAATATCCTCTCCCGTCATACCTGTACTCGAAGGGATTGTGGTGGTACCCCTTCTAGGAAAATATGATGAAGAACGGGCAGACGAGCTGATTGTAAAAACCCTATACAATCTTCCAAAGTACAAAGCAAGCTATCTGGTACTTGATTTAACCGGAATGGATGACAATCTGACACCATATACAGCAAGCATGATTGAAAAGCTGGGGTGTTCCGCTGAACTGTTGGGAATTAAGACCATTCTAGTCGGAATTTCCGCTCAGCTAAGCTTGGATATTACAAAGGCAGATATTGATTTGACTCATTTCGATTTCTTCCAGTCGCTGCAGCACGGCATTCATTTTGCCCTCGCTCAGAATGGAAGAAGAATAATCTGAAGAAACACGCCAAACCTCTAGGGTTGGCGTGTCAGTGTGTAGACAAAGCTATTTTAATCTTCAAGTTATGTAATAACTATGTTGATCGTAGTGGAAGGCGCGCAGACTCCTGCGGGAGGAAGGGACATGGGAGACCCCGCAGGGCGTAGCCTGAGGAGGCTCCCGGACCGCCCGCGGAAAGCGAAGCGCCTGGAACGAAGATCAACATGTAAATGCAAATCTAAAGATTATTAGAGTTTGTCAACAGTCTGATACGCCAAACCTCCAGGGGTTGGCGTGTTTTTTTGGAATAGGAGACAGTATAAATAGTTTAACATTGAAGAGGTCCAGCTCCAGGTAACCTTGCTTAGTATCAGGGAAATTTGATGATGAAGTGTTATTTAAATACATCTTTTATAAATTGTTTGAAAATAATAAAGCTGAGGAGGTGAAAAAAAATGCCTAATCCATTTGAAGCCGTTTGGAATCTCCTGAAAACAGGAGTGGATAATATTGACGAACCAGATACGCCTCTTCATGTCATCGAAGTGGGTGACTTATGGGTGTATCTGACCACGATGGAAGAGTTTATCCGGTATGAGGAAGTAAGTCTGAACACCACGACAGACGATGAAGTCAAAGAAATGCTGATCGATATAATCCGTATATGTGAGGGCCAGGTCGAGACGTTGAGCAAGTTTATGAAGAAAGAGGGCATCCCACTACCGGATGTAACCTCTTCGAAACCGGAGTCCGACTCCAAGCAGATACCATTGGGTGTCAAGCTGACTGACGATGAAATTACGAATGGGGTTGCATTCAAGCAAGTCGTATGCATGCAGCAATGTGCCAAAGGACAGGCGGATTCGGTTCGCAATGATGTAGGGATGATGTGGCTTGGCTTTTTCTCTGACTGGGTCACATTTGGAACCACACTAAAAACCTTGATGAAAAAGCGCGGCTGGCTGAAAGTCCCGCCATACTACTATCCACCAGGTTCCCCACGGTAATTGCCTGCAGCAGAGAACTGAACCTTACGAATTCGACGCTGGGCATTCACCTTATACATATCCCTTTCAAATGGTAAAAAGGATATTTTTATGTATTGTATCCTACCAACGAAGGTTTTTTTTTGCAGAAGAATACTGAATTAAAATAACCCATATTCAACCTGAGCCGAGAATGCCATTTTCTCGGCTTTTTTATTTACATCAACTCCTCATTTTCATTCCTTAAGAAACCTTAAGATTTCTCCTCCTATTATCTTCAGATTCTCCCTTTATACTCTTTTCAAGAAGGACAAAGGAAATGAGGGGAAACAGTAAATGATTAGTTTTTTAACCGAATATATCAGACATCCTAGAACCACTGGCGCCATCGCTCCAAGTTCTAGATACCTTGCGAGAAAAATGGCAGAACAAATAAATTATAAGAATACAAAGACCATCATAGAATTGGGGCCGGGAACCGGGGTTTTCACAAAAGAGATCCTCAAAAGAAAAAAGGCCGATACCACTCTGATCCTCATAGAGATTAATCAGACGTTTGTTAAACAATTGCAAAGTCAATTTAAGGACGTTCCCAATCTACACATCATTCATGGATCTGCTGAGAATATGAAGGATTACTTGCAGGAGCTTCACCTATCAAAAATAGATGTCGTCTTATCCGGATTGCCTTTTACATCGATGCCCGCCGCTGTCTCTAAGAACATTTTAAATAGAATATCAGATTTTCTGGATGATGACGGGAGCTTCCTCACCTTTCAATATTCTCTGGTTAAAAAAGCCTTCATCCAGCAATTTTTTCAAAGCATCGAGTTAAAAAAAGTATGGGGGAACCTCCCTCCTGCTTATGTCCTGTCATGCAAGAAAGTGGGTGACTAAGTGGATGTAAATGAATTGATCAGCTTAATTGGGAATTATGGTTATGCCGCATTGTTCTTTTGTCTCTGGCTTGGGATTGTAGGAATGCCAATACCTGATGAGGTCATCGTGATGAGCGGCGGAATCGTTTCTTCCATTGGAATCCTTCAACCAATCCCTGCCTTTCTATTGACGTATCTTGGGGTTGTCTCTGGTTTGTCTATTGGGTATATCTTAGGGAGAGTGATGGGGGTCAAAGTGGTGGACCGCGTATTAGCAAAGCAGAAGAACAAACATCTGCTAAGAGCGCAACATCTCCTTGAAAAATACAATCACTATGCTTTGGCTCTCAGCTATTTCATCCCATTCGTCCGCCATATTGTCCCGTATCTAGTCGGCATCAACAAAATGAGTTTTAAACGCTATGCCCTATACTCTTATACCACCGGCTTCTTCTGGACCCTATCCTATTTCATTTTAGGTGCTACATTTGGGGAACATATAGAAATGATAGCAGACCTCGCTTTTCAATATGGACTATGGTTCGGCATCTTACTTGGAATTGGAATATTAACCTATTTTCTTTATAATAAAACGAACACTTACAAGAGGAGTAAACAAAATGAAAAATCTGACCTCCATCCTGATCGTGGATGATGATGAATCTATTCGAAAGCTCATCACTGTCTATCTAAAAAATGAAGCCTATCAAGTGTATCAAGCTTCTAACGGAAAAGAAGCATTAGAGCTTTTGGAAAAACATACGGTAGACTGCATCGTACTAGACATCATGATGCCTAAATTAGATGGGATACAGACATTGATGAAGATAAGGGAGCAAAAAGTCATCCCTGTCATTCTTCTTTCTGCCAAATCCGAGGACATGGATAAAATCACAGGCCTAAGTCTTGGCGCAGATGATTATATGACAAAACCCTTCAATCCGTTGGAGCTGGCAGCCCGCATCAAAGCGCAGGTGAGGCGACATAAGGTATTTCATGAAGCGCAAGATGCTACCATCCACGTTTGTGATATCACAATCGACACACAAACAAGACTAGTAACCGTTAACACTCAACAAATTAATTTTACGCCAAGGGAATTTGACATCCTCCTTTTGCTGGCGAAAAATAAGGAAAAAATCTTCAGCGCTGAACAGATTTATACCAATGTCTGGCATGAAGATTCGTACGGATCTGACAACACGGTTATGGTTCATATCAGAAAAATTAGGGAGAAGTTGGAAAAAGAGACCGGCAAACGCTATATCGAAACCGTTTGGGGAGTGGGGTATAAACTCTCATGCTGACCAAAAAATTGATGACAAAAATACTTGGTATCTTCGTTATTAGCGGTGTCTTAAGCATCTTTATATTCAGCTTTCCAGCTCAATTTATTTATGGACTTTTGGAGCTTGAAAAGCTGACGGTCCTGCAATGGAACATCATTGCCTTTGCCAATTTTAGTTTCAGCATATTATTCTTCATCGGGATGTTTTACCTGTTATTTCGCCCTACTCTCCTGTATATACGGAATATAGAGGCCGGCATAAGGGCCATGGGGGAAGGAAACCTGGAACGTACCATTCCGGTTAAAGGAAAAGATGAACTCTCCTCCCTTTCTCGAAATATCAATCAAATGGCGGCTGAGTTAAAAGATAGATTTGAATATCAGAAGAAATTGGAGAAAGAAAAAAATGAACTGATCGCCAATATCTCTCATGACTTGCGGACACCACTCACTTCCATCACTGGCTTTCTGAGTGCCGTCCGGGAAGAAAGGTATGAATCCGAACAGGAAAAAAGTGAATTTATTGATATTTCCTATTTGAAATCTCTTCAATTGGAACGCCTGATTAATGATCTGTTCGATCTTACTACCTTGTCTGACAATCAAGCAAACCTCGCTAAGCAACGTGTGAACCTGAACTTACTTCTTCAACAATTTGTCATGGAAAGTGAGGGAACCTTACCAGAGGATATGCAAGTTGCCCTTGATTTGAGCAAGGAGAGTGTTTGGATGGAAGCAGATACAGAAAATTTGATTCGCGTCTTTGAAAACCTGCTCACCAATGCGGTTCGATATAGTTTGAAGCCCTCCACCCTTACCATTCAAACAACCATCGAACAAGAGGAGAACGTCCTTATCTCTTTTTCTAATCCAGCCTCCCCTCTTTCCGACGAAGAGGTAGATCAGCTGTTCAAACGTTTCTACAAAAAGGACCAATCGCGCGCCTCAACCGGATCCGGACTCGGGCTCGCCATTGTCAAAAGCATCATTCAGATGCACGACGGCAAGGTGTGGGCTACAAGCGAACAAGGTAATTTCACAATAATAATGGAGTTACCGCGTACAGGTTGAGGGGACAGGTCCCTCGACCCACTATCAATGATAAAGTGCCAAGCAAAGCCGAGAATACTAGGATTTCTCGGCTTTTTTTCTCCGCTTTTCACCACCTTACGAATAAAACAATTGACAAAGAATATCCGCCTAACTTATTATATGTTTAAACACTTAAACATATAAACTTTAATATAAAGGAAGGTTGTTACGATGACTAAAACAGCTGTAATCACTGGTGCATCCAGTGGACTTGGTTTGGAATTTGTTAAATTATTCGCGAAGGATGGATATAACCTAGTAGTAATTGCACGTAGTGAAGAAAAGCTTCTTGAGATAAAGAAGAGCTACCCCAATATTAACGTCACTGTCATTCCAAAGGATCTTAGCAAGCCTGATGCGATCAAGGAAATCGTCCATGAAATGAAGAAGCATGACATTAAGGTGGATGTATTAGTAAATAATGCTGGTTTTGGACTATTAGGTTCCTTTGAATCCCTTAGTGTGGAGCAACAATTAAATATGATTCAGCTTAATGTTTCTTCGTTGACCGAATTAACCTATCATTTGCTTCCGGAACTGAAGAAAAGTAAATCTGGGAAAATATTAAACGTTGCCAGCACTGCCGCTTTTCAACCAGGACCGAATATGGCGGTATATTATGCAACAAAAGCTTTTGTTCTATCTTTTTCAGAAGCGTTAGCCGAGGAGTTAAAAGAGGACTCCATCACCGTAACCACTCTTTGTCCTGGAGCGACAAAGACAAACTTTAGCTCTGTTGCAAACGTGGGGAACACGAAAATGTTCAGCAATGCGATGCCTTCGGAAATAGTAGCAAAACAAGGCTATCAAGCTTTGATGCGTGGAAAAAGAGTGGTGATCACAGGAAGGTTTAATAAAGTCGGGGCATTGGCAGCAAAGTTTCTACCAAGACAATCGGCAGCTAAAGTTGCCAAGCTAGTTATGAAGGAGAACTAATTATTTGGGGAGAGGTTGCTCGACCCATTTTATGAAAAGCCGAGAATAGCCTTGTATTCTCGGCTTTTTTGGGGATATCTCGAGGTACAGTGGAATCACCTGGTCCTACACTTTTTCCAACTCCCCTGCAGTTTCCGAATGTATAGGATTTGTCCGATATGATAGGCGTTATGAGTGGTAGCATTGCTTATTAGATGCCACCATTTCGCTTCCACGGGAAAACCAGTGGCCTCTCCGTCAAGCTTTTCTTCTGTAAGGATTTCCTGCCAAGCCAATAGACCTTCAAGCAGCTCAGATTTCATGCGATCAAAACTGTAACCTTTTGGAAGGATGAAGCTCTCCTCATTATTTTCAACGGATGGAACGGCTTTAACATTTGCAGCACGATACCGCTTTTGCCAAATATTATTCCAGAATAAAAGGTGCCACACAATCTCCGCAATACTGTTAGAATCCTCATTCGGTTTCCAAAATGCCTCTTCTTCCTTAAGCCCTTCAAGCGCTTCCTCAAGGGAAACATACCAACTTGTATCATTCGCATTGGCCAACAGCTGATTGGCAAGTACTTCTTTTGCATGTGTCATTACCTACACTCCCTTAAAAATCATTTAAAGGGTTATTCTTGTTTTATAGGTCAATTCCTTTAATTCTTTTCTACTGCGAGAATATTTCTTAAAACAGCATGCATTATGTTATGATAGTTAGGTTGTTTATCTACCACATCACACATTTCCATTCAGCTTAGAAAAGAGGTATGTATGCAATCTGAAAAATTAACGAGGCAACATTGGTTGCTCATCTTGACACTTTCTTTATTAACGTTTGTCCTTGGGACAAGCGAGTTTGTTATAGTTGGGATCTTGACGGATATTTCCTCAAGCCTTGAGATGTCTAATGCAAGAGCTGGTACGCTCGTTTCTGCGTTTGCCATTACGTTTGCCATTGCGACACCTATCGTGATGTCGGCAACAAGTCATTTTCCAAAGCGGAAATGGATGTTGTTTTTAATAGGGGCTTTCATAATTTTCAACGCGTTGTGCGCCATTTCTACATCCTATACGATGTTACTTTCTTTCCGGATCTTGACGGCAATTGTGACGGGTGTGCTGATCTCACTTGCCATGATCGTAGCAAGTGAGACCATGCCAGCAGCCAAGCGGGGTCTTGCCATATCATTTGTTTTCGGTGGTTTTACCCTAGCGAACGTCATCGGTGTACCGATTGGGACCTTGGTTTCGTCCTGGTTTGGCTGGAATTCCACGTTCATGCTGACTACGATACTCGGAGTATTGGCGTTCCTTGCATCCTATTCTGTGCTGCCAAGCAAGCTCAGCCAGGTTCGAAGTTCGATCCGGGATCAGTTCTCGTTGCTGACCAATCCGCGAATTCTGATCGCCTTTTTCATTCCTGCCCTGGGATTTGGGGCAACCTATGTCGTGTTTACGTACCTTGTTCCAATTCTAAAAGGGATGGGAGCACCAACCTATTCCATCAGCTTGATCCTTTTCGTGTACGGATTCATCTCGATTTTCAGCAATATCCTGGCAGGTAAAATAGCCAGCCATAATGCAATCGGTCGCCTCCGATTTGTGTTTCTCGTGCAGGCGGTTGTATTGATCAGCTTATTTTGGACCATTAATCACTTCGGGTTGGGGCTTGTCAACATTGGATTAATGTCATTGATGGCCATTCTTTTAACTACCTCGACACAGCTTTACCTGATAGATTTAGCTAAGATCTATCAGCCTAAAGCAACAGGACTCGCTGCTTCCCTCATGCCGGTGGCAAGCAACGTCGGTATCGCACTCGGGTCTGCCCTAGGCGGGTTCGTCTACCATCAAGTCGGTCTCATCCATGTAACGTGGGTTGGCGGGATTGTTGCTGTATGCGCGAGTCTACTTACCTTCTTGAGTTATCATCTGGATCAGAGAGAGGTGCCGAGGGAACAGGCACGCTGAGCCATTTCTTTGGAGAGGAAAATTCTTATCGAAATTGTCATCATCAGATGGATGAAGACAATTTGGAGAGGAAAATCTTATCGAGATTGTCATCATCGGATGGATGAAGACAATTTGGAGTGAAAAATATTATCGAGATTGTCATCATCGGATGGATGAAGACAATTTGGAGTGAAAAATCTTATCGAGATTGTCATCATCGGATGGATGAAGACAATTTGGAGTGAAAAATCTTATCGAGATTGTCATCATCGGATGGATGAAGACAATTTGGAGTGGAAAATCTTATCGAGATTGTCATCATCGGATGGATGAAGACAATT
>NZ_RXZI01000007.1 GCF_021991925.1 Sutcliffiella horikoshii | reverse complement strand
TTTTTTTTTTTTTTTTTTTTTACAACGAAGTTACATAAACATTACACTTTCAATTCTCATCAAATTCTCATCCCATCCTCACCATTTATTAGTTAGTATTAAAGAGAGACTTAAAATCCGGTAATACGTCTAAAATATATCCAAGAAGCCACGCTTATTGTGGAGGTGCCATCATGTGCAGAGTCCTAATAATAGAAGATGAAAAAAATTTAGCCCGCTTTATTGAGCTTGAATTACAATATGAAGGTTTCAAAGTGTCCACAGCCTATGACGGGAGAGAGGGGCTTGAGCTGGCATTAGCAGAAGAGTGGGATATTATCCTGCTTGATTTGATGCTCCCAGGCCTTAGTGGTATGGAAGTATGCCGTAGAATTCGAGCGGCCAAAGAAACTCCAATCATCATGCTGACCGCAAGGGATAGTGTGATGGATAAAGTATCAGGCCTAGATAGTGGTGCGGACGATTATATGTCCAAGCCATTTGCGATCGAAGAACTTCTGGCAAGGATTCGCGCGCTATTCCGCCGGATGGAAGGGAAAAAGGAAGCGTCGAACAATATCCTTTCATTCCGAGAGCTGAAGGTAGACCTTGATGCAAGAACGGTGACAAGAGCCGAGGAACAAATTGAACTGACCAAAAGGGAGTTCGACCTTTTGGTTATATTCATGACGAATATTAACAGAGTACTGACAAGGGAACTTCTTTTGGATAAAGTGTGGGAGCTGGGTTCCTATGCTGAAACAAATGTCGTGGATGTATATGTCCGCTATTTACGAAATAAGATTGATAAGCCAGATGAGGAAAGTTACATACAAACAGTGCGCGGGACGGGTTATGTGATGAGAAAATGAATCGATTTCAAAGGTATATGAAGCAACTGCCTATCAGGTGGAAAATAACCATATGGTCCTCTTTGGTTTTATTCGTCCTGTTTGTAGCCTATAACTCTGTTCAATATTATGTGATGAGAACCTGGATGATTGAACAGGAGGAACGTAATATACAGGAAAAGATGAAGGAGATTCAGGCCTATTTTTCGGAGCAGCCTTTTTTTGTGGGGCGCTCGGAAATCATCAACAGCAGTGGCTTTATTGAAAAGATAAATGAAACGAATGAACTGATCAGAGTAATCGATAAAGATGGAGCCCTCATCGTTGCTGTTGCCACTAACCTTCCAAGGGAGCTGCTGATTACCCCTGTAGAGAGCGAAAACCTTGAACATGTGAAGGTGAATGGAAAACATTATTTAATTCATCGTGAACCTGTGATAACAAATGGATTTATTGGGTACATAGAGATTATACGCGATTTGAAAAACTATGAACGTTTGCGAGGCTTGATATTCCTTGTGACATGGTCTGCCGGCGCGGGGGCCATCCTATTGAGCGGCGTTGGAGGGATGCTCATCGCCAAACAGCTACTTGCCCCAATCCAGGCACTAACCGATACGATGAAACGCATCAAGATGCGGGGGTTCAAAGAACGTGTTCCCCAAGATAAAAACCAAAAGGATGAAATTGCAGATTTGTCCAATGTATTTAATGAAATGATGGATGATGTGGAAATGTCGTTCCAAAAGCAAAAGCAATTTGTGGAGGATGCCTCCCATGAACTGAGGACGCCCATCTCTATTTTGGAAGGACACTTGAAGCTTTTGAACCGATGGGGAAAAAACGATCCCGAGGTGCTGGAGGAATCATTGAAAGCTTCCCAGCAGGAAGTGGAGAGGTTAAAAATGCTCGTGTATGAGCTGTTGGAACTGACCCGCTTGGAATCCGACCGACTGGAAGTGGTGGAAGACCTGGTAGAGCCCGTACATGTTGTGGAAGATGTGATCAAAAAATTCACCTTGCTCCATCCAGACTTCACTTTTACATTTACTAATCATTTGAAAGAACCAGTTAAGGTTGCCATAGCGGAAAGGCATCTCGAGCAGGTTCTCATCATATTGATGGATAATGCAGTGAAATACTCCAGTCACTCCACGACGGTAGAGGTTACAGCAAATAATGAGGGCAATCAGTTCACAGTCTCCATAAAAGATTACGGTATCGGGGTTCCACAAGAAGATTTGCAGAAAATATTCGATCGATTCTACAGAGTGGATAAAGCCCGTAGCAGGGAAAAAGGCGGCCAGGGACTTGGACTGTCCATCGCGAAAAGAATGGTGGATAACTATAACGGTTCCATTGTGGCCGATAGCGTCGAGGGTGAATGGACCAATATTACGGTGACCCTGAATGCTGTTCATCAGGTAAATGAAACATAGCTTAGAAATACACCTGTATTTCTCATCGTATTCTCATTTTTCTTTAAGATTACTTTCATCGTACTAGGGTTTAATAGAAATAGATAAAAAAACATTCTCATGATGAGGTGAAGAAATATGGGTTATTATGACGAGCATGTCACGCAAAAAAGAACCCGTAAGGAAAAAACTTTCGGAAAGCTCGTATTCGCTTCCATAACAGGAGGAATCATCGGTGCGCTCGGAGTGGTTGCCATGTTACCGGTCCTTCTCGATTGGGGCTTTTACATGGACAGAAATGGAGAGGCTGCTGCGGACCCTCCATTGAGTGTTGAAACGAACTCGGCAGTCCAGACAGACCAGGTAGAATATGAAAAGATACAAACAAATATAACAAGTGCAGTAGATAACGTTTCCGAAGCTGTAGTTGGGGTAGTTAATATACAGAGAGGCGGAAATTCCCTTTTTGATCCCAGAGGTGCACAAGGGGATCAGGAGGCAGGAACCGGTTCTGGAGTGGTATACAAGAAAGAGAATGGCAAAGCATTCATTGTAACCAATGCCCATGTAATCGATGGAGCCTCCAAAGTGGAAGTGAGCCTGGTGGATGGTACCAGGGTGGAAGCCGAAGTGGTTGGAAGTGATGCGTTGACAGATTTAGCCGTTTTGACGGTGGATGATGCAAACATTAAACAGGTTGCAACATTCGGTGATTCGGATTCCATCACATTAGGGGAACCAGTTATTGCAATTGGAAATCCTCTCGGACTGGAATTCTTCGGTTCTGTCACTCAAGGCATCATCAGCGGAAAAGAACGGATCATTCCCGTTGACATAGATCAAAATGGCCAACCGGACTGGGAGGCCGACGTCATTCAGACTGATGCGGCGATAAATCCAGGTAACAGTGGAGGTGCGCTAGTCAACCTTCGCGGGGAAGTCATCGGCATCAACTCGATGAAAATTGCACAATCCAGAGTGGAAGGAATCGGTTTTGCGATTCCAATTTCATCGGTAAAGCCAATCATAGAGGATCTGGAGCAACACAAGGAAGTACAACGACCATTTATGGGAGTAGGGTTGGCCTCATTGTCTGATGTGCCACTCGAAGCGCAGAGATCTACACTGAAACTTCCGGAAGAAGTGAAAAACGGAATCGTCGTAACTGGAGTAGAGACCACGTCTCCTGCCGATAAAGCAGGGCTGAAAGAATATGATGTCATTGTAAAGCTGGATGACCAGGATATTAAGGATGCCTTAGGATTAAGGAAATTCTTATACAGTCAAAAAAATATCGGGGATAAGATGAAAGTTTCCTTCTATCGTGACGGAAAACTGCAAGAGACGGAAATGACACTTGTTAAACAAATGTTCTAATTCATATAGAAATGTATGTGATCTAAGTCCAAAAATCTAACGAATAGAGGCGATTGAAACATGCAAAAGACAGTGGAGAAAACGAAAAAGGGGCTAGATGTTAGGAAGATTGTAGATAAGTATAAAGCAAAAGGAATCAAAGTGGATGTTGTAAAGCCAAGATTGGATTTAATTAAAGGGTTAAGCCCTCAATAACATTGTTCATTCACTCCCCCCTTCATTATATAAAAACGACCTGAAGCCGATGGCCAGGTCGTTTTTTGTGTGTATGTATACAAACAAACTAAAAAACCGGACATTCGTCACGGTTTTTCATTGGGGTATTTTATGTTATTTCGCAATTAACTCTTGTACCTGATATTTTTGATAAATATGAATGATTTCTTCATCATCCATGCCTAATACCTCTTCACGTAGGTGGCCTTTGTTTGTTAAAGTTTGTTCTACACTTTCACGTTCCATGTCGGTTAAAAAGTATCTCTTTGAAACTATCATCCTCTAGCACCTCGTTTGTTTTTTAGTATTTAATCATACTATTCCCAGATTAGTAGAATAATATACCTCAAAACGAAAAGAAATTAGGAAAAGTTTTGGTGTACTCCCAGTGAAATTCAGCTTCAGACGCTCGCTTTCCGCGAGAGCGGTCCAAGAGCCTCCTCGGCTTGTACCGAGGCCACTGAAAAATTAATGAATTTTAATAATCTGTGGTTAACGCCGCTGTTGATTTCCGCAAACGGCTTCGCTTTCCGCGGGGCGACCTTGAGCCTCCTCACTTCGTTGCGGGGTCTCAACATTGCCGCTGCTCCCCCGCAGGAGTCTACGCCTTTTGCTTCAATTAACAGCTAGATAACATAATAAAGATAAGTTTTAACGTTTTTCAATGGCCTCGTCAAGCCAGCGGGGTCCCCTTGTCCCTTACTGCCGCAGGAGTCTCTCGCCATGCACTCCAATGCACTTGGGAAAGTTACTTTTATAAAAAAATTCATTTATTTTTCCATATACTCAAATAAAAATGATTGTCCGTTTCGATAAAATCTTGGGTCGTAGATGCCGAGTCTTTGGTCGTCGTCCACGATGACAACGAAGGGAGACCACTCGTAGAGCGTTTTAGCTTCTGGTACTTGTGTAAACAGTTCATTTAGGTCGGCTTCCTCAGCGGACTCGAGAGTGTATTGCAATTGTGGGGAAGTGAACAATGCATCATCAATTAACTCGACGGTTTGCTCGTTTTTTCCGATAACTGTAAAATGCCATGGTAGAAAGCTGGCAGATAAGGCAACCTGTTCGTATTTATCTTCATATTGTTTGTATAACAGATATCCTTGGCTTGTCTGAATGGCCACGTGTGCCAGGATTAAAATCCAGACCAATCTGTACAGGAGATGTCTTTCTTTGTTCCAAAGCTTTCTTGCAAAAAAGGCGATGGCAATTATCGTCCAAATGACAAAATCCACAATCGGAATCGTGCCAAAGGTAATCCGTATGGGGGAGAAAGGTTCTAAATACCCCGTGCCCCATGCATTGAACAGATCTGCTGTGTTATGTATGAAAACGGCGATAAGCGGCACCCATAGAAATCGCCAATCTTTTCTTTTCAAAAACCAAATGCTGAGCAAGAAGAACAGCAATGCCCATATCGGCACCATGAATAAAGAATGTGTGATTCCCCTGTGCCACATTTGGTACATTCCCTCTGTGTCCCATAGACTGGATATGACGTCGCTGTCCGGTATCTGGCTTGCTCCCACTGCGGATACAAACATCGCTATCTTTGTTTTTTTATCATCCTGTCGTTTATCCACTGCTCCATAGATGGTCATACCAAATAGTGTGTGGGTGATTGTATCCATGGCGAAACCTCCCTAGTCTTGCGTCTTGTTACCTATGCTTCATTTTACCTTAAATGAAGGAAATAAAAAAAGAAACAACCCTCTAAAGGCTGTTTCAAAGTAAAGTAATGTTGAATATTGTTGATTTCTGTTCCTGGAACTTCGTTTCCTGGACTTTCAATGTATCGCTTTTGTTTCTTCTTCTGTCGGTTCTGAAGGCAGAGGATCGATTTCAATGGCATCTTTTTTGTTCAAGCCTTGAGCGACGTTGTAAAGAAAAATTCCCATCAATAAAAATAATAATAAGACAAATCCAATGGTTGCAGCATAAAGAAAAAACATGTCTATCCCCCCTCTGTACACTTATATGCACAAGCTAGTAGGGGTAGTACTTCATACAGGAAGTGGGAGTACTATAGGTACGAAAAAAACACCTACCGAAGTAGGTGTTTGCAGTGTGTAGACAAAGCTTAAAATAATAAAATTCTCTAGTTGATCGTAGTGTAAGGAGCGAAGACTCCTGCGGGAGGAAAGGACATGGTAGACCCCGCAGGGCGTAGCCAAGGCCACTGAAAAAGTAATGAATGTTAATAATCTGGTTAACACCGCTGTTAATCTTCGCAAACGGCTTCGCTTTCCGCGGGGCGACCTTGAGCCTCCTCGAGCTGCGCCCTGCGGGGTCTCAAGATTGTCGCTATCCCCCCGCAGGAGTCTGCGCCTATTGCTCCAATTAACAGCTAGAAATCATTTGAACGATAAGTTATTGGGTTTTTCAGTGGCCTCGGCGTAGCCCGAGGAGGCTTCCGGACTGCCCGCGGAAAGCGAAGCTCCTGCAACGAAGATCAACTCTCCCAACAGATAATCTAACTAGTTTATAGTTTGTCTACAAACTAAAACACCTACCGAAGTAGGTGTTTGAATGGTGGTGTTATTGTTTTCGCAAGTTTCCAAGCTCTTCAGCAATCGCCTGCATTTCGTTTGGGCTGAAGGAAGGCTTTCTCATGACAAGTTCGTAAATATCCTTGAGTTCTTCGTACATTTCTTCATCAAAGTGAGATGGTTTGATGGCACCCAGGTTTAATACCTTTAATTTGCCTTTGATGGCTTCGATCATATATTCTACATTTTCGGTTGATTTTTCTGTTAAGTTCATATTGGAACCGTCCTTTCATACAGAAGCTTTTCCTTATTTTATCATGAATTGATGAAAAACAGTATCTTCTTCTGGGAAGTCGGGTATTAAACCATTACAAGATTCGTGAAAGTGACGAAATATGTTTATAATAAGGATAAGATGCTCGGAAGGGAGAAGTATCATGATACGTGTGTTATTTGTATGCTTAGGAAACATATGCAGATCTCCAATGGCGGAAGCGGTATTTCGGCATGAGGTGGAGAAACAGGGATTGACGGAAAAGATTGAAGTGGATTCTGCCGGAACTGGAGATTGGCATATTGGACATGCTCCTCATGAAGGAACAAGAAACCTACTGGATGAAAAGAAGATAAGCTATGAGGGAATGGAAGCTCGACAGGTGAAGGAACAGGACCTCAGCGGATTTGACTATATCATTGCGATGGATGCCGATAACATGGGTAATTTGAGAAGGATGGCAGGTTATGGTAAAACCGGCTTCATCGGACGGTTGCTTGACTTTGTACCGGAGAGTCAAGTAAGTGATGTGCCTGACCCTTATTTCACCGGGAATTTTGACGAAGTGTATGACATGGTTCAGGTAGGTTGTCAAAACCTGCTGGATACGATAAAAAAAGAAAAATTAAACGGATAGGAGAGAGGATAAGATGGGGAATAAAAATAGATTATTGGACGGTATGCTGATTGGAGCACTTGTAGGCGGTGCGATTGCCTTGTTAGATAAAAATACAAGATCTACCGTCATACATAATGGGAAGTGTGTTGGTGGAAAATTAAAGTATGCGGTGCAGCATCCACAGGAAGTTGCCGATGCAGTACGAATGCGTATTGAAACGGTAAAAACGACAATGGACGATGTATCCAAAGATATAGATTATCTAAGGGTGAAAGTGAATCAGTTGAAGGAAACCACACCTCAAGTGTTGGAAATCGTGAATGAAACAAAAGAAGTCATCTCGAAACATTTGGATTCTGCGGAGCATAAAAGTAAAAACCTGTCGTAAGCAGGACGTGCTCACAATAGAATAGAGTAAAAGATAAGTGCTGGAGGAAAGTGAATGGGAATATTACGTTTTGGAAAACAACTGTTTCAGCGCCTGGACAGGAATGAAGCATTGGGGATGTCAGCAGAGTTAGCGTATTTTTTCTTATTGTCTCTTTTTCCGTTTCTTATTTTTTTACTCACCTTGATCGCCTATGTTCCCATTACACAAGAAGATGTACTCGGGGTAATCCGGCAATATGCACCAGGTGATACGATGAAGCTGATTGAGACCAATGTGGTCAGGATCTTGAATGAACAACGTGGCGATTTACTTTCCTTCGGGATCATTGCGACCATCTGGTTTGCCTCTAACGGAATCAATGCTATCGTCAGGGCTTTCAACCGTGCTTTTGACGTGAATGAAAACAGACATTTTTTCATTGTCAGAGGGACGGCTATCTTGCTTACATTGGCCATGGTATTTGTGATCATTGTGGCATTATTGTTGCCTGTGTTTGGACGGGAAATAGGATTGTTCATTTTCTCCTCCTATGGTCTTTCTAATGAGTTTCTTACAATTTGGAATACGATCAGATGGGGAGTCAGTTTTGTGATATTGTTTTTTGTATTCAGCTGTCTATATTTGGCTGCTCCTAATATACATTTGCGGCTTAGAGATGTTCTTGCCGGCTCCTTGTTCGCTACAGTTGGCTGGATGTCTGCGTCATTATTATTTTCATACTATGTGAGCAACTTCGGGAACTATACAGCGATGTATGGAAGCCTTGGGGGGATCATTGTGTTATTGGTATGGTTTTATATTTCAGGGCTTATGATTATCATTGGCGGAGAGATTAATGCCATTTTGTTGCGATGGAAGAAGAACTTTGTTTGATAAAATTTTCCCAGACAACTTTCCGATTGGAAAGGGTAAGCTATGTTTGAAAGATACTCTAACTAATCTGGAGGGAACTTTCATGACAAAGCATACGAAAAAAGATGGCGGTACGAAGCAAAACTCCAAGCACAAACCAAAGAATAAAACTTCTGGAAGTGCGAATGGACAGAATGGATACCACTAGATTTCACAAAAAAGCAGCGAGCTTGCACGCCCGCTGCTTTTTTAAATTGGCTTTTTTCGTAAACTTTGTTGCTTTTACGTATTTTTAAGCCTACCGTTATATTCATTACTGTCGTGCTCTTTTCCCTGCAATACTTAAATGCTACTTGCATGTCTAGAGTAAGTATGCAGTAAAAAGTCCAATTGCCGACTTTTTACCTGTTAAAAGCAACAACCTTTGAGAAAAGAGCTTTCCAATTTCATACTTACCTCAATAACCGCAGCCCATTTAAAATAACCAGAATCGTGCTTCCTTCATGACCGATGACACCAAAAGGCAGGTCAATGATTTGAAGGAAGTTGGAGCTGATCAGAAGCATGATCACCACAATGGAGAAGATGACATTTTGTTTGATGATGCGGTTCATGCGCTTGGAAAGCTTGATGGCTTCCGCTATCTTTTCTAGATCGTTCTTCATCAGTACGACATCTGCAGTTTCCAATGCCACATCGGTTCCTTCTCCCATCGCAATACCGACGTTTGCAGTAGCCAAAGCGGGAGCATCGTTGATTCCATCACCTACCATTCCAACGATCTGGTACTCGTCTTTAAGGGTTTTGACGGTTTCTACCTTTGTTTCAGGCAGGCATTCCGCCACGAACTTCTGGATGGCTGCCTCTTTTGCGATGGCTTCTGCTGTGAGTTTGCTATCACCAGTGATCATGATGGATTGGACCTGAAGTGCCTGCAATTGTTGGATAGCTTTCACGGTTTCTTTGCGGATGACATCTTTTAAAGCAAGAATGCCGACAATTCCTTCCTCATCCTTCACATATACTACCGTTTTACCGGACTTGGTCAGGGTATCTGCAACTCCGTCCCGGAAAGAATGTGCACTTTCGGCTCCAACAAAATCAGCTTTTCCGACACTATATTCCTTTTCAAGAAGACGACCTTTCACACCCCATCCTGCTTTGTCATCCAATTGTTCTGGTCTTTGCAAAGCTTTTGTACTGTTTTTCTTCGCATACCCGGTAATGGCCTGTGCCAATGGATGATTGGAGTAGCTTTCAATAGAGCCGACGATGTATAGGAATTCCTCCTGAGTCATCCCATCCCGTACGACAACATCTGTCACTTCCGGCTTACCTTTTGTGAGCGTGCCTGTTTTATCAAAAGCAATGGCTTGAAGGTGGCTCAAGTTCTCAAGGTGAACTCCACCTTTAAACAATATACCTTTCCGCGCACCATTGGAGATGGCGGATAACGTTGCCGGCATGATAGATGCGACAAGCGCACATGGAGACGCGACCACTAGAAGGATCATGGCACGATAAAATGTTTCATTCCAACTCCATCCCAAAAGGAAGTGGGGGAGTACCATCATGACCGCAACGACACCTAGAACTATTTTTACATATGGGCCTTCAAAACGTTCTAGGAACTGTTGAGACGGTGATTTTTCACTTTGTGCGTTCTGAACAAGGTTGATAATTTTTTGAAATAGGGTTTCGGTGGATAGCTTTGTTACTTCCACCACAATGGACCCGTTGATATTCATGGTTCCTGCATACACTCCATCGTCCACTTTTTTCTCCAAAGGGATGGATTCGCCGGTGATTGCTGCTTCATCAATGGCAGATTCGCCACTGACAATGGTGCCATCTGTGGGGATTCGTTCTCCTGGCTTTACAAGGACACGGTCACCGATCACAAGTTTGGAAATGTGGACTCGTTCTTCGGAATCATCTGTCATTCTTAATGCTTCTTCAGGTTGGATGTCCATGAGGGCAGAAATTTCTTTCTGGCTTCTGTTCATGGTGTATGTTTCAAGCGCACCACTTAATGCGAAAATAAAGATGAGGATGGCGCCTTCCATCCAGTAACCGATGATTGCTGCACCGATGGCGGCAATGATCATCAGCATTTCCACATTCAGTTCTTTTTCTTCAATCGTATCCTGAATGCCTTCCTTTGCTTTAAAGTATCCGCCTATCAGAAAGGCAAGAATGAAGATGGGGATGGCTACTGTGTTAATGTCCATCCGAAGTAATAACCAACCGATAAGAATGAGAATTCCTGAGATAATGGCAAAAATGAGTTCAATGTGGGTGGTGAATTTCTTCATGAATGTATCTTTGTTAGCATCTGTCGTCATTTCTTTCATATTTCCAACCTCCTAATTGAGAAAAATAATCAACATCAGTACCCTTATTAAATGACGAAAGCTGCCATCAATACGATAGCAGCAATACTTTATGAGGATGTTGCGTTATTGAGAGTAGTTATCAATAAATTATATTAATTATTATCTAATTTTTATTATAGATTATATGCTTGAAGATATCCACTATTATTTCTTTTCCAAGACTATACAGTATGTAGGTAGTGGATATTCTGTGTATAATGTAGCTTGGAGAGAAGGTGAGTGGCCATGACGGCTGAAAGATTTTTTACAAGTAAGCTTGGCATCATTGCTGCGGCGATGTTGGCTACTTTTCTTTGGGGAAGTGCATTTCCAGCTATTAAGCTGAGCTATACTGCTTTAGATATAGGTGCAAACGAATATGATAAACAACTTCTGTTTGCAGGTTATCGATTCCTGCTTGCAGGATTGATGATCTTTGTATTTTTTACCCTGTTTAGGCAATCGTTAAAACTAAGGCGGCAGACCATCATCCCTTTGGTGCAGCTTGGGTTTATGCAGACATTTTTACAGTACTTATTATTCTATTTCGGTTTGAGTTATTCCACTGGTATGCAGGGAGCGGTAATCGCGGGAACAGCTTCGTTTTTCCAGATTCTCTTTGCACATTTTTTATATGCAGATGACTCGTTGTCGATCCGTAAATGGCTTGGCATCGCCCTGGGGTTTGCTGGAGTGTTAGTGGTAAATCTGCAAAAAGCGGGAGCTGATTTCCAGTTTGGGATTGGAGAACTGTTGTTGTTGCTTGCGATGATGGCTTCCGCTTATGGGAACATCATGGCACGGGAACGGGCAGCGACGATGGATATTTCTTATTTAACCGCATACCAGATGCTTTTTGGTTCAGTTGGGTTAATTGTTGTCGGAGGTATAAGTGCAGGGTTCTTCCCATTTGCATTTAATTTGTATACCATTGGACTTGTGATCTATCTTGCATTTTTGTCAGCAGCGGGCTTTGTGTTATGGAACAATGTGATGAAGTACAACAAGGTCGGGAAGGTCTCCATGTATTTGTTCTTAGTCCCTGTATTCGGTGTTATGCTATCAGTGGTATTCCTGGATGAAGTGATGCATTATACGATCCTGATCGGACTGATGTTGGTGGTGTTAGGAATAATCATAGTTAACAGACAAAAGTCCATTAAAGGGCAAAAAGAAAAACTGCAATCCTCCGCTTAACGTGGGGGATTGCAGTTTTTTTATTATGTGTTTAGACCAGTCTTATAAGCTTTGATGAATCATCATTTGTTCGTACACATTATTGTATAAGTGCTCGATGTCCGCATCCGTCATAAAGGCCAATGACTCACGATCCGCTTTCTTCATCACTTCGATAAAATTAATCATGTTTTTACGTTCCTGTCTGCTCATGTTCCTTTCTCCTCCTTTGTATTAGTACAGTGTGTTTCGAATTAATATTATTATATAACAGAATATTTAGAAATGGAACAACTTTTTGAAAGTTTTTTTATAAAAGGGCTAAAAAGGGGTCAGACCCCTTTTAACACAGTAACGAATTGATGCAATGAAGGTTTTTGTTGTTGAGTGGAGGAGAAGTTTGGGGATTATATGGGTCTATTGTCACAAAATGTATTTCAAAGTTTTTTGGAAGTGGTATAATTGTATATATATGGTTTTATTTGTAGGGTATAGGCGAGAAGTGTCTAAGGTACATGAAATGAGGGGAAAAGATTGTTTTTTAAGAAAACGTGCTATTTTTGTAAAAAGAAAGTAAGGACTTATTTCACTTATATAGAGAAAAGGAAGAAGGTCCACTGTTGCTCTCTTTGTAAGACATATGCGGATAGACGGGCATTTGTCCCTTCCAAGTAAATGATACAAAAAAGGTTCATCCCTTGGCATTGTATGCTGGGTGATGAACCTTTTTTAGTCTTTTACCCCTTCACTGCAATCAACCCGCGCTCCCCAAATGAATAGGTCAACAAGAAGATCACGAACAACAGAAAGCTGATGATGTGAAAGAAGCTGATATCGGAAAAGAATTGAATGAACAACCCGCCAAAGAATGGTCCGCCTAAACTCCCGATGCTGAAGGCGATGCCGCACATAAGGTTTCCTGTCGGAAGCAGATTCTTTGGCATAAGATCTGTCATGTAACTGATACCGAGCGAGAAGGTGGAGCCTACAAGCATTCCTGCGATGAAGATGCATACCGCCAACGCAATGAAATTCCCCTCTAAAAAGCTTGCCGTCACGAAACTTAAGCAGCCAAGGGACAAAATGACGAGCAGGATATTCCGCCGTCCAAACTTATCACTTAATATCCCGAGCGGAAGCTGAAACACGATCCCTCCGATAGCAAAGGAAGCAAGTAAGATGGAAACACTCCCTACCTCGATTCCGTTACGCAATGCATAGATCGGGAAGCTTCCATTCAAGGATGCTTCCAAAAATCCGTATCCAAGTGGAGGCAGAAAGGCGATCCAGCCGTACTTCCAAGCTTTTCGGAAACGTTTGATGGTTTCGAAAAAGGAATTCACGCCTATTTCTTGCTCCGGGCGTTCATTTTTCAGGAAAAACAGGAACACCCAGCCAACCAAACAAAGGAGGGAAGATACGATGAATGGCAGCGCTTGATTGATCTCCACAAGCGGTGTCATCAACGGACCAGTGGCAAAGCCGATTCCGAAGAACACGCCATAAAGCGAGATATTTCTTCCACGCACATTTTCGGGCGAAAACGATGTGATCCACGTTTGGGTGGCAAAGTGTAAGGCATGATCTCCGATGCCGATCAATAAGCGGAGAACAAACCAAAACCAGAAGCTCTGCCACACAGGGAACAGTGCCAGGGAAACGACAACTAGGAAACCACCCACTAATATGACAGGTCTATAGCCATACTTTCGCAACGGCTGTTCCATAAATGGGGATGCAAGTAATATTCCGATATATAAGGCAGTAGCATTTAACCCATTTAATGTGGAGGATATGCCACTATTTTCAAAAATGACAGCAATTAAAGGAAGCAGCATTCCTTGGCTGAAGCCGGAAACTGCTACAATGGATACGAGGATCCAAAACCGGAAACGATTCATAAGATACAACCTCTAAAATTAATATTTTAACCATCCTTCATTCTACATAATTCAGGACTATTTTGGAATGGATAATACGTAGCAAACAAAAAACTGGCAGGACTATTTCGAGATTTGCTATTCTAAAGATAAAAAGGAGATGGGGATCACATGGAATTTAAAATGAAAGAAGTAGGATTCACAACCAATCTTGAGTACGGGGAGCTGCATGTTGCAGGGGACGAGCAATACGGTTTCCGCCCATATCAGCTGATGGTGTCTTCCATCGCAGTCTGCAGCGGGGGAGTTTTGAAAAGCATCCTCAAGAAAAAACGCATGGAAATTGAAGACATCGCGATTAAAGCGGATGTCACCCGTAATGAAAAAGAAGCCAACCGTATTGAAAAAATACATATCCATTACACCATCAAAGGAAAGGATCTGGCGGAAAGCAAGATTGAGTCCGCTATTGAGCTTGCTAGCAAAAACTGTCCGATGGTCCAATCTGTAAAGGGTAGTATAGAGATTGAAGAGACGTTTGAATTGAGTAACTAATCAACCTAAAAGGCCATCCCGAGTGAGGGGTGGCCTTTCATGTTTAAGAGACCTTTCGGATAATCTTGAATATAGTATGGAAGTAGGTAGTAAGAAAAAATATTCCTCATTTAGGAGGAGGTTTATATGATTATTTTAAAATCAGAGAGAGAAATACAGAGGATGGCGGAGGCAGGGAAACTCCTGGCTGCCTGCCATAGACGACTAGCGCAGTTAATTAAGCCGGGAATCACAACAATGGAAATCGACCGTTATGTGGATACTTTTTTAAAAAAGAATGGAGCGAAGTCGGAACAGTTTGGCTACAACGGCTATCAATATGTAACATGTGCTTCCATCAACGATGAAATCTGTCATGGCTTTCCGAGAAAGTCTCCATTAAAAAAAGGGGATATTGTGACGATTGATATGGTGGTCAATTTAAATGGAGCGCTGGCTGACTCAGCCTGGACTTATGCGGTGGGAGAAGTGAGCGAGTCGGCAAGGAAGCTGATGGATGTTAGCAAAAAAGCTTTATGTATAGGAATTGAGCAGGCGGTAGTGGAAAATAGGCTTGGAGATATCGGTCATGCCATCCAGACTTATGTGGAGGGGGAGGGCTATTCGGTTGTCCGTGATTTCACTGGTCATGGGATCGGCAGGACCATCCATGAGGACCCGCAAGTATTGCATTTCGGTTCACCAGGGAGGGGCTTGCGCCTGAAGGAAGGGATGGTCATCACCATTGAACCGATGGTAAATGAAGGTACGTGGCACAGTAAAATGGATGATAACGGCTGGACGGCAAGGACAGTGGACGGGAAGCTTTCGGCACAATATGAGCATACAATTGCAATAACAAAGAATGGTCCGGTTATTTTGACAAAGCAGTAGGTAGGTGCAATAGCACATATCACTGCTTTTTATTTTGTTATTTAGGGTACATTTTTAGAAAAAGGAGGAGAGCATATGGGATTTGATTATTCGCTGGATTTTGAAAAGATAGATTTTCGTGAGAAACCGGAACTGTACCGTGTGGGGAGAGGGGAACAAGGTGTGCTCTTGGTGGAGCCCTACAAAGGGGAGATTCTGCCACATTGGCGATTCAAGACACCCGAGATAGCGAGGGAGTCATCGGAAAAAATATATGAAATGTATCTTGAATACAAAAAACAGGATGATTTTGTGGGAATGGACATGGCTAGGAAATTCCTTCAAATGGGTTACACAAGGGCCCGCCGCTATACGAACTATAAAGGCGGGAGAAAGTATGATGAAGATGGGAATGTAAAGGAACGCCAAATCGATCAGGAAAAGGCGGAATCGGCAGCGATCTTCGAAACACTGTGGAAGAAGGTAAGAACAGATGAGGAGTACTTGGAAAAAAAGAAGGTGCATCAGAAGAAATATGGATAGATAAGTGGTAGGGAAAAAGGATTCTTTAAAGATATATAGAATGAGTTAGGTAGGCAAATGTAAAAAACAACAAGGGGACTAGCATATGATTATTGGCATTGATGGTGGAGGCACAAAGACGACAGGGGTTGTGGTGGACGCGCAAGGAACCGTATTGAAAATGGCTACGGTCGGTCCGACCAACCCGAACAGTTCTAACGAAGAAAGTATTTTGTCTCAACTGAAGGATCTCTTTTCTCAATTGCTTCAAGGGAAGGAGCTTTCGGGTGAGGATTTGGTTTTTGCGGGGATTTCCGGAGCGGAAAGCGGTGGAAAGAAGGAATGGTTTAAAGAGCTACTGGTGAGCTTGCTAGGAGATAAACCGAGCATTACCGTTGATAACGATGCCATTACCGCTCTCTATTCCGAAACGAAGGGGGAGCCTGGAATCGTCTGCATCAGCGGCACTGGTTCCATCGCGTTCGGCGTGAATGAAAAGCTGGAGCGTGGAAGAGTGGGCGGATGGGGTTATTTGATCAATGATGGGTATAGTGGATTTACAATCGGAAAAAACATACTGGAGCACGTGTTTGAGAAATACGACGCCGGTGGCCAAGAACCTTGCAGGATGACGGAGGAAGTATTGGAGCATTTTCAGGTGAAGGAAATGTCCGAACTCGTGCCACTTGTGTATGAACTAGGGAAAACTCGGGACAGGATTGCATCTTTGGCTCGAATTGCCGTTGTCTGGTCCAATCAGGGGGATGATTTATGTACGTCGTTCATAGAAGGTGCGGCACGGGCGATGTTGAAGGATATCCAAGTGTTATATGAAAAGTTGATGAAGGATGATGTGGATCAAAATACTGTACCGATCATTTTGACTGGTGGGATCGGCCAGCATGCAGAAGCAATGATGGATTATCTACATAGCGAGGCTCGGCGTGCAGGATTACCTTATTTGTTTAAGCGGGCAGCATTTCCTCCAATTGTAGGGACGGTGTATGCGGCTTTGCGGGAGAGTGGCGATAAGGCTTCTGCTGCTTTTATTACTAGATTTGAGGGGTTTTTTTCAGTTTAGTAGATAAAGAAAAGACAGCAATGGTAGCATAAGCCGTTGCTGTCTTTTTGTATGAGGTGGAGAATATTGGGTGTGTGGCGTGAGATCCGTAAAGACAATCTTGAGCGGAAAAGTCAGATGAGATTGTCATCATAGGGTGGGTAAAGACAATCTCGAGCAGAAAAAGCAGATGAGATTGTCATGATAGGGTGGGTAAAGACAATCTCAAACGGAAAAAGCAGATGAGATTGTCATGATAAGGTGCATAAAGACAATCTCGAGCAGAAAAAGCAAACGAGATTGTCATGATAGGGTGCATCATGACAATCTCGAGCAAAAAAAGCAGATGAGATTGTCATCATAGGGTGCATCATGACAATCTCAAACGGAAAAAGCAAACGAGATTGTCATCATAAGGTGTATCATGACAATCTCGAGCAAAAAAAGCAGATGAGATTGTCATCATAGGGTGCATAATGACAATCTTAAACGGAAAAAACAAACGAGATTGTCATCACCCATACTAAATCCCACCATCACCCATCTAAAGTACTACTCTATCGTCCAGCCCCTACCCTTCCATTCTATTAAGCAAGTACCCCCGTCACTCCTCCAGTCCTTCCAATAAAAAGTCCGCAATATGGACTGCCCGAATCACTCCGGTCAAACCTTCACGCTCAATTCCGAGCTTCATCTGCAGCAAACATCCGGGGTTCGCGGTCACGATGGTCGTCGCCTCACTTTCGGCTACTTTCTCCATTTTGTGGTCCAATATCTGCATCGACATTTCGGACTCCACAATGTTGTAAATGCCAGCAGAGCCACAGCAACGGTCTCCGTCTTTCATCTCGTGGAATTCTGCGCCTTCTACCGATTGCAGCAGGATACGTGGCTGAAGGAAGGTGCCCTGTACATTGCGGAGATGACAGGAGTCCTGGTAGGTGACCCGTTGTGGACGCACTCGCAAGTCTTTTTTATGAAACTCCAATTCCACCAAAATAGCGGACATATCTTTAATCTTCTCTTTAAAGGCAACCGCCCTCTCATACCAATCGAAATCATCTTTTAATAGATGGTCATAGTCGACAAGGAAGGCTCCGCACCCGCCTGCATTGGTGATGATGTAGTCGACTTCCAAGTCTTCGAACGCAGCAATGTTCCGTTTGGCAAGCTCCTTGGCGCTCCCTTTTTCCCCGCTATGTCCGTGAAGGGCCCCACAACAATTTTGCGTATCAGGTATCACGATTTCGCAGCCTGCATGCTGTAACAGTTTCGTTGTGGCATTATTGGTCTCCAGGAACATCGTATCCATCAGGCAACCGGAAAAGAAGGCCACTCGTTTTTTTTGTACTTCCATCGCTGGCAGATGGGAAGGACGATTCTTCATTTCCTTCATAGTAGGAACCTTTGGCAAGACACGCTCCATGCTTGCCATGCTTTCCGGTAACAGCCTCAGCAGTCCTGTATGATGAACGGCACTTTGTAGTCCGGAGCGTTGGTAGATTCCAAGAAAATTGGTCAACACCCGCATGCGATTTTGATGAGGGAATAGCCCATCAAACGCCGTTTTCCTCAGCACCCTTACAGGTAGCGAATGCTTTTTATTCTGGTTGATGATGTCGCGCGCCTCCTCCAGCAGATGACCATACTTCACGCCAGAAGGACAAACAGGTTCACAAGCCCTGCAACCCAGGCAAAGGTCAAGTGTACGCTCCACATCTTCATCCGGCTCAATCACCCCATCCACTACGGCTTTCATAAGCGCTATTCGTCCACGAGGGGAGTGGGATTCCTTGAAGCCTGATTCTACATAGGTCGGACAGGAAGGGAGGCAGAAGCCACAGCGCATGCAATTCAGCAATTCATCCTCATCCATGCGATTCTTGAATTCTTCTTGTATGACTTGTTTCTCTTTTACTGAAGTCATCTGGAAACCACCACCCGTTTTCTTGATTCCTTCGCAAATACTTTTCCGGGATTCATAATGTTGTTTGGATCAAAAGCCAGTTTAATCGCTTTCATGGCTGCTATTCCCTCTGCGCCAAGCTTCCACTCAAGGTATGGAGCCTTCATGACACCGACTCCGTGCTCTCCGGTAATCGTCCCTCCAAGCTCGATCGCTTTTGCGAAAATGTCTTCGAATGCCGCTTCCACCCGTTCCATTTCCTCGTGGTCCCTGGCGTCCGTTGGAACGGTGGGGTGAAGGTTTCCATCTCCCGCATGTCCAAAGGTACAAATTTTCACTTGATGCTTTATGGCAATTTCGTTTATAGCCTTCACCATGGTGGCAATTTCGGAGCGAGGGACGGTCGCATCCTCGAGAATAGTAGTCGGCTTGAGCCTTGCCAGCGCGGAGAGTGCGGAACGGCGAGCGGTACGCAGCGCTTCCGCTTCCAACTCAGTCTGTGCCACTTGGACAGAAACAGCCTGCTCTGCCATACAAATCTCTTGAATTTTTGCCATATCCCTTGCCACCACTTCCTGCGGGCCATCCTGTTCAATCAGAAGAACCGCCTTCACGTCAGTCGGCAGACCAATTTTCGCAAAATCCTCCACCACCTCAAGAGTTGGTTGATCCAAGAATTCCAGTGTGGCAGGGATGATTTTATTGGAAATGATCGTAGAAACCGTTTTTGCCGCCGCTTCGATATCCTGATACAAGGCAAGCATCGTCTGCTTCGTCTCTGGCATCGGCACAAGCTTCAATGTCGCTTCGGTAATGATGCAAAGTGTCCCTTCCGAACCGACAAACAGCCTTGTCAGATCATAGCCGGCAACATCTTTCGCAAGCTTTCCACCGGTGCGGATGATGTCACCGTTCGGCATGACGGCTTCAAGTGCCAGCACATAGTCACGCGTTACTCCGTATTTCAATCCCCGCAGGCCGCCGGAATTCTCGTTAATGTTTCCTCCGATGGTGGAGATCTTCATGGAACTCGGATCGGGCGGGTAAAATAATCCCTTCGCTTCGACAGCATGAATCATATCCAGCGTCACAAGGCCAGGCTGAACGGTGACGGTCAGGTTCTCTTCATCCAGCTCGAGCAGTTTGTTCATGTGGGTAAACAAAAGGACGATTCCGCCTTCTGTCGGGCAGGTCCCTGCACAAAGGTTGGTGCCAGACCCCCTCGGGACAAGCGGAATGCGATGCTCGTTACACAGTTTCACGACCTTGGACACTTCTTCTGTATTCCTTGGAACGATGACAGCATCCGGCATCGCTTGAAAATTAGGGGTGGCGTCGTAGGAATAGACAAGCTTTTCGGCTTGGCTGTCCCGATAATTTTCCGCCCCAACTATATCCTTTAATTGCTTTTTCAAAGCTTCACTTATCATAAAATTAACCTCCCGGGCTACTAATGTCTTATCTTTATTTTATAAAAAGCGAAGCGGGAACTCTATGTATATTTATCTAAAAGAAATCGTAAATTAATACAGTTTATTTGTAGAATCGTCCAAGAGTAAGTATGCAAGGTAAAGGGTGGTCAAATCATGGGCCTTTTTTAGCTCCAATCCAGTCAGATTTTCCACCTTGCGCAATCGGTAATGCAATGTGTTGATATGGATGTGCATTTCCTTGGCGGTTTCTTTCAAGGATAAATGACGGGTAAGGTAGACTTGGACGGTCTCGAATAATTCTTTTTCGGCTATGATTGGCGAAAGAAGGCGATGGGAAAACTCTTTCTTCACTTCAACCGGGATTGCTTGTAGGATCATTTCCAGGCGAAGGTCCTCTTCAAACGTAAGCGGTGCATCAGTCGAACAGGCATCCAGCGCTCTTTCCGCTTCTGTATAGGAGTCTTTTAACGAAGATAAGCTGCCTGCTCTTCCGATACCCATAAACACCGTTGCCCCTATATAGCTTTGAAGTTGCTGCTGGATATTCTTCAAAAAATTGTGAAGGGATTCCCTGTTGTCAAAATAATTGCTTGCGAGCAGTAAAATCATTCTATTCTGGCCCCATTGAACAAGAATATCTTCTTTCTTCAGATCCAAATCCCATTCGGAAAAATGCCATCTTTTTGTTTTCATGAGTGCTTCATCTGTCTGAAACTCCATTAAAACGATTTGCCGGTTCACGTCCATGTTAACATCTAGTACTTCGGCACGCTTTTTGATGGAAGTGGATGGTCCGTCTTTTAATAGCCAATCGAACACAAAGGTCTCAAGCGATCTTGCTTCCCACTCAAACTGGTCTTGATAGTAGTTTTCCTGGATTAATAACTCTGTCATTTTCTTGATCAATTCCCCGTATGGAAGTACTTGTTCCGGCGTTCCGGTTATACCGATGACACCAACGACTTTTTGTTGATGAAAGAGGGGGAGGGTGATGCCGGCTTTTACGCCGGAAAGTGTCGTTTCATCCTGTTTGGATATGATCCGCATTTGTTTTTCAGAAGCGGCGAGAAATGCCCCTTCATGGTAATTTCCTAATCTATCGGCATTTGTGCTTGCGATGATGGTGCCGGTTGTGTCGACCATGATCAGGTCTTCTTCTATAAAATTTTTAACTTCGCGTATGATTTTTTTTGCTAGGGATGTTCGTAGCAAAGGGAGACCTCCTTTCAAAAAGAAAGCGGCCTAACGTTCAGGACCGCTTCCATCATTCTTAAGTTTCATATACGCTTTGAACTCCGTTGCAGGCGCTTCGCTTTCCGCGGGCGGTCCGGGAGCCTCCTCACTTCGTTGCGGGGTCTTCCATGTCCCTTCCTCCCGCAGGAGTCTGCGCGCCTTCCACTCCGATCAAAGTGGTTATTACTTGTATTAAAGGTATTTATGCTCCTATTTTCCGTTCAATGGATAATGCGCCTTTTCCTTTATAACTTATCATATAGAAGATAAAAGCCATAACGACAAGGCCGTAAAGGATAAACCATCCGTTTACGCCACCAGAGATGATGGCCATTCCGAGGACCCCACCGGCAAGCAAGTAGTAGCTAAGCGGGAAGAGCACTCTGCGGATAAGCAGGCCTTCCTTTCCCACAATGCCTACTGTTGCGGAAGCTGCGACCACGTTGTGTACGCAGATCATGTTTCCGGCTGCCCCTCCGATTGCTTGCAGGGCCACTACAAGCCCGGCTTGGTTCACGTTGAGGCCGACACTTTCCGCTGTACCAAATTGGAAGAGGGAGAACATCATATTACTGAAGGTGTTACTTCCGGCAATGAAGGCACCAAGTGCACCAATGGCAGGGGCGATGATTGGCCAGAAGTCACCGACAAGGTTCGAAACTCCCGCTGCGAGGACAAGCGGCATGTTCATTCCGGCTAATTCTTGCGCAGTAGCTGCCAATTTATCCCCACTTAAGGATGTTAATAGAAAGATCTTGATCATCGGTACGGCAAAAATTAAAGCAGCACCTGCTGTGACAACGGTCTTAAACGAATCCTTCCATGCCTTCTGGTAATTTGCTTTCTTCATAGAATGCAGGAAGAAGGTGATAGCAGAAATCGTGACAAAAATAAATCCTGGCAAGAAGAGCGGTGTAGAGACGGAATCAATCCCCGAACCAAATACGTTGGTCAGTCTGATTGTTACAGCAGGATCTTTTAACATGGCACCAAGTGAGTCTATTGTTCTAGTAAGCACCAGGAGACCGGCAACCAACACATATGGAAGCCAAGCCATTGGAAGGCTGATGCGTTTTTGATTTTTTGGAATATCTGTCGTTTGATGGTTCAGCGCGCCAAGCCACTCAGGCTCCCAGCGGTTCTTTGCTTCAAAGTCAAAATACTGCCCCTCTTTTGGAGTCAAGAAACCTGCTTTTGCTGCTGGAACAACGATCAATAGGCCAATCAGTGCCCCGATTAGAGAAGGAAATTCAGGGCCGAGAAGCGATGCGATCAGGTAATACGGGATGGTAAAGGCTGCTCCGGCAAATAGCGCGAACTTCCAAACCTTCAATCCTTCTCTGAACGAACGGTTTGCTCCGAAATATCGGGTCAGCATGGATACCATAAATAAAGGAATTAACATACCGATTGCCATATGAAAGAAGCCGACATTGGATGCAATTTGCAGTAAGTATTGATCAAAGGTCATGCCTGTGCCTTCTAACGCGTTCGTAACGGCAGTTTGATCACGTAGGCCGGTGTTGACGCCTACTTGTATCGGCGTCCCGATTGCTCCAAAGGATACAGGTGTACTTTGAATGATCAGTGCAACCATTACAGCCGCCAGTGCAGGGAATCCAATGGCAACCAGTAGTGGAGCAGCGATGGCGGCAGGTGTACCAAACCCGGCTGCCCCTTCAATAAAGGCGCCAAATAACCAAGCGATTATGATTGCTTGAATTCTCCTGTCAGGCGAAATGCTGATGAAGCCCTGTCTAATGGTGTTAATGGCACCACTTTCTTTTACCGTATTCAATAGCAACACTGCTCCGAAAACGATAAAAAGAATATCAAGTGCCGTAAATATCCCGTTCACTGCAGCACCGGCAACAACATTTGCTTTAGTGCCCCATAAGAAGATTGCCGATGCGATGGTGACAACCAATGCTACGGGCATCGCTCTGCTTGCAGGCCAGTTCAAAATAACGAGAAAAAGCATGATCGTGATGACTGGTAGGATAGCAATGAGCGATAATAGACCAATTCCCATGTGTGTTCCTCCTTGAAATAGAATTAATTTTCAAACTTCTTAAAGCGTTTTCATTTTTGTGAAGTGCGTTCGCTAAGTGTGTTGCTCATGAGGTCATCTGATGATTATATGTATATGTTAGTGTAAGCGGAAACATTATTCAATCTATTTTTCAATTTTTGGTCAAATTTACTTAAAAGGTGATTGTGGTGGAAACTAGGAGCGATGATACTCGTTCTTTTGTTTTCCTACCAACATTGATAAAATAGTACTAAGGAAAATAGTCGAGGTGCAGGATGAAATATAAAAAAATCAAAGCGAAGAAACTTTATGAAGAAGTGGCCGAAAGCTTATTGGACTTGATTAAACAGGGAGAATTGCGACCTGGCGATAAATTGAGCTCGGTGGAACAGCTTTCGGAGAGTTTTCAGGTAAGCAGGTCTGCTGTGAGGGAAGCGTTATCGGCGTTACGTGCAATGGGAATTCTGGACATCCGTCAGGGAGAAGGGACGTACATAAAGGAGTTTCAGGCAGACATGCTAAGACTGCCTGTATCCACAGCGGTCCTTATGGGGCAGAATGATTTGGCTCATCTTCTTGAAATAAGGAGGATTTTGGAAGCGGGAGCCGCATCCGCAGCTGCTGAACGAAGAACCGATACCGATTTAGCGGCCATGAAAAAAGCCTTGGCAGAAATGAAAGCTGGATTTGGAAACGAAGAACTTGGAGAACAGGCTGATTTTGCCTTTCATCTCGCCATTGCCGTTGCATCCCAAAATCCTCTGCTAGTCAGCCTTATGAGTAGCGTGTCGGGTATTATGGTGGAAACAATGAGGGAGACAAGGCGGTTATGGTTGTATAGCAAACAGGTAACCGTAGAAAAGCTTTATCATGACCATGAGGGGATATATGAAGCGATTGAACAGAAGGATTCTGCCTTAGCCCAAAAGAGGATCTTGGAGCATCTGGAAGCAGTAGAAGAGGTATTGAAGGATTTCATTAAGCCAAAAGCATAGAATGATGCAGTCTGACAGGTATTAATCCTGCAGGCTGCTCGTTTTTAATATTAATCATCAGATGACCGGTTGACTAATTAGTTAGTTTGTATGATGATAAGATTAATAGTATAAGTAAACGCTTTCTGAGTGAGGGGAGTTTTTTAGATGAAGGTAAGTTTATTTGCGACATGCCTAGTGGATATGTTTCAGACGGATGTCGGTAAAGCGACGGTGGAAGTGCTGGAGAGAGCAGGTTGTGAAGTGGATTTTCCAAAAGGGCAGATTTGCTGTGGTCAGCCTGCTTATAACAGCGGCTATGTGAAAGAGTCGAAAGAAGCGATGAAGCAGATGATCAGGACATTTGAATCGTCTCAGTATGTGGTAACCCCTTCTGGATCCTGTGCGACGATGTTCAAGGAATATCCTCATGTTTTCAAGGAAGACCCCGTTTGGAAAGAAAAAGCGGAAAACCTTGCTGCCAAAACATATGAACTCACCCAATTTCTTATTCAGGTAGTAAAAAAGGAGGATGTCGGGGCGAAATTACAAGGCCGCGCCACTTTCCATTCAAGCTGCCATATGACGAGATTGCTTGGTGCAAAAGAGGAGCCTATGAAGCTATTAGCAAATGTGGAAGGACTGGACTTCACACCACTGCCCAATGCTCACAACTGCTGTGGATTTGGAGGGACATTTTCTGTGAAAATGGGAGACATTTCGGAGCAGATGGTAGATGAAAAGGTTCATCATATAGAAGAAGTGCAAGCGGATTATTTGATTGGAGCGGACTGTGGCTGTCTGATGAATATCGGGGGGCGCGCCAAAAGGCTGGAAAAACCCGTGAAAGTCATGCATATAGCAGAAGTACTGAACAGCCGTTAAGGAATGTGGGAGGTGAAGGAAGATGGCAATGAAAATCGGAGAAGGTTCTTTTAAGAATAGAACGGAAAAAGGAATCGGGGACAAGTTCATGCGCGGAGCAGTGGCAAGCGCGCAGGAACGTCTTCGTACGAGAAAGATAGAATCGACCGTTGAGTTGGGAGATTGGGAGGAATGGCGTTCACACGGCGAAGAGATTCGGCAACATGTGCTTGATAACCTGGATTACTATTTACATCAATTAAGTGAAAACGTGGCAAAGCGCGGAGGACATGTGTTTTTTGCGGAAACGGCAGAAGAGGCCAACGAGTATATCCAAAACGTGGCGAAAAAGAAGGATGCCAAGAAGGTTGTAAAATCAAAATCAATGGTTACAGAAGAGATTTCCATGAACGAGGCACTTGAGGCAGTTGGATGTGAAGTGATTGAAACGGATCTTGGCGAATATATCCTTCAAGTGGACGACCATGATCCCCCATCTCACATTGTGGCACCTGCCCTACACAAAAATAAACAACAGATCCGGGATGTATTCAGAGAAAAGCTGGCCTACCAAAAAACAGAAAAGCCAGAGGAATTGGCACTTCACGCGCGCGAAATGCTACGAAAGGAATTCCTGATAGCAGACATTGGGATTACGGGTTGCAATTTCGCCGTGGCAGAATCGGGGTCCATCAGTCTCGTAACGAACGAAGGGAATGCACGACTTGTCACCACACTCCCTAAAACGCAAATAACCGTCATGGGCATGGAACGGCTTGTGCCGACATACGAAGAACTAGAAGTGTTGGTCAGCCTGTTGACAAGAAGTGCAGTAGGCCAAAAGCTGACGAGTTATGTCACGACCTTAACTGGGCCAAGGCAGGAAGGCGATATCGATGGCCCGGAAGAATTCCATTTGGTCATCCTTGATAATGGAAGATCGAAAATCCTTGGAACGGAATTCCAATCCGTCCTGCAGTGCATTCGTTGTGCGGCCTGTATCAATGTTTGTCCTGTGTACCGTCATATCGGTGGACATTCCTACGGTTCGATCTATCCAGGACCAATCGGTGCCGTACTGACTCCGTTGCTTGACGGATATGACGATCATAAAGAGTTGCCATATGCATCCACTTTGTGTGCAGCATGTACAGAAGCTTGTCCCGTAAAAATTCCGTTGCACGAACTTTTGCATAAACATCGCCAAAAAATTGTGGAGAAGGAAGGAAGAGCACCGATCTCCGAAAAGCTTGCCATGAAGGCATTTGGACTGGGGTCAGCCTCCCCTTTGATGTATAAAATGGGCTCAAAGCTAGCCCCAACCGCTCTGAATCCTTTTACAACCGACCAATCCATTTCAAGCGGACCAGGACCTTTAAAGAGTTGGACGGCCATTCGTGAGTTTCCGGCACCGGACAAAAAAAGATTCCGCGATTGGTTTGAGGAGAGAGAAAAAGGAGGAGGGAAAGCAGATGACGGGAAAAATTCATAATCAGGAATCCTTTTTATCCACCATTTCTGCAAGCCTCGGCAGGCCGGTTCGTACACAAGGAGTAACTCGCCCTGTCTGGAAGCACCAGCCGCAGTGGAAGGTTTTACAACATGCAACACAGGATGAATTGGTGGAAGTACTCCGCAAGCAGTGTGTTCATATTCATACAAGTCTGGTCGAAACGAATGTTGCAGACTTACCTCGGGCTGTGAAAAACGTTATAGATGGCTATGGAGGCGGTCAAGTCATTACATGGGATGATCCGAGATTTGAACGTGTGGGCTTGGATACTGACCTATACAAGGGGTGGTCGGGGAATGGAGTAGACGTTCACGTATGGGATCTCGCAATTGGCAAAGAGAACATCACTGTTGCCGAGCGCTCCAATGTCGGAATTACCTTTAGTGACGAAACCTTGGCGGAATCCGGAACAGTGGTCCTTTTCAGCGATAAAGGAAAAGGCAGGTCGGTAAGCCTGCTTCCGGCAACCTATATCGCGATCATACCAAAGAGCACCTTAGTTCCCCGCATCACACAAACAGCTAGCAAAATTCACCATCAAGTTGAAACTGGTGAAAACATCCCTAGCTGCATCAACTTCATCTCCGGCCCAAGCAACTCTGCAGACATTGAAATGAACCTGGTCGTGGGAGTGCATGGACCTATAAAAGCAACCTATCTTTTAGTGCATGATTTATAGGTTGGAGTAATGTTAAAGGTGAAAGGCTCAGGATTTCCTGAGGCTCAGACTGTTGACAAACTATAAATTAGTTAGGTTATCTGTTGGAAGAGTTGATCTTCGTTGCAGGAGCTTCGCTTTCCTCGGGCGGTCCGGAAGCCTCCTCGGGCTACGCCGAGGCCACTGAAAAACCCGAAAACTTATCTTTATTACGTTTTCTAGCTGTTGATTGCAGCAATAGGCGAAGACTCCTGCGGGGGGATAGCGACATTCTTGAGACCCCGCAGGGCGTAGCCCGAGGAGGCTCAAGGTCGCCCCGCGGAAAGCGAAGCCTAGTGCGGAAATCAACAGCGGTATGGAACAGATTACTAAAATTATGAACTTTTTCAGTGGCCTGGGCTACGCCCTACGGGGTCTTCCCTGTCCCTTCCTCCCGCAGGACAAGGAATACTTCGACAGCGATTCATCGCACGAAGAAAATGCGTTAGCATTTTCGAGGAGTCTCCGCTCCTTCCACTGCGATCAACTAGAAATTTTTATCATCTTTGAACTTTGTCTACACACTGAGGCTCAGGGATTTCCTGAGCCTTTTCGTCATCGTTTGGAATTTCTACATTTCCAAAACTTCTGCCTCACTGCCTGCCTTCTCATAATATCGAATGACAGAGGGCGTCAGCTTCAACAATAAATATTCCGGGTCATCCGGGCTTTTAATCCATTCTGAAAGCTTCTCGTCCCAGAATTTCTTTTTCAACTCTGCACTGTCCTCAAAGCTTGCCTCAGCTTCTATTTCCGCATAAGGCTCCTTCCAACTTGTCCCTTCCATGCCTAATAGGATATGTACATGGGGGTTTGTCTTGATGTCCTCTATTTTATGAGTGTGCTCGTTTGTTGCGCAGTACAAAAACAATTCTTCGTTGAAAAACAGCATGAATCGGGAATATGGACGGTCTCCCCTGATCGTTGCGAGCGTGCCGATTTTATGGTTGCTGAACATGGAGATGATCTTGTTCTTTAAGTCGGTAGTCATGGTTATCCTCTACACCTTTCGTATAAAAAGTTCTCCCCGTTAATGTGGCATGTTTGACGAAATTTTAAACACAGATGTCGGCGGGTTTTTAAGATAAAAAGAAGAGGTCGGGGATATCATAATGGTAAATGTGGAAAGAGGGTGTAGGTATGTATAAATTTTTCCTTATCATGATTGCCATTGGATTTCCTTTATCTGTCCTCGGTTCGCTGTTGCATTGGCCGGTTGTATTAATGTTCATCATATACAGTTTGACGATTATAGCGCTGGCAAGCTATATGGGGCGGGCGACGGAAAGTATTGCGGTACATACAGGGCCGAGGGTGGGAGGTTTGATCAATGCGACCTTCGGAAATGCTGTGGAGCTGATCATTGCGTTCTTTGCGCTAAAGGCTGGGCTGATTACAGTGGTGCTCGCTTCTTTGACAGGGTCGGTTCTAGGAAACCTCTTACTCGTCATGGGACTCTCGTTTTTTGTTGGGGGATTGAAATTTAAGCGCCAGAAATTCAATGTGTTTGATGCTAGGCATAACTCAGGCCTTCTTGTTTTCGCGGTTTTGGTGGCGTTTGTTATTCCGGAAGTTTTTGCGCAGGAGATGAATGATACAAAAACTTTTGCATTGAGTGTAGGGATATCTATCATCCTTATCCTATTATACTTGGCCGCTCTGTTCTTTAAGCTTGTCACACATAGGGGGGTGTACCAGTCAACGGAAGCTGGTGGTGGACATTCTGAGGAGGAACATGAAACAGCGGAGTGGGGGAAGAAAAAAGCAATCTTGATTCTTTTGTTAGCAACACTTGCGGTAGCTTATGTTTCGGAAAGTCTCGTTCATACCTTTGAAGAGGTGGGAGAAGCATTCGGTTGGTCGGAATTGTTTATTGGGGTCATCATCGTTGCCATCGTCGGAAATGCTGCCGAGCATGCATCCGCTATCATTATGGCATACAAAAATAAGATGGATATTGCAGTAGAAATTGCAGTGGGTTCCACTTTGCAAATTGCCATGTTTGTTGCTCCCATTCTTGTACTGATATCGATCTTTTTTGAAAAACAAATGGCACTTGTGTTCACGGTGCCAGAACTAATTGCTATGGTAACTGCTGTACTCTTAGCGATCGCGATCTCCAATGACGGGGAGACAAACTGGTTTGAGGGGGCGACGATCCTTGCGGCATACCTGATTATGGGAATTGGATTCTTTCTCTTATAGGGGTGTGGCATGAACTCTTCTGTTGTTTTGGCACGAACTTGGCCCGTTTTGGCATCAACTCGCCTCTTTTCGGCATCAACTCAGTTGATTTTGGCACGAATTTCTCTTTACACAAAGGCTCTGTCAAAGTTTGCTGGTGGTAATGAGCAGATTTTTTAAGGGGGAATAGCGACAACCTTGAGACCCCTCAAGTATTGCGAGGAGGCTAAAGGTCGCCCCGCGGAAAGTGAAGCCTATTGCGAAAAATCTTACCAGAGCATACACAAAAAAAAACTCTGTGCGGTAGGCTGCACAGAGTCCCAAAGCATGTAGGGCTAACTGATCACTTCTAAGTACCAAGAGGTTAAAGCTTTGAACTAAGGAATAAAAAGCTTTATATGTGCACTGTGTAGGTAGAATCACTCCTTCACTCTAAGGTGTTTGTTCGCTTTTTTCCCTCCTTCGTTTTTAGGTATTTATAGTATATAGGTGGAATGTTATAAATATTCTGATTTATTTAATCTTTTTTTCTTTTTCATATTTTGATGATTCACGCTTACAATGGTAGAGTAGGACAAGTGACAGTAAAATGTAGAGGAGTTATCAGATTGGTTATAAGGTCATTATTTTATTTAATTGGACTTTTTGTCTTATCCTTTGGGATTAGTTTAACGATAAAATCTGATTTGGGGGCTGGTGCGTGGGATGCACTGAACGTTGGTCTTTCCACAACATTTGGGCTGACGGTAGGAAGCTGGGTGTTTATTGTCGGGATCATTTTGATTGCCCTCAATGCTTGGTTGCATAAAAGCAAGCCGGACTATCTGGCGGTCATCACGATTTTCCTTGTCGGAGTGTTTATTGATTTTTGGTTGATCCAAGTGTTCGGGGCTTGGATACCTGTAGGAATGGTTTTCCGCTTCATTGTACTTGTAGGCGGAATGGTCATCATGGCAGTGGGAATTTCTGCTTATCTGCAAGCAAAGTTTCCTGTCATTCCAATTGACAACTTGATGCTTGGCATTCAACATCGTTTCAAAGTCAAAATGATGACAGCAAAAACCATCGGGGAAGTGTTTGCCCTCATTTTTGCCCTTATTTTCAAAGGGCCGATCGGGATTGGGACACTTATCATCACATTTGGAATTGGGCCATTGATTCAGATATTCTACCCACGTTTAGAAAATCTTTATAGGAAATTACGACACGAGAGCTAAGTTTAGCTTTCGTGTTTTTTCTTTTTGGTGGAGGATGCGTTATCCCAAAGCCACCAGATGGCAGCGTAAAGTATGGAAATAAAAAACATATCATAAAATGTCCTGTGTTGTAAGAACGGATATACCAGCAAATTGGCAACGAAGAAGATAAGGAAATGAATGATGTATGTGTTTGCTAAAAATCTCTTTACCATAAAGCATCATTCTCGTTGCTCAACTCATATAAAAAAGGCATCAGGATGAAAATACATATGATGCATATGACATAGGCGATGGAAAGATAAAAAAAGTCCACTCCAAATGAAAGAAACGGTACATTGATCAACGCAAAGATCATCGGTGGTAAGCACAGTTTTTGTCGAGAACTTTTTGTAATATATTGCTTCTCTCCACAATGAAGGCATGTAATCGCCTGCTTGAATGTAAACGTCTGCTTCCACGTGGTCTTCCAGCTCCAATTCTTTTTACAATTGGCACAGATTGGTGTCTTCATCGTAACCAACCTCCTTCTTACCTTATATACGAGGTCTCTGGAAAAAAGTTTCACCTTTCATGGATAATCTGAAATCGCTTCGAAAAAGATAACAGTACATAGATTTCAAGACGATTGAAAGGAGTAATACACATCATGCGCATACTTCAAATGATCATGGCGAGCTTTTTGGCATTCAGTTTCATGGTGAATAGTGTTCAAGCTGAAGAGACAAAGGTGAAAGCCGATAGTAAAAAACTGGAGGTTCCGAATTCTGTTCTGGATATCTCAAAGGACAACACATACCCAAATCCATCTCAGGATGTGCCGTATCTGCAACCAAGCGAGCTTTCCCAAGAACTGATTGATTCCTCCAATGTGAAGATTGAAAACCCAAAGCTCATCAAAATCTTGAATGAATCGAACATTTCTCCCTCGCCAGTTGCCATCGGCTATCGTGCTACCATTTACCTTGGACAATGGCCACTTTCTTATGAATCATCGGAAACAAGTGTGAACTGGGAATATCAAAAGATTAATACAAACTATACGGATAATCGCGGTGGAAAAGCACCACAACAACTTCACTATCGTCAGGAAGCACAAAAAAGCGTCAAGGGCGGACTGACTTCAAAAGTGGAGGCAGCTGATGATGTGAAAGAAATGATGATGTTAAAGGCAATGGACAAGACGAAATTGCCTCTATCTTTCCAGACCATTGTTGGTGCCGGTACGAAAAAGGACCAGGTATATAACATCCCGGTGAAAAAACTTGGCTATCTGTACGCATACACCCCTGCAGTTAGTGAAAAAGGGAAGATTACTTATGGGGAAGTGTACCTTGTGTTAAAAGGAAAAGAAATGAAAATTGTCGTGAAGAATGTGACTTCGCAGGGAATCGGTGCCTGGATTCCAGTGCAGGACCACGTAAGCTTTATTTTCGCAGCGTCGGATCGCCCACGATAATTTGAATACGTACACCAGTCCGGATATTTGGGCTGGTGTTTTATATGGGAACATCTAAGTTGGAAAAACGTGATTATTTTCCCAGTTTCATCTTTATTAACTTCCGGGTATCTATCTATTACTATGGTCACGTTGCCCACATTCTGTCGTCCATCCATTTGTCGAAGGAAAATCCAGCCGCCGACCGAAACTTTTTTAAGCTTAAAGCGTCTTAATAAGTGAGAATGAAAAGGAGGTCATCAACATAATGATGCACCTGGTATTATTGGTCCTGGGGTTGTCGGTTTTGATAGGTATCGTGCGGACAATGGTCACAGTTGAGATGAGGCAAAAGCCATCAGATATAGGAAATGAGGATAAACATCATGCCATCCTGTTACTTTGGGGAATAGGGATTATTTTTCTTTTGTTGTTCGTACCATATCAGGCCTGGCAGCTAGCAGGTAGCTCCCTTGGCTGGGACGGTGCCCTTATCGTTGGATCAAGCCTTATGGCAAGCATGCTGGTTTGTTTAGGTTCCTATACCATCTTTAAAGGCAGAAGTCTAAGATCAAAAATGCCGTCTATATAATATAAAAATAAACGCCTGGGAATCTAGCTCCCAGGCGTGTTTTTGTTATTTAGACATTTTTGTTTTCCTTGTTGTAAAATCCGTACGTGGATAGTACGCATTCTTCACCAGAATATTTGGCCCAAGGCAGGCAACCGCAGGGCAATGACAGTCCAACTCTTTTGCAATGGATGTCCCTTTCCATTTCTCATATGCTGAAGGCAAATCCGTTGTCTGTATATTTCCAAGAGGAGGTGTATCGCCAAAATCTGTGACAATGATATCTCCGTTAAATATATTCACATTCAAACGGGAGCGCCCGTCCGGGTCATTACGAACTGTCACATTTTTAGCCTCATATACTCGTTTCAGCAAGGCCAAATCTTCCGGGTTATCACTGCAAGGGTAAAACGGAAGGGTACCAAAAAGCATCCACGTATTTTCATCGCGCATATCGAGCAGGCGATGTATCGCATCACGTATCTCTTCAAGTGTCAGAACTTCCATCCCACTAGCAAAATCGCTTGGGTACATGGGGTGAACCTCATGCCTTTGACAATTCATCTCCTCAACGATTTGTTTATGGATATGCTCAATATGAGGAAGCGTCCGCTTGTTCAGCATTGTCTCGGCCGACACGATTACGCCTGCAGCAGTCAAGGCCTTGGAATTTTCAATCATACGTTCAAAATATTTCGCCCGCTGCTCATAGGTAGGCTTGCGATCCATCATCGCAAATCCACCTTCCACAAAGTCATCCATTGTGCCCCAGTTATGAGAAATATGTAGCACGTCCAGGTAAGGAATGATTTTCTCGTATCTTGCTAAATCTAAGGTTAAGTTCGAATTGATTTGTGTACGCACACCGCGTTCATGCGCATATTTTAACAAAGGCACAACATAATCATTCACTGACTTCATGCTCATCATGGGTTCGCCGCCAGTGATGCTGATAGATCGAAGGCGTGGAATTTCCTCCAGGCGTTGAATCAACAGTTCTATGGGCAAAGCCTGAGGGTCCTTTGGCTGTAACGTATAGCCGACAGCACAGTGCTCACAGCGCATATTACAAAGAGTCGTCGTGGTGAACTCCACATTGGTGAGTTCCATCTGGCCGTATTCTTTTACATCTAAATAAGCTTCCCATGGATCATAGGAAGGGGTAATTGGTGGTAGTATGGTTGTCTTCATCGTAAACTCCTTTATATAAAAAACCTTACCCTTCATTGTATCATGATTTGTGGGATTGCAGACCGGGAAATTTCACACGAAGGTTGCCGGAAGTGGTGCAGTGCGGTAGTATAGAGAAATGATAAAGGACAGATAGAAAGGTGCGATTATAATGGGCAAAGCAACAGACAACAAAGATTCCCAAGTCGATTATTTGAAAAATAGATTGAACATGTTTTTGGAGGTCGTGGATTCTTTGGATCCGGAATCAACAGATCTCGAAGATATCGACCGTCTGATCCAGATGCTGGATGATTTAGAGGGGAAATATAATCAGTTTAAGAAGGACTGGTAAGAGGTTGGGACTGGTTTCATCCTTGATAAGACATGAAGACCTCTTGACGCTGGAAAAGCTTGATGAGGGGTCTTCATATAAATGATGAAGACAATCTGAAGCTATAAACACTTGCGAGAATGTCATCATAGTGGGGATAAAGACAATCTGGAGCAAAAAAACCGTGCAAGATTGTCATTATAAAGGTAATAAAGACAATCTGGAGCAAAAAAACCGTGCGAGATTGTCATCAACGTGCAATCCCCTAAAAATAGCATCACCCCTGCTTCATAACCATCCTATAAACCTCCAACAATTCCTCCACCGACACACCATCAATCTTCATCCCTGAAATGTTGCAATCGGTAATCTCCACATCATCCATCTCACAATTATTAAATCTAGAACCCATTAATTCACAGCGCTCAAAGCTTACCGGTGCCCCCTCAATAGACGTATCACTGAAGCCAACACCGCTCATATCCACATGTTTCACCATACTCCCAGAAAGGTTCAAGTCAGCAATCAATGTATCCCGAAAATTTATGTTCTGAAACTTAGATCCACTTAAATTGATATTGCTAAAATGTGCCCCAGATAACGTGCTATTGCTGAAAGCACTGTTAGCTAAATTTGCCCCATAAAATGTTGATCCTTCTAAATTGCAGGATTCAAATTCATTTTCACCAGCCAGTCCAACCGGAATGCGTTTGATATAACACACCTCATCCGCTGTTTCAAACGTGCGTTCAAAGCCCATCTTTTCATAAAAATGTAGATTGCCTTTTTGTCTTGGGGAGGTTTCCAAATCCCAAGTCGTCACAGAAGGATGTGCTTTTTCCACCAGCCGAATCACTTCCGACCCTAAGCCTTTCCCTTGAAGGACAGGGTCAATAAAAATTCGATCAATCCTGCCAAAACGGTTCCCCGTCAACGTCAAAATGATCCCGCCTACAAGTTGCTCTTCCGCTAGAATTTTGTAGTAGGTAAGCTCTTCTATCATATATCGCGTCGTATAAATGGAATCATATCCAGGCGGCTGAATGTTATAGTCCACTACAGGCGTATCCAACGCCCCTAGCCATCTGCGAGCTTCCTCATCAAAAGTTCTTTTCATAATAGCTGTCAGTTGCCCAGCATCTTCTAATTTTGCCGCCAATAGTGATAACTGTGTCATTGTTTGTTTCTCCCATCTCTCAAGTATCCATTGCCACTTTACCACAAAAATCCAAATAGGATTAGCCTTTTAATGGAATCGGTTACAAATTCCTTTATCCTTCTAATTAGAACAAGTATAATGAAGAATGTATAAAAGAAACGTAGATAACTTTTCAACAGGGGATAGGAGAGGGATTTAGAGATGAATAAATTATATGAGAGCATGTATGACTTGATTGTGGAAACCTCTACAAAGCTTCCTAAGGATGTGCGCCGGGCCATAGCAAAAGCTAAACTTAGTGAAAGTGCCGGGACACGTGCAGCGATGTCACTTGCGACAATTACGAATAATATTACGATGGCGGATGAAAATGTGTCTCCAATTTGTCAGGACACAGGACTGCCTACATTTAAAATAAAAACACCTGTTGGCGTCAACCAACTAGAAATTAAAAAGGTAATTAAAGAAGCGATTGTTCAAGCGACAAAAGACGGTAAGCTGCGTCCGAACTCTGTTGACTCTTTGACTGGTGCGAACAGCGGGGACAACCTTGGAGAAGGTGTTCCTGTCATCAAATTTGAGCAATGGGAAAAGGATTATATCGATGCTCGCCTGATCTTAAAAGGCGGCGGCTGTGAGAACAAGAATATCCAGTATAGTTTGCCTTGTGAGCTTGAGGGACTTGGCCGTGCAGGTCGTGACCTGGATGGAATCCGTAAATGTGTGATGCATTCGGTATACCAGGCACAAGGTCAGGGCTGTAGCGCTGGCGTCATCGGGGTTGGAATTGGTGGCGACCGCACTTCCGGCTATGAACTTGCAAAAGAACAGCTATTCCGCAGCCTTGATGATGAGAACTCAGTACCAGAATTAAAAGAGCTGGAAGAGTATGTAATGGATAACGCCAATAAACTTGGTATCGGAACAATGGGCTTCGGCGGTGAAACGACACTGCTTGGCTGTAAGGTTGGGGTTGCACACCGCATTCCGGCGAGCTTCTTCGTTTCTGTTGCGTACAATTGCTGGGCGTATCGCCGACTGGGAGTGAAACTCAGCCCCGCCACTGGTGAGATCAACGAGTGGTTATATCAAGAAGGGGAAATGATCGACTTCTCTAAAGAATTGACAGAGCAAGAAGAAGTGGCAGCTACTTCTGAAGCTAGTGAAATCGTTTTGGAAGCGCCGATTACGGAAGAAAAAATACGTTCTTTAAAAGTGGGAGACGTAGTACGCATCAATGGCAGAATGTACACTGGTCGTGACGCGATCCACAAGCACTTGAGTGACAATGATGCCCCGGTTGACTTAGATGGCCAAATTATCTATCACTGTGGACCGGTTATGCTTAAGGATGACGAAGGAAACTGGCACGTCAAAGCAGCCGGCCCGACGACAAGTATCCGCGAGGAGCCTTATCAAGGAGATATCATGAAGCGCTTTGGTATCCGCGCTGTGATGGGTAAAGGTGGAATGGGTGCTAAAACATTGAAGGCATTGGAAGAGCACGGCGGCGTTTACTTGAATGCAATCGGCGGAGCGGCGCAATATTATGCCGACTGTATCAAGGGTGTCGACGGAGTAGATTTGATGGAGTTCGGTATCCCAGAAGCAATGTGGCACTTAAATGTGGAAGGCTTTACTGCGGTTGTAACGATGGATTCACATGGCAACAGCTTGCATGCGGATGTGGAAAAGTCTTCTTTAGAGAAGCTTGCGCAGTTTAAGGATAGAGTGTTTAACTAATTTTTAATATAAAGCAGTTTGGCAACGTTAGTTTGTTGCCGGGCTGCTTTTTTGATTGTGGAAACGGAAGTGGTGGATGAGGTGGAAGAGTTGCGTCGTTATTTCCCGGTAAATGTCGATTGGCATGTATGGAGGATGTTTCGGACTGTATTTGGCTGACTTTCGCTTGTATTTGCCTGCACTCGGACAGTATTTCCTAACCTTGCGAAAGAAGGTTAGGTCTCTTTCCTTTTAAAGTATTAAAAGAGGAGTGGCTGGCCACAAACCCGCCACTCGCTCCTTCTTCCCTAATTGGAAAACAATACACCGTATCATTCCTCCCTCCAAAACGAAACATAGAAGTAGCGACAAAACATGGAAGGGAGGACATAATGAAATGAGAAAACTACTCAACATCTTAACCATTACTGCTATGGCACTTTTTCTGATTCCGCAGCTTATCCAAGCGGACAACTATTCCACTACCACCCTGCATTGGGGGTTTAAAAAGAGCCAGAACCATGAACCGCCGGATGCTGGTGAAAAATACGAGGCACTTCTAAAAAAGCACAACGCATTCTACCTTGGTGACACCACGAAAAAAGAAATATATCTTACTTTTGATAATGGCTACGAGAATGGATACACCGAAAAGGTTTTAGATGTACTTAAAAAGAAAAAGGTTCCCGCAGCCTTTTTTGTAACAGGTTACTATCTTAAAGATCAGCCTGACCTCATTAAGCGGATGGTAAACGAAGGCCATATTGTCGGTAACCATAGCTGGCATCATCCAGATATGACACAAGTGAACGACGTCCGATTCAAAAAAGAGCTCGATATGATCAAAGAGGAATACAAAAACATCACTGGGCTTGATAATATGACATACCTGCGGCCCCCTCGTGGGACTTTCAGTGATCGGACCTTGGCACTTGCCAATCAAATGGGCTATCAACATGTATTCTGGTCCCTGGCATATGTTGACTGGTACACGGACCAGCAAAAAGGCTGGAGATATTCTTATGACAACATCATGGCCCAGATCCATCCAGGCGCCATCCTTCTGCTACACACCGTTTCCAAAGACAATGCTGAAGCGATGGAAAAAGTGATTGATGACCTGCAGAAACAGGGATATGAATTTAAAAGCCTGGATCATATCGCTGCACAACATACTATTCCCAATCCAATCTTGCTTATTCAAGAGAACTGACTCCTTTGCCCGCCAGCAAGGAGTTCTTTTCATGTTCCGATGTCCCATCCATTAGGATGAAACGACTCCGCGCCAATTCCCATGTTTGGCAACACAACGGAAAGCCGTTATAATTGGGACAGTAAATGAAGGACGGTGGAGAAATTGGTTAAAATAAATATAGACGGACCATATGATTTTGACAGAGTGCTGCAACGGCTATCCATTGACCCTTTAATGGTTATTATTCAAAAGGAACGAACGGTAAAAGTTCCGATGTATCAAGAAGAACTGCCAATAGTAATCACTGTCCAAGCGACAGGAACCAAACAGGAACCTTCCTTCCAACTTACAAGTAATGCAAACCTGACAGAAAAAGAAATACATCACATAAAAAATATCTTCCAATGGGACAAACCACTCCAAGCTATTCAAGATCATTTTGCTAAAACAGAGCTTGCAACAATCTTCAAAGAGCATGAAGGAACACCACTTGTTCTAGATTTCGACCTGTATCATTGCCTGATGAAATGCATCATCCATCAGCAGGTCAATATGAAATTCGCACACACCTTGACACAGCGGTTTGTCCACACTTTCGGGTTTGAAAGAGAAGGTGTCTGGTTCTATCCAAAGCCAGAAGATGTCGCTAAGCTTGATTATGAGCAGATCACTGAACTCAAAATGAGCCGCCGAAAAGCGGAATATATCATAGATACATCTAAAATGATCTCGGAGGGAGAACTACCTTTATACAAATTGCACCAAAAACCGGATGAAGTGATTCTGAAAGAACTAGTAAAAGTTAGAGGCATTGGTCCTTGGACCGTTCAGAATCTGCTACTATTTGGGCTTGGCAGACCCAATCTTTTTCCGATTGCAGATATCGGCATCCAAAATGCACTAAAAAAACTAAAAGGACTCGACCAAAAGCCAACCATCCTGCAGATGCAGGAATGGAGCAAGGGTTGGGAACCATATTTAAGTTATGCGTCCCTTTACCTTTGGAGAAGCATCGAACCGCAACCTGAGGAGTTAGTAAAATGAAAACGAAGAAACCATATAATAAGCAACAATCCAGTGTCGACATGAAAGTGGGACAGACCTTTCCATTAACCATCAAGCGCCTTGGAATTAATGGGGAAGGTGTGGGCTATTTTAAAAAGCAAGTCGTATTTGTTCCTGGGGCATTACCTGAAGAAGTAGTCGTGGCGGAAGTGACAGATGTCAAAAACAAGTTTGCAGAAGCCAAAATCAAGAAAATCAGAAGCAAGTCGCCGCACCGCACTACCCCTCGATGCCCGATCTATGAACAATGCGGAGGGTGTCAGTTGCAGCATCTAAAATACGATCAACAGTTGACCCTAAAGCGCGATATCGTCATTCAGTCATTAGAACGCCATACAAAGCTTAATGTGGGTAAGTTGGACATTAGACCGACAATTGGCATGGATGACCCTTGGAACTACCGAAACAAAAGCCAGTTTCAGGTTGGAAAGCATAAGGAGAAAGTCATCGCAGGACTTTACGGTGCCAACTCCCATAAACTGATCGATATTGATAATTGTATCGTCCAGCACAGTGCCACAACGGAAGTAACCAACACAGTGAAAAAAATCCTGCAGGACTTCAACATTCCTGTTCAAAATGAGAAAAAGGGCCAACCATCCGTACGGACCATCATGACAAGAGTTGGTTTTTCCACTGGGGAAATTCAAGTTGTCCTGATCACAACAGATGAAAAATTGCCCCGCAAACAGTTGGTAGTGGAAGAAATTCAAAAGCGCTTGCCAAAAGTGAAGAGCATCATGCTAAATGTGAACGGCAAAAAAACCTCCCTAATTTTTGGGGAAGAAACGTTCCATTTAAGTGGAGAAAAAGTAATTCAAGAAACACTTGGGGATGTTTCATTTGAACTGAGTGCCCGTGCCTTCTTTCAGCTTAACCCTGTACAAACGGTAAAGCTGTATGATTTGGTGAAAGAAGCGGCACAATTGACGGGTAAAGAAAAAGTGGTAGACGCTTATTGTGGAGTCGGAACCATCGGACTTTGGCTGGCGGAAAATGCTGGAGAGGTGCGTGGCATGGACACCATCGCAGAATCCATTGAGGACGCGAAGGAAAACGCAAAACGCCACGGATACAACAACATGAAATATGTTGCAGGAAAAGCGGAGAAATGGCTGCCAAGATGGGTGAAAGAAGGTTGGAAGCCAGATACGATTGTCGTGGATCCACCACGAACGGGCTTGGATGAAACTTTCATGAAGACCGTCTTGGACGTAGAACCGAAAAACTTTGTATATGTTTCCTGTAATCCTTCCACACTTGCCAAGGATATTCAATTCTTGAGCAGAAAATATAAGGTGGACTGGATCCAGCCTGTGGATATGTTTCCTCAAACCGCTCATGTGGAGAGTGTTGTGAGGTTTGTACGCAACTGAACAATTTTTTTAAAAAGTGTCACTCCTTCAAAAAGAGTGGCACTTTTTATTTGGATAATTGGTTCAAAATAAAAATTCATGCATTATTTAAATGTTCCGTAATGAAAATATATCCATGACATGACCATCATACATCCTTATAATTAAAATATATTGGAACTTAGTAAGGGAAGGTTTTCTGTACGAAAGGGTTGTGTGATGTTGGATAAATATAAAACGAAATTGATAGATAATATCTGGAACCAAATCAATCAGTGGGAAGATAGCGCTGGCGATATTCCTCATGAAGAAGTGTATCGATTTATTCACTCCATAAAAGGAACTGCAAGGACAGTCGGACTGGATGAGCTTGGGGATATAACAGAAGCGTTATATGAAAAAACGGATACTATGGTAAAGGAAACTTGGCAATGGAAGGAATGCCAATCATTTTTGCAAGAGGTTATTGGCTATTGTAAAAAGATGCGCCCTGCCACAATCGAACAATCAAAAGATCAACCAAGTATCCTCATCGCGGATCATGATGCTTCTTTACTCATGGAATGGAAGGAATACCTTGAGAGCAAATCCTTCCATGTATTGGTCAGTACAGACATCGATAAGTCTATTGATACATTTTATGATGTAAAGCCAGATTGCCTGATACTAGATGATTGCTTAAAAGATAATGCTGGGCTTCATTTGTTGGAGCGGCTTCAAGCTAGCGGGCAGCAAATGCTGACACCTGTTATGGTGACCAGCTCCAATCCCACACGGAAAAATCGGCTGGACGCTTACCGTTTGGGAGCGGATGACTTTATGTCTAAACCGTTGGATCTTGAAGAGTTTGAAGTGCGGATCTCTAGGCATGTGGGGAGAAAAAAGCAGTATGATGAATTGTTGTTGATTGATGAACTGACGAAGGCGTATAACCGCAAGTATTTTCATTCGTTCTATGGCAAACTGCAAGCGAACCTTTCCCGGATGAAAGAAACGTTTAGTGTAGGGGTCCTTGATCTTGATTATTTTAAGAAGGTGAATGATACATATGGGCATGTGGTTGGTGACGAGGTGTTGAAGGGGCTTGCTGCCTATATGAAGCATCATATGAGGACTGGCGATGTTTTTGCCCGATATGGAGGCGAAGAGTTTGCCATGTTATTGCCGAAAACAACAAAGGAGCAAGCAGAAAAGCTGATTGGACGCCTGCTGGAAGGTTTCATGAAGGTAACTTTTCATGCATACCAAGCCTCTTTTTCTTGTTCTTTTTCAGGGGGAGTCGTACAGATAACGGAGGAAAGCTTGTCGTTGGAACATGCTATGGAACGGGCGGATAAGGCTCTTTATGAAGCAAAAAGGAAAGGAAAGGCAAGGGTGGAGGTATACGAGGGAGGACAAGAGGTTGTCATACAGAAGGTTAAGGTCGCGATTGTCGATGATGATGAAATTGTAAGGATGATGCTTTCAGAAGTGGTCGGAAAACTGTCGGTGCCAGCCAATAGGACCCTTGAAATAGAAACATTTGAAGATGGGAAAAGTTTTCTGCAATCGGAATGGTTACAAAGCCAAGACCGGTATGTCATCATCCTCGATGGGATGATGCCGAAAATGGATGGATTGGAAGTTTTGCAGAAGCTTCGTGCCCAAAGGCGCCATGATCAGTTTAAAGTGATGATGTTGACCTCAAGGAAAAGTGAGCGGGATATTCAAAAAGCGTTGCAACTTGGCGCTGATGATTATGTGACAAAGCCTTTTAAGCTCCTTGAGGTCGAAGCAAGGCTTCAACATCTGATAAAGCGGGGGATGTGACAATGGTAAATAACCTTTTGACCATTGTGCTTGTCATCATACTTTCTTTATTTGTCGTACTCTCCCTTTTATTTTTGTTCATGCTTGTCACCAAACGGATGCAGAACCGGATGCGTCAACAGATAGAACAACAGAAAGAAAAATTGAGGGCGAGCGTTTTTGACTATTTATACCGCCAAAATTCTGTCATTCTTGAACAGAATTGGAATGGCCACCAATGGAAAGCAATGGAAGAGCTGTTCAAAGATTTTGCCGATGTGGTTCAGGGGGAAGAGGTACAAGAGAAAATCACCCTTTTTGCCGAAACGCATTTTAGCGATGTTTATAAGCGGAACCTTCTTAAGCATCGTTGGAGCATCAGGATGAATTGTCTTTATGCAGTAGAGGATTTTCATATGAAAGGGATGGTTCCATTTCTTCTGTCTACCTTTCAGAAAAGAAAACTCTCCCAGGAAGAAAGAAGGCAATTATTAAAAATCTTGGTCAGGCTCCACACCAATCAATGGGAGGAGTTCTTGAAAGAACCAAATTGGCGCCTATCGGAATTTATGTACCGCTCTCTATTTGGTGTGATGACAGAGGAGCAGTTTCAGGTGATGGTTACTCGTTTTGAAGAACTTCCGGAATACATTCAGCTTCCGGTACTAGATATGATAGGAATTGATGGGAAAAGGGAGTACCTTTCCTTTCTCGAGGATCTTCTTATTCCCTCTATAGGGGAAAAGAAAATACGCATTTTAAAAGCATTGAATGAATTGGGTTACAGTAAAATCTTGGACCGTATGGGGAAGTTGCATACTCGAGAGAGTGCATGGGAAGAGCGGTTGATGATTAGCAAACTACTGGGCAAAACCAATCGGAAGGAAAGCCTCTCCTTTTTGACCGAACTTCTGAGCGACCCGAACTTTGATGTCCGAAACAATGCAGCGAAGTCGATAATTGCCATTGACGGAGGGGAAGAGTATCTTCGGCAGGTCCAAGAAACCTCAACAGACCGTTTTGCAAGAGATATGGCAGAAGAGTGGCTCTTGAAAGGAGGGAAAGTTCATGGACTATAATTTCTTTTATACCTTTTGGCAAGGGATTGGTTGGTTTGTCGTCCTTTATATGGGGACGGTGATCCTCTTTTACATGTTCATGTTGATCGTTTCCCTGTTTCAAGTCAGGAAGAGTTACCAGTTGGACAACACCGAGCCATACGAAGACCTGCTGGATGTTAGTTATTCCAAACCGCTTTCCATTTTGGTGCCTGCCTATAATGAATCTCTCGGAATAGTGGCATCTGTCCGGTCCCTTCTAAGCATCGAATATCCCCAATATGAAATCATTGTGATAAATGACGGATCAAAAGATGATACGATGGAAAAGCTTATCGAAGAATTTCAATTAAAGAAAATAAAAAAGATTGTCAAACAAAAGCTTCTTACAAAAGAAGTGAAAGGCATCTATCAGTCTTCTGTTATTGACTATCTCTATGTGGTAGATAAAGAGAACGGTGGAAAGTCGGATGCATTGAATGTTGGAATCAACCTTTGCTCTTACCCTTATTTTTGTTCGGTGGATGGGGACTCTATTTTGGAAAGGGATGCCTTCTTAAAAGTAATGAAGCCGATCATCGATTCCGATGGAGATGTCATTGCATCGGGAGGGAGCGTAAGGATCGCCAACGGGTCTTCCATTGAAAATGGTTCCATCTTAAAGGTGGGACTATCCAAGAATCCGTTGGTCATTATGCAGGTCATTGAGTATTTGCGAGCATTTCTGGTGGGACGTATTGGGTTGAGCAGACACAATCTGTTACTGATTGTATCCGGTGCCTTCGGTGTATTTTCGAAAAAATGGGTCATCGATGCAGGGGGCTATTCCCATACTGTAGGGGAAGACATGGAATTGGTCGTCCGGCTGCATCGGCATATAAAGGAAAAAAAGGCGGACAAGAAAATCGTTTATGTGGCAGATCCTGTGTGCTGGACAGAAGCTCCAGAAGAGATGACTTTTTTAAAAAGACAGAGGAACAGGTGGCACAGGGGCTTGTTTGAAAGTTTGTGGATACATCGGTCCATGGCATTTAATCCAAAATACGGTTCCATTGGGATGGTGTCGATGCCTTATTTTATTCTTATTGAATTTTTAGGGCCAGTCGTGGAACTTGCAGGCTATCTATTTATTATCCTTTCTTTTTTTCTGGGAGGGATATACGAAGAATTGGCGTTGCTCTTATTCTTGCTTTTTGTTATTTACGGTTCCATCTATTCCATGCTGGCTATTTTGATGGAAGAATGGAGTCTTAAACGGTATCCCAAAGCGAGGCATATCGCTGTTTTGTTCTTTTATTCCTTTACCGAAACATTCTGGTACAGACCTTTAACGGTAATTTGGAGGTGCCAGGGAATTGTGGATGTACTGAGGAAGAAAAAGGGTTGGGGAGAAATGCAGCGTAAGGGCGTTACCCAATGAAAAGATTAAAAAATGGGGGAGTTAGAGATGGCACAAATATTGCTTGCAGAAGACGAAAGTGTTCTCCGCATGCTTATAACAGACACACTTGAAGATGAAGGTCATAGCGTTGTGGAGGCTTGCACTGGGAAGGAAGCCGTTGAATTATTGGAAACGGGAAAGACTTTCGATCTTATCATTCTAGATTATATGATGCCTGTGTATACAGGCTTAGAAGTTATAACTAAGATGAAAACCATGAATCTCCGAGATTTCCCGCCAGTCCTTATGCTTACAGCAAAAAGTCAGCAGTCTGTCCGGGAAGAGGTACTTGCCTCCGGGGCGTCGGGATTCATGTCCAAGCCGTTTAGTCCGATGGAGCTGGCGGAAAGAGTCGAGGCACTACTAAATGAAATGGAAAAATAGTATATCTACACAATTCTTAATCATCAATGGGATCTTTTTTCTTGTCTTGGTAACAGGTATCGTTACTTTGTTAGGGTATGAGTATTCTTTATCTAAAGACTTCATAGACAGAAACAAGGAGCTAGAACAAAAAGAGGAATTGATTAAATACATTGATGATGAAATTAATAGTTCATTTTTGAAGTATAGAGGGTATGTTGCTTTTTCCAATCAGGATATGTTGGAAGATGCAAAAAATGCTAAAGTTAAGGTTGAAGAGGGTATTGCTCGTCTTGGGAAGATGGCAGTGGATGAAAATGACGCTCAGTTTATGGTTCGGGTAACAGACTTCCATCAGTTTTATTTTTTTGAGTATCTTCCAAAAGTGGAAGACCTAGTGGAACAAGATGCCATGGATGAGCTTCAGGACTATCTTTTCATAGAAGGAACATCCGAGAGAATTTTGTCTTTCATGGAATATATGAAAGAATACCGATATGAAGTGGATCAGGAAATAGAGGATAATGTAGACGTGATGGCAGAAAAGTTAACAGCTAGTCAACTGTTATTCTCCTTATATTTTCTTCTTGTCATCTCCTTATTGTTCACGATTACTTGGGTGCTCATCAAAAAGGTGGGGAAACCGTTAAGGGAGCTTTCGGATGCTGCAGATGACATAACAAATGGCAGAACCACTAATCTTCCTTCCTATCAACATGGGTCGGATGAAATTGCGGTATTATCCAATGCACTCCACACCATGGTAAATACGTTACAATACAAAGAAGATGAATTGATTGGTCAAAATGAAGAATTACAGGCCCAACAGGATGAATTACAGGCCCAACAGGTACAGCTTCAAGATAATCTAACGTTAATAGAAGCAAGTAATGAACAATTGGCTATCCGTAATACTTTTATCCATGAGATGTCTGAGACATTGAGCAGAGAAACCTTGCTTGAAAATGTCGTCAGGAATATGGGAAAGGTACTTGATGCAAATGTTGGCCTGATCATGTTGTTAAATGAGAATAAAACAACAGCTTCCATTGGTTTGTCGCCTGAAGCAGTGAGGAAATTTAGGGAAGATGAGAGTAATGTATTTCTGCAACAATTAAAGGAAAAACACACACCCTTTAAAATCAGCAGGAAATGTAGCCCGCAGGAGAATACCTACCACACTATTGACATGACAGCCTTTGATTTGTTCATACCTGTCATCACATCGAAGGGAACGATGGTAGCTTATATGCAGTTTACAAGATATGATGCTCCTTTTGCTGACAGGGATGTGGAAACAGGGGAAGCACTTGCCAAACAGGTTAGCATGGGTCTGGAAAAAGTGGATTTATATGAAGATTCCGAAGAAAATCGCCTGTTCTACCAAGATATCTTAAACACCATACAGGAGGGTGTACTTTTAGTGGATGAGAAAGGAAGCGTTCTCCAATCGAACACTAAAATGTGTAGCATTATGGGATTCCCTACTCCTAAACGGCTATTGCATCTATCCTTTGAGGAATGGACGTCCGTCCTTGTGGAAATGGCGGAAGAGAAAGAAAAACTGCGTACCGATTTGTTCTATCTGTTTGATGAGGTAGAAGATGATACAAGTATCTTATTTGAAATTAATCAAAAGCATGAAAAATGTGTCATGAAGATGTATAAGGAAAAGGTCACGCGGCAGGATCATAGCTATGGGTTCATTTTGGTGTTCCGTGATATCACCAAAGAGTATGAAGTTGATAGGATGAAATCGGAGTTTGTCAGTACCGTCAGCCATGAGTTAAGGACGCCTTTGGCAAGCGTTCTTGGCTTTACGGAGAGAATGCTGTATAAAGAACTTTCAGAGGATCGTAAGAAAACCTATTTGACGACCATCCATCAGGAAGCAAAACGTTTGACAGCATTGATCAATGACTTTTTGGATGTGCAAAAGATGGAAGCGGGAAAACAGCTTTACCGTAGGGCGGAAGAAGATATCGTGGATATCATCCGGGAGGTAAGTAGAATTTTCAAGGTGAATTCTAATACGCATCCCATTCAAATTCAGGTTTTGACAGAGAACACTAAAGTGGTGGGGGACCGGGAGAAGTTGTTACAGGTGATGGCTAATTTATTGAGTAACTCGATCAAGTATTCTCCTGAAGGAGGAGAAATTCATATTACTGTATCTTCTTCTGATACCATGTTAAAAGTAACAATAAAGGACCACGGTATAGGGATTCCGGAAGACGCAATTCCACACCTTTTCACCAAATTCTATCGAGTCGACAATTCCGATCTTAGAAAAATTGGGGGAACAGGTCTAGGCTTATCAATCGTAAAAGAAATCATCCAGGCGCATGAAGGAGACATTCGGATATCTTCAGAGGTAGACGGGGGTACAACGGTCACGCTCACCCTGCCAATTGCATAACGGATGTTAAATGGATGATAATTGGTAATAAATATAAGAATGAGTTATTCAACAAAGGAGTTTATACATGACAAACAACGATATTCTAATCAGATTAAGATACGCACTCGACATTAAAGACAACGACATGGTCGAGATCTTTAAGCTAGGTGACATCGACGTTACAAGAGATGAAGTACAGATGATGCTCACCAAACAGGTGGACAGCTATGATTATGAAACAGAAGAGGAATATGAGCAGGCACTGGAGGAGGAAGAGATTCTTCCCATCAATAATAATAAGCTTGAATCGTTTCTGAACGGCTTGATTATTTTTAAAAGAGGCAGACAGGAGCCAAAGCCTGGCCAACCTGCAAAGCCTCCATTTTCCAACGAGCCTGCAAACAATATCCTTTTGAAGAAAGTGAAGATCGCGCTTGCGTTAACCACGGAAGATATCATCGATATTATCGGAGAAGCTGGCGTTACGATAACCAAAGGTGAACTTGGTGCTTTCTTGCGGAAGAAGGGACACAAGAACTATAAGGCTTGCATGGATAAATACGCGAGGAACTTTTTGAAAGGTTTGGCGATTAGGTATCGCGATTGAGCAGGTAAGCTAACAAATGGAAAAACACATGACACCATATAAGGGGCCATGTGTTTTTTCATTATGCTCTGTTAAACGCCGCTGTTGTTGTTAACAGAGCCTTTCATTAAGCTTTTTCCTTATAAATGAAATAATCAAAATCTGCATGAAGCTTCTGTCCGGAAGTGTCTTGACACTGCATTCCTACAAAAGCACCTGTGAAGAAACCGCCTCCATTAATATAATCATCAGATAATTTATAAGAATAGAGTTTTATTGGGATTGCGGTCCAATTGTCTCCGTCAAAAGAGTATGAATACCTATATGTGGCAGTGTCCACGTCCACCCGTAAATATACATAATGCACATCATTTGGAATTACTATTTTATTATCTTCCAATGGTTGGGTGAAGGTGAAATTATCACAAACCGTAAGTTCTAATATTCGTCCTTTGGCTTCATCCCAGGTAATCTGCAAGGCTGTCCAGTTTTGAGTATTGTAATAGTTTACAAGACCTGCAGCTTGTTGGAATGTATCCGGGTTAAAAGAAACCTTGGTTTCAGCGGTGAAATTAAAATGCTGCCAACGTCTTGCAATATGTGCTTGTGTAAATTTTGATGATAGGGATTCACGACCGTAAAGACGCAAGTGGCCAGGATGATCAGTTAATGAAACGACATCTTCCCCTAATGGAATCCTTAGGGATTGAAAGTGATTGTTCAAGGATTTGGAATCGAAATCATCTTTTTCCTCATAATCCTTTTCAAAGGGTATTTCCTCTATATTTGGGCCTTCAATTTCAAGAGAAGGCTGGTTACCACCTACCACAAATGGCCAATCATTTTCCCAATCTAATCGTTGAATGGCTGTTTCCCTACCAAGTGGGCAATATCCCCGAGGGTCAAGTAATGCTTGCCCTTCCTGCGGCAATGGCCTTCCTGTCAGATGAACCAAGAACCATTCGTCCGTATGTGTATGTACAATGGAAGCATGCCCCGCTTTTTGTAGGGGATTTCTTGGATAAGGGAAGGACGTAATCAATGGGTTATCAGGATGCACTTCATACGGTCCCCACAGGTTCTTAGATCTAGCGATAGTGGCTTGATGATCATATTTCGTTCCACCTTCCGCTGTCAATAAATAATAATATCCGTTCATCTTGTATAAATGAGGTGCTTCGGTTAATTTAATATCCGTTCCTTTGAAAATAATCTCTTTTTTCCCGGTTAGTCTTTGCAAATCAGGGTTATATTCTTGCATGACGATTCCGTAGAAATTGTGGTTACCTACCCGATGATCCCAAAGCATGTTTACCAGGTACTTCCTACCGTCTTCATCATGAAAAAGGGAGGGATCAAAACCTGAACTATTTAAATGGATGGGTTCAGACCATTCCCCATCGATGGCATCACATGTAACGAGGTAGTTATGGCTATCTTTCCATTGTCCTTCCACTACTTTAACGTCCGTATATATCAACCAAAACTTATTATCGCTATAGGATAAAGCAGGTGCCCAAATACCTCCAGAGTCAGGATTTCCCATCATATTTAATTGACTGAGACGGTTGAGCGGCCTTGAAATCAACCTCCAGTTTTTTAAGTCTTTGGAATGATAGATTCCCACCCCTGGAAACCATTCAAATGTAGAGACTGCAATATAATAATCTTCTCCTGCTCGACAAATACTAGGATCTGGATTAAAGCCTGTAAGAATTGGATTTTGTATAAGTGTCATTTTTGAAACATCCCCTCTGTTTTATTTAAATAGAAGTTTTAGGCCATTGCTAGAAGTACCCTGTTTACATTTCTTGGATATCAATAGTAAGAAAATTTTCACTTGCATAAGCTGCTACCCCTAAGGCAGTAGAGTGCGTCGATAATTTTGAAAAGTTTATGCTTAAATCTCTTTGGTGGGTGAAGAGGGTATTATCTTGTGCCTCCCTTATAGAATCTTCCAGCCACTTAGAGGAAGAAGCTAACCGATTACCGATGATCACCTGCTCTGGGTTGAAAATATTGATGATATTTTTAATTCCAACACCTAAATATTTTCCAATGGCTTCAAAAACTTGTATGACATTTTTTTCCCCATTTTCTGCATGTGTCATCAAGGATTCTAGGGATAATTCCTTCCCGTCTTCAGGGAGGATGTTTTCTTGTAAGGCTTTTTTAACCAGCGCTTTTTCCGAAGCATACAATTCCCAACATCCTTGGTTACCGCAACTGCATTTTGGTCCGTTCACTTCAATGGTCATATGACCTAGCTCACCAGAAAAACCATTGTTGCCTTTATAAAGCTGTCCATTAAGAATGAGGCCAACGCCAATACCAATACCTACACTAACGTATATGATGTTTTCTGATTCTTTTCCGGCTCCAAACTTCTTTTCTCCGTAAGCGCCAGCATTTGCCTCGTTTTCAATTAAAACTGGAACGTTATATCGATCTTCCATCAGGTCCTTTAGGTGGACATTCTTCCAATTTAAGTTTGGAGCCAGAAGGATTTCCCCATCGGTATTCACCGTACCAGGGACCCCAATACCTATCCCGACAATTCCATAGTGACTTGAAGGCATAGAAGAGATGAGGGAATCAACAATGTCAAATAGTTCGACCTTTATTTGTTCAAACGTTAAGTTATCAAATCGAGTGATTTTCTCGTTGCAGATATTACCACTGAGATCTGTTAAGATTCCAAGGATGTAATTAACCCCGATATCTACGCCAATGGTGTATCCTGCGACCTGATTGAACAACAGCATCACCGGCCTTCTTCCGCCGCTTGAAACTCCTGGTCCTGATTCAGTAATTAAATTCTCCTTCAGTAATTCGTTTACTTGTGAGGAGACAGTTCCTTTATTAAGCCCAGTCTTATTAGCGATATCCGCCCTGGAAATGGGGGTGAACTCCTTAATGGTTTGCAAAACTAGGGATTTATTTCCCTTTCGGACTACTTGTTGATTAAAGGTATGTAACATTTTCATCGATTAACTCCATTCCTTATTCTGTTTTTCCTAAGTGTACCATTATATGTTTCTATTATAAACTTTGTTTATCCACTAGACAAACATTCTTTTCGGTGATAATCTAAATTTAGTAACAATCTGTTTCAAAAATAAGAATATTGGGGGTATTTAGTTTGAGAAAAAGGAAAGCGGTTACATTATTTTCCGGAATTTTTCTCTCGCTGCTGGTATTGTTGGCGGGTTGCTCTGGTTCTGGGGAGAATACATCGGGTTCCGGGGATGGGAAAACGATTGAATTCATGCATTTATGGCCTGAAGGAAGTTCAAAGCAACACCACAAAATTGTAAGCGAAATCATTGAGGACTTCGAGAAAGAAAATCCAGGTGTGAAAGTCGATTTGGAAGTCTTAAGTAATGAGCAGTACAAGGATAAATTAAAAGTATTATCCACCTCTAATCAGTTGCCAGATGTTGGGATGACATGGGCAGCAGGGTTTCTGGAGCCCTATGTCAACGGTGAAAAGTTTGCTACTTTGGATGATTTGCTTGAAGGAGATCTGAAGGATAGTTTTGTATCTGGTACGGCAGAAGCATATGCCATGAACGATAATACTTATGGTTTGCCATTGGAGCTTAATATTGCAACTGTTTTCTATAATAAAGCCATTTTTGATCAATATGGTCTAGAAGCTCCGACAACCTATGATGAGTTCAAAAATATCATCACTACATTGAATGAAAACGGAGTGGCGCCAATCGCCCTTGGTAATAAGGACAGATGGACTGGCTCTTTATGGTATATGTATATGGCTGATAGAATTGGTGGAGGAGATGTGCTGACGAGCGCAATTAATCGATCAGGTTCCTTTGAGGATCCTGCATTAGTCACTGCAGCGGAAGAAATTCAAAATCTGGTCGACATGGACGCGTTTGTTAGGGGCTTCAATGGATTATCAGATGAAGAAGCGAAGAGTATGTTTATGGGTGAACAGGCAGCAATGTATCTAATGGGTTCATGGGATCTTCCGAACTATACGACAAATGAAGATGTTCCACAGGAATTCAGAGACTCCATTGGATACTTCAGTTTCCCGACAGTAGATGGAAATGGGGATCTTAACAGTCATGTTGGTGGTCCAGGGGTTGGCTTGTTTGTAGCAGAAGATTCCGATGTGAAAGATGAAGCAAAGAAGTTTGTATCATTCTTTATCCAGCAATGGGGCGAGAAAGCTGTAACAGGTGCTGGTGTCATTCCTGCTACAAAAGTGGATGCAGCTTCCCTAGACCTACCTGATATGTATATTGATGTATTGAATGACCTTAGTGAAGCTAGCAATATCACATTATTTGCTGATGTGCAAATGAGCGCAGGTGTGGCACAAGTTCATTTGGATTTAATTCAATCGCTCTTTGGAAAAGGTGTAACACCAGACGATTTTGCCAAAGAACATGAAGATGCCTTATCTCAAGAGTAACATGCATTTGAACGATTAATTATGATGGGAGAGAAAAGGACTTCCTTTTTTACTGGATGGTCCTTTTCTATTCCTGACAATATGGGGTTGAATGTAATGAATAAAGTAATGTCTAACAAATGGATCATAGCCTTATATGTTCTCCCTGCACTTTTACTGATTGGGATTCTTATTTTCATACCGCTTATTTTAACAGGTTACTATGGTCTGATGAAGTGGGATGGGATTGGATCGATGGAGTTTATCGGGCTTCAAAACTATGTGACAGCCTTACAAGATAAGAAGTTTTGGGATAGTGCACTTCATTCCTTTTTACTTGCTGTTTTTTCCACATTAAGCCTTTTTATCTATCTAGCAATCTCGTTGATTTTAGCATCCAAGATAAAAGGGGCTGACCTATTAAGGAAGATCTATTTAATTCCTATGCTACTCTCTTCTGTAGCAATTGCTCAGCTATGGGTGAAAATATACAATCCTTCAAACGGGATGATAAACAGTTTGCTGATGGCAATTGGAGTCGAAAATCCCCCTGCATGGCTTGCCGAGCCTTCCCTTGTTTTGTACGCGATATTCATTCCAATACTTTGGCAATATGCCGGATTCTACATCCTTATTTACTATGCAGCTTTAAAGAATATCCCAGAATCTATCATAGAGGCGGCCAAGATTGATGGGGCTTCACCCATTGAGATTGCTTATAAGATAAAACTTCCATTAATTATGGGTGTTGTCAAAGTGACCATTGTTCTAGCTGTTGTCGGTTCATTAAAATATTTTGACCTGATCTATGTAATGACAGGAGGAGGGCCAAATGGAGCAAGTGAAGTTATGGCATCCTATATGTATAAATTGGCCTTTTCCACCAACAACTTCGGTTATGGTAGTGCCATTGGTTTCCTGTTATTGATCATCACTTTAATCGTGACCTTGATTATTAGAAAAGCAACAGCAACGAAAGAAGAAATTCAGTATTAAAAGGAGTGCTTTGGGTGGGACGCATAGGATATTTCTTTCTATATTTATGTCTGGCAGCAGTCGCAATATTTCAGGTGTTTCCGATTGTCTGGTTATTTCTGTTCTCCCTGAAGAATAACCAGGAGATATTCTCGAAATCCCCTTTTGCCCTGCCAACCGAGTTCAGATGGGAAAATTACTTAAAGGTGTGGGAAGGCGGAATAGGCATTTATTTTTGGAACAGCATCTGGATAACTGGAGTGGCTATTGTTTTAACCGTGATATTAGCAAGCATGGCTACTTTTGTTATTACAAGGATGCAATGGAAGTGGAGTAAATTAGTATTGGGGCTTTTCATGGTCGGTTTAATGATCCCCATCCACTCTGCGATCATCCCTTTGTTCAGCATGTTCCTAAATGTCAATCTAATTGATAACCCATGGTCCATCGTTATCACTTATACTGCATATAATTTACCAATAACCATGATGATATTGTTGGGTTTTTATTATACGCTTCCAAGAGAGATAGAAGAAGCGGCAATCATAGATGGATGCTCGGTTCATAGGATGTTCTTCCGGATTATTCTACCTATGACTATCCCTGTCATGTCGACGACTGTCATCATCAATATGATTTATAATTGGAATGAGTTTGTCTTTGTGAATACCTTCATCAGCTCAGACAAATATAAAACGCTCACCGTTGGAATCCAGAATTTTATCGGTCAGTATATGACGGATTGGGGTGCTATAGGTGCCACTTTAATCATTAGTGTATTACCGATTCTTCTCGCTTTTCTTTTCTTCAGCAACAAGGTAGTCGAGGGGATTTCTTCAAGTGCGGTCAAAGGATGACATTCCATAACACGAAAACACCAACCGACTAGGAAGGTGTTTTTGTGTTATGTAGCTTTTGAAAAGCATTCATGCATAGCCACATCGTTATGAAGGCATAGCCACTTCCGCCAAAAATAAAGGCAGTAGCCGGCAATAAATAGAAAACAAAGAACAAAGAAGCAAGACAAACAATAATGAAAAATGTATGAAGTGGGTGAATGAGCATTAGTAGGAAAGCCTGTTTTATTATGGCTACTATTTTTAAATCATAGTGGACATAAGTTGGAAACAAATAAAATAGAAAGAGTAGAAATAATAATGATAATGCCAAAAGTAGAATTTGACCCCAAACCACCTCGGGGGAATAATGATATAAATACCAATAGTCGAGTATGAAAATTACGAACAGACCACCAATAATGAATCCCAATCTATTGCTCTTCCAGAATTCTTCTTTATAATGGTGTAAAAATGTCCGGAATAAAGGGAAGTTTGTATCTCCTCTCAGCCACTTACGAATAATGGTAAACATAGAAACGGTGGCAGGGAATATTCCTAAAACTATGCCACCAGTTAAAGAGAGTAGAATCCAAATTACATTTAAATAAGCAACCCGTGTTATCCATTCAAAAATACTGTATAGTTTAGTATTCATATTATGCATGAAAGTACACCCCAGTAGTCTAGTGGAATAATAAAGTAATAGATTTTCCCCTATTATACTTGATAATCATGTAATTGACAGTAGTTTATAGAAACTTTGTTTATTCAATAGACAAACTAACATTGAGTTGCTATAATTATTTTGTAAGCATTTACATTAGATAGAGAAACATATTTCCACAACATGGTATAAATCGGAGGAGGAACCCATAATGACTTATTTTGATACGATTAGCAAAATAAATTACGAAGGAGCAGGATCTTCAAACCCGTTTGCATTTAAATTTTATAACCCAAAAGAAGAAATAAACGGGAAAACGATGGAGGAAATTCTTCGTTTTGGAGTCGCATACTGGCATACCTTTACAATGGATGGCTCTGATCCATTTGGTAGTGGAACAATGATTCGTTCTTGGGATAAATATAAAGGAATGGACCTTGCTAAGGCACGTGTGGAAGCAGCTTTTGAATTCTTTGAAAAATTGGATGTTCCTTTTTTCTGCTTTCACGATGTTGATATTGCTCCAGAGGGAGATAGTTTAAAAGAGACAAACCAGAATCTTGATACGATTGTAAGTATGGTAAAAGACTACATGAAAACAAGCAAGACCAAGCTTCTCTGGAACACAGCAAACAACTTTACTCATCCTCGGTTCATCCATGGCGCTGCTACTTCCAATAGTGCGGATATCTTTGCTTATTCTGCAGCAAAAGTGAAAAAAGGCTTGGAAGTTGGTAAAGAGCTCGGTGCGGAGAACTATGTATTCTGGGGTGGACGTGAAGGGTATGAAACACTATTAAATACAAATATGAAACTTGAAATGGATAACTTAGGACGTTTCTTACAAATGGCTGTTGATTATGCAAAAGAGATAGGGTTTGATGCACAATTCCTTATAGAGCCAAAACCAAAGGAGCCGACAACTCATCAATATGATTTTGATGTTGCCACCGGTTATGCATTTTTACAACATTATAATCTCCAAGATCATTTTAAATTTAATATCGAAGCAAACCATGCTACATTAGCAGGTCATACATTTGAACATGAGTTACGATATGCACGTGTTCACAATATGCTTGGTTCTGTGGATGCGAATCAGGGTGATCCATTATTGGGATGGGATACGGATGAGTTTCCGACAGATTTATACTCTACCACATTGGCAATGTATGAAATTCTCAAAAATGGTGGACTTGGACGTGGCGGTCTTAACTTCGATGCGAAAGTGAGAAGGGGATCGTTTGAGCAGGAAGACTTATTCCATGCCCACATTGCAGGAATGGACAGTTTTGCAGTAGGCTTAAAAGTTGCAAGTAAACTAATAGAGGATAGAGTTCTTGAAGATATTTTGGATAACCGTTATAAGAGTTTTACAGATGGGATTGGGCTGGACATCGTGGAAGGAAAAACCAACTTCCATGAATTAGAACAGCACGCATTAAATCTAGGGGAAGTTAAACATCAATCCGGACGCCTGGAAAAAGTTAAAGCAACCATCAATCAATACCTATTAAGAGCATACGCAGGAGAATAAAGCTACTTAGATGGGGTGTAATCATGAAGTATGTAATTGGCATCGATTTAGGCACAAGTGCAGTGAAGGTCCTATTGGTCAACCAATCGGGAGGGGTAGTGAAAGAAGTTTCTAAAAACTACCCACTCCTGCACGAGAAAAGCGGATATAGTGAACAAGAACCAGAGGTTTGGGTAACTCAGACGATTGCAGGATTGTCAGAAATACTTGATGATTTTCCAGAAGATCCTGAAACCATTGAAGGAATAAGCTTTTCCGGACAGATGCATGGACTGGTGCTCCTTGATGAAAATAATAAAGTCCTTCGAAACGCCATTCTTTGGAATGATACACGTACAACAGAGGAATGCCGGGAGATATATGACGTAGTCGGAAAAGAGCATCTGCTGAATGTAACCAAAAACCCTGCATTGGAGGGGTTTACGCTTCCCAAAATATTATGGGTGAAGAAACATGAGCCTGAGATTTTCTCCAAAATAAAAACGTTTGTGTTGCCTAAAGACTATCTTCGATATAGGCTATCCGGTGAATTGAACATGGACTTTTCGGATGCCGCTGGAACATTACTTCTGGATATAAGTGAAAAGAAATGGAGTAAAGAAATCTTAAATCTATTAGATATTCCAGAAGACATTTGTCCCACTTTAGTTCATTCTCATGATAAGGTTGGAGTAATCACAAATGAAATGGCTGAAGTTACAGGGTTATCTCCCCTCACTTCCATCATAGCCGGAGGAGCTGACAATGCCTGTGGAGCAATCGGCTCAGGAATTCTAAAAGAAGGTATCACCTTATGCAGTATTGGAACTTCCGGTGTGGTGTTATCCTATGAAACTACCAGTGATAAGAATTTTGAGGGGAAAGTCCATTATTTTAATCATGGAGTACCGGATTCCTACTATACGATGGGCGTGACCCTTGCAGCTGGATACAGTTTGAGCTGGTTTAAGAATGTTTTTGCAGATACAGAAACGTTTGAGGACCTTGTCCAGGGAGTTGATTCCGTCCCTGTAGGATCAAATGGATTGATGTTTACCCCATATGTGGCAGGTGAACGGACCCCGCATGCCGATGCAACCATTCGTGGAAGCTTTATCGGGATGGACACTTCGCATGAAAGAAGGGACTTTGTGCGGGCTGTGATGGAAGGAATCACTTACTCGTTGAACGAATCCATCGCTATTTTCCGTAAAAAAGGCAAATCCATTGAAACGATTGTTTCTACTGGCGGCGGCACAAAAAATAATACTTGGTTACAAATGCAAGCGGATGTTTTCAATGCAAGAATAATAAAGCTTTCAAGTGAGCAAGGGCCAGGGATGGGAGCGGCAATGCTTGCAGCATATGGTTGTGGCTGGTATAGCTCATTAGAGGAATGCGCGGATGAATTTTTGCGTGTGGAAAAAGAGTTTCTGCCCATTGAAGAAAATGTGGAAAAGTATGAGGAACTATTTTCTGTCTATCAGGGGATTTATGAAAGCACGAAGGAAATAAACAGGAAATTAATACAATATCGAAAATAGTAAGAAAAGACCTGCAAATGCAAGGTCTTTTTTTCTGTGCTCAGGCTATCTATCTCCGGTTTATTTATCAATGGAGAAGCGGTAAACAGTACGGTGACTATATGTCTCATCGGGGTGTAATAGTATTCCTGGAAAACCTCCATGATGGAGGGAAGCTGGGGAACCTTGTGTTTCGAAGCAAACCCCTGAATACCGGGAAAAGGATGGTTCGTTAAAAGTAGGTTTGCAGTCAAGATTATTAGCTGTATAAAGCACCATACCAGGCTGATCCGTTTGGATGGAAAGAACTCTGCCACTTTTACCATCCTTCAATACAACTTTTTCACTGTCTGTTTGGCGAAATAAAAAGTAATGATCATAACCATATCCGGCAACTTGATTTTGTTCATGACACTCGTTTAAACCGCTAGTGAACGACTTTTCCTTCCTAAAATCAAACGGAGTATTGTCTACGGTTGAAATTTTACCAGTCGGGATAAGGTCAGTATCCAATTCAACAAATCGGTCGCTTTCCACTATTAATGAGTGATGAAGAATACTATCTTTCGCATTTCCACCCAGATTGAAATAGGAGTGATTAGTCATTGCAAAAGGAGTGAGTTTATCAGTAGAAGCAGTGTATTCAAGTATTAGCTCGTTATCATTGTTCAACAGATATAGGACAGATACTTCGATGTTTCCAGGATAACTACTTTCCCCATCTTTACTGAAATGGGAAAGCTTCACACCTATTCCATCCTCCCGTTTAATTATTTCGCTATTCCAAACCACTTGATGGAATCCAAGTGAACCTCCATGTAAATGATTTCCGTGATCATTTTTTTCCAGCTTATAAACTTCCCCATTAATTTCAAATGTCGCTCCCTGAATTCTGCCTGCAACTCGTCCAATCAAGGCTCCAAAAAAATGGGGGTTCTGTTTATAAGTTGAATGATTCTTATACCCCACAATCACATTTTCATAGTTGCCTTCTTTATCAGGAGTATCAATTTTTAGAAGAATCCCGCCATAGTCCATTAAACTTACGACCATTCCATTATCATTATATAAGTTAAACTGCTTCCAACCGTTCGCTAATTCTAACGTCTCTATTTTCAACTTCAACTCTCCTTAAAATAAGACACCTAAAAGATGTCTCAGACTGGTGACAAACCCTAATTATCTTTAGATTTGCATTATACTTGTTGATCTTCGTTCCAGGCGCTTCGCTTTCCGCGGGCGGTCCGGGAGCCTCCTCGGGCTACGCCCTGCGGGGTCTCCCATGTCCCTTCCTCCCGCAGGAGTCTGCGCGCCTTCCACTACGATCAATATAGTTATTACATGCCTTGAAGATTAAAATAACTTTGTCTACACACTGAGACATCTAAAAGATGTCTTCTTTTGTTTCTAATTATAATGCAGTCACTTTTCTGCTGTGAGGAGGTTTTTTCCATATGTTTTCTAACTCTTCAAGTGAAGCACCTTTGGTTTCTGGGACAAATCTCCAAACAAAGAGTACGGAAAGTACACTCATTACCCCGTACAGTCCATAGGTTAAACCACCACTGATCTCCATCATCATCGGATAGGTGGAGGAGACTAAATAGTTTGCTGCCCATTGTGCTGCCACTGCGATAGCGACTGCCTGTCCACGAATCCTGTTAGGAAAGATTTCTGAGATGAGTACCCAGCAGATTGGTCCCCAAGACATCATGAAAGAAGCAGTATATAAAATAATGAATAACAAGGTACTTACCCCGATGATGTTAAAAAATGCCAAGCCCGCTACACCGAACATCCCGATAGCCATCCCGATGGAACCTATGATCAAAAGAGGTTTGCGTCCCCATTCATCCACTTTCATTATGGCGATGACTGTAAAGATAACGTTTACAAGACCCATTACAATCGTTTGTAGCATGGATGCATCTTTTGCCGCTCCCATGCTTTCAAAGATACGGGGAGCATAATAAAGCGCGACATTTATTCCTACGAATTGTTGGAATAAAGAAAGCATTATCCCAACAACAATGACCGTTTTTCCAAAAGCGAAAGGAGAAATTTTCTCGGCAGAAGCAGACATTGTCTTTTTAATATCTCTTAATATAATCTTGGCAGTTTTAATCCCATTTATCTTTGTTAATATTGCTAAAGCATTTTCATCCTTATTTTTTAATGCCAAGTATCGAGGTGTCTCAGGAACAAAGAATAAAAAGACACAGAACAATAGAGCTGGGATTGCTTCAGACGCAAACATGTATCTCCACCCAATATCATTGATCCATTCTAGGGTTTTTCCGCGGGCAATTCCCCAGTTAACAAAATAAACGACAAGCATTCCGAAGATGATGGCAAACTGGTTATATGAGACAAGTCTCCCACGAATCTTTGCAGGAGCAATTTCTCCAATGTACATGGGTACGATAGCGGAGGCCAATCCAACACCAATACCCCCGATGATTCTGTAGAAATTAAAAGCTAGAAGTAATGCTACAGTAGGCTCTCCCTTAGTAAAGAAGAAGATTTCCGGATAGGCAGATCCTATTGCCGAAAATAAAAATAGAATGGAAGCTAAAATTAACGTTTTTTTGCGACCAAAAGTCGAGGAAAAGAATCCAGATATTACACCACCTACTATACAACCGATCAAGGCACTGGAAATGGTGGCTCCATGGATGAAGGAGCTAAGCCCTAATCCATCTATCAAATAAGCTTCAATTGATTTTTCAGCACCAGAAATCACAGCAGTGTCATACCCGAAAAGCAAGCCTCCCAAAGTGGCTACAAGGGTAATGGAAATAATGTATAAGGAACTATTTGTCTTTTTCATAAACTGTAGGCATATAACCTTTGCTGATTAAACGCTTACAAAAAAGTAAAGCGTTTTCAAAGGTGGTATTATTTGCCCTCTCCCTCCTATTCTATTAAGGATAATAAAACAATATTGAAATATTAGTTGAATTATAGCAAAAAGTAAATAGTTTGTCTAATGAACAAACTAAGTTGAGGAGAAGATAATTTTGTTTAAAATGTGAGAAAGTAAATCCAATACACTAGAGGTGGAATGATCCCTGAGAAAAAAGAACTATGTTCTCTTTGGATATGGTTTTAGTAATCGTGACGTTAGCTTTTTAGAAAAAATTTTATCATTTATCACAAACCCCTCTGTAATCAACATGTAAACGGTTTATTTTAGCAAGAGGAAACTGTTATATCAAAATACCATGTTTTATTTTTATATATAAGGATATTTAAATATGAAATAATATGGGAAAGAGTGATGAAATGGGTTTAGGTGAAATAGTTTTCATATTGGTCAGTTGCTCTATTTTAATGGCACTTGTGGCCTACATATCGTATCAAATGACAAAGGGAAGAGTTGGAAGTGCAAATGAATACTTCCTTGCGGGAAGAGGACTGACGGGGATTTTCATCGCCGGTTCCCTGCTTTTGACCAACCTGTCTGCCGAACAACTCATCGGTCTGAATGGGCAAGCGTTCAGCGGCAACATGTCGAGCATGGCCTGGGAGGTGACGGCTGGACTGGCTGCCATCATCATGGCCATCTATCTGTTGCCCAAGTTATTGGGAATCGGTATTTCTACCATCCCGGAATTCTTGAGTAAACGTTATGATGAAGATGTGCGCAGGATGACGGTCCTGCTGTTTTTACTCGGATATATGTGTGTCACGATTCCTTCTATGCTGTATTCCGGGTCCATTGCAGTCCTGCAGCTATTTGATGTCCCAGCACTCTTCGGTGTTTCCTACACTCAAGCTTTATGGATGGTCATCTGGTTTGTCGGGATCATCGGGGGTATATATGCTATCTTTGGTGGACTACGCGCAGTTGCTGTATCAGACACCATTAATGGAATCGGTCTGGTACTAATCGGATTTCTGGTTCCGATACTGGGTTTTATCGCTCTTGGAGACGGCAACATAGTGGCCGGTATGAAACAGATTGCCACCACCTCTCCGGAAAAACTGAATGCCATTGGAGGTAAAGAGGATTCTGTGCCATTTTTCTCCATATTCACAGGTATTCTTTTTGCGAACCTTTTCTATTGGGCGCTGAATCAATATGTCATTCAGCGTGTATTAGGGGCAAAAAATCTAGCAGAGGGTCAGAAAGGTGTTTTGATGACAGGGTTTCTGAAGCTACTGGTTCCAATTTTCATGCTTATACCAGGTGTTATCGGATTTCACTTGTATGGCAGCAGTGTCTCAAATTCTGACCTGGCATATCCGAGCTTGATTGCGGACCTTTTACCAGTATGGCTGATGGGATTCTTCCTGGCGGTACTGCTCGGAGCGGTCTTTAGTTCATTCAATTCGCTGCTTAACAGTATTTCCACCCTATTTGTATTGGATATTTATAAACCAAAATTCGCACCGGATGCCGATGACCAGAAGCTTATCAAGGTCAGCAAGCTGTTCAGTGTGGTAGTGGCGCTCATCTCCTTTATAGTGGCTCCTTTACTGATGTATGCACCGGACGGTCTTTGGAATTTGATCCGACAATTCACAGGGTTCTTTAACATTCCAATTTTGGTTATTGTATTGATGGGAATGCTTTTCCGGAAGATTCCTGCACTTGCAGCCAAAGTCGTTATCATATTTCATGTATTTGCCTACTATTTCCTTGTTTGGGGTACAAAGCAAATTTTCAATGTGGAGCTTGGGATCAACTTTATCCATATATACGGTATATTGCTTGTAGTGGAAGTGGCATTTATGCTCCTCATGGCCAAAGTTAAGCCGATCAAGCAGGTTCAACCATTTTCCTATACCGTGTCAGAAGAAAGAATGGTGCCATGGAAATATGCAATCCCTGTTTCCATTACTCTCATAGCATCCATTATTCTTGTTTATATCGTATTCTCACCAATCGGACTGGCCTATCAATCTGGGATCGTCTCCCCATGGTTCTGGCCAAGTACTGCCATTATCGTTGTGACTACCGCAGTCTTATACGTCGCGGCATTGAAAAACTGGCATGCCAAATATGCGGAGTACCTGCAAAGCTTTAAGCATAAAAAGAAGAAGTTCAGAGTGAAGAGGACTTCATTGGGATTGAATAATAAAGAAGGGGCTTTGGAGAAATAAGAAGTCTTCATCCTTCTGTTGGATTTTGGGAGTAGCAGAGTGTGCTACTCCCATCAGACTGTTGACAAACTATTACAAGGTAATTATTCAACTTTCTCTACACATGGACATGAAATCTCACAGGGGATTTCATGTTTTTTTATGAAAGATTAGTAGAAGATGCTTCCCCCCACATCTGTCGGAACCTCTCTATTAAATAGTGCCAATTATTAAAAAAGTACAGACAATACCAAAAGAGTGCTAGTGATAGCGCTTACAACATATTTATCCCCGCCATATAATTAAGGTGAAATCATGAAACAAGCCAAAACAAAGGGGGAGTAACACATGAAGAAGACATGGAAAGCAACGTCATTATTATTGGTTCTTATGCTTTTTACAGCAATGCTTGCAGCTTGTAACAGCACGACAGGGGGAAGCGGTAGTGTAAGTGTGGGGATCGTTTTGCCAACAAAAGATGAGCCAAGATGGGTACAGGACGAGCAACGTTTCAAAGATGCATTGAAGGATTCTGATTATACTACGGAAATTTTATTCAGCCAAGGTTCTTCCGCTAAGGAAAAAGAGAACGTGGAAACATTGATTAACAAAGGGATCGAAGTACTAATCATCACTCCTCAAGATGGGGACGCAGCAGCATCAGCGGTGGAAGCGGCAAAAAAAGAAGGAATTACGGTTATCTCGTACGACCGTTTAATCACAAACACGGATGCAGTTGATTACTACGTAACATTCGACAGTGTCGCAGTTGGTGCAGCACAAGGTCAATACCTGATTGATAATGTACAAGGTTCAGGCGTACCGCTTTACTTATATGCTGGTGCAGCTTCCGACAATAACGCTTTCCTTTTCTTTGAAGGGGCATGGAAAACGTTACAACCAAAAATTGCAGATGGCACCTTCAAAATTGCCAACTCCAGCGAAGCGGAAGCTTTAAAAGATACAGCGGAACTGACTCGTGACCAAATGAGTAAAATCCTAGGGCAGGTAACAACAAACTGGGATCCGAATGAAGCAAAAAACAAAGCGCAAACACATCTTACTGCAGTAGGTGCAGATTTGAAAGGTGATGTGGCGGTGCTTGCTCCCAATGATGGTACAGCCCGTTCTATTGCAGATGTATTTGCATCTGACGGCGAAGTGACAAGTTATCTTGTGACAGGTCAGGATGCAGAAAAAGCGTCCATCCAATACATCATCGATGGAAAGCAATCGATGACTGTCTTCAAAGACGTTCGCACGCTAGTTACGGATGCAATGGGAATTGCAGTAGAAATCCTGGACGGTAAAACGCCGGAAACAACCGGTTCTTACGATAATGGTGAAGTAGAAGTAAAAGCGAAACAAACAGACGTCATCGTAGTGGACGAAGAAAATGTAAAACAAGAACTGATCGACTCTGAATACTACGAAGCAAGCGAATTCACTGGACTTTAAAAAATATCTATATAAAGCGTTCTTTATAAAAAGCTACGAATGGAAGAAAACTTCTGTTTGAAGCTTATGATGGTATTAATGGGAGATATGCTGGGATTGTAGCCAGTTGTGAAGGGATTGAAAGCTGACATTAGGCGCAGTAACAGAGCCTCAAAATTCAACGAATTCATCACCAAAGGTACTTCGCGAAATAGTGGTAGCAACTACCTATCACTATTTCGCCATTGTCATTGCTTTTGTTAAGGGGGTAAAAGGATGAGCAGATATATATTGGAGATGAATGATATCTCCAAGGAATTTACAGGAGTCAAGGCGCTGAGCAATGTAAACTTCAAAGTGGAGGAAGGCGAGATTCACTGCTTGATCGGGGAGAATGGAGCAGGTAAATCCACGCTGATGAAGGTGCTGAGCGGTGTGTATCCTTATGGAACGTATGATGGGGACATCGTATTTGAAGGGAATGTTCAGCAATTTAACAAAATCAGTGACAGCGTAAGTACCGGCATTGCAATCATCTATCAGGAGCTTGCGTTATTTCCGGACCTGACCGTGTATGAGAATATTTTTGCAGGTAATGAAGTGAAGATAGGCGGGATCATCGATTGGAACAGGACGATTGTCGAAGCAAAGAGACTGCTGCGGAAGGTAAAGCTTCACGTCAATCCAGACACACTCGTAAAGGATTTGAGTGTCGGGAAACGCCAGCTTGTGGAGATTGCCAAGGCATTAAGTAAAGAGGTAAAGCTCCTCATACTAGATGAACCGACTGCTGCGCTTAATGAAGACGATAGCGAGAACCTTCTTGAACTGTTAAAAGAACTGAAGAACCAGGGAATCACTTGCATTATGATCTCCCATAAGCTCAAAGAAGTAATCAGCATTGCCGACAAAGCGACTGTCATACGGGATGGTAAAACGATCTGTACATTAGATGCAACCAAAGGAGAAATCACAGAAAGTGTCATCATCAAGAACATGGTGGGACGAGAAATTGAAGACATCTATCCCAAAAGGGTGAAAAAGGAGGAGGGGAAAAAAATCCTTGAGCTCCATAACTGGTCTGCCTATGATCCACAGCTAGGAAGACAAGTGGTAAAGGACGTCAATCTTCATGTGAAAAAGGGAGAAATAGTCGGGATTGCCGGGCTGATGGGATCGGGGAGAACAGAGCTTGCACTCAGCATTTTCGGGAATGCCAAGACCTACAAACTCGAAGGCGACATGATGTGGAATGACTCGCTTACTAGACTCAAGCATACAAGTGATGCAATTAAGGCTGGCATTGCGTATGTCACAGAGGATCGCAAAGACGACGGACTCTTTCTCCTGCAGGATATTAAGAGCAATATCTCTGCAGCAAACCTGAAAGGAATCGCTTCACAAGGAGTTATCAACGATAACGAGGAAATCAAGGTCGCAGAGCAGTACAAACAATCCCTTCACATTAAAGCTTCCTCCTTGGAGCAACTTGTTGGTAATCTCAGCGGGGGGAACCAGCAGAAGGTATCCATCGGTAAATGGCTGTTTGTCGGACCCAAGTTGCTAATTTTGGATGAACCGACACGGGGAATAGATGTTGGGGCGAAATTTGAGATTTACACGGTGATGAACAAGCTGATTGAGGAAGGGCTCAGCATCGTGATGATCTCCTCCGAGCTTGGCGAGGTGCTTGGCATGAGCGACAGAGTCTATGTCATGGCCCAGGGAGAAATAAAGGGTGAGCTAAAAATAGAAGAAGCAGACCAAGAAAAAATCATGGAGCTTGCTACGCAATAGGGGGTTATTACAATGAATGTTTTCCAGGAAGCCAGAACATTGATTCATGAAAACATCCGTGACTACGGGATGTATATCGCACTATTTGTTATCATTCTAACCTTTACATTTATGACAGACGGCTTGTTCATGTCGTCGCGTAACATTAGTAATCTACTGGACTCTGCCGGCTATATCGCAGTACTAGCAGTAGGGATGACGCTTGTGATCGTCATTCGGCATATCGACTTGTCCGTCGGATATGCGGCAGGATTCCTTGGAGCGATTGCGGCAATCCTCCTTACCCAAGCTGGGGTATCCGTCTGGCTGACAATTCCAATTATTTTACTTCTAGGGATTGCGGTCGGTCTTTTCAATGGGGTGCTCATTGCCCAGATTGGGATACCATCCTTCGTTGCCACACTTGCCGGAATGCTTATATTCCGTGGTGCTCTGCTGCAAGTGACAGAAAAGACTGGTACAATCATCATCCAAGATGATACCTTCAATGCAATCGGAAATGGATACATTCCATCCCTTGTGGAAGTGAATGGTTTGCACCTGCTTTCCCTTTTAGTAGGGTTGGTTGGTATTCTACTATACATTTTTAGTGAAATTTCCACCCGGAAAAACAAAATCAAATATGATTTTGAAGTGGTGTCAAAACCTATATTTGCACTGAAGCTTATCTTTGTCTCAGGAATCATTGGTTACATCACTTGGATACTCGCAGGTTATAATGGATTCTCTTGGACAGTAATTATCATATTATTGGTGGTTGTCGTCTATCACTTCCTAACAACCAAAACGGTACTCGGCCGTCATATCTATGCGGTTGGAAGCAATCCGGAAGCTGCACACTTGAGCGGGATTAATGTAAAAAAGATTACCTATATTGTATTCGGTTCGATGGGGATGCTTGCTGCACTTTCAGGTATTCTGTTCACGGCACGTCTGCAATCTGCTACAACAACTGCAGGAACACTTTTCGAGCTTGATGCTATAGCTGCTGCTTATGTGGGGGGAGTTTCTTCTGCTGGAGGAGTGGGGAAAGTGACAGGTGCCATTATCGGCGCAATCGTAATGGCTTCTCTATCCAATGGGATGAATTTGCTTGGCGTTGGAATATCTTATCAGTATATGATCCGCGGGGGAGTACTCGCTGGAGCGGTAATCTTTGATGTCATGACCCGTAAAAAAAGATAATGATAGTATCAATAACTGGCTATCCCTGTTGGTTCCTTTTAAACCAACAGGGATTGTACTATTTTCATTAGGTGCTATGATGAAATTAGTACACCCAATCGGGGGAAGGGGATATCACACTTGCGGAAAACTGGGATTCTAGCAATTTGTATCATTATTATTCTACTATGTCACCTTACTTTCTTATCCGCACAAAAAGTCTTCCAATCCGATTGGCAGTTGCCCCAAGCGCTAAGTTCGAGTAGAGAGGAACATCGTCTGGTTCTGATAACGCAGGATATGGAAACACCGTTCTGGGATAAGGTGAGTGAAGGTGCCAGTAAACAGGCGAAACAAAGTAAAGTGAGCCTTGAAGTGTGGGGAAGCTACGGAAAGAATCAGGAGGACTTCCTGAAAAATATAGAGGTTGCCATACAGTCCAAAGTGGATGGCATCATCATCCAGGGGCTGGATACAGATGAATTCAAGGAATTGACGAAGGTGAAGGCCGCCTTTCATGGCATACCTATCATAACGGTGGCCAATGATGTGCCCATGGGGGAAAGTATCCGGCGCACCTATGTCGGCTCCAATCAATATGAAGCAGGTAAAATGATTGCAAGTCAAATATTGAAGGATATGGGAAGAGAAGGGAATGTCGTACTAATGTATGACACAAACCAGGAATATTACCAAAAGCAACGGATGGACGGAATTCGGGATATGCTGAAATTCTACCATGACATCCGTATGATTCATGCCACTACCGATGACACGAGGGAGCAGGTTATTGCCGCCACTCAAGATGTGATGAACAAAGAGCCGGATATAGACGCATTCATTGCCATCAATGCCAATGTTGCCGGTGCAATGATCGGGGAGATAAGTAAGCGATCACAGGTGGAACCGTATCATATCTATACTTTTGACGATGGACCTGAGTCGTTGTCCCTTTTAATGCAAGGGAAGTTGGACGGGGTCATAGAACAATCCCCGGAAGAAATGGGAAGAAAAAGTGTCCAGCTAATGAAGGAATGGTTAAATGGGGAAACCGTTCCACTTGATAAAGACGGGTACTTGACAGATATCAGAATCAGGAAAGCAGCGGATGTTCGATGACAAGTATCCAAAAGAAAATTCTTACTCTTACTACAGTAGTATTGGTCATCATGTCGGCAATTTGGATAGCGCTTACATATTATAACCACAAAACCCATAAACAGTATAACGATATCCTGCAACGGTACTTGAGCATGAATGAAGTGACAAAGGCAAGTCAACAGCTTGTTACGGACCTTAATAATTATACCATTGATCCAACTCAAGAAAGTTTGGACCATCTGACAGAAAGCAAGAACCAGGTACAGCAGGCAAAATACGGTGTTCAACATTTGAGAAATACAGAAAATGATTTTACCTTAACCAACTATATGAATCTAATCGATAGTCTAGTGGAAACAACGGACAGGTCTATCATGTTTCAATCGGAAAATGATACGGAGGCAGCGGCTCAGGAATTCGCAGAGGCGACCCGTCTCACCACCTATATCTCAGAAATGACATTGACTTTGATTGACATAGAACTGAATACTTTCGACCGATTTTATAGGGGAATCATTGAACAATCAGGCGAAGTGATCAAGCTTGGGATATGGATCCTGCTACTGATCACCTGTTTACTGCTACTTGTCACCTACTGGTTCTCGCTTACAATCACCCGGCCTGTATTTCAGCTGACAAAAGCGGCCAATGAACTGTCCAAAGGGAATTTTGATCAGCAGGTGAAAGTGGAGACCAATGATGAAATCGCCTTTTTGGCAAGGACGTTCGACCGGATGCGAATTAATATCAACAACCTGATTTCGGAAATCAAGCAGAAAGCTGCACTTGAGCGGGAGCTTCAGGAAAGTAAGCTTCTTTTGCAAGAAAGCCAGTTTAGAAGTCTGCAGAGTCAAATCAACCCGCACTTTCTTTTCAACACCCTTAATACCCTTTCGAAAAAAGCCTATCTGGAAGGGTCGGAGGAAACGAGTGATCTACTTGTAAGTGTGGCGGGAATACTTCGCTACAATTTAAAGAGGCAAGACCGTTCGGTGACGCTCCACGATGAGATCCAAGTATTGAAACAATACATGGAGATACAGAAGGCACGTTTTACCGATCGGCTACAGTTGAATATGGATATAGATGAATCGTGCCTAGACTTGAAAATTCCAGCCCTGACCCTCCAACCCATCATCGAAAATGCCGTCATCCATGCGGTGGAACCGAAGGAAGATGGAGGAAACATCTGGTTCCGGGTTAAACATACAGGAAGCCAGGTGCAGATAGAAATAGAGGACGATGGAATGGGCATGCCACAACAGAAAATCCAGCAGATCCTGAATGAAGAATCCCCTCCACCTACAGAAGGACACTCAACCGGTCTCGGGTTCAGCAATGTCGTGAAACGTCTGCGGCTATTTTATGGATATGACGATGTCATTGATATTAAAGGTATACAAGGCCAAGGTACTAAGATAATTTTGAAAATAAAAGCGTAATTTCTGAATGCTTCCTATTGATGGTAGTGCAAAGTGTGAGACTCAAGCACCGTCCCTTGGATAAGCGAACACCTGGAACGAAAATCTGCAGGAATGAAATAGAATATCAAAAATGAAAGGAGTCGAATTGGATGATTGAACTCCTCATAGTAGATGATGAACAAATTGAACGCGAAGGCATGCAAACCATACTGGAAAGAAACTTTCCTGACCTACAAATCAAACAGGCCAAAAACGGAAAAATGGCAGTGGAAATGGCCGCTGACTTCCTCCCTGACTTAATTCTGATGGATATCAAGATGCCCGGGATGAACGGATTAGAAGCAGTGGAACAAATCAGTGCCAAACACCCAAAGACAAAATTCATCATGGTCACCGCATATGATACATTCGGCTATGTCAAGGCGGCTATCAAGCTTGGTGTCAAAGATTATATTCTAAAGCCTAGCAAAATTAGCGAAATTAAATCGACAGTCGGGAAAGTACTGGAGCAGATTGAGCAGGAGAAGGCCCAGCAAGCTAAGAACCAGCTTCAGGAAGCGGCATTAGAAAAAACGCTGACCCTCGTTGAGACGGATGTCGTAACACAGCTGCTGTTCGACCACGTGCATGAAGTTCATGTGGACATGCTAGTGGAGATGCTTGATATCCCTTCGACCAATGAGATGTTTGCCATGATAGTCCTATTGCCATCAGGATCTGAATCGAATTATTCCATGATCAAGAAAAAGGTAAGGCAGTCAAAAAGCGGGTGGGTAGGAGCACTATATGGAAATCAGCTACCAATCATTGTGTTTCGGCAGCCAGATAAGACCTATCGATCCCAGGCTAGTACACTTGCGCGAGAAATTCTATCTATTGCAAAAAAAGGATATAGTACTGATTGGTTCATCGGAATAGGGGAGGTTTGCAGCTCTCTGGACCAGGTTCGCCAATCCTATCAGGACGCCCTCATGGCTACAATGGATTCAAAAGCTATGACCAACTACCGTTTTTATACAGATATCCATAGTAATCCGGATGTACGAAATGGCCACTTGGACAAAAATCATCAAAAGGAATATGCCGACCTCATCCGACTTGGCCAATGGGATGATGTGTATAAGAATGTCATGAGCACTTTTCAATGCTATGAAAATGAAGGAGCCAACTTACTGCACAGCCAGCAACGGATGCTTGAGGTACTCTGGATTATTTCACACTTGATGAATGAAATGGGAGTGGAGACTGCTACGCCACTCTATTCCGTACAAACAACAAATTATCGCCAGCTTCGTTCGGAAACAAGGCAACTCCTTGAGGTGATGAAACAATCTTTTGACGACCACTACAACCACTTGGAGGCAGATACCATCCAGCAGATAAAACAGTATATCATGGACCATTCACATCAGGATATATCGCTCGATACATTGGCCCGAAAAGTTGGATTAAGCCCTATTTATATTAGTAAGATGTTCAAGGAAAAGCAGGGCATCAACTATATCGACTTCCTGACGGAATGCAGGATGGAAAAAGCGAAGCGGCTCATGAGCGATTTGGACAAGAGTATCAAGGAAATTACCTTTGAAGTCGGCTACCATGATCCAAACTATTTCAGCAAGGTATTTAAAAAAATGACCAACGTTTCACCAAAAGAGTATCGTAAAACACTGCTCCGAAATAAAGTTTAATAGGCAGAGAGGGTGGAGGGAATGGAGCTTAGAATAGGTAGAGTACTAACGCTGTTTGTGTCACTTGCTCTGTTTTTTGTAGCCTCGGGCTGTGAAAAGGTAGATAGGACCTTGCAACCGGAAGTGAAATCTGTCGAGAACATTGACCTACTGCCGGCAAAAGAAGCAGTTCCTAATAAGGATGGAATAAAAATTGGTTTTTCCATGGACACCTTGGAAGAGGAAAGATGGCTCAGAGACCGTGACCTATTCAAGACAGCAGTTGAAAACCTTGGCGCAGAAGTTGAAATACTCGCAGCAAACGGAGATGACGCCCTGCAGGTCCTACAAGCGGAAACATTGATCAGTCAAGGTGTCGACCTCCTTGTAGTGGTCCCGCACAACGCAGAAGCTGCAGCGACCATCGTCAAGAAGGCACACCTTGCAGGAATAAAAGTGCTCTCCTATGACAGACTTATTAAAAATGCTGATATCGACCTCTATGTTTCTTTTGACAATGAACGTGTAGGGGAACTGCAGGCAGAGTCCATTACAAAACTTGTCCCCAAAGGCAAATATGTCTACATTGGCGGTGCGGATACGGATAACAATGCTCACCTGTTCAAAAAGGGAGTATTCAACGTCCTTCAGCCTTTCATTGATAATGGTGATATTACGGTCGTATATGATCAGTGGACTAAAAATTGGTTGCCAAGCAATGCATATGCCAACATGCAGGAAGCCTTGAAAGCCAATGGTGGGAAGATAGATGCAGTCATTGCAGCAAACGATGCAACAGCGGGGATGGCCATTCAAGTCCTCATGGAAGCGGGGATTGCAGGAGATGTTCCGGTTGCAGGGCAGGATGCAGAGCTTGCTGCCGCCCAAAGGATTGTCGAAGGAACCCAGACAATGACTGTGTATAAACCGATCCCCACTCTTGCGGAGGAAGCGGCAAGGCTTGCTGTGGCTATGGCTAGGGGAGAATATATCGACACCGAACGTAAAGTTAACAATGGAAAAGTGGAAGTGTCATCCGTGTTACTTTCGCCGATAGCCGTGAATAAGGAAAATATCGATGAAACAGTGATTGCGGATGGATTTCATTTGGAAGAAGATGTGTATGCAGGGAATAAAAGATAATACTCTTTGAAGAAATCTCAGAGGCACCCTGTTAAGAGAAGCCCTGAGATTTTTGCTATTCTGTATAATACACTCTCTTTTGCGCAGCCTCAAAGCAATACAGCCTCCCACCGTAAGCACAACCACCATCAATCCCGATGATATTGTTTTCACCAAAGTATACTTCTGGCTTTTTATGTAGATGCTTCGTTGGTGTATGGCCGAAGATAACGGTCTTCTCACCAGTGTATCCTTTGTGGAACTCTTCCCTTATCCACACTAAGGTGTGGGAATCTGTACGTTCTAAAGTTGTGTTTGGATGGACACCTGCATGAACGAATATATGTGTATCTGTCTCGTGGTAGAAGGAAAGAGTTTTGAGAAACTCCAGGTGTGGGCGTATCTGTTCATTAATTACTAGAGGCTCTGGCATTTCATCCGTATGGTACCAATATTTTGCGTCATCTTTCTCAATCTCGTACCCATAGTTCTGTAGTGTTTTGATACCTCCGTTGTAGTACCACCTTTTTAAATGAAGAGGGTCTTCGGGATTCTCAAATGCATCAATCATCATTTTGTCGTGATTTCCCATCAAAGTGATGGCTCCTTCAGAAGTCAACTGGATCACCTTGTCCAAAACTGCACGTGACTTAGGCCCCCGATCCACATAATCCCCAAGTAACAAGAGCTGGTCCCGTTTGTTGTCATATTGAATCATTTCAAGAAGTCTTTCGAATTTATCCAAATCCCCATGGATATCACTAATGGCAAGCATCCGCTTCAACTTCATCCATCCCTTTGCATCTTATTTTCATTTATTTTATCATAATTTTCGAAATTCGAAATATTTCTGCTCTTTCTATATTATAATGATGAAAATATATCTTTAGAGGGGAGGTATTTCCGTGAAGGCCATTCTGATTGGCATAGTAGCTTCTATGTTTTTTGCCGTCACTTTTATTTTGAACCGCTCCATGGAACTTTCAGGTGGTAGCTGGCTTTGGAGTTCGTCTCTGCGTTTCTTCTTTATGGTGCCGTTTTTGTTCTTCATTGTATGGATGAGGGGAAACCTCGGCCCTTTGTTTCTTGAAATTAAAACCAACCCATTCGGTTGGGGTATATGGAGCTTCACCGGTTTTGTCCTTTTCTACGGTCCGATTACTTTTGCTGCAGCATACGGACCAGGTTGGCTTGTCGCCGGAACATGGCAACTCACCATTATTGCGGGTGTCCTTTTAGGTCCTTTTTTCTATAAAATAATTCATGGAGAGAAGGTGCGCGAACGGATTCCATTGCGTGGACTTATGATATCTTTTGTCATTTTTGCTGGCGTCCTGTTGATTCAAACACAACAGGGTAGAGGACTTACTTTATCCATGATACTCTATGGAATCCTCCCTGTTGCGGTCGCGGCCTTTGCCTATCCACTCGGTAACCGCAAGATGATGGAGGTGTGCGGAGGCAGGCTGGACACATTCCAACGGGTGCTTGGGATGACGCTTGCTACCATTCCGGTATGGATAGGTGTTGCCGCAGCCGGTTATTTCTCGGTTGGAGCGCCTTCGCAGGAACAAGTGCTGCAAACATTCATTGTTGCGATTTCTTCCGGAGTGATCGCAACAACCTTGTTCTTTATCGCGACAGACATGGTCCGCAACAGCCAGGAGAAGCTTGCAGCTGTAGAAGCCACACAATCCACTCAGGTGTTGTTTGTATTGATTGGAGAGGTGATGCTCCTTTCCACGCCGTTACCAAATGAAGTGGGGATGCTCGGTCTGTTCATCATCATCATTGGCATGCTCCTGCATAGTTTTTTCACAAAAAAAAGAGTAAGGCCGAAGCGACTGGCTGCCTAAAGAGTGAACATCCATTTGGATTCACTCTTTTTTTCTTTTTTGAATAATTTTTTTTAAGTTTTCCAAAATAAAAAACGTCACGTCCCCCAAGGGATTTCAAGAGGTCTGACAATCCTTTACAAAAACTATATGACATTTGTCATACTCTGCATATGACACCTGCTACTAACTTATTTTTTTGGATTGGATATAATAAGTTTTATCAAGTCAACAACGAAGGGATTTAATAAAATGTCAATTCAAAATGAAATGAAAAACCTTAAAAAACAAGTTGCTCCTTTCGAAAAATCGCAAACTAAAAAGAGTATCTGGCAGCTGATCAATACGCTAACGCCATTTTTCCTGTTATGGTATCTCACTTATATAAGCCTATCTGTTTCTTACTGGTTGGCGTTGGTACCAGCCATTTTTGCTGCAGGATTCATGACACGTATCTTCATTATTTTCCATGATTGCACGCACCACTCCTTTTTCAAAAGTCGAAAATGGAACCGTGCAGTAGGGACCGTGACGGGTGTACTAACATTATTCCCATTCGATCAATGGGGACATGACCACTCCGTCCACCATGCAACGAGCGGGAACTTGGACAAGCGCGGTGTTGGGGATATCTGGACACTAACAGTGGAAGAGTACAAAGCAGCATCTTTCAAGACTCGTCTGTCCTACCGTCTATATCGCAACCCATTGGTGATGTTCGGATTAGGTCCCATCTACACTTTCCTAATCAGAAACCGTTTCAATCGTAAAGAAGCAAGACAGAAAGAACGCAACAACTTATACCTGACAAACGTACTGATCGTTGCTGTAGCTGTATTGTTAAGCTTAGCAATCGGTTGGCAGGCATTCCTGATTGTACACGGTACGATCTTCATGATTGCAGGTAGTGTTGGAATTTGGTTATTTTATGTACAACATACGTTTGAGGATTCCTACTTTGAAATGGATAAAGATTGGGAATATGTATTGGCTGCTGTAGAAGGAAGTTCCTACTACAAGTTACCAAAAGTACTTCAATTCCTGACTGGTAACATCGGTTACCATCATATTCATCATTTAAGTCCAAGGGTGCCGAACTATGAACTGGAAAAGTGCCATCACAGCACACCACCACTTCAACACGTTCCGACGATTACGCTTGCAACAAGTTTGAAGTCTCTCAAGTTCCGTTTGTGGGATGAAAAGACCAAAAACTTCGTAACGTTCAGAGAAGCAAAGAAAATGGTACAAAATAGAGTTTCAACGGCGGAAATGAAGCCTGAAGTATAAAGAAATATATTGACCAGTCCCGTAATTGAAGGGGCTGGTCTTTTTTTTTTCCTTTGATGCAAAACTAAAGGTGTTCGGGCAAAGGCGGGAAACTTCTCAATACATCATGAAAATCACCCTTTTTTATGAGTTTGCCAAACCATGCTGGGAGGCTAACACATTTGATAAATTCTTATGTTTTTTTTGAAAGCAAGTGGTGTAACAATTGAATAAAAATAAATTCAGCCGATATTAAAGTTAGGGCATGTAGGAAGAAACAAAATATTACAAATAAATATAGATTTAACTGTTTGTAACTTGTATAATTATGGTGATATATAGGAAAAAAGCACGAAATTACATAACGTAACTACAGGAGAAATTCTTACACAATGACAGCGAGAGTAGAAGAAAATACTAAAACATAGGGGGATTTATCAATGAAAAAGTTAGGTATGCTTGCTTTCTTTACACTACTGTTTTTAGGCGTTTCGTTTGGATTATCATCTAATGCACATGCAGCAAGTGAGGCGGACATCGAAAAAGCACTTGAAATTATTGATGCAGCAAATGCGGAAATGGATCTTATTATTGAAACTGGTGTTCAAGACGCTGATAACCTATGGGCCATTTACCTGGAAGAATTAGAAGTAATGAAAAATGAACTGGCAAACCTTGATCAACAAATTGCAGAAGTTGAACTGGCTTTAACAAATTCTACGGAGGCTTCTCAACAAGAAGAATTAAATGAATTACTAGCTAACTTTCAACTAGAAAAAGCTAGTTTAGTAGAGCGTATGGATCAAAGAACCGCACAATTTGACCAAGAGGTTGACGAAATCATCAGCTACGTTTTTGACATTACCCTTCAAATGACTCAAGATACCATTGATGAAGTGGCAGAATATGGAGTAATTGCAGAGTGCTATTGGAAGTATGTAAGATTTGCTGATCGTTGGGCTTGGATTGATCCGGTACGAGTGGTTGGATACTAGTAGTTTGGTATAAAAGTAAAAATTCAATCTTTGAATTCTTGCTTTTAAAACATAAGAGGTGAGCATAAGGTGGTCTTTAATATAGGAAGGAAAGGTACAAATATTGAGAAGGTAAGTATGGAAACGTTTGAATTAAGTCTTCTTTCTAAAGGTGATGGAATGGAGGTTATGATTCAAACAGTTTTAAAAGATAATATTTTCTATATTTATCCTGCGGAAAGCCCTAAAGTAATGGAGTTTTTTTACATTCTCGAAGGTAGGATTCTCTGTGAAATAAATGGAGAAAAATTAGAGTTAGGTCCTAATGACTATTTTACCTGTAGCGATTTAGAAGAAACAGTTCATTTCACTGCTTTAACTGACATAAAATATTTATGGGCGATAAATGAGCCTACATTTTATCAACTTAGTGCAAGTATAAAAGAACTAACAAATGTTGTGGATAGGGTTGAAGAACGTGACCCTTATACATACAAACATAATGAAAGAGTCGCCAGATATTCTATTAAAATTGCAAAAAAGTTAGCTCTATCTAAATCATATCTAGAAAGATTATATATTTCAGCAATTCTTCACGATATCGGCAAGATAAATATTCCTTCTGAAATTCTTAATAAACCTGCCAAACTTACTAACGAGGAATTTGCATTGATTAAGAAACACCCTGAAGATGGTGCGGAAATGGTAAAAGAGTTATATTATGATGATACAATTGCAACAATCATCGAACAGCACCATGAACGGTTAAACGGTTGTGGATATCCGAAGGGACTTATTGGAGAGGAAATCGTTCTAGAAGCCCGCATTATAGCAGTCAGCGACACCTTCGACGCCATGACGGAAGACCGTGCATATCGTAATGCTTTTACTCCGGAGTTTGCAATAGATGAGTTGCAGAGGCTTTCCCCATCCCAATATGATCCTGAGGTAGTAAATGCACTTATAGAAGTTCTTCAAGAAGAAGGTAAATTAATAGTAACAAGCCCTGATGCATAATTAGATGCTTCAGGGCTTGTTTTTTAATTTCTATCTTCATGGATTGATTTTAAGAATGGTAGATTCCGGGTATGGTAAGTAGAGGGTGCGTTAATTCCCTTTCAGTTACAAGTAACTAAAAAACTTGTAACAAGAGAACTAAATAGAATTTAGGAGGAATATATGATGACTAAACATATATTAATGGTTGTTACGACTGCAGATAAAATGAAGGATGGGCATGAGACAGGAATCTGGCTTTCGGAATTCGGTGAAGCATATGTAGAATTCACGAACCAAGGTTATGAGGTTACGGTTGCTAGCCCACTTGGGGGAAAATCTCCTATTGATGAAAGAAGCTTAGAAGGTGGAGAAACACCTCAAGAGATTTTGGACACAGCTAAATACCTAGAGGACACAATTAAATTGGACGAAATCACAGATGCATCGAAATATGATGCCATCTTTCTTCCAGGTGGACATGGTACGATGTTTGATCTACCTGATAACCAAAAATTGCACCAGCTTATACGTGACATCTATGAAGCGGACAAACTTGTTGCAGCGGTCTGCCACGGACCAGCGGGTCTGGTAGGGGTGAAGCTTTCAGATGGAACTCCACTAGTGGCAGGCAAAACATTGACTGCTTTCACAGATGAGGAAGAAAGAGAAACAACTTTGGACAAGTATATGCCATTCCTTTTGGAAACTCGCCTTCGCGAGCTTGGAGCGGAGTTCATTGCGAAGGATAATTGGGCAGACCATATGCAAGCGGACGGTAAATTGATTACCGGTCAGAATCCACAATCCACTATCAGTGTGGCAAAAGAAGTAGTAAAGCAATTAGGTTGATTTTTTAGCCCCTAATTTTAAATAACAAAGCACCGTTCCTCCCTTTGGAACGGTGCTTTATTGTTGCACAAATACTAATACTTAATCCCTGTCCGAGTATGTGTCTTTTTAAACTCTTCCGGATCTGGATCAAAATAATCCTCATTATAAGCAGGTACAAAATTATCATCACGGTCAAGATAGCCAGAGCCCCAAGTAGGATCCATCTCAACCCATGTACCATCCAAGTTGGCCTCAACCCAAGCATGGTTGCCTGGCCATGGTGAACCGGCCCGCCCTTCCACATATCTCGCTTCCACACCGCTCGCCCGCATAAGGGCAATGGAAAGGTAAGCATAATCTTGGCAGACGCCAGTCATCGAACCCAAAGTCTTCAATGCGCTATCGTCCCACTCAAACTCGTTGTTTCTATACTTTTTCACATCATAGCTAACATTTTTTGCGACATAGTCGTAAATGGCTTTTGCTTTGTCGCGGGTTGAATCTTTTCCGGCCGTCAGCTCCTCAGCAAGCTTGATGATCTCGGGTGCGTCCGATTGTACGCCGCGGGAAGGAAGCAAATCGCGCTTATCATCTGCAGACGCCGTCACCTCAAATTTTGCAAAACCATAATAACGGAAATAGTTGCTGTTCTCCTCTTTGATTTCAGGGACGCTCAAGGTTATTTCATACTCACCAGGCCCGAACCGCAAATAAAAGGAACCATCAAATTCATAGTTTTCCACAGGTATCACATCGAGCGCCTCGTCTTCCCCTTTTTTTGTTGTGATAAAAATGTGGGTAGTTTCAGGTCCAAATTCAGCCTCTGGATCTATTCGTCCTTTTACTGAATAAGTACCCTCTGCCTCGTCGCCTCCATATTGAGGGGATTCTAGCGTTACTCCGCGCTCTTTATAAGCAGTAAAATATTCTAACGGCTGCATCATTCGTTCCGAGTCATTGTCAATATAGAGGGTTGTCGCAAGCTGGTAGTAATTTTCACGCTCTTTATCCGGGACCATCACCTCAAGCTGGTGAATTCCTTTTCCGTAAAACAAAGGTATATCAAGCGAAAATTGTCCGTCCTCCACTGTTATCATATGCTTCCAAATGTCAGAATCCTTTTTCAGATGAAGCATGATGGTATCCCCATCTGATAAGTGCCCTGCTTTACCACCAAAAGAGAATATCTCGTTTTCTTCTAAAAAGCCTGATTCCACATCCATTTGAAGCCCTGCAAGATGACCGTAAGGAGTTAATGCGATATCATGCTGTGCCCCCGGGTTCACATTATGAACGGTAAACTTGGCAGTGTCATAATAATAGTTTTCTCGTTCCGTGTCCGGTAATTGGACGGTGACCTGATACTCTCCCTCTCCATTGAAGAAGGAAATATATTGGCTAAAAGCTCCGTCTCTAATTGGCGCATAATATTCCTTCTGATTTCCGGTTGGTCCGTCCTCCACTGAACGCACCTTGATCCAAACAAACTCACCTTTTAAATCAGCATGCTTTTCAACAGTACCTGCAATTTCTACCTGCCCGTTTGCACTGAACTCCTTATGTAAAGGGGAGCTGATGGAGGCGTTTACCTCTGCTGCATAAGATGTAAGTTCGAGCGGCTCCAGTTCCAACCCATCATTTTTTTCATCCACAAGTTGTTCATACTGATCCTTTGCCTCTTGCTCTGCTTGAACACCGCCATCATTGTTTTTCCCGACCACATCTTTATCGGTACATGCAGATAAAACCAGGCAGCTACTTAAAAGTAAAGCTGACATATATTGTTTTTTTGTCATATGAGTCCTCCTTTAGGTACTTCTTCCGCTTCTAAATTAAAGCTCTCGCTATTATCAATGTCTCTATGTAATATGTACGTGGCTCCCAACTGAAAAGTTTCTAATACTATCTTACTATTAAACTGGAAATCTTTGAATAGAAGGAATATTGTGGAGTTGTGGTAGAATTATCCATTTGAAGATGCTATATTTAGTGTTAGGTAAAATATTCCTTGGAGGTCACACTATGTTAGAAAAGTTGAAGGGAACCATTGAACAACTATCCGAAAGGGACGCTAAAACTTGGCTATACTTAACCATGCTTCGATTAGAGCAATTAACAAAAATAGATATTCCTAAAGAAGAAATGTTGGAAGAGATCGAGCATATATTACAACCAATTAACCAACAGCCTCCCCCTCGAACAGATTATGACACAGTGCATATTGTGGGGAGTGAATCCACTGCAGGATCACTAAGAGTTGGTCTGGAGAGGAACCATAGAATAATAGGATTTTGGGAAATGTTAGATATCGGTCCATTATCCGATAGAAAGACACGCCATGAATGGCTACAGACCAATATTAATATATATGAACATTCTATTGAAGAAGAGCTCGGCACTAAATTCAATCAGGCGTTGGTCGATTTGAACCGCATTCCTCCACATTGCCCAGTAATACTGTGGACAGCAAACAACGCTCATGAACAGATTTTCCACAGGTATATCCTTCACCATCTTCGAGAAAGTGAGAATACTGTTTATTTAATCAATGCTTCAGTCGCATACCGAGAACTTGAACTTTCCCACCTAGCATTTTCTAAACATTATTTATCCCATTCTGGTGAGTTGAAACCGGAACAGTTGAAGAACATCCTTTTCAAAAAATTGGGAGAACCTTTATCTCCTGAAGCGAAAAAGCAATACGTCGACGAATGGATAAAGTTAAAAGAAACGCCAGGTCTGCTTCGTATTTGGAAAGAGGGGAAGGTACAGGGTGTAAACGAAAGTTATTTTGATCAAGAATTAATTTTTTTTGCAAAAGAAGCCCAGAAGGAATTTGCAGAAAACGGGTTCGTAAAAACAGGACGAATTATCGGTGAAATATACGGTCAACTTGAAGGGAGAGTCAATACCGCGATTTTGGAGTATCGCCTGCGCACCCTAGCTTTTGAAGGTCATTTTGAAATAAAAGGAATCCCGAAATCCATCAGTCACTATAGTGTCAGGTTGAAAAATAAAGAGGGGGACATGCAATGAAAAAGATATTATCCTTCCTATTTGTACTTATCTTATTAGCGATTGGGGCAACAATGGTTTTTGGAAACTTAAAAGAAACCTTCCGTACTAATTTCAACACCACTACTATAGAACAGGAAGAAACAGTAAGTGGCAATGATGCAAAAACGATAGAGATTCATGCCACATCCGCTAATATCAAGGTGGTTTCTGCGGATAGGGAAGATATCTCTGCAAAATTATCGGGAGATGTCAGTGAGAAAAACAAGGATAAATATAAACTAATAGTTAAGGAAGTCGGCGGAAGCGTATATATAGAAGTCGATCAACCTAAAATGGAATTTCAAATCGGTACTAACATCAATAGCTTGAAACTGGAAGTGGAAGTGCCGAAAAAGACTTATACTGAGCTATCCACTTACTCCACATCCAGCGATATTGAAATTAATAGTTTGACATTGGATTCTTTGAGGACAGAATTGACTTCCGGGGATATTTCAGTGGAAGGCGTCACCATAACGGATAGGTATTCTATAGAACTGACAAGTGGTGATGTGCGAATTGAAAACACGGAAGCCAAGGTAATAGCTATGGAAGGAACAAGCGGTGATATCACGTTCAAGGAAGTTCTCGGGGATATTCAATTGGTTACGACCTCAGGGGACATTCTTGTTTGGAATGTTGAGGGGAACATTGACGTTAGAACTACTTCTGGGGATATCGATATAGAAAATAAACGGTTGACTGGCAATATCTTGGTGGAGGTAACGAGCGGAGATGTTAATGTACAGTTTGACGAAGCACCTTCCTCACTTGCGGTCGATTACAAAGGGCAGTCAGGAAAAGGAACGTTAGACTTAGACGGTATGCAATATGAAGAAAATAGTGTAAGGAAAATAAAAGGGAAGGTCGGACATGGAGAGTATTCGTTGAAAGTGCGAACAACTTCAGGGGATTTCAGGTTAAATTGATGATTTCTAGCATAGGGGGTATATGACTTGGATGGACTTAGGAATGGCGGGTACATCTTGTATGTTAGGCATGCAGAAGCAAATGTTGGAGAGGATTTACCTGGTTTTTCTTTTGGAAATTGCTTGACTCAACGGAACCTTTCAAACAATGGAAGAATGCAGGCTATGATGTTTGGAGAATACCTTCGCCGTCATTCCATTCCAATTGCATACCCCGTTTTAGCTAGTCCATTTTGTAGAGCTATAGAAACGGCGAACTTGGCTTTCGGAGCTGAAAATGTACAGATTTCGCCTTTCTTGTTTCAGTTGTATCGGTTAAGCGGAGTGTTAAGTGAGTTCGAGCGAGAAATTATTTTAAATGCATTAGGAGGCATGTTAGAAACCAAACCATCATTTAGGAACAATCAAGTCATCATCGGGCATAATTTTCCAAGAGGGGATGGATTAGGAGATATTCCTGATATGGGGACGGTAATCGTGGAACCGAGAGGTAGGGGAAGGGGATATACTATCGTCGCTCGCATTTCTTTCAATCAATGGGTTTAATGGAATGGGGACGGTTCTATTGCTTCATAAGTAATAGAACCGTTTCTTATTGTCCTTTATTTGTTTCATTCTGGGGCTCTCCATTTTTTATTGTCGGGGAAAATAATTATCCATCTATCATGTATACTAAGTTGATAGCTATCACTTTATAATCGAAGGGGGATTGCACCCATGAAATTTTTTAAATCACAGATGAAGCAACTCATTAAAGACAATGACGAATTGCAGGAACGCTTAAGAAAGTTGATGGACGAGCACGGCCTCGAGAAAAACTTTGCCCTTAAGGCTCTCTATCACTCCGAAGTGGCGGAAGGCGGAAAGTATCAAACAGATTACCAAGCGCTTGACGTACCGAAAAATTAAGGGCAAGAAAAAATGCATAGAGCAAGCCCGGAAACCGGGTTTGCTCTATTGTTTATAAAGTGAATGTAGGTTTAAAATAGAAGGAACTTATAAATAGGAAAGGTGTCTGGTAACCATGAACAAGGAATCCTTTTTTCCAAAAAGCATCAAAGCAGCCCTGCAAAATAACCCTCCCGGTGAATGGATCCCGTCCGTTCCAGCTAATGCAATACGATTGCATTCTGGATATCCGGCCCCTTTATTAGTACCGTCCAAGGAATTAAAGGAAGCAGTTGCTCAATTACTTGATGAAGAAAGTGACCTTCCATTGCATTACATAGGAAGTCCGAGAATAGATAAGTTGAAAGAATGGGTCCGGATGAGACAGGAAGTGCGAGCTATGCCATCTAATGATGAGGAGATTTTAATCACAGCAGGCGCATGCCAAGCTATAGATCTCATTGCTCGTATCTTTCTTGATAAGGATGCTGTAGTGGTAGTCGAATCACCAACCTACATGGAGGCACTCGAGATTTTTCAAAACTATACAGATCAGATTATAACTGTTCCGATTGATCAAGACGGACTCCAAACAGAAAAGTTAGCCGAGATGCTTGCGAATAGAAAAGAAAAAGGACTAACGAAGCCAAGCTTTTTATATACCATCCCCACCTTTCATAACCCAACTGGGACAACGATGACCGAAGAGCGGAGAAGGCATGTACTAGAACTTGCAGAGGAATACGACTTCTTGGTACTAGAAGACGATGCATATGGTGAGCTTGGATTCATCAACAATCCGAAGACGATTAAGTCTTTGGATACGGAGGACAGAGTTCTTTATGTCGGGTCTTTGTCAAAAGTGGTCGCGCCTGGCATGCGAATTGGCTGGGTACATGCTACAGATAAATTTATCCAAGCCTTGTTCTGGTTCAAAAAAGATCTGGAGCATCCTTTCGCACAAGCAACCATGGCCACACTTTTGGAAAACACGGATTTTATTGGAAGGCTAGAAGCTTTATCTAAAACATATCAGGGCAAATGCCAAGTTATGCTGGCCGCCCTTGAAAAGTACTTGCCAGAAGTGGCATCTTGGTTTGTACCAGAAGGTGGTTATTTTGTTTGGGTGAAGATCCCGGGAGTAGATACAGAGGAACTACTAGCAAAGGCAACAGAGGAAGGGGTATCCTTCCTTCCGGGTAAATACTTTTTCCTTGATCAGACAGAAGGGACAGAATATCTCCGTCTTTCCTTCAGCTATGAGAGTGAGGAAAACATCTTAAAAGGTATTCAGAAGTTAGGGAATGTGGTTCATTCCAGCATAAAATGAATAAATGAAAGGGACGGCCCGATTGCTTACGAAGCAACGGGGCCGTCCCTTATTTTTCATTTACTGCACATCTTCTTCAAAATACATTTGCTTAGGTAGGTTATCTACTTTTTCTCTTTTCTTTGGCTTAGGTCCTTGGTTGTCGAAGCGGGCGTAATCATAGATAGCCGTGCCTACGATTTCTGCCACATCCTGAAGCTTTTCTTTGCTGATTTTATCTAGTGTATCTTCCGGTGTGTGGTACCATGGCTCAAGTGGGCTGTGGATAAACAGTGCTGCAGGAATTCCTTTTTCACCAAATGGAACGTGATCACTGCTTCCACCTCGAGCGAACGGAGTCGGTTCTCCATTTAATCTGGAGCTAGTTGACTGAGCAAGCTTTGTCACAAGATTCGCTTGTCCATCTACAGTCCTCATTACAAGGTCACCAGCATCACGGCTACCGACCATGTCCAAGTTAAAGTTTGCTACAATTCTATTAAGCTCGTTTTCCGGTAACGTATTCACATAGTGTCTGGACCCAATAAGCCCAATTTCTTCAGCCCCAAATGTGGCAAATCGAATCTCTGTATCTGTCGGAAGATCCTTCATTACTCGGGCAAGTTCAAGTACCATTGCCGTACCGCTAGCATTATCGTTTGCTCCTGGCGCACCCGGAACAGAGTCATGATGAGAAGTTAATACGATAACATTTCCGTTATCTTTGTTTTTATTGGTAGCTTTTTTAGATGCGATTACATTGTGAGATGTGCGGATTCCAGAAGAAGCACCAAGTACAGTTAATGATGCCTCAACTGCTTCACCGTTATTAAGCTTGGAAACTAGCTGATTCCCTTCTGCCTGTGAGATGGAAACAGCAGGAACATATTCATCATTGGCTTCACTTAATGTACCATTTAATGCGCCTGCAGCATTGTTAAAAATGATAACTCCTTCCGCACCACTCCTGGCAGCATTAAGAACTTTTTCTCCAAAGCTAATTTCCCCACGTTGAATGAGGGCAATCTTACCTGTAAGATCCTTTCCAGCTAAAGCTGCAGGTGTGCCTAAACCAACGTATTCCAAAGGAGCAGTCACCTCACCGCTTGGCGTATAAGTGAAAGCACCAGGACTAAGGCTTGTCCCATCGACACTTAACTCAACGGTATGAGGGGCGGTGAAACCAAAGAATTCAAATGGCTGAACTTCCGCTTCATATCCATAGGATTCAAATTGTTGTTTTATGTATTGAACAGCAGCGTACTCTTCAGGAGATGCCGCAACACGCGGAGTTTGTTCCAGATGTGCAATGATGTTGTAAATGTTCTCGACGTTGATTTGGTTGAGAACCTTATTATCCAGAGCGTTAACCACACTATATTGTTGTTCTGCAATAACAGTTGGCTGTGCGTAAGTTTGTACACTGAATGCGCCAAAAGTCAAAGTCGTAGCAAGTGCAGCAGTAAGTAGTCTATTTTTCTTTTTCAATGAAATTCCTCCTATGTAATAATTTGAATTATATTAATATTAATAATAGTTAAAATATATTATTGGTGTAAGGGATAATTTTCCTATTAATAGGCAGTAAGAAAGTGCTATTCTGTGATATTTTTACTTCTCTGCATTTCGGGAGGGGGTATTTGGTGGGAGATTAAAAGAAGACAATCCTGACTTTAAAATCGATGCGAGATTGTCATTATGGGGTGGATAAAGACAATCCTGAGTTGAAAATGGAAGTGAGATTGTCATTATAGGGTGGATAAAGACAATCCTGACTTTAAAATTGATGCGAGATTGTCATTATGGGGTGGATAAAGACAATTCTGACTTTAAAATCGATGCGAGATTGTCATTATAGAGTGGATAAAGACAATCCTGAGTTGAAAATGGAAGTGAGATTGTCATTATAGGGTGGATAAAGACAATCCTGACTTTAAAAACGAAGCGAGATTGTCATTAAGGATGAAGACCTCTCTGACGTCTTCATCATTGTAGGTAGTCTAGCTGTAATTAGCAGTTTGGAATTCTATTAGTATAAATAAGGAACCTTTCATAACACCGAAACGTAGATATCTAGAAATACTTAAAATTAGGCTGCGTATAATGAAAGGGTGATAAGTATGATACAAACTTTCCTTATAATCGGTATTGTTGCAATTGGAATTTCAGGTGTTTTTCTAGGAGTCTGGACGAGCGGACAAGAACAAAGAGCAAATTACCATTCTGAGACTAAAGATCATAGAGATTTTAGATCAAAGGTAGGGATATATTCTGGTTTAGTAGGATTGGTTTCGTTAGGGGTAGTAGGTTTACTACTTTATATTTAAAGAGGAGGGGAGAGACGTGTTCTATTATGGATCAATAGGGATGACATTAGGAACTTTCCTTTTCTGGTGGGCGATTCTTTTGGTTTTCCAGAGAGCAACAGTGCGCTATCCAAAAAACAGTTGGAAAAAAGATTTGGGCATTACATTTGCTCAAAGTATCCTCGTAATTGTACTATTTCCAGTGTTAGCTCTGTTAGCTGGGTATGTTCAGAACCGTTAAGTCGAAATAGGAGTGAGGTTTACCATTGGCGGTTATCAGTTACCAATAAGCAGAAAGGCCAGAGCGGTCTAGTCCCAAGCCCTGGCCATAGGGTCACCTTTCTTGACTGCGAAACTCTCTTATCATCTGAAATATCTGTCCCCGATGATGGGCTTCATGCTCCACCAGGTGATAGATCACCCATTCTGGTGTCACATCATATTCCTCAAGTACCCTCGGTCTGCGCCAGTCTTCTATATCCATACTGCTGAAGTGAGACAGAAGTTTCTCCCTGACTGTATGTAAGCGGTGAAGATGGTCTTCCAACGTGTCACCTTCCACATGGATCAACTTTCCATCAGGCCAACCCTCTAAAGGAAAAAGTGCTTCTATTTCTGGGTCCCAAGCCTCTTTTTCCATGATCTCGCCATACAACCATCCTGCTTCTACATAAGCAATATGATACAAAAGGGAGCCGATGGACTGTCGATCTCCCATTTTTTTGTCTAACAGAGTTTGGCTGATTCCTGTTAATCTTTTCGTTAGATTTTGGCGCACATCTTCCAAGCACCATAGAGACCGTCCGATCTCAGGTTCATAGTTAGATAGAGATTTGATATGTAAGGTGATTTTTGTGGTCATAACTTTTCTCCTATTCTATATATTTTTCAGTTACGCTTTAGCCGGTCCCAAAAGCAAATTATCCTACAACAAACAACGTTACACTTAAGACTAAGGATACAATGGCAAAACCAAAGGCTACCCGATATAGTTGGAATGCTTTATTTTGGCGATTCTGTAGCATTAGATTCGCCATGGATAGCGTAACAACTAAGGTGAGCAGTAAGGGGAATATATCATTTTTCCCAGAGAATCCTGCCCAAATAAGTAAAATGGTAGATAGGATGGTGAGGGTCAGTAGTAAAACATGAATTTTACTTTTCATTTGTCTCTCCTTTTAGTTGAATGGTAGCCATCATGGGATAATGGTCGGATGGAAATCCACCTTCTATGCGGTCCCTGATGATGGTGGTAGAAAGTATATCTGCCCCATGGGAGCAGAATATGTAATCAATTGGAGAGCCTTCCGTTCCTCCCTCGAATGCATGAAAGGTAAGACTGTTCTTCATTTCTTCAGCTGTATAACAAGCGTAACAGCTTTTCATAGTAGAAATTTCCTCTAATGCTTCACTATCAGGTACATCATTAAAATCACCGGTCAAAATAACTGGCAGACTTTTCTCGTTTTCTTTATGAAGAATGACATTTTGAATTAACCTCAAGCCTTCCTTCCTAGCAAGCTTACCCATATGATCCAAGTGCGTATTGAAAAAGCGCAGTACTGGATCGGTTTCTCCTGTTGGAATAAGCTCCACCCAAGAACAAATTCTTTCGCAGTGTGCATCCCAGCCCATACTTCCGATAATATCTGGAGTTTCTGATAGCATAAAGGATCCTTTCGAGCCTATGTTGAAACTAGACTTTTTAACAAATACGGCACTGAATTCCCCAACGTCTGTGGAGACAGTGCGATTGACGGCGTACACGTCATAGGTATCTATCAATCTATCTTTTAGCCATTCCAGCATCGGAATGGTTGCTTCCTGTGTACCGATGACATCGGGCATGTATGTATGAATGGTTTTTACAATCCAGTGTTTACGGTTTTCCCAGTTGAATGGATCAGAGGGAACGATAACCCGTAAATTAAAGGACATGACGGTATATGTAGAGGCCAAATCTAATTTCCTCCTTAAGCTTATTCGATAACACCTACTTCGATAAAACAATTAGGTGTTCCTGCCACCGGATGGTTTATTTAACAATGGAAGGCAAAATAAAAAAGTGCCAAAAAGAAATTGGCACTTATTATCGTATCTATTATCGGGAAGTCTTTGGCGGCTGGCACACATCACATTTGCGTTGATTATTATTCTTGAATTTTGTAAAAGTCTTTTCAAAATTGCTGCCACAAGCACATTTAAATATTAATTTTTGCGAGAAGCCATGGTACTCAGTCGATAACAGCTTACTATCTGAATTCTTCTCCACAAATTCATTTATTTTTCCAATCGTCCATCGTTTGTTCATTTTTTACACCTCTATATTTATCACTTTGCGGAGGCTTATCTTTGCATCCGTTCCTATTATAACATGGGGGTGGGGAGAAAGGCAGGACTTCCACCCATTAGGGTCCAAGTCTAATAGCCTACCGTTATTGCGAGCTCTTCTCCAAAGCCAACTTCACTCCAAATCCTATCAATACGACTCCGGTAATGGATTCAATGACCGTCGTGGTCCGTGGCCTTTTCATAAATGCACTAATTTGATCAACAAGATAGATATAAAGGACAAACCAAATGGCGGTCAGGATTGCGTAGGTAACTCCCATTAGTAGGAACGGCCCGATAGTGCTTGTTCCTGGGTCAACAAATTGTGGCAGGAAAGTCAGGAAGAAGACGGCCACCTTTGGATTTAACATATTAGTCAGGAAACCTTGTTTGAAGTGGGATTGATTTTTATATTTATTAGCTACGTTGCTGTCCTTTGGAAATTCCGCTTTCTTGTTGCGAAGTGCCCAAATCGTTTTAACCCCCAGGTAGACAAGGTAAACGGCACCAACATATTTAAAAAAAGAGAACAGAAATGCGGATTTAACAATAATGGCGGATAGACCGACGACGGCTGCGATAGTATGGATGAGGATGGCACAAAAGGTACCTAAAATGGTATTGAATCCGCCGCCTCTTCCTGCAGATAAGGTATTTTTGGTGGCGATGGCGGTGTCAGGGCCAGGTAGAATGATAAGTAAAATACTCATAACAACAAATAGAAAAAAGTTTTCCATCTTGAAAACCCCAATCTCAGTGGAATGTATTAAGTCTCATTTTATCAGATGTCAGAATATTTTTAAAAGTATTATTGTGGGCCGCAGTGCCTGTCCCTGTTACCCACTAACTTTCTCAAACACTTGTCTACTGAAGTCTTTCATTTTAGAATCTAAGAGGGGCTCGAAGTTTTCGACAGCTTTTTGGGCGGAATTCACAGCTTCATCTGTTCTACCAAGCTCCACGAGAATGAGAGCCTGATAAGATTCCTTTAAATAGAAATTGGAAAGGTCAATGGGGTGATGAATGTCGGGAATAACCACCTTTTCAATAGATTGAAGTGCCTCCTCAAACTTGCCGAGATAGTAGAGTGCTTTGGCTTTTTCGAGAATGAACCACGGGGTATAAAACTCCAATAAATTTTCTGAAGAGAGGCATACCTCAACTTTTTCAAGTGCTTTAGTATATTCTTTACTTTCCGAAATCAATTCAATTATTTCGAACAGTTCACAAAAGTAGATGGAGGAGATATGGTCTGCAAATTCCCCGTATTGCTTTAATTTCAATAGGTAATAATCCTTTTCCTTCTTATTCCCCTCCATCATTGCATGTGCGGCTGCAAGGCGGTATAGGTCATCAATCAGATAAAATATCCTCTTCTCTTTGGAGTAGGCAAGTGCCTTTTCCATGGTTTCGATAGCAGCCTCCGAATTCCCTACTGCATATAAAGAAATCGCTTCACTGTAATCAAGGTCTAGCCTTGCCATTGGTTCAATGTATGTGTGTTTAGCTTCAATTTCTCTTCGTTCGGCCATTAAGATATGAAGCGCTTCATGATAGTTGTGCTCAAAAAAAGCGATGTTGGAACGAAATATTCCAATGGTAGTACGATTGGAAGAGATATTCATCTGATCGAACATGTCCGCCGCTGTAGCTAGAAGGCTTTCCCATCCTGGCTTTTTCTCGTTTTGAAGAGCGTAGCTGTATATCTCCATTAACCTTGCACTTTCATACCCATTGGAAAGCTTCCCGATGTGGGGCTCAATCAGTTCAATTAGCCGGCTATATTTATCTAGAGAGTCCTGGTTCCTGAATGGAATGTTAAAAATCTTTTCGGCGCGTTCCAAAGTTTCCCTCAATTCCTCGGAACTAACCTCTCCCAAGAGATCTCCCATTTCCACTCCAAGCTGACGGGCAATATATGTAAGACTTTCCATGGAAGGGTTGGCTTTGTTATTTTCAATAAGGCTGAGCATCCCCTTTGTGAGCTCACTGCCCGCAACTGCTTCCAAGGTCATCTTCTTTTGTTTTCTTAATTTTCTTATCCGATCTCCGAGCATTTAGGTGTGCACTCCTTGAAAAGAAATATTTTGTTTAATTATATTAAACTTTACCTTGAATTGGAATACCTTAATATGGTACGATTTGTTTAATTAAATTAAACTTTTGAAAACGGGGTGTTTTTAATGGAGGAAAGCTTAAAGTTGAAAAGAGCAACATATCATCTGTACACCTTTATGATCAGTAAATTAATCTCCACTTTTGGATCGCAGGTTTATGCATTTGCCATTAGTTTTTATATTTTGCAACTTACTGGATCTGCAACAAGCTTTGCAACTAATCTTCTATGTAATATTCTCCCACGAACACTTGCAGGACCATTTGCCGGGGCTATTACTGACAGGTATTCTAGGAAAATGATTGTTATTGTCTCACAAATCGCGACCACACTTGCCATCACAGGACTTCTCATCTACACCCTTACATCAGGTCTCTCCCTTATCGCTATCTACACGACAACCAGCATATTGTCTCTTACATCCATGTTTTCTGGAATTGCTTTTACTTCATCCATAACGGGACTCATCGATCAACCGAGAATACAAAAGGCAACTGCCATGAATCAAATGGCAATTTCTTTTGCAGCAATAGGTAGTCCTGCTGTCGGAGGGCTATTGTATGGTACCGTCTCCATTCCCGTTTTCCTTATCATTTTTATCCTTGCATCCATTATTGCTGTCATTTTAGAATCCACCATGAATTTCCGCCTTTTTGCGGTAGTAAATAAAATAGAAGAACAGAAGGAAACAATGTGGCAAAGCATGAAAGCGGGAATCCGCTATTTGCGAGTACAATCGACGATCTTGGTTATCCTTTGGATCAGTCTGCTTATCAACTTTTTTTTCGGAGCGTTTGAGGTAGGATATTCTTATATACTAATAGAAAACTTAAAAATGCAATCCCAGCATTTTGGGTTTACACAAGGTGCATTTTCACTTGGGATGTTATTAATGTCGGTTTATTTTTCAGCGCGCAAGGAAGTGAAATTTCCTCTGATAGTATCCAAGAGGGGGATTGTGGGACTTGGAGCAATAATTGGGTTTATTGCGCTGCCACTACTCCTACCTATGGTTTATTGGACGATGTTTGGTTACTACTTGGTTCTAATGTTCTGCTTCGGCATATTGATTATTACAGTGAACACACCGCTTCATGTCATGTTTCAAAAAACTATTGATGATGATTACAAGGGAAGGGTATTTTCCATCGTCGAAACAATGTCCATGGCGCTTACTCCTCTTGGTATGGTAATCTATGGTGTTCTGTATGACATCTTTCCAGCTCAATGGGTGTTGCTCCTCTCTGCAGCGATGCTGATCATTATCACGGTAAGCATGATGAGAACTTCTGTCATCCGTAAAGTTCATCCTGAATGGAAAGGGAAGCAGGTTGTTTATAAGGTGAAGGCGAGGAGTGTGGCTCGGTAAGGTAAGGAAGTATGAAGACCTCAGTTGGGGAGAATCGGAGTCAGAGAAGTCTTGATAGATGGTATGAAGCCCTCTGTTGGCAAGAATTGAAGTCAGGGAGGTCTTGATAGGTGTTATGAAGACTTCTGTTGGCGAGAATCGAGGTCACAGAGGTCTTAACAAAGCTGATCAAGACCTCTCTCTTTTCTCACTTCTTCAAACTACTATACACAACCAACCGATCGGAATAGTTCCGGCTTTCCCGATTGAACGTCCCTGTGCAGGTAATCAGGATTAGATTGCTTTGAAACGAATAATCAAAAATTGCTTCCACGGGTGAGTCATCCTCTGGATAGGTTTCTATCCTGTCCACCACATAGGTTAAGGATTCACCTGCTTTATTTGAAACAATGATCTCATCACCGGCTTCAAGATTCTTTAGGTCAAAAAATACAGCAGGGCCGTTACGGCTGTCGACATGTCCGGAGATGACGGAGTTTCCACGCTCTCCTGGCATGGGGCCTTCATTGTACCAGCCGACGGTCTCGAAAGATTCGGGTACTCCCATTTGACCGTTTTCGATAACGCCTACTTGTTCCACAAGTGCACCGACTTCAATGGAGGGGATTTCAATTCGGTGGGGCTCGATGCTAATGAATTCATCTTTAATGACTTTCCCGTTTTCGTTTGTGGTTTGTGTACGGGTCGGGATCGGAGTTTTTTTGTTGGTAGGGGTTTCAGCTTCACTTGATGCGGTTGCTTCGTTTGGTGCTACCATTTCAGAAGCCTGTTCACTCCCCGCCGTATTCTCCGAACTACATCTGGCAACTAGCAAAAGAAGCATAATGGATAAAGCGGTTAGTAGTTTCATAGTTCTTCTCCTTTAGAAAATGATAGTAGGAAAGAGAGGGAGTGATCCCTCTCTTCTTAATTCAAACTATTATTCTTGTGTAGCTTTTCTTCTATAAGCAATTACTTGCGTTAAGACAATTGCGGAGATTAATCCGGCAACCGTCCAAGCGATAGCAGCGTTCATTCTATTTTCCGCTGCACCACCCATACCTGCTGCAGGCATGTCAGTTGGCATGTCTTTCTCAAAGTTCTCTGGGAATTGGTCCACAATGGCCCCCGACATCATTTCGCCTACACCGAACATGTGGGCATAAGACTCACGGATTGTGTTATACGTAGTTTCATAGTCAGCTTCATTATAGCTGTTGAAAGCAAGAAGTAGCTCATCAATGTGCATTTGCAGTCCTTCTTCAAGATCAGCGGCTTTCAGACGGCCTTCTGTAGCTGTATCAAGGAATGCAGCTTGTTCTACTTTATACTCTTCCAATTCAGCGATTGCTGCTTCACGGCCTTCTTCATTTTCTTCACCAGTGGCAACGACATAGTCTACGAAGTATCCGATATGGCTGCTCCAAATCTCTTCGAATGCTGCTCCGCCTTCTTCACCGTAAACGGACCCTACGGCAGCAGAAAGGTCAGCGGTGTTTTCATTTAAAGCACCTGCCGCATTTTCATAGTCTCCAGCGCCATCAATACCTTTTTGCATAGCAAGTACTGCTAGTGCGGCATGTTCTGCGAAAAGATGGTTTAAGTCAGCGCGTAGGTCCGCTGCTGGCGTGTCAACACTAGTATTCTCGAAGTTGTCTGGGAATTGGTCGGTGATCGCCCAGGATAATCCTTTTCCTGGCTCATACATGTGGTCAATTGCGTGACGCACGTTTTCGTATGCTTTTTCAAAGTCCCCAGCGACATAGTTGTCAAATGCCCAAACTAGTTGCTCCACATGCATTTTCAAACCAGCTTCAAGATCGCTTGCTTTAAGGCGACCTTCTGTTGCTGTGTCAAGAAACGCTGCTTGTTCTGCTGTATATTCATCCAGTTCGGCTAACGCCTGTTGTCTGCCTTCTTCATTGTCTTCCGCAGTTGCCGTTACATAATCCACGAAGTAACCAATATGGCTGCTCCAGATTTCTTTAAATGCTGCACCGCCTTCTTCCCCATAGACAGAAGAGACTGCTGCGGATAAATCATCTGTATTCGCATTCAATGCGCCAGCTGCTTGATCGAAGTCTTCTGCTCCGTCCATACCTTTTTGCATTGCTACGACTGCCAAGAAAGCATGCTCTGATAATAATGCATCCAAGGAAGCTCTCAGGTCAGATGCCGGGGTTGATACAGATGCGTGTGGATGATGATGTTCTCCATCGTGTGCACTTGCTACTTGAAAAGTCGGTACTAATAATCCTACGCTGAGTGGTACTGCTACGATTGCTTTTTTCCAGTTCATGTTCTAAGCACTCCTTTTTAGTTGGTTTCACTTACCTAACGGAGCGGTTCAGAATCTGGATCACTTTTTTTGAAAAATATAAAACCTTTTTTGAAAATCTATAAATTATCGGCAAAGCAATCCATAGTTCCATGTATAATGTAAGTAAAAGGGTTCCGATAACAGTCACCATGGGAGGAAAGCCATGAAAATACCTATTTCACGACTGGATTCTAGCAAACTGACAGACCAACAGATGACCGATCTGCTTTTCGGTAATATAAAGGACGACAACAAAAGTGGTGACTGCATCTTTGTGGCGGGCAGCAGCAAGGCCGTGGAGTATCGGTTGCCGCCAGCGGTCCAGCTATATCAAGATGGACGAGCGGAGAAGATATTATTTTCTGGTGGAGTCGTGTGGGATGGTTCTGGCTTAACAGAAGCCCAAATGCTTGCAGACAAAGCCATTGAGCTCGGGGTACCGGCACAAGATATCCTTATGGAAAATCAGTCCCTTCATACCAAGGAGAACGTACTCGCATCCCTATTAGTATTAGACAGAGCATTTTATCTTCATAGAATCAGCCGCCTTCTAGTGGTGACAAGCCACTACCATATGAGGCGGATTAACCTTACGCTCCGCACATATATGCCCGATTGGATCGACTATTCCCTGTGTCCGGTTAACGACAAGTCGACAAGGGAGGATAACTGGTTTCTCAATCCATATGGCAGACAAAGGGTGGAAGCAGAGTCAGCTAAGTTGATCAGTTACGTGAAGCAAGGGATTATCATGGATCAAGAATTAGAGATTTCAGGAATGAACTAAAATTATCACACCAGGAGGTACACCCTTGAAAAAGACCTTATCACTACAGTTTCCGCTTCATCAAAAAGATTACACGGAGTTATTTCGATATATGCCTTATTTTAAATCTATTTTCAAGCTTGCATTAGCAGGGAATGTGATAGCACTTTTTCTTTTTTGCTTGTACAATATCATCGCTAACCTGCAAATTGCTGCAGATGGGGTGGAATTCTTAATCCTAAATATTGTAACGGTGGGCATCGGATTAGTATTATACTTTGTCATTCTTTTTCTAACAAAGACGTTTTTCCGGAAAGTAATCGAAAAAAGAAGCCAGAAGCTTTATCATCTTTACTATGGAACAAACCCTACCTACCAAATTGGATACGACCCTCGCTTTGATGCGATCATAGTTGGAAAAGAAAAGCGTAAAGTCCCGGTTGATCAATCCCTGACAATTTATACAACGGAAAATAACTATCTGTTCTATGTAGGCAAAGGAAAAGGGCAAGAGGATCGATTTCTTTTGCCAAAAAGCGGAGCAAAAGACCACCAGTTCAAGGTGGACCGCATCGTTAACATGTTGGAGGAGAAGGGGATTGTGATGAAGGAAGGGAAAGGGATCTAGGATAAAAGCAGGGAGCTTACCAAGAGGTAAGCTCCTTTCCCTTTATAACCTTATCCGCTATAGACGCTGTCACATGTATTGGCGATCGGCTCATAATAACAATGCTGTTTAAATTGCCCCGCAAAAGGCTGATCGTACCATGTAGGAGGACATGGAGCATAAGGATTAAAATACCATAGCGCAAATTTAGCTGGGTGTTCCCTCCAATAGTCCAATGTTTTCTTTGCTAGTCTTTTTTCCACGCCTCTGGCTCTGTTATAAAATACATTTCCTTTTTGAACTGCTTCAAAAGAGTAATTTCCACCTTGGACCTGGTATATGACCTGTGGAATGGTTCTTACTTCTTTGAAATCCAGACAATCCGCTATAGCCCGGTTAACGATGACATTACCAACATATAGCATTCCTTGCTGACCCTCGCCCTCGGCTTCTGCACGTATCATCCTGGCCACTAAAGCCAGGTCTGAATCTGTATATTTTACTCTTGCCATTTATCTCACCCCACCATATTGTATGAAGAACGCCCAGATTGTTGTCATAAATTATTTGACTGATTTTCTTTTTCCTGTTGTTGGGTTTTATTTCCTAGAATGGTAGAATGGTAGTGGAAATTTTTATGGTAAATGGGGGTGTGCTTATTGAACTTTTTTTGGAACTTTGAATGGAATATCGTAGGGATAATGTGTACCCTCCTTGGATGGACACTGATTACTTTTTGGGGATTGAAGAACTATCGTGAGCAAGATAAGGAAGAGCGGCCCAGGATTTGGAGAATCGTAATAACGGTTTGGATAGGCCTGTTATCTTTTTCTTTTAATATACCTTTTGCGGACGAATTGCACTCCTTAGCCATTCTTCCTCTTGGTGTTTTGGTGTTGTATGCATTTATAGGGAAAAAACGTTGGGGAGCATATCGGAAATATGCTTGGATTGGATTTACTGGAAATTACATTTTTTTGCTAACAGCTTTATTGGCAATTGGTTTATCGAGTGTATTTTACCCCAAGGATGAAGTAGAGACGTTCCTTGCAGATGTCGATTCAGCTGAAATATTGATCACCCATCCATCTGGAGAAGAAGTTATTGTAAATAAGGTAAAACTGGAAGAGAACCTCCATTCATTTGAACAAACCCGTTCAGATGTTATTCAATGGTTTGAAGAAATAAGGGAACAGCAATGGGCTATAGAGGACAACAGGACATCTGAGAAGGTTCAGGAAAGATTCCCTTATTTACTAACAGGTGTTAAACCAAAAACGGGAGAAAAAATAACAGTTTATGTAGAAATGGACGGGAAAGGCCTATTAGTAACAACAAAGAACAATCAATACTACTATCGTTCTGATTCCGCATCCTTTCTTGAAAAAAGGGGGAGTGCACAGTGAAGAAAAAGCTTTTAGCCGTTCTTATTCTTGGGGGAATTATAGCATTGGGTATTGGGGGATTTTATTTCTTTTCAGTCCCAAAAGAATTTTATACAAAAGAAGAGTTGCTTGAAGATCATTATCATGTAACGTCAGAAATGAAATTCCAAATCATAGACATTGTTCAACTGGATGAAAAAACCTATATTGTACCTCACAAGTCTTTTGGTGATAAATCCGGATCAAGTATTTGGGTTTGGAGAATGGGGAAGTGGGATAACGTTGGATCTTCATCTTCCACAGGTCCTCAAATCCTCCATAATAATGGAAACTCTTATGTTTACTGGCATTTGCACCCAGATGATGTTGCTCAAAAAGTCGAGATTTATGTAACCTCCAGAAGGAATTATTCCATCACTAATTCCGTTACTTCTGACCGCAGGGAGGTTTATTACCCACAAATACAAGTGAAACATGTGATTGAGTTAGGAGAAAAAAGCTATGGCTATGCCAAGCTACCCTCTCAATGGAAGGAGCTAACAAGTTCTTTCGACGTCAGCCCTTCCGATAACGGAATTTTATCTTCCAGTCATTATTTTACGTATCAATATCAGGCTCTTAATGATAACGACGAAGAGATACGTCTAGAACATACACATCGTAGCGGTGGCGGTGGCTCCTACTCGGGGAATTATGTCATCTTTATGGGGCCAGTGCAGTCGGGTGAATTGGAATAGACGAATTGAGTATCTTTCTATAAAGGTGGCATCTATATGAAAAGAGTGGACGTTTCATACGTTTTACTGTTCGATGAAGTTAATGAAAAAATCCTTATGGTGAAAAATACTGGTCCAATAGGGTCCTATTATACGTTGCCAGGTGGAGCGGTGGAGCCGGGTGAAACCTTACAGCAGGCGGCTGTTCGTGAAGTGAAAGAGGAAACTGGACTGGATGTGGAGGTGAACGGCATCCAGTCAGTCATGGAAGCATTCTTTGAGGTGAAGGGGCATCACGCTATTTTTTTTGTTTTCAAAGGTGAAGTGATTGGTGGAGAAATAGAGATAACCTTACCTGAAGAGATTGAAGAGGTCGTTTGGATGGATGTCCAAGAGGCTGAAAAGTATTTAAACTTACCAGAGGGAGTTAAGGGATTCCCCATAATGACAGCACCTTATAGTTATCATGGAAGAGTAAAACATACCCTGTCCCAAAGGAGCAATGGGAAATAGTTACTTAGGGGATTTTTGGTGTGTCAGTACTCTTTGGGGTTAATGCTTAGAAAGGCTGGCTAGCTCTTTAAACCCAAATCGCCATGAAACTTGTTGAACTGGTTAATAGAAACAAAAATTAATAAAGGGGCATTCCTTATTGGAATCGCCTCTGTCTCTTTTAGGGAGAGCACAGACCTACTCTTTACTCGTAAACTCAAATCCATACGTTCTACTTAACTCCAACATCTGAATTCTTAAATTTTGCACTTCGTCTCTGCGGTCAAACGTTTTTATCTCTTTATCTTTGAAATGAATTTCCAAGCTCTGCTCTTTTGTTTCATCATTTATCACCAAATATACTTTTTCGATATCTTCCCATCCGTATCGTTGTTCATCGGAAAAAACACCAGCTACCGTGGCCATCCCTCCAAAGTCGACGACAGTGACCGGCTTTATTCCTATAAACATTGTTGAAATGGCTACAAAGAAGCAAATCAAACTCACTGCGACTTTTAATCGGTAATAGAAAAAGGATAATACAGCACCGGTAATGAGCACCAAGAGCGCAACGGCGAAGTAAATATATGTCATCAAAGGAGTTTCTACTATCCAAACAGTACTGCCATCATGGAGAACTTTGTGAATCATATATGGTAATAGCCATATGATCAATGGAGAAAAAATAACCAAAGCCATGGCAGCCACCATAAAATAATGCCGCTTTTCGTAATTTTTCATTTTGAACGCCCCCCTTAGTTTACTTACGTTGAAAAGAATAAGAAGTTTCAAGAAAAAGTAAAATTAACTGAATTATGTGAAACTTTAACTCACTAGACTCGTATATATTAGTTGAAAGCAATCTAGGAGGGATTCCATGGATCAAGCAATAGGGGTTATCATTGCAGTGCCATTATATATTGTATTAATTTGGACCTATTTCAACCCGAGAGAAGGAATGTTGTTTGGTCAAAGGTGGAAGTACAAGGACGAACCTGATTTTACAGATGAGGCACTGTGGTTAACCCGTTTTGCATCTGTTATCGGCTTCTTCTTCATTTCGATTGTGTTGATGTCGACCATATTTAATGGCTTGTATGGACTCCTATTATTTGTTGGGTTGTTCCTGTATATCTTATACAGTGTTTTCAAGTATAGAAGCAAAGTGCTGGATGAAGAGTAAGAGGTAAGTCAATAAGAAAGATATATACGACTATATTTATTAGGGGGAGTTTAAATGATCTGGCTATTTGTCATCATACCTATCTTGCTGCTTATCGGAATCACCGTCTATATGGATAAAAAGAACAAAGGCATGAATCAACCTCCAGATGTGAACAGAGGCAATCAAAATATTGAAGCGGAAACAACCAGGTATCAGTTTAATCAATTCAATAACCACGGTGGCGGAAGCGATAGTGGAGGGTCAAACTGATATGGATGCGGACATGATTGTTAACCATGAGAATATGAAGGTCTTAAAGGCTTCAAGGGACACGCTTGGAAGCCATCTTCAACTTGAAGTCACCCTTCCAGATGGGAAATGTATGATCAGATGGGGGCTCGATGAGGTAGATTATATAAATATTAAAGATATTATAAAAAAGAATCATTTCGATAGCCTAAATGCAGAGTATCACTATGAGATACTTCCCTATATTTCTGTAAGTCTTGACAAGCCCAAGGGAAAGCAAAAGTTCATTGCGAGCGTGCGCTGTGTTCAAGGTCAGAAAGCGGCGAAAATAGAGTTTGAGTGTTCGGAGAGGTTTGCAGGGAATATGGAGTGGTTTAGGAAGGAAGTAAGGGGTTTAGAGGATGTAGAGAGTTTGAGATGGGGTAATTTTAAATAATGAATCAGGGAATGGGAACATCCAAAAGACTACTGATCATGACGGTGGGAAAAACACATAGCGGAAAGACAACCTTTGCCAAGAAACTTGAGCAAGCCTTGCAAAACTCCATGGTAATGGATCAGGATAACCATGCTGCATTCATCAACACCCACTATCAAAAACTGCAGCCCACAGATGGCCCGAATACACTCAAGCATGCCGTTTCAGAATTGATTGTAAGATACTCGATAGAACAGACAAACCTGCATCTAATCATTTCCAATGCAAATAGAAATAGAAAAGGTCGCAAGGATCTCCTTGCAAAGTTCTTTCCAGAGAAGGAATTTTACCGTATTCTAGTTCATTTTGATATCCCCGATGAAGTCCTCCACGAACGCGTAGAGAAAAGCACTAGAAACACCAATATATTCAGAGGAGCTTCTCATTTCAAGCAAGTACTCATTCGACAACAAGAAGAATCCCTTCTTGAAGAGGTGACGGATCCAGAAGAAAGGGAAGGAGATCGACTATTTATCATAAAGGATAATAGTCAGGAGGAAGAAGTAATTCAGGAGATCATAAAAATAGTGGAAATAAGGGATGATTTACAAAGGATATAGTTGTGAAGAATTAGTAGAATATTTTCTTCGCGCCTTCCACTACGATCAACTTAAAAACTGCTATGAATTTTACTTTGTCTAGCCACGGACAGAAGGGACCAGCCCTTCTGTTTTTTAGTTAAAGGCACTATTATTGTGGTGCTTTCATTCCAATTAACCTTCCCTAAGCAATTTCCTTCCATTGGGTATTCCCCTTTTAATATATTCTTTACCTGAATAAAAAAAGAGATAAGTAAAATAATACTGCTTAGAACATTTAATCGGAAAATCTAACCTGTAGCCCTTACAAAAAATGAGGTAATCATGTGTTTAATAGCAGACCATCCAAGAACAATAAACAGCATTCAAACTCACCAAACTATGATGAGTACTTAAAAAAGAAAATACAAGTAGATGATTTCAGCCATTCAAGAGACCAAAAGTCTTTTCGGGAAACAATAGAACTTGTTTTTGAAGATGTAGGTGATTTTCAAACTAGATTTATCCCTGCTAACGAACAATCCGGTATATATGTTTATTACATATCAGGAATAACGGATGTTACAAAATTGGAAGAACAGCTTCTACTTATAGATAAATTTAAAGTGGAAGAAGTGAAAGGTAATATAGAAAACTATGATTACTATCAGGCGCAATCTTGGAAGTCATGTATTCAAGGATGCTTGGAAGGGCATGTAATCCTTCATTTCCCCGGTGAAGCACCTTTCTTGCTGAACTATGAAAAAAAAGAACAACGGAACTTAACAGAACCGACGACGCAGTTTCAAGTATATGGACCCAAAATCGGTTTTATTGAAGATAGCAGAACAAATATATCCTTAATTCGTAAGCTGATTAAGGATCCAAGGCTGAAGTTAAAAGAATTTACAGTGGGATCCTTAAGTCACACCCACGTTGGATTATTATATTTAGATGAATATGTAGACCCTGAACTGTTGGAAATGGTAACTAGCAGATTGGAAAATGTAAAAATGGAGCAATTGAATGATGGTGGGGAGCTTGCCAAAAAGATAGTGGATCATCCTATGTCTGTGTTCCCACAGGTATATGAAACAGAGCGCCCAGATTATATCTCCATTGCATTAGGACAGGGAAAGATTGTGTTGGTAGTGGATAATTCTACCTTCAGTGTCGTACTGCCAGCTACCTTATTTAATCTAATTGAAATAAGTCCAGATAACTTCCGAATGGCATTGGATAATACCTTTATCCGCATGCTAAGGATCGTGTCCATACTAGTAGCGACCATTCTTCCAGCGCTATATGTGTCATTAGTCGGATATCATCCAGAACTACTTCCAACCACACTGGCCTTAACAATCGCTGATTCCAGAAATAACATTCCATTTCCTATTTACTTGGAAGCGATCATGATGATCTTTGCATTGGATGTTTTAGTAGAGGCAAGTCTTAGGCTACCTAGTTTTGTAGGACAAACCATTGGTATTGTAGGGGGGCTTGTTGTTGGTCAGGCAGCTGTAGATGCTGGCTTAGTTAGTACAACAATGATTATCGTCAGTGCCTCCACTGCCATAACATCGTTTACACTTCCAACTTGGCACCTGATTTCTTCGTGGAGGATATCCAGGTATCTATTACTAATCCTGTCTGCATTATTAGGAATATTCGGCTTGACCATTGGTATAGCGTATCTTACATTTCATCTTTGTAACCTTAGTTCTTTTGGTAAACCCTATTTATCTCCAGCAACCCCTCTTAATCCGAAAGAATTATTGAATATTTTTTCTAGATTAAGAAATAACCAATTCTCTAAAACAAAGTGAAAGGAGGATGGTAGTTTTGCGTGGTACTATTCATCAATTTCGAGCCTTTGATTTGTTTGCCTTTACGTTTTCATCCACCGTAACGATGGGAGTAGCCTTTTTACCTTACGTGGCAGATGGGGAAATCAGAAGTGCCTGGTTAAAGCTGATTCTTACATCCATCCCCTACTTTTTTTTGATATGGCTGATATCCAGATACTTCCGGTTATATGATAATAGCGACTTTTTCAAGATATTGAGAAAACAAGCAGGCTCTCTCGTATATTTCATCAGTTTGCCCTACTTGATACTCAGTTCCATTTTCAGCACGATGAAAGTAACTCAAGATCTAACTTTTCTGGTACGAACATTTATGTTAAAAACCACCCCTACATTTTTTATCATATTACCTTTTATTCTGCTTATCTCTATTGCTGTTCATTATGGATTATTGACAATCGTTAGGTTTGTTTCGTTTTTTGTAGTCGCAGAAATAATATTACTTGGGACATTTTTGACTTGGGGGTTTTTTAGTGAATATTTCAATTGGATACTCATTCCACCGGTTATGAATGTAGAATTACCTATTTTTCTAAAGAGTTCTATATCAGATGCTGCTCGGTACGGAGGAATAGTTACCCTCCTTGGCTTTATTCAATATGTAAAACGGGAGGAAAAAGCGTTACGTGCAATGAGTGCAGGATTATTATGTATCATGTTAATTTATGTATCTCTGAGTTTGGTTGTATTAGGAGTTTTCGGTTATGAAGAAGCAATCCATCTCATCTCACCTATCATTACGTTGGTTCAATCGATTACACCCAGTACTGGGTTGCTAGAACGGATGGACCTCTTATTTTTAGGATTTTGGGTCATCTCTTTTATAAAGGTCTCCTGCATCCTATTTTGGTTTTCGATCTATTTGTTAGAGCAATTATTTCCAAAGGTGAAGAGGTGGCTATTAATAGCATCCATTACTCCTTTATTTTTTTTATATGCGAATTGGGTCCCTTTTCACTTCATGGAAGGATGGCAAATTTATAATGTTAATGTCTTAGTAGCTTCTTTGCTAGTTCCTAGTCTACTATTGCTCTTTGTCATCCTAAGACATCGAAACTCTCGGGAGATGGTTTCATGAAGGGGAAAAATTCATTATGGTTGGCCATCCTGTTAATGTTATGTCTGAGCGGTTGCAATGATATGCGTGAAATTGACCAAAGAGGAATGGTATTAGGGATATCTATTGATCAAGGAGAGCAAAAAAAGTATAAAATCAGCATCCAGTTACCTATTCTAGGGGAAGGGGAAAACGGAGGGGGAGGTCCTGCTAAGTCAGGGCAGTTTGAGGTGTTGAGGAGTGAAGGAGATACTGTATGGGAAGCACTCACCAATTTGGAATCCAAGACACCCAATGTATTATTTTTTGGCCACCTAAAGGTTATTGTGATTTCAGAGAAGATTGCGGCATCAAGTATCAACGGTTCGTTGGACTTGGTGGACAGAATACCCGACATAGGGAACAAGGTCTTTCTTATCATAAGCAAGGACGAGGATGCTAGCAAATTTTTAAAATCAGAGTCCTCACTGATTAAGTTACCGGCACTATATGTTAACCGATTCTTCCTCGCTGATAAAAAGCTTTCTCGTACACAGCCAATTAAGGTTTTCCAATATAGAAGGGATCGAAACACGGTCTCAGCAGCCGCGGTGATACCCCTTGCTCAAACCATAGACAGTGAAATAATCATTGCGGACATGGGCGTATTAAAGGAAGATAAATTGGTAGAAAAATTACTGGGGAATGAGGTTGCGGCAAGCCAGTTGATAAAAGGTGAGAAAGTAGAAGAAATGAACTATATCACTCATCTGGAATCTAGTGAAAAAGAGGTATCAGTTTCATTATCTAGGATCATGCTGGAAAGTGATGTAGAGTTAACAATGACCTCTCCTGTTTCATTCGACATTCATGTAACAGGAGAGGGAAACATTGTTGAGCTTTCCGCAGGGGAAACATCTAAAGATTTTATTGAAAAGCTAGAAGCTCAATTAAATCAAGAAATAAAAACGGATATAGAACAAACGATTGAGAAAATGAAGAAGGCAAATGTGGAACCATGGTTGTTAGGACATAGGATATGGATAAAAGATCAACCCTTTTTTGAATCGTTGGAATGGAATGAAAAAGGGTTTAAAGAAGCCTTATTTAATGTAAAAGTAGATATTGAAATAGAAACAACAGGTCAGAAGGGGTTATTCAACAAATCGCCTATTTACCAGAGGTCAACCAGAGATAGTGGTGATTAATACTCCAAGTCTCATCTAAAAAGAAACTTATCCGGATAATGATAAGTTTCTTTTTTTTGATTTTTGTTTGTCGTATGAATAATTTCAAGGAGGAACCAAGAAAATACATATAAGGACTATTTTTTTTCATACATCCATACTAAGTTTCCATGAAAAGGACAAATCATGATAGGACTAATTCTCGCCATTTTATTATTTAATTTTATTGCATGGAAAGTAAATAAGAAATTATCTCGGAACCAAATGGTACACATTTGGTTGTTTACGATTTCTTTTCAGTTAGTACATGATTTGATTGTGGAATTTAAGTTGGGGGGATATTGGTATTTCAATAAGGGAATTGATTGGGCAGGGCTATTGGCTCATATCGTATTAATTCCCCCGGTAAATATCTTGTTCCTTAACTTTTTTCCTTTTAAAGAGAAGGTTTCCAAACAAATTCTCTATTTCTGTGCCTGGGTTTTCGCCATTATTATTTATGAAATTATTGCTTTGCTACCTGAACCATATGGATATTTTAACTATGGTTGGTGGAAGTTGCATTATTCAATGGTGGAAGATGTAATCTTGCTTTTGATTCTATTACGATTCTACAAATACATTGTAAGTCTCGAGAAATCGCTACTTGAAAAACAAAAGCAAACACCAGGAGGAGTTCAATGAACTACCTGTTACCAGGTGTCATCTGTTATTGTTCCTTCCACATAATTTAATCGCGCCTTACATAAGACATATTTGTTTGAGGGAGCTTCTGTTTCATATTCCCAATCATGATCCCGCCTAGAATAAGCATAACTCCCAACCATTGATACCCACTAATATGTTCGGATAATACAAGGGCCGACATGGTCACTGCTACAGGGAGTTCAGAGGCTGTAAGGATCGTTCCAAGTCCTGGTCCCACATGCGGCATCCCGATGGAAAATAGTAATGGGGGAAGTACCACCCCAAATATACCCAGAATTAATCCATAAGGAGCCATTCCTATTACAGTTTGTAAATCTAATAAAAATAAAGGGGGAAACAAGGTAAAAGTAACCATCAAGCCTCCGGTGGAAAGAAGGGCACTTTTTTGAATCGCAGGGGTATCTTTGCCTATGATCCCGCTCAAAAAGATAAATATGGCAAAAGTCAATGCAGCAAATACTCCCCACAAAACTCCCTGCCATGAAATGGATACAACACTTCCCCAAAAAACTCCGGCTGCTAAAACAGATCCTGAAAGTAAGATCATAATAGAGAAAACCTTCCCTGATGAAGGACGCTTCTTATAAAAGATCCACTCAATCAATGTCCCAATCCAAATAAATTGAAACAAACAAATGATAGCCAGGGAAGCTTCAAGTGTTTGCAAGGATTGATAGTAAAGCAATCCTGTTAGTCCCATCGGTATCCCTGCCAACACAAGCTTAAGTGTTTGTATGACATGGAGTTTTTTCTTTCGACTTAAGAAACTGACAACCCAAATAATGATGGTACCCACCAACACCTGGCTACCTGTGACCTCGACCATGGAATAACCTGCAGCATATGCAAGCTTCACAAATGTAGACAGGATCCCCAGGCAACAGCCACCTAAAAATACAATCAACGCATAATGCCAAGTCTTCATACTGTTTCCTCACTCCCGCTTTCATGATGTCTACATACAAAAAAGCCACACGACTGTCCGAAGACAGTCGTGTGGCGAAAATAGAGTGATCTCTAGAAAAATCCACATGTAACATTTTATTATTCAATTTCCCAAACAAATTATAACGGAATGGGTGACTCATTTCAATCGTATTTTTCTTAAATACCCACAACACATTAAAAGTTGTTTTCCGAACAAATTAGGAGCAAAGTTGGTAATAACAGGAGGGGACGGAAAATGAACTTTAAAAATTCGATATCTGATACGAAATTGAAAATGGTACATTTGGAAAGAGAAATGAAAAGGCTTGAAAATTTAAAAAGGGGAGAAGATATCCACAGATTACATGAGAGACTGATAACGATAAATAGGGAAATCGACCAACTGATTCTAGAAGCAAATAAGAGTACAGGAAAAATTCGTGGAAGTTTCCCGTTAATATAGCCTTTTGAATACCCTTCTAAATTCTTTAAACCTACATATGGTGTATAAAAACGTATACATCTGGAGGGGAATATGAAGACGATTGATAAAGTAAACGCCTCGCTAAATGACTGTATAGGTGACCTTCTTAGGAAGCAATCGGATAATGGTTCATGGGAATTTTGCTTTGAGGGAAGCAGCATCATGACAGATGCTTATATGATCATCTTGATAAGAACGCTTAAATGGACAAATGAGGAAAAGCTTGTCATGGCTCTTGTCGAACGAATCAGATCCAAGCAAGCGCCAAATGGATCGTGGAAGGTTTACACAGATGAAAAGGAAAGCAATCTAAGTGCCACAATAGAGGCGTATTTTTCCTTATTGTATTCAGGCTACGTTACAAAAGACGATGCCAATATGCTTAAGGCGGAACGTTTCATCTTGGATCATGGTGGACTTGCTAAAAGTGATTGGCTGACAAAAATGATGCTGGCATTGAATGGGCAGATAAAATGGCCTACGATTGTGAAGAGCATACCGATAGAAATTATGATCATCCCCAAATGGGCTCCCATCAATATCTATAACCTTGTTGGTTATGCAAGGGCACACTGGATACCTATCATCGTTTGCAGTAATTTGGACACATCCGTTGTGCATGAACAGACTCCGAAACTGTCTCATCTTCCATCAAGGGAAGAGAAAGAAGAGGATCATCGGTTGCTAGATGGTTTGAAAATCCTCCATCACTATGTAAAAAATAGCGTAAAGAAACTTGCCTCCACTCCTAGAGAACTTCAAAGAAAAGCCTTCAAAAATGCCGAGAACTACATGTTGGATAGAATCGAGGAAAATGGTACCCTGTACAGTTATTTTAGTGCAAGCTTTTTTATGATTTATTCCTTAATGGCACTTGGTTACGATAAGGACCACCCGATAATTAAAAATGCTTTTTGGGGAATGAAGTCCTATCTATGTAGAAATCTATCCGGCGCCGGCGACCCCATCTTTGTTCAGAATTCCCCTTCCACTGTTTGGGATACAGCACTTTTGACAGGAGCAATAATCAATGCCGGAGTTCCGGTACATAATGATGCCATCACCAAAGCCGGTGCATATCTTCTTTCCAGGCAACATGATAAGTATGGAGACTGGGCGGTGAATAATCCCGATGTCCCACCAGGTGGATGGGGATTCTCCGATATCAACACCATCGTTCCAGATATAGATGATACAACGGCGGCTTTAAGGGTTGTCACAGTCTTAGCGCAATCTGATGGACGGTATAGAGAAGCCTGGAACAAGGGAGTGCGGTGGCTCCTTTCCATGCAAAATGATGACGGAGGCTGGTCGGCATTTGAAAAGAATACAGATAACTACCTCCTCTCCCTTATTCCATTCCGCTACGAGGATAGAGTGCTTTTTGATCCATCCACCGCAGACCTAACTGGCAGAACCCTATACTTCCTTGGTAAGTACACCACCATGTCAAAGGATTCCGAAAAGATCAGAGAAGCAATTAAGTGGCTAGAACATCATCAACAAGAAGATGGCTCCTGGTACGGCCGTTGGGGAAACTGTTATATCTATGGGACTTGGGCGGCTGTGACCGGATTGAAGGCAGTAGGTGTGCCAAGTACAGATCCAATGGTCGGCAATGCGGTAAACTGGCTCCTCTCCATTCAGAATAGAGATGGCGGCTGGGGAGAATCCTGCTCAAGTGATATTCGGAATCATTATGTCCCACTTCATCATAGCACCCCTTCTCAAACAGCCTGGGCATTGGATGCATTGATTGCCAGTTCGGAAAAACCAACTCCCCAGATAGAAAAAGGGATACATGCATTAACAGGTTTGATGGAAGCATCTGATTGGAGAACCGAATATCCCACAGGCGCTGCGATTCCCGGCGGATACTATATCCATTATCATAGCTATAAGTATATATGGCCTCTGCAAACTTTGGGGAATTATCGGAATAAATATGGTAGTTGAAAGGAGGGTTTTCATTTATATTCGTGATACAGTTGAATGACAGACATCTACATGGTGATTCTAATGATAGGATCACTTTTTTGAGGTTTATTAAGGGGATTATCCTGTATTTTTGCTGGTGAAAATATGGTTCGGACACATTTCTTCGTTCTTCGGATATAATAACGATGTAATCAAGAGGGATTCGGACAAAGTAAGGGAGGGTTCCGGACAACTTTTAACAGGTGTTTGGACATTGTAAATTTAGGTTCGGACAAAGATCGCGAAACTATGGACAACTTATGAAAATCTTTGGAAAAGTAAGCAGAATCTTCGGTCAAAACCCCAAAATCTTCGGACATTTGGACCAGACCTTCCAAAGCAACACCTACCACATCAATTACATTCAGCATACCACCGAAAATTGGCTTTTAAAAAACTACAATAACCTTCCTTTACTCACACTTTATTCACAATTTTGGAGTAAAATAAGGGTTACTATTTCTGTTTAGGAGTGTCACGGATGAAGAATCCTTTTATTATAATGGCGGCATTATTGGTAGCTGTATTATCCGCATGTACAAGCTCTGACATCGCACTGCCGAAATCAAACAACCCAGAGTCCCTCATCTATGTCAGCCACTTAAAAGAGAACGCGATAACGGCGTTGGACCTTTCCTCAGGGAATCAGGAGAAAATCAGTCTGCCTTTTAGATTTTCCTCTATTGTCGAAATAGAACCCGGAAAATTCATAGCTTCCGTCAAGGAAAGTGAAACACTTTATGAGATTAACACAACAGAAAAAAAGGTTACCGAATTCATGGAGGTCGAGGAGGGGGTCCTTGAACTGCTATATGATCAGGAACATACATCGCTTTATACCGTCAATGGGAAGACAAATACGTTACAAGTGATAGATATGAAAAGGAAAAAGGTCATTCAGGAAATCGGTGTAGGAGAATATCCTTCCAAGATTGTGAAAGATGGAGAAAACCTATTTGTCCTTTCGGCTGGAAGTGGGGAGGTATACGTGTTGGATGGCAGTACCAATAATATAACCCGCTCGTTTTCGGTGAATGCAAGACCTGAAGGATTGCATTTTGACGGTAAGTACATATGGACAGGAGGTCACGGGGCGACGGGTGAAATGAATGAAAAGGTATTCGCCTATGATCCCACGACTGGGGAAGAAGTGTTAACAAGAAAGACGGGATTGATGCCCATTCAAATCTCTCAGTTTGACCCTCATTCATCCATCTATGTGTTGAGTCACGGGGATCACAGTTTAACTAAATTAAACGCAAATACTTATGAGGTAGAAAAGAAAATCAATATAGGGGATAACCCAAGCTATATGATGGCAGATGATTCAAACTTATATATTTCAAGCCTTGATGGTGACGAGGTGTTGGTCTTAGATACAGAAAGCCTGGAGATCAAAGATAAATTTAAAGTTGCAGAAGGACCATTCTTGTTATTTAAAGGAGGCGATGGCGAATGAAGAGAGCCTTTCACGTATTAGTAGTGGATGATGAAGCAGATATGAGAGAAATGCTTGGCATCTATCTGAAAAAGGAAGACTATCAAGTTCTCCATGCCGAAAACGGGGAAGAGGCGCTTGATATACTTTACGATCACGAGGTGGACCTAATTATTCTTGATGTGATGATGCCGGTCATGGACGGTTTCACTGCTTGTAAAAAAATCCGTGAAAAATACATGATGCCGATCCTGATGTTGACAGCTAAAAGTGATGAATGGGACAAGGTAAGAGGCCTAAAGCTTGGAGCGGATGATTATGTGATGAAGCCTTTTAGTCCACAAGAACTCCTAGCAAGGGTGGAGGCATTGTTACGACGTTCCAACCAGGCATTCTTTGATGTGGTCTCCCATTCAGAGATAACCGTACAGAAAAGCGCCCGGCAGGTCCTAATCGGGGAGGAAAGGATCAACCTTGCAAGAAGGGAATATGACTTATTATTATTTTTAATGGAGCATGAAGGAAAGGTGTTCACAAGAGAACAACTCCATGATGTCATCTGGGGACTGGACCCGGAGAAGGGTTCTTATCGTACGGTGGATACACACGTGAAGACATTGCGGTTCAAGCTTAAAGAGGCAGGTTCTAAAATAAAAACAGTTTGGGGAATCGGTTATAAATTTGAAGGTGATAAGGCATGAAGCCTTTATCCATCCGGAATAAAATCTGGTTGACCATCCTATCCGTGTCTGTGGTGACCATCATCCTGGTAGGTGGGGTCTCCTATTACCTTTATCAAACTTTATATATAGGAAAGCAGACAGATATGTTGATGAAACAGGGGGAAACCTTGGAACAGGCCTATTATGAAGAGAGCCGGGATACCTTTTCAGATCGGCTGGACTGGTTGGAGCAAAGCTCTGAAACTTCCATTATCTTTACAGATGATCCGATGCAGCTTGCAAGTGGGGCACCTTTTGATTCGTTTGCTGAAGAGAACCTTATCACTTTCAACGAAAGGCAGGAATTGCTGAAGGGCAAGACATTGACTTTTACAAAATTCCATACCGGGTTAGATCAGGAAATACGTGCCGTTGTTATACCATTACAAATGAACGATAGACTGGAAGCCGTCATTTTCCTCTATATGCCTCTTACTGCGATTGCCGAAGCTTTTCAACCAATTAGAAGCTTACTTTTGATTGGAATGGTTTTGCTGATCCTGCTTCTTACTTTTGTAGGAACAAAAATGACAAATAGAATTGTACGCCCCATCAAACAGATGGAGAAAGTGGCAAAGGACATTGCGCAAGGGGATTTTACTAAAAGGTTGTCGCTAAAAGGGGAAGATGAAATCGCGAGTCTCGGAAGGTCCATCAATACGATGTCCTCCACACTTGAGGAAGTAGACAGGAACAGACGTGAATTCCTAGGCAATGTATCCCACGAATTAAGGACGCCGATCAGCTATCTTAAAGGGTACAGTGAGGCTTTGGGCGAGGGCATCATAACCACAGAAAAATATGTGGAAACAGTTACAAAAGAAACAGATAGAATGGATCGCCTTGTCCACGATCTTCTGGATCTTGCGCAGCTCGAGGGAGACTCCTATCCAATGAACAAGGAACCAATCATACTGGCGGAACTGGTAAAAGAAGTGCTGGGACGCTTTCGCTTAAAGCTGGATGACAAGGATTTAGTAACGGAGGTCCAACTTGATGAAGAGGTGGTCGTGACTGGTGATTACAGGAGACTTGATCAAGTGATGGAAAATCTTTTGAGTAATGCCATAAAATTTACGAATGAAAAAAAGACGATACGAATATCTGTGGTGGAGGAAAGCACGATGGGAGTCCTTAAATTGGAGGATGAAGGGATAGGGATTCCAGAAGAGGATGTTCCCTATATTTTTGAAAGGTTTTATCGAGTAGAAAAAGCCCGCACAAGAAAAAGCGGTGGAACCGGCCTTGGTCTCTCCATCGTTCAGCAGATTATCAACAAGCATGAAGGCAAGATCACAGTTGATTCAGAGCTTGGAAAAGGAACAGTCGTGACAGTTGAAATTCCGTTGTTCGATTTTTAGTCCAGTAAATAAATAATACTGGCTGGTGCTTGGAGCTCAGGCGGGAGGCGACTCTTAGAGGAAATCCCGCAGGCATGCGAGGAGGTACACTAGCGTCCTGCAGAAATCACAAGCGATGCTTACATAATTTTTATAATCCTTCATTCTTTTTTCACATTTGACTGTCAGAATATAAGCATACGATGAAAAGTTGAAGGAGTATGCTTATGGAAAAGAAAACAAAGCAAGAAAAGGAGAAAAATCAGACCAGAAACGGCCTCTACCAGACCATGTGGAGATGGCACTTTTATGCTGGGATCATTTTTGCTCCTTTTTTAATTATTTTGGCATTCAGTGGTGCCGTGTACTTATTTAAGCCACAGATAGAATCATATATCTACCAAGACCTTCATTATGTAGAAGAGACACAGGGAACACGGTTGTCCGTAAATGCACAAGCAGAAAAGGTGCGCGAAGCATATCCCGGGGTTTCTATAAGTGGAGTATCTATTTTTGACCAGGAAGAACGTACAACAAAGTTCTCTACCATGTTAGATGGCAAACCCGTCAGTGTTTTTGTTGATGCGTATTCTGGGCAGGTCATGGGTGATTTGCCTGTTGAAAAAGAGCTAATGACTATTTTCAAAAAGCTACACAGCGAGCTGATTGTTGGAGGAACGGTTGCCAACCGCTTCGTGGAGCTTGCTGCCTGTTGGGCCATCATACTTATTTTGACAGGACTGTATATTTGGTGGCCGAGAAACCGTGCCTCTATATGGGGAACTGTTCTTCCAAGATTACGAAGCAAAGGGCGGGTGTTCTGGCGTGATATGCATGCGGTTCCAGCATTCTGGCTGTCCCTCGGGCTATTGGTGTTGATATTGACTGGACTGCCGTGGTCCGGGGTGATGGGAGAACAGATCAACCGAGTGGCAACTGCGACAAATACCGGTTATCCGGCATTTTCTTTCAGCTTTGGACCAAAACCTGAATCCGTCACGGTGACAAAAGATGTTGCCGAAAATGTACCTTGGGCTGCGGAAAATGTTCCGGTACCTTCATCGGTAAACAATCAATATGTGCCTTTGACACTAAATGACGCGGCAGGCATTGCAGAAATGAAGGGAATCCAAAAACCATACACCATTTCCTCACCACAAGGCGAGAGCGGTGTGTTTACCATTGCTACTTCCCATTCCAGACCGTTTGATAATGCAACGTTACATGTGGACCAATACAGTGGTGCGGTCCTGACAGATGTCAGATATGCGGATTATGGAGTGATGGGGAAAGCAATCACATTAGGAATTGCTTTACATGAAGGAAAATTATTCGGCTTGACCAATCAGTTGTTGGGACTTATTTTATGTATCGGTTTAATCGGGATGATGGTGAGCTCCTTCGTTATGTGGAGGAAAAGAAAGCCAGAAAATGGCTTAGGTGCACCAGGCCGAAATGTAGATATCAAGACAAAAAGAGCTGTTACCATTATTATGTTGCTGCTTGGTCTTATCATGCCATTGGTGGGAATCTCCATTATCGTGGTATTGCTATTGGATAAACTTGTGTTTGTAAGAATAAAACGTTTGAAAGCCTGGTTAGGGTAAGAAAGGTGTAGTGTTGATATGAAAAAAATAATTCTAATTGTTGTTCCATTTTTATTGTTATTGGTTGGATGTACAAGTGCACCTGAAGAGGAGACTTCTTTAGAAATTGTCCAGGTTGAAATTCAATTCCCGGAAAAAGTGGATGAAGGGGAAGAGGTTGTAGTTAAGACCCTTGTCACACAGGGGGAAGAGAAGGTGGAAGACGCCCAGGAAGTGCAAATTGAAATTTGGAATGTGGAAAAAGGAAAAGAGAACAGTCTACTTCTTGATGCAGAACATGTTGGGGATGGAGTTTACGAAGTGAAGCATTCTTTTAAAGAAAATGGAGTATATCGTGTTCAATCCCACGTGACCGCACGTGATATGCACGTCATGCCAACCAAGCAATTGGTGGTCGGTGATCTGAGTCAAGAAGAGATAGATGCTATTATGGAAAGTGAAGTGGAAGAAGAGCCGCATGATGGCGGGGATCATGGAGACCATGGGAGTCATCACTAAAGGTGGAGAGAATAAAGTTCAGTTGAGAGAAAGAGTGGGTGACTCTTTCATCTTGACTGGGCTTTTTTTGTTGGGAGAGGGAGGAGTGCCTGGTACAAGACCCATGCAGCAGAAAAAGAGGTGTAGGGTTATCAAAGCGCGCTTTGGAAGCGCTATGCGAAGCGAAACCCGCCTCATACATCTACAAATTTCTCCTATTCTTATAGGAATATTTTTACTATTGCTAGTAGAAATACTTTATATTTATTACTAGAACTCTTCTATTAACGAAGGCCACTGAAAAAACCAATAACTTATCATTATTACAATTTTTAGCTGTTGATTGGAGCAATAGGCGAAGACTCCTGCGGGGGAGTAGCGACATTCTTGAGACCCCGCAGGGCGTAGCCCGAGGAGGCTCAAGGTCGCCCCGCGGAAAGCGAAGCCGTTTGCGGAAATCAACAGCGGTATGAAACAGATTACTAAAATAATGTACTTTTTCAGTGGCCTCCTATAAACGCAGTGGAGTTTCTCAAAAATAATAAAGGAGGTATCATACATACTTCAAATCTAGTAATCTCTTATTCTAGCAATCAATCGTTGTCGGGGCTGCAGTTTGATTTGAACAAGTCATTCAAAAAACTATTGTGGTTGGGAGAGATGGAAAGATGGTAAACGTGTATCAGAAGATGTTGGCTTTCAGTTTCACTTTGATGCTTGGGATGGTATTGTCACTGGTCACCGCTGAAGAGGCTTCTGCTTATAACTGGACAAGGACGCTTAGTGAAGGTTCTAGTGGAGCAGATGTAAGGGAATTGCAGATCAGGGTAGCTGGTTGGGCAGCTGATTCTCCGCAACAGACAGTCGTTAGTGTGGACGGCCAATTCGGACCAGGAACGAAAGCGGCAGTCATCCGTTTTCAGCGTGCTTACGGATTGTCGGCAGATGGGATAGTCGGACCACAGACACAAGCAAAATTAAACGAGTTGGAATCACCAAATGGAACGAAACACTTCAGTTACAGTGAATTTTATTCTAAAGATGGAAGCGGCTTTAACGGTGGGAATGTATCGGCGGCAACTGTGCAGGAAAACGTGCGTCGAATGATGTACAAACTTGAAGCGATACGTGTAAAACTAGGGAATCGCCCAATGAATGTCAATTCCGGATTTAGAAGCATCTCTCACAATCGCAATGTTGGTGGAGCATCAAACAGTCAGCACACTTATGGGATTGCTGCCGACATCAGCGTTTCCGGTGTAAGTACTACTACTGTACGAAATGCTGCGAAAAGCTCCGGTTTTAGTGGGATCTATAGTGAAGGTAGCTTTACGCATATGGATAGCCGAGTTGAGTATCCATATGGAACGCAAGCATGGTGGTGGGAATAAGATAGAAAAGGGGAGCTTATCCATTTAATAAGCTCCCTCTTTTTAATCATTTATTTATAATTGGTTGATATAGTTCTGAAACTACCAATTCATCTTCCATCAGAATATATGGATGAGTTTCTAATAGAATTTTCCTGAGATAATTCGGCATTTTGGCACCTTCATAAGCACAAACTAAGGGAAAGTCGAGTTGGTGAACGGCTTCATCTACGATACGCTCAAGGTCCTCAACGATATGCAAAGGACCGTCCATTGTTCCCCACTCTACATGTGCCCATGAGCGAAATGGTAGTTGCTCTTCTACTAACTTCTGAATAGTTTTTACAAAGTAATTATATATCGCAGGGGGATGGTAGCTTCCACTTGAAAAATAGAAATCAAAATTATTCACCCATTTGACTAACTTCATTTGTTCTTCTGATAAACGAGTGCTCAGCTTCTGTTGTAGTATTGGATAAATTCTTTGATTTTCAATCACAATGACATGGTCTCCTGCTGATACACCTGATTGGACAAAATCTACTAACATCTCCAAGTAATGCTCCCTTCCTTCGTAGGAATAAAGAACATGAATATTCCTTTGCTCATTAAACAGACTATTCATTCTGCTTTTCAAGTGATCACCCCTTCAATCTTTTAATATCTTATCTACTTACTATACTACTAGAAAACAATAGTGAAAGATATGTGCGAAAGAGAAGATAAATCTATATGGAAAGAAGGAAAAAAAACCCACTATATGGAATTTATATGGGTTGAATGTTTTTTTGGGAGAACGTGGGATAGAAAGGATGGGTGCGTAATGAAAGCTTTAATGGTTACAGGGTTTGGTGGAACGGAGTTTCTTAAGCTACAGGAAATAGCCATTCCCAGTATAGATGATAATGAAGTATTGATAAAAGTCGAAAAGACAAGCGTCAACTACGCAGATATTAAATCTAGATATGGGAAGAAAGGTGCGACATTACCATATATACCAGGCTTAGATGCTACTGGTTACATAGAAAAAGTTGGAACAGGGGTCACAGGATTGGAAAAGGGTCAACGGGTTATCGCTTTCCCGAAGAACGGATCCTATGCAGAATATGTGGTGGCAAAAGAGGCACTAGTTTTCCCAATCCCTGATGAACTTGACTTTAGATTGGCAGCCGCGGCTCCAGTTGTTTCTTTTCTCGCACATCGATTGCTCCATCATGTAGCACAAATCTCAGAAGGAGAGTCGGTCTTGGTCCATGCCGCAGCCGGTGGAGTAGGAACAACCGCCATTCAACTGGCGAAAATGATGGGAGCGGGTCTTGTGATCGGCACAGTGGGAAGTAGAGAGAAAGTACAAGTGGCAAGGGAAAGTGGAGCTGATTTTGTCATATGTTATGAAGAAGAAGACTTTGCGAGTAAGGCGAATGAGCTGACAGATGGCAAAGGGATTGATATCATTCTCGATTCCGTTTCGGGTGTGGTGACAGAAAACAGTTTGAACTGTTTGGCTCCATACGGGAGATTAGTTCATTTTGGAAATTCAAGCGGAGAGGTTGGAAAAGTAAAAACGGTGGACCTTCATTCAAGCTGCCGATCTATATTGGGTTTCAGTCTAGGTACAACACGTAAACTCCGTCCACATCTCTTGAAAGATACGGCTTCAGAAGTTATCCCATTATTGGTCAATGGACAATTGAAGATGAAAGTGGGGCACGAATTTTCATTGGGCGATGTTGCAGAGGCCCACACATTAATGGAACAAAGAAGGAACACAGGCAAGATTATTATAAATGTGGAGGAGTAGATGTCAGCATGCCTTTAGCGATTATTGTGTTGGTGTTGTCCATTGGTTTGGGAGTCTTTCTAAGCCGCAAGTATCAGAATAAGGTGCTCATCATCTGGGGACTTATCACGATGCTTTCCATTGCTCCATTCCTCAGCTGGATTGTTGCCATACTTGTGGGGTTAAGTGTAGGGGATGGTTTTGCTGCAGTGGCAGTCATGTGGTTGATGGTTCCGACATTATTCTTAATAGGAGTGGGGATGGTAGGCGCTGGGGTGTATAAGAAAGTGACGGGGGAGAACCTTTAAAGCTATTAATGGGTTGTGCAATCTTCACCTCGAAATTCCATGAATTTTAACCTAAATACACCTAATAAAAATCATTCGGACAAATTTGGATTCACTTCAGACATTTAATAGATGCTCATCGAGGGACTTTGGACATTTGCAAGGATGCTTCGGACAAGAAATGAAGAGGTTTGGACACCTGATAATTTTGTTCGATCAATTTTTCGAAATCTTCGGACACCTTTGTGAAATCTTTGGTCAACTATCAAAAAACTTCGGACAAAAACGCGAAAACTTCGGACATTTAGGTGAGTTGTCCGAGAGGGAAAGGGTGCATAATGGAAAATATCGATAAGAGAAACCGCCTGGATGAATCACCTTTCAGCTTCCGGCTCTCCAAGGACAACACCATTTTCCTGGATTATGAAAATCGACAAGTAAAAGTTCTTAAAGGAAAAGAAGCTAATAAATTCCTAAAGCGGATGGAAGCTGCCGAAGATGATAAAGCCAAGCAATTGATCATGGCAAAAGTAACGGGAAATTTCAAAAGAGGCAATGAGCGCAGTTCACACTCTCACTAAGTAGGCACAACATGATGAGAGACGTTGTGACCTAGTAGCTACAGAATAATTTTATAGTAAATAGAGGAGGTATTGCAAAAATGAATTCAACGTTGCGATGGTTTGTTTCCATAACACTGACAGTCTTTACCGTTTTGTTGATCATGGAGGGTATCCAGCTCTGGTCTCTTGGTGCCAATGTGGATGGGAATGGTATGGGTGTGTATTTTCTAGGAATGGAGATTAATGACAAGGTTCCAGAAGGGAACATCCCATCCTATGCAATCGGCTTCTTTATTACAGCACTATGCACTCTGCTACTGGCGATAATTCCATTTGGCAATATACTTTTTCATTCAGAATCTAAAAGGGCTATATAAAACGGGAGGCAATGATGAAAAAGAATCTTATTATACTAATCTCACTAATTGGCATCGTTTTATTACTACATTCCACTCCCCACACTGCCCTAAGAACATACGTCTTTTTCAGCGGCTATCCAATAATAGCGCTGACAACGGATATTGTAGATGATGAATATCATAACCGGGTGGACAAAGAGAAATTTGAAGAATTGAATGGGAAGGCATATACCTTGACCAAACCGCCTATTGAAAAAGCGACACAGGGAGAGTTGAGAAATTACCTTGTCCGAAAGTTTGGTATTTTTCACTATGTGGAGTTTATTGGGGAAGTGTAGTGGGTGAAAAAGGTTGATAGAGAAGTTCATTTAATGAAATTATTCATGACTTTATTGTTTGTCGGTACTATCTTAACGGGATGCAAAGAGTCCGTCGATCAACCAATTGAAAGAATAGATAACTTTCACCTAGAACACGAGATAACGAGATTGGAAGTGCTGGAATGGGAGACGGAAAATCTCATTTTGGAGATAACGGATCAAGCCTTCATTCAAGAACTGATAAACGAATTGGAAAATGCAGAGTCACTTTCCACTGCTACGATGAATTTTGAAAGTCCGGATTTTAAAGTCCTTTTTCTAAATGAAGGAAAAATAATTTATGAATTGGGATACTACAATAGAGCCATGAATCTCGGTATTATCGGCCGTTATTGGGATTATCAACAAGATGGTTTATACGGAGCAAGGTTAAAGTTGCCGTTGGACGATTAACGAAAAGGGGGACCAAATGAAAAATACGCTGACCATCCTTAGTAAATTTTCAGTGGGAATTGGTTTTATCTTATTAGCTCTTTTTATTTTTGAATTCATTGGTGAATTTTCCTCCCAAATGGAAGGTGCTTATCATAGTCTGGGAATTCCGTGGCGGTACCCGATGTTTACCGCCATCATCGCATTTGGGGTAGGGATGTTCCTCGACCGGGGCACAAGGAAATATGCGATGGCCGGATTTATGGGGCTTGCTGTGCTGTTCCTCAGTTTAATCACCATTTATTTAATCGTATTTTTCAATTTCGCTAGTGTGGGAGGTTAATTGAAAAAGTACCGGCAAATTTTTCAGAATAATATGATATAGTAATATATGTAAAACAGGCATCGGGAGAACACCGATGCTTTTCTTTTGATTGATTTTTGGATAAGGGTGATAGCATGAGTTCTTGGAAATATCCGTTTCTACTGATTGCCGGAATTGGAATCTCTTATTTGGGGAGCTGGATTTACTTAATTGCATTGAATATATCCATTTTAACTATGACAGGTTCAGCAGCGGCGGTTGCGGGTTTATACATAATCAGGCCTATTGCCATTTTATTAACCAATACGTGGGCAGGAAGTGTCATTGATAGGGTGAATAAAAGGAAGTTGATGATCTGGGTGGATGTAGTACGAGGGGGATTCGTATTTCTCCTACCTTTCATTGATTCTCTTTGGACTATCTATTTAATTTTATTAGTTATCAATATGGTCGGGGCATTTTTCGGGCCGAGTTCTTCTGTATACATAACGAAACTTATTCCGGTCAGCGAACGTAAAAGATTTAACTCGCTATTAAGCATGACAAGCTCAGGTGCATTCCTTTTGGGACCGGCCATTGCGGGGTTCCTCATCATGTATGTGAGTACAGACATCTGTATCTTGATCAATGCAGTAACGTTTTTGATGTGTGCTTTCTTCATTTTTTTGTTGCCGGATGTGGATGAGAAGGCGGAAAACAAACGGGAACCGATCCGCCTGCAAACTCTATTGAGGGATTGGAAGGTAGTCAAAGATTTCTCCAAGAAAGCAAGGTTTTTCATCACCGTCTATCTCCTGTTCCAAGCCGCTATGCTACTTGGATTTGCACTTGATTCACAAGAGGTGACCTTCATCAAACAAGTTCTGGAGTTGTCCGATCGAGATTATGGGCTAATTGTAAGTTTAACGGGACTCGGAGCCTTGGGCGGTGCGTTTGTTTCGGCTTTGGTGGCAAAAAAAGTATCCTTAAAAGTTTATTTAGGAGTCGGTATGCTTTTGACCTCTGTCGGATATGTAGCATTTTATGCCTCTTACGACTTTTTTACTGCAACGGCCGCATTTGTATTCCTCGGCTTTTTCATGGCATTTGCCAATGCAGGCTACGCGACATTCTTCCAAAACTCTGTCCCTGTTGACATCATGGGAAGATTTGCTAGTATCGCGGAAATGTTCCAAGGTATGGTGCAAATTGCACTTACCCTATTACTTGGATTTACCGCTGAAGTGTTCTCCTTGCAATTTGTTTGCTTAGTATTTTCCGGTAGTTCTACCTTGTTTGCACTTGTTTTATTCATAACCATTATAAGACCTTCGAAAGCAAGCTATTTTAAAGAAGAAATTTCCGTTTGACGAAGGAGGTAATATGTTGACAAATCTGTATTTCGTTAGGCATGCTCATTCGATTTACACACCTGATGAATGGGAGCGGCCTTTATCAAAAAAAGGGTACATAGATGCTGAGAGAATATTAGCTTTGATCCAACCTGACAATATTGATGTGGTGGTTTCGAGTCCTTATAAAAGGGCTGTTCAGACAGTGGAAGGTGTGGCACAGCATTTCAATCTGGAGATTGAGATTATGGAAGATTTGAAAGAACGGACGTTGACAGGAGAGCCTGCCGAAGATTTCACAGCAGCCATCACAAAAGTCTGGGAGGAGCCAAACTTTGCCTGGGAAGGCGGCGAATCCAATATGGAAGCACAGGCTAGAGGTGTGGGCGTCATCCATCACCTGTTGGACAAGTATGCAGGAAAGAACGTAGCTATCGGTACGCATGGAAACATCATGGTGCTAATAATGAATCATTTTGACAAACAGTATGATTTCTCGTTTTGGAATGGTTTGGACATGCCGGATATTTACAAGTTGTCGTTTGATGGGAATGTGTTGGTGGGAGTGAGTCGATTGTGGGAGAGGTGAAAGAGATGATTCTTCTAAAAGACGCAAATGTCCTAGATGTTGATACCGGTGTTTTTTATCAAGCATCCATTCTGATGAAGGATGGAATGATAGCGGATATTGTTGCAGGAAATACCCTTAATGAAGTTTCCAAAGTGATAGATGCAAATGAAAAGTGGGTGATTCCCGGCCTAATAGACATGCATGTGCATATCAAGGAATCGTTTGCTCCGATATTTGTAGCTGCTGGAATTACTACTGTAAGGAATACAGGGGGAAATGTATTGGAATTGAAGGGGCTTATGACGGCTCCTGATGATTCTATGACACCAAGGGTGTTTTCAGCTGATAGAGTCATAGATGGTCCGCCTGGACTTTGGGGGGAAACAAGTCCTTGGAATATCATTGCAGAAAATTCGCAAGTAGTCATTGGAGAAGTGAAGAGACAGGTGGAGGCAGGAGCGGACTTCATTAAAGTGTATGGGTGGCTTTCCGGTGAACTAATGGAAAAAGTGGCCCAAGAAGCTTCCCTCTACCATAAAGAAGTCAGTTGCGACCTCATCCATTCTACGGAAGTTAATGCGTTGGATGCTGCCAAATTCGGCGTGAAGTGGAATGAACATGCCTCCGGGATCATCCAGGCGATATACCCCAATTGGAGTATGAAGGCCGAGAAATCAATCTGGGATGAGGTGGATTGGAATAAGCCTGACCTCGAAAAAATAACGGAAGTGTGTAGAGAGCTATTGTCATATGGAGTGGCGATTTGCCCAACAATGGTTTTATTTGATCAAATGAATAAACTAAAGGACCATTGGAATCCGGACAATGAAATAGTCAAGAAGGTATATGAAAATAAGTCATTGATTGAACAGTGGGAAAGGCTTTCCCAATATGAAGAGGCATTGAAACAGATGGGAATGCAAAGTGTGCTGAACAAGGCAATTGCTAAAGCATACTTTGACCTTGGTGGAACAGTTGTTGCTGGGACGGACACGCCTGCAGGAGTTTGGACGTTTCCAGGCATGGCTCTTCATCGGGAATTGGAATTGTTCGTAGAAGCTGGCTTCAGTGAATTGAATGCTATCAGGGCTGCCACCTGCGTTGCGGCCAGGGCTATAAAGCGCGAGGACCTTGGTGAGATAAAGGCAGGTGCCAAAGCAGATATGATTTTATTATCAAACAACCCTTTGGAAGATATAAAGAATACGAGGGCAATCGAACTGGTGATCAAAGGTGGAAAGGTAATGACTCAAGCAGAGATACTTTCAAGCGTGCCAAGTGAGGAAGAAAGTTTGAGGTTAATGGAGGAGTTTGTGAATTCATTTGAGGAAGTGATGGTGGGTAAGAGATGAAATCATGGGGACAGATTGTTTTCATGATCTTTCTACTCATTTTTTGTGTTTCCTGTAGCAGTGTTGAAACAGCTACCAATATCGAGGTCTATTCAACAGAAATTTTAGAAGAAAATGCAGAAGGAATATTTGAAGTGGTTGGGTATAAAAAAGTCAATGCCCTAACAGTCATAGAATCTAGCGATAACCATATCGATACGGTTATAAAAGCTATCGAGGACCACTATGATCTGGATGGAAACTACCTTAAAACAGAAGTCTTGTTCTCCCTATTTAATAAATCGATGGTCACCCGAGTGGAAGATGATAGGGAACATATAGACGAACTGAACAAGCCTACGGCGATTCTTATTCCAGATGAAGAGTTAATGGATATTCGTATAAAAGAGTTGACGGTTAAAGAAAAAGAAAGAGTGGAGAAGCACATTCTATCATTATGGGAGGGTTCTAAAGGCAAACAATAACAGTGAAAAGTTGGTACTAATTCGTACAAGAGAATAACCATGATTTCAAAATGATGGAAGGGGCGGGGATAAATGTTATTATATACAGAGATTTTCGGAGATGGAGAACCAATCGTCTTTTTACATACGGGTTTGCAAACAGGGATGACCGACTTTGAAGAACAGCGGGAGTATTTTAAGTCTCGCTATAAGGTGGTTTTGCCGGACTTGAGGGGGCATGGGAAATCCACATCCCGAGACCTCTCTGACTATTATGAGGAGAGTGCAAATGACTTAAAAGAAACGCTCGACCATTTAGAGGTGGGATCTGCTCATATAGTTGGCTGTTCCATCGGTGCATTGGTTGCGTTGTTTTTGGCGAAAAGGTTTCCTGAAAAAGTGAAAACGTTAACCCTCTCTGGGATAATGCCGGAGAAACCTGCTAATTGGTCGAAAATACATCAAAATATGGTTGGTCAGCAAAATGCGCTTTTAGAAAATGAACAAATCAGAGTCTACTTTGATCAGCTTCATGGTGATGGTTGGGAAGAGTTCATCTATTTGGCTGCGAAAGAAGATTCCTATCCCTTTGAAGAAACTGGCAAATTGGATGGGTTGAAAATGCCAACATTGTTCATGGTAGGAGAAGAAAATGGAAATGAAGCGAAGGGGGCTGTCATTATCCCACGGCTAAATAACCAAATCCACCTATCCGTCATTCCATTTGCCGGACATCTTGTTCATTCCGAGCAACCAGAGGTCTATAACCAGGTTTTGAATGGGTTTTTAGAGAAATATTGTGTCATTGGTGTAAATTAGCGAGTTACAGTTGGACAATTTGAGGGCAATTTCCCTAATCCTGATGATGGGACAGAAGAAGTTTGGATGACAGAATGATATATCATGAAATTTGGAAATATATCATGAAATTCTGAAATATATCATGAAATCTGAGATTATATCATGAATTTCAGAGATATATCATGAAATCCAGCAAGAGGATGTGAGAAACCAGTGAAGCAGCTTGGGGATCCCCTTATTGAATTAAGAGCACTTCAGGTCCACGACTTTCATGTAGTGAAAAATTGGAACAATGATAAAGCTTTTTGCCTTGCGAATGGCTGGGAAACCGATAGGAGCGAGGATGAGCTGTATTCTTGGTGGATTAATTGTGTACATAATATGCCCCCAGACTTTGTAAGATTAGGAATCCAATATGAATCAAGATTAATCGGCTATGCAGATTTGGCAAACATCAATGGGAATACCGCTGAACTTGGCATCGCAATAGGGGAAAGCGGGTTATGGGGACATGGAATCGGTACGGAAACACTGAAACTATTAATGGAATTTGCAGTCGAAAAGTTCCCCACGCATATATTTGAAGCGGAAACGCATGAAGCCAACACGCGATCTAGAAATATGTTGGAGAATCTAGGATTCACCGAGATTAGTAGATTTGGTTCTGAAGTATACATGGGAATAGAAAGTCAGTTGATTCAATACAGGTATAACAGGGGGGGAATAAATCAATGGTACAAACAGAAAGAGTGACGCCGAAACACATTATTTCAGCAGCAACAGTTGTTTTGAATGATAAGAATGAAGTCCTTTTAATTAAAGGTCCACGTCGTGGATGGGAAATGCCAGGAGGTCAAGTGGAAGAGGGGGAGTCGTTGAAGGCTGCTGCCATTAGGGAGACGAAGGAGGAGTCGGGGATCGACGTGGAAATCGTGAAATTCTGTGGAGTTTTTCAAAATGTCAGTGGCTCCATATGTAACACGCTATTCTTGGCAAGAGCGGTTGGTGGGACTCCAACTACTTCACCGGAGAGTTTGGAAGTTGGTTTTTACCCTGTAGAGCAGGCGTTGGAAATGGTCACTTATATGAATTTTAGGGAGCGGATTGAATATTGTTTAAAGGAAGAGATGGTTCCGTTTTATATAGAATTTAATTAAATGGAGTGATCACGATGCAACCAATTCAGCTTGAAGAAATACCGACTGTAATAACCGATCATCTGAGAAACATCCATTCCATCACCTTCCCCCGCCAAGGGTGTACTTCTGATGTTGGAATCATCCAAAGTGACAACGGTCGATATGCTTTAAAACGGACCAAGACACCACAATTCAATGCGTGGCTAAAGAAGGAGATATTGGTATTAAAGAGCTTGAATCAGGAAACCACATTGCCTGTTCCCAAAGTCGAGAAATTTGTGGAGGTGAATGGACAATCTTGGGCATTGCTTGAGTATCTGGAGGGGGAAACGGTCAGGGCTGCGTTAACCAAGACCCATAATAAAGGGAAAAGGGAAGAGTTATTAATAAACTTCGGCAAAGTGGTGTCTGATATCCATGCGACCCCGTGTCCAGAATCCTTAAAGACTGAGAAGAGTTGGTTGGATGATATGCTGTATCAAGCAGCTTACAATCTTCAAAACTACGAGGTGGATGGTTCGGAAGACTTGCTCGAACAAATCAAGGTAAACCGACCTGGTAAAAGGAAACAAACCCTTATCCATGGAGACTTGACGGTTGATAATGTATTGGTACATAACGGAATAGTCACAGGGATCATTGACTGGAGCGGTGGAGCTTTTGGCGACCCAAGGTATGATGTTTCTTTGGCTATTAGGCCAAAACCAGAGATATTTGAATGGGAAGCGGATAAGATATGTTTTTTTGAAGGGTATGGAAGCAGCATTTTGGCTAAAGGGGATTATGACTATTTCATTAACCTTTATGAGTACTTTTAAAAGGGAGGGAGTGTGCAATGAACTTAGGAGAGCCTATTGCATCTGGAAACACTGCCAATATCTATCTTTGTGGAAATAAAATTATTAAGATCTTTAAGGATCACCTGCCAGATACCGAACCGGAATATGAGGCTCGTAAACAAAGGGTTGCATATGGAAGTGGCCTTCGTGTTCCCAACGTAATCGATGTCAGAAATGTAAATGGAAAACAGGCAATCATCATGGAATATGTGGAGGGTGTTACACTAGGTGAACTTTGGATGAAAAACATGGAGCAAGTGGAGTCTTTTCTGACGATGTCCGTTGATATACAGATGGAGATTCATCATGTGCGTGTGGAGGCATTGGAACCTATGAATGTAAAACTCCAACGGCAAATAGAATCTGTAAAAGGTTTGGATAAGAAGATTAAGGGTTCGTTATTAAAGAAATTGGCATCGTTGAATGTGGAAAACAGACTTTGTCATGGAGATTTTCACCTTTACAACTTGATAAAGTCGGAGGAAGAGGTGTTCATCATTGATTGGGTGGATGCCAGCGCAGGTGATCCCCGGGCAGATGTATGTCGTACCTACATACTATATTCCCAAGTTTCAGTGGATATAGCGGAATTGTATTTGGAGCTATATTGCGAGAAAAGTGGTTGGACTAGAACAGAAATTCTGGAATGGGCACCAATCATTGCGGCTGCGAGGCTTTCTGAAAATGTCGCAACAGAGGATACGAAAAGGTTGATGAATTACATAGTAATGGAGGAGAATAATGATGAATCAAGCATCTTTAGAGTACTGGAATAATTTTTGGAAAGGTCAAGAGAAGCCGGAAAGGGTGACTGCATGGCAGTTCGGGGGAAGTCCGGACTATTTGGCACAGCTAGTGATTGATGGTGTGAAGAAAGCGACTTGTTCTGGTTATGTCTTTTATGAAGTAGAGAATGAGCCACTTCCAACGACAGAGGATTATAGCGTCGTTTTAAACAGTAAAGACGAACCTGTCGCCATCATCAAAACGGTCGATGTCCAAATCATGCCGATGAACGAAGTATCAGAAGAGTTCGCAATTTCAGAGGGAGAAGGAGACCGTACATATCAATATTGGTGGGATGTTCATGTGGAGTTCTTTACAAAAGAGTTGCGAAAGATTGGGAAGGAATATTCCGAAGATATGCTTTTAGTTTGTGAGCGGTTTGAGTTGGTGGATGCTAAGAAGTAGTTAAAATATAGAAAACTAAGTGGGGGATGGAGATTGAAAACCCGAATGTTATCCGTGTTGGGGATTTTAGTTATTATAGCTACGTTAACATTTGTTTATTTCAACAATCCTAAACCGATTTATGGAAATGATGAAGCTTCTATTATTAAGCTTATCCGATCGGTTGGCTATGATGAATGGGCAATTGAAATTGTTGGCATAAAAGATTTTGAGGGAAATCGTATTGCAGCTTTTTTGTATAATAATATGCCCGGTTATGCTCTGTTCACCAAGAACGAAAGTGGTGAATATGCATGGAACCATGTGGAAGTAAGAGAAAGTGAAAATCTAAGTATTTTTGCTCTTATACCTGACCTTCAGATGTTTGCTATAGTTACCAATGTAGATAACAATGTTTCTAAGATGGAAGTCACTATTAATGGAGAGGAAGTAGTACAGGAATTTACACCTTTTGTAGCTGAATTTTCCTGGTTAGAAATTCCCACAACCACTTCTAATAATATCAGGTTTGATAATTATAAATTTTATGATGAAAACGGTGAACTGTTAAAATCATTTGATAATAATTAATGAGGTGATCACATGGATGTCAAATATTTTTACGACGGTGAGTTAATCTATGAAACTCACACATCTGATTTGAGCGGGCTAATGATGGCCATTGAAAAATCAAACAGCATTCATTTCGAGGATGACGCCTATACGTTTGATGCTTTTTTTCTAAACCATTATGAACAAGACGGGATATGGTATGAAGAATTGGTGGTTTATTTGGTCAAGTGAAGAAAAATACGCTGAATAGCAAAAAAACACACGAGATAGCAACCTCGTGTGTTTACATCATTCAGATGAATCAGTAACGTTTGGCACCAATATACTTGTCCTTCCAGTAGGAGCTTTTAACCTCACTTATCTTGACGCCATCCGTTGATGAGGCATGGATGAATTCCCCTCCACCAATGTAAAGACCTGCATGGCTCGGTCCGTTTCCTTCCACATCAAAGAACACAATATCCCCAACAGCTGGTGAGTCTACTTTTGTTCCTTCTGCATATATATCTTTTACCGTTCGTGGAAGGTCTTTGTTTTCTGCTTCATCAAAAATATAGTTTAAGTAACCGCTGCAGTCAAAGCCCTCTTCTGGTGTCTCCCCACCCCATTGGTAAGGTGTACCCTCATATTTCTTCGCTACTTCGACAATGTTTGAGTCGTTATTTTCAATACCTAACGCTTCAAATGTTTTCTCTCCAGCTATGCCTGTAACTTCAATTGCGTGATCAGCTTGAAACTTTTTCACGGCATCTGTCGTATATTCTCCGTAATATGTAGTAGTTTCTGAATAGCCGAAATATCCTTTTTCGTCCAATATTTGTTGTAGCTCTTTTACTTCTTCATGATACATTCCAGGTTCAAGAGTCTGATCTCCCAGCTCCGCATGACCTACCACCGGATTGAACGCCAATACACCTGCTAATGCTAACCCTGCTGTTAATCGTTTCAAACCATCATCCCCTTATCTATGTAATCTGACCTGTCCCATACTAACAGGCGGAGATGACAGCGAGGTTTTAATGGAATGACAGAGGGATAACAATTAAAATGCTGGAATGTAATATTTACTACTATTCTATGCTGAATCCCTCCCCGCCTCTTCGACGTTCGTATTCAACTTAGACAACCAGCTAAAGCTCCAAGTAACTAATAATGAACACAAACCCAATACCAAAAAGATTACACGGATATCCAAAATCTCCGCCAACATACCTGTTAGAAATCCCGCTAGTGGTAAAGTGCCGAGGCCAAGCATGGAAATCAGCCCATTCACTCTGCCGAAAATAGAAACAGGCACTAGTTTTTGGCGCATGGTTTTGAAAAGCACATTGAACATGATGACAGGTGCACTCTGGATGGCGATGGCAAGCAATAATGTTTGCCAGTTCCAACTGAATGCGACGGTCATGATGCCAACTGCACTAATCATTATGTTGAGCAACATGATTCGAATGGGATTACCTTTATCACCTCGATAGTTTACAAATGCGATGGCTGCCACCTGTGCAATGGCGGCACCAGCGTATACCCAGCCAATCTCCTCAGAGGATAGGAATAATTTTTCCCGAGAAAAGTAGATAAGCATGCTAATCAACGCTCCATTCGCCACATTTACCATTAGTACAAGTAATGTAAAGGGTCCTAGGATGGTGTGATTCTTAAGGAAACTGGCACCAGCCTTCAGTTGGTCCCAAGAATTAGTATTCCTTTTGGAAGGTACTTCTTGAACAAGGAACTTCAGAAAAAGAATCGACACGGCAATCGGTAAAAATGAAATGGCATCCAATAGCAAAACATGGTAGACGCCAATTTGAGAGATAAGTATTCCAGCAAGCATACTACCAAAAAGAACAGAAGAGGTATCGATGAATTGATGGGTGGCATTGACCTTCATCAGTTTTTCTTTCTTGAAAAGCTGCGGGACCACCGTTGAATTCACGACAGAGAATATTGCACCAGTGCATGCAATAAGAAAGCCGATGATGTAAATATGCCATATATGCAACACTCCCAGCATGTGGATCAATGGAATGATCCCTGCAAGTGAACCCTGAAGAAGCGCGCTGAAAAACAGAAGCTTTCTCCTAGGGAATCGATCTGCAAGCACTCCCGCGATCGGAGAAACGAAAATAAAGGGGAGTGTTTGTACAAAGAACATAACTCCCATGCTTGCTGCCGACTGTGTCAGTTCGTAAATGAGCCAAGGGATGGCAATAATATAGAACTTATCTCCAAGCTTTGATAGGGCAGTTCCTGAAAAATAAAGAATGGCGTTTTGCTCTCGCCAAATGGATTGCTTGAACACGGATTTCACCTCTTATTCGGATTTATCTTAATTATCAACTTTCTTAAAAGAGGGAAAAAGGGTAAAATTAGATGAATAATGTCCCCTTTTATAGAAGAGGTGTAATAAAATGATAGATCGTTATTTTCAACTTCGGGCCGAATGGAAGCACCATGAGAAAAATTCTCCTTATGAGATGAAACTTGAAGACTTAGAAAAGGTTTGGTTCTGTTCACGCAAGAATGCAAAGCGCATTCTTAAGAAACTGGAGGACGAGGGGCTCCTCCTTTATAAACCAGGACGCGGAAGGGGAAATATTTCTCAATTACAGTATTCCTCTACGTTTCAGTTTGAGGTAAAACGGTACATGGAGGAATGTGCGAAAGCCGGCGAACTGGATAAAATCGCTGAGATCCTACGCCTTCCAATCCCTTCGCAGTGGGTGATTAATTCCTCATCGGAAATTCGCAATTTGCTTGGATTAAAGCGGGATGAATCGGAATCTAAGGATATCTTACATACGTTTAGCGCGAGGGACATCACCACGCTCGATCCTTTACGGGTATCTGTCTCATTGGAAACTCATCTCATTGAATATTTAGGAGATACACTTGTCCGTTATAACAGTGAAAAAGACTGTTTCGATCCTCATATCGCCCATCATTACCATGTGGACGAGGAGAAAAGGATATGGACTTTTTATTTGCGAAAAAGTGTGTTTTTCCATCAGGGGGGCTATGTAACGAGCAGGGATGTGGCCTATACGATCAACCGAATGAAAAATAGCCCTCACTCTTACTCATGGCTTGCTAGAAACATCACGAAGATAGTCTGTCCCAATCCTCATAAGGTAGAAATCCACCTAGAGCACCCCAGTCCCTTCTTTTTGCGCTATCTCTCCGCCATCCACTTTTGCATACTGCCGGCAGATATAGAATTTGATGAATACAAATGGACTGGCACAGGTCCATTCCGTCTAAAAGAGAGAACAAAAAACAAGCTCGTACTAGAGGCAAATGATTCCTATTTTAAAGCACGGCCACTGATAGATGAAATTCACTTCTACAGAGTAACGAAGGATGCTGCGAAAACCGTTTATCTATCCAGTGAAGCAGAAGTGGGAGAGGCCATCCCTAGTAAGCATAAGATCAAAGATGCCGGTCTTAGGTTACTATCCTTTAATTTAAAGAGACAAAGTATCATCCAGCATCATTCCTTTCGGGAAGCAATCTATCATCTATTTGATGTGAAGAAGATGGCAAAAGAGCTAGGATGGGAAGTACTGGAGGCTAGAAGCTTTGAAATAGAGAAAGCCGGGCCGCACGATAAGGATCCAAGCAGGATCTCCAGTCTACTAGCTGAATCGGGCTACAAGGGAGAGACGCTCCATCTATATCATTTTGAAAACCACCATGCCGTAGTAGAAGCTAAGTGGCTAGAGATAGAGGCGAAGAATTACGGCATCTCGTTTAAGCTATGTCCGGTCTCCTTTAAGGAATTTACAGAAACGGAGATGGAGCATGATCTCGATCTTTTAATCATGGGACTATCCCTTTCCTTTGATAAACATTTAGCTTTTTCCTACGCCTTCCGTAACAAAGCGCTCCTGTTCAATCGATTGTTTAATAAAGAAGTTGAACAATATATTGACTCGGGATTGAATGCATTCGAAATGGCAGAGAAGAAAGAACAGCGAGCCTGCTTGATGGAAGAAATGGAGCATTATTTGCAAAAAGAAATAGCACTTATTTTCCTCTACCACCCAGTGGTGACACGTGTACTTGACCCCATCATAGAGGATGTAGAATCCCATTCTTTTGGACACTTGGACTATACTAAATTATGGGTTCGGAGTTGAAAGGAGGGGCTTCTTGTATGGTTTCAATAGTGAAAGAAGGTGAGTTTATGAATGTCTTCCAAACAGAACGTTTAACCTTAAGGGTATTAGAAGCAATTGATACAAGAGCACTTGAAAGAATCTGGGGAGATGAAGATGTTATGGGACTTTGTACAGGGGCAACCCCTCATGAAAAGTTTCCGAAAATAATAGAATACTACACAAGGTGTCAGGAGGAAAAAGGGTTATCGGTATATGCGGTTGTGGAGAAGGCCTCGGGGAACGTCATTGGGACTGCAGGCTTCAATGTGGAAGAAACACTTGAAAAGGTCGAACTCATTTACCATTTTGCTAGAAGCTTTTGGGGAAAGGGATTTGCTTCCGAAGCCGCTAGGGCATGTGTAGAAATCGCAAAAGCAACTAATGCAGTTAAGTGTGTGTTTGCTTCCGCTGCACCAGCTAACAAAGGGTCACTGAAAATACTAGAGAAAATCGGATTTGAATGTAAAGGTCTTAAATGGTTTGACGATACGAGTCAAGAAGAGCCATATTATGAGTTGATTATGAAGTAAATGGAGGTTTTACTAATGTGGAAGTCAGATAGATTGCGTTTGAGAAAGATGGAAACTAAGGACATCGAGCTTTATCATACGTGGAGAAATGACATGGATGTTATGATGATGACAAGTCCATCCTTGGACGTTTACACCCTTGAAGAAACTAGGAGTTTTGTGGAGAATGTCATCCTTTCTTCCACTTCGTCCAAAAGTTATATTATCGTGGAACTGGAAAGCAACACTTCTATTGGGGTTACGTCCCTGATCAATATTGATAGGAAGAATAGAAATGCAGAGTGCATTATTGATATAGGGCAGAAGGAATCCTGGGGAAAGGGTTACGGATCGGAAGCACTAACAATCTTACTAGAATATGCATTTAAGGAACTGAACCTTCACCGGGTGAGCCTAAGGGTTTTTTCTCATAATGAAAAGGCGATCCACCTTTATACAAAGCTTGGATTTATAAAAGAGGGAGTCTCTCGTGACGCATTGTATAGAAATGGCAGGTGGCATGATATAGTGCATATGGGAATGTTAAAAAGCGAATATATGTTAGAGGATGGAAATAAAAAAAGATAGAAATAAATCCCTCTACCGTGTAAAATAATCTCAAATCAATTCGATTTAATTTAATGGCAACTGGGGGAAAAAGACAAACAATAGAATACGGTTGACTATCAATTTATCATTTCTACATTAAATTTTCAGAATATTAATAACACTATAAAAGAGGTTGATGTTAGTTGACGATGGATACAAAAGGTGTAACGGTAAAGGAACAGACTATTTTCCCTCATGTTGGCAATAAGATAAGAACAGAAGATAGAGAGATTGCTATCATTACACGTATGGAAGAGCCGCTTGTCGTCGTGCTTGCCAATGTGCTTAGCGATGAAGAGTGTGAGGCACTGATTCAATTATCCAAGGATAAAATGAAGCGTTCGAAAGTTGCCAATGGGCTGGAAGTCGATGCGATCAGGACAAGCAGCAGTACTTTCTTCCAAGAAGGCGAGAATGAGCTTGTGGCTAGGATAGAAAAGAGAGTTTCGCAGATTATGAATGTGCCGGTGGAGCATGGGGAAGGCTTGCAAATCCTCAACTATCAGGTAGGCCAAGAATACAAGGCACACTTTGATTTCTTCAAATCTTCCAACAAGCCGGTAAGCAATCCGCGCATAAGCACACTCGTCATGTACCTGAATGATGTGGAAGAAGGCGGGGAAACGTATTTTCCTAAGCTGAAACTATCTGTTTCGCCTCAAAAAGGAATGGCTGTATATTTTGAATACTTCTATGATGACCAGGAATTGAATGAATTGACCTTACATGGTGGATCACCGGTTGTTGTTGGGGATAAATGGGCCGCGACGCAGTGGATGAGAAGGAAGAAATACTAGATTTGGGACGCTAATCTCTTGGGAGGTTAGCGTTATTTGCATTTATGGCGGAATGTGGTACTGCCAAGGGAGTTTTGGACCTCGAAATGGGCTTGGTAGGGGATTTATTTTCCGTTAGGTCACTTTTACTTTCCGTTAAGCCAATTTTATTTTCCGTTAAGGAAAAATACGAGCCGAACACGCTGATTTATTTTCCGTTAATAAAAAATACGAGCCGTTCGCCAAATTCTCTAAGGTTTCGACAAACCCAAAAGTGAAACTTATCCCCTAACTAGTACGTCATATACGTAAATAGAAAAGGACTGATATCCAATGGATTACATAACACATCTAAGAGCAATGGTAGGCAATGAAAAAGTAATTATGGTGGTTGCTGGAGCCTTTGTTATTGATTCAGATGGAAGCTTGCTCCTTCAGCAACGGACAGATAATGCACAGTGGGGACTGCCAGGCGGCTTCATGGAACTCGGGGAGAACATAAGTGATGCCGCACGCAGAGAAGTCTACGAAGAAACGGGACTTCTTTTAGAACAACTTGAGCTTTTTGGGATCTATTCAGGGCCAGAGTATGATAAGACATTCCCAAACGGAGATCAGGTCTCATTGGTGCAAGTACTTTTTACTTGCAAGCAATATAATGGCGACCTAATCAAAAGTAATGATGAGTCGCTACGCAATGAGTTTTTTCCTATGCATCGCTTACCAGAAAATATTCTTACCGAGCACAAGGTATTCATTGATGATCTTCTGTCGAAAGAGAGTCTACCAATTGTTAAATGAGGAAGTGGGGGGTTAGAGATGAAAAGGAAAGCGTCATTATTAGGAATTTGTGTGGTTTTCATTATACTGCTGGCTGCGTGTTCAATAGAGGACCGGAATACGGCTAATGTGAAAGAGGATATAAAAGAAGCTGTAGTAGATGACGCAGAAGCAGTCATGGACCAATTTGTGATTAATGAAATGGAGAGCTTCTCAGAAGTGAAAGTGGATTCTGAAAAGACGCTAACAAGCCAAGAGGATATAAAAACTATTCAAGATGCTTTCTATCATGCTAAAAAAGAACCTGGTGCAGTTGATATGTCAGATCCCCACTATAAAGTGTTGTTGGGTGGAGATTCATACTACCTCTGGATCCACGAATCCTCAGGAACAATTATGAACAGGAAGGATACTCATGTCATATATTCTCTTTCCGAGGAGGCAGCACAAGGTGTTTATAAATTATTGGATAGTATGTACTTGGGGGATTAACCATGATGAGTAAATTCTACATAGCTTCAAGCTTCATGAATATAGACAAGGTGCGACAAGTGAGTGGACAACTGAAAGAGAAAGGTTTCATCCATACTTATGATTGGACTCAAAACGAGCGCGCCGCCACATTAGAAGACCTAAAGGTAATTGGGGAGAAGGAACTTTCTGCTGTAGTAGAGGCGGACTTTCTGATCGTTATGTTGCCCGCAGGCAAGGGAAGCCATATCGAGTTTGGTATTGCCCTTGGTCAAGGTAAAAAGATTTATCTGTTTTCCGAGAATCATGACATAGATAACATTGAGTCGACTAGCACTTTTTATCATCTAGACAACGTTGAGAAGATTAGCGGGACGATTGAAGAACTCGTGAAGAGAGTGAGTCTAGAAGAGGAGTGAACCTAGATGCAGGATTTTATCATTAATCTTGTCCTAATCTGTGTAATGGCAAGCCCGATTTTATACTTCCGAATAGGGAAAAAGAAGATTGCCTACCTTAATGCGTTTACTGTGGGGCTTTATCTGGTTAGTTGGGGAATCGCTTTATGGAAGGGGATTCCACTGAGATGAATATCATCTCGATCACTTGGCTTTCTTCTTTATCCATGTCCATTCTATTTCTACTAGTGGCATCTGGTTCGATTTTCTATAAAATGGCTCCGAAAATAAACAGAGTGCTATTACCTTTAATAATGTTATCTGTACTCATGACAGGTTTCCTTATGAATAAGCAAAAAACCGACTTCGAAGTTACAGCATTCCTAGATACCATCATGGGTTACCTGACCCCTTTGTTTCTCTTCACTATCTTAATAATCGGAGCCTTTCAATATGACCGAGGAGTGGGCAGGCAAAAAATATTAACTGAAAAACTAAGCCAATGACTCTGATTTAGAAACATGAAAGTATATCCTACCATACGGATGACAGCAAGTGGTTCTGGAACATTGTGGCGTTAGGGATTGTGCAACCGAAAAGTGATAGAATAGTAGTGAATTGGCGCAATATAGCGGCAGCCTTTGTGTTGCTGACTGTATTAAAATTCGCTATTTTAGACCAACTGTGACAATGGGGGGACTTCACTATGAAAATCGCATGCATCGGAGACAGCTTAACAGAAGGCAAACCAGGCGTTTCCTTCTTCAATATACTAAAAAAGAAATACCCAGATAGTAAGTTTATTAATCTTGGAAAAGCCGGAGAAACCGTAAAGAGCTTACATACAAGGCTTACAAAAAATAAATTAGAACAAGACCATGACCTGGCCTTCCTATGGATTGGAGTCAATGATATTTATTCGAGGCTGCTGAAGGTACAGGCTCAGCCGATTACCAGGAATTCGGAAGAGTTCCGGGAATACTATGAACATGTACTAGAATTAGTCTTGCATTCTTCCAAAAAGGTTGTGGTCGTGTCCCCTGCGTTGATCGGGGAAAACATAAACTCTTCCAACAGAGGATTGCTCAATCTTTCCATGATTATCGAAGAAATTTCAAAAGGGCATAAGGATGTCATGTTTATTGATTTGCATCAAATATTTACAGAGCAGTTAGAAGCATTACGTACAACGGATTATCTCAGTACCGGCGTTGGGAGATTAGTAAAAGATGTATTCTTCTACAGAAGCCCAAAGCGAGTGGACAGGTTGGCTGCGGAGAGAGGCCTGCATTTGACGATTGATGGGGTTCATCTGAATAGTAAGGGTGCGGAGATGGTTGTAGATGAATTCGGGAAGATAATAGATCAGGTCCTTACTAAAAGAAACAAGTGAATGTGCTTTCTTCATATTTTCTGCAAACTTTTTGGGTACACTTTGAGTATAGAACTTTAGAGGAGGTTATTGTATGAAAAGAAGAAAGCTACTAGGTATACTAACTATGGCAGCAGCCATCACATTATCCGGCTGTGCAACAGGTGATGGGGATAAGGCTGCGCCAAACAATAATCAAGCCAATAATGCAGAAGAGAAAGAATCCTCCAATGGAGGTCATGGTGATCACTCCGGAATGGATATGTCCGGTTCAGGTGAGGTGCCTGAAGGTTTAAAGGAAAAAGAAAACCCAACATTTGAAGTGGGAAGCACTGCTACCATTACAGAAGCCCATATGCCTGGTATGGAAGGTGCGGAAGCTACCATTGTGGGAGCTTATGAAACAACCGTCTACTCTATTTCTTATGACCCGACAGATGGCGGGGAACGAGTGGAAGATCATAAATGGATTATTCATGAAGAAGTAAAGGATGCCCAAGAAGAGCCTTATGTAGTAGGTGATGAAGTGGAAGTGGACGCAGACCATATGGAAGGTATGCAAGGTGCTACGGCAACCATCGATTCTGCAGAACAAACAACGGTTTATATGGTGGATTTCACTCTGACAGACAGTGGAGAAGAAGTGACAAACCACAAATGGGTAACAGAGAGTGAGCTATCAAAAGAAGAATAGGAAGTAAAAAAGCTTGTGAAAGGTTATTCATCGACCTTTTTCAAGCTTTTTCCTTTGGCGATCTTAAGGAATGCAGAGACTCTTATTACAAAGATGAGTACTAATAGGATAACAAAAGGGACTTTGAACCAATTTGGATTCTCTGGTTCGTGGAGAAAAAGAAAATAGAGTGTATGCAAAATAATCAGAGTATATAAAACCGTAGCTTTCTGTTGGAGGTACTTCCATGATTTTACACCCAAAAGTTTGACACTCCAGTCATTAGAACTTGCTGTCAATATCAAATAATAGCCTAGAGCAAGTATGCCAATTGTATTGGCAAGTGCAAAACCAGGGTGCAGTATCCATGGTTGTCCTGGCGGGGTGAAAATAAAGAACAACCGCTCAAATTTCCATTCGACCCAACCATCCAGAATGATGATTGTGTGCAACCCGGCATGAATGGCAGACCAAATACCGATTGGTCTTCTCCAAACGATTTGCTTTTGCAAAGGTTTATGGAAATGTGAAAGTGGGCCCAATATCAGCACGAGGGCAAGCATGAATAGGGAAACGTCTGCAAATGCTCGGTTCCATGAATGAAGAGGAGCTATATCATGCCTTGTTTGAACCAAAATATAGCAGGCAAGCAGCGAAGATATTCCCACAATTGCATGTTGTCTACTTGACCTAAAAGAAGCCGTTATTTTTTTCACCGCCTAATGTCCCCCTTGGAAATTATGTTCACTTTCCTTCGTACTGATCATTCCATCTATACCCCACTCCCCAGATGGTCTCGAGGTATTTGTCCACCTCAAAACCAGCCTTTCGCAACTTGCTTCGAAGGTTTCTAATATGCGAGTCGATGGTCCTGTTCTCTGTCTCAGCATCGAACTCCCACAAGGATACAATTAGATGGTCTCTTGAAAACACCTTATCCTGATTCAAAAGGAATGTTTCGAGAATCGCAAATTCTTTTGGTGTAACAGAGATCTTTTCTCCGTTATACTGCACATGGAAAGACGAAGTGTTAAGAACCAATCCTTTGAAGCGCAATGAATAATGATTGGTGTCTACTGGTTTTGTCCGTCTCATCACGGCTTCTATACGTGCGATAAGTTCGTCTTCATCAAAAGGTTTTGACACATAGTCATCCGCCCCACTTTTAAGGCCCTTTACAATATCATCCTTATCGTTTCTGGCAGTTAGCATGATGACTGGGACATTGGAAGTCTTTCTAATTACTTTTAGGGTTTCCCACCCGTCCATTGTCGGCATCATGACATCCAGTAAAACAATGTCGACTTCTTCCTTTTCTAAAAAAGTTATGGCTTCCATGCCTGACTGATATTGGAAGCACTCAAACTGATACGGAGTCAGATAAAGTGTTAACAAATCAAGCATTCTTTTTTCATCATCAATCATTAGAATTCGTGTCATTTTCGTTCTCCCTTAATAAAATGGTGACTTCAGTACCATGATATTGTTCACTCTTAATAGAAAGAGTTCCGCCATGGGCTTCCACAAGTTCATTAACAATAGCCAGTCCAAGCCCGACTCCACCTGTCAAACGAGACCGGGATTTTTCCACACGGTAAAAACGGTCAAGAATATAGGGGATATCTTCTTCTGGGATACCTTTTCCCTGATCATGGATTGTTAGAAAGCACTCATCCCCTCTTTTATTTAGTTGAATGGTTGTGGTGGAGCCTGCTGAAGAATATTTCAGTGCATTGTCTAATAAGTTCAAAACGATTTGCTCAAAGCGTCTAGGATCTATTTGAATATCAAAGCTTTTGATAACATCCAACTTTAAATCAATCCCGGCGTTATCAAAGGCAGGCCGTGCTCTTTCGTAAATTGGTAGGATGAATTCTTCCATGTTCCTTCTTTGTGTTTGAATGGAAAAAGCATTCTGATCCATTTTTGCCAGTTCAAATAAATCTTCGAGCATATTGGATACCCGGGTGGATTCCTCATGGATAATATGCAAGTATTCCAACCGGACGGTGTCCTCCAAAGTCGGTTTTCTTCCAAGTTCAGCATACCCCTTTATATATGTCAAAGGTGTCCGCAATTCATGAGAAATACTGGCAAGAAACTCCTTTCGCTCCTGTTGCAAATGATTTAAATGATTGGCCAAAGCTTGAATGGATTCGGCTAATTCCCCAAGCTCATCTTTCGTTTTAATAGGTAATTTTACGGTAAAGTCTCCATGGCTGATCTTTTGAGTAGCATCTTTCATTCTGATTAACGGCTTAGTCAGCATTTTTATTAAAAAGATATTTGTTACTAGTAAAAAAAGCATAATGATAACTACAGCTATGCCAAAGTGATGATTCAATTGCTGTATCACCTTTTGTAGAGAATTGGTGCTTTTTAGCATATAAACATAGCCAGTAGAGCCTTCCTCTGAACGAAAAGGGGAGACAGTTGCAATAAATGCTTCCTGTTTCCAATCAGCTTGAACTACACCATCGTCGGTCTCGGCTGACTTTTTGACTATGTAATGTGGCAGATTGCTCGTTTGCATAGAGGAATCAATTACTGAGCCGTTCTCATTTATTATTACGACTTCTGTATCTGTGTTCGACTCCATTAAAACAATATGCTGAATCGTGTCTGGGGTAATGGAGGTCAACAAGACATCCCGATGGCTGTTGCCCCTTGCCAACAAAGAATTCAATTCCTCTTTTACGAGGGAATCTACCACATGACGATGCAAGACTAACATGGATATCGATTCAATAATTAGTAAGCATATAAAAAACCATAAACCAAGTTTAGTAGAGAATTTCATTACAGTTCTCCTATATCTTAAAAAGTATGTATTATCAGTCTATCAAGAAATTATAAAGAATGTATGCAGAAATAGCTAAAAACGCGCCATCTATATGGCGCGTCCAGATAATCAATATTAATTGCTGACCATTTCCCGACAAGCTGCGGCACAACGTCTACATGCTTCCGCACATTTTTGGCAGTGATCATGTGTATGCTTCCTGCATTCCTCTGCACAAGCCTCGCAGATTTCCACACAAAGTTTGCAAATCTGCTCTAAAAAAGGACTGTTGGATTGGAGCGCTCTTGCTGCGAGTGCACAAATATCCGAACATTCCCTATCCAAGCGGATGCAGGCAGCCATCATATTTATGTCCTCTTCGTTCAAACAAGCATCAAAGCAAGTATTACATGCCTCCATACATGCCAGGCATTCCTCTAAACACTTTTGGTGTTGTTCATTACTCAACATAGTTAATAACCCCTTTCAAAAAGTTAGTCTCTGTATATGTTTACCCATTGCAAACATATAGAAACGGTAGAAGGGAAACTCCTTAAAAACTGCACAGTTTCGTCATATATTGTATTGTGAAGAGGAAGGTATACGTCAGTATGGAGAAAATCCGTAAAAGTAACAAAGCTTACGAAAATAGCCGTGGCGCCAAGGATAAGGAGTGTAATCATGCGGTTGGTGTAAAAGAGATGCCAACAAAAGAGTGCTCCAATCAACTGCTGGAAACATGCTCATTATCAACAGGAAACTTTAACAAATACTTTTGTTAAAAAAGGATTGTAATTAACTGAATATTTTGAAATAATTTACAGTAGATGAAAGGGGGGGCACTTAATGAAATTGAAAAAGATTTCTGAACCAACAGCTAAAATGTGCGACGAACTCAAATTGGTGGGCTACCGAGTTTTATGTGCAGGGGAAAAGTATGCGAACGAAATCCCACAAGCGTCTAAAAGACTAGTAAATCGCCTACAAGAAATTAAGAACGTGAAGAATAGTGAGCTCCAATATGGAGTATTCATTGTTGATGCCAAAAATGAACAGGAAGATGGGTATTGGGTGATGGTGGAAGTCGAGTGTTTTGAAGATATACCTAACGAGATGGTTACGATTGTCATTCCTTCTCAAAAATATGCCACCGCAAGATATGAAGGACCGAACAAAGGTATTTTTGAAGCGTACGAAGAATTACATAATTGGTCTGCCGAACAAGGGTACCAAAGGCTAACGGGAAAATGGCATGTGGAAAAATTTGAAGCTTGGCATGATCCCAATAAACTGGTAGTGGAATTGTTGGATACGATTCAATAAAAGGAGGAGTTAAAATGGGAGAGAAATTATGGAGGATAGGAACGACGTATATCCCTGTAACGAATGTAGAAGAATCTGCTGAGTGGTATGTAAGTAAGTTGGGAGCAGAATTGAACTACCAAGATCAAGACAAAGCAATCTTGGGTCTTGCAGAGCAAAGCCTTTTTCTTGTAAAAGCGGCGGCTGAACAGACGGCTAACTTTATTGATGCGTTCGGTGAAGAGCGTTTCTCTTTAACTTTTGAAGTGGATGGTCTAACGGCATTAGAGAAACTTCATCACGATTATAATAAAAAAGACATCAAAGTAGGAGAGATCGAGAACAGAGGGCATGCGGGGAGAAACTTTGTTTTCGAAGACCTCGATGGCAATAAGTTTGATGTATGGAGTGAACTTAGTCCGACATTTAAAGAGAAGTATTTTACTAAGCTATAGGGGAGAATAAAATGATTCAGAGTCCTATTAAAAATCGAATTCAATCTGTCTTTATTCCTGTCAGAGATATAGACGAGGCGAAAAAATGGTATTCGGAGATTCTAGATATTCAAGATGGGGAGGTGCAATTTGGTCATCTGTTTGTAGCTGAAATGGAAGGTGCAGATCTGATCCTCGATACGATGCCGAAATGGAGGGATGAAGAGGGGAAAGTAGCACCCCTTAATGTTCCAATTATTCAATTTGGTACCGATGATATATATGCCTCTTATGCATTCATGAAAGAAAAAGGAGTGGAACTAGTAACCGAAGTGGAACATGGCCATTTCTTTGTGTTTAAAGATCCGGATGGTAATATGATGATGGTGAGTAAGTGCTAAAGTCCTTAAATATGATACGAGAAAAAAGGAGCAACGGACATGACCAGAACAAATGAAATTAGCTATATAGAATTGACTCCAGAACAAAGAGAAGAATTACTGGAAGTATTGAAAAATCGTTTTGAAAAAAATATGAATCGCCACGAGGGTCTGGACTGGGAGAAAGTCCAAGAAAAGCTAGAAGATAATCCCGAAAAGCTGTGGTCACTACATGAAATGGAAAGAACCGAAGGAGAACCGGATGTTATTGGCTATGATAACGAAAAGGGCCAATATATTTTCTGTGATTGTTCAGCTGAAAGTCCAAAAGGACGCAGAAGTTTATGTTATGACCGTGAAGCACTGGATTCAAGAAAAAAGCATAAACCTGAAAACAGTGTAATTGATGTAGCAAATGCCATGGGCATTGATCTTTTGACGGAGAATCAATATCGTGAATTACAGAAGCTGGGAAATTTTGATTTAAAAACATCGAGTTGGGTGGAAACACCGGCTGATATAAGAGAGCGTGGCGGGGCATTATTTTGTGATAGTCGTTATGGTCACGTTTTTGTCTATCATAATGGCGCCGATTCCTACTATGCAGCGAGAGGGTTCCGTGGCCTGCTAAGAGTTTAAAGTTTCAGAAGCAATTTCGATTCAGGTAAGCAGTGGATAGTAAAAGAATGTTAATGAAGAGCAAGGACACTGGATAAAGGGATCTGTGTCCTTTTCTTTTGTTTGTACTGGTGAATATATAGAAACCTTTTTATTTCTGAACCGTATGATTAGGTAAGTAGTGAGGAGATTGTTGAAGAAACGACAGAAAGCAAGGGTTGGTGGAACGCATGAAAGTAAAGGGGAACATCCTTTTTTTTCTAATTTGTGTTATCGGTCTTTTTCTGGCTGGTTGCTCTTTTTTGGAGGACAGGGAGAGAGTGAACGGTTTGTTGTCAGATGAAGAAGATAAATATTCGTTATTTATTACAGGTCCACTGGATTCTATTACATATGAAATCCTTGAAGAAAATAATATTAGAAACGTTAATACGATCAGGGTAGAAAATTCATTACAATATGTCCAGGACCGATATGGTGCCTTGAACATAGTAAGGACTCCTGCTTATGTCGTACTAAATGACAAAGTGGCAGTTTATAAAACCTATGATATGGAGGACCTGTTTGATTTCTTGCAAAACAATGAACCGACTGATTAGGAGTGTATGTAGTAGCCAGTAGGTATAATTGTTAGGAGTTTTTTTATATTTTTATATGTAGGAAAAAGATAATGGAGGAAAATTACTGTATGAGGACATATCTGTTTGGTGTGTTATTGTTATTGGCGGGCTGTGAAAACACTGCGGAAGAGGTAGTGAATCTAGCGACAGAAGCTGAGGCGGAAGAGGAAGTTCAGCAAAAAGTAATGCTTGAGCATGAAACCATGGAGACATATAGCGTCAATGGACAATCGTTTGAAATTATCCCTTATCTTCAACCTTATTTAGACTTTATGGAAGAGCTTGAATCAACAAAAGGTAATCGTGAGGAACTGTTTGTATCCAGTGTCGTCAAGCCTTTTAGTAAAGAAATCTATGGATATGAATATTCCGTCAAGGACGATCCCTTCTACATCCCCCCAGTTAATACGGATATTCTTAAGGAAATGATTAAACAGCTAGATGATCAGTATGAGGAGATTAGTAGATTTATAAAAGAGGGATTAGAGGACTCGACAGCTTTACTGACTGGCTTTGAAAAGGTCAGGATCTATCTTCAGCCACATAGTCCGGATTTCAATTATTTAGAAATGGGTGGCGTAGTGGCATTTGCTGCAGATAAGGATGTCATGGTCCTGCAAATAGACCCGCGCAAGTATACAGAAAAAAGCATTAAACAAACTATTGCACATGAGTTTCATCATATAGTGACGATGGAAGTGTCCGACTGGTCATATCGACAGCAACATCTTTTAGACAGGGTGATTATGGAAGGAAAGGCGGACAGTTTTGGAAAATTAGTATATGAAGACTATGATGTAGCATGGATTGAACCTCTGAGTTCTGAAGAGACGAACAAAGTTTGGGGTTTCATTGAGGAAAATAGGTTTCATACAACATGGAAAATTTAACCATTTTACATATGGGACGCCCTTCATCAGGCATTCCAAAGTGGTCAAACTATAGGATTGGTTATCGAATTATGGGGGATTTCTTGGAAAATAATCCTGGTGTGACTTTAGAAGAATGGACTAAGATGAGAGCGGAAGAGATATTGGAGTTAAGTGGATTTGAAGAAGGTGAGTAGGTGGGACAACTAGCCTTCTCTAGAGCTATGCAAAGATGAAAGGGGGAATACAGGAATGGGTGAAATGATTTTTCAGTTAGTTCTTTTTACACTTTTAATCGTAGGGAGTATCTCTTTTACTCTATTTATTAGAAGATTTTTGATTAATGCTTCTTATAAAAATGAACGGTTATATAATATCGAGAAAAAGTTGGATGCAATTATGGAGAAAATGGAGGAAGATAAAATTAAACAGTAGGGGGAAGCTGATGAATCAAATAAAGTATCAAAAGCGTTGGGACTTAGAGAGTTTATTTATGGGTGGGAGCGATTCAGCATCTTTCTTACTACATATCAAACAATTAGAAAATAAGATTAGTGAATGGGAAGTTATGATATTTCCTACTCTCAAGACAGTTGATGATGCATATGAAATCGCGGAGATACTAGGTTTTATTGGAGAAGTTCGTGCAGAACTATCTCAAGCAAGCTCTTTCATTACCTGTCTCCTTGCACAAAATACAACAGACCAGCAGGCACAATTACTAAGGGGACAGATATCTACTTTGCAGGCACGGTATGATGTTGTTATACAGCAGATTCAGAATAACCTAGTGAAAATAAAGCCAGACCTTTGGACGAAGCTTCTTGAAACCGAAGAGCTAAAGGGATTTAAATACATTCTTACCAAGTGGCGTGAGCATTCAGAAGCCCAGCTATCGTCTGAAGCACAGAAGTTATACTCTGCTTTATCATTAGACGGTTATCATGGTTGGGGACAGTTATATCAATCTTTCATCAGTACGATTAAAGTGAAGGTGAAATTAGGTGAGAGCGAAAAGGAATTTTCAGTTGGTCAAGCTATTAATTTGCGTTCTCATCACGATGAAGCAGTTCGTAAAGAAGCTCACTTTGCATTAGAAGTTAAATGGGATGAAACAAAGGATCATTTTGCAAAAATACTCAATCATATTGCAGGCTTTCGTCTGCAAGTCTACCAGAATCGCGGATTGAAGAATGTCCTTGAAGAACCTTTGATGAAAAACAGAATAAAACCGGAAACACTTGATACTATGTGGTCAGCTGTTTCGAAAGCTAAAGAGCCTTTTATCAGCTACCTTAATCAAAAGGCAAAGATACAAGGAACTCCCAAAATGAGATCTTATAATTTTTGGGCTCCTATGTCAGTTGTTAATAAAGAGATAAGATTTGAAGAGGCGGTTGGAGACATAATCGAACAATTCAGTAGCTTTGGACCTGAATTGGAAGCACTTACTAAGCGGGCAGTAGCTGAAAATTGGATTGAAGCTGAAAACCGAGTTAATAAATCACCCATAGCTTTTTGTGCAAGTTTCCCCATGTCAGGTGAATCAAGAATATTTATGACTTTTGGTGGCTCCATGGGGAATGTTTTAACTCTTGCACATGAACTAGGGCATGCCTATCATAATCATGCGATGGGTTCTGTAAATGGTTTGAATAAACAATATCCAATGAGCATCGCTGAAACTGCTTCTACATTTTGCGAGCTGATTTTTTTAGATGCTGCAATTCAAAAGGCTCAATCTGATGAAGAGAAATTAACGCTACTTGATGAAAAGCTAAAACGCAGTGTCATGAACTTTATGAATATACATTCCAGATTTATTTTCGAGAAGAGGTTTTATGAAGAGAGGGAACAGGGGATTGTTTCGTCTGAGAGGCTTAATCAACTGATGAAAGAATCCATTAATGACGGGTATTGTTCTTCAGTTGATCATTCCTCCATCCATTCCTGGATTTGGACGCCACACTTTTACAACACAAAAGAGCCTTTTTACAATTTCCCATATACATTTGGGTATCTTTTTGCCTTATCTATCTATGCAAAGTGGAAAGAAGTAGGTGCTGAATTTGAAAAGGATTTTATCAATTTACTCCGGGATTCCGGAAGCATGTCTACAGAAGACCTGGTCATGAAGCATTTAGGGGAAGATATCACTTTAACTTCTTTCTGGGAAAAGGGGATTCAAATTTGTTTGAAAGATGTAGAAGAATTTAACATGATTTCTAACTTTATAAATAGGTAAGTTGAAGTAAAGGAGAGAGCATCTATGAAAATTAGACAACTATCAGCAACTGATGCAGTGGACTATAGGGATGTAAGGCTAGAGGCACTGAAAAACAACCCTGAAGCCTTCAGCTCAAGCTTTGAAGAAGAGCTAGAATATGGTAGTGAAGTATATGAAGGTAGGCTGTCCCATGAGCACATTTATACCTTTGGAGCATTTGTGGAAAATAGGTTGGTAGGTACGGTGACCTTGATATGTGAAACCAAAAAGAAAATCAAACATAGAGCTACCGTTGTGGCGATGTACGTTTTACCTGAACAGAGAAAGTCAGGTGTTGGAAAAGCGCTCATGAACGAGGCGATCACCAAGGCAAAGGAACTAAAGGACATAGAACAAATCTATCTTGCGGTTACAGCAAACAATGAACCTGCAAAGCGTCTTTATAACTCCCTAGGATTCGATACTTATGGTGTGGATAAGAACGGGTTGAAAATAGGTGACGCCTATTTTGATGAGGATCTGATGGTGTTAACGGTATGAAAAGTAGAATTAGAATGATAGGATTTCTTTCATAAAGAAATGAACAGCTACGTGTCCTGCTGTTCATTTCTTCTTTAATGATATTTATCTGTTCTCTTTCGCCAACTCAAAATCCTTTCTTACTTTCTCCAAAACCTCCGGATCAGTCAGTAGCTTCAATCCGGTCAGGGCCAATGCTTCCGCCCCTACCAACAGAGCGTGGTCACCTTGTGGGGAGCGGGCTGCTGCCTTGAACTCTTCCGTATGGCCGACCAATGTTTCCGGACCTATTTTAATGTAAGGGTGGATGGTCGGGACCACTTGGCTAATGTTACCGACGTCAGTAGAACCGATTCCTGCTTTCCCTTCCAATACAACGGTTTCTCCAAGTGATTCCACAATCTCTTTGTAAACTGCATCCAAGCTCTCATTCAATACGATATTGTCGACCTCATTCTGGAATGCGATGACATTGAGTTTTGCTCCGGTGGTAATAGCAGCACCTTCCGCAATGGTTTTCACTTTGCGAGTTACTTCATTCAATCCTTCTCTAGTTGCAGCCCTGATATAGAAGCGTGCTTTTGCGTATTCCGGCACGATGTTAGGTGCATCGCCACCATGGGTGATGATGCCGTGAATCCGGACATCACTAGTAACGTGTTGACGCAGTGCATTGATGCCATTGAACAATTGAATGACAGAATCAAGTGCGTTGATACCTTCATGTGGGGATGCAGCAGCATGTGCTGGTTTTCCGATAAATTCAAAATCTAGTGGATCGACTGCAAGTGTCGGACCGGTGAGTCTTGTCGCATTACCTGGATGGACCATAAGGGCTGCATCGAGATGCTGTACTAGACCGTGTTTGACGAAGCTTCCTTTTGCACTGCCATTTGGACCGCCTTCTTCTGCAGGGGTACCGAACACCGTGATTTCTCCACCAGTTTCATTCAAGACTTTACTTAATCCGACGGCAGCTGCGACACTCGTGGTACCAATGATATTGTGTCCGCATGCATGACCGATGCCAGGGAGTGCGTCATATTCTGCAAGATAACCGATGGAAGGCCCAGGTTTTTCGGACTTTTTAGTAGCGATGAAGCCTGTTTCGTGTCCTGCCACATTTGTTTTCACTTCAAATCCTTCATCTTTCAAGATAGAGGTAAGAAGGGAGGAAGCGAATAATTCTTCGTTTCCGATTTCTGGTCTCTCGTGAATTTGATGGCTGGTTGAAAGGTAGAGTGCCTGCTTTTGTTTAATGTCCTCTTTGATAACCAGTGCTTTTTCGTCTACTTTGTTAATCGTAACGGTCATTTTATCCACTCCTTTTTATTCTCCTTCAGTATCCACGCCAATTTCACTTAATGGAACAAATGTCGGGATGGTGCTACCTTTGTATTCTTTTTCAATGAATTCTTTCACATCATCTTCTTGATATAGTGCGGCAAGTTTCTGTAAATCTTCACGATTTTTATCCTCGGTACGGGCGGCAATGATGTTGATGTATGGTGTTGCCGTATCATCTTCATGGAAAATGGAGTCCTCAGTTGGATTGAAGCCTGCATCTACCGCAATCCCGTTATTGATGATAGATGCCGCAACGTCTGGTAAAACACGTGGCGTTTGACCTGCAACTACCGGGATGATTTCAAGATTCTTCGGATTTTCCACGATTTTGTCTAATGAACCGTTCCCGTCAAAATCGTCTGCTAATGTAATAAGCCCGGCTTCTTGAAGAAGTAAAAAAGCTCTGCCCATGTTGGTCGCTTCATTCGGTACGGCAATCTTACCGCCTTCAGGAATATCCTCGACCTTTTCATACTTCTCTGAGTAAAGTCCCATTGGTGCGATAACGGTTGTGGCAATCGGTGTTAGATCTAGATCATGCTCCTTGATAAACGCTTCAAAGTAGGAAATGGTCTGGAATGCGTTAGCATCAAGTTCCTTTTGTGCCAAAGCAAGGTTCGGTTGTACATAATCGGAGAAACTGACAATCTCAATGTTTAGTCCTTCTTTTTCCGCCTTCTTCGCTACAAAGTCCCAAATTCGATTGTCCGTACCGCTTACTCCGATTTTAATGGTGTCACTGTCATTGGAGCATCCTACTGTTGTTAGTAAAAGAACGGTTAAAATAAGATAGCTAAGTAATTTTTTCATGATGTTTGTCTCTCCCTATCGTCTTCTGATTTTTTTGGATAAAATGTTTCCGGAACTTTGGATCGCTTGGACCATTACGACCAGGATGGCAACGGTGATGAACATGGTGACTTCATCAAATTGCTGGTAGCCGTATGTAATCGCAAGGTCACCGAGTCCCCCGCCTCCAACGGCCCCGGCCATTGCCGAAGCGCCAATCAAACCGATGGTTGCGATGGTGATGGCAAGCACCAGGGAACTCAAAGCTTCAGGTAACAGGAAACGGAAAATGATTTGCCTTGGAGTAGCACCCATCGCCTCTGCGGCTTCGAGTACACCTGGTTCCACTTCCAATAACGAATTTTCTACTAATCTTGCAAAATATGGCGCCGCATAAAAGATGAGCGGAACGGTTGCAGCTGCTGTCCCAATGGACGTTCCCACTATCAATCTCGTAAGTGGGATGATGGCAACAAGTAAAATGATGAAGGGTATCGAACGTAGAACGTTGATGACCGGATTTAGAAAGTTGAATAATACGGTGTTTTCGAGAATGTGTCCCTTTCTCGTCACAACCAACAGCACACCAAGTGGTAAGCCGATCAGTACGGAGAATAGTAGGGAAAAGCTGACCATGGATAATGTTTCTAATAAGGCGTCAATAATTTGATCGGAACTAACTCGCATGTGCATTCACCTCTTTCACTAATACTTTTTCTTGTTGTATGAAAAACAAAGCGCGTTTGATTTCAGTAGGTTCCCCTTTTAACTCCACAACCAGGTTTCCAAAAGGAATACCTTGCAGTTCGGTAATGTTCCCGAAAAGGACATTCACATCGACATGGAATTTCTTCGCCACCTGTGAAAGGAAAGGCTGGCCAGCGGAGGCACCGACAAAGTTGATTCGGTAAATGCCTTGGTGATCATCTTTTTGGCTCACTAGATCCCTGATCGATGCAGGCAACTTATCGTTCAAGACAGAACTGACGAAGTTCCGTGCAGTCGAGGTCTTTGGATTGGAAAATAGGTCAAAAACCGAACCATGTTCAATGATTTTGCCTTTTTCAATGACAGCCACCTTATCACAAATATCCCGGATGACTGACATCTCATGGGTGATCATCAGGATGGTGATCTTGTATTCTTGGTTTATCTTTTTCAAAAGCTGAAGGATGGAGCTTGTCGTTTGTGGATCAAGTGCTGATGTAGCTTCATCACATAGCAGGACGGAAGGGCGTGTTGCCAAGGCTCTTGCAATCCCTACTCGTTGCTTTTGGCCACCAGACAGTTGGTCAGGATAGTTATCCTTCTTATCACCTAGCCCTACAAACTCAAGAAGCTCCTCGACCCTTGTTTGGATGTCTGCTTTTTTAGCATTACTGATAAGAAGGGGCATTGCCACATTTTCGTATACCGTTTTCGAGTTAAGTAAGTTGAAGTGCTGAAAGACCATGCCAATCTTTCTTTTCGCATCTCTCAGTTTGTTGGGCGTGAGTGTTGAAAGATCGACTCCACCGACGAGAACTTTACCGGATGTAGGCCTTTCCAGCAGGTTTACACATCGGAGGAGGGAGCTTTTTCCTGCACCACTGAATCCGATGACTCCGTAAATTTCGCCCTCTTCAATGCTCAAGTCGATGCCATCAAGTGCATGTACTTCCTGTTCAGCACTCTTGTAGACCTTTTTGACGTTTTGAAATGTAATCATGATGTTTCCTCCCTTTTGGAAAATAAAATGCCCTTTTCTTGAAAAGACAAGAAAAGGGCATCGTTATGTACATGCTCTCTCTTATCTTTCAAGCCAGTGCTTGATGGAATTGGCACAGTGCTTAACGAGCAAGCCTGTTGCCGAGGTTTCAAAGGGCCAGTCCCTCCACCTCTCTGGATAAGAAAATAAATTTATTCAATTGGAAAACTCGGGTTTGAAATACAAAAAAACCTCTTCTTAACAGGTAAGAAGAGATCAGCGCCCGTGCATGCTTATGCTCTTCTTATCTTTTCAAGCTAAATTGCTTAGCTTGAAGGAATTGGCACAGTGCTTAACAGGTAAGCCTGCTGCCGAGGTTTCAAAGGGCCGTTCCCTCCACCTCTCTGGATAAGAAAATAAGTTTTTTATTTGAATGATGATAAGTTTATAACGGTTTTTGGGGGATGTCAACGTTTTTTTTAGAATATAAAATCTTTTCGGAAGAGGTTTATTAAAAGTGCTGTATGATAAGAGTAGAATCTATTAAACTAAAATATATACATATCCCAGGAGCAACCATGAAAAATCAATCAATTTCATCCCATAATATTAGAGTCATGTTCTTGATCCATTTTTTCGGAACCATCAATTTTATTGCGCCGGTACTTACACTATTTTATTTCGCCCGGGGACTCGAGCCATCACATATTCTCCTTCTTCAACTTTTTTGGAGTGGGGCGGTTCTATTGGGAGAAGTGCCGGGTGGAGTGGTAGCGGACAGGTATGGTGCAAAAGCTTCCTTTTTGATTGGGGTAATTCTTAAAATCATGAGTTTAACCGTGTTAGTCTTCGCTCATGATCCATGGATGTTTTTCCTGTTCAGTGCATTAAACGGCTTTGCGGTGACCTTTTTCTCGGGTGCAGATGAAGCGTTAATCTATGAGTCTTTGAAAGAGGACCATGACCATCATCGGATGGACCGAGCGATGGGGAAAATCCAATCGGCAGGGTTCGTGTCGATGATTCTTGCTGTTGTTTTTGGCGCGTATCTGGCAAGGGACCTCCAAGAGGAGCAATTTGTCTTTTTGATTGTATTGGGAATGCTATTTCATCTAGTTGAGTTGATTCTCATCCTCTTTGTAAAAAGTCCAAAGAGCAGTGGCTCCTATCGGGATCATCCGTTTACCCAAGTGGCTTCTGGCATCAAAGCTATCCGCAAGGCTCCTACTCTTCTCTTGTTGTTTGTCAATTTTACACTCGTGTTCATTGCGGCTGATTCTGTTTATGAAGCATTCAATCAGCCGATCTTTATCGGTGCAGGTCTGCCGGTTGTGATGATCGGGGTCTTGTACGCACTTGCGGCAGTTGGGGGATTTGTTGCCTCCCAGTCGGTTGGATGGTTAACAATCCTTTTTTCCAGAAAGCTGTTAATGGGTGTCACAGGTGGTTTGGCGGCACTGGGATTATTCTTCTCAGCTTTATTTGGCGAATCACTCTGGCTGGTCATCGGCGCCTTTTTCGTCTTGAGAATCGGTCAGGCAATTCGAGGTCCAATCTACTCCCAGTTAAAAAACGATTTGATTCCATCCAACATACGTGCCACGACCCTTTCCCTGATCTCGGTGCTTGATTCTGCTTTCGACCTGTTCATTTTTGGCCTTCTGTCCATAGCCGCGATGAAAGGCGTGAACGGAATCCTTCTGGCAAGTAGTTTCATAGCTTTAATCGGGACACTAACACCTTTGCAGAAGAAGGTAAAGGAAAGGGCAGAGAATGGGAATAAGACAGCCTAGCTTGGGAAAAGTCCCCATCTTTGTTGAAGAATTTTAAGAATGGATTTGAAACAGTTAACGTAATTAAAAATGAAATAATAAAAGGGGGAGATTTAGATGTCCATAACAGAGGGGTTTATAGAAGTGACAGGTGGGAACGTGTGGTATCAGAAGCATGATTCCAACACCGATAAAGCACCGGTGATAGTTTTACATGGAGGGCCAGGCTCTTCGCATTATTCCTTGCAGGGCCTACGGGTACTGGCAGAGGAGCGGCCGGTAATCTTTTACGATCAATTGGGGTGTGGCAAATCTGATCGACCAACTGACACCACATTATGGAATCTAGACCGCTTTGTGAAGGAATTAGAGCAAATTAGAAAGGCACTTTCTTTAGATGAATTCCATGTTCTTGGCCATTCATGGGGCACTACTTTAGCTGCTGCCTACTACTTGTCGGAATCAGAAGGAGTGAAGAGTATCATCTTCTCAAGTCCTTGCTTGAGTGCTCCGTTGTGGGCAGAGGACCAGGAAAGAAACCGGAAACTGCTGCCACTGGAAGTGCAACAGACTTTAAGAGAATGCGAGGAAAACGGCACAACCGACTCGAAAGCCTATAAGGACGCGACAAAGGTGTTCAATAAGCATTTTGTATGTAGACTTGATCCGTTCCCGGAGTTCCTGAAAAAAGGGGCAGACTATAAAAATCCAGAAGTGTACAATATCATGTGGGGACCATCCGAATTCCATGTGACCGGAAACTTGAAGAATTTTGACTGTACCGCTCAATTAAAGGATTTCAACATCCCCACACTATACACATGTGGACGTCACGATGAAGCAACTCCTGAATCAACAGAGTACTTTAGTTCATTAACGCCAGGTGGAAAGTTTCATGTATTTGAGCAGAGTGCACATATGCCTTACCTTGAAGAGCCGGAAGAGTATGTGAAAGTGATTGGGGATTTTTTGCAGTCTGTAGATTGATAGACAGACAAAGGACGCATTCCGTTTAGATGGAATGCGTCCTTTAATTGAAAAAGGCTGGGTTATCCTACATTAACTTCCAATACTGCTAGGGTTACTGACGACTTTATCTTCCTGGTTAGCAAGGATGATATAATACAGGAAAATGGAAGTTGAACCAATCAGGGCGGAGTATCCGAGTACACGATAAAGTACAAAGCTATCAAAGTTCTCGATGATGCTTCCCCCTGCAAGGGAGCCAATCATGCCACTCAGACCAAAGACAATGGTGATGAAGAAAACATGACCAGTTGCCTGCAGCTCTTTTGGAAGTATTTTTGTGACATATTGAAAGGCGGCTAGGTAAAACAATCCAAATGCGACGCCGTGGAATAGCTGCAGAAACAGAATCATCTCAGGGGTCGTGATAACGGACATGAGAAACCAGCGCAACGCATATATGAGTCCGGATAATCCAATGAAGAAAAATTCATGGAACTTTCTGAACCAGAGCCAGCTTGTGGCAAGGACGATCACTTCCACCATGATCCCGATAAAAGTGGCCAGGCCAATTAGCGATTCCTTTCCTCCAAGCTGAACAATATGTATACCCAAGTAGTTATCATTTGTCCGATGGGTAACTGAGATGAACATAACCAGCAGGAGAAATCCCATTATTTTAGCATCCGCTCCCAGTTTCACAGCATCCATAAGAGTGACCTGCTTTTTGGAAGTGGTCTTTATATCGGAAATTTTAAGACTGATAAGGAAGGTGAAAAAACCGAAAAATAAGAAGGGATATAAAATATTCTGAATCCCGATGACAGCAAATATATATCCGCTGATTAAAGCGGTAAGTCCAAATCCAAAGGCCCCCCACATTCTGATCGAGCCGAATGTTCTGCCTTCCTCTGTAGCGGTCTTGAGCGCTAGACTTTCTGCCAATGGATTGATTGGCGAAAGAAAGCAGAAGAACAAAAACATCACTACGACAAATGCGATAAAGGATTGAACCTGAAATAATGCAATACTGACAGCAATAGCTCCTGCAATACATACAATTAAAGTCTTCTTTGTTGATCTCCATCTATCACTCATAAATCCCCATAGAGGCTGGGTCAGAATCGCCGCAAGAGGTCCAACCGCAAGTAGTAACCCAATCTGTGAAGTGGGTAATCCTATATCACGAAAATACACAGGCAAATAATTACCGGTGATGGTAATGGTGGAAAAACTGAAAAACAAAAAAATCATCAAAGTAGTACTCTTATTTTTTGTAAACATATAAAGCCCCTTGTCTCTAAAAGATTGCCAATAGCTATTTTAGCATCAGGCAGAGTAAGAAAGAAATAGGTCATTGGATGGACCGTGGTTTGGACGATGTTGTCAAAATGGGCTCATAAAATAAGATACTCTAAGACATACTTAGAAATGAGGTCTGTGGAGGTGAAGGTGTTGAAAGAGTGGAATGAGCAATCTGCTAAAAATAACAATATCCAGCCTGATTTAAAACTTGGTACTGAACAATTGGCTGATAAAAAGGTGCAATTGGATGTGCAAGAGCAAATTGGAATGGAAGCGATAGGGCATGAAGAGAAAGATATACCACCTGGCAATGTTAATCAATAGATTGCAAGTGAAAAAGGTAAGCTGGATGCTCACCTTTTTTACTTGCAAAAGCTCTAGAGGAGGGATTCTGCTCCATCAATAAAGATTTGACTGCCAGTAATATGACTGGAAGAATCTGATGCCAGAAAAGAAACGAGGTCAGCAACCTGTTCCGGCTTGCTAGGTTGATGCTCCAGGGGTTGGGATCCCTCGGGGTACTCAATGGGAATCTTGATTTTTTCTAGCTCCTCTTCCTCTGGAAAGGTGTTTTTTCCGATATTCGTTTCTATAGCACCTGGACAGATAATATTGACCCTAATATGATATTTTGCCAATTCAAGCGCCGCCATCTTTCCAAAAGCAACTTGACCAGCTTTGGAGGAACTGTAAGCGGACATTCCGAAACCATGGAAGGTTCTTGTACCATTGATGGAGCTGGTGATGATGATGCTGCCACCGTGGGCTTTCATATGGGGAATCGCATGCTTGACTGTCAGGAATGTACTCTTCAGATTGGTGTCCAGGGTTTGATCCCAATCCTCGGCATCCAGATCTTCGATTGGTGCCACTTTCCCATTAATACCTGCATTTGCAAAGACGATATCGAGCTGTCCCCAGCGATCTAGCACCTGCTTGAAGCCTGCCTCTAGGTCCTTAGTATTGGAAACATCAGTCTGGAGTGCCATCGCTTCCCCACCGGCTTCTGCTATTTCTTGTCTGAGGTGTTCTGCATCCTCTTCCTTCAGATCAAGAATGGCTATCTTTACACCATTTTTGGCAAGTCTGAGTGCACTTGCCCTGCCAATTCCGGAAGACCCACCTGTAATAATGGCAACCTTACCTTTGTCCTTATTCATTCATTCCACTCCTTCAAAAACAAGTTATGAGAATCATTTACCCATTTCTGAAAAGAAGCACACATGGGACCCCTTGCCCTAGATGCACTTCCTGATTTACCGATAGGAGAATGGACTGTTTGGAAAGCGGTAGAGATTATAGACGAATTAGAATTTTAAAGCAGATAAAACTAGTAGAATTTGTCTCACCTAGAGATGAGTTTTTTATTTTGAGCCAAAAAAATTAATTGATAATCAATAAATAATACGGTGTTTTACTATTAATTAATGTAAAAAGACAGGTGAAGGAGATAAGGATTGGAGATATTTATAGGTGAATAATATGTTTCAAACTTTTTCTAAAAAGGTTGCATAAGTATATCTGCCCGGTTCTTTCCATCTATTTATTTTCTAACGTATAGAAAGAGAGGAGTTTGTCCTCATTTACAGATTATTCAATGAACTCTAGTATGAAATATGTAGAGTCACTAAATATATGAAATGAGGAGGAAATTATGAAAAAGATCAGTAAAACGGTATTAGCTTTGTCTTTGACAGGAGTTATGACAATCGGTACGTTAACCACAGGAACGCTTCCGACAAGTGCGGTTGGAAATGGTCCTAACTATAACGGCAATGAGTCTATCCAAACCTCCATCCTTACTACATATGACGAGTTGGTAGAATACTTACAAAAACAAGAAGCAAAGCAGCAGACGATGGAGCTTGAGGTAATTGGCGAAACAGTGAAAGGCCGTGATATTTACATGGCCAAGTATATTAAAAATGAGGATAATCCAACCATTCTGTTTTTGACTCAGCAACATGGAAATGAACAGTTAACAACAGAGGGTGCGATGGAATTTATTAAGCATCTAGGAACCGGAAAAAATCAATCGGTATTGGATCATGTCAATGTTCTTGTTATACCAATGTTGAATGCAGACGGTGCGATGGGTGATGTGAATTTTTCAACAGATAATTATATTGCTGACGGAGACCGTCATTTAACGCGAGCAAATGCAAATAACTATGATTTAAACCGTGAGCATGATAAAGCGGTAGAAGCGATGCAACCTGAAGCAGCGGCACTTCATACAAATGTGTTGGAGAAGTATGAAATTGATTACTTGATCGACTTACATCATCAAGGAACACAGAGTGAACGTGATGGGAAACTTGTTTCCGGGTCAATTTTACATCCGACAAGTCCTAATGTTAATCCGGCAGTAGTGGAGCAGTCCAAGCAGTTGGGAGCAGTGGTGTTCCATGAGATTGAATCAAAAGGCTGGGGGCATCTTGGAAAGTACTCTGGTGGGAATACGGACAACATTGGTCGAAATGGAATTGCTTCGAGGTATAATATCGCGACATTATTGTTTGAAATGCGCGGCATGTCCGACCATACAAATCCAACCGCGGTTCTTGGGCAAAAGAGTAATGGATACTTGATTAAGCAGACCGTGAATACGCTAGATTCAACTGTGAGAGCTATTGCTGATGGTTCTATTAATACTGTTGATACAAGTTTTTGGGAAACACTACCTTTCCAGAATACCAGACAAGGTGAGGAAAGCGACGAATAAACAAAGTTAAAGCTCGGGGCACTAAGGTAGATGTGCTCCGAGCTTTAACTTTTGATTTTGACCAATGAAGACCTGTGCACCAAGTTTTTTGGTTAACAGAAGTCTTCATAGGGGTTATAAAGACCTGAGATTCTGAAATTTCATCCGCTAGAGGTCTTCCCTCCTCACAATCCCCCAGAAAGATGAATCTCCCCTTCAGGCAATTCATTCCCACTCTGAGGTTCTAACGTAATCGCAATGGTATCCCAATCTTCAGTTGTCGTTTCTTCAATGTTATGAAACACATAGCCTTTTCCTTGATCATCAATAGTAAAGTCGCCTGCAGGTATTGGTGCGCCGTCCTTCAACAGCCATACCTGATACACTTCGTTGCCGGTCAGTTCAGGTAAGTCTTGCGTTTGGATCATGACAGAGAGTGCCTGTTCTTGTTGGAAAAGTGCTGCAAACCCACTGCCTGCAGCATCTGATGGCTGCAACGTAACTACGTTATCAGGTTCTTTCAGTTCTTCAGCAGCTAAGTCACTTCCTTCGTCGTTTTGCATCATCAGGTAGCCGTTCCCAATCAATGAAAGCAAGAGTGATGCGGCAAGCAACGTGGTTAGCCAAGGTTTCCCTGAAGCCGTATTTTTTATAATAGGTGTTTCCACGACTTCCTTTTTAGAAGCAATCGGTGTAACAATAGTTTGTTCAGGTTTCACGTCTTCAGCATATACATTATCCAAAATTCGCTTTTTCATTTCTGGTGGGGGTGAGGCCTGCTCTGACACAAGGGCAACATCTCCTAAAAGATCTTGAAGTTCCATCAATTCTTCCTGACATTCCTGACAGGTGGCTAAGTGCTGTTCGAATTCTTCTCTCTCTGTTTGTGTTAGGTGACCGTTGAAATAGTCCAACACTAACTCGCATTTCTGACTCATATACTCCCCCTCCTATCTGCAAGCAACGGTTTCAGTTTTTTTAGTGCCAGTCTTATCCTTCCTTTAACGGTTCCGAGCGGTATCCCGGTCAGTTCAGCGATTTTCTGCTGGGTATATCCTTTGAAGTACATATAATGGACCATCCTCCGCTGGTCTTCGGATAGGGTGGAAACCGCATCTCTGACGACTCTCTGTTCTTCCTTCCACTCTGTCTCTTTTTCGGTGGAATCTGAAGATGAAAGGAACGGTTCGACATCCTCTATCGGGGCACTTTGTGTTCGTTGCTGCTTGCGAATAATATCCAAGGCTTTATTACGGGCGATGGTGAACAGCCATGATCGAAACTTGCCTTTTGACTCGTCATACATCCCTGTTCCCTGCCAAATCTTAATAAATACATCCTGCATTGCTTCTTCGGTTATGTCATGGTCATTGGTGATTTTCAATAAAAAAGAATACAAGATTTTTTCGTACCGATCGTACAATTCTTCCAGAGCGGCCTTATCTTTTTGCCTTATCCGCTCATACAGAAGAGAGTCCTTATTCTGCATAGGGTTTCTCCTTTTTTATGTGATTATTTTATTATATCTTTAATTGCCTATTTAAAAGAAGAAATAAAGCGTTCTTCCTTTCCTAACGTTGGAAAATGAGATTTAGATCAATGTTTATCAAGAAAGAACCATTTGGAAAATTTGCTCGCTTGACTCTGCCCCCGCCGTAGCGTACTTTAGTATATATTGCAGTTTTAGATACACCGGAGGAATGGCTATGCGTGTGAAGAAAGTCTTGAATAATAATGTGTTGATTGCTGCCCACCCGGAGTACAATGAAGTGATCCTGACAGGAAAAGGAATCGGTTTTGGAAAACGTACTGGAGAGGATATTTCTGTTGAGAGCGCTGAGAAGTTTTTTGTGCTTCGCGGCCAGGAAGAGCAACAACAATATAAGCAGTTACTTGATTATGTCGATGAGTCGTTCATCGGTTTGATGAATGAATGTATAGAGCGGATTGAAAAACGTTTTGAGGTCCGGTTGAATGAACATATCCATGTCGGCTTGACGGACCATCTTTATTTTGCCGTGAAAAGAATTCAACAGGGACTTGATATAAAAAACCCATTTCTTACGGAGACGGAGCTCGCTTATCCGAAAGAATATACAGTGGCACTCGAGATTGTGGAGTGGTTGAATGAAAAACTAGGGATCTCTGTTCCAGTGGGAGAAGTAGGTTTCATTACCTTGCACATTCACAGTGCCTTGACGAACCGTGAATTGTCTGAGGTTAACAAGCATACCCAGCTAATCAGTAGAATGGTGGATGTCATTGAGGAATCGCTGAAAATTTCCGTTGACCGGACGGATGTCAACTATCTTAGACTGATTCGACATTTTCATGCCTCCATTGAAAGGGTACAAAAAGACGAGAACCGTCCCGAAAATCAGGAAGCGCTCGCAAAAGTGTTGCAAGCTGAATATCCTGTATGCTACAATCTAGCATGGAAATTGATTAAGATTATGCAACAGAACTTACACAAGCCAGTCCCAGATGCGGAGGCAGTATACCTGACCCTACATTTGCAAAGGCTTGCAAAACAATAAATAATCTAGAACACTTTTTTCACGTGTTACTGGTCATGCAGGCATGAGCGGAAGAAAGCGTAAACGAAGAAACACGGTAGAAGTCTATCTACCTTTCCTTTGTGTACCTTTTCTTTTGACTCATGCCTTTTTGTTGTTTTGTGAACGAATTTCCCCTTTAGATTGCAGTGCAGGTGTGAGACTCCGGCGGGAGGTAGCGGTAGACTTGAGACCCCGCAGCAAAGCGAGGAGGCTCAAGCACCGCCCCGCTGAAAGCGAACACCCGGAACGAAAATCAACAGGGAGTTAAGAGGGTGTTCTTCGTAAGTTCTACAAACGCATATAAAAATACCTAGGAGGAACAACAAATGTTCAAGAAATCATTCGGTTTATTGCAACGTATCGGGAAAGCCCTCATGCTTCCTGTCGCATTGCTTCCGGCAGCAGGGATCCTGCTTGCATTCGGTAATGCCATGCAAAACCCGAACTTAACTAGCCGCCTCGGCTTTCTAGAGGCAGACTCACTCGTGCTACTGGCACAAATCATGGAACAGGCGGGAAGCATCGTATTCTCCAACCTGCCATTACTCTTTGCCATCGGGGTAGCCATTGGACTTGCTGGAGGGGACGGGGTTGCCGGTCTTGCAGCGATGATCGGTTACTTAATTATGAACGTTACGATGAGTGTCATCAGTGGGGTTACCGCTGACCAGGTCGGATCTGACCCTGCACTCGCTAATGTTTTAGGAATCCCAACCCTTCAAACCGGGGTATTCGGCGGTATCATAGCTGGAGTGCTCGGTGCCTATATGTACAACAAGTTTTACAATATCGAATTGCCATCTTACCTAGGATTCTTTGCCGGTAAGCGTTTCGTTCCAATTGTAACGGCAGCTTCGGCACTTGTACTTGGGGTGGTCATGAACTTTATCTGGCCATTCGCGCAAGAAGGATTAAATACATTCTCTTATTTTATGACAGAATCCAACCGTACATTGGCAGCATTTATTTTCGGTGTCATTGAACGTGGATTGATTCCATTTGGTTTGCATCATATTTTCTATTCTCCATTCTGGTTTGAATTCGGTTCTTACACAAATGCAGCGGGAGAATTGGTTCGCGGGGACCAACGTATTTTCATGGAGCAGGTGAAAGACGGTGCCGAGCTTACAGCAGGTACATTCATGACTGGTAAATTCCCATTCATGATGTTTGGTCTTCCGGCAGCGGCTCTAGCAATCTATCACTGTGCACGTCCTGAAAACAAGAAATATGTTGCGGGTATCATGGGTTCTGCTGCGTTGACATCTTTCTTGACAGGTATCACAGAACCACTTGAGTTCAGTTTCTTATTCGTAGCACCAGTATTATTCGCAATCCATGCTGTGTTTGCAGGACTTTCCTTCATGGTCATGCATATTTTAGATGTGAAAATCGGGATGACGTTCTCCGGTGGTGTCATTGACTATATTCTATTTGGTATCCTTCCACATGCGACAGCTTGGTGGTTGGTGATTCCTGTTGGTCTAGTATTCTCGGTTATCTATTACTTCGGTTTCCGTTTTGCCATTAAGAAGTTTAACCTAATGACTCCAGGTCGTGAGGAAAAAACAGAGGATGCTGAATCTACTTCGGGTTCCGTTGATGAACTGCCATTCGGAGTACTAGAAGCACTTGGCGGAAGAGAAAACCTTACAAACCTTGACGCTTGTATCACTCGTCTTCGTGTAAGTGTGAAAGATGTGGAGCAAGTAGATAAAGAACGTTTGAAAAAATTAGGTGCAGCAGGCGTTATGCAAATTGACCGTAATATCCAAGCGATCTTTGGTCCTCGTTCTGAAACGATCAAAGGACAGATCCAAGATATCTTGAGTGGAAAAACACCAGTGAAGCAAGAAGTGGCGGCAACATCAGAGACTGTTGATGAGGATGCGGGAGCTGTAGTTGCTTCGACTTCAGCTGAGTTTGACGTAGTTATGCCGATGACTGGTAAACTACTATCTATTACTGAAGTTCCTGATAAAATTTTCTCTCAAAAAATGATGGGTGACGGTTTTGCCATTGAACCAACGGAAGGCAAAGTGGTATCACCTGTTGCAGGGAAAATTGTGAATTTGTTCCCGACAAAACATGCGATCGGTATCGAAACGGCTGAAGGCCGTGAAGTCCTTGTGCATGTCGGAATCGACACAGTTAACCTAAAAGGAAAAGGTTTTGAAAGCTTAGTAGAACAAGGCGACACTGTCGAGCAAGGACAAGCGTTACTGAACGTAGACCTTCGCATTGTATCAGAAGAAGCGACATCCATCATCACACCAATCATCTTTACAAACTTGGCTGCTGGAGAAGCGGTTGAGATTAAGGATGGTAGTGTAAGCGTTGGGGAGAAGGGTCGCGTAGAGATTCGATAGATGTTTGATTGAGAATGAACCGCTTGGCGCATAAGTGCGCTGGGCGGTTTTTTCATACTTTAAAGGTGACTGAGAGCGAAAAGTCACAATAACTCCTGAAAAAGTCACAATCATCAATGGAAATGTCACAATAACTCCTGAAAAAGTCACAATACCCCTAAAAATTGTTACAATCCCCAATTTTTCAGTGAAACTTCATAATGATAAGATACTTAGTATGAAACTGAATTGTATTTTGTAACATTTAATACGTAAATAAACACTATATATTTGTCTCGCATAACATTGTAAGCGTTTTTCCTAACGTGTAGCATAAATGTTAAGAAACAACTAACAACCAGGAGGGAATCCTTTTGATTAACCAACAACAAGTAACGGAAGAAATGATTAGTAAGCTCGAGTTTGTGTACGGAAAAGAGACAGCAGCTTACTTACAAGATAAATTAACGAACCTAATGAATCAATACAGCACAAAACTAGCAACACCAAGCAAACCAAAAGAGTTTGTAACTGAAAAAGATGCGGTTCTTATCACATATGGTGATTCCATTAAGGAAGAAGGCAAGGCACCACTTCAGAGCTTACACGAGTTTCTGAACGAAAACATCGGTGACAAATTATCTGGCGTTCACATTTTGCCATTCTACCCTTATAGCTCGGACGATGGTTTTTCTGTCATCGACTATTATGAGGTGAACAAGGACTTAGGGAACTGGGAAGACATTAAGTCTTTATCGGGTAGCTATGATTTGATGTTTGACGGAGTCATCAACCATATTTCCGCAAAATCAGAATGGTTCCAAGAGTACTTAAAAGGTAACGAAAAATACAAAGAGTACTTCGTGGAAGCAGACCCATCCCTAGACTATAGCAAAGTGACCCGTCCGAGAGCGCTGCCGTTATTAACAGAATTCGAAACGGTAAATGGACCTAAGCATATTTGGACAACATTCAGTGAGGATCAAATTGATTTAAACTACCGTAACCCTGATTTATTTTTACAGATTGCAGAACTTCTTCTTTTCTATATCAGTAAAGGTGCAAAGATGATTCGTCTGGATGCGATTGGGTTCATGTGGAAGGAGATGGGGACGACTTGTATCCATCTAGAGGAAACGCATAAGATTATTCAAACATACAGGGATGTGGTCGATGCGGTTGCACCTGAAGTAATTCTCATAACCGAAACGAATGTACCGCATAAGGACAATGTGAGTTATTTTGGAAACGGCTACAATGAAGCGCGCATGGTGTATCAGTTCCCATTGCCTCCATTGACATTGAACACATTTCTGACTGGGGACGCGACTCACCTTCAAAAATGGGCAAGTAAGTTGGAAGATACGACCGAAGAGACGACTTTCTTCAACTTCCTTGCTTCTCATGATGGTGTTGGTGTGAGACCGGTGGAAGGCATTCTTTCAAAAGAAGAAGTCGACTTTATGATTGAGAAGGTTCATGCGCATGGAGGGAACGTTTCTTATAAAGATAATGGAGACGGGACGAAGAGTCCGTATGAATTGAACATTAATTATTTTGACGCTCTCTCCCACCCTGATGAGGACCAAAGCGTGCAGGTGAAGCGATTCCTTGCTGCACAGTCTATTCTACTGGCGATGGCGGGGGTGCCGGGAATTTATGTGCATAGTTTGCTAGGTTCACGCAACTATCAGGAAGGTGTAGAGGAAACTGGCCGTTTCCGTTCCATCAACCGTGAGAAGATAAATCGTCAGCAATTAGAGGCGGAACTGATGGACGAAACTTCTTTAAGACACGAAGTCTTATCCAATATGAAAAAAATGCTGGATGTGCGCACCAACGAAAAGGCGTTCCACCCAAACAGCCCGCAGCAGGTAGTGTTGGAAAGCAATCAAGTGTATGCATTGGTAAGAACGGACAAGGACACGGACGAGAAAGTCGTTACACTTGTGAACGTATCCAATGAAAAGCAAGAGATCAAATTGTTTGCAGACAAATATGAATTAAACGCACAAACCTATACAGATCTATTTTCAAAAAAGGAAGTGGAGATTACAGACGAGGCGTTGTCTGTTACGTTACAGCCGTATGAAGTAATGTGGTTGAAAGGATAGGGGGAGATTGAGAGTGAAGATTGTTGTTGCGCCAGATTCCTTTAAAGGTTCGATAGAGAGTAAGGAAGCGGCACACATCATCTCCCGAGCTATTCAGGATTTCGATGCCTCGATTGAGGTAGTCGAAATCCCGATGGCAGACGGGGGAGAAGGAACGGTACAAGCGATGCTACATATCCTTGGCGGGGTAGAAATCATTTGTGAGGTGGAAGATCCTTTAGGAAGAAAAATAAATGCAGGATATGGTTGGCTTCCAATAGAAAAGACGGCCATTATTGAAACCGCTTCCGCATCAGGACTTCCTTTACTGACGAAAGAGGAGCTCGATCCTGAGATGGCTTCGACCTTCGGAACGGGGCAGCTTGTGAAGGATGCACTAGACAGAGGTGCAGAAAAAATCATCATCGGCCTTGGTGGAAGTGCAACGGTGGATGGTGGAGTAGGACTTTTCCAAGCACTTGGCTTAAGAGCAATGGATGTAGAAGGAAAGACTATCGAGCGAGTACGTGGAAAATTGAATTTAATCAAAGGCATAGATATAAGCAATTTAGATGCAAGGCTCCAACAAGTGAAAATAATTGTCGCTTCAGATGTTACGAGTCCCTTGCTTGGGCCTGACGGTGCAGTATATGTATTTGGTCCGCAAAAAGGTATCAGGGCAAGCAAACTTGAAGCATTCGAAGCTGGTATGGCTTCTTTTGCAGAAGTGATGAAAAAAGCGACGAACAAGGATTGCACCCTTATGCCTGGAAGCGGCGCGGCAGGAGGGATAGGATTCATTCTTCAGTCCTTGGTGGACGTGGAGTTTAAAAGCGGCCTCGACCTTGTCGTGGAAATGAGCGATTTCCGTAATCATTTAACGGATACTGACCTTGTCATCACAGGAGAAGGCAAGATTGATGGGCAGTCGATCCTTGGTAAAGTACCGGTGGGTCTTTCTAGGATAGCCAAGGAAAAGGGAATTCCGGTGGTGGCCATTGCAGGTGGCATTGGGGAAGATACAGACATGTTGAAACAAGAAGGAATAGAAGCAGTCCTATCCATTGTGGACGGCCCGATGACCATTGAAGGGGCGATGCTTTCCGGAAAGAGTTTGTTATATGAAGCAACGAAGAGAATGTTACACCTTATAGATATCGGCACAAAGCTGAAGGGGGTAAGAGGAGAATGAATGGTTTCACTACGATAGATTTTATTGTTCTTATAATTTATGTAATCGGTATTGCTGCTTTTGGAGCATTCTTTGGAAAAAATCAAAAGACGACCAAAGATTACTTCCTAGGTGGACGTAATATTCCTTGGTGGGCAGTAGGCCTTTCTGTCATGGCTACACAAGCAAGTGCGATCACGTTTATTGGAGCACCTGGTTGGGGATATTCCGGTGGATTGGAGAGAATGAATACATTCATAAATATTCCACTTGTTATGGCATTTTTAATGGTTACGATTGTTCCATTCTTTTATCGTACAGAGGTTTACACAGCTTATGAGTATTTGGAAAAGCGTTTTGATACGAAGACCCGTTCGCTAACAGCAGGATTATTTTTAGTTGCACGCGGCTTGGCAACAGGAGTAGTGCTTTATGCTCCTGCATTGGTATTATCCGTTGTCACGGGCTGGGATGTTAACATTACCATTATTTTGATGGCGCTTATCGCAGTAGCCTACACGGTGCTTGGTGGAATCTCTGCTGTAATCTGGACAGACGTGGTACAGATGTTTGTTCTTTGGTTGGGAGCAGGGCTTGCCATTTTCACCATTGTAAGTGATGTGCCGGGTGGCTTTGCTGGTGCATTATCAATGGGTTCTGATGTAGGCCTATTGCAATCCTTGGATTTCCGCTTTGATCTCTCCGTGGAATATAGCATCTGGGCAGGGATAATCGGTGGATTCTTCATGCATGCTGCCTATTTCGGTACCGACCAAAGTCAGATCCAGCGCGTCCTGACGAGCAAATCATTAAAAGAAAGCAAGATGTCCTTGATTATCAGCGGATTGTTCATGTTCCCGCAAATGCTATTATTCTTATTCATTGGTATTCTGTTATTCGCTTTCTATGCAAATGTAGGAGATCCAAATGTTGAAAACTTGAACGAGTTGTTCCCATTGTTTGTAGTGGAGTATTTACCGGTTGGAATTTCGGGTCTGATTATTGCAGGGGTATTTGCTGCAGCAATGTCCAGTCTGGACTCGGCATTGAACTCCCTATCTGCAGTGACTGTACGTGATTTTTATGCGAAATTCTTCAAAAAGAATGCTAGTGAAGCTCATTACCTGAAGGCTTCTCGTTGGGCAACAGTATTCTGGGGGATTTATGCGACAATTTTTGCCTTCTTTGCAGGGAATCTTGGACCTGTCATTGAAACCGTTAACAAGATCGGTTCCTATTTTTACGGAGCATTACTAGGGGTATTTATCTTAGCTATCTTCATTCGCCGTGCAAACGGAACCGGTGCATTTGCCGGTGTCATCGCTGGGATGGCTGCGGTTTGGGCTGTAACCACTTTTGCAAGCATCTCCTGGTTATATAACAATGTAGTAGGTGCAGTCGTAGCGGTTGCAGTTGGTTATGCGGTAAGTCTATTAACGAAATCACCAGTGAAAGAAAAGCTAGATGGACTAGTATTTGAAACGAAAGATGAAAAAGTACAAGCAATGTTGGCAGCACGCCAGCAGTCCGCTGAAGAAATTGAAGAAGCGGAAGGGGAAAAACAGATGAAGAAATGGCCATATATCATGATTGCTTATTTCTTCGTGACACTAGTAATCTTATATGCAATTCAATCTATCTAAGGTGTGAGTGACAATGAATTCTTTCTTTTTACCATCATTAATATCAAAAAAACAGGCATTACAGTCGATTCAATCTTATCAAAATAATTGGATCACCAAGTGGCAGTCTGTAGTTAGCTCGAAAAAAAAGTTAACTTCCATGGAGAGGGTCTATCTGCCCTACTGGTGCTACGATTATGAATACACGAGTCTGCAAATGAAAGAGCCAATTTGTGGGAAGGTTGCCGTGGAAACAGGAAAGCAGTTGACAGCTATCCTTCCATCCACTGCGGCATTAGAGGAAATAGACGTGTCTGCAGATGAAATGACTTTCCTTGATGTATCTGGAGATCCAGAACTGAAAGTGGCGGAAGATGCCATCTATTGGGAAGCTTTCACAAGGGAGAAAAAGAGAAAAGATATTCAAGTCACCATTACGGAAACGAACCTTCTCTTTGTACCGTACTGGATAGGGTATGTACAAGGTAAATCACAGATTGAACTCATAATAGTCGACGCAACTAGCGGCAAGGTCGACCTTGGAATCAAGGATGCGATGATTCAGGCGCTTATGGCAGGAAAAGAGAAAAAAATACCATTAGCTAGATAGTATTAAAGTGGACAGCGTTACTTCTCTAAAGAGGGAACGCTGGTTTTTTATGTAGTGGTTGGGTATATTGTAGAAAAGATAATTACTAAGGGGCAAGACTTTATGGCAGGGTTATTAGACACACAAGCACAACAAATCGTCCACGAGATGGAAAAAATCATAGAGAAGAATATCAACATCATGAACAACGACGGAATCATTATTGCCAGTAAGGATGCGGAAAGAATTGGGACCTTTCATGAAGGTGCCAGGAATGTCATTGAACGTGGCGAGACCGTGATGATCTTTCCAGAAGATACCCTTCTCGGCTCCAAGCCAGGAGTGAACATGCCTATTTATTTTCATGAAGAACTTATTGGAGTCATCGGGATTACTGGGCATCCAAATGAGGTTCGGGACTTTGCGAAAATCATTCAGAAAATGACAGAGGTAATGGTAAAAGAGGCGTATGTGAGTAGAGAACTGGATCTGGAAAAGCGCGCGAAGGAACTTTATATACAAGAATGGATGCGAAGAAAATGGGACTGCATCGAAGCGTTCGGAGTGCGCGGCCAAACCCTTTCCATCCAAACCAATGTCACAAGGCAGGCGTTCCTGTTTCGGTTGGAGACAGATCAAGAAAATGAAACCGAAGTGGCAAGACAGGAGAAGATGAGCGACCTGTTGAAAAAACTGCAACAAACACTCGCATGCTCTCAATCGGATCTGATTACATTATGGAATTCCAATCAGATTCTTTTATTGAAGGATACTCAGAACATCTCTGTTTCAAGATGGTATGGGGAAGTCGAGAAGACAATAAGTAAGATCGGGGGCTCGTTCGGTGACATTATTTGTGGTGTCGGACGGGAATATGAGGGCCTGGAAGGTGCGGTGAAATCCTTTGAAGAAGCAAGGTTGGCGTTGCATTTTGTGGATAGCAGAGAAGGGAGTTTGTTGCTTTTCAAGGACCTTGGGATAGAATCCATCATGCATGAAATATCAGAAGAGAAGATGAATGATTTTATTCAGCGCTTTTTCCCTTTCTTTCTCGATCCGGACCACAAGCAGCTAGTGGAAACTTTGAGGGTTTTCTTGGAACATAATCAGAGTATTGCTGCGGCAAGTGAAGCTCTCTTCATCCACAAGAACACATTACAATATCGCTTAAAAAAAATGAAAGAGCTGACCGGCTATGATCCAAGGATGTTTCAAGATGCTGTGTTGTATTGGATGGGGTTGGTTGGATTGGGGAAGGAGTAAAAGAGAAGTTGATGAAGTAAATGGAAGAGAAACAATGGAAACTAAAATGAAACTATCAGAAGTGAAAAGGGAATTAAGTAATCTACCTCAAAAAGAATTGATTACTATCATTTCCGATTTATATAAGAAGAATAAAAATGTTCAGCACTATTTCTCTATTAAATTTGGTGGGGAAGAGGCTGCGGAAGAATTATTTTTACAGACATTGGAGAAGGTGGAACATCAATTCTTCCCTAAAAGAGGACATGGTGCATTGAAGTTGGCTGAGGCTAAAAAGGCAATTCAGCATTTTGAAAAATTGACTGGAGATAAAGAAAGAACATTAAGGCTGAAGATAGCGTATGTTGACTTTGGAACAAAGTTTACACAAGCTTACGGTGATATTTCGGGGAGTTATTATAATAGCATGGCGTCCATGTTCGATTCGATAGTAGATCAATGTTGTAAGAATGAGATCTACTATGAAAAATACAGAGGCATATTGTTTGAAATAGTACAAAACTCGGATGGAATTGGTTGGGGGTATTCGGATTTTATGTATGAGACCTATTATGATGCTTTTGGTATAGAGGAGGAAGAACTATAGGAGAAGTAGAGTTGGAAAAACGAAATATAAGAAGAGATAAGAAATTTCTTACTCTTTCCAGAGCGGAGCAATCTGCTTCTGACAAAGCAAAAGGGATAGATGTCGCACACCCTTAAAAGGTTGATGAATCTATCCCTTAAAGTCTTTTTTGTGAGCCTAGAAAAAATATTTTACTCAATCCATCCCTTTTCCATGGCTATCTTCAAGGCTTCTGCACGGGATTCGACATGAAGTTTGACGAATAGTTTGGAAAGGTAGTTTTCTACAGTTCGCTGTGTGACAGATAGTTCCACCGCGATGGCTTTGTTGGTGCAGCCTTGGGCGATCAGATTCAAGATCAACCTTTCTTTATCGCTCAATGTCTGTTGGCTGTCCTGCAAAGAAAGGTGTAGTTGTGTTTGGACGAAATCAAGAAAATCGGTAGGCAGAAGGATCTCCCTACGAAGAACCGCATGTATCGTCTGTATGACTTGTTCTTTTGTTGCGGTTTTGGATAATAGGCCATCTATTTTCCTTTTTAGTATCAGCTCATAGTAATCAGCTAATTCAAAACCTGTATAGAGGATCACCAGCGCTTCAGGTTCCCGCTGTTTGATGAATTCTGCCAGTTGTATGCCATTTACCGGTTTCATATTAATGTCTAGTAAAAAGAGATGAAAGGAATCCTTCTCCAGCCTTCTTTCCACAGCACTTGAATCATGTTCGGTTTCTATATGAAAGTCTTCAAGCTCTTGTAAGAGTGTCATGGTGCCGTCAAGGACGACTGGATGATCATCCACAATCAGTAGTTTAATCACTGGTATCACTGCTTTCTATCATTCGTATCTTTATTCGCATACCTTGCCCGGGAGCGGAATCCAACTCCATTTCCCCATTAAATGCCCTTACTCGTTCCCTCATGCCACTGATGCCCATGGATGCAGTAGACTCAAAAACCTCGTTCGGTTGGCATCCGGCTCCATTATCTTGATACATTAATTCAAAGCCCGTTTCTCCGATAGGATGTAAACGAAGTTCCACTTCAGTGGCTTTTGCATGCTTGATGGCGTTGTTCAATAGCTCTTGTATCAGACGGTAAATCATCAGATAGAGCATAGGGTCTTTGAGTTTCGGAATATCCACTTGATCATCCAACATGAAGTCAGCCCGCATCTTTATTTTTTGGATGAATTTTTTGAGTGCTGCCTGCAGTCCGAAAGTATCTAATAGAGGCGGGCTTAGATGCTCGCAATATTCCCGCAGATCCATGGAGGCATCAAGTAACTGCTGCCTGATAGTGATTAATTTCCCTACGTCTAATCCCCGGCGGCTCGTAATGATTAGGTCGAGTTCTCTTGCCAGGTGCAGCTGTTCTTGCAGGACGGTATCATGAAGTTCCTGTGCCAAGATGTCTTTTTCCTTTTCGAGAATCTGCCAAAGCAGCTTGTCAAACCATGGGAGGCGATGGCTGTTTGCTGACTTCATCAACTGTAGCTCTTCCACAAGCTCCTCCACCAATTTAAGGTTCCCATAAAAGCTATGGAAATAGAGGGACAGTAATTCCAGCCACAACAGCTCTTCTTTCCTTAATGATACAGTCTGTATGCCATTGCCGATTGTCAGGACAATCTTTTCAGTTGCTGTTTCATGGAGCAACATTTGATATTTTTTCCCGTTCCTTGTTATTTCTCCGAGGGCCGACTGATGAGACCCATCATTGTTTTTGTCAGCAGGAAACACGGTTATTTCGAGGGAAGATACCTCAAGCTTTTCCACTATTTTTCTTTCATATTTTAGAAAGAGTTCCTGCTGATTTCTTGCCTGTCCAAGGTCATGGATGGACAAATAAAGTCCGTGGATATAATCACCATTGGTCGAAAATAAGATTTTGCGATGACTGAAATCAATCTGTTCTTTTAAATAGAATATAGCAATCAATATAATTACCAGGAACACAAATATGCGGGCAGAGTCCATGAAAGTTAAATGGTCACCATCCCAAAAATAGTAGATTCCTGCTGTCATAACGACTCCTGTACCAAGTGATAGCATGGAATAATATCGGAAGCGAGTCATATGATACTGAATATCGAACAGCCTGTCCGCCAATTGGATGTATATAAAAGAAAACGGGATGAACAGTAGGGAAAGTGCGCTAATATCTGCTGACAATATATGTTGGTCTGTAAGGATTTCTGGCAAAGCATATAAAATAATAAAGGGGAGTATCGGTAGGATCAGCCCCCATAAGATAAATAGTAGTTTAGGAGATTTTGATTTCCAATATCCCCTGAGTAAAACATAAAAAACACTTAAGGAAAGGATAAGAAAGAAACTTAAAATAATATCAGACGTTAAATGAAAAAAATAAGAATAAAAACTCGTCATCACACTGAACAGGAGAATGATAAAAGGTAATGTGTATAATATAGTGATATTCCTGATAAATGCCCATTCTATTTTTAAATAAGCAAAGTACTCCTTTAAGAAATGAAGGAGAAATAGGAGGCATAAGACAAGGAACGTGCCATTCACATATAATCCGATTGTGTCCAACCGGCTAGAGGCTCCGCCACTGATATAAGCCAAGGAAACAGAAAGCAAAAACAGGATCAGGAGGGTGTTCAACCTGTTTTGATTTAGCTTCATGGAAAGATACCAGGCAAGTCCAAGTGACAGGATGAAATAAAGGGAAGGAAGCAAACTGTGCATGATCAACTGCTCAGGAAGATCCATATGGGAAACTTCCACCCTGTTGACACCACCACCCGGTTTCATCAGACTTAGATGGTTTGCCGCCCGGATACTCTGATCTTCCTTCATACTGGACGATTCCTCTATGGACTTATTGTCTACTGCCAGAATGATATCTCCTGAGTCAATATTATGCGCTTTTGCCCATACCTTATAGAAAGGATCATCAACCACCCAATATTCTCCTTCTTCGCGAATCTCCATGCTGATAAAAGGAGTACTTACTGCTACATAAAGCAAATAGATTCCTAAGATACTATACAAAAAGATAAAGAGTTGTAGATATTTTCTCGTATTCCATTTCATCGCCAGTAGCGGTTTTCCAATATGACAGCTTCTTCATAGGCGCGTAGTATTGCTCGTTCTTGATCGGTGTCCATTCCTACTAAGCAAAGATTCCCTTCTTTTAATAACTCCACAAGGTACTTATTCTGTTCTAGAAATGCGATCATTTTTATCATATTATTTCCTCATTTCATTATAGATAATAGTTTACTTTTTATTTTTTCAGGTAATGGAATGTCCTTCATTGTTTGTTCTGCTTTCCTTTGATAATTATGTATGAAAAACAAGGCATAGCGTATGGCACCGCTTTCTGTGAGTGCTTGGTGAACCTGGTCCCTATCTAAGGTAGTGGATTCCTCTTTTTCATAGTATCGCCTGATATGTATAGACAGTTCATCTTCTAATGCCAAAAGAAAAATGACTGGCAGAGAGAATTTGCGGTTAAGTATATCATTTTTCCTTCCCCAGCTCTTTAGGTCGGATATATCATTTTTCAGTTGATGAATGACACCGATATACCGCCCATAGCGCTCCACATGTGCAGATGACCTTCCTGTAGCCAAGACCACTCCAATAAGACAACTCATAGCAGTAAGGGAACCGGATTTTCTTTCAATCATTCGAAGATAGGAAGACTCATCTACGGCAAGGTTTAGTAAATCCCTCTGTTGTCCATCAATACTCTGTAAAGCGTATTTTTCTAGTATTCTCCCTGCTAGGTTCGAATGTGTAAGCGAGCTCTCCCGAATTATTTTCGATGACACTATCAGCATGGCCAAGGCGCTATTTATACCTAATGCAGGGGATGTTGCCCAGCTATGGCTACTGTCCCCGTCTTGAATATCGTCGATGATGTCAAAGCTTAAGACCAATAACTCGATAGCTGCTGCTATCTTCAATATCTCTTCATCAAAATCACTGGTGAATGTTTCATAATGAAGGATGCAAAGCTCGGCAAACGGAAGGGTATCATCTCCTTTTTCCTTTATAAAGGAAAGAATCATGCTCCTAAAATCATCGTCTATTTCTTTTTCGTTATTCAATAAAGCAACGAGCACTTGTTTAACATTACTAACTACATGATTCAATCATTGTCACTTCCCATTATTCGACAATTCCCTTACATTACCTTATTATCTATTAAACTGTTCAATTATGGAAGTCCGAAAAATCCTTTTCGGTTCTTCCCTTGTCAGTGTTTCGGAAAACCGAAATGGTAATTTCGGGAAACTTGATGGTACGATGGATGTACTCGAGGAAAACCATCACAATATTGTGAGATTATTTAGGGGGATATGATGAAAAAAGCACTTTTATCCATTGCTTTATGTGGTGGACTTCTTGGAATGTCTGCGATGGCACCTGCTTTAACGGCAGATGCAGCTACTAAATCGGCAACCGGAACCAGTTTTACAAAGGCTTGGTCAAAAAGCGTAAATACAGGTGACGGTGCAGGAGTATTAACATATGGGTATAACACAGCATGGATCAATGAAGACTTTGCTCATGCGTATCATGCATCTAAGACTCATTTTGCCTCCATTGCAAACGGAAATGGTTCCCATGTGAGCTCAAGTGTTGGTGCAGGTAAAACGGCAAAAGTGGAAGTAAGACATTCTGGATCTACCGTAACATATACTATCCACTATTAATCTTTCACTACCAATTATTTTAAAGAACACCTATAGTCGACATATAGGTGTTTTTTAAAATGAATGGATACTTTCTCATAAAGAGACACAGGGGGTAAATAGATGAAAAAGAAAGCTGTAGTGATATTCTCGATTCTGGCAGGTATCGTTATCTTTTATAGTTTGGCATGGTATTTGAATAATGAAATGGTCTTCAATAAATATGAAGAAGGATTTGAGGAAATTCCACTCAGTCATACAAAGGTTAAAATGCTTGAAGACCATACATTGTCAGTGAAAAAAGCGGATTTTGGGACGTTCACAGGTAATCTCAGCATAACGAATATGGATGATACCGTATCTCTTATCATTTGGCCGTCTCTTTTTGGAATGGAAAGTGGTGTCATGATCACAGAAGAGGGAACATCTTATCAGATTCTTGTTAATGAGGAATTCCAGATTATCGATGAAACGGATGTAACTGGTCGAGAGCTTATGGAAAGACATAAAGAAGAGTTAGAGAAACAGCAAAAAATTGCGAATCAGACATGGGATATTTTTTAAGGGACTGGCGGAATAATGAAGAAAATTAAATATTTGATGGCGTTTTTGTTTTTGTCGATTGCAAGCATTTTTGTCGGTGAATTCTATATCTATTATTTGGATAACTTTGAAGAGGATTTCTATCATACTGAATTCTACAAACCTTTTGATAGTAGTAATGAGGAGATGACAGAAGCACTCCTTGAGGCTGCTGAAGAAAATGAGATTATACTATTTACATTGGAAAGGAATGTCATCTCGACGATAAAGAGTGAGATGACCATTTATGGGGAGGAGTCAGCCAAAAAGGAGCTTGAAAGACGCGGAATTCAGTTCAGGAATAATCAAAGCCTTCTCTTGGGGAACATGAACGTCAGCTACCGGGATTTCTCCACTTTTGAACATAAGGAAAGAGGGCATGACTACTATCTGGCAGGTGATGAAGAGAATGTTGTGCTTTTCAAGCAGCAGCTTGTCGATCAATTTGGTGGAGGGTTCCCGAGAATGGGGGCCGCATCCAATGCAGAAGGAATTGTATTTGTATTCTTTAGCGTCTGTCTTCTCCTGATTCTATTCTTGAGCTATTATGAGATTCAATTATTGAAAAAAGAGTTCTCCGTCCGTGTGCTGATGGGAGCCGATATTACAAGGATGATAGGTAGGCAGGTTGCGGCGGATGTAATGGTCTTCACGTTCCTCTACATCATCAGTTTCATGCTGACGAGCGAGCTTCATCACTCTTTATTTCATTGGAATGTTCAAATGGCAGGTTTGTGTCTTTTCTTGGTGTTCAACAGTTTATTATATGCAATCTTGTGGAAGGGAAACTTCAGAAAGACACTCTCCTCCTCTGGGGGGAAAAGTGTACTTGCGATCAACTATGGATTAAAGGTTGTCATGAGTGTCCTGTGCATCTTATCCATTACCGCCATGGCTACATTCATTGATCAAGGGGTCAATTATTACAAGCAAAAAGACATCATCTCCACGTTTGAAGATTACTCCTATGTTCAATTGAATTATCGGGATGTAAGCAAATTTGAAGAAAGTGCGGCAATCCGGGAGAAATTTCATCAGACGTTTGAAAAAGAGTCTGCAGATATGACAAATCTTCAAGGATCGGTGGTCGGGCAGACGGACTTCAACTATCCCGTCATCCGTATGAATGAAGGCGCCCTTAAGCAGCTACCTGAAGCCTTGACCGAAAAATTGGAGAAGGATTACGTACACTTCTTGATTCCTCGTGATTTAAAGGACAAGAACATTCCGATTGATGGGATAAAAGGTGTGTACAGTTTGTACGAACCATCCCATCCGCCTTTTAAAATAACGTACTATGAGGGTGATTTAGAGGTTCTTAGTGTGAAAGATATGTTTTATCCTTTCAAAACAAGGATGGAATCTAACCCGATCATGCTAGTAAACAGTGCTGCAGCCGGTGAAGATGTTAATAATGAATACGCGCAAATCAGGACATATATTGCCTATGATGTCATGTATGATATCACAGATGAGGAGTACCAAAAATTCCTTGCTGACAATGAATGGAAAGATGAGCTTGAAGTAAAGACCAATGTCAAGGATCTGTATGAGTATAATTGGAAAATCATTCAACGTGGCATGTATATATCTTTCATTCTTCTTGGGCTGGTCCTTGCGATGAATCTATTTATCGTGGCAACCATTCTCCGGGTCGAATACACATTTAACGCGAAAGAGTTACTATTGATGAAAATACTCGGCAGATCCCTATTTGAACGTAATAGAAAGATCATCCTTCTATCCATAGGGGCAAGCGTCATTAGTGCAATAATAGCGATTGTCATCAGCTTTTTTATTAATACTCCTTTTACAGGCTACTTGATTATGGGCAGTGTTCTTATTTTACTTCTGGATTGCCTGATATTGTACGTCAATATCACCCGTCTGGATAAAAAGAGCCTTGTAAAAGTGTTGAAAGGCGGGATTGTATGATTCAAGTAAAGCAACTGACGAAGAGATTTGGCAGCCGTACACTGTTCCAAAATTTAACCTTTACCGTGGAAAAAGGTGAATTTGCTATCATTTCGGGTAAAAGTGGGTGTGGAAAGACTACTCTATTAAACATCATCGGCGGAATAGAGGAAGCGGACGAAGGAAGCGTGTCGTTCAATGAGGTGGAAATAACCAAGAAGTTTGATAAGAAAAGCTATTACGGCGAAACGGTGTCTTTCATTTTTCAGAATTTCGCCCTGATTGAAAATAAAACCGTCAAACAAAATTTCGATATCATCGGTAAGAAAAACAGGTCGGGATTTAGCTATGATGAAGCGCTTATAAAGGTCGGCCTTCCAGATAAGTTGAACGAAAAAATATATACTCTCTCAGGTGGTGAGCAGCAGCGCATAGCCCTAGCCAGAACCTACTTGAAAAAGGCAGACCTTATTTTAGCTGATGAGCCAACAGGTTCTTTGGACAGGGAGAATGCGGACCGAATAATGACCATTTTGAAGGATTTGAATAAGGAAGGAAAAACAATTATCATCGTGACACATGATGAGATGATAAAAGAGCAAGCGCCGAGAGTGATTGAGATACGATAGCGTGACTGTTAATAAAGAGAAAGATGCCTGTGCTCCTTTTATAGGGTACACAGGCATCTTTCTTTATATCTATATGTATTCGTTTTCATATGAGTGTTTGTTAGGGTTGTTTTACAATATAAGCAATTATGATTATAAAAATGAAATATTATTGTTGTATTTTGTCAAATTCAGGCCTTTCAGATTATTTCTAATCTGACAATTCTCTCTATAATTAGAAGAGTATGACTATTAAACTTCGAAAAGGAGCTGTTTGGCTTGAAAAAAGCTTTCCAACAACTAGGGAAAAAAGTGTTGGCTGCAACGATGGCGGTATCATTGCTTGCAACACCATCCTTGGTAAACACAGTAGAGGCAACACCAAAGGGGCCGAAAGCAGGACAACATGATGTGGAATTAAGAGTGATGGGAACAACAGATATCCACACACATTTATATAACTATGACTACTATAAAGATGCTGAGGTACAAGACTTTGGCCTTGCGAAAACAGCCACTCTAATAAAGCAGGCTCGCGCAGAAGCAACAAATTCCATGCTTTTTGACAACGGGGACCTTATTCAAGGGAATCCTTTAGGGGATTACAAAGCAAAAGTGGACGTTTTACAACCAGGTGAGATTCATCCAGTATTCCAAGCTATGGGATTACTAGACTATGATGCTGCCACTCTTGGAAACCATGAATTCAACTATGGATTGGATTTCCTTGACACTGTATTAGAAGGCTCTCCATTCCCATATGTTAGTGCCAATGTATTTTATGATGACGGTGCTGACAACAGTGAGTATTATGTAAAGCCATATGAAATCATCAAGAAAAAATTCACGGATAAAAAAGGAACAAATCAAGTTGTACGTGTTGGCGTGACTGGTGTTGTAACTCCACAAATCATGCAATGGGACAAAGCGCACCTTGAAGGGAAAGTTGTAACAAAGGATATCGTCAAGTCTGTAGAAGCAGTGATTCCTCAAATGGAGAAAGCCGGAGCTGACATCATCATCGTCCTGGCACACTCTGGTATTGGCGATGCAGAATACGCGGAAATGGAAGAGAATGCAACATATGACCTCACAAAAGTGGATGGCGTCGATGCTATCATCACTGGACACAATCATTTGAAGTTCCCGGGTGACTTCAAGGACCTACCTGGTGTTGATTCAGAAAAAGGAACTATCAATGGTGTTCCTGTTGTCATGCCAGGTAACTGGGGGAACAATCTAGGGGTAATGGATTTGACACTTTCTAAAGTGAAAGGCGACTGGAAAGTGACTGATTCCGCCCAAAAATTGTTGAATGTATTAAATGTAAAAGCAGATCCAGCTATTTTGGAAGCTGTAAGAGAAGCACATGAAGGTACAGTGAATTATGTTCGTACACCGGTTGGTACGACAACAGCTGATATCCACAGTTACTTTGCATTAGTGCAAGATGATCCATCCATCCAAATCGTAACAAATGCGCAAAAGTGGTATATCGAAAAGCAACTTGCAGGAACAGTAGATGAAGGAACGCCGATTCTTTCTGCCGGTGCACCTTTTAAAGCTGGCGGTAGAAACGGAGCAGACTATTACACTTACATCCCACAAGGGGAAATTGCTATTAAAAACGTCGCAGACTTGTACCTATATCCAAACACTGTTGCAACGGTAAAAGTAACAGGTGCTGACGTGAAAGAATGGCTAGAAATGTCTGCAGGACAATTCAAACAAATCGATGCAAATAACAGCAGCGAGCAAGCATTGATTAACGGTGACTTCCCGACTTACAATTATGACGTTATCGATGGGGTTACGTATGAAATTGATGTGACAGAACCGGCAAAATACAATAAGGACGGAGTTGTCGTAAACGAAGGGGCAAACCGTATCAAGAACCTGGAGTATAACGGGGAACCAATTGATTTAAATCAGGAGTTCATCGTTGTCACGAACAACTACCGTGCGAGCGGTAATTTCCCTGGAGTTCGCAACAACACAGGTGTGGAAATGTACCCTGATGAGAACCGTCAAGCAATCATCGACTACATCGTAGAACAAGGTGAGATCGACCCATCTGCAGACGGAAACTGGACATTTGCTCCAATCAATAATTCTGTCAACGTAACATTCGACTCCTCACCTAGAGCGGTCGATGCACTTCCATTGGACGGCACTATCCAACACGTTGGAGCGTCACAAAACGGCTTCGCCAAATACAGACTGACACTGCCAACAGCTAAATAAATTAGTGAAAAGGGGTTATGACTTTATCGCTTTAGAGCGGTGAGGGTCAGACCCCTTTTATCTCTTTAATCAGATAAAGGGAGTAATGATTAATTAATACAAAGGCCTGACTTCACAAATGAGTCAGGCCTTCATCGATTTATATTCGAGTACGACGATTTCGTCATGGTCGATTTTTTTAATGTCATCCTGAAAGATGAGCCTTGTGTTTAGACGGTAGCTGATATATTCCGTAGAAGGGTCAATATCTTTAGGAAGTTGATAGCAAAAAGGATATTTCACCCTGTCGTTTGCATCCATGCTTTTGGACATGAGGATGGTGGTAACTGCGTCTACCGTTTCAATTGTATCTCCTTGAAATTCCTTCACCAAATCGCACTCCAGCCTTTTAATATGCCGCTTCGCCCATCCACCTTCCACATGAAAGGCGCCTGTCACTTTCTCGCCAGGCTTTAATTCATTATTATCCAAAACAAGATCTACATGTGGAGAACCTATATTTAAGTAGCTCATCACTTTTTTTATCATATCTCAAGAACCTCCGGAAAGCGTGTTAGATTTTAGCCTTTTTATATTATAAGATACGGACAAACGGATAAAAGGTTTCAAAAATACATACAAAAAAGCCTCCATCCGTAGAAATTGGACGAAGGCTTTATCTATGCTCTTCTATTCTAAAACAACCAAAGTCCCACTAAGGTCGAGACAATCAAGCCAATTAGGACCGGTACAAAACTTCGTCTCACAAGCTCCATCACAGGAACTTTTGCAAAGCCAGCTACTGCAACAAGGGAGGACCAGGCGATCAGCGTTCCGCCTCCCACCCAAATAGATCCCATCTGTCCGATGGCGGCAAGGGTTGCTGCCTCCACTCCGACACTATCCCCAAGTGCACCAGAGAGTGCCCCCACAAGCGGAAGGCCGGAGAAACCAGAACCGTCCAAACCAGTAATCATTCCGATCAACAAGATTCCAAACCCTGCAACAAAGGAACTCTCCGGAATATAGGCCTGACTTGCTAGAATGAGGTCAAATAAGAAAGAAGGGGTCTCTTCAACAGGTGTCCCCAAAATTCTTGCTGCAAGCTCCCCGCTACCAATAAAGAAGAACCCTGCAATCGGTATAACCGGCCCCATTGCCTTAAAGGCAAACACGAAGCCTTTCACAATATTATCACTGACGTTTTGCAGGGAGGAACGCGCATGGCGGAAAAAGGAGGCGGCAATCAATAGAATAAGAGAGGCACCTCCAATTAGTGCTGCTCCGGATCCGCCTTCTAGTGAAGGAAGAACATCCGAGAATTTAGCCAGTATCATATAAACAATGATAGCTAGAAAGGTTCCCGGAACTAAAAAGGCAAACAGCGAGCTGTACTTGCTTTTTGCCACAGGGTCGCTTTCTGTAATGCCTTCTGTATCACCGTTCTGGTTGTCTGTGTTGTTCCAATTTAGTAAGTGATCAGTTGACGGTCTTGCAATAAGCTTACGTATGGAGATATATGCGAAAGTGATGGCGACTACACCGGTCACAATCGATAAAATGAACCCACGATCGGCTACTGTTCCAATATCCACCGCAGCAGCGGTCGCAGTTAAAGAAGGAGCAATCTGAATGATATAGTCTGACGATAAGGCCATACCCTGACCGGCAAGGGAAATGGCGATAGCTGCTCCAATGGGCGGAAGTCCGGCTCTGATAGCAACTGGAATAAGGAGTGCACCAACCAAAGGCACCGCTGGAGTCGGCCAGAAAAACAGGGATATCGCATAGGTGACAAACACCAGCACCCAAAAAGATATATGGCCATTTTTCATGACCCGCTGAAAAGGAGTAATCATTTGTTCATCCGTACCGAGCGACTTCAAAGAATGAAGCAGTGCTGTCATGATAGCGATGATCAAGAAGATGTTAAAAAGCTCCCCCGCTGCCACTAGACTGGCATTAAAAATGGTTTGTAGTCCAAAGGTGAAAGAACCGCTGAAAATCCAACCCACCAAAAACGTAACCAAGATGGCAGGCACCACCACATTTTGCCTGAACAGCATCGTGAAAATAATAACCAACGTTCCCACCAAATACATCCAATGCGCCGCAGTCAATTCCATGTATACCAAACTCCCCTCTAAGGCGAACAAGCCCAAGATATAAAAGATAAATCTAAGTACAATAGCCTATGTTGGGAGATGGGCTTTGGTGTAAGTCGTGAAAAATTCCTAATGAAGCTAAAGGTAGATAAAGCTTTGTAAGCAGAGTTTTATTCCTCTTCATTGCGGAATAAAGTATAGAGAGGTGATAACGTTGAAGAAGCATGAATACAAAAGCTATGACGGACTTGGACTGGCTGAATTGGTCCAAAAGAAGGAAGTCAAGCCAATGGAACTGTTGGAAATGGCCATCAGTGAAATTGAAACCCAAAACCCACAGTTGAATGCGGTGATCCATACGATGTATGAGCAGGCAAGAGCGGCCTCGGAAAAAACCACTGGATTATTTGCAGGTGTTCCTATGCTACTTAAGGATATCGGCCAGGAAGTAAAAGGGGAACCCAAAACACTAGGTTCTAAAGCATTAGAAAAATATAAAGCAAAGACGGATTCGGAATATGTTAAACGGTTAAGAAATAGTGGGTTCTTATTTTTAGGACAAACGAATGTCCCGGAGTTCGGTTTAATGGCAATAACAGAACCTGTTGTTTACGGACCTGCCAGGAACCCATGGAAACTGTCACATACCCCTGGTGGCTCGAGCGGGGGATCGGCAGCTGCCGTAGCTTCAGGAATGGTACCTATCGCAGGGGCAAATGATGGCGGTGGCTCCATTCGGATTCCTGCTGCCTATTGCGGTTTGTTCGGCTTAAAGCCTACAAGAGGAAGAACCCCGGTCGGACCGCAATTTGGCCGCTTTTGGCAGGGGGCAGCGGTTGAGCATGTGTTGACTAGGACTGTGCGCGATAGTGCAGCTGTCCTTGATAAATTGAAAGGAGATGAAAAAGGAGCTGCATTTTCCACTCCAACGTACGAAGGGAGCTATTTGGAGAAACTGCAACAACCCCTGGAAAAGAAGTTGCGTATTGCCTTTTCTACAAAATCACCCATTGGAACGGAAGTACATGCGGATTGTGTGGCAGCAGTCAGAGAAGTGATGATATATCTTGAGACATTGGGTCATGCCGTAGAAGAAGTAGAGGCGCCGGTGGAGGGAAAGAAAATCGCCAACAGTTATCTCTCCCTCTACTTTGGAGAAGTAAGTGCCACGGTATCCATGCTTGAAGAAATACTTGGAAGGAAAGCAACATTGAATGATGTGGAGCCAGCGACCTGGCTGCTTGCCCTGATTGGGAAATCGATGTCCGCCCAGGAATTTGTTCTAAGTTTACGTGAGTGGGATATAGCAGCACTTGCGATGGAAGAATTTCATGAAACCTATGATTTATATGTCACACCAACAACCGCCTTTCCGCCAGCTAGGGTAGGTGACCATAAATTGAAGCCTCTAGAAAGTATAGCTCTTCAAGTTACAGGTAAACTGGGATCCGCAACACTTCTAAAGAAAATGGGGATTGTGGAACAGTTAGTGCAAGAAAGCCTGAAAAGAGTGCCGTTTACCCAGCTTGCTAATTTGACTGGTCAACCTGCAATATCTGTACCGCTGCATGTAACGGAAGATCGTCTTCCAATAGGCGTTCAGTTTATGGCTGCAAGAGGGCGAGAGGACTTATTACTACAGGTGGCAGGACAGTTGGAGGAATCAGATTTATGGCAAGAGAACGAAGCGTTGAATATGGTGGGTGTACAGTAGCAGATGATATATTGTTAAGTAACATATGGAGAAGCTTCCCTTTAGAAGGGGAGTTTTTTTATTTTAGTTAATAGCTGTCTTCGCATTCTTTATTGCGTCAATCCTTTTAGGGTTTCTATGGTGTGAAAATCCAATTGTCCCCTTATTACTAGAAAAAAGAGCTTAGTGATAAATTCGGGACTTTTGGGAGTTGACGTCTAGTTCATTAGTTTTGGAATTTACATTTCTTCATAATTCGCGGGATAAAAGTAGGGTGGTCCTTAAAATACCTTTAATGAAATCTAAATCTTACCTCAGTAATCTCTTAACAATCCTCCTGTAGTATATCTATCTGTAGGCAAAACGAATATGGGATATGAGGTGTTAAAAGTGGATGTGAATCGTAGAAAGTTTTTGACTTATGTAGGTTCAGGGATGACGGCATTAACATTTGCTTCAACAGGTTTAAGTGCTTTGGCTCCAAAAGTTGCAGCTGCAGACAAGGAAAGGGACAGTCTGTTTGGTTATGAAAACAGGGCTTCTAAAATCAACTTTAAACCAATCGCACCAACAAGTGTAGATCAACTCGTACTGCCAACAGGATATACATATGATGTAGTAGCGGCATATGGTGATGTAATTAATAAAAAGGGAGATACCTTTGGATTTAATTGTGATTTCACCTTGTATCTGCCAATCCAGGGAAGCCAAAGGGGGCTCCTTCTTGTAAACCATGAATATACCAATCCGTTATTTGTGGAAGGGCCAATTAATGGTGACTACACACCAGCTCAAATCGAAATGCTTTTATATAATCAGGGGCTGTCAATCATTGAAGTTTACCAGGATCCTGTTTCAAAGGTTTGGAAGATGGACACAGATTCCAAGTTCGCCAGAAGGATTTCTGGACTAGCTCCATTCCAATTGACAGGTCCGGCAAAGGGAACAGCTTCCGTCAATGGAGCAACAGTGGTTCAAGGTACCTTTGCAAATTGTTCAGGAGGCGCAACCTTATGGAATACCGTACTCTCTTGTGAAGAAAACTGGGAAACGACAGCAGATAAAGCCAACCTGGATACGACCCATTATGGATGGGTAGTGGAAGTGGACCCATTTGATAAAGATGATAAATACTTTAAACCTCGTAAACACACTGCATTGGGACGTTTTCATCATGAAAATTGCGCAATGGGATTGTCCAAGGACCGTAGGGTTGTCGTTTATTCAGGTGATGATAAAGCGGGTGCCTGTGTCTATAAATATATCAGTAGAGGCAAGTTTATAGAATCTAAAGGGAAAGACAATTCCAGACTACTAGAAGAGGGTACATTGTATGCGGCAGACATGGAGCTTGGGGTATGGCTCGCCCTTACTATTGAAAATGTTCGTGAGGCAGCTGAAGGAAATCAAGAGCTGTTGAATAAATTTAAAACGCAGGCAGATGTTCTTGTCCATGCACATGATGCAGCAATCTTGCTAGGGGCAACTCCAACAGACCGTCCTGAGGATGTAGAGATTAGCCCGATTGATAACTCTATTTATATCGCCCATACGAACAATACCAGCAAAGGGAATTTTCACGGCCATATTACGAGATTCATTGAAAGCAAGAGTGATCTAGGTTCTTTGACATTCAGCTATGAAATCTTTGCAGCCGGTGGGACACAGAGTGGCTTCAGTGCACCTGATAATTTAGATTTTGATCGCCATGGCAATCTTTGGACAGTGACGGATATTTCGACTAGTAGTTTAAATAGAGGGACATATGAGCCATTCAAGAACAACGGTATGTTTGTTATACCGACCACAGGGCTTGAGAAGGGGAAAGCATTCCAATTCGCTTCAGGCCCAGTGGAAAGTGAACTTACAGGACCGTGGTTTACTCCGAATGAGAAAAACATGTTCTTATCCATACAGCATCCAGGCGAACAGACAAAGGATCTTCATAACCCTACAAGTATGTGGCCGCACCGCAAAGGCGATACGATGCCGAGGCCGTCCGTAGTGGTGATTAAAGGATTTTAAGGAAAGGAGATGCCAACATGCTATCTAACATAGGAATACCAGGCCTTATTCTGGTTCTGGTGATTGCCCTGATCATATTTGGTCCATCCAAACTTCCTGAGATCGGTAGAGCTTTCGGTCAGACCTTAAGAGAGTTTAAGCGTTCCACCAATGAGATTATGAGTGATGAAACTAATAACAAGGAAGAGCAAGAAAATAGATCTGTGAAAAAAGAAGTAGTATAAACAGGATGGAGGGTGCAGGTGGTGAACCTGCATCCTTTGGTTCATTCTCTAGTATGTGAGGTGTAAGACTTGGAAAATAGCGACTTTCGGCTTGTTGATCACTTAGAAGAACTCAGGAGCAGAATTATCTATGTTTTAGCTGTATTTGTGTTGACGTTGATTGGAGCGTTTGTATTTGTAAATGATATTTATGTGTTTCTTGTAAAAGACCTTCCAGGGAAACTTGCTGTCCTGGGTCCGGGTGACATCTTGTGGGTTTATTTTAATATAGCAAGTGTGTTTGCTCTTGCTTTTACTATTCCTTTTGCAGCTTATCAAATATGGTTATTTGTTCGTCCTGCCCTTAGTAAAAAAGAAAGAAAAGTGACTCTGGCTTATATTCCTGCTTTATTTCTTTTTTTCCTATCAGGTATAAGCTTTGGTTATTTCATCTTATTCCCGATTATTTTAAAGTTCCTGGTTTCCCTGGCAGATGGTATATTTGAGGTCTTTTATACAACGGAAAAGTATTTTCAATTTTTGATGCAAATGACACTTCCATTCGGTTTTCTTTTTGAAATACCTGTTGTCATTATGTTCTTAACGAGTCTTGGAATCATTACTCCTTACATTCTCAAGAAGTTTCGAAAATATGCTTATTTCTTTTTGATTGTCATATCGGTTCTTATCACACCGCCTGATTTTCTGTCGGATGTTTTGGTTATCATCCCTTTAATTCTCTTGTATGAATGCAGCATAACGTTTTCCAAGATTGTTTGGAAGCGAAGGGAATCTAAGATAAGGGAAGCCGGAAATCTTCAAGTATAGCCATCCAGTCTTCTAATGGAAGACTGGATGTTTCTTTAATTCACGCGCTTCTCTGAAATTATTTCACATACGGAATCATACATAATTTCAACACCTTTTTCGGTTGCTTCAAATTGATAGGCATGTTCTTTGTTGATGCCCAAGCTATCTGCTTCTTTGGCCACATCAATGTTCGCTCCCATGAAAATAAACTGCCAGCTGTATTTTTCCTGTTGATGGCGGATCAGTTCTTTTACCCTTGAATAGGTAAACTCCATGCTCGAGTTTTCCATTCCGTCTGTGGTGATGACGAAGATCACATTCCGCGGTCTTGAGGCTTCAGGTGTATTCGCTAATCGGACTCCTACATCCAGTATGGTTTTTCCGACCGCATCCAATAGGGAAGTGGAGCCTCTTACATAATAGTCCTCTCTTGTTAAGGTAAGGCTTTTCGCATCCACTCCGTTCCACAAGACTTCCACCTCATCATCAAACAGGACCGTGGTAACTAGCGTTTCACCCTCATGCTGGCATTGCCTCTTCAGAAAGGAGTTGAAGCCTCCGATTGTGTCCCGTTCCAGGCCTGACATCGACCCGCTTCTGTCCAATAGAAAAATAATCTCCGTTACGTTTTTATTCATTTTCATCATCCTCCTTCATGCTATAATAATAGCTAACAATATCCATAAAATGGTCGCTTCGAAAGCGACATTTGGAGGTGGAGAAATGCTCGATAAAAAGATATGGTTGGAGCTGCAGGAATATATTTGGACGCATCAGAATGAAGATATTCTGGAAGTCAGGGAATCCACCTTGTACAAAGAAGCCCCAATTCTACAGGAAGATAGTGAAGTGTTGGAGCTAGAGGAGTTCATAAAAAATAATAGAAAGCCTACTCTCCAACAAGTATTGTTCGAGTATATCGACCGAAAAGGGGTAAAGGATTCCATCATCTATAAAAAAGCTGGCATGGACAGGAAGCACTTTTCAAAAATCCGCTCTAATGCTGACTACAGGCCCAAAAAGACAACGGTGATTTCCCTAGCCTTTGCGTTGGAGCTTGATGAGGTGGAAACAGAGGACTTGCTGGGAGTTGCAGGCTATTCCTTGTCAGGAAGCGACACGTACGATCTAGTGATTCGGTTCTTTCTGGAGAAGAGGATACATGATCTTGATAGAGTAAACGGTGCCTTGGATGAGATGGAATTGAAAACTTTAGGCGGGATGTAATAAAAACGATTAACACAGCTTGCTAACCAGGGAAGCTGTGCTTTTTAATGTGTGTTACAATCTTTATTAGAGTAAGAATCGCCCCCCTTTTGAAAGGAGAAAACCACAATGAACATTAAAATTAATCAAAAACTTATCCAAGAACGATGTGGCACTGTCTCCTTTAAAAGGGGGGAGGCTTTTCGACGAGCGGATAAAGTGAAGATACATATATATACGGATCGAAAATGTGAGGCGACTGTATCAGCGACAGAGGACTTTCATGTTGTCATCACCGCAGAGGGGGAGGGGAGCTTTCACGCTGAATGTTCTTGTCCTAAATTGGCTTCTATTAGAAAGGATTGTCAGCATATTGCCGCAGTACTACTTACCATCCTTGAGCATCAAAAACAGGAAGGCTCCTCGACCCAAGCTCTATCGGATGAATTGCTCCGTTTGTTCCAAGGTCAACTTAATATAAACAGCGGACATCAGCGCCATTTTGAAAAAAGAGAAGTCTTAGACATATCATTTATCATTAAACCTGTGTTATTGGAAGATGGCACTAACGTTCTCGGAATAGATTTGATGGTGGAAGATAACCCGGTCATAGACATTCGCGAATTTTTGCTTGCAGTGAGGAAGGGTGAGCCCAGTTCCCTGTTCGACCCTGCACGACAATGTTTTAAACGGGAAGCTGATGAAGTTATCCAAAGGTTGATTGATATTCTCCATGACGAAAGGGCATATCAGGAAAAGTTGAATGATCATCTGCAATCTTTCATCATTCCCCCCTCGAGCTTCCACAGACTGGAGCCTATACTTTCTAAAGCACATGATACCCGTTTGCTTCACGGTGGCAGGACATATGAAGACTTTAAACTGTCAAAGGAGCCGCTCTCCCTTCAATTTCTTTTTACAGAGGAAGTCGGGAAAGGATTCTTGCTGAAAGTGGAAGGTCTTGAGAGCTTAGTGGTTCTCCCTGCTTACCAAGCTGTATTGAAAAACGGGAAGCTTCTTACTATGCCAACGGAGGACTGTCGTCGTCTAAGTGAATTGCAAAGGATGCTTAAGGCATCGAGGACAAACCATATTCCTATTGCTACTGATCAAGTTCAAGTTTTCCTCGACAAGGTGGTACCAGGCTTGAGAAAGCTCGGAAAAGTGGAGCTGGATGAATCGGTGACAAAAAGGATAGCCAAGGCGCCGTTGGTTGCCAAGCTCTATCTGGACAGAGTGAAAAATCGCCTGCTTGCGAGTATAGAGTTCCACTATGAACAGGTGGTCATCAACCCGTTGGATCCAAGAGAGCAGTGGGGGAATGCGATGTTTATTAGAGACCGGGATAAGGAACAGATGATCCTGGAATTAATGGAAGATAGTGAATTCGGCAGCACCGAAGAGGGGTATTTCCTGCATAATGAAGAGCTGGAGTATGAGTTCCTTTATCATAAGCTGCCAACATTGCAACGGTTTGTAATGGTATATGCAACCACTGCAGTAAGAAACCGTATTTTTCGTGAAAATGCCAAGCCCCAAATTCGTGTACGCGTAAAAAAAGAGCGGACCAACTGGCTGGAATTCAAGTTTGAACTAGATGGAATCCCGGAATCGCAGATCAGGGAGCTGTTAGGGGCATTGGAGGAAAAACGAAAGTATTACCGTTTAAAAAATGGGTCGTTGCTCTCCTTGGAAACAAGGGAATTCGAGGAAATTCAGCGGTTCCTGCAGGCAAATCCCGTACAGGAAGAGGATCTCGAGCATGGGTTGAATGTTCCTATCATTAAAGGTTTTAAGATGATGGATTCTGTAAATGGGGATGAAGTGTTCTCCCTTGAGGATTCCTTCCGGGAGTTCTTGGAAGAGATCCGGAACCCGAGCAGTAAAAACATCCCCGTACCCAAGCAAGTGGATGCTATTTTACGGGATTATCAAAAGCAGGGTTTCAAATGGATGAAAACACTGGCCCATTACGGGTTCGGTGGGATATTGGCGGATGATATGGGACTTGGGAAGACTTTGCAGAGTATTGCCTTCATCTTATCAGTGCTCACAGATATTCGGCATAAGAAATGTCCGGTCTTGATTGTCTGTCCATCCTCTTTAACCTACAACTGGCTTAGTGAACTAAGGAAATTTGCGCCCGAAATCAATGCAGTGATTGTGGATGGAACACGAAAGGAACGAGAGCAGGCCATTGGACAGTCAAGGCAAGTGGATGTGGTCATCACCTCGTACCCACTATTACGCCGTGACATATCTTCCTTCGCATCACAAGTGTTTCATACTATATTCTTTGATGAAGCCCAAGCGTTCAAAAATCCTACCACCCAGACGGCCCGTGCAGTGAAGAGGTTGGATGCGGACTATAAGTTCGCTTTGACAGGTACACCTGTCGAAAATTCTTTGGAAGAACTCTGGTCCATTTTCCATGTAGTCTTCCCTGAATTGTTTATGGGCTTGAAGGAATACAGTAATCTTACGAGGAAAACGATTGCCAGACGGATACGTCCCTTCCTTTTGAGGAGGGTAAAGGAGGATGTGCTGGCGGAATTGCCGGAAAAACAGGAAAGCTTAGAGTCAGTAGAGCTTTTACCAGAGCAGAAAAAGCTTTATGCAGCCTATCTTGCCAAGCTCCGTCATGATACATTGAAACACCTGAACAAGGATACGTTGAGGAAAAATAAGATACGGATATTGGCTGGACTGACGAGGCTCCGTCAAATCTGTTGCCATCCGACCCTTTTTGTGGATGGTTATAAGGGGCGTTCTGCAAAATTCGAGATGCTTTTGCAGCTGATTGAGGAATCTCAGCGATCAGGCAGAAGGGTGTTGATTTTTTCACAGTTCACCAAAATGCTGGAGCTGATAGGTAGGGAGCTTGCCTATAGGGGGCTTCCCTACTTTTATCTAGATGGCCAAACTCCCTCAGAAGAAAGGGTGGAGCGGTGTGAACGATTCAATGCGGGAGAACGGGACTTTTTCTTAATCTCGCTGAAGGCTGGAGGAACGGGGCTGAATCTGACTGGTGCTGATACTGTCATCCTATATGATCTTTGGTGGAATCCCGCTGTGGAGGAGCAGGCGGCTGACCGAGCACACCGGATGGGACAAACCCAATCGGTACAGGTGATCAAGCTTGTGGCACGTGGGACGATTGAAGAAAAGATGAACGAATTACAAGATAAAAAGAAGCATCTGATAGAGGAAATAATAGACCCTGATGAGAAAGTGTCACCAACATTGACGGATGAGGATATCCGGGAGATTCTTTCCATTTAGGATAGGTTGGTGTATGGAGATGACAGAAAAGAAAAAAATGTATGAAGTGGATTTATATAAGCCGATTCAGAAACACTTTATCAAGGAAGGTTATGAGGTATATGGGGAAGTGAAGGACTGCGATATCGCGATGGTGAAGGGAGACGCCGTAGTGGTGGTGGAGTTGAAACTGACGTTGAATGTGCAGTTACTCATTCAGGCGACCAAGCGGCAGAAGCTTACAGACCTCGTATATATCGCCATTCCAAAGCCATCCTTCAGTAGGCGTTCGAAGCGTTGGACAGACTTATGTCATCTGATCAAGCGTCTGGAGTTGGGTTTGATCATCGTGTCATTCAGCGGGCGAGGGAAGCGTGTGGAAGTAATGTTTGATCCTGCTCCGTTTGATCGAGCTCGTAGCATGCGCCAGAATAAGCGGAAACGTGACGCATTGATGAAAGAGATGGAGGGACGTTCATCTGATGTGAACCTGGGTGGCAGCAATCGGGTGAAAATCAGGACGGCCTATAAAGAGAACTGCGTACAGATTGCGTGTTATTTAGAGAAGATGGGTCCATTATCTCCTAAGGCTTTGCGGGAGCTTGGAACTGGTGAGAAGACCTCTTCCATATTGACAAAAAACTATTATCGGTGGTTTGAGCGGGTAAAGCGCGGGACATATGTGATCAGTGAAAAGGGCAAAAAGGAGCTCCGGGAGCATCAGGAGCTTATGGAGTACTTTTTGAAGAAATTAGAGTGAGTTGGAGCCTATCTTGCCCCTATTTGGTGGTGGATAGTCTTTTTTGATATTGAAATAGGAAGATCGATGGCTCTAAATTTGGAGCTTGGTAGATGCCAAGGAAGGTATGTTGAGCGGAAAGGGAGTAGTATCAATCTGAACCAGAGAGGAAACGGAATCGGGCGAAAACTATGGGGGATCGGGCGAAAACAGAGAGTTTTCGGGCGGAAATAGCAAGGAATCGGGCTATATTTTGAACTTACGGGCGCTTATCACGAAAATCGGGCGATTCGTAGGGGGGGCGGGCGACACGCGTATTCTACCAAATATGCCTTTGATCCCCCCACCTCCCATATCAATTCCCACCTCGGCACCCACAATCAGGACTTTTGCCCCTGAACAGAACAAGTGTTTTCTTGTAGAATAGCTAGAATGTGATTGTTGGTTTCTAGTGGACTCTGATGGCTGGAAGCCTCAACTACTCGAACAAATCAAATTCTAGAGGTGAAAACAACATGAATGGTACTGCACACGCAGCAATAGGGGCAGCAACTGGATTTGCTATAGCCAACTCTATGCAGACAACCCCAACTACCACCCTGATTTTAGTCAGTCTAGGGACAGTATCCGCCCTTGTGCCAGACCTAGATATTGATGGGAAACTTCGAGGACGAATAACCTTATCCCACACTGTAACTAGGACCATTGCCCAAATCATAGGAACGATGATGATTCTTTACAGTCTATATGAAGGTACGATAGAGGAAAAATTGCGAGGTGTGGGAATAGGGGTCCTCATGATTATTCTATCTTCGTATATCAAGCAGAAGCATATGTTGACCATTACAGGGGCAGGCGTGATCCTTGGAGGGGTGTCCTTGCAAGAGTTATGGATGATACTGTTCGGTGTCTATATCATTGTAGCTTCACTAGTTTCCCATAGGAGTTATACCCATTCTCTAATAGGCGTTTTATTCTTTGGTTACATAGCTTTGAAGCTTGAACACTCATTATCTATGGATGGAGTTTTCTACACATGCCTTTTTGCTTATATCAGCCACTTGATAGCAGATATAAAATTGCTGCCTTTCAATAAAAGGGGGATTAAACTATTTCTTCCGATTTCGTCAAAGGAAATCTAATATATTTCGACGGATCCTCATCGTTGGGAGATCCGTTTTTTTGTTTTCTCTTTTTTTCAAAAATACTTTCCTTAACAGAGCATCCACGCTCGACCAATCTTTCCTCATACTGGTATAATCAATCTAGATACTTATGCACGTTTTCAGCATCAAAAACCATAGAAAGTGGGAGTTGCGGTGAGTTTTAAGAAGAAACAATTTGTCGGGTTGGGAATAACGGTATTCTTTCTGATGCTGCTATTATCAGTAATTTTATTTATGACCAATTCCATGAAGACAAATATGCTGGAAATAGTAGAGGACAGATATTACAAGGTGAATAAGGCCACTGATATCAGGCAGTTGTTCTATGAAACGGACAGGCAATTGTTATTTGTCACTAATAGAAATGATGGGGAGAATATTGAGTCAAACCTCACAAATATAGCTGAGAATAGGGAAGCTGTCAGAAACAATATCATAGAATTGGAATCTGTTCTGGATAGAAATGATACGAAATTATTATTGAGTAAAATCCAAGAAGGATATAACTCGTACTGGATCATGGAACAGGAAATCATTGCTCAGATCAATGAGGGTGCAAGCACGGGCGAATTACAAGGTATCTACGCATCACAACTAGATACGAGAGCGGAACTTTTACAAAGTATATCAGAGTTTAAAACATTGCAAGAGACTCTCATGGAGGAAACAATGGGAGAAGCGAGCCAAACCTATCAAACTCTTGTTTTCATTTTGATAGCTGCTGTCCTCTTATCGCTGATTGTCATCGTTTCTGCCACACTTTGGGTGATAAGAAGTACAAACAGAAGATTGGATGAAGTGAAGGATGGTATCAAAGGAATTAACTATGATGACCTTTCCACTTTACCAAGACTAAGTACGGATATTAAAGATGAGATAGGGGAAATCTCTTTAGCCTTTAATGGCATGGCAAGCTCGATTGAATCCTATCATGTGAAAGAAAAGCAGTTTACAGAGGAAATAGGCAGACAGAACTGGGTACAAACGAACTCTGCCGATATCATTAACCTTTATCATCGTAATGTATCCACAGATTCTCTAGCAGAAAAGTTCATTGCCACGTTGACACCTTTGATGGATGCGAAGCTTGGGGCTTTTTATCTGTTGGATGGAGAAAATGGAGAAGGTGCGACCTTCAAAAAGGTTGCGACTTATGCTGATGGGGCAGAAGATGTTGGGGGAGAGGAATATAAGCTTCGTGAAGGCCTTGTTGGACAATGTGCGTGGGATAAAAAAGTAATCCTACTGGAGGAAGTACCGGAGAATTATTCGGTTGTCACCACAGGGATCGGGCATATTAAACCGAGAAGCATTATTATTGCTCCTGTAATTATCAAGGATGAAGTCATCGCCGTCATTGAGATGGCGACATTAACAGAATTTACAAAGACGCACCGTCAACTTTTAGATAAAGTGCTCGAAACGCTCGGTATTGCCATTACGAATATTCTGGGACGGATGGAAGTGGAGCGTTTATTATTAGAGTCCCAAGCGCAGACGGAAGAGTTGCAATCTCAATCAGAAGAATTACAGGCCCAATCAGAAGAGCTTCAAACGCAATCTGAGGAACTGCGCATGATCAATGAGCAGTTAGAGGAACGTTCACGTGATGCAGAACAGAAATCTGCAGATCTCCAGAAAGCGAAAACAGAGCTTGAGGAAAAAGCGAAACAGCTTCAACTCAGTTCCAAATATAAATCGGAATTCCTGGCAAATATGTCTCATGAGCTACGCACTCCACTGAATAGTATTCTACTTCTATCAGAAATGCTTGCAGAAGATCCAGAAGACCTACTGACAGATGAGCAAAGGGAGTTTTCCCGAGTCATTAATTCTTCCGGTCAAGATCTGCTTAACTTGATCAATGATATTTTGGACCTTTCCAAAGTGGAAGTGAAGAAGTTGGAAGTGATGTTTGGAGAAGTGAATGTGGAAGAGTTCATCAACCGTCTGGAACTCCAATTCACCCATATCGCCAAGCATAAAAAATTAGATTATGAGATTGTTCGCGGCAATCAGCTACCTGATGTATTTTTCACAGACGAACAGCGCCTTCAACAGATAGTAAAGAACCTGTTATCCAATGCCTTCAAGTTTACGGAAAAAGGAAAAATAACCGTGAAGATCGAAAAGGCGCCAAAAAGGGATTTACTAAAAGCCAATGTTTCTGTAAAAGCGGAAAGCTGGCTGAAAATCTCAGTCGAAGATACGGGAATAGGAATCTCGAAGGACAAGCAGTCACTCATTTTTGAAGCCTTCCATCAAGGAGATGGAGCAACCATGAGAAAGTACGGTGGCACCGGCCTTGGACTTTCCATTTCCAAAGAGTTCTCGAACCTGTTGGGTGGAAGGGTCTTTGTGGAAAGTGAAGAAGGGGAAGGTAGTGTATTCACATTACTCATACCTAGTCTGCCGGAAGGGATGCCTCAAATGAAGGAAGTCGAGGCCGCTTGGCAGGAAGTGGCATCAACGACAGAAACGGATCTGATGGAGGAAGAAAATATGGTTCTGAACATGGCGGAGAAAAAAGAAGTCGTTCAACCTGAGCCTGTAGAAGAGCAGGATATTTCAAATATCCTAAAAGGCAAGACTGTTGTAGTAGTGGATGATGATCATCGAAATGTTTATGCCCTAAACAATGCATTAAACAAAGAGGATATGAACATATTGACCGCAGAAAACGGGTTGCAGTGTCTGGATATCCTCCATGAAAACGAGCATGTAGATATTATTCTAATGGATATCATGATGCCTGTCATGGATGGGTATAAAGCCATTAAAACGATACGAAACCTTGAAAAACATAAAGACGTTCCAATCATTGCCCTTACCGCAAAAGCGATGAAAGGTGACCGAGAGAAATGTTTAGAGGTGGGAGCTTCTGATTACATAAGCAAACCTCTTAAATTGGATCAACTTTTATCAGCGATGCGCGTTTGGGTAGCAAAAAATTAGGCTATAGACAAAAGGGACGGTTGAGGTTCGTTGGACGCGAGTAGCCGTCCCTTCCATGTAGGCTGTTTTCGTAAACTTTGTTGCTTTTTCGTTCTTACTAGCCTAACGTTGGATTCCTTATCTTCGTGCTCTTTTCTCTGTAGAGCCAAAGAGTATGTAAGTAGTAAAAAGTCCAACTGCCGACTTTTACTAGTTAAATGCAACAATTTATGATATAACAGCCTTTTTGTAAGATTTCAGATTTTGGAGGCAGGATTACCAGTGGACAAGCAAGACTTGGAACTAGATTTATTCTTAACCGCAGTTTATCGGCTTTCTGGGTTTGATTTTAGAAAATATATGAAGTCTTCCATTATGAGAAGAGTGGAGAATAGATTAAGGCTGGAAGGACTGAAAAATATCAGTCAGCTGACAGAAAGAATTATTCATCAGGAAGTGTTTTTACAAAAAGTATTAGATGACTTTTCCATCAATGTTACAGAGATGTTCCGGGATCCTTCCTTTTTCTTGTCTTTTCGGGAAAAAGTGATGCCTTTGTTAAAGGAAATGCCGGAAATCCGAGTATGGCACGCAGGCTGCTCATCCGGAGAAGAAGCTTATTCCATGGCTATCTTACTGGAAGAGGAAGGCTTGGGTCACAAGTCGAAGATATACGCAACGGACATGAATGAGAAGATATTGGAGAAGGCTCAAAAAGGAATCATACCTCTTTCCAAAATGAAAACTTATACAAAAAATTATATGCAAGCTGGCGGAAAGACTGCCTTTTCAGAGTATTATCATTCCGATCATCAGTTTGCCTATGTCAACGAAAAGTTATTGAGTAGAATCGTGTTTGCACAGCATAACTTGGTGACAGACCGTTCCTTTAATGAGTTTCATATCATCATATGTCGAAATGTATTGATTTATTTTAATTTGGAACTGCAGCACAATGTGATTGAATTGTTCCAGGAGAGTCTGGGCGCTAGAGGCTTTCTGGGTCTTGGAAGTAAGGAAGCTTTGCGTCTTGATGCACATCCGCGGTTTGAAGAATTCGATCTCTATGATAAGATTTACAGAAAAAAAGCGGAAAGCTAGGATGTAATCCTTGCTTTCCGCTTTTTTATTAGCTATGCGGTTGGTTTCATTCATGATAGAAGAATGAAATGCCTTCCTACATTAAGGAACCAAAAAGAGCCGTTAACCTTACTTACTTTCGAATTTCTAGCTGTGGATTGGAGCAAATGGCGGAGACTCCTACGGGGGAGTAGCGACAATGTTGAGACCCCGCAACGCAACGCAGTGAGGAGGCTCAAGGTCGCCCCGTGGAAAGCGCAGCCATTTGTGGAAAGGAACAGTGGCGATTAATCAATCGCCCGGTTTTTTTGTTCACCTCGCCTGTATGAGGACTACACACATATCATCAGATGCTTCTGCTTGGGTTTCTTCGGGTAAAACCAAATGAAGGGGTTCCGGTATGTTTGGCAGGTCCCAAAGCTTAGAGGCAGACTTGATAAACTGCGGGTATTGGTTCATGCCGACCTTCTCCATCGTTTCCACCACCCCATCCGTATAAAGCATGATTTGAACGGAATCCTCGTAGGAGATGGATGTTTTTTTAATATCCACCTTCTCGAAAAAACCAAGTGCACAAGTACGGTTGGAAAGCTCTACAACTTCGCCTTCATCGACTAGGGCAAAGCCTGCCGGATGGCCTGCGTTAACGTATTCCAACGTCTTTTCTTCTGTATCGATCACTAGGTAGATAGCAGTAAAATAATACGGAATTTGTTGATTGCGTAAATTCAATGCATACATCCAACGGTTCAACTCGCTGATGACAAATTCAGGATCCGCACACCCTCTGATGGAGTCGCGCAGTACCGAGGAAATGAACATGCAGACCAAGGAAGCAGAAATACCGTGTCCCATCATATCCAGAAGGATGACCGCATACCTATTTCTATCAATCTTATACCAATAATACATGTCACCTGCTAGTTTATAGGCAGGTATGTAGGACGCTTTGACGGTGAATCGCTCATCAAAAATCGGTTCGCTTAAAAGGCTGTTCTGGACTTGTTGGGATAGGTCCAATTGATTTCTTATCTTTTCAGCCTGCTTCTTATTCTTATCTTTTTCCTGCTTCAGCCTAAGTACAACACGTATCCGTGCAAGCAGTTCCGTTTTATTGATCGGTTTCATCACATAATCCAATCCACCTGCATCCAATGCTTCCGCCACTTTATTGGAATCTTCCAATGCCGTGACAAATATGACAGGGATATCTTTCAGATGGGGGACCGTCTGAAGCGTACGGCAGGCCTCAATTCCGTCTATCTCTGGCATCATGATATCCATCAAAATGATATCGACGGGCATTCTAGGTGATGAGGGATTATCCATATTTAAGTAATCAAACATTTCTTTGGCGGAAGTGAAGGATATATATTCTTTATAGCCTGCCCTTTTCAAAATGTTCTCAATGACAAACAAATTGACTTGGTTATCATCCACAATTAAAATGCCCATTTCCATTTTTCTCCTCTATGTATATGAAATAGTAAACAATCTTATTGTTAATACCCCTTAAGGAATGGGATGAAACACATATAAGAAAATTAATATAACTTATAAGCTAATTGTACCTCTTTTAGTATACGAGGGTACACCTCTTATGTTTTGACATTCCTTATAAAGGGTATTTTTCAAGTTATGAAGATTAATAATTCCATTAAGAGGTGATTGCATGGAGACAGCAGTTCGTACGACAAAGGGAAAATTACTGACAAAAGAAGAGATGACTAATCCTGATATTGTTCCTGAATGGGTGATAAGGGAATATACGAATTTCCGGAGTGTGGTAACGGATAAGACGTTTCCTTGCTACTTTGGCATGAGTGCAGAGAAAAAAGGAGAGTTGCGTTATTCTTACATAACACATGACAACTGGACACATCTCCCGGATACTTTACGTGATTTCCAGGCGCTGTTTGATGAAGGGAAACCGCTGGTCCGGCACGGTCTTTTTCTGTTTGTGGAACCTGAAATGGAGGAAAAGCAAATTCCTTATTACCGTGAGTATTTCTGGGATATTCTACAGTTTTTGCATATGAAAGATGATAAACCTTGGCCAAAGGATTATCCTACAGACCCGAATCACCATTTATGGGCATTCTCCTTTTCCGATGAACCATATTTCGTATTCGGTAATGCTCCAGCCTATAAGCAAAGGAAAACAAGGGATCTTGGTAGCAGCCTCATCCTCGGCTTCCAACCACGACGTATATTTGAAGGACTTGAAGGAACCTCAAAAGGCGGTATCATGTCCCGCGAAAAAGTAAGGGAACGAGTGGAAAAGTGGGATCAGCTTCCTACCCATCCGAATATCAGCCATTACGGAGATCCGAACCATCGGGAGTGGAAGCAATACTTCATCGGGGACGATGTGAAACCGATAGAAGGAAAATGTCCATTTTCCTTTATGAAAAAATAAGACTAGACGGATATAGCCTGACTAACTATGCTAATAGCATAGGAGTCAGGTTATTTTTATGGGAAAGTTCAAACTATAGGTTGGTAGGAAACAAGTTTCATATCATTTTTAATTTTCTGTTATGATAGAACTAGAGTGATTGTGAAAAAATCAAGTTGAAGGTGGCAGGCAAAATGGAGGCTTCTGAGAAACTCACGCTATACTTAGAAGAAAATCATGAGCAATTTATCCAAAATTGGAGAGATAAAAGTGTAATATCGGAGAATGACCTATATAAAGAAGAAGTCATCCGTAACGGAAGGCAAATGTACCAGCTGGTTAAAAAAGCGATCAAAGAGCCGCTGACAGAAGAAGAAATCACCATGCTTGCAAACAAGACGGCCCAGGAGCGGGTGCAGGCCAATGTTAACATTAGTGAGTTTGTCTACAATGTGAATACTGGCAGGAGTGAAGTGGTCAAGTGGGTATGGAAATCGGGGATTCCCAGTAAGGAGCTGCAGCCTTTTATTGATCAAATCAATGATCTATTTGACCAATTTTCCTATTTGGCAGTACGAAAATACACACAAATCAAAGAGCAACAGTTGGAGGAGAAGGAACTGTACATAAATCAGACTCATAAGGAGCGCCTAACGATCCTTGGACAGATGAGCTCAAGTTTTGTTCATGAATTCCGCAACCCTTTGACATCTGTTATCGGCTTTACTAGACTTTTACAGAATGAACTTCCGGATCATCCATATTTGGAAATTATGCGACATGAACTGGACCAGCTAAATTACCGTATATCGCAATTCCTGCATGTGTCTAGGAAGGAATTAATTGAAAGTAAGAGAGAAGAGGTTAATCTGTCTTTTCTTTTGCAGGAACTGGTGGAATTCTTATATCCAAGTTTATTGGATGGGGATGTCGTCATTCATTTGGATATCGATCCCAGTATCAGTCTGTTTGCCAATAAGGATGAACTGAGACAGGTCTGTTTGAATCTAATCATCAATTCTATTGATGCGCTTCAACAAATGAAAGATAAAGTAAGGACGATAGAGGTTGTTTGTTTGGAAAAGGGGAATGTGATGGAGCTATCCATTACCAATAACGGGCCGAAGATCGGGGAGGATTCGATACATGCCATTTTCGAGCCGTTTTTCACCACCAAGGACCTAGGGACGGGAATCGGTCTTTACATCTGTAAAAAACTGATTGAAAAGCATGACGGAGAGATCTATTGCATATCAAATGAAGAACAGACAAGTTTCATCCTTAGAATGCCAGCAAAAAAGATAGAACACGAGAAATCCTCTTAAGCATATTAGCTTGGGGATTTTTTGTTGTTGACATTTGGTGAATTATATATTAAGTTATACATAATACTTTAACACCTAAAAGCGTTTAAGCGTTTAAGTGTGTTGGTGAAATTGTTTTGTTGGAGCAGAGTGGAGCATAGAAAATTAATAGTTTGATAGCCTTGTATAAAGTAGTCGGCGTATTTGCAGCAGGTAGAGACTGGGTGGTTGGTGAAAACCCAGGCGGAGCGGGCGATGAAATACAGTACATATTGTCAACAGGCTATTCTTTAGATGAGTGGGCAAGCATTCAGTTTGCCAATTAGGGTGGTACCGCGGAGCTTCTTCGTCCCTTGCTATTAGGGATGAAGGGGCTTTTTTGGTGCAAATTAACAATAAGCACAATCAACTATTGGGAGGAACATCATGGAGCAGCAAGTACAGAAGGATCAAGTAAACATCAGTGGAATTGCGGCTCTTGGCTTGGTTGTAAGCATAATAGCTATTATATCCACTTCCTTATTCATTTTTAAAGCAGAACCGCATATCCCTATTTTTGCAAGCATTGTGGTATTAATATTGTTCTCTTTCGTTAAAAAGCAGCCGTGGGATTTTATTGAAACTGGCTTGAAAAACGGCCTTAAGGAAGGGCTCACTCCCATTCTATTGTTTATATTGATTGGGATTTTGATTGGGGTCTGGATGCTATCAGGAACGATCCCGACTTTTATCTATTATGGCGGACAGCTTATTTCAGCGAAGCTATTTCTACCGAGCGTGTTTATCATCACGGCAATCATCGGGATCAGTATCGGGAGTTCTTTTACAACTACCGCTACAGTCGGTGTGGCATTTATCGCACTTGGTACAGGGATGGGCTTTAATCCGGCAATCGTCGCTGGAGCCATCATTTCTGGAGCACTATTAGGGGATAAAATGTCACCACTTTCAGATACCACCAACATTGCATCGGCAGTCTGTAAGGTGGACTTATTTGAACATATCCGCCATATGTTATGGACCACCATCCCGGCAGCCATCATCTGTCTTGTTGCATTCAGTTTTATGAGCAGTGGAGCAAGCGGTGGGTCAGTAGGCAAGTTTGCTGACTTACCAGCTGTGCTGATGGCGGAGGGACTTGTGAGTATTTGGGCTTTATTACCTGCCGTTATCATGTTCGGAGTGGCATTGAGACGTGTCCCGGCTATCTTTGTCATGATGGTGGGGATTATCACAGGTTCGGTGATGGCGTTTATCCTCCAACCAGCAATTAACATCGCCCAACTGATGGATGTTATGCAAAATGGCTTCACAGGTGCAACTGGGGATGAAGCGATGGACAGCATACTATCCAAAGGTGGTATTCAAAGCATGATGTGGTCCGTTTCTCTTGTCTTACTGACGCTAAGCATGGGAGGGTTGATTCAGCAGCTGCGCGTGATGGAACGGTTACTTATCATGGTACAGAAATTTGTATCATCTACAGGAAAGCTCATTTTAGCCACTGTTGCCACTGCTATCGGAGTAAACGTAACAGTTGGAGAACAGTATATGTCCATCATTTTAACAGGACAGGCCTTTGAGAAAGAATATGAGAAGCAGGGCATCGCATCCAAAAACCTGGCCCGTGTATTAGAGGATGCAGGAACGGTCATCAATCCATTGATTCCATATGGGGTGAGTGGTGTGTTCATGGCAGGGGTGCTTGGTGTGCCGGTATTGGATTATCTGCCATTCGCATTATTCTGTTTGATTAGTCCGCTGTTGAGCTTGTTCTATGGGTTTACAGGTATCAGTATCAAGAAGAGAGAGCGTGTAGAAGGATAATAATTTAAAAAGCGTGCAGGGTCGGTAGATAACCGCTGCACGCTTTTTTATATACCTAATTAGTATTGCAACCGATCCATCTCGGCGAACAAGGGTTTATTTTTATTATATAGCTCCCGGTAGATGTGGTAGTATTCTTCATATCTTGCCACATTCCTTACAGTTGGCAGCACCTTGTGTTTGATAGGAATATAGAGCTTGATCGCTTCTATGGAGTCAACCTCACCTAACGCATATAGTCCAAGCCAAGCTGCCCCCCAGGCAGTAGCTTGATGGCTATCAGGAACGGTGACGGTTTTTTTGAAGATATCTGCAGTCATTTGCACCCATAATGGGGATTTCGCATAACTGCCGCTAATTATCAGTTCTTTCGTTGGTCCTGCCTTTTCATGAAGTGCCTCATGAATTTCATACATATTGAAGATGACACTTTCCATGACGCTTCGAATCATATCTGCACTTGTATGGGAAAGAGTGAGCCCCATCCAACCACCTTTTGCTTTGGCATTCCACTTGGGGGCCCGCTCCCCGTTCAGATAGGGAAGAAAAAACAATCCATTGGAACCTGCACTAGATGTGGCGGCCAAGGATTCAAGGTCAGCGACTTCAATCGCCTCTTTCTTGGTCAAGGAAGAGAATTGCCTTGCAAGCCAGTGCATCAGGACAGCACCATTATTAGTGGCGCCACCTATGATATGACTTTCTTTTGTGAATGCATATTGAAATGTACGCTGTTCATAATCGGTCTTTTTTTCCTTAGTGAATCTGCGGAGTGCACCACTAGTTCCAAGGTTCAATGCAGTCTCCCCGTCGTCAATCGCCCCTACTCCCATATTCGCAAGCACGCCATCACTTGAGCCGATTATTATGGGAGTGGTAGGATGTAGAAGTAATTCTTTTGCCACGTCTACTATTAATGGACCAACCTCCTTCGTACAGGAAACAATACGAGAAAGCTGTGATGCGTTTATTCCCGCGATTGCCAGAGCGTCCTCTTCCCATTGCAATGTATGGATGTTAAAGAGACCTGTTGCAGAGGCGATGGAATAATCCACTTGCCAAGTACCGCACCATTTGTATAAAATAAACTCCTTGATAGAAACAAAACGAGCCGCTTCATAGTATGGTGTGTACTGATTTTCCTTCATCCAGACGAGCTTCACAAAGGGGGACATCGGGTGAATGGGAGTACCAGTCTGTTCATATAAGTCCCGTCCATAGGAATCCCTCATGATGGCCGCTTGTGGATAGCTTCTTCCATCCGCCCAAATGATCATTGGGGAGATTGGTTCGTTTTGCTCGTTGATACAAATGAGACTATGCATGGCAGATGAGATGCTAAGGCCAATGATGTCTGTAGCGGCAATATTTTTTTGACTCATGGAAGTAGAGATAGCCAAACGTGCAGCCTTATCAATCTCTAAAGGATTCTGTTCTGAATAGCCAAGTTTCGGATGGTAGGTGGAATAGGCACATTCATAACCTGAAACCACTTCTCCTTGTCTAGTGAAAATAACGGACTTGGTGGTGGAGGTTCCGATATCCAGACCAATAATATATTTGCTCATGAGTTACCACCCTTCACTTTCCGCAGTATACCTTTAGTTTAATCGTTGAGGGGAAATAATATCAATTAGTAAAATATTTTTATGGAAAAAGTCAGAATTATTCCAATATAGGTGTAAAGTAGTATAATTATCAGTATTTTCTGATACAAAAGTCATGCGTTTTTGAAGTTGTGCACAACGTTAAGCCTTGATATATAAGATATACACACATTTATCCACATTATCAACAGGATGTAAGATTCTTATCCACAAAATGTTATTCACAATTAAATGTTTAATTTATACTGATATAACGGGATATCGTTAATTTAACCACATTATCCACAATAGGTTAGACAACTCTTATTAACATAAAAAAATATTGCGAACAATTTGTGAACTCTATTGTAGATCAACGGAAAACATTGTATAGTAAAGATAGAAAGTAAGTGAAAAACTTCACAAACTTTCTAAGGGAATAAACAGCTAGCCGGCTAAATTTTTTTACAGCTCATTGTGAAAAACTTCACAAACTAATTGCTAGGAGGAAAAGATCATGAAATGGTTACGTGGACCGAAAATGGCAATCCTTTGGACAGTATTAAGAATTTGGTTGGGAGTACAATGGCTGAAGGCCGGCTTACCTAAAATAGGAGCTTTTGATGCAGAAGGATTTTTACATGGCGCCATCGCAAAAGCGGAAGGAGCGCATCCAGCAGTACAAGGCTGGTACGCTGGATTCCTTGAGAATGTGGCACTGCCAAATGTGGGTTTGATCAATATCTTAATTCCATGGGGCGAAGTGTTGGTAGGTATTGCACTCATACTAGGTTTAGCAACATTACCGGCATTATTGGCGGGAGCATTTATGAACCTAAACTTCTTGTTGGCTGGTACAATAAGCACCAACCCAGTACTATATACGGCAGCAATACTACTGATTGCTGCAGGAACAGCGGCGACGTTCTATGGACTTGATCGCTTTGCCATCAGATTCATGAAAGATAAATGGAACGCTCGAAAGATGAAGGGCGCACGTGGCAACAATGATAAAACTATAGAAGGTGGGCATGCGGCGGCGCATTAGGAATGAAAAGTAAGTGTAGTTTGGATAGTGAAAAGTAAAGTATTGTACAGAAAATGACGCGTGAGAGAAACGCGTCATTTTTCGTGGTTAAAAGGAAATAAGAAGAGATTGTTGAATATCTATAACAAAGGAGGGGATCCGCGTGTTGTTTTGGGGAATAATCTTGATCATTATTGTATCCTTTTTGTTATTCGGCTTTCTATTGGATAGGAAAACAGATCGGTATAAATCCATGAGTGATAAGAAGGTCAAAGATGGCATAGAAGGAATTAAAGATGAAACACAAAGGCAGGGTGGCCCACCTAATAATACTCATCAAATGGGTCCATGAGTAAGAAAAAGGCACGCTGACCCTGGGTCACGTGCCTTTTCCGGCTGTTATCTAAAGGTATCTTTCTTACTATTCCGTTTAATTCCAGCCGCGGATGCGCGAGCTTGTGCTTCTAGGATTTCATTATCAGCATGCTGCTCGTTCGCGAATTCTGCATCCTGTGCAGCTTTTTTCATGTTCTTAGGTACCTGTGGAAGTGAGGCTTTATTTTTACCACCAGATTGATGCCCACGTGAACGTCCCATTCGAAACCCTCCTAAGAAAATGCGATAGACATAAGGTACAAGTATAGGTTCCTTTATGTCTTCTTGGATAGGTTAACCTGCGTAGGGGGTTGCGATGTGAGGTAGTTGCTGGATGGGATGAAGGGGAGAGGGAGAGGGAGATTTTAGGGGAGGCTAAATAGGTACCTGGACGGATTTTTGTGTTTCGCCCGTAAATTTGAAAAATCGCCCGTATTTTTGGATTTTCGCCCGTAAATCGGAAAAATCGCCCGTAATTCCAAATTATCGCCCGATTCATTCCAAAGACCCTCATATCCGTCAAGTCCCCGAAATTCGCCAATTTCAAAAGCTGGCAAGTCCCGAAAATTAGCGCAGTCCCAAAATCCACCAACCCAAATCCCCTCGATTACTGCGGAATTCCCTAGGCGCCACCAACACCCCAAAATCCTATCGACTCCCATAAAAAATACCCTCATCATAAACGATGAAGGCAACCTCAATTATTTTCCCAGGCAGGACTATCTGCGTCTTTCCGTATATCCGCCCACTCGGTCTGCCATTTTAAACTCACGAGAGTAGGTAACTTCCTGTGTTTTGCTCAATGTAGATTTTGTTTTTTCACGACGCTTTTTATCACTCATCAAGAATCCCTCCTTAATATCTGCATACTAACAGTTTTGGCTAAAAAGTGGGAAATTATACTAAAAAGCGCCTGCCCACAATGTAAGGCAGACGCAAATTTATTATGCTTCTTTCAGCTGATGCTCTTCATGCAGCACTTCGTGACCTGTGCGCAGTTTGTATAGAGTATATTGGTCTCGAGAAATTTCATATAGGTTGTAGATATCTTCACCTGCGTTAATTTCATCCAGCAGGCTTTTTCGGGTTTCATTCGCCAGGACGACATATGGTAGCTTTTCGGCTGCTCTTGTGGAGCGGACATTCACCTTGCGGATGCGCATGAAGATGGACTGAATATCGAGTTCATAAAATAGTTCCTCGAAGAATTGATCCTTGGCAGGCTGGTTATAGCCTTTGCCATGATATGGTTTGCCTAGCCAAGTGCCTAGGAAGCCGGCTCCGTCCTGTACGTCGAAAAGATTGATTGTTCCAATTGGAGTGCCCCACTCATCAAGAATGGTACGTGAAATCAATTCTCCGCGTTCTTCTGCTTCGATGGTCTGTTTTGTTAGGAAAAGAAACTCATCGTAGGAATACGCTTTATGACGCACAAAAGGGAAGACTTCAGGGTGCACCATTAACTCATAAAGAGTTTGAGATTCTTGGAAATCACGTTTTTTGAGCATGTCTAACCCTCCAACTGAGGGCAGAACTGTCACGTTGACGTGAAGACTGGCCCACCCTCGAAATTTTTTAAATTACAAAAAATTTCGGGGTGGGAATCGAACCCACTAGAACCAGTGAAACTGGTGGCGCACCATTTGCCTTCCCTAACATTTAAACACAATTGTTAGTTGATTTAATTTTTGTTTACCTTCGTATCATACTCGATTTCATTTAAAAAAGAAACAACTTTTTTGTTAATTTTTTTGGTAAATTATTTCACCGTCAACCATTGTCATGACTGGCTTTGCAAGGAATTGGAAGGGGTGGTGAGACCATAGTACCAAGTCGGCATCCTTCCCTGTTTCAATGCTCCCGACACGGTCTGCGATATTAAGGTTTTTTGCTGCTATCATCGTGATTCCTTCTAGTGCTTTTTGTTCATCCAAGCCCTCGCGCACGGCCAAAGCCGCGCACACATTCAAATACTGAACAGGGGTATATGGGTGGTCTGTCGTGATGGAAACTTCTACTCCAGCCTCCGACAATGCCTGATATGTTTTCCAGTGTTTGTTTTTTAATTCAATCTTTGATCTCCTTGTCATGGTCGGACCCACGCAGACTTTCATGTCTCGTCCTCGCAATTCGTTTGCAATCAGATGTCCTTCTGTACAATGCTCAATGGTAAAGCGCAGGTTGAATTCTTCTGCAAAACGAATGGCAGACATGATGTCATCCGCCCTGTGAGCATGGATGCGAACGGGAATCTTCTGCTCAAGCGCCATTATAATAGGCTTTACCCGGAGATTTTCGGGATTGTCGTAATATTTTGCCTGATAAAAGGCTTCGCGAAGCATGCCCATTATTCCCATACGGGTGATGGAATCCTTATTGCCTTGACTATGAATCCGCTTCGGATTTTCTCCAAAAGCGACCTTCAACCCAGCGGTTTCTTGGATAATCATCTTGGAAATGTTCACACCATGGGTTTTGATTACGGAGGTGGTCCCTCCAATAACATTCGCACTTCCGGGCATAATGTGAACCGTCGTGATCCCATACTGGATTGCATCCTGAAAACCAGGATCAAAAGGGTGTACACCGTCAAGTGCACGGATATGTGGAGTAAGTGGTTCCACCGTTTCATTGGCGTCATTTCCAGCCCAGCCAGTTCCTTCGTCATACAGTCCGAGATGTGTGTGAACATCGATGAATCCAGGAAACAAGTATTTCTCCTTACACTCTATCACTTTCCCATTTTCAGGTACCGCCAATCCTCTGCCAACCGACTTTATTTTGCCGTTTTCCGTCACCACATCTGCGTTATGGATTGGTGCTGATGTGATAGGGTAGACCGTTGCGTTCCTGAACATCACTATACCCATAGAAGACTCCTAATTTTCTGTCATTACTTTGATTGTAATATGTCGGACAGAGCGTCATCAAGATGAGAATAAAAGAATTTATAGCCATTTTCCTCTAATTTTTTCGGAAGCACCCGTTGACCTTCGAGGACTAGTACACTCATTTCGCCAAGAGCTGTTTTGAGTGCAAATCCAGGTGTCGGGAACCAGTGTGGTCGGCCCATGACCTTGCCGAGCGTCCTGCCGAAATCCTTCATTTGTTTAGGGTCAGGGGCGGTAACATTCACCGGACCTTCCACACTTTTATTTTCTATGCTGAACGCAATGGCGCCAACCACATCTTTAATATGCACCCATGACATCCATTGTTCGCCAGACCCGATTTTTCCGCCCGCAAAAAGCTTGTAGGGCAGCATCATCCTTGGGAGGGCTCCTTCTTCTTTATCAAGGACGATCCCGAATCTTGTGTAAACCGTACGGACGCCTTCCGATTGTGCATGCTCTGCTTCTTTTTCCCATGCATAAACCGTGGAAGCCAGAAAATCAGATCCAGGTGTGGTATCCGATTCCGTAAACGTCTCGGTATCCGATGTTCCGTAATAGCCGATGGCGCTGGCATTTACCAGTACTTCCGGTTTATTTTGCATGGAAGCGATGATCCGGTTTATTTCTTTGGTGGAGGAGATGCGGCTTTTAATGATTTTCCTTTTTTGTTCTTCTGTCCACCGACCGCTATTGATGGATTCGCCGGCCAAATTGACGATGGCATCAACCCCGTCCAATATTGCCTCCGGGTTCGAGGAATCCTGCAACCATTCCAAATATGTCACATGATCCTTTTCCTTTTTATCCGTACTGTTTCGCGTTAAAATAAAGATGGTATTTCCTTTATCAATTAAATGGTCTGTCAATGCTTGACCGACAAGCCCCGTACCGCCTGCAATGGCAATTTTCATTTATATCACCTCTCAAGAGAATTCTTATCTACTTATATTAGTTCTTTTCCCTAAATATCCTTTATTTAATACGAATCAATGTGCTAAGGAATGGAGTGAAAGCGGTAATGAGTAAAATAACGAAAATTTCGGTGCAACAAAAGAATAAGGAGCGCTTCAATATTTTTTTGGACGGGGAATACGCCTTCGCTGTGTATGAAGGGACTTTATTGAAGTTCCAGCTTATAAAAGGCAAGGAATTGGACGAACTAGAAATTGAAGAAATCTTATATAGTGACCAGGTCAACAAAGCCTATAATACGGCGGTTCACTATCTATCCTTTAGAATGAGAACGGCAAAAGAAATCCAAGACTATTTAAAAGAGAAAGAATACGAACCCTTTGTCATAAAGGAAATCGTGAAGAAGCTTTCGGAACAGGGATATCTGAACGACAGGGAATTTGCCATTGCCTATGTTAGAACGCAGGTAAACACTACCTTGAAGGGGCGAGGTGTCATTGAACAGGAACTCATGGAGAAGGGCGTCGAAAAAGGGATGATAGAAGAAGCAGTCGAGTCCGAGTACAGCGCGGACCAGGAGCTGGAGCATGCGGTAAAGCTGGTTCTTAAATATGCACCAAAGTATAAGAAGGATTCCTTCAAGGTTATGATTCAGAAAGTAGAGCAGGCTTTGGTGAGAAAGGGATATTCCTTTTCTGTCATTAAAATTGCCATCGAGGAAGCGGAACTTGAGGAGGATACTTCAGAAGAGTGGGAAGCATTGTCCAAGCATGCAGAGAAATATCAACGTAAGTACACCGGCATGGATGATTATGAATATAAGATGAAGATGAAGGGAGCCCTTTATCGTAAAGGGTTTCCAATGGATCTGATTGAACGGTGGTTGGAGGAGAATGAGTAAGGAATAGGCATGCTGGAAAGGCGAAGTGGTAGAAGTTTGAGGGTTTGTTGTAGAAGTGACCTCGGGAAATGTAGAAGTGAGTTTGGGAAATGTAGAAGGTTGCTCTTAAATGGTGTAAGTTGAAGGCTGGTTGGTAGAAGTGCTGCTTGTCAGTTTTTTTCGAGAGTGATTTTTTCTCATTAACAGCCATATTCCGTGCTTTCGTGCTCTCTTCAAGCCTAGACAGAAAAAAGCTTTCATACCTTATCTAGACATTCTATGCTTTAAAAAGCCAGGTGTCGTAAAAATCTTAAAGAAAAAAAGCTTTCTGTAAGCACCGTTTTATGAAGTTTAAATTCCAAACGGTGCCTACCGCTACCTTTATACCTGAATCTCAAGCTCTTCGTCCTTGTTGACTATAATCTCGGCAACCTCCCGGGGAGATCTCAATCTTGATTTGTCTTTGATATGATCTGTCTCATCCCAAAATGGCGTATCCATGCCACCCATATAGGTCGCGATTACATGTATCTTGCCATCAAGTTCTTTTTGGAGACTTTCCGTAAAGCCACGAACCGCGTACTTGCTGGCTACATACACACTTTCATTTACTTTTCCTTTCTGTCCGGCAGTAGAGATGATGTTCATGATTTTCGGTTTCTTCTTCTCCAATAAGTGAGGGACCAGTTCTTTAGTCAAAAAGATGGTACCCAATACGTTAGTTTGAATGGCCGTCACTATTTGCTCATAGCCCAATTCTGTCAACGGCCCAAAGCACCCAGTGCCTGCATTGTTTACAAGGTAATCGACGGAATGTTGTGCGGTGATTTGCCCTACTCTTTGTTTGACTTCCTCTAAATTACTGATGTCCATTTGGTAAGCGAATGCCTTGCCGCCTGCAGAGTGGATGTCTTTTACGACGGATTTAAGTGGATCTAGTCTTCTGCCTGTCAAAATGAGGGTATGTCCTTGTTTGGCATAAGCTAAGGCCAATTCCATGCCAAGTCCGGTCCCTGCACCTGTAATCAGTATGGTTTGCATTTGTATCACTCACTTTTCATAATAGCTTTTTGTAATAGGATAATCATGCTATTCTTACTTTATAAGATTTTTTAGGGGGAACGCAAGTGGAACAGGAAAAGCGCTATAGTCAAATGACTTCATATGAGCTGCATCAGGAAATTGCAACATTAAAAGAAAAGGCGCGTAAGGCCGAGCAACTCGGGATTGTCAATGAATTTGCCGTTTTGGAACGTAAGATTACAATGGCCAAGGCTTATATGTTGAATCCGGATGATTATAAGCCTGGAGCGGTCTATGAAATTGAGGGAGACCCTGGTGTTCATTTTAAAATAACGTATATGAATGGTGTTTTCGCATGGGGACATAGAGTGAATGGGGATATGGTCAATAAGGAAGAAGAAGGATTGCCAATTTCCATGTTATTGAAAGAAGAAAGCAAAGAGGTGTGAAGCCTCTTTGCTTTTCTGCTTAGTTAGGATCTTTTTCTCGTTTGCACTTCTAAGATCTGGATATTCTGTGCCTGTTGCGTTTCACCGTTTACTTGGCGGAACGAGTGTTTTGAGTGAGCATTCGGCTGCGGAAATGGATGGTCATTTAACGTAAAAGGATTACTGCGTGATGGCTTGTGATTTTGTTTTGCCATGATAACAACCTCCTATTAGTTAGATGTGAGCACAAAGTTTAGAATGTATCTTCTTCTCTTGCGCCAGAAGCTCTCATGCGCTCCTGTGGATGTGTATTGATGGTTCCATTTGCACGTTTTGAAGCATACTCGGACTTTGCACGACCTTCCCCTTCGAACTTATTGTCATTGGGGTTTGGAAAGTTTCTCGCCTTGTTCCTCATGCGACTCGCCTCCTCGGTAAAATAGGTGCCCTGACCGTCTTGCATAGACGGAAATAAACACCTAACTTTAATATTGGATTTTAGGGACGATTATATGTAATGATATGAAGAGTGAATTAAACCCAAAAGAGGTGTAGAAAAATGGAGCAATATTTCGAACGTCTGGCCGATCGTCTTCTAGAGAAGAATCCGGCATTAACATATGACAAAGCAAGAACTTGGGTGGAACTTTTGTGGGAGGATTTTGAAAGTTCCTATGCCAAAGCTGGTTATGAATACAAGGGGAAGGAAATGACGGAACGGATGGTAAGCCAGATTATCGACCGTCATGGAGATAGTCTTCATGAATTCTTTTCGAATAACCCCAAATACAAGCATCTTCTTAATGCCGATGATCATTTAACACATTAATAAACCGCTCGCCCTAAACAAAAGGCGGGCGGTTTTATTCTATCGTGGGAACCATATCGAGTTTGGTGCGAAGTTTTTCTTCACTGAAAATCCATCCGGTATAAGAGCTTATGATATTCAGATCATGATCTAGTTGGACAATCGCCACAAAAGGATAATAATCCTTGCTTCGGTAACGCAGGTCGATGAACCGAACCTCATAATGGTCATCATATTCCTCCATCTCCCATCGATATACGGGAGAGAACGAAAGGAAAGCTGAAACATTGTCGTCGAATTTTGCCGCTTCGATAATCGCATTCTCAGGCAATGGAACTTTATCAAAGGTGTCATGTATAAAGATCTGGTATTTCACGGCTCTTGCCACATAGAAACTCTCTTTTGTCGTAATGGCCAAATGCCACTGGTTCCAATAAAGGGTCGGGGAGATCAATGTCTTTGTTACATCAGGAATAATCTCCCTTACCTGTCGCAACACTTTCTGCTGCATTCGATATCGCAAAACATAGTAAGCGATCAGGATTCCGTAAATGGCTAGGAAGGTAAAACCTGGATGGAATCCAGCTCCCCATAAGACAAGTCCTACAATATGAAAACCGAAAATGACCGGATCGAAAGTGTTAATAATCCCAAGCGCAACCCACCTTTTTGTAAAAGGACGGAGCGCTTGTGTCCCATAAGCGTTGAAAATGTCGACAAAAACATGAAGGATTACGGCAATGAATGTCCAAATCCATAAGTAAAGAAAATTAGCTTCCGGTATAAAAAAGTAAATGACCGGAGCTATCAATAGAGGCCATAGGCACACTGCCGGTATGGAATGAGTGATTCCTCTATGATTTCGAATATAGGTCGCATTGTTTTTGAATTTCAAAATTGTGTCCGTATCCGGAGCTTGTGAACCAATCAGAGCTCCGATCATGATGGCAGTTGCGGTTTCAGGGTTGCTCGCAACGTAAGGATCAATGGTTGCCATGGAACCGAGGGCGATTCCCATGACAACGTGTGTGCCTGTATCCAATGGTCGGCCTCCTTTCGGTTTCTGGAATGATATGCACTTTATTCTTTTTACTTTTATATTTAGTCTGATGCAAAAGGGGTGTTTTCAAACATGATAACAAAACAGTTGCATATTTTCATTCAATATCCTATAAAGGAAACAGTGACAAAACAATACGAAGCTACGATGGAACAGGTCTTGAAAGTGATGCACGGCATAGGAGCAAATGAATTTCAATGGTCAAAAGCAAGTGAAGAAAAAGGGGCTGCCTATTACAGAGAATCCTTTCTGCTTCCTACAGAATCCCATTATTTTGCCATGAAAGCATTGCGCTGTTCTCCTGAGAATCATGTTTTTCACGAACTATCTCAATATATAGATACAGAGGCTGGACCTGTGCAATATGTCGGACTGAAAATTACGAGCTAACTTACTTTCTGGAGGTTTATTTTGAAAAAAGAAACGACCCAACATGAACGACTTGATGATTTTGATATATATGGTTTTCAGCATGATTTAATTACTTGGTTTGAAAGGGAGCAGCGCGATCTGCCCTGGAGAAAGGATCAGGACCCTTATAAAGTATGGGTTTCTGAAATCATGCTCCAACAGACGAAAGTGGATACGGTTATCCCTTATTTTAATTCCTTTATTGAGCAGTTCCCAAACATACAAAGTTTGGCGGAAGCCGAAGAGGACAAGGTGTTGAAGGCTTGGGAAGGACTCGGCTATTATTCCCGTGCGCGGAATCTGCAGAATGCGGTAAGGGAAGTTCACCAAAGCTATGACGGAGTTGTTCCGAATACGGCAAAAGTGATTTCCACCTTAAAAGGTGTAGGCCCTTACACGACAGGAGCAATATTAAGCATTGCCTATGGAGTACCAGAGCCTGCTGTCGACGGTAATGTCATGAGGGTATTGTCGAGGATACTATTGATTGAGGATGATATCGCCAAGCCGAAAACTCGTAAAGTGTTTGAAGAGGTCATTCGGGATTTAATCTCAATAGATAATCCATCCTTTTTTAATCAGGGGTTGATGGAGCTAGGAGCGATCGTTTGCACCCCAACCTCCCCATCCTGTCTTTTGTGCCCGGTGCAAGAGCATTGTCGTGCTTTTGCAGAAGGGGTACAAACCCAGCTTCCCGTTAAGACGAAGAAAAAATCGAGCAAGCAGGTAGCACTTGTTGCCGGCATTCTTGTTGATCAGGAAGGAAGATACGTAATTCATCGCAGACCAAGTGAAGGTCTGTTGGCGAACCTTTGGGAGTTCCCGAATTTTGTGAAGGTGGATGAACTTGGAACAGCCAAGCAACAGTTGCATCAATTGATGAAAACGGAATACGAAATGGAAATATCGGTTGGAGAGTATTTATGTGATATCAAGCATGTTTTTTCGCATCTAGTATGGGATGTGAATGTTTATGTCGGTTCATGGAGCGGGGAGGTACCGCGGGATAGAGGACTGATTGCCGTCACAAAGGAGGAAATGAAGGAGTATGCATTTCCGGTGTCCCATCAGAATATGTGGAAGGAATTTGTTAAACTGAGTAAATAAGAAGAGGATCGACCTTTAATGGTTGATCCTCGTTTGTATTTAGAAATGAAGAAGCGGAGTGGACGGACACCCATGATAAGACGGGTTAATCATAGCTGATTCTGGTTCCGTGCGTCCAATCGGCTTCATGGCGTTTGAACCCGCCGCGAGCCTCGATTTCCAGCACAATTTCTCTGTGGATGCTCTGGCCTTCTGCATTTAAATAAGGTACCATCTGCTGGAGAGAATGGTGAAAATATGCGAGCTCCGTGTCTTTCCATTCTTTTTTAGAGTGCATGGACAATTCGGTCATGTCACGTCCGACATACATAACTTCAGCCTCCTTCATGGCAAAGTCTATGCTGTTATTGTTTGATGAATCAATAAGGCTTATACTGAAAGATATTATATATAGTTACCATACATAAAGGAGTAGAGATCATGACAAATAAAGTGGCATTAGTAACAGGAAGCAGCCGTGGTATCGGGAAGAAGATTGCGTTGGAACTGGCAAAAGAGGGCTATAACATCGTCATCAACTATAATCGTAGCAAGACGGCGGCACAAGAAACAGCTGCAGAAATCGAGGAGCTTGGTGTAAAGGCTTTGACGGTGAAGGCGAATGTAGGGCAGCCTGAGAAGATCAAAGAGATGTTTGTGAAAATCGATGAAGAGTTTGGTCGCCTTGATCTATTGGTAAGCAATGCGGCATCTGGCGTTTTGCGTCCTGTCATGGAACTGGAGGAATCTCATTGGGATTGGACCATGAACATCAACTCCAAGGCACTGCTGTTTTTGGCGCAAGAGGCGGCAAAACGAATGGAGAAGGTTGGCGGCGGTAAAATCGTTAGCATTAGTTCCTTAGGTTCCATCCGCTATTTGAAAAACTACACAACAGTAGGAGTTTCCAAGGCGGCCATCGAAGCATTAACGCGTTATCTTGCAGTAGAGCTTGCTGAAAAGAATATCGTCGTGAATGCTGTATCTGGTGGAGCAGTGGATACGGATGCATTGAAGCATTTCCCGAATCGCGAAGAACTATTGGAAGATGCGAAGAACAACACCCCTGCTGGACGCATGGTGGAACCGGACGACCTAGTGAATTCGGTTATGTTCCTCTTGTCTGACCAAGCAAGCATGATTCGCGGACAGACGATTATTGTGGACGGGGGAAGGTCTTTACTTGTCTAAAATATACAGAAAATAATTTTTTATTTTTTTGTCATAGTTTCCTTCCGAAATGGTTATCTTAAATTTCGTGGAGGTGATAAACAATGGCAAACAACAACCAACAAAACCAAGCTAAAACAGCTTCTGGTACAAGCATTCAACATGTAAAACAACAGAATGCTCAACAAAACCAACAACAATACGGTGCTGAATTCGCGAGCGAAACTAATGCTCAAGAAGTGAGACAACAAAACGCTCAATCTGCAGCGCAAAAGAACCAACAAAACCGCTAATAACAACAATAAAGCAATAACAGAAGCACTCCTTATCAAACCGATGGGGAGTGCTTCTTCGTTGTGAAGAGGGAAATTCCTTCTGGGGTCTGACCCCTTTTCGTTCGCCTAATTTCGACAAGTTATCCTTTGGTCCGCTGTGCTTCGAGATGGAGGGGGAATTTCCTTGTGGGGTCTGACCCCTTTTTCAAATTTTTTTGCTCGACAAAACTTCCCTTTGCTCAACATATGTTGTCAAAGGGTTTGGGGGGAGGGGGAAGAATGTTATGTAGTAGAGGGGAAATGGTATCTGGTAAGGAGGAGATTTTTGTGGTGGATAGGTTTGATTTGGCGGTGGCGGAGCAGTTGAAGACGATGGATCGGCTTTTGTTGCTTCAAGGGGAGATTGAGCGGTGCCAGAAATTAGAGGAGCAGATGCGACAACTGAAAGAAGAGGCGGAAAAGCTTCAAAAGCTTAAAGAAGATATTGCAAAAATGAAAGAAGAGTTGGCAGAAATACAGTCGATTTTTGAAACACAGACGGAAGAGGCAATCCGCTCTTATCATTTGCAAGGGACTGTATAATGGTTGTCGTTCTACCGAGTAGGTAGGTAATAACATTGGCGATGGAGCTATCTTCTTTTCATAAAGATGGCTCTTTTGTTTTAAAATCTGACGGGAACCGTTATAATAGTAGAAAATGGTTTGCTTTTAGCTGAGAAGTGCGGGCATAAAATAGAAAGAAGGGGAAGAGGAATGGGTTGTCCCAAAGAAGGAGAAACAGTACAAATACATAGCTACAAGCACAACGGTCATATCCACAGAGTCTGGGATGAAACAACGGTGCTTAAAGGGACGCAAAACCTTGTTATTGGTGGAAACGACAAAACCATTGTGACAGAATCGGACGGTAGAACCTGGATCACAAGGGAACCAGCTATTTGTTATTTTCATGGAAAGCATTGGTTCAACATCATTGGCATGATCAGAGAAGATGGGGTGTACTACTATTGCAATATCAGTTCCCCATTTATCGCGGATGATGAAGCGTTGAAATACATAGATTATGACTTGGATATTAAGGTATTTCCGGATATGACGTTCATTCTGTTGGATGAGGATGAATATGAAAAACATCGTAAAGAGATGAACTATCCGGAAGTCATAGATAAGATCCTAAAGAGCAATGTCCAAACGTTGATCTCCTGGATCAGGCAACGGAAGGGACCGTTTGCTCCTGACTTTATTGACTTATGGTACGAGCGTTACCTCACTTACAGAGGGTAACGTTATGGCAAAAGGCAACTGGTAACTTGATATGCCAGGCCTTTTTTGTTTTTAAAAGGATTAAAGATACATGTTTCAAAACGGAAAGCGGAAGCTAACAAGATAGAGAAGTTAGTAGCCATCATGGGAGGAAGTCAATTGGATAGTATAAAACGGTACATGCGATTTGTAAAACCTTATCGGTGGCAGATTGTCGGTACCATTCTTATTGGGATGCTGAAATTCGGATTGCCCTTATTAATTCCTTTATTACTCAAATACGTAGTGGACGATATTCTGCTGGTCGATGGTCGATCAAGCGAGGAGAAAACGAATGAGTTGCTAATGATCATGGGCGCGATCTTCCTGACCTTTTTGCTGTTAAGACCACCGATTGAGTATTACAGACAATATTTCGCACAATGGACAGGCAGTAAAATCCTTTATGATTTGCGTGATAAGCTTTTTGATCATATTCAACGGCTTAGTTTGCGTTTTTATGCCAATAACCGGGCAGGGGAGGTCATTTCAAGGGTCATTCATGATGTGGAGCAGACGAAGCATTTTGTGATCACCGGTTTGATGAACTTTTGGCTAGACCTTGCCACCATCTTCATTGTGATCGTCATCATGTTCCAGGTGGATATCACCTTGACCCTAGTATCGATCATGCTTTTTCCGTTCTACGGTTTCTCCATCAAATACTTTTACAGCCGGCTGCGACATCTGACAAGAGTGCGTTCTCAGGCGCTTGCAGAGGTACAAGGGCATTTGCATGAGCGGGTGCAGGGGATGCCTGTCATCCAAAGTATGGCTATAGAGGGCTATGAGCAAGAGCAATTCAAAAAACAGAATACAAATTTTTTACAAAAAGCATTGGACCACACAAGCTGGAATGCCAAAACGTTTGCCGTTGTAAATACCATTACGGATATTGCGCCGTTGCTTGTTATTGGATACGCAGGATATCAAGTGATCAACCAAGGACTGACGGTCGGGGAAATGGTCATGTTTGTTGCTTATATTGACCGCCTTTATAATCCGTTGCGCCGATTGATCAACTCTTCCACAACGTTGACGCAGTCCATAGCCTCCATGGACAGAGTATTTGAATTTGTGGATGAGAAATACGATATCACAGATAAGCCGAATGCCGTCGAATGTAAAACAGCTCGCGGGGAAGTCAGCTTTGAAAATGTCTCTTTTAAATATGAAGAAAATGAAGAATACGTATTGAAGAATTTATCGTTACAAGTACGCGAAGGTGAAACCATTGCCCTTGTCGGGATGAGTGGGGGTGGAAAGTCGACATTGGTAAGCTTATTGCCACGATTCTATGATGTCACAGAAGGTAAAATCAAGCTCGATGGAGTAGACATTCGCGATGTGACCGTCCAGTCGTTGCGAAAACAAATCGGGATTGTATTACAAGACAGCATTTTGTTCAGTGACACCGTTCGTGAAAATATTGCCCTTGGTAAACCGAATGCAACAATGGATGAAATTATCGAAGCGGCCAAAGCGGCCAATGCGCACGAGTTTATTTCCGGTCTGCCGGAGGGCTATGAAACAAAAGTAGGGGAACGGGGAGTGAAGCTTTCAGGAGGCCAAAAGCAACGCGTTGCAATTGCCCGGGTATTTTTGAAGAATCCGCCGATCCTTGTCATGGATGAGGCAACATCTGCATTGGATCTGGAAAGTGAACATCTCATTCAGGATTCGCTTGAACGCTTGGCGTCAAACAGGACAACCTTCGTTGTTGCCCATCGCCTGTCTACCATCACCCATGCAAGCCGGATCGTCTTGCTTGAGCACGGGGAGATAGTGGAAGTCGGTTCTCATGAAGAATTAATGAGGAAAAAGGGACACTATTATAATTTATTTACGATACAGGAAATCAGTTGATTTTTGTGAGCCAATCTTTAACGGAGGAATGTTTCTCTGCTAGAGGTTGGCTTTTATGTTTGTAGGGGTTCCAGGGTGCGAGGCTTCATGTGGTTACCTAGGTGTTCTACCATTTGGAGTCGAACTTCTACCACTTCCGAGTAATGTTGTACCGTTCGAAGCGAATCTTCTACATTACCCAGATTACCTTCTACATTTCCCAAGCTACCTTCTACAAGTAAGCCATGTGCGAACGTTCCACCAGGAAAACTCTCTGAGGAAAACCTTCACCAACATACAAAAAAACACCTTCCTGCCCAAAAAACTCAAAGCAGGAAAGTGTTCTTACTCTTCTTCTCCAATTTCAAACTCATTATCATCCACATGATATTTCTGGAAGCTGTCAATCAATTTATCTAGGTGCTCCAGTTGGTCGCTGTAGTCAATGATTTTCGAAACGAGCGGAAACAGGTGGTACCAGACCTCGGCGTCGCCTTCGTACTCACACCAGTTGTCTTTGTGCACCATAAATTCATCAATGAATTGCTGTTTGTTAAAGCGTTCTTCTTCATACATTTCGGAAGTATTATGCTGCTTTATTTTACCCACAAATTTCAACAAGATCTGTTCGTGCAGGTTAACCAAGTGATCCAACTCGGCCTTAATGTAATGCTGATACTCTACAGGCATATGATGCAGTTCATTTTCTAACCGGTGTAGCATCTTCAACGTATACAATGCCCGGTTACTTGTCACGATCAGTTGTCTAAAAATAACCAGTTTGCGTGCTTTGGAGCTTGATTTTTTCAGAGTAGGAAAGTAGGTACGTTCTTCCTTATAGAGCATGAATAGTTGCTCTAGCTTCAACACTCGTTGATGAAGCATCTCGATGTCCGTTTTCAAAAGGTGATGCTCTGTACCGTGACGCATATTGATACGGATCCATTTTAAGATGTCTTCTGTCGTCAATTTCACTTTGTAATAAAGTCTTGTTTCGTATTTAGGCGGTAAAAAGATCAGATTGACCAGAAAAGCGCATAAAATACCGATCATGACGGTTGAGAAACGTACCAGGGCGAATTCGAAAAAGTTTTCGCCTGGGTTTTCCATGATCGCGATGACGGTCACAAGCGCCAGTGGTATGGTGTTTTCAATTTTCAATTTCAGGTTGATTCCTATGACAAAGATGGCGGTCAAGCCGATGATGAACGGGTCGTGTCCGAACAGTAAGGAAAAGATGATGGCTAAGATTGCCCCGATCAGGTTGGCCTGCACATGCTCGATAATGGATTGATACGATTTATAGATGGATGGTTGGATAGCAAAGATCGCTGCGATTCCTGCAAAGAAGGGCGTGGGGACATTGAGCCACTGTGCCACAAACAAAGCAAGGGTGATCGCGATACCGGTCTTGACTATACGGGCACCGAGTTTCATTTTAAAATAAGTCCTTTCTTGTCTTTCCGAATTTAATAGCCTATTATCTCGAAAGTTAAACACTTAATAGTATATGTCGGAATTGTTGTATTCATGTTATTCGATATTGTACTATACACGGTTTCCGTTAGGAGCGCAAGCGTTAAAAGGACAGAAAAAAGCCCGCAAATCATAGTTTGCGGGATCTAAATGATTTTTAAATTCGCACTTACATGTTGATCTCCGTTCCAGGCGCTTCGCTTTCCGCGGGGCGACCTTGAGCCTCCTCACTTCGTTGCGGGG
>NZ_RXZI01000006.1 GCF_021991925.1 Sutcliffiella horikoshii | reverse complement strand
AGATTGTCTTCATCGGGTGTATGAAGACAATTTCGAGGGTGATTTTCGGTTGAGATTGTCTTCATCGGGTGTATGAAGACAATTTCGAGGGTGATTTTCGGTTGAGATTGTCTTCATCGGGTGTATGAAGACAATCTCGAGGGTGGATTTCGGTTGAGATTGTCTTCATCGGGTGTATGAAGACAATTTCGAGGGTGATTTTCGGTTGAGATTGTCTTCATCGGGTGTATGAAGACAATCTCGAAGGTGGATTTCGGTAAAGATTGTCATCATCGAATATATCGAAAACCACTTCGAGGTGGAAGCCATCATTAATTAGACCTCTTGTAGTGAGAGAGGCTAAAGGTCGCCCTCTGGATAAGTGGAGCCGGTTGCGAAAATCAAGCGACTTAAATTAGATTACAAAAACAACTAGAATTTAAACAATTTTAGATTTGCATTTACATGATGATCTTCGTTCCAGGCGCTTCGCTTTCCGCGGGCGGTCCGGGAGCCTCCTCGTGCTACGCCCTGCGGGGTCTCCCATGTCTCTTCCTCCCGCAGGAGTCTGCGCGCCTTCCACTACGATCAACATAGTTATTACATAACTTGAAGATTAAAATAGCTTTGTCTACACACTGAAACCGCTACAAAAGTAGCGGTCTTCATTTTTATAAGTATTGCATAATTTTGTTCTGGATTTCCATTCCGAGTTGATTTCCATCCACTTTTTCATCTTCCGGCAAGAAGATTGGATCATGGACCGTCACCCTTACATGGGCTGGTTGAAAACCGAATTTACTTTCTTCCATGATTCTGTAAGATCCAGAAATGGTAATGGGAACAACCGGCACCTTGCTATCTGTAGCAAGACGGAGCCCACCTTTTTTGAAGTCCCCCATTTCATTCCCCTTACTTCTTGTACCTTCCGGAAAGATCACTAGGGAATGTCCATCCTTTAGGGTTTGGACACCTTCCCTAATCGACTGGATTGCCTTTCTTCTATCCTTACGATCGATGAAAACACAGTTCATCGCTTCCATCCATCTTGGGACCAAGGGAATCTTTTTCACTTCTACTTTTGAAATAAATCCTAAAGGTTTTTGAAGAAAACCGATAAGGATCGGGACATCAAAATTCCCTTGATGATTACTCACAAACAGAACCGGCCCTTGCGGAATTTTCTCCTCTCCAATCACCTCAATCTCCGATCCTGTAAGCTTGACCAAGGTTTTGGCCCAATGTTTTGGTTTTTGGTGAATAATTGTATCTTTTTCCTCCACTGTCAAGGTAGGATCCAACTTTTTCACCTTTTTGATTGTCGGCAAACTATAAATGAGATAGCAAAAAAAGTAAACAAACCACCATATCGTACGTAACATTTCTTTCTCTCCCTAAATAACACGACCATTTATTGCTCTAAATGTAGTATTACGTTAATCTCTTATATTTCCTAAAATAGTAATCATATGGATTTTTTTCATCCTTCATACCTTTTTCTTCGGATATCAAATGCCATTCCCTCTCATCAAGCGTAGGAAAAAAGGTATCGCCCTCGAATTCTTCATCGATATAGGTTAAGTACAAAAGATCCGCAAACGGTAGTGCTTCCTTGAAAATATGTGCACCACCAATGATAAAGAGCTCTTTATTGTCTTCTTCCATCGATTTAACTTCTTCCAATGAATGGAGCGTTTCACATCCTTCTGCGAAAAAATCCTTTCTTGATAGAATGATATTCCTTCTATTTGGAAGCGGTTTTCCAATGGATTCATACGTTTTTCTTCCCATCACAATAGTGCTACCACTTGTAACTTTTTTGAAGTAAGCCAAATCTGCAGGAATTCTCCATGGAAGATCGTTTTCTTTTCCAATAAGGTGATTTCTGTCCATTGCTACAATAATGGAGATCATACACTTACGACTCCTTTGATATGCGGATGCGCATCGTAATCGACAAGTGTAAAGTCTTCGAATTTGAAATCAAAAATAGAAGTTACTTCTTTATTCAGTTTCATTTTCGGTAATTTTTTCGGTTCCCTTTGTAGTTGTAGCTTTACTTGATCTATATGATTTGAATAGATATGTGCATCTCCTAATGTATGAATGAAGTCACCCGGCTCCAGATCACATACCTGGGCCACCATCAACGTCAACAAGGCATAAGAAGCTATATTAAATGGAACACCTAAAAATACATCTGCAGACCTTTGGTAAAGTTGACAAGAGAGCTTTCCATCAGCAACATAAAATTGGAACATAGTATGACAAGGTGGGAGTGCCATAGAATCGACATTCGCAACATTCCATGCTGATACAATTAACCTTCTGGAATCTGGATTACGCTTTATCTGATCGATCAGATTGGTTATTTGGTCAATATGTTCACCATCTGGTGTCGGCCATGACCTCCATTGATAACCATAGACTGGCCCAAGCTCTCCGTTTTCATCTGCCCATTCATTCCATATTCTAACACCGTTATCTTGCAAGTACTTTACATTGGTATCCCCGGCCAAGAACCAGAGTAATTCATGAATTATTGATTTGAGATGTAATTTCTTTGTTGTTACAACAGGAAATCCTTCCTGTAGATTGTATCTCATCTGATAACCAAATGTACTGATCGTACCTGTACCTGTTCTGTCTTCTTTCTTTGTTCCATTATGTAGGACGTGTTCGCATAAATCTAGATACTGTTTCAATTCCTTCACCTCATCAACGGTCATTTTTCCTTTCTACATTCTAACATAAAAAAGAAGAGGCAAGTCGCAAATTTTATTACAATTATGGAAAGAAAAAAGCACTCCCAATTTAGGAATGCTCCATTTAATACCTTTTACCGAAGAAATCTCTTGTTAAAGGCATTTTTTCCATATTTTCAAAGAACAAGAACGTTTGTGGGGCGTGCTTTGCCAGTTCAAGCCGTGAAACATCATTTAAATAATACATGGCAAATGTTTCAGCAAAATACTCTTCAGGAAAGGTCTGGAAGTAACTCCTGTTTGGAAATATGGAAGTAACCTCTTTTTTCCACGCTTCTTGAAAAGCTTGGTTATGACGGACATTTCCTAGTACATATCGGTCAATGGAATGGGCTAATTCATGGAGTTCAAGGTTAACGGACCCATGCCCCATTCCCTTATTACTATGTCCGATTTTCGCCAACACCAACTTCGAGCCGCCTATTCCGGGTACATCTTCCCAGTTAGACCCATTCATACTATAGCCTCTCGGTTTGATCCCTTGCAAATGCTCAAACCCCTCCACTTCTGTCAGTTTTCCATTAAACAAGTAAAGGTGGACATTCTGCTGTATCAATACATTAAGGATATTTGGCGGTATGTTTGCCACATGTTGAATCATTAATGCAGCATCTTTTTCCGAAAAGTCCCTAGTAGGAAGGTAAATCAATTGATTCATCGTCTCCCTATTTGGAATATCGTGAAGAAAGCCGTCCATTTGGGGAGAGTCGTAGTATTTAAGTGGGATGGCATCCAGACTTGCATATGCTTTCCAATATATCGGAATAATTGTAAATACGATTAATAACATGATTGCCAGAATACGCCGCTTCATCTTTCCTCTCCTTCTCATGGTGTCAGTACAAGTTGATATCCGTTGTTGATTTATCTGAAAATTCAATTCTTTTATACTAGTATTATATCAGGAAAAGGATTTAATTTAAATGATATTTTTGTAACATTGCATTAATATAGGGTATTAATTTTTACCAATTAACTCCTGAATACAAAAAGGGCTCATCCTCTTTTTGAAGATAGCCCTTTAGTCAACGTTTTTATACGATTACTTCCTCTTCGTTCAATTCCGCTTCCTCTATATCTCGTGAACGATGGGCAATCCGACTGGCAGCCGCTGCAGCAAGTGCACACACAATGTCATCCATAAAGGTATGCACCTCTTCCCCTTCATGTTCATCAAGGCTTTTAATAATACCAAATTTCTCTTTATCGAGAAAACCAAAATTGGTCAACCCAATTGACCCGTAAACATTTACAATGGACAAAGGAATTATTTCATCAATCCCATATAATGGCTCATCGGTTTCGACGAGATATTGAAGAGGTTCAGGTAGCAATTTCTTTTCCGCCAAGATATCTAAAGAGATGCCGGTTAAAACAGCATGCACGATTTCCCTCTTTTCTAGCACTTTTTCTACATTGTGAATACAGTCTTCGAGCGTGACGTCCGTAATATATTTTTGTTGAAGAAGAAGAACGATCTCTGCGATGTCCTTGATCATGACGCCTCTGTCTTCCAACATTTTCTTTGTTGTCTCTCGCATTTGTTGAAGTGTGTACTTTCTCATCGTCATGCCCCCTTTTTATTCTCTCTCTAGCTCAACCATTTAGGCGGTGTATTTTTTGCCCAAAAGATGGATCCCAAAGTATGATGACCTTGAAATTCATCATGGTATGTATGGTAATGGAAGTTGAAGTAATACCCCTCCAAAGGTGGATGATCTTTTCTTACGTGGAACCGAATCAAGTCCTTTCCAGTTTGGGCGTGATAGATGTGAAAAATCTTCTCACTATCACCACCGGTTGGATTCTCGGAAATGGTCAAATTATTTAATTCTTCTTCCGGATGTTCTGTAGCAAGTTCATTTATCACTTCTTCCATTTTGGGAAAAATGATATCTTTAAACTCATCCTGTATTTTCGGACCAATTCTGGACCCGAATTTTGTAAAACTTTGAATTTCTGCCTGTTCCTTCGCAAAAGATAGAAATGCTTCCTTAGTAAGTTCTTGCTCTATAGGTTCAATGTAATTAGCTGAGTAGTTAAAGTCTTTATTGGTAAAATCACCAAATGTGGAATCATCTTTTTGATCGTCTACTGTCAAGTAGGCAGGGGGCGATACTGTACCGAATGTAAGGGCTGTTATAAGGACTACTAATGATTTTTTTAACCATTTTGGCATGCTAGTCTTCCTCCGTCTCTATCTCTCTCATGCAACAACTCTATTAAATAATAAAACTAGTATACCATAAAAGTAAGAAAATTTTATCAATTTATTTTCTCTTTCTTCATTCTCCAACACCTTTTGTTACAAATTCAGCAAAAATATGTTTGTTTATACGTTTTCGAATATTTCTTATTCATTTATTTGTGGTTTTTTGTTAATATTAAGAAAGAGTACATATTGGAGGTAATTATTATGGCAGATGTTGCTATCATCGTATCATGCTTTGTGACTTTAGGGGCTTTAGTATATTTATGTATCGCTGACTGATAAGAAAATAGAAAAACTCGCGGTGAGCTAGGCTCACCGCGAGTTTTTTTCATTAATTTTTCTTTGTACTTTTCCTGCTTGAGGACATGGATTTTCCATCGATTTCTGTACTCGTTGTCCCTTGTCCTTCTACTTGAGGAGAGGAAAGACCTACATTTCCTGGTTTTTTCCTTTTTCCGCCCATCTGTGACACCTCATTTCTCCTTCGAGTTACCATCAAGAAATAGGGTGCCCAACAAGGCTCTTAAGTTTTCAAGTAACCATAATGAAACTTTGCTGTTTTTCTCTTACGAACAATAAAACCAAATTGATCAAACCTCTCACTTTGCCAATGATCCTTCAGTACGACCCTGTGTCTTGCGACTCTCATGGCGTCCATTATGACTTTTTCCGTTAATTCTTCATAAAAAGCAACATTTCTAAGTGGGGCAATACCATTTGATTCTTCTAATACCTGATGAAACATTGGATCGAAATACACCACATCAAAACTATTATCCGATAATGTCGAGAGTATCTTCTGATGATTACCTTCAAGAACTTCAATCCTCTTCATCGCTTCATTCATTTCCACCATATCCGATTCCCAATTCTTTAGGCCAGTTTTCACAAGATAGGCCATCATCTTATTCCCCTCGATCCCAACAACTTGACCATTCGGTCCTGTTTCCAGGCTGGCCATTATAGCATCGGAGGCCAAACCGAGCGTGCAGTCCAGGAATTTCATTCCTTCTTTTAGATCAGTTGCTTGTACGAAAGGTTCCACTTCCCCATTCTTCCACCTTTTTGCTCTAAAAGCAGCTGTATTGGGATGGAAGAATATCGGCTCGTCCTTGCCGAGACAGTACCATTCAAATCGGCTCTTTCCAATTACGAGAATATCCTGTTGCATTTCACTAAAGATTTTTGTGATTGATTTTTTGTTTCTTTGATAATAAGGATAACCTAGATCTTGAGCAATTTTTCTAGCAGTTTGAATCATCTGTTCATTTGTTCTTCCCGCGGTGGTCACAATCATAAGTTTTCTCCCTTTTAAATGGATCTTTTCATTTGGCTATGGTAAACACCGCTGTTGATTTCCGCAAACTGCTCCGCTTTCCGCGGGGCAATCTTCAGCTTCCTCAGGCTGCGCCCTCCGGGGTCTCAAGATTTTTGCTACTCCCTGCTAGAGTCTTCGTCTTTGCTCCAATCAATAGCTAGGTTGCTGCTATCATCAACAGTATGCTTTAACAGAGCCTTTCATTTAAAAAGGGGATGTGCCAGGTTCGCACATCCCCTAAGTATTAACACTATTGACAGTATTGATGAAAGGCTCCTTGCAGATTGGTCATGATGTTTTCCATCGAATTCGCTTCAATATCATGGCGATGGATGAAATGTACGACTTCGTTCCCTTTCATCAGTGCCATGGAAGGAGAAGACGGTGGAATATCACCAAATATTTCTCTCATTTTTGAAGTGGCATCCTTATCTTGACCTGCAAAAACCGTCACTAGGTGGTCTGGGGTTTTATCAGATTGAATAACGGACTGGGTAGCTGCTGGACGGGCCAATCCAGCTGCACAACCACAAACCGAGTTGACAATCACCAGTGTTGTCCCTTCCACATTGCTGAAAAAGTCCTCAACCGCTTCGCTTGTAGTCAATTCTTCAAAACCCGCTCTTGTGAGTTCGTCTCTCATCGGTTTTACTAATTGTTTCATGTATTCTTCATATGCCATAGACATGATAGATTCCTCCTTTTAATTGTTACGTTCTGTCATCTGCTTCCATACGGAACCTTTTGCTTCTTCTCCACCTTCAATTCGTTGAATGGCCATTTTCACTTGCATGCTCACTTCAAATTCAGGATCGTCCTCTGCTTCATGCAAAGCAGGTAGAGCTGTTTCATCCCCTACTTCATATAGGAACATTGCCGCTCTCCAACGCACCAATTTGTTTTTATCCTTTAGTGCTTGTATCATGGATGGCATTGCTGCTTTATCACCAAGATCTGACATGCAGTCCCCAGCAGTTCTTCTTACGGTTACAGACTTATCTTTTAGTGCTTTGGAAAGGTAAGGTAAAATATCCGATTCTTCTAGCATGCCAAAATAGACGGTTGCTAAACGGCGGATGGAACCCTTTTCATCTTCGAGTGCCTTTGCCAACACTGGAATATCCTCTTCTTTTGGATCCATTTGATCAAGCGCGGCAAAGCGTTTAGACCAATCAGGATCGTCTAACATGTCTAGCGTCACTTTGTAACGTTGCTTTGACTTTATTGTATTCGATTTATCTGGATTTTCTTCTTGTTTAAGCATTTTTTCTATCCGTTCTTCGGTAAAAGTTGCAGATAGTTCTTCAACGATTTCCGTACCCACCGCTTCAAGGTCGCCATAACGGACACCATGCTCTTTCCATTCTCTCTCTAGTACTACATTATCTTGGTTTTGTTGAGCGGTTAAAATGGCTTGCATGAACCGGTCAGGTAACCCCACACGTTTTTCTTGTTCACCATCGGTTAATTTCACTTGCATAGGGATACCTTGGAACATTTGGACAAATACTTTTACCTCTCCAAAGCCTTCCAATGATTGCTGTTTAGTACCTTCTTGATGCTCTTCTTCTTCCCCAAAAGCTGCCCTTACTTCAGAAAGTATTCCTTTCCAGTCAAAACGAGCATTTCTCTCGACAGCTAGGAAATCGGCCACATGATAGACACCTTTTACGCCTTCGATCTTCAGTATTTGCTGAATAATTTCAGGTGCCTCATTTTCATTCTCGGTCATATAATTATTTCTTGCACCTGCTGGTAACTCTTCGCTTAAAATAACCTTCATTGTATTGGGACTTGGAGTAGGTTCAATGGATTTTATATTCACTAGAAAACACCTCTTCCTATATTTTCTTTCTACCATGGTAGCATACGCTTCCACACACTACACGTCTGTAGCTTAAGATTGCTCTTTAATTTTCTCCATTTTTTCAGACAGCTCTTCCCATCTGTTCATGGCCACTTCTAACTGTCGATTCGTCTCTTCCTGCTCAGCAAGCCACTTGCTTACTATTTCATAGTCACTTCCTGCTTTAGTAATTTCTGTTTCTATATTCTCAAGCTTCTCTTCAAGGGTCATGATTTTTTCTTCAATCGTATCCCAATCTTTCTGTTCCTGGTAAGAGAGCTTCAATGTCTTCTGCTTTTGACGGGTTGAAGATTGTGCTTCCTTCTTTGCTGTTTCCACCTGTTTCTCTTCTTTTCGTTTCTGTTGCTGTTCCTGCACATAGTCTGTGTATTCACCAAAGATTCTTTTTATGTCCCCATTTCCTTCAAGGATGACCAGCTCCTCCACTACTTTATCAAGGAAATAACGGTCATGGGATACAGTGATAACCACTCCTGGGAACTCGTCCAAATATGCTTCTAGAATGGTCAACGTTTCTGTATCGAGGTCGTTGGTCGGTTCATCCAGGAGCAGAACGTTTGGTTGTGACATAAGGATTCTTAAGAGATAGAGCCTTTTTCGCTCACCGCCAGAAAGCTTTCTTATCGGTGTACCATGGGAGTGCGGGGGAAATAGAAATCTTTCTAAGAGTTGAGAGGCACTGATATGCTGACCATCTTCTCCCTTAATGACTTCCGCTTCTTCTTTCACATACTCGATCATTCTTTGGTCCAAGTTCATATCTTGCTGTTCCTGGGTGTAATAACCAAGCTTAACCGTCAAACCTATATCTACCCTACCGCTTGTAGGAGTGAGCTTTTGTGCCAAAATGTTTAACAGGCTAGATTTTCCTACTCCGTTGGGACCAACAATACCAATTCGGTCCTTTTGCTTGATCAGAAGATTCACTTTTTCAAATATCACCTTTTTCCCGTACTGTAGGGACACTTCTTCAAGCTCCATTACCTTTTTCCCTAAGCGGGAAGAGCCTGTTAGAAGTTCCAATTCGCCGGTTGAAGAGGTAGAAGCTACCTTTTCATCAAGCTCCTCAAAGCGTTTAATTCTTGCTTTTTGTTTCGTTGTTCTTGCTTTGGCACCTTTTCTCATCCATTCGAGCTCTTGGCGATAGAGGCTTTTTTGTTTTGCCTCCGTTTTTAGTTGCTCTTCCTGTCGTATCGCTTTTGCCTCTAAATAGTCTCCATAATTACCAGAGTAGGTATAAATAGCACCATTATGTAGTTCGAATATCTTATTCGTGACCTTGTCCAAGAAATAACGGTCATGGGTGACGAGCAGTACCGCTCCCTGATACTTACCTAAATAATCCTCCAGCCATTCAATCGCTTCAAAATCAAGGTGGTTGGTAGGTTCATCAAGAATTAGCAGGTCGGCAGCTTCTACTAATGTCTGAGCAAGTGCAACCCGCTTTTTCTGGCCGCCTGATAAACTTTCGATTCTTTGGTTGACTTCGGTAATACCCAGTTTATTGAGAATTGCCTTAGCATTTGCGCTGGCATCCCACGCTTGAAACTGATCCATCTGAGATTGCAGATTCGCGAGGCGCCCATGCAACTTTTCATCCATGGGGTTTTCCTGCACCTGCATTAGACAGTTCTCATATTTCATAATGATGTTGTTTGTTTGTGATTCTTTACTAAAGATTTGCTCCATCACAGTATTAGACTCTTCAAGTGCAGGTTGCTGGGAGAGAAATCCGATGGTGTAGTCATTAGATGTGGTAATGGAACCACCATCAGCGGATTCTAGTCCGGCAATGATTTTTAATAAAGTTGACTTACCTGTCCCATTGACCCCGATCAAGCCGACCCGCTCTTTTTCCTGGATACTGAAATTAGCTTTATCCAATAACACTTTCTCTACATATGTCTTTGACAGACTTTCTCCAATTAACATTTTCATACGATTATATCTCATTCCATTCTTTCATAAATTGATCAACGAATTGTTTCATGAATGCATGGCGCTCATCGGCAATTCTTTTCGCTTCTTCCGTTTGAAGCGTACTCTTCAAAAGAAATAGCTTCTCATGAAAGTGGTTGATGGCCGTTGATTTTTCTTTTCGGTATTGATCATAGGTCATCTCGCTTCTTACTTCTATTTCCGGATCATACATCGCTTGACCTTTCGCACCGGAATACATGAATGTACGGGCAGTACCAATGGCACCTAGTGCATCCAATCTATCGGCATCCTGTACCACCTTCCCCTCAAGCGTTTCCAAAACGATTCCGTTACCGCCTTTGAAGCCGATGTTTTCTATCGTATGTAGAATTTCATCAATATGTAATTTCGTTAAAGGGAGTTCCGCCAGTAGTTCAGCTATTTCTTCTTTTGACTTTATTTTGTCATTAGTCAACTTATCGTCAAGTACATCATGCAGTAGTGCAATGATTTCTACCATCAATAGGTTTGCTTGTTCCACTTTTCCAATTTGTAAGGCAAGTCTTCTGACTCTTTGTATATGGTACCAATCATGTCCGGTTGTATCATTCTTGAATATTGATTCTACGTATTTCTCTACTTTATGTATCACAAAAGTTACACCCTTTTCGTTTAATTCCTTCTTATTTTACCATGAGTGAGAAGATAACCATACCATTTCGCAATACAGGGCATTTCCTCTCCGTAACATAGTGTTTCCAATCCACATAAAATACAAATACAGGCTCATGTAGACAACAAAAAGCCGATGGCAAGTTCTGGCTATCATGCCAGAAGGATGCACATCAGCTATTAGGAGGAGAGAAAATGTACTATCCTCGTACGTACAATTCACAAATTGGCACAGCTTGGTTCGGAACTCATATTGTACTCATTCGTTGCAATTACCAAACAGGCGACACTTTAGCATTATTTAAGAGTGATCATGCCCCATCCGAACCTGCTGCAGCAACTTGCGCTGAAACTCTTTCAAGATATATTAGTATCGGCTATACACTTATTGGGGCATATCCCTTAAATGACAGTGAAGTTCAATATGTTTTGCAGTACCGATGAGCCTTTATTCGTTATACCACGCAATCCCTATCGTATTCACTCCGGCATGTACGGCAATTGCAGTGGATAAAGGGAATGGGTTAATCGGGATATCTGGATACTTTTCCCTGAGACTAGCAACAAGACCATCCGCATCTTCCATGTTGGTACCATGTAAAACAAACAATTCTTTGATGGTTGCTTGGGCATGAGCCTCGTCCAGAAAATCCACAATCTTGGACAATGCTTTCTTATGTGTGCGTACTTTTTCAGCAACATCCAGCTTCCCATTTTCGATACGAATGATCGGTTTAATCTGGAGAAGGCTACCCAATAATTTTTGCACCCCAGACATCCTACCGCTGCGGTGTAGTTGTTCGAGGCTGCCAATAAGCACATAGATATCACATTTTGTTGCCAGATCATGGAGGTAGTCCAGTATCTCCTCATATGTCTTACCTTCCTCCTGAGCCTTTATCCCCTTCTTTACCATGGCAGACAGTGGAAAAGAAATGACTTTCGAATCTACTGTATGAACAGGAATTTCTACAAGTTCCCCTGCCTGTGTACTAGACGAAACGGTACCGCTTAGATGACTGGAGAGGTGAACTGAAATGATGCGATCATAGGATTCTGCCAACTTGGTGTACAACTCCACGAATGCCCCTACAGAAGGTTGGGAGGTTTTGGGCGGCGTATTGCTTGCCTCCAATTTTGTATAGAAATCCTCTAAGGATAAGGTAACCCCATCAAGATATTCTTCCTCTTCAAAATACACCACCATCGGAATGCTATATACATCTGGGTGATTCTTTAATACCTCGTCCAAATATGCCGTACTATCTGTAACCCAAGCTATTTTCTCCATTAAAAACTCCCCCGTTCTTTCTATCTTTATCCCTATTTTATTGTACTATTCTGATAATAATGCTCCCAATCTAGGATATACCTTTAATGCAGTATCATAAAACACTGCCTGATGAAAATCTTCAGGTATGATCCCTTTGATGAAGTGAATATAGTTATCTACAGATATTAGTGGCCAATCTGTCCCAAACATCAGTTTCTCATAGTGATCGCAATAGTCTAGAGCATGCAATAAATGTTGTAGGAACCTTGTTTGCTTGTAGCGATTAATTTCCCGTTGCGTGCCGACAATTAACCCAGAGAGGTCCGCATACATGTTTTTGTTTTTATACACAACCTCTGCACCATCCAGTACCCATGGGTCACCGAAATGTGCCATGACAAAAGTGACATCTCTATTAGCTACAGCCACCTCATCAAGCGTCAATGGATGTGCATACTTCAACAATCCTCTTTCTGAATATGTATCCCCTGTATGAAATACCACCGGTAATTGATATTTCTCTGCCAATAGGTACACCGGTTTGTATAGTTCATCGTAGGCGTAAAAAGGGTAATACCCCAGATAAATCTTCAATCCCACTACATTCGATTTTTGAATTTCTCTTTCAAGTTCCCTAAGATTCCCCTCTTCCATTTTATATGGGTTAATTCCTGGACAGTATCCCATATTCGATGGTATGGAAGAAGCAAGATCAAGACCCATTGGTGTTTCGCTACGATGGTCTGGAAACCCTAAGGGCTCTGTTTCTGTTACACCCATCGCGACAGCACCTACCACCTCCTGTTGCTCCCATTCTTTCAGGAGTCCATCGTATGAATAAGAAAGGCAGGAGATGTTATCAGCTGTATCCTGAAAGCTTTTTATGGTTGAAAAGTGGATATGAGCATCAATTACTTTCAAAGGTTTACTCCTTTCTCTGAATAGTGATATTGTTATTAATTCGATAATAATATAAAAAAACCCTTCTCTAAATTTAAGAAAAGGGTTTTCTTTTATAATAGGTTTTATAAGTCATAGTTATTCTTTTGAACCTAAGAATATAAGTTAAATTTATTATAGTAACTTTTCAATATCATTTTTCATTTTTGAAGGAGAGGTTGCGGAAGCAAAGCGTTCTACCACTTCGCCGTTTCTATCAACAAGAAACTTCGTGAAGTTCCACTTCACAGCTTTTGAGCCTAATAATCCCTTAGCATTTTCTTTCAAATATTCAAACAGCGGATGGGTGTCGTCCCCATTCACATCCACCTTTGAAAACATCGGAAAGGAAACCCCATAATTCAATTGACAAAATTCACTTATTTCTTCTTCCTTTCCCGGTTCTTGATTACCAAACTGATTACACGGGAAACCAAGTACCATGAATTGTTTATCCTTATACTCCTTATAGAGATCCTCTAGTTCTTCAAATTGTGGAGTGAAACCACATTTGCTAGCTGTATTGACAATAAGCAGGACATATCCTCTATATTCGGATAATGGGACCTCCTTACCTCTGATGTCCGTAGCAGAAAAGTCATAAACAGTCATCAATTTCTTCACCTCTTCTTATTAGGGTTTTATAATGCACCCCTGTTGATTTCCACACAGAGCTTCGCTTTCCCCCTGGGGCCTATAGCCATTATGAATCAAGGGTATGAGTGCTGTCTATGTTGGATATGCTTCATCTAAGACTTTTGACCATATATGTCAGCATATCTCTTAAGTCATCGATATTCTCCTCGAGGATAAGCCTAGAAAAACCGACTTCCGCTGTTAATTTAATTTCTTCCTTTTTATCATGATTAATTGTAGAAAAAAAACAAATTTCTCTTTCTCCCCATATTTGGGATAGAAGCCCTCTCCAGTTCCATACTTCCGTCTCGATATCGGCTTCTGGACGAGCTGTTTTCCTAAAATTCAGCTTTACTCGGCAACCAGGTTTTTCATTAAGGCGGAGTAATTCTCCCGAGATATTCTCTATATCTGAAGAAAGGGTAATCTCTCCGAATACTGACCCATCCAACGTAATTTCCATACTGAAGGAACGAGACATCGTCGCAAGATCAATCCTATCCTTCCGGTCAACGATTTGAATCTTTCCTTCAAGGTCCAAATCGTATAAATCACCCTCTATAACCACTTTCAAATTATCAAAGACAGTTGGATCGAACATCAGAAAAGACCTACTGCTTTTCCATCCACGTCTACATCCATATTAAGTGCTGCAGGCTGCTTTGGAAGACCCGGCATGGTCATGATATTCCCTGTCAATGCGACAATGAATCCAGCCCCTACGGATGGCTTCAGTTCCCTTATGGTGATGGTGAAATTTTCTGGTCTACCAAGCTTTTTTGCATCATCACTCAAAGAGTATTGTGTCTTTGCCATACACACAGGCAGATGCCCCCATCCTTCTCCCACAATCTGTTGAAGCTGTTTCTGAGCAGCAGGCAACAGGTCAACACCTGAAGCACCATAGACATGTTTCACAATCGATTCTAACTTCTGTTCGAGTGGGTCGTCCGATTTATAAAGAGGTGTAAAATTTGATTGCTTCTTTTCAATTTGCTCTAGAACTATCGTTGCAAGATCCACTCCACCATCCCCGCCCTTTTCCCATACTTGGGTCAGTGCCATTGGTATCTGGTTTTTCTCGCACCACTGTCGCACAAAGTCAATTTCAGCTTCTGTATCGGTAATAAATTCATTCAACGCGATAACATAAGGGAGACCGAATTTCTCTACAGTTTCCACATGTTTTTTCACATTTTCAATTCCTTGAGTCAAAGCTTCAAGATTTTCTTCTTTCAGCTGATCCTTTGACATCCCACCATGCATTTTGATTGCTCGAATAGTTGCCACAATCACCACTACTTCTGGATTAAATCCAAGTGCAGGCGTTTTGATATGCAAAAACTTCTCCGCTCCAAGGTCTGCTCCAAATCCTGCTTCCGTTACCACATAATCACCTAGCTTTGCCGCCATTTGAGTGGCAATAACACTGTTGCAGCCATGTGCAATATTGGCAAACGGCCCACCATGGATTATCGCAGGTGTATGTTCCATAGTCTGTACAAGGTTTGGCATGCAGGCATCCTTGAGGAGCAATGTTAATGCACCTTCTACATTTAAATCTTTTACAGTAACCGGTTTTTTAGAAACATCATATCCAATGACGATTCTTGCCAGCCTTTCTTTTAAATCACTTAAATCCTTTGCCAAGCAGAACACTGCCATGATTTCTGATGCAACGGTAATATCAAAACCATCCTCACGAGGAACACCTTGTGAAGGTCCTCCCATACCAATCACAACTTTACGTAAGGCACGGTCGTTTAGATCGAGCACTCGTTTCCAAGTAATTCTTCGCGTGTCAATCTGCAGGTTATTTCCTTGGTGGATGTGGTTATCTATCATCGCCGCGAGGGCATTGTTGGCAGTTGTGATGGCATGAATATCGCCTGTAAAATGAAGGTTGATATCTTCCATTGGAAGCACCTGTGAGTAGCCTCCGCCTGTTGCGCCGCCTTTCATGCCCATCGTTGGCCCAAGGGAAGGTTCACGCATCGCAATCAATGCCTTTTTGCCAAGTTTATTCAGTGCCTGACCGAGTCCTACTGTAACCGTAGATTTCCCTTCCCCTGCAGGAGTCGGGTTGATGGCCGTAACCAAAATGACTTTCCCGTTCTGTTTTGTATGTAAACGTTTGGTGATATCAAGCGATAGTTTTGCTTTATATTTTCCATAAAGCTCTATTTCATCTTCTTCAATATCAAGCAGACTAGCTATGTCCATAATTTTTTTCATAGATGCTTGCTGTGCAATCTCAATATCGCTAAGTACGGCAGTATTGGTATGCTTCATCGTACATTCCCCCGTTTATAATTAATGACCTCTCTAAAATTAAGCCTAAACAACGTTATTATTGTACCACTTTTCGGAAAAATTATGGGTTGGTACTGCTCATCACCTTGCTCTATATCTAGAAAAATTCATAAAACCTTAACATATATTTTGAAAAACTTTAATTTTCCGTCAACAAACAGTTGCTATCATTTACTTAGGCTTTTAGAAAATTCATAAGCACTTGTATGGGAGCTAAAGGTACTCGATTCATATAGGAGATAGCGGTAGCTTGAGACCATTGAAGCGTTGTGAGGAGGTTAAAGATGGATAAGAAAAACCCTAGGATTATCATATTGACTGCTTCTTATGGAAATGGTCATTTGCAGGTTGCGAATTCCCTTTACCGAGAGTGTTTGAACAGAGGTTTTGAAAATGTCAATATTTGTAATCTTTATGCCGAATCTCATCCTTTCTTTTCTGAACTGACAGAAAAGCTATATAAGAAGAGTTTTACCTTTGGAAAGCAATTCTACAAACTTTTCTATTATGGAACGGATAGAATGCAACATAAGAAATTGCTTCGCTGGTATTATAATTATGGATTCAAACGATTAACTTCTCTTATCCAATCAGAAAGTCCCGATATATTGATCAATACTTTTCCGATAAATGCGGTCCCTGAATTTAGAAGACGAACTGGTATCATCATTCCAACCTTCCATGTAATTACCGACTATTGCCTTCACAGACTTTGGCTTCATGATGATGTAGATCGCTACTATGTTTCCACCAATGACTTAAAGTCGAAAATATTATCAGAAGGCGTTGTAGAATCCAAAGTAGTTGTCAGTGGGATTCCCATCCGCCCTGTATTTTCAGAAGTAGAGGACCAGAAGCTTTTATTCAAAAAATACCGTATCCCATCTGAAAAAAAACTTATCCTCTTTCTCGCAGGAGCCCAAGGAGTTCTAAAGAACATAAAGGAAACTTGTGAAACACTTCTTCAAAAAACAGAATATCAAATAGCAGTAGTGTGTGGAAATAATCTTTCTTTACGGAGGGAGTTGGTTCCCCTGGTAGAGAAAGATACAGAGAGGTTCCATTCCTATGGCTATGTGGAAAGAATAGACGAACTTTATAGGCTGGCAAGTGTAATGGTTTCAAAGCCAGGCGGAATTACCCTTACTGAAGCGACCGCTATTGGAACCCCTCTCATCCTATATAAACCTGTACCTGGTCAGGAAAGAGAGAATGCACTGTTTTTCAACGAAAAAGGGGCTGCCCTTACTGTCCGAAATCAGGAAGATTTAATAGATACCATACACTCTTTACTGGAGAATAGAGAGTGGCAAATGAGCATAAGCACATCACTCAAAAGTTTACACCAACCACAATCACATAAAAAAATTGTGGAAGATGTTTTATTGGAAAGTGATAGGATTATTCAATCGAATATAGCAACCACTAAGACTGTAAATAAAAAGCTTGGGAGCTGATATTTGTGCTCCCAAGCTTTTTGTTCCTTCTTATCATTCCGAAGCACTGCCGCCCTTGCCTTTTGCTCCCTTACTTTTATAAGGCTTGTTGCTTTTAGCTTTATTAGCTGCTTTCTGCCAGCGGCTCCAACCCTTCTTACCAGTGCCTCGGCCTGTTCCTCCACCCTTGCTCTTTGCTCCACTCATTGCCTTCACTCCTGTATATGGGGATCCATAATTAATAACATTTGATTAAACATCTAGCTTACTACAGGAGAGTGTTTATGAAAAGGATTTTCCTGTCAAGTGACTAAAGCTTTATTCACTTGTGGTGTACACTTCCTCAAATGGCTGAACGACTACAAAGCCACTGCCGGCAAATTTCATTTGGATGGACTCCCCACTCCCTCTACCAAAGAAGGTCTTTAACTGCACATCTGTGACAAATTCAGGCTGAAGATTGCCCGACCACGCTACAGTAGCATTCGGGTCAGTATAGACAGGCTGTCCTGGATACACCATTAGGGTAAGCGGCTCATAGTGGGAGGTAAAGGCCACCATTCCTTGTCCTTCTAATCTAACATTGAATAATCCTCCAGCCATCATGCCGGCCACTTTTCTCATCAATTTGATATCCCATTCCAACCCCTGTTCAAATGCAAGAAGATCGTTTCCATTGATAAATATGCTATCCCCTTCTAGATCAAGTATGGTTATTTTCTTCCCTTGATCTGCAACGTATAATTTGCCCTTTCCAGATGCTTTCATCAGCTGGGACCCTTCACCGGTAAATGCCTTTTTCATAAGTTTCCCTAACCCGTGCTCAAGAATCCCTTCCCGCTGAAACTTTATAGAGCCTTCATAGGAAATCATCGAACCCATCTTTGCCCAAATATCACCGTTAAGGTTTATTTCAAGTATTCTTTCCGTTTCCAGTTCAAACAAACCCTCTCCTTTATCCTCCTGTTTGCTCTTTTGGATAAATTGTTGAATAGAATATTTAGACATAGACAAATCGCTCCTTTATTTTTTCTGTAGCATGAACACCCACATAAATGTTAAGGATTGCTTCAAGATTCGTGGTAAGTTCGTCGTGTCCAGCTTTTTTGCTTCTTCCTTATATACGGGCATTCCGTCCAAAAGTTCCCAACCATTTTCCTGTGCAAGCTGTTCAAACTCCCAAGGCATCATCGTATTGCAGATGGCTTTTTGATTATATAGTCTTGGAAAGCTGTTTCCCCTGGGACCTGCTGTAGGTCCAAGCAACCCTAGAAACAACTTGCCTTTTGATTTTAAAACCTTATGAAACTCTTCCATCACCATTAAAGGATGTTCTACCCATTCAATGGAGTTGATAGCCATGATGGCATCCATGGAGGCATTCTCCATATGCAGTGCCGTTAGATCTCCTTTTTGAAAAGCAACATGCTTATGTACCCTTTTTTCCTTTGCACGTTCAATCATTTTCTCTGATATGTCTATACCAGTTACGTGAAACCCGTTCTCCGCTAATAAAAGAGACCCAAATCCATCCCCACATCCAGCGTCTAAAATATGTGAACCCTCCACAAGCCTTTGTTTGATGAACGGTACAATGGTCTTCCTGCTCCCGTGCAGCCACATATTTTCACTATTTTCATGCCAAAAATCAGCACGTTCATTCCATGCTTTTTCCGTTTCTACCTTCCAATCGAATGCTTTCATCTTATACACCCCCGAATAATTTTATTTTACAAGGAAACGCTACAACCGTATAGAGAAAGGAGGATTAACTTTGAGCGAAACATTTGTGGCAGTACAGAAAAATGGGGATGGAGACATCACAGGTTTCAAGACATCCACCGGAAGAGTCCTCTCCTATCAAGAAGCATTGAACGATGTAAATCAAGGTGTGGTCATTGGAGCAAATGTATTTAAAGGCAAGGACGGCGAAATGTATATCCGAGGTAACGCCGACGGAGATCCCACCAACAACTTGGATAACTTACCGATGTTCTAAACTATCAAAAGGAGACAAACACCATGACAAAGAAATATAACAAAGGCGGAAGCCGAAACCAAAACAGTCCTACAAGTAGCTTTACAGGCGGAAGCGAGAAAGTTCCTGGAGATAATAGCAAAGGCAATAAGCGAAACAAAGATCAGAAAGACAAAACTGACATATAATATCCCCCCCTGGGAGCTGTCCAAGCTTAACGTATTTTGGACAGCTTTCTTTATGCCTGATACTTGATGATTTACCACTAACACCCCTACACTTAGCTCCGATAATCCTTTATAATTTTCTGTAAGTGAAAAATAATTCTGTAAAAGGAGCCTACATCATGTATATACCAAAACAATTCAGAAAGGAAGACTCTGCTGAGATCATTGAGTTTATTCGATCACATAGCTTTGGCGTATTATTCTCACAACATGAAGGGATGCCCACTGCCACACATTTGCCATTCATAGTATCTACTAAAGACGATGGGACCATCACTCTACTATCTCATATGGCAAAGGCAAATCCTCAGTGGAGATCATTGGACTCACAAAGCGGGTTAGCCGTTTTCACAGGGCCGCATGCTTATGTTTCTGCTTCTTGGTATGAAGAGAAAAATACTGTTTCAACTTGGAACTATATAAGTGCTCATGTTCACGGAAAAATGGAGATAGTCCAAGATGAGAATTCGCTTAAAACTATATTAAAAGAAGCGACAGATTTCTATGAGAAAGGGTTTGATAAGCCCTGGAAATTAGAGGAACATGAGGTAACCGTGGATAGTATGTTAAGCGGAATCGTAGGATTAAAAATGCAAGTGGAGAAATTAGAAGGTAAATGGAAGTTGAACCAACATCATACAAACGTGCGTAAAGAAAGAGTCATTGAACAACTAAAGAAACAGAATCATTATGACTCAAAAGAAATAGCGAGATTAATGGAAACGGAACTTAATAGAAGAAACAAAGGGTAGATCTCATTTGGATCTATCTTTTTTCTTTCTTTCAAAGAAAATTCTTCCATCTTCTGTGAATAGTGTATATAATATTCATTTGTCAGTGCTTTCATTTGGAAAGTCCAGGAGGTCGAGAAGATGATTGAAGTAAATAACATCAGCAAGCATTACCGTTTGTTTGAAAGAGAGCCGGGTTTGACTGGTGCGATAAAAGCATTATTCAAACGGAAATACGTGAAGAAGACAGCAGTAAATGATATTAGTTTCACCATACCTAAAGGTGAGATTGTAGGTTATATAGGATCTAACGGAGCGGGTAAATCCACCACCATCAAAATGATTAGTGGGATACTCACACCTGATGAGGGTTCTGTGACAGTCAATGGTATTACTCCATATATGGAAAGAACCAAAAACGCCAAAAGCATCGGTGCCGTCTTTGGTCAACGGACCCAGCTTTTTTGGGATATTCCAGTGCAGGAATCTCTTGAACTATTAAAACATATCTACGAAGTTCCGCAAGATATCTATGAAGAAAATCTTGCGAAATTTAAAGAAGTGTTAGATTTGGAAGCGCTTTTACCCATCCCGGTAAGACAGCTCTCACTAGGACAAAAAATGCGCTGTGAGCTTGCTGCAGCCTTTCTGCACAATCCTTCCGTTGTGTACTTGGATGAACCGACCATTGGTTTGGACGCTTCGGTAAAAGTGAAAATTCGGCAATTCATTAAGCACATGAACCGAGTACATCAAACTACCATTATTCTAACCACGCATGATATGCAAGATATTGAAGAGCTATGTCATCGCATCCTCATAATCGACAAAGGAAGTGTTATTTATGACGGAAGCCTTCTTGCTCTAAAACAGCAAACTAGATTTAACCGAACCATCAAATTAGAGATAGATTCCACTAAGAATTTCATTCTTCCTTCTTCTTTACAGATGGCAGTTCACCTCGAAGAACCCGAGGGAGAAAATCATTTTTTGCTCCATTTTAACAGCACTATCATTACTGGAAGTGAAATCATCAAGGAAGTGATGAAAGACTATCCAGTTCTAGACTTTACCATAACAGAGCTTGGGATTGAAAAAGTGGTTCAGGAAATTTACGAACGGGGGCCAGAACATGCGGAAGTACTTGGAGCTGTTAAAGTCTCAAATTAAAGTCGAGACAGCTTACCTCGCCTGGTACTGGGCTGATGTCGTCTCTACATTGCTCCGACTAGTCATCATGTACTTTTTTTGGGTGGCGGTATTCCATAATCGAACGGAAATCTCCTCCATTTCTTTCGAATCCATGATAACCTATGTTGTCATTGCCATGATGCTAGAAAACTATGTATCCGGCGCTGGAAATGAAATGGCTAGAAATATAAAAAATGGCGATATCGCTTTGGAATTACTGAAACCATATGATTATTTAACCAAATTGATTTTTATGGACCTGGGTTCCAAAGCAAACAGTTTTGTCCGTACAACCATACCAATTTTTTTGGTAGCCATTCTATTTATGGGGATTCAAGCGCCTCTTTCCTGGCAGAGTGCGGCATTATTTTTTGGAAGCATGTTAGTAGGTATCTTAATTGGGACGCAAATTGACTTGATCATTGGAGTACTGGCATTCTGGACGGTCAATGTATGGGGATTACGGGTATTGCGAGAAGCCATCGTCAAGTTTTTTTCGGGGGCACTTATCCCTCTCACCCTTTTCCCTGGTTGGTTCCAGGAAATTAGTAGCTATCTCCCCTTCCAGTCCATGATCTTTGTTCCTGTAGCCATCTATACAGGGCAAATTCCAATGGGTACTGAAGCGCTTATCGCTTTTTTTACCCAATTATTTTGGCTTGGAATCTTATTTATCATCGTACGTATCGTCTGGGCACAAGCAGTAAAAAAAGTGACCGTGTTTGGAGGGTAGCCCTATGTTGAAAAAGTGTAAAAGATATTCGTTCTTATACGGAAAATACTTTAGCAACCATTTAAAAGCAATGATGGAATACAAAGCAGACTTTTTCATTGGATTGTTCTCTGTTATGGTCCAACAATTTACCGCTCTTTTCTTCTTGAAAATAGTATTTGATCATATAGAGGTTCTTAAAGGGTGGACCTATTATGAGATTCTATTCATTTATGCAATCGCATTTTTAGGACGTTCCATTCATCATATATTCTTTGATAATTTATGGACGCTCGGATGGCAATATATCAGGTCGGGTAACTTTGACAGGCTATTATTGCGGCCAGTCAATCCCCTTTTTCAAATAGTGGCCGAAAGAGTTCAGCAAGACGGATTCGGACAATTGATCATCGGAGGAATTGTCCTGACAATTGCTAGCGTGAACCTGGAGATCGAGTGGACGATAAAAAGTTTACTTTTATTATTTGTTTTCATCATTTCAAGTGGAATTCTGTTCGTAGCCATCAACCTCTTTTTCATTACTTTTTCCTTTTGGATGGTGGATAGTCTTCCTATTGTAGTCTCTGTATTTCAATTAAGTGAATTTGCCCGATATCCTTTAACCATCTACCCAAAAGTTGTCACCTTGATCATTACCTGGCTAATTCCATACGGATTCACTGCTTATTATCCAGCAACCTATTTTTTCGAAAAAGATTCAATGATAACGATGCCTCTCCTCACTCCTGCCATTGCCATTCTTTCATTTATCATAGCGTATTGGTTCTGGAATAGAGGGATCCGGGCTTTTACAAGTACCGGGAGTTAATGTATATCAATAAGAAAAGCCATCAGAAATGATGGCTTTTCAGACTGTTGACAAACTATAAAATAGTTAGGTAACTGTTGGAATAGTTTGATCTTCGTTGCAGGCGCTTCGCTTTCCTGTGGGCGGTCCGGAAGCCTCCTCGGGCTTACGCCCTGCGGGGTCTTCCCTGTCCCTTCCTCCCGCGGGGGTCTGCGCGCCTTCCACTATGATCAACTTAAAAACTGCTATGAATTTTTCATTGTCTACACACTGAAAAGCCATCAGAATCAATGGCTTTTTTATATTAAGCTTCATTACCTCATCCTTATAAGCTGCTTTCTCTCATTAAACAAGGTGGGATAGGAGAGGAATCCAAGCATAATGCTTGTTACAGAAGCCGTCGTCAAAAGTAAAAACAGTATGAGCAACTGAAACTGCACCGCTTGAATAGGACTTGCACCAGCAATGATTTGTCCGCTCATCATTCCCGGAAGCTGGACAAGCCCGATTGTTTTTTGACTTTCTATAGTGGGAATCATGCTTGCTTTGATTGCCCGAATAAGTTGTGTATGGATGGCCTGTTTGGTTGTTCCACCAAGAGAAAGTATCAAATCTATTTCATCCTCTCTTGCTTCTACCTCAGAGATAAATCTATTTAAAAATAAGATTCCTAGTACCATGGAATTCCCGATGATCATGCCGCTGATCGGAATGATATATTGGGCGGTTGGAGGCGTGATTTGGAATCCGATTAAAATTCCTTGGGTCAAGATTTCAATAAAAATGAAGGTTGCAGCCACTTTCCAAGTAATCCCTTTAATCGGAGTCTTTTTTCTGGCAACATTCTGAACGGCAGCAACAATCATGATGATAACCATTAACGTAATAAAGAAATATCCACCCGATTCAAAAACGAATGTAAGCAGATAACCGACGATAAAGAGTTGTATCACTGATCTTACAACCGCGATTATAGTATCCTTCTCCAAATCCAGTCGGAAGGATTTGGAAAGTACAATAGGTATGAGGACAAATACAAGTGCTATCGAAAGAGTAAGGGCGTTCATTCCAACTCCCCCCTAAGAAATGCTTGCACTTTTTCATTTCGGGAATTTTCAATTTCATGGCTTTTTCCCGCTTCCAACAGTTGTCCATTCATTAAAAACCACGTGTAATTTCCCACTGTCAGAGCCTGTTTCAAGTTATGAGTGATCCACACAATAGTTGTACCGTATTTCTCACTTACCCTCTGAATCAATTCATTGATTTCTTTTTGTGATACTTGATCTAAAGATGCCGTTATTTCATCCAATAGCAATACCTTTGGTCGATTTACTAATGTTCTTGCGATGGACACCTTCTGCCTTTGACCTCCCGATAGATCCTTCACATTCTGATATAGTTGGTCGGTTCCAAGACCTACAACTTTTAAGATAGTTTTCGCTTCTTCTTCCGACAAGGAGTCATTCTGAAGACGCAATGGCAAGGTAAGATTATCATATACATTTCCGTCGACCATCGGTGCACTTTGTAAGGCAAGACCAACCAGGCGTCGAAGTTCTGTCGGTTCATACTGATTAATCTTTTTTCCATTTACAAAGATTTCACCTGAAGTGGGAGAAAGAAGACCGTTAAGCATCTTAAGTAAGGTTGTTTTGCCGGCACCAGACGGTCCGACAAAAGTAGTGATTTCCCCCTCGATAATGGTGCCTGTTATTCCTTTTAAAATATGTATGTCTTCTGTTTCATACTGTACGTTATGTAATCGTATTGCTTCCTGCAAGCATACCCCTCCTCTCCTGGTCTTTCCCTACTACTATTCCCTTATATGTAAAAAAAATAGGCCGAGCATTTTACACTCGACCCAAGCACTATTTAAAATGGATCTGTTAGATACCGCTGATGATTTCCGCACCAGGCTTCGCTTTCCTAGGGGAGTTCAAGGAGTCTTCGCCTATTGCTCCAATCAACAGCTAGGTAGCTGAAAAATCAACAGTATGCTTTAACAGAGCCTTTAAAAAACAAATTGAATCTTTTCCCCTTTCCACTCAAGGGATGCATTAAAAACTTTATCCCCTTTTTTAAACCCTTTTATCTCAGCAGATTTCCCTTCCGTTAACAGCTTTTTCGCATTTGCTACGGAGATTGTTTTTCCCAGTATCTTTTTGGATATAGTGAAATTGCAATTATTAGATTTGTAATTGGAACATCCATAAAAAGACCCTTTGTCCACGACATCTCCATCACATTTTTTACAGGCACCGACTTTGGTTCCCATTCCGGTAGAACCACGTCCTCGGCGCTTTCCTTTAGCATATTTAAACTCGCTGATGTCCATCCCCTCAAATGACCATTGCTCGCTTTGCGTTTTAGCATCCTCTATTAATTTTATCGAGAGTTTTTTGGCCTGCTCCATAAATTCTTCGGGGGACGCCTTCCCCTCCCCTATTTCATGAAGCCGTTGCTCCCATTTGGCAGTCATTTCCGGACTTGCTAGAATACTTGACCCAATAGATTGGATTAGTAGCTTACCTTTATTGGTAGCAAAAACCTGATTTCGTTTTACTTCGATATACTTCCTATCTTTTAGCACCCCGATAATTCCAGCACGAGTCGCTTCTGTGCCAAGACCTTCCGTTTTGTTGAGTACTTTCGTTAACTCCCCATCCTCCAAATGCTTGCCTGCTGTCTTCATCACAGTTATCAATTGACCTTCGGTGTAGCGTTTAGGTGGTTGGGTCTTTCCTTCTTTTACTTTCACATCATGGACATTGCCTGTTTCTCCTTTTTCCAGGGAAGGGAGATCCTGATCCTCTTCATCTGTTGCTTTGTCTTTTTTGTTTCCATAAATGACGGCCCTCCACCCAGCCTGCACCTCTTCTTTGCCTTTGGAAAGAAATGTGGCACGCCCATCCACTAAGGTATTGATAGTGGTGTAGTCAAATATTGCTTTATCATAGTGAGCCGCAATAAGGCGCTTTGCTATAAGCGTGTAAATTTTCTCTTCGTCTGGTGACAATTTAGAAGGGTCCTTCACCTGCTCGGTGGGTATAATGGCATAGTGATCGGTTACTTTCTTCTCATTTACCACTCGTTTGTTATCCATGACAGACGCAAAGGGAAGAGGAAAATATTCCTTGAAAGCATCAAATGTACTCAGTTTCTTAAGGGTATCCGGAAACATGCTTGCCTCTTCTTTCGTTACAAAGCTTGAATCAGAGCGCGGATAGGAAATAATCCCCTTAACATATAGCTTTTGAGCTATTTCAAGTGTTTTTTGTGGGGAAAATTTATACATGCTGTTGGCTGTTGCCTGTAAGGAAGAAAGATTAAAAAGGTAGGGAGGTTGAAATTCTTTGCGTTCCTTATCAAGTGTGTCAATTTTCGCCTCTTTCCCATTACAGAACTGTACAATCTTTTCTGCTAAATTTGGATCATCCAGTCTCGACTCCTCGTCCTTATGCCATTTTCCGTTATACATTTTTCCATTCATCTGGAAGGTTGCCAGCACCTCCCAGAACGGTTTTGATTGAAAGTTCTCTATATCCAACTCCCTTTTTACTATTAAAGCAAGGGTTGGGGTCTGTACTCTTCCAGTGGAAAATACATCAGAAATTCCTTTCTGTTGTAAAAGCAAAGTATAAGCCCTTGAAGCATTCATTCCTACTAACCAGTCCGCACATGATCTGCTTAAAGCTTCGTAATAAACATTCCTGGTTTGATGTTCCTCTAGAAGGTTTTCGAATCCTTTTTGTACCGCTTTTGGTGTCAGAGAAGATATCCATAGGCGTTTTAAAGGCTTATGACAATTGCTGACAAGAAGGATGATCCGAATGATTGCTTCTCCTTCCCTCTCTGCATCACCTGCCATAATGACTTCTGATACTTCAGGATGGTGTACTAATTTTTTCACTGTTTGGAATTGCTTCCATTTGGATTTCGTAACTTTGTGTTGGAAACGTTCGGGTATGATTGGGAGAGTTTGCAGGGACCATCTTTTCCATGCTTTATCGTATTCTTCCGGAGATAAGAGTTCACATAAATGTCCTACCGCCCAAGTCAATAAGGCGCCTTTGGGGAACATCGGTTGAGGGGGGATTTCTACGTATCCATCCTTTTTTTTGAAGGAAAATGGAGCAGCAAGCTTCAATCCTTGATCTGGCTTCTCGGCAATAATTAATTTCACTACATCTTCCACTCCGCTCTATGTAAAAATAAATGAAGGAAAAGAGTGCTCTTTCCCATCCCTTTTCCTACATTTATTATAAAACCAAAACATTTGTTTGTATAGTTACAAGGATACAATATTTTTAGCGGGAACTATGTTCTGCACTGTAATTAGCGGATATTCGCTCTGCTGGCTTTCTCCAACAATTAGATAATCTCCCATCTCTACTGCAAAGCTATCCATAAAGTAGATAACCTTTAATGCCGCGCATAAACTCTCGTAGATGGTGTCCTCGTTTAAGGAATATAGATGAAGATTTGTCTTGATGCGCAAGATCATTTCCTTGCCTTCAAAATGTGTCCGTAGCATGGCTTATCCCTCCTTTACCTATATATATGAGGAGAAGTAGAAAATAAAACAGGTACAAAGTTTGAAACCTTGACTCTTACAGAGGAAATATTGTATATTGAAATTGTCATTTAACCGCTTTCTTTTTTTCGGGAATTGGTTATGATAATACAATTTTACGGCACAAATGTGCGCTATTTTTAGGAGGAAAAAGAACGATGCAAAACGGTAAAGTTAAATGGTTCAACAACGAAAAAGGTTTTGGATTTATTGAAGTAGAAGGTGGAGATGACGTATTCGTACATTTCTCTGCAATTACTGGAGAAGGATTCAAATCTTTGGAAGAAGGCCAAGAAGTTTCTTTTGAAATCGTTGAAGGAAACCGCGGACCACAAGCTGCTAACGTTACAAAACTTTAATTTTAAGGCTGGAAAACATAAATGATAAAGAAAGAGATCTCCTATAACTTTGGAGGTCTCTTTTGTTTTATCATGCATATCTTTTGCTTCTTTTACCGATTCTAAAAAAAGAAGGAGGCTGTGAAAATGGATAACCAACAACATAACAACGATACTGAATTACACACAGGATATAACGACTTAGCACAAGTGGAAGTTTCCATCCAATCTGCTGAAAAAATGGTCGGGTCCGCTACCATGAGCCTAGACCCGGAAGCGATGGATCATGCAGAAAGAGCTATTTCCAATGCGAGATCTTTACTGAATGATGCAAAGAGCGCTGGTACTGGTCTTGATACAGATTTTCTACAAAACTGTGAAATGACCCTATCACAGTGCGAACACCAGCTATCTGAAGCACGAAAATGACCGCCAAATTGGCGGTTTTTCTATGGGTAGGAAAGGTTCTAAGATAAAAGCATAAATAAAAACCAGCTGACAAAGCGCGAATTATTTGCGCTCCACCAACTGATCTCCTAATTTCTTTATTTCAGCACCCACTGTACATTCACCGATGCAGAATGATTGAGCATGTGTCTTCCCATAATCCTTCCGCAATGTCTGCTTCACCAGACATTCCGTACAATAAGTATCTAAAATTTCACCAACCTCCATCAAGATCTTTTTACGATTGATCATTCTCTCTTTTCACTCCTATTGTTCACAGTAGCAATTTGCTTTCTATTGGGGTACCTTCCAAAGCCTGCTTGGCTAGCTGGTGTGCCTCTGTGTTTTCTTTACGTGTGACAGGCTCATAGTTAGGCCTAATCTTAAGTTCCTTTAATTTCTGTTCTATTTTATCCAGCCAGCGATTGAAAAGTTCGTCATAGCAAGGCCATTCTCCAGAAAGCTGGTTCAAAACAACAAGGGAATCTCCCTTGAAGGTTACTTCCATCGCACGAATTTCCAGATGCTCCAACTGTTGAACAAGAAAATAAAACGCAGCATATTCCGCTTCATTGTTGGATTCAAGTTCCTCCAGCCTTGCATTTATTCTATATCGATAGTCTTTTCTATTTTGATTATAATAAACCACATTTCCGATTCCCGCCAGTTTCGAATCTACATCATATCCTCCATCAAAGTAGGCGACAACATCGGATATTCCCACTTCACTCTGTTTGATCCACTTATTAATTTCTTTTTTAGTCCATTCCGATCCATCCTTATCATAGAAGGACAACCGTTTCACTCTTCCAGTCTTTTCAATATCTTCTGCAAGCCTTAGAGCCAGCCTTATATCAACTTCATCACTTTTAAAAGTGGTTTCTATGTGCTTTGGTGTGTGGTAGTGCCACTCCAAGGTTAATTTCATGTTTAGGAAAACCCCTTTACATCTAAGTATTTCTTTCTTATACCCAATAGATCTAAAAAGTAAAAGTATTACCTATTATGGCTTTATTCCTGAATTATTATTGTGTATTCTTATCTTATCACAGGACATATGAAAATATGTTCGTGTAACACTTATTTAATAGGCAGGCGATTGTGATGATTGAAGTTTACATAGATGGAGCAAGTGCTGGGGATCCAGGTCCTTCTGGGGCTGGAATATTCATAAAAGGGCATGGGTCTGCTGAACGATACAGTATTCCTCTTGGGATTATGTCCAATCATCAAGCAGAATTCCGTGCATTGATTGAAGCATTGAAAATTTGTACGAAACAAGGCTATCAAACGGTTTCTTTTCGGACCGACTCCCAGGCTGTGGAGAATGCCATGGAAAAGCGATATGCAAAAAAACAAGAGTATCGGTTGCTTTTGGAAGAGGCACTGGCTCTTGCCGATCAGCTTAATTTATTCTTTATTAAATGGATACCGAGCAAAGAGAACAAAATGGCGGATGAGCTATCACGTAAAGCGATACAACTTAACGACAAATAAACTAAAAAGCATGACAGTAAAAAATCCTATCAAACAAGTGATTCAATCCAAAGAGGACGTTCCCAATTATAGAATAATGGGAACGTCTTTTAAATTGGCTCTTTTCTCAAAGATTATTGCTATATCCTTGAAAAAGTCGGCAATTTGACTTTTTACTCTATAAGGTGCAAGTAATTTCTTAAGTCCGGCAGGGAAAAGAGCACGACAGTAAGGAAAATAACGGTTACTGTATCCATACGAAAAAGCAATAAAGTTTACCAAAAGAGTCTTTAAATTTGTACACAATCATTCTAACCTATACTCTCTTTTGGCAGTACCATCATTTACTATTTCACTTTCAAACCGACTTATAGGAGAAGTTGAATGGACATTTCTCCCCCTCCATCCATCATAAATGGCTAAAATGTATCAGATTATATCTTAATCATTCGGGTATAGAAAGGTTATTACCATTAAAAGGAGGTTTTTCTATTGAAGGGAGTAACATTTCAAGGAATCAAGGATATGAAAGTAAAAGAGGTACCGGACGCAAAAATTAAGAAAAGTGAGGATATAATTGTCCGAATTACCTCTACGGCCATATGCGGATCGGATTTACATATCTACCAAGGGGCACTGCCTACGGAAAAGGATTATGTGGTCGGACATGAACCAATGGGGATTGTCGAAGAGGTCGGTCCAGAGGTTACGAAGGTGAAAAAAGGCGATCGGGTAGTCATCCCGTTTAATATTTCATGCGGAAGATGCTTCTATTGTCAAAACGATCTGGAGAGTCAGTGTGACAATTCGAATCAAAATCCTGAAGTAGACACAGGAGGTTATTTCGGTTTTACGGAGAGGTATGGTAATCATCCGGGAGGCCAGGCTGAATACTTACGTGTTCCCTATGGAAATTACCTTCCATTTGTCATTCCTGAATCTGTGGAACTTGAAGATGAAGCACTGCTCTTCATGTCGGATGTTCTGCCAACCGCCTATTGGAGCGTTGAAAATGCTGGGGTGAAAAATGATGATACCGTTGTCGTCCTTGGGTGCGGCCCCATTGGCCTGATGGCACAAAAGTTTGCCTGGATGAAAGGTGCCAAACGTGTTATCGCTGTTGATAACCTCCCGTATAGATTACAGCGAGCTAAGAAAATGAACAATGTGGAAATCTTCAATTTCGAGGAATTCAAGAATATGGGCTCCCACCTGAAGGAAATTACTCACGGAGGAGCAGATGTGGTTATTGATTGCGTAGGAATGGATGGCAAGAAATCAGCCCTTGAAGAGATTGGCCAAAAGCTGAAGGTGCAGGGCGGAACTTTAAGCGCTATTGACATAGGTATCGATGCAGTCAGGAAATTCGGTACTATTCAACTTACAGGTGTCTATGGATCAAAATATAATATGTTCCCATTGGGCAACCTTTTTGAACGAAATATCAACCTGAAAATGGGCCAGGCACCTGTTGTTCATTATATGCCAAAGTTGTTTGACATGATCACTTCAGGAAAGTTCGATCCAACAGAAATAGTGTCCCATAAGATGCCACTTGAAAATGCTGCTGAAGCTTATAAGATTTTTAACGACCATGAGGATGAATGTGTCAAAGTTATCCTGAAACCATAATACTGAAAATACACAATGAGAGCCTGGATTTCTTCCAGGCTCTCATTGTGTAGACAAAGCTTAAAATAATGAAATTCTCTAGTTGATCGCAGTGGAAGGAGCGAAGACTCCTGCGGGAGGAAAGGACATGGAAGACCCCGCAGGGCGTAGCCGAGGCCACTGAAAAACTTATTATTTTTTTGAAGTAACCATGAATTTTTTTAAAAAAAGGCAATTTTTTATCCATTAAAAGGATAAAAGGTTGCCTTATAACGTTATTTATTTACTCTTTTTCATTTATAAGCTTCATTATTCTCTTCATATTAACCGCAAATATAGATGCGGCTCCTTGAATCTCCATACCTAAAAGACCCGCTGATGATGCTATATCATACCCGTGTCTATGTTTTAGTTCACTATTTTTGGCCTCTATTTTATATCTAGATTTAGCCTTTTCTTTAAACGCCAAGGTGTTTTGAAATGCTTCCTGCTCTTTATGTTCTGTAGATTTTATGGTAACGGAGTATGTTCTACTCTTTGCACCTTCTTGATAACACCCTTGTCTTAAAGGACACACTTTACATTTCTCTATATCAAAAAAATAGGTGTTACGTTGATTTTTTCCTACATTTTTCTTGCCTTGTCGTTTTACTTTAGTTGCCAAATGCCCCGCCTTACACACGTACATGCCTGCATCTTTATTAAAGTCGAATTTTTCCTCTTCGGTACGAGTTCCTTGAATAACAGGATTTAGTTTAGAAACAAGTGCTATTTTATTTTCCTTTGTAAAATTAATATTATCTTTTTCTGAATAAGCAGTATCCCCAATGATAGTATCAACGACCATTCCAGCTTCCATTGTTTTTTTCATAAGTTCAGGAAGGTATTTTCCATCATTTTTTTCTCCTGTCGAAATAACTGCAGCTGTAATGATACGTTCTTCACTTAATGCAATGTGAGTTTTAAAGCCAAAGAAAGAGGAGTCCGCTGTTTTATGGCCAGTGCGAGCATCCGGATCATTGGAGTAACAAATTTGTTCTGTATAATCTTCCACTACTTCTTTAAGCACATTTAACTTCTCTTTAACGGCAGGAATGGATGCTACTTGTGGATTCTTTTCGACCACCTCAATAACTTGGCGGCAATAAATTAACTCATCTTCGACATCGTGAGATGTCGTTTTCTTTGGTAATTTCTCTTTGATTGATTCGTCCACCTGATAGATAGCTTTTCGTACAATTTTAGATTTTTCTTGTAGAAACTCTGTTGCGGTTTTTTGGTTGTATCGGGCTTTTGTGTGAGTGGCATCTACAATAATCGTTTTTGTTTGGATGATTCCGTTCTCCAATGCAATTTCCACTGTTTTCTCTATAAGCATGTCTAGAATCCCCACATCTTTTAGGCGGAGCTTACGGAATTTTGTTAAGGAACTGGAGTCAATTACTGGATCTTCTGGGGCCATGTCGAGAAAGTACTTAAATGACATATCATATTGGGAGCGCTCTACAATATCTACATCTGATAAATCATAGATTGCTTTAAGCAACAGATATTTGAACATACGTATAGGTGGTATTGCCTTGCGGCCATTATCTAGACAATATTTTGTTTTTAATTCTTCATAGATAAAGGAGAAGTCTACCAGTTCATTTATTTGACGGAGAATGTTTTGTTTGGGGACTACGATATCATAAATTGCTGAAAATGGACTAAGACTAAAGGATGCTTGGTTTGAAATCATTCGTTGAATACCACCTATTAACGTTATTTATTAATAGCATAAAACAAAAAAAGCAGAAGAAGTTTGATTGGAATCAACTTTCTTCTGCTTTTCAAAATGAGTATTTTTTGAGTAAATAGTGTCTTTAGCTGTAGCTTGGAACAAAAGGCGTAGACTCCAGCGGGGGAGTAGCGGCAATCTTGAGACCCCGCAACGAAGTGAGGAGGCTCAAGGTCGCCCCGCGGAAAGCGAAGCCTTTTGTGGAAAGCAACAGCGGTGTTTAGCCAAAGTATCAAAGTATAAATTAAAGTACTTTTTCAGTGGCCTCGGCGTAGCCCGAGGAGGCTTCCTGACTGCCCGCGGAAAGCGAAGCTTCTGCAACGAAGATCAACTCTTCCAACAGATAACCTAACTAATTTATAGTTTGTGAACAGTTCTAGAGCCTGGATGTATTTCAAGCTCTTATATAAACAATTGATTTAGCTTGGATGTGACGAAAGGACTTATCCATTAGAATTGGAAAGACCTTTAAATAATCTTCTTTTCCTTGGCCAAAAGAAAAGCAGCACGTTTGGAATGAATCTGTTCTTGTTTAATCATTTCAAGAAATGAAACAAAGAAACTCCCATCAAATTGCTTTTGCGCCTTTAAAGTTACTTCAATGGCTATATTAACCAAGTAGTCGGAACTATCTGTATAATGCTTGCCAAATTCTATAAAACCAAGAGAATCTTCTCCAAATTTAAACCCTTTTGAGGTAAGTTGCTGAAGGTATTCTTCTGTACTCCATGATTTTTTCATATCGATCCATCCTTTTGTTCATCCCCTTCTACAATCTTACCGCAAAATTTGTCGTTTGCCCATTAAAGTTTGTCCCAAAGTTCCATTTTTTTCTTTTTCGGTAGCAAATGCATTCCAAGAAAAGCAAGAGCAATTCCGAACAATGCACCGCCAACCACTTCCTCCGGTTGGTGTCCCAACCGTTCTTTTAATCGCTTTTCCAATTTATCATGGACATTCTTATCAGGTTTCCCCTCGAGTCTGTCCAACTTTTCAGCAAGATCATTAACAGCAAGGGTTATCTCTCCAGTTTGTCTTCTTACACCTTGAGCATCATACATGACAATCAATCCAAATATAGCTGATAGTGCAAAATCTATGGTTTTATAACCCCTTTTTAACGCTATGATGGTTGCCAATGCCGATACTCCTGCTGAATGAGAGCTTGGCATCCCTCCCGTTTCAAAGAAAGTACTCCATTCCCATCTGCCTGTTCTTACATATTTAATGGGAATTTTTAAGAATTGTGCCAAAGTAATGGCACTTAATGCTATTTTTAATGGTCGATTCAAACTAATCACCTCTTATGTAGTTTGAGTCAATATGAACTTCAAGATGCAACATAATTTATAGAGGAAAAAGGAAACCTATGTGATAGGTAACGGAGGTGAAAAGCATGAGCAGAAATAAATCCGCAAACAGAGGAAAGAAAGCACCCGGTGTAAACCCTCAAGGTTATGGCCAAGATGCAGAGTTTTCACATGAGGTTCATTCTAAGCTTGAAAATAAAGCCAAAAAAGATAATACAAAACGATAAAAAAGAGAAGATGACTCGTTCATCTTCTCTTAACAAACCTTATTTATGAATCCATGCAAGTTTTTAAATTCCAATTCATCAAATTTACTTGCAACCTTGCTTCGATCAATACTGATGGTCGCATCATGCAATTCACAAGAAACTGGTACATCACACTTGATAGTTGCAAGCTCTCTTGAAAGGTGCAATAACTCCAAGCTGTCTTCAAATTTCTGGCGTTGACTTTTTGTAAGTGCAGAAAGGTTTTCTAAGATCCCATCCACGGTCTGGTACTCCATTAATAACTTTGTAGCAGTTTTTTCCCCGACACCTTTTACCCCAGGGTAGTTATCACTACTGTCACCCATTATTGCCTTGAGGTCTATGAGCTGATGTGGCGTAAGACCCTTTTTCTCATAGAACCCATTCTCATCCAAAACTTCATAGTTGCCATAGCCTTTTAACAACAATGCTACTTTTATATTGGGTTTGATAAGCTGGAGGACATCCTGGTCACCAGTTAGAATAATGACTTCCGCTTCTTCTCTGTATAGTTCGGCAAGAGTTCCCAAGCAGTCATCTGCTTCAAAACCTGCAAGTCCAATATTTGGGATGTCAAACGCCTCAACCACTTCTTTGACAAGATCGAATTGAGGAATCAACTCTTGTGGTGGCGCAGGTCTGTTTGCTTTGTAGTCATCGAACATTTCTGTGCGGAACGTTTTGCTTCCCATGTCCCAGCAGCAGACAACATGTGTGGGTTGAAATGTTTCCATGGAGGTGATCATATGTTTAACAAATCCCTGAACGGCATTGGTCGGGATTCCGTTAGATGTATACATAAAGCGATTATAAACACTTGTTGCAAAAAAGGAACGGAATAATAAAGCCATTCCATCGATCAGTAATACTTTTTTCATAAGGACACTCCCTCTCTATTCCGCTTATGATTATAGCATAAATTAGAGTTGGGGGACAGACACTCCTATCTAGACGGCGAAGGACAAATGCTCAGGAAACACAAGAATACCCCAACGTCAAAAAGCGACATTGGGGCACCGTTTTAAAAGATTAGTTAGTAAAGCCATCACATATAATTGTGATGGCTTCAGACTGTTGACAAACTATAAATTAGTTAGGTTATCTGTTGGAAGAGTTGATCTTCGTTGCAGGAGCTTCGCTTTCCGCGGGCGGTCCGGAAGCCTCCTCGGGCTACGCCCTGCGGGGTCTTCCATGTCCCTTCCTCCCGCAGGAGTCTCCGCTCCTTCCACTGCGATCAACTAGAGATTTTTATCATTTTTGGACTTTGTCTACACACTGAAGCCATCACTTTTAGATGTGATGGCCTTTTTATTATTGATTTTTCTTGTTCGTCATTTTTGCTGCTTCGTATTCAGCGTAAGAAGCAAACTCTGAATCCATGTTACCTTTTTGTTTAGCGTTATTATTACGTTGGGCATTGGCATTTCCTTTTTTTGTGCGTCCCATTCTGGGTCCCCTCCTTTTTAAGGTGAATCCCTTATAGTTTGCTCAAGGAGATAACCATTTAAGAGAGGGTAAATTTAGTTCTTTATTTTAGATATTGGGTTGGCTGTGTAACTTATCCAGTCACTCCAGCTACCTGCATAAAGCTTTACATTATCAAAACCTGCTTCCTTAAGGGCCAAGATAGTGGGACAGGCTGTAACACCTGAGCCACAGTAGACAACAGCCTCTTTGGAGGAATCCAGCGAGGAGAACCTTTCTACCAATGCTTCCTTCTGTTTCCACTTTCCATTTTCGAAACTATCCATCCAGAAAAAGTTAAGGGCACCGGGTATATGGCCGGCTATCTTATCAATTGGCTCCTCTAACCCTTTATAACGGTTTGGCTCTCTTGCATCAAGAAGATATGCATCTCCATTATTGAACGCAGATAAATGCGACTTAACGTCTTCCATATCAACCACTAGATCTTTTTCTAACTTAAAAGAAAAATTGCCCTTTTTACCCTTTTCGGGTACATCTGCAGTAACAGGATACCCTTCTTTCAACCACTTCTGATAACCGCCATCCATAACTAGCACATGCTTATGTCCCATAACCTGTAGAAGAAACCAAAGTCTTGATGCCATAGCACCGTTCTGATCATCATAAAGAAGGACCCTACCATCGTCATGAACCCCAATACCTTCCAGTTTCTGAAACAGCTCCTGAAAATCTGGCAAAGGGTGCCTTCCGCCATGTGTTTCTACTGCACTGGATAAATCTTTGTTCAAGTCCATATAATGGGCACCTGGAATATGATGCTCTTTATATTCTTCAAAACCCTTATCTGGAACATGTAGATGAAAACGGCAATCAATGATAGTAAGCTCGTCCAACTGCTCCTTCACCCATTTTGCTGAAACGATATGCTTCATGCTTTCCCCTCCGTGATTATCTACTTCGAGAAACAAATTCCTGCACCATTTCCTTGGTTACCAATTGACGTTGAGGAGCGATTCCTTTTCGCGCCAGTCCATTGATTCTCTTCGTTACCTCATTTATTTTTTCCGTTGTAAATGGTTTTTTTTGCTGGCATAGTACGATTGCCTCTTCAATGTATGCCTCTCTTTGCTGTTCTAGTTGCAGAAAGCTCATCACAACTTGATTTTGTTTTCTAGAATGCTCACTGATTGCTTTATGTACGCTCATGGTTGTTCCTCCGTTTTATTTCTTCTTTTTTCATTAATTGTAATACGTTCTCTTTAGGTTGCCAACAATCAAATTTGAAATGCGGCTTTGTTTCGTAACCAAGTCTGCTGCAACGATAGATAGTAGCACTTGCCCACTTTTGTACTTGATAGTGCTGACAGGTGGCACAAGCATGAAATCGATTAGTGATGACTCTCACCCTCTATTCCCAGCTGCTGAAAAAACAGCTTCTCTAACACTTTTATATCCATGGACCCATTGTCCAATTGAATCAACGACACTTCTGGCTCATTTAAAAAGTCCGATATTTTGGAAGGAAGTTGAACTATCTTAGGATGTTCGTTCAAACATTCCCCCATCTTCAAACGATATAGCAGAGATAGCTCTTCATTATGGAAAAACCTGCTAGTCTTTTCAAGTTCCTTTAATTGAATGGTTGATGACCTATCGGAAAGGACCTGTTCCAGCATTAATGAAGCACGCACCGCATGGACAAGGTATGCGACGTTCCTTTTATCGCACCATGCCAGGAGGTTTTTCTTAGCCATTTTCACATAATGGTACCCCAGCACTTTTTGTGAGTAACCTTTTAGTACCATCGCTTGTAATTCGAGAATGACCGGGTCCATTTCTCTATATACAATGGGAGATAACATCCACTCGTATAAGGAGGGATTGGACTTTCTGGCCAATAAGAGAGTTTTTTTCAGGTCCCATCCCTGTATGTCAAAATTAGCATCCTGCAGGGTGATTGTATCCCCATTCCCCAACAAGGTAAGGTATTCCCTAAGCGGGGCGATATAAATGAATCGGACATCGAAATCACTGTTTTCGGATGCGAACCCATAAGACCTACTTCCGGCCTCACAGGCATAGAGAATTTTCACATGATGTTTGAACTCGATTTCTTTGAGTACATCCCCTATTCGATTCACCTATTTCCCTCCTTAGTTCTTATGCTGTTGAATATTTACTAAGATATGTTCCAAATTCGGGATGTCTTGTTCTTGCTCAAGTGCGGATTGCATTCCTTCAAAATAATCATATAGCTGTCTAAGGATATACTCCCTCACACCTTGCAAGGAATTGTTTAGTTCATTTTTATAATGGACCGATAGATTCGCCTCGCTGTTCTTCAAGTAACTATCCATCATAGGGGACAGTTGCTCTTCTAGAAACTGAGCCATTTTCTGTTTTTCATTTTTCTCAAAAAAAGCTTTCGAATTGCGATAATATCCTATCGTTTGTTTTTCCAACTTGGACGAAATAGGTGGAAATGTGCCATTCATTTTAAACGGTAGGAAATCCTCCACTTCCAGAATGCGTAAGGAAAGCTGTGGTTCTTGCTTTTTCGCCTCTGCTTCTATTTCTTTTTGCCAGGAAAGTAAGGTCTTCCCGATAAAGTTCTCCGCGCGAACAGTTGTTGCTCTTACTTCCTGCGAGAGGTTGTGGGATATATCTTTAACAAGTTCATGCAAACAATTCACGAGCTGTATTTTCATATTCCTCCCGTCTTCCCTGATCACTGCAGGATTAAAGCTTTCCTTGAAGAAATCAGTAAATCGCAATAATGTCCGTTGCTTTACATAATAAAGCAATTCATTTACTTCTTGATCGAGTAGTGTGAAGAAGCTGTCTGTTGTGTATTCCTTTAAATATGCTTCCATCTCAACCTTATTATTGGCATGGTAAAGCTTTAATTTCTCCTTTTCGCCCGATCCAAGCTTTGCTTGCTGTACAAAATGATCAAACAAACCAATGACTCTGTTTAGGTCTAATTGCGCTGCATGAAGGCTCATCTCGACCAAATCTGCCTGTATGAAATCAGAAAAAGCCATTTCAAAATCGTTCATTAAGGAGTTTTTCAAAAATGGATGTTGGAACATCTGGCCTTCTTTTTCTTTTAATGCAAGCAGACTAGATACTGGAAATAATCTTGGATGGCGGATTCCGTAAGTCGTCAATTGTTCTTCCACATAATCGCATACCAGTTCAAGCTCTTCCTCATTATTCGCAAGATCTGCTGCATTTACAAGAAAGAACATTTTATCCATGGCAAAGGCATCTTTCACTCTGCCAAGTTGAATCAAAAACTCACGATCCGCTTTTGAAAAGGCATGCTGATAGTAGGTTACAAACAATATAGCATCCGCATTCTTGATGTAATCGAATGACACATCCGTATGCCTTGCATTGATGGAATCGGCTCCCGGTGTATCCACCAACGTAAGCCCTTGCCTTGTGAATGGACAATCATAAAATACTTCAATCCATTCCACAAAACAAGATTTTTCTTCTTGAGCGACATATGCTTCAAATTCATCAAGGGTTACCTTTTGGAGCGTACCTAAGTGTGAACTCATGTACTCCCAGCCTTTCAAGAAGGCTTTCAAAAAATGAAAGTGAGTCTTCTTGCTTGCATCGAGTTCTAAGTGCTCATTTTTAGAAATAATAGTCTTGATTTTCTGACTAGCCTCTTCAAGGTTGATTAATTTGGTTTCAAAGATCAACAATGCCTGTTTGACATCTTCAAAAAGCTGTTCTGCTGTTTTCATCTGTACACAAACCGTTCCATGCGGATTCCCATCAGAAACTGGGGAGATCTTATTGATGGAAGCAGTCGTTGGATTCGGTGAAACAGGTAGCACTTTTTCACCGAACAGCGCATTCGCAAGGGAAGACTTCCCTGCACTGAAAGCACCGAATAACGCAACTGTAAAAGTTTGGTTCTCTATTTTATCTGCTCTCTTTTTCAAGTCATCCACAATTGTTTGAAATCCATGAATTTCTTTCAGAGAGTTCGCAGTCTCCCTTAGCCCTTTTATCAGTGAAGTCGGTTCATTCTGCTTAATTGCATCTTGAACAACGATTTCTTGTTTATCCTTGTCATCCTTCTGTTTGGTTGTAATGAATGACAATTCATCTCCACGTACTCTTCTATAATTGCGGTTCAGATATTTGGTCAATAGGTCAACCTTTTCATCATGTTCCATAATTGCTTCGCCATTCATCATAAGGATATTGTTTAAAACCTCATATTCTTTTTCAAGTTCCATATGAAGGATAGTAATGGCTTCTTGTGCATGATGCACCGTTTCCAGTCGTTCTACTTCCACCTTTAAAGCTTTCGTATTCTCCTGCATATCCTTCTCGAGTTGATCAAAGAAATTCTCCATGAATTTTTGCACCTGCTTCTGGTACTCCAATTTAATGGAATGAGCCAGATCTTTTGTATAGTGCAAAACGGCATTTCCCGTATATCCAGCACCTGTTTTCACATGCGCGGATATAAATTTTTCTGTGATAGGGACAGTAATACCTTGGACCTTATCGAATATGGCGGGGGAATAGAAATTCTGTTCCTTTAAGAAGGAAAGAATATGTTCATGGATAAACCGCTCAATCTGTGTTTTTACACGCTCTCCCAAATCATTTCGAAACGCTCCACTTCTTTGCTCACGCTCTTCCTGCGTTTTTTTACCCGAAAATAGTAAGCCGACTTTAAATCCTTTTTGCTGGGATTCAAGATACTTCTCTGCAAATTCCCTCATTTCAAACGGTGTAATATTGGCATTCTGCAATATTCGCTTTGTCTGATCGACAAAAGCTTCTTTTATCTGAGTAGTTTCAGACTCAATGGAAGTAAGCTTGGCTTGGACTTCATTCAAGGTTGCCGCTACATCTTTTGGTAGATCTGTTGTTGATTGAATGATCTGTTCATGGCGTTCCATTTCCTCTTCCCTTTGTTCCAACAGCCATTCTTTATGTTCTTCCATAATAGTATGGAGTGCCTTTTCAATCGTCTTTGGCAGGATATTCAATTTATCTTGTCTAAGTATATGAATGGTCTCTTTGACTATTGGAAGGTCATTGAGAGGATGATTGGTCTCTTTCAGACTTGTAAAGTAAATGCTTGCCGGTTCAATTCCCCAGTCCTCAAAAGACTCCATGATCCTTGCATTGTAGATGGAAAAAGGAATTTCCTCTTCTTGATGCTTGTCGATTTGGTTAATAATTAAATATATCCTTTTTTCCTTGTCCTGTAATTCTTTGATAAACTTGAGATTCACTTCCGATTGGACATGATTATAGTCCATTACATAGAAGATCACGTCCGCCAAATGAAGGGCAGATTCAGTGGATATCCGGTGGGCATCGTCGGTGGAGTCCACCCCTGGTGTATCCAAAACGACCATGTCCGAGGGGAGCTTCTCAAAAGGGAATTGGTACTCTACAGCTTCTACTTGATCCCCATCTTTGCAGTATGCTTTAACATGCTCGAAAGACACTGGAGGAAGTATTTCCAGGGATTGCCCCTCAAAGAAATGGACATGTGCAAGCTCTTCCCCATTTTTGATCTGGACAACATTTGCTGAGGTTGGAATCGGACTCGCCGGTAAGATGGCTTCCTCCAATATTTCATTGATAAAGGATGATTTCCCCGCTGAAAAATGACCGCAAAATGCTATGCTCAATTCTTTCGTTGCGTTTTTATTCAAAAGTTCGGCCACTTTCTTGGCACTTCTTTGATCCCCATGATTATGTAATCTCTCTAAGATTAAATTTAATTGCATTTGGAGCAGACTTGTCTGCTGTTCCTTTTGTTTGAGTTGTTGCTTTGGATTATTTGATCCCATTTCTTATGTCCCCTTAGTTGTGTGTATCTTTTCTCCGCTTCTTTAGTCTATTTTACTTGATATTGCAGTATTTTCCCACTTTACTTGCCTTATTTATTAATATTTTTGTTAAAGGAACATGTGCATGGATTTTTCTACTTAGGATTTTTGTTACCAATAGAGATACTCTACGTTTATTGTTTTTCAACTCTGATAGATATCGGTAGCTTTCAGCTCGGTGTGCATGAGTCACCTCGGTAAGTTGTGGGTACTCCATTCTATCGCTACCTCACGCCGGAGTCTCCCCCTGCACATCTATCTACAGGAATGGCCTCACGAACAAAGGTCTAAAAAAAAACAGGAACCTCTACCAATACTGAAGTAGAAATCCCTGATATGTATTATTTTATCGTTTTAGGTTCACATGTTTGATGTAAAACAACTTTCATTAAAATAGAATATGCTACAACAGTTGTACCAATTAACAATAATGTCATGTTGGTATGGCCCCCTCGTTGATAGTGATAATTATTATCATAATCATACCAGCTTATAGGCTAATTGACAATGACTTTCATTCTAATTCTTTCTGAAAAGTTGGAGAAAAACGGTTCCTTTCCTCCATATAAGAGGCATAATTTGTTGTCATATCTGATAGCGCCCTTTCCTCGAGCGGAATTCTTACACTTAACATCCAGGCATTCAACAACGTAAATACCGTGGCTGTAAAATAGGCATTAAACATTAGCGGTATCAGCAGGATTTCTAGCACCACGATCGTATAATTTGGATGACGTAGGAATTTATATGGACCAGACTTCACAATTGATGCATCAGGCAAAATCAAAACCTTAGTATTCCAGAATCTTCCCAGTGACTGTATTGCCCATATACGGAGAGATTGTGTCAAGAGAAACAGGATAAGGATGACCGGCCAAAAGGGGCTAAGTGTTCTTTCAAGCAACACGACTTCCAATAAGAAACTTATCAAAAATATTATATGTAAACAGACCATATATTTGTAATGTTCTTTCCCGTATTCAATAGCACCTTGCGACATGATCCATTGTTCGTTTCTTTTGGCAATGCCAAGCTCCAAAATTCTTTGAGTGACTATAATTGCAAAGAATAACGAGAAAACCATGCTTCTTCACTCCCATTCCAATAATAGCATTTCAGAGCTGAATCCAGGTCCAAGTGCCGCAGCTATTCCCTTATCACCTTTATCCGGATTCTTTTCCATGATCTCCTTCAGGACATACAGCACCGTAGCTGAAGACATATTTCCGTATTCCTTTAACACCTGAAAGGAAGTATCGAGCTTATTCGTTTCCATTCCAAGACACTCTTGGTATGCTTCCAATACTTTTTTTCCACCAGGATGCAGAACGAAATGCTCCAACTCTTCCAACTTAACATGATGACTTTCTAGGAATCTGCTCACGTTTGGAGCAAGCCAGTTTGTGATAATCTTAGGGATGTCTCTTGAGAAGACAACAAATAACCCCTCATTCTTAACCTCCCATCCCATGACATCCTCCGAATCCTTCATCAAAGTGGACTGACTACCCAATACTTTTGGATAACTTCTACTATCCTCCAATTGCACCCCGTCGCCAACCATCAAGACACAGGCGATGCCATCAGCAAATAGTGAGGTACCTACTAGATTACTCTTCGAGCGGTCATTCTTTTGGAATGTAAGACTGCAAAGTTCCACACTTAATACTAGAACCTTTGCTTTCGGAAATGCTAGGCAGTATTCATACGCCCTAGAAAGTCCAGCAGCACCACCAGCACAGCCGAGTCCCCATATTGGAATTCTTTTGGTATATGGGGAAAAAGGGAGGACATTCATGATCCTCGCCTCAATACTAGGTGTAGACATCCCAGTTGTAGAAATATAGAAAATGGCTTCAATATCTTCATGGGCTATAGGTTGAGAGAGAGTTGCCGAATTATGCAAGCATGCATTTATCGCCTCTGAACCATAAGCCACTGCTTCTTTAATGTAAATATCATTTTTCTCTTCAAATGTATGAGGTTCCCTGAACCATTCAACATCCCTTGCAAAATGACGTTTTTCTATTTGGCCATTTTGAAAAACCGTGAGAAGGCGATTTATATCTTTAAAAGAATCTTCAAATAATTCTTTGGCAAATTCAACAACTGTATCCTGTTGGATTGGAAATTTAGGAATGGACGTTCCAACAGACAATATTTTTGGCATAATTCGTGCACCTCATCAATTATGGTACTGTTAATTTTGCCATAATTTATATAAATATACTGATAAATAGACTATATATAATCAGATTGGAAGTAGGATATAGAAAAGTATAAAAAAAACCTCCCCAATTAACTTGGGAAGGTACATTTCGTTTTAAAGGAGTTGTTGTGTTGTGCATCCTTATTATAACGAAAACAGCTGGTATTAACACTATAAATTATTGGAAATCAACTTTTGTAGAACTTTGCCATCCAAAGCTCATCCACATATTCTCCATTAATGAACGCTTGTTCCTTCTGATTTCCTTCTTCATGAAACCCATATTTTTTATATAACTGGTAGGCGATTTCGTTCGAAGAAAAGACGGTTAAAGATAGTTTTCTTATATGTTGCTCACACCACATATCCGTGTAATCCATAATCTTTTTTCCAATACCAAGCCCTTGTGCTTCCTCAGCAAGCCAGGTACGAAATAAGCCTGTATGTCGCTTCATTTGAATTTCACCACGAATGATCCTAGCTATCCCAACCACTTTTCCATTACGCTCTACTCCAATATACATATTCTCTTTTGTTTTCATATCACGAATAAACAGCCTTTCTTCCTCAGGCGTTCGAGGTACGTCTTTCTGAATATATTGGCCCGCAGCAATGATACTCTCCACAGCGGTCACTATATCCTCTGCATCCGCTTCTTCCACTGGACGTAAAATTACTGTCGATTCATCCTTAGCTGTAAATTCAAAACGTAAATCTAACATGATGATCCTCCTATAAACTCTTTAGGTACTACATCCTACTTCATTTATCCTTATTGTTCAACAAAAAACCTTTTATCAACCAAGTAAATGTTGAAATTTGTTGAAAAACAATTCTGGAAGTGTGATATGATAAAATTGTACTATCTAAATGAAATGAGGAGGTGCCAAATGTACCTTTCGGAGAGTTTGAGACAAGTGTTCGCCAGGACTATAGACTCATTTAAGTCTGTCATCCCAGTGGATATCACCTTTGATGAACCAAGCCTTTACACTGAAAAACGGACAAACGTTACATACGGGGTACTCATCATTTTGACAGGTGACATCCGCGGTCAATTGATCATAAAAGGTGAACGTCATGCTTTTCAGCACATTGGAGAATTGATGTTTGGCATGCAATTGGAAGGTGATATGCTCCAATCCTTTACAGGAGAACTTGGAAATATGATTGCAGGGACTCTTTCATCCAAAGTTGCGGGAAGTGGCATCCATATGGATATCACCACTCCGGATGTACTGAACGAGCAACAAAAAGAGTTCCACCTTATGAACCGACTACATACTCCTGTTTATTTGAAAGATACACTGAAAATGCAAATTATCATGGAGTTGGAAGATGCATCATAACTCCTTTGAACCCTCCATATGGCGGGTTTTTATTTTGTTTGCTTTTGTTGGACTTTAAAGGTATTTCCGGCTTTTTTTAGAAAATAAAAAGACCTGAGGTTTCCTCTGGTCTTTTTACATTCCATCATGTTAATTGATAGATTTTATTATATTTGTCCTCTAGATACTTGATGAGATGGTCTGCATTCAATTCTTCACCTGTTACATCTTTCAGGATTTCCAGTGGCTTTTTCAGCTTACCATACTGGTGAACTTTGTCGGTCAACCATTTCTTAATAGGTTCAAGATCTCCATTGGCCAGTAACTCATCATAATGTGGAAGATCCTTCAGCATCGCCTCTTTGAATTGGGCAGCATACATATAGCCAAGTGCATAGGAAGGAAAATATCCAAAGCTTCCTCCAGACCAGTGAACATCCTGAAGAACACCTTTTGCATCATTTGGTGGTGTGATGCCAAGATAGCTCTGATATTTTTCATTCCAAGCAGCAGGAAGGTCTTTCACTTCCAATTCATCATTAAACAGTGCTTTTTCCAATTCATAACGAATCATGATATGTAAAGAATAGGTCAACTCATCTGCCTCGATACGAATCAGGGAAGGTTTGGATTCATTTATTGCCAAATAGAATTCTTCTAAATTAATATCATCAAACTGTCCTCCTGCAAAGCGTTGAAGGCTCTGATAATGACGCTTCCAGAAGTTCTCATGACGCCCTACGAAGTTCTCATAAAATAAGGATTGTGATTCATGTATTCCCATCGAAGTACCAGAGCACAAGCCTGTTCCCTGTAAGTCTTTTGAGATATTCTGCTCATAAAGGGCATGGCCACATTCATGTATCGTTCCAAAAACAGCAGTACGGAAATCCTCTTCGTCATATTTAGTTGTCACTCGGACATCTCCTGGATTAAGACCTATTGCAAAAGGATGGACTGTTTCGTCCAGTCTGCCGGAGTCGAAATCATAAGCTAATTCCTTTAGAATTTCCATGCTGAAGTCCCGCTGTTTATCTTTTGGAAAATGCACTAAAAGATCATTGGCCCTTGGTTGTACAGAAGATTCAGCAATGCTTTGAACAAGTGGAACAATTCGATCTTTTAATTTAGCGAATACCTCATCCAATTTCTCTACTGTAATTCCTGGCTCGTACATGTCTAATAAAGTATTATATTTGTTTCCTTCATAGCCCCAGTACTCAACAAATCTTTTATTGAAATTCACCAGTTTTTCCAGGTATGGCTCAAGCATGGAGAAATCCGACTTTTCTTTCGCTTCTTCCCACACAGACTCTGCCTTTGTGGAAAGGACTACATATTCCTGGTATTCTTTAGCCGGAATTTTTTTATTACGGTCATAATTCTTTTTACTCTCCAAGAGGGAGGCCTTTGTAACATCATCTAACGTCTTATAATTATCATCATGTAAAAGCTGAGTCAGGTAACTTGCCATCTCTTCCGAAGTAGACATTTTAAATAGTTCTGAGGATAAAATCCCAATGACATCTGATCGACGGTCCACTCCCTTTTTAGGGGCGCCCGTTCTCAAATCCCAAAAAATGAGGGATAGGGCCTCGTTATAGCTGTCCATTTTATTAATATGATTTAAATATTCATCTTTTACTGTGCTGATCTCTACCATATGTATCTCCCCCATAATCATTAGAACTACTGTTAAGAATACACAATTTTCGCACTATTTGGCAATACGTTTTTTCCAACAAGATTTTAGTCTACATGCTAAAAAAGCACCGAATGGGACTCCGGTGCTTTTTTATGAATGAAATATTATATTGTCACTGGGCTGGTTGGAAGTACACCTTCTAGTTTTTCACGAACATCTGCGCGAAGTCCTGAAGGAAGATACAAGGTAATCTCCCCCTTATCCTCAGTGGTACGAATGAGTCGGCCCATTCCTTGACGGAGGCGCAAAAGCATGTACGGAACATCCAATTGCATATAAGGGTCATCCAACCCTTTCCGTTTAGCAGCAAATACAGGATCATTCGGAGGGAAAGGCAGGGACCAGATGACCACATTGGATAAGGAAGGACCAGGGATATCCAATCCTTCCCAAAGGTGATAGGCACACAGTACCGCACTTTCATCATTTTGAAACTCCGAAACCAGTACGCTTATTTCCTTTTCTCCTTCATAAAGAAATGGATAGTCTTTATTGTTCATATTCTCCATTTTGAACCTGAGGAGATCCTGTTTGGAGGAGAATAAGACAAGCGTCCTGCCACCATTTCGAGTTATCGAATCAAGCGTCCTGTTGAACTTCACGTGAAAATCCTCTTCTACCGTTAAAGAAAGCTTCATATTTTCTTCATAGTCAAAAGGCGAATTGATTGAAAATGATAGGTAATCTTCTATTCCTAAAGAAGTTGCCAAGTAACCAAAGTCTTCATTATCGGATAATGTCGCCGAGGAGAAGATAAAAGGAATGCGCTTTGAAAAGACATTTTCCTTTAGTACTTCTTCTACCGTTTTTGGCATGACGACCAATGTCAGGTCCTTGTTTGCATGTTCTGCCCATGCGATTACATCTTCTTTCGATAAAAGCAACTTTAATAAGAATTCAATAGAATCCAAGTATTCTTCCACAATGTGAAGCTGGTAATGGTCTACAGTATGAAGCTCTCCCTCAAAAACAAGTTGATTGCCTATCTCCTCGATTTTAGAAAGAAGATCTTTTGCACTTTTAACAAATTGGATATCCATCTTTATATCTTTACGGTCCGAACCCTCAATACTTGTTAGATTATCTTCCAGCATTTCAAAGAAGAGGTCGTTTGACTGAAGAGAATCCTCTACTAATAAGGCAAACTCTTCTCGTAAATCGTTCCCCAATAGGCGAGTAAGAATTTCTTCCACTTGTTGATTTTTAATCTTATATGTCAGAGCTTTTTGGGCAGCAAATTCCAGTAAGTGCCCTTCGTCAAACACTACACTTGAAGCCTCTGGTAAAAGCGGAAGTTGTCCTTCGCGTTTACGCTTTTCATATGTCCACACATGCTCCATGTAAAAATCATGGGAGCAGATGATAAGGTCTGTTGATTTTCGGTAATGATCGCGTGAAAGGGTTTGTCCACAACGATGTCTTTTTTCACAGCTGAAACAGTCTTGGAAGCTATCCCAAGCGATCATATCCCATTCTTCGTCGTTCAGGTTGGCATAATCCTTTCGATCGCCATAGGCATGGAACGACTGCATGGCTGCAGGTTTATTCACAAATTTAGGAAGTGAGTCAAACACTTCATCTATGTTGTCGTTATCATACTTGTCCACTGCAAAATCCAGCTTGTTTAAACACAAATATTGATCCGGGGACTTGGCAAGACGAACATCGACCGTAATGTCAAGAACCTTGGAAAGCTTTGATATGTCTCCTTCTTTTTTAACAAGTTGTTCGATCAGTGATTCATCGGCACACGTTATGATGGCCGGTTTTCCCATATACCTCGCGTAACAGATTGCGTATAAAAGGTACACCATCGTCTTCCCTGTTCCAACACCGGCTTCCGAGAAAATCACCTTCTTCTCTTTAAACGCTCTCTCCAGTTGGAACGCCATAAAAATCTGTTCATCACGCAATTCAAAACCAGCTTCAGGCAGGATGTCGTAAAATACATCCCCAATCCATTCGTTCAGTCTATCAAAAAAAGAATCCCCTTTGTTCATTGTAAATGGCAGACGATTGTTCATTCTATGTACCTCCGAGAAAAGTTTGCATCTAGTCATTATCTAACATTTTATGTATGTTTGTCAAGGTGAATATAAGGCTTTAATTGATCGGTGAAGCTTCATGAAAACTTCTTTATCTCGATTCTTGCTTCACTGATGTCTTCATTCGCTACGTGAAGACTCCTCCCGACGGATTCACGCTTCATTGAGGTCTTCATCCGCTACAAGAATACTTCTTTATCCTTTCCCACTTCTCCTCCAAGGTCTTTACATACCTATTCACTCCAAATAAAAAACCTCCAAGAGGGAGGTTTTTTCAGACTGTTGACAAACAATAAATTAGTAAGGTTATCTGTTGGAAGAGTTGATCTTCGTTGCAGGAGCTTCGCTTTCCGCGGGCGGTCCGGAAGCCTCCTCGGGCTACGCCCTGCGGGGTCTTCCATGTCCCTTCCTCCCGCAGGAGTCTCCGCTCCTTCCACTGCAATCAACTAGAGATTTTTATCATTTTTGGACTTTGTCTACACAATGAAAAAACCTCCAAGAAGGAGGTTTTTTCACTTAATTCTTCGTGATATGGATTATCTCATCATCAAGCAGAGTGGCGTACAGCATTGCTTTTGTATATTCATCACGTGCAGCATTCATTCGTTCCACACATTCATGATTATCTAGTAGATTTTCACTTGCAAGTCGCTGATAGCTACTTTCCAATGCTTTGGAGATTCTCATAAAATCATTCACATGCAAAGGCATAGAAACCCCTCCAAACAGTATTGATAGAAGTATTCTATGCCCATTTGTTTAAAAATATTCATCGGGGGTGTTTAAGTTTTTTAGATAGTTTGTTTAATTTTCTTTACTCGATGATCGATCTTTGGAACCCTTTTTGTCACGTTCTTCCTCTTTTTCGTATTTAATTTCTTCAAGTGGAAGTTCATCTATTGGCATGACGAGTTGATCACGGTTCTTCTGTTTTTTTTCGTTCTCTTTGAAAGCCTTCTCTTTTTCATTTCGCTCTAGTAATGCTTTATCTTTATTATGGTCTTTCATCACCATCACTCCTTTTTAGGAGTAATTCCCTCTGCTCAAAAGGTTAAACGTACCCTATCCTTTTCTAGGTGGACGTTTCCCCCAGTATTGATAGAAATCGGTTTTAATAAAACCATTAAATAGTTTCCGTTTCTTGGTTGCTTTCTTCCCATAGAAACTTTCAAATCCTTCATGTGAGGTCAGCATATAGACAGACCATGTATCCAAATCAGAGAATGCCTTCCCCATCTCTCGGTACATCTTTTCTACTTCCGGTCGATCTCCGAGACGTTCGCCATATGGTGGGTTTCCAATAATGACTCCATATTCTTTTCTGGTAGTAAAATCACTGACTTGCATCTGTTTAAAGTCAATCAGTTCACCTAGCCCAGCTTCGAATGCATTCTCCTTTGCAATCGTAATCATACGGTGATCAATATCAAAACCAGCTATATCAAGGGGCTGATCATAATTAGCCTTATCTTCCATTTCTTCACGTGCGGTATTCCATAAATCTTCCCCTACCCAATGCCAATCTTCAGAAACAAAGTCACGATTAAAGCCAGGCGCAATGTTTTGTCCAATTAATGCCGCTTCGATCGGGATAGTACCGGACCCACAAAATGGATCAACAAACGGTTTATCAGGATACCAGTTAGTCAACATAACGAGGGCCGCTGCAAGTGTTTCCTTTAGGGGAGCCTCCCCTTGGTCAGCTCGATAGCCACGTTTATGCAAGCCAATACCTGAAGCGTCAATGGTTATTTGAGCAGTATCTTTCAACAGAGCCACTTCAATTTTATAAACGGCTCCTTTTTCATCCAACCAGGCGGACTGGATATTGTAATGAGCCTTCATTTTTTCCACTACTGCTTTTTTCACGATTGCTTGGCAATCCGGCACGCTGAAAAGTTTGGATTTTACCGACTTCCCAATAACCGGGAATTCCGCATCTTCCGGAAGATAGTCTCCCCAAGGCAAAGCCTTGGTCTTCTCAAAAAGCTCCTCAAAAGACGTAGCTTTAAACTCTCCAACCACTACCTTGATACGGTCTGCTGTACGTAACCAAAGGTTTGCTCGACAAATTGCCATGGCATCCCCCTTGAAGATAACCTTTCCATTATCCACTGTACATTCATACCCTAGATCTCTTACTTCCTTTGCCACAAGGGATTCTAGACCCATTGCTGCTGTTGCGATCAATGTATAGTTCTTCACTAAAGATTCACCCTAACTTTATTCGATTTCTACTATATGTATTTTTTACAAGAAGTATCTGAAAATATCCCATCTATCAAATAAAGCTCTCCTGGCAACAGGAGAGCTTATGTTACATAATCATAGTTGGATGCGACATTCAATCAATAGTGATCTGTAAGCCATGTTCTGTTCCTTTGTACTGCAAACGGATCGCTCCTTGTACGCAGGTGGTAACCATCTGTCTACAGATACTTAAAGCATCTGTCCCTCTCATCGTTTAGTTCCTTAGAGAAGGTGCCCCTACCATTATTTGGGTTTCTCGCTCGAGGGGTTTACCTCGTTCCACTCTTACAATTTCTTGTAAGACTACGTCACTGTGGCACTTTCAAGGTATTAACACCATATCTAAAAGACTTAGGTGCGTTCCCTGCCGTTAGCTTCGTCCGAAAACCAAGCTACCCTAGCTTATTTTTTCGCTAGGCACGAACACTACAAGCATCTCAGCCTGTGCGAGCATGGACTTTCCTCTACAGCCGAAACTGTAGCGGTTACCCAATCACTATTGATGTCAGCAAGATATAGTATAGTAAATTTGAGCGATGATTGCAACTGTAAATTACTGTCAGTCGTATAATTTACTTCCGAATACATGTTTTTCAAGATTTGAAAGCCTTCTTAGTATATCAAAGTTGGTAGAACCACTATTGGTATTGGTCTGCTGCGGCTTTTTGCCTGCTTCTTCAACCTGTCTTTTCAATCTTGCGTTCTCTTGGAGCAATTGATCATATTCCTGGTAAAACGTTTCGTAGTCTTTAATTACCACATCTAAAAACTTATCCACATCTTCAGCTTTATAACCTCTCATACCTGATTTGAACTCTTTTTCCAAGATTTCTTTTGACGTTAACTTAATTTTATCTGATAGCATAAGTTCCTCACCTCAATACGAGTGCCCATTTTATGGTGTCATTCAAATAATGGGTCACTTGTCGATTTCTATTTTTATAAGTTCTTCTTATCTCATTACCAATTTTGTGGGTCATTAAACTGTTCTTCTTCTACTACAAGTTGAAGATCATAGCTGTCAATTATATATATAGGATAATTGGATATTTCCGATTTTTTTCGGGCGAGCTCGATGATATATTTTGGACTCCCCGGACCCTCTTCGTCATAAACCACTAATAATCCATCTGATTTATCCACGATGAACTGATTTTTTAATCGTAACTGCAAAGGGGATTCATACTTTTTTTTAGTAATGGAATCAATATGATTAGCTTTTGACAAAATAAACTCATAATACTCCTTATTTTGCTCACTCCATTTTTCTTCCTGCTCTAGGAATGGAGTGAAGACAGCCATTTTCAGCTCTGGAAATGTCAGCTGCAGATCATATACAACTTCCGCTGCCCAAAGCTCCACTCCCAACTGTCCGCTGATGACAATCCATTCTAACTCATTGTTCTCTTCTAGTAAAGCTGTTAGCCGTTTCTGTATTGCCTTTTTAATAAAGCCGATGGCTGGATCATCTTTTTTAAATATTTGAAGTTCTTGCGGTTTATACCCAGTAATTACTAATACCTTCATAAGCACCTCTATCTAAAATAATAAATAGAAAGCGAAAAAAGCGCAAGTTTTATACGATTATGTAAAGGAAAAAAGAACTGACATAAAGCCAGTTCTTTCTCTCCATTATTTATTTAAGCAAAGCGAATGCTAAACCGCTTATCTTCCATAACCATAAGATTTGTTACATTTACCAGGCATGCCGCCAGGGCCCATTTGTCCCATTCCAGGACCTTGTTGTGCACCCATTACCTGACCAGGCATTCCCATTTGACCATATCCAACATTGGTTTGCGCACCCATTACTTGACCAGGCATTCCCATTTGGCCATATCCAGGACCTGTTTGTGCTCCCATCACTTGACCAGGAGCTCCACCCATTCCAGGGCCACCAGGGCCACAATTGAAGTGTTGGTGAGACACAGAATCCACCATGGAATCCGTATGCGGGAAATAGTGTTTGTGTTGGAACTGTTGGTTGTTTACATATGTTGTGTGTGAAGGATGGATGTGAGGAACCTCGGTAGTAGAATAAAGATTTTTTACACAACATTTAGTAGGGTGGACGATTGGTGCCATCATGTTAGGTCTGCAGTTGTACATACTTTCAATCTCCTTTCAATTTGTTTTTCTCTTTACATTAACAAACTATGAAAGAAGTGAGGTACATGTACTAATACAAACACCTATTTTCACAATATATATACATTTTCCTACCATTTTTATAGTAAAATCGTGTAGATATTTTCCTTTAAATTGGAAAGCCCAAATAGCGTAAGACCGATTACAACAAAAAACAAGCATAAAATAAATCTAGACAACGTGCTCTCTCTCCCATGTTTCTAATAGTAGTTTTGTCATTCACAATAGTTAATTTTACATGGTAAAAAGCACGTTGACAATATAAGTTTTACAGAAATTAAGACAAAATGCGAAAAAAATTTCATTTATTCAATTTTCTTTGCAATCGTTTCATTCTCTTTTCAAAATCTGTTATAACAGAAGGGTTGTTTTTCGATAAACCTTTTTTTCTTTGATTGTAATAATCAAGGGATTTCTCCGTATAAAACAAGGCAAGCGACACATCTTTTTCTTTATGCTCGAGAATTTTCGCCAATTCTATCCCTGCCACATCCTTCTCGGAGTTATCTTTATGTTCAAAACATTGGAGGAACAGCATTCTAGCCTCTTGATAATTTCGCTCCTGTTTCTTAAGCATACCCAATTTAAAAGTGGCCTTCCAAGAGGAATCGACAATATTCTTATATATTGCAGCTGCCGCCTTTTTTTCTCCCAATGCATCATACCAACGTCCTACTTCATATTCTTCTTGTTTATTTCTATCTTCGTTTCCGACGAGAAGAAGTTTTGACAGGTGTGCATACAAGGTAATGAGGGTGAGCACATCCCATTCATTGTGTTTAAGTACTCCTTTAATCCCTTGCAATTCATGTGTTTTTATAAAATCAAAATAAATCATGGGAGCCAAAAACCCTGGTACGTCATCTATACGTTGAATTTCAAGGACCTCCTTCTCGACATTTGTAAGCCTAACCGATTCCATTTTACTTTTCCATAGTCTTCTTGATGCATGCAGAAGATCATAGTGCCCGAATGAAGGGAGTTTCGGCACATGCTCTCTTATCAGCGTGTGACGCGTCTTTACTTGTGGCCAATCAAATGCCTTCCCATTATAGGTGACCAATGTCGTGTAATCTACTTCTTCCAAAAAACTTTGATAAAGTGCCACTTCGTTACCCGGACCAGGAAGCAAGTGTTGCCTTACTATTACTTTATCTTCCAACACCCTGGCATAACCAAGAAGAAAAATGGTGGTTCCCGTTCCCCCACTTAACCCTGTCGTTTCCGTATCAAAGAAGAAAAGGTCAGAAGCATGATGACCTTTTGCAGATAATGGATGTTCTACTTCAGATGTTTGCCACTCTTTCATTACAGGCAAAAGATCTCCCAATCGGTACTTTCCATGGCGATAGTTCAGATCATATTCCACTTCACGGATGAGACAATATTCACCATTGGCATAATACGGTTTAGCACCGAAAGATTCCCATTCTTTCCTGTTTGGTATGTCAATCTGGCTGAAAGCAGAATTCTCTTCTGATCGCTCCACTTCCCTCTTTGCTGTCTTGGAAGCATCGGATTGAAGATGGTTCTTCATCCTTTTGAGTTTGTTCTTTATGCTCATACTGTTCACCCCTCTCTAGACAAGTTGTCGAAGAAGTGATAGTGCCAACTGTTTGGAGTCTTCGTCAGGATAGTCCGCACCTATACATGACGGACATCCAGATCGACATGGACAGCTGCCAATCAACTCGCTTGCTCTTTTAAGCAGTTCATTTATATGTGAAAATGCCTTTTCGCTAAGTCCTACTCCACCTGGATAACGATCATAGAAATATATAACAGGCTTTTCATCATGCGTGGATTTTACTTGTGGGACTACCTGAACATCCATTGGCTCACACATCAACAACAAAGGAGCAACATGTTTTAAAGCGTGGGCGATTCCCAGCAAACTTTTTTCTAAATCATCCCCTTTGAGGTTTTGAGTGATTTCCTCCTCTAAAGTTATCCACGTGGCACTTGTCTGCAATTCTTCTTCTGGCAGGTATATGGGGCCAGACCCTATATTTTCATGTGTTTCAAATTTGATTTTTTTAAAGATCGTCGCCATGGCTCTAACAGAAACATCCCCGAAAGAAATGGTTCCAGTGGAATACTCCGTCTGCTTGTCCACTTCTAGAACGTCCAAGGAAACCGCAAGATTTGCATCGGTAAAGTAGTCTACATTGACTTCCCTGACAAAAGCCTTCTTTTCTTCCCAATCCAGCTTTTCCACTTGATATTGAACACCTTGGTGTAGGTAGATGGCCTCATCATGAAGAAGTGTCATCGAGCTGAAACGGTCCATTTCCCCTATCACCTTATTAGCAGGTTTTGATGATTGATCAACTATGATGACGTTCTCTTGGGAAGCTGAACGCAAACTAATGTTATGCGCAGGAAATGCGTCATTCATCCAATGCCACTTTCCTCCGTTTTCGTGAAGAACCCTCTCTTCTGTCAAATAATCAAGTATGTCCTCTAATTCCACTCCATCAAAGGTATCACCTTTTTTAAATGGCAACTCGTATGCCGCACACTTAATATGATCAACGAGAATAACAAGGTTATTGGGATTGATTCTAGCTGATTCTGGATTGCTTTTCAGGAAGAACTCAGGGTGCTGGATGACGTACTGATCAAGTGGGTTGGAGCTTGCAACCATTACAATGACCGCTTCCCCCTGTCTTCTTCCAGCACGTCCCGCTTGCTGCCAAGCACTCGCAATCGTTCCTGGATAACCAGTCATGATACACACCTGTAACTGTCCTATATCGACCCCAAGCTCAAGTGCATTTGTACTGATGACACCATAAATCTCACCATTCCTCAACCCTTTTTCGATTGCCCTTCGCTGAGTGGGCAAATAACCTCCACGATACCCTTGAATGGATTTCTCCCCAAGCTGATCCTTCACGAGCTCTTTCAAATATGTTAGTAAAATTTCCACTCTCACGCGGCTCTTTGCAAACACAATGGTCTGAATTTTTTCCTGAAGGAACTCGGCGGCTAGCTTCCTTACTTCCAATGTGGCACTCCTTCTTATATTGAGCGGCTTATTGACAATTGGGGGATTATAAAAAACAATATGCTTCTTGCTCGATGGTGCTCCGTTATTGTTTATTAGTTCAAAGTTTTCTCCAGTCAATTCTTCTGCCAATTCTTTCGGGTTGGCAATGGTGGCAGAGGTACAAATGAATGTTGGGTTGCTGCCATAAAAGTTGCAGATCCTTTTTAGCCTTCGTATCACATTGGCTACATGGCTGCCAAATACCCCTCTATAAGTATGCAGTTCGTCTATCACGATATATTCCAGGTTTTCGAAGAGGGAAACCCATTTTGTGTGATGTGGTAAAATGGCGGAATGTAGCATATCGGGATTAGTGATCACCACATGTCCCGCCTTTCTTACCTTTTGTCTGATAGTCGGTGCGGTGTCTCCATCATAGGTATAGCTGTTGATTGGAACGCCCATTTGTGTAATGATTTCATTCAATTCACTCTTTTGATCTTGTGCAAGTGCTTTCGTAGGAAATAGATAAAGTGCACGGGCATCATTGTTTTGAACGATTTTCTGTAGGACAGGCAGGTTGTAACATAACGTTTTACCGGATGCAGTCGGTGTGACGGCAACAAAATGTCTTTTATGTATGGCTGCTTCAAAAGCAGCTGCCTGGTGTGTATATAAAGAGGAAATACCTCTATTGGTCAACGATTGTAACAGCCTCTTATCTATCTCTTTTGGGAAAGGAACGGACTGTGCTTCTTTAGGCGGGACCGTTTCCCAGTGTACAATATTTTTTGCTATCGACTCTTCCCTTTTCATCCAGTCAATAACTTCATAAATCGTTTTTCTCCATTTCATTCGCTCACCTCATTGTCTACCTTCTATTTTAGCGAATAAGCGTTCGGTTCGTAAAGTCTAAAAAAGAAAAACCAAGCACTTGTTCAGCACTTGGTTTTCCGTTCTGGTAATGTATTTACATCTTCTGATTTTGACTGTAGTTGTTGATGACTGCTAAGACTTTGGTGGATTGTGTCATGCCACTCTGACATAAAGGGCATGTAGGGACTTCGCTCTCACTGTTCTTGAAATTATCTCTCATCCAGCCGTTGCAATCCTCTGATTCACAAACCCATACTTTCGTTTCCTCAGTAACGATTTCTTCAACTTCTCTTCTTCCAAAAGCCATAGTACCACTCTCCTATCTGTTGAGGTGGGGCGCAGTTTATCCTCACTAATATACTCTTAGTATTCCATTTTACGAGGAAAAAATAAGAAAAAAATAAAAAAAGCATCCTCGTCATACAATCTCTTCCAATAAATTATAACATATATTCAGTGAAAAAGCATGCTTATGTCATTTTATTCACGATACGATTTAACCATTTTATATTCGTTTTTGCGACAATTTGCGGTACATTATTCGATAAAGCATAGATTGTTTCTTCTTCTGTAATAACCTGAAACCCCGCATCAACAAAAGATGAAACCTCCTCTTTTTTAATACTCGGAACAATTACGACAAAACCGTATCTATCCATCTCATTTTCAAACTTTTGACAGAGAAAAACACTTTGCATCTGTGAGTCGTGCTCCAACTCAATCCTTTCCATCACGATAAGATTATCCATCCATTTTTGATAATATATATTTCCTTGATCAGAGGAGTAGACATAGATGGTTTTATTATTGAAAAGAGGATGTGCAATAAGGTCTTCCCCCTCAGGAACCGTCTCAAACAAAGAGGAAGACCCCCTCCATCTTTTGAAAAACAAACCAAAATAGATAAGCACGATTGCCAGTAATACCCCAAAACTTACGTCTTGCCACAACGATTGTGTATCAAGAGAAAAAAGGTCTTGTAATCTCCTTGGTACAATACGTTGAATATAAGAAATTTGGAGAGATCCCACTATAACATATATCAGAGCTATCGCTAAAAGGATAACACCGTCAATAAGTCCTTTCAAAAAAGTATATTGACTGCTTTTTCTATAGAATAGCTTTCTTGAAAAATACAAGAGTAGCATCGCAACAACGAACAGAACCGCTTCCCAGAAATGGAACCCTTTCGAAAAGCTTACTAGTATACCGAAAGCAAGAATGAAAAATGTAAAATAGTATGCCCTCTTCACCCTATCCTCGATGGCTCTTGCCAAAACAAGTAAAGTGATACCTATAGTAATAGAAAACTGATGAGAGATTTGCATCATTTCCATGGATAGGAATTCATTCGCAATGGTAATTTTACGTACGATTGCAGGAATGACTGGAAACAATACTAATAATGCCCCCACAATAAGTACCCATATGGAAAGGATTCGATGGCATAGTAACGACCAAGAACGTCTTTCTGGCAACAGCAATTTCCATGCTTTTTCCTTGAACATGAAGTAAAAGAAAAAAACAACACTTATGAGAAAAGGCACTACATAATACACTAACCGATACAGAAGAAGCAGTGCCACCAGCTTTTCTTCATAAACCCCATAAGAAGCAAATCCAACTAAAACCACGAAATCAAATGCTCCAACACCACCAGGCACTGTGCTTAATACACCTGCTATGGCAGCCATAAAGAAGAGGGTGAAGGTAATGACTACCGGAACCTCGACATTCAACAGAACGGAAGTCTGCCAGAACACAAGCCCCGCAAAAGCCCACTCCAAAATGGAAACGCCTATCAGCTTGAGCTGCTGCCTTGTTTGCAAGCTTTTCGTAAAATGACTTGCTATAAAAATGAAAAACAAATAGCCACTCATAATGAGAAGAGGCAATTTCAATATCGGATATTCTAAAAGTAAAGCAGGGTATGACCATTCATAAATGACAACCCACCATGCAAAAATGGATAGCCCGCATAGCATATAAGGCAGAATTATTGTTACCCTTTTTAATAGCACAGGGAAATCCCCAGTATATTTGCGGTAATACAATGTTCTTAACCCTACCCCCGCAAAACCACCAAAGCCCATGAAATTTGCGAAGGAATTGGAAGAAAAGCCGTAAATCGCCAGCTTTCTTGCAGGTATATTCAATTTCATTCCCCTAGAAAGGAACAGATCATAAAAAATCATAGTGGAAACAGCCAACAATCCCAAGATCACTAGCCACGCAAAAGAGAAAAATCCTATATCTCGAATCTTTTCCAATACAAGAACCATATTGATGGTTTGTATCTGTTTTTTCCCTTCAATATATAAAACAATTAAAATTGTTAACGGAAAAACAACCTTAAGTACTTTTAAAAAATATGTATTCTTTAATAACTGCATAATAAACTTCCTTTTTTAACTTCTTACTTCCAAAAATATCATAGATTGTACGCGCTTACCATGAAAATTTTGTCGATTACTCCATCACTAAAATATGTAACCCATGTAGGCTGCGTTCAATATAGTAATGATAAAGAGCAAGAAAGGAGAAATTCCATGAAAGATGATCAAGATAAGTTTCCACAGAAAAGACATACCCAGAACAATCTTATGACATCCATTGATTCTTTTTTTAGTAGTTCCCCTATAAAAGGGATGTTGCAGCAACTGGATGATTTTTTCGGGAATACCTTTGCGGACGCTTCCCTACCAATTGAAACAAGAGAAACATCAGGAGAATTTATTGTAAGCTGCAAGCTTCCGGGAGTGAAGAAGGAACAAATCAGTATTGAAACCTTTGACAGATATTTAACTATCTCGGTCAAAAATGAAGAACAACTCGAAACAATCGATGACACAACACGTTATGTAAGCAACAGCTATTCCATGAAACAATCCAAACGCACCATCCCTGTCCCTGCCTACGTAAAATTGAACGCTTTACAGGCAAACTATCGGGATGGCCTTTTGCAAATTCGAATACCTAAGAAAAACATAAAACAAATCAATATACAGGAATAGCTTTTCCATTTCAGAACCATAAACGAAAGCAACGCAGAATAGCTGCGTTGTTCAGCTTGTAGACAAAGTAAATTTCATAGAAATTTTCAAGTTGATCGTAGTGGAAGGCACGAAGACTCCCTCGGGAGGAAGGGACAGGGAAGACCCCGCAGGACGAAGCCCGAGGCCACTGAAAAACCCAATAATTTATCGTGCTAATGATTTCTAGCTGTTGATTGGAGCATAAGGCGAAGACTCCTGCGGGGAGGTAGCGACAATGTTGAGACCCCGCAGGGCGCAGCCCGAGGAGGCTCAAGGTCGCCCCGCGGAAAGCGAAGCCGTTTGCGGAAATCAACAGCGGTATGGAACAGATTACTTTAATAATGTACTTTTCCAGTGGCTTTGGCGCAGCCCGAGGAGGTTTCCGGACCGCCCTACGGATAAGCGAAGCGCCTGGAACGAAGATCAACTGTTAAGTGCAAATCTAATGATAATTAGGGTTTGTCTACGGACTGAACAACGCAGAATAGCTGCGTTGTTTTTTTATTTTAGTTTTTATGTGACTTAGAACCGTATTTCTCGTTTTCTTCAGGAGTCGAGTCCATCTGGATGGTTGCAAGCTCTTTTGCAGTTTCTTGTGCGTGTTGATTATTAGGGTATTTATTTTTACGTTCTCTGTTATCATTTCTGTTTGTCATGATATTGCCCCCCTTTCTTATTAGTCCCTCTTAGCTTGGATAGAAGCTTTTCATTTTATGATTGGAAATGAATTTCAACCATGATCACTACATAATTTTCTCCTATACACACAGGATAAATGTTAGGAGGTGTTCATGATGAGCAAAGAAACATATAAAAAAGTATACGCTAGTCCATCAACTTCGCCTTCACTGGTTATTAAGACGAATCTTGATGATAAACAGAAAGATGAAAATCCCTATTACAGTTCTTCCCTTAACCATCAGGAAGAAGAGCAGCTAGACAATTTTTTCTTTGAACAGGAACCTAAAGGTGAATATCATAAATGACGGCAACTAAAAAGGAGAGTATGCCACTCTCCTTTTTTCCATCGGCCGGGAGGAATCGCTTTGGAGATGCGAGTATTACATAAAAGAGATGCGGAGCAATATCAAAAGCTAAGGTTGGAATCGTTACAAAAAGAACCAGCTTCCTTTGCTTCTAGCTTCGCGGAAGAAAAAACACATACTTTACAAGAAATAAAAAGAAAGGTCCTAGAAAATGAGGACTCTTTCATCTACGGCCTTTTTCATCAATCCAATCTTGTTGGTATGATTGGATTTCAGAGGGCAGACAAACTCAAGTTTAGACATAAAGGCACCATCTGGGGTGTATACATTTCAGAAGATTATAGAGGTAAAGGATTCAGTAAGCAAATGCTTGAATACACCCTAACACGTGCTAAAAAGATTCCAGGATTGAAACAAATTCAATTAACAGTTGCTGCAAGTAACACCCATGCAAAAAAATTATATGAAAGTTATGGATTTGAAGTTTATGGCTATGAAAAAGCCGCACTTTATGTGGATGGGTTATTCTTAGACGAAGAGCATATGGCCCTGCATTTATAAGCAACATAAAAAGATGCCTGTTTAGGGCATCTTTCAGTGTGTAGACAAAGTTCAAAAATGATTTAAACCTCTAGTTGTTCGCAGTGGAAGGAGCGGAGGCTCCTGCAGGAGGTAGGTACACGGAAGACCCCGCAAGGCGTAGCCTGAAGAGGCTTCCGGACCGGCCGCGGAAAGCGTAGCTCCTGCAACGGAGATCAACTGTTTCAACAGTTAACCTCACTAAATGATAGTTTTAATCTGAAAGTTGTCTTGTTTATAGTATCTTTTAAGTAGGTATCGTCACTTTATGCTTTGAACGTTGCTGCAAGACCTTTAAACATGTTGTTTAATTGATTCACCGTATTCATCATCTGACCCGCAGTATCCATCATCTTCTTCATATCGACGTTTCCGTCCTGTCCTTTGAATTGGTTCATAAAAGAACTCACCTGAGATGCCTGCGGTTTTGCCGATTGAGATTGAGTCGGGTATGGGTTCATAAAAGGCATACCCAATTGGTTCGGCATGAACCCTCCATTCAAACCTCCGCCTTGAGCCATTCCTGGTATCTGCATCCCCATAGGGATTCCATTTTGTACCATGCCACCCACCTGCATGCCTGGTTGGAAAGGATTCTGACCAACTCCCATGTTTGGTTGATATGGATTCTGCCCCATCTGATTCATGTTATTTGCTGGAAATCCTGACGATGGAACATTTCCTCCTGAAAAAGGCATCGTATTCATGTAGTTAGGATTCATCCCCTGTTGATTCATCCACCCTCCACCCATAAACTGCTGAGGGAACATCCCTTGCATTCCTCCACCATTTCCGTAAGGCAGAATGTTGTTTAAGAAAGGAAGCTGATTAAATAATGACATGTTGCGGTTATATGATAAATGTCTAGGTCTGCCATACATTTTCCTAAACATTCAAACCCCTCCTCTTTTCTAGCTATACATAACATATGAACTGATAGGAGGAAAGGTGCCTATTCCCATCACTGGAGAAAACGCGCTACAGTCTGCAAAATTCGTCTTTTTTTGTCGGAAGTTTCATTTTTTAAAAAACAAGAAAAATTCCCTTTGCATGCTATCATAAAATTAACTTCAAGAGTGGGGGGATTTGCATGGTACTAGAAGAGTTGCGTCATAAATTTGTCGCCTGTAAGAACTATGAACCGATCGAACACAACGAGTTAATGGATTTTGCTAGAAAGCTTTATCTTGGCGGAGACCTGACAATAAGTCATTTTCGTAATCTGATTCGTGAATTGGAAGCCAAAGGTGCTGTTCCACCTAATACATTTGAAGATTTATTAGAACTAACTTAATACTGTGAATATTACTTTGAGACCTTTTAAGGTCTCTTTTTATTTGGCTCTTTTCTCAAAGATTGTTGCAATTTACATGCAAAAAGTAGGCCATTGGACTTTTTGCTTTTTACATACTATTGAATTTGCAAGTTGTATTCTTAGCCCTTGGGAATTGGCGGAATGCTTGTTAACGTGTGGGGAGTGAGACCAATGTAATAGGTTTTATGATTGCTGTTGTCGCGTTGGTGGGTATGTTGCTGCCGTATTTCAGGTTTATGGATGATGAGATCGAGGAGAAGAAGGTATCTTGATGGGTCGCTCCCTTTTAATTTGTGTCGATGCGTGTCGATTGGCGGTTATCTAAGCAAAAGTAGTGGATAAATTGAAAAAGTAGCGGATAAATCTAAAAATTCGCGGATAAAATTCTAAAGTTGTTGGATAAATGGAAACCTTGAAATTTACATCTCAATTGGCTTGGCTCCCCAGCTTAAACTTACTCCAAGTATATTCGAACGTACGAAAAAACAATAAAGTTTGCGAAAACAGCCTTTTATTTTCTGACCTATAAGTAATGAGAAATTCATTTGCGTGGAAAGCTAAGTCGAGTAAAGGAGGGAAAAGAATGAGTCGTGGAAAAAGCTTTAATCATAAGAAAAAAGGGCATGAACCAACTATTGGTGCAATGCCAGCTGAGAAGAAGGTCTTCGAAAAGGTAGAATATGCAATCGAGCCTGTTGCAACGGCTGAGGACCGACCAGTAAGCAACAAAGCAGAAAAGGATCGCTCATAAGCAACAAAAAAGGTAAGCCTGACCAATTACTTGATCAGGCTTAACCATCCTTTTATTTTGATAGGGTATCATTCAATACATATCTAATGGATTGTATCATGCCCTTAAACCGTTTTTCACGTGTATCAGGATAGAAACACTGTACAGTAACCATGTTTATGTTCTCTACTGTACTGTCTATCTGCTGGATATGGATGTTCTTTGGCTTTTCTGTCAGAATCCACTCTTTCACTGTTTTTTCCCACTGCTGAACCAATGCATGAACTTCATCCGCGAATGGCTTGACCGTAAGAAAAAAATCGGGATTTTCATTCTTTTCTCTCGTTAAATGAAATATATCTTCCACCCTGTCCAAGTAATGCAATACTTGAGCAGATTGTTTATGGACACTCTTTTGATTGCCAGACATTTTTCCCTCACCTCTAGCAATACATATTACCATAACTTCTTACACAGAGTAAGCGTTCTGGTTAAAGTTGATCGCTTTTGGAGCCGGTACCTTTGACACACGATGTTCTGCCATCACTTTTTCCACTTCATCCAATGTAACGTGCAGGCGATTAATCTGGTGTTTCATTACCTCTTCCATTTCTTCCCTCTCTATTTTAAGTGAACTTGACATTGTCTCTTCCAACACATCCATTTGAAGCATCATTTCGTGGAACAAGTCCGTAATCTCACTTCTAGATACCAATAAATTGGACATACGAAATCCCCTCCATACTTTGTTAGTATATGATTTCGCCGTATCAGCCCCTCTCCCTTCCCGTGTGACAAAACTAGAAGCAATTCGTCAAAGAAAGTGTTTATTTGCAAATCCTCTTTCATTTTTCGCATGAATGTACGGCAAATAGTGAAAAATACTAATGAATGATAAAGCAAGGAGGAGTTCTTACAATGTCCAAACAACAGAAAAATCAACAACAACGAAAAAACCAAGTGGAAAGCGCACCTGGGCAAGAAGACAAAAAACTAAAAGGGCCAAACCGCCCTTCCACATGATGTACCAAACATGAAAACAGCTCCTTTAACGGGAGCTGTTTTATTATAGCCAGCTTTTTAATGCAATTAAGCTGTGCATTTGATGTTGTTTATGAATAAACCATTCGGTAATGTCCATTTTTTCGCCTACTACTCGAGAAACAGGTTTTCTCCATTTCTGAATTTGCTTTTCCTTTCCAAAAACCCAATCATTCTGAGCTATTACATTATTATGTGGGATGATTGGATATACTCCCCTAAGAAAAGGGGTCTCCCTATACAAATTTTCATGTAAATATTGTTCATAATCATAACGAGATCCGGTATGTTCGGTTTTCAAGGAAAAGTTATAAAAGGAATCTTTGAGTTCATCGACAAACAACAATGAAGACAATTTCTTTCCAAGTTCAATTCTATTATCAAGTTTCTGAAAACCATGGACAGAGTAGCCATATAACCTGCCCTCAAGTGTCGGAAAAATGACACAACTAAAATGTCCCAAGTCCTGGAAAGCATATACACTTGTACCAAATACTTTTCTTTTTATTTTTTTATTATGTAATACTGGTTCTTGTATCAAATTCTGTTCATTGATGATCAAGGATGTCATCAATCTTTCCTTATCCCCTTCTTCCCAAAAAAGTTGCCATTCTGCTTCCATAAAGCAAGATACATTAAATTCTTTCAATAAATGAAAAAACGGTCTGTTATAATGAAGGGATAATTCATAAAGTAATAATTGTGGAAAAGCATCGTTAAAAATAAGCCAATTGGCCTTCTCGTACGTAAGAAAAATCGGAAAACGTTTTTGCCATTCCAGTGCAAGCGTAAACCATCTTCCTTGAAGGTCTGTCATATTCCATCCGGCATTGCGGGATACCATGCTCGCCAAAAAGGCCCATTTGACCTCTGGATTCCTATTATAATAGGCTGCATATGCTTTAGTACGGGAGATATTATCGAGATTGTATTTTGCTGTATTTTTTTTAATAGTAGTGATAAACTTATTTTCTTGAAAGGAGTGCTTATCCTCTGCCCTTCTTTCTTTTATCTGCGTGTATAATGAAACATGCTTCAATGCCATAGACTTCCTTTCATCAACAATAAGTGACAAAGATTACGAAAAGATGACGTTTTTTTCTAATATAAGATTAGTTTTAGTCTAGAGGGGGAAATTTATGAATATCCGATACCCTAACGGTAAGGTTTTTCAGGCTAATGGCAATATACCTTCTAAAAAGACTGGTCCCACATTGTATGGCAATCGAGGAATGAGTTTGGAGGATGATTTGCATAATTCCAATTTATATTACCTACACCAAGGAATAGCGGTTGTCCATAAAAAGCCTACACCGATTCAAATAGTGGATGTTCATTATCCAAAAAGAAGTGCTGCTGTTATAAAAGAAGCCTATTTTAAACAGGCATCCACAACAGACTTCAATGGAGTGTATAAAGGAAGGTATATCGACTTTGAAGCGAAGGAAACAAAGAATAAGACATCCTTCCCCCTGCAAAACTTTCATGAACATCAAATTCAACATATGCGGCAGGTTGTGAAACAAAATGGGATTTGTTTCGTCATATTAATGTTCAGTCTTTTTAATGAAGTGTATTTATTACCAGCTGAGAAACTATTTCATTATTGGGAAAGGAAAGAATCCGGGGAAAGAAAATCTATTACAAAACTAGAAGTGGAACGGGATGGATACTTGATTCCACAAGGCTACCAGCCTAGAATCGATTACATTAAAATTATCGACATGTATTATTAGAAGCCCTGGATATCTGTAAGAGTAAAGAAAGGCAGGTCTGAAACATGACTGAAAAGTATCAATCGAGAGAACAAAGAAGAAAAGCGATGGCAGAAGAAAGAAATGCCAAGAACGGAACAAAGAAGAAAGGTTCCAAAAAAGGCCTTTTCAAAAAGATATTTTTATCCGCACTTATTATTGGACTTGTTGGCTTATTAACCGGTATAGGAACATTCGCTTATTATGTACAAAGTACCCCCCCTTTAGACGAAACGTTACTTAAGGTTCCTGTTCCATCGAAAGTTTATGGAATGGATGGGGAGTTAGCTGCTGAGATCGGTGGCCATGAAGCAAGGGAATATGTAGATTCAGATGATATACCGGATCTTGTAAAAGATGCTTTCCTTGCAACAGAGGATGTACGATTTTATGAGCATAACGGAGTGGATTACCGACGACTCGCGGGGGCTGTATTGGCTAACGTCACAAGAGGATTTGGTTCCGAGGGTGGTAGTACCATCACCCAACAACTTGTAAAACTATCTTTCCTTTCTACCGATAAAACCTTAAAACGTAAAGCACAGGAATTTTACCTAGCTTATCAATTGGAATCTCGTTTTACAAAAGACGAAATATTGGAAATGTACTTAAACCGAATCTATTTTTCTAACTATGCTTATGGAATTTCCAATGCTGCAAATAATTATTATGGGAAAACTTTGGACGAACTTGAGTTACATGAAGCTGCCATGCTTGCAGGACTTCCTCAGAGTCCTAACAGCTATAATCCTGTAACAAACCCTGAAAATGCGGAAAAGCGACGTAATATCGTCCTTAGCCTGATGGTGAAACATGGCAAGATTACGCAGGAAGAAGCCGATGAAGCAAAAGCAACACCTGTTGATGCCACGCTCACCGACGATGTAGAAAAAACAAACTACTCCAACAAATACAACGCTTTTATTGACCGTGTCATTGAAGAGATCTCGGATCAGTTAGGCGATGTCGACCCTCAAGCGGATGGGTTGGAGATTTATACTACCCTAGATGTAAATGCACAAGAAGAAGTGGAATATATCTTGTCAGATGAAAGTGGTATCCCACATCTAGACAATGAAGACTATCAAGCAGGCATCGCTCTAATAGATACACAAAGTGGGGAGATTCGAGCTATCGGTGGCGGACGCAATCATATGAAGACAGGAACTAACTACGCCACCGACATCAAGGTTCAGCCTGCTTCCGCAATCAAGCCGATACTGGATTATGCACCTGCAATCGAATATTTGGATTGGTCCACCTATCATCAGATTAATGATGAACCATACAAGTACTCATCCGGTACCGAGTTGAATAACTGGGACAACAAACATAAAGGCTATCTTAGCATGAGACAGCATTTAGCGGACTCCCGAAACATTCCTGCACTAAAAGCGCTACAAGAAGTTGGTCTTGACCGTGCCCGTGATTTTGCCGTTAAATTGGGAATCCCTTTAGAGGAAGAAATCAACGAGGCCTATGCGATTGGTGGATTCACAAATGGTGTGTCGCCTCTTCAAATGGCTGGAGCATACAGCTCTTTCGGTAGTGGTGGGGTTTACACGGAACCTTTTGCTGTAACCAAAGTTGTCTTCCAAGACGGTACAAGTGTCAATTTAAATAAAGAGTCAGAAGTTGTGATGAAAGACTCTACCGCGTTTATGATTACAGATATGCTGAAAACATCTGTCAGAAGCGGCTTAGCTACCGCTGCAAACGTACCCGGATTGAATATTGCCGGTAAATCGGGAACGACCAACTTTTCAAAAGATACGATCAATGAATTTGGTATTCCAAATGGCGGTGTCCCTAGTACATGGTTTGCAGGTTACACGCCAAGCTATACTGCTGCAGTTTGGACCGGTTTCAGAAGAACAGGCGAAGATAATTATTTGCGCCCTATTGATGGTGTGAATCAAGATCAGTATTTGTCACGGATTATCTTCAAGCAATTGATGGAGAGAATTTCCACTACAAGTGAAGATAAAGCGGATTTCCCTGTTCCTAACAGTGTCGTGCGTGTCCCAATCGAGAAGGGCTCGAATCCTCCATTAAAAGCGAGCGAGTTTACACCTTCTGATCAGATTACGAACGAATACTTTGTTAAAGGAACAGAACCAACTGAGGTCTCAAAAGAATATGACAAGCTTCCTGCCCCTACTGGCTTTACCGCTCAGTATGATGAAGAAGCAAATGTTATCAATCTAAACTGGGATTATCCAGAAGACCGCATCGCGGGTGTAACCTTCGTCATTAACGTAGCTGTTAATGAAGGTTCCCCTCAACCATTGACAGAAACAAAAGATCTTGGATTAGTTGTAGAATCACCAGACCCTGGAGCAACATTCACATTTGAACTGATTGCCGTACAGGATGAAAACAACGAAAACAGAAGTGACGCAGCCTCTCAAACCATTACTATTCCTGAAGCTGTAGAGGATGAAGATGATAGCATCATCCCAGAAATTCCAACTCCTCCTGGGGACGGGGAAGAGCCTCCTGGGGATGGCGAAGAGCCTCCTGGGGACGGTGAAGAACCTCCTGGAGATGGCGAAGAGCCCCCTGGAGACGGTGAGGAACCTCCTGGAGATGGCGAAGAGCCTCCTGGGGACGGTGAGGAAACAGACGGTACCAATACACAGAGCAACACCAACCGTAATGGTCAGGGCCGTGGCAATAATAATGACTCTGACGACAACGACTAATACAGAACAAAGAGGCTACCATCTACATGGTAGCCTCTTTATTTATGATGTAGCTTAAATGATGAAATACTCTAGTTGATCGAAGCGTAAGGAGCGTAGACTGAAGAGGGAAGAAAGACCTCGCGGGTCCAGGGTATCAGCCCAAGGAGGCTTCCTGACAGCCCGCGGAAAGCGAAGCCATGAAATAAATGGGCAAACTAATTTTTATACCACAAGAGGCTACCCTGTATTCGGTAGCCTCTTGGGTTACTTTTGTAACGCTTTGCTTTTATAAAAGAGCTTGGTACATTCCGTAAAGAGTTGTTGTAATTGAATATAAGCATGAAACAACTCCGGTTTCTTTATGATAAAGTCAAGCCTCTCCTCTACATTCACTGGCTTCCACTTTAACGACTTAACGTCCCTCTTCCAATCACTTATACTTCTGACAGGTTGTCCATTGATCCAAAACTGCATTTGAAGATACCATGCTATGGCAGGTATCATCTCATCCTTCGCTGCTTTCCTATCCCTTTTTTGATGCAGGCTGTTGAGAATATCCTCCTTTGCCTTCCAGCTCGAAAGGAGTGATGGAATGCTATCACTTGTATTCTCCCAAGGTAAACCATGTGGGGCAGCGCCAAGGTAGTAGGCAATATCATATTTAAACGGGACGGTGATGATATCCTCCACATCAAAATGAGTGATATGGATGGAGTCCAGTTTGGTATAAAAGTAAGGATGAACAAACGCCTCAGGAATCTTCATTAACCCACCTTCTTTTTCATTCTCTTCTTTCCTTCTCTACACATCTCCAACAACGGACAACTTTCACACTGAGGATTTTGAGCCTTACAATGATAGCGACCAAAGAAGATGAGGCGGTGATGAGTAGCTGACCATTCTTCCATTGGAATTTTTCTCATCAATGTTTTTTCCACTTCTAAAACACTATCTTTCCATTTGCAGATCCCCAGTCGTTTGCTAACTCTTTCGACATGAGTATCCACTGCGATAGCCGGTACACCGAAGGCTACGGATACCACTACATTAGCCGTTTTTCTTCCTACTCCCGGTAGTTTAACGAGTTCATCCCGCTCTCTAGGTACCTCCCCACCATAGTCTTCAAGTAACATATGACATAGACTGCGAATGTTCTTTGCTTTGTTTCTGAAAAGACCGATGGAACGGATGTCCTGTTGCAACTCTTCCAACGAAACAGCAAGATAGTCCTCAGGTTTTTGATATTTTTCAAACAAATTCTTTGTCACTTTGTTGACGAGTGCATCGGTACATTGGGCTGATAGTGCTACAGCAATCACAAGTTCAAATGGGTTCTTATGGTTTAATTCACAATGGGCATCGGGAAACATTTCGCCCATGACCTCTACTACCTCTTTTATCTGTTTCAGGTTTAACATCAGTAGGTCCTGCCTTTCACTATTGATAGAAAAAGGAACACGCAATTCTTTCATTACGTGCCCCCTTGTTGTTAATCAAGCCAGTTGTAAAATGGAACCGTGTTGTTGTTCGACTTATTTGGTGGTACAGAAGTAGGCTTGTGTTGATTCTTACGAAACTTTTTGCCATACTCATTTGCTTGGTTGATTGTTTTTATTCCATTCTTTTTCCATTCAAATAAAATGCGATCAATATAGCGGAAATTCAATTTCCCTGAAATGACCGCTTCTCTTAGCGCAGCTTTTATTATAGTTGGATCATGGTGATCCTGGTCCATCCACATATTTAATGATTCACATTCAAAAGGAGACAAAGGTCTTCCAAATTCCTGCTCAAACACTGTATACAAGTTTACTTCATGCTCATGGTTCGACTGTTGAGCGGCTTGCTTGTTTTGGTCCATCATGTAGTGAATCATTTTTTCCCAGAGGGGTTGGAGAGAATAGCGTTCGTATTTGATGGAGTATTCATCCATTTCATCACTGATGGATACATACCCTTTTTGGAGTAGATGACGTAGTATTTCCATACACTCAGTGGGGTCTATCGTCATCTTATCTGCGATTTCCATTGGGGTTGGAAAAATTATTCCGCTTTCCACAAAAGAATGTACATGTAGGAGAAGTAAAAATTCTTTTTCATTTAGCCCAAGATTGACATAATTATTTAATAAGTATTTAGGGACGGTAAGGTTCCCTTCTTCCATAAATTCAATAAATTGCTCTTTTTTCATTTGAGACACCTCTTCGATAAGTATAACAAATTTATAGGACATCTTCATAGGGGAATATTTTTCAAAGAGATCTAAAGAAAGCTTTTGGTGGGAATGATGAGTCAAAACAAACTGGGCAGTTCAAATGTCCGAAGATTTCTTAATCTTATCCAAAGTTTTCTTAAAGTTGTCCAAAGATTTTGCATTCTTGACTGAAGTTTTTCATAAATTGTCCGAACCAAAAAAATCAATGTCCAAAGGCCTTGTAAAAATTGTCCAAAGCCCTCTGTTCTATGTCCGTACCTAAGCTAATTTCAGCATTTTTTGTCCGAATGATGAAGAAGAATGTCCGAAGTAAATTTTCATCATAAAAATAAGCATTTTTCTATAATATTTCAATGTTTTTTTGCTTAGAAGCACCAAGGTCCAACGAAGCAGCTTAATAGACAAATTCCCCGCACCACTTCAAACACTACCCCAACAATAAAAACAGGCACCCGCAAAAAACGGGTGACCCATCATAATAAAAATAATATTAAGGATACAATCGGTTAAGCAATCTTGGGAATGGAATAGCTTCTCTTACATGCTCTGTTCCACTGATCCATGCAACAGTACGTTCCAAGCCAAGTCCAAAGCCTGAGTGAGGCACGGAACCGTATTGACGAAGCTCCAAGTACCATTTATAAGCATCAGATTCTAAGTTGTGCTCTTTTAAACGCTGTTTCAATAGTTCATAATCATGGATACGCTCAGATCCACCGATGATTTCGCCATAGCCTTCTGGTGCAATCAAGTCTGCACACAATACAACGTCATCACGCTCTGGATGTGGTTGCATGTAGAAAGGTTTGATTCCTACAGGATAATGCGTGATGAATACAGGCATATCATAGGTCTCTGCAATCGCTGTTTCATGAGGAGCTCCAAAATCGTCGCCCCACTTAATATCGTCAAAGCCCTTCTCATTCAAGAATTTAATGGCATCGTCATACGAGATTCTAGGGAATGGTGCTTGGATCTTTTCAAGCTTTGATACATCTCTGTCCAAAATACCTAGTTCCAATTTGCAGTTCTTTACTACCGACTGAACAATGTATGACACATATTGTTCCTGTACAACAAGGTTGTCATCAAATTCGTAGAACGCCATTTCCGGTTCGATCATCCAGAATTCGATTAAGTGGCGTCTGGTTTTGGATTTTTCTGCACGGAATGTAGGACCAAAGGAGAATACTTTCCCTAGTGCCATCGCTGCCGCTTCCATGTAAAGTTGTCCACTTTGTGAAAGGTAGGCATCCTCATCAAAGTACTTGGTCGCAAAAAGTTCGGATGTCCCTTCTGGCGCACTTCCGGTCAGGATTGGTGGATCAACTTTGGAGAACCCATTGTCGTTAAAGTATTCGTAAGTTGCACGAATTACTTCATTTCGGATTTTCATGATGGCATGCTGCTTTTTGGAGCGTAACCATAAATGACGGTTATCCATAAGGAATTCTGTACCGTGATTTTTAGGAGTGATTGGATAATCCACCGCTTCATGAATGACTTCCACTCCTGTAACTCCTAATTCGTATCCAAATGGAGATCTTTCATCTTCACGCACAACACCAGTAACATATACGGATGTTTCTTGCGTAACAGATTTGGCTGCTTGGAATACAGACTCGTCCACTTCCGCTTTCACAACCACTCCTTGAATGAAACCGGAGCCGTCCCTTAGTTGTAAGAAAGCAATCTTTCCACTTGATCGTTTGTTGGCAATCCAAGCACCGATGGTTACTTCTTCTCCAACATGTTTATGTACTTCTGCTATCGTTGTTTTCACTTCTTTGTTCCCTCCAACATTGTTCTAGCTAATATATTTACACATTTATGTACATATCCTCTATTATACAAGCCTGTAATATTGTAAGCAAACACTTTCTAAACAGAGAAAGGCTAAGTAATGGTACTTAGCCTTTCGACACCTCTAGAAGATTAGATTTGCATATAACCGTTGAACACTGTTACAGGCGCTTCCGCTATTCCGAAAGCCTCCTCACTTCGTTGGAGGCCACTGAAAAAGTCTTTGATTTAAGGTATTGTTTAATCACCGCTGTTGAGAGGCTTTGTTACTTAGCCGTTACTTTTGCCATGTAGTTTGCGATTCTTTCCACTGCACTTTCTAAAAGATCGAGGCTTGTGGCATAAGATAGTCGGACATAGTCATCCGCTCCAAAGCCGGATCCTGGTACAAGCGCTACTTTTTCCTCTTCCAATAATGCTTTTACAAAGCTGTCCACGTCGTCAAAACCTGCCAATTTAGCCGCTTCTATCGCTTTTGGGAATAGATAGAAGGCTCCTTGAGGCTTAAGGCAATGAAAGCCAGGAATCTGATTCAACTTATCAAACATGATATTCAGTCGTTCTTCAAATGCTGTTCTCATCAATTCTACATCATCCTGAGGCCCTTGATAGGCAGCGATTGTTGCATACTGTGAAATGGAAGTAGGGTTTGATGTGCTGTGGCTTGCCAGGTTCGTCATCGCACTGATTATGGTCTGGTTACCGACTGCATATCCTATTCTCCATCCTGTCATAGAGTGTGATTTGGACACCCCATTGATGATGATTGTTTGATTTTTGAGTTCTGGAGACAGTTGGGCAATGGAGACATGTTTGTTTCCATCATATAGAAGCTTTTCATAGATCTCATCAGAAACGATCAAGATATCATGCTCTAAACATACTTTTCCTAACTCCACAAGTTCTTCCTTGCTATAAACCATTCCTGTGGGATTGCTTGGGGAGTTCAATACTACCGCTTTTGTCTTGTCCGTGATCGTTGCTTTTAGTTGTTCGGCTGTAATTTTAAATTGATTTTCTTCCTTGCCTTCTACATATACTGGGACACCTTCAGCCAATTTCACCTGCTCGGGATAGCTGACCCAATATGGAGTAGGGATGATTACTTCGTCGCCCTCATCAAGGATAACCTGGAACAACGTATAAAGAGCATGTTTAGCACCGATACATACGATTACCTCGGAAGGCTTATAAGTTAGCTCTTGATCACGCTCAAGTTTATTGATTATTTCCTTTTTCAAAGCCGGTAAACCACCAGACGGCGTATATTTTGTAAATCCTTTATCCATCGCTTCTTTGGCGGCTTCCAAAATATGAGCAGGCGTATTAAAGTCCGGCTCCCCTGCACCAAGCCCGATTACATCATGACCCGCATCCTTCAATTCCTTTGCTTTTGCCGTGATTTCCAATGTCGTTGATGGTGTTAGTGTTGATACTCGCTTGGCTAATTTCATCTATAGTTCCTCCCGCTACCATTAAAAGATTATTCGTTGAAAGTATTCTCCATTTTCATATCGGATGTAATGGAGATTATATTGATCATTATTATCTTTGAACTTGATTTCCCACAGGGGCGTATTCTTTTCCATTGCCAACATGACAGAAATGATTTCTTTTGGTTCTCTGTCAGTTTGAAGATAGTTTAGTACCTCTTCCTTTGGGATTCCCTCTTCTGCTTTCGCTAAATGAACGATTTCATTTTCCTCGTTCACCCATGCAACCATCTCTTCATTGTCCTCATTGGTACCTTGCACAATGATGTAAGAATGTGTTCCATTATATGTTGTAACTTCTTCCATTGTATTCAGATTTGCTTCCTGCTTTACAATTTCTGTTGCACGCTCCATCTCATCCTTAACAGGAGACATAGCGGTTAGATATATACTGATGACTTGCCACAAAACTATAATGGCAACCATGATAATGCTGAAGATAATCCACTTTTTCATTTCATCACTTCTTTATGTACGATATATGGTAAAAACTGCTTTTTCCTGGTTTTCCTGGTCAAGTGCAAGACCAAACATTAGATTTTCTCTTTTTAACGTTCTGTTCAATGTATCCACAATCTTGTACAAATCGGATGAATTCTCCACTGTTACGGTTGATAATATTTCGATTTTGCTTTCCATCCCAAAATCCTCCTGCGTCCAAACAATTTTTGTTACTCATACTCACCCTCAGAGTCGGTTAGAATATAAGTACTGAATCACCTATAGTGTTCAAACACATTATAACAGTTTCTATTCAGTTTAGTACATTGATGTACATGAATGTATAAAATTTTACTCCTATCCCACACCAGTTTGAGTGGTGAATCTTTCTAAAAGGAAGATTCACCCTTTTTTAGGACATGGATCTATATGCGTCAAGTGTGATCGTATACACCTGGTAATCATGATCTTTTGCCTTCACAGAAATATTACCCACTTGGCGGGTCTGATAAATATCCATCCACGTTTCGTGAAGACGCTCCAGTACGTCTGTAATACCTTTTTGGTCGTCCTTATAAAATACAATGGCTACTTGTGGATCACATTCCTCAAGAAAAGCTTCGGTCGTACCGGAAGGGTTTCCAAAATCCCCCACTTTGAGAATGTTTACCACACTTAAATCTTTCTTTGCCATTAGTTTATTTTCTACTTCTTCCATTGCGCTTGTCATGTAGAGAATATTCGTGCCCTTATATTCCAGTAAGATATCCATGGTAAAATGATCATCTTTATTACCCTTACTTAATAATTCACCATTTAGACCCTCGAAAAGTTGAGTGATATCCCCTTCTTCCCATGTCTCTTTCTTCATTTGTAATGGAAGATCCATGGAAGCATCGGGGAGCACGATATTTTGAACTTGTATATTTTTCACAACACTTTGAAGATTACCGATATACTCATCTGCTTCACTTGTGACAATAACAGTTTTCAGTTCTTCCACACCATATATATCAAGGTAATATAATAGCTCTTCCCCTGCTTCCGGTCCGCCGGTATTTAGGAGGATGTTGTCCCCTGTACTTGATTGTATCAATGTACTTTCCCCTTGTGACAGGTCAAAAAATGTGAAGGCTATTTCCTCTTTGGATAAATTCAAATTGATTTTTTCCACATCATGGGGAAGTTCTGGCTGAAATATTCCCCAATTGAACAGCAAGATACAAATGGTCACCAAATTCCACATCAAATTCATCCATTCCGCTTCTTAGTTAGATATACACTGTATTAACCTAACTAAAAAGGAACTAATTCATACTATTCAATATGGAAAAAAAAGAATCTTTTTTCACGATGGCATTCGGAATGGCATCGATAAACGAACTACCATACCGTTTATCCACGACTCTTCTGTCAAAGATAAAAATATCCTTTGAACGACCTTCTTCTAGGAAGACCCCTATCATTTTCTTGAAACTCAAAACGGCCATTGGCAGGGATACATCTGTAAAGGAATTTCGCCCTTGACCTTCCACATTGGAAATTCTCGCTGCCATCACGGGTTCATCCATCGCTTTAAATGGTAAACGTATAACCACTAATGTGTCTATTTGCTCATCATTCAAGGATACGTCTTCTAAAAAGCTGTTAGAGACTAGGAGAATGGCTTTTTCAAAATTAGAGGCTGCCTTCAGGATCTTCTGTTTGCCACCGGTCATGCTACTTTGACTGACCACTACTGTTTCATCGGAATTGGGAAGAGACTTGATTTCCTGGTATACGGCTCCTAACATTTCAAGCGAAGAAAATGTGACAAGGATCCTCCCACCTTTCTCGGCAAGTAACTCTTTAATTTGAATACCCGCCATTTGTACAAACATTTCATTCTTACCCCTTGTGATGGTTGGCATATCCGTAGGGATATAAACTCCCGGATACCCAACATCACCATTATCTTTATAAGTAACTGTTTTAGGATAGAAGTCGGTCAACCCTAATTCTTCTATCATATAATCAAAGTGGTCATCCACACTTAATGCCTGTGAAACGAATAGGATACTGCTTTTTTTCTGATAGAATTTTTCCGCCAAGCTCTGTGAAATATCGATGGGTTGTTCATAGATGGTAACTGAATTCTTAGCACCTTTTGCTAGGACATCGAACCATGTCAATGCATTGACCCTTCCCACAAATAAGAGCGAATAAAAGGTGTCCCTCATTTTTCTCAACGGAAGTAAGTCGGACTCTTGGTGTGTTCCCACTTCTCCCCCGCGGTTTTCCAACGAATGAAGTACCTCTGTTAGTTTCATGCTGAGACGCTGTGCCGCTTCCAAGACAGCAAACCAGCCAGGAGACTTCTCTTTCAATAGATCAAATCTATATACGGCTCTTTGCTTAGTCTTCTTTGTCCTTGAAAGACAATAGCTTCTAATCATCCTGAATGCTTCATCGAGCTCTTCTTTTGCTTGCGTTACAATAGGTGTTTCCTTTAGTTTCGTTAAAGCAAAATATATATCAAGATAGCTTATTTGCTTGCCAAGAAACCTGCTGACATTTTGTTGAAAGAAATTAGCATCCTCTACGAGAAAATAATCTAAATCCTTAAAAACATCCGGCTTCCAAATCTCCTTGGCGAGAAAGTGATGGTTGGTAAAAATAACATAGGCTTCATCCATTTTCTTGATGGCACGCCGATAAAAGCAAAAATCAATCTCTTCTTTTTCCTGGGTCCTATCGAATGTACAGTTAATCTCATCCCATAACAACCTTCCGCCTGAAGACAGAGAAAGCTCCTCCATATCGCCTGTTTCCGTTTCCGTTAACCACACTAATATCTGTGCTTTTGTGAGTACAGCGTCATAATTATCATCTTCCTCTTCCAGGGTAGCAGAGAATCTAGGTAAGCTAAGATAATAATATCTCCCTTTTATTTCAGAAGTGATGAAAGCAGAACCTGGTGTACTGGTATGGATCAACTTTTCAAACATTCTTTTTGTATCCGACCTCATAGAAGAGATTCCAACCTGTTTGCCTTTATGGAGCGCAAACACCAAGGCGCCTAGTATATGATTTAATTTCTTTGTCTCTGAAGAAGGGAGTTCCAGTAATCCATGCTGCCTTGAATCCAAGAGATCACTCACATCATTCCCCACCTGCTTCAAAAGAGTGGTCAAACGTGTCAAAATATCACTTTTATATTGGGCTTTTTCCTTCAAACTGTATTCCCTATTTTTTTTGACCACCAGCTTATTTTCGTATAGGGCATATTCTTCTGAAGTGATTCCTCCTTGTGATTGAAATAAAAGGTGAATGTCACTTTTCATGGTATGTAGAAATGTATGTAACTGCTTGATTGTGATGGAAGGAAGCATATTTATCTTCTCTAAAAGCTTTAGGAATATAATAGCGGTAGCTTCAGCATCACTGTCAGCTCTATGTGGATTATCATGATCCAGCTGATAATAGACGGATAGGTCCGTCAATTTATAGCTTTTTTGTGTTGGTAGCAGAATCCTGGCTAGTTCCACTGTATCATAGGTGTTTCCTGAAAAAGCCGGAAAGCCACTTGACCTCAATTCATGTTGTAAGAAAGAAAGATCAAACGGGACATTGTGTGCCACCAAAGAGGACCCTTCAAGCATTTCATTCAACATTGGTGCAATCTGCTGGAAGGTTGGAGCACGATCGACCATTTCCTGTTTTATATTTGTTAACTGCTCAATAAATGGAGGAATGGCACATTCAGGATTTACAAAGCTCGAAAAACGCTCCACTATTTCGCCCTCTTCAATCAAAACAGCGCCAACTTGTATTATTTTGTCCTTTTTTTTCGGGGAATTCCCTGTCGTTTCCAAGTCGAGAACCACATATCGCTGTTTCATTTAACTACACCTCATTACATCTGTTTAAGCATATATAAAAGGTACCATAGACACCCGTTGAAAGTAATATGTATTTTTATTTTTCCCATAGAAGGAATAGAAAAACCCCCTATTCATAAGGGGGATCAAAATTACATAATAGTAGCAGCCGGCTCTGTGCCTAGCATCTCTACAATTTCGTTATATTCATTCATAACAGCAACCTTAGGCTGATGATTTTTTACTTTTTCCTCTGCCATCATTGCATAGGATAGGACGATAATGACATCGCCTTCTTGAACCAATCTCGCTGCAGCACCGTTAAGGCAGAAGTCTTTACCACCTCTTTTACCTGGAATGATATAGGTTTCAAAGCGTGCACCATTGTTGTTATTTACAATTTGGACTTTTTCATTGGCTACCATGCCTACTGCATCCAAGATATCTTCGTCGATTGTAATGCTCCCTACATAATTCAAGTTGGATTCTGTTACTCGGGCGCGATGTATTTTTGCATTCATTAAAGTACGAAACACTTACTATTCCCCCTTATTATATGAAAAAACAATGTTGTCGATTAGTCTTGCCTTAGAGAATTTCACTGCCAAGGCTATAATGATGTTCTGATCCTCCATTGGCGCTTGTAATTCCTGAAGAGTAGGGTAGGCGTATATTTCCAAATATTCCACATGGGCTCCAGTATGAAGGGTGATATATTCTTCCAAGTCCTTCTTCACTTTCAGGAAATCCTTTTGTCCTTCCAGCACTTTCTCTTTTCCAAGGATGAGCGCTTTATATAGATATGGAGCCTTCTCTCTTTCTTTCTCACTCAAGTACACATTTCGCGAACTTTTCGCGAGTCCGTCTTCCTCTCTTACCGTGTCCACACGTACCAATTCAATTGGTAAATGATAATCATTGATCAGTCCGTCAATCACTGCCACTTGTTGTGCGTCTTTCATGCCAAAATAAGCCCTGTCCGGTGACACAATCTGAAACAGCTTCATGACGACGGTTGCTACCCCATCAAAATGTCCTGGACGATGCTTTCCGCAAAGAACGTCCACTCGCTTCTCCACTTTTATCAATGTTGTTCGTTCACCTTTGTACATTTCATCCACACTCGGGTAAAACAAATAGTCTACACCCAGATTCTTGGCAATGCCTTCATCCCGAATGCAATCACGCGGATAGGCATCAAAATCTTCATTTGGGCCAAATTGAAGCGGGTTGACAAAAATACTCAATACGACGATATCATTATTGTCCCTTGCTTCCTTGAGCAATGTCTGATGCCCTTCATGCAAAAAGCCCATTGTGGGAACGAAGCCAACCTTCTTGCCTTTTTGTTTTTCTATTTTTATGACATGCTGCATGTCCTTAATCTTCTTTATAATCTCCACGCTAGTTATCCCCCGTATAGTCGATGCAATGTCTCCTCTTTCATGGTAAAACTGTGTTCCGCTTTGGGAAATGTCTTATCTTTCACTTCCCCTACAAATTGACGCAAGCCGTCCTTCATCGATGTCTGGGAGTCGGCATACGATTGTACAAACTTTGGTACACGGTCTACGCCATATTTGACCACATCATGGTACACCAGTACCTGTCCGTCCACTTCCACACCTGCCCCGATCCCGATGACAGGAATGGAAAGCTGTGCGGCAATATCCCTCGCGAGCTGTTTCGGCACGCATTCCAGGACAAGTGCCATGGCACCTGCTTCTTCAGCAGTTCTTGCATCCTGTATCATTTTCTTGGCGCTTTCCACATCTTTTCCTTGGACTTTATACCCTCCGAGGACTCCTACTGATTGAGGGGTAAGGCCAAGATGTGCCACCACCGGGATCCCTGCACTGGTCAGTGAAGAAATGACATGGAAGACCTCTCCCCCACCTTCCACTTTAAGCGCATGCGCTCCCGACTCCTGGACAATCCTTTTGGCATTTTGAAGGGTGTTTTCCATAGAAAGATGGTACGACATGAATGGCATGTCTGTCACAATAAAGGTGGAGGTCGCTCCACGTTTTACTGCTTTGGTGTGATGGATCATATCTTCGACTGTCACAGGTACAGTGGATTCGTATCCAAGGACGACCATCCCCAGGGAGTCACCTACAAGGATCATGTCCACTCCTGCTTCTTCTGCCAGCTTGGCAGATGGGTAATCGTATGCCGTCAGCATGGCGATTTTTTCATCATTCTTCTTCATTTTCAAAAAATCCGACGTACTTTTCATTTTCCTTCCTCCTTTTTGATAGGCTCCATTGATCGCCGCTGTTGATTTCCGCAATGGACTTCGCTTTCCGCGGGGCACTTGGGGAGCCTCCTCGGTAAACCTGCGGGGTCTCCCCTAAGCGCCACCTCCCGCCTGAGTCTTCGCCTTTTGCTATAATCAACAGCTAGAGTATCAAGAAAATTATTAGAACCTTTTTGATAAGGAGAGGAAATGAACCGAAAAAAATCCTTCTTTTGCGCATGCGAAAGAAGGATGGTTGTATAGCATAATTAAACAAATTCAGTTCAATCCCTCTGTCCCAGTCCTTTGGATCAAGGCAGATATTTGGTTGGTATTACTTCATTACTCAATAATTCTGAAGGTGCAGTTCTATAAGATACTGCCCATCACCACTATTATAGAATATGTTTGGGAAAGATGCTATCATTAATCGCTTCCAAGTTGAATATCCGCTGAGTGAATATAATGGATCTGTTCTTGATCATCTTCTAGCATTAGTACTCCATCCTCTGTAATCCCTATTGCCCTACCCTCTAAAGTGCCTGATATGGTACGGGCAATGATCCTCTTGCCGATACTGATCGCATAAGACTCCCACAGTAACTTTATTGGGTAAAACCCATGCTCCAGATACTTATGGTATAAATTTTCAAATTTGAATAAAATCGTTTGAATAAGCTCGGCACGATTGACAGTTTCACCAAGCTCAATGGAAAGAGAGGTGGCAATAGAGTGAAGTTCTTCCGGGAAGTGCTCTATTGCTTGATTTACATTAATACCGGTACCGATGATAACGGAATTTATTTTGTCCGCCTCTGCTTGCATTTCCGTCAGTATACCCACCGTTTTCTTTTTGTTAATCAATATATCATTCGGCCATTTTATATCCGGGCGTAAACCTGTCACCTCTTCAATGGCTTGTGTGATTGCTACTGCCGTTAAAAGTGTCAATTGAGGAGCTTTTGCAGGTGGAAGATTAGGACGGAGGATGAGACTCATCCAGATACCTGTGTGTTTTGGTGAATACCACTCCCTGCTCAACCTACCCCGGCCGGCCGTCTGTTCTTCCGCAACAATTAAGGTCCCCTCCGGTGCGCCGTCATACGCTAGTTGATGCGCGATCCTTTGAGTGGAAGTGACCGATTCCTCAAAATGGACCTTCCTCCCGAGAACTTCCGTTTTCAATCCCAGTGAGATTTCATTGTGGGAGATTTTATCAGGAATCGTTTTAATACGGTAACCTTTCCTTCTCACTGCCTCGAGCTCATAACCTTCCTGCCTCAAGTCTTCTATATGCTTCCACACAGCCGTCCTTGAACATCCGAGCTCTTCGCTAATCTTTTGGCCAGATAGGAAGTCACCCTCTATTTCCGTAAACATTTTCAGTAGTTTTGATCGTATTTCTGTAGCCAATTACATACCCACTCCTTCAAAGCCGCTCTCTCATTTTGTGTTTTCTCATGAATCAATGCCATTTCCAAATCCTGATAAAGCATGGCGATCCATTTTCCCCGTTTCTCTCCTGCAATTTCTACAAGGTCATGACCATCCAAAACGATATCTTTAAGACTGTGAATAGGCAGAGCGTTGTATATTTTATGGATTTGGACACTCTTACTCTTGTTCTCCCATCCTAAGACAGCCATTACTTGATGAGCTTCTAATGATTGCTCAAGTCCTGACCTGTAGATGATTTCCTTTACCCATCCCATTCGTTTGACCTGTTCTATCACCTTCAGATTCTCTTGTGCAGCCTTCGTTACCTTTTTCGGCAGCTTCCAACTGTTCAGGAATGTTTCCACATCATCCACATTTAAGACAATGACCAACAACGCCCATAAAGCAGAACGACTTTGAAGTTCATATACAGGTAGTTTAGCAAGCTCTTTCAAATGATTGCCCTTTTCTTCAAAATGAGGGAGGAATGTGTGAAGTCCAGTTGTCACCAAAAGCTCCAGAGCATTTTTAACACCTTGTCCTTTTAGTAGCTTTTCCATTTCCATCGTTTTCCTTTCAATGGAAACCATCTCTAAAAGGGCTCGATCTTTTTGTATAGCGATAAACGTGTCCGTTTCCACGAAAAAGGACAATTGACTGGAAAAGCGAACGGCACGAAGCATTCGTAGGGCATCTTCTTTGAATCGCTCTGTTGCTTTCCCAACGGTTCTAATAACTCTTCTTTCAATATCACTTTCTCCATGGAAAGGGTCCAGTATTTTACCATCCTTGTCCATGGCAATGGCGTTCATGGTGAAGTCCCTGCGTTTTAAATCTTCCTCCAAGCTTTTCACAAATGTCACGTTGTCAGGGTGGCGGTTATCAGTATAGGTTCCATCTGTCCGAAACGTCGTCACCTCATAGCTCTCCTGCTCGGATGTCACGACAATGATGGTTCCATGCTCTGCTCCGACATCTATCGTTTTTGGAAAAATAGCCTGAATTTCTTCGGGAGTGGCAGATGTGGCAATATCTATATCACCTATTACTCTATTCATTAAGGTGTCGCGAACAGAGCCCCCCACAAAGTAAGCTTCATGTCCGTTTTCTTCTAAACGTTCGATAATCAGACTACCTTGATGGAAGGCTTTGTGCATCGTTATTCCCTCAACTTTCACTTGGGTTATCGATCAATTGCTTGTACATCTCTTCGTACTGTTCTACTATTCTTTGTGAACTGAAGTGTTCTTTTACTCTTGATATGGCATTCTCCGCAAATTTAGTATGTAAAGTGGTATCTCCCAATATCTCTATGGCATTTCGGGCAATATCTTCTACATCTCCCACATCACTGAGGTAACCTGTTTTTCCATTATCGATTACTTCAGGTATACCTCCGATTTTTGTACCGACAGATGGAACGCCACACGCCATCGCTTCAAGTAATACAAGTCCAAAGCTCTCTTTTTCAGATAAAAGAAGCATAAGGTCACTAATGGAGTATAAATCTTCCAGATTCTCTTGCTTACCAAGAAACAACACTTTATCTTTAAGGCCCAGTTCTCTCACAAGATTACATACGACCGATATCTCTGGTCCATCCCCGACAAGCAGCAACTTTGATGGGATTTTCTTTTCTATAAGGTGAAAGGACTTCACTACATCTTGTACACGTTTCACCTTGCGGAAATTAGAGACGTGGATGATGACCTTCTCTTCATCTGCTATTCCATATTGGACTTTAAGGTCCTGGGTGTCTTTTTTAAAATAGACCCGTTCATCAATGAAGTTATAAACGGTTTGAATGGATTTCTTTGGTTGAAGTAAGTCGTATGTCTGTTGCACAAGTGACTCGGATACGGCTGTCACCACGTCAGACCCCTCAATCCCAAATCGAATCATGTCGTTGAGAGAAGGATCGTAGCCAAGTACCGTTATATCTGTCCCGTGAAGGGTCGTCACAATCTTCAGTCTATCGTCTGTCATTTTTTTGGCCAGGTAGGCACATACCGCATGTGGAATGGCATAGTGAACATGCAATAGATCCAGTTTTTCCCGTTTTGCTACTTCTGCCATTTTACTAGCCAAGGCTAAATCGTATGGTGGGTACTGGAAGACAGAATATTGATTCACCTGCACCTCATGATAATAGATGTTGCTATATACTTTGTTTAGTCGAAATGGCATACTCGAGGAAATGAAATGGATCTCATGTCCCTTTTCCGCCAAAAGCTTCCCCAATTCCGTTGCAATTACCCCTGATCCGCCAACTGTCGGATAGCAAGTAATGCCGATTTTCAATTTCAATTAAATCCCACCTAATAAATCATAGTTAAGAACAATTGGTCCTTTTGCAAAAAATCCTTCTGCATACATGGAACCAATTTGTTTTCCGTATGCACGTTCCCGGCTGATGACAGCCTCCACATACCCGTTGGTTAACGGTGTGTCCACTCCTTCGGGGTTTTTCTCAAACTGGCTTGTGTAGGCTTCAAGCGCCTTTGTCTTCTTCTCGATCTGGCTGGATATATCTATATAGAATTCCGGTTTATGTAACCCATTTATCTGATAAAAATAAAGGTTTTCAGTTTTATGTGCAGATTGCCCCTTAGAATCTGCCACACGTTTGATACCTGAGGAAAATACAGCTTCTTCTACCAACTTGGCACAATTCCCATGGTCAGGGTGACGATCTTCGTAAAATGGTACAAAAACAAGACGCGGCTTGTATTTCCGGATGACAGACACAATCTCAAGTATGTATTCTTCCCTTAGGTAAAGACCTCTATCTGGTAAAGAAAGCTGAATGCGTGCATCCAATTCAAGGATTTTAGCAGCATCATTTGCTTCCTTTTGCCTAATCTCAACGGTTCCATTGGATGATCTTTCCGCATAGGTCAAATTACAGATTCCGGTTTTATAGCCTTGTTCTTTATATTTTGCAAGAGTGCCGGCCATGCCAATCTCCACATCATCTGGATGGGCCCCGAATGCCAGGATGTCTAGTTGATCACTCATCGGTTTCCGCTTCTTTGCCATGTACAATTTCCCGCCAACCAAGTTCTCCTCTTGAAAGCCCGTGAATCAATATCTCCGCTGTTCCCATATTGGTTGCAAGCGGAATGGAATAAACATCACATAGTCTCAGCAAAGCAGTGACATCTGGCTCGTGAGGCTGGGCAGTCAACGGGTCGCGGAAAAAGATGACCATATCCATCTTATTTTGAGCAATCAATGCCCCGATTTCCTGATCTCCTCCAAGTGGTCCCGATTGGAATCTATGTACATTCAGGCCCGTGGCTTCTGAAATTCGAAGTCCTGTTGTACCTGTGGCAAATATCTCATGCTTCTCCAGTACATTTTTATAAGCTGTCGCAAATTGTATCATATCCGGTTTTTTCTTATCGTGTGCAATCAATGCTACCTTCATGACCGTTTCCCCCGTTACTCGATAATATTTTCCAAACCATACACCAGTACTTCCAAGGACATAATCGTTTCGACTGATAGCTTCACTCCTGACATGAAGCTTGCCCGATTGTAAGAATCGTGCCTGATTGTCAAGGACTGTCCTTCTCCGCCAAACATCACTTCTTGGTGTGCAACAAGACCTGGAAGTCTCACACTATGTATACGTATTCCGTCTTTAGTTTCAGCCCCTCTTGCCCCTTTGATTGTTTCTTCTTCCTCAGGGTGGCCTTGACGTTTCGGCTCCCTTGTCTTTGATATCAACTCAGCTGTCTTGATTGCCGTGCCAGACGGTGCATCCAGTTTTCGATCATGATGTAATTCCATAATTTCCACGTCCTGAAAATGTTTTGCTGCCATTTGCGCGAATTTCATCATCAGGATGGCTCCCACAGCAAAGTTCGGGGCTATGATAACACCGATCTTTTTGGATTCGGCAAGCTCTGTCAGTTCCTGAAGTTCCTCTTCATTAAATCCTGTCGTACCGACAACAGGACGTATGCCATACTCCACCGCAAGTTTTGTATTAATTTTTCCAATTTCAGGTGTGGTCAGGTCTATCAGGACATCCGCTTCCACTTCTTGAAAGCATTGTTCCGGATCGCTATAGATAGGTGCCGCAATGGATGGAAACCCATCAACTTCGGAAAGCAACTTCCCTTCGTTCACCCTATCCAGACACGCCACTAATTGAAAATGATCTACATTATGTATCAAATCAACCGCTTCACGCCCCATGCGTCCACGCGGTCCAGCCAGTATAATCTTGATGTTGTCCATTATTCCTCTTCCTCCTCAATTCTTGTCCATCTATCTTTGTCCCGCGTCTGAAACTTTTCCATCACGCGGTCGTGCGCTTCTTGTAAATCTATATTCAAAGAATTGGCAAAGCAAATCATGACAAACAACATGTCACCTAACTCTTCTTCTACCGTATTCTCTTTTTCTGTACTCTTTTTCGGCTTTTCACCGTAATAGTGGTTGATCTCTCGAGAAAGCTCGCCAAGTTCCTCCGTCATTCTTGCAAGCATGGCAAGAGGGCTAAAATACCCTTCTTTGAACTGGGAGATATACTTGTCCACTTCCTGTTGCATCTCTTGCATTGTTTTTTCACTCATACACGTCACCTCACTTTATCATGTTAGCTAAAACCCTATCATTTGACAAATGTTTGAGCTTGATGGAAGAATGTGTTCAAAAATCGGTAGGAAGCTATACCATTTCTTAAATCCCATTTACTTCTCTCTTCCATGTCTATTATAATGGAGAGGCTGTAAACTATCTAGGTCTTGGAGGTTCACCATGTTAAAAGGCTTAAAAATCAAAAATATCATCTACATATTAATTGGATCTGCCATCTTCGCATTTGGTTTAGTAAACTTTAATATGCAAAACAATCTTGCAGAAGGCGGCTTTACAGGTATTACCCTACTTTTATATTTCCTTTTCAGATTTGACCCTTCCTACACAAATCTATTGCTGAATATCCCGATATTTTTTATCGGATGGAAGCTTCTTGGAAGGAATACGTTCTTTTATACATTGATTGGCACATTTAGTTTGTCGGTTTTCTTATGGATTTTTCAAAGAGTTCCGTTAATGTTCCCGTCCCTTGAAGATGATTTGACGTTGGCTGCTTTGTTTGCCGGAGTGTTCATCGGTATTGGATTGGGTATCATTTTTAGATACGGAGGAACGACAGGGGGAGTCGATATCATTGCGCGCCTCGCTCATAAATATATCGGGTGGAGCATGGGGAAGGCAATGTTCCTTTTTGACGCAGTGGTCATCGTATTGTCACTCATCATGTATCTTACCTATCAGGAAGCTATGTATACACTTGTGGCAGTTTTTGTTGCAGCCCGTGTCATCGACTTCATGCAGGAAGGTGCTTATGCAGCTAAGGGTGCAACCATCATTTCCGATAAGCATGAAGAGATCGCCACTAAAGTCCATCAGGAAATGGACCGCGGGGTTACCATCCTGCGTGGGCAAGGTTCCTTCTCAAAGCTCGAGCGCAATGTTCTCTACTGTGTAGTCGCGAAAAACGAGTTGGTCAAGCTGAAAAATGTCATCACCTCCGTTGATCCACACGCCTTTGTCGCGGTCAGTGATGTTCATGATGTGCTTGGCGAAGGTTTTACATTGGATGAGAATAAGAATCCGGTGGAGCGGTAAGGTTAGATTGCACTAAGTTGGCAGCTGTATATTGGTTAATAGGCCTTCATCCTGGTGATGAAGGTCTTAACTTTTGGATTACTGCTAGAGATTGTTATCAACCCAAGCTCATCCTAGAAATTTGCTCCAGATTGTCTTTATCGACCTCATAATGACAATCTCACCTTAGTAAACCGCTCCAGATTGTCTTTATCCACCTCATAATGACAATCTCACCTTAGTAAACCGCTCCAAATTGTCTTTATCCACCATACAATGACAATTTCACCTTAGTAAACCGCTCCAGATTGTCTTTAATCACCTTATAATGACAATCTCACCCTAAGAAACCGCTCCAAATTGTCTTTTAACAAAAAGCAGCCCACAAAAGGGCTGCTCCATAAAATCATCTACGTATCCTATTCCCGACTTCCCAAATATATTAAGATGAATCTCGTCAACTCCGCCACAGCCACAGCAGCTGCTGCAACATATGTCAACGCGGCCGCATTCAATACTTTCTTGGTTTCTCGTTCCTCATAGTTATTGATTATCCCAAGTGATACCACTTGGTCCATTGCCCTGTTGGAAGCGTCAAACTCCACTGGTAGTGTCACTAGCTGGAACAATACAGCAGCAGCCATAAAGATGATTCCGATAAGGATCAGGTTGCTTGCTCCAAAAATAAGACCCGCGAATATGAGGAAAAAAGACATATTCGAACCGAGACTTGCTACAGGCACAAGCGAATGGCGGAAGCGCAAAAATGCGTAATCCTGGTTATCCTGAATCGCATGGCCCACCTCATGAGCTGCTATCGCTGCACCTGCGATGGAATTTCCGTGATAGTTGTGAGAGGATAGACGAATCGTTTTCGATCTTGGATCATAGTGATCAGTCAAATGTCCCCTTGTTTCCTCCACCTTCACATCGTAAATCCCGTTATCGTGTAGTATTTTTCGTGCGACCTCTGCCCCAGGCATTCCTGAAGAAGAAGCAACTCTGGAATATTTTTTATAAGCGCTCTTTACTCTTGACTGTGCCCACAATGGGACAATCAGCAAGAAAGCGAAATAGATCAGATACATTCCTAATCCCATTAGTAAGTCCCTCCTTAGCTCTATATCCGCTAAATGTAGTCTTCCTATTAGGATTATTTTATTTGTTCTTTTTTATCCCTGTCAATCTTTAAGCTTTTTCCGCATCTCCAGCTTTTTGGCACCGAGGTATTTTCGGAAGCCAACGTAGGACAGAGTCAGCAAAATAATGCTTCCTGTAGAAATCATCACCCATAAAAGTGATGGATCTGTTTCGTCTTCCTTGAGCTCTTTAAAGAGGGCTTTCAGGTCTGCTTCAATAACTTCCATGTCATTGAATTCCTCACTATGGGAAAGTAATGCTTGTCTATTTTTATCCAAATAATCGATGTGAGCATCAACCTTTTGGATGTGTTCAGGTTTAACATCCAGGCGAATGCTTGGATGGATCATATCATATTCAAGCAAAAGACGTCTATACAATTGTTCATAGGAATCACTATCACGCGTGTCCACAGAATCTTTCAGCTGTTGAAACGTCATTACCATCGTATCTTCCATCTCTACCCACATCGGCTGGTGCTGGGATGTCATAGCATCCACTGCCAAACGCAATCTTATGACCGCCCTCACCTTCTCCTCGTGTGGCAAGGTAACATCGCTAAGCGAACTGAGTGATTGCTGATGAGCAACAGAAATGATTCGGACTTCACTCATTGGTATTTGCTGATTTCCAACCATAAGCTTTGTAAACTCATCCGAAAATATATCAAGCAGATTATGTGCCTCCACATATCTTTCGGTTCTTACAAGTTGAAGGGCATCATCCATGATGAAATTCAAAGCAAACGGCTGCAACGGTTCATGAGAGTGTGCCTTTATTCCACTAGGAAAAAGAAGTAGTAATAGTAGTATGGCAATAATTAGATTTTTTGCTTTCATCGCTTGTCCCTCCCATATTCTCTACTACATGTTATGAGAGGGTGGACAAGGTTAGAACATTAATCCAAGGATAACTTCATCCTGTTATGCCTTAACGAAAAATAATACGCGACCGCAATGGAAAATATGCTAAGCCAGAATGTAAAATAGCCGATCTGTGGTAAATATTTCATAAGACTGCCGTACCAAGGCATCATTTTGAATACATAGTCAATAACATCATTATGTAAAGTCCAAATCCCTGCTGCGACAAGATGCCATATTTTAAAACGATAATATGGGCTATATAATATGCCTTGCACAGCCATTGCACCATGGGAAACAATCAGCATATAGCCTTCTATCGGCAAGTGACCCGTTTCCACGAGGGTTAAAATATTCATTACGACTGCCCAGATACCATACTTCACAAGCGTAATGATCGCTAATGCTTCAAAAAGCCTAAAATTCTTTTTCAAAATAAAGCCTACCAAAACAAAACAGAAAAACAGGCTGGCAGTGGGACTGTCTGGAACAAATATAAGAAAGATGGCAGGTGTTTGTTCAAGTTGATACCCATACCATATATATCCGTAAATTGTTCCTAAGACATTGATGATTAATACCAACCATAACATCACTGGTGTTTTTAGAAGGTGTATAAACCAAGTCAACATAATTTATCCTCACTTTTTCTCGATAGATGTTTCCATTATACAAAAAAGCTGGCTAAATTAGCCAGCTTTCTCATTATTCTGCTTCCGCAGCAAGTTCATTCATTTCAACTAGGTAGTCAGCAAGGACTTGAAGCTCTTCGTCCGATCCTTGGAATTGCCCAGCAGGCATTGTGCCAATACCATTAACAGCAATATCTTTATAGTCGTCCGCAGTATATTCCTCGTGGTGTCCGAGTAATGAAGGTGCCAAGCCCGGGTTACCCTGTAGGTTATCACCATGACAAGACAAACAGCTTGCTTGTAGAAGCTGGTAGCCTTCTGCTTCTTCATCAATTTCAATTGCTAACTCATCCGTGATTTCCCCTTGCTCTGCAGCAGCTTCCCAGTCATGAGAATCTACAGACTGCCAAGTTAAGAAGAAGATAGATGCGATACCTAAAAGCATTAATCCAGTGGCAATTGGACGCTTACTTGGGCGACGCTCTGGTCCACGATCAAGGAAAGGAGCTAATAATAAAGCACCGAACGCAAGACCTGGCATGATCATTGCACCGATTACAGTGTATGGTCCAGCTGCATAACGATATTTAAGTAGTTCATATAAGAATAAAAAGTACCAGTCTGGTAACGGGATATACGCAGTATCAGTTGGATCTGCGATACGCTCTAGAGGCGGCTCATGAGCGACGGTCAAGCAAAGGAATGCGATTAGGAAAACCGCACCGACCATCCATTCTTTTAATAAGAAGTTCGGCCAGAATGCTTCCGTTTTACCAGGAAACTCTGAGTAATCTTTTGGGATGTTAGGTTTTCGTACTGCTGGGACACGGGAGTCACCAACAAACTTCATACCTTTTCCTCTATGCATATAGGTTCCCCTCCTTTGTTATCAGTAATAATGAATCTTATAGCGGTCCTGAAATACCTTGCTTACGGATCATGACAAAGTGAGCTCCCATCAATCCGAAAAGGGCAGCCGGCAAGAAGAATACATGAATCGCAAAGAAACGAGTCAACGTCTGTGCACCGACGATTTCAGGGTGTCCGGCAAGTAATGTCTTCACTGCATCCCCGATGATCGGTGTTGCTGCAGCAATCTCAAGACCTACTTTTGTCGCGAATAACGCTTTCATATCCCAAGGTAATAGATAACCTGTAAAACCAAGACCTAACATGACGAAGAAGATAAGTACTCCTACAACCCAGTTAAGTTCACGTGGTTTTTTATATGCACCTTGGAAGAAAACACGTAGTGTATGTAAGAACATCATTACGATAACCAAACTCGCTCCCCAGTGATGCATACCGCGAACGATTTGACCGAACGCTACTTCATTTTGAAGATAATAAACGGATTCCCACGCATTTTTAATATCCGGAACATAGTACATGGTCAGGAACATACCCGATAATACCTGGATGACTGTTACGAAGAACGTCAATCCACCGAAACAATAAACGAATGCGGAGAAGTGATGTGCTGGGTTTACGTGCTCAGGTACCTCGTGGTCAGCGATATCGCGCCACATCGGCGTAATATCTAATCGTTCGTCAACCCAGTCATAAATCTTATTTAACAATTATTACGCCTCCCCTTTAGGCTTCGCGCTACCTAGGTATACTTTTCCATCTTCCACTTTGTGTTCATACACATCAAGTGGAGCAAGTGGTGGAGTATTAGGTACGTTGTCACCATTTTTTTCATACAAGCCGTAGTGGCATGGACAGAAGAATCTGTTAGGATTTGCTTCGTCGGATGCCCAGTTCACCGTACAGCCAAGATGTTTACATACAGGTGATAAAGCAATTACATCACCATTTTCGGATTTGAAAATCCATGCCGATCTTGGTTCTTCGGATTCGTACCATGCATCAACTTGATCGATTTTAAAGTCAAAACGTTCTGGTTCAGTTGTCAGTTCACTCTCTTCACAAACATAAACCATTTCTTGGTCTGCACCAGCTTTCAAAACTGGATCAATTGCAAAACGGACCATTGGCATCAGCATACCTGCTGCCATGAAACCGCCTACACCAGTAAGGGTATAGTTCAAAAATTGACGTCTAGACACGCGATGGTTTTTCTCGCTCATTGTTTTCCCCCCTCTATAGAAAGAACTAAGTCCATACGGACAGTAGATGATAACACATAGAAAACTAGGACATTCTCATGATATATCAATCTTGTCCCAAGGTCAATAATCTCCTGACCCGAAAAAATGGCAAGGTTGTGACTTATTTCAGATACTTTGAAAATATTTTCTCATTTCTATTGCTTTTTTAATATCATTTTGCTTACAAGGGTCCCTTTGGGGGTATTTTGTGCAATTTCTGGCACTTTTAGTCTTGCCATTTTTGAATGAACATCGGCAGTAGTTGATTCATTTGATCCTGGATGATTTTCTTTTTGTACTTTTCTTCCATATCCTCCAGCGGGATCGCAGGCAACCTAACTAGTTTTCCTTCAAGCTCTTGTTCTGACTGGCTCCAGGAAGCGTCGGAGGTCATAAGGAAAACATGTTTAATATTATCCTTTTTAATATGTAGACTTAAATTATTCAATTGGTTGACTTTGTTCTCCGGTAAGTCTGATTCTATATAGGTGTAAGAAGGTAATAATATCACTCTCCCTTTAAATTGCCTTTCTAATTCATGACTCAATATGTTTATATACTCACCATGGGACGCGATCGTTTTGATGTTGTCACTGAAGCTGATTGGCATAAGGGGAATGATGACGGTATCAATATATTCTTTTGCTTGTACGTATTGGGTGATATCCTTGCTTGTCCATTTCATGAGTGATTTCAGCTCTTTCTCTTTGGATTTAGTGTCGTTCTTTAAATATAAGTTCTGTACTTGTAGAGGTCAAATATTTTAAAGAACGCATGATCTTTGAAAGCTTTAGAAGCAAATAAAAACCCCCAATTGATGAATTGGGGGTGAAGGAAACTTATAGTCTCTTCAATTGACTTGTCAATTTCCGAAATGCATCTTCGTCCTGTCGATCAAGGGCATCGTCAATCATTTTAAGCAGTTTCTCTTTTTGGAAGGTGTAAATGGACTCCTCTAGCATCCGTTCTGCGAGGATCCGGTCCTTCTCATTGATTTGGGACTGCTTTGGCATAAAAGGATTATCCTCAAGCACCGCAGCATATTGAGGCGAGTGATAAACAGAACGGAAATTCAATTGGATGTAGATGTCCTCATCTCGATTGAGCCTAATATCATGAAAGGACTTTTCAGCATCTGTTGTCATGACATTTTCTTTATAGAATCGGAACGGCACTTCTTCTACACAATGGGTTGACATGATAATACCGCGTGGGCAAAATTGGGCTTGCTCGACAAAGTGAACTTTCTTCATCAACTGGTCATGACTCATCAAATAGTTTAAAATCCATACACATTCACGTCTTTTTAACTGATAGTTTCCCAAGAACCACCTTATAAAGTCCTTCTTCTCGTTGACAGATACAGGGGTAGCCACAACTATCGTCCCTCCTCTGCGTAGAATATTCCCTACTCTTGTAAATTTAAATACAGATCCTGCAACTCTATGTTGGTTGGGTCTAGTTGTATTAGTTTCTCAAAAAGCGGCTTTGCTTCTTCTCGTTTCCCTTCCTCTAATAAAAAGTGTGCATAATCATAAAGGAAGCTGCTGTCATCTTTAAAAGAAGTATATGCATGACGGTAATGGTTTAATGCATCAGAATATCTTTCTGTTTTTTGGTAAGCGACGGCCAGGTCCCAATCGTACTGAGGATCTGTTTCACCAAAGTTGATAAGTTCTTTCAGGCAGTCTATAACATCTTCATAGCGTTCTTCCTGCAAGAAGATTTTCGTTAGTGTTAAAGCTGCTTCTACATAACCTGGATCAATGGCAATGGCTTCCCTTAGCAATTTTTCGGCTTCCTCAACATTCTGTTGTTTCATTGCCACCTTTGCTCCATAAACCTGCAATTCTTTGTTATATTCATTTACTGCCAAACCTTCTTTTGCAACGCGCAGGCTGTCTTCCAATAGTCCTTCATGCTCATATGCTTTTGCAAGATACAGATAAAGAGAGGAGTATTCATAATCCAATTCTTTTACCTGATTAAGTTTTTCGATACTTGTCTTGAAATATCCTGCCTGAAAAGCGGTAAAACCGTATTGAAATAATACGTCAATTTTCAACTCTTTTTGCAACGCCTGGTCGAAATAAGGCATCGCCTCTTCAAATTGGCCTGTGGCACTGTAGCATTCCGCCAATCTTTCTTGTAAGGAGAAGTCTAGTTCATCTGCATGTGGAAGTACTGATTGATAAAATGGAATGGCTTTTTTATAATCACCTTGGGATAAATATACCTCTCCAAGTGCCAGACTGATAATTGGTTCATTGGGAGCAAGCTTTTTGGCAGCAAGCAATTTCTGCTCACTCACTTCGTATAATCCCTGTGCCTGATAAAGATCTGCCAAAAGAAGCAGGGACTGGACATAAACATCGTCCTCTTCCGAAATATTTTCAAGCAAGCCCATCGCTTCGTCTTCTTCATCCAGATCGATGTGTACTTCCGCCAAAGAAATGATCAGATCTGATTCATTCGGAAATTGGTAAAGGAGGTTCTTGAAAAGTTCCTTGGCATCTTCTAGCATTCCCAGCTGCTGATAGATCTGTGCAGTCTGGAACAGGTCCTCTTCCCCGAACTTAGTTTCATTCTCTTTCAACAAGGAAAGTCCTTTTTCGATTTCTCCATTATCTATTAGTTCTAAAGCTTGATCGATTACTGTGTAAGACAAAATACTACTTCCCTTCGTTTTAAAATCCTAGAGTCCCGCCGGCCGGAAACAGCATTTCTATTTCTAAACCTTCTCGTTCAGCAAGAAATGTCCGGGCATTGTCACCGTACATTCATTACCAAAACCGGGTCGGAATAAAACATCCTCGCCAACTCTGATAATGGTACCTTTATTGACCGTAACTTCTGGAATATGACTATCATAATCCAGATTTTCAATAGTTTCAATAATATGGCCCTCGGGTGACAAATAGAGATTATAGTCTAATTCTCCACCAACCCTCAATTCTCCTTTAGTTGGATAGATACCAATTTTCATGAGAAGGTCTAAATCAAGGGGCTTTCCGGCTTCCGGACAATGGATGGAATGGGACAACCTTTCTTTTTTCATCATTACTTTCCACTCTTTTTTCTTCTTCGCTTTCTTGGAGGAGGTGAGGTTCTGCCAACACGGCAAGAAGGTTATCGGGAACTGATAAAGGCTATCCTTGACCCAGCCCCATGGAATGGATGGAAATTCACTATCATCCTCCATTTGCAGAAAGACAGCCGAGATTTTTTGGCGTCTACATTGCCTCGCAAAAGATGCTGTCAGTCTTTTCAGGGGAATCCTCACGGCAAAATAATAATCTAAAGGGCTATTCAATAAATTGGTCCTGGCTTTTTTGAGTGCGGGCAAAAGATCTTGTTCTCGTTGGATGGTTATCAAGGAGAGAAGGGTTGTACAGCCTTTTTTCAGATAGTTCTCAGTGATGTATTGCTTAAAGTCCAGAAAGGGCATCTGTTCAAGGTTATCTACAATCATGACATGGCCGGGTGTCAGCACATAAGGGGAAATATCCATTCTCATGGAACGTGAACTCGTAAAAGGTCCTTCTTTCATATAATGGACTTTATTGTTTTTCACGAGTATGTTGCTTTTGAGGAGTGAGTTATTGTTCTTGACCATATTTGCTGCTTCCATAATATATTCCATAGCATCCCCCTCTTATATTCGTCTTAAGACAAGCTATGCTTGAGAAGGGGGATATATTCTATGTACTTGGTGATTGAAGGTAAGAAAATATTGGGGAATTGCTAGATAACCGACATACCCCCTCGCGGTACCATTTTCGGATTCGGGCTATTTTAGATCTAAATCGGGCGAAAATTTGGATTTACGGGCGATTCTAAGGACTTATTGGGCGATAATCTCAACTTACGGGCGAAAATAAGATTTTACGGGCGAACCGTTGTAATCATCCGCGCCCAAAACTCTTCATATACCCCCACCTTCTAGATCCGAGGGCTAAAGCAAAAAAATACAGCAAACTAAAAGGGCCCACCACCATGGACCCCCTCATCTTCGTTACCCTCTTCTCAAACTCTCCATATGCTCAAAGAAGCTTGGGTAGGAAACGTTGATAGCTATATCATTTTGAAGGATTGTCTCTCCATCCGCAATCAAGCTTGCAATGGCCCCCATCATGCCTATCCGGTGGTCCCCGTAGCTATCAAGGGTGCCGCCATGCAACTTTGTTTTGCCCTTTATAATCATGCCGTCCTCTGTTGCTTCTATGTCTGCTCCGAGTTTTTTCAACTCGTTCACGACTGTATCGATACGGTTTGTTTCTTTTACCTTCAGCTCTTCCGCATCCTTGATGATGGTTGTCCCTTCCGCTTGCGTCGCCATCAAAGCGATGATCGGCACTTCATCTATCAACCGCGGAATGATGTCTCCGCTAATTTCCACTCCATTAAGATCTGAAGTTTCCACTGTAATATCAGCATATGGTTCCGGACCATCCTCTACAACATTGGAATAGGAAAGGCTCGCCCCCATATTCTTCAGCACTTCCAATATACCTGTTCGAGTAGGATTCAACCCGACTCGTTGCAACGTTAGCTTGCTTTGCGGCACAATCGCACCTGCCACTAAGAAAAAGGCAGCTGACGAGATGTCTCCAGGAACGACAATGTGAAGGTCGGAAACCAACTCTTGACCGCCAGCTACACTCACCTTTCCGCCTTCCCCTTCTGAAACGTCCACACCAAACGCCCGTAGCATCCTCTCCGTATGGTCGCGAGATTTAAAAGGTTCCTTGACGCTCGTTACCCCTTCTGCCTGCAACCCTGCCAAAAGAATGGCAGATTTCACTTGTGCGCTTGCTACAGGTGACACGTATTCAAGGCCGGTTAAACCTCCACCTTGAATAGAGATGGGCGTGAAATTGCCATCCTGGTTCCCTTGTATCCTAGCTCCCATGTCACGCAATGGAACAGTAACCCGCTTCATTGGTCTTTTAGCGATAGACTCGTCCCCTATCAGCACAGAGTGAAAAGGTAAGCCGGAGAGAATCCCCATCATTAACCTGGCTGTTGTTCCTGAGTTTCCTACATCCAATATTTCTGATGACTCTTTCAGTCCTTTCAATCCCTTTCCATATACCGTCACATTAGAGCCGTCCTGTTCAATCTTCACGCCAAGTTTGGAGAAACAACTGATCGTACTTAGACAGTCATCACCAGGAAGGAAATTTTCCACTGTTGTTTTGCCACTAGCCATGGAACCAAACATGACGGAACGGTGAGATATCGATTTATCTCCTGGAATCTGTATGGTTCCTTTCAACCCACTTACTGTACCTGTAAGTTTTTTCATTACACTCTCTCCTAACTAAACAATATATGTTTCGTACATGGTGTATTTCCGTAAACATATTTCTGCAGATTGTCGATCGTCCTCTGATTGGAAACTAAGTCTCAACACCCCATAAATCTCTTCTCTTGTTTCCATGATCCGAATATTGGTGATGCTTATTTTTTCTTTTGCAAGAATGCCTGTTATCTCAGAAATGATACCAGGGTAGTCAGGAACATCTACGTACAAATCATAAAAGGATGGTATTGCTCCCTTTGCCTTTACCGGCAAGCCGTCACGGAACTCCTTAGCCTTGCTGAAGTATTCAAGCAAGAAGGCTTCGTTATTTTGTGACAAGTGGTCCCTCACGACTTCCATTTGCTCCATCCATTGATTTAAGAGTGATAAAATGGTTTCTTTATTATGTATCAAGATGTCTTTCCACATAGTCGGGTTGCTCGATGCGATCCTTGTGATGTCCCGAAAGCCACCAGCTGCAAGTCTTGAGACAAAAGGATTAACAGATTGCATGTCTTCTGCCTGGTGAACAAGGCCAGCCGCCACGACATGAGGGAAATGGCTGATGACTCCCGCCACCAAATCGTGTTCTGCCGCTGACATGGTAATAAAATTGGCCTTCGTACCGGCAAGCCACATTTTTGTTAAGGCTATCTCTTTTGGGTTGGCTTCCTCCTTAAATGGAGTAAGCACATAAAAAGCATTTTCAAAAAGATGGCTTTTGGCAGCAATCACTCCGCTTTTATGTGATCCCGCCATTGGATGTCCCCCTATGAATGTAACATTATCTTGGGGGAAAAGGGTAGACGCTAAAGTTGTAATACTATTTTTTGTGCTTCCTACATCGGTAATCACAACCTGTGGTTTCGTGAAAGTAAGCTTGCTTAAACGCTTTAGTACTTCGTTTGCCTGCATGACAGGTACAGAAATGACGATAAAGTCTGCATGTTTCGCTTCCGTATCATACTCTTCACAGAACTCATCAATGACTTTCAACGATTTCGCCAATTTTGCCTGTTGTAGATTAATATCGTACCCGATTATATCTGCATTAGGATGTTCTTTCTTTATAGCAAGGGCTATCGACCCACCGATGAGCCCAAGGCCAATCACTAACACTTTCCCTTTCATGTCACTTCACCGCCTGATGTCTATGTATATGTAAATAGAGAGGATATCTCCTCTCTATTAGATGGCTTGCTTCATTTTAAATTCTTTTAAATAAGAAATGATTTCTGCATTTTGTTCCTGTGTTCCGACTGTGATACGTAAGCAAGTCGGGAATCCTAAAGCTTTTCCAGATCTCACAATATATCCTTTTTTCATTAAGTATTGAAACAATACATCGGAGTCTGTTTGGAAATCGATCAGAATGAAATTCCCCTCAGAAGGATAGTAGGCAAGCTTCATTTCTTCGCAAAAAGAATAATACTGCTCCAACCCTTCTTTATTTTTGGATACACATTCATTGATAAAAGATTGGTCTGCTACTGCAGCCTTGGCAGCAACTTGTGCAAGGGAGTTAGTATTAAAAGGCTCCCTTGCAGGTTCAATCAGACGAATAAGCTTCTCATTCGCTATGCCATATCCGATCCGGAAACTTGCAAGGCCGTATGCTTTCGAGAAAGTACGGGTAATCAAAAGGTTTGGATAATCCTTTAGCAACTTCACCGTTTCAGGGTAATCCGCTGCTGTCACATATTCCTTGTATGCTTCATCTACCACTATTAGCGTGCGGCTAGGTACTTTTTTTATAAAAGATAGAAGAAGTTCCTCATCGATATAGGTCCCTGTAGGATTATTTGGACTGCATAACCAAACGATAGCTGTGTTTTCATCAATAGAGTTCAGCATTTCATCCAGCTGGTGATAACCATCTTTCAATGGAACTTCTCTTATTTCTGCGCCTTCTATAATGGCGTTGTGCTTGTATTGAGGGAAAGAAGGCGTTGGCATGACCGTATTCTTACCTGGTTTCAATAGCGCTCTGGCAAGAATTTGGATAACCTCATCAGATCCATTACCGAAAATAAGTTCTTTTTCTCCTACCCCTGTTTGAGCTGCAAGCACTTCTCGCAGGTCTCTTGCGTAACCATCCGGGTAGGTGGCTGACTTGCTAAGCTCCGCCATCAATGCCTGATTGATGGACGGCGAACAGCCATAAGGATTTTCATTGGAAGCGAGTTTCACTATTTTCTCTAAACCCAATTCCCTCTTGACCTCTTCCATTGTTTTTCCAGGTTGATACGGGGTTAAGTTAAGCAGTTGTTCTTTAACATCCATCTTCAACATTCACCTTTCTGCTAAAAGTGGAGAAATAAGCTCCTCTATTTGTTGCTTTAATTCCTGCAATGCCTGTTCTTCATCAACTTTAAATTGCTTTTCTTTTTGTTCAATCATTTTAATGAGCGCACTTCCCACCACAAAACCGTCACAATATGGCTTTAAGGTTTGTATGTGTTCACTCTCTGCAATCCCGAACCCTACTGCAGTCGGGACGGTACTTTTCTTTTTAACCTTTTCAAGAAAAGTATACAACTCCTCGGAAAATTCCTTGCGCACCCCTGTCACTCCAAGGGAAGAAATACAGTAAAGGAATCCTTGAGCATGTTCTGTGATCCTGTCCATTCTTTCTTTTGAAGTTGGAGAGACAAGTGAGATATATGTTATAGCATGTTCGCTACATTTATCTCGTATGCGTCCGCTCTCTTCAAGAGGAAGGTCAGGAATAAGGAGCCCGTCGACCTGATTTTGCTTCGCTAAAGCGAAAAAGGATTCTTCCCCTAATTGTAACACAGGATTATAATACGTAAAGAGGATGATCGGAATTTTCAGTCCTCTTCTCCTCATTTCTCCAGCAAGCTTCATCGTACTCGTAATGGTCGTTTTGTGTGCCAAAGCACGCTTGGAAGCACGCTGGATGACAGGTCCGTCCGCCAACGGATCGGAGTATGGAACCCCAAGCTCCAGTACAGATGCGCCTGCTTCCTCCAAAAGAAGTGCAAGCTTTATTGTGAGTTCCGGGGTAGGGTCTCCGGACATGATAAATGGAATGAACATCTTTTCATGTTTAGGTAATCGCTCTAGATAGGTACTCATTCCACTGTTCCCTCCATTCGATTCATTAGTGTATGAACATCCTTATCTCCTCGTCCTGATAAACAAACGAGAATCGTTTTATCTCTTGGCAATTTTTCCGCTTCTTTATACGCCGTTGCAAGTGCATGGGCAGATTCGATTGCCGGTATAATACCTTCTTCTTTTGCTAAAATATGAAGCGCTTCTAAGGCTTCCTCATCTGTTACACTTTGGTATTGTACTCTGTTGCTGTCCTTAAGGTATGCATGCTCTGGCCCGATACCAGGATAGTCAAGGCCCGCTGAAATCGAATATGGCTCTATAATCTGACCGTTTTCATCTTGAATCAGGTAAGTCAGGGACCCATGAATAACTCCCTTCGTCCCTTTCGTTAACGTTGCAGCGTGAAGGGTTGTATCAACGCCTTTCCCTGCCGCTTCCACTCCGATAAGTTCCACATCGTCGTCCACGAATGGAGCAAACATTCCGATTGCATTGGAACCTCCGCCCACACAAGCTATGATCTTTTCAGGCAACCTGCCTTCTCTTGTCTGGAACTGCCGTTTGGATTCTTCTCCGATCACACGTTGAAACTCACGCACCATATATGGGTATGGATGCGGACCAACAACAGAACCAATCATATAGAAATGATCTTCACAATGTTGGACCCAATAACGAATCGCTTCATTTGTCGCATCTTTTAACGTTTTATTGCCGCTAGTTGCAGGGATGACTTCTGCTCCTAATAGCTTCATTCGAAATACATTCAATGCCTGGCGCTCAATATCTTCCTCGCCCATGAACACCTTGCACTCCAGTCCGAACTTGGCAGCAACCGTCGCGGCTGCTACACCATGTTGTCCAGCCCCAGTTTCCGCGATAATTTTCTTTTTACCCAAGCGTTTTGCAAGCAAAGCTTGGCCGATTGCATTATTTATCTTATGGGCACCTGTGTGATTCAGATCTTCTCGCTTAAGGTAGATTTTCGCTCCGCCAATTCGACTAGTAAGTTTCTCAGCAAACGTTAAAGCGGTAGGTCTGCCTGAATACTCTTTTAAGTAATAATGATAGTCTTCTAGAAAGGTTGGATCTTTCAGGGCCTCTTTTAAGCCTTGTTCTAATTCTTCTAATGGTAGCATCAACGTTTCAGGTACATATTTCCCCCCGAACTCCCCAAATCTACCAAAGCTATCTGGTGTTTGTACGCTTGTCATGTTCCCTCACCATACTTTCTATCAGATTCAATTTTTCCTTACTTTTAACAAAATCCACTTCCGTCCCACTTGATAAGTCAATTCCTTGTGGGTCATAAGTTAATAATTCCGGGAGTGTCTCCTCATTTATTCCACCAGCAATTAAGTATGGAATATTATATTGGGTGGAAAGCCTGGCATAGAGTGGTATGTGGCCCCAGTTGAAGCTTGTTCCCGTTCCGCCGTACTGAGTTCCATTCTTTTTATCAATAACAAATCCGTCTAGCAAACCAAGGAACGGTTTTAATTTCTCGACGCTCGTTTCATCTTCGTGGTGAATCACTTTCCAAATCTTCACCTCACAAGATGCCTTTAACTCTTTAATAAAATTCAGGTCCTCATCCCCATGGCACTGAATGATATCAAGGGGTACCGTGCGGACAGCTTGTAGAATATCCTTTTTGCTTTGATTGACAAATATCCCTACGAGCAGCTTTTTCTGAGGCGGCAAGGTCGCTACCCAATTTGCCACCTTTTCGACTTTCACTTGACGCTTACTTTCGGCAAAAACGAACCCTATATAGTCTGCCTCAGTCTGCACAGAAGCCTCATAATCTTCCAAACTTTTGTTTCCGCAGAACTTTATCTTCGTTTTAGACATGCTCAAGCTCTCCAAATAGCCTTCTTACCCCTGTACCGGGTGTTTGATCTTTCATAAACGCTTCTCCTACAAGTACGGCTTTAGCACCAAAATCTTTTACTTGATGAAGGTCATCTGCTGTCAGGATGCCGCTTTCACTAACGAGCAAGGATGAGCTTGGAATATGCGCGGCAAGTTTCTTTGTCGTTTGTATATCCGTTTCAAAAGTTGCAAGGTTTCTATTGTTGACTCCGATGATTTTTGGCGTAATTTTTTGAAGGAGCTGTGTGAGCCTATCCAAGCTGTGCACCTCCACCAGTACATCCAATCCTAGATCTGTTGCTTGTTTATATAACGTTGCTAACTTTTCATCAGGAAGGATTTCAGCAATTAATAAAATTGCATCTGCTCCAATTCGCGCACTTTCTTCAACCTGTATCGAATCGATGATAAAGTCTTTTCTAAGAACAGGCAGGTTTGTGGTTTCCTTTACCATCATCAAATCATGCTTTGATCCTTTAAAATATGTCTGATCGGTAAGTACGGAAATCGCATCCACACCTACTTTTTCGTATTCCGCTCCAATGTCTATTGGTGCAAAACTTTCTTTTAAGATCCCTTTGGACGGAGAGGCCTTCTTCATTTCAGCAATCACACCTAATTGTCGCTTCGGATTTGCCAGTGCATTGTAAAACGAAAAGCGCTCTACCCTTTTCTGTGGAGGTAATGTTAAGTTTTCCACTTCTATCTTTTTCGTTTCCACAATTTTAGTTAACATGCTCGTTCACCCCTGCCTTCTTTAGTTGCTGTAGTAGTTCGTACGGTTTATTTGCCTCAATCAGTTGCCCGGCAAGTTCGACACCCTTATGGATGGTTTCGGTCATTCCTGAAACATAGATAGCGGCACCGGCATTTAAACAAACAATGTTTCGTGCACTTTCATTGCTCTTATTTTGAAAAATCTGTTTGATAAGATGAGAACTCTGTAAGCTATTGGATACTTGTATGTCTTCCAGCCTGCCTCGATTAAACCCAAAATCCTCTGGCGCTATGGAATAAGAATGAATTTCCCCATTTTTCACTTCCACCACATGCGTGCTTGCAGTGATGGTGATTTCATCTAATCCGTCCTCTCCCGCTACAATCAATACATGTTCCGAACCGAGTTTATTCAATACTTCGGCCATTTTATAAGCATAATCCGCTGAAAACACCCCGATCACCTGCTTTTTACAACGAACAGGATTGGCGAGTGGTCCCAGAAGGTTAAAGATCGTCCTAAATCCAATCTCTTTTCTCGGAGCGACAGCATGCTTCATTGCCTCATGATAGATAGGAGCAAATAGAAAGCTCATTCCATGGTCTTGAAGGGTTAATGTAGCTTCCTCTATAGTTTGCTGTACAGGTATTTGTAGGTGCTCTAACACATCTGCACTTCCACTAGAGGAGGATACAGCCCGATTTCCATGTTTGGCTACTTTTGCCCCGCCACTTGCTGCCACGATTGCAGAGGCGGTGGAAATATTGAAAGTCGATGCTCCATCCCCACCGGTTCCGCATGTATCTATTAAATAAGGATGCTCATAAGCTATCGGCTTCATATGTCCTCGCATCGCTTTCGTAAGTCCCAACATTTCTTCTGACGTTTCGCCTCGGAATCTAAGAATAGAAATAAAACTTGCAATCTGACTGGATGTCACTTCCCCTTTCATCATCAAATCCATCGCACTTTCTGCTTCATCCGTTGTAAGGTTAACGCCATCTATTAGTTTGGTTAAATAGGCTTTAAACATAGCTGCATGACCCTCCTGTCTTTTTTGCAAAATATTTATTTGCTAGCTGGATTGTTTCTATTAATGCCGAAGCTTTATTAATCGTTTCTTTGTACTCTAGTTCCGGAACAGAATCTGCTACCACGCCTGCACCAGCTTGCACATAAAAGCTGTTACCACGCTTTTGGATTGTCCTGATGGTAATGCAAGAATCAATATTTCCGTCAAATCCGATGTAACAAATCGCTCCTGCGTATGTGTTTCTCACGGTAGGTTCAAGCTCTTGCAGGATCTGCATCGCTCTTACCTTCGGTGCGCCTGAAACCGTTCCAGCCGGAAAAGCCGCAAGTAAGGCTTCCACAGGGGTAAAGGTTGGTGCCAGCTCTCCTTTTACGATGGAAATCAAGTGCATGACTCTTGAAAAGTAAACAAGTTCTTTCATCACCGGCGTATGAACGGAACCATAGGAAGCAACCCTTCCTAAATCGTTTCTCGCAAGATCCACGAGCATATAATGTTCTGCTTGTTCTTTTTCATCTTGCATAAGATCTTGGGCTAATATCTGATCTGCCGCTTCTGTTTTCCCTCTTTTTCTCGTACCTGCTATCGGATGGATCTCTAACTTCCTGTCATGAATTTGTATCAATCTCTCAGGTGAACTTCCTATCAACTCCATCTCGTCATATTTCAGATAAAACAAGTATGGGGATGGATTTTGCCTCCTTAGTACTCGGTATACATCAAATCCTTCCATGTCTGCTTCTAACTCAAACCGTTGAGATAGAACGCATTGAAAGATATCACCTGTCTGAATATATTTTTTTATCTTTTCTACATGTTCAATAAATCTTTCTTTTGTGTAATTGGACTGAACAGGAATTTCTTCTTTCTCAGCGTTCACCTCCACAAGTCCATCGTTCTCTTGCCGCCTTCTAATCAAAGAGACTTTAGTGAGGATCGATTGTTTCGCCTCCGTAAATCTCTTCTGCAGCTCTTTTTCATTTTCTTTTCCATCTAGACGGATGTAATGGATAAAATGCAATTCATTTTCCTTATGGTCACATACCACGATATCCTCACAGTACAAAAGATTTGCCGTGTATTCCCCGCCATAGGATGGATGCATCGGCACTTTCTCGATAGTTGGGATAAAATCATAACTTAAATAGCCAACCGCCCCACCGGTAAATCCTATCTTTTTTTCCAACTGCTTAACTTGTAACAATCCATTGGCGTGATGAATGACTTCATTCAAATCACTAGATTGGTAAAGGACATTATCGCTCTTGTCATCTCGTAATGAAATGGTGGCATCCTCAGCTGTAATTTTCATAAAAGGATTCATTCCAATAAAGGAGTACCTTGCCCATGCGGAATTGGGCTCTTTGCTTTCTAAAAGATAAACCGCTTCTTTCCTTAGCGCCTGAAAAATCGAAACTGGTGTTAACGTGTCGTCAAAAAAACTTTCCATAATGGGAATGGTTTTAAATTGCTTGCTTGCATGTAGGAACTCTGCAAACTGTTGCATCGGATCTCCTCCATTTTCAAGAAATGGAGAATGAGTTTTTGTAACGAGGCGTTACAGAATGAGGAAAAAACAAAAACCCAAAGACAGAGGATAGTCTTTGGGTAGATAGATAAAATACATTCTAACCTCAGCTAATCTCGACTCATTCTCAGCTATTCTCTTCTCAACTCGGCTAAATTAAAAAATATTATGATTGGTAAAACTGCTTGGCTCTTTAGCCCTCAACTTCATTCTCTAAACTAATCTCTAAACTGTTTTATTACTTGTAAGTACTATATGATAGAATATTGCTAATTGTCAACCGAAATTGTTTTTGCAAGGTCTGGTCGCAGGCTTACCGCCTCATGCAGATAAATATGGCGGATATCTTTTTGGGACACGTCTGTGTTCACTGTCATCATGACCCTGATACAGGAAGGCAGTGAGTTAGGTACAGCGATTTCCTTCGTGCACATGACCGGAACATAATCCCATCCCTCAAGGTTGCGGAGCGCCTTGGCAGGGAAACATGCCGTGATATCTGCCGTTACGGAGATTAACACTTGCGCTACGTCTTCTGCCATAATGTTGTTCGACTTGATCATGTTTTGCAGTAATTCTTCTGTTTTACAGATAATTTCTTTATCCGTATTTTCCTCTATGGTCGTTGCGCCTCTTACACCACGGATCACCGAATTCCCCCTTTGAGATTTTCAATAAAATTCTTTTAAAGTTTCAAATATAAGCTCATCTGGTACGGAACGCAGTTCAACATTTCCAACCGACTGTATCAATACCATATGTATATGACTGTTCTGAGTTTTTTTGTCTTTTTTCATCCAAGTTAATAGTTCCTGAGGGGGAACGGATGATTGAATTTTGGTTGGAAAGCCATAACCTTTCCAAGCTTCTGACAAGTTATTACTTAGCTGTAGCGCTGGATTCAACTTTTCACTTAACCTTGTTGCAAAAAGCATCCCCAGTGCCACTCCGTCACCATGCGTGATTTTTCCATATCCATAGGCTGCCTCAAGTGCATGGCCTAATGTATGGCCAAAATTCAAAATCGCCCGCAAACCTGTTTCTTTTTCGTCATTGGACACGACTTCCGCTTTAATTTTAATACCGTTTTCCAGGCAAACAAGAAGTCGGTCTCCTGTGAGGTCGTTCAGATCATGTATATTGCTAATAATCCATTGATGGAAATCTCTGTCCCATATAAGGGCATGCTTCACCACTTCCGCAAAGCCCGAGCGCATCTCTTTCCCTGGCAAACTCTTTAAGAAATTCACATCATAAATGACCGCTTCTGGTTGATAGAAGGATCCAATCATATTTTTTCCCAGAGGATGATTGATAGCAACCTTTCCTCCCACTGCACTGTCATGTGCTAGGAGTGTAGTAGGAACTTGAATGAACTTGATTCCCCTCATGAAAGTAGAGGCGACAAATCCAGCTACATCTCCTACCACCCCACCTCCTAGAGCAATAATGACAGAATGGCGATCCAAGCCATTTTCAAGCGCATATGTCTGAATGGCATGATAGTTTTCAAATGACTTGGCTTCTTCCCCGTTTGGAAGTACAAAGGCAAGGACAGTTAAAGTTTGATCAAGACTTGCAACTATTTCTGATAGGTATAAGTTTGCAACAAGGTCATCTGTCACAATCAACACTTTGCTCGGTTTCTTTTGAAAAGAACCAAGTAATCCTGGCAGGTTTTCTATCGTCCCTTTTCCTAAAAATACTGGATACTCCTTAGAAGCAGTCTGGACAGTAACCTGTTTAGCATTAAAATTTTGCGGCATGATCTCGCATCCTTTGGACATTTTCCTTGATCAGGTCCATTCGATCCTGCCCGAATTGTTCCACGATGGCTTGCGCAATTTCCCACGCGACTACCGCTTCTGCCACTACACTCGCCGCCGGAACCGCACAGCTGTCGGACCGTTCGATGCTTGCCTGAAATGGTTCCTTTGTATCAATGTCTACGCTTCGAAGTGGCTTGTAAAGGGTTGGGATAGGTTTCATGACACCTCTTACTACAATTGGCATCCCTGTCGTCATGCCACCCTCAAACCCTCCAAGATTATTGGATAGACGGTAGTAGCCACGTTCCTCGCTCCAAGCGATCTCATCATGAACCTTACTGCCAGGAAGGCTTGCCGCTTGGAATCCTACTCCAAACTCCACACCCTTAAAAGCATTGATGCTCATGATGGATGCTGCAACTTTGGCGTCCAATTTGCGGTCATAATGCACATAGCTTCCTACACCGGCAGGAACACCCTCAACAATCACTTCCACTATGCCACCAATGGAATCCCCGTTCTCTTTAGCAGTATCGATGGCATCCATCATTGCCTGTTCCACCTTTTTATCATAGCAACGAACAGGGGACGCCTCCGTTTTCAATTTTAGATCCTCAAGGTTGCTGACTTGCTGAGACTCCGCTTTCACTCCGCCAATCTCCGTCACATGCCCGGCAACCTTGATTCCAAGTTCAGCGAGGAACTTTCTTGCAACAGCTCCAGCAGCAACCCTTACAGTCGTCTCCCGGGCGGAAGAGCGCTCCAAGACATTTCTCATATCACGATGACCATATTTAATCGCACCGTTTAAATCTGCATGTCCAGGACGAGGCTTTGTCACCTTTCGCTTGACCTCTTCCTGATCTTCCTGAGAAAGGGGCTCGATCCCCATAATTTTCGTCCAATGCTTCCAATCATCATTCGTTACCGCCAGGGTTATGGGAGAACCTAACGTTTGACCATGACGAACCCCACTCAGAATATCTACGGTATCCTTTTCAATCTGCATTCTTCTGCCACGGCCATGCCCCTTCTGTCTTCTTGAAAGATCCTCATTTATATCCTCGACAGTCAATGGCAGCCCAGCTGGGACACCTTCCAAAATGGTTGTCAATTGCGGTCCATGCGACTCGCCAGCAGTCAAATATCTCATCGTCATCAGCCTCTCCTTTATCTCTTTAAAGCTTTTAAGCATGTAAGTAAAATTAATTATGTAATACTATATCATAAGTGTAGCGGATTGTTCTAGTAAAAAAAAGCAGGTTGTGAGAGAACTTATTAGAGGAGAGTGGATGGGAGCGGGTAGGAGGAATGATAAAATCCCCTGTTTCCAGGGGATTTCCTAAGCCTTCCGATAAAAAAATGTATCTACCACTTCAAGCCCGTACTTGGCAGGCTGGAATATCTGCTCCGTGCTTCCCACAAAGAGGATTCCCCCTTTTTTCAGCGCATTACTGAATTTATGGTAAAGTTGCTCTTTAGCTTCTTCTGTAAAATAGATCAGGACATTCCTGCAGACTATTAAATCGTGACCTGGTTCAAATGGGTCCGATAACAGGTTTTGTTTATGGAAGCTAACGGTTCTTTTTATTTCCTCACATACTCTAAAAAGTCCATCTTGCTCTTTAAAATATCTTTGTTTGACTTCGGCTGGCACCTCTTGAAGGGAACGTTCCTGGTAAGTTGCAAGCTTGGCTCTTGCAATGACGTTAGAATCAATGTCAGTTGCTCTTACCCGGATTTCATTTAACGGCATAAAGTTACTAATAACCATGGAGATTGTATAAGGCTCCTCACCTGTTGAGCATGCAGCACTCCAAACTTTCGGTCTTTTATTATGTTTTAGCATCTCGGGTAGAATTTTCTTCTCCAAGATCTCCCACCGTTTATAATTCCGATAAAATTCGGAAACATTTATGGTCATCCGGTCAAGGAATTCTATTAGCTCTTCCTGATTTTTTTCCAGTAGCTGATAGTACTCTTTAAAATTACTATATCCCTTTTTCTCATAAAGGGAGGTCAGCCTTCTCTTCATTTGCCCTTCTTTATATAAGGACAAGTCAATACCCGTCTTTCTTTTAATCTGTTCTATAAAATGATTGTAATCGTCCCTCATCCCATTCATCTTCTTTCTCTCTATATCTAATAACTACAGTATAGCTGAATTAGGGTGGAAGAGGAGAAAGTTTTTCTCTATTTTTACTTGAAAGGTCAATTTGTGAATTCTACCACTTCACCTGCTGGTTCTACCATTTAAAGGGGTACTTCTTCATTTCCCAGCTCTCCTTCTACATTTCCCGACCTCCCTTCTACCACTTCGCATAAATGTTCTACAACTTTACTCTCACCTTTTACATCTTCACTCCGATGTTCTACAACTTCGCCACCTACGTTTACCTATTTTAAAAATAAATACTCAGTCCCCTCCACCTCAAAAAAGCAAACAAAAAACACCTCTCTCAAAATATTTCACTTGAGAAAGGTGCCCGTGATAAAGCGTTTTCAATTCATGGTATTAGTAGATCCAGTTGTTCACGTCTCTTTTGTACTCAACAAGGCCTTCCCCTTTGAAGAATAGACCGATTTCGCGCTCAGCACTCTCAGAGGAGTCAGATCCGTGGATGATGTTCTTTCCAACGATTACGCCGTACTCTCCGCGGATTGTTCCAGGAGCAGCATCTTTAGGGTTTGTTGCACCCATCATGTGGCGCGCGGTAGCGATTACATTTTCGCCCTGCCAAACCATTGCGAATACCGGACCAGAAGTAATGAAGTCTACAAGCTCTCCGAAGAAAGGACGCTCTTTATGTTCACCGTAGTGCTCTTCTGCCAATTCTGTTGGAATTTGCATTAATTTAGCACCTACAAGTTGGAAACCTTTTTTTTCAAAACGAGAAACGATTTCACCAACAAGGTTACGTTGTACGCCATCAGGCTTTACCATCAAAAATGTTTTTTCCATAATAATTTCTCCACCCCATTACGATTATGTAAGGTTAGGTAAACCCTAACCTACCAAAATATATCACGGTTTTTGCAGTTTCGCAACAGAAGATGGAGAATTATCGTAATATTTTACAAAGTTCATGAAATGAAGCCTAATATTTTCGTTTACCAATATATTTTGCCACATTGTTGAAGGTCCGTTTGGCGATACCGTTTGGAAGTTTCTCTAGCTCCTTGAATGCCTTCTCCAAATAGCGGTCGCTTAAAGCAAATGAGCGTTGAATAGCGTCAGAGCTTTTAATCAGATCAATAATTTCTTTGATTTCGTTCGCATCGCTTTGCTCGTGTATTTGTCTGATTTTCTCATTTAATACCGGATTCTCCATCGCGTATAAGACAGGCAATGTGATATTGCCTTGAAGAAGATCACTTCCGGCAGGCTTTCCGAGCTGTTCTTCGGTGGACGTAAAGTCTAATATATCATCGGTAATCTGAAAGGACATTCCAACATAATATCCAAACCAATAAAGGCTTTGATGAACAGAAGCAGGAACTCCGGCAGTGATGGCCCCCAGTTGACAACTGACTGCGATTAAAATGGCGGTCTTCCTTTTGATTCTTCTCAGGTAAGTCCGAAGGTTTTGACCATAATTGTATTTATCTCGGATCTGTTCGATTTCGCCTTTACAAAGCTCAACCAAGGTATTGGACAGAATGCGGTGTGCCTCGATGTCATCCAACTTGGTCATCATTTCAAGCGATCTGGCAAAAATATAGTCTCCGGTGTACATGGCGATTCGGTTATCCCACTTTGCTTTGATGGTGGCTTTACCACGCCTCAACTCGGCATCATCAATGACATCGTCGTGGACAAGGGAGGCCATATGCATGAGTTCGAGTGCCACAGCCACATTCTTGACCTTATGTATATCATATGTTCCAAGCTTGGCCGCCAACAGCACAAAGACAGGGCGAATTCTTTTTCCGCCTGCCTGTAGCAGATGTAAAGAAGCCTCTTGAAGCAGAGCACGTTCCGTCTGAATGGTGGCTTCTAGTTCATCTTCAATTATTTGCAAATCATTATTTAAAAAGGAATACATCATCTTTAATTTCATGTAGGTCACCTTTACAAACTATTTTCTAGGTTTAACTCCTAAATGCATGGCAGCGACTCCACCTGTATAAGCTTTTACCTCTACTGGTCGGAAACCTACTTTTTCATACATTTCTTTCAGCTCTTTCATTCCCGGGAAGTCTTTTGCCGACTCATGTAACCATGCGTATTCGTTATAGCTCTTGGCGAATACCTTTCCAAGCATCGGCATGACATATTGGAAATAGAGAAAATACACTTGACGGAAACCTGGCATGGTAGGCTGTGATGTTTCCAGACAGACAACCTTCCCACCCGGCTTGACGACCCTGTACATTTCTTTCAACACTTGAAAATAGTCAGGTACATTCCTTAACCCAAAGCCAATGGTTACGTAGTCAAAGGAATTATCCTCAAAAGGAAGTGACATGGCATTACCATGAATCAGTTCAATATTGTCAGCGCCAAGCTGTTTGACTTTTTCCTTCCCGATGGAAAGCATATTTTCACTGAAGTCCAGCCCCACCACTTTACCGTTTTTACCGACAGCATCCGCCATGGAAATGGTCCAATCAGCAGTGCCACAACATACGTCCAACGCTTTTGAGCCTGACTTTACATTCATCCTTTTCATCGTATCCTTCCGCCATGCTACATGACGCTGAAAGCTGATGACAGAATTCATCTTGTCGTAGTTTTTATATATTTTTTCAAAGACATTATGCACTCGCTCTTCTTTGGATGGATGTTGCATGGCTTACCCTTCTTCCGCATACTTTTTCGATGAAAATGGTATTTCATAAAAAAGTTCCTGTATTCTTGTTTCTAATAAGTTATTCATTTTGGGAATAGAATGAGTGATTTGCTCAATCTTCCCTTTTACATGATCAATATATCTGTCCATTAGATAAAGCATATAGGTTTCCTGATCCTTAGAGGGGTCATTTTTCTCTCCTTTGGAAAAGGCAATCCGTCTTAATGTTTCAAAGAGGAAGGTAGACTTTTCTTGACAAAAGCTCTTACGTTCATGAATTAAGCGCTTTAATAATAAGAAATTGACACTTAATTCTTTAAGCACTGTGTTGGAAAAATAACTGGATACCGACTGTATCAAAGATGATTCTATCTTTCCTAGGCTATCCATCAAGTTCTCGATGCCTTCCAGTTCTTTTTGATAATAAGCAATCTTATGTTCGTTGATCTGTTTGATCGAATGGGCCAATGTCTTTATCATGGTGATGTCATTAACATCTGCCAGCAGTCTGTAGTATAGACCGCTATAGTAGTCACCAGCGAGAACAGTCAACTGACGGCTCTTCGCATCGCCCTCTTCCAATTGGTCCGCTTTCGCGTTTGTAACCATATCATGGGTATCAAGAGCAATTTGAACAAGCATGGTCGATAATATGTATTGTTCTTTTGTTTCATCGGACATCTCGATGGATTCCAGCACGGAATAGAGGAGCAACAGCTTATCCTCATCTATGATAGGGTATTCAATATGTTTTATTAAATATGGATGTGTAATCAGATTATGTAGCTTTTCTTTAATTATGGATATATGTATATGACTCACTAAAGACCACCCTTGTTCCCTTTTCTTGACTGACGGCCGTTTCGCGCAGGCGAACAAGACCTAACTAAAATAGACAAAGTTAATTATAGCACATTAGTGAAGCATATTGTTAGAATGGGCTATCTTTCTTTAGTTTAACCCTGCAAGGAGTGGATAATAAGAAAAGCAGAGAAATAAATATTCATCTGCTTTCATTGGTATACCTTTTGGGTTAGATTGTGCAAAAGCGTATCAGTCTGTTTCCATTTCTCCGTGAGAAGATTGGATGAGGGCTTTCCCTCTGATCTTGATGGCGGAGGTGTGCTCCGTGAATTGGGCTATCATTACTTCTCCCCTGTCAAGCTTTTCAGAATGATGGAAACGAGTATCCGTTCCGCGAGTTAGACCTATGACACTAACTCCATCTTCCTTTGCTTTTATTACAATGAAATCGTTCGAGTTTGTTTGACCCATGACCATCCTCCTTGTTTCTATGTTCCTAACTATTAACCTTTAATCAATGATAGTACTTCCGCTCTTGCAGCTGGATCATTCTCCAGGACACCACGGACTGCAGATGTGATGGTCATCGCTCCCGGTTTCTTTACTCCACGCATTGTCATGCACATATGCTCTGCTTCCACCACTACCATCACTCCATGAGGATCTAATGATTCTACGATGGATTCGGCAATCGTCGATGTGATTCGTTCCTGTAGCTGAGGACGTTTTGCAACCGCCTCCACTGCACGGGCAAGTTTACTTAAGCCAGTCACTTTTCCGCCTTTAGGTATGTATGCAACATGCGCCTTCCCGAAAAATGGTACAAGATGATGTTCACACATGGAAAAGAAGGAGATGTCCTTAACTAGCACTAACTCTTCATGCGCTTCTCCGAAAACTGTCTTAAAGTGTTCTTTTGGATCCTCGTTTAGCCCCGAGAATACTTCTGTATACATTTTTGCCACTCGTTTTGGAGTGTCTAGCAAGCCTTCGCGATTAGGGTCTTCCCCGATTGCTTCTAAAATCATTCGTACTGCTTGTTCTATTTGAGCTTTATTCACTTCAGTCATTTATTTATCCTCCTACATTACCGCAAAAGCTTTATTCTTATACTTTGTTGCTTTATCGTATATTTGCACTAACCGTTATACATCTTACCGTCGTGCTCTTTCCTGTTGCACAGAAAAGTCTGGCTTGACTGTTTTAGAGTAGGAGTGCGGTAAAAAGTCTTTAAGCCGACTTTTTACTGGCGAATAGCAACAAACCTTTGATAAAAGAGTTTTGCAAAAAATACCTGTAATTTGATTCTAGCATAAGTTTTTTTATAAAAGCAAAAATAAAGAGGCGCTAACTGTGCGCCTCTTTATGCTGACATTCATTTGACTATGTAGCTGTCAATTACTTCACAGCATCTTTAAGTGCTTTACCAGGTTTGAAAGCTGGTACTTTGCTTGCAGCGATTTCGATCTCTTCCCCAGTTTGTGGGTTGCGACCTTTACGTGCAGCACGCTCACGTACTTCAAAGTTACCAAAACCGATTAATTGTACTTTGTCACCGTTTTTAAGTGCGTCAAGAATTGTATCGAAAACAGCATCAACTGCTTTAGTAGCATCTTTTTTGGAAAGTTCACTAGCTTCAGCAACTGCATTGATTAGATCTGTCTTGTTCATGCCATTCACCTCCTCCCAAAGGAGTTAATCGCTATTCTAAACCAAAACTCTGTTTTAGTCTAGTAAAAGCCTTTAGTATTAACATTTGTTCACAATTTTGATTGATTCTATACATGATAGAATCGCTTAATCTTGTAACTAGGCTTATATTAACCCATAAAACACTAGATTTCAACAAATTTCTCGCAAAAAACTGTGTTTACAGGAATATTTCGCCATTTCAGAGAAGATTTTCTGATTGTAGATTAACATAAGAATCCTGTTATATCAAGAGATTCTCCATTTCCCTACAAAAATAAGCTCCCCGTCTGTGTGTTTATACCACAGTCGGGAAGCTCTTAAACATACTCATACTAAACTTTTTATAAAATTATCGCTATAAGCCCGCCAGAGCCTTCATTGATGATACGCTCCAATGTTTCTTTCAGCTTATACCTTGCATTCTCAGGCATTAGCGAAATCTTGGCATGGATCCCCTCTCTTACGATGGAGCTCAGGGAGCGTCCGAAAATATCGGAATTCCAGATGGAAAGTGGATCATCCTCAAAGTCCTGCATCAGGTAACGAACAAGCTCCTCGCTTTGTTTTTCCGTTCCAATGATTGGAGCAAACTCAGACTCCACATCCACTTTGATCATATGGATGGACGGTGCAACAGCTTTTAACCTGACCCCAAACCTAGAGCCTTGTCGGATGATTTCCGGCTCTTCTAAACTCATATCTGTCAATGCCGGGGATGCGATGCCGTAACCAGTCTGCTTTACCATTTTCAAAGCATCTGATACTTGATCGTATTCCGCCTTGGCATACGCGAAATCTTGCATCAGTTGTAGTAGATGATCTTTCCCTCTGATCTCCACCCCTACCACTTCTTTCAGGATGTGATCATACAAATCATCTGGAGCGTAGAGGTCGATTTCTGCAATCCCCTGCCCCATTTCTATTCCCGCCAGACCTGCGCGGTCAATGAATTCATATTCGCTGAATTGACCCACCACTCGGTCTACATCGCGAAGCCGCTTGATATCCTTCACCGTGTCCTTCACAGCTTCCTGATAGCTTTCACGTAGCCAGTGGTTATCTTTCAGAACCATCACCCAGCTTGGAAGGTTCACATTCACTTCAAGTACTGGGAATTCGAATAATGCTTCTCTTAGCACATTGTACACATCTGACTCCCTCATGCTCTCCACACTCATCGCGATTACAGGGATGTCATATTTTTCGCATAGCTCACGTTTTAGGGATTCCGTTTCCGGGTGATGCGGTTGAACAGTATTGATTACCATGATAAATGGTTTACCAACCTCTTTTAGCTCCTCCACTACCCTTTCCTCAGCCTCGATATAATCTCGGCGTGGAATCTCGCCTATGGACCCATCTGTGGCAATGACCACACCAATGGTGGAATGCTCCTGGATTACTTTTCTTGTGCCGATTTCAGCAGCTTCATGGAACGGGATCGGTTCCTCATACCAAGGTGTGTTTATCATTCTTGGGCCATTTTCATCCTCATACCCCTTAGCACCCGGTACTGTATAGCCCACACAGTCTACAAGTCGAATATTCACATCAAGGCCTTCATCCACTTTAACCTTTACTGCCTGGTTAGGAACAAATTTAGGCTCTGTTGTCATGATCGTTTTTCCAGCTGCACTTTGTGGCAGCTCATCTTGAGCACGAGCCTTATCAGACTCGTTTCCTATATTCGGCAGAACCACTAACTCCATGAACCTTTTGATGAAAGTTGATTTCCCTGTACGAACAGCTCCTACGACCCCTAAATATATATCGCCGCCCGTACGTTCAGCGATATCTTTGAAAATATCTACTTTTTCCAAGTGATTCCCTCCCGACATTTATCTTGGGATTTACATTTTCTAGTAAGGATATAATCTATGACACTATATGTGTATGATGTTGTCCTAATTAAATATGACTAATATTTATAAGAAAATTCATCCCGGGTATTCTTTTATAATTTTCATCAATATGGCATTACATAATATCAGTGATTATAAGTTTTCGTGTTTTACTAAAAATAAGGCTTTGGTAAAGTTAGTTGTTGATAATAACCTGTTTCTAGCTGGTGATTGAAGCAAAAGGCGTAGACTCCAGCGGGAGAATAGCGACAATCTTGAGACCCCGCAGTGGAACGAGGAGGCTCAAGGTCGCCCTCTGGATAAGCGAAGCCTATTGCGGAAATCAACAGCGACGTTTAACAGAGCCAAAAATAAAGAACCCTTCTTTAGAATGTATTCTCTAAAAAAGGGTTCATGACAATTTTTCTATTCAGGTTTAAAAATTACTGGTTCATTATTCTCATCCAAGGTATAAGGCAAAGAATATGCTGGTACAAAGACAGAATGATCCACAATGATATCGCGGATGTCATCACCTTGTTTATAATTATGGTCATGCTTTTGGAGAAAGTCATATAAGTCAATAGAATAGTCCAATTGCGCCTGACCCGCATTATTAAGGATAAATGGGAGGTTCTTCCCGGTAATCGGGCTTTCTGCAAATGGTTCTGTGGAAAAGCCCAGTTTTCCCCAATCTATCTTGAATGCCTGATCATTGATAACTTCTTTGATGGGTGCATATCCATTGTTCGTGCGTTTGTACATATCGATTCTTAAATTGATATCTCGGATTTGCTCAGCCACTCTCAAATCAATCAGTTTGACTGTGGGGTTCTCCTCCACATCCACCAGCACATATAAATAGACTCCGCCACTTTCATAGGCTGTGCCTGGAGGCTCTTGTATGTACCTTGGAGAAAGCTTGTTAAAATCAATGGGATACTTCTGATAGATTGGAGTATCCATATCTCTATCTTTAATCGGCAATAAACCACTACTTGCTTCCCTATATTGATTCACAGAAGATTGTACGGCTTCCAACTGATCTAAATAAGGGACCTGGTTTTGCTTCATACGGTCTTGGGGGTACAGACAGCCTGACAGCACGCTGCTGACAACCATCATTCCTACTAGTAGGAAGAACCTATTTAATGTCATAGTTAATTCCTTCCTTTATCTCTTATTGTTCCGGGACCGGACCGCTGAACACTACATAGAAAATAATAAGCCCAGCAAGGACGATTAATAAAAAAGCAACCGTGTTCAGTATTCCTCTTACAATGGAGTTCTTAATTTTGAATCTAGTAAAATAAACGGTTAAAACGGATATAAACATGAATCCCATTGCTACAAATGAAATCCACATCTTCATCAATGCAGGTGACATCCTCATCTCTCCTTTTCCGTGAAACATTATAGCATAAGACCTACATGAAAAAAACTCCAATCCTCCCGTTACCAGGGCAGTAAAGCGGCAGAGGTCATAAATTGGACAAAATTTTGAAAAAAGTAAACAAACACCCATACTTTACAAGCGCATAACTTATAAAGAAGAAACGATAGGAGGGTGCGCTTAGGTAGTAATCCATAATTTTTACAAGCTTTTTTGCGATAAATAGGCATTTGGCGATGCATGTATGTAAATTGCCGCATAAGATGTGTATGAGGATATCACTGGTTGAGCTGTGGGATTGGATTATTTAGTCTTTTTATCATGCTGAAGTAAAAATGGCCCCTTTTACTTCAGCTTTTTTTGTTGTCTTTCTATAGCATTGGTGAATTCTCAAAGATGGTTATTTACTAGTAAAAAATCGGCAATTGGACTTTTTCTGCGTACATACTCTAAGTATTTACATAGCTTAAGGGAAAAGAGTTCGACAGTGGAATATACCGATCGGTTCATAAGTATGTAAATGCAACAAAATTTACGAAAATAGCCTTCATAAAAAAAAGCCATTCCTTTTAGGGGAAGTGGCGTTTTTAGAATGGAGTTTAAACTCTGTCACCAAGAAGTTGTGCCAGGTCATCCAGTTCGGTTGTCTTTGAGCGGTTCATGAGCTCGTCTACCGCGTCTTTTGGGTCTACCCCATCAAAGAGCACATGGTATAGCGCAGATGTGAGAGGCATCTTAACTTGGAGCTTCTGGGATAGCTGATAGGCTGCCTTTGTAGTGCGGACACCTTCCACTACCATCCCCATATTTTCCAACACCTCATCTAGTTTCATGCCTTTCCCTAACATGTTACCGGCCCGCCAGTTTCTGCTGTGTACGCTTGTGCAGGTTACGATAAGGTCTCCCATTCCTGTAAGTCCGAGGAAAGTAAGGGGATTTGCACCCAAGCAGCTGCCAAGGCGTGCTATCTCAGCAAGCCCCCTTGTTATCAATGCAGCTTTTGCATTGTCCCCATAACCAAGACCATCTGTTATACCTGCAGCAAGAGCGATGATGTTTTTCAGGGAGCCACCGATTTCAACTCCTACCACATCTGTGTTCGTGTATACGCGGAAATGCTGATTGATGAAAAGATCTTGCACTTTCTCAGCCGCTTCCACATCCAAGGATGCAGCAGTAACCGTTGTTGGTTGCCTTAGGCTCACTTCTTCGGCATGACTCGGTCCTGAGAGAACCACCACCGCTTTGCGGACAGATTCAGGCAATTCTTCTTCAATCACCTCTGAGACCCTCAAGTGAGTATCCGGCTCAATCCCTTTACTGACATGAACGAACAAAGTAGGAGTGGACAGGTACCCTTTTACTTGCTGACATACTTCCCGCATCGCTTTTGTTGGCACGGCAAGCACAACGGCTTCTACCCCGCTGACCGCTTCTTCCATGGAAGTGTACCCGATAATCTTATCTGAAAGATTGATGTTCTTTAAATATTTCTCATTTGTATGATATTGATTTATTTCGTCGATTTGAGCTTGTTTATGTCCCCAAAGACGGACTTCATGGTTATTATCCGCAAGAACGATTGCAAGGGCAGTCCCCCAGCTTCCTGCTCCTAAAACAGCTACCTTTTTCACTAACTCACTCCTCCCTGTTATTTACGTGGACGTGCGATAAGTTTAATAGGTGTTCCTTCAAATCCAAATGCATCCCTAATACGATTCTCAAGGAATCGCTTGTAAGAGAAGTGCAGCAGTTCTGGATCGTTAACGAAAATGACAAAGGTAGGCGGCTTCACGGCAACTTGTGTCGCATAATAGATTTTCAAACGTTGTCCTTTGTCTGTAGGAGTTGGATTCATGGCAACCGCATCCATGATGACATCATTCAATACTGTTGTCACCACACGCATAGAATGATTTTCACTTGCCATTTCAATTTTAGGAATTAACGTATGGATCCGTTTTTTTGTTTTTGCAGACAAGAAAACAATTGGTGCATAATCAAGGAATAAGAAATGATCTCTGATTTTCTGTTCAAACTCCTTCATGGTCTTCTCGTCTTTTTCAACCGCATCCCATTTGTTTACTACGATCACAATGGCTCTTCCGGCTTCATGCGCATAACCTGCAATCTTTTTATCTTGCTCGATGATGCCTTCTTCCCCGTTAATCACAACCAAAACAACGTCAGAGCGTTCAATTGCTCTTAACGCACGAAGTACACTATACTTTTCAGTAGTTTCGTACACTTTCCCTTTTTTCCGCATACCAGCTGTATCAATTATAACGTACTCTTTGCCGTCATATGTGTATGGGGTATCTATGGCATCCCTTGTGGTACCGGCAATATCACTAACGATAACGCGCTCTTCACCGAGCAATGCATTAACTAAAGAGGATTTTCCAACGTTAGGACGACCGATCAAAGAAAACTTGATAATATCATCATCGTAGTCATCTTCTTCATTTTTAGGAAAATTCTCAATAACGAAGTCCAGTAGATCTCCAAGCCCCAAACCATGGGAACCTGAAATCGGAATCGGTTCTCCGAAACCTAATGCATAAAAGTCATATAACGTATCTCTCATCTCAGGATTGTCCACTTTGTTTACAGCAACCACTACAGGTTTTTTCGAACGGTAAAGGATTTTAGCAACCTCTTCGTCCGCTGTTGTTAATCCTTCGCGACCATTTGTCATAAAAATGATAACATCCGCTTCATCAATGGCAATCTCAGCCTGCTCACGGATTTGAGTCATAAATGGAGCATCACTTATTTCTATTCCACCAGTATCAATAATATTAAAATACTGATTAAGCCATTCGCCGGAACTGTATATTCTATCTCTTGTCACTCCCGGTACATCTTCTACAATGGAGATTCTTTCTCCTACTATTCGGTTAAATATAGTGGATTTACCCACGTTCGGTCTTCCAACAATCGCTACGGTTGGTTTTGGCATGGTGACCACCCTCCCATTTTTCTAGTATATATGTAAATATTCTCATTCGAATAAACAAGAAATTCTACTTATAATTTTGTCATAATCTTAGTCTTTACTAAAGCCTGTTATCAGATACTTTAATGCGACAAACAGTCTCCATTATATCACTCTAATAAAAGAAACCCTCCTGCAAAAGGAAGGCCTAACTTGAATAGTTTAACATTATTCGATGCAATAAGGAAGTCTGACTTTTTTAACAAGTAGGATTTATATCTATCAATGCTTGACGATGACGTACAATTCTTCACCAAGCCCATGTGCAATTCCATCTAGAATGGCTTCCAAGTTGGCAGCGATGAATTCCATTTCCTCTTTCGTCTCACAAGTGAAAGTGGGTGCTCCCCCGGCAATTTTCGAAGGATTTGTGGTGATTACAGCAAGGATATACTTCCCGATTTCAACTTCCATTTTTCTTCACCTTCTCCTTCAGGTTCTTCGTAGGCATTCTGATTGCATTTTCCAACGTCGGGACCTGTTCAAGAATTGCCATCCCAATTTCAAGATCCTGTTCTTGTGGTAGAAGGAATATCCCTACACGTCCATCATCAAGATCCCTTTTTGCCAGCGGAACGAGAGCGGGAGTCCCGGAATCACGATAAACACCTAAAGCAGTCGACATGTCATGAAGGATTGCTTGCCTTTGTCCCAAGTTGGCAATCGTTGTCCTCGCATTGAAATTTTTCGGCTTCAGAATAAAGCCCATCCCATACTTCAATACCTCTTTCTGTCGTTCAGGCAACCCTATATTCATGATGTAGATATTATCTACATACAAACCTGCTCCTTCAAAATGAGGTTTCACATATTCAATATCCACAATATCTTTCAATTGTCCACCAGTCATCAGTTTATGGGAAAGCAAGGCGGCTGATACTCCAACAACCAACCCCACCCATACGTTTGCAGCAAGGTAGGCAAGTGTAGCCAAAAAAGCAGTAATCATGACTAAATAATTTCTTCCCTCAAATGCAATGGCAATTCCCTCAATATACGTGTTCCCCCTTGGTACCAATTCATAGGCATCCAATTCGGTAAGCGTGTTTCTTTCCATATTCCGAACATCTCTAAATTGGGAAGCTGCCAGTGCGAGAAAGGTAATCGCTGCAAATTCTTGTTCCATTATTGCAGGAACTGCGATCGTCCCAAGTCCTGAAGCAATAAAAGCAAGCGATAGATGAATGATTTTTCCATGTAAATAGGTAGGATATTGCCGATAATCCGTGACTAACATATACATTCTTGTCGCAAGACCTATTAAAACTCCGAAAAGGATTGGATATGTATATTCGTTCATCCTTGTCTCTCCCTTACTCGTTTTTGTATGACCGAATCTAGATAGACAGTGACCGTTTCAAAAATCATCCATGTGCCAAGACCGGCAGACGTTAAGAAAAGCACAGCCAAGAAATCAAAAGAACCTATAACAGAATAGGAGAAAATACTTTTTAACACTATGCTGTTCAATATTTCTCCCTGTAAGACGCCAGTAAGCATAAAGACGAACCTTTCCCACTTCGTTTTAAACAGAAGTAAGGATAAGTATAGAAGAATGAAAGCAAGCATCCACGTCCTGTCAATAATAATCCAAACCGGATCGTATATTTCAAATATGACGAAGCATACGTATGCCAATGACAAAGTACAGATGGAAAAATAGTGAAGGAAGTATTTCTGTTTCATCGTTTTTGTCAATAAAATGACTGCAGTAAAAATGAGAATAATAAATGCTACACTCACACTGAACTCAAAAATATTTAAGTAAGTAGTGGACCCAGCCATCACCATCAGCAACAATATAGATAGAAGTGTCCGAATCGATGATTTTGGGAAGAAAAACGTTATGATAATCCAGCCTATCCATCCTAGAAAATAAAAATATAAGCCTGCCGTTTCCATTTCTCCATCCCTCCTTTCACCAAATCATTATGCCTAAAAAGAAGGAATACTAATCATGCATGACAGTATGTTTTAGTTGAAAATGAGAATAATAATCCTCAATTAACCGAAATGAGGTGATCATATGGGAAAAGATAGACAAGAAAGAAAACTCAAAGCCCAAAAGAGAACGGAGTCAGATCGAGATCAATCTCTAAAATACCCTGGAGCAACAAGCCTGGAAGGTCCAGATGAGGCTCGTGAAAGAAACAAGTAAAATCTTTTTTGTAAGAATAAAAAGACAAAAAAATCGCCTCCCACCCTTTTGAAAAGGAATGGAGGCGATTTTTTATTTTTTTGCTCTGTAAAAGGCGCAGTTGATTATCAACAGTCAAGTTTATCAGTGTTTATTTTTATAGGCTTTTTTCGTAAACTTTGTTGCTTTTACGTAATGAAAAATAACTATAATATTTGTTTCACTAACACATAGCAATATTCTTTAAAACGACCTGTTACTATAGATAGTACAATCCACTGCTCGTTGATTTAGCCAATGATACGTTTCTCCCCTTACTACCAATGGAACCTGCTGAAGTTGCTCAATCGTAGACGCTCCCAAAGCTGTCATGATCCATTTCAATTCATCATGCGTTTGATGAATCAACTTTACAAGTGCATGTTCTCCCTCATCCATATATACTTTAAGGAAAAAACCGGCCATTCCTACTGCGGACGCTCCAAGTGCGATGGCTTTAGCAATGTCTATTGGACTTTGAATACCACCCGAACCGATAACAGGAAAATCAGGGACAGCATTCTTCACTTCTGCTATCGAAGCGGCTGTTGATATTCCCCAGTTGTCAAAAAACTCCAGCCTGCTATCACGACGCTCGTTTTCGATTTTCGAGAAGTTGGTGCCTCCAAATCCACTGACATCCACAATAGAGACTCCCACATCATATAGTTTTTTCGCAGTTTCTCGACTTATGCCGAATCCGGTTTCTTTCACAATTAACGGAACTTCCAAGGACCGGACAATTGCTTCGATCCTCCTAAGGGCTCCAGTAAAATCACGATCCCCTTCTGGCATGACAAGCTCCTGAATGACATTCAAATGGATCTGCATCGCATTCGCTTCAAGCATGTCAACGACCCGCTTGGCTTGTTCGACTGTTGCCTCACTCCCTAGATTGGCAAAGATGACGCCATCTTGGTTTACTTTTCTCACCACTTCATAAGAGGCTGCCTCACTGCTATCTTTAATAGCCGACATTTGTGATCCAACAGCCAAAGCGATATTACATTCTTTTGCAACTTCAGCCAAGCCTTTATTAATCTCTAGCGTTTTCTTTCCGCCCCCGCCTGTCATAGCATTGATAAAAATAGGCGAACTTAAAGTAAGTTCGCCTATTTTTGTATTCAACTGTATGTCAGTAACGGCACGGTCGGGCAAGCTCTGATGAACGAACATGACATCGTCAAAACCGGTTTGTCTTAACTGCCCTGTTGTTAGTGCATGCTGAATATGGTCCATTTTCCTTTGTGCTCTGCTCACCGATTATCACCTAGACATAATTATTTTGTAACTTGTACGATTGTGATTCACTTTAAACAACTTTGAATTCACCACTGGGCTTCGCTCACTGCTGGGAGACCTTAAGCCTTTTTTGGCTATGCCCTGAGGCTCTCAACATTGTCTACTCCCCCGCTGGAGTCTTCATCCCGTGCTACAATTAAAAGCTGGATATTCCATCTATCTATACATTTAGCTTTTATTATTTCTTCAACTTGCTGAGTTTATCCCCGATCATCTCTCCTAATTGGAATCCGCCGGACTCTTCAGGTTGATTGTATTGGCTATAGTCCTCTTCTTCTTCAGGCTCTTCCAATTCGCGGATACTTAAGGAGATTCTTTGGTCCGTTTCGTTGACATCCAAGACCTTCACTTGGACTTTGTCACCTTCTGTCAATACTTCATGAGGTGTGCCGATATGCTTGTTGGAGATTTGGGAAATATGAACCAACCCTTCCACTCCAGGCAATACTTCGACAAAAGCTCCAAAAGATACTAAACGCTTTACAACACCTTCTGTTACACTGCCAGCAGATAGCTTTTCCGAAACTTGCGCCCACGGCCCAGGTAAAGTCTCTTTAATGGAAAGAGAGATTCTTTCATTGTCACGGTCAACGGAAAGAACTTTGACATTTACTTTCTGACCCTCTGTCACTACATCGGACGGCTTGCCTACATGCTCGTAGGATAGCTGGGAAATGTGAACCAATCCATCCACACCGCCGATATCTACGAATGCACCAAAATCAGTGATGCGTTGTACAGTTCCTTCAAGTACTTGACCAGTTTCAATGGTATCAAGCAATTTGTGTTTCTTATTCTGCATCTCTTCCTCTACCACTGCACGGTGTGAAAGAATGACACGATTTTTTTCTTTCTCAAGTTCTACCACTTTAAATGTTAATGTCTTTCCTTTGTAATCAGAGAAATCATCCACAAAGTAGTTTTCAACCAAGGATGCGGGAACAAACCCACGTACCCCAAGGTCTACCACAAGTCCGCCCTTAACGACATCCTTGATTTCCGCTTCGAATACTTCTTTAGATTCGAATTTCTTTTGTAGATCTTCCCATGCTAGATCAGCGTCTACAGCTTTTTTGGATAAGACAAGTAATTCTTCTTCTACCTTCGTCACTTTTAATTGAAGTTCCTGACCTTCTGCCACCACATCTGTTGCTTTTTCTACGTGAAGGCTGGAAAGTTCACTTATCGGAATGATTCCATCTAACTTACTACCCTCAATTGATACGAGGACCTGTTTTTCTTCAACTTTAGTAACTGTTCCAGTTACTTTGTTGCCAACTTCTAAATTGTTAACTTCTACTTGATTCATGTCTTCCACCATCATTATTACCTCCTCCATACAAACCAGCTAATCCATTATTTATGTAAGTAACGGTAGACGTTACGTAAGTATGCAGGCTGAAGCCTAAGCATACGTACTTAACAAAAGTTGCATTTGTTTCGTGTAATAATTCATAAATTAACGGATGTTAACTTACTTGATTGTTGGACAGATCAATTAGAACTGTCGAGTTTAAATTTCCAGGAATACCACTAAACAAAATCCTACAAATTTAGCTTCCTTCTACTAACTTCTAATAAATAGGACATTTTGTCAAGTCAAAACTCTTAAACTATCTGTTTTTTTCGATAAGTTCACGAATGGAATCCATTACCAGCAACGTTGCTTCCTCAGCGGATTTTTTTTCCATGCGCGGTTGGGTAAAGTCAATTGGTTTTCCATATACGACTTTTAATGGTTGGAATTTCTTATATGGTCCGATTATCGCACAAGGTACGACTGCAGCATCGGAACGGAGTGCAAAAAAGCCAGCTCCAGCCAACCCTTTACCAAGTTCCCCAGTTTTACTCCTGGTCCCTTCAGGAAATAATCCCAGCACATGGCCCTCTTTTAACACTTTTAGAGCTTTCCGTAATGCTTCCCTGTCACTCATTCCCCTTTTTACAGGAAACGCATGAAGCTTGGGTAGGATGGTTTTAAGGATAGGCACATGAAAAATCTCCTCTTTTGCCATGAAACGTACGGTTCTTGGCGAGGTAATTCCTACAACAGGAGGATCGAGGTTATCGATGTGGTTCGAACATATCAGGACTGGTCCTTCTTTAGGGATGTTTTCGCTTCCGATTACATTAATGCGAAACAAAGGCTTAAGCACTACTGAAACGATGAATTTAGCGAATGAGTAGAAAGTCATGGACGCCCTGCCCTTTCTGTCTCTAGAACAACCAACTCCATAATTTTACCTACCACTTGATCGATGGATAATGAGGTTGTATCTATCTCTTTTGCATCTTCTGCTTTCTGTAGAGGGGCAATTTCCCGCTCGGAGTCAAGTTTGTCCCGTCTTGCAATTTCTTGTTTTAGTTTTTCCAGATCAGAATCATAGCCTTTTGAAAGGTTTTCCGCATGTCTTCTATGTGCTCTTTCGTCGACGGACGCAAGAAGGAACACCTTCACCTCGGCATCTGGTAGCACGTGCGTACCGATATCTCTGCCGTCCATCACCACTCCGCCACGCTTGGCAAGAACTCGTTGTCTTGCTACCATTTCCTCACGCACGGTTTTATGTTTGGCAACGATGGATACATTGTTTGTCACATCATGCGTGCGGATTTGCTCTGTTACATCTTCATCATTTATGTACACGTGTTGTGTTTTATTGTTTGTGGCACGCAAATCTATTTCCATCATTTCTACCAATTCCTGCAATGACTTTTCATCTTCCAAGTTGACATCATGTCTGATGGCTTGAAAAGTTATTGCTCTGTACATTGCCCCTGTATCAATATATAAATATCCTAATTTGTCTGCGACGATTTTTGCCACTGTACTTTTCCCTGCCGCTGCAGGCCCGTCGATTGCCACTGATAATTTTTGTTTCATAGTTCCTCCTGAATTCACGTTTAATCTTTTTTACATGAAAAAAGCAGGGTATCCCTGCATTTCCACTGTTTTCATTCATCTATATTTTATCATAATCATCTACTTTGGTCGAATGTTTCTATATGTTCCATAATTTTCATACCGCCTACTCCCTCATATTGAATTACCTTGCTTAAAAAAGGGGCAGCACCGGTGTAGAGAAGCAAACCTTGTGCACATATCATACAAATTAGCTGTATGATTATCAACTTAATGATAATTTTTTCCACTCTTTTCATATAGCCTTTCTCCCATTCATCCTACTTAGTCGTTACTTATAGTATGGATGATTTTGGAAGGTTTTATGCTTAAATAAGAGTCTTTCTTAATAACAATTGCTGTTCAAAGCAATACTTTATTATTACCTGCCTCTCTACTTCCTTAATGGGATCGAACTGCAGGGAGGCCCTCATTCTGTTCCTATCGACTTCCACTAATCTAATCACTTTGCTTTTCAGCTTTAAATAATGAGTTTCCCCATTATTAAGATGAAGAACAAATGTAGTCAGGACATGTTCCTTTTCATGCAACGTGGCATTTTCAGGTAATAACACTGCCGCCCCACCTGCACTGATATCGTGAGTGACGGTTATAAAAGGGTCGAAATCGACGGATAGCGGATGAACTGCTACATCCAAATTGCTTTCCACCCTGACATACTGTCGACGTTGCACCTTGGCAACTTGATCATAACCGGGGAAAGATAACTGCATCATTGGTATTGCCTGTTTAATCCTGCCCAGTACCTCGCTCTCGAATGTATAGGCAACACCTTCATCTGTTACATAGGAAATAAGTAATTGTGTTCCGTTCAATATATATGTAGTCCTGCCATTTGCGTAATGTGACGGATAATCCACATAGAATTCATTATCTTTCACTTCTTGTACTTTGCATCTATATTTCTCCACTTTATCATCATTTCGCACTTGCAGAGTTAATACGACCCCTGGCTTTAACAAAACATTGCCCCCTTAACACCCCGTTGTTTCTTTTCCTTGCTACTTTTTTCTATTTATTCCTATTAAACCATTTTACGAAAAAAAGGAAAAGCCAAATTCGACTTTTCCTCTAAAGTAAATACCTTTAAATTCAATTTTTTGCAGGTTTTGTTAATGTTTTTTCCAGGTGCAACGATTAAGGCTTTTTTTACAAGTCGTAAAGTAGTTCTGGATTTTTAAGTTTTTCTACTTTTTCTTCACGGCCGTCGTTTGCGTTGATAAAGATTTGATATGTGTCATTGTCGATGGTTCCCAAGAACTCATAGCATAGGACTTCTTCCCCAAGATCATTATTGATGACGGCCAAATAGTCTTCCATGATCATCACTTTTTCATTGATTTTATCTGTTGCTTCCTGAACCGAAATACCCGGTTCTGGAATTTCACGCAAATGGTGTGACATCAAATAGTCTTTTGCAGAGAAACCAACGATCTCCCCAGTATCCAGACTCACTTTCATTTTGATGGCATCAGGATAAACTCTCACGCCATCCACATTGGATACGAACGTGAAAATTCCAAGTTTGTTGTATTCGACACTTTCATATAAATCCAGTGTATCGAATTTATTCTGTTTCAAGAAGTTCCTAGCCTTTTCAGTCGCTTCATTTAGACTAATATTTTTCTTTTCAGGCTGTTTATCTTGAACCAGATAAATTGGGATTCCACCTTTTTTCGCAATATCCATAAAAGTGTCCTGCTGGTTGTTATCCACTATCTTTAAACTATAGAATCCAAACTCAGACCCTTCACCGTTCTCCGTGATGATAATTTCTTCATTGCCTTCTAGTTCTAAGTATTTGTCCGCAATTTTCTTAGCATCTTCCTCTGTAATGGTTTTACCGGAAAGTTTGCTAAAGTTCTTATCCTTCTGGTTCATGGAAGTGAAGGTCGGTCCAAAATCGGCTTCGTCATACCCTTCTACATTTTTCTCCACTGTTTTGAATCCATCGATAATGGTGTTATCTTGTGGTTGATCCTTCGCTGACAAAGCGAGCTCCACATCCATCCAACGCAGATTATTGCTCATTACCATGCTTTGGACTCTTCTTAATTCCTGCCTGATTTCGTCAGATTTTTGGTACAGAGCTTGAAGTGTGCCATATTCCTCATCAGATAATGGGTTTTTATCTAAGTCCCTTACCGCTACTTGATAGGTATAATCACCTGTATTTGTCAAAAATTCTTCTGTCTTATTAAAAGGAAGTAGTGTCAACGGCAACTGCCCAACATCATTCTGGGCTTCCGAAGTAATCCTCCATACTTCAGCAAAAGATGGGGACAACTGTTCTCTGGAACTCATTGCCAAAGTCGTCCCTATCTTATCATGCAGCAGGTCCACGTGGTAGACAAGGTCATGGAAAGCACGTTGATAGTTATTTTCCGCATTAATGAGGACTGCGTTTTTATCTTGATGCTCTTGATAACCCCAATACCCTGTTCCTGCTACCGCAATTGCTAAAACAGCGATAATAACAAGTCTCAACATAATTTTTCACCCTCTTCATTAGTCACAGAAAATGTGTTTTCCTATTCTTTTAATTTGGGGACGTCCCCAAATCCAGCCACTTGTCGCTGTGTCAGGATTAAAATAATACGTCGCGCCTTCAGATGGATCCATTCCATTAATCGCGTCGACCACCGCTCTTTTTGCCGTTTCATTCGGTGTCAACCAGATCTGACCGTCTGCCACCGCTGTGAATGCAAGTGGTTCGAATATTACGCCAGATACCGTATTTGGGAATGTAGGGGAATTGAGTCGGTTCAAAATAACAGCAGCTACTGCAATCTGACCCTCGTAAGGTTCACCACGTGCTTCTCCGTATACTGCGTTTGCCATCAACTGAATATCGTTGTCCGAGAAGCCCCCCGGCATATTTGTCGCACTCTGAGCTTCTCCTTCTTCCTCGGCAGGCTGATCTTCAGGTGCAGGCTCTTCTTGAGGTGCAGGCGCTGGTTCTTGTTCTGGAGCTGGTTGCTCTTGTTGTGGTGCTGGTTGTTCTTGCTCAGGAGCAGGCTGTTGTTCTGGTGCCGGTTGTTCTTGTCCTGGAGCAGGCTGTTGTGGCTGTTGCTCTGGTGCTGGTTTGCCAGTACCTTTTTGCGGTGCCGCTTCTGGTTTTTGGTATTGTGTTTTTTGTTTCTGCCATTGATTGGTTGCTCCGCTTTTCGCTTTTTCTATCGTTGCGGGAGAAGGTTCGACTTGATATTTAAGCTCCATCCCACCGTAATGTGTAAAGCGTTTACCAGAATTAATTTGCTGATGAACCCAATCTTTATAGAATTTAGTTGATTTGTTCAGCATTTCTTTTGTCTTTGGACCAACAAGCCCATCTACATCATCGAGACCAAATTCCTGTTGAAAATTCTTTACTGCCCAATACGTCGACCAACCATACACGCCATCAATCCTTGCATGGTAGTAGCCATTATACTGGAGCCGCGCTTGCAATTCGACTACATCATTCCCTGTGGCACCCTTTTGGATGATCTGCTCCGAAAAGGCATCTACAGAGGTTTGATTTATCGAAAATAACATACATGTGCTAAAAAGGAACATACATGAAATTAATAGTAACCGTTTCACCTTACATTTCCTCCTTTGACTTCTTTAAACAATTGTTACAATGTATTTTCCGTAGATATTGGTATTTTATACAGAGTCATTTGGAGAAAAGAGGTATTCCATAAAATGGATTATTCATCAATAAGGCTCTGTTAGTTAGATACCACTGTAGATTTCTGTATTAGGCTTCACTTTCCTAGGGGCGTTTGGGGAGTTCTCTCTGCTTTCGCCTGCGGGGTCTCCCCTAAAACGTCATCTCCTTAAGGAGTCTTCCCCCTATTGCTCCAATCGTTGTTGCATTTTATGCTTAATTGAGCCACCAATAAGAAAAGCCCGCAAAAAAGTTTCCCTAGACAACTTTTTTTTGCGGGCTATATTTTTCTACTGTATTTGCCAGTTTGACTTTTCTTAAACCAAGCCACCATAAAAACACCATAAATGGTACCATATAAAGCCCCCAATATTTTTGGGATAGTATAATCATGTCATACATTCCATGTAGAAATATAGGGGTGGTCAATGATAGAGAAATCCAAAGCCTTTTTTTTCTGGTATTAAATGTGAACTTCCCCTTCCCTAAATAATAGCCCATAATGACCCCGAACAACGCATGGCTGGAAACAGGTAAAACGGCTCTACCAAATGCCAGTTCCACTCCATTTGCAAGTAGGAAAAGAATATTTTCAGCTGTTGCAAAGCCTAGTGAGACAGCCACACCATAAACGATTCCGTCGTAATGTTCATCAAAATGGAGGTTCTGGTACACGAGGTAGATAAGGATAAACCATTTGAAGAACTCTTCAAGCAGACCAGAGAGGAGAAAGGCCTTTACAAAATGCGAGGTGACTCCAAGTTCCAGCTGGATAACATATTGGATAAACATAAGCGGAAACACAAGCAACGCACCAAACATGAATATTTTAAATACATATGCTATGGGTTCTTTCGTGAACGTATCTTTTAAATAAAAATAGGACAACAATGCTAAGCCTGGAGCAATCCCGGCGGATACAACTGCCAGCATAAATAAGCCTCGTTTCAATCTGTTTTTTTTTATCGTATCATGTTATCGTAATTAATGAAATAAGATGTCTAAACTTTTGGAAATTGTTTGTAAATAGATTGGCTACTATTATGAGGTGACGTATATGAAAAAGAAAATAATGATCATTCACACAGGTGGTACTATCTCAATGTCTGAGGATGAACAGACCGGTGCAGTATCACCAGGAGAAAGAAACCCTTTAACAACCATTCCTTTGGTAGTGGATTCTCATGTGGAAATCGAAAGTTATGAATTATTCAACCTTCCTTCTCCACATATTACCACTAAACATATGCTTGAGCTTTCAATGTTTATCGATCACCATGCTGTCGAGAACGCTGTAGAAGGTTTCGTGATCACTCATGGAACAGACACATTGGAGGAAACAGCTTTCTTCCTCGATTTATCTGTTCAAACAAGAGTTCCGATTGTATTGACAGGGGCGATGCGTTCAAGTAACGAAATTGGATCTGATGGTCCTTATAACCTCCTAGCATCTGTAAAAGTAGCTGCAAGTGAGGAAGCACGGAACAAAGGTGTCCTCGTTGTACTTAATGATGAGGTACACACAGCAAAAAACGTGACAAAGACACACACTTCTAATATTGCCACATTCCAAAGTCCACAATATGGCCCTATCGGAATCGTGACAAAAAGAGGCGCATTCTTTCACCATTCCCCTGTTGCAGAGGACAAGTACCATGTGAGGGCAGTAACTAAAAATGTGATGTTATTGAAAGCATATGCAGGGATGGATTCAAGTATATTTCATTCGTTAAAAGACATGAAGATCGATGGAGTTGTTTTGGAAGCGCTTGGACAAGGTAACATTCCTCCTACAGCAGTGGCTGGGATCAAAGCCCTTAGAGATGCGGATATTCCCGTTGTGATGGTATCCCGTTGCTTCAACGGAATTGTACAGGATATTTACGGCTATGACGGAGGCGGCCGTAAATTGAAGGAATTAGGAGTAATCTTCTCCAATGGACTAAATGGTCAAAAGGCACGAATCAAACTGATGGTAGCACTAGAAAGTACCAAGGATACGTCAGAGTTGCAGCTGTTGTTTTTAAAATAAAGGACAAAAAATGGAGTGCTCAAGATTTTTGAGCACTCCATTTTTTTTTGGACGATAATGAAGACTCACTGACCCTTACAGAGGTTGGCTCTGTCCTCATTGAGCCTCTATTATGACTGACGATCCCATTAAACGGCTTACTCTGTCCTCATTGAACCTCTTTGACGACTGACCAACCCATTAAACGGCTTACTCTGTCCTCATTGAACCTCTATGACGACTGACGATCCCATTAAACGGCTTACTTTGTCCTCATTGAGCCTCTATGACGACTGACGATCCCATTAAACGGCTTACTCTGTCCTCATTGAGCCTCTATGACGACTGACGATCCCATTAAACGGCTTACTCTGTCCTCATTGAACCTCTTTGACGACTGAAACTGCCCCTTTCACATTACTCTGTCCTCATCGGGTTCTTCTTATTTTCCCTTTAAAGTCTTACTTCTACCCTTAATACACTCCGCAATCATTCCACCATGAAACCGTCCGTTTTCAATAAATATCTCATTAGCATTATTTCCAGCGGCAATGACACCAGCAATAAAGATTCCCCTCACATTGGTCTCCATTGTTTCTTCGTTGAAGATAGGACGTCCCGACTCTTCATCAATTCCAACTCCCATTTCAGTCAAGAAGGAATGATCCGGATGATAGCCAATCATGGCAAACACATGATCATTATAAATGGTCTGCTCCTCACCATTCTTATTGACAAATGAAAGTTCTTTTTCCGTAATATGTGTCACTTTTGATTCAAATTCCATTCGAATGGTCCCGTTACGAACAAGGGCTTCAAACTCCGGAAGGATCCATGGTTTGACACTAGGTGAGTAGGTTTCACCTCGATAAATAACGGTAACATGTGCATCGGCCTTTACCAGTTCCAATGCTGCATCCACACTAGAATTTTTACCTCCGATTACCGCTACATGTTTATCAAAGTACGGATGACCCTCCTTAAAATAATGTGACACCTTATCTAAGGCCGCCCCAGGCACTTCCAATTTGTTATGATTATCATAATAACCAGTAGCAATGATTACATAACCGGTTGCATATTTTTGTTTGGAAGTATGCACAACGAAAGTGCCATCCTCGAGATTCTCTACCCGCTCCACCAGTTCAAAAGCATTCACTTCAATCTTTTTTCTTTTTACTACTTCCCGATAATATGTCAATGCCTGTATTCTTACTGGTTTCCTATTTTCTGTAATAAATGGCACTTCCCCTATTTCAAGCTTTTCGCTTGAACTAAAGAAGGTCTGATGTGTGGGGTAGTTATAGATTGCATTTACTATATTTCCTTTTTCTATGACAAGTGGGGATAGTCCTGAGTCTTGCAGGGCTATGGCTGCCGATAGCCCGCATGGGCCGCCTCCCACTATGATGGCATCTCTGTTTATCACCGTTGTTCAACTCCGTCATACAAATTTGATTTTTGGGTATAGCAAAAAATCCCCTATCACTATATGATAGGGGATTGGGAAAGCTTAAGCAAATATTAAATCCAGCCTCTAAAGCGTGAAGCTTCGGCCATTTTACGTGCACCGACCATATAAGCGGAAAGTCTCATATCCACACGGCGGCTTTGTGATGTTTCATATACATTGTTGAACGATTTGACCATCACTTTTTCTAGCTTTTCTTCTACTTCCTCTTCTGTCCAGTAGTAACCTTGGTTATTCTGCACCCACTCAAAGTAAGATACTGTCACTCCACCAGCACTTGCAAGCACATCAGGAACAAGTAGGATACCACGATCCGTCAAAATTTGCGTACCTTCAATGGTAGTCGGCCCATTCGCAGCTTCTACCACAATTTTTGCACGGATATTGTGCGCGTTCTCCTCTGTAATCTGATTTTCGATCGCTGCAGGAACAAGAATGTCACACTCTAGCTCCAACAGTTCTTTATTGGTTATCGTGTTGTTGAATAACTTCGTTACAGTTCCGAAACTGTCTCTGCGATCAAGCAGATAATCTATGTCCAGGCCATTCGGATCATATAGTCCGCCGTAAGCATCGGAAATTCCCACTACCTTTGCTCCAGCATCATGCATAAATTTAGACAGGTAACTTCCTGCATTACCAAACCCTTGGACCACGACTCGTGCTCCTTCGATATTTATGCCTTTTTTCTTGGCAGCTTCACGGATACAGATGGTTACCCCTTTTGCTGTTGCCGATTCTCTTCCATGAGATCCACCTAGCACCAGTGGTTTCCCTGTAATAAATCCAGGAGAATTGAATTCGTCGATTCTGCTATATTCGTCCATCATCCATGCCATGATTTGTGAATTGGTAAATACATCCGGAGCAGGGATATCCTTTGTCGGTCCTACTATCTGGCTAATGGCACGAACATAACCACGACTTAATCTTTCTAGCTCCCTAAAGGACATTTCACGCGGATCGCAGACAATTCCGCCTTTACCACCACCGTAAGGAAGGTCTACAATCCCACATTTCAAACTCATCCAGATGGACAGTGCTTTCACTTCTTTTTCAGAAACATTGGGGTGAAAACGAATTCCACCTTTAGTCGGTCCTACAGCATCATTATGTTGGGCACGATAACCAGTGAATATTTTGACAGATCCGTCATCCATCCTTACCGGAATCTTCACCGTTAACATGCGCATAGGTTCTTTTAGCAATTCATATACTTCTTCAGGATAGCCTAACCTCTCCAGGGCTTTATGTATAACAACTTGTGTTGATTTTAATACATCCAACTTCTCTTCGTTAGTATTCTTTTTATCATTACTTTTTTCGGCTACCATAAGTAAACCTCCTAGATTGTCTCACATAATAAGATTGAATTAGTCCATCTTCATGACATAGTATACACCTTCCGTACCACTATGCAAAGATGGAAAATAAACTTTTATTAAAAAAATGTAACCGATTACAAAACGTAAGAATTGTCAGAAAATACTAACAGCCTAAACTACAGAAAAACGTATGTAGAATAGGCCGTATTTTAGTTAAAGTACTTATTTAATTGCTTCATGGCGTGGCGATCCAGTAATTTCTTCCCATATTCCTCCACACGATGTGTAGTCATCGTAGATGGTGTGCCGTATTCGGATAACAAGGCAATCAAAGTGTCTATGTCCATCATGATGTCAACATCCTCTTCCGATAACAGCAAGTAAAACATTTGATCATGAGAATAGATGGTACCCCCATGGATATGAAAAGCTTGAAGTCTTTTTGCTAGATCGATGAGATGGTCAAAAGACTCGAATACATAAAACAGTTCCTGACTTTCATCCACTGTCACTTGCATCTCTATATAATCATCGTTGAACTCTTCTTCCAATTCTTCCTGCTCGGTGGAAGTCACAATGACCACCATCCCTTGTGCCTGGAGTGCATAGACTTCTACGTTCAACGAACCGCTTACTTCAAATCCCAACTCCGCACTAGCCTCATCAATCATGTCTCGAAACAGCTGATGAACCTTTTGCGAATCCTTCCATAGGTCCTCTTTTGTTAACCCGCGATCTTCCAAGTCATCAAATGTGAGGAATATCTTTATCTTGTTGTAGTTTAATCGTTCCAGCCGCATGAAAGACTCCTCCCCTACCTTTACACCCTTTAACTCCCTTGAACTTCTTACATTTTATGATAAAAGGTGTAAGTTGGTTCGTGACGAACTTCCATTGTTGGAAAGGAAATTTAATTCATCCTTACCCGCAACCAGTCTTCCCAATCTTTCATTGTACTTCCAATAAGGTGATCATGGAATTCACTTTTCTTGTTTTCTGGCATTTTATCGACAGCTGTACCGCCCAGTCCTATGATGAGCGACGGATATTGCTCTTTAAGCGCTGTCACCATTTCCAATGTTTTAGGCAGGTTGATGGAAAGGGTACAAGATAAAAAAAGAAATTTCGGATCAATCTCTTTTAGGACGATATGGATATCATCATCTGCGATACTTGTACCTAGGTAGACCGTTTCAAATCCTTTTCTTCTTACAAATAGGGTATATATGAGTAATCCTAGTTCATGCCACTCTCCAGGTCCGCATACCGACACTGTTTTAGGAAGGAAGCCGTTTACCGGTAATCCGTGTAGGATCATCCCGATCCGTGAGCGCAGAAATGCAGAGGCAAAGTGTTCATGGGCACTTGAAATTTCATCATTCTCCCACATATCACCGATTTTAACGAGCAATGTTCCCAAAATATCAATCAGCACTTTCTCAACCGAGTATAAACTAAAAATCTTATCCATCAATTCATGGGCTTGCCCTTCATTGAACTCCAAAAGAGCTTCCATCAACTGATTAAGTAATTCAGTGGACATATCTTCTTGATCCGAATGTGCATGTTCCGTTTCCAAAAGAGCTTGATTGTTCTTTTCGAATAGGGAAACGGCTTGACTGATAGTGAAGCCTTTGTTCACTTTCTGGATTAACCACTTAAGTATCCTGATATGTTCCTCCGTGTATAAGCGATGTCCCGATTCATTTCTGACTGGAGCAATGATTTGATATCTTCTCTCCCATGCCCTCAATGTTCCTGGCTGAATACCCAGCATTTTTGATGCTGCCTTAATATTGTACTTACCTTCATTAGTTGACATACAGATCCCTTTCTCTCCTATCAAAATCCATACTTTGAATTATATAGTACGAAATTGGTTGTGTAAACTTTGTATAGGTTTTGAATAGGCTGTTACAGGTGTGGAAATCATGATCCTTCTCTAGTGGTGATAGTGAGGATATGCGTCTCCGGTGGAGCCCCTAAACGGAGTGGAACCAACGACGTTCCAAAACCATTACTGACCAATAGTGTGGTATATGGTAAATGAGTAATCCTCCCTCTCTCATGGGGACCAAAGCCAAAAATTCGAATTTGTCCACCATGGGTATGTCCACTTAAAACTAGGCTGATTCCCTCTTTTTCAGTGAATTTCTCCACGATTTCCGGTTCATGACTTACCAAGATCTTGAAACTGTCCTTGCTTGTACCCTCCAAAGCCACATCGAGATGGTCTCTTTCATGCACCAAATCGTCCACCCCTACGATCTCTAACTTGTCTCCTGCATCACTTTCAAACAAATAGCTTTTGTTATCCAGTATCTTTACTCCATGTTGTAAAAGAAGGGAATCCAATTCATGATGCTCGACTTCATAGTCATTGTTTCCCCACACATAAAAGACGATGCCTATTTTCTTCAGTTGCTTGATATTCTCCTCTACCTGACTAAACGGAACCTTCTTTTCTGTAAGGTCACCACCTATTACCACCAAATCTATGTTATTTATTCTTTTAATAAAATCCGGATCAATTTTCCTCCTATGAATGTCGGAAATGAAGAAAATCCTGACCTTCCCTAAGATGCTTGGAAACTCAGGGAATGCAAGTGTCTGTTCTACTATATTTTCTTGCTTAGCCTGACGATACATATAGAAAACAAGTGCTATGCCAAAAGCAGCAACAATCCCAAATAAACTCCAAACCATAAGAAACTTCCCTTCATTTATAAAATAGGCTCTGTTAAACGACGTTGTTGATTTTTGCAAACTTATCTAGAGGTCGCCCTTGAGCCTCCTCATGAGTCTGCACCTATTGCTCCAATCAACAGCTATGTTGCTTCATAAATAAACGTATGCATTAACAGAGCCAAAAAATAAAAAGTTGCGATAATTTTCTATCGCAACTATACCAAAACAAGCAAGCTCATTTCGTTTCATGATACAAATTAATGTCAAATTCTTTTTTCATCATATCAAAAACGTGATGCCTTTGTTTCCAATCGGTAGGTTTGGACCAATAATCATCACTTCTTTTCACCATTTCTTTTCGCAAGTCATGATATTCCTTCTCCGCCTTATCTTTTTTGTAAAGAAGATATTTAATCATTCCCAGCTGAAAAGCGATGAACATTACCATCCAGAAATGGACAGATCGATCAAAAAAATAGGAGATGCTTGCAGAATAGGATGGCGACTGATGGAAGATGTAAAAGTAAACATATGCCAAGAAAAATCCAACCGTTACACAACAGAACATCCTCCACCTCCACTCTCTTTTTTTGAAGGTGTCCTGCTTTCTTTTTTTATTTACCAACAGCTGCAATGTCTGTTTAGTCGCTTCATCTGTATGATGGTTCAGCATTTTGATGATCGGCTCCATATTTTATCCCCTCTTTCATAACATGTCCTATTAGAAATTATGCAATAGAGGGGAACCGTATGAATTCCATCCTACCTATTTATCGGAATAAGTAGTTTCTGTCCTACATTCACCTGGTCATTGACAAGATTATTATAATCACTGATTATTCTTTCGCCTTCCCTGCTGCTGAAATACTTCATGGAGATCCGGAAGAGGTTTTCACTTTCTTGAACTACATGCTCTACATATTGCACACTAGACTGTTCTTCCGTATCCGTAGTTTCTTCTGTTTCCGTACCACCAGATGAGCTTGTTTCCACAGGAGGGCTAGCTGCGGTCACCTCTTCTGTTTCCACTGTCTTCCCTGGTCCGCTTGTTTCCTTGCCATCTTCCCCTTCAGCCACCTCTTCTTTGTCCGCCTCCATACTGGAAACACGCTCTGTCGCAGGCATTTCTTTTTCACTCTCTTTGTTTGCCGCGCTGTCAGCGGAGACATTTTTCGATATGGAGATGGACTCCACATTCTTCACTGGCGGTGTAAAGATTTTGTCGAGGAAACTGGAATCCTTGTCATTATAATGGATTGCCAAAATGCTGATAGGGATAAGAAGAAACAGTACCCCTACTAACCGGACAAATGGAAATTTCAGCTTCCATTTAGTTTTTGTGTTACGTTTATGAGCGTGCAGTTCACTTCTTGAAGGTAGCTTGTTCGTTTCTTTTTGGACTTCCTCTCTTAACCCGTCTGCTTGATCCAACCCTTTATCATTATTCATGTTCCCCACTCCTGCCCTTTTCATGGTCTTTAATTTTCACATAATCGTATCTAATCTTTAACGCAAGTAATACATCAATCAGAAAATGCGCCCATATTGTGACATATAGACTTCCTGTCACTTCATACAGGTATCCGAGTAGAAAGCTTATTATAACAACGGAGAGGAATAATACCCATTTGTGCAAATATCTAATATGTAGAAGTGCGAAAACGATACTTGCGACCCAAATTCCAAAATGTGTCTGAATGACTCCTCGGAACAAGAATTCCTCCGCAGTTGAAATAACTATCGCCAGGAAAAAAATATGAGGGACACTTCTGGTCTGAAACATCTTTTCGTTGATGCCACCATCGTCCAATAGATCCTTCGGTAGCCACTTCATCAATAACAGGTCAATACCAACAACGCTTATTCCAACTATCGTCCCGATTACCAATACTTCTAAAGGCTTCCAGGGGAATATTCTAAAGAAGGAAGCAAAGTTGTCGAAAAGGATAAAAGCAAGAATCACCCCGATAACCAAAAATGCCAATTGGGATAAGTATAGATGGAATAGGAGTTCTTTTGGACTCATATTTTTAATTACTTCAGCTTGTCTATTTTTCACTTTTCAACTTCCTGCCAAAATATATTTTTCAAAAGACCCTGCCAAGAAAGGGATGTAGTTTCTTCCTCGGACAAACTCTTTTCTTTCCCTTTGAAATAATCCATATCCAAGCCACAAACATCACAACATGGGACAGGAGGAGAAATTAGTTCTTCATCAAAATAGCGAAGGATACCTTTTCTTCTGCACATGAAAGCGGTAGTCCAAAGGTTAAAATCCTCCAATTTCCTTCGTTTCACTGTTGTGCGTTCTTCCATGTGGGTATGAATGAATGCAATACAATCTTTGATTGTCTCCCAAGATAAGGACCCTTGCTTCTTAATGAACTCATTCATTTGGTAGGAAAGATACCTCCAATGGGATTCCTCTCCTGCGGCCTTTTCCATCCATTCTTTCACCGAGACTCTGTTCAAATCAGTGAGTTTCCCATATGAGGTCACTAGTTCTTGCACCGTGTAAGAAATCCAGGCAGGGTCGGGAAGTTCATTTTCAATAATGAATTCCGGGAGCATCGCATCTTCCTTGCTTTTCAATAAAATGGCAATGCTTCTGTTGCCACCCCTTCCCGCACGCCCAATTTCCTGCACATATGCCTCAAGTTGTGTTGGTTGATGATAATGGATGACAAATTTTACATTGCTTTTATTGATTCCCATTCCAAAAGCACTCGTACAGCAGATAATATCTAGCTGATCCATCAGAAATTGCTGCTGGATCAAGATTCGTTGTTCCTGAGTCAAGCCTGCATGATAATAGGCAATACGTTTTATACCGTTGTCTTGCAGGTACCTACAAATCGCTTCTGTTTTTGCTCGACTTGAAAAATAGACAATTCCAGGGGTCCTGAGAATTTGAAGCAGTTCCAGCAGTCTTTCTTTTTTTTCTTGGTTGCTTGAAAGCTTCTCTACCTTCATCGCGATGTTTGGCCTGTCCACTGAATTGATATGAAAGGAAGGGGTGGTCATATTTAAAAACGTTTGAATATCCTTGATAACGTTTCTAGTGGCTGTTGCTGTAAGTGCCAAACTCGGTGGCCCTCCCAGTGATTCCTTTACCTTCCACAATTTTAGATAATCTGTTCGGAAGTCATGACCCCATTGCGACACACAATGGGCCTCATCGACTACAAAGAGACCGATTTGGATGGATTGCAGCTTTTTGATCCATCTCTCTACTTGTAGCATTTCAGGCGAGATGAAAATGAACTTGTATCTATTCAGGTCGAGGGACAACAGCCGTTCTCTCTCTGAGAATGACAGAAAGGAATTGAGCGCAATCACACTTTTCTCCCCGCTGGCCCTCAGCTGTTGCACCTGGTCTTCCATTAGGGATAATAAGGGAGAAACTATCAGGACCGCCCCTTCTAATACATATCCCGGAAGCTGATAACAAAGAGATTTCCCTCCGCCCGTAGGAAGAAGTGCGATGACGTCTTTGTAATCAAGCACATCTTCCATTATTTCTTTTTGACCTTTTTTGAAGGATGAAAAGCCGGTTTTAGCTTTTAACAGATTTTCTAGACTCATCGCCATCCCCCGTCCTTGTCAAAACTAATCTTATTTGAAAATAGGTTATATCTTTATTAGTCAATCTCTCTTTAATCCTTCGAAGCTGATGTGTATGTAATTGTTGAATGACCTTTAAGATCTCATTCATTTTCTCCTTTTCCATATATGGTTCAATGGAGAATTGGTCTGAATGCAAGGCAATCTCGACAATATGGTCCTCAATGGTGCTTACCTTTAGCCGTCTTACTTTGGCTATGTCCAGTAAGCTAAGACCTTGATTAAGAAGCTTCAATGTTTTCTGTGTGGTTTCCGTCAGTTTCGGACGTACGAGTAAATCAGGGCATATGGAATAAAGAGTCGGGTAGGTTCCTTTAGACTCTGCCTTTTCTAGGTTGCTCATGAGGTAATGCAGCACGGCTTGGAATTCCACTTCAACCCAAATTGGATCGGTATGAAGAAGACTTGCAATTTGCTCTGCTGTTCTACCCACTTGTCGATGTCCTGTTAACATCAGGGTGAAAACAGTGGCTTGTGTGGTTGTTACCTGTAGCAGGAGTTGATTTGTCTCTTGATACAAGTCATTCAGCAACTGCGCTTTTAGACGCCCTTTTTGTTGAAACAGATGGTTCTTAACCCACCGCTGTACGGAATCCTCATATTGGACCGGCAGGAAGGAACTTTCCTTCCCGGCTAGGTTGGAAAGAGTCTGAACAAGCAAAGAGTACCTCTTCCAAAAGTGTTTGCTTTTTTCCTTATAGGAAAAGCCATCCAAATAAGAGGGAAGAGGATACACTTTACTGTATTCGGATAATTTGTCATTCCCTGTTTTCGTTATAATATAATGATCTGTCTGAATCTCTTCAATAAGACCTTGCGCTGCCAAAGTTTCCATGTTCTCCAACAAGAAGTTTCGGTTCAATTCCGGAAAAAGACCATATAGAATACCCAATGAAAAGATATTGGCATCTTGTATCGTTTGAGAGGATTTCTTCCCTCTAAGTAAATGAAAAATGCCCGAAATGCTCCTTTCTCCACGTAAAGCATGGAGACAAAACAAGCACAAAAATTCGAATGATTTCATCAAAGTTCTACACCTTTCTTCCCCTACAGTTATTTTATCAAAATTTTGTAAAATGCGACATGTTTATCACATCTTTTCGCCGGGTAATCTAACAATATGTTACCAGAACCCTTGTGTGATAAGCATTCTCATTGAGTTTTCTATTGAAAAGTTGAGAAAACATCTTTACAATATAAAGTATGAGGAATTCGTTTCCAACTAATAATTGGAAATGTTCATCCTATCGACTAGTTACTAATTGGGAGGTTTATTTTCATGGCAAAATATACGATTGTTGACAAAGATACTTGTATCGCATGTGGTGCTTGTGGAGCTGCTGCTCCGGACATCTATGATTACGATGATGAGGGCATCGCGTTCGTAACACTTGATGACAACCAAGGAATTGTGGAAATTCCTGATGTATTGGAAGATGATATGATGGATGCATTCGAAGGGTGTCCTACCGATTCCATCAAGATTGCCGACGAGCCATTCGACGGCGACGCATTAAAATTTGAATAGTAAACGAAATGAACCCCGATTCCTTAAGGAATCGGGGTTCTTTCTAATGTTATTAACTTTATACATTTTTCACTTCTAACTGACGCTCAAGCCAGATTGCCAACTTCTTGTATAACAACATGAATAAGAACGTGACAATAAGCCCTTTTATAATATTAAAAGGCAAAATACCTTTCACGATGCCTTCAATCATTTGTGCAGATGATTCCGCAGGGACATTCAAGAAATAGGTGAATGCCGGCAAGAAAATATAATAATTAAGGACACTCATAAACACTGCCATCGACAAGGTTCCAACCACAAGACCGATCCCCAACCCTTTTGTTGTTCGGATCTTATTGAAAATGAAGTATGTCGGTAAAATAAATAGCACTCCAGCAGTAAAATTAGCCAACTGCCCGACAGGAACTCCAGTCATACTGCCTTGGACGATATAATGCAGGATATTTTTGATTGCCTCGACGGTAATACCTGCAACAGGGCCAAAAATAATCGCAGCAAGCAATGCAGGGACGTCACTGAAGTCCACAGATAAGAATGGCGGCAACAACGGGAGTGGAAAACTCAACCACATGAGCAGATATGAGATACCACTTAACATACCAACTGTTACCATCTTTTTGATTCGTTTTGATTGATTCATTTCTTTTCTCTCCTTTTCAAATGGAGATCCACCTCGTACGAAAAGAGAGATTTCAAAGTTTTCATTTACTCAGGATGCCACATCACGAAAAAAACCGTTTGTCGATTAACAAACGGGAGTCTTGAAGGCATCAGTAAATAAGCGTTAAAAATGATGCATTTTCAACCACTTTGAACCTCCATCTTCTCCCATCCAGACTATACTGTCGGCTTTGGAATCACACCAAATCCTGCCCCTAAAGGCTCGCGGGCTTAGAGAGTTACTCTCATCACCGCCGATCGGGAATTTCACCCTGCCCCGAAGATAGATCATATTATTTAATTACGAATTTATTATACTCGTAAAATAGGAAAAAGGAAAGAGAAATGAACCCTTATTCATTTTTTATGGGAATTTTGCAACAATAAGCGCTTACATAGGTTCGACCTGTCGCAAAGTTATTGACAGTCCCCTTTTAAGATGATAAGTTATCAGAAAATTTTATAAAAATTTGGAGGGATACCTTTTATGTTCCACGTGCTTGTTGCAGATTCAATTAGTTCAGACGGACTGACTCCACTACTAGAAGCGGAAAACGTCAAGGTTTATAGGAAAGACCGCGAGGAGGACATTTACAACCATGAAGACATTCAAGCTCTGCTTGTGCGCAGTGCAACCCAGGTGGATGAGGATTTGCTCGCCTCGCTTCCTAACCTGCAGGTAGTTGCAAGAGCCGGGGTCGGAGTGGATAATATCGATATACAGGCTGCTACCAAACGCGGTGTTGTGGTCGTAAACGCACCTGATGGTAATACCATTTCCACCGCTGAGCATACCTTTGCCATGATATCATCATTGGTACGTCATATACCTCAAGCCAATATGAATGTGAAAGGTGCCCAATGGAGTCGTAAGAAGTTCATCGGCACGGAGCTTTTTGGAAAGACTCTCGGAATTGTGGGATTCGGTCGTATTGGCAGTGAAATAGCCAAACGCGCGAAAGCTTTCCAGATGAAAGTCGTGGTCTACGATCCATTTCTGACAGAAACAAGAGCTGAAAAATTAAGTGTCACCTCCTTGCCTTTGGAAGACGTGATGAAGGTAGCGGATATTATTACGGTACATACTCCCCTCACCAAAGATACGAAAGGTCTTTTCAACAGAGAAAATATCTCTTCTTTGAGAAAAGGCGTTTATCTCGTGAACTGTGCCCGTGGTGGAATTATTGACGAAGAAGCCCTTTTATATCACTTGAACACAGGACATGTTGCTGGCGCAGCTCTTGATGTTTTCGAAGTGGAACCACCTACCAATAGAGACTTGGTAGAGCATGAACACGTAATTGTCACCCCACACCTGGGTGCATCGACGAAAGAGGCTCAATATAACGTAGCATACCAGGTTTCCAAAGATGTACTGGACTATCTAAATGGGCAATCCGTCCATACAAGCATCAACCTTCCCACCATCCCTAAAGAAATATACAAGAAGATCCAACCGTTTTATCAGCTTGGAAAAACGGTCGGCTCCATCCTTTCTCAATCTGCCAAGACACCTATTGAGGAAATCGTTGCCACCTATGCAGGAAAAATTACGGAATGGGAAACCTCAATCCTTACAAAAAGCGTCATAGCAGGATTCTTACGTAATCGGGTTGATACGACCGTAAATGAAGTCAATGCAGCAACAATAGCGAAAGAACGTGGCATTAACTACGGTGAAAAGCATACTTCCGAAAGCTACGGTTATTCCAATATCATACAGATTGAAGCGAAAGGGAAAGATCTCCACCTTATCGTAAGAGCTACATTCATTGACGGATACGGTGCTAGAATCGTTCATATGAACGGCTTTGATATTGACTTTGCTCCTAGCGGACATCTATTATATGTCCAACATCAAGACCGTCCAGGTGTCATCGGACAACTAGGTAACATTTTCGGCAAGCACGAGACCAACATTGCAACGATGCATGTAGGCCGCATGCTGCAAGGTGGCAAAGCAATCATGATGCTCTCATTTGACCAGCCATTGGAAAAGTCACTTGTAGATGAAATCCTTCTCATACCGGATATCTCTTCCGCGATCATGTTAGAATTATAAAAAAAGCAGGACAGAAAAATAGTTCATTTTTCTGTCCTGCTTTTTAATTTTTAACCTAATTCCATTTCCATCCGCTCACCCTTTTTAAATGTCATGATGGTTTTATAACCCACAGCCTTCGCGAGCTCGATCGCTTGATCATAATCCGCCCCGACATGTTCAGGGACATGGGCATCAGATGATAGGACAATCGGCACTTTTTTGTCGTGGCACATCTGCAATAAGCGTTTATCGGGATAAAGTTCGCCTACGGGTTTTCTCAACCCTGCTGTGCTAATTTCTACACAAGTCTTGGAGTTGGCAAGTGCCGTAGAAGCTCTGTCATACTGTTCTAGAAGAAACTCTTCATCCTGGGGTACGTACTTAAAGATTTTCACTAAATCCAGGTGACCGATAATATCAAACATATCTGATTGGGCAAGTGTGACCACCTGGTCAAAATATTTGGTGTACACTTCATATGTATCCCGACGATCCCACTCTTTTCTATATTCGGCTAAATCGATCCCGAAGTCTTCCACCCAGTGTATGGAACCGATCACATAGTCAAACGGATAAGTGTCAATGAACCTTTTCATCTCCAAATGTTTTCCTGGTGTATAATCCATCTCGATCGACATTTTTACGTTGATATCTTGATTCCATGCCTCCTGAAACAGTTGGTAATAATCTGCCATATCATAGTATCGCCGTTCTTCCACCCAAGGGTTACTAAGAATATCTTTCGTCTGATAGAAATGATAGGCGTGTTCGGATATGCCAAACTCTTGTATCCCTTTTTGTTGCGCAGTTGTTATGAACTCTTTTAGATAGTCAAGCGTGAGCGTCCCTCGTTCCAGATGATTATGGTAGTCTGTCAGCATATTTTGTTGTCCCCTCTCTTTTTTTGCTAATTATACTACTATTCTAAGAAAGTTTGGGGAGTATTTTCAGAATTAACGGAAACTTAATAAGGAGGGAGTCGCGATGATTTTCTTTACATATGAGATAAGGACATGTTGGGTCTAACCTAGCCTTTTAGGAAAACGCATCTTGAAACAGTAAAAGCGTGCACAAATGCACGCTTTTACTTACTCACTATAAGGGATTGGATTCGGTGAAAAAGGGACACTTACCTCTTCATTGAGTGTGATGGTACCGATGGTTCCGCTTTGGGAGGACTCAAAAACTACACCCATCAGGCCGAATTCTTTTGCTACCATCAGCATCGCTTCAAGGGCGAAGATCGTTTCTTCGTTATCTTCAAGCACACTGCTATCAGCTAGTTTGATGCGGGCTATCGCTCCATCATTTTCAATCATCACCCCATCCACTTTCACCGTGTCTGGGATGGAAGGCTCAAGCTTGCTATAATCAGCTTGTTCTGGAGCGCTTGTCATAGCCTTAAGTGTATCCCCAATCGTTTTAAATCGGTCATGGCCTGCAACTAAAAGCGGACGCGAGCCTGCATAGTACTTATAATAAGCACGTTTTTGATTTCGTTCAAATACAATAGGTCCTTCGTATACTGTATTACCTATCCCTACATTCACTTTGTTACCATTATCACTTAATTGAACTTGGGTGTAGTGTAGACTGAAAGTATTAATTAATTCCTGGTGAAACAATGGGTCTTGAAAAGATGAAAGACCTTTATTCATCTTCGTTATATCAACAACAGGAACGCGATTTCCCGCCGCGTCAAGTTCTTCCGTAACCATTCCATTATCATTAATGAATGGCTTCCCTAAACCGTAGCTTTCATAAGAAATATTGCCACGAACTTTGTTTAAAGCGTCTACATACGTCTGACCTTCCTCTTTGGGAACAATTAGGGTCAATGTAGTAGTTGAACCTCCAAATGGGATGGTATCCACTTCAGATAAGGAAGCACCTATCGTCACCGCATATTCCGCAGCCTCATTAAAACTTGTAACTACAAAGCTTTTTTGATCCGCAGTCATTATTTCAGCTGCGGCAAATTCATCTGCTTGCGATTCATCCTTTAGGGAAATATCTTCTTCCTCACTTATTTGGTTGCGGCTTGTTTCCGTTTCACCTTCAGAGTCATCAAAGGCTTCATGCGCATCCATCGTAGCCATATCCATGTTCTCTTCTGATCCGCTATTTGCATTAGAACCGCTCAAACTCATATCAAATTGCATGTTATTGAAAAACATTGGTCCGATAATTGCTACAATGAATAAGGCTGCCACCAATGCGACCGCAGGCATAAATTTCGTTCGGCGAGGTGCATTTGCTAACTTCGGTTGAATTTCATTATATATATGTTTCGGATCCCGATCATCTTTAATTTTAGGCATTTGCCTCAAGAGCTTTTCCATTTGGTCTTCATCGTTATGACGCATTGCTGTTCCCTCCTTTCTCTTGAAGTTCTTCCATATATGCCTTTAAGACCTTTAAGGCTCTATGCTGAGTTGTTTTCACCTTACTTTCCGTCCAACCCAGAATCTGGGCAGTTTCTTGAATAGATAAGGCTTGTATGTACCGTAGGACAAGGACCAGCCGATGATCGACTTTACATTTATCCAAACACCGGTACATTTGTTGGACTTGTTCATTTTGAAGAGCTATCTCTTCTGGTAGAGGAGCGTGATCTCTGACTTGTTGTTTATTCCAGTCAAATGTTTCAAGTAGTTTGTTTTTCCATCCTTTATGTTTACGGAAGGAATCGATGGCGACATGTTTAGCTATGGAAAAGAGCCATGTCTTTTCACTGCTTTTTCCTTCGAAACGATCATAGGAACGCAAAACTTTTATATAAACTTCTTGAACGAGGTCTTCCGCTTGCTCCTTATTGTTCACCATGTAATATAAGAATTGATATACATCCTGGTGATATTTTTCATAGAGCTCTTGAAAAACGGTATTCATAGTTTCCCTCCGTTCATTTCATTAGTCGCATATTATAGTGAAAAAGTTACATTACAAATATATTAAAAAAATTACAATTTGACTAGATGTATTTTGGTATTTTTTTCTTGCAAATTTCTATCCTTCTTTTAAGTATACTGGATGTCCTTGATGGATTATAGGGATATTTGTAGGCATTTCCCCCACTTGCTTTATACATATTTCGACCTATTCCTAGTCTAATTGTAAAAAGCGTCAACACCCGATGGGTACTGACGCTCCTCGATTTATTTCTTATACGTACTGCTCATCATGTATTCAGGTAAGGCACCCTTTCTTTTCACAATAAAGGGTGCTTTTTCATTAAGCAATTTGGAAAGGATCGGATATAACACGATAAAGAACACGACATTTCCAATGGCATGATTGATATCGAACGGCAAGCCGGCCAAGTAATAAGGTAAAAAAGGAAATCCCCCTATGACCGTGTTTTGGATGGAGAAAACAAAACCGAAAAATAATCCGCAAAGGCCGGCATATAAGGAAAGTATAAAAACTGGTACCTTTTTAAACCATATTCCCAACCCTCCACTTACTAGTCCAATGACAGACCATGCAAAAATCTGTGTAAACGTCCACATTCCCGTACCAAGGACAAGGTTTGTAGCAAATGTGGTCCCTACTGCGAGAATGACTCCTGAGAGAGGGCCCATCCAAAACGCACAAATAATGATGATTGCCGTTACTGGCTGCACATTTGGTACGGAAGCAAACGCAATCCTTCCTACAACACAAAGGGCAATCAGCATTCCCAGTAACGCTATCTTCTTGGTAGTCATGTTTATTCCACCTTTTGATAATCAAAATGTACTTCGTCGTTCTCCTCTAAAGTATAATCACTTGCACCTACCATTAAGCTTTCCCCATTAACTGATATGTTCCAATAATAATCCGCTTCATCTTCAGAGCCAATCCCATCAATCCCGACAATAAAATCTCCACCAAAACCTGTGGTAAGGTCAAAATTGCGATCCATCACGTCCATTAGGGATTCCCCTTCTTCAAACTCAAATGTATCCTCACTAATGACTTCTTCGCCTTCTTTAGTCAGCTTGATGGAAGTTGATAAGTTGTTTTCCTGTTGTTCTTCAACAGGAGCCGAGTTGTTGGTGTTTTGGTTTGCTTCGTTGGTCTCACCTGCACATCCTGCTAGAACCAATGTAAGTGCAGCAGCTAGTGATAATAAATAATTCTTCATTTTTCTCATTTCCCCTTATGTATGTGTATTGGTAGATCTGTAAAACGTGGGTCCCCAGGTTAGAGCATACAAAAAACCTCATCCAAATCTCAGGATGAGGTGATAACGGCATATTATTACAATAAATAAACATAGTTGTGCCGTCTCTCCTACTCAACCCCCGAAGTATTGAAACTGGTAAAATAATTGGCAGGTCTACTGACTTATGCTTCCTCCTACTTTGAGCCTTCCCATATGGGGACCTAATTTCTCAAGCCCATTCATACAGTGGTCATCTCATTTCGTCCACATTTACAGTTGCGGGGACAGTTTTGGCATTGCACCAAATTCCCTATTAAGCCACATCGTGACACCAACTATTTGTTAGCTATTCAGTTTACTAAGTTTCATATTACAAGATATGTCTATCGATGACAAGAAAATGTTTCATACAAAACAAGATTTTTCGCTATTGCTCAGCATATTAATTCAGCTTTTGCGGAATAAACATGGAAAATGTCGTGCCTTCGTATTCTTTGGAGTGAACCGATATGGTTCCTTGATGCGCATCCACTATATTTTTCACGATTGCCAATCCTAGACCAGTACCTGCACGCCCTCTTGTTCTTGCCTTATCAGCTTTGTAAAACCGTTCAAATACAAATGGAAGATCCTCTTCAGGAATTCCATGTCCGGAGTCTTTCACATCGATTTTCACACCATTGTCCATCATTTTAACTTGGATGGAGATTATCCCCTCGTCAGCTGTGTGACGAATTGCGTTATCAACAAGGTTTGTCATCACTTGTTCCATCCGATCAACATCCATTTGGACAGAGCCCTTTCCGTCTACAAGTGAATGCAGGGCAATCGCTTTTTCTTTTGCCAACCCCTGGAATTTACGAGTGATTTTCTCGACAAAAGTTGCGACATCGGTCTGTTCATAGTTCAAGGATATATGGCCTGCTTCCATTCTTGCCAAATCGAGTAGGTCATTTACCAGTCTTCCCATCCTTAAAGACTCGTCATATATCACAGAAGCCAGTTCCTTTTTCTCTTCTTCCGTACCTGCTATATCGTCCACAATTGCCTCGCTGTAACCCTGAAGCATGGAGATAGGTGTACGGAGCTCATGAGAGACATTGGCAATAAAGTCTTTCCTAAGCTTATCAAGCCTTCTCTCTTCCGTCATGTCACGGATAACGGCCACTGCACCACGAATATGTGTTTGCGTGTAAAGAGGACTCATTACAATCACCCATGTGCGCCCCTGGTAGGTCAACTCAATACTTTGCTCTTTTTCTATCGATATGGCCCGCTGGAACATTTCTTTCACCTCTCCAGGAAGGTCTTCTCCACTGGCGTTCCCCTCCTGATAGAACCAAGCCTGCAAAAACTTTTCGGCAGGTGGGTTCGTTACCAGGATGGTCCCATCCCGATTCAGGGTGATTACACCATCCGCCATACTACTGAGAATGTTTGCAAGATGTTCCTTTTCCTGATTCAGGGCATTGATATTGAATTTGAGCTGTCTTCCCATTTGGTTGAAAGCCATTCCCAATTCGCCTATTTCATCCGAGGTTAGAATTGGAACCTTCGTGTCAAATTTCCCACGCGCAACTTCAAAGGCCGCTTCCCTCATATTTCTGAGTGGAGCAGTAATTCTAGTTGATAGGAAGAAAGCGAAAATGGTCGTCAAAAAGATGGCAAATCCAGCTGCAAGCAAAATCAGCTTTGTCGTTTGTTTTGTCGTTTCTTTTATAGCAAGGAGGGACTGATAAACAAAAACAGCTCCATCTTTATTACCGTCAATATGCAAAGGTATACCGACAATCATCACTTCCCCATGCATTTCATCGGTGATATTCAGTTCTGGAAGGTACGTTTTCTTTGTAACAATCGGTTGATCTTCAAATACAAGGGAAAGCTCTGGATCATTCAGGAAAAATTCTGCAGGAAGATGGTCGATTTCCGGATTCGGCGAATGGGAGTACTCTCCCTTATCAGTGAAAATCACCACGCGAGATACTTCATCCACCAGTTCCCATGCAATGGACTTGGAACGATCCATATCTTCATGCTGCTCCATGATCAACGAAATCTTACTTGCTGCCTGTGTCAGGTCTTTCTCGGCTTCCTGTACATGGTAATTCTCAAAGAATTCAAGTAACAGAATCGTCAATACAAATAATACAAAGGAAACTAAAAGTAAAATGGTAAGCCAGAGCTTACCAACGACACTTCTCCAAATCATGATTCATTGCCAACCTCAAATTTGTAGCCCACTCCCCATACTGTGACAATCATTTTAGATGCTGGTTCCGATACTTTGTTTAATTTCTCGCGAAGACGTTTCACATGGGTATCCACCGTACGTAAATCTCCAAAGAATTCATACTGCCAAACTTCCTTCAGTAGTTGTTCTCGGTCAAACACTTTGTCTGGGGATTTTGCCAAGAAATAAAGAAGCTCGTATTCTTTTGGTGTAAGATTTACCTCTTTTCCCTCAGAGGTGACACGATGAGCATCATTGTCAATTGTCAAATGTGGAAACACAATGACATCCTTCGTTGTCGTTTCGGTAGTAAGAAATGTTGTACTAGAGGAGCGACGTAATAACGCTTTCACACGCAGCACCACTTCTCTTGGGCTGAATGGCTTTACGATATAATCGTCAGTTCCCACCTCAAATCCCTGCACGCGGTTGGTCTCTTCTCCCTTTGCCGTAAGCATGATAATTGGGGTTGCCTTCTTTTCTCTGATTTCTTTACAAACTTCCATACCATCCATTCCAGGCATCATGATATCCAAGAGAATGACATCGTACTCTTTTTCCAATGCTAGTTCGAGCGCCGAATGACCGTTATCCGCCTCTTCAATGACATAATTCTCCCTTTCAAGATACATCTTCAGAAGCCTTCTAATTCGGTCTTCGTCATCCACCACAAGTATTCTCACTTCTTTTTCCATTAAATTAAGCCCCCTTACTAGATTCTGTAGGAAAAGCCTCCACAACTTTGTGAAGGCTCATTATAGGTATTACATTGCATAAGAGTGAAGTCCGGCAATGATTAGGTTTACTCCGATAAGATTGAATAAGATGATGGCAAAACCGACAAGCGTCAGCCAAGCAGATTTCTCCCCTTCCCAACCTTTAGAAAGGCGCAAGTGAAGATATCCTGCATAAAATAGCCAAGTAATGAATGCCCATACTTCCTTTGGATCCCATGCCCAGAACCTAGACCAGGCAATTTGTGCCCAAATGGCAGCAAATATCAAACCGCCAAGTGTGAATACAGGGAAACCAATGGTAACAGCACGATACCCAATTTCATCGACCATGTTAAGGTTCACTCTTGAAACAGCAGGTTTTAAGGCTTGTCCGATAGGCTTTCTTAAGACAAGACGTAAAATCAGGTAAAGGATGGCTCCCCCAAGTAGAGACCAAATCACTGTGTTCAGTTTAAGGGTATTGATCCATGGTGAAAGGTTCACGAGAGAATCCATTCTACCTTCTGTCAATAGTTCACCCTCATTGGGTCCGACAATTGGATATAAATTATATTCCACTTGTGCTTGTGCACCCTCTTTATTGATATAGGAGAATTGAGCTTCATAGTCCACTGCACCAAATCCGATAGAGATAAGGATGAACCCTAGGAAGGAAATCAATACATATAGGGTAAACTCAACCCAAAATGGCTTTTGTCCTTTTTTTGTATAATCTACCACTTTTACAAGGTAAATCAAACCTGCGGCAAAGCTAACGGAAAGGATGGCAATTCCCAATGCTACCGTAGATACGTGAATTGCAAGCCAGTGACTTTGCAGCGCCGGGATAAGTGGTGAGATATCACTTGGAAACATCGCGGCATATGCAATTAGCAACAAAGCTATCGGTAATGTAAATATGCCCAATGTACTTGTTTTATAAATGAAATAAATGACAATGAATGCTAAAACCATCATCATCCCGAAGAATGTTGTAAATTCAAACAGATTACTGACAGGTGCATGTCCACCCGCTATCCAGCGTGTAATGAAATAACCTAGCTGGGCAATAAAACCTAGAATGGTAATACTGATTCCTATTTTAGCAGCTTTATTGCCTTGTTTTCCACGTATGGCTCCGCCAAAGAAGGCTGTTCCAATAAGGTAAAGGATAAAAGCAGCATAAAGTAGATTTCCACTGAGCTGTGCCATTTTTAGACCTCCTCTTTCTTTTCTCTATCTTTTTCCTGTTCCTTTTCCGCTTCCACTTGGTCAACGGGAATGGAGATGGAAGTTTGTTCAAAGGCTTTGTTGATTTCATTTTTTAACCCAAACCAATTTTTGTTCGTATGTCCTGCAACAAAAATCTCATTGCCTACTTTTCTCACCCAGACACGACGGTGATTCCAATACATCCCTTGGATGACACCAATCATGAAGATAGTACCACCAAGTCCAAGGATCCAAAGAGTAAGGTCTTTTCGAACCGTCAATCCGGAAACATTCCGTGTTTCAAAACCGGCAAATGTCATTTTGTTTTCGTTGGTGCCATTTGGCTCGATGTTTTGTCTGATTGCGACCAAGGCAATTTCTCCCTCAGGTGTATCCGGTGTGATCATCCGGAAAACAAAAGCTGGGTTGTTCGGCACTCTAGTCTTGGTTGCTGGCTCTCCACCTTCTAAGGTGAAATCAGGAAAATAGTTTACAAGTTCGATGGATCTTCCTTCACCTAAATCGTAACTAGATTCAGGATTTAAAAGATCTACTTTAATTGTACCAAAATTATCTCCGGATTCCTTATTTTCAAGATGGAAGGACATGGTTTTAAATTCATTTAACTTATAATCCACTTGATAAAAAGCAAAGTTGTCATGCTTCAATGGTTGGTTCACCTGGATGGCATGATCTTTTACTTCTTTTAATTCCGGCTCTGCCCCCACAATGAATTCCCCTTGTCGCTCATAGAGAACGGCATTTGTTTGGAAGTTACTTGCAATGGCATCCTCCCCAGCCCTGGAGATGGCGGAGTTGAAAATTTCGTCTGATGATTCACTATTATAGGTTTCAAAAATAAATCCTTCATTTTTCAAGTAATATTGTCCACCAGTTCCTGGTACCAGCCTTGTTTCCCCTTCGCGTACCCAAACAACTTCGTCCACATACATACCCGGAAAGAAGCGAAGCATGGCACCAATCAAGAAGATGATGATTCCAATATGGTTTACATATGGGCCCCATCTAGAAAAACGATTTTTTTCCGCGAGGATATTCCCATCTTCTTCTCTGACATTGAACTTTCTTTTTAACAATCCTTGTTTTGCTTTTTCTATTTCCGCTTCCGCATCCCCATCGACCATGGTAGTTCCGAACACACGTTGACGTTTCATGAAGCTCTCATGTCTTGTCACCTTCTGGGTTTTTAACGATTTATGTAGTGGAATAAATCGATCCAGACTGGCAATGACAAGAGATATGCCAAGTGCTGCTATCAGAAGCATGTACCACCAAGAACCATACAGGTCGTGGAATCCAAGTGTATAGTACATTTTACCGGCAAAACCATACTCCTGTTCATAATAGATATGAGGAGGAATTGCTTGGTTAATATAATCCTTTTGTGGAAAGATCGTCCCGAAGGATGAAGCCACAAGGATAATGAAAATAATCCAAATTCCTACTTTTACGGACGAAAAGAAGTTCCACACTTTATCAATAATGGTTTTGTTATAGGTTTGTGAACGCCTTGCACTACCTTCATAGCGCATATCCAATAGTTTTTCTTTGCTTTGGTCATTTTCAGTCGGTTTTCCGCACGCCTCACAAAGAATGGTACCCTCTGGGTTGAGGTGTCCACATTCACATTTAATATCATTCATACGTAAAAACTCCCTACTAGTCAGGCTTGATCATTTCCATGAATTCCTTGACTCTTGCCTCCGTCAATTCACCTGAATGTTTTTTCACTATCTTCCCATTTTCATCAAGAAGAATGGTAGTCGGCAAAGGAAGAATTCCATACGCCTGCCTTACCTGGTCGTGTTTATCCATAGGTATGGGAAACGTCAACCCATGACGGTCCCTGAATTTCTCTACTGCAAGGTTCGTTTCTTGGATATTCACTGCAATGATTTCGACGCCTTGGTCTTTATATGCTTGATATTGGTTTTCCATATAGGGCATTTCCCGTTCACATGGTTTGCACCAAGTTCCCCAAAAGTTCAGAAAGACCCCTTTACCGCGGTAATCAGACAGCATCACTTCATTACCTTCCAAATCGGTCAGAATAAAGTTAGGTGCCTCATCCCCCACATCCACAATTTCTTTGGATTGGAAGAAGGTTGTGTACATCGTATATCCAATCGCTAATAAAAGAAGCAGCAGAATGGTTGTCCGCATAACTAAACGTTGCTTTTTATTCATCTACATACTCTCCTAAAACTGAGACATTTCATCCTTGCTATTATAACATTTACTACTTTTTACATAGATAATAGAATATGAAGGTTTTGTGACACCAAGAAAAGCGGAGGCGGCTTGTTCAGGCCCGACAAGCATAAGACAGTTTTCGGAAGAGGTTGCTCTTTGACCTCTGCAGAAAACTGGCTTATGACCTCGAGGGCCTAGCCGCCGTAGCTAGACAATTTGAAAAGCGGAAGGTGCCCGTTTTAAGTCGTGGCGACAGTGTTGATCTATCCTACGGGAGCATATATCCATCCTAAAATAGGTTTTATCCATCTTTCAGTGCTACATATCCATCCTAACGAACATTTATCCATCGAAAAAGAGAGAATCTCCATATTTATTCGCTTCCGAGCTCTATCACAATGGGCATATCAAACAAGTTCGTGCCCAATTGAGGGGAGTTGGTGCCAAAATGCATTGAGTTCGTGCCAAAACGCTTCGAGTTCGTGCCAAAATGCATCGAGTTCGTGCCAAAATGCATCGAGTTCGTGCCAAAATGCATCGAGTTCGTGCCAAACAACCCCTAATTCGTGCCAAAATTATTTTTTCAGCCAAAACGCCATCATCATACTAGTTCGGCACATGTCCAAAAACAAAAGCGGAAGCTGCCTATTAAGCTTCCTCCGCTTTCCTTCATACTAGTTTTATTTCTTAGGCTTGGTCGCCATTACCCGCAGCTGTTTTACTTCATGCGGTGTCAGTTCACGAGCTTCACCGGCGGAAAGCCCCTGAAGTGTAAGGAAACCGTAACGTTCCCTTTTTAGCTTCATGACTGGATGCCCGATTGCTTCGAACATACGGCGAACTTGCCTGTTACGGCCTTCATGAATACTGATTTCAAAGATGGATGTATTTTTAGTCCGCTCCATGGAAAGCAACTTTATTCTGGCTGGTGCCGTCTTGCCATCTTCAAGCTTGATGCCTCTCTCCAAACTTTTGATTGCTTCACGGGTAGGAATACCTTTCAGTTTGGCAACATACACCTTTTCTACCTCTGAAGCGGGATGCATCAACGCATTTGCGAACTCGCCATCATTGGTCATCAGCAACAGACCAGATGTATCATAATCCAAACGCCCTACCGGATAGATTCGTTCTGGTATATATGGGAAAAAGTCAGTAGCGACCTTTCTACCTTTATCATCACTTACACTGGAGATGACGCCTCTTGGCTTATATAATAGGAAGTAGACAGGTTCCTCTCTTTCAACTTGGACGCCCTCCACTTCAATCTTATCGTTAGAAGACACTTTGACCCCAAGTTCTTTGACTACTTTATCGTTAACTTTGACTTTACCTTCTTTTATCAGTTCTTCTGCTTTTCTTCTAGATGCCACACCGGCATGTGCTATTACTTTTTGTAACCGTTCCATTTCTTTCACCTCATTCAACATCTTACCCGACTTTCCTAAGAAAAGCCAAGATTTCTCTTCCACTATTCTTTCCAATGTTCACAAACTCTAATTATACCTGCAGTCTTTCCTAAAAAGAAAGGAAAATTTATGGTTGTCGGCTTGCGGGAGGAAACATTTCATGTAGACCTTCCCTACTCTTTTTCCAATTCAAAGAGGCCTTCATCTCATCCATGAAGACCTCAACCCAATATGTGAAGAACCGGTTACACTACATCGCAAAAAAGAAGGTCACAACCAGTATGGAAACGATAATCCCCACAATATCCGCCAGCAACCCTACTTTTAGCGCGTCACCCATTTTCTTGATCCCCACTGCCCCAAAATAGACGGTAATGACATATAGAGTCGTATCCGTACTTCCCTGTAAAACGGAGGCTAGGCGGCCCATGAATGAGTCAGGCCCATATGTGGCAATCATATCTGTTGTCATACCGAGCGCGGCGGTACCTGATATGGGTCGAATAATGGAAAGGGGAACAATTTCAGCTGGAACCCCGATGGCCTGCATCGCTGGTCGAACAAATTCTACAAGAAAGTCCAGTGCGCCGGATGCCCGAAATATGGATATGGCTACAAGCATTCCTACCAAAAATGGAATGATGGAAATGGCTATCTTGATCCCCTCTTTCCCTCCTTCAACGAAGGTTTCGTAAGTGGGAACTTTCTTGAATGTCGCATAGAGGAGGATGAATCCGATGATGAGGGGGATCAGCCATAAAGAAATTAGTGAAATAACCTGCATCGTCTACCTCCTTTTTGCCATTCTACGATAATAGAAAAATCGGTCTATGGAAATGGCTGCAATGGTAGAGCATAAAGTTGCAACTAAAGTAGGTCCAACTATTTCTGTGGGAGCAGCTGAGCCATAATTCATCCTGATGGCGATTACTGTGGTAGGAATCAATGTAAGGCTTGATGTATTAATGGCCAAAAATGTTATCATGGAGCGGCTGGCTTCCACTTTCCCACCATTCAATTCCCTAAGCTGTTCCATTGCTTTGATCCCCATTGGTGTTGCCGCATTACCGAGACCGAACATGTTTGCAATCATATTGGATAACATATACCCCATGGCTGGGTGATCTGGTGGAACCTCCGGAAAAATCCTCCGGACAATTGGTTTGAAAAGGGATGCCAACTTCTCTAGAAGTCCCGCTTCCTGAGCGATTCTCATCAACCCGAGCCAAAAAACCAAAATACTGATAAAACCAATACAAATGGTGACAGCTTCCTTTGCACCGGTGAATATGGCTTCATTTACTTTGTCCATCGTTCCATTAATCATAGCGAATATGATCCCGATAATCGTCATCGCCACCCAGATAATGTTTACCATGGTAACTTCCCTGCCCCGATGAAGAAGATGTTCTTAAATATGTTCCAGAATCCACCTTCTTTTTCGGTTTTCTTCTCATAATAGATCGGCGTCTCCACCACAGCCTCATCCTGTACGATTACGGTGTATTCACCTACCACTTCCGGAATGTTCCTTTCCTCTTTCCATTCCTTCTTAGGCTTCACGAGCGTGATTTTCACACGTGTGTTTTCCCTCTCCTTTTTGGTCATAGGATATTTGACATCTCGAGAAAGCGTGACCTTTCCTTTATAAAAATCATCCTTGATGTCTCTTAATTTCCCTTTTTCCGCAATTTCATAGAGCTCATAATCGACAAATGCACGATTAAACATATATATATGGTCTTTCCAGTCATCAGGGCCATTCAATGTCACAGCGATTACATCCAACCCATCCTTGGATGCAGTCGTAATAAGTGTCCTTTTTGCTCGTTTGGTGTATCCTGTTTTGCCTCCAGTGGCATATTGATACATGCCTGTTACAAGGCGATGTTTGTTTGTCCAGCTTCTGTCCCATGATTCACCTGGCGCAGCTGGTGCACGGTACACTTTCGTCCCTGCAATTTCTCTAAACTTATCGTTTTGCATTGCATACCTTGTTAGCAGCGCCATGTCATAGGCAGTGGAATAATGATTTTCGTGATCGTCCAATCCATGTGGATTTGCAAATTCCGTATGGGTCATACCCAGTTCAGCAGCTTTTTCGTTCATCATGTATACAAAGCCTTCCAAGCTGCCTCCCACATGCTCGGCAATAGCTACCGCAGAATCATTTCCTGAACGAAGCATCAGCCCATACACCAGGTGTTCCAATTTTATCTTTTCTCCTGGTTTCAAATAGATGGATGACCCTTCCGCCCTAATCGCTTTTTGGCTAACTGTCGCAATCTCGTCCATTTTACCGGATTCAACGGCTAAGATTGCCGTCATCACCTTTGTAATGCTGGCAATCCGCTGTTTGTCGTGTGCACTTTTTTCATAGATAATCCTGCCACTCTCTTGTTCAATCAATACCGCATTTCGCGCACTGACCCCAACCTGCTCCGCTGTAGACTTTTGAGTAAAACTTATACTAAATATCAGCAGCGCTACCAAGACGATGCTGAACACCTTTTGCGTTAGAGACATCCAATCCCATCCCTTATCTATTTTTGTACAAGTTTATGCGACACCTGTCCAAAATTATGAATGGTTTTTATGGGGGAAATGCAAAGAAGCTAATGTAAAACAAATAAAAGGGAGGTTCGCACCTCCCCTTGCCACACTCAATATGATTTCCATTTCAACTTGGATGCTTCCTGGTAACGTTTTTCGACGTCTTTCCAGTTCACCAGATTCCACCACTTTTCAATATAGTCCTTTCGATCATTTTTATATTGGAGATAATAAGCATGCTCCCAAACATCCAAACCAAGCAGAGGAATGGTATCCCATTGAGTGAAGAGCTGTTGTTTTTCCGTCTGAAGGATTTCCAGTCGGTGAGCTCGTGGTGACCAGACGAGTAATGCCCATCCCACTCCCTCTACTTTATCAGCCGCCTCTGAAAAATGTTTTTTGAATTTGTCGTAGCTGCCAAAATCCTGTTTGAGCTGTTGCATCAATCTACCGCTTGGTTGGCCACCTCCATTTGGCGACATATTGTCCCAGAACATGGTGTGTAAATAATGTCCGGATCCATGAAAGGCCGCTTCCCGTTCCCAATGTTTAATTAAATCAAAATCTCCAGTTTCCCTTGCTTCCAGCATCTTCATTTCAGCTTTGTTCAACCCATCTACATAGCTTTTATGATGTTTTAAATGATGAAGCTCCATTATATCCCTTGAAATATATGGTTCAAGCGCATTATATGGATATGGTAGTGGAGGCAGTTTATGTTGTCCAATGGGCACTCTCCCATTATTCACCCTTCCATCGATTACACTCTGCATCCCTTTCGCCACTTCTTCCACACACTTTTTAATATCGAGGACTTCCGGTTCATAAATGTACTCTGATTGGGCAGCGTCCTGTACCCTTTTAAGGATTCCCCTGGTTTCTTGCAACCAGTTATTTCGGTGGTCGTTCCTCACTCTCTGATCGGTGGTCAGTATATCGAGGCACCATTCCTCCACATCCTCCAAAAACTGCTTGAAAACAAGTTGATTTTGCTTGATCATTGTTCCCCTCCTCTGCACTCATCGTTGTATTCTATGCACTCATTGGGCAATAAGGAACAATGGCTGGCGTAAAAATAAAAAACACCCCGTCCAGATGGATTGGGTGCTTCCTATGATTAATTGCTTTGGATCATTTTAGTGCGGTAATCTGTTTCATAGTATTCCAGTTCTTCACGCACCGCCTGAAACTCACTTTCAAGGCCACGTATCACCACTTTTAAAGACTCTGGTGGCGCATCGTGAAACTGAATGGAGTTCTTCCCGGTATAGGCTGAGCGGCTGTCTTCATACCATGCATCGTTTCTTGGAGCAAAAAACTCTTCAATGCATTGGTGATAAATATTATAAAGTACCTTTTCTGCGGCAGATTTCCTGAATGGTTCACTTTTGAGGATGACCTGACAAGCATTCAGCCCCTCATCACAGAAAACGGCAAGGCGGCGAGTATTTAATAACAGGAGTTCCACGTACTCTTGCTTTGTTGAGGATTCCTCCATCAAAGCGGTTAAAGTAGCCTCGTTTAAGAATGCGTTCAATTGATGTACTGTATTTCCTAAAAAACTCTCTACCTGTTCTGTTTGTGATTTAACAATTGTATTTGCCATTTAAGAATGACCCTCCAACTATTATTTTTTCTATCTGGCAGTTTCTATAAGTTACGTAAGGTAAGCTAAAAGTATTACTGCTTGGCCCATATCAAGATGATGGTTGTGCTAAAAAGTTTAGGGGAGAGGTGAGTTGGTATTCTCCATTATGCTGCAGGCCTTCGAAGATCTCTTTTAACATCGAAATATTTACCCCCTCGAAATAGCTCGCGAGCTCTTCCTTCGTGTTGATATATATTCGCTTTCTCTGGCGAAAACTAGGATTTTTGATTAAGCAGATGATGGCTACCAGCTCTTTGAACGTGATCTGCCTGTCTCCCACTTGAAAAATGGGATCTTCCTTTTGTTGCATATTTGGAATAAATTCAGCAAACGTTTCATCAAAATAGCGAATATAAAGTACATGAAACGTCCTTTGTTCTCCTGCATCTTCAAATGACACAACGGATCTGTTGAAAAAATCCTCCGATGTGTTAGATTGGGCTTTTTCTAATTCATACCCTCTAATTTCAGTTATAAGCATGCGTTCACTCCCTATCACTCATTCCCATGAATCTGATTGTCGATATTCCACTACCATCAACGTGGAGTGCTATCAGGCGAGGCTATGCTAAAGCCTTCTATACTACTATTTTACCATATTTTAAAAAAATAATCTTAAGATTCAAATGTTTCTTGAAACTTTTCAAAAAATAAATCCGCTTCCTCATCCATCTCTTCCATGTTCACCGTCAGTGGTGGCAATTCTTTGATATCCTTCAATCCAAAGTAGTCCAGGAACTCTTTGGTAGTGCCATAAAGAATCGCCCTTCCGGTACCTTCTGCGCGTCCCACTTCTTTGACAAGTGCTTTTGCAGCCAATGTCTGCAGAGGCCTTTCACTTTTCACTCCGCGGATGCTCTCCACTTCGGTCCTGGTGATAGGTTGCTTATAGGCCACAATCGCCAATGTTTCAAGAGCTGCCTGGGAAAGAGTCTGGGAGGTGGGAGATTCCACCAGCCTTTTTAAATAAATAGAGTGCTCTTTCTTCGTTGTCAGCTGATACGTTCCTGCTAGCTCAATTAGCGTTATTCCCCGTTCCTTTTTCTTATATCCTTTTTGCAGGTCATCCAATATATCAATTACGATATGTTCCTCCACCTCGAGTACCGTCGTAAGTTGCTTAAGTGTCAGCCCTTCGTCCCCTGCGGCAAAAAGGAGACTCTCGACAATCGCTTTCCAATTAGTAATAGTCAATTTCCTCGTTTCCTCCTTCCTTGTAAGAAACATAGATATCCGCAAAATTATTATCCTGCTCCAACAGGATGCTATTTTTCTTTAAAAGTTCCAATATGGCCAAAAAGGTCACGACAATATATTCCTTGCTTGATTCAGGGAAAAGTTCATAGAAATGTTTACGACCCTTAAATTGACGCAAATCTTGTATCAGTTCCTCCATCCGCTTTTCAATAGGAATCTCCTGTCTTGTTATTCTCGTTTGCATGGGCTTCTGGATTTTTTTCCTACGCATCAGCTTTTGTAAAGCTCCTAGCATGTCATATAGGGAAACATCGAGTCTGACCTCATCAGGTTGCACATCCCTCATCAGATCACTAAGGTCACTTGGCGGTTTTGTATATAGATGACTTCGTTCTTCCTCCATCTCCTTCAGGTCATCGGCAGCTTCTTTATACTTCCTGTATTCAATTAGACGGTTCATTAACTCTTCACGGGGATCTTCTTCATACTCCTCAAATTCATCTTCCTCATCTAGGAGCTCTTCATCGTGTTTCGGCAAAAGCATTTTGCTTTTGATTTCAATCAGCGTTGCAGCCATTACAAGATATTCACTGGCAACATCCAATTGCAATTCTTTCATGGTATGTATGTATAATAAGTATTGCTCCGTAATCTGAGCAACCGGGATATCATATATATCAATCTCCAACCTGTTTATCAAATGTAATAATAAATCCAATGGGCCTTCAAAGGCCTCCACTTTCACATTATATTCCTGCACAACATCCATCCACCTAACATAAACATCAAACTATACAATAGTATAGAGTATTCCAGCATTATTTTATAGAGTTTTCATGATTATGTTAAAATATTATTATATTTACATAAAGGGGGAAATCCTTTGTATCCGAAAGCTTATCTTGATTATTTATACCATTTTCATTGTGATAGAGACTATTTCGAATGCCATGAGGTGTTAGAGGAATATTGGAAGGAAAAAGATGCAACAGAGCGGGAGATCCATTGGGTCGGGCTCATTCAGATTGCGGTCGGTCTCTACCACCAGCGCCGTGGGAATTACAAAGGTGCTTTGAGAATGCTTCAAAATGCCCATTCGCTTATCGATAAAGAGTCAGCGAAAATTAATGCATTGGGGCTTGATAGTCGTAAATTGGTTATATTGCTTGAAGAGCGAATTGATGGTGTACGAAGGGAGGACCCATATTGCAGTATGAATTTGCCGATAGCAGACCCTGAATTGCAGCTATCTTGTGAGGCCATGGCGAAAAAAACGAGAAAAACTTGGGGTGCAGCAAGTGATTTGCTTAATGGTTCATTAGTGAACAGGCATACTCTCCGAGATCGTACAGAAGTGATTGCAGAGAGGCGACGTCAACTTGATCTGCGGAAACGACGTGAAGCGAAGGAGTAGGCGAGTTATATGGAGTGGGATGACAAAGGGAATGAACGTACTTTTCCTGTCGTTGTCAAACGGCATGTATTTGGTGCATTACCGATCGTATTTTAGTTTTTCGGTCTGCATTTGACCCGGTTCCGCTCGTATTTTCAATTTCCGGACTGTATTTGCTTCAGTTCCGCTTGTATTCTCATTTTCTGACCTATCCGAAATTGTAGCACACGCGAAAGTTCCCCCTTACAACGCAAAAAACGACGCGCTTTCATTAGAAAGCCGTCGTTTTTCTCATATATGCAGCAGTTACTCACTACATTCTTTTTCATCTAGATCACATTTTTCAATAAATGCAGTTGTATATTGTGTTGTTTTCACCGCTTTGTTTGGATAGGTTTCTGTGAGCGCCACAACCATTTTTTTGCCGAATCCTTGTCCACGATGGGATGGGATGACACTGATATGTTGAATGGTGAAGCTGTCCTCTTCCAATTCGATACCGATCAATCCAATGATATCGTCTTCTTTCCAAAGAAAAAGCTGCCAGTTTTCTTTCTCTTCGTAGTCTCTCATGGATTTCTGTAACTTCTTTAGCTCTTTTTCAGTTGGCATAAAGGACATAAGACCCATAGCAATTTTCTCAAAGCTCTTCTTATAACGAATTAACATATATTACCCCTCATTATCGAAAAAACTTTCATCAGTGTAACTACAAATAGTATAGGAAAATTACACCAGAATGTTCCTATTTGAAAGATTTTCATACTCTTAAATATACATTCTATCCAATCAAAGCTTTAAAGTACACCCTTTTGAAATAAATCTTAAAATTCTCTTAATAAATTGGCCATTTCAATGGCAGACGCCGCAGCTTCCCAGCCTTTATTGCCTGCTTTCGTACCTGCCCGTTCAATTGCTTGTTCAATGGTTTCTGTTGTCAGCACGCCAAAGATTACAGGAATTCCAGATTGCATGGAAGCCTGGGATACTCCTTTTGCTGCCTCATTGCAGACATAGTCAAAATGAGGAGTCGATCCACGAATCACCGTGCCAAGTGTAATCACAGCATCATATTTCCCAGAATCAGCCATTCTTTTGGCCACCAACGGAATTTCAAAAGCCCCTGGTACCCATGCTACATCTACCTGACCCTCTTCTACACCGTGTCTTTTAAGAGCGTCCTGTGCTCCACCAAGAAGCTTGCTTGTAATAAACTCGTTGAATCTTCCTACCACAATACCTACTCTAAGTCCTGTTCCTACTAAATTCCCTTCAAATACCTTTGCCATCTAATGTTCCTCCTATTTTTACGGTACTGTACTATCATACCGGAATAATTAATATTAAAAATGCAACATATGCCCCAATTTTGAATGCTTGGTTTTTAAGTAATTTTCATTCGCTTCTTTTGTCGGCATCTGGAGTGGCACACGGTCCACTACCTCCAACTCATAGCCTTTTAATCCAGCAATTTTACGAGGGTTATTGGTTAGCAGCTTCATTTGGGAGACGCCAAGATCCCGTAGAATCTGAGCCCCGATTCCATAATCCCTCAAGTCTGCGCCAAACCCAAGCTTTTCATTGGCCTCCACTGTATCGTAACCCTGTTCCTGAAGCTTATAGGCTCGCATCTTATTCAAAAGCCCGATGCCTCGACCCTCTTGCCTCATATAAAGAAGCACACCGTTGCCAGCTTTATCGATTTGCGCCAATGCTGCATGCAACTGCGGTCCGCAATCACAACGGTTCGAGCCAAACACATCTCCTGTCAAGCACTCAGAGTGAACCCGGACAAGTGTCGGTTTGTCAGGACTTATTTCTCCCTTTACCAAGGCCACATGTTCCTTGCCATCTACGATATTGGAATATCCAACGGCTCTAAAATCCCCGAATTCAGTAGGAAGCTTGATTTCCACTTCCCTTTGAACAAGTTTGTCCTTTCGGTTACGGTATTGAATTAAATCTTTAATTGTAATCATTTTCAAGTCAAACTTATCGGCAATATTCCTCAGTTCGGGAACACGCGCCATGGATCCATCTTCGTTCATAATTTCACAGATCACTCCGGCTGGGGAAGATCTGCTCATTTGAGCCAGGTCTACCGCAGCTTCTGTATGACCTGCCCTTCTTAACACTCCACCTTTTTTTGCTACTAGCGGGAAAATGTGTCCAGGGCGTTTGAAATCTCCCGCTTTTGAAGTGGGTGATAACAGTTCCAGAATGGTGGTGGAACGTTCAAATGCGGAAATACCAGTTGTCGTCGAGATATGGTCAATACTTACAGTAAATGCGGTGCCATGTGAATCCGTATTGTGGTTCACCATTGGAACAAGGTCCAATTTCTCTGCAAGCTCCTCCTGAACAGGAACACAAATCAATCCACGCCCATGAGTGGCCATGAAGTTCACGACAGCAGGAGTTGCCTTTTCTGCAAGGGAAACAAAGTCCCCTTCATTCTCCCTGTCCTCATCATCACAAACAATGATGACCTTGCCTTCCCGAAGGTCTGTTAATGCCTCTTCAATCGTATTAAATAATTCACTCATCGTTCTCACCTCGCCTTATTTAAATCCATGCTCTTCTAAAAATGATGATGACATACCGGTCTTAGGAGTTGCACCTACATTTCCATTTTGTTGCCTCATCAGATGGTCCATATATTTCGCCAGCATGTCCACTTCAATATTAACGGTATCTCCTTTACCTTTTCCTCCCAGGATGGTTTCATTCAATGTGTGTGGAATGAGTGATATGGTAAAGCTATTATCCGATGCGCCAAAAATCGTTAAACTGGTACCGTCTACTGTAACCGAACCCTTCAACATCAAGTAGCGTGAAAGCTCAGCATCTACCGTTATGGTATAGTAAACAGCGTTTGCCACCCTTTTTTTATCGTGTATGATACCTGTCCCATCGACATGGCCACTTACAAAATGCCCTCCAAATCTACCATTTGCTATCATGGCCCGTTCGAGGTTTACTTTTGAACCTGCATTCAAAGACTGTAAGGAAGTTGCACGCACCGTTTCAGGCATGACATCCACTGTAAAGCGGTTCGCCGAGAAAGTTGTAACAGTCAAACATACACCGTTGACAGCAATACTATCCCCGAGCTTTACATCATTCAATACCTTCTTTGCTTCTATCTCTAAAATTATTGCCTGGTCACCCCTGATGATTTGTTTGATCGTTCCAATTTCTTCAATAATTCCCGTAAACAAGTGGTCATTCCTCCTTTCCGTTTAAAATAGGTATCGAGACAATCTTCAAGTCCTTCCCAAGTTGCGTAAATTCTTTTATTTCCAGATTGACGGTTTCTGCCATTGTGGCAAAACCCTCTCCACCTATTAACGTCGGAGCGTCAATTCCTCCAATCAACTTAGGTGCAATATAGGTTATGACCTGATTAATGGCTTTCTCTTTAAGGAAACTTCCATTCACCGTAGCCCCGCCTTCCACAAATAACGAGGTGACCCCTTCCTTCCCCAACAAAGATAAGAGTAGTGGGATGTCCACTTTCAGCGAAGGAAGTGATAGGACTCTTACTCCATGTTTGTTCTCAAGAGCTGCCACTTTTTCTAAATCTCGATTCGTACCAGTAATGATCCAAGTCGGTGCTTCTCCATCTGTTACCACCTTTGCATGCAAGGGTGTCCGCAGCTGAGTGTCCAAGATAATTCTTATCGGATTTTTTCCACCGTTCGGCAGTCTGGTTGTCAGGCTCGGATTATCGGCAAGCACTGTACCCACCCCGACTAGGATGGCATCGTGTTGATGCCGGTATTGATGCACGTCCAAGCGTGCTTCCGCCCCTGTAATCCACTTGCTCTCATATGCGTGAGTAGCGGTTTTACCGTCCAGGCTAGCAGCCGTTTTAAGCGTCACATAAGGCTGATTCGTCTTTAAATAGTGAAAGAACACTTGATTTAAAGCTAGTGCTTCTTCCTGACATATTCCCAACTCCACCTCGATACCAGCTTTGCGAAGCTTTTCAATCCCTTTTCCTGCTACAAGAGGATTGGGATCTACTGATGCAATGACTACTTTATTCACTTCGGATTGGATGAGCAAATCCGAGCATGGAGGAGTTTTGCCATAATGACTGCAAGGTTCCAAAGTAACATAAACCGTTGAACCTTTTGTTTTATCGGACCCTGCCATCTTGATGGCATTTACTTCCGCATGTGATTCACCTGCTTTAAGATGGGCACCAAATCCAACAATCTCCCCGTTTTTCACAACGACTGACCCTACCACTGGGTTAGGAGAGGTCTGGCCTGTTGCACGCTTTGCAAGATCTATTGCAAATTTCATATAGTATTGGTCGTCCAATGTGACCCCTCCTTTTCTACTTAGGCTCTTTTCTCATTGTTCTGTTGCTATCCACTAGTAAAAAGTCGGAAATTGGACTTTTTGCTGCTTACATACTCCAAAACAGACAGATAATAATTTTAGTACCTCAAGGAAAGGAACGCACGACAGTATGGAATATAGCGGTTGATACAGAAATACTAAAAAATCAACAAATTTTACCAAAAACAGTCTTTACATATAAAAAACCTCTAAGGTTTGGCCTTAGAGGTTTGGTGGATTAAAATTGCGTATAGGAAAATAAACAGTGTTCTGATATTAATTTTACACTGTTTGCAATCTATAATCCTTCTCCCATCCAGACTTTCACTGTCGGCCCTGGAGTTGCACCAGATCCACCGCCTTTCTTTTTCAAGAAAACCGGGTCACGGACTAAGAAGCACTTGGCTTCATCACCGCCGGTAGGGAATTTCACCCACCCCCGAAGGACATTCATATGTAGTTATCTATCATTATTATTTTAGCATATCTTCACCATATGTAAAATTTAAAGTTTCAGATAAATTTGTTATACGATGAAAAACCAGTAGATGAGTCCCCAGACCAGGGACATCGTTAGCAATACACCGAGTAATATCCAATTCTTTTTATTCAATGTAGTTCCCTGCTTCCTTCTTGTAGTAAAAAAAGAGAGAGCATCTCTGCTCCCGCTTATTGCAACATTATTCAGCGTCAGTTACTTCCACTTTCTCCATAACATCGCCATTTTTCATGTTTCTAGCAGTCTCTAGTCCGGAAGTCACTTTACCGAAAACCGTATGAACACCGTTCAAGTGAGGTTGAGGTTGATGAACGATGAAGAATTGGCTAGAACCGGTGTCTCTTCCAGCATGAGCCATCGATAAGCTCCCCGCCTCATGATTATGTGGGTTTCCTTCCGTTTCACACTTGATTGTAGTACCACTTCCGCCTGCACCCGTACCAGTCGGGTCTCCACCTTGGCTTACGAAACCAGGGATAACACGGTGGAAAGTTACACCATTGTAAAATCCTTCGTTCGCTAATTTCTCAAAGTTTGCAACTGTATTAGGTGCTTCGTTTGGATAAAGTTCGAATTCGATCTTCTCGCCATTTTCCATTAGTATGTATCCTGTTTTTGCCATTATGAACATCTCCTTTGTAATAAAATGAACCAGTTTTTATCATACATGAAATTAAGTTGAAAAGGAAGTAAGATGACGAATGGATTTTCTGTTGATTAAACCATCTACCTTTCATACAATCAAAAAGCCCATCTCCAAGGAGAAAAGGCCACTGAAAAAGCACATTATTTTAGTAATCTGTTCCATACCGCTGTTGATTTCCGCAAACGGCTTCGCTTATCCAGAGAGCGGCCTTGAGCCTCCTCCGGCTACACCCTGCGGGGTCTCAATAATGTCGCTACTCCCCCGCTGGACAAGGAAGGCTGCGACAGCGATACATCGCACGCAGAAAATACTCGCATTTTCAAGGAGTCTTCGCCAATTGCTCCAATCACCAGCTAGAAATCGTCATTATGATAAGTTATCGGGTTTTTCAGTGGGCCCCAAGGAGAATGGACTCATTTTTTCCAACCAGATTATTTTACTATTTTACTTTTCGCTTGATATGGCAGGTCCAATCTCACTAGATCTTCAAACGTTTCACGTCTGATGACTAATTGAGCCTCGCCATCTTCAACAAACACCACTGCCGGTTTGGTAATCCTATTGTAGTTGTTGGCCATTGCATATCCGTACGCTCCCGTACAGAATACTGCCAGAAAGTCTTCATGGTTAGCTTTTGGCAACGGAAGGTCCCAAATGAGCATATCACCGGATTCGCAGCATTTTCCTGCTATGGATACCTTGTCGTCTGCTTCCTCTTCTACTCTGTTTGCAAGTACTGCTTCATATTTTGCTTGATAGAGAGCAGGTCGGATATTATCCGTCATTCCACCATCTATTGCCAAGTAATGTCTTATGTTCGGTATCTCTTTTTTTGAACCTACAGAATAGATGGTAGTGCCTGCATCCCCTACTAAAGAACGGCCTGGCTCAATCCAGATTTCCGGCATGTTCAATCCATGTTCGCCAACAAAAGATTGTACATCAGAAATGATTTCTTCTACATAGACGGAGGCAGGAAGAGGATTATCTTCGGCTGTATAACGAATCCCGAATCCTCCACCCAGGTTTACCACTCGTGCTTCAAATCCATCCTGCTCGTTCCATTCTTTTAATGTTTCAAAAAGCTTTCCTGCTGCAAGCTTGAATCCGGTCGTTTCAAAGATTTGAGATCCGATGTGGCAGTGAATCCCCAATAAGTCCAAGTGAGATGCAGTTGACGCAATTTGCATCGCTTCATGCGCCTGGCCGCTTTGCAAGTCAAATCCAAACTTGGAATCTTCCTGACCCGTTAAAATATAATCATGTGTGTGCGCATTGATTCCTGGCGTAACTCGTAGGAGTATCGGCATAACATAGCCATGGTCTTCACACACCTCCTGAAGAAGCTTCAGTTCCAGGAAGTTATCGACAACCACACAACCGATTTTCTCTCTCACTGCCATTTCAAGCTCCTCGACACTCTTATTATTGCCATGAAAATGGATGCGTTCCACTGGAAAATCGGCAACTAAAGCGGTATAGAGCTCTCCTCCTGACACTACATCCAAGGATAAGCCTTCCTCTTTAATTAATTGAAACATGGCAACAGAAGAAAAAGCTTTACTAGCGTAAGCTACCTGGGCTTTTACACCTAAGTTTTTAAATGTTTTCTGAAAATCACGAGCACGCTCTCTTATTAGCGCCACATCATATACATATAGTGGAGTGCCGTATTCGGTCGCCAACCCGATCGTGTCGACTCCTCCTATTTCCAAATGTCCTTTTGCGTTCACTTTACTGGTTCCATGAAAATACATCTGCCGTTTCCCCTTACACGTTTAGTTTATATGTAGCTCTATTTTATACCATATTCCCTACTTGAGAGATGTGGATGTGTTCTAGCCCTGTTTACAAAATTTAAGCAAAAAACAGCTAAACAGAATCTTTAGCTGTTCGTAAGAATCACTTTCATTCTGCACTTGATTAAACTAAACTCTACCACATCTAAATCCCTCTATCAAGCGAATATTCTTACTAGTTTGTTATTGTGGCTGCCTGAATCGATTCCTCGGGTGGACGATACTTGGACGTATTTTTGCCCCCGGGGTACTTCTGCGGATCATGATCATGAAGAGAGCTTTAGGGCTGAAAGGTATTAACGGCCATAAATATGGTGTGTTTAAGGATCGTGTTCCCGCTAGGAACAATACAAAGATTGTCACACCGACCACAAGTCCAGGCACATGGAATAACGCAACCAAAATTAACAATAACAGCCGGACTATTTTATTTGCCACACTTAATTCATAACTTGGCGTAGTAAACGACCCAATGGCCGCGACAGCCACATACAGAATAACTTCCGGAACAAACAGTCCTACATCAATGGCGATTTGACCGATTAAAACAGCAGCAATCAGACCCATCGCGGTTGACAACGCCGTAGGGGTGTGGATGGCAGCCAACCTTAGAAATTCTATCCCGATATCAGCTAAAAAGATTTGAAACACGATCGGTATGTTTGATTCTTCATTTGGTCCTACAAAACCAATTGGCTCTGGTAATAGACTTGGTTCTAGGACCATGAGGAACCATAGGGGCAAAAGGAATAAAGAGGCAAATATACCTAAAAAGCGTACCCACCGGACAAACGTACCCACCGCTGGAGATTGACGGTACTCTTCCACATGCTGAACGTGGTGAAAGAACGTGGTAGGCGTGATGATGACACTTGGAGAGGTATCCACCATGACAACCACATGGCCTTCTAATAGATGGGTCGCAGCGATATCGGGCCTCTCCGTATATCGTACTAGCGGAAATGGGTTGAAACCCTGCTTGACGATGAACTCTTCCACTGTTTTATCCGCCATCGTCAATCCATCTATGTCAATGTTCTTGGTTTCTTTTCGAACAATATCCACCAAATCGGGATCTGCAACATCTTTTATGTACGCAAGACAAATGTCGGTTTTAGAACGTTCCCCAACTTGGAAAATTTCATAACGAAGTCTTTCATCCCTAATTCTGCGGCGTGTTAACGCTGTGTTGACGATGATGTTTTCCACATAACCATCACGTGCTCCGCGGACCACCTTTTCTGTGTCAGGTTCTTCGGGATTGCGACCGGGATACGAACGGGTATCAATCACATATCCGCTTTCTTCCCCTTCAAGCAAGATGACGATCAACCCACTCAGCACTTGGTCAACCACTTCGTCCATATATTCAATGCTGTTAACCTGTTGGTTTACTAGGCGGTTATGCACAATCTCTTTCAGTTTATATGACTTCTTTTCAAAATCATTGATATGAAGCAATTCTTCCATGATTTCAATGATGAACATCGTATCGCACAGACCATTTACATAATAGATGTTCAGCTCTTTCCCAAGTACGGTGATTTTCCTTACACCTAGATCAAAGCTTACATCCAGCCCTACTTCATCCTTAAAGAATTTTTCGTTATTCGTCAGGTTCGGTGATATCGGTACTTTTTCCATTCCATTGTGAGACATCGTACCCATTCCTCTCTAAAATGATTTCGACCGCTTTGCTCGTAATGGGAGCTCCTCGACTTACGTCATCTTTCCGTGCCATTTTGCCAATATCGCCGATTCCGACAATGAGCGGAAAGCGTAATTCATCTAAACAATACACGGTGTCACCATTTATTCTTCCAATATCCATTTCTTGTATTCCACTTTTATCGACTCCATGGGATGAGACTTGAAGATCACGGTCCACAGTGAGATGGACCTTCGTCCATTCCGACTGATGAGTCTTGGATGCCACCGCGATAACACCCAACACATCCATCTGAGGGTGGGTGGCGACATATCTCAACGCGCGCTCCCCTGCCCCTTCCCCAAGAAAGCCACTATCATCGAACATGACAAAAACGGGTTCACTTTTCGCATGCAGTATGAGCTTTACCAGTTCTTCCCCACTTAGCAGTGTAGGATTGCCGAATGAAGCCGAAATGCATCTACCTCCATAATGCTTGGCGACAAGCTGAATTGTTTTTTTGGCATATACATCTCCATCAGTTATCAAAATGACCCGTTTTTTTTGCATGAGTATCTACCCTTTCGGCTTAAAGATAAGTGCCACGATAAAGGCAAAAAGAATAGCAGCCGATATCCCCGCGGAGGTTAATTCAAAAATTCCCATCCCTATCCCGATAAAGCCATGTTTTTCAGATTGATGCATGGCACCGTGTAGTAAGGAGTGACCGAAGCTTGTAATTGGAACGGTTGCACCGGCACCTGCAAAGTCAATTAGCTTGTCATATATACCGAAACCGTCCAGAATGGCTCCCGCCACCACAAAACTACTCATGACATGTGCAGGAGTCAGTTTAAAGAAGTCCATGAGAAGCTGGCCAATCACACAAATCAATCCACCGACAACGAAAGCTATTAGATACTCCATCTACTCCACCCTCTCTAACACGACACCATGGGCAATGGTCGGGATTGATTCTTTTTGTTGGATCATCGTTGGACTCAGCAATGCACCCGTGGCAACAACCAACACCCTATTCAACATGCCTGTTTTCAATTCATTGATGATGTGGGCATATGTGACGACCGCACAGCAGCCACACCCGCTTCCTCCCGCAAAAACCTCTTGATCTGGCCTGAAAATCATCAAACCACAGTCACTGTGTTTAACCGTAATGTCATAACCTTCTTCCTTTAACAGCTCTTTTAGAATCGGACTGCCTACTCCGGAAAGATCCCCGGTAACAATTAGATCGTAGTGATCAGGGTTGACATTCAAATCTTGAAAGTGTGCCTGAATGGTATCTGCAGCAGCTGGCGCCATCGCTGATCCCATATCAAAAGGGTCTGTGATACCTAGGTCGATCACTCTTCCGATGGTTGCAGATGTAATTTTAATTGGACTTTCCTCTTTGCTGACAAGGGCCGTTCCCGACCCTGTAACGGTGAAGGTGGCTGAATCGGGTTTTTGTCCGCCATACTCTGTTGGATATCGGAATTGACGTTCAGCCGTTGCATTATGGCTGCTAGTTGATGCCAATACCCTGTTGGCAAACCCGGCATCCACTAGGGCCGCACCCATCGCCAGTGTTTCCATCGAGGTGGAGCATGCACCGAACATGCATAAAAAAGGAATTTTGTGATGCCGTGCCACATAATTGGCCGTCACATTCTGATTCAACAAATCACCGGCTAGAAATAAATCAATGTCCTTGTATGACAGGTTCTCTTTCTCGAGGCAGGATTGAATGGATTGCTCCATCAGTCTCCTTTCCGCAAGCTCCCAGTTGTCCTCACCACAGTGAAGCTCCTGGTATGTCTTATCAAATAACTCCCCAAGAGGACCATCCGCTTCTTTTGGCCCCACAGCTGTTCCTGTTGAACGGATATAAATCTGATTTTCAAATATCCAGCTTTGTTTTCCTACGAGACGCATTCTCTCTTCCCCCTAACCAGTAAAACTCATATTGAGAAGATATCTGATCATACCTACCACGTAAGCCGCCACCACACCAAATACAATGACACTTCCCGCAAGCTTGAACATGTTGGTGGCAACACCGAGAACAATTCCTTCACTTCTGTGCTCCATTGCCGCACTAGTCATAGAATTTGCAAATCCAGTAACAGGTACTGCGGAACCGGCACCGGCAAATTGACCAAGCTTGTCGTAAATACCAAATCCGGTAAGAAGGGCAGAAAGGAGGATAAGGGTGGCAACGGTGGGATTACCTACGTTTTTTTCCGAGAAGTTGAAGACATTCATATAAAAATTTTGAATGCCCTGCCCGATCAGGCAAATAAGCCCCCCTACAAGAAAGGCTTTTACACAGTTAACAACATAAGGTGGCTTCGGTTGGAATTTTTTTATGTTATTTTTATAATCGTCTTTTAGCTTTTCTCCCATTTCTATTTCTCCTCCATTTACAGATTCACGAACACAAGCCAGTGGTATAGGGAACCGACAATCTTACCGAGCACGATTGCCATCAAAAGAATGGCCATCTGTCCATCCACTCCAATACGCTTTGCCAATATCGGCAATACATTAAGTACTTCCGTCAATGCTGCAGCCAAAAGACCAACAAACACCCCACAAAAAAGGCCGATGGGGATAGCTAGAAATGAAGGGAGATGAAAGGAAACACTATTCAAACTAATCCAGCTCCCAAATAAGGCCCCACCAATCACTCCCCATTCATATCCGTACACAAACTTTGTAGTTTTGGTCAGTTGTGTGAGCCTTGGGATGATTCCGAGAACCGCCAAAAAAGCAACAAAGCCAGAACCAACTGCAAGACCACCAGCCAACCCCAGAAATACGACGAAAACTATATTAATGGTCATCAATTTTCTTCGAGCTCTCCTTGTTTTCATGCATAATCACATACTGATCGAGATCTTGTTGATAATTGAACATTTCCACTTCAAGAGGGCTAGGCTCTTCATTAATGCGCTTCCTGAACACATGATTGAAAAATAAAATCATCCCGAGCCCAAGACCTATAGAATATGGAATTTGGAGGAGTAATGGTTTATCATCCTCAAGCCCGGTAATAGTCTTGAATATTTTCTGATGGACGATACGCATACTTACATCCTCATGGAAATTCATGATGGCAAGGGCTGCACCAAGAAAAAGCAATAACCAGACCGCAACAAAAAACATAGGCCTAAATCTCTTTTTCTTATACACAATTTCCACGATGGTTTGAGCGGGGCCAAAGGTTTGGATGTCCAATTCCAGCCCTTTTGTACGGATTTCTTTGATGATCCGCATCACATCCAGCACCACGATGGATTTGTCGCTCATATTCACTTGATGAATGGCAATGTTGCGAACGAGCTCTATAATGGCGGTATCCCCAACAAGCTGTGCAACATCCTCCAATTTTATCGATTGATTTGGACGAGCTTGTATCCGATGACGAAGGCGAACGTACAGCGGTTTATCCATCTTCCAAACACATCCTGCCAAAAGATATTGTATAGGTAGTATGGATTAATGGGTGTTTTACCATGCAAAGGAAAAAAGAACACCAAGAATTACCACGTCTCCAAACAAAAAAACCGTATGGAGATCATTCATCCATACGGTCTTTCATTTGTTGCAATATTTTCTTTTCTAATCGGCTCACCTGCACCTGGGAAATCCCAAGACGCTGTGCGACCTCTGTTTGGGTCTGATCCTTATAGTAACGCAAATACACAATCAACTTTTCCCGTTCATCGAGTTCTTCGATTGCCTCTTTCAAGGCTATTTTATCGAACCAGCGATGCTCGGAATGGTCAGCGATCTGGTCTAAGAGGGTAATAGGGTCTCCATCATTTTCATAGACGGTTTCGTGAATGGATGAAGGCGCACGTGCCGCTTCTTGTGCAAGTACAACTTCCTCCGCTGTAATCTCCAGGAACTCTGCTATTTCGTTGATGGTCGGTACCCTGCCATATCTTTTGGATAATTCATCTTTTGCTTTCCTGATCTTATTGGCCACTTCTTTTAAGGAGCGGCTTACCTTTACACTTCCGTCGTCCCGGATGAATCGCTGAATTTCACCGATAATCATCGGGACTGCGTAAGTGGAAAATTTCACGTCATAAGATAGGTCAAACTTATCTACCGATTTCAATAGGCCGATGCAACCTATCTGGAACAGGTCATCGGGCTCATAGCCCCTGTTCATGAAGCGCTGAACGACTGACCAAACAAGCCTCATATTCTTTTGGACTATCGTATCTCTCGCTTCTTGTTCACCGGACTGACTTCTTTTTATCAGTTCTTTCACTTCATGATCTTTTAAGTATGTTTGTGCTTGGTTCTTGACCTCGACATCCATAGGCTTAGCTCCTTAATTACAAAGCGCTTTGCTCTTAGCTAAATACTTGGTCATACGGATTGAGGTGCCTGTTTCTCTTGATGAATGAATTTCTACGTAATCCATAAAGTTTTCCATGATGGTAAACCCCATACCAGAACGCTCGAGCTCAGGCTTAGTAGTGTATAACGGCTGTCTAGCTTCTTCTACATCATCAATTCCCATACCTTCATCCTTAATGGTGATATGGACAGCTCCGTCCTCTAATTCAACAGAGATGTAAACAGTGGCTTTAGGGTCGTTGTCATAACCATGAATAATGGCATTTGTCACTGCCTCTGATACAACTGTCTTTATTTCAGTCAACTCATCCATGGTCGGATCCAATTGCATGATGAAAGCCGCTACCGTTACCCTTGCGAACGATTCATTTTGGCTAAGTGCAGAAAATTGCAGGTGCATTTGATTATTCATTATGCCACCCCCAGTTTCTGCAGGGCATTTTGTTCGCTTTCTTCAAGACGAATAATCTTGAACAATCCCGACATTTCGAACAGTCGTTTAACTGCTGGTGAAATAGAACAAACCACCATTTCTCCACCGTTATTCTTAATTTGCTTGTACCGGCCAAGTATGACCCCAAGTCCCGAGCTGTCCATGAAGGACAATTGCTCCAAATTCAAAATAATATGAGAAATCTGGTGTTTTTCAATAATGGCTGTGGCTTGATTCCGCAAGTTTTCAGCTGTATGGTGATCCAATTCTCCTGCTAAACGAACACAAAGAACATTTTGTTTGACTTCCAAATCAACGGTAAGACTCACTGCACTTTCCCCCTTGTGGAAACTTTGTTCAGTGAGTCAATTTCTATATTTAAATTCGGAATTCCTGCCTAAAGACAAAACTAGTGTTAATTCGCTAAAATCCTTTGTTCTAAAAAAGCAGTTGATTAATCCAGTTTTGAGAAGTGGCCCATGGACCGTTTGAACAATTGCCACCAGCTAGCTTCCATGCTGTCTTTCCCAGCAACAAGGTCGCTTTGTGATAATACTTTTCCGTCTTTTTTAAGAACGAGCTCTCCAACCTTATCTCCTTTTTTAACAGGAGCCTTCACGTTTTCGTCGACGGTGATCTGTTTTTCCACATTATCAACATTTTCACCTTTTTTCGTTAAGACGGAAATCGGCTCGCTTGTAACGACGTCCACTTCTTTTTCAGAACCTTTACTGATATCAACCTTCGCTACCGCTTCGTTTCTTTCATACATCGGGTGCGTTTTGTACTGACTGAAAGCAAAATCAAGCATATTAGTGATTTGTGCATTTCTATCTTTTGGTGTTGGAGCGCCAAACACAACAGCAATCACTCGCATATTGTCTTTTTTCGCCGTTGCTGTCAAACAATACTTCGCTTCTTGTGTGAAACCTGTTTTAACACCGTCCACTCCAGGATAAAACCTTACGAGTTTATTTGTATTGACCAACCAAAACTTCTTATCCGTATTTTGGCGAAGATAGTCCTCATATTGACCTGTATATTTGGTGATACCTTCATATTTAAGTAATTCTTTCGCCATTACCGCCATATCATTTGCCGTACTATAATGTTCTTTCGCAGGCAATCCGGTAGGGTTTTGAAAGTTAGTGTTTTCAAGCCCCAGATCCTTTACTTTTGCATTCATCATTTCCACAAAAGCTGCTTCTGAACCTGCAATACGCTCAGCCATCGCGACAGATGCATCATTCCCTGATGCAATAGCGATACCACGCAGCATTTCATCTGTAGTCATTTCTTCACCAGGCTCAAGGAAAATCTGCGATCCTCCCATAGACGCTGCATATTCACTAGTTCTGATTTTCTCATCCCACGTCAATTCACCTTTATCAATAGCTTCCATAATCAATAGCATTGTCATGATTTTCGTCATACTCGCAGGCGGCAATTTTTCGTGTCCGTTTTTCTCATACAACACCTGGCCAGTATCTCGTTCAATTAAAATAGCAGATCTTGCATTCTCTGTAAGTTGAACACCTTTTTCTTCCGCCCCTACAACAGGACTAAATGCGGAAAAAGTAAAAGCAATTGCAATTATTGCGGTTATAAACTTTTTCATCCTTAGACCTCCAATCATATTCCATACTTCACATTTTTTCCAAAAAGATTGGTTTTATACTAAGTTTTGGAAGTGGAGGGAAATATTTTTAACTAAGAATACAAAAAAGCCCTACCACTAAGGTAGGACTGTCTCAAAACCATTCATTATTATTCAGAAATCGTATCGTATACAAGCGGCGGAACTTTTACATCCCCATTTACCACCTTAATGCTCTCATACAATGCTTCTTTTACTTTTGTAAGATCTTCTTGGTTACTATGGATGGTAGCGAGTGATTCGCCTGCTTCCACTTTATCCCCAATCTTCTTGCGAAGGACAATACCTACTGCAAGGTCGATCTCGGAGTCTTTGGTCGCTCGGCCTGCACCAAGGAGCATAGCTGCCGTACCAACAGAGTCAGCAACAATTTCAGAAACCACACCAGCTTCTTTTGCTTCAAGCTCAACCACATGTTTAGCTTGAGGTAACTTCTCTGGATTATCAACAACTGAAGCATCCCCCCCTTGAGCTTCCAAGAAAGTCTTCAAAGTATCAATTGCAGCTCCAGAACGGATAACTTCTTCCAGCATACCGCGAGCTTCTTCTAATGTAGAAGCTTTTTCAGCTAAAAGAACCATGTAGCTACCTAGCTCCAGGCATAATTCTTCCAAGTCTTTAGGACCCTCGCCACGTAACGTGTCGATTGCCTCCTTGATTTCCAAAGCGTTTCCGATCGCAAAACCAAGCGGCTGACTCATATCTGAGATAACGGCCATTGTTCTACGGCCGACGTTGTTTCCGATATCCACCATGGCTTTTGCGAGCTTTTTCGCTTCGTCCAAGTCTTTCATAAACGCGCCGGCACCAGTTTTCACGTCCAATACAATCGCGTCTGCTCCAGCTGCAATCTTTTTACTCATGATGGAGCTGGCAATCAACGGAATGCTGTTTACAGTTGCTGTCACATCACGCAAAGCATAAAGTTTTTTGTCGGCCGGAGTAAGGTTTCCACTCTGTCCAATAACAGCTACTTTATTTTTGTTGACATAGTCAATGAATTCCTGGTTGTCGATTTCTACGTGGAAACCAGGAACGGACTCAAGCTTGTCGATGGTTCCTCCAGTGTGACCAAGGCCACGTCCGCTCATTTTAGCAACTGGTACACCGACGGCTGCTACAAGTGGTGCAAGTACTAATGTTGTTGTGTCGCCAACCCCACCTGTACTGTGCTTGTCTACCTTGATTCCTTCGATTGCAGAAAGGTCTATCGTGTCACCGGAGTGAACCATTGCCATAGTCAAGTCTGCGCGCTCTTGATCGTTCATTCCCTGGAAGAAAATCGCCATGGAAAATGCGCTCATCTGATAATCTGGAATGGATCCGTCTGTAAATCCTTTGACGATGAATTGGATTTCTTCTGTTGATAATTCTTTTCCGTCACGCTTCTTTTGAATAAGGTCTACCATTCTCATCCCGAAACACCTCTTATTTTCTATAAAATGTACTGCATTAGACACATCTATTGATTTTCGCACAGGGCTTCATTTTCCTCGACGGTGCTTGAGACTTCTCACAACTGTCAACCTATCTCTACCTCCCGCCGGGGCCTTCCCCCTACGCTACAAACACAGCTGAAGTATTCTAAATCAACTCCGAAATAATGGACTAAAACTAACTAGCTTACATTCCTTTTACAATGGTTTTTACGAATTGAAGGAAGTTCGCTTTTACCATTTCCGTTGTTTCCATTACCTCGTCGTGTGTTAATGGTTGGTCAAGGATTCCCGCTGCCATATTGGAGATACAAGAGATTCCAAGCACCTTCATCCCACTATGACGAGCAACGATTACTTCCGGTACAGTGGACATTCCCACAGCGTCCCCACCAAGTGTACGAAGCAATCTTACTTCTGCAGGTGTTTCATACGAAGGACCTGTGTTCCCCACGTATACACCCTCTTGAACTTTTAGGCCGATTTCTGCCGCCACGTTTTTAGCCAATTTGCGCAATTCCTTGCAATATGGTTCGGACATATCTGGGAAACGGGCTCCAAGCTCATTGTTGTTTGGTCCGATCAGTGGATTTGTTCCCATGTTGTTGATGTGGTCGGATAGGATCATCAAATCTCCCGCTTCAAAACTTTCATTTACACCACCAGCAGCATTAGTAACAATCAATTTTTCTACACCCAAATATTTCATAACTCGAACTGGAAATGTTACCTTATCCATTGCATAGCCTTCATAGAAGTGGAAGCGGCCTTGCATCGCGATAACCGTTTTCCCTTCCAACGTACCTATGACCAGCTGTCCTGCATGCCCTTCCACTGTGGAAACAGGAAATTCTGGTATCTCTGTGTAAGGTATTACTGTTGGGTTTTGGATTTCTTCCGCCAAGACACCAAGTCCTGATCCAAGGATAAGACCGATTTCCGGTTTGTTTGATAATTTTTCATTGATATAACCAGCAGATTTTTTGATAGCTTCTAAATTCATGATTATGTTCCCCCTAGTTTAAGTCTTGTAAAAAGCTTTTTCCGTGCTTTGGCATTCTGGTATTGAAGTTGTCTGCAATCGTAGCTCCAATATCGGCAAATGTTTTACGGATCTCCAACTGTTTTCCTTCTTTATGTTGAGGTGAGTACACCAATAACGGAACATATTCACGAGTATGATCTGTACCAGGCGCCGTTGGATCGTTTCCGTGGTCGGCTGTGATAATCAAAAGGTCTTGTTCTTGCAGGTTCGCAAACACTTCAGGAAGTCTCGCGTCATACTCCTCCAAGGCCTTTCCGTAACCTTCCGGGTCCCTTCTATGTCCAAAAACCGCATCAAAATCAACTAGATTCAGGAAGCTAATTCCTGTGAAATCCATTGCAGTCGTTTCCACCAATTTATCCATGCCATCCATGTTAGATACGGTGCGAAGAGATTGTGTGACTCCTTCACCATCATAGATATCGGAGATCTTCCCGATGGAAATGACATCATAACCGCTATCTTTCAGTTCATTCATGACCGTACGTTCGAATGGTTTTAAAGCATAGTCATGACGATTAGATGTGCGCTTCCAGTTACCTGCTTCCCCTATGAAAGGACGCGCAATGATGCGTCCCACCATATACTTCTCATCCAAAGTCAACTCACGTGCTATTTTACATATGTCATACAATTCTTCAATGGGAACAACGCCTTCATGTGCTGCAATTTGAAGCACGGAATCTGCAGATGTATAGACAATCAATGCCCCTGTATCTACGTGTTCCTGTCCAAGCTGATCAAGGATTTCCGTTCCACTCGCAGGGATGTTCCCAATAATTTTGCGACCAGTTCGCTTTTCTAGTTCTTGGATCAATTCATCAGGAAATCCCTCAGGGAAAACACGGAATGGTGTGTCGATTCGCAACCCCATGATTTCCCAGTGGCCAGTCATTGTGTCTTTTCCACTTGACGCTTCTTCCATTTTCGTATAGTAGGCAAGGGGCTTTGCCGCTTTTGGGACCCCTTTGACTTCTTCAATATTACTTAGACCGAGCTTGGCCATATTCGGCATGTTTAACCCGTTCATATGTTCCGCAATATGACCTAATGTATCGGCCCCTTTGTCGCCGAATTTTTCTGCATCAGGTGCCTCACCGATTCCAACTGAATCCATCACGACAAGGAACACTCTTTTATATGTATAAGAACTCATTTCGTAACCTCCTACAAACTATCGATCTCGATTTACCTCTTGTATTTTCCCCTTTTTCACAAAGGATAGTCATACATGTGTGTACTTCTAATTGTCAGAAGTCTGACCTCTAATCCCAGTATAAACAAGCGCTTTCAATCTTGCAATTAAAATGCTAAAAAAAGACTGTTCAGATAGTTTGAACAGCCTCTTCCACTACCACAAACAATCTATGCTCTTGGATGGAACATGGAATAAACATCCTTCATGCGGGTTTTTGTTACATGGGTGTATATTTGGGTGGTGGAAATATCGGCATGACCTAACATCTCCTGAACGGCACGAAGGTCCGCTCCATTTTCCAGTAGATGTGTGGCAAAGGAATGCCTCAAGGTGTGCGGAGTCAGCTCTTTTTCAATTCCAGCTTCCTTCGTCAACTTCTTCAAGATCTTCCAGAAGCCTTGACGCGTCAAGCGATTTCCATAAAGGTTAACAAATAAAGCATCTGTGCTTTTCTTTTTGGTTAGTTGATTCCGACTTTCTTCTATATAACTTACTATGGCACTCTGAGCCATTTTCCCCAATGGTATGATTCTTTCTTTATTTCCTTTTCCGATACATCTTACAAACCCCATTGTCATATGAACATCGCTAAGATTCAGGGATATAAGCTCCGATACACGCATACCAGTTGCATAAAGAAGCTCCAGCATTGCTTTATCACGCACTCCAAATACCTTGGAGGTATCCGGGACCTCCAGTAAGGCCTGTACTTCTTCCACGGACATTACTTGAGGAAGCTTCTGCTCCTGCTTCGGCCGATCGATATGTACGGTAGGATCTTGTGTTGTGACTTTCTCCCTAAGCAGGAACTGATGAAACGAACGAATGGAAGCAATATGTCTGGCTATCGTTTTGGACGATTTCCCTTTTTCTGTGAGGAATTTCAAGAACTGAATGATGGTGGCACGAGTTACCTCATCCAAGGATGGTATCTCTTCCACCTTATTTAAATAGAGAAGATAGGACTTCAAGTCCCGCTCATAAGACACCACTGTGTTCGTCGCAAGTCCCTTTTCTACTACCAAGAAATGAATAAAATCTTTTAATTGATCCTGCAATACCCTCTACTCCCCGTAATGATAGAAGAACACTAAGCGCTGTAGCCAGCCCTCATCCCTTTCCTCCACCATTTTTGTCACTTTCACCGCTGCACCCTCCGGCTCATCATAGCGATGATAATTCTGATACTCTTGATTGATCCACATGATTCCATAGTAAAATAAAACCGTGCAGCCAGTAAATAAAATGAATACTTTAAATGTATTATAGCATGAATCAATGATACTCTTCATGAAAGTCGACCTCCAATTGTACAAGTTTTTCCTGATACTTGTCTTATTAGAAGGTATGACAAAATAATGAAGATTTATACCTTTAGAAGTCATGTTTTGTGCAAAATAAAAAACCTTTTCCATGATAGTTGGAAAAGGTTTATGTATTTTCTTCCTCAGTTGGACTTTCCGGCTCCTGGCATCGGTGACAAATGCCGTGAAAGGTCAATCGGTGATCTTTTATTTTGAAGTTCCAATCACGTTCTACTATCGCCTCTACATCTTCCAACAAATCATCCTGAATTTCATCTACCGCTCCACACTCGATACAAACCAAGTGATGGTGGAAATGCTTGGCTCCTTCTTGACGAAGGTCGTATCTGGATACTCCATCGCCAAAATTTATTTTATCGACAATTTTAAGTTCAGTTAGTAGTTCTAATGTACGGTAAACCGTAGCTAGTCCAATCTCAGGTGACTTTTCTTTTACGAGGAGGTAGACATCTTCCGCACTTAAATGATCCTCTTCATGTTCAAGCAACACACGGACCGTTGATTCCCTTTGAGGAGTCAGCTTATAGCTAGCGGAGTGCAGTTGTTTTTTTATGCGATCTATCCTATTTTCCATCTTTCGTTCCCTCCCTCGCTTTACCTTTTTATTTTATCGAAAGGGCGGGAAACTGTCAAAGAAAAAAATAATGATTATAAACAAGTGTGGATAATCATTATCATATAAGTATCAATCTAAAATAGAAATGACTGTTTTCATAAACACCGGTGAAACCAACGCTTCTATTAGCGATGCTCCCACAAGCAATAAACAGATAAAACCCATGGCCGCACTATATCTGATGAATTGCTGAAAAAATGGTTCCTGTATCCTTTTCACGAACTGTTGCCTAATCATTTTCAAGGAAAATGCCACCGCCAACGTCCCGATGATAATATAAGCTGGAATGGCAATCATGTTCTGTGGAAGGATAGCTACAAAAGATAAGAGGAACCCTTTCCAACTTAGCTGGTTCACAAGAAAACCTACCGTGAATCCAACCACAACCCCTTTAAGGAATAGTAAAATCAAGATGACCGGAAGACCGATAATGGAAATACCAAGCACCCACATAAGTAGTACATATTTTATATTGTGAAAGTAACTTTGAAAGAAAATATCTTTTGCATTTGCGAACTGCCCTTCTTCGACTTGTCCAAAGAAACGGCTCAGATACACAAACAGGTCCTGTTTTTGAGAAAAGTTCATGCTATTGACCACGATGGCCCCAAATATCACTCCCATAAAAAAAAGTACGACAATAAACAGATATAGAGAGGAGTGTTCTTTTAAATGCCCTAGTAATATAGTAAACCGCGACTGTTTTTTCATCCCTCTTCCTCCTATCACTCACTTACTAGATTGTATGATAGAGGTGAGGAAGTATGACTCTAGAGAGGGAGAAATTTTTATGGGCTTTTTCGTGGTTCGTTGCGGTCGTATGAAGATCATTGTTCCCTTACTATCAAGCCGATGTAAAAATCTTCATTCTTCACTTATTCGACCAAACCTGCCTCCCCCTCCGGCTTTTAACGTTACCTTTCCGCTTCTAGCAGCCACAATCAGACTCGCGACCTTCTCACCGACTACTTTCACCAATTCTTCAAAGCTTGCTTCATGCAATATCCCCATCTCTGTTCCAAAGACTCCTCTCAATTTCGCTAAGGTTTTAGGTCCCACCCCTGGTATGAAATCCAATGGCACTTGATGGATGTATGGCGGACGAGACCTTCTGGGTTCATTACTACCAGCAAGCTCCGAAATCCGATCGGAAACCCCTCTTATGAACTTGGCATGTCCACAAACATGACATGCATCCTTCCCTTGTAAAGGATGAGAAAAACACTTTTCACAAACGGTCGTAAAATACTTTCCAAGCTGGGGACTGAGACCGTAATTAGCGACCACTTTTCTCCCTTCCACTTCCTTCAAAGCCAGACGCAGCTCCTCGAAGGTCGGCTCCTTCATCCGGACCCTTTGATACTCCCTCGCAATTTTCCCGACCGAATGAGCATCAGAATTAGAAAGAAAAGCATACTTTTCCAGCTCCTCCAGCCTCTCTGCCATAGAGGTATCCGAACTTAAACCAAGTTCCACAGCATCAATCAATCCTGGTTCGAACACTTCGCTCAAGCTCGATTTCACACCCTTGCCATACAAACTTTTAAAAGGTGTAAACACATGAGCAGGGATGAATAAACCGCCTAACCTTCTTACTTCATGCTGAATCTCAGTTGCATTTTCATACACCCTTTGAGTAGACAACGTCACATTTTTCATACGGTTACTTAGCCAGTTTGAAAACTCCACCATTTTCTCCACTGTCTTCATATAACAGAGGGCGTGAATCATACCTTGGCAGTTTTCATCAAAAATCTCTATTTCCGCTCCTAAAATAAGTGTTACATCACCAATCCGGATTCCTCCATCTGTTAACTCCGAAACCTCATTCCTAGCAAGAGAGTTTCTTAGACCTACCAAAACTTCTGGAACTTGACAATCGATCACCCCAATCATATCCAACCCTTTTCGAAAGCGCGCTTCTTCCAAAACAGCCTCCAATGTCAACTTATTGGAGGCTGTGATTTTGACCGGTTTGCCACTGGCAGTTCCTCCTAAATGTATATGTAAATCTACAAAATATTCCTTCATGACTCTTCCCTACTTTCGCATCAACGCCTGCAATTGCAAATACTGCACTGCATAAGCCGTTTTCGCATCATAGATCTCCTTCTTTTCAATAAGACCCATTGCCTCTTCCAATGAAACTTCCAACAGGTCCACAAACTCATCTTCATCTAACTGGTGTTCCTCGGTATCTTTTCTCAACCCCTTTGCAATGAACAAGTGTACCAATTCATCTGCAAATCCTGGAGAGGTGTAAAAAGAAATCAACGGTTCCAACTCGTCACAGGTATAACCTGTCTCTTCCTGAAGTTCCCTTTTGGCCGTCCCTAGAGGCTCTTCTCCCATTTCAAGCTTACCTGCAGGAATTTCGACCAAAGCCCGCTCCATCGCTTTTCGGTATTGGCGGACCATGACAATTTTATTTTCATCCGTTAAAGCAATAACCGCCACTGCCCCTGGGTGTTTAATTATTTCCCTCTTACTTGTTTTACCGTTCGGAAGTTGAACGTCCTCTACATACAAATCAATGATTCTTCCTGAAAACAATTTTTCACGATGTAACGTTTTTTCTTTTAAATGATCCATCCTGACCACTCCTTGTTCTGTTGTCTTTCATTTCTTCATACATTCTACCATACAAGGGATGGGAGGAAGAAAAGTGAAGGTCTATGTTCGTTCAAACAATATCGTTTTGGTGGGAAAAGCTTGGGAAATCAGAGACAAACTTCAGGAATCCGCCCTTCATCATGTATATGTCACAACCTGGATCAATGCTTTAAATGATGGTATCGATAAGCACCATAGCTAGTTATCGGATACCTAAATAGTAATCATTTGTAGAATGCCCCTTCTTTTAGGTAAAATAGCCAAAAAGGAGGGCTTTTTTTGATACCTAAAAACCAACTTGGAAAATCTGAGTTATATGTAAGCCAGCTCGGACTTGGCTGTATGTCTCTTGGAACGGAAGAAAAGAAAGCGACCGAAATTGTAAAGAAAGCACTGGACCTTGGTATCAATTATCTTGATACAGCCGATCTCTATGATTTTGGCAAAAATGAAGAAATTGTGGGAAAGGCTCTAAAGGGCCAGCGGGATAAAGTCATTCTTGCCACTAAAGTTGGAAACAGTTGGACTTCTGGGAAAGAAGGTTGGGAGTGGGATCCTAGCAAAGAACATATCCTCTCTGCAGTAAAAGACAGTTTACATAGACTGCAAACCGACTATATCGACCTGTATCAGCTTCACGGTGGGACGATTGATGACCCGACTGATGAAACCATTGAAGCTTTCGAGGAATTGAAGAAAGGTGGATACATACGGGAATATGGAATATCCTCCATCAGACCAAATGTGATAAAGAGATTTGTAGAAAGATCATCTATTGTTTCTATCATGATGCAATATAGCATGCTTGATACACGCCCAGAAGAATGGCTGGATTACTTGCATGATAACAACATCAGCGTGATTGCGAGAGGCCCATTGGCAAAAGGATTACTGTCAGAGCGTGGGCTTGAAAAGCTACAGGAAAAATTCAATGGGAAAAGCTACCTTGATTATAGCAATGAAGATCTCTCTGAACTTTTGCCTAAGCTCACACAACTATCTGGTGAAAAACCGCTTCAATCGTCCGCTTTCCATTATTGCCTGTCACATCCGGCAGTTGCCGCAGTTATCCCCGGCGCAAGCTCCGTGGGACAATTAGAAGCAAATGTCAGTGCCATATACGAACAAGAGCTGTCGGTGGATGAATACAAAGTTTATAAAGAGCTTTTGAAACAGTCTATCTATGAATCCCATCGGAACTAAGCAATGTCCCAATGGTTTTTAGTGTATAGACAAAGTCATTTAGAGAGGTAGTTACCCTGTTGATCGCAACCTGCAACGAAGATCAACTGTTAAACAGTTAACCTAAATAATTTAAAGTTTGTCAACAGTCTATAAGCAGTGTCCCAAATAGGGATACTGCTTTTACTTTACTTAAAATAAGGAGTCTGAAAGAACAATAAATTGAAACTTTTTCCATACCATAACGTATAGTAAAATGACTCATTCTTTGCAAGGAGGGGGATTTATGAAAAGATTCTTAATTACATTATTGCTTGTATTGGTAGCAGAAATTGGTATTCTCTTTGGAATTTCCACATACTTTGACTTCAACCTATTAAGCACCATGTTTTTTGGTTCGCTCTTCTTTGTCTTCATTGCATTCTTCACAAGCTCGTCCGGAGATATTTTCACCAAAAATTCCGAAGCAGCAGTATTAAACTCTATGGCTGGCAGATATACTCCCAAGCATACAACACCTACTCTAAAAATAGGACCATTCTTACTGGGATCTTTGCTTTGTGTGGTAGTATACTTTGGTATGGCAATTTTCATAGGCTAGACTTCATCAAAAGAGATAGTGATTCCATTGGGTTATTATCTCTTATTGTTTTCCCATAACCATGCATCTTTATCTGTTCGTCGTACAAACTCTGACTTTCCATTCACATACTTTTCCGGGTCATATAAAAATTGAGCAGACAGCTTTTCTTTTAATTCACTATATTCAAGGGCCTTTTCAGGAAAAGCCCTTAGGTAGTCCCTGAACAAGAGATGCCTTTTAATTTCCTCATTTCCTTCTAAATAACAATGTACATGATGAGACCTTTCTTCTCCTCCCTTTTGAAAGTACCGTCGCCCCTTTATTCCATTTTCTCCTTTAGCCTCATAGCCCAATCCTTTCATTTCCTTACTTAGTTCATCCATTTCATCTAATGAAGTAACTTCCATTAAGATATCAATAATGGGCTTCGCCTTAATTCCTGGAATGGCAGTACTACCGATATGATGAATTTTTATGGCCACTTCCTCTAAAGCATGTAGCAAGCGATTCTTTTCAATTAGAAACTCTCTTTCCCATTCAGGATTGTAATCCCATACTTCCATTTTTCTAGGCATCCTACTTAAACTCTTTCCAATTCTGATTGCTCTCTTCAAATAACTCTTCAAATGATTTATTTTTTTCTTTCAATCGCTTTTCTTCTTTTATCCTTGCTGCTTCTTGTTCTTTTTGCTGTTGTTCTGATTGGACAAGCTTGTCTTTCATGGATTTCAGTTTAGAAAAGACATCCCTTTCCAATTGATCTTTCACTGACACTTTCTCCTCCCTCTTAGTTGCTGCTGGACTATGATTCTTCTTTTGCTTTTTCTTCAAGACAAGCTCACTCCTAATAACATTTTCTACTAGTATAGCAAATTACTATTTGTCCATAAACAAGCCATTAAATTATAATATGATTTTAAAAATATAAATTATTACTTTATAATAATTATAAAAAAGTATTGATTTTTGAATGATAACTGTTATCATTATAAATGTGATCTTACTCTTTATATCGAGGTGAAGGATGTTGACAACAAATAATAGACTTACAACAAGCTGGGGGGCTCCAGTGGGAGATAACCAAAACTCCATCACTGCAGGCTCAAGAGGGCCAACACTCATACAAGATGTACATCTTTTAGAGAAGCTTGCCCATTTCAACCGCGAACGTGTACCTGAACGTGTAGTGCACGCCAAAGGTGCAGGTGCTCATGGATACTTTGAAGTGACAAATGATGTTACCAACTATACGAAGGCAAAATTCCTTTCAGAAATAGGAAAGCGCACCCCACTCTTTGTCCGATTTTCCACAGTAGCGGGTGAGAATGGTTCCGCGGATTCAGTTCGTGATCCAAGAGGGTTTGCTGTGAAATTCTATACAGAGGACGGAAACTATGACCTAGTCGGAAACAATACACCGGTGTTTTTCATTAGAGATGCCATCAAGTTTCCCGACTTCATCCATACACAAAAGCGTCACCCTCAAACGCATCTGAAAAATCCAAATGCCGTTTGGGATTTCTGGTCACTTTCACCTGAATCCCTTCATCAAGTGACCATCCTGATGTCTGACCGTGGCATTCCTGCTACTTATCGACATATGCATGGTTTTGGAAGCCACACGTTCAAATGGGTGAACGAAGAAGGGGAAGGAGTTTGGATCAAGTATCATTTTAAAACAGAACAAGGCATAAAAAACCTGACTGAAGAGGTCGGAACGAATATTGCCGGTGAAAACCCTGATTATCATACGGAGGATCTATTTAATTCCATCGATAAAGGGGATTACCCAGCATGGAAGCTATATGTCCAGATCATGCCTATGGAGGATGCTGATACTTACCGTTTTGATCCATTTGATGTGACGAAGGTATGGTCACAAAAAGACTATCCGTTGATGGAAGTTGGACGGATGGTCTTGGATCGGAATCCAGAGAATTATTTTGCTGAGGTGGAGCAGGCAACTTTCTCTCCAGGAACACTTGTCCCTGGTATCGATGTTTCACCTGACAAAATGCTGCAGGGTCGTCTCTTTGCCTATCATGATGCCCATCGTTACCGTGTTGGAGCCAATCACCAAGCTCTGCCAATTAACCGTGCACGCAATGATGTTCATAACTATCAACGCGATGGTCAGATGCGGTTTGATAACAATGGCGGAGGTTCCGTCTATTATGAGCCAAACAGCTTTAATGGTCCTACGGAAACTCCTGAAAACAAGCAGGCTACCTATGCCGTTACTGGCATGGCGGACAGCGTAGGATATGATCACAATGATCACTATACACAAGCCGGAGACCTATACCGTCTTTTGAATGAAGAAGAGCGTTCCCGCTTGGTGAAAAATATTGTTGGGGCAATGGCTCCTGTGGAAAAGGAAGAAATCAAGCTTCGCCAAGTTGGCCACTTTTACAAAGCTGAACCGGAATACGGCACTCGCATTGCGGAAGGGCTTGGATTAAAAGTCCCACAAGAAGCACGCTAGTTAACTGTATTACTAAATTTACGTTTCTCTTTTATTCTCACTTCTCACTTCTGTCAAGCAGGCACTGTTTATTGGTGCCTGCCTTAAATCTTAACAAAGGGGGGCCATCTTTATGAAAACAACAATATGCAAAACGTGTGAACAGCCTGCAAAGGAATTGAAGCATTCCATTCTCTGTGGGTGTGGGGTTAAAATACGAATCAGATAATGATCGGACCGCAGCTTGTTTAATATTCGATCCAAAAGCCGGCAAAATTAATTGCCCGGAAAGGTTGCTCTCCTTCAAGTTCTATATAGCCCTTTCCAAATATTAAATACCAATCATAAAAGGATTCTCTTACGGGTAGAATCTCTACACTCGTGCTTAATGTATCACCCTCCGCTATCACCGTAGTCAGTTTAGCGCATTCAAAAAATAGTAAGCATTCAAACCCTTCTTTGGAATGGATATATTGTTCAAATGAACTAGGGTGCGTTGGGACTCTTAAGGCAGCAAAAACGATTAACACGATGGCAATCAATAATACAACCTTCGATTTCTTTAATACTTTAATTGGGTATAATGTAATATTGATCCCTATTATTCCAATCAAACTTATCCAGAGTAATGGTTCATAATCAAATACCTTGGAACCTACAAAGCAATTTACCGAAATGAAACATAAATAAATAAATATTGCCTTTCTTTCCCCTAAATCGTTAAGTTCTTTTTTATGCCTTGAACTTATAAACAAAATAAATATAGAAAAGAATAATATAAAAGCCATAAAGAACAACTTTATAATCAAACCAACCATCATTCAGCTCCATCTCTCTATGTGATACTTTATGTAAGTTAACATCCCAAATTTACCCATTTTAATAGGTATAAAAAAAAGACTGGTAGAATGCAAGAATCCAACCAGCTTTCTCCCTTTTAGTTTCCTACCTTTTCAAGGTATATGAACTTATTCTCTTTTGACATGGAAATAGAAGACAAGAGAATCCTCCACCCCTTTAGAGGACTTCCACATTTAAAATGCAGCGTGTCCTTTTCTCCAAGCTTCAGTGTATAGCTTCTACTTACACACCAATCCACCTTTATCTGAAAGGTATAAGTTCCAGGTTCTAAATCAATGGTTTCTTTCCCCCCATTAGCAATTTCACCGATAATTTTTTCATTAGCCAAAATCTGATAGTTTCTCATCTTGTTTGCAAATTGATCATCACGCTCGAAGATTACTTTAGCCATCTACATTCCTCCTACTCTATTTTACTAAATCATACCAGAAATTTTACCCATTTACTAAATTTTACAAACCTCTCCTATCTATTCTTATAACTTTAACTAGCTTGTTCCGACTGTTTTTTCGTATTAGAAGAATAGATTAGGATATTCCGGTCTCGGAATGGAAGGATTTTCTCCTCACATAGAAAAAGGCAGCTTTACCGTAAGCTACCCTTTCCATTTATCCTTGCTCTATACAAATTCTAATGAAAGGAACGCCAAAAAGCCCCTTTTTTATCAATGATACTAGCAATCTGCTTAAAAGGTATTTCAAAAGTCGGAAACCCTGCCGCATATGGAGCTATTTCATAAGGTTCGAAGTAAAGAAACAAAGAATCTCTCGACACGTAGAATGGCTGGTCGGGCTTTATACTTGTGAAAGCATCAGGGAAATAGTTATCAGGGTTTTCCTGTATTTGTTTCACAACCAAATCACTTAACACCTTTACATAATCGCTGTTCGGTTTGAACAGATCTTTCAGCGTATAAATCTTACCAGAATCAATGTCTATCGGGACCATGATTTGTGTCGGCATACCATGAGCTGCACCAAAAGGATAATTGTAACCGTTAAGTTCTAAGATTAATAAGTTCTTTTTATGGAATTGAACCGAAAAATCACCTGTGTAATTATAATCTAACTGTTTATCCGGTGGAACGGGTATTATTTGAGATTGCGTACGTAGGACTTCGTTCACTTTTTTCTCTGCTTCTTTGTTTTTCATCCCTTGTAGCTGGGGAAAATACACTAGATAATCCTTATTCGGGCGGTACTTTTCCTCACGGATAGAAACGTTCCTATTTACTGGGATGAGCGAATTTTGAGCGTACACCAAATTTCCATTTTTATCATAATAGGACAACCTCTGATCTACAAATGCTTTTACTAGCTGGCCCTCGATGGACAGCGTTCCAATACCATCAATAACAGGAAGGTCCTTCGCTTGTCTGCCGCTCTTGTTGATAAAGAAACTTTTAATTCCTTGCGTGACTGAGCTATATTCTCCCTTAAAATTGTTAACTGTATCATATTGAAAATCCGTCATTATCTGTCCACTCACTGTATCGGCTATTGCATAGGTGGAGCCAACAAATGGTTGCTCAGGGTTTATTGCTTTACCAATCGAAGCCCTGTTTCCTCCAAGTTGGTTTATGTCATTGAATCTTGGAGGAATGATATATTTACCAGTCTTATCAATTAATCCGTATCTATTTTTATAATCATTAGAAGCATTGACTACAGCCCTTCCCCCTTGAAAAGGCAAGGCCATCCCAAATTGCGGCTTAATAACGATACTCCCTGCCACATCAACATAACCGGCTTTATCCTGGTAGGTTCTTTTAAAAGAAATAAGCCCTTCACTCAATCCACTCATCTGTTCATACGGGTAAGTTTGAAGTTGGGTTCCTGTTGAATCTAACAAAGCATACAAGCCATCTCTCACTTGTACATGTGCTTTCCCCTCACTCATATCAAACGCATACTGATATTGGGCAGGTATCGCTACATTCCCGTTAAGATCTAAGTATCCGTAAAGTATGGATCCACCATTTTTCGAATCCTGGAAAACTGCACGCCCTCCCTGATAAGGGCTGATAAACGAGTACGGTCTTTGGGTCAATACTTTACCTTTTTCATTTAAAACAACAGAACCGCCTTCATTTAACATGGCAATCGCACGGCCCTCTGTAAAAGGTAAAATGGAGCTGTACATAGGGCGAACCACAAATTTACCTGTTTGAGTAATTATCCCTGCTGCTCCACCTTTGCGGACAATCGCCAGGCCGTTTTGCTGGAATTCACCGGCATCTTCGAAGGTCGGCTTTAACACAAACTTCCCCTTCTCATCTATATATCCCCACTTTGTTCCTTCAACTGTTCTAACGGAAGCAGGAAACAAACGCGGTTTAATTATTCTTCCGAACATATATGTGGTCACCCCATTAGTTTTTGATATCTTATGGGGTTTTACCTTGATGGGTGAAGGTCTAAGTTGTACAGTTAAATTTAGATAAAGATAGACTAATTGTTATATGTATTGTAATCCATCTGCCTCGCAAAGATTGAATACATCAATCCGATTGTCTATGATAGCTTCAATTTTTGAACGGCTCTTTGTTGTAGGGAAGAAAACACATAATGAAACTCCACATCTTTTAATTTTCCTTTTAACACATTCGACTGACGTAAACCTTCTTCATTTAAGGGCAGACCATTTCTCCCTTGCATTCTTCCCTCTTTATTAAAATCTGTTTGACCGTGCCTGATGACGAAGATCATGGTTGTATCATCCTTTCTAAATTATCCTTGGTGTACTGCAAAATCATACGTAAGACATAAGTCTCCCTCTCAATCCATCCGTTATGCCCACTTAGCTTTTGTGCAAGTTCATTTTGAGAAATTGCTTCTTCTATCAATATCCATTTCGGAGTAAATCCCTGTTCTATCTCATATCCCTCAAGCTGTTGGGCGACTTTTTCTCCCCTGCATTCACACAGGTAATAATGGGAATTCATTTCAAATAGGACATCGTGGTTGAAAATATCCTCTCTTGTTTCCACAAACACACCAAATTTTTCTCCTACCAACGTATCTGCATAGCCCGTTTCTTCTAACACTTCTCTGATTAGGGCTTCTCTATGAGTTTCTTCTTGCTCCACACCCCCACCTGGAAATTTGAAATCACCTTTGTTGGAGTGAACCATCAATATATGCCCATCCCTGATTACAATCGCCCTGACAGCTTTCCTTACTTTTATATGTTTGTTTTCTTCTTTTTCTATTCCTATAAACCTATTAAAGTACATATTTAACAACCTTTCTCTTAAAAGCCCAAATCTTCTTTTTTTATCCAGCCAATGGCATTTCCACCTCCAATTAATACCATATATTACATATTATCTACCACATTGTAGTTACAGTCCCTTCAAAGTTGTAGAAGGTTAAAGTTCAGTGGTAGAAGGTTGTTTGGGAAATGTAGAAAGTGTTCGGGAAATTGTAGAAGGTGACAGTTAAAGAGTCAAAGCGGACGGATTAATGGTAGAAGCTCATATTTCCATACAAATAATAAAAAGCAGGTGCACTCTCAATAGAGTCACACCTGCTCACCTTCACTTCTTGTCACTGTATAACGATTTTGAACAAGTCCTGATGGGAACGAGAAACTTTTAACAAACTCAAGCTTATTTTCTTGTTCTGTTTCTATAAATAACCTCACGCCGTTACCTATTAATATTGGAATGATGGAAGGAACAAGCTCCATATGCCTTGTTCCTTCTTCCCTCCCCTATTGTTCAGACACTTCCAGAGGAAACATCCCCGCTTCCTTCAGTGGTGCCAGATCTTCATCATCCAATGACATTTCAATGAAAATCCCTTCCTCATCCTCCTCAAACAGTTCAGCCAATTGAGTGGCTGACTTCTCGAATTGCCCTAATAAGGACAGATAGCATGCACGATTATATAAAAGCATGGCGTCTTCAGGATCAATTTCTAATGCACGATCCACCATTTCTAATGCCTCTGGGAATTCACCATTCAATCTTAAGACGATACTAGCTTCATTAAGTATGTGAGTGTCTTCCGGTTCCATCTCCAATGCTTTCCATATCGTTTCTTTCGCTTCCATTACTCGATGGGTTTCTCTGAAAAGAAGTGCAAGCTGATAATATGCTCCCGGATCTTCAGGGTCGGACTCGATTACTTGTTTATAGGCTGATTCCGCCTCCTTCATGTGACCTTGTAATTTAAGGATATAGCCAAACTGCAACAGATACCTTGATGATTCATCTTCGGCTAGACACCTTTCCACCGTCTCTCGCGCTTGAAGCAGGTATAGATGATACTTTTTATCCGGTGCTTCTTCTAGATACTCAATAATGGTGGCAGTTAGTTCGTAAGCGACATCTATGTCCCAATAATATTTCAGGAACTTTTCGTATGTCTTAATGGCATCTGTTTTCATATCAAGTTGCAGGTAGACATCCGCGAGCCAGCAGACTGCTGTTACATTTTCTCTGTCATGTTTCAAAGCATTTTCATAAAGACTGACCAAGATGCCGAAATCTACACTTAGTCTGCCAAAGTTTTTAATTTTTTTGAACCAATTCTTTTTGGTAAGATCATATTCTTCTTTTTCTCTTCTCTCCAAAAGCACTTTGTCAAAGGCAGCTGCTGTGTACATACTGACTTTGCTCTTTTCTTGGTCCGAAAGTTTAAGTCGATTTACGACTTTTTCCAATGTAAGCATGGAGCCAGCCTTAACATGGATTTCTACAAAAAGCTCATACAGGTTTCGGTTTTCCAATTCCTTATGAATTAAAGGCAGAATCGCTTTTTTAGCTTCAGAAAATTTCTTCTTTCGTACCATAATTTGAATTTGATGCATGAGAAGTGGGGTCTCCTCAGGTTCCAAAGCAATGGCTTTCCTCACAAACTCCTCTTCTGCCCCGTAGTCCTCCAACGCTCCAAATACATAAGCAAGGCTGTCATACACAAAGGAAGCATTTCGACCATTTAGTAGACTTTCTAGTTCCTCTTTCAGTTCCAATAACTCATTTTCCTTTAACAGGGAAGCGAAATATTCGATATTGATGGCATAAGGGTTAAGGGCAAATGCCTTACGGATATGAAAAAGCTCTTGCACATTGTGATTTAACCGTTGACAGATGTCAGCTATATTGATGTGGGCTTGAACATGAGTAGGATCAAGCTCTATTACCATTTTGTAGTATTTTCTGGCTTCTTTATCTTCCCCTTGCTTTACTAAAGTCTCTCCTAAACGGTAAAGTGGGAGTATTTCATAGGCCTTTGAAAGACCCAATTCATAACATTCTTTTGCTTGATACAACAACCCGCTACTTTCATACAGGCATCCCATATACGTTGGATAGAGATAGTTTTCCACGTCATTTTCGTGTTTGACCTGCAGAAAATGCATCCCTCTTTCTGTATAAGGAGTATCTTCAATTAGGTTGACATACAGTTCCAATGCGTCTTCCCTATTGGAAGGGGCATGGTTAATTCCTTTTTCTAACAAGGAAAGTGCTTGTTCCAAATGGCCACGAGGTGCTTCCATTTCCAGGGCGGCTTCCCACATATACTTCCCTGCATTCACCAAATATTCACTGTCATCCTGGAACTTTTCATAATGCTCATTCAACCAAGCATACGCTTCATTGAATTTCCCTTCTTCTTTTAAAAGGTGCCCAATATTCACCCAGCCAGAAGGGTCCTCGGGGTACTTTTCTGTTGCTCGTAGGTATTGAGCTCTTGCATTCTCATACTCTTTCTCGCGCTCATAGAAGTCACCAAGTTCAAGGAGAAGTAGAATCGCTTCCTCCGTTTCTTTTAACCCCATTTGTAAAAGAGGTTCCACCTTTTCTGGTTGCATAAAGATAAATTCGTAAAGGTGGGACAGCTCTCGATAAGGGACGGCTATTTCGGGATCGAGTGAAATGGCTGTCCTGAATCCTCTTTCTGCATGACGGTATCGTTCTAGCTCCTTGTCACATCTTGCTCTTTCAAACCATGCATGACCATGGGCCTTTACTTCCTTTAGAACCGAACTAAATTGTTCTCTTGCCTCAGTATAAAAGTTATTATCAAACAAAATCATTCCATGGTTGATTCTGGTGAATGTATCCAGATCGTTAATATCCATGGCAATCTTGGAGTAATGAAGAGCCTGTTCAGCCAAACCTAAAAAGGAAGTGGATAGGGCAAGGTAGGACCACAGTACAAAGTCATCCGCTTCAAAAGTGATTCCTTTTTCAAAGCATCTTGCCGCCTTTTCATGTTCATTCTTCTCGTAATGGATTCTTCCTTTTAGATACCAGTAGGCAGATTGATAATAATTAGGTTTCACATGTTCAAGGTATTCTTCCGCCCGGCTCCACTTTTTAACACGGACATAAGCCATTGCAATGATAAGATATTTATATTCTCTTTCAAAATTAGATTTTTCCACAGCCGTTGCAGCTTGTTCCAGCAAGTCTTCTTCATCCTGCTTTGCAAGGAATTTCAAGTAACTTGCAGCGACGATTATGTTTGTTATATTATATCGGATGAATCTTCTATCCGCTTCGGCAAACTCTTCATGACAGTTTTCGCCGAGCACCTGTATTCTAGCAGCAACCTCATGTTCCGTTTTGTCTAAAAAATGGAGGGACGAAGCCTGTTGTGATGGAACGACAGCAATTGCTAACGCGTGACTATTGCTGAATTCATCTTGAAATTTCTCATATTCCACATAAACGACATCCGACAGGTTTGGATCCTGTATAAGCAGACACTGCAAATTATCATCATACCCGACGACCACCTGTACATGGGAGGACGTAGGATATTCCAAACTCATGATGACAGAAATATCTGATTGTAACATCTGTTTGATCGAGTCGACATTGCTATAGAAATATCTGCAGTAAAATCCCCTTTCCTCCAAGAAAGAGATAGCCTTAGAGATACTAGAACCTGAAACGTTAAAAATGGACTCCGCCACTTCCTCTTGTGAAACGTGATGGCCATACATACTGAATACCATCTCAAGACTCGCTGGTACACAGTAGTTGCTCTTTTGGACCGTCGGTTTGTACTTTTTAATAAAGATAGATTCTCTATTTACCGTTTCTGGCAGATGTTTAAAATGGGACTGAGTGGCGACCGTTTCGTGCTTTTGCAGGTAAAGAAGTAACGATGACATATCATGCTGATGGTAATAGCTTTCTGCCATCCACAAGCTGTTGACGGTCTGATAGCTATGAAAAGGGGTAACCTCTAGAAGTGCGTTAACCGTGCACCTCAGTTCGGACCATTCTTTCGTTTTATAATGGTATCGCAGTTTTTCCATTTGTATTCTTGGAAAGTCAGGATAATGAAGCATGGCCCGATCGATATAGCCTTTCGCTTCCTGCCAATTTCCTTGAAGCATATAATGTCTGATTAACATTCCAAAGGCATAGACTGCGTCTTTCTTATCCTGAAGTCCTTCAAGGAGCAGACTAATTCCTTCATCCCACTCCCCTTTTTGGAGATAATAATAACCCCAGCGTGTTTTCATGGAATCGGAAGTCAATTCTTCGCATTTCTTCATATAATCATAGGCAGCTTGATAACGTCGCATCCGAATACAGGCAATAGCCAGATTATATAGGATTTTTTCTTCTTCTTTTTTTGAGATGTCTTCATCCAATAATGATAAAAGCATGGTCTCTGCTTTTACTAGCTCTCCTTGGTCCATCAGTTCTTCGGCATACCAAATACTGGACGCTACCGTTTTCTTTTTCCGGTACTTAGCCCTTATCAGCATTCCAGAAATATCATCCATCAGAGCAAAGTCCATGACCTGTAGGATCGGTCTCAATTCATCGTCCGATAACGCTAGAACCTCACGGACCGCTAACAATCTCGGCTTTTTCGTATATTCGGTGAAAGTATCCATAAATAGTTGGAGCGCAGCTTGATAATCAGTTTCTTCCATTAATTGTGCCAACTGCTTTGTTATCATCATGATTTCTCCTCTGATCCCATTCAAAATTTTTACATAACTAGATTAAATATACGACGATTCTTATCTCTTTACCATCAATTTTTCAGACAAAATAAAATGATTCAAAAAGAAAAAAGCTACCTATAGGCAGCTTTTCTTTCAAGGCTCATCCGCTTTTCTTAAAACCTCCTTTTTCTAATAGATTGCCCTTGTGTCTATATATGGAAGAGACATATTTTATACGATCTGAGTGCATGATATCTATCGGTGTTACATCTCCTGTAACCAAATCCTCCACCAGATCTATCCCTATATGTTGAAAAGCCTTATCGATTATTTCGGAACAGATATAACGGTCCTGTTCATGTATGATGATGTTCCAACGAAAATAACGTTTCACACATAATGAAATAAGCCGCCACCAATCATACCCTTTGGAAGTGGATACCTTTCTTTGTAGGAAAAGGAGCAGCTCTTTTTGTTGAACACTCGTCAAGTTCATTTTCAATCTGTATAAATCATATTCCTTATACGGATTCTTCATGATTTCCATTTTACGATATAAATCAACTTCACATATATGCTCTTCATCTACTGCAATGGTCACATGGGTGTATTCAGATTTAAGAAAAAAACGAATAAAAGGGCTGAAATTGCAATTCCCTTTTACAAAAAGTAAATCCCCGACTTCCATTCTCATAGTTCCACCCCATCAAAGATAAAATTAGGTAAATTATCCCTATATGTATCTATCTTATTATATAATAAACTTTCAGCCATTTTTACTAATCATCAAATTATTTCTTTCATAAGAACAAGTTGGTTCATATATCGATTTACATTATAATGGGGATACTAGAGTTAAAGGAGTTAATAGGTTATGAACAAAAAAGAGATGGAACAAGCAATCATACAAAACTATCAAAAAGAAGAGAATATGATGATACTGGTCTTTGCTCAATGGTGTATTAACCATGACTTAGATCCATTTTCGCTTTATATGAAAGCATATCCTGACCAGGCTAATAACCCTGCACTTGCTCATGCATTGGAATTGACAGTGTCTAAGGAAGAGGCCGGGGATATATCAAACGATACGGTGCTCGGTGTATTAGCTATGTTTGGTAATGATGACTTAGCTTTTGTAGTGTCAGAGGAAATGGAAAAGCTAAAAAAAGATAGGTATTAACAAATGTAAAGAACGGCGTAAGCAGCCTATTTCTGCTTACGCCGTTCTTTTATTTTTTTCGTGTTTAACATGTACGTTTCCTCTACTAGCCCATATGATTAAAGGCAATAACAGAAGGGATAAAAGCCCGCCACCAATTGACAGGTGCGAATAGCTCGTATGGGCAACCACCATCCCCGACATCATGCCTCCAGTTGCCCCAGATAATGCGACCAGCACATCCATAGAGCCTTGTACCTTTGCACGTGTGGAAGGCGTGGTGGCATCCACAATCGTTGCCGTCCCGCTTATCAACCCAAAGTTCCAGCCCAAACCTAGTAGGGACAAAGCCAAGATTAATACAAATAAATTGTCACCAGGGGCAGTCGCTGCAACAATACCCGCAAGAAGCAGCGTTACCCCCGCCGCTGAAGCCATTGCGGTTCGACCGACCTTATCTACCAGGACCCCGGTAATTAATGACGGCAGATACATCGCTCCAATATGAATACCTATGACAAGACCAATTGCATCCAGGCCGTGTCCATGGTGACCCATATGAATAGGTGTCATCGTAATAATTGCAACCATTACCATCTGAGTCAACACCATTACGGATCCACCGACGATGATTCCTCGGTTATTCTTTGCATGATAGGCATTTGGTTTTTTCTCCGAATTTATCATTTTCCCATGTTCCATTGCTTTAGAAACCAATAAAGGGTCTGGTCTCATAAAGACAAGTAATATCATTCCAGCCAAAATGAATGCTACCGCTCCTAAAATAAAAGGACCCGCTAATGAGGGTACACCTATTGAAATTGCGGAATCCCCCATTACACCTACGAGATTGGGTCCTGCAACTGCCCCGAGTGTCGTTGAAACCAGTGCAATACTAATTGCTTTACCTCGTTGCTTGGCAGATGCAAGATCTGTTCCAGCATATCTCGCTTGTAGATTGGACGCCGTTCCAGCACCATAAAATAGAAGGGAGAAAAACAACAACCACACATTATTGGTGATAGCTGCAAGCACTACACCTAGCGCACTAATTCCTCCAGTCAGGAACCCTCCAGCCAAGCCAATCCGGCGACCAAACTTTTGCGATACCCGCCCTATCAAATAAGCCGCTCCTGCTGAACCTAGAGTCAATAAGGCAACGGGAACACCTGAGTAAGCATCGGTACCAAGCATATCCTGAGCCAATAAGGCCCCTACTGTAATACCTGCTGCCAGACCTGCTCCACCAAATATTTGTGATAGAACGACTATTAAAAGTGTTCTTCGATATAATTGTTGCAATTTTTCAGGGGAAGCGACTATTTCTTCCGATGTTGTTTTAAGACCATGCATCATACTCTCCCTCTAATCCAGACAAACTTTTCTTCCTATTTTAGCATGCTTTCATCAAAAGGTTTACTGTTTTTAACATATATTTCTTTATCCCATCATAAAGAATTTTAGAAGAACTTATGAGGGGATGATACGATGCGGACAGAATATAGACGATGGTCCCACTATCCATATCAAGGAGAGCAAATTCCCCCTGTTGGAAATCCTAATGCTGGCTTTTGGCCTATGTTTTTCATTAGGAGAGAGGGAGTAAGTAGATTCCTAGATCCTTTTGGAAGCGAAATTATATGGCAACTTAAAGAACCTTTATCCATAAATTGGAGTGACGAACTTCAGATTGTAGAACAAACCATGAGTGTCATTACTCCTCAGCAAATACAGAGCGCACAATATTGGGCTACTGGTGAGATAGCTGAAAAATTCTCTACTATGCTTTATGATTTCGCTGAGAAATATCCGATGGGATCCCCAAATTGTGCCCGCATGCAAGGATTCTTCCATGCAACCATGAATGACGTTTTTGTCGTTTGTTGGTATTTAAAATATTTATGGGATGTTGCCCGTCCGAATCAGTATGGGAGAAATATTAGAAAGCTCATGGATACACCCATATTTCCAGCCTACCCTTCTGCACACGCATGCTTGGCAGGCGCAGCTCAAGAAATAATGACATATTATTTCCCTCAAGAACAAGCCCGAATTAAAGCTACCACTGATGCTTCTGCTCAGTCCCGGTTGTATGCTGGCGTTCATTTTAAAGTCGATAATGATGAAGGGTTGCGACTCGGCAGGCAGATCGGCAGAATGGTTGTGGAAGTGTTGAAGGTTCAAAATGTGAAACAGTAAATTAGTTGTTTAAGGAGGAAACTTTCTTAACACTTAACCGTATAAAATAATTATGAACATACTTTAAGCTGCAATTTCCGACTTAGAGTGTCTTCATACATAAAAAAACAATCTCTCATAGGAGTACCATCCATGAAACAAATCACAATGAAAGGTTTAATGAACCTGTTGGGGCTAATGATCTTACTAGGCATGATCATCATGGCCATAACCAATCCATTGACCATAGATCCAACCATAGGAATTTATCAAAACGAGAAGGCTGTCATGAAAGGAACTAAGATTCTCAAGTTTGCCATCTTTCTTCTGGTCTCAAGCTTCACCTATTTTCTTCTTGTTCAATTATACTTTTCCACTAAAATGGGACGAAAGTTTTTTTTCATTATTCTAATTATCTTAGCCATCGCCTCGCCGCTTGTTGCTATATATCTTGAAAGGTGATTCATTTTGAGTAACCTTTCTTGGTCTTCTCTTGTTAAATCGTTATTGCGTAAATACAAGTGTCCGTTAGTCTTGTCCCATCAGCCGATAAATCTTCATTTTTTAGTATGGCTTCCAATTCGAAGCCTAATTTTTCAGGAATGGACCTGCTTTTATAATTGGTGGATTCACATTTGATTTCCAGTCTATTAAACTTAAAATAGTTTATACCTAGTTCCTTTATGCATTTGACAGCTTCCTTCATATATCCTTTTCCTGTTGAATGGGTAACTGTCCAATAACCAATCTCACATTTTGAAACCTCCCAGTTGATGGCCAACAAGGTGATTACACCGACAAACTCCAAAGTGTTCTTCTTTAACATCAAGTATCTAAAAGATTTCCTATTAATGAAATCATCATAAGATTTTATGAGATTGTTCTCTGTTTCTTCCACAGTTGGGACACTCTGCGCAAAAGGTAACCACTCTTTCAGCTCTTTATGGGAATATCGAATTGCTGCATTGACCATGGCCCCATCGCTTACTTCCGAAGGCGCGCGTAAAATCAATCTTTCTGTTATAAGGGTATGTGGAGCATCTTTTGAACATTCGTTCATTTGCCTCCACCAGCCTTGATCGCCTTCAAAACATTTTCCTTTAATGTAAGATACTGTATCAAACTTGTATCTTGAAAGGCTTCTGCTCTGTTGGAGAAAATATCGGTATATAGAAACTCATTTTCAAATTGTGAAACGGTAAAATCATAGCGAATTCCATTTAGCATGTTGCAGAAATGCCAACCTTCTTGTGTAAAGGTTTTTACAATTTCTCCACCTAACAAGTCCTGAACTACTAATGAAGTAACTCCACATTGCCCTTTAGCTGGATTCTCTAGACTCCACTTTGAACTTGTCGATATAGACCAAGACTCAGACAGAGCCTTTAACAAAGTATCAATATCGGTTATTATCTGTTCATTGGAAGAGACATTCGCCTGACTTATCATTTTTTCAATCGTGTTTATTACCAGATTTGGTTCATCATTTTGTATATAGTGAGCACTATTTTCAGCATGTATAAATTGACCATTTGTCGTGAACCTTAGAATCTCCTCTTGCATCCTGTTCCATAAGAATTGAGATTCTATAGAGTAATGGGCTTTTTTCACTGCTGCCACTACGATAGTTGGGGTATCCGTCACTCTATTACTTATATGAAGCTGTTCCAAACTTTCCATGAACTCTTGGAGGTCTCCTTCAAGAGTGAACTGTTTATTATACGCTTCTTTGAATTCTTTAGACATCGTGGGGAGGAACCTTTGCGAGTATCCTTCTGGAGTAGAGTCTATCAACACTAACCCAGCTACCTCCTGAGGGTACATATTATTAAATAAACGCATGTTTACACCACCGGATGAATGACCTACAAGAATATAGGGTGGCAAGACATTCTTACTCTTTAGGAGTTCTCTTAGTTCCTCTACCATAAATAGGCTTGTCCTCGGATTAGAGCTTCTTTCGCTTTTTCCAAGTCCAGCTCTGTCATATAAGAGTACTTGAGTTAAGTTAGAGATAGGAGGATATATGGATTCCCAAGCTTTTGAATAGTCTCCATATCCAGCGTCCATGATGACAGTTGGAGATTCATTTAATTTACCATATAGTTTACAATCCAAGTGGAAACTGACTGAATTCATTCCGATTCCCCTTACTTTACAAAGCTACTATTCTGCTTTGGTTTCTCAATTTTTATTTCGGGCTTATGTAAGTCCACCAGTTCAATAACCTCGTTTACTAATCGTTCCAAATCTACAATACTTTCCCTCGGATTCCCGAGTAAGATTTTATTCATTCTTGGAAGAAAGTCATTTGGTTTTATATGCATTTGTTTTATTTTATGAGGCATCCACTTATACGCAGGATGATGCACATACAGCGAGTTTAATCCAAACAGAATACCCATCACTTTCTGTTGCACATCACATAACACACTATATAACATCAGCCAATCCTTACGTTCTAGGAGAGCATGGCGGTTATTCCACCTACCTCCAAAATCAAGGTTGTCTGAAATCATCCTCGTCGAAAGTCCGCTCGGGTAATTGGCCACTTTTCTTTTATACAGATTTATTGTATCTTGACCATGCAATCCTACCCCATTTTGAATGGATGCAATAAGACATTGTTTATCAAAACATACGTCAGATTTCATTACTACATCTTCTATGAAAGATTGGATGGTTGAAGTAAGAAAACTACTAATCTCCAATTTAATCCCATCAGGTGTTATATAGGACTCCGACCATTCTTCGTCTTCATATGGATGGTACGTTAAGATCCTTCCTTTTACTGAATGAATAGGTCCATTTCTATCTTTATCGGTAGGGGCCTCCTTCCAAATAATATGTAATTCAATGTCTGAAAACTCATCTTCCCAACTTAAGGCAACGGATCCGGCTAGGAGGATGGCATCTATCTTTGGATTTTCTTTGTATATGGCTGCCATTTCCATGGCTTTGTGTTTTAACTTCATTATATTCTCCTTCCAATTTTATGATTTCGGTGTATAAAATACATCAACGTTCTCAGCGGCTTACTTTTCATATTCCTCCAATTGCTGCTCTTCTATGATGTCAATGTTGCGTTTATTTTCTACATAACGAAGGATGTGCTCCCTGATATTTGGATAAAGAATCACCTGGTCCAATTCGGATAAAGGAATCCATTTCACTCCTGTCTGATTGGGATCTGGATCGGGTGGCAACCTTGGGGTACTGCCTTCTTTAAGGGTGCAATCAAACATTAAGCCAAATGAGTGAACATCTCCGTACTTGTGGTTGTTTAAGTGAGGGGCATATTCATATACAAATGCTAAAGGGCCAACTTCCACTTCAATGGACGCTTCTTCTTTCGCTTCTCTTTTGACAGCTTCCATTACCGTTTCGCCTGGCTCCGTACCACCAGCAGGCAAGTTGTAATGTAAACCATTTTTATCATGGAATTCAATCAATAAAATAGAGGCATCTAGGACGATCAAAGCGCCAGCTCTAACTCTAATATGATATGACATCTATCTAGAACCTACCTTTTTACAGTATTCTTTCCATCACTTGGAATGGTTGCATCTATGTCGTTTTGTATCACCCAGGAAACAACCGTTGTACTGTCCAGTACGTTTTTTGATTGAATATCCTCTAGTAATTTCCTTACTCCGACTGCATTAGTATCGACATCTTGGAACATGCGGTAAATATATTTTGCATCGCTATATAAAGTATTTGGGCATTCTACTAACCCATCTGTTGTCATGAAAATATGGTTTTCACCAGTCCGCAGTTCCTTCACACCCATACTATAACTAGGAACTTCCTTGTTGAATGTACTTTCTTTCCCAACCCACTCAAAAAAGCTACGATGGTTTTGATGATATTCACCCAATCTCTCCAGTTCAGGGTGATGAAGTAGCAGTAAACAGTCTCCTATCGAGAACCACCATAAATATTTTTCTTTACGAAATGCAAACAAACAGGCCGTCTCTCCCTGAACATTTTCGCATTCCTCTATGAAGCTTTCGCTTTGAAAGATATCCAGGACCAGGTCATTTAAACTTGCAAATAATTCTTTTACTGGAAAAGAGAAAACATCTAAAAACCTATGTTCGTTCTTTTCCATTGTTGAAATAACCAACTCGGCACTTTCTGCTGTACAATGGGCATCTAGTATTATTACAAACTCCCAATCTTTATTTTCATCACACCAGATTAAACAACCATCTTCATTTTTGTATTGCCCGGCAGTGGAATTGCCGCCAAAACGACCGAGAACGACCTTTTCTCCAACATTCATTACACTGATTTCGTCCAGAAAGTTTTTCTTGCTTCCTACCCAACTTAGTTTATTCACCCGTTGCATTCCTCCCTTAACTTCCTAAATACTTTGTTGGAAGCTGTTCTTCTATAAGTTCTTTCTTGAAATAAACTTTATATGCTTTTGCACTTGGCCTCGAACTTATAATATGTTCGAGTTTGTTGTTCACGTAATGGAGGGCAACACCGTCATCGGTTGCAATACCTGAACTAATTTTACTGCTTGCTACCATTTCGTGATAGGAAGGTCTCCTTTTTTCTTCCCCGTCATAATGAGGGCAGTTACTTCCTTCCAGGAAACCTAAGCACTGAATAGGCTCCAATTCATCACCAAAAGAGTCCGTCACTCCTTCTTGAAACCAACAAATGGACCCTGCACTAATGCCGGCCAGTAAAATTCCTTGGTCATATGCTTTTCTGAGAATGACGTCTAGTCCCCATTCTCTCCAAAGTAATAATAGATTTCGAGTATTGCCACCTCCAACATAAATGATATCTTTTTCTAATAAAAATGTTTCCAAGTCTCTTGTAGGTGGGGTAAAAAGAGAAAGATGGGAAGGCTCACATTCCTCTTTTTCAAAAAACTGATAAAACCTTGCAACATAATTTTCCGCGTCACCGCTTGCAGTGGGTATAAAGCATATTTTAGGTGTGGACTTATTTGATTGTTGAAGGATATAGCGATCTAACAAAGGGTTCTCAGCTTCCATGGAGAATCCACCTCCACCGAGGGCAATCAGTTGTTTCATATTTCATTCTCCTTTAAAATGTTTTGAGCTATTTATGGTATATTGTACCATATTGTAAAACTTGATGATTTCGAATTATCCAATTATAGATTAATTTGCACATAAAAAACACCGAATCTAAATCCGGTGTTCTTACTCATTTATGAAATTTTGTGTTTTAGGAGATATAAAGCAGAGGTGTAATGTACAGGGGATTAGTAAGAAGTTTTTTGTTGGATATTTTCTTATACTTCTGCGTTTTTCTCTAATCTATTTACCCTGAATTCCAATTTGGCGTTCTTTTCGATTAGAAGATCTGTATCAAATTTAAATGAATCGAGTCTTTCGTTTGTGGCGTTAAGACGTAGATCAATCTTTTTCATATCACGACGGTATTCCTCTTTATATTGTTTAAATTCAACTTTTAGCGTATCCACATCACTTTTTAATGTAGTAACATCACTCTTTAATGTACTAATATCACTCTTTAATGTACTAACTTCACTCTTTAATGTATTAACATCACTCTTTAATGTACTAACATCACTCTTTAATGTATTAACATCACTCTTTAATGTATTAACATCATTCTTTAGCTCTCTTATGTCTACCTTCATCTCGTTTATTCCTTGCAAAATTTGCTTCAACAGATCGTTTTCCACTAAACTCACCTCCTCTAGTCCATTATAGCATGTTTATTCGTTAGCATGTACAAACAACGAAGAACTTATAGGCAAAAAGACCCGTACCGTACTTTAAGAATAATACAAGATCAAGTTAACATAGTGTTTTATAAGGAGTTATTCTTTTCTAATATCTACCTAAGCTTCAACCAAGGGGCTGATTGTTTTGTACAAGAATAATCATAAACAATTAATTATACTTTTAGGTATTTTCCTATTACTATTTATTGTAGTTAATGTTGTTCGGCATGTGCGGATTTATGTTGTTTATAGTTCGGGTGTTGGACCATTTTTTGTAGGGGGACTAATAATTTTGGCTATAGTTGTTCTTTATGTCAGAAGGTAATAAAATAGATCCAAATAAAAAACAGGAAGGATTTTTGCTCCCTCCTGTTTAGGTAATCAACCTTAAAAAGCCTCAAGCTTCACATGTTCATCCACAATCAACGTAGGCTCCGTCGAATTCTGGATATCCTCCACCGTAAAGCCGCTTGCAACTTCCACAAGTTTTAAGCCCTGCTCTGTTACATCCATCACTGCACGGTCTGTGATGATCCTATCCACCACACCTTTACCGGTCAAAGGCAAGGTGCATTCTTTCAAAATTTTCGCTTCTCCTGCTTTATTGACGTGATCCATTATGACGATGATTCTTTCAGCCCCATGAACAAGGTCCATCGCACCACCCATACCTTTAATCATTTTGCCTGGGATCATCCAGTTGGCAAGATCGCCATTTTCGCTCACTTCCATGCCACCCAAAATGGCAATGTTAACATGCCCGCCACGTATCATTGCGAATGATTCTGCGCTATCAAAATAAGCTGCTCCAGGGATAGCCGTTACCGTTTCTTTCCCAGCATTTATCAGGTCTGCATCCACATTCTCTTTTGTCGGGTAAGGTCCGATACCTAAAAGACCGTTTTCTGATTGAAGAACTACCTGTTTATTATCGGATATGTAATTCGCCACAAGGGTGGGCATTCCGATTCCAAGATTCACATAGTAGCCGTTCTCAATTTCTTTTTCAGCTCTTTTTGCTATTTTTTCGCGGTTATTTATTGTTGTCATCGTTTGTTCCCCTCCTTGCTAGTCTCTTGTGGTAACACGTTCGATTTTCTTTTCTTGCTGTCCTACGATTAGTCGTTGAACATAGATGCTAGGTGTCTGAATTAGGTTCGGATCTAAATCACCTATCTCTACAAGCTCTTCTACTTCAGCGATGGTCACTTTTCCTGCAGCAGCAATCATTGGGTTAAAGTTTCGAGCCGTTTTGTTATAAATGAGGTTCCCCATTTTATCAGCCTTTGTTGCTCTCACTAAACTGAAATCAGCACTGTATGCTTCTTCAAGTAAGTATTCTTTCCCATTGAATTCACGAACTTCCTTGCCTTCCGCAATTGGAGTCCCTACTCCTGCCGGTGTATAGAATGCAGGAATTCCTGCTCCGCCTGCTCTGATTTTCTCCGCAAGCGTACCTTGAGGTGTTAGTTCTACTTCAAGCTCACCAGATAAAACTTGACGCTCAAATTCTTTATTTTCTCCAACATACGAACCGATCATTTTTTTGATCTGTTTGTTTTTCAGTAGAAGTCCGAGTCCCCATTCATCAACGCCGCAGTTATTGGAAATGACCGTTAAATCTTTTACCCCTGTTTCCACAAGTGCAAGAATTAAGTTCTCCGGTATGCCGCATAATCCAAATCCGCCGACCATGATGGTAGCCCCATCATGGATGTCTTTTACCGCTTCCGTAAAGGATGTATAAATTGGTTTCATCTTAGGTTGCACCTCTCTCTTTATATGTTTTCTACAATTGTTGCGACACCTTGTCCGCCGCCGATACATAATGTTGCAAGACCTTTTTTCGCTTCACGGCGTTTCATTTCATGAATAAGTGTTACTAAGATTCTAGTTCCACTGGCACCAATCGGGTGTCCTAAAGCAATAGCACCACCATTAACATTCAACTTTTCAGGATCAAACTGCAATTCTTTGCCGACCGCAAGTGCTTGAGCTGCGAAGGCTTCATTCGCTTCCACCAGATCCATTTCTTCCATGGACTGGCCACCTTTTTCCATCGCTTTCTTCACAGCAGTAACGGGACCGATTCCCATGATGCTAGGGTCTACTCCACTGCTTGCGTTAGCAACGATTTTTACAAGCGGTTTGATACCAAGCTCTTCCGCTTTTTCCTTGCTCATCACCACAACAACCGCAGCTCCGTCATTTATCCCGGAAGCGTTACCAGCTGTAACAGAACCATCCTTTTTAAAAGCAGGCCGCAACCCACCTAGCTTTTCGGCCGTCGTTCCTTTTCTAGGATATTCGTCTGTATCTATCGTCAGTATTTCTTTTTTCTTCTTCACTTCTACAGGAACGATCTCGTCTTTGAACTTTCCGTCTTCGATTGCTTGCACTGCTTTCTGTTGGCTGTTAGCAGCAAATTCATCCTGTTCTTCTCGTGTTAATTCATATTTGGTGCAGAGATTTTCAGCTGTCACTCCCATATGGTAATCGTTGAAAGAGCATGTCAATCCATCCGCCACCATGGTATCCACTAACTTCTGATCGCCCATTTTGAACCCGTCACGTGCCCCTTTTAATAAATATGGAGCTTGAGACATATTTTCCATCCCACCGGCAACGACAATGTCTGCATCTCCAGCAAGGATGGCTTGTGTTGCAAGGTGAACTGCTTTTAATCCCGATCCGCATACTTTATTAATTGTCATGGAAGATACTTCTTGAGGAAGGCCTGCTGCCATCGCTGCTTGTCTTGCAGGATTCTGACCGAGCCCTGCCTGCAAAACATTTCCCATGATTACTTCATCTACACTATCTGGTGCAAGCCCCGCTTTTGCGAGCGCTTCTTTAATCACAACTGATCCTAACTGTGGAGCGGAAACATCTTTGAATGCCCCACCAAAGCTTCCAATCGCTGTTCTGACAGCGCTTACAATGACTACTTCTTTATTCGACATAATTTCCTCTCCTCTCGACTGATTAATTTCTAGATTCATGTCGAAAATCCTTCTTTTTTTATAAAATTTCTATTATTCTTGCTTTTATCCCCTTCTATTCCATAAAATTAAGAATGGGAGAAATTATTCGTAAAGGGGGAACAACTATGAACTTGCCGTCCAAAGCCACTATTATCGAAGTCGGCCCTCGTGATGGGTTACAAAATTTGAAAACATTTGTACCAACGGATGCGAAAATTGAATTTATAAGTGAATTAAAGAAAGCCGGTATCCAGGAGATGGAGCTGACCTCCTTTGTCTCACCAAAGTGGGTACCGCAAATGTCAGATGCCGCTACTATCATCGAAAGTTGCAATGATCGTGAGTCTAGAAATTTTGTGTTGGTACCTAATCAGAAAGGCATTGCAAGATTAAGAAGCACCTCTTGTAATAATGCAGCTGTGTTCGTTGGGGTGAGTGATACATTCAATAAGAAAAATATCAATAAAACTACCGAGGAAAGCTTGGTAGAATTGGAACCTTTAGTAAAAGAACTAAAAGAACAAGGGTATTTTGTGCGTGCCTGTATTTCAACTTCGTTTTATTGTCCTTACGAAGGGAAAATAGCAATGGAAGATGTTGTTTCATTATGTAAGCGCTTTGTTGCTTTTGGAGTGGATGAGTTGAGTGTTGCAGATACAATCGGAATGGCGAATCCAAAGGAATCTTTTCAGCTTTTCTCTGTTTTGAAAAAGGAACTAGGAGATGTGATGTTAACCGCTCATTTCCACAACACCCGCGGTATGGCCCTGGCAAATATTTTTGCTGCCCTTCAAGCAGGCGTGGACCGATTTGACACGTCAGCAGGAGGGCTTGGTGGCTGTCCATTTGCACCGGGAGCATCTGGTAATGTTGCAACGGAAGATGTTGTTTATATGCTAGAGCAAATGGGCATTGAGTCAGGTATCAACTTGAAGCGTGTCGTAAGAGCCTTGGAGAACCTCCTACCTCATTTGGACAAGCAATATGAAAGTCAGTATTTTAAACTTGTACAAGCGAATGGTACTGCTGTACCACCCGGTGTATAAATCCTTGCTCCCTTACCCACATTAAATAGGAGAATAAGGAAGGGAGAGGCCTATATGTCCAAGCATAATAAGCATAATGGTCCCAGCCAAAAGGGACAGCCCAATGCTGAAAGCGTGAAACAGGTTGTTTCTGCTGAAGAAGTGGAACGCGCGAGCCATCCGACAAAGCGTCAGAACTCGGAGCAATAATCATAGGTTTTTTATGGATGGAAACTGCAGCGGTGCAGTTTCTTTCTTTTTAGACTATGTATTCCAATACCTTGAACATTGTCCTCATTGTATCCTCAACTCCTAGGTGCAAATAGCATGACACCCACACCGACCAAACAGATCGCCGCTCCAACCCAATCATAAAAATCTGGAGTCTTTCTATCCACTCCCCAACCCTAAAGTACTGAAAGTATAATGAACACTCCCCCATATGCAGCATATACCCTACCAAATGAAGGGAAACTTTGAAACGTTGCTAGGATTCCATATAGCGCAAGGCCAAGTGCACCAGCCAATCCCAAGTAAGCAGCCTTCCCTTCTCTTAGCCAAAGCCATATTAGATAGCCACCCCCTATTTCTGCTATTCCAGCCATGAAAAAAAGAGCAAAAGCATGTATCAAGATCAACACTCCCTAAATATTCCTATCAATTCTATTTACCTTACCTTCAAATAAGGTCTAAAACAATGTATCCAATCATATTTTGTAAAAAGTGTTATATGAGCGAACTCCTATAACCCATTCTAATTGAAATAGGTGAGATCTCTATGTATTTTGTATACTTTATGGAAAATAAAAATGTCGTTTTAAGTCAGTACCGAAAAGAGTTTCCGAATGTGGATGAGGAATTGAGAATAAAGGGAAGGAAAGGGAAAGTCTTGAGTGTGATCCATGTGGACGACCGTCATATCAATGTCCATGTGGCCTTGGAGAAAGTAGTAAAAAAAGGCTTTGTGGACTTATCGAAAAAGAAAAAGAAATAGGTTCAAAGTTTAGAGGTTCTCAATGGAAGAACCTCTTTTTTGAATCTATTCGACCAAAGCAGCCCCTTACTTTATGTTCTGTCTAATAGAATCTTCCCTATACCAACGAGGAACATGCTCCCTAAAATCATCATGATCTTTTAAAACATCCATCGCATAGCGAGACAACAGATCATACTGCTCTTCTCCCATTTTCTTACCCCACACGAATGCTGAAACTACATGCATCGCACTATAGAGAGCAAATAACTTCCAGAATTCCTCACTAATTTTTTCTCCACCATTGTATCCATCAATGGCACCCATGGAAAAAGGAACACTTACCTTTATTCCAAAAAAGCCGAGTTTTTGTAAGTCATGTAGGGGATCTCCCCAGTCCATTCTCTGAAAATCAATAAACCCATTGAATTCCTTTCCTTCTACAATAAGATTACTAGGATGAAAATCATCGTGCTGGAATCTGTTAGGACGTCCATCCATCAAGTACTCATTTGATTTTATATAGCTTATAAGATTACTACATACCCCGGTATCTAATTCTTCTAGTAACCTTAATTCTTCTATGTATCTGTCACTTTTTCTTTTCTTAACGATGTTCCATGGTTCAGAGCCAACCGGTGCAGGATACTCATGCAATTTTCTTAATTCCACCCCTGCTTGAAACCCAACTTGATACTGCTCCAATTCTGTCAAACTACTTAACGCCTCTTCCCCATCTTTACCTGGCAGATATGACAATACCATATAAGCCACCCCTAAGTTTTCCTGTACACTAAATCCGATTGCTTCTGGCACAAAATCCGAAAATGAGGATAACACCATAATGGTTTCAAACTCTATCCTTCTATGATTTGCATCTTCTATAGGAAAAAGACGGATAAGATACTTATCATCCATTACGAACTTCTGATCATTTGAAAAACCCTTGGTAAGTTGTTGTATACTCTTTGCTTCTCTCATGAACGGAATTTCTTGCTGCATAACTTTGACCATTCTAACCACATCCCCTTTATTTACGATGCATAGAGATTTATTATCCATCATAACTCTATTTCGGTCCATTAGATTTTTAAAATATTGCCAATACAATGAGGACAACAATCAAGATAATAAGGAAAACTCCTGTAACCTTCCAACTCACGGCGCCTACAAGGTCAACCAAGCTACCAACCATCCCTCGAGTCAATCCGTCATTAAATGTTCCACCTGGATTCTTTTTCCATTCCTTTTGTTTTAATCTTTCCCTCTTTCTCTTTGCACTATCTTTTTCTCCCACTTGGACCCCTCCTTATAACCATTGTGTCACAGACTTCATTAATCCTTCTCCCACACTAAATCTTCCCTATCCTCTAACTCTTTGAGTGTCTTTAAATGATCCTTCTCGGTCACGATTTTGTAGTCATTTATATAGTCTTTTCCTACTGTAATATGGATCGTACCTGTTTCCATCAAATTATCCTTAGGATTAGATATCAGCAAATCAAGTACATAATCTGCCCCGCCTGGGTCCTTGTCATATTCCCTTTTCAAATCAAGACCTGATAAGTCTTTCAATATCTCACGAATCGTCTCCTCTTCTTCAATCAGAATGCTTTCCTTAAATGTATAGGTACCTCTCTCCAATTCAACCTTTCTTATCTTCAGATGTCTTATCACACTATCCTCCCGAACTTCGTTAAATACCGCAACATCAGACGTATCGGACCTTATTTGGTCAAACAAGAAGTACCCTCCTCCTAACACCACCAAAGTAACAAAGAGTGGTCCAAACCTATTTCTTCTAAACATTAGCCTAACTGAACCGGCTAATAATGCTCCAATCACCACTAAACTAATAAGAAACTTTAACGTAAGAACACTGTCAACCATCCAAACTCCCCCTTTTTCCTTTTTCTATTAATCTATAACAAATTTAACATAAAATTACATATTATTCTCGGTGATGTTAACATGATATTGCCAATAGCAAGGAATGAGAGTAAAATAAATCCTAATCAAACTAACAAGGAAAGTGATTATGATGGATAAACGCCTTTACATAATTATAGCTATCTTTATTCTTTCTTTTCCTTGTTTGGCCTATGGAGAAATCGCACACTCTTTTCCTTTATCCGGGGATACAATATCCTCTCATGGCGACATGCATATTGAACCGGCTATACAGGCTCCTAATACAAACGGCTGGCAAAAAAATAAGGACATTTCTTTTGAATCATCTCTTGCTATTACAATAGACATTCATCATTTCCCATACAAGCATTCATTCAATCGAGACGTCCTGGCAATAGCTCGCCTATTTCTTACACCTTACTTTTATGAAGGTGGTTACCTCTCCTTTACAGTGATTTAGATAATGGTTGGATACTAACTCACAGAGAAGAGGAAAGATGATGAATCAGAAAACAGAGTTTCAAAAATCCATGGAAACTTATGCATTTTTAATCGCTATGACAGGGTTGTTCCTTTTGTCGATTGTTATGGCAGCCATGGTAACCGACCAAAATTTATTTTCAATGTTACCGAAATTTTCTTGGGATATGGTAAATAGCCTGGATGAAATTTTAAAAAGGTAAAAACAACAAAGGTCGACTTGCTGAGGGGATCCTCCCCGAACAAGTCGACCTTTTTTATCGATGCTGATCAATTAAGATAGGATTGCCATCTGGATCTTCTATTGTAAGGCTCGCCGGTCCTTTAGTTGATTCATCTGCTTCTGTCAGGATTTTGATTCCTTTTTCCTTAAGGTTCTTTTGAAGCACTCTGACATCTGTAAATTCATCTAAGTTCTCTGCATGTTGATTCCATCCTGGATTAAAGGTCAAAATATTTTTCTCAAACATGTCTTGGAAAAGCCCGATAACACAACTTTCATTCTTCATAATCAACCAATGTTGGCTGATTTCCCCTCCCAATACTTCAAACCCGAGACACTCATAGAATTCTTTTGATTTATGGATGTCTTTAACCGTTAAACTGACTGAAAATGCGCCTAGTTTCATCGTTCCTCCCCCTGGATAGGAATAACCTAGCCTTTTTAAGTTTTCTCCTTACTATTATATCAACTTTATCAAAATAGAAAGTAGAGAATTTTCATTCTATTTATTTTATAATAATCTTTAAGGAGATTTAAATTAAATCTTACATATGAAGCAGTACAAAAAGGGGATAAATGATGAATAGTATTTTCAAGGAAAATCTCGAAAAATATGCAGACGCTAGGGAGTATGATCGTATTCATGAAAACTTTTTAGTAGATTTGCCACTAATTCTTGAATGGGCACCGGAGAGTGGTCCTATCATTGAGTTGGCATGTGGAACGGGAAGATTGACTATCCCACTGGCTGAAAATGGGCATGAAATGATTGGTGTGGATATCCATAAAGGGATGCTAAATCAGGCGAAGTCCAAGGCTATTGATAAAAATTTATCCATTCAATGGTTCTTACAGGATTGCACTAAGTTATCAATGGAACAATCCACTAAGTTCATGTTCATGAGTGGAAACTCCTTTCAACATTTCTTGACCAATGAGGTACAAGACGCACTTTTTCAATCCGTTCATCATCACTTACAAGATGAAGGAATATTCATTTTTGATACAAGAAATCCGATTATGGATGAGTTATCAAAGGTAGATGAGTATGAAGAACATTTTAAGCACTCTAATGGTATGCAGGTGGCCGAGTACCATAAAGAAACGTACGAGCCCATGACACAGATCCTTCACTGCGAGACAGAAAGAAGATTTTTTAATGGGCCAAAGATAGAATTCATCGAGAAAGATAAAATTTCATTACGTTATGTTTTCCCATTGGAGATGAGACGGCTCTTAAATGAACATGGATTCAATGTGTTGCATGAATACGGAGACTGGAATAAAATTTCATTAACCTCAAAAAGTCCTCAAATGGTCTATGTTTGCCAAAAGAAAGGGAGTAGTTAAAATGTGACTACCCCTTTCCATTTAAGTCCTTCTGATCTACATTGAATTCAATCAAATTATTGGAAGGATCCATACAAAAGATTTGTGCAAAGCCGCTTTTGCTATGCGGTTTTTCCACTATTTCAATGCCTTTACCTTGTAAGAATTCCACCGTCTGATAATAATCGTCCACTCTGATGGCAAAATGGCCATCTCTACTGTCAATTTTATTTTCGCCCCTCAGGGTTTCTGCTTGTTTATTTTGAATTAAATGAAGCTGCGAATTCCCTACCTGATACCATGCTCCAGGAAAATCAAAATCTGGTCTTTCTAACTCAGGTAAGCCTAAAAGTGTTCCATAAAAGTGTTTTGCTTCCTTCACATCTTTTACGGCTAGGCTCACATGATGCATGTCCGATATTTTCATAATTGGTTACATCCCCTTACTAAAATTAATATTGCTAGTATATCACTGATGATAAACTTATTTATCTTTTACCTATCGAAAAACCTTCAAAGAACTTACCACCATGTGGTTCCATAATCTCCTCTACGACGTGAGTAATTAGCTCCCATCATATAACACCTCTTTCTCCAAATCATATCATAAAAAAACGTTCATTTTTATAAAATTACAGCTTAACATCCCACTCCCATTTCCCTTCTGGCTTATCCAAATGATAAACTATGGTATATATATCCTTTTGGAGGTTTTACGGTGAAACAGCTAAAACGCATTTTAATCGTTATGGGCATCTTACTTTCCTATATTTTGTTTGTCGGAATTTTTTTCACCAATAAAGTAATGTACATTCGTAAAAAAACAAACGAAGAAATTCTACAGCGTGAAAAGCTACTGGGGCACTTTAAAGAAGATGTTTATACAAAGCTTCCTAAACGTGAACTTACCATCCCCTCTCCCCTTGGCTACAATATTTACGGGGAAATGTTTGATGTACCAGGCTCTACTCGTTATATGATTTTCAGTCATGGTGTCACACAGAACACCCTCAATTCGATTAAATACATGAACATTTTCCTTGAAAGAGGCTGGAATGTCGTTTTATATGATCATCGTAGACACGGAAAGTCCGGTGGCAAGACAACGAGCTATGGATTTTATGAAAAGCATGATTTAAAAGCCGTTGTCGATTGGGTTCGCGAACATGCTGTAAGTGAAGCAACCATTGGGATTCATGGCGAATCCATGGGTGCTGCCACATTGCTGATGTATGCTGGCGGATTGGAGGATGGTGCTGACTTCTATATCGCTGATTGTCCTTTTTCAGATCTTGAAGAACAGTTGACCTATCGCTTGAAAGCGGATTTCAAAATTCCAAAGCAGCTTATCATGCCAATCGCCAATACTTTTTTACGCATAAGGGATAAGTACTCCATTCGAGATGTCTCACCAATCAACGTTATTGAAAACATCGAGAATCCAGTGTTATTTATTCACAGTGAGCCTGACGACTTTATTCCGATCATGATGACTCAGCAACTTTTCGAAAAGAAAAAAGGAAAAAAGCAGCTATATGTCGCTAGAAACGGTATGCATGCGATGAGCTATACTGAAAATCGCGAGGAATATGAAAAGGCAATTGATGAATTTTTGCAGGAAATTGGATTTGGCGGGAAAGAGTAATACTTTAAGGAGCAATCATATTAGTGGTTGTTCTTTTTTTATTGTAGGGCAATTTTATTGGGCATGATTCGGCTTGGCTTGGAGATTTTAATGTAATTTCACCAAATCTAAAAGGAATAAGAGGTTTTGAGCGTATGTTATTATGGTTCGGACAAGCCACTCCTTTGTTCGGACATTCTAGCTCTGATTATTAGGGTGGTTCGGTCAAATGACTCTTCTATTCGGACAACAATGTTAGGTCGTTCGGTCAAACACTGGAAAACTTCGGTCAAATTCCCCAAAATTTCAGTCAACTTTCGAGAATCTTCGGTCATAAATCAAAAATCTTCGGACATTTAAAAGAACGATCATTTAAGCAAAAACCTAGACCCCAATTTTCCTTAAGAATATTTTCCTATCATTAAATGAAATATAAGGATAGTGGCAACTTAAAAGGAGTGAGAAGAATGGATGAGCAAATAAAGGAATTGAACGCCTTTTTAGAAGGCGAGTTCATGGGCATTCATGCATATGAACATTTTATTAAAAACACACAGGATGAAGCAATTAAGAAAGATCTACAAACGATCCAGCAGAACCATAAGATGCACGCCATATTTGTAGCAGAAAGAATTCAAAACCTTGGTGGCGAAGCTGTCGATGATGTAGGCCTTATCGGAGCTTTTCAGGAGAGGGTTCAGCAGGTAAAGGGTTATCCCAAGGAATCTCGCGCGATTATTGAAGGGGCGATACATGGAGAAGAACTTGGTTCTGATATGATGGCGGAATTTGTAAAAGGTGATTTGGATTCGGAGAGTAGAAATATGGTCCAATCCATACTGAATGAGCATAAGCAGCATATAGAACTTTTGAAGAAACATTTGCGGTAAATTTAGAAGTTGGACGGTTTACGGCCGTCCACTTTATTTTTGTACCTAACCCCTATAAAGTCTACTATAATAAAAGAAACATAGAGACAAAGGAGAATTGGCATGCTGGAATATTTCACCGTTACTATCACCCCATTTCAATCAGAACGAAGAGTGAGCGTTCTCTTACCAAAAGGATATGAAACAACGGACAAGCATTATCCTGTTTTATATATGCATGATGGACAAAATCTGTTTATCGACAGCGAAGCAAGCTTTGGTGTAAGTTGGGGGATCAAAGAGTATTTAGAGCAGCAGTCAGACCTTGAAATCATTGTGGTTGGTATTGACTGCAACCATGAAGGTTTTGAGCGTTTTAATGAATATGCCCCCTGGGAAAACAGAGAGTTGGGACAAAGTCTTTTCAATGATGAGAACCTTACAGGGGGTAAAGGGAAAGAGTATATTGATTTTCTAACTTTTGAATTAAAGCCTTTGATCGATGAAAGATATCGCACCTTAGCCGATGAGTCAGCAATGGCAGGTAGTTCCATGGGTGGATTGATCTCTACTTATGCGGCATGTAAATACCCGCATATTTTTAAACGAGTTGCTTCTTTATCTTCTGCCTACTGGATTAATCAGTCTGAAATAGAGACATACATAAAAGAGTGTGATATGAGTGAAGTCGAACGTTTATATATGGATGTCGGTACAAAAGAAGATACTTCTTTTATTAACCATCAAATCTATATCGACTCTAGTCAAAGTGTATATAATTTATTGGTGAAGAAAGTTGGTAAAGTACGCTTTGATGTGGTGGAAGATGCAGTTCATAATGAGGCTGCATGGCGTGAGCGGCTCCCTGCTATGTTTGAGTTCCTATATAAGTAAATGGGAAAGGACTCGCGATGAACGAGTCCTTTTCCCCCTTATTTCTTAAAACGTTTCATATGTTACAACTTCATCTAATGGGAATCGTAATGTCCCGTGGGCTTCCGCGGCTGCTTTACCAACAGATATCAGCATTATGGGTACATAACGCTCTGGGATATTAAATTCTTTCCTGAATGCCACTTTATCGAATCCACCCATTGGTACAGAATCATAGCCCTTTTCTTTTGCTGCAAGCATTAATTGCATAGAAGCTAACGATGCGTTCATAACTGCTTCATCACGGGCAAACTGATCGTTTGTATAAGCCCCATGAATTTGATTCGTTAGAATTTCTTTTACCTCAGGAGTCATGAATCCTTTCTTCACCACTTCTCCATACACTCTTTCCGCATTTTGGTTAGCTTCAAGATCACCTAATATGGCAATAGTGACAGAGCTGTCCACCACTTGCTGTTGGTTGTAGGCAATAGGTAAAAGCTTCTCTTTCTGGCTATCAGATTGAATCACAAGGAACTTCCAATGTTGCAGGTTCCAAGAAGATGGTGCAGTGATGGTTGCCTCTAAGATATCTTGCAGATCGTTTTGAGGCATATCATATCGGGTATATTTACGTACAGAATGACGTTCTTTCATTGTTTCGATTGCTGCTTTAGTAGTTGTATTATTCATGAAGAAATCTCTCCTTCTTCTTGTTGAATTTATTTACTAATCATTTTTAACACACAGATATCTCAATGTCAAAATATATACTTTCGAGATAATTGGAAGTTTCATGTATCATTTGAAAGTTATGGAATGACCACTTATAGATTATTTTCCCCTTTAGAATAGAAAAAACTCCATTCTGATAATACAGAATGGAGTTACCAAATTATTTTAAAACCGCAATGACATATAAACAACCTTCCATCCCTGCTAATGAACCGTGGACTGTTTCTTTTGGTAAATAGATTCGGTCCCCTTCTTGACAGGTAATGAGCTCTCCTCCTACTTCCATAGAGACACTCCCACTCAGAATATGTAAGACCTCATTTGTAGGATGAGTATGGGCAGGATGGGCTTTGAACGGCTCATCTTTCTGGACTTCCACATACCCTGTTCCCTTAGTAGGTAATAATTCCATTGTTACTTTTTCAAGGCTTCCCCCTACCCCGCGTTCTACTCTAAATTCTTTAAAATCTGAAGGGAACGCATAAGCAACCTTTGACGTATTGTTTTTCTCCTTCTCCAACGAAGCATGAAATGGGCATTTTGACGTCTCCATTTTATTATCATCCATCAAGAAATACTGCCTCCATTCTCTTGTTTCCGTTTTTCCGTACCAGTTAAGTGAAGGGTGAGCAGGAACCTTATCATACACTTCTATACGATCCCTGACCGTTTTTTGAAACATCTTCCCGATTTGCGTATCTCCGTTTATGCCATCAAACACCCATCTTGGTTGGAATGTGATCATAAAGGTCGTCGCTTTCCTACTCGCCCGCTTTTCATGTACTGGCGTATTGCAAACAACGAACATTGGTTCATCGTGAAAAGAAAATTCCCATAGATAATGTTCTGGATCAGCAGGTATGTCATCCGGCCATTCTTTATCATCCAACTGATGGAGGTGTTGAAGGATATTCCAGAATTGCTTTTCATACTCTTCTAATGTTTTCTTCTCTTCTGGCTTAAAGAATGCAACAAACGATGTATTTTTTCCGAGTTTTCTCGCCTCTTCTAAGTACAATTTCAAGGTATCCGCCAAATTCTCCATTGCAGTGGGACTTGTCGGACTTTCAATGAAAGCAAAACGTAGCGATCCCTGTTTAAACCCTTCTACCCCAAATATACAAGGAAACGGACGAGTTTCAGACAACATATCCTTTGAAAATTCCGAGAAGACAGCTCTCCCCCATGGAGGAATATTCTTAAGTGAGTAAAGTGTTTCCATATCTAATTGCTGCACCCATTCTCCCCCTTTAGTTAAGCAAAGTACTATTTATAAATACGAACAAATCTGCCCATCTATGCATGAAACTGATTTGCCAAAGCATATAATTTTATGGACAAGACTTGGCCTTAGGAGCAAATGACAATGGAACTATTATGGACAATTCTTCAGTTTATGGTACTTGGTATAAGCTTGGCTGCTCCTATTGGGCCGATCAATCTAGAAATGATAAAGCGCGGTATTTCCTCTGGCTTTTATTCCTCCTGGTTAGTAGGATTAGGTGGGATGAGTGCTGATATTTTGTTTTTACTCAGTATCTTACTTGGTATGGAACCATATCTCCAGATAATATGGGTAGAAATATGCATGTACGGAGTCGGTGGAACTATATTGTTATACTTGGGGATAACCACTATCTATGGCTCATTTACAAGAAGGATGAATCTTGACCTTGGACAACCCATTCAAAGAAATTCATTCATTGTAGGATTCAGCATCGCTGCCTTTAACCCCATCAATTTTGTTTTCTGGTTCGGTATTTTTGGTTCCTCCCTCCACTCTCTTTCCGAGAAGAGTTGGATATTTGGACTAGTAGGGTGTATGTCATTGATACTCGGGATTTTCCTATGGAACTTGAATATCGCCTTTACTGTTCACTTTGCCCGCGCGTTCATCAAAGAAAAGATCCTTAAAACCGTTAATTTTGGGGCAGGGGTATTGTTAACATTTTCTGCTTTCCCATTTTTGTCAAAGTTTCTGAATCTCATTTTATAAGTACAGCGGATAACCTTGATTTTAAGGATATTGCTTTTTGGGGGGATTGATTTATGGATTTGGATACAAGTCGGTATTACTACTTTGACGAGCTCAGGCCCTTAACGGAAAAAAGAGAAATTTGTCTGCCTGTTTGCTGCCTACATAAAGGGGTTCTACCTTTCCGAGGTGAACTTCTACATATTGTAGCTTATGTTCTACACTTTAGTGCCGATCTTCTACATTTCCCAGATTTTCTTCTGCATTTCCCAAGTCAACTTAGACAACCATAAAAAAACACTCCCCGCTCTAAGTGTTAAAAGCGGTAGAGTGTGCAAATACAAATAAACATCATGTTGAATATACAAAAAGTTAGTCTCTATTCCTAAAATGACTGGAAATCAACCTGATTTGCCCCCGATGGTTCAATTCATCCTCAAAGACATGAAACCAACGGAAATAGTTGTTGGCATCATGATTAGGACCAAATGGAAACTCTTCGTCCAACCAACTGTCTTCTTTTTTCTTTAGTTGGGACTTTGTTTGCTCCCTGACTTTGGCCAACTTTTGAATATAGAAGGAAGCATTGTTCCCTTTTGATTCATGGATTGCTTTCTCACCTAGTGTCAATCCAGCCTCCAACCTCTCCATCTCTTTCTCTGTGGGCTCTCTTTCATCAAAGGTAAGTATTTGATAAACTTCTTCCACGCATGCGATATGTAATAAAAGGCTGCCTATTGAATTTCCCTGTGCATTTATTCTATAGTCTAATTCTTCCACCGATAAATGCTGAATAGCCTCAATGGTTGTCATTCTTGCATACTCCATCATAGCCAAAAGCCTACCGATCTCATGGTTATATCCTACAGTGGCTTCCAATATAAACGTTTTATCCCTTATTGTAGACATGTAAAGCCCCCTTTTAGATTAAAATCAAAACCTTCCTCTTATTTCTAAAATTCATAATTCCTTCACCATAAAAACACAATTAGGATCTTCTTCGTAATCGGCAAATGGCTTACAATAATCAAATCCAAAACTTTTATACAGTTTTTGCGCAGGATAAAACGCCTCCATTGAACCTGTTTCAAGATACAAATTCTGATAGCCTCGTTCTTTCCCTGCTTGAATAATGGATTGTAGAACCAGTGCCCCAATACCCTTTCTTAAATGAAGCGACGAAGACCTCATGGATTTCACCTCACCACTTTTGGCATCCAACTCCTTAAGAGCTCCACAACCAACCACTTCATCGCCTTCCCACACACTCCAAAAAGTAACATCAGGTTTTCTCAAAGCATCAAGGTCTAAATAATGGTTGCTTTCTGGTGGAGAAAGCAGGTTTAAATTTCTCATGTGCTCCTCTACAAACTTTATGACGGCTGGATGTGTAACATCATCAATCATGATTTTCACTTAGCATCTCTCCTCTTTGCTGTTTATTACAAAATTAGTCAGCTGACATTGAATGTTACTTATTCATCTTTTTCCTTACCTTTTTTAATTGTACAACCATGTATATGTTAAAAAACATGGATGCAAAAAGAAACGTGTAGAGCATTTCTTCCATCCCCATCGCTCCAAAAAGTAGAGAAAAAAGGACTACTAAAATAGCAAGAATAATTCCATTAAACATTAAATTCCCTCCTCTATGATGGAAACAGCATGGTTTGGAAACTTTATTGCAATGCACGCTCCTGAAGAGAAAATCACTCAAAAGATAGTGTGCAAGGATCGACAGATAGAAATTCTTCATATAACCAATTATCCTTATCACGATTCATTACAGATTTCTCGTTAGAATAGTTTTCATGATGATACTTAAAAAAGGACACATCATGAAATAATAGAAAATTTTTACTCAAACCATCGTCATTACTTAAGGATAGCTTTACATCCATTTTCCTCAAACATTTATGCTTTATTTCAAAGCTTATTAATTGGAAATCATGAAACCCCCACCCGCTAAAATGTGAATAGACCTCTCGTTGCATCCTATCAACCAAAGCTTTATAAGATAATCTATAATCTTCTAAATTATGATTCCACTGGCTCTGAATTTTCTCTTCTTCTTTATGACTTAAATTTTGATCGTTTAGAGCAAGAAATAATTCATATGTAAAATATCTCACTTTCTCTTCCCCTTTGCCTCTCTGACCGATATCTAATTTTAGCATTAAATTCCAATAACTGACTACAAAAAAATGAATCCAAAAAGGATTCATCTCAGACTGTTGACAAACTATAAATTAGTTAGGTTATCTGTTGGAAGAGTTGATCTTCGTTGCAGGAGCTTCGCTTTCCGCGGGCGGTCCGGAAGCCTCCTCGGGCTACGCCCTGCGGGGTCTTCCAAGTCCCTTCCTCCCGCAGGAGTCTCCGCTCCTTCCACTTAGATCAACTAGAGATTTCTATCATTTTTGGACTTTGTCTACACACTGAAATGAACCCAAAAAGGATTCATCTTATACTTTCTTTACAAATTCCGTCTTCAACTGCATTGCACCAAAGCCCTCAATTTTACATTCAATATCATGATCCCCATCCACTAGGCGGATATTTTTTACCTTTGTTCCCTGTTTCACAACAGAAGAACTGCCTTTTACTTTTAAGTCTTTTATGACAGTTACCGTATCTCCATCAATAAGGACATTGCCATTTGCATCCTTGTACACTTTCTCTTCCTCTACACTCTCCGCACCTGGTGTCCATTCAAATGCACATTCTGGACATACCAGTAAGTTTCCATCTTCATATGTATATTCAGAATTACATGTTGGACAGTTTGGTAATGATGACATGTACCCACTTCCTCCATTTACACTATATTTTCAACAATTTTTAGCATAGCATAGTTTATTCCTAAAATTAATCATACATTTTTTCCCTTAATTACTAAATTACATGATATAATTCTTTCAAATTCATATCCGGGGTGAAGCTATGATACTTGAAAACCAGATATCAGAAGTCAAGGTATTTCCTACTAATTTAATGAAACAAAAAGAAACCACTACAAAACTTGCCATCATCTTACCTGGAGCAGGTTATACTTCCCAAGGGCCGTTGCTTCACTTTTCTTCAGGGCACTACTTCAACCAGGGCTTCGATGTACTTCAAATCAATTACCGATTTAGCGAAGCGGAACTTGATCCTTTTGATTCGGAAGGGTTTTGCAAAAATGTTTTACATACATTGAATGAGTCTTTGAAAGAAACACACTATGATCAATTTGTAATAGTGGCCAAATCAATTGGCACCATTGCATTGACCAAGTTGGTGAAACATCCAAACTTTTTGAACGCTTCCGCCATTTGGCTTACTCCGTTATTACATCGTGATGAGGTGTATCAAGCGATGTTACAGAATGATAAGAATGCCCTATGTATCATTGGCGATAAAGATTTCTGCTATCGGGAAGAGCGATTTGCAAACCTAGAAGCTAATACAGCTTTAAACACTCTACTGATTCCTAACGGAGATCACAGCCTTGAAAATAAAGAAGATGTGTTAGGTTCCATTGACATGTTAAAGGAAGTCATAGAGAACATTATCCAATTCCCCTATTAAATTACTACAGTACAAGGTCACTCTTGTACTGTTTTTTCATGAGCAAATGGTAAGTATTATTGACACTATGTTAATTATACTTTACATTAAGTATATAAAAGTTAACAAAAAGGAGAAGTATATGCTTTGTAATCGGGTGAAGGAATTAAGGGCTCGACACGGTTTTTCCCAGTCTGATTTGGGCAGTTTAGTCGGCGTAACTAGGCAAACAATCGGTTTTATTGAAAAAGGGGAATTCTCGCCGTCCATCGCTTTATCTTTGAGGCTTGCCAAGCATCTGAAGGTAAAGGTAGATGAGTTATTTTGGTTAGAAGGAGAGGATGACGAAAATGAAGGATGATTTACGGATTCAACTTCCACTTTGGACCATCGCATTTTGCATTCTATTGATGCCACTGACATTTAGTCTAGTAGGGTTGTTTGATTTAATGATTCATCATGTTGATGCTTTTTTCGTTGTAAAAGGCACAGTGACTTCCTTTAATTGGGGTTTAATTTCCATCCAATTGTTTATAGTTAGTATCTTGTTACTTTTATCTTTCTATATTGCATTTTATCGCAGATATAGAAAACACAATGAGTACAACCCTAGAGAAAAACTGTACCTATTTCTTTTTTACCGGCCAGGTGAGTTATTGGAAGATGATGAAATGCTTCAACAAGTATCCAAAAATGCCACAAAAAAAGTCTACATACTTTATGCAAATGCACTTCCGTTGCTCGCATTTTTGATGGTATTCCCTCTTCATCGTTTTGTTTTTATTATGGGGATCTTGCTTGTCATTATATTTCAGAATCTTATATTTTACAGTGAAATCCACCAATTCTTCTCTGGCAATTATTCATTCGGCAGTAAAGGTAAAAATACTGACAATGACCTTTCCAAAGCGAATAAGAGCATTGTTCAGGGAACTGCGATTGTCAGTCTCATCATTGTCTTATTATCTGTCGGTAGACTTGCTCATATACAATACCACTCTCAAAGCATCCCAACCCAGATGGAAGCATGTATGGAAGAGGGAGGAACTGCTGTCATAGAAAAAAGCAGCTTGTGGAGCCTGACGAAATTCACATGCAAATAGGGCATTGCGCGAAGCAATGCCCTTTTGGGTTAACTTATGATTGAATCTAGTAATTTCGCCAATCCCTGGATTCCCCGATGAAACTGAAAGGAACCTGCCACAATAATACAAGACATACCAATTCCACTTGTTAATCCCGTAAAGGATCGGAGAAAATTATTACTCACCCTCCAGCCTCGTAGTTGTGTATATCCGTCCATCACCATCGGAATGTTCAAAAGAATACCTATTACTAGCATCTTTAAAAAGGAAACATCGGCTGCTAGCCAAAATAATGGGCCAACAGCAAAATAACCAAGCAAGATCGACATGCACCTGAAGCACATAGGGAATTGCTTGCCACCTATGACAAGGGATCGTTCTTTTTTTCTATGACAAGGGAAAAAACGTAGGGTGATCAAAGCATGAACATACTCATTCATTTACTTTCCCCCTTAATTAAATGGATTGCAGTCACAATCTGTGCAGTCCAGCCCATTTGATTTCCCTGAAGATGAACTTTCTGAAGATCTTGGAAGTGGAATATGACAATAGAAACAATCCCATATCCCACCACTTGTATCTTTTGTCTTCCTATCCCGTTTCTTCATATAGTAATGGATGCTTGCAAACAATCCAATCACACTTAAAATAAGAAAAACGATGCTAGCAACGAGCTCAGACGTTGAACTCGAGACAATGATTCCATAAATACTGCCTATGGAAGTGATACTTAACAAAGCCCATAATATAAAAATCATATGCAACCCTCTTTTTGTTGTTAGTTGATTGATAAATACCCTTTCCTACACTCCTTACAATTCTTTCCTCAACATGAAAATCCTGCTTACACTTGTCGAATATGTATCTTTTTTCCTATTATTTTGTGAAAATCTCCACGTCCATCCGCTCATTTTAAGAGAATCTATTCTGAAAGCGTTCCCTTTTCCGATAGAATAGATGGGGAGATATCTCCTATTTATATACAAAAAGGAGTGTTGAAATGAAAAGGTTGGTGGTCCTATTGTTAGTAGCTTTACTAGTTATACCAGTATCAGTTAATGCAGGTACGATTGGCGGAAAAGACAATCCTGGTGGTGTACCCGGCCAATGGTATGTGGGTGATACACCAAGTAACGTCGATCCAAACAAACCGGTTCTTGTATTTGTTCACGGAATCAACAGTTCATCAAAGACTTGGTGGGAAAACAATAATATGTACCAGACAGCCCTGAGCAATGGATATGAAACGGCATTCATTGATGTTCATCCAGATAAGAATATGTGGGATAACGGAGCCATCATCAACAATCGGATACGCGATATAGCCAACCACTTTAACCAAAAGAAGATTGTGATTGTTGCACACAGTAAAGGCGGCATTGATTCTCAGAACGCTCTTGTTCATTATGGAGCGCACCCTTATGTATCTAACCTCATCACTTTATCCACTCCTCATTATGGTTCACAGCTTGCAGACCTTGCTTATAGTGGCTGGGCAAGCTGGCTTTCAGGCATTTTAGGAAGTAAAAATGATGCAACCTACTCACTTCAAACCGGTTATATGAACAGCTACAGACCTCAAATGGATAATCATACAAACCGGAATCGGAATAAAATCTATACACTCGCCGGAACCAGCTGGGGCAGCTTTGGATCTTCCCTTTACTGGGGTGGCCTATATTTAAGCTCGTATGGATCCAATGATGGTGCCGTCACCGTCAGCAACTCCCGCCTAAACTATAGTACAGAAGTAAGAGTAAGCAACTGGAACCATACGACGGTACGGGAAGGCGGTACATTCCAATACTTCCGTCCATATTTGACGATTACACAAACAGCCGGCATTGCACTTGGCGAAGCTGCAGCAACAATCGAACCTGTGGAACAGGATCCAATCCATATAAGTGCGCTTCATCGTGGTGGTCAATTCCAGAACGAAGTGCAACAAACCTTCACAGTTGAAGAGAATGTACAAAAAATTGACCTAGATTGGTTGAGCGACAAGCAAACGAAAGACATTCAAGTGATAAGTCCTTCCGGGAAGGTGTACTCAACCTTTGTTCATTCCATCGATCAGGAAATTTTTAAAGGCGGACACCACCACACTTTCCAAATTACGGCACCTGAACAAGGACAATGGACCGTAAAGGCCAAAAAGGATAAAGCCGCTTACTTGATGACAGTTGGATACCATACCGACTTAAATGAGGAAGTGGTCTTGGAAGATACCACATTCGAATTAAAAAATAAAGGACAAAAAGTGAAAAATATGAATGTGGATGTCAAAATCAATAAAGATGGAAAGGCTAAAGCCGACTTTGGGATGAAAGTTGCCAATAAAGGTAAGGTTGACCTAGACTTTAAAGAAGAAGGTGTCTACACCATCACTCTCGATGTGAAAGGAACCACGAAAAACGGGAATCCGTTTGAACGAACGATTGTGAAATCTGTTTATGTAGATAAAAACGGAAATAGATACTGATTTCAAGAAAGTGCTCACCCTTGAGGGATGAGCACTTTTGTTAATCTAATTGTATTTTTCTATTAAAACGGATTAGGGAATATCCTATTAGCAAACTCGCAGTAATCAGTTGTGAAAACATAAATGCTTTTGCCCCTGCAGTAGGAGACCCTATTAGAAATGTTGCACCAATCAATAGTAAAATTCCTAATGATATTACAAACATATTCACGAATCTTTCCTGCCTAATTAATTGTTGGCCTAAAGCGACTAACATGTACATGAAACTTACTAGCATAATGATGGGAAAGAGCGGTTTAAACTTAATGGAATATACAAAGTAGTCTAGTTGTGATATGTTTCCCCTTTCCACTTCCCCATTGTTCATCCATGAAGTGATAATTGCTGTGTGCTTCCATTCAAAAGTGTCATCTATCAACCCGCTCCCCTCATACCATGCAGCGAATGTTGCGATGAAGAAAAACAAAAATGCCAGACCGAATGGAATAGTTTTCTTCAAACTCATTTATATCCCCCTTCTATATACCTTCTATGAACTAAACGATTCTATAAGCAAAAAGGTTTTAATCGTCCGTTTATTTATTTTTACAATAGGGAACTACTACAACATTGAGGAGGTTCACCTATGAAAAAAACAATCATCTATGCTGCCGCCTTAATGGTCGTTGCTCTTATTGGGGCAGGTTTCTATAATGGCTATCAGGACAATAAGGAAACAACTGATTCAGATCAATCTTCGAAAACGATGGTCACACTTGGAGACTCATTGACATATGGAGTTGGTGACAAGTCTGGTGAAGGTTACGTAGAAAATTTAGAGAAACTGATTCAGGAAGAGAAAGGCGCGAATGTAACAGTGAAAAACTACGGAATCCCCGGACAAGAATCGGACGGTGTAGTAAAGCAAGTGAAGCTTACCAACATTCAAAAGGACATTCGCACCGCCGATTATATCATCCTCTTTATCGGAACCAATGATTTAATTCAAAGCAATGGCGGCGACTTAAAAGGAATCAATGAAGAAAAAATCAAAGAAGGCGCTGTGGTATACGAGAAGAATATACAAGAAATTCTTAAGAACATTCGCCATGAAAATCAAGATGCTCCGATATTATTTCTCGGATTATACAATTCCTATCCAGATTCTGCAGACCATGAAAATATCATTGTGGAGTGGAATGCAAATAGCCAAGAGGTTGTGGATGAGTATAAACGGATTAAATTTATTTCCACCAATGACCTTTTCAAGGAAAAGTCAAAGGAGTATTTCAGTGACTCCTTGCATCCGAATGAAAAGGGATATGAATTGATAACCAAAAAGATAGTGAATGAATATGATTTTTAGGATAAAAACGCTCAGGATATTGAGCGTTTTTTCTTGGTAACGGACGGGCTGTCCTTAATTACTTAACTCAAAGTGTTCTTCCTTAAGTTGAATTAAGGTTAAATCTACGTTACGCTCCATAATCTCTAGTGCCAAACTTTCCACTCCGAATATTTCCGTAAAGGTGTGGCTTCCAACAAGTAGATTTACACCTACAAACTGCGCATATTGAATGGTATATAAACTTACCTCTCCAGTTATGTATGTATCACAGCCCTGATCAAAGGCAAATTTTATATGATCAGTTGAATGACCTGCACCAGTCAATACACCGACTTTCTTTACCTTGTTCTTATGGTTTTTCCACGCTCTTACAGGCTCGTTCAGTTCAATTTTCATTTTTTTTAGAAGGTCTTCAAAACTTTTAGCTTCGTTAAACTCACCTATTCCAGGCACACTATAGTTCTTATACTCGGAAAAACGTATGATGTTATCAATACCTATTTTATTCATCAATGAAGTGCACGTCCCGAATTCAATATAATCAAGGGGGCCATGTATCCAGAAGTGGCTGATGTTATACTCTTTTAATCTCTTTATACATTCATCTTTCAATCCATAAATAAAATCCCAAGCGTCATGATGGGTTAGGATTAAATCAACTTGTGCTGTTTTTGCCTGTTCTATTACTTCAATTGAAAGGTTCGTTGAATATCCAATCGTCTTTATTATGTTATTGGAAGTGTTGTTAAAACCGTAATCATCATTAAATTCCTCCATTAAATTTCCAGGAAAAAGCTTATTAATAATAGTTTTAAATTGTGTGATATTCATAATTTCCTCCCAAACACTTTCGGGTGTTACCTACTACACCTTCCAATTATTTCAAATTACAATCATTAACTCGATACTTAATTCCCGATTAAGGGCAAACCCACCTTTCAATAGCTCTTGCATTATGCAATGAATGATTGAATAGATTGCTCGGATTACAGCTATATCACTTCAAAACAATGAAGCAGGTTAAAGTATTAACCTGCCAGACTGTTGACAAGCCTAAAATTGTTTAATTTCTAGTTATTTTTGTAATCTAATTTAAGGCGCTTGATTTTCGCAACCGGCTTCACTTATCCAGAGGGCAACCTTGAGCCACTTTCACTTCAAGAGGTCTAATAATGATGGCTTCCACCTCGAAATGGTTTTCGATAAATTCGATGATGACAATTTTCACAGAAATTCACCCTCGAGATTGTTCTCATACCACCGATGATGACAATCTCATCCGAAATTCACCCTCAAGATTGTCTTCATACACCCGATGATGACAATCTCATCCGAAATTCACCCTCAAGATTGTCTTCATACACCCGATGATGACAATCTCATCCGAAATTCACCCTCAAGATTGTCTTCATAC
>NZ_RXZI01000005.1 GCF_021991925.1 Sutcliffiella horikoshii | reverse complement strand
CAATCTCATCCGAAATTCACCCTCAAGATTGTCTTCATACACCCGATGATGACAATCTCATCCGAAATTCACCCTCAAGATTGTCTTCATACACCCGATGATGACAATCTCATCCGAAATTCACCCTCAAGATTGTCTTCATACCACCGTTGATGACAATCTCATCCGAAATTCACCCTCGAGATTGTCTTCATACACCCGATGATGACAATCCCATCTAAAATCCACCCTCGAGATTGTCTTCATACACCAGATGATGACAATCTCAACCGAAATTCATCTTCGAGATTGTCTTAAGGTTGTCCTCAGACAGCCGAGAAAGCCACCTACACTAGCCACGATATAGAACGAAGGTTACGCAATAGCTATTTCGTATGACTTTGTCTACAAGCTGGCAGATTAAAATATTAACCTGCCACTACCATTTCGATAATTTTTAAATTTCTAATTCACTTAACATCTTTTTCCTCGAATAAAAGTAATACACCATCTGAATAAATAGATACACTCCAGAGATTCTGGCAAAATGAACTAGAAATTGCGGGTTCTCCATGATCCCACCTACATCTTGGGAAATGGAAAGAATATATACAAATGCCAAGCTGCATCCGAGTAACGGAGCAAAGAAGAACAGCACACTCATTTCCTTCGAAACGAGTTTCTTAATCTCTCTTTTGGTTATACCAATCTTAAATAGCTTTTTATATTTGGCTTTCTCCTCTTCCATGGTGGAGAATATGTTTAGGTACAGAAGGATGAAGGAACCAAAGAAGAAAAGAATGCTGATAAAGGTGGTGACAAAGAACATGATTCTAGATGAGTTTTTGATATAGTTGTAGTTTACCACTTTAGATATTGGCTGAAGAAAATATTCTTCCTCTTCCTCACTATAGCGAAGACGGACACTTTGGTATGGTGGCGTAGTGTTGTTATATTGCTCTAATCTATCTTTCAACTCATTTGTCACTTGTTCACTAGCTTTCCAATCTTGAAAATTCAAGATGTGTACCTGCATCTTATCTCCTATTAAAGCATTGTTTATTTTCCCAAACTCCTCATCACTGATGACTATAATGGAAGTGGGAACGAGCGTTGTACGATTAATTATTTGATCAACAATTGTTTCTTTCAAGGTGTACTCTATTTTTCCACCTTCCACATTAAAAGAAAGCCCATGTTCGTAAGTGCTATCTGGAAGGGCATATTTAGGAACATCATTTATTAGATAGATATATTCTTTACTATCTAGAATTTCCTGTCTTCCGGCAATCCGATTATAATCTGATAAACCTATAAATACATACTCATAATAAGCTTCTTCCCAATAAGGATCACTCTCATAGTGCGCAAACAATTTTACCGTTTCGTGTTCTTTAACAGGATTTTCTGCTTTATCCACAATAGAATACAATTCTTGCGTGGATATATTATTTTTCGTCTCTGTCTCTATATATGTGAGGTCATTAGGATTATCATCCATCACCTGCTGCTCTCCCATAGAATTGATGATCAATATGGTCGTACTGTAAAAGATGGTGACCATGCTCATAATTGTCACAAGCAACATGATAGACGTTAGTTGTTTAAATTTATATTCTAGACTACTTAAAGAAAGGAGCTCATTGTAATAATAAAATTTATGCTTCCTGGCCAACTTCATAAAGAAACTCATTCCTTGAGACAGTGCCACGTAAAGGCCCATTAATATGCCCAAGGTACTCATGAGAAGGTATCCACCAGCATCATGAGCCATAGATGGGTTGGAAAATGTATTATAAAGTAGTACGGCACTCCCAATTATCATCAATACCCCAAGTAAGCCGAACACCGGACTTCGATGCTTAATTGCATCTGCCACTCGATCACTTTTCATATTTTGAGAAACCGTTCTTGACAGTGTCAGGTAAAGAGTGATGATAACCGAAATGAGAAATATAAAGAGGTAAGCACCGATTGAATAAATAAACATCTCAAGCGAAAGATTGAAAGGAATCTCGCCTAATCCGGTTATATTTATGAAAAGCAGAAAAATTAATCGAGAAAACACCATACCAGTTACAATTCCAGTAATGATAGAAGCAATGGCAATCAACGCATTTTCTAATAATAATAGCCTGGCTATATCCCTTTTTGACATCCCAAGTGTCATTAGAAGAGCAAATTCTTTCTTCCTTCTACGTGTAAAAATTCGATGGGCATAGGTAATGAAAAATACTGTAAATATTAATAGTCCCACACCGGGGATCGTGAGTATATCTCTTATACCCTCCATTATTTTAACCTTCTCAATCGCTTGATTTAAATAAATAGTAGAATACATGAAAAAGAACAACACCGCAAAGCTGTTACATAGATAATAAAATAAGTATTTACCCCTGTTTCCTTTTGCCATTTTCCAAACCAATTGATTAAATGTCATGGCTCCTTCCTCCCAATACGGCAAGATTGTCCATGATTTGGTTTAGGAACTCTTTTCGATCTCCTTTTCTGACAATATAAGAATCTATTTTTCCATCTTTGATGAAGACAACCTTCCTGCAATAGCTTGCAGCAAACACGTCATGTGTGACTACTACAACGGTTGTATGGAGTTCTTCCACAATCTTTTCAAAACACTCCATAATGACAGTGGAAGATTTAGAATCCAAGTTACCAGTTGGTTCGTCTGCAAAAATAATAGTCGGATCGTTTACAAGAGCCCGGCTCACAGCAGTCCTTTGCTGTTGCCCGCCTGAAATAGAAAAGGGATATTTGTTCAATATACTCTCAATGCCAAACAACTCCGATAGTTCCTTTACTTTATTCTCCATTATGTTTGCTGATTTCTGTTCCAACACCATTGGGACTAGCATGTTTTCTTTTACAGTCAGACTGTCTAGCAAATTGAATTCTTGGAATACAAAACCGAGTTGTTTTCTTCTGAAAAGGGCTAATTCATCCCCGCTCATTTCACCAATTTCTTTTCCTGCAATATATACCTCTCCGGATGTTGGGGTATCTATTCCACTCATCATGTGTAGCAATGTTGTTTTTCCACTGCCGGAAGGCCCCATGATGGCGATGAATTCTCCTTTATTTATAGAAAGATTAACGCCATCAACAGCCTTTGTTGCTCCTTCTGCACCAGCATCACCATATATTTTCACTAATTTACTGGTTTCTAAAATTGTTTCCCCCATATTAAACCCTCCTCGAGCAAATTGGAATGTAAGTTACTCCCTTTCTATGTCTTATTTTACTGAGTAACCAATACATCAACCATGGAACAATACGAAAAATACCTTACACTTTTGTAAGGTATCTAATCGTGATTGTTGTTCCTTTTGATTCCTCCGACTCTATCGTAATTCGGTGGTTCAAGCGGTCTGCAATCCTTTTGCAAAGATATAGCCCAATACCTGATGAGTTCTGATAGTCCCTACCATTTTCCCCAGTAAAGAATGCCTCAAATACCCTTTCCAAATCATATGACGGGATGCCGACCCCTTCATCTGCAATGGAAAGAATAGTAGCCTCTTCTTCTTTTTTTACATGAAATCTTATCTTTTTGCTTCCATTTCTTCCACTAGAGTATTTAATGGCATTGGATATGATTTGATCTAGCATCGTCTCATTCCACTTCGGATCCGTTATGATGAAAGCAGCTTCTTCCTCACTATTTAGAACAGGGAATGTAGATTGATAAATAAACTCACTTTTTCGGTTATTGATTAACTTCCGTAATGAGGTGAGAAGGTCCATTGATTTTATATCCAAATCATTCTCAAAGCTGTCCATTCGAATCATGGTCAATCCTTGTTCAATGGCTTTATGTAGGCGTTTGTTCTCCACCTGTAAGTTTTCAAATGCTTTTGTACTGCCATGTAGTTTTTGTTCGTTTTGAATGATCAAATCCGTGACAGATACCGGAGTCTTTAAATGGTGCATCCAATGGGAGAGGAAATATAACCTTTCCTTATTCTTTTCATTCTGCTCATTCTTTTCCCTGGAATGTTGATAGCTTAAATTCTTAATCCACTTATCAAAAGCCTTTTGTTCTTCTGTGTATATCTTCATTTCAGCATGCTGATTCTCAATCGCCCCGTTTACTTGATAATAGCGGTATCCATCAATTAGAAGGTATACAGAAAGAAGAAATATCCCCACGGAAAAAGGATACAGGATCTCTGTGTTGGAGGGCTCACTCAAATGGAAGAATGTGATGACAGAAACAATATTGAAGAGATAGAACGAGATTAGCAGCGCTCTATCCTTGAAGAAGTTCTTTAATATCCTTTTATTCATTTGTTTTGCCTATCGGAGACGGAACACTCAGCATATAGCCGACGCCTCTTTTACTTGTAATAACTTTTGGAAGTCCAAGAGAAGATAGCTTTTGTTTAATTCGGGTCATATTAACCGTCAACGTATTGTCATCCACAAAAGTTAACGAGTCCCATACGGTTTCTATCAGTGCTTCCCTTGGAATATAGGTATTATGTTCTTCCATTAATTTTTTCAGCAATATGTATTCATTTTTACTTAACTCCTGTCGATTTCCTTTGAATTGAACGGCAAGAGTTTGACTGTCCAAGGACAACCCCTCGATAGATAATTCACCTGTATCTGCTGATGCGTATTCTCCGTACACACGTCTTATCGTTGCTTTTACTTTTGCATGTAATAAATCAAAGGTGAAGGGTTTGGTTATGTAATCGTCCGCGCCAAGTTCCATCGCCATGATCTGATCCATCTCTGTACTTCTAGCAGATATAATAATAATAGGAACCGTTGATTGCTGGCGGATGCTTCTGCATAGAAAGTACCCATCATAGTATGGTAGATTTATATCTAATAAAACAAGGTCCGGCTGAACATCCAAGAGGCTGTCCATGATATGTTGGAAATCATTTGGCTTGTATATCGTGTAGCCATATCTCTCCAAATGGTTTCCTACAAGCTCGCTTAACTGCCTATCATCTTCAATAAGCATGATTTTATGCATGTTTCCATATCCCCTTTTATCTTACTATAGCTGTTTTTATGTATATTTTACCATAGAAACTATCAATGGCTGATGTTATAAAGAATCTACAATTCTTTCCATTGGGAAATTGAATGTTTATTTCCTCTATAATCTCAGTCTTTTATTCTGAATTTTCCCAATATAAATTCTTTCTTTAATATGCTAAATTATTCTTGTGTTATCAATTGAGAGGAGATGAGCATGAGGATGAAGAAAAAGGGTCAATCAAAGAAAGTGTTTTTATCCGTTTTATCAGCAGCAACCATTCTTTCCACTGTTGCGCTTAGCAGTCCATCAACAGGGGGAGCTAGCAACTTTGAACTAGATTTCAAGGGAGTCAGCCAGATAACTGAGAAGAAGACAGTATCTAAAAATGGCAAAATTGGTGAAGCTTCTTTTCTAGCAAATACAGAGAATGTCAAAATTCCAAAAGGTCTACAAAAAAAGCTAGAGGTCGTGCCAAAAGACAATAGACTCTATATTGCACAGTTTGATGGTCCGATTTTAGAAGAAACAAAAAAAGAGCTGGAGGCTACAGGAGCAACCATTGTAGATTACATACCAGACTATGCATACATTGTGGAATACAAGGGTGATGTTGCAAAGGCCACTAACGGTATCGCTCATTTAGAATCTGTAGAGCCCTTCCTTCCCCTTTATAAGATCGACCCACTTTTATTCACCAAAGGCGCTTCTGCTTTTGTAAAGGCCGTTGCACTTGATGCTAAACAAAATAATAAAGAAATCACTTTCAAAGGGATAGACGAAATTGTCGAATATGCTGCCAACCATGACGTACTTTATATCTCTCCAAAACCGGAATATAAGGTGATGAATGATGTAGCGAGAGGAATTGTTAAAGCAGACGTTGCGCAAAACAGCTATGGATTATACGGGCAAGGTCAAGTAGTGGCAGTTGCAGATACAGGTCTAGATACCGGGCGTAACGATAGCTCCATGCACGAAGCTTTCCGCGGAAAAATTACCGCGTTATATGCATTAGGAAGATCTAATAATTCCAACGACCCGAACGGTCATGGTACCCACGTTGCCGGATCTGTACTTGGAAACGGGGCAACCAATAAAGGGATGGCACCACAGGCAAACCTTGTGTTCCAATCCATCATGGATAGCAGCGGCGGATTGGGAGGCCTTCCATCCAACCTGAGCACTTTATTCAGCCAAGCTTACAGCGCCGGAGCAAGAATTCATACGAACTCTTGGGGTGCTGCGGTAAACGGCGCCTACACGACAGATTCCAGAAATGTCGATGACTATGTTCGTAAAAATGACATGGCTGTTCTTTTCGCAGCCGGGAATGAAGGGCCGAACAGTGGCACCATCAGTGCACCTGGTACAGCGAAAAATGCCATTACAGTTGGAGCTACAGAAAACTATCGTCCAAGCTTTGGGTCTTATGCAGACAATATCAATCATGTTGCACAGTTCTCTTCACGAGGACCTACTCGTGACGGTCGAATCAAGCCGGATGTAATGGCGCCAGGAACATTTATTTTATCAGCACGCTCTTCCCTTGCGCCGGATTCTTCCTTCTGGGCAAACCATGACAGCAAATATGCGTACATGGGTGGAACTTCCATGGCAACACCGATTGTTGCAGGGAACGTGGCACAATTACGTGAGCACTTTATCAAAAACAGAGGCATCACACCTAAACCGTCCTTATTGAAGGCTGCGCTAATTGCGGGTGCCACTGATGTTGGTCTTGGATTCCCGAACGGCAACCAAGGTTGGGGCCGTGTGACATTGGATAAGTCTTTAAACACTGCATTTGTGAATGAGACAAGCTCCCTGTCCACAAGCCAAAAGGCGACGTACTCCTTCAATGCAACATCAGGCAAGCCACTTAAAATTTCTCTAGTATGGTCTGATGCTCCTGCAAGCACATCCGCTTCTGTGACGTTAGTAAATGACCTTGATTTAGTCATTACTGCTCCGAACGGAACGAAATATGTTGGAAATGACTTTACTGCACCATTTGATAATAACTGGGATGGTCGTAATAACGTAGAAAATGTATTTATCAATGCTCCACAAAGTGGGACATATACGGTAGAGGTTCAGGCATACAATGTTCCTCAAGGTCCACAGGCGTTTTCTTTGGCGATTGTGAACTGATTTTGATTTTTGATTTTGTAGAAACTGCTGTAATCGAGGGGAATACCTCTCGGTTGCAGTGGTTTTTTATGGGTATTTTGTTTTTTTTTAAAATCCCGGCACTTGATTGGCTAATCCATTCACAAAAAGAGGAAATCCCGTCACAATTGACCGTTTTTTGGCTCTCTTTTTAACTTGAGTATATCTCCGAGACAACAATCCCGGCACAAGGAGGGGAAATCACAGCACAACTCAGTGTAATCCCTTCACAATATTAAAAAATTCCAGCATAACGGTGAGTAATCCCGTCACAAGAGGAGCCTCAAATAAAGAAGCACCCAGAAGTATCCTACTCCTTTTAAAAGAGCTGTCACTTCCAGGTACCTTCATTTACTCAACCTATTCTTCGTTCGTTTCACCCGTATTCGTTTCATTTTGTTCCATGTTTGTTTCGTTGTTGTTGTTCATTTCTTCATTATCAGCGGCGCATCCAGTGGCAAGAGCTAGTAATAATACGGAAGATGATAAAGCCAAAAACCATTTTTTCATGATCGGACTTCCTCCTTGAGCTATGCTTGTTTTATTGGATTACAAGTTCCATCATACAAAAAATCAGAACCAAAAAAAGCATTTTTACCAATAATTCACAACAACTATACATTGTTTACTTCAGCTTTACACCTCCAAAACATCAGTCGTCCGACTCTTCCAAGATCACCTCATCCACATGATGCTTTTTCATCTTGTTCCTAAGTTTCCGGTTTTCTTTCGATTCAAACACAATATCCATGTCGTAATCATCCGTGTATAGATCTTCCGCTTTAATATAAAGAGATAGTCGCTTGTGGTTAAAGGTCTCCATCCGTCCTTTTACCATCACCTCCACATCCCCTTTTTCATCAGCCGGCTTATAAACGATACCGAACTCCCCAAGAGAGGCAATCCTCACATTGTCGCCCTTCTTAAATATGATTTCCTGTTTGGTCTTCTCTTTTTCCGGATGCTTCATCTTTCTGACATACTTGCGATTCATCGCTAGTTGCCTTTCGAGTTCATGTCTTGGTCTATCCGTTTTTCCACTGTAATCTTTCACTTCTTTATAGGTTATTTCGTGTGCTCTTTCTATTAACTTAGGGTGCATGCCTAGACGCAAAGCGATGGCAAATGCCTGACTGTCTCCTCCTTTTCCAACGATAAGGCGGTATGTCGGTTTTAGGGTGTTCACGTCAAATTCCATCGATCCGTTACAGAAGCCCTCCCGTTCATTTGCGAACTCCTTGATTTCACTATAGTGGGTCGTGGCAAGCATCGTCGTTCCCTTGTTATATAGTTCTTCTAAGATGGAAGTGGCGAGCCCCATCCCTTCCGCTGGATCTGTTCCGGAACCTAGCTCATCCAAGAGTACCAGGGTTTGCGGTGTGGATTCTGCCAAGATTTCAATTATATTTTTCACCCTGGAAGAGAACGTACTCAATGACTGTTCGATACTTTGCCCATCGCCTATGTCCACCAGCACTTTGTGAAAGATGGCAATCTCGCTTCCTTGTTCAGCAGGGATATGCAACCCACACTGAGCCATTACCGTTAGTAGGCCCACCGTTTTTTATCGTGACTGTTTTTCCTCCAGTGTTCGGTCCTGTGATAACAAGTGCATCGTAGTCCTCACCTATGACCAGGTTTAAAGGTACAGCGTTTTTTCCAAGTAAAGGATGTCTCGCCCCGGCTAATCGTATGACATGATGCTCATTTATCTGAGGTGACGTTCCCATTACCATTAAGCTGTGCTTTGCCTTTGCAAAAATAACATCATAACTGACCATCAACTCCATCGCCAGTTTGATTTCTTTTTCATGCTCTTGTACCAAACCAGTCAGCGCAAAAAGAATCTGCTCCTCTTCGGCCTCTTCCTGATACTTCAGCATACTGATGGAATCTTGCATAATACTGATTTCTTCTGGCTCCATGAACACGGTGGATCCTGAAGCAGATACATCCAGCACAGCGCCCTTTATATTATTTTTATATTCCTTTCGAACAGGAACAACATATCTGCCATTTCTAGTACTAAATAGACTCTCCTGAAGATATTTACTGTATTTGCTCGACTTGACCAATTGCTCGATACGGCTTTTAATTCGTTCCTCCAAAGTGGAAATCTGCTTTCTTACCTTCAGCAGCTCCTTGCTTGCGTAATCATCCACCCTCCCGTTTCGAATGCAACGGATGATTTCTTCCGCCACGTGAGAAAGCTCTACGACGGAATACATATAGCTTGTGATAACAGGTGCTGCAGATTCTTTGTCTTTCATAAATCGCTTAAGTTTTTCAATGGTATCAAGGAATTCGTATAGACCAATCAGCTGGTCTGGCCTGAATGCAATCCCTTTATGGAGATTTTTGAGAATATACTCAATGCCTTGAAGTCCATGAATTGGCACGCTTGAACTAATAGAGAGTATCTTCTTCCCTTCTGTGACTTCATTTAACCAAGCTTCAATCTGTCTTTTATGAATGGATGGTTCCAATGCCATTACCGCATTTTTCCCTGGTTCTGAAATGGCAAGGGATGCCACATCTTTCTTCAAATCTGTAAATTGTAATGCTTGAATCGTTTCGTTATTCACTGTTTTTCCTCCTAGTAATTAGTTAGCAATTTGGTTGGTGCAATCACTAATTCCGTGCGAGGAAATGAAAAGATAAGAGCAAAGTCCGCAGTTTTATTACATATGCTCTGTAAAAACATACCATTGATTTTTACAGCAACCTAGCTGTTGATTGGAGCAATAGGCGAAGACTCCTAAGGGAGATAGCGTTTAGGGGAGACCCCGCAGGCGTAAGCCGAGGAGGCTCCCCAAACGCCCCCTAGGAAAGCGAAGCCTGGTGCGGAAATTAACAGCGGTGTTTAACAGAGTCATTACATAAAAAAACACAAAGAACAACACTCGTCCTTTGCGTTTTGAATGGTAGTTTTAAATTTGAATGCAGGATAGGCATATAAATACCTATACTCATGCTGTAACTATCATTTTATGAAGCAGGCGCAAACCCGTGTTCTTAACATTTCGCTATGAGAAAAAAAGCGTACTCAAACAGAGCTCGATAAAATCGAACTTTTCTCTCATATCGCACGTATTAGATTACGTTTAGTTAAGAACTACCTTTTCCATAAAACAAACTCCTTCTGTTTGAAGATATATCCATTATAATAAATGTATTTCTAAATGTCACGCCTATTTTTCCTTTATCTAAATTGCTTTAATAGGGGACTTTGTATGTGTTTCATTGAAACTCAGTTACTTACCACATAGTGCTCCGTTTTATCAGGTATATTCATCAATGCCTTTTTCAGAAATTCCGGGTAAAGGATCACGTCTTCCAGCTCGTCGATTGGGATCCATTCATAGATTAACCTTTCGCCTTCTACACCATGAAATGGTCCAACTGGTATGGGTTGTTCCATCTCGTTTGAAACGATGTAGTAAAACCCGATTTCGTGTACTTTTTTCCCACGATAGTCAAAAAAGTTTTCAACCACCCATACCAGTCTTTCAATAGTCATGGATATATCCAATTCTTCCTTAAACTCCCGTTGTAGGCTGACTGATGATGCTTCGTTCATTTCGACTCTCCCGCCAGGAAGGGACCAAATAGTATCATCACTTGCCCTATGAATTAAAATGCGGTTGTCCTTTATCCAGATGCCCGCCACTCTATAATTGAATACTTCTTGTTCAGTATGAAAAACGACATCCATGGTTATGCCCCTCCCTTCAACAAGCTTATTGATTTTGAGATTTCTTCCGTTAATGCCAACTGAGTAGGAATAATCCATATCAGAATGGCAACAAGCAATAGAAAATATATCGCAGCATACCTTTTCCAGTGTTTTTTTGGTCTAGACTCCTTGAAAGAACTCACTAAAAAAAGAGTGGTGAACAATAAAGATAATGAATAAGTCAAATTCCAATAATTGTCTGCCTCTATGATAAGTATGATTGCCTTCATTGCTTCATTAGCAGGAAGATAGATTACATGCTCTTTTACGAAATGTCCTTTTTCAATCGTTAACATTCCATTTTCATGAAAAGTATAAGAATATCCAGTCAAATTGAAACTTGTCATAGTCGTAAGTACCACGAGGCTTATATATATAAGAAAGCAAATGATAAAAAAATAGAATTTTTTCAGTATAGAGTCCCCTCTCCCATCCTATAAGAATTTCTTAAATACCACCCGATCTTGCCCCACGCCATCATAATTTTGATGGATAGGGATGCCGTTCATACTCATGTCTCCATCCTGCATGCTAAAATCCATTTTTGTATGAAAGAGGATAGAGGTTGTATTCACAGGGGAGGTCACGCAGCTCACTTCCTTGCATCCTTTTTCCTTCACCGTCTGGAAGAAGTGCTCGTAAAGTGTTCTTCCCACATTCTTTTCACGATTCTGTGGATTTACGCCAACAAAATGTATTTATGCCTGTTCCGCATGGGAAGGAGAAATGAAACCTATCAAAAAACCAATGGTTTCTCCCTCACCTTCCATGATGAAACTTGTGGCTTTAAAATGATGGATAAATAACCTTGGTAGCATATCGGCCATGTCCCTACCGCCCCACCACGTATTCAGATTGGTTGAAATACGAAGGAAATCGCCATTTTGGATATTTCTAATGTTCATCAGTTTAGCTCCTTCTGATATTTTCCCATTTCGCTTTTTATGTAGTCGCGCACGTTCCTTAACTCTTCTATTTGGAAATCACGCATGATTTTTCCGTGATAACCTTCCATCACTTTCAAAAAGGTTCCCTGGAACTCTTTGGGGAATGAAGACAGCCCATACTCTCCCGCTTCTTGCTTGGAAGAAATAACCCCTTCTTTTACAAACCAATACACCCTAACCAGATTCAGCACACAATAGATAGGATCTTTTTCAATGTTCTCCAAACAATCCCGGTAGTCTGCAAGAATAGAAGATAGATAGTGATCATGTGGAATAACGGGAAACGCCTCTTTGATTGGTGGTCCTTCAAAGCTTATCCCTTTCTCATTCAGTATGGTTATATGAGCGGCTAAATCAGGGTCAGTTTTAAGACTTTCGTTGATTGCTTCCAATTGACCTGTTGAGAGTTCCTTCTCGAACCTTTTTCGCCATGCTTCACTATAATGGAATTCGTAAGGACATGGGTGAATCCAATTCCTTAGTTGCTTTTGTGTTAAAAAGCTTATTTCAATTGGATATGGGTCGTTAGAATAAGCAAGTAAAAAATTCGCTAGTTTGCATTGAGTTTCTTTATCTAGGGGACTTTTTATTACTACCAATATGTCTAGATCACTTCTTGCTGGATTAAAGCCACCCATCGCCCAGGAGCCATGAATATAAAGACCAAGGAAGTTTGCTTTGGTTATATATTTGATGGTGTTTGTTAGTTTGTTAAAATAATAATCCATATTTATGTTAATCACCTCGAAGGATGCTAGTCTTCAGGAAGCGCCAAAAAATAATGACGTACCTCCTCTGGCAATTCCTTTACATCTAATACTTGTAATCTACTTGTACCTGGTGTAGTCATGATTAAATAAGTTTTCTCTTTGTATTCAAAAAGGGTAAACTGGGTTATTCTATTTGGTGTGTTTTCAAGTTGACTCATAAAGTCGTAATCCTTTTCCGAAAAATTTTCATTATACCCTTCAAGCATTAGTTCAGCAGATTCTTCAAAACTTTTTGAGAAGCGGATGGCTTGATAAAGTTCTAAAGAATTTTTGGGTGTATAGAACAGGACATAATATATCGCGACTCCTGCAACCATACAACCTATTAAAATGGAACCAATGATATTATATTTTTCCCCTCTCCATTTTTCCATTTAGCTATCTAGCTCCCACGTAAAAGCTTCTGCCATTTGAATCAACTGCTTCTTACTTACTTCTTTGGGGGTTAGTTTATAATAGTAGGTAATTTGGTAGTGAATATCATTCTCTTGCCATGCAAGAATACGTTTTCCTTCTTCATCAGATATGAAGGCCCCGTTTCTTCCCCCTATTTGCACTTTTTGTTGCTTCATTGACTCCAAGCCTTCCGTTTCTTTAGCACCTATATACACGTCTATATACTCCTTGTTTATATTAGACAAGGTAACAGTCAAGCTCTCTTTGTCTGCATCCAAATTACGCTGGGATACTTCCATTTCTTCAAAAGGAACCTTGGTTGGTATTTTCTTTTCAAAAGGGAGATTTTCCGCTGCCATATAGAACGGCTGTTGATCATATTCATATAGTTTTCCGTTCCAAACCCACCATCCAATAAACAATCCCACCATGAAGGTCAATAGAAGGGCAAAACTTATCATTCTTTTTTTAAACATCCATTCGCTCCCTCACTATTCAAGCGTATTCAACTTATTAAATGGATAATAACGAAGAACCACTTTCCCCATTACATTTTCTTTTGGAATGGAGCCTATTTCCCGGCTATCCCTACTGTCATTACGGTTATCCCCCATTACAAAAACGTGGTCTTTTGGAACAATTACTTCATCGAATGGATACAGCATCTCTTCTTGTATGTATGCTTCCTCCAGCTCTTCCCCATTGCGGTAAACCGTTCCCCCGCGATATTCGATTTTGTCTCCTTCCACGCCTATCACTCTCTTTATCCAGTAGTTATTCCCCTGCTGTTCTTTTAATAAGGTACTAACGAGTGGGCTTTCCTTAAAGTTATCCGCCAGATTTCTTCCGCGATCTACCCTGCTGTCTATTACTACAATATCATTATATTTCGGTTCGAGGCCCAGCATATAACCGCTCTTGAAAATGAGCACTTTATCGCCTTCCTCCTTATGAGCCCAAACATCTTCCCCAGTCAAGGTTGGTTCCATGGAGCTTCCTTTCACCGTAAAAGGCTGGACGATCAATGCACTGACAAGAAAGGCAAAGAAGAGTCCGATCACACAGGCTTTTCCCCAACTAATAATTTCATTTCTAAGTTTTTTTGTTTTCATATGTATCACCCTTGGTCTAAGACGAATTAATCGTACATTTGGTTCATTACAGAAAGAAATGCGATCAGAAGTTCTGATCGCCCATTAACACCAACTGCCAGCTATTCTCCGCCACACTTTTTGCACTTATGTTCCTTCTCAATGATGCCTACTGCATCCCATGCATACGCTCCCTCGTTATATTTTAAGTCGAGTTCCTCACCGCATAAGAAACAAGTCGCTCTCTCACTCAGTCTTGATTTATAGATAACGAAATAGGCTATTGTTGCAACAATTCCCAATGTCCCGATAAGCATTAGTATAATGTACCCCATACAAAACCCCCTCCCAATTTCTACAAACCTATTTACGAAATCTAGAGGAAAAGGTTTCGACTTTTCTAATTATTATTCTACCATTTGTAATGCTAGCTGTTTTAACTCTTCGAAACTATTTATTACCATATCTGCTTGCTCCAACTCTTCTTTTTGTGCAAAATCAAACCTGCATCCAATAGCCTTTAATCCATTTCCTTTTGCCGCATTTATGTCAGAGAGGCGATCTCCAACTACCGCTCCATGTTTAATGGAGTATTTTTTGACAATCTCCCCTACCAGTTTCGTTTTGTCCAAGGAATCAATTTGATCAATACTGAATACTTCTGTCACCCAGCGGTTCAGACCATATTGCTCCACTATCGCTTTGAGGTACGGAGTTTGTCCATTGCTTGCTATATATATATCCAGGTTCTCTTTCCTCAAAAATGCGAGAACATTTGTAACACCAGGATAAAGCGCTCCATTTCCCTTATGTATATTGTCTATCAGCTTTTCATGGAAAATTTTATTTGCTTCTACCCTTATTTCCTGAGAATGGGATGGCAAAAGAGTTTCCCACACTACAGGCAGGGGCACTCCCATAATCCTTCTGTATGTATCGATAGGAGTTGGTTCTTCTGAATGCCAAACGTTCATGTCCGCTAACAGCTGGAATGTATCATCCAAAGCCTGCTCTAGTATTCGATCGGTTTGAAAGAGAGTTCCGTCCATGTCAAAGATTATTGCTTGCATTGTTATGCACTCCTTTATCTTGTTGTCTATTTTTCTTGAAGAAGGGAGGTATCAATTGACTCTGACTCTATCACTAAAGCAAGCATTCCTGATTCGCTTCCAGATTCATGCCATTCTCCCTCTTTCCAGATAACCCCTTCACCGTTTGTGATAGGGATTCTCTTACGATCTGTTCCCGTTACCCACCCTGCCCCTTGGACGATGATGAACAACTGCTCTACACTTGCTTGATGGTATCCCACCACACCGCCAGCTTCTATTTGAATAAACCCGACGCTAGTTTCCTGCTTGTTTCTAAATACTTTTATAAAATTCGCCGCTTGTGAATCATATTGTTTTATCGGGAATCCAATTTCTTTATCAAACCGAAAAAATTTCATTGCTCACACATCCTTTTCTACTTTTTTAAGCTTCTCCGTCAAGTAATTATCATAGGCATCCCTAACTGGGTCCGGGGCTTTTGTGATTTGTGCAAGTCTTGTTTTTATGTCGAGTAACAGTGTTAAACATCTTATCAGAATGCCTAATATTATGGCACATATTAGAAAAATTGCGATTTCACCCGTAAAAGCTAACCCGATACAAATGAATGCAGATAACAAAATCCAGCCAAATAGTTTCATAGCGCGTCCTCATTTTTTATATTATTTTGAAAATATACTTGTAATTATAGAGAAGATTAGGGATAGAGTAAATAATTGGTTTACACATCCTCTCAACACAAAAAAGCCGAAGAACAAAGTTCCCCGACTTTTCGGTTTGACCTATTTCAGCCTAGCACATCCGTAATCCCGTCCATATTCTCCGAAATCCATTCAACCGCAACATCCAGGTTCTCAAACTCCTGAACCTCGAATGTTACTTCATCCTGAAGGAGCCATACGTCTTTGTCTTCATGATTGATGCCACCAATCGACCAGTGCAACAGGCTGTATGGATGATTATGATTTAAGAAGGATGCCCACGTTTTGGATTGGGCCACATTTTTCAATGAGTTGATTTTCCCCCCATTGCTCATTTTGCCCCCTCCACTACTAATAAACTCATGCGTGGATTCAAGATTTGGCTTGGACATTTCAGCATGTAGCAGTTTGCACTTTCCACAAAATCAACGGTCATGTCTTCATCAAAAAAGACCAGCTTTGACTTTTCCATTAATAAGGGACCGACGTTTGTTTCCAACTCCACATCATCTTCGTCCTTTTCCGGTGTGATCCACAGTGCGGAAACTCCGCTAACGACGCAGCCACACCCATCTGTATCATATTTTAGCTTCAACCATTTTCCTTCTTGGTTTTCAAGCTTTGCTTTTACTCTTTCTGCTGCTTTCTCTGTAAACGTTACTTTCACGTTTCATGCCTCCAACTGTTTCATTGTTAGCCTGATTGTACCATATATTGCTCATTAGTATAACTAGAAGGCATTTGGAAAGGATGGTAGTGGATAAGTTCTTGTTGTCAAAATGGATAATTGTAGGTACGATACTAATATCTTTATTAGAAGGAGGAGATTACCAATGTCAAAAGTAACAATTAAAGTAATGGATAACGGAGGCTTCCGTGTAACAGGTGATGTAGAGTTAATTGATGCAGAAGGAAACAAGTTTGAGGATAAGCCGGCTTTCACTCTTTGCCGCTGTGGGCTATCTAAAAAGTTGCCATACTGTGACGCTTCCCATAAAGGGAATTTTGAGTCCTGTGTTCGGGCTGCTCAAGTTTTGAATGACTGATTTGGTGCAGCCGTAACCAGTAAAGCTATAGCTTGGAGGGGAAAACCACTTCCCCTCCTTTTTTATGGGTTCTTTTCCCGCCGTACATACAACTACTTTCACCGAATAGAGTTAGAAAGCAGTAAAAAGTCCAATTGCCGACTTTTTACAAGTATATAGCAACAATCTTTGAGAAAAGAGCCTTATGGAAAATTGAGTCGTTGGAGTTTCGGAAGGTAAAAGGATAGAAAGATAGAACGTCCCAGACTGAAAATAACAAAAGCAAGCCAAATCCCCTGATTTTCAAATATAGGTACGAGTAACCAAGTGACAAATAAATATACAAGTAGTGCTATGAAGATAGAGTTTCTAATAGATTTGGCGTCTGTCGCTCCTGAAAATATCCCTTCTAGTTGCAACCCCCAAAAACCTACAAATGGGAATATCACCATCCAAACCAAGTTTCCAATGGCCATAGCCCTCACAGTGTCTATACTGGTAAACAACCCGACAACACTATCTCCAAATAGCAACATGAGAACAGCCAGTGTTAAAGCAGTTCCTAACCCCCATACTGCAGACAGATTTATTGCTCTTTTAAATAGGAATGAATCTTTTCTACCTACTGCCCTGCCCGTCAAAATACTGGACGCATTTGCAAATCCGCCAATTAAATAAGCCATTATATAATGAATTTGTAGCAAAATGGCATTGGCTGCAAGCGTCACCTCTCCCATACCGGCACCCTTGGATGTGAAAATACCGGTCATGATCAACAAACATACCGTTCTTAAAAAGAGGTCTCTATTAACTTTTACCATCTTCATCAAAGGTTCCGGATCTAAAATCATCCGACGATTCACATTGGAGAACCCTATTCTGTTATGTCTGGCAATGAGGAACCCACCAAAGAGAACGGCACTTATTTCAGAAGTAAGTGTGGCATAGGCCACCCCAGCTACCCCCAGTTCCAAAACCAATACAAAGACAATGCTAAGGGCTATATTCATCATATTCATGACTAATTGGGTGGCAAGCGATAGCCTTACCTTGCCCATCCCTATTAGCCACCCAATAAACACATAGCTCATTAGGATAAACGGGGCACCCCAAATGCGAATAGAAAAGTAAGTCGAGGCAAAAGAAGTTACCGCCTCGCTCCCTCCTATTACATTTAATGAAACATGAAGAATCGGCTTTTGAAAAATAATAAAAAGAAAGCCGAAAATTATTGCGATAATCATCGGTCTTAGTAACGTTAAGATGGTTTCATAACCTTTATTAGATCCTTGTGCCTGTGCAGTAAAGCCACTTGTACTTACTCTTAAAAAACCAAGTAGCCAGTACATCGTATTGAAGATGACAGCACCAATCGCCACCCCACCTATGGAAGATGGATCAGGCAACCTTCCAACAACCGCCGTATCGACCGCTCCAATTAGCGGTGTGGTGATTCCCGCTATAATCAGGGGGAACGCCAATGCTACATACTGCCTGTTACTAAAAGCTGCTTTCTCTTTTGCTACTACTACATTCATTCCTTCTTTTCCTTTCTGTCCTTAAAACGAAGCAGCCTTGATCAGCGCCTTCGTATATTCGTGTCGATTACTGAGGTAGAGATCTTCCAACCGGAATCGGTCCACCACAAGCCCATCTTTTAAAACAATTAAATGGTTACATAAAAAAGTGACAGCTCTAATGTCATGCGAAATGAAAAGTATCGTCATTTCTGTTTTTTCTTGAAGCTCCTTTAGTAATTGCAGGATTTGCTTTTGAACGGTAACATCGAGGCTTGCGGTAGGTTCATCACAAATCAGAAGGCCAGGTTCTAGACTTAGTGCCCTGGCAATACTGACACGTTGCTTTTGCCCTCCACTCAACTCGCCTGGAAAACGCTCCAATAAATGTGTTTCTAGACCGACCATTTCAAGGAGTGACATCGCTAGTTCTTTGCGAGATGCCTCTTCTCTATTTATAAACAAAGGCTGGACCTCCTTGAAATTATCTAATGGTTCCAAAACACTTCTCCATATTGGAAGTTTAGGATTAAGAGTGCTGTTAGCATCCTGGAATACCATCTGGACTTGTCTTCGATACTCCCGTAACGACTCTTTCTTTTTTGGCACGATTTGACTCCCTTCAAATGTTATGTGACCCACCTTATATGGTTGAAGACCCACTAGTACCTTCGCAAGCGTACTTTTTCCACTACCGCTTTCTCCTACAATCCCCACACACTCTCCTTTGTTTACAGCAAGAGACACATTGTCCAGGGCTTTAACTCCTTTGGAATAATGGATGGAGAGGTTCTCTACGATTAATTGACTCATATAAACATCACCTTCTCTCTAGTTGGCTGAACCCCGCTTCCTTCTCCCGGTAGAGCCAATACACAACCACATAATTTTTTCGTATAAGGGTGTCGATGATCACATCTAATCACTTCGGGAGTTCCACTTTCTACAATCTCACCATGTTCCATTACATATATCTTGTCCGTCCGCTTGTAAGCCTGTGTTAGATCATGTGTGATCATGAGAACGGCACATCCCGTCTCTTTTCTCATTTTTTCAATATAATCCAATACCTTTTCCCCACTCATGACATCAAGGGCAGTGGTAACCTCATCGCAAATTAGCAACGATGGCTTCAACGCAAGGGACATCGCTATCGCAGCCCTTTGTACCTGCCCTCCACTTAATTGAAAAGGATAACTTCTATACACTCTTTCTGCTTCTAGACCCATTCCGGTAAGTACATCCACTGCCATTTTTTTGGCTTCTTTTTTAGAGATAGGATTATGCGCCCGTATGGTTTCAATAATTTGTTTTCCTATTCGGATAAAAGGCGTGAAACTCCCTCTGTAATCCTGAAAAATAATTCCTATCTCTTTCCCAAGAAGCTTACGGTGTTCCTGATGTGACAATTCTAATAGGTTTCTATTTTTATAGAGGATTTTTCCTTTTGCATTCATCTGTCCTGGAAGCAGATTCAAGATTGTTCTAGCCGTCATGCTTTTCCCGCAACCACTTTCCCCTATCAATCCAATCATTTCCCCTTTAGCAATCTGGAGATTCAATTGGTTGATGATTGCCTTTGATTCATTTTGTTTTTCCACGACTAATTCTTCAATAGTAAGCAATGGTTCACTCATCGATTATCACTGCCCTTTCTAATGTCAAAGTGATCTTTTAATCCATCTCCCAATAAATTGCATGTTAAAACAGTTATCATGATGGCAAGACCAGGATAAATCATGAGGGAAGGTAATGCTTGAAAATATCCTCGCCCTTCATTCAACATTGCCCCCCATTCCGGAATAGGCGGTTGTGCTCCAAGTCCGATGTAGGATAAAGCAGAAATCATAAGTATCACCTTACCTACGTCAATGGCTGCCATCGCAATGATCTCCGGCAGTACTTGTGGCAAAAGGTGCATGCGAATGGTTTTCCATGTACTAGAGTGCGAAATCTTGGACACAAGAATATACTCTTTTTCTTTTTCTGCCATCACCAGACTTCGGACTACTCTCGCATACATAATCCACCTGACTAAAATGATGGCGACCACAATATTGGTCAGGTTCGGACCCAATATGCCGGCAATAGCTATCGCCAGGATAAAATCAGGAAATGCCAAGATGCCATCTATTATTCTCATGAAAACGGCATCTACTTTCCCTCCTAGATAACCGGAGAATAGTCCGATGGGAACACCAATTACTATTGCAAGGAAAATTGCAAGGAATCCAAGCCCTATGGTTAACTTGGCTCCATACAAAATTCTCGAAAAGACATCTCTGCCCAATTGATCTGTCCCAAGCCAATGGATGGATGAAGCCTCTTTTAGCCTATTTCCCATATCTATTTGGAAGGGATCATGGGGAGCCAATGCACTTCCAAACAAAATGACACCAGCCAGGAGGCTCGCTAAAATGGAACCAATCATTAAATTAGGATTGCGAACAAGACTAGTAGTTTTCCATTTTATCGTCAAGCTTTCCATTAACTTATCTCCCTTCCATGCCTAATCTGTGGATCGATGATTAAATAGAGCAAATCTACCATTAAATTGGTCATGACCACTAAGACGCCTACCACCATAATGTATCCTTGGATTAACGGATAATCCCGTTGCATCACTGCTTGTACAATCATTTCTCCCATACCCGGCCAGGAGAATAGTATCTCAATTACGGTAACCCCTCCGAGAAGACTGCCAATACTCAATCCAAACATAGTCACAAGCGGAACGAGACTACCCCGTAAAGCATGAAATAATAGAATCCTTCCTTTTCCCAATCCCCGCGCATAAGCCGATTCGATATATGTACTCTGCAAGGTAGATACGAGCCTTTCCCGCAATATTTTTATATATAAAGGTGCCATCGCAATCCCTAGAGTGATAGAAGGCAGGATAAAGTGGGAAAGCGTTCCCTTTCCCATTACGGGAAGTAAGTTCCACTTTAATGAAAAAAAGTAGATGAGTAGTAACCCAAGCCAAAAGCTAGGGATAGACGCACCGAGTATGGCAAACCATCTGCTGATATAATCCGGCCACCGCCCTTCGTATACTGCCCCTAGTACACCGAGTGGTATAGCTATTACAAAAAGAGCAACCAGGCCTCCTAGGGATAAGGCAAAGGTCGCTGGTAGTTTATCCAAAATGATTTCCAATACTGGCCGTTTAGAGATAATAGATTCTCCTAAATCCAATTGCGCTACATTCCATAGCCATTGAACATATTGGACTAAAATCGGTTTATCAAATCCATATTCCTTCATGACCCTGTCTTTATCGTCTGTGGTTGATATAACATCATCCACTTTCAATAATGCCCTGACCGGGTCTCCCGGGGTTATTTTCATCAGGACAAATGTTGCGAAGGAAAGTATAAGAACCATAATTATCAATTGGAACAGCCTTGAGCCGATAATAAAAACAGCCTTCTGCATTTTTCCACCCACTTCTATTCATGAAGAAAAGTGAAAGTATCTAGGATACTTTCACTTCATCATTTTATTTTACATCCATTTTGTTTGTTATAAGGTAGTATTCCTCTGATCCTGGCTCCCAATCTTTCACTCTATCATTTACGCCTACAATAATGTGCGGGTGCAAGATGAAGGAGTGAGGAACCTCCTTCTGAATGGTATTCACAGCTTCTTTCTGTAACTCCATTCTCTTTTCTAGATCTGCTGTAGTGTTTAATTGTTCGGTTAGTTCATTTAATTCCGGAATATTTATTTGGCCAGGATTCAACGCCCCCTCCGGCAAATAAGCAACATTAAGGAAGTAACCGCCATCCCCACGGGGAGCCGTCAGGTTAGAGTATGTCACCATATCCCATTCATCCTGTTGCTCCCATAAATAACTATCAATATTTTCAATAGTGACAATTTCTATATTAACTCCGACAGATGCAGCTTCCCCCTGTAAGTATTGGGCTAGCAAGGGAAGTTCCGGTCTTCCTGGATACGTTGCCAGTTTAAGCGTAAGCACCTCTCCCTCTTTTTCCATCTTTCCGTCCGCGTTCTTCTGATAGCCTGCCTCTTTCAACAGCTCTTCCGCCATTTCAGGATCATAACTGATTGGTTCCGTTTCACCCGCAAATGCAAAGTTAGGATTAAATGGGCCAGCCGCCTCTGTTGCATGACCATTCATAATTTCCTTTACTGCCACTGGACGGTTCACTAATAGGTCCAATGCTCTTCTCACATTTACATCCTGCAATGCAGGGTTAGCATTGTTATAGAGTAGGAAATGGACACGAAGGCTTGGTACCGACTTAACCCTTAGTTTATCGTTGCTTTCAATTGGCTCCAACGACTCAGGTGGAAGATGATAGGCAATATCTGCTTCTCCGGATTGAAGGGCGAGTGCCCTAACGTTTCCATCTGAATTAAATTTGATTTTCACTTGATCCAATTTTGCTGCTCCGTCCCAATAATCCTCATACCTTTCTAAGTTCACTTCCGTTTCTGAGGTGAAACTTGTGACCTTAAACGGACCAGTCGCTATCGGTTGCACTGCAATGTTGTCAGTATCCACTTTAACGATGGAGGCATTTGTATGTACCAACTCGGAAAGAAAGGCCGGGTATTCCTCTGTATTGACAAACGTTATTTCCTGTCCGTCCGCTTCCATTGACTCGATCTTCAAACTAGATGAGATGGCTTCATTCGTTTCCAGCACCCGCTCAAAAGAAGCTTTCACCGCTTCCCCATCAACTGGTGACCCATCATGAAAAGTGACACCCTCCCTAATCTTAAAAATCCAGGTTTTTTCATCTTTTCTCTCCCATGCTTCTGCCAGCCATGGCTGAATTTCCAGGTTTTCGTCAATTCGAACCAATGTTTCTGCCACTCCAGCACGCACCCCCATCCAGTCCTGGTGCGGATCCATTGTTTTAGAAGCAAAACTGAATAGCATCGTTACAGACTTTTCGTTGGATTCTTGTGAGGTTGTCTTTTCATTTGCGCTACTGCAACCTGTGATTGTTAATAACAATACGATGAAAATGGAAAATATCAGTGAATTTTTTGATTTCATATTTGTCTCTCCTTTTACCTATTCAGCCTTCGCCAGACTCGGTTTTATTTTAGCTTCAGAGATCTTCAGTCTGGAAAGCGCAATGGATGCGCCAATGATTAATGCACCACCTACTAGTGATAGGACTCCTAAAGTCTCTCCCCAAAAAACAAATCCCCACATGACATTAAAGAAAATCCCTATGTATCGAACAACCTCCACTACCATGATATTTTCATGTGTAAATGCACTCGTTAACACGAGCTGTCCTATTAGTGACACCACTCCGATACAGAGTAGATAGAACCATCCAAGAGGCGTCGGCCACACAAACTCATTCCACATGAGAGGGAGAGATACCAGTGTACCTGATGCGAGAAAATAAAAAACAATCTCATACCTATGATGTCTCGTGCTCAAATAACGAATCGAGGTAGCTGCACATGCCGCTAAAAAAGCGCTGAGAATTCCTACTAGTGCATAAACAGTATACGAATCATAACTAAGTGGGTTTATCAAAAGCATCGCACCCACAATAAATATAGGGAACAACATTAACATGTTCCTATTCATTTTCTCTTTAAGAAAATTGCCGGAAAGCATGATGGCAAAGAAGGGGGATAAATGTGCGAGAATACTTGCATCCCCAAGAGGAATATGGGCAATGGTAAAAAAATAAGCCAACAGATAAAGTGCTCCAAGGGCTCCACGTAACACCAGCATCGGAATGCCATTTCTTGAAAACGTCACTCTCGCTTTCCGCATAAGGAAGAAAATAAGAAAGGCTCCAATAAAGCTACGAAAAAATACTATTTCAGACACTGGAATGGTTTCACTTGCAGCTTTTACAAAAACATTCATTATACTAAATGTTAATGATGACCCAATGGCTAGTAGGATCCCTTTATTCAATACTCCCCCTCCTAGAAAAGGCTTATAAACCCTGTAAAATAGAATGACTACGATTTAAATACCATGCTGTTTTTTGATCCTTTTAAATAATTCTAGAATAAAGCGTAATGATTACTATTTGCATTTTTCACTATACACCTCCCCTTTTAAACCGTCAATAACAAAATTAAACGACGCGTATCATCGCATAATAAAAAACCTTGAAGAATAAACATTCCTTCAAGGTTTTCACATAAGTGAAAGCTAAAAAATTTCTTCCAGATCGTTAAGTGAATGAATAATATAATCATATTCTTCCACTTCTCCAAATCCATAACTAGCATAGACAAAAGGAATACCCGCTACCTTCGCTGCTTGCTGATCTCCTATCGTATCCCCTACATAAACGGGGTTTTTAAGTTGATTGCGTTCCATGATTAATTTTATATTTTCACCTTTTGAGAGTCCTGTTCTGCCTGGATTCTCATAGTCAATAAAATAAGCCTCCAATTGATGATATTTATAAAAAGCTTCTATGTAGCCTTCTTGGCAATTGCTCACAATAAAAAGTCTGTATTTTTGAGATAAGTTCTCTAACACTTCTTCTATATGATTGTAGAGCTGTCCCCCTTTTTCCTCTAAAAGCACTCTCTCCGCTTCTCCGCATTTGTTCAACAACTGAGTGCGGCTTTCTTCTTCTAAGTCAGGGAAGAAATGTTTCCCTATATCATGCATTTGAAGCCCCATGGTAGCTTTGAAATCATCACTTGTTAACTCTTTTTCGATTTGATTTTCTTTTTTCAGGATTTCATTCCAAGCTACCAGTACCGTTTCCCTAGAATCCCATAACGTACCGTCTAAATCGAATATAATGCTGTCCATTCATTACTCTCCTCCCTTTTACTTTATCCTTCTTTCCAGGTCATCTATTCTTGCTTCCAATTTTTCTATCTGCGTTTTCTTTTTAGCAGAAGAACGCATCATCACTATGATGACAATAATAAAGGTTAACGGGACAAAAAAAGCAAACAACTGAAAAATCAGGTCTCCAAGGGTTATCATCTATCTATCACCTCTATAACTAGAACTGTTTTTCTATTGTATCGTAAGTGGACATTTTTTTCGTCATTTAAGTACCAACTATTTAAAAGGATTTGCTCTCTCATTTTTTGATTTTTTGTTTTGTGATTGGTGGAAAGAACCCCTCTGGACTTCGGACAACTTGTTCTTCAGGAAACACCTCACGTACCTTCTCCAATACCTCTTGTTGAACATTTCCATCTAACCATATTCCCTTCTCTATGTCCTCATACTTTTCATAAATACCTAAACGTTCCGTTCGCTTGCCTCCACTTCCGTCCCCCGTAAAATCATCCACACATACCCTGTCCACTGTTCCCTTAAGCTGAAAAATGAAATCTTTGGAAAAGGGCAAGGCTGGTGCAATGGCCACCTGGGTTGGCACTCCCACTTCATGTAACGCTTTTAATGCCTTCATCCTTGCAGGAATGGGTGGTGCTGCTGGTGAAAATCTTTTACGCACCTCTTCTCGGTCCGTTTCTATGGTGATGCTCACCATCACGCGGTCTCCCAATTTCTTTAGGAGGTCGATATCTCTTGTCACCAATGGGCTTCTTGTTTGGACAAAAAGAAAATCCGGCGGCTCTTCTGCCATTACCTCTAAAAGGGTTCGGGTAACCTCTTCCTTTTGTTCCACTGGTTGATAAGGATCCGTACTGGATGCCATAAAAATGCTGATGGGCTGTTCTTTTTTTCTCAATAGCCGCAGTTCTTTCGCTAGCTTCTCTTTGACATCCTTCTTCACATCCACCCAGGTTCCCCATTCCTGTTTGCGAAACAGACCGACCGGGCTTTGTCTGACATAGCAATACGAACAACCAAAAGCACAGCCGATGTAGGGGTTAAGAGTGTGGGTATAGCCTTTAAGAAAGCCACTTGCTTTGGTCAGAAGTTTTTGTGGTGTTTTTTCGGTTACTTCTACTCGCATCCTTTCGCACATTCTCCTTTCCTTTACATCAATATTTTTCTCTTGTTGTTTCCATCTTTTTCTTTATACTTAAAGTATCACATTACAAAGGGGTAGATACATATGGTACTTACGGTGCTAAAGCCTATTTTTGCTGAGTCTGCAAGCAATCTTGTGAATACAATCAGTTCTTATTCCGGAACGGTTTTATTTAAAAAGGAGCATTGGGTAGTCGATGCAAAGAGCCTGCTTGGTGTATTGGCACTAGCCCTTCAGCCAGGACAGGAAGTAGAAGTGACTTCTGATGAGGGCGAAGAAGTATTTGAGGCCATTTTGGCATTAGGGTATTTTGAAAAGAAATAAAAAAGTGAGCATCCTTCCTCATGCGTGGGAAGGATGTTTTTTATGTTAGGAAATATCCAAAATATCGTCTACACATAAACTGCCTGCTTCGCCGAATTTATCGACCACGTGCAATCGTCTTTGGTAAGCATCAAGATGATGTACCGCTCCTACAAATAGATGGTACCTTCTTTTTTCATAATAGGTAATGGTTACTTCTTTACCCGTTTCCATCGCTTCGCAAAACAGTTCATTCATTTCTTCGAGCCGCTGTTCGTCCATTTCCGGCTTGGTTTGGTATAGATCTTCTTTGGTCCAATCGCGCAGCATTTTGACATGCTCTGGTAGCATCATGGACGTCCATTTGATCGTTCCGCGATCTCGTATCATCCTCATCATCCTTTCTTAAGTTCTAGTTATGGCAACTCCGCTATGCCTTATGTCCACCAACCAGCCTGCTTCTATGCACAGCAGTTCCGGCATTGGTATAGGACACAGCCCGCAATAGCGCATTGGTCCCGTACTTTCCGCGGATGGTGTCCATTACATAGCCCAATTCCCGCTTTTTCGGCTGTTCGAGTTCAAATAGGCTCAGCTGCATTTCGCTATCCTCCACGATATTGGAGAGGGAGACAGCAATTTTCCGGACAGTTTTTGGTTCATAGTTTTCCTCGAATAGCTCAAGACAAGTACGGTATAAGTCCATCGTGACATTGCTTGCCCGTTCCATCGTTCGGGAGCGGTAGAATCCACCGCCGAGTTCATCGCGACTATAGCCGATTCCAAGGCTGATGGTGCGACCGGCTTTGCGGTGATGGCGTGTTCTTCTGGCGACTTCCTCGCAGATTTCCAGGATGACCTGTTTGACCTCCTTGGGGTCTGTATAGTCGCGCATTAGAATCTGGCTTTTACCAAAGCTGATTTGACCCTGTATGATTGGGGCGCCAAGCTCTGATAGATCAATCCCCCAAGCGTGATAGTAGAGTTGATTTCCCATCACACCAAATTTTTTCTCCAGCAGCTCGAGGGGGTAACTTGCGAGCTGTCCCACATTGAAAATTCCCATTCGATTTAATGTTTTTTGCACTCTCGATCCGATTCCCCACATTTCACTGAGCGGGGAAAGTGGCCAAAGCTTTGTTTTCACATCTTCATAGGTCCACTCAGCAACGCCCTTATTCTTGGCTTCAAGATCCAGGCAAAGCTTTGACATCAGCATGTTCGGACCAATTCCGATGGCGCATGGAAGCTGAAATTCCCGCTCCATGTCCTCTTTGATTTTTTCAGCAATCGTAGTGGCATCTCCCCAAAGCGCCTCCACCCCGTCGACTTGTAAAAAGCTTTCATCGACACTATACGTATGGATGGCATCCTTTGGCACATAACGGTTGAAAAGCCGAGTGATTTCTGTGGAGATGCGCAGATAGGTTGCCATCTTGGGGTTCACTATATGGATGCGTTCGTCATTTGGAATCTCAAACCGACGGGAACCCGTCTTGATTCCAAATTCCTTTTTCAACATGGGAGAGGCCGCAAGTACGACACTCCCCTGTCGTTCCGTATCCCCAACCACCGCCAAGTAGCAAGTGAGTGGATCGAGTCCCATCATCACTGCCGAGCAGCTGGCATAAAAGCTCTTCATATCTACACATAAAATCTTGTTGTTTGGCATCTTGCTGTAATCCATGTCCACGAACTTTCACACCTCACTAAAACAGAAAGTATGTTCGTATTAGTAGTATATACCCAATAATAAGCGAATATACGTTCGGTTTCAATGGTAAATTCCACTACATATTTCGACAAATGTCATTTTGATGTTCTTGTTTAGGGAGCAAAACCTTTATAATAAAGGATAATGAGGTGAACAATGTGGAAAGAAACTTAGTGAAAAAAATGATCCGAAATTGTTTTATTCAATATCAACATGATTTTGAATCCATTCCACTTAGTGAGGAAGAGTATGAAAAGATGGCAAAGGAAGTAAACCATATAATGACTGAACATCCTATATCGGATATATTTGAAGTGGTCCATGATGTGGTATATGAGTATTTAAGCAAGTAGTAGCACTATTCCAATAAGGAATGGTGCTTTTTGTTAATATTTTATAGGAACATGTAAATTAATTCATAAATCCCATGCAATTACACAAGATAAATGCAGAAGCTTATTACAATGAGGAGGGACATCATGAAAAAAAAACCTGTGCTAGTATTATGGATTATGGTATTCATTTCTTTATTGACGCTCCCTTTTCTTGGATGGCAGCATTTTAAACGCTACTTGCCAGGGACTCTGTTTATGTCCGTTTTAATTGCACTGGAAAGCATCGTTGCGGAAAAATATAAATGGTGGGCCATCTACAAGAAAATCCCTCCATATTTCATAAATGAATTTGCATTTATAGTAGGTCCGTTCTTTGCGGGCTCACTTTGGATTTTACGTCTAACTTATGGAAGATTCTATTTATACTTCTTATTAAATGCATTTGTGGATGCCATATTTATGTATCCCGTATTTACATTGTTTAAAAGCATGGGGATATTTGAAATGAAGAAAATGAGCCGCCATCAGCTTTTTGGATTATTTTTAATCAAGGCTTTATTAATGTACGGGTTTCAGGCGATTTGGGAAAAGATCTTCCGTAACAGGTCCCAGCAGAAATCGACTGGGACAACAGCCCAGGAAGTTGAAAAAGAAAGACCCTACGCCATTTCCACAGCAGAATGAGCGCCCTTGTTGCGAAGCCATCCCACTAATTTTTCGTCTGAATCATCACGACGGATTGCTGCATCAAGCGGAGTATGCCCATCATAACCAATCCAGTTGATGTCGGCTCCATGATTGAAGAGGAACTCTGCTGCACGGAGCTCGCCGCCATGACATGCCAGCCAGAAAGCTTGTGTGATTTCAAAAGTGGAAGGAAGCTGTTCACATGCAAAGTATGCTTGTAATTCATTCATCATCCCAAGCGCAGCAGTATTCCACAGGTTGGTCTGCGCTCCTGCCTCAACCAGCCGGCGAGCTGCATTCCACTGTCCGAAGGCCACCGCGTCGTCCAAAGGGGTTCCTCCAGCAATGACTGCTCCTGTGGCATTTATGTCCGCACCTGCATCGAGAAGCGTCTCGAGCACTTCTACATCATTACTGCTGGCAGCCCAATGAAGAGGTGTTTCCGTGTGATGACCAGTGAATCTAGCATCCACCTCTGCTCCCGCCTCCACTAAAGTGCGCACGATTGTGGATCCATTGGGAAAATGGCCAGGCCAATCAGTGGCCACATGCAGCAATGTGCGGGACACTCCATATGTATCAGAATTTTCATCATGATAACCTCTTGAGATTATTCTTGCCGTGGCGAGCTCGGGATAATCAGCAAGTAATCCTTTAAGAGATGGGACATCTCCAATTTGAATGGCATGCATGACCTCGATACCTAAATTCTCCTCTTCTAAAATAAAATTCATCTATTAATCCTCCTTTTGATTCCGACCATCACCACTTACTGTCGAAAAAGGCCTTTTTATTATCCGTTTCGCGGAAAATACTGTCCGAACTTTTATAATACAAGCTAAACTCATCTACTTACTTTTCCAAACTCAAGCAATACATGCAAATCGACAAATTCCAACAAACACCGACAAAACCAAACGACGCTAAGGAGCTTCTAGTAAACAAAAAGACGCCCTGCAACTATCACACAAGACGTCTCAAAAGGGCATTATCCCTCTTCCACTTCCACCTCAATGTCCACAGGCTCGCTATCATCTAACAGATTCTTCAAGGTTACCTTATACGATTGCTCTCCTTGTTCCGTCACTTCCTCGACGTGCCACGGGTTCCCTGCTTCCACTTCTTCCAACGCCTTGGAAACTGCCTGTTGCTCATGCTCATCCTGCTCCGCATCCACCACAACTTTTATGGCGCCAGACTGGGCTGGAAAGGATTCGGCTACAATGCCGGAATTCCAGACTGTCACTTTCATTCCTACCTTAAGGTCTGCTGCTTCCAACGTCTCACCCTCAGAGTCTTCCACCTTAGTGCTTTCCTCAAGTGTGTACATGGTAGCAGATGTACCTGAGCCACCACTGCTTGGGTGCTGACCTGTCACTAACATGCGCGTTTGCCCTTCATCAGAGAGAGAAACGATATAACCTGTCAAATCCTCGACTGCCTGCTCCTCGCCATCTACTGGTTCTTCATTGGGGACTTCTTCACCAGAACCCGGATTGGATCCCGTCCCACTGTTGTTGTTTCCACCTGTTGTTCCACAGCCAAACAAAAGAAGGAAACAAGACAGTAATGAAATGAATTTTACTGTTTTCATACTCTTATCACCTCTTGCCCTATTGGACGGAAGGCTAAATAAAAAGTTACAGAAAGTTCATTATTTTTGTCGAAAAGCCTTGCCGCCGAATTTTTCCACCACTCCTGGAAATACCTGATACAGTTTGCTTGCCATGTTCATCCAGCCAGGAAGGTTAATTTCCCGGGTACGCGTGAACATCGCATCCGCGATCCGCTTTGCAACATATTCAGGCTCAAGCATCCATTTGTCCACTTTCTTCTTATAGCTGCCGGATGAATCTGCAATATCAAAAAACTCCGTCCTGATTGGACCTGGATTAACAGATGTCACAAAAATATTGGTATTATAAAGCTCCATTCGCATGCTATTGGTGAAACCGAGAACAGCATGCTTCGTTGCAGCATATACACTTGATTTCGGTGTGGCAATCTTCCCAGCCTGTGAAGCAATATTGATGATATGTCCTTGGTTTTGCTCCAACATGGACGGCAAGACCATTTTCGTACAGGCAATTAAGCCATAGACATTCACCTCAAACATTCCGCTCATGTCATCTAATGAAAGATCAGCAATATCATCAAACTTCCCATACCCTGCATTGTTTACCAGCACATCTACAGCCGGAATTTCCGTCATTAATTTTTCGAACGTACGCTCAATATCAGCTTGCTTCCGGACATCCAATTGATAAAAAGGCGTTTCAATCTGGTGATTCATTTTTATTTGGTTTGCCACCTGCTCTAATTTATCCAAGGATCGAGCCATAAGTACCGGTGTCGCTCCTCGCTTGGCCACCTCAAAAGCAAGTGCTTTTCCGATTCCACCTGAAGCACCAGTGATAACAATATATTTACCTTGAAGACTAGCCATCGATTACTCTCCTCCCGCTTTATACATATATGGCTTGGAAGATGTATCTTCTATTATCAAGCCTTTATCAAGTAAATAGTCAATCTGACCAAGTGTTTCAGAAAGCGTGAGTAATAGTTGCTTCTCATAAACAGATTTGAAAAGGAACTGACAGACCTCATAAGCGGTTGCAGGGTTTTCCTTTAGGAATTTCAGCACCTTGTTTGCACGTTTATCCTGCTGCTTCAAACGGATTTCCAGTAATTCTGGAACATTTCCAACAATATCCCCATGCCCAGGCAGGACTCGTGTGATTGGCAGGCGTTTCATTTTTTCAATGGAATGTATGTATTCAAGCATCGATTTCTTTCGATCCGTTTCCCCAACATATGGCGGTTCCACCAATGGATTCGGAGAGATATCCGAAAGAATTAGATCTCCCCCTATTAAGGTCCCGCTCTTTTCATCAAACAGAACCAGGTGGCTGCTTGCATGTCCCGGCGTTTCGATGATGCGCCAATTTACCAGCCCTTCTAACCGATCTTCTTCCCCGATAAAGGAAGTAAGACCACGATGGCAGGAAAAACGTAATGGCTTATCAATGGCATTCAACAATGGATAGAAGCGCTGCTCTACTCCCATCTGCTCAAAAAGCTCTTTATAATAGGTTTCATGAATGGAAAAATAGCGTTGATCCTGTGTCATCCATGGATGTGCACGCTTATGACCGTAAACAGGAATATTCGATGGCATGAAATCAAGTAGGCCGACATGATCTGGATGGTGATGTGTCACTACCACCTGATCAATGTCCAGTACTTTCAATCCATGCTTGTTCAGTTCACGCTGAAACACTTCCCAAGCCTCCATCGTCTTGACTCCAGCATCCACCAATGTCACTTTGTCCGTAATGATAATGTAAGTATGTACGTCCCCAACCGCAAACGGGGTCGGGATTGTAATTTGCTTTATCTCTTGCTTACAAGAAACCTTGTTCATCATAATCCCCTTTTAACTCATTATTGTATATATAAATGTAATAAGTGTTTAATAAAATTATAACAAAATAATAGCCTGAAAATGATAAGTGAATAACCATTCAATAATAGAATGCACTAAATAAGGAAAAAAAGAAAGGGTTATTCCTCAATAACTAATAAAATTTCCCAGTTCATTTTTTTGAAATAACGTCAAGTGCGATTGAGCATTTGTCCGTGCTACTGAATGTGCATGTCACAACTCCTATTACGCGCGGATTTCCCTCCCGCTACTGATTTTGTGTGTCATACATCCCCTATGACGCGCGGATTTCTCTTTCGCTACTGATTTTGCGTGTCATACAACCCCTATGACGCGCGGATTTTCCTCCCGCTCCTAATTTCGCGTGTCATACAACCACTATGACTCGAGGATTTCCCTCCCGCTACTGATTTCGCGTGTCATACAACCACTATGACGCGCAGATTTTCCTCCTGCTACTGATTTTGCGTGTCATACAACCCCTATGACGCGCGGATTTCCCTCCCGCTACTGATTTTCCGTGTCATAGGCTTGAGATAGGCGGCCTAACACCTCCTAAAAAAAATAAAAGTCATGACAAATATCCCCTTGACTTTCCCCTCCTTCCATTGCATAATGTATAAAATTACAAATGATAACGTGACGAATGGGACCAGTAGAAAGTTGCAAGATGAAAAGAGATGGAGGTTCACCGGCTGAAAGACCTCCTCATCCCCTGCACTTTTGAACCTACCCAGGAACAATCAGGAAAACCTGATCGTCCTCCCACGATACGGGAAACAAAGCTGGGTTTAACCAACCAATCAAGGTGGTACCGCGGATAAGACCTATCCGTCCTTACATACAGGACAGATAGGTCTTTTTTCTATTCTTAAAAGGAGCGTGTTAACGATGAAGATAGCATTTATTGGTGCCGGATCGATGGCAGAGGCGATTATGGCAGGACTGTTGAAACAGAAAATCTGTGCAAAAGAGGATATTACGGTGACGAACAAACAGGATCAATTGCGCCTAGAAAGCCTTCAATATAAGTACGGCGTCACCATAGTGGAAAATAAAGAGGCAGCAGTAAAAGATGCAGATGTGATTTTTTTGGCCATGAAACCGAAGGATGCCAAAGATGGAATTCAGGCAATTAGAGCCTTCGTAAAGAAAGAGCAGCTAATTGTTTCTGTACTGGCAGGTATCTCGAGCGAAGTCATCCAAGATCTCTTTGAGCAAGATTTGCGTGTCATCAGATCTATGCCGAATACGTCTGCGGCCATTGGTTTATCTGCGACAGCCATCGCCAAAGGGGACTTTGCTACTGAAGGCGACCTAGTGCTGGTACAATCATTGTTTTCAGCAATCGGCCTATGCACCATCGTCGAAGAAGACCAACTCCATGCCGTAACAGGTGTTTCCGGAAGTGGTCCGGCCTATATCTATTACATTGCAGAGGCGATGGAAAAAGCTGCACTGGCTCAAGGTTTGGATGTGGATGTTGCCAAAAAACTTGTCAGTCAGACCTTGATTGGAGCCGCACACATGCTCCAAGAGACAGATAAAGAAGCAGCAGTATTAAGAAAAGAAGTCACCAGTTCAGGGGGGACCACTCAGCGCGGAATATCTGTGTTGGATGACAAAAAGGTTTCCGAAGCATTCGAGAGCTGTATTGAAGGGGCTACAGAACGTTCCAGGGAGATGGGAGAGGAACTTGGGGAAAAATTGAAAGCGAAGACATCTAATTAATCAATTAAAAGCAATAAAGCACTTGGAGATAACCTGCTCCAAGTGCCTTTGCTATTCCCCTACCACCTTTTTTTATGGATGGATAGGAAATTCAGATCCGCCATACCTATAAACCATTTCAAACCCACAAGCCTCTGCGACTGCAATGGATGCCTTGTTCTGCTCCACACAATCCCAGTAAGGTATCTTGTTCGCATCCACACATGCATTAATGAAATGATAGGTTAAATGCTGGGCTAGCTTTTTTCCACGGTGCTCTTCCGCCGTTTCAATGGCAATGGAGTGAATATCTCCATTTGTGAAGACAGAGAAACAAGAACTTACAATTTTATTTTCATACGTTATGCAATAACCAATCCCACTCTTAAAAGAACTTTCCATAGAAGACCATGATTCCAGGACTTTAACAACCATCCTTTCCATGTTGATCGCTTGGTTATTAGCATAAAAATAGCTGTCCAATTTATGTACTTTGTATCTATCATCCAAAGTACAGCCTTTCTGTATTTTGGAAAATTTCCCCTTATATTGATAGACTCGTTGATTCCAACTGCCTAGTGGACGGTGTTGAAAAGTTCTTTCTAAGCTTTTATGCCAATCCGCATGATCTCCAAGGGCTTCAAACCACTTTAAACCCACCTTGGCTGCCTCGGGCTTTATTACACCTTCAATAAACGAATTCAATTCTTGGTTAAACGCAAGATTGGCTTCATTTCCAAAAAAGATGAAACCATCATTATTTCCTAACCACACAAACCCTGTGGTAGGAACATTCTGATCATCTACAAATACTCGGCCTGTATTGATTCCTTCAATGATTGCCTTCACTTCTATTAGTCCATTTTCATGTAATATGTCTCTACATTTATAAAAATCTTCCTTCTCTAACTCAATAATCATTGGTTACCCCTTCTTTGAGAAACATCTTTATCATTCAGCCTCAAAACTTTCTTGTAATATTGCTTGATAAACATTGTTGAAGCCATTGTAATACTTTGGTAAATCTGTAGGTTCGATAAAAATCCTTTCGGAGGATTCATGTTCTGCCCTAAAGGTGTGAAACTTCGTGATATCCATTCTATAAAAGACCTGATAACCTACTTTCGGATAAGGACTATCCTCATTCCAGTTTGGATTGTCATGATGATCGACCACTATGGATCCGAGCAAGCGGCAATCTCCTTCCACATCCCCCTCCTCCATTGCTTCCCTTTGAAAACACATTTCTGGTGTTTCATTGAGTTCGATATGCCCACCAGGAAAGTCCCAGCCTCTGTCCCTGAGATTGACGAGCATCAATTTATCCTGATAAAAGCAATAGCCGTGAGCACTGGTAATCAAATCTCTAGGTGGTAGTTCAGACTGCTTTTCCCAGATTAATCGAACGATAGAATCGCCCCAGTTTACTCGAATAGTTGTCATACCATCAAACTCCAATCGTTAATCATATATTGATTTTAACATAATTAACCAATCAAGATGGGGATTTTTTACATGAAAAAGCCTGTTTGAAAAGACTACTCTTTCCAAACAGGCTACCTCATCATTATAAATTCTTAACAAAATCAGCCAATATCGGCGGAAACTCCTCAAATGAAAACTTAACATTCAACCTCTCCGTCCATTGATGAGGGTCCTTCCCAACCGGCCCCAAATTGAACACCGGCATCTGCAACGCTTCCATCTCGGCAAAAGGTAAGGAATATGTTGCCCCATAGACCGGAATATTGAATGGAAGACGATCTTTAGCAGAAAAGTCCCCTTTCCCGATGAAACTCAAATCACATAAACCTGAGAAATAACGTTGCTCATTGAATTCTACATCTGCCTCCACTTTCCACTTTTGGATAAACTTACGGGCAGAACCCAATAATTCCTTATGGTCCGTTGCTACTGCCGGATAGTATGGCGGTGCAAAAAAGAGGATGATCATCGGCCCCAAGTCCTTACATAGGGAAGCGACTTCTTCTACAACTTTGATGGACTGCTCCCTTTCATCAAGGTGGGAGTTCGACACAATGATGGATGATATTCGCATATCCATCTCCTGATCGCCATGGATTGCTTTTGCTTTTTCCAAAAGCTCTTCGTAGGTATAGACCGCTACGTCCACCGGCATTTCGGTAAAAGACGTGAATTGTTTAAACTGTTCTGCTTTCCCTTTGCAAAATTCATTGATGTTTTTTGCCGCCTGCTTTGCGATACGAAGAAAATCTGCCTCCCACTCAGTCAACGACTTTTCCATAAATAAAACATTATATAATGTCACCGCGGTGTGTGGGATTTGTACGGAATACTCCGTTTTCAAATCCTTTTGAATCAGGCTTGTAGGAGGCGGTGTGACTTCTGTACCTACCTGTTCACACAGATCCGTATTCCACTCCATCAGTTTTTGTATCTCTGAAACCATCAAATTGGCATTAAGGCCAGCCAATGGCTCTCCAACATGTGTTTCTTTTCCATAGCAGAAAAACCCCGGTAAAAGCTTTCCAATGGCACCTGTATAAAGGTAAAGGTTGTTGTCCCCTGGGTATTTTTGAAACATCGGTTCGGAATTGACGCAAGCTTTATAATTCAAATCATGCCTTGAAGCTAGATCAGCCAAAGCAGGCAACGCCTGCAGCATTCCTTGTGAGTTCACTTCTTCATCCGGAACCGCCAATAAGAGGAGGTTTACATCCCATTTTTCCTCAATCGCTTTTTCCAGGAGAGACATTTGAAGAGCAAGTCCTGCTTTCATGTCCATGACCCCTCTTCCAAAAAGCCAATCGCCTGATAAGAGGTGTTCCTTCGCTTCACTAGGAAGGGCATCTGCATTATGTTCTAACTCACGGGTCAGTTCAATGGGCTGGAAAGCAAGATCTTTCAGGAATCCGTAATCTTCCACTCCTACCACATCAAAATGACTGACAAGCACAATCGTGTCCTTCTTCTGAGATTGCTTCACTAAAGCGGTTACAAAAGAACGCCCATCCTCCATCCGGTGAAGCTCCAGATTACCAGGGTTCTCTTGGAAATAATCGAGATGATTCAATTGATAATAAATAAAGGAAGCCAAACGCTTCTCTTCTCCCGATAATGTCACACTTCCGTGCTGGACAAGGGATACAAGTAGATTTGTCAACTGCTCTTTCGTTTGCCAGTGCATCTCCCATCCTCCTCTAGATAGTACTATTTTGCTCCTATCATACTACTATTTTCTTAAATTGAACACCTATCTTTTGGTGGGAATAAAAACGTTTGATATAATATTTTAGGAACTCGAAATATATAGGAGGAATCATTTATGAAATCAGCATTATTTTCCCCATATACAGTAAAAGGTGTGACAATGAAAAATCGGATTGTCATGTCCCCGATGTGCATGTATTCCAGTCATAATGAAGACGGACATGTTCAAGATTGGCATATGACCCATTATGTATCCCGTGCAGTCGGCCAAGTAGGGCTGATCATGGTGGAAGCAACAGCAGTCCAGCCACAAGGGCGCATCTCTCCACAAGACCTTGGGATTTGGAACGACGACCATATCCAAGGCTTCCAAGAACTAAATAGACAGATCAAGGTCCATGGTTCCAAAACAGCCATTCAACTTGCACATGCCGGAAGAAAGGCAATGGTAGATGGCGACATCTATGCCCCATCCGCATTGGCGTTTAACGAGAAAATGAAAACTCCCGTGGAGATGTCCACCGAAGATATAAAAGAAACCATAGCGGCATTTGTAGAAGGTGCCAAGCGTTCCAAGGAGGCAGGATTTGATATTATTGAACTTCACGGTGCCCATGGATATTTAATCAATGAATTCCTATCTCCTCTTACGAACAAACGTAAGGATGAATACGGTGGAAGTACAGAAAACCGCTACCGCTTCCTTCGTGACATCATTGATGGTGTAAATGAAGTATGGGATGGTCCATTGTTTGTCCGTGTATCAGCTAATGACTACCACCCTGAAGGCTTGACTGCAGAAGACTATGTAACATATGCAAAATGGATGAAGGAGCAAGGAGTGGACCTTGTGGATGTAAGCTCAGGTGCAGTGGTGCCAGCAGCCATTGACGTTTACCCAGGTTACCAGGTTGGCTTTGCTGAAACCATTAAAGCGGGTGCTGCCATCGATACAGGTGCGGTTGGACTGATCACTTCCGGTTTGCAAGCAGAGGAAATTTTAAGAAACAACCGTGCAGATTTAATCTTTGTTGCAAGGGAACTATTGCGTGACCCTTACTGGCCAAGAACAGCCGCGAAAGAACTTGGTGTTGAAATGGAATCGCCAAAACAATATGATCGTTCTTGGTAATTGAAATGGCCACTCCGGAGAGTGGCCATTTTTCTTTTCTCTCTATACTAATTAGAAGACTCAAGAAGGTTTTTCTTTTCTTCTCTTACAGAAAACAAATCTTCTTCCATCTCGTTTCGCTGGGCTTTCAAGCTACTGAGCAATCTGGAAACCCTTCCGATTATCTGGGACGTCTGGTCATAGCTTTGTGTTATCTTCCCATGTACCATCCAATCCACTATCAGTCCATCAAAGAAATAGTCAGCAAATGTCAACATCCCTCCCACTTCAATCGTGGAATCAAAGTGATGCTTGATATCGAGTAACTCATCTTGAAAAACACGAAGCTTTTTTTGAGCTTGATGAATATGTTTCTTGGCATCATCCAAGCGGCTATGCTTCATCGCAGTGGATACCATTCCCCCTCCAAACATATCAAACGTAGACCATCCCTTAGCAGAATCCAGGGAAGATAGCGCACTCTCTAATGCAACAAGTGCCAAATCACCAGCACCAATCGCTTCATTGTACTCATTCAGATTCGTTTGCAGATCTGCCTCTTTATCTGCTATTTCATATAATTTGACACTCCAAATAGAATCGGAGTCTTGTATAAGCCTTTCTTTCTCACGGATAATAGCTTGGTATCTGATAGGAGCATTGACAACAGGGGCAAGTAGCGCTCGGAATTCTGACAGCTCCTGCTCCACGTCCTCCATCGTCTCGATCACTTCTGTATATTTCAGTTTTGCAGCAAGTACTTCCTTTTGCTCTTGATCAAGCTTTTCCAATTTTTTGCCGATCATCGAATAGAAGACACTCGTTAATGTAAATCGTTCTAAACGTGCAACATCCTCTTCTTCTTTTTCAAGAAGAGACTCCAACTGATATTTTTTCCGCTTTTCTTCTGCTAAATATGTATCCAACCTTTCTATATGTTCTTCATACTTCGCTTTTTTACGCAGGTTGTCTTTAACCTCTAATAATTCTTGGTTCAAATCTGTGAACAAAATGACTCCCCCTTTTCTTCCTATGTTATTTACGTATAGAAATAGTTTTGGTTTCAAGTAATCAAATTCTATTTAACTCTCATCAGACTCGTCCATAAAAACTCCTCACCAAACACTTCTGCTGGTTGCGACGCCTTTACCATTTCCCTAAATTCAAGGATATCAAAGTCCGCTTGAAAAAGACGTTTCAACCTTTCTTCTGAATACCCAATTCCTCCGTTCATGCTTCTTTGTGCATAAACATCCCAGTCTAAAGTTTCTGATGCACCTTTCTTATTAAAACAGACCAATCCTAAGTGACCGCCACCTTTAAGGGCTTTCTTTATCGTTTCTATATAGCTAAGTCGGCGATGTGGGGCAAGATGATGGAACATGCCACTGTCATATACGAAATCATAAGTGTTGGGTTCCAATTCAAACTCAAAAAGGGAGGAATGGTGAAAGTTAATATCTACATCCTCAGAAAGAGCCCTTTCTTTTGCCCAAATAAGTGCATTTTCCGAAATATCGATAGCATCTACTACACAGCCTTTTTTTGCTAAATATATCGCATTTCGTCCAGGACCACATCCAATCTCTAACACTCGTTTAGGTGACAGCCCATTTTCAATATAGGAAACTAGGTTTTCATCCGGACCATTTATTTTAAAGAATGGAATCTCCTTGTTTCGGTTCTCATAAAAGTCATCCCAAAAAGCCCTGGGATCACGTAGAAATCCGTCTAACATTTCGTAAAGATCTTCATTATTTATAATTTCTTTAGCCATTTTCTCTCCCCCTTACTTTATATGTAATATTGTACCAATCCTCTATCTTTCTATTGTTACAAGACTTTTAAAGTTAGGTAAAATAGCTAAAATTGGAAACCAGCCTTCCTTGCTAAACCTCTATCTAGTGCAGATCTATAGCCTCTATTTTTTCTTTTATACCATTAATTGGCCTGAAGGATTACTACTCTTTAAAAGAGGTTATTTCCCTTCTAAAATCATTCAGGATAACAATGGTTATCTAGTTTATCCTCCACCTTCGTAACATTTGTAACATAAATGTAATACAGAAACCAAAAAGAACGATTCCCTCGATAGTAATCACTCCCTCTTATATAAAGGCTATTATTGTAAAGTCCTGTAAAAAGTCCAATTGCTGACATTTTACTAGTGAATAGAAACAGAATTGGAGAAAAGTGCCTAATTAAAAAACTCCATATGATTCTTTTCCTGTTTATAATAGTCCAATCTATCCTTTAATGTCCCAGTATGGAATTCAAACTTATGACCATCCAAATCAGTGAAATAGATAGACTTTTTGTCCTTTTCATCTCTCGGTCTTCCCGCAAGTATAGTGACATTTAGTCGATAAAGTTTTTCTGTCATTTCATCAAAATCCGATGGATCAACGGAAAAGGCTATGTGTGTATAGGAATGCTCAATCTCAGCCCTAGGAATATACTTTTCTTCATTCAAAGCAAGCCATATCCCGTTCAAATCAAAATAAGCCGTACTTTTCCCTTTTACTAAAAGTTTTGCACCAAATACGCTTTGGTAGAATCCAATCGACTTTTCAAGGTCGGAAACAGAAAATAATAAATGATTGATTCCCTGTATCATGGATGATCCCTCACTTTATTTCAATCACATCAAAATCATTTACCACTAATGTGTTGGGGAAAGCCGCTCTTGCCTCTTCAAGTAACATCGTTACCTCTTCTTTTTGGTACCTGGCACTTATATGGGTAAGCAACAATTGCGAGGCACCTGCCTCCTTGGCGATTTTTGCGGCCTGAATGGTCGTCGAATGAAAATATTCTTTTGCCAACATTTCATCCTTCGCTGCAAACGTAGCCTCATGGATAAGAACATCAGAAGCTAATCCTAACTCAATCGATGTCTCATTGTACCTTGTATCCCCAAGGACCGTAATAACTTTTCCTTTTTTGGGAGGGCCGATGAAATCTTTCCCATCCACTATTCTCCCATCAGCTAGCGTAACCTGCTTCCCTTCTTTCAAGCATTGAAGGTGTGGCCCTGATGGGATATTATTTTCCTTGACCTTATCCATCAATAAGGCTCCAGGCAAATCCTTTTGGACAATGCGGAAACCATAAGAAGGAATCCCGTGAACCAGCTTCTTCCCTTCGATATAGTAATCCTCTTCGTCACAAAATAATCCTTCCTCATCAAACTCTTCAATGATAAGAGGATACTTCACGTGCGTCATGCTCACTCGCAAAGACGTTTCTATATATTCTCTGACCCCTTTAGGCCCATAGACCGTTAAGGCTGTTTCCCCACCTTGAAAAGAGCGACTGCTTAAAAGACCTGGCAAGCCGAAAATATGGTCTCCATGTAAGTGTGTAATAAATATCTTTGTTATCTTCCTTGGTTTTAAAGATGTATGTAAAATTTGATGCTGCGTTGCTTCTCCACAGTCAAAAAGCCACACGGATCCTTCTTTGTCATCTATATGTAATGCTAAAGACGATACATTTCGATGCTTCGCAGGTACACCAGATCCAGTACCTAAAAACGTCAATTTCATATTCATCCGCTCCTCTTGTTCCATTATACTCAATTATAGAAATTTCCATAAGAGTATGGAGGAATATAGTACAATGATAATATTACGGAAAAGGAGACTAGCTATGGAACATTTAAAAACAATTGTATTTGACCTCGATGGAACTTTATACGAGGATACCCATCATTTTCAGTACTATGCCAACCTACTGAAAGGTAAACTGCCTTTCGAAAAACAGACCCTATTTGAGGAAGACTACATTGCGGTCGGAGAAGGAACACACACTTTAAAGATTGGTAGGGTTTATGATGCCAAAAAGGACCTTATTCTAGCGCATCTTAATGGGAAGGTAACGAACGGCTGGACATGGGAAGGAGTAGAAGTGACAAAAGAAGAACTTACTTCTCATTATCCTGACTCACTCTCATTTGACCTATTCGATATGCTCAGTATCGGGGACTTATGGTGGGTACCGGTTTCCATTGCGAAGCACTATGGATTAACTAGTGAACAAGCATATGCTGCCTTCCTCCAAACAAGGGAACATATGATGACCGATGACTTTATATTAGAACCACTCAAAGAGTTTGCCCAAGTATTAGAAAAGTTGCATACCAAGTACACATTAGTCTTAATGACCAATAGTCCCCAGACAGATAGTGATGTCATTTTGAAAAAGTTGGGATTCACATCTTTTTTCCATGATAAGATCTATGAAGCAAATAAACCGATAAATACAACAGATCGTCTTACATATATATCTAAGCAACACCATGTCCCCTATAATCAAATGTTGAGTGTGGGTGATAACTATATTAACGAAATTCTCCCTGCTGCCATTATGGGTTGCAAAACCATTTGTATCGATCCTTTTGAATTATTTAAAGATAGTGAAGCCAACTATACAGTAAAAGACTTATCAGAACTATCTGCCCTATTGGATAAATCTCTATTAAAATAACACTTTATAAAGGTGTTATTTTTTTTTCATTTAACACTTGCTTTTAGAACGTTTGTTCGACTATAATGAAAACAGAACAAATGTTCTAAATACTGATGAGGTGATAATTATGAAATTAATCCAACACTCTTTTTACGTTATTCTAAAACTTTTGGCCGTTTCAGGTTTTGCCATCCTTTTTTATGTCATGATGACAGATAAGACAAGCAATGCCCCTATGTTCATGCTCAGCCTTATGACTTCCCTAAGCCTGATTGCAATTCCAGGTATGAAGAATATCATCAATACTCATGAAGAGTCTCACCATGAATCCTGATACTTCCTATCCTTCAAAAGAAACAGCACTCGAAATTGCAAAAAGATTGATTACCTATAAAGTTACCAATGACTTGGATATAATTAGCTCTGTCGTGGATGTTTGTAAAGAAGATGTGGTTGCCTACCTTAAAAAGCCAGACGTCCAAAACAAAAAAAGTCCTGCGATCGGACACCACAGGACAGGATAATCAGTTATTATTCTTTTCCTCTTCCACCGGATTTTCAGGAATAATAACTGGTGCAACCCCTCCACCACCGTTACCGCTTCCTTGATAATACATAGGGACCTTACCAGGGATAATCAAATCGCCTATCTTCACAGAGTTATTAATTTCCATCGGTTGCTCTACCAATGGAATGATGATATTCATTTTCACACTTACATTAACATAGATTTCAATGACCGTATTATTTATTCCTGTTTCAATAACTTTTGTTTCAACATTGGAAATAACATCTCCTAATATCTCAAAGCGAACCGGGATCTTTGGTCCTAGGTTTGAGAAAAGCGTCGTTTTGGTCGCCATCCCCAACGGGACATTATAGACAATACCGTTTTGCTTTTTTGATTCTTCATAATCTATATTCAAATCATTTTTATATGATTCCAGGCCTTCCAAATTACCTTCCTCTAGAAAATCCAAATATCTTTGTACTCTTAACGTAGTCTCGGAAATAACCCTATTTACAACTCTATGATTTGTACCAAAAGCCACGTGATCTGTTCCTTCGTTCAAAACTATAATCAATTCCTCGGGATTCAAACTATCTGCGATCTTTTTTGAAACCGCATCATTGATGGCTTGTGTTGCAATCTGACGTGCCTTGGTCTCTGCTATACTCCTTAAGCTTGGTTCCAAATTCTTATTAATGATAATCAAACTGAAAACCGTCAAAATGTTAAATAAAATAAATGTAATTAAAAATACGTACTTTATAGGCAATGGCCCACTTTTTAAAAGGGAAGTCCGACGCATTCTCTTCATGGTTGCAATCCTCCTCCCCTTATATATATAAGTTTATGGGACAGATTATTAATCATTTTTTTATCATTTAAAGACATAAAAAAAAAACTGCAAACCTATGGTTTATAGTTCCAGTGTATAGACAACGTCCAAAAATGATGATAGTTTCTAGTTGATCGCAGTGGAAGGAGCAGAGACTCCTGCGGGAGGAAGGGACAGGGAAGACCCCGCAAGGCGTAGCCTGAGGAGGCTTCCGGACCGCCCGCGGAAAGCGAAGCTCCTGCAACGCAGATCAACTGTTTCAACAGTTAACCTAACTAAATTATAGTTTGTGAACAGTCTGAAACTGCAAACCAATATGGTTTACAGTTCAACATTCCTATTCCAAGAAATCCTTTTGAAAACTTGTTGTAATTTTAGCCTTTGACCCAGCATCTGCTGTATTTTTATTCTTAATTCCTTTTTTTATAATACCTTTCCCAAATTTCTCTTCCAGGTCCTGAAGGGTTTTATGTAATGGTTCTTGTTTGGCATCTTCTTGGAAGGTAAAGAGATCTAGCTGTTTAACGGAATCATCTTTTTCAACCAATTCTTGTGCTGTGACACCTAGTAATCGAACAGGTTCTCCATTCCAATGCTTTCTTAACAAAAACATGGCAGCTTCTTTTATTTGGGGTTCGGATTCTATTGGATTAGATAACTTTCTACTTCTTGTAACTGTATGATGTATGCCATACCGAATCATCAGCTGAATGTTTTGACTAAGCACTGATTTTCTTTTCATTCTAGCACTTACTGATGCTGCAAGCTTCTCAATGGTTTGTTCTATCATCCGCTCATCATCCGTATCCTTTGGTAATGTAGTAGAGTTCCCTATGCTTTTAAACTCTGATACACTATCTGGATCAACAGGGCGATTATCTACACCATTTGCTCTCTTCTTCAACCTCTCACCATTAATACCGAGAAGATGTTTTAATTGATAGTCATTTCCCTTAGCTAGGTCACCTATGGTATCAATTTCTATTGTTTTAAGTTTTTCTGCAGTTTTAGATCCAACTCCATGCATCTCCCCCACATTTAAAGGCCAGAGGATTTTTTGAAGTTCCCTTTTTCTTAAAATAGTAATTCCCATTGGCTTTTTCATATTTGAGGCCATTTTTGCCAGGAACTTATTCGGGGCGATTCCAATGCTGCAGGGAAGCAATAATTCTTTTTGCAACCTTGTTTGGATTTCCTCCGCTATTTGCAAGGGAGACAAAGATCCTGAGTAATCTGTTACATCCATATATCCTTCATCAATTGAAACCGGTTCAACTAAATCTGTATATTCTCTTAACAGCTCAAACATTGCTTGAGAACTTTTTCTGTACCTATCAAAATTAGGCTTCCGTACAATAAGCTGGGGACATTTTTGCCTTGCCTCCCACAACGGCATCGTGGTTCTAACCCCAAAAGCCCTTGCTTCATAACTGCATGTGACGATAATTCCCTTACGTTCTTCCACGTTTCCAGCAATAGCCACCGGTTTTCCTTTAAGGGCTGGATCATAGGCCATCTCAACAGATGCGTAAAAGCTATTCATATCTACATGAAAAATAATCCGATGTCTTTTTGTGATTTTTTCACTCATACTATCCATCCTAAACTTTCTTGCCTTTTTAATTTCCACTAAATACCTCAATAGATAACAGTTAGCCGTTTATCTTTCTACCAGTTTTGATAAAAGGTTGCTTAACACTTGCAAATCATTTGTATCTAATGATACTTGTTCCAGAAATTTAGTGGGAATGCATTCTACCTCTTGGTTAATTTCCTTACCTTTTTGGGTAAGAGATATGACCACAACGCGTTCATCTTTTTTAGATCGGTTTCTAGTAATTAATTGATTTATTTCCATCCGCTTAAGCATTGGAGTTAATGTCCCAGAGTCAAGCATGAGCTTTTCACCTAACTCCTTCACAGAAATATTATCCTGCTCCCATAGTACCAATAGCACTAAGTATTGAGGATAAGTAATTCCAATTTCGTCTAAATAAGCTCTATATAATTTGGTCATCTTTTTTTCTGCCGAGTAAATCTTAAAACACAATTGATTCTCTAGCCTTAAGTTGCTTTCCATTCATCTGTCTCCTTTAAATCTATCCATAATACTATTGTACCTATCCAGTATCACTTAAACAAATATCTTTTGCACAACTTATCAATTGACTAAATAATTTTTGCACGTTATTATAGGGAAGAATTAAGTTTTGCACAATATAATTTTACACAATTAAAAGGAGTGGAGATTACATGGAAGCACTTTATACTGCAAAAGTTACAGCCTCAGGTGGAAGAGCAGGAAAAATACAAAGTGAAGATGGCACATTAGATTTGGCACTTACTATGCCCAAGTCTTTGGGTGGAACGGAAAAAGAAGGCGCGACGAACCCGGAACAACTATTTGCTGCAGGATATTCCGCTTGCTTTGACAGTGCTTTAAACCTGGTTGCACGACAAGCAAGGCAGAAAATTGAATCTGAAGTCATTGCAGAAGTTTCGATTGGTAAAGATACGGATGGCGGCTTCAGGCTGGCAGTTGTGTTAAATGTAAACATAAGTGGTGTTTCACAAGCGGAAGCAGAAAAGCTTGTAGAACAGGCACATACCGTTTGTCCTTATTCAAAAGCTACACAGGGAAATATTGACGTTAAATTAAATACAAAAGCAATAGCTTAATGTACTAAAACAAGACCACTCGCGAGGAAACGAGTGGTCTTGAATACATATCAGCATGGTTTTTTCATCGACTTTAAAGCGTAGCGGTTTCGAGGGCACCCTTGATGTGTTGAATATTTCGCAGACTACCAATTAAGTTATCAGGTTCAATAATTGCAATTAACCGATTTTCAAGATTGACCATACCACTAATATAAGGAGTTGACTGAAACGCTAAGAGATCTTTAATAGCTTCTTCGTTTACGTCCAAAATCTCTTTTGCATCTTCCACTAATAATCCTATCGAAAGTTCTGATGTCTTTATCACTATCAAACGTGTTTTGTCATCTTTGAGGATGTAGTCAGTAAATAATACATACTTACTATCCAATACGGGAATTAACTCGTCTCTCACTTTTGTTATTCCCTTTAGATAGCTTTCCATTTCTGGCAAAGCATTGACTGTCCCCAATTTTTCTATGGAAACCACATATTCCACCGGTATACCATATTCTTCTCCATTTGCTTCAAAGATAACTAGTTTTTTGGATTCCATGACTTTTCTCCTATTCGCCCTTTTTCTCTATTATAAAACAAGGTATAAAAAAAAGCTTGGCAAATTCACCAAGCTTTCCCATTTTTTATTTTGCTACTTCCTTCATGATGCTTACTACAAGTTCAGTTGTTTTAATCAATTCTTCAATTGGCATTCTTTCATTTGTCGTGTGTATCTCTTCGTATCCAACTGCAAGATTTACCGTTGGAACGCCAAACCCTGCGATAACATTGGCATCACTGCCTCCACCGCTACGTTGTAGTTCAGGCGTTCTTCCAATCTCAGTAACCGCACGCTTTGCCACTTCCACCACATGATCGCCATCAGCAAATTTGAAGCCAGGGTACATAACGTCTACCGTTACTTCCGCACGGCCACCCATATCTGCTGCAACTGTTTCAAATGCATCCTTCATTTTCGCCACTTGCTCTTCCATTTTTTCAGGAACTAATGAACGAGCTTCTGCTAGTATATCGACACGGTCACAGACAATGTTTGTTGGACCGCCACCTTCAAAACGTCCAATGTTTGCAGTTGTTTCTTCATCAATACGACCTAAAGGCATTTTTGCAATGGATTTAGCAGCAATCGTTATCGCAGAAATCCCTTTTTCTGGTGCAACTCCAGCATGAGCCGTCTTTCCGTAAATAGTTGCTTTTACTTTTGCTTGGGTTGGTGCTGCTACAATGATGTTTCCAACAGTCCCGTCGCTATCAAGGGCAAAACCGAATTTTGCAGTTACTAAAGCTGGATCTAGAGCTTTTGCTCCTACAAGACCGGATTCTTCACCCACTGTGATAATGAACTCGATTTTTCCATGTTCGATGTTATTTTCTTTTAGTATTTTTACCGCTTCAAGCATTGCAGCAAGACCTGCTTTATCATCTGCTCCTAGGATAGTCGTACCGTCAGTCACAATGTAGCCATCTTTAATGGATGGTTTGATACCCTTACCAGGAACTACCGTGTCCATATGGGACGTGAAATAAATGGTATCAACACCATCTTTTGTGCCTTCAAGTGTACAGATCAGGTTACCTGCACCATGACCAGTCTCATTCATGGTATCATCTTCTACTACTTGGACACCAAGCGCGGTGAATTTCTCTTTTAATACTTTGCAAATCTCTGCTTCGAATTTTGTTTCTGAGTCTACCTGTACAAGCTCTAAAAATTCTTCGACAAGTCTGTCTCTGTTAATCATATGTATGTTCCTCCTACTACTTTTTGAATCCCATCCTATTATAACCTAATCAAGCGATTATTTCCTTGATTATTATGGCTAAGCATTGGTATCGAACTCTTGAATAGATCTTCTATATTCATCATATCGCTCTGTAAAAGTGTTACTTGTATATTCCTTAATTGTTTTTCTCCAAAAAGCCTGGGCTGGATAGTTGTTTTCAATTTGATGCACCTCCCACTTACCAGGGAACATAGAAAAAAGCTGTTGAGCGGCAATTTTCCCCAGCCCTTTGCCATGAAACTTTCTCAAGATTAAGAACTCTTCTATAACACTTGGAGCATCTCCCTGTCCCTCTTCCACCAAGGCAAAACCAGCAAGTTCCTCTCCTGATTTAACAAAAAATGCATGGTACTCTTTTTCACTCCAATACTTTTCCAAATTAAATGGTTTATACTTCCCATCCATTTCTAGTTGAATTTGTTTATTAAATCTTGTGAACTCGTAAATATAGAACTGTATAAGATTATGAAGGACCTCTTCTTCCCTTTGCTTTACTTTTACCAGAATAACCATGCCATTCTTCCCCTTTTTAGTAAAAAAAGATAGCAGGCCCTTATCAACCTACTATCTTTCTTAATGAATTATAGCGGGATGTTCCCGTGTTTTTTATATGGTCTTGTTTCCTTTTTATTGCGGAGCATTTCTAGCGATTGAATCAATTTTACCCTTGTCTCTCTCGGATCGATCACATCATCTACCATCCCTTGACTTGCTGCAACATATGGGTTGGCAAACTTTTCACGATACTCTTCAATCTTCTGGGCGCGTGTCTCTTCCGGATTATCGCTCTCATTGATTTCACGGGCAAAGATGATGTTTGCTGCTCCTTGAGGACCCATTACTGCGATTTCGGCATTAGGCCATGCAAATACAAGGTCTGCACCAATGGATTTACTGTTTAGAGCTACATATGCCCCACCATATGCTTTACGTAAAATCACGGTCAGCTTTGGCACAGTCGCTTCCGAATAAGCGTAAAGGATTTTGGCACCATGACGGATGATTCCGCCGTGCTCCTGTTTAACACCCGGGAAGAATCCTGTGACATCTTCAAATGTAATCAATGGAATATTGAATGAGTCACAGAATCGTATGAATCTGGACGCTTTATCGGATGAATCGATATCCAAGCCGCCTGCCATGACTTTTGGTTGGTTACAAACAAGCCCTACGACTTCTCCCTTTAACCTTGCTAATCCGACCACGATGTTTTTGGCAAAATCTTTATGAACCTCCATGAATGAACCTTCATCCACCACCTGGTTGATGACAATTCGAACATCATACGGTCTGATTGCGTCAAACGGAATGGCATCCGCTAAATCCGGCCGGTAGTCATCACCTTGTTCACAAGAAATTCGTTCCGGCTTTTCGTCATTGTTTTGTGGAAGGTAGCTTAGCAGGTTTCGTACCTGTGCCAATACCTCTTCCTCCGATGAACTGGAGAAGTGGGCATTACCGCTTATCGCGTTATGTACTTTTGCCCCGCCGAGGTCTTCTGAGCTGATTTTCTCCCCTGTTACCGTTTCGATTACTTTTGGTCCCGTGATAAACATCTGACTCGTCTTTTCCACCATAAAAACAAAATCTGTAATGGCTGGTGAATAGACAGCCCCACCCGCACATGGTCCCATAATGACAGATATCTGTGGAATCACACCTGAATAAATGGAATTTCTGTAAAAAATATGTCCATATCCATCTAATGAAAGAACACCTTCCTGAATTCGCGCTCCACCGGAATCATTCAAGCCGACAATCGGTGCACCATTTTTCGCTGCCATATCCATGACATTGGCGATTTTCTTTGCATGCATTTCCCCTAAGGCTCCACCAAACACAGTGAAGTCTTGAGAGAATAAATAGATTGGTTTGCCGTTCACTTTTCCATACCCTGTAACGACCCCATCTCCAGGGCCTTTCTTTCCTTGCAGTCCAAAATCATTGCAACGGTGCTCGATAAATGGATTAAGCTCTACAAAAGTCCCTTCATCCACAAGAAGTTCGATTCGCTCTCTAGCCGTCAACTTCCCTTTTTCATGCTGCTTGTCAATCCGGTCGTCTCCACCGCCAAGTTCTACTTCGCGACGTTTGTCATAAAGCTCGTTAATTTTTTCATAGATATCAATTGTCATGGTGTTTCGCCGCCTTTTCGCAGAATTCTACCAGTACGCCATTGCTTGCTTTCGGATGCATGAAAGCGATATTCGCCCCGCCTGCCCCGACACGGGATTGCTTGTCAATCATCGGGATTCCCTTTTCAATCATTTCTTGAATTCTATCTTCTATGGATTCTACACTTAAGGCTACATGGTGGATACCTTCCCCACGCTTTTCAATAAATTTGGCAACCGGGCTATCAGGAGAGGTCGGTTCCAACAACTCCAGCTTACAATTCCCGGCATTGATGAATGCCACTCTTACTCTTTGCTCTGCTACATGTTCGACGGCTTCAAAAGTTAACCCCAGTGTCTCTGTATAAAATGGAAGCGCTGTCTCAATTGAGCTTACAGCAATCCCAATATGATTTACATTTTTAATCATGCCAATCCCCCTTGTTGTATGTCCCCTAACTATGACTCTATAACATTTCGACTTATTGTGCAAAATTCCTTCCTTATTCGTCTAGAATCCTAACTTGAGAAAGAAATGAAATCCATGTAGAATAGGGATAGTAGAATAAATGGGGAGTGAATGAACTCAAATGATGAACCGCAAATTCCAAAAAGTTGTCGTATATTTAATGATTGGCGTTATGCTAATTACGACACTACTAGCTGGAGCGTCCATGTTTTTTTAATAGATTGATAAAGAAAAACGAGCCAGGAATGATCTTGGCTCGTTTTTTTATTCATTATACTTAAGAGTAGAGGTCAATTAGTAAATCAATATTAAACATAAAAACAATGAAAACCAGACTCATTAACAAAGTGATGATATATTCCTTAGATTCTTTAATAAAGATGTATTGAATAATTGCTTGGAAAATAAACAGAACCGAAAACATTATCATAAATAAGTATTTTAGCTGAATTACCCCGTTGTCAAGAAGTGGTGGAAAGGTCACAAAAAGTATAACAGCACAAAGGATCCTGCCCAACATATCTATTTTTTTTGCTTTTGGATCCGTCAGTTTGACACGCTTAATGTTCAACGCCTTTCGTACTACCACGTCAACAAGCACAAGTGCTAAAGCAACCGTCAACATCAACCATACAAAGGTCATTTTATCTCTCCTCCTATCCTATAATACTTTTCTAAAATGAGAGATTTGAATTAAGAGAATTATTTCCATCACAAATAAAAAAATTGCAACGGCGATTACTGGGAGTGCCAAGACTTTCTCATAAACAACTACAAACGGCGAAGCTACTAGGATAAAAATATTTGCTGTGGCATAAAGGGTTAATCTGAACCTTGCCTTTTGGACAATATCAAATACCCCTTTTCTTTCTGCTGCTTTTATCAGTCTTGTAATGACAAAATACATCAATATAAAGTGTAAGACCAAAAGGGAGGTAAAATATAAATCCTCCAAATAATACCCTTCAGCAACCGGTGCAAGTAAATTACGATTAGGTATAAAAAAAGAAGGAAATGAAAAAATTGCTATTCCCGCTGCCCAATTTCGCTCTTTTTCGAAATCTAGTTGCATCAAACCATATGCCACCATAGCATAGCCGATAAAATCCGGAACAATATCTACATATTCAATGTTTATGTCTATTAAAACTAAAAGAAATCCCCAGAGAACTTTTGTAAGCCCTCTATATGTATCGTGCATGATATCCCCCTCCAAAAAACTATCTCTACATAAATACGCAAGGAGACTCCTGAGGTTTCATTTATTTTACAAAGAAAAAAACCGAACCAATTCGGTCCGGCCACCTCTTAGAAACCTAGCATCCTCGGGATAAATAAAACCGCGTCCGCCCAATATGTGATAATCACCAGAATAAGAATTCCCATGATCAAAAATGGGGTTGTAGCCTTTATCAGCTTTTCGATTTTCACATCCGCAATGGAAGAGACAACAAACAATCCAGTGCCAACAGGTGGGGTTAACAGCCCAATGGTCAAATTGATACAGATGATGACCCCAAAATGGATAGGGTCTATCCCAAATGCAACAACAAGAGGCATTAATACAGGAATCAGAATAATTAATGCGGCAATGCCGTCTAAAACGGCTCCAAGCAACAGGAGCATCAAATTAACCATCAATAAGAAAACAAGCGGATTTTCCGAAATACTTAGCATGCCATCGGCTACAAGTTGTGGTATTTGTTCGAAGGCAATCATCCAGCCAAAGATGTTTGCCATCGCAATGAGGAACGTTACGGTGGCTGTACTTATCACCGTGTTCATCAATAGCTTTGGAATATTCTTCAGCTTCAATTCCTTGTAGAGGAACATACCAACTATCAGCGCGACGAAACATGCGACCGCAGCCGATTCCGTCGGGGTAAAGGCACCGCTTAAAATACCGAAGATAATGATAAATGGAACACTTAATGCAGGTATGACATACAACCCATGATGCAGGATCTCTCTAAAGGACGAACGTTCACTTTTGGGAAAATTGTACTTATAACCCATAAAAGCGATGAGACCAATAAACCCCAAGCCATAAATGATTCCGGGAATTATTCCTGCCATAAATAATCCACCTATGGAAGTGCCAGAGAGAGTCCCATAAATAATGAATATCATACTTGGAGGAATGATGGGGGCGACAATGGAGGAAGCAAGGGTGAGCGCGGAGGAAAACTCTCTTTTGTACCCTTCTCTTTCCATTTCCGGGACCATGACTTTACTCATCATCGCAGCTTGAGCATTTGCTGAACCTAATATGGATGCAATAAACATATTGGATATAATCGTCACATATGCTAGGCCACCTCTCACGTGTCCAATTAATGTTTTAGAGAATTTCACAAGCCTTGTCGTAATTCCACCGCTATTCATCAATTCCCCTGCAAGCATGAAGAGTGGAATCGCCAATAGACCGAAATTTTCAAGTCCAGAATATAAACGCATAGGTGTGGATTGAAGAAGCACAGGACTTCCTACAAGTAAGAAGTACAAAACAGTTGTCATTCCCAGGACGAGAGAAATTGGGATACCGATTAGTAAAAATACAAAAAATAAGACAATTACCAGTATCGTCAATTTACTTCCCCCTCTCTTAATACAACTAGTAAATTTGTCAAGATATGAAAAGCTGCACAAGTCAGACCAATTGGGACTGCGCTATATGGTATCCACATGGGTAAAAGAATACCACTGGATTTCTGCAAAGCTACATTGGGTGATAGTATCCAAGCATAGGTATAATATAAAATGATCAGTAGAAAGAACAACATACATAGATGACCAATCAGGATCATTATCTTCCTTATATGTAATGGCACATACTCCAAGAATATCGAAACAGAAGCTTGGGACTTATATTTCAGTCCCAAGCTACCCCCAATAAAGCTGATCCAGATTAATAGAAAGATAGATACTTCCCCGGCCCATGACAGGGGGGAGTTCAGGAAGTATCGGAAGGCAACTGATAGTGTAATGATAACCGCCATGCACAACATCAAGAATGCACCGAGAAATTTCTCGACTTTGGCTATTCCGTCACTGATTTTCATCATCTCGTGACTTCCCCCTTCAAATCCTATTTTCTATACGCTTCAATAAATTCTTTAATTAGAGGGTCTGCTTCTTTGTATTTCGCATCAAACTCTGCAATCTGATCTGCAAAAGCATCCGCAGGTATATCATAGATTTTCATTCCGTTTTCACTTAACGTTTTCCTGAACTCTTCCTCTTGACCAGAACGAGTGTTTACTGCAAAGTCGGTGGCCACTGTCAATGCATCACGAACTAACTTTTGGTCAGCTTCAGACATTCCCTCAAATGTGGATTTATTCACGATGGCAACCGATGGCCAAACCATATGGTTGGTAACAGCTCCATATTCTACGACTTCAAAGTATTTATTGGTGATTGCAGCATCCAAATCCATATCCATACCATCTATTACACCTGTTTGAACGGCTGCATAAACTTCAGGAAGTGGCAATCCTTCAGGAGAGGCACCTGCGGAACGGTAAAAATCTTGCATCGGCGGACTTGGCGTAACACGTAACTTTAAACCGGCCATATCTTCTGGTGAAGTCACTTCCTTGTCTTTAAACAGCATGACACGTTGACCGGCAAATAGATAATCCAATCCAACAAGACCTTGCTCATCCAATGTAGCCAAAATTTTCTTAGAAACATCTGAGGTCCTTGCTTCATGGGCGGCATTGATATCTTCAAAAGCATATGGCATAAACCATGCGGCAAAAGAAGGAGAGCGGGAACTCATATAAGCCGCCGTGATCAATCCAAAGTCTACAGATCCTGCCTCAATTTGTTGCACCATATCTGCTTCTGTTCCAAGCTGGCTTGCAGGATAGATTTCCACTTTCATTCTTCCATCGGATTTGCTTTCCAGTTCTTCTGCAAATTTTTCCGCAGCCTGATGCCACATATGGTTGGTTGGGGTAATATGTGCTAATTTAAAGGAATAAGTCTTCCCTGTTTCATTACCGCTAGCTTCGTCTCCTCCACATGCTGTCAGTAACAATACCAATGACATGACCATGATCATGACTATATTTCTTTTTACCTTTTTCATCGTTCTCCCCCTTTATTTTCCTTTAGACTCAGATTAAACGGGCCAACCTAGTAAGGAGAAAGCTTGTTTGTTTTCTCCTCTGCTGACCAACTCTCTTATCCTTGAGGATGAAATGACTTTTCCATTCGAACAAAATACTGGCTCGATAACTTTTACTTTAAAACATTGCTTCAATAGGGATATGTCCCCAGTACGATTTTTTCCGAAGCGAAAGTCTTTCCCTACCACAACTTCTACAGGATTCAATTGTTGAAGTTCATACATGAATTGAAACGCAGTTTGTTGCAAATATTTTTGATTGAATGTAGCAACAATACAATGATCCACCCCTAATGCTTGCATCCTCCTTATCTTTTCATGTATAGGGGAAAGCGTTCGGGCATCTTGTAAAAATGCTCGAGGTGGTGGATCAAATGTGTAAACGACACTTGGCACCTTTAGCCTGCGCCCCTTTTGCGCAATTTCCTTGATAAGTGTTTGATGGCCTCTATGTACACCATCAAATGCCCCTATCGTCACGATGGTTTTTGGTAAGCTGACATTTCCAGCTCCATGAATCAACAATTTTTGTCCCTCCTTCTTAGTTGCTCTACCGATCAGTTTGTGCCTTTGTAACCCCGCCGGTTCCCCAATTTTCTTTAGGTATCTCCATGAGCAACACCCTAACTTGTTCAGGAGTGGTTCCGAGGGTTTGGGTGATGGCTTGAGTGACATTTTGAATCAATTCTTGTTTTTGTTCGACACTTCTGCCTTCCAACAAATGAATGTGGGTAATTGGCATATTGCTTCTCCTCTACAACTCGACGTTCAACTTCATTGTTCCTAAATGATCGTAGTGAACCTCTATTACATCCCCGTTGTAGACATTGATTGCTTCCGTAATTCCACCAGCAAGAACCACCATACCCGGATGGACGGAAAGTCCTTCCCGATGAAGCATCTTCACCAATTCCACAATAGACTTCACAGGATGATCCAATACTGCCGCTCCCACTCCGGATTGAACCGTCTCCCCATTTCTAGTCATTGTCACCCCGACCTTATCCCAAGAAGTAAAATAAGGGGAAAAAGCTTGATTGCCTAGAATGAACTTGGATGATGATGCATTGTCAGCCACAACATCCTCTAAAGTAAAGGAGAAATTACGATACCTGCTATCAATGACCTCTATGGCAGGAAAGATGCATTCTGTTGCCATCCAAACATCACGAACTGTAATTTGATCTCCTTTCAATTCTTTGTTGAGAATAAATGCAAACTCAGGCTCCACTCTCGGATGAATGAGATTGCCAATATGTAAGGTTGGTTCCGTCAATTCCATGGAAGAAGTCAATCTACCATAAATGGCCTCCTCCACTCCCACTGACACTTGTTTTGCCTTACTGGTCAATCCCATTTTCCAACCGATTAACCTGTCTCCGTTGTTTATTGCCTGATCCATGCTTAGTTTTTGAATTTCATAAGCATGCTCCACATTCATTTCAGGGTGAGTGAGAGTGATTTTATCCATCTCTTGTCCATTTTTTTGGTGATCTGCCACATGTTTTGCAATTTGAAGTAAGTCCATTATAGATCCTCCTTTTAAGCTTTCACGGTCTTTTTGGCCATCTCGGCAGCGATATCGATAATCATATCTTCTTGTCCGCCGACTACTTTTCGTTTGCCTAATTCTATTAATATATCTTTTGCATCTACCTTAAACTGTGATGCCGCTTTATTGGCATGAACCAAGAAACTTGAGTAAACGCCTGCATAACCAAGCAATAGCCCTTCCCTCGTGATTTCTTGTGGCTTCTGCAAAATAGGAGCGACAATCTCTTCTGCCACATCCATCATTTTATAAACATCAATACCAGTTTGGATATTCAGCCTGTCAAGAACAGATACCAACACTTCTGTCTGTGTATTACCAGCCCCTGCCCCAAGACAACGAATGCTTCCATCTATTCTGGTTGCCCCTTGTTCTATTGCAACTAAGGAATTGGCCACCGCTAATGAGAGGTTGTTGTGGGCATGGAACCCAATAGGTATATCCAAGCTGTTCCGCAAACAATGAATCCTTTCTTTTACTTGATGTGGTAAAAGAGCACCCGCAGAATCAACTACATAAACAACGTCCGCTCCATAGCTTTCCATCAAGCTTGCCTGTTCGAGCAACTTTTCTGTTGGTGCCATATGAGACATCATCAGAAAACCAACGGCTTCTAAGCCAAGCTCCTTTGCAAAAGAAATATGTTGCTTTGACACATCCGCCTCTGTAACATGAGTAGCAATTCGGGCAATTTTTGCACCACGGCTTGCGGCTTCTTTTAAATGCTGGATTGTACCTATCCCCGGAAGCAACAAGACGGCTATTTTAGCCTTGGTAACAATTTCTGTTGCAGCGCTGATCAGGTCCATTTCATTTGTGTGTGACAATCCATATTGAAGGGAAGATCCTCCAAGTCCATCCCCATGTGATACTTCAATTACAGGGACATCCGCATCATCCAAGGCTTTGGCAACACTTTTTACTTGATCGACGGTAAATTGATGACTGATGGCATGACTCCCATCCCTTAGGGCAACCTCTGTAATCCATACATCACGTCTCAACCTTTAGTCCTCCCCTCTCTTATGTTGCTTTAACTGTTTTAATTCTTTTTCCTACCAATCTACTTGCTTTCTCTTCTCCTACTTTAACTGCAGCTGCGGTCATGATATCCAGATTACCTGAGTAGTCTGGCAGGTAATCCCCCGCTCCCTTTACTTCTATGAAAATACTGACCTTATCTCCATCAAATATCGGTTCCGTGCGAAGTCTATATCCAGGTACATATTCTTGAATCTCTTCAACACGTCTAGTTATCGCGGCACTTATTTGTTCTTCTTTTCCTTTCAAATTTTGTACTTGGCAGTATACAGCATCTCTCATTAAAATTGGTGGTTCCGCAGGATTAAGAATGATGATGGCCTTTCCATTCTTAGCACCACCTATTTTTTCGATGGCACGGGCTGTAGTAGTGGTAAATTCATCAATATTCATGCGTGTCCCGGGACCAGCACTTTTGCTTGCAATGGTTGCAACGATTTCCGCATACTCCACATGACATACTTGACTGACAGCATGAATAATTGGTATGGTTGCCTGTCCACCGCAAGTAACCATGTTTACAACAGGTTCATTTATATGCTCCATCAGGTTTACTGTCGGAACGACAAATGGACCGATAGCTGCCGGAGTAAGATCGATTAGATGTTTCCCCGTATTTTTCAATGCCTCTGCATGCCTGTAATGTGCTTTGGCAGAAGTTGCATCAAAAAGTATGTCTGCAAGTTCCGGCTTTTCTAGGAAACCATCCACTCCATTCATGATGATGGTATGCCCATATGCCTTTGCACGTCTAAGGCCGTCTGAATGAGGATCTATGCCAATCATGGCAGTCAGTTCAAGGGATTTGGAACGATGGAGTTTAAGCATTAGATCTGTACCGATGTTTCCTGAACCTATGACCGCTACTTTCACTTTCCCCAATGGGTATTCCCCCTTTATTTAAAAGAAACTGTTATAAGCCGCTGTTGCTCTCCGCAAAAGGCTTCGAGTCTCCTCGGCAAGCCTGCGGGTTCTCAGCATTGTCGCTACTCTCTCGCTGGAGTCTTCGTCTTTTGCTCCGATCAACATCTAGAAATCTACTCATTATTTAAAATTCACTTTTACTTCTCCGAGGGTTTGAAATTCAGCCACAAATTCATCGCCCTCTTCCGCGTTTACTGCCGCAGATAAAGCACCTGAGAGGATTACCTCATTGGCTTTCAATGTGATTCCGAACTCAGATAGTTTATTTGCTAGCCAAGCGACACAAAAGGCGGGATCTCCTAAAGCCGCTTTACCGGCACCTTCATTGATTAATTGTTCATTCTTATAAAACGACATCTTTTCTTTCTTAAGGTCTAGTTGATGTGGAGCCAACTTTTTTTCACCTAGTACGTAAAGACCAGAAGAAGCATTATCCGCAATCGTGTCACAAAGTTTAATTTTCCAACCTGCCACCCGACTGTCGACAATCTCCAATGCAGCAACTACATATTCTGTAGCACCCAATACATCCTCAACCGTCACATTGGGTCCCTTGAGATCTTTTTTTAGAAAGAATGCTATTTCTCCTTCCACTTTCGGTTCGAGAAGCTGCTTTCGAGAAATAACCCCGTTATTATCCACTTCCATGGATTGCAGGAGATGGCCATAGTCGGGTTCGTTCACCCCGAGAAGCTGTTGCATGGCCAGAGAAGTAAGTCCGATTTTTTTACCACTGATTATTTCCCCGTTTTCTAGCTTCACCTGAATATTATCCAATTGAATGTTGTATGCTTCTTTCACTGTTAAATCGGGCTTCATTTCCGTTAAAGGTGTCACACCTGTTCTAGATTTTTCTGCACTCAATAATAGGTCTGAAAGGTTTTTCGTTTGAATGGTCAATTTCTGGACTCCTTTCTAGGATTAAAGTTTTACCGTTACATTCGACAATTCACTGTAAAAATCAAAGCTATGCATGCCGCCTTCCCTGCCGATTCCGCTTTGCTTCATCCCTCCAAATGGAGTCCTTAAGTCTCTTAAATACCAAGTATTGATCCAGATGATTCCCGCTTCAATCTCCCTTGCAACACGATGTGCGCGGCGAAGGTCATTCGTCCAAATTGTTGCACCTAGCCCATAATGAGTATCATTGGCTTGCTCTAATACTTCTTCTTCTGTTTCAAAAGGGATAACGGTGACAACAGGCCCGAAGATTTCTTCTTTGACACATCTTGCATGTCGATCTAGACCAACGACAATAGTCGGTTCAATGAAATACCCTTTATCAACAGAGTCCGGTCGGCCTCCACCTGTTAAAATGGTCCCGCCTTCTTCTTTCGCTATTTCAATATAGGAGAGGACTCGTTCATAGTGTTCTTTACTGATAACCGCACCTACTTTTGTAGCAGGGTTAAAAGGATCCCCGGTTTGTAGTTCTTTGGTTCTGGCAGTGAACTTTTCAAGAAACGATTCATAAATAGAACTTTCCACATAAATTCTTGAACCGCAAAGACACACTTCCCCTTGGTTCATGAAACTCGATTTGAGCGTTGTATCAATGACCTCATCCAGGTTGGAGTCTGCAAAAATGATATTCGGGTTTTTCCCCCCGAGCTCATAGGATAACTTTTTAAGTGTAGGAGCTGCCGCTTTCATGATGGCGGATCCTGTTTTCGTTTCCCCTGTAAAAGTAATCGCATCCACACCAGGATGCTCGGTTAATGCAGACCCTGCTGAATCTGCTCCAAAACCATGAACGAGATTAATGACCCCATCCGGTACACCCGCATTCTTGCAAATTTCCACCAAAACAGTGGCTGTCATTGGGGACCATTCAGCAGGCTTCATGACCGCAGTATTTCCTGCCGCTAGACATGGGGCCAATTTCCAAGTCAGTAAGAGTAAAGGAAGATTCCAAGGATTGATCATCCCAACGACTCCAACCGGTCTTCTAATAGAATAATGGAGCGCAACATTATCTTGTTGGTAGGATTCCCCTCCCATTGAGGTTAAAAAATCAGCAAAGAAGTAAAAATTGTAGGCAGATCTTGTGATGTCCATTTCAAGTGCCAATTCGTAGGGCTTGCCTGTATCCATGGATTCCAAGACAGCCAATTCTTCTTTTCGCTGTAATATTCCATCACCGATCCTTCTTAATAAGTCGGATCGCTCCTTGGTCGTATACTTTTTCCATGGACCCTTTAATGCTTTTCTTGCTGCCTTAACAGCTCTATCAATTTCTTCTTTCCCACCTTCTGCAACATTTCCAATCACTTCTTCTGTAGCAGGATTTACATTATCGAAGGTTTTCAAATTAATAGAATCGATGTAATCGCCGTCAATAAAATGGCGACAATCTATTGGTTTGATTTTTTTATCCACACTTTCTTTTACTTGCATCAGACAACCCACCCTTTCATTAAGACGGTTTTCGTAAGCTTGTTACTGCTTCGAATACTCAAACTAGCCGTTATATTACTTGCTGGCGTGCTCTTTTCTCTGATTCCAACTCATACTCCTTGTGAGCTCGAGAGTAAATAAGCCGTAAAAAGTCCAATTGCCGACTTTTCACCAGTGAATAGCCACTACCTTTGAGATAAGAGCTCCCAAAATGAAGACTCCCTCTCAGCCAAGAGAGAGAAGGAGTCGTTTACTCTGCAACTTCAACAATCAGTTCTATTTCAATAGCCGTATTGTTTGGCAGCTGTGCCATGCCTACTGCAGAACGGGCATGTCTTCCTCTATCACCGAATACCTCCACCAATAAGTCAGATGCCCCGTTCATCACCTTAGGTTGATCAGTGAAATTTTCTGTACTATTGACAAAGCCCAACATCTTCACTATTTTTTTTACCCTGCTTAATTCACCTAACTCATGCTTTAACACACTTAACAAATTAAGCATCGACTGGCGGGAAGCAAGGTACCCTTCTTCAATGGTAAATTCCCTGCCCAATTTGCCATGATATTGATCGACTCCCTGGCCAGCGGTAAAAATTAAATTCCCCACTCTGACATGACTGACGTAATTACCGACTGACGGCCGAACATCTTTTAACTCAAGACCTAATTGTTTCAGCTTTTCCTCTGGTGTCATCAGCTTTTGTTCCATAGTCGGTCTCCTTTATATTCAAAAATTCCAAAGCATTCTTCCCTAACAGCAGATTTTTGTCCGCTTCTGACAGGTCCTCCATTTCATCTACCACTTTTCCTGGTGGAATTTCTCGTAACAGAAAAGGATAATCAGAACCCATAATCACTTTATCGATACCAAATCGTTCTATTAAATATTTCATAGTAAGCGAATCATAGTTTAAAGAGTCAAAATAAAACTTCTTTGCATAATGACTCGGAGGATGTGTCGTAAGCCTGAGGTGCGGCCATACCTCCCACCCCTTATCCAAGCGCGGTAGTATATATGGGAAAGACCCACCGCCATGGGCAAAACAGATTCTAAGGTTTGGGAATTTTTCCATTACCCCACTCCAAATCAAGCTTGCCGCAGCAAGAGCTGTCTCGCTTGGCATCCCGATCGTGTACATAAAATTATGTCTTGGGGTACGGTCTTTCGCCATCGTTTCCCAAGGGTGAATAAAGAGAGGAACATCCCACTCTTCTGCCATCTTAAAGAACTCTGTCAAATGAGGGGAATCGAGATTCTCCCCATTTACATTTGTGCCGATTTCTATTCCGGCAAGCTTCAGATCGTGGATACATCGATCCATCTCCTGAATGGCAACCACCGTATCTTGAAGCGGTACAGTTCCAAGACCAATGAATCGCTCAGGATATTCTTTAACCGTATCTGCAATAAAATCATTTTGCAGTTGTGCCATTTCAAGCGCCGCCTCTTTGTCAGCCCAATATGAAAATGTCACAGGAATGGGAGAGAGTACCTGGATATCCACACCTTCTCTATCCATGTCCTGAATTCGCTTATGCGGACACCACACTTGATCGGTCACTTCCCGAAATACCTTTCCTGCAACCATGATGTTTGCTCCACATGTACATGTCTGATGCAGTGTCGGCCAGCGGTCTCCACCATATTTTTCGGCAAAGTCCGGAAATTCCTTTGGAATGATATGCGTATGAAAGTCTATTCGCATTTCCACACATCTACTTCCTCTGGCATTACATGTCCGCAATGGTCACATGTGCGCAGTTCTTCGCTTCCGTTAAACTCCTCTATCGCTCCCTTTACCTGAGTCTCAATATTGGTCAATTGAACCGTCACCCGGTGCATTTCTTCATTACAGTTATCACAGAACCAAACAAAGTCCTCTAACTCCCCTTTGTCCCGTTTTCTTTCTAGAACAATTCCGTACGTATCCGCCACACGGTGCGGGGAATGGGGAACATTTGCGGGTAGCATAAACATTTCCCCTTCCTTGACCGTTACCAATTCACGTTCTCCATTATCATTGATGCATTCAACGTAGCAGTCCCCCTTCACCTGATAAAAGAATTCATCCGATGGATCAACATGGAAATCCCTTCTTCTGTTTGGTCCGCCAAGTAGCATCGCAATAAATTCAGAATCCTCCCAAAGAACTTTGTTATTAACCGGCGGCTTTAAAAGATGTTTATTGTCCTCTATCACTTTCATAATGTTCATAGACCTTGTTTTCAATGCCATATCTAATTCCTCCTCATAATTTTGTAAGCGCTATCAAATTGCGCTAATATAACCAAGCTCTTTTGATATTTGCCTGGATGTCCGCAAAACACTTTGAATGATCGCCTGCTTTTGCTGTCCTTGCATATAGGAAATGGGACCAACCATATTCAGTGCGGCTACAGTTTGCCCTGTATAGGAATGAATCGGTGCAGCAATTCCGTATAATCCCAACTCATTTTCATTATTACTGATGGCATATCCTTGTTCTCTTATTTCTTCAAGCTCTTTTTTTAATTTCTTCACACATGTAATGGTATTTGGCGCTCTTTGTAACAGGCCTTTGGAAATAGTAGGCTGGATGAATGATGGATTGAAAGACAATAATATTTTTCCTGTACTTGTACAATAGGCAGGCTTTCTGGCACCGACAAAAGTAGGAACAGGCACTGAATTTTTGGCAGAAACCTTCAGGACAAAGCGTACTTCCCCAGCATCAAACATACCGATATGGACCGTTCCATTGTATTGTCTGACAAGGTCCTCCACAATGGGAATGGCTTCGCTATAGATTTCCTGCTGATACATGACGTGATTGCTCCACTCAAGCAATTTCCAGCCGAGCCGATACTTTTTTCTGCTGTCCTGTATCAGAATTCCTTCATGGCATAGTGTACTGACAATATGGTGCACCGTACTTACATTCATCCCCAATTTCTCTGCAATCTCCTGGTTACCCAAAACCGGCTCATTCCCTGTAAAACAGTCCAAAATCTTTGTAACTTTCAGCACAGAGGATATCATGTCTTCGCCCCTTTTCCATCAAAGTTCTACTATAAGTATCAGAATATATGTAATATTCTAATATTTATACAAAGAACGCCAATTTCCTCTAAATTATATGAGATTAATTTCGGTTTTTGCTGTATCCTCCAGGGCTTGTTCAGCCATGTTGAATTTATTTTTCCGTTTATACTGATTGTAAAAAATCGCTCTTTTTCGGATGGGATCTCCCGTATAGTAGCGCTCATATTGTAATAGTCGTTGTCCGAATGCTTCTCCGCAAAGGTCCCATGCCAGCTTAAATATTCGAACACGTTCTTCTGCTGACACCCCTTCCCTTCCCCCGAAATACTTGTCCAAATCAGGACGCAATTCCGTATTTTCGAAGTCGGCACCAGTAGGAGACATTAACAGGCCACCCGCCCCAATAATTTGCATCACTTCAATTGCCCGTGGATACATTTTCGGTAATAGACCTCTGATTGTTTCAAGAGGCGCCGGAGCCGGACGATATTCTCCATCCTTTGTCACTTCATACTCATATTCGGATACACGTAATAATGCTCGTATAGTTTCCACTGCCTGAACCAACTCACCAAGGTCATTTTGTACATTCAAAAATCCATCTACTCCGATGGAATCAGCTACTTTACACGCGACCTCCGTTGCAAAGGCCAGCTTCACATACCCTCTGACACCAGACTGATGAGCTGGCTGCTGAGCAATTCCTGTCATTGGATATAATGAATTGGCGGCTTCCACATTGTTATACATGAACACCCTGTCCCATGGCACTAATACATCATCAAACGCAAGGATGGCATCCATTTCTTCGTACCTTGAAGCCAATGGATGATCAAATACGGACCGCTTTCCATCCTGCATCGGTTCTCTGCAGATAATCCGTAAACCAGGTGTATCGATAGGAATCGCAAAGGCCAATGCATAACGCTCGTCTCCAGCTTGAAAGCCAGGGAAGGAATAGATGATTACTTCGTCTGTAATAGGAGCCAATGTAGCCAACATTTTCGCACCTCTGACAACTAATCCACCCTTCGTTTCTTTTACCGTCCCTAAGTGGGTAAACAAATCCTTTTGTTCATAGGAAGCTTTACTTCTATCATTCTGTGGATTAATGATGGCGTGTGTTAAAAACAGATCATTATCCCTGATATGGCGGTAATAGTTTCTGATATTCACCGACCAATCCGGATTATATTTATCCAAGAACCAAGAGTTGCTTGCCATGGAGGTAACCACTACATTCAAGAAATCAGGGGTTCTTCCCATCAGGCCGAATGTTGCTCTGGCATACGCTTCAAATAATCTGCTGCGGGCCATAAGATCTTCCTGCGATCTTGGAACGAGGAATGCATTGTTTACCCGTTCCCCTGTTTCTGCACAAACATGGGTAATTTTGTCCTGGTATTCCGGGTCAAACTGGAGATCATAAAGTTTGGCAATTTCATGAATCGGCTGTTTGAATACATCTTCGTTATACAAATCCTCCACTTTTCTCCCCCCAAGCCAGACCTCTGGCTTTCTGGATTTCAAAGCGTTAATGTATTGCTCACCTGTTCTAATTCCCATCACATTTCCCCCTTTTATGTATGAGTCAATTACTTGTAATCGCTTTCAAAATTAGTTGTGTTACTTATCAATGAAGTTCTCACCTCCAGTGAAACTTTCTTTTTATACTATAGGTCTTACGATTTATCAAAACAATCTAAAAATTTCAAATAGTGAAATTTAATTACTTTTTTTGACGAAAAACAGTTATAAATCTCTCTAAAAGTCCATATGAAAAAGATCCAGTCTTCTTCCACTTAGAAAGAACTGGATCTTGATAAATGAGTATTCATGATTCATCTAACACGTCTTACCTCAATACACCTTTTTCCCTTCCCAAGTCTTCAAAAGATCTCCCTGTCTTGACAATCCATATTTTCGTCCCGACTGGCACTCTGTCGAACAATGCTTCTGCATTTTTATTTTCCAATCGTATGCAACCTTGTGTAACATATCCACCGATGGAATATGGATTATTTGTGCCATGAACACCATAGGTACGTCCGTCGGTATCCTCTGCATCAAATCCGATCCATCTTGTCCCTAGTGGATTTTTCGGGTCGCCACCGGCGATGTCTTTTTTACGATAATAAGGATTGATTGCCTTTACGGTGATAGTGAACTCGCCTTCCGGGGTAAGCTCTTTAGATTTCCCAGTGGCCACAGTATAGACCTCTTTCAGTTCTTCTCCTTGAAAGTAGGCAAGTTGATTTGTCTGTTTGTTAACGATAATATAAGGGTCGCCTGGAAGAGGATTAGGCCCAAGCGGCCATAGAGGTGATGTCACCAATGCAAAGATCAACGTAAAAATGAACATCTTTCTACCACCTGCCTTTTAGGTATAGTGTGGTTGAAAGCTGTTCATTCCATTCGTTTACTTAGAAGTTTCCAAACCGATAAAATCACTTTTAAGTATTAAATATTGTTCAAATTCTTTTAGAAGATGACGAAGGGCCGCTCTCGTCTCAAACTCTTCACGGGATTGTGGCAATGGCATTTCCTGAAACATATTGTGCATGTCGCGCAAGCGCTGTAAAAATAGGTAAGCTGTATTGCCAGCATGGATGGCGTGCTCGAGATCCTCGATAAAGTCAGCCACAATATGTGCCTGCTCCACATCGTGTTCAATGGTTGCGACAATGGGGAGCATCCTTTCCATGACATCTAACTGTTTTTCCCTCATTTTAAAATAAAAATAGTGATGATTTTCCTCCCGCTTGAAGTGATTTTCTACATCGCGGAAGGCTAGACTCTTCGCTTCCTTCAATATTTTGTTGGTTTCCGGAATCTCTTGCCCACCCCACCCGCGATCTCCGTGTCGAAGAAAATGAGCTATTTCTGTAAACACCTTATGGAAATTCTCTTCTATTTTCAGTTGATAGCTCTTCAATTCCTTATCCACACTTGGCATGTATGTATTTAGAATAAGCGCAACCCCAATCCCAATGGAAATGATGCTTAATTCATTTATAACCAGTCCTATTGTGAAGGCTTCCACCGAATATACATGAAGTAGTATCACCGAACTGGTAGCAATCCCTTCTGTTATTTTCAGCATTACTGTAACAGGGATAAAAAATAACAACAGTAAAGCAATGGAAACCGGATTGGATCCCAAAAGCTCAAAGAATACAAAGCCAAATAGCAGACTTAAAGAACATGCAAAGAAACGAGCAGTCGCCACTTTCCATGACTTCCGTACTGTATTTTGAATACAAAGGATTGCAATAATCCCGGCTGATGCATAAAAGTCCAAATTCAACAGCTGGGCAATACTAATGGCAATCGCTGTCCCCAAAGCAGTTTTGGCTGTCCGATAGCCAATCTTGAATTTTCTCATACTTCAAACTCTCCCGACTTTCGTTTGTTCAATGTATCACATAGTTCTACTATACAGGAAAATTGGAGGGAGATGTTTAATTAACCGTTATTTAATAGCTCCTCAAATTCATTAACAAGTTCCTCATACCTTTTCAACGACTCCACAATCGGCTCTTTTTTACTCATATCGACTCCTGCGCGCTTTAATAGTTCAATTGGTGGTAGGCTACCACCTGAAGAAAAAAGTTCTTTGAGTATTTTATTTTGCGCTTCAGCCCCGCCAGCCTCAAGTTGCTCTGCTAGTGCAGCAGAAGCGGCAAAGCTTGTGGCGTACTGATAAGTATAAAAGCTTGAATGAAAGAAGTGTGGAACTCTGGCCCATTCCATGGCAATTTCCTTGTCGACTTCTATGCTTTTTCCATAATACTTCTTATTCAAATCGAAATAAACGGATTTAATGGCATCAGCATGCAAAGATTCTTCATTCTGACCCATTTCATGTATGATCTTTTCAAACTCCGCAAATTGTGTTTGACGGAAAAGGGTGACACGGAAATCTTCTAAATATTGATAAAGGGCATGAAGCTTTTCCTCCTTGGTTGACGCCTCGTCCATCAATTGCTTATGAAGTAAATGCTCTTGCAACGTAGACGAAACTTCTGCCGTAAATGTCACATATCTTGCATCCTGGTAGGGTTGATTCTTATTGGAAAAATAAGAATGCATCGCATGCCCCATTTCATGAGCTAGGGTCAAAACGTCACTTGGCAGACCCTGATAATTCAATAATACAAATGGATGGGAGTCATATGAACCAATCTGATAGGCGCCCGTTGCTTTCCCTGGTGTGTTATAGACATCCACCCAATTGGAGGAAAGGCCTTCTGATAATGTTTTTAAGTAAGTTTCCCCTATCGGCGACAGTCCTTTTATGACAATATCTTTTGCTTCTTCATAAGGAATCTTTTCTTCAGGTGTATAAGGAGATGGGGCAGATAAATCGTACATATGCATGGCATCTATCCCGACATATTTTTCTTTTAATTGAAGGTACCTTTGTAATATAGGAAGGCCTTCTTCCACGGTCTCAATGAGCTGTGTGTATACTTTCGGATCAATATCCTTTCCTTCCAAATGGGCTTCAAGCGAGGAAGGATAATTTCTGGTTGTCGCAAAGAAGTTATTCGCTTTCACAATATTCGCAAGCATCGAAGCAAACGTATCTTGGTAATTTTCAAGTGTGTGATAATACGTCTGGAAAGCAGCCTTCCTCACTTCCCTATCCTTGCTCGACATATAAACAGAATATAAAGGTGCTGACATTTCATAAACTTTGTCCCTTACTGTAAAGTTTGGCAGGACTAGATCTTTTGACATCATCTTAAAAAGCTCACTCGGTGCATTTACAAAGGGCATCGTCTTTATCAGAATCTTCTCCATGTCGGGAGGCAAGGAATGTATCTTTTCCTCATACGTATCTTTCAAATGATTGTAATATGGCTTTAGTTTCGGACTTTCCATGAGGCTATCCCATTTGTCCTTGTCTATTGCTTGCAATTCATTGGAGAACCATGCCGTCCGCTCCACCACATACATCATCATATTTTGTCCCTCATCCGATAACGCTTGTGCAGATGTGTTTCCAATATCCACATCAAGATTGATGCGTGAATAGACAAAGATTTTCTCCATCAACCGAAACAGCTCAAAGTAATCCTCCAATAAGTGTAGGATTTGCTTGTCGCTATCCAGTTTTTCTTCCTTTTTGGCAAAGCGATCTGCCAACTTTTTGGCCTTATAAACATCCTGCTTCCATTGTGTTTCATTTTTATAAAGGGTCTGAAGATTCCATTTGTATTCAGACGGAATGTCAGAGCGTGATGTGTAGGCAGGGCTTTCTGCGTAGGTGAATGTTGTAGTAAAAGCAAGCATGATAGTCATGAAAATGGTCGTGATGATCCGTGTCGTTTTCATCGTGGTCCTCCCTTAGTTTTCTGCTAAGGGTTAGTGTTTGTTTTCCAGCTTTTTCTATACATTTGGTTTTGGTGGGATGTTAGTCTTGGGGGAAAGTAGATTTCGGGTGGAGTATGAAGACACTATTGGGATGAATTTCCACACCAATAGTGTCTTCAAGTTTATGCTAAAGATAAAGATGAATCAGCGTGCAAATCCAGCTACCATTTCAATTGATTCACTAATGATACTAATTTCTCAGTATCTTTTCCCGGCCATTGCTTAATCTCTTGTTTCAAAGCAGAGAGGGTACCATAACCTTTTACAAAGCTGTTTAACCTCGCTACTAAAGTTGCCTTGTTAAATGCCTCCTCCGTTAGGAAGTAATCTCTTAACTTTTGGGTCGCATTTGAATACCTTTTCAGGTAATATTTCTGGTGTCTTTCTTCTGCAAGTGTGAAATGAGCAAGGGGTCCCATTTCTGTTCCTATTGAATGAGAAGTTGTTTCTTGTATTTCTTGCTTTATTTTCTCTAGGACTTCTTTTTGAAAATCATCATGATATAAAAATATGGAAAGGTATTGCCTGCCCTTATAATTCCCGCGATTGGAATTGTGTGAGCTCCAAAAGTGACGGACAATTTCATCAAAAGATATTTGGGTCGGATCAAAGTCTATTTGTAGACACTCGGTGTGATCTCCCATTTGTTTATAGGTGGGTGCAGGAGTGGTACCACCTGCGTAGCCTACCCTTGTGCGAATGATTCCTCTTAAATACCCGAACCGGGCATCAGTTCCCCAGAATCAGCCCATGCCGAGAGTGGCAGTTTGGAGGTTGCGGTGGTTGGTCATTGTTTGTGCTCCTTTCTTTTTCTGTTATATTGTTAGTTTTAAGTTAGCATGAATTATTATGTATGGAAAGCAGATGAATGAGCAGGTTATACCAAGTTTAGTGTTACATGAGGACATTGTTTTGCTTTGACCGCTTACTTTGTCTTCATACACGCTCTATGAGGACTTTGTTTCTGTTTTTCCGCTTACTTTGTCCTCATACACACTCTATGTGGACATTGTTTCTGTTTTTCCGCTTACTTTGTCCTCATACACGCTCTATGAGGACATTGTTTCTGTTTTTTCGCTTACTTTGTCTTCATACACACTCTATGTGGACATTGTTTCTGTTTTTCCGCTTACTTTGTCCTCATACACGCTCTATGAGGACATTGTTTCTGTTTTTTCTACATACATTGTCCTCATACACGCCTAATGAGGACATCGTTTCTGCTTTTCTGCTTACTTTGTCCTCATACGAACTTGTTTCCGCTTACTCCACCAAACTTTGTTCTGCAACATAATAAATAAAACCAGCTCTTAAACAAAGAGCTGGCTCCACCTCATTCCTACAACATCTTTTCCAAAAATACTTTCGCACGCTCGGACTTTGGAGCTGTAAAAAACTCTGCTGGCGGTGCATCCTCCACTAGCATTCCATCATCGAGGAACAATACGCGGTCTGCCACCTCTCGGGCAAAGCCCATTTCGTGTGTAACTATAGCCATCGTCATTCCCGTATGCGCTAAGGCCTTCATTACTTCAAGCACCTCTTTTACCATCTCTGGATCCAATGCGGATGTTGGTTCATCAAACAACATGACTTCCGGGTCCATCGCAAGGGCTCGTGCAATCGCAACACGCTGCTTTTGACCCCCGGACAGGCGATTAGGATATTCTTTCGCTTTCTCAGCTAGTCCCACTTTGGCAAGCAGGTCCATCCCTTTCGCTTCCGCTTCCTTTTTCGAAATACCTTTTACAGAAACCGGAGCATACGTTAAGTTTTCCAGAACACTCTTGTGAGGAAACAGGTGAAAGTGCTGAAACACCATTCCCAAATTCTGACGCACTTTATTAATGTTGGTTTTCTTTTTTGCAACATCCTGGTCTTTAATCCAGATATGACCGGAAGTTGGCTCTTCTAAAAGATTCATACAGCGAAGTAAAGTGGATTTTCCGGAACCAGAAGGCCCGATGATTGCCACTACTTCCCCTTCTTTAATTTGTGTAGAAATCCCCTTTAGCACCTCTAGCTTGCCAAAGGATTTATGCAAATCTTCTATTTTAATCACTGCGTCTCATTCTCCTTTCAATGAGCTTGCCAATGAAGGTTAAGATCATTACTAACACGTAGTATATTAATCCGGCAAACATGAAGGCTTCCAAATATGCATAGGTATTCGAAGCCGTCATAAATGAACGCCTCATGACATCCATTACCCCAATGACTGTAACAATAGCCGACTCTTTCGTAAGCGTAATATATTCATTCATAAGTGCAGGTAAAATGTTTTTCAATGCTTGCGGTAAGATAATGTCTTTCATCATTTGGCGATATGGTACACCAAGAGCCATGGCTGCTTCTCGCTGCCCTTTATCAACCGCCATAATTCCAGCACGGATAACCTCCGAAATATAGGCTCCAGAGTTTAGTCCGAATGCAAGGATGGCAGCAGTGACCGGTTCAAATGTTATTCCAGTTGCTTGCGGCAGTCCAAAAAATATCAACATTAATTGAAGAACAAGCGGTGTTCCTCGGAAAATGGATGTATAAACATCCGCAAAAATTCTAAGTAATTTAATTCTGCCGATTTTACATAAAGCCAACAGCGTTCCAATGATAAAACCAATGATCCCTGCTAGTGTTACGACTTGAAGGGTTACCTTCACACCGGCAAGAATATAATCCATCGAACCCGTGATGGCGCTAAAATCTAAGAAGTCGATCGTCAAGTGCTACCAGTCCTTTCTATCATTTTAACAAGAAAATCAAAAGGGCAATAAAAACACCCTTTTGATTTCAATTAGGTTTATTCTTCTTCTCCACCAAACCATTTGTTGATTAACTCTTCCATTTCCCCGTTCTCTTCCATTTCTTTAAGAACACGGTTGAAATCCTCTGTTAAATCACTGCCCTTTGGAAGGGCAATGGCAGAACCTTCTTCATCAGACTCTAGTGTAAATCCAGTCAAATTTGGATCTTTTTCCATGAAGCCTTTCATGACCGTATCTTCAATGATTGCTGCATCAAAGCGACCTGTTTTCAAGTCTTGTACAATTTGCGGGACGCGGTCGCGGTTTTCAATCGTGATATTCACTTCTTCCGCAATCTCTTCCGCTTTATCATATTGGATGGATCCCATTTGGACTCCAACCGTTTTACCTTCTAAATCTTCCAGGCTAGTAATATTGCTATCTTTCAATGAAACGATCATATGGTTGGCAGTGTAATAAATATCCGTAAAATCTACCTGTTTTGCTCGATCCTCTGTAGGAGTCATACCTGCTAAGATTATGTCAATGTTACCTGCCTTCATAGCAGTAATTAGACTTCCAAAGTCCATGTCCTGAACTTTCAATTCATATCCAAGCTTTTCTGTAATAGCTTTTGCAAGATCCACATCAAAACCGATAATCTCTTCTCCTACTTCTGTATCAATGTACTCAAATGGTGGATAGTCAGCGGAAGTTCCCATGACTAATACTTTCTTTCCATCTTCACCTTCTCCACTTGTCCCATCCCCATTGTCTGTTGTTCCACAAGCGGACAACAAGCCTACTACTAAAATACTAATGAATGAATACAAAAACCATTTTTTCACAATAACTTCCCCCTATTCTATTTTTCAGAAAAATAAAAATTTAATTTAATTATGAAATAAACCTACATTTAAATCAAGTATTATTATGATGTATGTTTATTCGGATAAATGTATTTTAACACATGTTAATATTTATGCAATATAGTTAATAAAGATAAATGAAGTTTTTATTTTTTTATTATTCTGAAATAGGCGGTTCTTGTTATCGTTCCATCTGTCTAGTTTATATTATAAATACAAAGAACTAGATAAAGGATAAAAAGCAGGGAACACTCTTTATTAGAAGTGTTCCCTGCCCCGTTATCCCCTTAAGCACTCAACTCTACAGCCATACGCTCTTTTAACTTCCTTCTAGCTCTATGGATCTTTGACTTCACTGTAGCAGGATTCAACTCCAACGCCTTGGCAATTTCCCGCTCCTTTAGTCCTTTTTCCATTTTTAAAACGATCAGTTTCTTATCTTCCTTTGAAAAGTCTTTCATTTTTTCATCTAGGAGGTCTTTCAACAATTTTGCTTCTACTTCTGCTAAAACATTATGCCCTGCTTCTTTTCCAAGACTATCTAACACATCTAATTCCATCGGACATCCTTTATTTTTTCTCTCTCGTCTGACGAAATCTATAGCAGTTCTGGTTGCAATTATACAAAGCCATGCCCCTGCTTTTTCAATATCCTCGAGGCTATCCCACTTCTTGTACGCCTTTATGAAGGTTTCCTGCACATTGTCTTCAGCCAACTGGCGATCGCGAATAACGGCGAAACTTACGTAAAACACTCTGTCATAATGCACCTTATATAATGTAGTGAAATCCATTTATTCCACCACTCTCAAACAGATATTCACTTTGAATAAATCCCCATCAGTTTCAATGTCGAGACTACCTTCATGAAGGTCGATGATGGATTTTGCTATCGCAAGACCAAGGCCAGATCCTTCCGTATTCCGTGAGGTATCCCCTCTTTTAAAACGTTCGTATAATTCCTCACTTTGATCATTCAATTCGTATTTTGATACATTTTTAAACGTGATTTTTGCTTTATCATTAAATTGTTGGACTTGTATATATACACGTGAGTTTTCCAATGAGTACTTCACAATGTTTCCAATTAAGTTATCAAATACTCGCCACATTTTCTGTCCATCCACCATGGCATATAAAGGTTTATCCGAATTGGCAACACGGAATTGCAGATTAGATTCCTTTAATGAATCATCATATTCCGCCAGGGCTTGTTGAAGAAGCTGATTTAAATCTACACGCTCTTTTACAAGCTCGATATTCCCGCTTGCCATCTTTGATACCTCAAATAAATCTTCCATTAACCCTTTTAAACGTTGTGACTTCCTATCAATAATTTCAAGGTACGCGGACCGATCATCAGCAGTCAGGTCGCTTTTCTTCAGAAGCTCCGTGTAAGTGATTATGGAGGTCAACGGTGTCCGAAGATCATGACTGACATTTGTAATCAGCTCCGTTTTCAAGCGCTCACTTTTTGCCTGCTCGTTTAAAGAAACCTTTACCCCTTGATTCAATACGTTTAGGTTTGCTGCCATTTTAGACAGAACGGAATTCCCCTTTACTTCTATTGGCTCCCCTAATTTACCTGATGCCATCTCCTCTGTTTTGATGGAGATCTTATTGAAGTAACCGATACTCTTTATTAAAAGAATGAACGTTGGCACTCCTATGACAACAGCGAAGAGGATATATAGCAGGAAGAAAGCTATATCGATAAAAATCATAAAGAAACCTAATCCTAGTCCAAAGACTATTGCCAGGAGAATGAACACTTGGATGCCTGTCGTTGTATTTAGGAATGCTTCTTTTACGATACGGAAGAGCTTTTTATTCACCTTTTTACAAAATCTTAATCCTCTAAGAAGCACACTTTTTGTCCATGCTTCCTTAAAATCAGACATATGTCGCATGGTTGCTATCAAATATCTTAATTGGTAGTAAGTTAGTAAACTCATGCATGCTGAGATTAGAATACTAATTATTAATTCAGTAGCCCATGCAGTTGATAAGCTGTATGTCAATTGATTAATGCAGTCATGCACCCACATTAAACTGAACAATAATATAAAAGTAGAGACTCCCACCGCTGCAATCCTAAGGTCAACCGGAATTTTTTCATAGAGGTTTTGCCACTTGGCCGCTTGCAATGGCAGAGAAATAATTTTCAACATGGTGACAAACCATAATAATAATGCAATCAGTGAACTTATCCCAAGTCTCCAAAACCAAGTCCTATTCTCTTCATAACTAGTTTTTAAAGTCTTCAATAGGCTATCGGAAGCAAGATCTGATGGCACACCAATCTTCCCTTTAAAATCACCTCTTGCATCCGCCAGTGCTTGGTACAACCAATCCTCGTAGGGCCAATTGTATGAATGAAAATACCTATCTCCATGTATCGTGTAATTAGTAACATATTGCATGTTGTTTTCACTGAATAATTGTTCTAATGTATTAATTTGGGCATCTGTATTGGTATAAATCTCTCCGTTTTGTTCAAAAAAGTATAAGATCTCATCGTTAAATAGAGATGAAACGGGAGGGAAGTTACTCTCATCATTAAAGTAATTATCCACTAATTTTTCCTTTTCTTCTCTTATTTTCTTCTCTATATGCTCATCACTTGAGAAATTTTTTCGAATATCCTCTAATTTTGCATCCCTTTCAGCTATTACCTCCTCTGGATTCTCACTAGATTCTCCGTTTTCTGCTAGTTGAATTCTTTCTTCATATTGATAGCGGATATTATCTAGCTGGGCGTCCAATGAACCGTACTCATATCGATGTTCTTCTATTTCTTCCATGGTAACGGTAATTTTTTCTTTTACACTTTCTACTGACATAGTTCCAAGTTGTTCGCTTCTAATTAAAGTGTTTGCATATCCGTCAAGCTCACTATGGAACTCATCTGTTTCAAAATAATTTTTCTGTCCAAATCGTTCTAAGTTATTGATAAAATAAAAGCTTCCACTTAACGCACAAACAAAAACTAGCGCCATTATAAAAGCCATTATTCTATTTCTCCATCTTGTACCCAATCCCCCATACCACCTTTAAATATCTTGGATTTTTCGGATCTATCTCTATCTTCTCTCTAATTTTGCGAATATGTACCGCCACTGTATTTTCCGCATTGTAGCCAGGTTCTTTCCAAACCCGCTCGTATATATCATTGATGGAAAATACCCGGCCGGCATTGGTCATCAGCAGCTCCACTATTTTATATTCAATCGGCGTCAATTTGACCGGATCTCCTTGAACCGTAACTTCCTTCAATTCTTTATCAATGGTCAGGCCATTCAGATCAATCACTTTTTTAATTCCTTCAAACGTTCCAAGTGTGACATACCTCCTGAGCTGCGATTTCACCCTTGCGACAAGCTCCATCGGATTGAACGGCTTTGTTACATAATCATCCGCTCCGACCTGCAGCCCAAGAATTTTATCGGTATCCTCACTTTTTGCACTTAAGATGATGATTGGAATGTTCTTCTCTTCGCGAATCCTGTGCGTCGCAGATATCCCATCGAGCCTTGGCATCATCACATCTAGTAAAATTAGATGCACTTCATTTTCATGAAGCATTTCTAACGCTTCCACACCATCTTGAGCTTTTAAGACCCTAACACCTTCATTTTTCAAATAGATTTCAATTGCATCTCTTATTTCCTTCTCATCATCCACTACCAATACCGTATAGTTCGCCATCTCTCACCCTTCTCCCACTTACCATTCTTTCTCTATGTACACATCATATATGGTAAATCTTAAGTATTATTGAAGTATTTTCTTAAGAATTTCTTAAGTTACTAACCTATTATATAATTCTTCGGAAGTGGGAAACGATTTCACCCTGAAAATTTGATGAAATGTGAGATTAATATTTGTTAATTGGGGTATTTTTACAAACAGTAGGACTTTCTTCCATGAAAAACATCAATATCCAATTAATTAGTTGGCTCGTTCCTGCTACCAATCTCCCATTTTACATTATTTAGGTAACTTTTGACCATCCTGTATTTTATTAAAGAACACTATCAGTTAGAATTAGGTGAATGTATAACATCCACTTGGGAGGACAATAACGTGAAATTAAACAATAGATTATTAATTGGAAGTATAGGTCTATCACTAATGTTAGGTGGGTGCGGAAATATGAATCAAACAAACGCCAATGAAGGAAATGAACAAACTGAAACAACAAACGTTGATAATCAAAATTCTGATGACAGATTAGTCCGAGTTCAAGATTACACAGGTGAAGGTTACACCCTTAGAAATGGAGAAAAAACCGATAAAATAGCCCAGGAAAATAAAGAAGAAATCACAGAGGCTGTGGAGAAATTCTTTCTAGAAAAGTACAAGACAGAAGTGATTGTACATAATATGGTGGGGGCGGTTGATGGCGCTACAGTTTTCGTAGAATCGGTTGGAGAACCCCATTTTTATACGTATGCCATTGTTCCAATTGATGTAGAGCAGAGAAAAGTTCTCAGTGATAATGTGTGGTCTCAAGAGGGGCAAGTGGAGAATGCTATTAAAACCGGACTTTATGCAATGATCTTTCAAGAGGAAATTACCAAATTAGAAAACTATCTTGAAGAAACTGTTGAGTCCAAACCAATAATAGGCATTACTCAAGAAGCATTAAAAAGTGTTCGTGCAACAGGTTATAGCACTACCCATTATTACGCAAGTACAATGGGTAATTCTCTTGACTTCCTATTTAATGAATACATGAATAACCAAGAAATATCAAAATCAGATTGGAAAACCATTATTGAGCAAAACCCGTATTCCCCAGATTCAATACTATTTACTATTTATTTGTATATGGAAGAGGAGAAATCGGAACCAGATGAAGAAATATTCAATCAAATCGTAACAGAAATAGAAGAGATGGATGGGATCCCAAAAGGGGCTTATAGCATTATTTTAAATGATAATATGATTAACAAAACGACAGCAGTAGGAGCAAAAGATAATTCATTAGAACGTTCATATCCAAACGATATTATAAAAGAATAGGGTGGGAATATTTAATGACAACACTGGATAAAGATGTCAATAAAAGTTTCACTCGCGATATTGATCTTGTTGAGTTAGCAGGTTACCACAGTTATTTAGCTCTAGATAGAGGTAGTGAAATTTCAGTAAACGGTCAGTCATTTCGTATACTAGACACTAGTTATGGAAATTCATCAGGTTTAGATGCACTCACTGTTGTTAACCAAGCAAATAAAGAAATTACAATAGCATATGTTGGAACTGATACCAATCAGTTAGCTGATATAAAAACCGATGTACAATTATTAAGTAAACTTACTCCAACCCAACTGGAAGAAGCAAGAATGTATTTTAATAAAATGCAGGAGAGATACAAAGATGTTGGAGGCGTCACCTCCATCACAGGTAATTCATTAGGAGGTGCCCTTGTTGCTGCTGTTGCAATTGAAAATCCGGAGGTCAATGCTATAACGCTTAACCCTGCCTTGTTACCAGAAGGAATGTTGGACCCTAATGAAACTTATGACAACATAACAAACTATTTCAGCACCTATGATGCCCTCACACAGACTTTAATGGCGCTCAATCTAGATAGAATTCCTGGCCACCGTCATGAAATATACAACGGTATCCCTGATTTTGCAATGCTTGGAACCAACCACACGGGATATCTTCGTAACAGTGAAGGAACACAATATTATGAAATCGGTATTAAAGGACAGCCTGGTTATGGAAAGATTTATATTGATGCCGACTCGCATATTGTAACGAGTATTTGGACGGGTGCCCCCCTATATGGAGGAAACTCTGAGAGAATAGAAATCAGTAAGGAACAATTAGTTGTATTAGCAGATGCCCTAAGCAGTGTTGTTACGGAAAGATTGGAGCTTGCCAGCAGTTATATGGGTAATTCTGTTGATATCGTAGAGCATGAAGGTAATAACTTGTACCAACGGATGAAAATATTACAGGAACAATTTGAAGATATGTTTAACAATCTTGTAGGGGACCCTTTATTTCGAAATATTGCAGCGGTCTCCAATCGACTGAAATCGGAAATTGACCGGCTCATAATTCTACTGGACCTAGCCGAAGTAAGATGCAGATCGCTGAATTATGTATTAAACTCCCCTCCTGCCGAGCTACTTGAGTTTCTTTTTAATAAGAATGTTAGTGTAGAAACAGTTTTCGGGGAAGCACGTCGACAATTGAACGAGCTACGCGAGGATGTAGATGGTTTAACAAACATCCTTCACTCCATCGTCATGGATTTGATACCAGAACTCTTCCAGGGCGGCCAAGAAGCTTGGTATGATGCAGTAGTCGGTGAACTTAGGGCACATTATGGTATCGTGAATGGAAACAGAGAGAAACTACTCACAAATATAGCTGAATTCAAAAAACAGGTCATAGATGTTTCAGAAGCCTTTGATAAAAGGGATCAATCTTTAGGACAAGCGATCCGTAATAACGGTGGTGCTTTACTCGGAATTGACGGTGTGCAACATACCAATACTTACAACCTTGAACAATCCCCTTATCTCCTGATGAAAATGAAACTAAAGGAAGCCCATGTAGAACTCGCTTTTTCTAGATTTTCCACTTTAAGTCACGGGATGTTGATTCCACTTCTGAGCAAATTACATGTACTCACCTTTGCTATCGAAGGTTCACTTGATACAATTAGTACTTCTATAAAGGGAGCAACCCACTTTGCTTTTAATGGAACGTTGACTGGGAAACTTATTGGTTTATTTTCTGATTTCGATGATCAAGTAAAAAGCAAAGTGTACACTTCTTTAGAACCCATTGATGAACTGGCTTCCACCATTAGAGGAATACGTAAAGGCCTAAATCAATTGATTCTTGGTTATCCTAATCTTTTAACAAATTTTAAACCTTATTTGGATAGCGCGATATTCAGTAACAACAATTTTTATAACGTCCATCTCTACAACCTTGCTTCTATTAATATTCTTAAAGAAATGGAAATTCTTTTTGCAGATATCATACATCAGCTTTCTTCTCAGCAGGCAGTTAGTATTGATGTATTGGTTGAGGTTTCAAAAAAGGTAAAACAAAACATGGGGATACTTCAAGAACAAGTGGAACGAGGTACAATCTCGTAGACTAAAATACACGTATATGGAGATACGTGTATTTTAGTTTTTTTAGAGATTATTACAGAGTTGATATGAGTAGTAAGACCGTACCAACCACCCAAATCTTGACCAATATTAACTTTTCCAATGGAAAGATTCTACATTGGCCGAGGGACTTGCTCCCATAGCTTATAATAGCGAATAAAGTTATCATCTCTGGAAGAAGCATTGGATTCCAATAGTTCAACATAGAAGGACCAGTCATGGCTTAGGTTATCCTCAGTAAGAACAAGACTGTATTCCCAAACTTCATTTTCACTATATGGGATACATTCTCTGAATATAGCTTCCGCCGTAATGGAGTGACTTTCATTAAAGCAAACAAACCGAACCTTTTTATTGCTTAATGAAGACTTAATTATAACCGTTCCAGTAAGATTGTCATGATGTAGGTATAATTGATGATGCTTAATTTTTGTATTTTCCATGATAATTTCCCCATGTCTCCCCCCAATATAATAAGCATCCGTCATATAGGAAGAAGGAAAGCTTAATCGAAATGAAAAACCTTCAGAAACCAGTCCAGACTGTTTTACTATAAAGTCCACAAACTTAACGACTTCAAAATTATCCATTACCATTACTTTTGTATAAGGAATGGATCTATCATTCCCACCTATAGAGTAGTTTATCATCAGTTGCTCGTTATCGATTGTGCTATGCATTCTCACATAGCCCTCTAATTTACAGAGGTTATATGAATGATTTATAAGCTCTGCATGGAGCAGCGTAATGTTCACCATATAGAAACCCTTCTCTCTTATCCAACCTTTATTGCTTCACCCAAACCGAAACGGACCCTCCATTAACAGAGAAGTTACCCCATCCGTCTGCATTAATTGTGACGGTGCCTGTCCTATTTCCGGTAATATCTCTCCAAACTTGTCCCGCTTTATTTCTCCCGACATACATCCATTTGTTACCACCTGGACCATCTGACATAATGGTGGCAAGGCCTGAATTTGGATGGGAGCTATTTCCCTCTCTTGTCCAACCGATAATATCATGATGATCAAAGTAATCATTCTGCGTACCATAGGCGTAAGTTTGACGTGCCTGTAGAAGAGGGTCTATTTTCGATTTCATAGCCGGAACACCATGTGTTGGGATACCGTAGTAATCCCCATAAAATACGGAAGGATAACCTTGTTCCCTTGTCAGAACCAATGCATATGCAAGTGGTTTAAACCATTGTTGAACAAAGGATTCCAATGCTTCCCCGGGCTGAGAATCATGATTATCAACAAATGTTACGGCATGTGTTGGATGTTTCTGTACGACAGAACCATTTAGAATATTTCTCATATCATAATACCCACCACCGCTAGATGCATTGTACAAATTATAGTGGAGAGGAACATCAAACACCGAGTGATTCCAATTTGTTTTATTCAAATAGTTTTCAATTGCACCAAGGTCATTTTTCCAAAACTCAGCTACTGCAAACATCGGTTTACCTGTGGTGTTACGCACATGTGCAAGCCAATCTCTCGTAAAGCTATATTTTATATGTTTCACTGCATCAATTCTAAATCCATCAAGGTTTAGTGTATTCGTATACCACACTCCCCACTTTCTAAGTTCATTAATTACTTCTGGGTGATCCATATCCACGTCTGCATACATTAGGTAGTCATAGTTGCCATTCTCTGTATCGACTTCCCAGTCCCAGGCCTTTCCTGTTCCCCTAAATTTATATATTTTGTTTTGCAACTGGCGTGACTGATCCCAATCTGTCCCATCAAAATGATACCAGCGCCATTTAAAGCTGGAATGGGTATTACCTCTGCCAGGAAAATCAAACTTTGTCCATGCTTCTATGGAGTACTCTCCTGATGTTTCCTGGTTTCGGTTGCTCCTGTTTACTTCCACAGCGTTCACCATTTCAGTACCATCTGCTCCACCCTTATGATTCATGACGACATCTCCATATACCTGTATGCCATTATTTTTCAAAGATGTCACGGCAGACTGCAGCTGGCTACGTGTTCCATATTTTGTACGAATGGTACCTTTTTGATTAAACTCACCTAAATCATATAAATCATATGCTCCATAACCTACATCATTCTGGGAAGTCCCCTTCCATGCAGGTGGTATCCATACAGCTGTTATACCTTTACTCTTTAAGTTAGCTGCGTCATCCCTCAATCTGTTCCAATGATTCCCGTCATTTGGCAAATACCATTCGAAATACTGCATCATCGTGCCATTTGTCCCATTATGATGAGCCTGGGCTGGTTCAGTTGTAAACGGAAAAAGAGCAGACACAGCTAAAAGTATTATTAAAAATACACTTATAATACGTTTCTCATGTTTCATAAAATACCCCTCTCATTTAAGATTTGTGCAAACGCTTTCATATTAAACCAAAAACAAGTCTTTTTAATATCACTTCCTAACACTCTAGTTTTGCAATTTGTGCAAACGTTAGCATTTTTTCCATAGTTGTGAACTCCAAATTTATATTAACACGATGATTTTAACCTGCGCAATCGTTTTCTTTTTATTCTGAAAATAATGAACCTTTTTTCCTATCAGGCTTAAACTCCCGATATTAGGCAATGTATATTCAGGATTCTTTTACAATAAAAAACACACCTTAGGGTGCGTTTTTTATTGAATACTATAGCTTCAATCTATAATTTTTCTATTTATTCATCTCCACTCAACTCAGAAAAAATTCGTTCCAATAGTACTCTATCTGGATCCTGACTCAACTCCCACATCATCGCTCCACCAAGCCCATTAGCTTTCAGGAATTCTGTTTTCTTCACGATCGATTCTTCATCATCATAACTGATGAACGTATTGCCATCATAAAGGATTGGTACCTTTGTCTCTTCTATCCAATAACGCTCAAAGCCGTTCTTATTGATGTAATCCGAATCAAGCTTGGCATAGCTAAACGATGTACCTCCATTGAACGACTGATACAAGCCGTTGTTCGCAGCATCTGCATCATGGAACACCCTCCCATAGAACGGCATTCCCATTACCAGCTTATCTGCCGGCACACCACTTTCCATATAGGTTTCTATCCCGTCTTGCACACTCCACTGCCAACTGAAGGCACTATTAGGATCTGGATACAATGGCGCATTCAAACCGGTCAATTCATCCCATTCCCCATTGATGTCATAGGTCATCAACTGAATATAATCGACATATTGATGAAGTTCTGATAGCTCCATGTTCGCTGCGTGAGACTTACTCGCCCCAGTAGCAATTGTTAACAAATACTCTTTGCCATCCTTCTTTTCTTGCTCGTTCAAGGTTTCCCTGATCTTTTTAAGTAAAAGTGTATAATTACGCTTATCCTCGGGACGGTTCACATTATCAGGATGTCCCCCGCTTACTGGGTACTCCCAGTCCAGATCCACTCCATCAAAGCCATGTTCTAACATAAATAGTCGAACACTTTCTGCAAACCTAGCTCTTGAATCTTCTGAAGCCGCTGCGTCGGAGAAATTCTTCGACCAAGTCCAACCACCCACAGAAATCATCGTTTTTAAATGAGGGTGCTGCTTCTTTAGCTGTTGTAGCTGCTTGAAGTTTTCATGATCGATTGATGGGTCGCCGACTACTATCTCTCCATCATCTGAAACATTAGCAAATGCGTAGTTGATATGTGTCAGTTTACTAGCATCAATGTCGGTAACGTGGAAACCGGAATAACTGGCCCATCCGGCATAATAGCCGACCATTTTGTAATCCGCTTCCTCTTCTTCTTTATTTTCTACGATTACCTTTTTCGTTACTTCCGCCTTTTGTCCGGCACTATCGTAAACAACCACTTTCAATATCTGCTCCCCGTTTTCCACCCAGGGATCTGTTGCCCAATTGATGGTGTAAGGCGCTTCTGTCTTTTCGCCAATTAAGTAGCCGCCATTGCTAGAATAAAATTTAACTTTATTGATTGAGTTATCATCCTTTGCTTCTACTTGGAGTTCTACATCTCCACTTACTACAGCATCTTCCTTCTTATCTGATGAAGTATGCGTGAAATTAATAATTTTAGGTGGGTGATCTGTTACTTCCTCCACGACTTCCGATTGCTTTTCTGGGTTCGAATCAGTAGATACTGGCTTTGTTGAATTTATTAAATATATAGTTATGGCACTCACTATAACTAAGAGAGCCAAAAGAAAAAACGTAAGTTTCCATCTAAGTTGCATGTCCTGTTACTTCCCCCTATTAACCTGTCTAACTACTATTGTAATATGCTATGGGGAGAGGATGTAGCGGTAAATATTAGCTTTATAATCTACAACAAAAAATGCCGGTCCCAAAAAAGGAACCGGCATTCTTCTAATTACTTCTTATAACTCTTCACAATGCTCTTCAAAATAGCCTTGAAGCTTTGTGATGACTGACATAGGCGCATGGCCTTCGATTTCGTGTCTTTCTACCATCGTTACGATCTTGCCATCTTTTAATAATGCAAAAGAAGGAGAGGATGGAGGATAACCTTCGAAATATTCGCGTGCTTTCTCCGTTGCTTCTTTATCTTGACCTGCAAACACAGTAACCAAGTGTGTAGGGCGCTTGTCATAATGCACCGCATGCCTTGCAGCTGGACGTGCGATACCGCCGGCACAACCACAAACAGAGTTCACCATTACAAGTGTCGTCCCTTTACGTGCAAATGCTTCTTCTACATCTTCAACTGTTCTAAGTTGCTCATAGCCAGCGTTATCCATTTCTTCTCTGGCAGTACGCACAACATCATTCATAAACATATTAAAATCGATATTCATGTTGTATCACCTCAAGTTTTAAACTACTCTTATCATACCAATTTTTTTCAAATAAAAAAACAAAAAAGGTTTATTTTATTTGCCTGCGGGTATTATATCACTAACATCTAGATATCCATACCCCTATACTCCCTAGATGAAGGAAAGTGATATGCTCACTTTCCTTTTTTTTACCCTATAGTGTATGTTTGTAACTTTCCACTAACTTTTCCACTGCTAAAGACACAGAAACTTCATCTTTCCCAACTTGCCTCTCTAGCTTCGGCAACTCTTTTTTCACCTTTTCATCCTCAAAAAACATCCGCTCAATCTGATCCTTCAACGACGTATAAAACCAAGTCTTTTTTTGTGCATTCCTTCGTTCAACAAAAACTCCGGATTCTTTCGTGCTTTCCATAAACTTCTGAACAATCTTCCAGGTCTTATCTACATTCACATAATTCAAAGCCGAGCAAGTAAACGTCTTCGTTTCCCAGCCTTCTGTTGCAGGCTGAAGAAAGTGAAGGATTTGTTTATACTCATGAGCTGTTTTCTCCGCTCTCGCTTTATTATCTCCATCCGCTTTGTTCACTATAATCGCATCCACAAGCTCCATAATGCCCTTTTTCATGCCTTGAAGCTCATCCCCTGCACCCGTTAGAACCAGCAATAAAAAGAAATCGACCATATCTCGCACAATGGCTTCGCTCTGTCCGACTCCGACTGTCTCTACTAGAATCACATCATAGCCAGCAGCTTCACACAAAAGAATGCTTTCACGCGTTTTCCTATGAACTCCACCCAATGTGCCACTTGAAGGTGATGGACGGATGAATGCCTGTGGATGCCTTGCAAGTTGTTCCATCCGGGTTTTATCCCCTAGGATACTTCCACCTGTCTTGGAACTACTCGGATCGACTGCGAGCACCGCCACTTTATGTCCTTGCTCACACAAATACAAACCAAATGCTTCTATAAAAGTACTTTTGCCGGCACCTGGTACACCGCTTATCCCTATCCGAACAGAGCGTCCAGTCGAAGGCATGATTTCTTGAATGATTTCTTGGCTCTTATGAAAATGTCGTGTTGCATTGCTCTCAACAAGCGTGATGGCCTGAGCTAGGTCAGAGCGGACTCCTGCATGGATACCTGATATGATATCCGCTGTACTCCGCTCCTCCTTTTTTAGAACCTTTTTTCGCGGTTTACGCTCTTTAGTCATTCGTCTCTTCCACTTCCTCATAGCCTAGGCGTTCATAGATTTCCTCCAGAACTTTTTCGGCTGCACGCGGAATGACCGTTCCAGGTCCAAAAATGGCTGAAGCGCCTTTGCTATATAAGAATTTATAATCTTGGGCTGGAATTACCCCGCCAATTACAACGATGATGTCTTCACGGTTCAATTTTTTCAGCTCTTCTACTAGTAGCGGAAGGAGTGTCTTATGACCGGCAGCAAGGGAGCTGATTCCGATAACATGCACGTCATTTTCCACTGCTTGCAGCGCTGTTTCTGCAGGTGTTTGGAAAAGAGGTCCGATATCCACATCAAATCCAAGGTCAGCGAACGCGGTGGAAATGACTTTTGCCCCTCTGTCATGACCATCCTGCCCCATTTTCGCAATCATGATTCTTGGACGTCTTCCTTCAAGCTCCAAGAATTCCTCAATTTTATCCTTCACGGCCTTCATCTCCTCCTCATTGGAGAATTCACTGCTGTACACGCCGCTGATGGAGCGGATGACAGCACGATGGCGATTGGCAACCTTTTCTATGGCATCTGAAATCTCCCCAAGGCTTGCACGTGCACGGGCTGCGTCAACAGCGAGTTCGAGAAGATTCCCTTTCCCTGTACGAGCCGCATCTGTCAGTGCTTCTAGAGCAGAAACAACTTCTGTTTCATCTCTGTTTTCACGAAGCTCCTGCAAGCGAAGGATCTGCTTTTTACGAACCTCTGCATTATCAATATCCAGAACATCAATAGCCGTATCCTCTTTATCCAGGCGAAACTTGTTTACGCCAATGATGGCTTCTTTCCCTGAATCGATCTTTGCTTGTCGGCGTGCAGACGCTTCTTCAATTCTCATCTTAGGCAATCCTGTTTCGATTGCTTTTGCCATCCCACCAAGCTCTTCAATTTCTTCAATATGTGACCAAGCTTTATCAATCAATTCCTTCGTCAATGTTTCCACATAATAAGAACCTGCCCAAGGGTCAATGACTTTAGTAATCTCCGTTTCTTCCTGCAAATACAACTGTGTATTGCGTGCAATACGGGCGGAAAAGTCCGTAGGTAGTGCAATCGCTTCATCCAATGCGTTGGTATGCAAGGATTGTGTATGACCATTGGCAGCAGCTAGCGCCTCAATGCAAGTACGTGTCACATTGTTGAATGGGTCCTGTTCTGTCAAGCTCCATCCAGATGTTTGTGAATGGGTCCTTAATGCCATCGACTTCGGATTTTGTGGTAAGAACTCTTTCATCATCTTCGCCCAAATAAAACGAGCAGCACGCATTTTTGCCACTTCCATGAAGAAGTTCATGCCGATGGCCCAGAAGAACGAAAGTCTCGGTGCAAATTTATCAATATCAATGCCTGCTTCAAGACCTGTTCTTACATATTCGAGGCCATCTGCAAGCGTATAGGCAAGCTCAATATCGGCTGGTGCTCCTGCTTCTTGCATATGATAACCGGAAATACTGATGCTATTAAACTTCGGCATATGCTGGGATGTGTACGCAAAAATATCGCCAATTATTCGCATGGACATCTCTGGAGGATAAATATACGTATTACGAACCATATACTCTTTTAAAATATCATTTTGTATCGTCCCGGAAAGCTTCTCTGGACTAACACCTTGTTCCTCAGCCGTAACGATATAAAAAGCCATAATCGGAAGAACCGCCCCATTCATCGTCATGGATACGGACATTTTATCCAAAGGGATTCCGTCAAAAAGAACCTTCATATCCAGTATGGAATCTATGGCAACTCCGGCTTTTCCAACATCCCCTTCTACTCGGGGGTGGTCGGAATCATAGCCACGATGCGTCGCAAGGTCAAAAGCAACTGACAATCCTTTCTGACCCATTTCCAGGTTTCTTCTATAAAAAGCATTGCTCTCTTCCGCTGTCGAGAAGCCGGCATACTGACGGATCGTCCAAGGACGGTTAACATACATCGTAGGGTAAGGTCCACGTAAATATGGGGCAATACCAGGAAGTGTTCCAAGGTGGTCGGCTCCATTCAAGTCCGCCTGTGTGTAATTAGCCTTCAATTTAATTTGTTCATTTGTTTCATAAAATAGTTCTTCCACCGCTTCGTTGGATAATGGCACTTGCGTAACTGTGGTTTCCTTGTTTAATGTTCTCATTGAAAAATCAGGCTTCATTGTCGGTCAACCCCATTTCTTGATGTATCTCTAGTAATAGCTTATAACAATTCGAGCGCATATGAATAAAATCACTAACCCCTATTTCCTGCAGCTCTTTCTGACGAGTTGCTTCAGGTATGCCAGCAACTAATACTTTTCGGTTAGGAGAATTAACTGCCATCACCGCAGCATTTAACAACTCTTCGTAAGTATCATCACTGCCGCAAATGCATACATAGCCAGTGATGTTTTGAGCAGAGACCCACTCCACTATTTCTTTTGCATTTTCAAAACTTGGACTGACGACAGGTTGAAGACCTCCTACCTGGAAGAAGCCTGATACAAAGTCAGTTCGTGGCTTATGTGATGCTAATGAGCCAAGATTAATCAAGGTAACTTTAGGCGGTGTTCCTTGTTTTTCCTGATACATCTTCGCTTGGTAACGCAAGCTTTCAAAGGCACCCGATAGCCTTATTGGTTGAATGGCCTGTACCTTGACTGGAGCATGTTCATTTTCTTTAATAGGTTGCGTGCTTATTTGCCAATTTAGCTCCTCTTTAAGATTCGCATACATATTAGTTCCGACCAACACTTTTTTCCTGCTTTGGGCATCCTTAAGTCGCTTTTCTTTTACCTCGGCAATACGATCCTGTAGAAAATTCGTTCGCAACGCTTCCACAATCCCGCCCAGCTTGTCCAGTTCCTGAAACAGCTTCCATGCCTCATCCGCCAATTGATTTGTTAGGTTTTCGACGTAATAAGAGCCTGCTGCTGGATCCACTACTTTATTTAAAAAGCTCTCTTCTTTTAAGATATAGTGGGTATTTCTTGCGATTCTGCGTGAGAAATTGTCGTTACCTTGCTGATAGCTATCTACATTGATACTGTCTGCTCCTCCTATCGCTGCAGAGAATGCCTCTGTTGTCGAACGGAGCATATTGACGTACGGATCAAGATTAGATTTCGTAAACATAGAGGTTGTCGCATGGACCGTCATCTTCTGGGCTTTGTCATTTCCTCCAAACGCCTCCACGATATTTGTCCATAACACTCGTGCCGCTCTCAGCTTGCTAAGTTCCATGAAAAAGTCACTTCCTACCGGAAAAGTGAATGCTATTTCTTGGGAAGCTTCATCAATGGTCAATCCTCTATTCATCAGTTGTTGCAAATATTCAACGGCCGTTGCCATGACAGCCGCAAGCTCCTGTACAGCATTGGCTCCCCCGTTGTGATAGGCATTGGACTGGACCCAAACTGTTTTAAGGTGTGGGGCATTGTTCACTTTCCACTCTATATTGGATTTCATATCGTCATAATACTGCTCTATGGGTTGACTCAGCCTGCCTGTAGCTGCTAGTTCGCCGACAGGATCTGCCCCAATCATTCCTTGCAGGTTTTTCGTCTCCATCCCGCTATCAATCAACGCATTGATGAATGTAGTTGCGCTGGGGCCGGTATGCACTTGGAGAGCTATTTCATTCAATGAAATAGCTTTTAGTAAAGTTTTAAGGTCTGTTTGGTCTTTTATCAATAAAGCATTATGCTCCGTTGATGGATAAGTGGCAAAATGAATGGATTGCGAACCACTTTCTAGTTCCTGTTTTACTTGAATATTTAATTCTTCAAAGGAAGTAGATGCATATAGTTGCTGACTGACTGTCCAATCAGACTTATCTATTAGATTTTTAGAGACATGTTCATTTCTATCGTTTTCTGTATATACCGGTTTTCTTGTAATGCCTTCGTATGTATCGGTGTTGAGTTTGGTAACAGGCTTCCCCTTTAACGCTTTCTCTGCCTGCTCTACCCACTCTTCCATAGTCACTCTCGGGAAGCTATTGTTCTTCATTTCTTTCAATCTATTCACCTTCATCCCCTCGTTCCCTCAATTGCGTAATCGCTTACAAATTTAAATTTTTCAAAAGTTCATATATTTATTTTAATATAGTTATGTGGGCACGGCAAATAAAGAAAGCATTGGAATTACTTATTTTCGGTGGTATTCCATAATGAGAAAAACTATACTTACTATATGAATGATAGTTTTTTAAAAAGGTAGTGATTTGTCGCGATGTTATACATATGGAATATTGAAAACATAATTAAAGAGACACTAGAAGAGCTTGGTTTAGATATTAATTTTGAATTTGATAACAAGTTAAAAGCACCAATGAGTTTTAACATATCAACCAACACGATTAAATTCAATTATTTGGAGATTAACGGGTACAAAGCGAAGATAAATAATAAAATCAGGGAATCCGATGAAAACTTTGTGAAGCTCATACTCTTTCATGAAGTCGGCTATTACCTGGATTTTAAAAAGAACAAGCATGATTTGAGGATCTTGATGTATGGAGGGGAAGATGAAAAAGTAATCCTTATGCGTCAAATCGAAAAGAATGCGTGGGTGTTTGGAAGGACGGTCGTACCTGACCATTTGGTAGAGGCTTATGATAAGATGCGGGAGTTGGATGAGATGTTTTCAAGGGTTAAATAAAGCAACCATTCTTTTCGACAAGACAGGCTAAGAAGCAATGCTTTTTAGCCTGATCTATTTTACAAATCAATATTAAGTTCTTTCAATAAATCTTTTAAAGTAGGTCTTTCATTTCCGTTTCTACCTGTGATTTTTGATGCGGTAATCAATGAGTTTAACACAGCTTCTTCTGTCGCCTCCCCAATTGCCCGAAAAGCGAGATCAATATCTTCCTCATGTATGATGGGAACCGTTATGCAATCAACTGATTTGTCATGAGGAATTTTTGTAGCTGTCGAAAACCCAATCACGACTTCTCCACTCCCCGTGGTAATTATGGAACCTGTCCGGGACAATCCAGTGACCGTTCTTTTTATAATCCTATTTAGTTGTCGTTCAGATACGGGAAGATCTGTACCGACAATGATAATAATGGAACCTTTGTCCTCTTCCGTGACAGGTTCTCGTAAGGCTTCTTCCATTTGTTCCCCTATACATTTACCACCTATGGTTAAGTCACTCAAACTACCGAAGTTGGTCAACACCAAGACCCCCATCGTATATGTCCCTTGTTGCAGCTCCATCTCTCTCGAAGAAGTTCCAATCCCACCTTTCAAAGAATAGCAAAGCATCCCCCTTCCAGCCCCTACTGATCCTTCTTCCACTTTAGACGAGGTGTTATGCAGCGCTTCAAGAATATGCTCCTTTGTAACAAATCTAGCTCGAATATCATTCAATACCATGTCATTACACTCACATACAACTGGGTTGACAGTACCTGTTGTCCGCCCGATTTCTGGATTCCGTTCCAGCATATAGTCAAATACAGCATCTACTGCCGTCCCAATACTTAGCGTGTTTGTCAGAATGATTGGAGTTTCTAATGTACCAAGCTCCATAATTTGAATGGTACCCATTGATTTACCAAATCCATTAATTATATGGCTTGATGCAATTAGCTTTTCTTTAAAAGTATTACCTTGATGTGGCAGGATGGCCGTGACACCGGTTTGTTTATCCCCATCACTAAGTGTAACATGTCCAACTGTAACTCCCTTTACATCCGTGATGGCGTTATTTGGGCCAGTTTTCATCTTTCCCACTTTCACGCCATAATCTCTTATTCTCTTTTGGTGTGACATGGTGAAGTCTCCTTTCAAGTCCCTTCCTGATTACTTTTATATTACCACATTAATCCAATTAGGCATGTGTTTAAAGAGACAATGAATATTGGTGTATATGTAAGAAGGTGAAGGTGGTTGATCTGTACAATTGTCCGAAGATTTTTGGTTTTTGTCCGAAGATTTCGGATAGTTGGCCGAAGAAAGCCGATAGTTGTCCAAAGTTTTCCAATTTATGTCCAAACCTTAAATCTAATAGTCCGAAGCTCCAGTAAAGGTTATCCGAACTCCTCGGTATTTTGTCCGATCCCTTGGTTGATTCCACCGCAATTTGTCCATAGGGAGAAGAAGAGTGTCTGAACCCAAATTCTCACTATAAAATACTATAAAATGCTATAAAATATAGGTATTCACCAATAAAATATACCATCTTTTCATCAGTAGCAGTGTCACAAACAAGCATAGACAGAATCCATCCAATGGAACGATTCTATATTTTCTTTAACAATCAAAAACCGACAAAACCCCCTAACCGGGATCTTGTCGGTTTCCTAGATATTAATAGATCGAAGTATTCTCTTTAGACATTTTCTCGATGATTTCTTTAACGCGCGCCAGGAAGCGTCCGCATACAAGACCATCAAGTACTCGGTGGTCAAGAGACATACATAAGTTTACCATGTCACGAACAGCGATCATGCCGTGGTCCATGACAACAGGACGTTTCACGATGGATTCCACTTGCAGGATTGCTGCCTGTGGGTAGTTGATGATGCCTTGTGATTGAACAGAACCGAAAGAACCAGTGTTGTTCACGGTAAATGTTCCACCTTGCATTTCTGCAGATGTTAGTTTACCAGCGCGAACTTTGTTGGCAAGCTCTGTGATTTCACGTGCGATACCTTTGATTGTTTTTTCATCAGCGTTGCGGATAACCGGCACATAAAGTGCGTCGTCTGTTGCAACGGCGATGGAGATGTTGATGTCTTTCTTTTGGACGATTTTGTCGCCAGCCCACATGGAGTTGATTTGTGGGAATTCTTTCAATGCTTGTGCAACGGCTTTTACGAAGAATGCGAAGAACGTAAGGTTGTAGCCTTCTTTTTTCTTGAATTCACTCTTCAATGAGTTGCGGTATTCTACAAGGTTTGTTGCGTCCACTTCGATCATCGTCCAAGCATGCGGCGCTTCATGTTTGCTGCGCAGCATGTTTGCTGCGATTGCTTTACGGACGCCTGTTACAGGGATTTCGATATCTCCTGCTTCCACTGGTACGTTCACTGGTTGAGCAGCTTTTGGTGCACTTGCTGCTGCCGGTGCTGTTGGAGCCGCTGGTGCTGCTTTTTCTACTTTCGGAGCTTCCGCTGCTGGAGCTTGAGCCGCTGCCGGCTTGGAATCAGCAGTTGGAATGTTACCGGAATCGATCACCGCTTGGATGTCTTTTCTTGTAATACGTCCGCCTGCGCCACTTCCTTTTACTTGCTCAAGATCTACACCGTTTTCTTGTGCAAGACGTAGAACTGCAGGGGAATAACGACGCTTGTTGGGTGCGTCTGCATCCTCTTTAGTAGCTGGTGCTGATGGAGCTTCAGATTTTGCTGCTGGTGCAGATGCAGCTGCTGGTGCACTTTCTTCTTTCGGTGCGTCTGCAGTTGCTTCTGCTTCTCCGCCACCTTCTGTTTCGATATAGCAGATGATTTCTCCTACTGCCAGTGTGTCACCGTCTTCCGCTACAAGTTCTTTGATTGTTCCTGTAAAAGAAGATGGAATTTCTGCATTAACTTTATCAGTCATGACCTCTGCTAGAGGGTCGTATTTGTTTACTTTGTCGCCTACGCTTACGATCCAGCGGCTGATTGTACCTTCAGTTACGCTTTCCCCAAGCTGTGGCATGGTGATTTTTTCTACTGCCATGATGAGAACCTCCTTTAATCAGTGGGCTCTGTTGAACTGTGCAGTTGATTTCCGTTCCAAGAGCTTGCTTTCCGCGGGCGATCCGGGAGCCTCCTCAGGCTACGCCTTTCGGGGTCTCCCATGTCCCTTCCTCCCGCAGGAGTCAAGCTCCTTTCACTACAATCAACTGCATGAAAATCAACATTACCAATCGTTCACTCTTCCACTTAAAAATCAGCTATTAGTACTGAGCTAGCTCGCGCATCGCTTTTTCTACTTTGTCTGGGTTAACCATGAAGTATTTCTCCATAGTTGGTGCATATGGCATTGCAGGTACGTCAGGGCCAGCAAGGCGCATGATTGGTGCATCAAGGTCGAATAAGCAGTTCTCTGCGATGATTGCAGACACTTCACTCATGATGCTTCCTTCTTTTGTATCCTCTGTAAGCAGGAGTACTTTACCTGTTTTAGATGCCGCTTCCATGATTGCTTCTTTATCAAGCGGATACACCGTACGTAAATCTAGAATGTGAGCGGAGATTCCGTCTTGTGCAAGGCGCTCTGCCGCTTGCAGTGCAAAGTGTACGCAAAGACCGTACGTGATGACTGTAATGTCTTCGCCTTCGCGTTTTACATCTGCTTTACCGATTGGTAGTACGTAATCATCTGTTGGTACTTCACCTTTGATTAGACGGTATGCACGTTTGTGCTCGAAGAATAGAACTGGATCTTCGTCACGGATAGCTGCTTTTAATAATCCTTTTACATCATAAGGAGTAGAAGGCATAACAATTTTTAAACCAGGCTGGTTCGCGAACACTGCCTCAACGGATTGAGAGTGGTAAAGTGCACCGTGAACTCCCCCACCGTATGGAGCACGAACAACTAGTGGACAAGTCCAGTCGTTGTTGGAGCGGTAACGGATTTTAGCCGCTTCTGAAATGATTTGGTTTACTGCAGGCATGATAAAATCAGCGAACTGCATTTCTGCAATTGGACGCATGCCGTACATTGCCGCACCGATTGCCACACCAGCGATTGCGGATTCCGCTAGAGGTGTGTCGATGACTTTATCTTCCCCAAATTGGTCGTAAAGGCCAGTAGTGGCTTTAAATACTCCACCCTTTCTTCCTACGTCTTCTCCAAGAACAAATACTTTAGAATCACGTTCCATCTCTTCACGGATTGCCATTGTTACTGCATCTATATAAGAAATAACTGCCATGATGGTTCCCCCTTACTCTGCGTAGACATGCTTCATTGCGGATTCAGCATCTGCATATGGAGCATTTTCTGCATATTCTGTAGCGTCGTTTACTTCTTTTGCAATTTTGTCATTGATTTCTTTCTCTTTTTCATCTGTTAGAACGCCAACTTCTTTTAAGTAAGCTGCAAAACTGATGATCGGATCTTTCGCTTTAGCTGCATCCACTTCGTCACGCTCACGATATGCGCGGTCATCATCGTCACTGGAGTGAGGAGTCAAACGGTAGGAAATTGCTTCTACAAGTGTAGGACCATCTCCACGTCGCCCGCGATCTGCCGCTTCTTTCACTGCTGCATAAACTTCAAGCGGGTCGTTTCCGTCAACTGTAATACCAGGCATTCCGTATCCGATTGCACGGTCAGAGATTTTCTCACATGCCACTTGCTTTTCGTAAGGAACGGATATTGCGTATTTGTTGTTTTCGCACATGAAGATAACTGGTAGCTTGTGAACTGCTGCATAGTTAGCACCTTCATGAAAGTCCCCTTGGTTGGAGGAACCTTCACCAAACGTTACAAACGTACAAAGGTCTTTTCCTTCTAAACGGCCACCAAGTGCCACTCCTACTGCGTGTGGAACTTGTGTTGTTACTGGTGAAGAACCGGTTACGATTCTGTTTTTCTTTTGACCGAAGTGACCAGGCATTTGACGTCCGCCTGAGTTTGGATCTTCCGCTTTTGCGAAACCGGAAAGCATCAATTCCGTGGCTGTCATGCCGAATGTAAGAACGACACCCATGTCACGGTAGTATGGTAATACATAGTCTTTTTCACGGTCTAAAGCGAATGCCGCTCCTACTTGAGCTGCTTCTTGACCTTGGCAAGAGATTACGAATGGGATTTTCCCTGCGCGGTTCAGTAACCACATGCGCTCGTCAATACGGCGCGCCATTAACATTGTTTCAAACATTTCTAGTACATTTTCATCTGTAAGCCCAAGAGCTTCGTGACGATTTTCTGCCATTATATTTACCTCCTATATGTAGAGAGTTGGGAGCGGGTAGCTCCCATTTCTAGTTTTAAGAATGTATCGCTTTCCCATCTACCGCTAGGGCCGCTTCGCCGATTGCTTCGGAAAGGGATGGATGTGGGTGGATGGTGTGGCCGATTTCCCATGGTGTTGCATCAAGAACTCTTGCAAGACCTGCTTCAGAAATCATATCGGTAACATGTGGACCGATCATGTGAACACCAAGTATATCGTCGTTTTCTTTGTTTACTACCAGTTTCACAAAGCCGTCAGACTCCCCGTAAACAAGTGCTTTTCCAATTGCACGGAAAGAGAACTTACCTGTTTTTACTTCAAAGCCTTTTTCTTTTGCTTCTTCTTCCGTATAACCAACGGACGCCACTTCAGGGCTAGAGTATACGCATTTTGAGATCATCGAATAGTCGATTGGTGCAGGATTTTCGTTTGCCATATGCTCTACTGCCACAATTCCTTCATGGGAAGCAACATGTGCCAGTTGCAGACCACCGATAACATCTCCGATAGCGTAAATGTGAGATTCTTTCGTTTGGAAATGGTCATTCGTTTTGATGAATCCTTTTTCCACTTGGATGTCTGTATTTTCAAGGCCAATGCCTTCTACATTAGCTTGACGACCAACGGATACCAGCATCTTTTCTGCAGTGAAGGATTTCTCTTCTCCTTTATGCTCGGCTTTGATGGTTACAGATCCGTCTGCTTTTTCCAGTGTTTCTGGAAGAACCTTCGCACTTGTTACTACTTTGATGCCGCGCTTTTTCAATAGACGCTGCATTTCTTTGGAAACTTCTTTGTCTTCTGTTGGCAATACGCGATCTGCATACTCAAGTACCGTTACTTCCACACCAAAATCATCTAGCATGGACGCCCACTCAATACCGATAACCCCGCCACCAACGATGATGATGGATTTCGGAAGTTCTTCTAACGCTAATGCTTCATCAGAAGTCATCACCTGATTGCCATCGATTTCAAGTCCAGGTAGGGAACGAGGACGGGAACCTGTGGCTACGATCACGTTTTTGGGGATTAACATTTCATTTTCATCACCGTTTTCGAACTCAACGGAAATGGTGCCAGGCATTGGTGAGAAAATGGAAGGTCCTAGGATGCGACCTGTTCCGTAAAATACATCAATTTTCCCTTGCTTCATCAAATGCTGTACGCCACCATGTAGTTGATCGATGATTTTTTGTTTACGTTCTTGCACTTTGAAGAAGTCCAATTTCACTTCACCAGAGATAACACCGAACTCTTCACTATTCTTCGTTTGCGCAAATACCTCTGCACTGCGAAGTAATGCTTTACTTGGAATACACCCTGCATGCAGGCATGTTCCACCGATTTTTTTCTTTTCTACTACTGCTGTTTTTAAGCCAAGTTGAGATGCACGTATAGCCGCGACATACCCGCCTGTTCCGCCACCTAGGATGACTAAATCATATTCTTGTGCCATTATTCCTTGCTCCCTTCTAGCTCTGTACTACTTTTGTGTCTACAACCGTACCTGGGTATTCTTTTGCTTGTTCTTCACCACGCAATACGCGTAGTGCACCTTCTGTTAGAGCTTGCAATTCGTTTTCGCCTGGTTGTACGATAACATCTGCAATCCAGCTGATTCGTTCGGAGATCTGTTTAACAAAACCTTTTCCATAGGCAAGTCCACCAGTCAAAATGATCGCATCCACTTTACCCGCAAGCACTGCACTTGCTGAACCGATTTCTTTGGCAACCTGATAGGCCATCGCATCATATACTAGAGCAGCATTCCCATCGCCCGCTTCTATCATCTGTTCCACTTTTACGGCATCGTTTGTTCCAAGGTATCCAACAAGTCCGCCCTGTCCTACTAGTTTTTTCATAATTTCATCACGGTAATAATCACCTGAGAAGCAAAGTGATACAAGGTCACCGGCCGGTACCGTTCCAGCACGCTCTGGACTGAACGGGCCGTCTCCATGAAGTCCATTGTTCACATCGACAACTCTTCCTCCAACGTGTGTACCGACGGTGATTCCCCCGCCCATATGGGTGACGATCAGATTTAAATCTTCATACTTTTTCCCAAGGTCTTTGGCTACTCTGCGCGCCACTGCTTTTTGGTTCAGTGCATGAAAGATGCTTTTTCGCTCAATCAAGGAGAAACCTGTGATACGGGCAATGTCGGAAAGCTCATCCACTACCACAGGATCGACGATAAAGGATGGAATATTTAATCCTGTCGCAATCTCATAAGCGATGATTCCACCAAGGTTGGATGCATGTTGCCCTGCAAATCCAATCTTTAAGTCATGTAACATTTCTTTATTAACGGAGTATGTCCCACCTTCGATTGGGCGTAAAAGTCCACCACGCCCACATACTGCACTAAGCTTCGATATATTGATACCTTCTTGGTCCAATGTTTCAAGAATGGTCGTTTTTCTAAATTCATATTGATCATAAATACTTGCAAAGGAATTAATCGTTTCGCTATCGTGACGTAAAGTTTTCTCAAAAACAGAGCGTTCATTATCAAATACGCCGATTTTCGTTGATGTGGATCCTGGATTGATGACAAGTATGCGATATTCCTTTTCTAACACTGTTGAAACCTCCATTTCAGACGGACGGCAAACGAGTGAATGATACGTTCACTTCGTTTGCCCCTTCTGAGATACTTATATTTTCTATATTAGCGTCCGTTACGACGGCTTAAAATATGATGTCCGTTTTGTAAAAATTGACTACGGGAATTTTTCATACGCTCAATGCGCTCTTCAGCTAAGCGATCTGCTGCGCGGTAAGTTGGGATGCCGTCACGTTTTGCAATTTCAATAACTCTCTCGATGTTGTCGTAGATTCCTTCTACTTTTTTCATTGCACGCTCACGGTTATAACCGTATAGCTCATCTGCAACGTTGATAACTCCACCAGCATTGATTACATAGTCAGGGGCGTACACGATGCCCATTTCATGGATGATATCCCCGTGTTTCGTATCAAGCAATTGGTTGTTTGCTGCACCAGCGATTACTCTTGCTTTTAATTGTGGAATTGTCTCGTCGTTGATCGTCGCACCAAGAGCACATGGTGCATAAATGTCACAATCAACACTGTAGATGTCGTTGATGTCTACAGCTTTTGCACCAAACTCTTCTACTGCTCTGTTAACCGCCTCTTTATTGATATCCGTTACGATTAGTTGTGCACCTTCTTCGTGCAGATGACGGCAAAGGTTGAATGCCACATTTCCTACACCTTGAACTGCTACCACTTTACCTTCTAATGAATCAGTTCCGAATGCTTCTTTCGCTGCAGCTTTCATTCCGCGGTATACACCAAATGCTGTTACAGGAGATGGGTTACCGGAAGAACCGAATGCAGGAGATACACCTGTTACATAGTCTGTTTCTTCATAGATCAAGTCCATGTCAGCAACAGTTGTTCCAACATCTTCTGCTGTGATGTAGCGTCCGTTTAATCCTTGAATGTAACGGCCGAAAGCGCGGAACATTTCTTCGTTTTTGTCTGTGCGTGGGTCACCGATGATAACTGTTTTACCGCCGCCAAGATTTAATCCAGCTGCAGCGTTTTTGTATGTCATCCCTTTTGCTAGGCGAAGTGCATCTTCAATTGCTGCACCTTCGTTTGCGTATGTCCACATGCGTGTTCCACCAAGTGCTGGCCCAAGTGTTGTATCGTGAATGGCGATGATTGCTTTTAGTCCGGATTGTTTGTCTTGGCAGATCACCAATTGCTCGTAGTCGTAAGTCTCCATATATTTGAAAATTTCCATGATAAAATTCCTCCCCAAGATAGTAAATAATTTTAATGTGATGGTCTCTGTTGTATACTGTTGGTGATTTCCGCACATGGCTTCGCTTTCCGCGGGGCGCTTGTGGAGCCTCCTCGGCAAGCCTGCGGGGTCTCCACTAAGCGCTACCTTCCTCTGGAGTCTACGCCCCGTGCTCCAATCACCAGCTAAATTTAATGAATCTTAGCTACTGACAGAGTGTTTATTTAACAGAGCAAACCGCTAGTGCCAAGGAGTTTAATTTACTCTCAGCTGAATCGGCTCTGGATGTTAACACAATTGGTGCTTTAGCGCCGGCGATGATTGCGCCGACTTTTGCTTTTGCAAAATATATCAATGATTTATATAGGACATTCCCAACTTCAATGGTTGGTACAAACAGGATGTCCGCTTGTCCTGCCACTTCACTTTTGATTCCTTTATGCTCTGCTGCAAGTGCTGAAATGGCATTATCCAGCGCTAATGGCCCATCGACGATACAGTTTTTGATTTGTCCTCTATTATTCATTTGTGTAAGTAAGGCTGCATCAACAGTTGCTTGCATGGCAGGGTTTACTACTTCTACTGCTGCTAAAGGCGCAACTTTCGGCTGATCAATACCTAATGCTCTTGCCACCTGTACGGAGTTTTGTACGATTTGAACCTTTTGATTAAGATCTGGATCCACATTCATTGCTGCATCCGTCACAAATATAAGTTGGTCGTAGCCTGGCACCTCAAATGCCGCCACATGGGAAAGGACATTTCCAGTACGCAGACCGTATTCCTTATTCAATACTTCTTTCAGTATGGCTGCGGTCGGTACATTCCCTTTCATCAAGACGTCCGCTTTCCCGCTTGATACAGCTTTCACTGCAAGTTCTGAAGCTTTCTTTGCACCTTCAGCTGCTACTATATCCAACGCTTGATGTGATGGATCGATATTGTGTTCCTTCAGTAATGCAATTATTTTATCCTCATTCCCAAACAATATAAATGAAGCCAACTGTTTGTTTAAGGCGTGAGAAACTGCTTCGATCACTTCTTCATCTTCCGCAGCTGCAATCGCTACCACCTTTGAGGTGAGCTGGGTTGCTTTGGTGATAAGTTCCTCTAGTTTCATAATTCTCAACCCTTCCTTTCTACTCCAATATTACTTATGCAAGAAGCGTGCCAACTTCATTTTATTGAAAACGCTTTATTTACAAATGAATGAATCTGCAAATCATTTCATACCATGCAATTATTTGCAGGCAATATTATTCAATCGAAAACTTCTCCATTTTATAATAAAGATTTCGAATAGAAACCCCGAGTTCTTTGGCAGTTCTCGTTTTGTTTCCTTTATTCTTCTTCAAGGTCTTCTGAATTATTTTCGCCTCATAACCTTCAAGCATTTCCGCGAGGGTATAATCACTTGCAACAGCTTCTGTAGAATCTTGGGAAACTTTATCCCCACTTGTTGCAAGCGGAGGGATATGTTCTGTATCAATAAACACTTCATTAAATTTCATGAAAATGATTGCCCGTCCCAGTACATTCTCAAGCTCCCTCACATTCCCAGGCCAATCATATGCTGCAAGATGATTGATGGCTCTTGGGGTTAGTCCTTCTACATTTCTTCCATAATCTTGATTGATTTTTCGGATGAGATGTTCACTCAACGCTTCAATATCTTCTTTTCTTTTCCGAAGCGGGGGAATATGGATCGGCATCCTATTCAACCTGTAATAAAGATCCTCCCGAAATGAACCATTCGCAATTCCCTTTTCAAGGTTGACATTCGTTGCTGCGATGACCCGGACATTTATCGATATGGACTTAGTGCCACCCACACGGATAATCTCATTTTCTTGTAATACCCTTAATAGTTTTGCTTGTGTGTTGGCCGACAATTCCCCAATTTCATCAAGGAAAATACTGCCGTTGTTCGCCTCTTCAAAAAGCCCCTTCTTACCGCCACGCTTTGCACCGGAAAATGCACCCTCCTCATATCCAAACAACTCACTTTCCAGTAACGACTCAGATAAGGCAGCACAATTCACACGAATGAATTTGTTATATTTCCGATTACTCGCATTATGAATGGCATGCGCAAACAATTCTTTCCCTGTTCCCGACTCCCCTCGCAAAAGAACCGTCGCTGGAGTCTTTGCCCCAAGCTTTGCCTGCTCGATTGCTAGCCCCATTTCTTCAGAAGATCCAATGATATCTTCAAATGAATATTTAGCTTCAAGCGTTCTTATAATCTGTCTCGCCCGGTCAAGCTCAGTTGTCAGCGTTTGGATTTCAGAGACATCATGGATGACACCTACACTCCCCTTAAGCTTTCCATCCACTATGATTGGTGCTACATTAACAATTACTTCTTTCTTCGAAGGACCTACCTTTAGGTTCACCCCTCGGACGGCTCGCCTTGTTTCAAGCACCTTCATATGCATACTTTCCCCTTCGGAAATATCGGCCGTCGCAGGTTTTCCTATGACCTGTCCTTCTTCTAGTCCAGTCAGTCTAGAGTAAGCAGGGTTTATCATTAACCCTCGACCAAATTCATCCACTACCGATATAGCTTCATCCGAAGATTGTATGATCGCTTCTAGCATCGTCTGAATGCCTTTCAGGTTGGTAACTTCCTCTGCAAGATTCATGACTTCTGTTATATCCTTAAAAACCGCAAATGCTCCGATGACCATCCCATCCTCATCAATTAAAGGAGATCTGGTGGTAATGATCTTCTTGCCGTTTTCAAGCAACATTTCTTTATTTTTTTCTACCTTTTGTGTATGTATCACTTCTTGCAAACGACTAGTCGGAATATTTTCAAGTATATGCTGACCCAACATATGCGCTTTTTTTATTCCCACAATTTTCTCTGCACTTTTGTTATAGATGATTACCTTCCCTGTTTGATCAACAACCATCAATCCATCATGCAATAGATTAAAGATGAGATCTCTCTTATGGGATTCATATTTCATTTTCGCGATCAATTCTTCTTTTTCTTCCACCAAAGTAGCGGTAATATGAGCTACCGTTCCAGGTACAAGAACCGTTTTCTTATTCTTCGCATCTCGAATTTCTCGAAAAACTTCATCAGAGCCTGTAGCTTCAATAATGATATCGATTTTCTCAGAAAGGAATTCCTTCCAGTCGGACCCTATCTTTATCCCCATTTCTTTTGCTAACGACAACCCAGGTGCAGCTTGGTTTACATCGACCACAGCAAGGAGATTGAACATTCCTGAATGCGTTAACATTTTTAAAATCGCAGAGCCACCTTTACCAGCGCCAACTACTAATACCGTCTGCATATAAAACCCCTCTACACCGGATACATTTATTTCTCTTACTAATAAGTAAATTGAAAGAAAATTCACAGTGTTCTATAAAAGGTGTGAAATTTCTTGCACACTTTTATCATAATTCTTTTTCCTCTTCTGTGCAAGATAATTTCTGCTATAATATAAGTCGAAAGCTTTGAAAGTGAGGCCAACAATAGATATGCAACGAATAGTCGCTCTAATTATTTTATTAATCCCAGGTATCATTGCCGTATATGGAATAAAACTTATGCGTGATATGGTCTTCAATATCGCCCATCCCCTTATTCCGTCCCTAACTTTGCAATTCATTATTGGATTCCTATTTTTCCTGATAGGCTTGTGGTTTGTGGCTGGTTTCATCTTTTACCGAGATAGGAAGCGCAATAATGTACAAAAGAGGTTTCAAAAGAAAGAGAATGGAAAATAAAAAACCGCTGATCACTCAGCGGTTTTAATTTTGGTATTTTAATTGTACAGCTATCTTGGGATAATCTGTGAAAAAACCTGCACAACCCTCATCAAACAGTCTTTTCATCATTTTTTCATCATTTACTGTAAATGGACGGACAGGGACTCCCGCAGCTTGTGCCCGTTGGATAATACTTGGCGTAGCCGCTTTAATATGTGGATGAATACCATTTCCTCCGACCCATTTTGTGTAGTCCCACGGTTTATAAATTCCTTCCATATACAACACTGCCTTTTCCAATTCCGGTGCAAGTGCGTGTAATCGCGCGATACTATAATGATTAAAGCTCGAAAAGATGATCAGATGCTTCATATTGTACCTATTAATCAAATCCAATACTTTCTCTTCCATCCCGGAATAAGGTACTATACTATTTTTCAGCTCGATATTTACGATCGTTTGCTTTTTACTAGCCCACTCCAAAACCTCTTCTAAAGTTGGTATTTCTGCTTGTTTGTACAGTTTTTTGAATTTATGGACCGCATTTAGTTGTTTAAGTTCCAACAGGGACAAGTCTTTGACCAATCCTTTTCCATCCGTCGTCCTGTTTACTTTTTCATCATGAATGACAACCGGAATGCCATCTTTACTAAGTTGTACATCAAGCTCAATGCCATCGGCTCCATCTTTGTATGCTTGTTCGAAGCTGATCATGGTATTTTCCGGATGGGTACCAGCTGAGCCCCTATGTCCAAAAATTTTCGTCATCATTTATCACCCTTCATTTTTCATATCCCAGAAAAAATTGTAAACATACGTATCATTTAGTAAAATCTTAGTTGAAGAGAGGTGAACCGACATGCGCCCACTACAAATATCCGCAGAAACTGCTCAAAAGCTCGCTAAAGCCTTGGATGTTCCCATTGAACAAGTAATGCATCTACCACAACATATTCTCATTCAGAAGCTTGTGGAATTGGAGCGAAGTGAAGCTGAAGAAAAGTAGTAATTGTCCTTATATACCCGGATAAAATTATATGTAACAATAACAAACCCAACATACCGGTTCGCATGTTGGGTTTTTTACTTTACCTAATTAGATTCCTTACCCTCTCAGGAAGCCCTATGCTCCAATCGCAGCTTGTCCGCAACCATTGCAATGAACTCACTGTTTGTTGGCTTGGCCTTGGACATGGAAACTGTATAACCAAAAAGGGAAGAGATGCTGTCGATATTCCCGCGGGACCACGCAACTTCGATTGCATGTCGAATCGCACGTTCTACTCGGCTAGCTGTGGTATTGTATTTTTTGGCGATATCAGGATATAAAACCTTTGTGATGGATCCCAATAATTCGATATCGTTATATACCATAGATATTGCTTCACGTAAGTATAGGTACCCTTTAATGTGGGCAGGAACACCAATCTCGTGAATGATACTTGTGATATTCGCATCGAGATTTCTACCTTTGTTTTCTGGGCTGGAGGAACGGACAGAAGACGAGTTGGATCTCTTAAGGATAGGTGATGCTTTACCGCTCACTTGACGGATGTTACTAACAAGGTTCTCCATATCAAAAGGTTTTAAAATAAAGTAGGATGCCCCTAAATCGACTGCCTTTTTCGTTACGTCTTCCTGCCCGAAAGCTGTCAACATAATGACATTAGGCGACTTTTCCAAAGTCAATGAACGCATTTTTTCAAGAACACCCAAACCATCAAGGTGAGGCATGATTATATCGAGAACTAAAACATCAGGATTTTTATCTTGAAGCAACTGAAGACATTCTTGACCATTGTGAGCTACCCCTACAACTTCCATGTCCTCTTGCGCTGAAATGTACTCTTCCAATAGACCTACCAACTCACGATTATCATCAACGACACATACTTTAATTTTCATATAACTAGTTTCCTCCTCAGTCCCTATACTTTCTTGAAAAGCAATTAAGCCTTATTTTTATTCTAAATGTTAAATTCGACAATGCAACCTCTTTTCCTTTAAAAAAATTAAAAAACCTTAAAAATTATATATTATCTTTATTTTTCTCCAGAATACTCTTAAATTCGACGTAATACGCAAAACCTTACATTTACTGGAACTTTTGTCGAATAATCTTTATCATTTTTACATCATAACGTAATTTATCTCATAATAAAAGAAAAAAGCGAGCTTTTTCAGCCCACTTTCTCCTCTTTATCTTTTTGATAAATGTCTATTCCGGCTTCGTTCAGCATCCATTCTATATGAACGCCATACCCGCTTGTCGAATCATTTACAAATACGTGGGTGACAGCACCAATCACTTTGCCATTCTGAATGATTGGACTTCCACTCATCCCTTGCACAATTCCACCTGTCTTTTCTAAGAGGACCGGATCTGTGATTTTAATGACCATCCCCTTAGTGGCAGGGAATTTCTGAGGGATGCTACTCACTACTTCCACATCAAATTCTTCCACTTTATCTCCATCCACAACGGTCAGAATTTTAGCAGGTCCTTCTTTCACTTCTGTCGACAACGCGATTGGCAAGGCTTTGTCCATGATGCCATTCTCAATATCTTTGTTAAGCGTTCCGAAGATCCCGAACGGGCTGTTTCTAGAGATATCACCGATTGCCGATCTATCGTTGGAAAACCTTGCAAGCTTTTCACCCGGTACTCCATTGCTTCCCTTATCAATGGAGGTAACGGTCGATCGGACAATCTGGCCGTCTTGAACGACAATTGGCTTTTTAGTATCCATATCTGAAATCACATGGCCTAATGCTCCATATTTCATGGTAATCGGGTCATAGAAGGTCATGGTTCCAATTCCGGCAGCCGAATCTCTAATATAAAGTCCAATCCTGAATGAACTGTCCTGTTTGTCTTTTAAAGGAATAAGCTTTGTGTTAATGGTTTCTTTTTCTCGTGTGATGACAACATCAAGGGGATTACCGGTCTTGCCGGACTCTTGTACAAATGGAGCAACATCACTCATCTGCTCGATGGTTTTGCCGTTGATTTTTGTAATAATGTCGCCTACTTGGATACCCGCAATTTCTCCAGGTGATTGTTTACCTTCTTCCGTATCGACCTGGTGGTGGCCGACAACCAGAACACCCAATGTGTTTAATTTCACTCCAATGGATTGACCACCCGGATACACTTTATATTCCGGTATGACATCTACATTCACCTGTTTGACAGGAACACCGGCAAGCTGCAAAACAACCTGACCTTCTCCTGCTTGTTTTCCGTTAAGTGCTAACGTTTTATGGTCTGTCTCGATCCCGAGAGAGGAGGAAGAATTTTCATTTATCTTGGCAGTCACCGGTACGGACGACTGGAAATGTAATCCTTGTCCTTCAAACATCGTTATATTATTTGGGATTTGGACATACTCTTTAAATGGCTGACTTACACATAATACCATGACTGAAACAAGGAGAAATACACCAACAATTTTTCTAATTATATCTTCTCTCAAACATTTTCACTCTCCTCGGTCCTATCCCACACCATTCATGGCTACATTATATAATTTTGCCTTGTCAGGCCACATTTATAACAACGATATTAATTTAAATGCTACCCATTATGGATAGTTATGTTATATGAGGTGAGCGGGGATAATTATTGGGGATGTGAGAACGTGGAAATTATGTAATGTCTTTTAAAGAGTACAGTTGATGATGATGAGCATGTCGCTTGCATTCGCTGTTTCAGAGGAAATGTCCGAAGTTTTTCGATTGTTGACCGAAGTTTCCGCATTTTTGTCCAAAGATTTTCAAAAGTTATCCAAAGTTTTTTTATTCTTGTCCGAACCTCAAAATGAAATGTCCAAACCCCGCTTCATACTTGTCCAAACCACAGAATATCTTGTCCGAACCTTCCCAATAATGCACCTCCAATTATCCGAATACCCAAGCAATTTGTCCGAATGGTTTTTTTCTGAAAATCACCCTCAAAAACACAAAAATATAAGCGAATTTTCGCCTTGCGTTCCATGTCACGCCCTCAAAAAAGCCGTCCACATCATCATCTAATGTGAACGGCTTTCCTAAAACGTCCTTACCCTTGCTTAATACTTCCCGCAATCTCCAAAAGCTCTCGTGCATGCTCTTTCGTTAACGAAGTTATCTCCACACCCGAAATCATTCTTCCGATTTCCCGAATCTTTTCATCTTGATCCAGACCACGCACCTTGGTTTTAGTGCGTTTGCCGGAAACTTCCTTGCTGATGAATAGATGGGTGTCGGACATTGCTGCAACTTGTGGCAAGTGGGAAATGCAAAGGACTTGCGAACCCACAGAAACCTGATAAATTTTCTCCGCTATGGACTGTGCCACCCTGCCACTGACGCCTGTATCGACTTCATCAAAAATGATGGATGTGATCCCTTGGTGCCTGGAGAATATACTCTTCAATGCAAGCATGATCCGAGAAAGCTCTCCACCTGAGGCGACCTTTGCCATCGGCTTTAACGGCTCACCTGGGTTAGTCGTAAGATAGAACTCCACGTCATCCACGCCATTTTTGCCGAACAATACATCGCCTGAGGACTTTTCTTTTTTCAGTTCCATGTTAACATCAAAGATCGCTTTTTCCAGATAAAGATCTTTAAGCTCCTTATGGATGCTCTTCATAAGCTTTTCAGAAGCTTTCCTCCGTGCGTCTGTTAAAGATTTGGCTTCTAGCGCAAGGTCCTGCTTTAACGATTCCAAGGATTCTTGAAGATGGTGAATATGTGAATCCCTGTTTTGTAGGGTCTCCAGTTCCTCTTCTATTTTAGAGGCGTACTCCAGAATTTCAGAAACGGTGCTTCCGTATTTACGCTTCAACTGCTTAATTTCATTTAATCTGCCTTCAATAAAATCAAGACGATTCGGATCAAACTCGAGCTGATCTATTTCATCCCTGATACGATAGGATAATTCCTCTAATTGATAATAGGAATTTGATATGATTTCGTGAACATCTTTGAGGTTTTTATCGATTTCCTCGAGACCTTCTGATTCCGACATCGCCTGGCCAATCCAGTCAAGTCCCTTCTGTTCACCATGCATGGCATAATAACAGTTATTCAGGGACTGATAAAGACGCTCATAATTGCTGATTTTATTTCTTTCTTCGAGGAGCTCGTCCTCTTCATTCACACTTAATTCCGCACTGCTGATTTCATCTGCCTGGAATTGAAGCAAATCAAGGCGGTGGGCAACCTTCTGTTCATTATCTGTTAGCTCAAGCAGCCTTTTTTCCACATCCTTATAGGACTTGTATACGTTGCTATATGACTGTAGTTCTTTTTGAACAGCAGTGCCACCAAACTGATCTAAAAGCAACAAATGAAGATCCGGATCCATCAGCTCTTGGTGTTCATGTTGTCCATGAATGTCCACTAATGTTTGTCCCACTTCTCTTAAAAGTGCAATGGTGACCAGCTTGCCATTCACACGGCACACACTTTTACCGGTTGCATGGATTTCTCTTCGTAAAACGACCATTTCATCTTCAATTTCAATGCCCAGTTCCTTGCAGACCCCATAGGCAGGATGACTATCATTTTCAAGCAGGAATAAACCTTCTAACTCTGCTCTTTTTTCACCGAAACGAACAAACTCATGAGAACCCCTCCCCCCTGCCAGCAAGTGGATGGCATCAATGATAATGGATTTACCAGCGCCGGTTTCCCCTGTCAATACCGTGAGCCCTTTTTCAAATGAGATGGAAAGAGATTCAATAATAGCAAAGTTTTTGATTGTCAATTCAGCAATCATACCATCACTTCCTTGGGTGTTTTTATAGCATATTAATAAAGCGGTCGGATAAATTCTTTGCATCTTCCGGCGTTCGGCAGATGATCAGGCACGTGTCGTCCCCACAAATGGTTCCGAGTATTTCCGACCAATCAAGATTATCAATGAGAACACCGATGGCATTGGCATTACCCGGCATTGTTTTCATGACAATCATGTGACCGGCTATATCTATTTTGACAAACGCATCCATCAAAGAGCGCTTCAGTTTTTGCAATGGATTGAAACGTTGGTCAGCAGGCAGGCTGTATTTATATCTACCATCCAAAAGCGGAACTTTTACAAGATGCAACTCTTTTATGTCTCTAGAAACCGTCGCTTGGGTCACATTGAATCCTAAGCTTTTCAAGCGGTCGACAAGCTCGTCTTGGGTTTCGATTTCACTGTTCGTAATCAATTCTCTGATTTTAATATGTCTTTGGCCCTTTGTCATGTTGGCACCCCTTATTGTCTATGTAACCTTTATTACCTAGCTCTATGTTAATTCAAACCTTATTCTATGTAAAACAGTTAGCCAAGAAAAAAGGAACAACCATATTAGTTATTCCCCTTTTTCGACCTTCAGTTGTTGGTGGGCATCTGCGACCAGATCAGGTATGGTTACCTGAAGATTGTTCTGTGAGCTTTCTTCTGTATGCCCATTCCATTGCAGGTGAAGAAGGAATTCAATATTCCCCTCACCTCCCGTTATAGGAGAGAAGGAAGCATTCATCACATCATAGCCTTCTTTTAAGCTAAAGTCTATAATCTTCTGCATGACCGCCTGATGGGTCTTAGGGTCTCTGACAATCCCTTTTTTCCCAACCTGTTCTCTTCCCGCTTCAAACTGGGGTTTCACTAAAGCAACCACATCACTTTCAGGTACCAGTAACGTTTTTAATACAGGAAGAATCAATTTTAAGGAGATGAAGGAAACGTCGATGCTCGCGAATTCAGGCATCCCTTCGTTCAAATCAACAGGTGTTACATAACGGAAATTGGTCCGTTCCATCACGACGACCCGTTCATCCTGTCGTAATTTCCACGCCAGCTGGTTGTAGCCGACGTCGAGTGCATAGCTCAATTTTGCACCATTTTGTAGGGCACAGTCGGTAAAACCTCCTGTGGATGCACCAATATCAAGGAGGATCTTATCCTTCACGTTCAAGCCAAAGACTTTCAGCGCTTTCTCCAGTTTCAACCCACCACGGCTTACATATGGCATCAGGTTCCCCTTGACGCTAAGCGGTGCATCTGTTGCCACTTTTTCACCAGGTTTGTCCAACCGTTGTTCATTTGAATATACAAGTCCCGCCATTATGGAGCGCTTTGCTTTCTCCCGCGTTTCCACAAGGCCGCGCTCCACAAGGAGTACATCTACTCTTTCTTTTTTTGCCATATCCGTTAAGCCCTTTTTTGTTTTCTTCTAGCTGCAATCAATTTAACATTTTCCACGACTTTCTCTGTTGTTAAATCTATTTCCTGTAGCAGCTCCTTCACACTTCCATGTTCAATGAAGCGATCTGGAATTCCCATTCTTACGACGCGATTCGTGTAACCATTATCGCTTGCAAACTCGACTACCGCACTACCGAATCCACCTTGCAATACTGCTTCTTCTATCGTTACAAAAGGTATGCCTGATTTGAATAGGTCATGTAATAATGCTTCATCCATCGGTTTGATGAATCGTGCATTGACCACTTTTACAGAAAGATTTTCTTTTTTCAGGTAATCAGCAGCTTCGAGTGCCATCCCAATGGTGGTTCCGAAAGTAAGGATAACCGCGTCCGTTCCTTCTTTCAGCACTTCCCAGGATCCGATCGGCAGTTCCCTCAACTCTTCATCCATTTTTACGCCCAACCCATTTCCACGGGGATATCGAAGCGCAATTGGACCATCGTCATATTTGTTTGCCGTGTACACCATGTGCTGGCCTTCATTTTCATCTTTTGGCATCATCAGCACCATGTTAGGCAAGTGTCGCAGGAAGGCGATATCAAATACACCTTGGTGGGTCTCTCCGTCTTCCCCAACCAACCCGGAACGGTCAATTCCGAAGAATACGTTCAAGTTTTGACGGCAAACATCATGGACAACCTGGTCATACCCTCTTTGCAAGAAGGTCGAATAGATAGCCAAGAATGGCTTCATACCTTGCGTTGCCAAGCCAGCAGCCATCGTAACAGCATGCTGTTCTGCAATTCCAACATCAAACATTCTATCTGGGAACTCTCTTGCAAAATTCTCCAGTTTTGATCCGACTGGCATTGCTGGCGTCAGCGCAACAATACGTTCATCTTCCCGGGCAAGTTTTCTGACTGTTTCACTGACAACACTGCTCCATGCTGGAGGTGCACCAACCGGTTTAAGGAAATCACCCGTCTCGATTTTATAGGGGCCAGTTCCATGCCAAGTTCCAATCGTATCGAGTTCTGCAGGTTCATATCCTTTCCCTTTTTTCGTGACCACATGAATAAGCACAGGGCCTTCGGTTTTTTTCGCATATTTAAGATTATCAATCAAATCGTTATAATTATGCCCATCAATCGGACCTAAGTACGTAAAGCCCAATTCTTCAAAGAACATGCCACTAACAACAAGGTACTTCAAACTGTCTTTGATGCGCTCCGCCGTTGACGCCAGTTTCCCGCCAACTGCAGGTATTTTCTTAAGAAGCACTTCCAATTCGTCTTTTACCCAGTTGTATTTACCCGCAGTTCTCATTCTTCCAAGTGCACTGTGCAGCGCTCCTACATTTGGGGCGATGGACATTTCATTATCATTCAAAATGACAATCATGTCTTTCTTTTCATGCCCGATATGGTTTAAGGCTTCCAACGCCATTCCACCGGTCAATGCCCCATCCCCTATGATTGGGATGACATATTCGCCCGTTCCCATTATATCCCTTGCAGCCGCCATTCCCATCGCTCCGGAAAGAGAAGTCGAGGAGTGTCCTGTTTCCCAAACATCGTGCTCGCTTTCATTCCTTTTCGGAAATCCACAAAGCCCTTTGTATTTTCTTAAAGAGCCAAATTCACAAGCTCTCCCCGTAAGGATCTTATGAACGTAAGCCTGATGGCCCACATCCCAAAGGAATTTATCTTTGGGGCTGTCAAAAACCTTATGAAGTGCGATCGTCAGTTCCACCACTCCAAGGTTTGGTCCGATATGCCCCCCAGAAGTGGAAAGTTGCTCAATCAAAAACCGTCTGACATCCTCGCTCAGGCTCTCCAATTCAGCTATAGACATTTTCTTTAAAAACTTTGGATTTTCAATCTTTGTAAGATCCAAAAGGGATCACTCTCTTTCCTTACTGATTTCTCTTATTCTTACGTTTATTTTTGTTTTCTTTCATCACGACTATCTTAAATCTGTCTTCCAGGATATAAAAAAGCTTGCCCACTTGAAAAAGAATGGGGGTCGAATAACGGATGGCCATCGATTTTCCGAAGGCCTTCCCACCAACTGTCACTGCAGCCACTACACTTGTGAACACCACAGCAACAATATAATGGAAAGCCGAATCCTCCCGTTGGCCCATGGAAATGGTAAACGAAATCACCACAATAGCAGATGCGGTTCCGCTGATAATACCAGATATATCCCCGATAACATCATTACAGAAGCTTGCAAAACGATCGGCACTCCTGACAATCAATATACTCTGTTTGGAACCGTTTACCCTTTCGGCTGCCATGGCATGAAATGGTGTTTCATCTGCCGCGGTAGCGGCAATCCCGAGCATATCGAAGAATATCCCGATAAACACAATGATGAAAACGATGACCATTCCGATCGCCCAAGTGACACCTGAAAGCAGATACGTGGAAACGATTGAAAAAATAGCCGCTAACACGAGTGTGATAACGGCGATAGCTAAACTCCAATTTATTGCATCTTTCCATTTATTTAACATGGTATAATTTCCTAACTCTATATAAGTAAGCTTTTGTGGTTATCCTACATTTTATTATAGACATTTTTGACTTAATCCACCAAATTTAAATATGTAGAGAGTGGTCATGCATTAGGTAAAGACTGCGGCTTAGGTCCAGTAGGTTTTCCCAAGCAAGTACCAGATGTCGCCATACTGGCGGTTTCCCATTAAACCTGCCTTAGCTGTGTCGCCATCAGCTAGACTGGATTACCACTTAGTCCGCACTATAATCCCCAATGCATGTCTTAGAAACAGAACAGTCTAGGAGTTTTCCTCTACAGCCTTTAACCAGTTCTTAGCCTCTTTTGCAGAGCGGATTTCATATGGAATACAAAGATAGTTTCACTGGCCTAGTGAAAAAATCCTATACCATAATCCCCTCCAACTCCACTCAAGGCAGGCTACGCTGTATATATCTAACCCAGTTAGATATATATCAGGTTTATCACCATTCCATCACATGCTACCCTAGGGGAAAAACATGGATGAGAATGGGCCTCCACGGAAGTAGGGTCTTCGCCCACATGCCATTGTGGATCGCCCTACAACCTTAACTCCCAGCATCAACCCAAGGCTGGGCGCCTCAAGCCGACACAAGGAACTTCATCGATGTGCCCTTTAGCGGATTTTTAGGCCCGCCTTCAGAAAAGGTAGACTGACTAGAATACTGCACCACCCATTTGTATCATTTATTATATCACAAAAAGAGGAAATGCTCAATTTCAGCCTCTATTTTTGTCGATTAGTGGTCCCTTTTGGCAATAAGATCACAAAGCTGTGATAAGAGATCAGATTTTAACGACATGTCGGAAAGCAAACGCTTAGCTTCACTAATATGATATTCCAATTTTTCTTTGGCGCCATCCATAGACAGCAAAGATGGATAAGTAACTTTTTCGTTGAGGGTATCCGAACCGACCGGCTTGCCTATTTTCTCAGCATCACCTTCGATATCAAGGATGTCATCTCGTATTTGAAAAGCGAGTCCAAGGTGGTCGGCAAACAGAGTAAGCTTTGAGATTTGCTCTTCGCTCGCATCCCCAAGGATGGCCCCTGCCATAACGCTGTACCCCAGCAACTTACCGGTTTTATTCCTATGTATATACTCCAGCTCTTCAAGCGAAAGGGCCTTACCTTCCCCTTCCCCTTCCATATCTGCTACCTGTCCCCCGACCATCCCTGTTGGGCCTGACGCTTTTGAAAGTTCCTTCATAAGGGTGACCACTTTAATAGGGGACACCCCCAGATTTAACAGGTCCTCCATCACCTCGAAACTGTAAGTCAAAAGCGCATCTCCTGCCAGGATGGCCATGGCTTCCCCATATACTTTGTGATTGGTTGGCTTACCACGTCTATAATCATCATCGTCCATACTTGGAAGATCATCATGAATCAATGAGTACGTGTGAATCATTTCAACAGCGCAGGCTACCGGCAACCCAAGTTTCTCAGACTTGCCAAATGAATGCAACGTTGCAAGCACCAGTAGCGGACGCAGCCTCTTTCCTCCAGCTTTCAATGAATAGCTCATAGAATCCAGCAAAGCTTGCGGGGCCTCCACTGTGTTCACATAGGAAAAAAGAGCCTCTTCCACTAGTTTCTTTCTTTCCTTCATAAAGGTTTGCAAATCCATCACTTGTGCCAATTAAGCTTCATCCTCCTGTACCTGGAACGACTCCAATTCCCCATTTTCTTTTAATATTTTCTCCATCTCTTCCTCTACGTGGGATAGTTTGTCATGACAAAACTTGGACAGTTTCATCCCTTCCTTGTAGAAAGAAATCGCTTCTTCCAATGGTACATCCCCTTCTTCAAGCTTTTCTACTATGGTTTCCAACTCTTTCATCGCTTCTTCAAATGTTACTTGTTTCTTTTCACTCATCGTTCTTTCTCTCCTTTACATCTTGTATTTCACAAGCAAACTGCCCATCTTGGAGATGGACCTGAATGGTGTCACCTTTTTCCGCCTGGCCCACACTTTTTATGATGGTCCCATCCTGTTGATAAGCCAAACTGTATCCTCTATTCATGATCTTCAGAGGACTCAAGCCATCTATTTTCGTCAGTTTATGTTGAAACTCCCATTGTTTCTTTTGCAAGGCTTGTTGCATCAGCTTGGTAAGCATCGTCGTGCGTTGTTCGAGGGATAGCTTTTCCGTCTCCCATTGCTTTTTCGGATGATTACGTTCGAGCAAGGAAGAAAGTTGCTCCCACTTTACATGCTTCCGCTCTACCATTCTTTTCATGGACATATCCAAATCGTCCAGCACACGATCTAGGTCCTGTTGCTTTTGCGCATAAAGGTTCTTTGGAAAACGGAAAGCATAAGACTTTTGCAAGGTAGTCAGTCTATCTTTATAATGTTGCATCAATTTATTGGAAGCCCTGTGCAAGCGGAACTTCCGATCTGACAACCTTTCCATTAACTCATTGATGTGTGGGACGGCGAGCTCAGCAGCAGCAGTCGGAGTGGGCGCTCGCATATCCGCCACAAAGTCTGCGATGGTAAAGTCCGTTTCATGTCCTACCGCTGAGATGACTGGAAGATTGGAAGCGAAAATCTCCCTGGCTACGACCTCTTCGTTAAAAGCCCACAACTCCTCAATCGATCCACCCCCACGCCCAACAATCAAAACATCCAAATCAGGTTGTTGATTGGCCATTTGTATCGCCTTCACGATGGAAGGTGCAGCATTGACTCCTTGAACAAGAGCAGGTATCACGATTATCTTGGTCAGCGGGTATCTTCTTTTCAAGGTTGTGATGATATCACGGACAGCAGCCCCTGTCGGAGAGGTGATTACGCCAACAGCACGCGGATATTTTGGCAGGACCTTTTTATGTTCCGGTGAGAATAGCCCTTCTTGTGATAGTTTCTTTTTTAATTCTTCGTAAGCCAAAAAAAGACTGCCCACACCATCTGGTTGCATTTCTTTTATGTACATTTGGTAGGATCCACTTGCCTCATAGACCGTCACTTCCCCGCGAACAAGGACTTTCATTCCTTCTTGTGGCTTGAAGACAAGGTTGCGGTTCTGACCGGCAAACATGACGACCGATAATCGTGCATTCTGGTCTTTCAATGTAAAGTACATATGCCCTCTGCTATGTTGTTTAAAATTTGATATTTCTCCTTTCAGCCATACGTCCTGCATATGTGGATCTACATCAAATTTTCGTTTTATGTATTTTGTTAGTGCAGTAACAGTTAAGTATCTGCGTTCACTCATAATATTAACTCCTTTTTCGAGACTGCTTATACGAAGGCTATGTTAAAGTATACGTTTAATTTTTGCAGCAACCTAGCTGTTGATTAGAGCAATGGGCTTAGACTCCTAAGGGAGATAGCGTTTAAGGGGAGACCCCGCAGGCTCAAGCCGAGGAGGCTCACCAAACGCCCCTAGGAAAGCGAAGCCTAGTGCAGAAATCAACCGCGGTGTTTAACAGAGCTTATACGAAAAAAAGACGGAAGAACTCTAAGTTCTTTCCATCTTCTAAGATACCATATTAACGGGAAAACGTCTTGTTTTCCCTTGCTTCGTTTTGTGCTGATTCAAGTGTATTCTGCAATAACATGGTAATCGTCATCGGACCGACTCCTCCAGGAACAGGTGTGATATAGCTCGCCTTTTCTTTTACCGTATCAAAATCAACGTCGCCACATAACTTTCCTGTTTCAAGCCTGTTAACTCCGACATCAATGACGATTGCACCATCCTTCACATATTCAGGACCAATTAGCTTCGCACGACCAACGGCAGCGATCAGGATATCCGCCTGTTTAGTGATGGCGGCCAAATCCTTCGTCCGCGAATGACAATACGTGACTGTCGCATCTTCTTTCAATAGCAATTGACCAACGGGTTTGCCCACAATATTGCTTCTTCCGATAACGACTACATGCTTCCCTGAAATGGGAACATTCAAGGACTTAATCATTTCCACAATCCCATAAGGCGTACATGGGAGAAAGGATTTCTGATCAATCATCATTCTACCGACATTGACGGGATGGAACCCATCTACATCTTTATTAGGGGAAATATGTTCAATAACAGCCAATTCATCGATATGATCAGGCAAAGGCAACTGTACCAAAATACCGTGAACAGAAGCATCTTGGTTAAAGTGGGTGATTCTCTCCAATAATTCCTGTTGGGCAATGGAGCTTGGATACTCTTCCAAAATGCTGCGAATTCCAGCCTCTTCACAAGCTTTCTGTTTCGCTCTGACGTAGGATTGGGATGCAGGGTCTTCCCCCACAAGAATTACTGCCAAGCTTGGTTGAATATTTTTTAGCGTATGTAGCTCTGACACCTTTTCTTTAATAAAAGACCTTTTTTCGGTTGCAAGTACTTTACCTGATACAATCACTGCTGACATGAATAGCTCCCCCTTTTACTACTTATGCATTATTTTTCGATTGTTGTTTTGACTTTGGACAAGACCGCGTTGATAAACCCGCTGGATTTATCATCGCCAAATGTTTTCGCAAGCTCGATCGCCTCGTTCATGCTCACGTTTGCCGGAATCTCTTCTATATGCATCATTTCAAATACAGACATACGAAGAATGGTACGATCGACAGTTCCTAAACGATCCAATGACCACTTTTCCAAATGGGCTTTCAGCGTGGAATCGATTTCCTCTTGATGCTCTTTTGTTCCAAGCACAATACTTTTTAGGAAGTCGTCCGCTTTTTCTCCTTCTTCCAATACATTTCTAATTGCTTCATCAGGCGCAATATCACTTAAGTCCATTTGAAAAATGGCTTGAAGCGCCTTTTCTCTTGATTTACTTCGTTTCATTGTTCGATCTCCTTATCGTGCCTATACTAGTATAAAAAGATAATAGCACATTTTTATAAAAAAACACATGTTTTTTGACTGTTTTTACGCTTATTTACATACAAAAATTAAATTGTCGTTCAAAACGTTCGGAATTAACCGTTTTCATTTTTGCTCTGGGGGAGCTAGAAATATTTTTGAATATCACTTTCATCATTACCTACATCATACACTGCTATACTTTTCCTCTAAAAGAGAAAGCGACTAAAATTGTACCTAATATCGGAGGCTAACACAAGGGAAAACTTTATGTGGTAGTAACGCAAAAAAAATGTAGGCACCCTTCTGATGAGAGTGCCTACAAGGTGAACGTCCTTTTAAATTTCCTGCTCTACTTCTACTTCGTTCTTTTGCGTTTCAAATTGAACACCAACTACGTGAATGTTCACTTCCGTAATTTCAAGTGCTGTCATGTTCAGTAGTGCTTGGCGGATATTATCCTGTACCTTTTGCGCAACAGTCGGAATAGAAATGCCAAACTGCATCACACAGAAAACGTCCACTTTAATGCCTTCTTCGCTAAGATCCACTTTTACGCCTTTACCGTGGTTCTTTTTTCCAAGTCTCTCTACCACACCAGCTGCGAAGTTCCCACGCATTTGCATGACACCTTCCACTTCAGAAGCAGCAATACCGGCAATGACTTCAATTACTTCTGGAGCAATTTCCACTTTACCAAGAGAATTGTTGTTTTCCATTTCCAATAAATTTCTTTCGCTCATAATTAACCCTCCTATTTATATTTTAAGAATTCATGACATCATATTTTTCAAGGAATTTCGTATTGAAATCTCCATCTTTAAACTTTTCGTGATCCATTAGTTTCAGATGGAAAGGAATCGTTGTATGAACGCCTTCAATCACAAACTCACTTAATGCACGCTTCATTCGGGAAACCGCCTCTTCGCGTGTTGCCCCGTATGTGATAAGCTTGGCAACCATGGAATCATAATAAGGTGGAATACTGTAGCCAGGATATACAGCAGAATCCACTCGGACACCAAGACCACCTGGAGGAAGGTACATCTCAATCTTTCCTGGAGAAGGCATGAAATTCTTTTCTGGATTTTCCGCATTGATTCGGCACTCAATCGACCAACCGTTGAAGACAACATCTTCTTGCTTGATTGATAAAGTTTCCCCAGATGCCACCTTAATCATTTCCTTAATCAGGTCCACTCCTGTCACCATTTCCGTAACGGGATGCTCTACCTGAATCCGCGTGTTCATTTCCATGAAGTAAAACTTCTTATTTTGATAGTCATATATAAATTCTATCGTACCTGCACCCATATAGTCCACTGCTTCGGCCGCTTTTACCGCCGCATCACCCATCTGCGCACGAATTTCTTCGTCCAGAACAGGGGAAGGCGTTTCTTCGACGAGCTTCTGCAAACGACGTTGAATGGAACAATCACGTTCACCTAAGTGAATCGTATTTCCATGACCGTCCGCCATCACCTGTATTTCTACATGTCGGAAATCCTCGATGAATTTCTCCAGATAAACCCCCGGATTTCCAAAGGCTGTTGCCGCTTCCCGTTGAGTAATGGAGATTCCCTTTTTCAGTTCCTCTTCATTTCTTGCAACGCGGATCCCTTTACCGCCGCCACCAGCCGTCGCTTTGATGATGACAGGATAACCGATATCATTGGCGATGGACATGCCGTCATTGATGTTTTCGATGATACCTTGAGATCCCGGAACGATTGGAACTCCCGCTTTACGCATCGTTTCACGCGCGATATCCTTCGTCCCCATCTTACTGATCGCTTCAGGACTTGGTCCCACGAATGTGATGTTGCATTCGCGACAAAGCTCCGCAAAGTCTGAGTTCTCCGCAAGGAACCCATATCCAGGATGGATCGCATCTGAAGCAGTCAGTTTTGCCACACTGATGATATTGGTGAAATTAAGGTAGCTGTCTTTGGAAGCGGTAGGTCCAACACAATAAGCTTCATCCGCTAACTGGACATGAAGGGATTCCTTATCCGCTTCCGAATAAACTGCCACTGTCTCGATATTCATTTCTTTGCAGGCACGAATAATACGAACTGCAATTTCTCCTCTATTCGCAATCAATAATTTTTTTATCATGAGTGTCTCCCCCTCCTTATACTGTTTTTACAAGGAATAAAGGTTGACCATATTCGACTAATTGGCCATTATCAACCAAAACCTCTACAATCTCGCCTTTAACTTCTGCCTCGATCTCATTGAAAAGCTTCATTGCTTCTACAATACAAACGACAGAGTTTTCGCCCACTTTATCGCCTTCCTGTACATATGCCGCTTGATCTGGTGATGGGGAAGCATAGAATGTTCCAACCATCGGGGAAGTGATTTTATGTAGGTTCGCGTCTTCTTGCTTTGGCTCCGCTTGCGGTGTTGGTGCAGCTGGAATTGGAGCTTGTTGAGGCGGTTGAGCTTGTGCTGCTTGTGGTGCCGGTTGCTGAGGCGCCGCTTGTAGTGCTGGTGCAGCCACTTGGGTGCTCACCACTGTTTGGGCAGCATGCTTTTTCATTTTGATTTTTGAACCTTCATTCTCATACGTGAATTCATCTATATTGGATTGGTCAATCAACTTAATAATTTCTCTGATTTCTTGGATCTTTAACATGTTTCGTTCACTCCTTGGTCCTATTGATGATTAGTTTCTGCTTAGCTGTTGCTTAACAGTAGCTTGGGCTGTTGCTATGTACATTTCAACAAAATAGTTCATATTCATCATACGATACAAGCTTCCGAAATTCAACTAGAAATAGTAATAGATATTATTACCTAGTGCTAAATTGCGGTGTTTCGGGCCAGAGTTAGGCTGGTTGTATCAATGAGGAATGAAAACGCTTTAAATTTTATTATAGGGGAAATTATTTGTTATGAATAGAGGTGGTCTTTTTATCAGGCTCTCAAAGTGGGCAGTTGGACATTTTACTGCTTACTCACTTTGAAGGTTGCAAGTAGTATTTTTAAGTCCAGCAGGGAAAATAGCACGACAGTAAGGAGTATAACGGTTGATGTAATAATACGAAAAAGCAACATAGTTTACAAAAATAGCTTTTATTAAAAGTCCATATTATTTTATTTTAATACGGCAGGGCCTTGTGACGGGATTTTGTTAAGTTATGAAGGGATTTTCGGGAGTTGTGAGCTGATTTTGTTACGTTGTGAAGGGATTGTAGGTCTATGTGACGGAATTGATGTTATGTTTTCTCTGTACTGATTTAAAAGAGAAGTTTTGGCATTTGTTATGAAGGGATTTTATACAATTGTGACGGGATTCGTCTTTTTTGTGATGGAATTAATATCTTCTTATTATAATCTGGTCTATATACCAGTGAAGTGCGCAGATAACATTTTTCATTATATCTAAAACATTTGAAGGAATTTGTCTACTTTTATCAAATTTAGTAGTAACCCCATTAAAGGAAGTGATTTGTTGATTGTATTAAAAGAAAGAGAATATTCCATGAAGATTCAAGTGTTGCAAGCTCTTATTCGAAGACTGAGACCTAATCACCCGTCATTACCTATTATTAAAAAAGATCTTGGTATGGCAATGGCTGGCTATAGAGGAGAGGAGTCAATAGATTATTATTTAGGCATTCTACCTGAGATGGAACATGATATTATAGTATTTCATGATTTAAGGCTCCCCTATAATAATAAGTATTTTCAACTAGATACCCTTCTTATTTCCCCTACATTCTATCTCATATTGGAAGTTAAGAATATGATTGGAATTCTTCAGTTTGATCCTGCATTTCAACAGCTAATACAAATAATTAATGAAGACGGAAACGAAAAAAGAATTCCTCATCGGGATCCTATCCAACAAGTAAACATACAACTATCACAATTTAAATCTTGGCTAAAAATTGCCAAGCTCCCTTACCTCCCCTGCGAATGCCTAGTCATTATGGCTAATGCCAATTCTGAATTAAGGGCATTATCTCATCCTAATATCGTTCAAAAATTCGTTACCAGGAATACTGCTATTTCCGATAGAATAGTTGCATATATAACTGAATATGGAATAGGAGAATGGGATACAAAAGAGTTCAAGAAGATAAAAAATAAAATCTTGAAAAACAATGAACCCTCCTTATTCACGGATTTGCTTAATAAGTATGCTATTAAAAGAAGTGATATTTTAAATGGGGTATTCTGCAAATCTTGCGATACTCTCTCCATGAAGAGAAGAAGAGGTTGTTGGGTATGCGTGGAGTGTAACTTTAAATGCTCCGAAGCACATTTAGAAGCTTTGAAAGATTATAAATTATTGATTTGTTCTACTATCACTAATAAATCTCTCAGGGAGTTTCTTGGTATCAAGTGTGAAAGTACTGCCTTGAGGTTGTTAACCTCTGCCAACCTCGCTTACTTTGGCTCTACCAGGAACCGTCGGTACATCCTTTAGTCAAATATTCATACAAACAAAAACACCGAAACCCCGGAAGGTTTCGGTGCCTTTCCTATCCTATACGATCACTCACTAGCATCTGCAGTGCTGAACTCAAATGCGATGTTTTCGTTGCGCACATCGGCAAATTCTTGGCGTACCATATGATAGATATCGTTTGCCATTTGTGGAGAATGTTCTGCCGTTTTGACGGTTACGCGGATTTTGCCGTCTGTTACGCGGACAAGTGCGTCATCGACGTCTTTTCGGGAACGGATGGTGGATTCTAAGATCAGTTCTTTTTCTGAGATTTGTGCTAGTTCATTGTATTGGTCGACGGCTTTGGAGATTTCTTCAGCCGGTAGTTCTGTGCTTGCCATTCTATCTTTCAATTCAGCTCGGTGAACGCTGCGAAGGTTTTCAAGTTCATAACGCATTTCAGCGAATGTTTCATCTGTAGAGATGTATTTGACTACTGCGCTACCGTCTTCTTCTGTTGCTTCTTCCCCCTCGGTACCTTCAGCGCCTTCTGTACCCTCTGTTCCTTCGGTGCCTTCTTCTCCATCTGTTCCAGCTGCTTCTCCTTGATCGCCGTCATGGTTTTCGGCTGATTCTGTTGCTGCAGGTTGTTCTGCATGTTCGTTTGCCATTTGTTCACCGGCTTGTTGGTCACCGATGAAATAGTAAGCGGATAGGACGAAAACTAGACTAAGCATGGTTAGTAACCAGACGGTTTGTTTTTTTAATAACATGGATTATTCCCCCTCGGATTTTTTTGGAAGTACTGCTACTTTGTGCTGCGGTACGTCGAGCACTCTTGTGACAGCTTCCAAAATCATTTGTTTAACATGTATATTTTCAGCGCCCTTTGCGACTACCAGAACACCTCGGATGACCGGTTTTTTTGTTTCGGATACGACCGGGATCTCTTGTTCATTTTTTCTGATTACAAGTACCTGTTCGTCTTTTGAACTGTCTGTTACATCACGTTTCCCTCCTGCCTTATCTGTTTCTACGGTTGTTTGCTGGGAGGTGGTGATGTTTTTCTGAAAGACTTTCTGTTCGGATGCATCGACATTTACGACGACAGAGACGTCATTGACGCCGGTGATCGCTTCCAGGGCTTCTTTCAGCTGGTTCTCAAAACTTGCCTCGTAATCAGAGATAGTAGAAGGTGCGTTGGCATCATCACTATGTCCGAATACTTCTTCGTCTTCGGTTTCTTGCTGTTTCATTGCCGGTAAGACTCCCCCGCCAGGAGAGTTGGCACTATCTTCCCCGAAAAACAGGGTACCAAAAAGCATGAATGCTACACCTAATATGAGAACGACGGTCATGTATTGATATTTTGCTTTTTTGTCTTTTGACTGATTGGATAGCAGAGATTTTAGCCATGGAATGAAAGCTTGGTTTTTCTTTTCCACCTTGTACTAATCCCCCCCTTCGACTGCTACAGAGATATTGGTTGGTTGTAGTTGCCATCGATCTGCTAGGAAAGTTGCTATTTTTCCTTCTTCTTTCGAGGAAGGAGCTGGTTCCTTTTGTCTGGAGGTGTCAATTTGAACAGGCTTTACTACTTGAATGGCTGTCTTTTGTTCGGCTTGTTCGAGCAGAATCACAACGGATTCTATGTTTTCTTCTATTGGTATTTCTGTTAGCTGGTCCTCATTTTTCACGACGACTTTCAAATCTTTAACGGTTAAACCATAGCTTTCCCTCAACTCCTCCTCCACATCTTCTTTCATTAGGACAGCCGCTTTATCTAATATGTATGCAGCATGTGAGGCTTGTATTTCTTTTTTCTTCATTTCTATTAAATTTTCTGTGTTTGATTCTGGGGTGTAGGAGGAGTGAGTCGTCATTTTTGCAAAAAGCTCGTCCATGTCCGTTGAAAGCAGCTTTAATATGGGAGTGAGAATGACGACGATCAGCAACAGCCCAATCACAAGTTTTGTATATTTTTGCATAGAAGAATTCGGCAGAAGCATTTCTACTACAGTGGCCAAAAGAATAAATAGAATGATGCTGGTGATCCATTCTGTTAAGTAACTCATCGGTCCCCTCCCCCTTACCTGACCATCACAGTGATATTTCCGGCTGCAATAATGACGGTTATGCTTAAGAAAAACATAAAAGAGACAATGGCCAATGCCGCAAAAATGTAGATGATGCTTTTGCTGATGATATCCAGGCACTTGATTACCGTTCCCCCACCAAGTGGTTGAAGGAGGGCGGCAGCGAGTTTATAGATAATAGCAATGGATAGGATTTTCACTGCAGGAAAAGCGGCCAACAAAATCAACGTGGCAACACCAAGGATTCCCACGGTATTTTTCATTAAAAGAGAAGCGGTAATGACTGTATCGGTTGCGTCCGTAAACATTCTTCCGATAACCGGTATGAAATTGCCTGTCACAAACTTGGCGGTGCGGATGGCAATGCCGTCTGTCACTGCTGCCGTTGCCCCTTGTACAGAGATAACTCCAAGAAAAACGGTTAGGTAGATTCCTAGAATTCCGATACTCACGTTTCTTAAAAGTTGAGCAAGTTGGGTCACTTTGTATTGTTCACTAAGCGTGCTAACTATGCTAAGGATCGCCGAAAGAAATAAGAGCGGTAAGACGATATATTGAATCAGCAGGCCGCTGGTGTTCATTAAAAATAGAATAATAGGATGAAAAAATGCAGCTGAGACCAGTCCACCGGAGGAGGCGATAAGCGCAATGAGCAGTGGTACGAGTGCAATGATGAAGCCAGTCATGGCTGTTATTGCTTCCTGTGTGTAAGAGATGACGATGTGGAAACTATTGAGCGCGATGATGATCAGCACCATGAATACAACACTATAGGCCACTTTACTGACCGTTTTCTGTTCAAAGGCGTTTTGGAGAGTTTGTAGAAACATGCTGAAGATAGTGAGTAGTATGAGACTTCCCAGTAGCTTTCCATTTGCCAAAAGCTCATGAAAAAGATATTTGACGAAGCCTTTTAACCACTCTTTTAAGGAAAAGGACTTGTCCCCTTTCACAAATTCCATGAAAGTCCCTTTTTGGGTTTCCGGTAAAAAACCACCGTACTCTTGCATTATTTCTTCCCAATACGCCTTTATTTCCTCCACGTCCACTCCCTCCATTTGCTCTGTCACAAGTTCTGATGGGGAGGATGGGGATGCTTGTACAATTTCGAATGGAATGAACAGTAGTATCAACAAGGCTGCAATGATTGCGAGAATGATTTTCATTGGTATACTCCCCTCTGTCGTTTCAGTTTAAGAAGGAATGAGATTAATAATAGTTTCGATGATAACGGTCAGGATGGGAATGGCCATGGCCAAAATTAATATTTTTCCGGCCAATTCAATTTTAGATGCAATTGCGCCTTGCCCCGCATCCTTTGTTATCTGGGCACCGAACTCTGCGATATAGGCAATCCCGACGATTTTCAGTATGGTCTCGACATAGATCAGATTCACATTGGCATTAATGGCGATTCTCTCGAGCATCCTGATGACGTCAAACACTTGCTCTACTAAAAATAAGAAAATGGCACAGCCGACAAACACGACAAGCATGAAAGCAAATGTCGGCTTCTGCTCTTTCACCACTAATGCAAGAAACGTGGCAATCAGGCCAAGACCTACTATTTGAAGGATCTCGATAGGTCAACACCCCTTTGTCATTGGAACAGGAATACCGATTTTATCTTTTTGAACAGGTCGTCGACAATACTTGCTACCATAAAAAGAATATAGATGAATCCAAGTAAGGTTACCCAATGTGCGTATTCTTCCTTGCCGAGCTGTTTCAGCACGGTATGCAGGAAGGCTACGACGATTCCGATGCCGGCGATTTTGAATATTACGTCTACTTCAATGCCCATGGACGCTCCTCCTATTTTTTACGAATGGCTTTGTTGCCTTTAAATGCCGCCGCTGTTACTTTCCGCAAATGGCTTCGCTTTCCGCGGGGCGACCTTGAGCCTCCTCGCTACGCTGCGGGGTCTCAAGATTGTCGCTACTCTCCCGCTGGAGTCTACGCCATTTGCTCCAATTCACAGCTAGAAAATCTCATACTTACCAAAGTCCCACTAACTTTCGTACCCTAAATCAACAAAATAACCAGTAGTAATCCTGAGAGGACGCCGAGGCTTTTGACCATTCGTTCGTAGCGGATTTGTTTGTCGCGGGCTTCGAGTTCTTCGCGTTCTAAATGTGTTAAGGCTAGTTGGATGTGCTTTTGTTGAGTATAGCGGTCGTGTTGGCCGAGTGTTTCGCCGAATTGTTTCATGATTTCGAGTTCTGCATTTTTGTAAGCAGTGGTATTCCACACATCCTCCAAACTTTGTTGCCATGCCTCTTTGACTGTGAGGCTTGCTTTCTCCAATTTGTAGGAGAAGCTTTCAAAAAACCAGGAGAGAGGTTTCTCCAATTGCTTAGCAATATTTTTGGTCGCATCTGCTAGTGGAGTGTGGCCATACATGATTTCGGCTTCGAGCGACTGCAGCGCAACCTTCAATTGTCTCAATTGCCTAGGCCTTTCCGTCAGATGCCTTGCCGCTTCAAAGCCTGCCCAGGATGTAGCCACTATGATGAAAACTGCCCCTATCAATTTGATCATCGTCTCACTCTCTCTTCCCGGTAGATCTCCTCTCCCGCTTCATTCATAATTCTCTTGATGGAGCCTGGTCCGTTGCTCCTCGACAGTTCTACAAATCGTTTCACTGCACGCATGGATAATATCTCCCGGAGACTTGGCCTGCTTTGTAATTCATCAAAAGAAAAAGCATGAACCGACATAAGCAATCCCACACCAGCATTCACCGCTTCCATGACAGCCTCACTGTCTTCCATTCTTCCAATCTCATCCACAACAATAACATCAGGGCTCATGGAACGAATCATCATCATCATGCCTTCTGCCTTTGGACAACCATCGAGCACATCCACTCTTTGTCCCAAATCATGTTGCGGGATTCCATTTACACAGCCGGCAATTTCAGATCTTTCGTCCACTATCCCCACCTTGCATGAAGCAACGTGTCTTTTTTCGCAACCAGAACTCATGATTCTAGCCAAGTCTCTTAAGAGCGTAGTTTTTCCTGTTTGCGGAGGACCGATTACCATCGTGCTGTGCCATCTACCCTTTTCGTACAGGTATGGCAGTAAGGGTGTTGCCACTCCGATTTTTTGTTTGGCAATCCTGATGTTAAACGAGGAAACGTCACGAATTGCCTTTACTTTTCCTTTTTCCGTAATCACCTTGCCAGCAAGTCCAACACGGTGGCCTCCGGTGATGGTGATATACCCACGTTTTAGTTCTTCTTCGAGGGCATAGATGGAATGCTTGCTTATTTTATTCAAAATATGGATCGCATCCGCTGCAGTCACTATATGGGAGGGGAAGTAGGGTTCTCCATCTATAATCAGCTCCAAGGGGCGATTCACCCGGACACGTATTTCCTCTACTCTTTCTTGCGCCTGTGGTAAGAGAGTATCCAGTACACCTGAGATATCTGGAGGCAAAACCCCCGTAATACTTGCGAACATACATATCCCCTTCTTGTCCTTTTGTTACTTACAATGTATGCGCGGGTGGACAATATATAACAACGGAATACAAATTCTCATTTGTAGATGCCAAATAAGATAAAACCCACTCCAATCGCGATGTAGATCATTTTGGAAAAGGAGATTTCATCCGCCATGCTAATCAGTCCGATCATCATGGTGGAAATAAAGATCAGCGGGCCCACCACCGCTAGCATCGAGTTCACTACGATTGCTTTTTTTACATCATTTAAACTGAGCATGATAATGGCAGCGGTAATTTCTAATAGTCCAGAAAAGATTCGAATCCCTGCCATCGATAGAACGGACGGGTCGAAATGGCTTAATATTTTTTTCATTGGAAATTGTCCTCCCTCTTGCAGTTGCACATTAGAGCATCTTGTACAACCTATGCTGAGGAGGATGAAAGAAGAAGTAAATTTAATTTGAAAGGAATGAGGTAATTTAGGGAATGCTAGCGAAAGGATTATATCGGGAAAGGCGTGGATGTCATGAAAGGTATCGGTAAAGTTTTCTGGATTTCCGTTATCATTGCTGCTTTGTTTGTGTTAGTGGGGGTTATTTTCCCGGAGCCGTTTAGTAAAGGAATGGATCAGGCAAACTCATTCATCCTCAATGCTTTTGGCTGGTTTTATCAGTTGGCAGCTACTTTCTTTCTTTTATTTGCTCTGTTTCTCATCTTCAGCAAGTATGGAAAAATAAAGCTTGGAAAGGACAAGGATCTCCCTGATTATTCTACCTTGACTTGGTTTGCGATGTTGTTCAGTGCAGGAATGGGGATTGGGCTTGTTTTCTACGGAGTCGCAGAGCCAATCTCTCACTTTACCACTCCACCTCTTGGTGAGGGTGGCACGGCAGCTTCTGCTAAATTAGGACTTCGTTACACCTTTTTACACTGGGGGTTTCATGCCTGGGCCATTTACGCCACTATCGCTCTCTCCATTGCGTATTTTAAATTTAGAAAAGATGCACCTGGATTGATGAGTGCAACGCTATACCCCCTATTAGGGGAAAAAACGAATGGGACGGTCGGAAAAGTTGTAGATATTGTTGCCGTGTTTGCCACTGTCTTTGGAGTCTGTGCTTCATTGGGACTTGGGGCTCAACAAATAAATGGCGGGCTCAATTATCTGTTTAACATCCCAAACAACTTTGCCATCCAACTGACCATCATGGCGATTGTGACTGTTTTATTCCTTATTTCGGCTGGAACGGGTCTATCCAAAGGAATCAAGTATTTAAGTAACACCAACATGATTCTAGCCACGCTTCTGCTTTTTGCGATGCTGTTTATCGGTCCTACTACTTTCTTATTGAATCTATTTACGACTACTCTTGGTGACTACATACAAAATCTCCCAAGCATGGGGCTCCGTCTTGCTCCATTTAATAATGAAAATGCCGAATGGATTGAAGGGTGGACGATTTTCTATTGGGCCTGGTGGATTTCTTGGTCGCCTTTTGTCGGAACGTTCATAGCCAGGGTGTCAAAGGGTCGAACCGTCCGGGAGTTTGTTATCGCAGTATTATTGGTGCCGACACTTGTGTGTGCATTCTGGTTCAGTGTCTTTGGCGGGACTGGCATTCATATGGAGTTAATGGAAGGTGCCCAGGTTTCCACGCAAAGCTTTGAAACAGCTTTATTTTATGTTTATAAACTTTTGCCTTTCGGAACACTCTTATCCATTATTACTATTCTTTTGATTGCCACCTTTTTCATCACAAGTGCGGATTCCGCTACATTTGTGCTAGGAATGCAGACTACCAATGGGGATATCAACCCTCCATTTTACGTGAAATTGACATGGGGGTTGATTCTCTCTGCTTCTGCAGTAGTGCTGATGTATTCAGGAGGATTGGAAGGGCTGCAAACAGCCATTATTGTCAGTGCTTTTCCACTGACATTCGTATTGTTGATGATGGCCTTTGCGATAGTAAAAGCCTTTCGGTTGGAGATCAAGGGGAAGGTTCCATTGAAGAAGACAAAAGAAAATTGAGGATATAAGACCAATTAATGAAAGGAATGTTTAGCCATGAACTTTAAAAGTGAATTACAAGAAGCGCAAGATATCATTCATAAAGCACACCATCATTTAAAACAAGTCAGTTCAAATGCTACAGAGTCAGAAGCTTGTTATTTCGCTATAGACGAGCTTGTAAAAGCTCAACAGAAAATCCAACAAGTTCAACAACAAATCAATGAATAACAGTAAAAAGAGTGCGCACCTTCATAAAATGCGCACTCTTTTTTATTAATATCTATTCCAGCTTACAACCTCGTCAAGCGGAAGACGCGTTTTCTCAAAGCCAGCTTTGGAGCCTTTTCCAAGAGAAATCAACATAATGGCCTCATAGTTTTCTGGAACATTGAATGCTTGTAAGAATTGCGCTTCATCGTATCCGCCCATTGGAACGGTATCATAGCCTTTAGCCTTTGCTGCCAGCATTAATTGCATTGCGACAAGTCCACCATCAATGTGAGCAATCTTCGCTAAACGTTCCTTTGTAAAGTTCCCGTAACCATCAAGAATGCTGTTCACATACATGTCTTTCACGTCTTCTGGCATTCTTCCTTTTTCAGCGATTGCACGATAGATTCTGTCTGCATTTTTGTATGCTTCTCGGTCTCCAAGCACGGCGATAACAACGGAAGCATCGACTATTTGTTGCTGATTATTGGCGATTGGCAACAAACGCTCTTTTTCCTTTTGATCTTCAATAATTAGAAATCTCCAGGGTTGAAGGTTGCTAGATGATGGCGCTAACGTAGCTGTTTCTAGAATCTCCAGGATTTCACTTTTATCCATTTTAAATTCAGGATCATATTGGCGTACAGAACGGCGTTCTTTTGCGACTGTCAGGAAGTCGGTGTTCTCTAATTGCTTTGGAGCTTCTTTGGTTGTATCAATTTCTTTTACTTTATTTAAATACTCTTCTTTACTCATAGTGTTCTTAGACATTTTCGAATCCCCTTTAACTGTATTTTATACAAGAACAGTATAGGTCGTTAACTGTTCCTTTGTCAACTACAGTTAATCGAGATAAAATAAAAAAAGCGAAACTTCAAGGTTTCACTTTTTCATTAAATCAGCTATGGTCTTTTGTTCTAATCCGGCTACCACCCAGCCTTCCATCTCATCACGGAGGGTACAAAGGGATTCGCGTGTAGAGGAAGCAAAACATTCTTTACTTTCTACATTAAAAAACCCTTTAGGGAATGTTTCTGCTTTCATTGCATCATACACTTCAGACAATTTAATTTCGCTAGGGTCTTTTACAAGAAAGTAGCCGCCATCCCGGCCTTCTTTCGCCTGGATTAATTCGGTTTTGACCAGATGCCTTAATATTTTTCTTAAAAAGACAGATTTAGAATTTAGTTTGTCCGCTAATTCTCCGCTCGGACATCGGCCTTCATTATTAGCAAGCACCACGAGTGCCTGAATGGCTATACTGAACCACTTTGTACTCGTTACCTTTTCACTCATTGCTTCACCTCTTCATCTACCCTTTATTCTGAAACATCTCCCATAAAAAGTCAAAGTGTTTAGGGAGTAGGTAGATGACGTGGGATTTGTGCTTTTTGTTCCGGTGTAAACTTTCTTCGTTTGGTGCTCATACGACTAACTTGCTCCTTTTTTGCTATCTGGATTTCTTACTCCATTATATAGGGCTCTTCTAAAAAAACTTATAGGATATGATCGTAGAAACAAAGTATCAGTTTCTATCTGAAATTTTTAAACTTTCAGCGAAGAGGATTCCGATTCAAAACGAAATAGGCTAAACCCACCCCGGTCTTCTCTTTTTTGCTTCCCTGTAAAGAACTGCCGAAGCCGCTGCACCAACTACCGTAAAAACAATGTAATCAAAAGCTTCCTTAAAACCGATCGAGAAAGTCATGCTCAATAGGAATACTAAAAGCTGGGCAAGACTAGCTAAAGCCGCCTCTTTTAAGCGAATACCACTCACCAATAAAACACCAAGCACAACTTCTAAGAAGGTTACAAAATAACCTAGGATATCAGACACTACTCTTGGGAACCAAGGGTTCAAAGTAGCTGTATACTCCAAAAAGAGATCAAAGTTTCCCCAGACCACACCTAGATTTCCAACTGGACCCAAGATGCCTAAACGGTCAGCAACTACCCATAAATACATCAAGCCCAAAAAAACTCTTATAAAGATAAAGCTTCCTGTTTTCACAGTCATAATGCCCTCCGTCCAATTAATTATACTTTATTTTTTATTTAACCTCACATGACTAAAAGTCACGAGACTCCTGCGTTGTATACTCCAACGAGTGAAGATAAGCAGGCTATCCTAGCAGTTCCTGCGGTTGTTGCGAGGCTAAATAGCATACATGAGAATCAGGAGAGTTTGGCACCAAGCTCTCGAACGTGAGCAATCCATTTATCCCGCTGGCCAGATGTAGATGGTCTGATAGGACCAATCTCGGTTATGCGTACTGGTTTGATACCGCAGAAATGAAGTACGTTTCGCTTCATGACATTCAGCCCGGCCCGATGGTACACGAGTCGATTGTACCAGGTAGGGGTGTCGGACGTAACGATTAGGTGCGCAGATTTACCCAATAGAAGCTTATCCCATAACGGTGAATGGTGCCTATATTTGAAGGCGAACCCGGGCAAGAATACCCGATCGATAAAGCCCTTTAGAACAGCCGGCGTGCTCCCCCACCATATCGGATAAACGAATATCAGGTGATCCGCCCATCGGATCATCTCCTGTGCTTCAAGAAGTTCCTTTTCCAGTTCTGTCCGCTTACCGTATCCATGTTGCAGATTCAATTCGAAGGAGATTGAGCTTAAGTCGATATATCGGACTTGGGCTTTGCTATTCTCTTGAACTCCTTCCGTATATGCTTTGGCCAAGGTTGCACAGTAGCTCTGTGCATCCGGATGACCGTTAATGACAAGCATTTTCGATTTCATTGCTTTTACCTCCCCGGTTTTTTCATTGTGATATAATAGTTAAAAAGCAACCTTAGTATATACCTGCAACTGGCGGAATGAAATGATCAACAACGTACTTTTACTTGATAAATCACGCAAAGGGGAGAATTCGGTGATCGATTCGGGTGTTTCTGTTACCATGCTGTATCCAATCATGAAATCGCTTGTCCATAAGGGCGTGGACACAGATTCGTTTTTCCGGTATGTATCGTTTGACAGCACTGTTTTGAAGCAACAGGATGCACGTATCCCAACAATGGAGTTAGAGAGAGTGACAAACGCGGCGGCGGTCTATACACAAGATGATTATTTCGGATTGCAGATGGGGGCGTTTACGGAATTTGCCGATTTGGGCGTGCTCGGATACGTCATGATGCACTGCAATAACATAGAAGCTGCACTTAAGTCGTTTCAGACTTACAATGAAGTGTTATGCAGCGGATTCAATCTGGATTGGGAGATCGTAGATGAAGATGTGAGAATACGCATGTTTACCCAATCTAACTGGAATTTTCCCCGCCATTGTGCAGAGGGTATGGCTTCTTCGCTCTACCGTCTGATCGGAATCCTGTGTAATCGAACGGTTCCGTTGCATGAAGTCAGGTTTATGCATGAGTCATTGGGAGGAATACATCCATATGAAACAGTGTTCGGAGTAATTCCCACATTTGGAGACAGTTCCACAATGCTGTGTATGAGTAAGTACTTGTTGGAGAATCCGGTTCTGTATTCCGATACAAGATTGTTATTCGTATTCGAAACGATTGCCAAAGAAGCCATTAAGAAGTTACAAGTGACAGGATCGTTCTCGGATGAAGTATTGCAATGGTTGGAACACTGTCTTCCGACCCATTATCCTACCGTACGGCAAACTGCGGAACACTTTCAAATGAGTGTGCGAACGTTACAACTTCGTTTGAAAGAGGAGAAAACTTCTTATAACGAATTGTCTATTTGTGTGCGAAAGCAATTGTCCATCGGTTATTTGGAACAATTGCATATATCTATAGGTGAAATTGCATATGCTCTCCATTTCTCGGAACCCAGCGCATTCAGTAACGCCTTCAAGAAATGGACGGGGGTAACGCCGTTACAATATAGGGATAACCTGAAATGCAAAACGGTAAATACAGGTTCATTTCGGGGTCCTACCAACAAAAAAAATCGGAAAACATACGCTAAGAGAATTTTGGAATAAAAAAAGCCGATTTTCCCTACGTTAAGGAAGTATCGGCTTTTACAGTTGCTTTGGAATTAAAAGTTTGACCATTGCTGACATCCATCCTTATGCCATTAAAGCGCCCGATCTTTGAATTAGAAAAACGCCCCTACAACACGTAGGAACGTATGATAACCATTTATTTTTCAACTGAGATTATTAAGAACATAGGTCTACGGAGTTCGTCTTTCATTTCAGGAATACTTTCTAACATTTCTTCAGAGGGAATTGGTTCTCTAACTTTCTTTATATTAAAACCAGCAATAATTAAGTCGTTGATATAAGTTGAAAATGTACGATGGTATTTTATAACGTTATCAGTAAGAAATGTTGTTTCGCGTAATCCTTCTAATTGGTAATTGTCAACTGCCCAATGCAGACGATTCCCTTTGTCATCAAAATACCAATCTTGGTCATTCCGAGAGGTAAAAATTGGATGCTCAATTGAAAACACAAATGAACCTCCAGGCTTTAGACAATCATATACCTTTTTACAGATTGTTTCAAAGGACTCTATATAGTGAAAAGCCAAAGAACTAATGACAACATCAAATTGAGAGTGGGAAAAATTAATGTCTTCAATTGGCATCTTAATGCATGATATTAAAGAATCATTATTCATTTCACGAGCTTGTTGAAGCATTTTTTCAGATATATCTACTCCAATAACACACCTTGCTTGCTGTTCACGAGCATAACGGCAATGCCAACCGAAACCACATCCCAAATCCAGTACACTTTTATTCTCTAGTGAGGGTAAAAGCTCTTTTAATACGTGCCATTCTCCCGCACCTTCAAGTCCTTTAACTGAACGCTCCATTTTTTTATATGCAGAAAAGAATTTCATATCATCATATTTGTTTTGCTTCATAATTAATACAACTCCTATATATTTAGTTAGCCTCCAGAATAAAACAACATCTAATTCAGGAGGCTAACTATCTTCTTCTAACCATCTCTTACACCTCATTTATAACATTTAGTTCTTATTACAGGAATGTTGCCCTATAGCTTAATACAATCATTTCATAATTAATAAATTCCTACAATATGTTATTCTACATCCTGATAAAAATAAAATGAGCGCGGATTCTTGTTACAGGATTGCGCCCTTTTCTGGAATAAGTCAACTTGTAGTATCTTTTCGTTAAAATGGCTTAGGCATTCGTATCTAACATCGCAGGCATATTGATTTCTTTCACACAGGATGCTTTTGAAAGATTAGTTATAGTCTTTACCAATGAAACGATATCCTGAACAGGAATTCTCGTACCTTTATAAGTGGTTAATGTCTTTTCTAATCCTTCTTCAAAAGGTATTGTTGCTGCAATATTACCAGGGTTTATACACGTTACACCTATCTCATATTTCCTTAGATTCTCACGCAAAGAATTGCCTATGCCACGTATTCCAAATTTGGAAGCGACATACGTTACTTGTTTACTTTCGTTGTTTTCAATACCATCAGAAGATCCTATCAAAATAACCTTTGCATTCTTCGACTTTTTAAGATTTGGCATTAATTTTTGAGTACAAAGGATTGCAGAAGTTGTATTTACATTGATGATGTTTGCGATATCTTTTGGATCATCTTTCTCAAAGTCATAATGGTCTTGATACCCTTCTTTTTCCCATATCCCTGCATTATAGATGAGCACATCTATTGGTTCATCTTTTATGGCATCAGCAATACAATTACTTGAAGAATTCAGCGATAAGTCAGCCTCAACCCAAAATCTATGAACACTATCATTCATTGTCAAACTCATAGGACGGCTTCTAGAAACAACCCAAACTTGATCATCTTTTTCGGGTAGCCCTTTTACGAATGCATCACCCAACCCTTTACTTCCACCTAATATAACAAAATTCATCTTAACTCCCTCCTATTTCAACAAAAAGTATGTAACAGCTTTTTAAGCTGCTTATATGGTAACAACTAATATCAATCCAAACATCAGTTAAAATGCTGGATTTCCCCTACAACTTTTGTCTGAAATATGGAATCTTGCAACAATTATTTAATACTTCTTAAAAACTTCGAATCATTAAGTTTTATCTTACTCAAGAATATGGCCCTAAAATGAAAAGTGAGCGCCAATTCTTGTTCCAGAATGGCGCCCGATTGCGGAAGATCGATACTTATATATATAGAATATTGCTCTAACTATTACTGCCTACCATTATTAAAAGGTCCAACAGCTGTAACATCTAGTAAATCTTTTCGACTCTGGCTCAAATACCAATTAGAATTTTCACTTAGATCTATTTGTATTCTTTCTAATGACTCACAATCCACTTCTAGCGTTTTAATTACTCTCCCCTTTGGTGAAATTACCATTGATGAACAGCCTTGTTCTACATGTGCTATATTTGACGAAATAACATAGCGTTGATTTTCTGCTGCACGACTAATCAAGTGAGCGTTCCAAATTTCAAGTTCTTCAGTATCAATAATGTTAGTGAGATAAAAAATAATATTTGCACCATTTAAAGAAAGGAACTTCCATTGTTCAGGGAAACGTATCTCTCGACATAATTGAATAGCAACTTTAATATGTGCTTCTCCATAATCCAAGTCGAAACAAGAAAGATCGTTTCCTTCTTTGAGAATTCCTCTTTCATGAATAGCCAAATTCACCTTTTTATAGATATGTTTAAATCCATTGGGAGATATGTAGATTCCCGCATTATACCAACTTCCCTTTTCCCTTATACAGGAACCAAATATTATATGAACCTGGTGTTTTTTCGTATAGGATTGAAGGTTTATTAGTGCTTGCTCTATTTCGAAAGCTATATTTTCATTTAAAAATTCAAGGTTATGTGAATACCCTGATAAACAGCCTTCAGGCATTACCACTATATCATTCTCTTTAGTTTGTGTTATCATCTTAATCATCTTATCAAGATTCTCTGATACATTAAGTGTTGGTTTAAACTGGGTTAGAGCAATAATTAGTTTCATTAGTTTCTCCTATGAATTTGTTCTTTCTTTACAATGATTACATCAGATTCAGGTAAACATCTGGTCTCTATTCCTAGATACTTAGCTATCGCCCCAGTTAGTTCAAAATCGGTAACTCCCAATCCTTCAAAAGTCCCCAAGTAATTTCAGGATTTCTTTTTAAAGATTTCGTAGAACCCACTTATACTTTTTCGTTATACTTGCCTACCTGGTCATAATGTTTAACTATTTCTATGGTAGTAGCTGATACATTAAAGTTTAGAATACCTTTGAAACTAACCCAAGATAGCGATCCTTCATCACTCTCAATTAGAGAGTAATTTTCGCTCACACTTCCAATATAAACATATTGTATTCGAATCTCTTTATAGTCCTTTATCCTATAGAACGAAGCTTATTTACTCACCATGCCCAGAATTAATTTTAATTCTTTACGTTTTTTCTTCATTCGCTTAAATCCCTCTTTTGAATCTATTAAAAAAACAGTGCTTCCTACCCAAATCCTTATGTATATAGACTGCAACTTAATTGGACCTACTATCCCTTGTTCCTCAAACTCTGTACCATCATCTAATTCTGTTTCCGTCCTAAATAACCAACTATTTCCTATACCAAACTCCATATACTTCAAAAACTTGACCTCTTTCTATTATTTCCAGATCTTAGTTTATCCTACAATTCTTATTCAAATAATTCTATTATTCGCTTCATCCAAATATTCAAATAGAACATTTTATTAAAAAAGAGAATTAACCCAATCGCTATCATTAATATTCCACCCAGTTTCAAGAAGCCTGAAGAGTACTTTGTTAGCAGCTTCACTTTAGATATAAATAATGCCATTATGATAAATGGGGTGCCAAATCCTAAGGAAAACGCAGTTATATTTATAAATGTTTCACTTGGATATAAAACATTAGCATATATTATTGCTCCAAAAATCGGACCGATGCATGGAGTCCACCCTGCTGCAAAGATCAATCCTACCAGAAAAGAATTTAATAGATTTCCACTCTTTTTTACAAATGGCAGCCTTCTCTCTTTTAATAAAAACTCCGGAGAAAAAATTCCTATCATGAATAATCCCATTGTAATAATAAAAATGGCACCTAGCATTCTTAGTAGGTCATTGTACTGTACATAAGCCTTTCCAAAATAGCTAGCTGAAAATTCTACTAAGTAAAATACAATAGAAAAACCTAAGACAAAGGCAACCGAATGCTTTAATGCTACACTTCTAATTTTTAATTCATTTTTCTTAAGATCCGAAACTGAAATACCAGTAATATAAGATATAAATGTTGGGTAAAGAGGTAAACAACACGGCGAAAAAAAGGAGATTAATCCACCAGTGAAAGCTAACCAAATCGTGATATCTTCCATACTAACCCCTTATACTAAATTATTGTAATCTAGAAACATGTTTAATTAATTATTTGAGTTTCGTTTTAAATTGTTCTAACATCTCGAACGTTAATTCTCCTGAATAATTGTCTAGAATCTTTCCATTTGAATCAATAAAGTATGTAGTTGGTAAATTCATGACTCGATAATTCCTAAAAACACCTTCTGTATCTAACAAAACCGGAAATGATACATCAAGTTCATCTACAAAATCCCGAACACTTTGTTCACTCATTTCTTGACTGGTAATATTAACACCCATTACAACAACGTCTTCGCTATATTTTTTATGGAATTTATCTAGTTCGGGCATTTCATTTTCACAAGGCTCACACCAAGAGGCCCAAAAATTAAGAATAATCGGTCTACCTTTATAACTTGATAGTCTCGTTGGTGTACCATCTAATGCTGGTAAATCAAAATCTATTGCAGACTCACCAGCGCTATTATCCACACTACTTTGTTGTTCGGTAAAGTGCAGAAAGAAGGCCGTTATAACCAATGAAGCAATAATTAAAACACCCAGTGTTTTTTTCATTTTTTCTATCCCCATCTTCCTTTGGATATGGATCAAGCTTAATTTTCCTACTATATATTATTCTACTAACTCTTTATATCACTTATATTCAATAAGTTTCTACAATATGTAATTCTCCTCTAGTTTCAATAAAAAGAGTTCTAATCACGTTTCTTGGATGAGGTCGATTATTGAAAGTTTAATATATTATCCCTTTATTAGAAAACACATTGACTTCATAATGTTCTAGGTCGTCTTTGGATAAGTTTTCTGTTACATACTTTTCAACTTCGGCTATAACATTTTTATTATAAACTTCTATCCAGATAACTGGATCTGTATCGCCAATTTGGATGCTTTGCACTTCAAATTTATCCCATAAAGAATTAACAACTACCTCTGTACTATATGGCTCTTTTTGTGTATACCAAAATAACGCAGACCCTACAATAACACATGCTAAAATTAGTAATCCAAACTTGCTTTTCATCCCATTTTCACTCCCAGCGCTCACTATTTGTAATCCTTTGCAACCTATAATACCAAATAAATCCAGTATTTTATATAACTAAGCTGCTAAATATATCTACATTGCCTATATATCTACATTGCCTTAAAATTAAACAATATGGCCCTAAAAGTTGTCCCACCAACATTTAGACGTAGATACCATGCTAAGGCATTTTTTAGAAGTGAAATAGTATTTTTTCTTACTCTAAGCTGATTCCCTATAAGGTGAATAGTCCTTCGAAAGGGGAATTTCTTTTAGGGATAGGTTTAAGGGAACAAAAATAACCTGTTTTTAACTATCTGGACGTTGTTAATAATAACTCCCTAAAACGACCATTTAAGGGAAACGTCTTAAATTCAAAGATTAAGTCTTAGCTAGGGAAATGTGATGAAACGATGGATTTATCCCTAACATGAAAAATGAGCGCTAACCCTTGTTACAGGATTGCGCCCTTTAGTAGAATAATCTAACTGTATATTATATAAATGATGCTCAACTTTTTTAACACCCATCATATTAACTAGTCTTTATTTTTATTTGAATCCATTATTGATCCAATTACTATTCCAATAAGCATTCCTAATCCAGGTCCAAAAGCCCAAATTAGTGGAAATTCAAATAACATTCCAACAATAGATGAAAATGCAGCGCCTCCAAGCAATCCGAAGGCAACTCCAAAACCCACATATGAGTTCCTATAATTATTATCTTGTTTTTTGATAATATTATTCTTTTCAATCATATTTTACCACCTTCGCCTGATTTCAACCCTTTTACTTTTACTGTCCATTTTTCTTCAACTGGTTAAATATTTGCACAAAAATATGGCCCAGTGACAATAAACTCATTGGGATGTACCCTTTGTTTATTTCAATCTATAAATTAATTGAACAACGTCAGAAGAAAACTTTTTGGTTTCAACTATTTGTAACTTCATTCTCTTGTTTATATCTATAAATAAAGGTTTTCCTTCTCCCAAAATAATTGGATGAACAGATAATCTTAATTCATCAACAAGTCCTAAATTGATAAAAGTTGTAATAAGACTTGATCCACCATATAGCCAGATGTCCCTACCGGGCTTTTTCTTTAATCTATTAACTTCTTCAACAATGTTATCATTTATTAATATCGCTCGACTATCAGTTTCTTTTTGTGTTCTGGAAAACACATACTTCTCTTTGCTATGAACCAATTTCCACATTTCTTTATCGATATCCGAGTCTTCATTTTTTGGAATATATTGCCCCCATATATCGTAGCTTTTTCTACCATATAGTATAGTATCAATTTGATTCAAAAATTTATTGAAATCCATATCAGGATCCATAATGCACCAGTCAACTTCTCCATTCGGCCCTTCAATAAATCCATCTAAAGTAACTGCTAAATCTAAAATCACTCTTCTTGCTCTCTCGTTAATGGTCATATTTTTATCTCCTTTTATCTTATAGAATTTCCCCTAATTGCTAAGATTATAGGTATAAACTATACTATACGTAAAACATGACAAGTAATGACGTGATTAAATGAAAAAGGTGAAAAAATGTCAAAAGCCAAGCGTCTATTAGATATTCTTATGTTTGTTACGACTAAAAAAAAGTTTACTGCACAAGAAATAGCAGATGAATTTCATATATCCATTCGTACTGTACACAGATACATATTAGATTTATCTGATATGGGATTGCCAATTTACTCAGAACAAGGACGTAATGGTGGATATACAGTATTAACGAGTAGATTTCTTCCTCCAATTTTATTTACAGAAGAAGAAGCTGTTTCTATCTTCTTTGCTTTTCAATCTCTAAATTACTATCGCAACTTGCCATTTGATACTGAAATTTCCTCGGTTGAACATAAATTATATAGTTCGCTCCAGAGTGAAGCTAAAATAAAAATAGATAAAATTTGGTCTTATATTGCTTTTTGGAACCCCAAAAGAACGATTGATACTCCCCTTTTAAACGATGTTTTAAAGTATTCTATTGAGAATAGAAATTTACACATTCAATATGAATCTAGATCAGGTATAAGGAAAAAATACATCCGTCCTATCGGTGTATATGCCCATGATGGATTATGGTATTTGCCTGCTTACGATTATCATAAGAATAAAATATTACTGTATCGTGTAGATCGTATTCTTTCCATTTTATCAACTGAAGAAAACGAAGATGAATTCATGAATTTAAAAGAATGGTTCAACTTTATTGAAATAAAAAACCCGATTCGACTGCATGTGCATTTAACTATGGAAGGTGTCCGTCAATGTAAAAGTGTTCCTTATTTTGAGGGTTTTGTAGTCACGCAAGAAGATGGAACTGGATACATAGATACAATCATAGATAGTGGTGAACTTAATTTTATAACACCACTATTTTTAAGACTTGGAAGTCACGCACGAATTTCGGAACCAAAGGAATTAATCGTTGGATTACGTAAACAAGCGGAAGAAATTTTAACAATGTATCAAGATGATAATTGAAATATATTTTTTTTCCTAATCCACTATTAAAAATTAGGAGCACCTGTTTTAATGTTCGCCTTTTTTAACTTTTCTGCCCGTTTAGTTTAAGTATAGACCTTTATACTATCACTTTGCTTTAAAATTGTTATTAAACAATCTGGCCCTTAATAGAATACTTTGTTTCAATAAAGCCGACACAAAAGTCAATAGTGGCTACTATAAAAACCACTCCTAAACGCCCTTCAACACCAGGTCTTTCGTGTCGCTCAGTAGGTCAACCGGATTCATAGGCATAGATTAATATATATTATAGAGCTTCTTTCGTTAACCTCTCCAACTCTTCTTCAATTCTCCCCACATCAATTCTTTCAAAAAGTGGTTTTATTTCTCGAAGTGGGAAGGATAAAATCTCAATTTCTTCCCATTTAAGTTCTTCCAATCCCAACATCACTTTTATTTTTTCACTAGAGAAAGGTAAAAAAGGATTTAACAATTGTGCAAGGTTTGCAATGATATACACACAATTGGCCATCGTCTTATCACAGGAGGGCTTATCTTCTTTAATTTGAATCCAGGGCTTTAGCTCATCAAAATATTTATTTGCATACCGAACAAATTCAAAAATTTGCTCTAATGGCTTTTTAAATTGTCCCTCTCTTAGTAAGCAGCCAACTTCTTTATAGAGTACCTCCACCTTAACCTTGGTTTCTGAATCAATCTTCCCAAGTGGTGATGTACTTGCGTAAGATTTTTCAATAAACTTTAATGTTCGATTAACAAAGTTCCCATATGCTCCTAGCAATTCACTGTTGTGACTATAGATAAATTCGCGCCATGAGAAGTCAGTATCTCTATTTTCAGGGGCGTTGATCGTTAGAAAATACCGGATGGAGTCTGCATCATATCTTTCTAACATATCTGGAACCCACACTGCCCAGTTTTGACTTGTCGATATCTTCCGTTTTTCAAGTGTTAAATACTCATTGGAAATGATGTGTGTTGGTAAAGCTGGATTATTGGTACCCAGTAAAATGGATGGCCAAATGATTGAATGAAAAGGAATGTTGTCTTTTCCGTGAATGTAATAGGAAGTGGTCTCTTTATTCCAAAAGTCTTCTATCTTTTCGTTATGTTGCTTTGCCCATTCCTTACTCGCTGTTAAATAACCTGCAACCGCCTCAATCCATACATAAATCTTCTTCCCATCAAAACCTGGGATAGGAACGTCAACTCCATTAAGTAAATCGCGGGTCGCTGCTCGATCCGGTACGCCATCTTTCAAATACCTTGATGTTAAAGCAATGGCATTTCCCCGCCATCTATTTTCTTGTTCAGCTTCCTCCACTAATGCTTCCAAACGTTTCTGAAAATGACTAAGGGAAAAATAGAAATGCTCGGTTTCTTTTATAGTGGGTTGGTTCCCACAAATTTTGCATCGCTTTTCTAATAAATCCAGTGGATCTAAAATGGCAGAACAATGATCACATTGATCCCCTCGTGCTTTCGCGCCGCAATTCGGACACAGCCCTTCCACAAAACGATCAGATAGGAATTGTTGATCTGTCTCACAATAGGCCTGCTCTATTCTCTTCTTGTAAAGATATCCATTTTCTAGCAGTTTTAAGAATATTTCTTGGACGGATTTATGATGGTGTTCTGCGTCAGTCCGTGTATATAAATCATAGGTAAAGCCTAGCTTGCTAAAACTCTCTGTAAATTCTTTATGATAACGATTTGCTATCGCTTCTGTTGTTGTATTTTCTTGATTTGCTCTTATGGAAATGGGTGTGCCGTTGCAGTCACTTCCTGAAACATATAAGACCTTTTCTCCTTTCTGTCGGTAATGCCTTGCTAAAATATCTCCAGGTAATAATGCCGCTATATGGCCTAAGTGCAAGGAACCATTGGCATACGGCCATGCGCCTCCAATAAAAATCGTCATCTTCTCATCCTCCTAAACTCAAATAAAAAACCTCGCCCATAGACAAAATGATTGTCTAAGGACGAGGTTTATCTCGTGTTACCACCTTAATTTACTAGTAATTCGCATTACTAGCCTCCATAAGTACGAAGTGAAACACATCACTCTTATACTCTGACATTTGTAACGAGTGCCAAATCTCGTCAAAGTCTATTTCTTTATTAAAAAGTCGACTTTGCTGCTCAAAGGCCATTTTCAATCAACTATTCTCTGCCTCTTTTCAGCTACCGAAGCTCTCTGTAAGAAAATGAAGGTTGATTTACTTTCCTTATCGTCGCGTTTATGTAATATTTTTACTTATTATGACATAACTGTTTGAAAAATAACAGAATTTTTTAAAAGCTCCTTATGTGGCAGGATTAGAAGAAGCTGCTGCATGATCTGCTTTCACACAATCGATGGCAACCACGATGGCAAGAACAATGGTCTCCATCTCTTCTTCTTGTATTTGTACATGGTAGCTATCCCCCCAAGTAAACCACTTTTTGGACACTTCTCCCACGATCTTCCCATGTTGAAGAACTTGAAAGTCCATATCCCACCAATTTCCACGCACCTCAATACCTGCCGCATCAATAGTATATCGTGCCTTCAAAAAAGAAAATTCTTTGTTTATTGTAAGTATTTCTTGACCATTAACTTCCACCATAAACTTTGGCAAAAAGGTGAACATTTTTTTCGTGATGAGTGCCACTTCTTCTCTTTTAGGGTTCAAGATGGAGAAAGTTTTAGGCAGCCGCAAAAAGCTCCCCTCCACAAAATAGATGTCATTCTCCTGTTGATCCTTTACCGTGAATTTCTCACTTATGCTAAATACCTTTTGTTTAATGAATAGCTGTCTCATCTTACTTCCCCCTAATGGCTTTTATTAATTTACGTTTAAGTAGAAGAAATGGTTTCAACATTCATTTACTGATGTAAACATTTTATTTCCCCTCTAAAATATGTATACTTTTATACATTGGGCTTTCATTTTCATTTTCAAAGCTTTCTAGATATGCATATGGGTCTCATTGACCTATAGCCAAGATTAGTATTTTACTTACTTTTAAAAAAAATCATAGGGAGATTACACATGATAATTCGAGAAATGAAAAAAGAAGACAATGCAATAGTTAAAGAAATCATCCAAAATTCTTTAGAATCCCTTGGTTTAGCCAAACCAGGGACTGCATATTTTGACCCTCAACTTAACGACCTGCATGATTATTATTCTAATTTGGATCATGCTAAATATTGGGTAGTCGAAGTGCGAGAAGAAGTGGTTGGCGGAATTGGTATTGCGCCATTTAACAAGGATGAAAAAATTTGCGAATTACAAAAGCTTTATGTACGTACCAATGTGCAAGGGTTGGGAATTGGAAAAAAGCTGATGGAAACCGCTCTGTCCTTTGCCTCCCAACATTATGATAAGTGTTACTTAGAAACAACAAAAGAGTTGAAAACCGCTTGTGTATTATATGATAAATTTGGATTCACCTTATTACAGGAGCCACTACCAGGTTCTGAACATTCCGCAATGGATGCATGGTACCTAAAGCAGCTGACACCTAAAGGGGCTTAAAACCTATCCAACAGTAGATTTCAGACTATCAACAATCCAGTTACCTCTTTTATCACCAGTATGCTTACTTGCAAAAGAAGAAGTTGTAAGAGGATGTTGAATGCTGAACTCATTAAGGGATTTTATAAATAAGCATCACGACAGCCTAAATCTAAATTTAGCTTATTTTTCCACTACTAATATGTCCCCTCCTTCTTGGGAGAAAGAATCTTTGAACCAACCGGTATGTTATTTGACGTGCCATCTTTAAAATCTGTATCTACTTTATTAATCTTGTTTATTTCACCAATTAGCTCGCCTTTTGTTAAGGTTAATTTATCAACCCAATCCATATTTGTTTTATAAATCATCATATTGATAGATACCAGCTTTCGAATCTAGGCTTAATACCTCCTCTGTATCAATACTGTGAATTGCAACTTCCCCTCCACCCGTACATCCAATGAGAGATATTAATACACTTATTACTATTAAACATTTATTCAGCACATTTTTCTCCCCTTAGAGCCATGTCCTATATTGGATAGCCCTGCTTACTTCTTGATACCAATTATTTCAAACCCCCAACATTTACACAAAATGAAAATTCAAAAAAAGCTTACCTTTATATAGGTAAGCTTCCACAGGTCTAATTTAGGCAATAAAGATTTATGATATTACTTATGATAAGGAACATACCCCGACTTTTCGACCAGTGATTGGCCTTCTTCCGATTTGATCCATTCTAAAAATGATTCAAGATTGGGATTTGATGCACTGGAGAGATGCACAGCATAAAACGGACTGACAAATGGGTAGGTATCCTTTTGAATAGATTCAATGGAAGGTGCCACTCCGTCCACCTTTAAGTGCTTGATTTTGTTGTTTTGCACCATCGTTTCCGAGAAAAAGCGGAACGAGAAGCCAATGGCATTTTTCCTATTTTCATAGTCTAAGGTTTCGTCAATGATTCCCCCCATACCTGAAACTCGCTGGTCACTTGGCGGGTCCATTAATCGTTTGGTTCCCATTACTTTTCGAAGCATCTGCTGACTGCCACTGTCTTCTGGTCGTTGGAACGCTAGGATTGGCTCATCGTTTCCTCCAAGCTCTTTCCAATTCGTGACTTCACCAGAGTAGATGTTTTGAATATCCTCCACGGTAAGATTAGAAACGGGATTATCCTTATGGACAAAGAAGACAAAGGCTTCTTTTCCAACTGGCGTTAACACCAACTCTACGCCTTTTGCCTCGGCTTGAGACTGAATAGAACTTGGAGGTTCTGGTACAAATATGAGTTCTCTTTCTTCTTTAAGAAGACCGGCCCACGCTCCTGAGGTCTGTGTGGATTGCACTTCACTCATGGTCGAATCATATGTCCCTTCTGGGTATACAGCCTGCGCGAAAGAGGCAAATACAGGGTATAATGCCGTTGAACCGTCTAGCTTTAATAGTGGTTTTTCAAGCTGCAAGGATGCTTTTTCTCCCAAATCAGCAACCCGTTTATTATTTTGGAATGGTTCGTATTGTCCTAAATCGACATCTTGGGTGCTCATTATTTTTAAGGAATCTTGATACCAAGCTTTACTACCTTCAACTCCTACAAAAAGAATAAATACACTAATCAAACAGAGAAATGTGTATTTCACTACCTTTTTAGCAAACTGTCCCCACACCCATAGATTTGCAGAAATGAGCAGTGTGAGCACAAAGGCAGCTGAAACAAGACCGTATAGATCTTTCCCCGTGGATATCGTTAAAATAATTGATCCGTAAAACCCAAAATACAAAATAGCAATTGTAATAATAATGGATCCAAGAATTCTCATGTTTTCCCCTTTGTAAAAATGTTTTAGTAAAACTTACCCCAGGTGTAATTTTACACTAAAAAAGTAGAAGTATCCATATTATTTAGAATTTTATCGAAATTTTCATTAAATTCAATAGGCTTGTTTTATGTGTTGATTGTTCAGCCTTCCAATACATTACCGTTTTGCACGATTAGGAGAAAATCGATCAGGAGCCTCGGGCTGGACATTTAAAGTTGGTTCAAACTGGGCAAGAGCAATAATTAGCTTCTGGATGTAAAAGTAACTCACATCTACCTATGCCCATCTTTCCTCGCTTGAATATAGCCATAATACGCACATGTCCCATTTTGGGATAAGTCTTTTACTTCAAAGCCACACTTCTCATAGAAACTGAAATTGTTAGCGGAGGTGTGTGCAAACCAATCACCGTGGGGAAGTTTTTGAACACAAAGTTCTACGATTTTCTTACCGATACCATTCCCGCGATAATCTGATAAAACAACTAAGTCCACTATGTTAGCAACCATTATTTGATCTGAGATCACTCTAACCATCCCAATCATCTTGTTTTGGTCCCACACCGTAAATGCCCACGTAGAGTTTTTAAAAATAAGCGAAAACTTTTCTTTTTGCCAAGAGGGTGTATTCCTCGCCCAACCTGCATCCTCAAACAAAGCTTCCACATATTCAGCAGGAACCCCTTCTGTTCCTTCCCTTATTACGAAACGCTTAAAGTATTGGTACATTATTTTAACACCCCCTATAGTTAGGTCATTTTCCACTCTTTATAACTTTAAAAGATAAACTCGACAGAATAAAAGCCAGTATTATTAGGAGAGGCGCTACCATAAATAATCCTATAAAATCCGTTTAAGATTCCACGGGACAAAAGCATTCCAGAATATACCCATCGCCTTCCATAACACAACAAATATAATCCAAGTAAAAACAATATATAATATTTTTTCTAACCCAAGTTTCAATATAGACATTCTTTTTCCCCTTATTGCGAGATAAATGGCCGTTTATTGAACAAAAAAGCTATGGCCCATAGACAATTATAAATATCATTAAAGATAGGTTAAATACAATCAATATCTTTGTAAAGATATTCCTGAAAGCTAGAACAGAAAAAAACATAGAAATGACAAATGAAGAAATCCCAACTTTTGAGGGGAAATATGTCACATCTAAAATTCCTACCATGGGAAAAAGTAAAATGAGGATGGATATAGATGTAAATACGAAAGAAAAAAGAAATGCAAGAGTGAGATAAACGAATGTAGCCATACTTCTTATGTGTTCTTTTTGTTCAATATTATTTACCATTTTATCTCCTTTCTAAGAAAGTATTATTACTATCAATTAGTCAATAACTTTCGAGATAAATCTTCTGTCTCCTTCCCCGTCTTTAAAATAGTTGTACGGAATATATAAAAAACTCCCATTTAGTAAGTTTGCCAACAATAATCTCTACTCCTTTAATGAACATCTATTTAACCTTATCGGTATACTTTCTTCCCCTATGGGAAATATAAGGAAAAAAGTTTAGGTGTGTATATGACAACAGTTAAGCCCCATTTATCTAAGGTATTGAATGACAATTTATCGTCCATACAAAAGCTTTTTCATAATAATAAGGAATTAATTTTCCGACCACTCTTTTATCCAACTAATCCTTCCATATGTTTGGTGTATTTAGAAACTATTACAGATAAAAAAATGATACAAGAACATATCCTCAGTCCTTTATTAAAAATGGGACAAATTACAGGTAGCCATAATGAAGTCATTGAAAACACGATTGAAATTTCTAAAATCAAAACAGTTTCTCTTTTAGACGATGTAAAGAACGAATTGTCTGCTGGGAATACGCTCATCTTCATTGATGGGCTGGACCAAGCTATCGCGGCAGACACGGCCGATTGGAAGGATCGGTCCCTTGCCCCTCCACAGACACAGCGTGGGTTAAATGGTCCCCAAATTGGGTTTACGGAGCTGGCCTCTAATAATCTTTCACTTATAAAAAGAGTTATTAAAAATAATCAATTAACGATAGAAGATCAAAAGATAGGAACTGAAACAAATACGGGTGTATATCTCTTATATTTAGCCGATAAAGTGGATCCTGACATTTTGCATGACGTTAAAAGAAAAATGGAATCCATTGACCTTAAGTCTATTCTCGATTCATCTTATATTCAGGAAAGCATAACTAGTGATCAAATAACTCCATTCCCATTGGTATTAACGACAGAACGTCCGGATGTGACTTCTGGACACATTATAGAAGGTAAAATAGCGATTCTATGTGATGGCTCTCCGAATGTTTTGATTGTGCCGTCATTATTTATGCAATTTTTCCAAACAGCGGATGACTATTATGAAAGCTCAATATTCGACTTTGCACGATTAATTAGAATCATATCCTTTGTTATATCTATCTTCCTGATACCTTTATACATTTCCTTTACATTATTTCATCAAGAGCTGGTCCCTAGTGAATTACTCATTAGCTTAGCGGCACAGAGGCAAATTGTCCCCTTGCCTTTAGTAATAGAAGTGATTTTTCTTATGCTGATTTTTGAAGTGATCTTGGAGAGTTCCATCCGTTTGCCAACGGGGATTACATTGGCATTTTCAATCATAGGTACCATCATTTTAGGACAATCTGCCGCTGAAGCTGGGCTTGTTCAATTATCTACTTTAGTCATCATATCAGCTACCTATGTATTAAATTTTGCAGTACCCATTCACCCATTTGGAAATGCAATTAAAATCATTCGCTATATCCTGGTATTTCTAGCCAGTACCCAAGGTTTATTGGGACTCATCTTGGGAACCATTGTATTGATTAACCATCTGTCTTCTTTAAACAGTTTTGGTGTTCCATATTTATCACCAATTACACCAATAAATACAATCGATCTAAAAGATACATTTATTCGTTTTCCATTGAAAAAGATTATAAATACTCCAAAAAAATATAATAAGGATGACCTTAAATAAAGCGGTAAATGGGGGGATGTAATTGAAATATCTTTATATGCTTTTTATCCTATTATCAATGACTTCTATTTTTTTCACTCCTGCGGATAAGCATGAGTTAAACGAACTTTCCTTTTCCTTTGCGATTGGTCTTGATTATTTAAAAGATGGATATGAAGTATCCCTGCAATTAATCAATCCAGCTGCAATCTCTGGCAATGCACCCACTCAAAATTCACGCTATATTGTGTACAAAGCATCAGGAAAGACAATTGATACGGCACTAGAAAGAATTTCAGTTAACATTTCTCGATTTGTGCTTTTAAGTCAGGTGGATGTGGTTATCCTCAGTGAAAAATTAGCTCGTGAGGGGAAGATACAAGAGATTGCAGATTATATTTTGAACTCCCCGCAGATTCCTTCAAATGCATATATTGTAATAACCAGAGGTGTAAATGCTAGTGAATTATTAAAGGTCTATTCACCTGTAGAAGGAACTTCTGCGTTTGAAATAACAAATATTATAAAAAAAATCGGAAGGGATATTCCCAAAACCTCTTCTCAACTCAAAGTAGATGAGATAAAAGAAGGAAAGGATATAGCATTGCCTTTTATTGAATTAGTAGGTGATCTTGAACAAGGACAGGAAAATGGAAATTTCGAAACAACCAGCCCATCCCATACAGCTTATGGAGGATTGGCTTTATTTAAAGATGATAAGCTTACTGCCTTTATTGACTATAGAGATGGAGGATATCTGTCCTTATTACAAGAAAGCGCATCCGGATTCACAATAGAAGCTGGCTGTCCAAAAGAAGAGGACGATTATTTCGCTTATAGGGTTTTCAGTAATAATACTAAAGAAAGTAATATAGAAATCCAAGGAGAGAAATATATCTTTCATTTTGATTTGCGACTGAAAGGGGACATTAACCAGTACCATTGCAATTTGAACTTAGATGATCCTAGAGATGTTGAGAAGCTTGAAGAGAAAGTAAAAGAAACGATAAATATCGAAGTACAAGAACTTCTTAAAGTGGCTCAGGAAAATGAATTGGACCCAATTGGGTTAGGTCTTATACTAAGCGAAGATAATCCTAAAGAATGGAAGAAAATCAAAGATGAATGGCCATCACTCTTAAAGAACGCTGAAATTAAGCTTAATACAAAAATCTCCTTTCAACATCTTGGGAATTACAAGTCAGGACGTGAATAGGTTGGAAAAAAAACATATCATTGGATTATCAGAAATCATGTTTGCATTGCTTCTTTTTTTAATTGGTAGTTCAGTAATCTGGGGGATAAGTTTAACTGCAGAAAAGAATTCTTGGGTTGCCAGTCTTATTGCAGGTGTTATCGGTCTGTTATTATTTCATATGTTTGTTTATATTTGGAGGAATAATAATTTTCAAAACTTAGCTTTAATTTTAAATGAGAATCTTGGTAAACATGTTGGATTCGTTGTTTCTGTTGTTTATGTTCTGTACTTTGCTTATCTTGCTTCCCGCGTTTTATCGGATTTAACCTTTTTTATAAATGGTAAATTGCTGTATACGATGCCCCCCTTTTTTGTTAAATGTTCGATCTTTCTAATTATTGTTTATACCTATCTAAAAGGTATGGAGGCTTTCATCCGATCTGCAGTCATTTGGGGTACCATTACATTGCTATTTCTCTTAATACTCCCATTAATGATATTTTTTAGCGGAAGTTTTAACTGGGAATATGTAGAACCTATCTTTTCATTTAACTTTAATAAAATAGCTGAATCCATTCCCACTATGATTGCATTTCCTTTCAGCGAGATTATTGCATTTTTAATGATATTCCCTTTTTTAAAGCGTAAAGACAGAGGGGGGGTTTCAAAAAAAGGAAGCATCATTATAATTATTTTCACAGTACTAATGTCCATTTTCTCCTTTCTAATCATAGGCGTGCTTCACCCGTTATTGGCGAAAAATTATACTTTTCCTTTTATCACTACAATAGAAAGGGTTACTGTTTTTGATTTCATTGAAAGGCTGGACATATTTGCAGTTATTCTTTTTATCATTGGGGGATATTTTAAAATTGCTGTCTTCACTTTTGCAAGCATTCACCTTGCAAGGGAGAGCATCACACGAATGAACCTGAAATTTCTAGCTTTATCTATCCTAGTATTAATTTTTTTGTCCTCCTATCCTTTTTCAGAAAATATAGCACAGCATCTTCAAGTTGGTCTTGAAGTCATACCAGCCATAATCCACTTACCACTTGGGGTTCTTTTACCTATGTTGGTTTTTATAATTACGATTATCAAAAGGACAAAAGCATAAGTAAGGACTATAGCGATTCATGGCTTTATATACAAATTTCAAAATACTTGTATATAAAGCCCATTTGAGGAATCGCCAACTCTAGATAACTAGTAAAATTTAATTTCCGCTCCAAAACAAGAAGATTTATCTTTCATAGCCTTTGTCAATTTCCCCCTCAAATTCACTAGCCATTCAGGTTCATTTTTCCACTTTTCTTCTGCAGATCTTAATATACGGGCATAAGCATATAAATTTGCAAAGCGTTTACATGCTGGCAATAAAGATGTCATATCATCGGAAAGCTCATATTCAGTTAGATATCCTTCCATGAAGCATTGTTTTTTGGGTTGAAAAGAATCAGGAGTAATAGAATCTTGCAGGCTTTCTAGTGCTTGCTCGATATCCATTACATACCAATGATACATAGCATCGTCAAAATCAATAATGTTAAAGGACTGAAACTCTTCCTCGTAGAAGACATTATCCATTTCAAAATCATAATGAATGAGACCAAAATTCTTATTGGTAATAGGAATAGAATCAAAATAATTTTGAAGTAATCTTGCTTCCATTAATGCTTGTTTTTCATTTGGAAAATTTATTAGAAGAGCTTGAATCCAACTCAACACATCACTATATGACCAACGCTTGTTTATATTAGGTTTATACTCACTAGATAACTGATGAAGTTTCCCCAATGCTTTTCCATAATTAAAAATGAGAGTTTCACTTAAATCGGTTTGATTTAGTTGTACCCCTGCTACTCGTTTAAAGACGGAGGCATAGTATTCTCCCCATGGCGTTTGAGCTTCCACAAGTTCCACCCCATTTTTTGAGTGAACTGTTTCTAAAACTCCATACTTTTTAGAACTCAAGTAAGAAATAAATTCGAGTTCTCCTAAGATATTTTCTCTCGACTTCTCTGACTTGGGAGCAAATCTCAATAATTGTATTTTTCCTTGGGTCTTAAAAGGATAAATGGCATTGGAAGATATTCTATAATATTTAAACAAATCAAGAGATTCTTGATCATACTCCCAGTTTCCCAATAACATTTCTGCTAACGATGCATTATCAAAAAGAAATTTTAATTTCAACATAAACAGCACACTCCTATTTCTCTAAAAAGATTTGACGCATCTGGTTTACCTCCATGCAAATTTTGAAGATAACAACTGGAAAACAAAAGCCACAGAGTTATATTAAATAACCCTGTGGCTTGTATAATCATCAACAAACTTTAAATTGCCCGACCTTTTAAAGCACGAATCAACCAACCTCTGCTAAGTACAACCGTAAGAGTGAGTGGCAATTAAATTTAGTTTCCAAGGTTATCTTCTTAAAATTTGTCATTGCATATCCTCACTCCCTTCCTGAATATTATGAAAATTATACCATTTTAGATTTCCCATTTCAATCACTATTTTTATCAAAATTGAATGTTGCATTACATTACTCTGTAGCAAATTTTATGCAATGTAAAAATGCTGAAATTCCTCTTGACCCCGTTGCTATTATTAGTAGAAACGACGATGAGTCGACATAGAAAATGGGTCTCAAGAATATACCCTCTACATAGAATGTACAAGTTGTATCTATTAATTAATTGGGGTGGAATTATTGAGTATCAGTATTTTAGTCAGCTACATTTTCTTAGGGTTAACATTAGCTGCACCAATTGGTCCAGTTAATTCTGCTAGACTTGATAAAGGAATTAAGAACGGCTTTTGGCATGCGTGGATGGTAGGAGCAGGATCCATGATAGCTGATGCTATCTTTATGCTACTGGTTTATTTGGGGATGGTCCAATTTTTAGGCATTCCCATGGTCCAGATTTTCCTTTGGTTATTTGGCGGCTTTATCCTTATTTATTCGGGGGTAGAGAGTATATTAGGTGTAAATTCCATAAATTTGACTGCTATCAGAAAAAAAGAATCATTATTTAAGTGTTTTATCACAGGTTTTATCATGTCCATCACCAGCCCATTATCTATTCTTTTCTGGCTGGGTATCTATGGATCCATACTAGCAAAAACAGCACAAATGAACGGGACTGGTGATTTGTTAATCTATAGTTGTATGATATTCATCGGTTTAACATTGTGGGATATTTTTGTTGCTGCATTGACAACTGGTTTTCGTAGATTCTTGAGTTATACAAGCATCAAGGCTATATCAATCATCTCTGGTGTTTCGTTAATTGGATTTGGTACTTATTTTGGGTATCAGGGAATTAAAGCTCTCTTTAGCTAACAATTATTTAAGGTTAATACAAAAAAACAGCACCATTGAGGTACTGTTCCTTTTCTACCTTGATTAAGTTAAATTTCAATGATTATAGGTAAGATCATTGGCTTTCTTCTAATTTGAGTAAATAAATATTGGCCAACCGATTTTTTTATGCTTTGTTTAATTATGTTCCATTGGTGTTTATCTTCTCTTTTCAAATCGTTAACCGTTTTTATTATAAGGCTATTAACGTCTCTAAGTAGTTTTTCGGAGTCTCTATGGTAAACGAACCCTCTGGAAATGATGTCGGGATCATGGACTAGCTTTGCTTCCCTTTTACTCATCGTCAAAACAATTACAAGCATGCCATCTTCAGAAAGTTGTTTGCGGTCGCGCAGTACAATATCACCAACATCCCCGACTCCCAAGCCATCTATAAATGTGTTTCCTGTGGGGATTTTCCTAGTTTGGCGGGCAATGGAATCGGTGATATCTACAACATCACCGTTATTCATGATGAAGGTGTTTCCTTGCTCTATTCCAACTGATTCCGCTAATAAACTGTGATGATATAACATTCTATACTCCCCGTGAATCGGAATAAGATATTTTGGTTTCATCAAAGTAAGCATCAGTTTTAAATCTTCTTGGTAGCCGTGTCCTGAAACATGCATTCCAGATGAACTTCCGGTTCCGTAAATCACTTTTGCTCCGAGTGAAAGTAAATTGTCTACAACTCGTGTGACATTGCGTTCATTTCCAGGTATTGGACCTGCCGCTATAATAACTGTATCCTCCGGGAGGATTTCAACCCCTCGAAAATTTCCTGTTGATAGTCTAGAAAGGGCTGCTAATGGTTCCCCTTGACTACCTGTACAAAGAATAGCCACCTTTTCAGGAGCCATTTCATCGATTTCGTGTTGTTCTATTAACATTCCATCGGGAACTGTTAAATAACCTCTCTCCATGGCCACATCCACTACATTGACCATACTTCTTCCTAGCAACGCAACTTTTCGATGTGTTTGATGAGCAGCGTCAATCACTTGCTGAATCCTATTTATATTTGATGCGAATGTAGATAGAATCACTTTCCGTGTAGCTTTTCTAAAGGCATCCTCCACATGTTTACCTACCATTTGTTCCGACGGGGTAGAACCTGGACGCTCGGCATTGGTACTCTCAGACATTAGGAGAAGAACTCCTTCTTCGCCGATTTGGGCCATTTTATGAATGTCTGAATGCTCATTATTAGCGGGAGTCAAATCAAACTTGAAATCCCCCGTATGTACGATTTTTCCCTCTGGTGTATGAAAAACAACCCCCAGGCAATCGGGAATACTATGATTCACTTTAAAAAAACTTACACTTATTTCATCAAAGTTTAAGGTCGAATTCGAATCTATTTCAATTAGTTCCGTTTCCCTTAAAAGTTTATGCTCCCCTAATTTCAATTCAATCAATCCCAAAGTGAACCGTGTGGAATAGACGGGTACATTAAGTTTTTTTAAAAAGAATGGAATTCCTCCTATATGATCCTCATGACCATGTGTAACAATTAATGCCTTTATTTTATCTTTATGCTCAAGCAAGTAGGTGATATCAGGAATGATCAAATCTATCCCTAACAAACTTTCATCCGGGAACTTATTCCCACAGTCGATAATCACGATATTATTTGAATATTCAATGGCATACATATTTTTTCCGATTTCATTCAGCCCACCCAAGGCGAAGATAGATAATACATTCTCGTTTGTCCTCAAAGAATTTCCCCTCCAGATCGATATTTATTTTTACTATCTCCATTGAGGAATCTATTTATTAAAGGAGCTTCCGATTTACCTATTCTCTATGAACTCACTATAACTGTTTGCACTTTGTTAAGTATAAAAAAAGCGCTAATCCATGGTCCAGGATTGCGCCATAATGGAATGACTGTTATTTTGTATTATTTACCCCTAAAAAGTATAAGGCATCTTTAACAGTTGAAAAAGCATGTATGTTTTTCAAAGAAAAGTCATGTTTAACTGCTTCTAGCGCTAAATCTGGCCTTATCCCTGTCAATATGCACTTCACACCAAGTAACTTTAATACATTTTTTATATCAAATAGGTAGTTTATCACTAAATTATCAATATTATAAATCCCTGAGCAATCTATAATCAAACGGTTAACATCTTGCCCTTGTACATTAATAGGTACTAATTTCAAAAGTTGTTCCGCTCTTTCCTGATCTATTGCTCCAAACAAAGGAAGAATAGCAATACCATTCAAAAAGGGGACAATTTTTGATGCTAACTCATTGATTTGCCTATTCATTTCATACTGGACTTTTTCTTGTTGTTTTCTTCCGGTGATGTCTTTCACATAAGTTTGGATGGCTTTTGTTTCACCTATCTTAATGGGGTGACAATACAACTCAACATCAACTGAAGTGCCATCCATCCGATAGATCGTTTCTTCTATCACCTCAGCTGGTTTGCTATAAGCCCCCAATATTCTTTTGGTGATAGCGGGTTTTGAGGTATCTTTGAAGATATCTAAAGGACTTGCCCCAACAACCTCTTCCCTTGAACCACGAAAAAACTTTTCAGCAGCTTCATTTATATATAGTATCTTTAATTGTGAATGGACAATTAGTGGTTCAAGAGAATATTCAATCACTTCTTTATAATTTATACCTTCAATATTATCACTCATTATCTTCACTCCTTACATCAAGGGTAATTCATTTTAGAGATGTATCCAAGTAAAAAAACTTAATCTTCTTGTTTTTTTTCATAACAAGAGATTTTCAAATTCTAATACCCACCTGTTAAAGCAATTTTGCCAGCTCATAATATAAGGGAATTCCGATGATTAAATTTAATGGAAATGTCACCCCTAGCGATAATCCCAAATAAATGGATGGATTCGCTTCTGGTACAGATGTTTTTAAAGCGGCTGGTGCAGCAATATACGAAGCACTTCCTGCCAGGACGCCCATCAATGTAGCCCCTCCTAGTGATAAACCAATCATGCTTCCGATTAATACTCCTAATGTACCTAAAAACAAAGGGGTAATCAAAGCAAAAATCAACAGCTTCACTCCATGCTTTCTTACTTCTGGCAATCGTTGTCCCGCTATGAGTCCCATATTCAATAAGAATAGAATGAGGACACTATTGTATAAATCTATAAATAGAGGTTTAACCTTTGGGACCACCTCTTCTCCAAGAGCCAAGCCGATAAATAAACTCCCGAGTAAAAGCAAGATACTTTTTCCAAAGAAACTTTCTCTTATCACCTCTTTGTCAAATAAAGCAAATGATGCCGGGATAAACCCAATGCTATGAGACGGCACATTTAGTGAGACTTCGTTTTTTTCCATTATTTTCATTATCAAGATGGAAACCAATATAGCTGGACTTTCCATCAACACAACCATTGCATTCATAAAGCCTTCATAACCTGTGCCTTTGCTATCAAGAAATGAAATAGCGGCACCATATGTAACAATACTTATGGATCCATAAGTAGCTGCAAGACCAATGGAGTTTTTAAAGTCTATTTTCATAAAACGGAGTATAAAGAGAATGATAAAAGGAATCATCCCCCCTATTAGCAGTGTTGCCATAACCGGCCTTATTACAGTGTCAAGAGAGTACTGGGATAGTTCAATTCCCCCCTTTAACCCTATGGCAATCAGAAGATAAATACTCAATCCCTCACTTAAACCATTTGGAAACTTTAGATCTGATTTAAAAATGGCTGCCAATAGTCCCAATATAAAAAATAGGACAACAGGTGATAATAAATTTTGCATAATAATTTCTGCCATGGCCGTCTATCCTCCTAACTATTTCAAAAAAAATACCGACAAATTCAGAAAAACTCGCTCGTAATAAGCCAATTCTCCATCCATTTGTCGGTTTACCTCCAATTGTTTACACCTTTGGAAAGTCTCCCTGTTTCTTTATTTTTTTACAATCATCTCTTCGTAATTAGTACCTAGCTTGAACACCATGACCCTTTCTCCGGTTACAGTACTAATATCTGTATAAAAGCTTTTCGTTTCTTCTCCAGTAATTTGTCTAATAATCTCTTTGAGCTCTTCAATTCCAGACTCTACCAAATCGGAACGAGTTCTTTTTATGGATATCATCCCTTCTTTCGTTCCACATATAGTCAGCTCTGCAGGTGATAATATTCCTTTTAGATTCACAATGATCATATCACGCAATATATCTGTTTTTACTGACACAGAACCACGACCCAAATAGTCTTTTTCCCATTGTGTCAACGCTTTACTAATTTCAGATTCAATCAATCCTTTTGATTTCACAGTTATTCCTCCTCTTACATAACCAATAAAAAAATCGGCATACTTCTTAACATTATTCCCTTGTTAAGAAATATACCGATTTATCGTAATCTCTTCCTAGAAATGTGCCAGAAAAGACTTTTTCACCCTGCCAATCATCTATTAACAGTGTGCTAAAGCATTCTAAGTACTCAGAAAGAACCTTGATCTGTCGGCTATTCATTTAATTAATACTTTACTTATAAAGAGGAAGTATGTCAATCCCATAATAAATTATTCTTTATGGGTGATCAAAATCTTTCTTCACCCTCTTTCAACGTCCTCTATTGTTTTTTTGATATTAGTTCCTATCAACACCCAGGCCTCTTTCGCTCTTTCTTTTGGTCCTATATGGGTAAACGCATGGAAACACCCTTTAAAAAGCTCGTCCTGAACAGCTACCCCTGCTGCTTTTAATTTCTCTACAAAACACTCTGCTTCTGGCCTGAAAGCGTCATTTTCTGCGATTAGGATCAATGCGGGAGCTAAGTGCTCACTAATCTCAGCGCAAATAGGAGATGCAAGAGGATGCCTGGCTTGGTCTTTTCCAGTTAAATAACACTTGTTTATAAAATTTGCAAATTGCGGATATCGTGAACGCCAACGATAAGGTTCTGGTTTATCTGCATGGGCGGTGACAAAATCCAGCATCGGACAAGAAAGCACTTGTAATAGCGGCTGACTATCACCCATCTCTTTGAGGTAGAGACAAAGGGCCGCTGCGATGTTTGCACCTGAACTTTGGCCACCAACCATGATTTTTTCTGCATCAATATTTAATTCATGGGCATTTCTTTTCAACCATTGGATAATTTCATAGCCTTGTTCGATCGGTTTTGGAAAAGGATATTCCGGAGCTTTCGCATAATCAACATTAAGAACTACACACGCTGCCTTATTGCAAAGAAAACGGCAATACGGATCATCCATTTCCTTATTGTTCATTATAAATGCCCCACCATGAAAATTGATGTAAACAGGGAGCCTATTTTGTTTTGCTTCCAACGGATAATAGAGGGATATATTAGTACGCTGTACAGAGTTTTCAACCAACACATCTTTTTTCAGTTTTACATCCTCTACAGGAACCATAGGTATTTTTTGTGTTTGATTAGGGAAGGTGCGAAGTATTTTCACCACAATAGCAGTGAACATAAAGGTAACCTCTCTTTTTACGTCATTTTATTTTCAGCTGCTAATCTCGAATGAAGAGTCTACCTAAAGCCTTCTATATATAAGCAGGTCTGTTTACTGCATATAACCCCATATTTTAGTTTCCAACGAAGGAAGGTGATTTATGTAAACAACTCCATCTTTATATTCTTAGGGAAACCACCTTTATGTCCATTAACTGAATTCCATCATTTATTCAAAAAAAATTGACGCTTACCTATGTATATAATAGGTAGACGTCCAATAATCGGATAACTTCCTCCCCGCTGAATTATACTTAGGCGCAAAAAATCCATCTTTTACTCTTGATGGGAGGTATCGTTAAATCTTTTTTCACTCTTCGCATCTAACTTATTTGGCACCATTTTGTAGGATTGTATCTTAGGAAATATCACTCTCCGTTTATACACCTCGTTAATACAAGTATATCTAAGATATTTGGTGAAATATTATTACTATAAACCGCAAAGGGAGGTGGCTATAATGGATGCACAACGAGCACAAGAAATCGCTTCTTCGCTAACTATGGCTAATGTAACATATAATGGCGAAGGAATTTACATTGAGCACGTGGATCAACAATATGGAACAGCTACCATTCATTACCTTAGTAATCCAAATGAAAAATACAGTGTTCCTGTTACGAACTTAAATGAACAATAAAAGTATCCCTACCTCCACCTTAACAGGTGGTGGTTTCTAATTCTATTTACTACATAACCCACTACCATTATTGTTCAATGGCCGTGCCATTATGTGAGCTGACTTTCAGCTATTTTTAAAAATAACTAACTAGTTAGGAAAAGATGAATCAATTTGAATTAATAAAATATATTAGATTATCCGTCCATTCACCGAATTCATGTATGAAACCTTTTCTGATACATTCAAATTCCATACCAATGCTCTCTGCTAATTTAATGGAAGGTGTGTTATCGATGTTGATATGTGCCTCTATACGATGATAATTTAATTGCTCAAACGCAAATTTAATGGCTGCTTTTGCAGACTCCCTACCATATCCTTGTCTCCAAAACTGATTATGGATGGTATAACCAAATCGTGCCCATTGAAAATCGTCCCTCATAATGGTAGAAAAGTCTATTGACCCCAAATGAGTATGATCCATTTTCCGAAAAATCCCGAATATGTACACCTTATCATTTAGAGCCATTTGTTGATGATTATCTATCAATTCTCCAAACCAATTTTCAGTACAAATACTCATATCTATTTTACCTTCATCGTATTTATGTTGAGAAGGCATCCTACTCTTATATTGAGTAAGCCAGTTCATATAATCTTCTATACTATATGGCCTAATAATTAGTCTATCTGTCTCCATAGTATTGTTAAAACATTTCAATCAAACACCTCATTCCTCTTGTATCTACAAATAAGTGTTCCACCGTATGGCTTGAACAATGGATTTCTATGTCCTAATTACAGTGTCGGCATTTTTTAAAGGATGAAAGGTATTCATGTAATATTCTTCAGCCTTCCAATATCTCTTTTCAAATTTTACAAGATCAAGTTTGGCAGCTTCTGATTCGCGCGCAAATCTTTTATTTCGAGCACAATCTAAAAATATGATGTTGTGATAAAAATCTTTCCATTCTTTGCGTTGGAGGAACACTCCTTCTATTACAATCAACCCACCTTTAGGTAACTTAATTGTTCTAGTATCAAGTTCATCAGTTTTATCATCGTAAAATGGCAATTCAATATGGTTACTGTTTAAAAGTTTTTCAAAGAAATTTTTCCTCAAGCCATCTACATCCCACTGCAAATAAAAATACTCATACCATTCTTCAAATCCCGTATTATAACGTTGACTGCGCTTAACTATGTGATCATCAATATGAAAGATAGTAAACTCAATATTTTCCTTTTCAAGTAATGTACTGAGTTCTCCTACTAAAGTTGTTTTCCCGGAACGACTAAGGCCATCTATTGCTAATATGCTTCTTTGACCAGATTTAACTAATGCAAATAGGTTTGAAAAATTAAAATCATTCATTAACATGCCGATCCTTCCTCTGAATCCACTTGTTCAGAAATCCCCAAATTTAGGAAGAAGGATTTCCTTTTATCTCAAATCTCCCTATCAAATGTTAATCTTTAAATGCTAATCCAGCCTCTTCTAATGAAGTTTTCATTGTTGGTAAAGAAGCTGGTCCAATACCGTGGAGTTTAAGTATTTCTTTTTCGGTGTACATAGAGAGTTTTTGCAACGTGTCAATCCCTTCGTGAACTAAGGCACTTCTAGCAGGTGAACTTAATTTCGATAGGAAGCCACTATCGGGTTTATTCTGTTCATCACAAGTAGGACAACTAGGACAGTCACTACTTTTGAAATATTTATGCCCTTTTTCACAAACTCTTAAGGTTTTTTCTGTTTTCAAGTTTATCCCTCTTCCTATTCATTAGTGATACATGATTCATTAAGTAGTATGTTCTTACCTAATCCTTGTTTCGCATGGAAACAGCTTTTGCTTTATTTTGCGTGATATTCAATAAGTTAAGCATTTCCCCCATCACAGTAATGATGGATTTTTATGGGAGCTCAGATCAAACGTTAGAAAATGTATGAGAAGTTAGGAATTTAATAAGTTTTTCATCTGTTTGCTTTGAAGAATTACCTAGCCAAATGAGATGTCCCCATGTGTCAAGAAGACATAATTCAGAAGTATGAATATTTTTATGAGCATAATAAGGGTGTTCTAAAGGTACAGAACCATCATGTTTACTGTGCATAATAAGAGTTGGACAACTTATAGCCTGTAAATTATCAATAGCTAACTCATCTATCTGTACTAGGTCGATAAAGAAACCATATCCAGATCGTTGACGATTATTCATTTTTCTTATTGCTTCCACATCCTCTTTACTTAACATACCATTTGCTTCATCAGGTGTTAATTTACTAAAGGAAGGAAACATTTGATTAAAGATAAATCGCGGGAATAAATTATTTATAAAAGCTATTAATTTCCACGTGTATTTTTCTGTTTTAGGACGGAATAATACCCTTGCAGCTTTTAATTCCTTATCCTTCGGAGTAAGCCATTCTTTCGTGACAGCAGATTGTAAAGTAAGCGAACAAACCATTTCAGGATAATTAGCAGCAAAATATATACCACTAGGACCACCTGCGGAAATTGCCACAAGGTGGACTTTTTTTATATTCAAATGATTTAGTAACTTCATATAATACTCACATGCAACAGATAGACTTTCTCCTAATTCTTTGGACGTACCTCCATACCCTGCCCTTGAAGGAGTAATGATAGAAAAACCATTCTCTAATAATGTTTTATACCCTAATTCTTCCTTACAATTTGAATGTCCACCGTGCATGATAAAGATTGGTTCACCTTCACCAATAATAGAATATTCGAGAGTTACCCCATTTGCAGAAAATTTCTCTATTCTTCTCTCCATAAAACAGCCTCCTTTTTTACAAAGAAATCCTTCTGGGACAATCCTCTTGTTTTAATAAAATGGTCTTCTGCTTAATACCAATTATTTCAAACCTGTTTGGTTTCTACAAGCATTTCTTGCATACAAAGGACTTCCACCTCTCAGAATAGAAGTTGTAACTCTGTTGTAACTCCTCTTTTATACACTTCAACTATTAATGTAGAGGGGTTGATTTACTTTTATGTCTGGTAAACGTTTGTGGCTGATGTTGGTTGCTTTGATATTGGTATGTGCAGGTACATTGTTTCCAGTTTCTTATTCTGCCGCAGGACAGTTTTTAAACGGTTCATATGGTGGCAAACCATATAAGCTATATGTTCCAAATGGTTATGATTCCAATAAGAGCTACCCATTATATGTCATGCTTCATGGATGCACACAGGATGCCAGTCAATTTGCAACTGGAACTAAAATGAACGCCCTTGCAGATGAGAAACATTTCTTGGTTCTATACCCAGAACAAACAAGCAGCGGGAACTCAAATAAGTGCTGGAACTGGTTTGAAACTGCACACCAGTCACGTGGAAACGGGGAGCCTGCAATTATTGCTGGCATGGTAAATACAATAAAAAACAACTATTCCATTCAGGAAAATCAAGTGTATGTAGCTGGACTTTCAGCAGGCGCTGCCATGAGTGTCATCATGGGGGCCACTTATCCTGACCTCTTTTCTGGCGTTGGTGTTGGAGCAGGTCTTGAATATAAAGCAGCAACAAGTATGACTGGTGCTTTTACAGCGATGTCAAGCGGTGGTCCAAATCCAGTTCAGCAGGGATATGCGGCATATCAGGCAATGGGTAATCGCGCTAAAGTGATGCCCGTCATTGTTTTCCATGGTTCTTCGGACTATACGGTCTATCCTGTTAATGGCGATCAGGTTATATCACAATGGTCTATCACAAATGATTTTTCCCAAACCGGAACGAATAATGGCTGGATTGATGACCAACCTGAGCGAACAGAAAGCTTCACGGTGTCTGGAGGCAGAAGGTATAGTATCAGTGATTACGAAGGTGGGGACGGAATTGTCTGGATGAAGAAGGTTACGGTCCAAAGCATGGGGCATGCCTGGTCCGGCGGGAGCTCACAAGGAAGCTATACTGATCCTCAAGGTCCTGATGCAAGTAGGATGATGTGGGATTTCTTTAAATCTATTAATAATGACGGTGGTGGCGAAAACGATACAACTGCACCGATAACTACAGCAAATCCAAAAGGAGGGACATATAACCATTCATTACAGGTAGCGCTGCAGGTAAATGAAGAAGCTTCTACTTATTACACAATAGATGGTTCAGAACCGTCTATTCAATCCACAATGTACACGGAACCAATTCTAATCACAGATAATACTACCCTGAAATTTTTCAGCCGTGACCCATCTGGGAACTCAGAGTCCATTCAGCAGGAAATCTATGTGATCGATGAATCCGCTCCTCCAAGCGAAGGGCTAACCATCCCTTCACTTGCGACGGAAAATGGCTTCGCTGGCCAGCTCACAGCTGATGGAAAAGGAACAGGCGATATTAAGGTAGGTGATAAGGGCATGTACAACATAGACACATATAGGGGCATTATTTCATTTGATACGAGTACCCTGGGGCAAACAACAATAGAGTCTGCAGTCATCCGTCTGTACACCAAAACTCTCACAGGAAACGTTTCATCGATTCAAGCTGATATCAAAAATGGAACCTTTGGTACCGCGGCGATAGAACAAAGCGACTATTCCGCCATTGCCAGTCTTCATAACATTTTAAGTATACCTTCACCTCCTGCCTCCGGTCACATCGATTTAGCACTGCCGGCAAGCGCTTTGTCGGAAATCAATAAAAGCGGGAAAACCCAAATAAGACTGAAAGCAACAACCACTCCGGGCTTCAATATAAATCAAATTGAGTTCTATGGAGGAGGAAATGGCGAAAAGTCTCCTGTTCTTTTCATAAACGGGATAAACGAATGATGCAGTGCCAGCCTTCTATAAATTGAGCATATAAAAAAACGATTAGTGGGACTAACCACTAATCGTTTTTTGACATGCAACTGTCATCCAATACTTCCTTGCCACGATATTTTATGTATAAAATTACTTTACAGTCTCTTTCGTAACAATACAATAATCCCAGAAAGAAATATAAAGGATTCGTATAATTCACTCAAAGTTCAATCTAATATTAAGCGATCCTCAATACAGTAATCACTCCGGTTAAGTAGACAAATAATCTTCATTTATTTGATAAAAACATGAATTTCATCTTTATTACTTTTACTAATTTATCTAATAACATATTCGCTTTTTTCGTATATTCGCTTCCACCATCTTTAGACTCACCTAATATTTCTTCTATATAGGCTGTTACATAAACAACCATTGTCTGTGTTTTTTCGAAATACACCTCATATTATTCTTCTGGGACCATGCCAAATTTCGTAGCCTGAGCATCTGCGAACACACGAATGTCATCGGAAGGATAATTACTACTTTCACTTTTCATTTTTTGGATTTCTTGTAGCTCTTTTGAAATATCAATGTTTAAATCCTTTACTTCTTGTTCAGTTAATTTTGCTTTTATCGTTCCATCTAGATAGTCAATTATCCTATCGTCAGAATATAAGAACCGTAAATCCCCAACAGTTATTTCTTCACCTCTTACAATTACTGCAACTTTAGTATCATCATAATCCGACATCACACCTTTATAACATCCAACTACGACAAGCAAGCAAATTAGGGATAGATAAATAAACAACCTTTTCAAGTGGTCCTCCTTTCTATTTCAAAACCAGATGTATTACTAACCGCTACTAAAACTTTTTCGTCAAGAGAAAGACGCTTTTCCTTACTTTCAGAAAAGCGCCATATAATATGACACAACTGAGTATCTTTGATTGAATGTTATTTTTCAGGTTTGAAAATAGTTCTTTGGACAGGAACGCCTCCCATTGAAATATTTCGTTCTATGAAAATATAGGCACGACCATCTATAATAAATTTTCGATTTCCTTGATAACTGACCTTTCTTCCTCGTTTAATTAGTTCACCCTCTATAGCTTTAACGTATTCTGTAAAATCCGTATATCTCTCCTCAAGGTCAATGATAATATGGTCTTTTCTATATCCCATAAGCCAATTAAAACCAAACAAGCATAGTCCAAAAATTATTAATATTAAAGTTATCTCCATATCGGTTTCCCTCTTTTTTGTTCTTGAGTTTTATATCTCTCTAATATTACTATACGATTTAGAATATGTTTCGTTTCATAATCATCAAAGATACTCAATAAAATCCTAAGTATACTTATTATTTTGCGAGTAAAAAATAGCAACTGAACGAATTCAGTTGCTATCATTAACGGTATAAAAGAATAAGGAATATACCTACTTCCTAACAATTCATTTTGTCAAAACGTCCATTCATACTTTCAGCAATATTTTTTAGTTCCACTGCACGAGAAGCAATGAATGCTTTCATATACTTTTCTAAGAACAACTTATCTGCTAAAACACCAATTAGGCCGAATGGCGATTTGTACTGGAATTTATCGATCATTATTGTACCACCCGCTTCTTCGGTAAATTGATGGGTGTGAGTAAAGGATTGGAAAGCCCCCTTCACCATGATATCTACAAATTTATAAGGGGGTTCCATTAATACAATTTTGGCTGTCAACCTTTGCTTGATTCCAAAGTGAATTGCTTCCCAGGTAACAGTATCTCCTTCTTCTAATAACCCTTCTGTTACTCCACCAACAGCTCTTTCCTTTGTTTTAATGGTAGTTTGAGTATGTATATCTACATTCCTTGCTAAGTCAAAACATATTTCAACAGGGGCTTTAAAAAACTGTTGGTGCTCAATCACAGGCATGTAAGATTCTCCTTTTACTAGAACTCTCTAACAAAATTTTGTTGTACCTCATTTTCACAAAATCTCTGGATACTTGAAAACTTTATTTAACGACATTTTCTTTATGTTAATATTCAATTACTATCTCCCCTTCATCTGTAGGTACCTCAAATCCTTTAAGGAAGGAAGTTAACACTTCTTCTGTAATAGGGAAGGCAGCATTTGCATCAAGACGCTGACTTCGTATCTTGAGTCGTTTTCGCAAATCATTAGGATGAACTTTCAAATATATAAGTTTCCATTCCCCTCCATTCTCTTCTATAAGCCGTTTATATTTGGTTCTTCTTGAGCGTTGCCAAAAACTGAAGTCCACGACCACATGTTGTTTATCTTGAATTAATTTTACTAGTAATTTACACAACTTATTTTCTGCAGCTTCTTTGTATTCCTCATACTTATCGGTTGGATAGTCGATCCCATAACGACCATTCGTAGCCCAAATTTCTTCATCGATGGATAGACGTATAAAACCTTCTTCTTCTAATTGTTGAGCGAAAGTCGTTTTTCCAGAACCTGCTACACCGCACATCATTACAACTAATGAACGGAAAGTGTCTCGTTTACTAATAATTAGGTCATCAATGATAGACTTTTCAACCATCCGTATCCCCCCTACTTAAAAATAGAACTTTGGTGGAATTCACTTTAATCCTATTCTAAACTATGTATCTTCTTCTTTGGTAACCACTGCCTTGAAAATGTGACTTGTGCGTAATAAGAAAAGCGATAATTCAAAGAATGAATTACCGCCCCATATTTATTTTATAAAACGAAGAAAACGTTTTTTACCAATTTGTAGTACTTCACCATTCATCAATACGCGATCTAGTTCATCGATGCTTAATTTTTCTTTATTGAGTTGAACACCGTTTTGTCTGATTAAGCGCATGAATTCGCTTTTGCTTTTAACAAAACCTTGCTCGACTAGTTGCGGAATGATGGCTAGGACTGTCTCGGTTCCTATTTCTATTAATAACTCTGGGATGTCATCTGGTATTTCTTTTTTGCTAAAGGCCGTTTCATAAAATACGATGGCTCTTTTTGTTTCTTTTACTCCGCAGTATAGGTTTGTAATGATTTCAGCTAATTGAAGTTTAATATCTCTAGGGTTCGCTCCTTGTTCCAACTGTTGAATCCACTTCTGGATCTCACTCGGATGTTCATCCGTTGCTAATTCAAAGTATTTGATAATGAGTTCGTCTGGAACCTCCATCACTTTTTTAAACATTACTTCGGCTGGTTCGTTGACCCCGATGTAATTACCAAGGCTTTTACTCATTTTCTCTACTCCGTCCAACCCTTCAAGCAGTGGCATGAAAATGGCAACTTGCTTTTCTAATCCCCATTGTTTTTGAAGGGTGCGTCCCATGAGAATATTAAATGTTTGGTCTGTACCACCTAGTTCAATATCTGCTTGGATTTCCACTGAATCATACGCTTGCATTAGCGGGTAGAAAAATTCGTGAATGCCAATCGGCACTTGGTTGTTATATCTTTTTTGGAAATCGTCACGCTCTAGTATTCTTGCCACCGATGTTGTGGCTGCTAGTTTTATAACTTCCTCAAAGGTTAGTTTAAATAGCCATTCACTATTAAAACGGACCGTGGTTTTTTCTGCATCCAATACCTTAAAGATTTGCTCGCAGTATGTTTGTGCATTCAGTTTTACCTGTTCATCACTCAAAGCTTTCCGTCCTTTGGCTTTTCCTGTCGGGTCCCCGATACGCCCAGTGAAATCCCCAATGATGATGACGATTTTATGGCCTAAATCTTGCATTTGTTTCATTTTTCTAAGCACCACTGCATGACCCAAATGAATATCAGGAGCAGAAGGATCGAGTCCCAATTTTACAGTCAGAGGCGTCTGCGTATCATAGGACTTCTCCAATTTCGCCAATAACTCTTCTTTACTTACTATTTCTTGAGCACCCTTCATGATGATGGTCAATTGTTCTTCTGGTTTTACCAACATACTAACATCTCCTTGGAATATTATTTCTAATATTGCAAGCTCTATAAGAACCAAAGGAATAAAAAAAAACGCCCTTTTGGATTAACCAAAAGGACGATTCATCTCGTGTTACCACCTTTAATTCATAAGCAATTCACATTGCCTACCTTTGAAAGTACAGTCATATGACGTGACGTATGACGATACTCCAGCACATGATTACGGGTGCTTCACCGGTGTAGCCTACTCAGTTCAGTCATGACTTTTCGGTACACAGCTCCAAGATGTATTCACAATCGTTCAACATGCACCTCTCATCAGCCGGTAACTTTCTGTCTGTTTACATGATTGCTACTCTTTATTATCATAGCTTTTGTTCTTATACTCCGAAATGTTTAAAACAAATCTTCGTTATGCAGATATTAATAGTTATTCTATCGATTTATTACAAAATGTCAATAGATTTATTTTTGCTTATAATACGTAATCCCCAATGCAAAGGCAAGCACAAGGCCTTTGACTATGTCCATTGCATAGTAAGGAACGGACATCATGACAAGGCCATTTTGCAGGATACCGATTAATACCGCACCAATAAATGTGCCGAATGCATTTGGTTTGCCGGCTCCAAGGACGGCAAAGCCTATGAACGCGGCCGCAACAGAATCCATCAAATATGGTGTACCAGCATTGATTTCCGCTGTCATGATTCTTGATGCAAGCACCATCCCTCCGATTGCTGCTAATAAGGCGGAAAATAAATAAGCCGCTACTTTGTATTTGTTCACGGCAATACCCGAAAGCTTTGCCGCTTCAGCATTTCCACCGATGATGTACATGAATCTTCCATGTTTCGTGTAGGTAAGGAAAACATGCACCACTACCACAATCGTCAGCATGATGACGATTATCCATGGGACCTGTCCAAATTTCTGAAATAATGGACTGATGGTTCCCGTTGCAAATGTTCCATCAGGCATGACCATATTTTGTGAAATCGTGGAGCCTTTTGTATAGGTTAAAGCGATTCCCTGGATGATGAACATGGTCGCAAGGGTCATCAGCATATCAGGGATTTTCAGCTTTACAATCATAAAAGAATTGAAAGCCCCTACCAACAGTGCAGCTGCTATGGCTGAAAAGATTGCCACTGTTGTATTTTGCGAAAACCAGACAAACATGGAGATCACGATGGCATTGGATAGGGAAGCAACAGACCCTACGGATAAGTCAAAACCATTCACTGTCAGGGATATGGTGATGCCAATCGCGATAATGGTTACTATCGAAATGGACCTTAAGATATTGATGACATTATTGGATTGGATGAATGCTGGATTTGCTAGGGCAAACACGGCAATCAATACAAAAATAGTAATGATGGTCCCGTATTTGTATAAAAAATCAAACCATTCAAAACGGAATGTAGGTTTCGCATTCTCTTGTACTGGTATGTCAGTTTTCATTACTTTGTCCCCCTGTTGAGAAATATAAAAGCTCTTGTTCGTCTGTTTCTGCGGTGGAAAGCTCTTTTGTTACCTCGCCGTCGTAGAGGACATACACCCTATTGGTCAGGCCGACGATCTCAGAAAGCTCAGATGATGCGTAGATGATGGCTTTACCGCGTTTCGCAAGGGCAGCTATCAGTTCAAAAATGTCTCTTTTTGCGCCAACATCGACCCCTTTTGTCGGCTCGTCCAAAATGTAAATATCCGCATCGGAGACCAGCCATTTTCCGATGGCGATTTTTTGTTGATTTCCTCCTGAAAGTGTATGTACGCTTGTGTCGGGGGATGGCGTTTTAATGCCTAATGCTTGGATAAGCTCTTGGGATTTACTTCTCTGTGCTTTTTTATCAAGGAAATGTAAAGCTTTAGTGAACGCATGAAGATTTGCGGAAATTAAATTAGTTTGCACCGATTCATGGAGGATGAGACCCTCTTTTCTCCGCTCTTCTGGAATAAATGCCAGCCCGTTTTGCACTGCAATATGAGGGCTTTTCAAACTGACCTGTTTCCCTTTGATTTGGATGGTCCCAGTAGCTTTGGCTGCATCTCCAAACAACGCCTTGCACAGCTCTGTTTTTCCTGCTCCAACAAGTCCAGCTATTCCCACTACTTCTCCAGCCTTTACATGGAGGCTAATATCTTTCACTATAGCTTGGTCGCTAAGTCCTTCCACTTCTAGCAAAATCTCACCAATGGTAGGGTTGTGTTCCGGAAACTGCTGCTCCAGCTTCTTACCAAGCATCCACTCTACTATCTCTTCTGGTGTCAGTTGTGCAACCGTATCCCGTTTGACTACCTGTCCATTTCTCATGATCGTTATTTCATCACAAATCTCTACGATTTCGGGAATTCGGTGGGAGATGAAGATGATCCCTACCCCTGCTTCTTTCAATCTCTTGATGACGGAAAATAGTTTTTCTGTCTCCCTGTTGCTAAGAGGGGCTGTTGGTTCATCTAATATCAAAAACTTACAATCTGTTGAAATGGCTCTTGCCAGGAGGACCATTTGCTTCTCTGCTAATGTTAGCGAGCTTACAAGCCGTTTGGTTGAGATAGTACTATTCAATTTCTCCAATTGTGTGGCTGCTTTTTTATGAACATTTCTCCATCGGATCCACTGCTTGCCTCCGGAATGCTGCACCGTCTCTTGAAGCATGATATTCTCTGCTACCGTCAGAGTCGGAATCAAAGCCGCATCCACTTCCTGATAAACGATTTGCACGCCGGCTTTTTGGGAGTCAGTTGGTTTCGAAATAGATAGTTGCTTTCCTCCGAGTTTGATTTCCCCGTTAAAATGAGCGTACGCTCCAGCCAGCACCTTCATCAACGTCGATTTCCCGGCACCATTGGCTCCGATTAATGCGTGAACACTGCCTGGTTTTGCGGAAAATGTTACTTGGTCCAGTGCTTTCACTCCAGGGAATTCTATAGATATATCTTTCATTTCAAGTGTTGTGTTAGTCATTCTGCTCCCCCTTTCTTCCAACATACAAACACTCTCTCCTGATGAAGAGAGTGCTGTCTATTATTTTTTGTAATGCTCTTTCAATGTGTTCATCCACTCTTCTAAGAAGGCATCTGACTCTCCCCAGCCCTCCACGACTGATGAGAGGTTCCCCATGTTTACCGCTTCACTTGATTGTTGTAGCTCCTCTTGAGAGATTAAGGATGCTTCCAAATCATATGTTTGCGGCGTTTCTTCCCCTGCAAGTTTTTTAGCAAGTAGGCGAAGATTTACAGCACCGATCAGTTTCGGATCCACAGCTGCTGTGTATTTCCACGGGCTACCTTCTGAACTGATTTCCTGAAGGTCCGCATTGGAGACATCAATTCCATAAATCTTGATTTCTTCACGACTTGCTTCTTTTAAAGCACGAGCCGCTCCTACTGCAAATGCGTCCCATGTAGCAAAAATAGCATCTATGCTTCCTTTAGGGTGCTTGTTCAACATTGCCGCAACCGCGTTTTGTGTTTGAACCGAAGTATCTGCCGCCGCAACTCCAAAGCGTTCCACTTCATTCAGCCCAGGGTTGTTCTCTAATGTCTCTTTATAGATATTGTTGCGTCGAACCATCGGAGGAAAACCGTCTACCCACAGATACACCACATTTGCTTCCCCATTAAAATCATTCACCATTTGATCAAGCGCTAACTTTGCCAGCTCCTCATCATCTTGAGAAGTTAGCGTTACTCCTTCAATGTTTGCAAGATCTCCATTGGAATCAAACGTCACCACTTCTTTCCCACTATCGACAAGCTGCTGAACGCCTTCCACCGTTGCCGCATCATCGCCATGAGATATGACGACTCCGTCATAATCTTGGTTTACCGTTTGATTGATCGCATCATGGAATTTCGCACTGTCACCATTTGCAGTAAATACATCCACTGTAAACCCGAGTGACTCCCCTTCCTCTTTCGCCCCAGCTAAAAATTGAGCCGTATGATCATCCCCACCAATCTTACGGATCACCTTAATTTTTGCCCCTTCTCCATCTGCAAACTTCTCTGGTACATTTTCAATCGGACCAGTAGGCTTACTGCTAGCGGCAGAATCGCTGCCTCCGCTGCACCCTGTTAGTAATAAAGTCGCTGTTGTTATTGCTACAATTCCTTTTTTAAAAAAGTTTCTGTTCATTCTATTTACTCCCCTTTTTGTTTTAGTGCTTTAATAAAATAAAAAACCTCTCCAAGAAAGAGAGGTTTGAGCGCTAATTGAAAACAAAAAGACTTGTCCCTCTCTTATCTTTCAAAACATCACTGTTTTGCAGGATTTAGCACCAATTCCAAATGGAACGGTTGCTGGGCGTCATAGGGCCAGTCCCTCTGCCACTCTTGATAAGAGATCGAAATATTTAGTTTATTAAAAGAATTAAGTATTACTTTACCGCCTTAAAGAAGAAGTGTCAATGATTTTTCATTAATTTTTTTATGGATATTAAAACTAGGGGGTTTTCGAATTAATGTCCGCCATCTTCCCCTCCGTCTTCACTGTCTTCTGCACTATCATTATCTGCTTCCTCCGCATTCTCAAAAAAATCATTTATCTTTTCCACTATGCCTTGCTTATGAGGATTGTCTGTATTCATATTCTGAGCATTAATAAAACTTTCTATAGTAAAAATTTGTACCGCCTCTTGTTTACGCCTACCAATAAAGAAAAGATAAAGACAAATGATCGTTAATACTAACAATACAAAAACGATTGACAGCCATACCATTGGACTCAATGTTTTGCCCCCTTGTTTAACAAATAGGGAAAAAGATAAAGACTAGATATCCCGTTAAGAGAAATACATAAAAAGGTAGTTACGATACTATATGTGCCAGGCTGTCATAATAGTAAACAAAATGGGATTTAATGATGAACAAGCCGGAATTGGTCTTTATTTTGATGAGGAACTCTTCGTTCCAATATTTATGAAATAGGCGTACTCAAAAGGGCGACCATACGACCTCTTATGACACGCGTTTTATCCTCTTACATCCTTTTTCGCGATGAGGACCTCTCTTTTCTCTTTCTCCCCAAACTGGCGTCCTCATATGGCCGATGAGGACCTCTCTCCTCCCTTTCTCCCCAAACTGACGTCCTCATGAGGAAGATGAAGACTTCTCTCCTTAGATTTTATCTTATTAGAGGTCTTCATCTCACCGCACAGAAAATTAGTTACCTTCTCTCACAAAAAAAGAAAAGCCCCACCAAAATGGTGAGGCTTTCCCTTCATATATATTTATTTAGCTACTACATAAACACGCGTTTCATAAGGCTTCAATGTCAACTCAGACACATTTTCATGCGCAGCAACTTCATAGTTTTGAAGACGAAGGTCTGCAGATGCTACCTCAAGGGTTTCAAGCTCTACTGTTACTTCTTCTTCACTCAAGTTACAAAGTACAACTGCCACTTTATTATCAAGTGTTCTTGTGTAACCGTAAACTTGTGTATCATCTTCAAGAATCAGATTGTATTCGCCATAGACGAATACTTCTTCCTCTTTACGGATTTTAATCATGTCTCGATAGAAGCTCAATACAGAATTCGGGTCATTCCATTGCTTTTCCACATTGATGGTTTTGTAGTTTTCATTCACGCCCATCCATGGAGTCCCTGTGGTGAACCCTCCGTTCGGCTCGGCATTCCATTGCATAGGAGTACGAGAGTTGTCACGGCCTTTAGCCCATATGATTTCCATTACTTTTTGAGCATGCTCTTCGCCTTTTGCACTTTCAATGTCATAAAGGTTTTTCATGCCGACATCATCGTAATCGTTAATGCTGTCAAACTTCACATTCGTCATTCCAAGTTCTTGACCTTGGTAGATAAATGGAGTTCCTTGCATCAGGAAATACAATGCGCCTAGGGACTTCGCACTTTCCACTAGGTATTCTTTATCATTACCCCATGTAGAAACAGAACGAGCTTGGTCATGGTTTTCAAGGAATAGTGCATTCCATCCATTCCCTTCCAATCCTTTTTGCCATTTCGTCAATGTTTTCTTTAGCTGAAGAAGGTCTACGCCGCCTTCTGTTCCTTTTTCCCAAAGACCAAGATGTTCAAATTGGAAAATCATATTGAACTTACCGTTCTCTTCGCCAACCCACTCATCTGCTTGGTTCAGCTTCACACCATTTGCTTCCCCGACTGTCATGATGTCATAGCGTGCAAACGTTTGCTCTTTCAATTCCTCAAGATGCTTTTGAATTCCTTCCACATTCATCATGTAGTCAAAAGATGGAACATAGTCTAAACCTTTTGGGTTAGGCAGGTCTGGGAAGCCAGGCTCTTTTTTGATATGAGAAATAGCATCCACACGGAATCCGTCAATGCCTTTATCCAACCACCAGTTGATCATATCGTACAATGCAAAGCGAACATCTTTATTTTCCCAGTTCAAGTCAGGCTGTTCTGTTGCAAAGATGTGCATGTAATACTGACCAGTCTTCTCATCCAGCTTCCATGCTGGACCATTGAAAATACTTTCCCAGTTGTTCGGCTCCTTGCCATCTTTTCCATCTTTCCAAATATACCAATCGCGTTTAGGATTGTCCTTAGAAGATGCTGATTCAATGAACCATTCATGCTGATCAGAAGTATGATTGATTACTAAATCAATGATAAGCTTCATGTCGCGGTTATGCACTTCTTCCAGTAACTCATCGAAATCCGCCATGTTCCCGAAGTCTTCCATGATATCTTGATAATCACTGATGTCATAGCCATTATCCACATTCGGAGACTTATACATCGGACAGATCCAAATAACATCTATACCCATATCTTTTAAATAATCTAATTTAGAAATAACTCCTCGTAAATCACCGATACCGTCCCCATTGGAATCCATGAAACTTCTAGGATATACCTGATAGGCAACTGCTTCTTTCCACCATATCTTTTTCAATCTTGATACACTCCCTTATTAACTACTGCACTCAACAATGATAACGGTTGCATTTATTGCGTAACCGTTTGCACAAATCTACAAAAAAAAAATAACCTGGAATAATTCCACTACTTTACTATACCATCTTTTTCACTAATTTCAACTTAAATTCTGATTTTGTTTTTATTCATGAAATGAACATAGATGGTAACACTAACTGTTAGGAATATTTTAGGAGGTTTCGAACCATGAAATATTTATGGATTTGTTTGTTAGCCATCACGTTTATATTCACCCCCTTCACTACTAATGCCGCAATAAATGACCAACCAAAGGCAGCTTTTACAAGATACCACTCATTGTGGCTTTTTGATGGCAAAGAGGAGAGAGTCCTACACGAGAATATTAATGTAGGGAAATTCAGCTGGTCCTTTGATGGGAAATGGCTCGTATATGAAGCAAGACAGATAGATAAGGAATCAGAAGAACCAGAGATATGGTTATATAACACAGAAACCAACAGTTCCACCAAGCTCAAAATCGTTGGTCATGACCCATTATGGAATCCGGTTGACCATACATTTGCATTCTTGACTGGATCCATCCTGTGTGTAGTAGAACTCTCTTCTGGTACGCCGATTATTCATCAACTTACTGGTGGTGTATCTAATTTTACTTGGGACGGTAATGGAGTCAATTTGATTGCTTCAGCAAGTGCGGCATTATTTCCAGACGGTTGGAGCCATCCTAGACTCTACGAAGTCCATTGGGGGATAGAAAAAGAAGAACATGAAATGGATGTAAAAGTCACCCCTCTCCACACCATTGGCTCTCCCCTGAAGTATGAAGACATCTCTATCCTATCGGTGGATGTGGAGAACTTCTCCTGGTCACATGATGGAAAAAGCTTAGCAATGGTGGTCGCGCCGACTGCTTCGTGGTCTGCAGACAGCAACATGCTCAGTGTGTATGTGAAAGAAAACAAACTCTTCATACCACTTGGAGAAATCTTGCTTGATCCGAAATGGATAAAATGGGCGCCAACCAAGCCGCTACTAGCTTCTATTCAGGGCGGTGGCCGCATGACAGGGGGCGTCAAAAATAAAGTTTTAACGACCAGCACCATCATTCCTAATTATAAAAAGACACATACGCCAAAAGGGTTTGCGGATGTAGACTTTGACTGGGTGGATGATGAAAGAATTGTGGTGGCACGGGGCCGCGAAACCAGTGACAGCACGGAAAGATTTAACTCTTCATTATATTTGGTCGATTTGAAGGAAAAAAAAGACCAGAAAGTTTCTGAAACCCCTGATGGTTATTCTGATGGAGAACCTGTGGTGTTACGCAAGGGTGCTTCGTTGGCTTGGGTTCGGGAAGATGCAGATGGAAGAAGGCATATTTGGTGGAGTAAGTCAGATGGTACAGACGGACGTATGCTTGTGGAGAATGTGTTTGATGTTGTTTGGTTTGGGAAGTAGGTGGTTGGTTTTAGGGTTTGTTTTGTGGTGGATTACTTTTGGACTACTTAAGATATGTCGGAGCTGTGGAAGTTAGATTGTACGGCATGCTTATTTTAATGAAAAAGGGTTCAAAACAGTGTGATGTTGGGGTGGCTAAATGGATTCGGACAAATATCGGGTGAGTTTGGACATTTTTGAGGTAGAAAAATGTGGTGTTCGGACAATTGGACATGGCTGTTCGGACAGGAATTTACAAGGTTTGGACATTTCAGAATTTGGTTCGGACATTTGAAGCCAATCTTTGGACAAAATCGCAAAAACTTTGGACAACTTCGGTAAATCTTCAGACATTTACGTATCCGCTGCCGAATATGATACCGCCAAGATCACTAACGCATACGCGGAACCAAACAGAACAATAAAAAAATCCCGCCTCCAAAGCGGGATTTTCACTTTCTAAAAACTACGCTCTTGAAACGTAAGAAGCGTCAGTTGTATTGATGATCAATACGTCTCCTTCATTTACGAAGAACGGTACGTTCACTGTCACACCAGTTTCCATCACTGCTGGCTTAGATCCGCCGGAAGCTGTGTCGCCTTTGATTCCTGGCTCTGTTTCAGCCACTTTTAGTTCTACTGTATTTGGAAGCTCGACTCCAAGCGTCTCGCTTTGGTACATCATGATGGCAACTTCCATGTTTTCTTTCAAGAATTTCAATTCGTATTCGATTTGAGCAGATGGAAGCTCCAGCTGGTCATAGGATTCGTTGTCCATGAATACGTGCATGTCGCCGTTTGCATAAAGGTATTGCATTTTGCGGTTGTCGATCTGTGCTTTTGCTACTTTTTCTCCAGCACGGAACGTTTTTTCTTGGATGGCACCATTACGTAGGTTACGCAATTTTGAACGTACGAATGCTGCTCCTTTTCCTGGCTTAACGTGTTGGAAATCCATTACACGCCAAATGCCGTTGTCTACTTCGATGGTTAAACCTGTACGAAAATCATTTACTGAAATCATTTATTAGTTCCTCCTAAAGCTATGTAAAATAATGCCCTACACGTATTGTATCCTTGAGTGCCATACTCTAGTCTACACCACGTAAGATACATTTTTACAAAATAATAAGTTCTTTTGTAGAGAAGGAAAGTGTTTCGTTACCTGTTTCTGTAACGATCGTATCGTCTTCAATACGCACTCCGCCTAGTCCAGCAACATAAATCCCTGGTTCTACTGTTACAATCATTCCCGGTTCTAGTACAGTTTCTGATTTCACAGATAGAGAAGGACCTTCATGTACTTCCATTCCAAGTCCATGGCCTGTAGAATGACCGAAATACTCTCCATATCCTTTTTCCGTAATGTAATCACGTGTCAATGCATCCGCTTCACGGCCGGTGATACCCGCCTTGATGCCTCTCATGCCTCGTAACTGTGCTTCCAATACAGTATCATAAATCGTTCTCAGCTCATCGCTTGGCTCTCCAACAGCAAGTGTACGTGTGATATCGGAGTTGTAGCCTTTATAATAAGCTCCAAAATCAAGCTTGACAAACTCACCTTTTTCAATCACTTTATCTGAAGCGACACCATGAGGTAGGGCTGAGCGGTAACCAGAAGCAACGATAATGTCAAAGGATGAGGAAACGGCGCCTTGCTTTCTCATGAAGAATTCCAACTCATTGGAGACATCCAATTCTGTCAGACCTGGCTTGATGTATGTAAGAATGTGTTCAAAAGCTGCGTCAGCAATCTGTGTAGCTTCCTTTAATATCTTAATCTCTTGTTCACTCTTAATCAAGCGTAACTTTTCAATAACGCCAGAAACAGGGACAAGATCTGTTTTAATGGTTGTTTTGTAGTTTAAGTACGAGGAAAAAGTGACATGGTCCTGTTCGAAGCCAAGCTTAGCTACACCAAGATCTTTCACTACACTGGCAATTTCGTCTACTAGCCCACCTTTATGCTGGACGATATCAAAGCCTTCACACTGTTTGGCCGCTTGTTCAGTGTAACGGAAGTCCGTGATGAATACTGCTTTATCTTCTGTTACTACTGCCACTCCTGCCGATCCGGTGAAACCTGTGATGTATTGACGGTTCTTTCCGCTCGTAATCAGTAATGCATCAATACCTGAAGCTTGAAAGCTCTCTCTGAGTTTTGTTAATTTTGTCATCTTGCTATTCCCCCTTGTTCTGATTCAATAAAGCTAGTAGTGCTAGTTCGTAACCGTAAAAGCCAAGCCCCACTATCTGGCCTGCTGTTACAGGTGCGGTGACGGATGTATGTCTGAATTCTTCCCGCTTATGTATGTTGGAAATGTGCACTTCCATTACCGGTACAGATATGCTTGCAATGGCATCGCGGATGGCATAGCTGTAATGGGTGAAGGCGCCTGGGTTAATGACAATCCCATCATAGTGACCTTCAGCATCGTGAAGCTTATCGATAAGCTCCCCTTCGTGATTACTTTGAAAGCAAGTAAGTTCACACGAATGTTTGTCTGCAAATTCTTGAAGTTGCGCTTCAAGATCCTGCAATGTTTGACTGCCATATACTGTGGGTTCCCTTAGTCCTAATCGATTTAGGTTAGGGCCATTAAGAACAAGTAAGCGCATTCTTCAATCTCCTTTTCAAAACAAAAACACCTTTATTCCATAAGAAAAAGAATGTCCAATTACTGAACATTCTATCACATTCTTCTATTTGCTACTACTCATTAGATGAGGATTGTGTATGTTGTTTGGAGTGCTGATTTTGGTTCTGCATCTCATTGTGTTCAAAAGAAATGGAGTAGCCCACAAAAACCCCGAATAAAATGTATAGGCATACATTCGTCACGTTTGTGTTCAAGGTAAGTTCCATTACTGTCTTTATGGAAGGAAACATCGGATTCAATAGAAAGAAAACAAGGCCCCATAGCGCCAGTCCATAAACTATACCTATCCAGAACTGCTGGAATTTCTTAAATAAGGCGGCATAAATGAGAGCCGCCCCAATGCCGAACAAGCCCAGTACAATGACACTGATGATGTGCCCGAGCCACCCTTTCTTCCAATCCCCCAACGCCCAAGGCTGAAGCACCACATTCGGGCTGATTTCCGTGAAGCTGAACATGTACGCAAAATATCCAATCAAGCTCCAAAACACACCACCGACAAACCCGGTAATGATGACTTTTGTCATAAAGCTCATCGGTTCTTCTCTTTGGTTTTGTTCCAATTGCTTATTTTCACTCATCGCACTTCTTCCTCTCTTCCGCATGTATACACATATCTTTCCATAAGAAAAGCAGAACCATACAGAAAGCCCCCATTTTTTCCAACAAAGAATCTCAGGGAGTAGAGGTTTTTTGAAGATTCGGGTAGAATATTAAGTAATAGAAATTTTTTTCTTCTTAGAAAAGTTAGGTTGGTGCTATCATGTCAAAAGATTCAAAACCTGTTTATGGAGGACAGGCTGTGGTGGAAGGTGTGATGTTTGGTGGAAAACGCCATTACGTGACTGCAATCCGCAGGAAAGATAATTCCATCGAATACCTTCATGTACCAAGAAAAACAAATCCGACATTACAGACTTTAAAAAAGATCCCTTTTTTACGTGGTATCGTTGCTATTGTGGAAGCAGCAGGTAACGGATCCAAGCATCTGAATTTCTCCACGGAGCGCTATGATGTCGATCCAAGTCAAGATGAGGAAGAGATTTATAACAAAAAAGAGCCATCCAAACTTGAAATGATATTAAGTGTTGCTGCAGTTGGTATATTATCTTTTATCTTTGGTAAGTTCATCTTTACTCTTGTCCCCGTTTTCTTGGCCGAATTGACAAAACCGGTTTTCCCGGGTGATTTTGCTCAAGTTTTTATTGAAACGGTTTTTAAATTGATGCTTTTATTAGCATACATATACTTCATATCGTTTACCCCGATCATCAAAAGGGTGTTTCAATATCATGGTGCGGAACATAAAGTGATTAACGCTTACGAAAACGGGAAAGAATTAAATGTAAGCAATATCCAAGCACAATCTAGATTGCATTACCGATGCGGGAGCAGCTTCATCCTATTTACGGTTGTTGTTGGCTTCTTCGTGTACCTGCTTGTACCGACAGACCCTTTATGGGCGCGTGTATTGAATCGTTTAGCACTCATTCCAGTTGTACTGGGAATTTCTTTTGAAGTTTTGCAGCTTACTAATAAAGTGCGAGATATTCCTGTTTTGAAAGTCTTAGGCTACCCTGGACTTTGGTTGCAATTACTGACAACAAAAGAACCAACGGATGACCAAGTGGAAGTGGCCATCCTTTCCTTCAACAGACTTTTGGAACTCGAACAAGATTCGGAGAAAAAGATTACCGAAGAAATAGTATAAAAATCCGCAACAAGCCTTATCCTAGAAAATATACTATTAAAACAATCAGTGGTGGTAACCGTTAAAACAAGTAAACTGGTTACCTGGGAGGTGGCGAAAATGAAAAGAAGCTATCGAAAACCTATTTTCTATACACTCGTTTCCTTAGCAGCTTTTTATTTAATCATTCAGTTGTTCAGTAATCCAGGAGGGTTATTTACCAATCTCCTTTTAATTGTAGGGGGAGCAACCGTTTTCTATCTAATTTTCCGCTATTTTATCCAGGGAAGACTTGGAGGCAAAACGGATGCTAGGTATAGTAAAGCTGTCAAGCAATCGAAAAAGAGATATGCATCCACAGCAGGTACAAAACCAAATGTGAGTCCCATTACAAGCAGAGACCGGGCAAGCTCCAAACCTTCCGTACCAAAACGCAAAGCCCCATCCCATCTGACCGTCATCGAAGGGAAAAAGGGCAAAAAGAAAAACCGGGCTTTCTTCTAAAAAGAAAGTTCGGTTCTTTTTATTAATAGCACCACTTCATTAAAAATGCCTCTGCTCTTTTCTTACCGATTTCCACAAGTCCTCTTTTCCGTTCTTCTGTCAATGCAAACTCCGTCACGGCAATATGGTCCATGGGAATAAAAATGATGTCCTTCTCATGGCGGCTTGATATATGCTTTGCGTCATGTGCATCTTTCATTGTTTCAAACAAGGCACCAAACATTGTGATGGCATTATTGATCCGATTAACAGGACGGTCCTCCTGTTTCGCACTTAGCTGAATCCCTAGTACAGGCCTTACTTTAGGTATCCGGTCGTTATCGAAAAGCCAGATTGGAAAATTACTTAATACTCCACCATCAACAAATAGAAACGTCACTCCTTTTCCCTTAATTTTGACTGGCTCAAAAAAATAAGGGATGCTACAACTCATCCTTACCGCTTTTGCTACCGAAAACTTCTTGGGGTCCAGATGGTATTTAGGAAGATCATCCGGTAAGACTGCAATTGTTCCGCTGGTCAGGTCGGAAGCAATGATTCTGAGATGGTCTTTTGGAAGATCTCCAAATGTCCTCACACCTTTTTCTGCTAGTTTCTGTTCTAGCCACTTTTCTAACACGTCTCCTTTATATAGACCAAGTCTCCAATACAATAGGAGCCACTTGGTGATAGGTGATGGCACCAGTGTTCTTCTCTGATCAAGAAAGTTCATAATGTCTGTTTCATCAAGCATCTTATATATTTCATTGGCTGTGTAGCCGGCTGCGGTGAACGCAGCCACAATGGAACCCGCACTTGTTCCTGCCAGCCGCTGTAATTTCAGTCCCCTACTTTCGACTGCTTGCAAGGCGCCAATTAATGCAAATCCTTTTATGCCTCCCCCAGAAAACACACCGTCAATCTTCATTGGCATCCCCTCCATCACAATTACACCGAGTCTTACTTCTTCCTTTTACATCTTTAATAAGAAAGAAGGTGAATTATACCGTTTAACTTTTTGAAATCAAAAAAAGAGACAGACCCCTCTGCCAAATGACAAGGTCTATCTCCTTATTGATTATCTTCATTTTGCTTTTGGATGGTCTGCAGTGCTTCCACACGATCCTTCTCTTCTTCAAAGTATTGAACAAGATCTCCGATACGATCTATCGCATTCCAACTCAGGTGATGTTCGATTCCTTCCACATCCTCATAGATATTTTCTTCGTCCACACCTATTACTCTTAGGAACTGCTCGAGCAATTCGTGACGATATACCAACCGCTTACCGATCTTCTTTCCTTTGGAAGTCAGCACCAGGCCGCGATATTTTTCATAGATTAAGTATTGGTCCTTATCTAGTTTCTGAACCATTTTTGTTACAGAAGAGGGATGTACAGCCAATGCTTCGGCAATATCTGACACACGCGCATATCCTTTATCTTCAATTAACATGTATATCTGTTCTATGTAGTCTTCCATACTTGGGGTAGGCATAATATCCCTCCGTTTCCAATCCACGTTCTAAGCCGTCATTTAAAATGATACCCCAAGTCTCAAAGTATGACAAGTTAGGGTTTTATTACAGTAGAGTTTCCGATGAAAACCAGTCACATCCTATCATATTCGTAGGAATTAAAGTGGAAGATTTGAATATCTACTTTCACTTCTTTCAACGATTCTTTTTCCAGATAAAAGCTATTGGAAGCTTTTAATTTCTTAAATGCTTTAGGATGTTTCCTATACCATTTCTCACCAGCATTAAGTAAATCGAGTTTACTTTCCACCCCTTTATCATATAGTTCCATTACTTCCTTTTTTATGTTCTCTTCCAAGTTTTTTTTCAACTCATCTACTGAAACATCCTTTAGCTTTTCTAGCAAATCGGCCTTTGTGGATAGTTCAATAGTAAATGCCGGTGAAGGGGTACCTTTCTCATAGGTGATTTTTAATTTAGGGCTGGCAAGTTTCACTGCAGCCACTAGTTCTTCCCCATCCATCACCTCACGATCAATAGCAATTTCACCACCCACCAACCAGTCTAGAAAAACCGCATCATCTATAGGAATGTTTTTTACATACGATTGTTGTTGATAAACAGAGTACCCATTTAAGTAAAGCACTGGGAAATCCTTATCCGCTTGCCATGTACCATCATCAATGGAGACGGACGGAAGTTTCGCGATACCCATCGGCTCGTAATACGACCTCAAAAAATGTAAAAGGCTAGTTGGCTGTAATTCGTTTTGAGCAAGACCTTGTGTTTTTCCTTTGAATAATACCGTATATACGGCTGGGTAGTTAAATAAAGCTTTAACGGAAAAAATTTCTTCAATACTTTCTTCCGTCGTCACAACCCGCAGCGTATGTCTAAGTGATTTGTTTCTGGCTATCTCCTCTAAGACTTCCTTTGATTTGCTATTAATCAAACGTTGACTCACTAATAAGGTTCTTACATGTCCAAAATAGATCGGTGGTTCAGACTTCTTATATAATTCACTTACAGCAAGGTTTAACGTCTTTCCCCTAGCGGTTCCGACAAAGCTTGGAACTTCTTCAACCGGCTTTCCTCCTTCCTGTTTCGCCACATTGGCAAAATTCAACCCTTGGAGGTAAACGATATACTCCTCTTCTTTTTCATCATAGTCCATACCAATCGCTACTATGTAGGTAAGGTCCTGGATATTCTTTATGCCTCCGCAACCCGTAAGTAATAGAACACTTATAATGATGGGTATGATTCCTTTCCTGCTCAATTCTGCTCCCCCCTTGTGGCGTCATCCGGGCTGGTAGATGTGTTTCTCGATTTGTAAAATTGCACAGGCGGTCTTAAGAAAGATTTCACCGCTTCTTTTAGTTTCACTGGTGCCAGGGAACCAAAGTATGGAACCCCAAAAGAAGATAATGTTGAAAAATAAAACACGGTTAAGATGAATCCCAAGACAATCCCGAATAAACCAAAAAATGTACTCAATAAAATAACGGAAAAGCGAATGATGGTGATAGCTGAACTTAATGATTGGTTAACTAATGTAAAGGATGCAATATAGGTGATGGCAGCAACCACCAACATGGTGGGGGACGTCAATCCAGCTCTAATCGCAGCATCCCCGACAATCAATCCCCCGAGAACGGCTACAGTCTGTCCAATAGCCCTGGGAAGCCGTACACCAGCTTCATTGAAAAGCTCAAAGAGGAACAAAATGATAAACATTTCAATTGGTGCGGAAAGTGGCAACCCAAAACGTGAGACAGAGATGGTGGCAACAAGCAGATATGGGATTTGTTCGATATTGAAAGAAGAAAAAGCAATCCATAATCCTGGTAAAAAACCGGAAACCATTATTCCGAACATCCTAATCAATCGTTCAACCGAAACAAACGCAAAATTCATATAGGTATCTTCAGGCGATTTTGTTTGAAGTAGTAAATTTACAGGCGCAAATGACGCAGTCGGGTTTCCATCTACCAATAATGCAAAACGCCCTTGGTTTAAAGTTTGTACAACAAAATCCGGTCTACCTGTAAAATCCATGGTGGGAAAGACAGAAAATGGCCGATCACGAACACAGGATTCCAATTCATAAGCACTGGTCAAGATGTCCAATTCCACATTATTTAATTTCTTTCGAATTTCTTGCAGGACCTTTTTATCGATAACATCATCAAGGTAGAGCAAAGCCACTTTCGTCTTACTTCTCTTTCCTATCGTAAATTTCTCCAAGCATAGCGAAGGGGTATGCAATCTCCTTCTGATTAAAGAAATATTGGTTCTTATATCCTCAACAAAGCCATCCTTAGGTCCTCGAATGGAAGTCTCAAGAGCCGATTCCTCCGGTTGGCGCTTAGGAATCTCTCCAGCTTTCATACTTAAAAGGCTATTCTCTATGTAAAAAATCACATCTCCATCAAAAAGCAAAGAAGCCACATCTTCCAACGATTTGGAGGTGACCTCTTCCACTTGGAATAGAGTCTGCAGATGTAACTTGACGGAGGCTTCCTTACACTCGCTAAGCTTGGGTAAGATATATTGATTTAAATACTGAAGGTCGACGAGGCTGTCTATGTATAGAAGTTCAAAGGTTTCTGAATCTGTACGGTGTTGATTAAAAACTACATCCTGGCTATGACTAAATTGAGACTTTAGCTGCTCAACTTTTTCATGGATTCTATGGTTATGATCCTGACTTGTTGTATTTGTCATATGATTCCTCTCTTTTCCTCATCACAATTATCAGTAAGGCTGATATTAGTATTTGAAAAAGAAAGAACGCCATACATGCTGGTAAAAAATAACGATAGATAAACTCATAGAAATAAAAAGTTTCCACTTCGATCCACATTACCCCGAAAAAAATCAGATAAATCCCTCCAACTAATATCGGGTTCAACTTATAGTGCTTTTTCTTTTTGGTGAAGAATGCGGCAGCAAGGTATATGAATAATCCGATTCTTATGACGGCACCGCTAAGCCATTGATAGAGAGCAAAAAAGTCGAGATGTGAAATGTACTCCCCAATCGTTAATACCCTCCATTGCTCATAGGCCGGATAGCGGAAAAAGGCGGATTCAACCGGGCCAAATTCCATGATGGCAGCAGTCAATGGACCCAGGATTAAACCCGCCAATATGGTAAGCAGAATGAAGAGTTGATGGAACTTTATCGGAGATTGTGAGTAAGGTTGCAATAAAACGATAATATAGATTTCAAGCAATCCAGATAAAGTATAAATAACCCCTTTAAATACCGGCATATAGCCTTCACTCAACAATGGGAATAACAGGCTTGGATCCTTAATGGAGGTATTGGTGATAGCAATGAAGATACCAAAAAGCATTACTAGCGGGAGTAAAAATCCACTAGTAATAGCCATATATTTAATCCCGCCAAGTGTAACGACGAAACATACCAAAATCATGATGAAATTAATCATCGTAATAGATGCATCTGATAAGAAATAGGCATTCAGCCAAATCATTAAATCTCGTAAGGTGATGTAGGAAGCCGTGAAAAGAAACAGGACGACCGGGAAAGACAATATAGCGGATACTAATTTGCCAAAGCGTTTTTCAACCATAGGAAAGAACCCTTGATCAGAGCTGTTTTTGGCTATAAAATAAACCAACCATAAGAAAATAATGGCTATGGGGTAGGCAATGATAACACTTAACCAACTGTCCCTTCCCGCAGCATTCAAAAGGTTCGGTATTAAGATTACGTGGTTCAGTAATCCTGTTGATAATACCAACATCATGAACAGCTGTCTTGGAATCAGGATTTTCGTGACGTTTTGCATAGGCATCTCCAGCTTCATTAAAGTATGTTTAGCTTCACCTAAAATTGATAAATTATGCCATTTCTCAACTGGATTTTAAAACACAAAAAAAACGAGAAGAGACCTCTAAGGGTTCCTTCTCGTTTTTTAATCTACCTTATAATCCGCATTTCAGTTGCGCACCACAGTCTGTGCATGTATTACATCCACCGATTTCTTTTACCGTACCAACACGGCAGACAGGGCATGTATTCCCGACTTCTGATCCGTATTGAACATTGGTCGAGCGCAAATCGTTGATTGTTTCCACAAGTACGACCGGCTTTTTAACCACATCTTCCATTTGGATCTGTTCACCTTCGTCCATGGTGTTTTCTTCCGCTTTCAGGGTTAGGACTTGTGAGTCACGGCTTCCATCCACATAGACGGTACCACCCTTAGCTCCACCTTTATAGAGGCGTTCGTACACTTTTTTCACTTGATCCACTGTATATCCTTTTGGCGCGTTAACCGTCTTGGAAATGGAACTGTCAATCCAATTCTGAATGATGCATTGGACATCAGCATGTGCTTCAGGAGCAAGCTCCATCGCAGAGATGAACCAGTTTGGAAGGTTTTCCGCATCTGCTTCTGGATTCGCCTCCAAGTATTCTTGGACGATGTCCGCTTTGACTTCAATGAACTTCCCTAGACGTCCACTGCGGAAGTAAGAGAAGGAGAAATAAGGCTCAAGTCCAGTTGATACTCCTACCATTGTTCCTGTAGATCCAGTTGGAGCTACCGTTAATAGGTGCGAGTTACGGATACCTGAAGTCATGATGCCTTCTTTGATATCTTCCGGCATTTTGCTCATGAAGCCTGTTTTCGTGAATGCATCGCGAAGGCGATTCGTTTCCTCTACTGTTGCACCATCTAAGAACGGGAAGCTACCCTTTTCTTTTCCAAGTTCAACCGAAGCACGATATGCAGTAACCGCGATTGTTTCGAAAACTTTATCTACAAGCTCGTTACCTTTTTCAGAGCCGTATTCTGTTTCACAATAGATTAGAAGATCGTGAAGACCCATTACGCCTAAACCAACACGACGCTCTCCTAATGCTTGCTTTTTATTTTCCTCTAAGAAGTAAGGCGTAGCATCAATAACGTTATCCTGCATTCTAACACCGACTTCTACTGTTTGCTTAAGCTTTTCAAAGTTTACTGTTTTGGTTTCCTTGTCCGCAAATTGAGCAAGGTTGACTGCAGCTAAGTTACAGACAGAAAATGGTGCGAGGGGTTGTTCCCCACATGGGTTGGTTGCTACAACCTTTTGTCCGTATGCTTTTGCATTTGTCATATCGTTGGCATTGTCGATGAAGAAAATGCCGGGTTCAGCTGAGTATGTCGCACAGATATTGACTAAGTTCCAAAGCTCTTTTGCTTTAATTTTTCTGTATACTCTCACCTTGTGACCAAGTTTCTCCCACTCTCGCACATCTCCAACTTCTGACCATTGCTCATTGTAAACGGCCATCTCATCTTTATCATATGCTTCCACATCAGGGAAACGAAGATCAAAGTCAGCATCGTTTTCAACAGCTTCCATAAATTCTTTCGTAAGCGTAATGGAGATGTTGGCACCTGTCAGGAATTCTGGGTTATGAACCGTATACGTTCCGCCCACTTTAAGCTTCTGCTCTGCATCTTTGATGATGGCTTCTGTAAATCCGCCGTAACCAGGGATGTGTTTGAAGTTTGTAACAGATTGGTACATGGTGATTTCCTGATCTGTCAATGGTGTAAACTTCAGCTTATCCTCTGCCGCTTTTTTGATGCTTTCGTCATTTGTATTTTCAATTAGGTACCGAAGAATTCTAGGGTTTTGCATTTTGGAGATGATGAATTCTACGATATCTGGGTGCCAGTCTGCTAGCATGATCATTTGAGCTCCACGTCTTGATCCACCTTGTTCCACAAGATGCGTCAATTTTGCAATGTCATCCAACCAGGATACACTACCTGAGGATTTACCGTTAACCCCTCTTGCAAGGGCATTTCGTGGACGAAGTGTTGATCCGTTTGTACCAACTCCGCCACCGCGGCTCATGATTTCCATTACTTGTTTGCGGTGTTCAGAGATTCCTTCACGCGAATCTTGTACAAATGGCATCACGTAGCAGTTGAAGTAGGTTACATCTGTGTCTGCCCCAGCTCCGTACAACACGCGTCCTGCCGGTACGAAATTCATGTTAACTAGCTCATGATAGAACTTTTCAAACCATTCCTGGCGCTTCTCTTCTGTGGTTTCTACCGCTGCCAAGCCTTTGGCGTTACGTTTGGCAATTTGCTCGTAGAAGACTTCTAGCGGCTTTTCAATAACATCCAGGGAACGAACAACAACGCCCGTTTCGGCTTCACCTTGCTTTGTCAAAACTCCGCGATACTCTTCTTCAATTAATACGGAAGCCTTTTTGGTAGACCAGTCAATGTCTTGTATGTAACCAAGACCTCTTGCAGGGAATTTTGGGTCTTCTTTAATGGTTAGTACCACAAAGTCTCCAGCTGTAAGTGTTACTTTCTCGGTATCTTTGAATGCGTAACGATCGAGCATGACCAGGCGGGAAACACCTTTATGTGTGGTGGTCATGTCCTCTGTGATGGGGTGTACTTGAGGAAACAAGCCGATGTCCTTGTTCAAGCGTTCTACATTGATTTTCATTTTGTTTTCATTAATAGCAATGGTCATTATTACAACTCCTCTAAATCTCCTGATAAACTTTATAAAAATTCATCTTAAATTTAATTACACATAACTTACCATACATATACCCGTTTAGACAAGCATTACACCCATATATAGTATGTTTTTATTTTTCGACACTACTATATATTGATTTTCTGCGAAAGAAATCTAAATTTGTCAAATTGTAAAAGCGTCAATTTAGAGAGGAAATTCAAGAGAAACGAAGATTACATTCTATTTTCGATGCATAATGACCTTTTTTGTCGCTTGCGCATTTTTACGAAATATAGCGAGCCTATTGTATCAACGTTTTGAGAAAAACCTTCCTATTTGGCGAAAAATATTTTTTTATTTTCTTTTTTGAGTTTTACATATATAGTCGACTCTTTACACTACCCTACTACATGTAGTGCAAAACAAAAAGATAACGAGAATGAATTTCTCGTTATCTTTTATAATTCCACTCGTTTGTGGAATATTTCTTTTCCATAATTGCATGTACTTCAGCCAACTCTGCTTCCGTCAGCTCATGTGGTTCAAGCGTGATATTTAAGCCTTTTTCAAATCCCATATAAAACGCCTTTTTAGCTTCCTCCATGGTGACTGGGGTGTCACGTAGCGCATTGATGGCCACTGCTTTATTTTTGAAGTTCTTCTGCATCCGTTCCTTCACTCGTTCACTCGGGTAGTTGAATAGACTAAAAAGTAGATCCTCATCTATATCCAGGAGAATGGAACCGTGCTGCAGGATAACACCCTTTTGACGGGTCTGCGCACTGCCGGCAACCTTTCTTCCCTCCACTACAAGTTCATACCAGGATGGCGCATCAAAACATACGGAAGAACGAGGGTTCTTTAATCCTTCCTTTTCCTCTTCCGTTCTTGGAATCGCAAAGTACGCATCCAGCCCCAGCGCCTTGAATCCTTCCAAGATACCTTCTGAAATCACCCTATATGCTTCGGTGACCGTTTGCGGCATTTCTGGGTGTTCTTCAGATACGATGACACTATATGTCAGTTCCTTGTCATGAAGGACGCCTCGTCCACCTGTTGGTCTCCTTACAAAACCGAGTCCTAACTCTCTTACACGTTCCATATTGATTTCTTTTTCTACTTTCTGAAAATAGCCAACAGATAAAGTAGGAGGGTTCCAACCGTAAAAGCGAATGGTGGGAGGAATCTTGCCTTCACTGTGCCATTCTAATAACGCTTCATCAAGCGCCATATTAAATGCAGGAGATTGATCCTTAGAATCGATGAATCTCCAGATTTCATTGGTCATATTATGTACCTCATTTACTTCTATATGATAGATTAGTCTACCAAAACTCCCTTTTGATTTCAAAGTTAAAGCTTGGTATTTTTTAATCTGGATAGTAGAAAAGGATGACATTTCTCGTAAGCTTTTATATAATATACTTTGGTAGAAAAAGAAAAAGAGGGGTTGTCTAGTTTGGCTTTGTACGTAACATTAGGAATCTTGGCAGCATTTATTGTCTATTCAGTGATCATGTTCATCTACCAACGTAAAATTCTAACAACCTTAACGGAAGAAGAATTTCGCGCTGGTTATCGTAAAGCGCAACTGATTGATGTCCGTGAACCAAAAGAGTACGAAGGCGGGCATATCCTTGGCGCAAGAAACATTCCTCTATCTCAGATGAAAATGAGAATTAGAGAAGTACGCCAAGACCAACCAGTCTATATTTATTGCCAGAACACTATGCGCAGTGGCCGTGCAGCTCAAATGTTAAAGCGTAAAGGCTACACGCAGCTTTATCAACTTAAGGGTGGATTCAAGCGCTGGGGCGGTAAAATCAGAACGAAGAATTAATAGATAAGAGCACTCACCAACTGATACTGTGAGTGCTCTTTTGTGTTTATTGGGCAGTGTTGTGTAATGTTTGGTTGATTTGATCAATGTGACGACGCTCATGGAATCCTATCAATTGGACCCATTGCTGTGCGGAAAGATCGCCGATCCAACGATGTTTGAAGCCATATTTATGTAATGCAATATCGTCGACTTCTTGAATGAATGTATTTAGGTTAGTTCTGGATTGCTCCAATAGCTCGATTAGCTCTGCTTTGGTGTAAGGGTGTTCAGATGGCGTGATGTCTTCTGGCGCTTCCACCTTATATGTTCTATTGGCCAACATTTTTGCCAGGGGCAAATCCTTTTCTTCTACTTCGCTTTCCGATTCTATCGCTTTCTTTAAGCCGTTGGTTATCTTGTTTTCAATTAGGTAAAGGTGCTCAACGTTTTGAGAGACGGTCCAGAGGTTGTCGTGCTTTTGGTGCAGTTGTTCTTCTGAGATTCCTTCTAGTAGTTCAAGCAGCTCTTCTCTTGCTTTATAGGTTTGCTCATAGTACATTTGCTTTCCCTCCCTTTGTTTCTAATTTTATCTTAAGGCTTTTGGGGGAGTTTGAGAAGTGATAAGTAGTCGGGGCTGATGATGATTTTTTTGAGGACAGAGATGTTTTGTGGCCCATTGGGGTTTATCAACTAAAGTTTGGTGGGTTATCAACCGAGTTTTGATTTTATCAACCAGCTTTGGTGGTTTATCCACCAAGTTCTGATTTTCTCAACCAGCTTCGATGGTTTATCCACCAAGCTGCCAAATCTCCCAATCAACCCCATTCCAAGGTAGATTTTTTGTGAAATTGGATGTGAACTTATACTTCAAGGAACATTTGAGGGAGTTCTAACCCCAAAAAGGGATTAAAAGGACTCGCTTAACCAGTAGTGGAGGTGATATATCAAGGAAAAATTAAATATATTATGAAAAAAATTAATATATCATGAATTTTCAAGATTTATCATGAAATTTTGAAATATATCATGAAAAAACAGATTATATCATGAATTCGACACCATTCATCAGAATTCGATCCACAAAGTAAGGGCATTCTCTAACCACTTATCCCCCCTCTCCTAAATTCCAACAATCAAAAAAGAGAACAGGCGTCCCTGTTCTCTCTCTCCTTTCAAAATCCCAATCAAGCTTCCTTCTGATAACGCAACACAGGCTTACGAGCTGCAAGCGTCTCATCTAATCTCTTAATCACCGTTGTATGAGGTGCTTCTTGCACCACTTCCGGATTTTCTTCCGCTTCACGTGCAATCTGGATCATCGCTTCAATGAAGGAATCCAATGTTTCTTTTGATTCCGTTTCCGTCGGCTCGATCATGATGCACTCTTCCACATTCAATGGGAAGTAGATGGTTGGTGGGTGGTAGCCGAAGTCAAGCAGGCGCTTGGCGATATCCAATGTACGTACACCTAGCTTCTTCTGACGCTTACCACTCAAGACGAATTCGTGCTTGCAATGTCTGTCAAACGGAAGGTCGTAGTGCTCTGCCAGACGACGCATCATGTAGTTCGCGTTCAGTACGGCATATTCCGTTACTGCTTTCAATCCATCCGGCCCCATGGAACGAATATACGTGTAAGCACGTACGTTGATGCCGAAGTTTCCGTAGAATGGCTTCACACGGCCGATGGAATCTGGACGGTCGTAATCGAATCCGAATGTGCCGTCATCTTTTTTCACTACCAATGGCTTTGGCAAGTAAGGGATCAAGTCCGCTTTTACGCCGACCGGTCCGGAACCAGGGCCACCACCACCATGAGGGCCAGTGAATGTTTTGTGTAAGTTCAAGTGAACCACATCAAAGCCCATGTCCCCTGGGCGGGCCTTGCTTAGTACTGCATTCAAGTTTGCTCCATCATAGTAAAGCTTTCCGCCTGCGTCGTGGACAATGCGAGCCATCTCCAGGATGTTTTCTTCAAAAAGTCCAAGTGTATTTGGGTTGGTCAACATCAAAGCAGCTGTGTCTTCCCCAACTACTCTGCGAAGATCTTCTAAGTCTACCAAACCGTTCTCATCAGATTTTACCGTAATGGTTTCTAGGCCTGCAACTGTTGCAGATGCCGGGTTTGTTCCGTGCGCGGAGTCAGGAACGATTACCTTTGTACGGTTATGGTCATTGTTTGCTTCATGGAAGGCACGGATCATCATAAGCCCTGTCCACTCCCCATGAGCTCCAGCTGCTGGTTGTAGAGTCACTTCGTCCATTCCTGTAATTTCAATCAGGTGCTCTTGCAAGTCGTGCATCAACTCCAATGCCCCTTGGACAGTTGACTCATCCTGTAACGGATGAATATGTGCGAAACCAGGGAAGCGTGCCACATTTTCATTGATTTTCGGGTTGTATTTCATCGTGCAAGAACCTAGCGGGTAGAAGCCGGAGTCCACACCGTGGTTACGATTGCTTAATGCTGTATAATGACGCATGATATCAAGCTCGGAAACTTCCGGTAGTTCCGGTGCTTCCTCGCGGATGTATGCAGCTGGGAAAAGTTCCGCTAGATCCACTTCAGGTACATCGTTTTCAGGCAGGCTGTATCCGATACGACCTTCTCTGGACATTTCAAAAATGAGTGGTTGATTTTGTTTATTCATTGGTGATGAGCCCCCAATTCTTTCGCTAGTGTGTCGATTTCTTCTTTTGTACGCAACTCCGTAACCGCAAGTAACATATGGTTTTCAAGTTCAGGGTAGTATGTCCCTAAGTCGTAACCACCGATCAATCCTTTTTCAAGAAGCTTGCGATTGACTTCTTTGATTGGAGTGGAAAGCTTTACAACAAATTCGTTGAAGAACGGACCGCTGAATGTTACCTCCATCCCAGCCGCTTCCAATGTTCGCTTGGCGTATTGCGCTTTCTGGATGTTTTGTACAGCCATTTCCTTTACACCTTTTTTGCCCAGTGCCGTCATGGCTACAGAAGCAGCCAGTGCGTTCAATGCCTGATTGGAACAAATATTAGAGGTCGCTTTGTCACGACGGATATGCTGTTCACGTGCTTGGAGCGTAAGAACGAATCCACGTTGGCCTTCCTCATCCACCGTCTGCCCTACTAGTCTACCAGGAACTTTACGCATCAATTTTGATGTGACGGCAAAATAACCACAGTGAGGTCCACCAAATTGTGTAGGGATACCGAATGGCTGTGCATCACCTGTAACAATATCAGCGCCGAACTTTCCTGGAGGTGTCAATGCTCCAAGTGCCAGCGGGTTAGAGGATACAACGAACATTCCTTTGTCTGTATGTGCAAGCTTCTCAATCTCTTGAAGCGGTTCGATTTGACCAAAGAAGTTTGGATATTGAACCATGACTGCCGCAACGTCTGAAGACATCATTTCTTCAAGTGCCGCTACATCGGTCACTCCGTCTTTTGTTGGAATTTCTACAACTTCCACATATTGACCTTTTGCGTACGATGTCACCACCGCTTTCGCTTCAGGATGTACAGCACCAGAGATAAGCACTTTCTTCTTTCTTGTATGGCCGCAAGCAAGCATTGCTGCTTCTGCGAAGGAGGTTGAGCCATCATACATGGAGGAGTTCGCAACGTCCATTCCCGTTAATTCGCAGATCATTGTCTGGAATTCAAAAATTGCCTGTAGCTCACCTTGGGAGATCTCGGGCTGATAAGGTGTGTATGCTGTGTAAAATTCAGAACGGGAAATGACGTGATCTACGATAACCGGCATGTAGTGATCATATACGCCTGCTCCCAAGAAAGAAGCATGCTTTCTTAAATCTTTGTTTTTTGCTGCCAAATCACTAAGTTCGCGCATTAATTCTGATTCAGATTTTGCCTTTTTGATTTTCAGTTCTCCGTCATAGCGGACGCTTTCCGGGATATCTGAAAATAGTTCTTCTATATTTTCTACACCTATTACTTGCAGCATTTCCTGGATGTCTTGGTCTGTCATCGGTAAATAACGATGTTTCATGTGAGTTCCCCTCTCCGGTTTGTTATGGGTTATTTAAAAGGCAGTTTATTAAAATGAAATGTTTCTAGCTGTTGCTTGAAGCAAAAGGCGTAGACTCCAGCGGGAGAGTAGCGACATCTTTAGACCCCTCAAGTGTTGCAAGGACGCTCAAGGTCGCCCCGCGGAAAGCGAAGCGTTTTGCGGAGAGCAACAGCGACATTTAACACCTTATTTCGAAAATCTAGTTTTTTGGTCTTTGGTAAAAAGGTGTTTTAACGACTTTTGCTTTTAGGCGTTTTTTACGCACCTGTACTTCTACTTCCGTTTCAAGCTCTGTGAAATCTTTTTCCAGTAGCGCGAGTCCGATGTTTTTCTTTAAAGTAGGAGACTGTGTACCTGTTGTCACCTCTCCGACTTTTTCATCCCCGACGAACACTTCATAGCCATGTCGCGGAATCCCTTTGTCTATCATTTCAATTCCAACCATGCGGCGAGGAGCTCCGTTTTCACGTTGTTCTTTTAGTACTTCTTTTCCAAAGAAATCTTCTTCTTTGTTCGTCTTTACCGCGAAACCAATCCCTGCCTCGATGGGAGTAATGTCTTTTGAAAGCTCCTGGCCATATAAAGCAAGGTTGGCTTCAAAACGTAGTGTATCTCTGGCACCTAATCCGCAAGGAACAAGTCCATCCTCTTTTCCAGCATCAAGCAGCATGTCCCATAGTTGTACTGCGTCCTCTTGCTGACAATAGATTTCAAAGCCGTCTTCGCCTGTGTAGCCGGTTCTGGAAACAAGCGCACGTACCCCATTGATCTCAACATTGTCATTAAATTTAAAAAATTTGATTGCTGAAAGGTCTGTGCTTGTCAGCTTTTGAAGGATTTTCTCTGCTAATGGTCCTTGGATTGCCAGTTGCGCAATGCTTTCAGAGATATTGATTACTTCCACTTCTTCTGTTACGTGGCTTTTTAACCAGTCGAAGTCTTTTTCAATATTGGAAGCATTCACCACAAGCAAATAATCTTCGTCCGCCTTTTTGTATATGAGAAGGTCATCCACTGTTCCTCCGTCTGGATAGCACATCGCTGTATACTGTGCACCGCCATCCTTCAACTTGGAAACATCATTTGTCATCATTTTCTGTAGGTAAGCTAGACTGTCTTTTCCTTTTACTTCAATTTCTCCCATATGAGAAACATCAAATAAACCGGCTTTGGTACGTACCGCTTCGTGTTCATCTTTGATACTTGAAAATTGAACCGGCAAATCCCATCCACCAAAATCGATTGTTTTTGCACCATGGTTTTTGTACGCTTCATATAATGGTGTTTTCTTAAGTTCAGTCATTACTTTTCTCCTCCTTTTTCTTCCCAAGGCTCTGTTAAACACCGCTGTTGATTTCCGCCCTAGGCTTCGCTTTCCTAGGGGCGTTTGGGGAGCCTCCTCGGCTTCGCCTGCGGGGTCTCCCCTATACGCTATCTCCCTTAGGAGTCTTCGCCTATTGCTTCAATCAACAGCTAGGTTGCTTAGAATCAACCATATGCTTTAACAGAACCATTTCCAAAAAGAATTTCAACCTACTAATTTCCTTTTACTCCTCAAAAAAGGACAGAGAAACTCCTTTTTCAAAAAAAGAGTTCTCTGTCCCTTGCACCTGAAAGTTTACCTTATGTAGAAGGCTTTCCCCTTTGGTGGTTTGTCCATGCAAACATGAATAAACGCTCTCCAGAGTTGCGTCCAACAAGAGTCTTTTTGCCTGAGAGATTCACATATAGTCTGCTTGCTCCTTCGGCGCTGCCGTATCTTGATGGACAGTCTCTCCCCTTGTTCTCATTCGCAATATAATATTTTTTTCAAACATGGTCATACTAGATAAGAAGCTACAACATTCATGTTTATTTTGTTAGGTAAAATCGCCTTTCAAAGCTCACTATTATCCTACCATTAGACAAAGGATTCTGGCAATACAAAAACACTGATCATTATTATTTTTATATAGCTAAATGTTCGGCTTTAAACAAGTGATTTATCAATATTTTCTAATGAAAACGCTATCCTTTTACAACATACTATAAATTGGATAATTCAGAAAGGATGCACATCGATGAATGTAGAGATTATTTTTGATAAGGAATGGCAGGAAGAACTCCTGAAACGAATGACAGACGATGGACCTTGGGCAAACTTCGAGTTATTCAAACTAGCATTGGAAGTAGAAAGCCATCTTAGCATCCCTGAGTTTGAAGGGCTGCTTGCTCCTTCCCACCTACCACAGCTGACACCACTTCCTCATCAGTTGGAGGTAGCTAGAAATGTAGTGGAAGAAATGAACGGCAAAGCCATACTTGCGGACGAGGTAGGCCTCGGCAAGACAATCGAAGCAGGTCTTATTCTCAAAGAATATATGATTCGTGGACTGGTAAAGAAAGTATTGATCCTAGTCCCAGCTTCCCTTGTATCCCAATGGGCCATTGAGTTGAATCAGAAGTTCTACATTCCTGCAATCGGACAGAAGAAAAGCTACGTGTGGGAGCAGTGTGATGTGGTGGTGTCTTCTATTGACACAGCTAAACGAAGTCCTCACCGCGAGATCATCAATAGTCTTGAATATGACATGGTGATCATTGATGAGGCTCATAAACTGAAAAACAATAAAACAAAAAACTATGAATTTGTGCAGAATCTGAAGAAGAAATTTTGCCTACTCTTAACGGCCACCCCTATCCAGAATAAAGTGGAGGAGATCTTCAACTTAGTTTCTCTACTTAAACCAGGCCATTTGGGAAGTGAGAGCAATTTTTCCGAGGTATTTCGCGCAAAGGATCGAAAGCTGGATAACGATGAGTATTTAAAAGAACTGGTGAATAAGGTCATGATACGTAATAGGCGTGGTGACACTGGTATTGATTGGCCTAAGCGGAATGTGGAGTCGTGTCTCATTGAGTTTTCAAAAGAGGAACAGGACCTTTATGATGCGATCAATCAGTTAAAGGCTGATCCTTATGTACCGATTACAAGTCAGTTTTCTATTATGACGTTGCAGCGGGAAGCATGTAGCAGTCGGGAAGCCGTTTACTATACGGTCAAGAACATGATTGAAAGGAAGCAGCAGGATAATCCGCATTACCAGCCTTCACAGGGCCTTCTGAATATATTTAAAAAGATTGATTTGGTTGGAAGGAATTCAAAAGCTGAAAAAGTGTTGGAGCTGATTCGTAAAGTGAAAGACAAAGTGATCATCTTCACAGAATACAGAGCCACTCAGATGTATCTCCAATGGTTCCTGAAGCAAAATGGCATTACCTCCGTTCCGTTCCGCGGTGGATTCAAGCGTGGGAAGAAGGATTGGATGAGGGAATTGTTCAAAAATCATGTACAGGTGCTGATTGCTACAGAGGCCGGGGGTGAAGGGATCAATCTTCAGTTTTGTAACCATATCATCAATTATGATTTACCTTGGAATCCCATGAGACTGGAGCAACGTATCGGACGTATCCATAGGCTTGGACAGGAACGGGATGTTCATATCTACAATTTTGCAACAAGCAATACTGTGGAAGAGCATATTTTAAAGCTGCTTTATGAAAAGATAAACCTCTTTGAGCGGGTCATCGGAGAACTTGATGATATCTTGACGAAGATGGAAATCAAAAACTTGGAGGAACATATCCAGGATATTATGCTTCACTCCAAGTCTGAAGGTGAAATGAAAATAAAAATGGAAAACCTCTCATCTATCATTGAATTTGCGGATCAGATGAAAAAGGAGGAAGAACCACATGCAGCAGCGGGAAATTCATAGATTTTTGGAGCGTTATTTTACAGCAAACAACTGTGAAATAGTCGAAAATACCAATAGTCACCTTGCCGTCCAGTTGACCATTGATATGGACAAGGAATTGATGAACCGTCCTTTTTATTGGCACTATCTCGAGAAAACGGGCGGCGTGCCAAATCCGATGAAAATGACCTTGATCACAGACAGCAACAAAGCACCTGAGGGCCTTAAAGGCGACCATGTTCATTTCGGCTCCCCCAGGATGCACCAAATTTTCGAGTCCGCGAAGAGTCTTGCAGGGTATATTCGGTTGTATGAAAATGTTCCTTCTCATACAGGCGGGGGTCATCTTCCCCTTCACCCTTGGCTAAATGTAAATATGAAGGTAAGTTATCAGTGTGACCGCAAAAAAGATGTGATTATGTCTCTGGGAATTCATCTCATTACAGGGACCATCCTGGAAAAATTTCAAAATGAAGTGGAAAAGATTAATTTGACACCGAAAATTCCTGATTTTTGTTTCACTATGACCCCAATTATCAAGCCGGCAAGTGGTCTTTCGAGGCTTGAGCATTATGTAAATGGATATATCGCAAGTCAAGATCATCAATGGGCAGAAGACGCGAGGAAAAGGTGGGATCAAGATCTTCAGCTCTTAAAGCATTTTTATGAAGATGATGAAGAAAAACCTGAGTCTTATGAAACCGAGATGAAGGCCCTTCAAGAGCAATATGAGCCTAAAATTCACGTAACGATTATTAATGGCGGACTTTTTTATCTGGGTCCATCTTTTATCAATAACATACACAGTGGTAGATGAAGACTACCACTGTGTATGTTTATTTACGTTATATAGGAGTAAATCCAGTACATATGTAGGACACTTACCATGCTGTATACGCAAACGGCGGTCAGGCAGACCACTTTAAGAATGGCTGATTTGAGTTTGAGGTTATTTTTTATGAAGAACAGTAGAAGTGTAGAGATGCCAAGTTTAAAGAGTAAAAATAAGGCCGGGCTTGTTTCATAAAGGGATTTCATCAGTGGGTTTCCTTCGTTGATTAATTGGAAGTGCAGGCCAAAATATGTGGCAACTCCGTCAAAAATGTTTAATAGCAACAGCGCAATCAATAGCTTTTTGACCATGGCACACCTCCACCTCGAATTTGTTCTCTACCAAGAACAATTATACTCTACTTACTCGTTATCGAGCAAGTCGTATGTTCTTTTTCAAGAACAAAAATTAGTATTATTTCTCCAGTGTATCCACTTTAGGGTAGGATTATAAGATGGAGTGTCGGTGCGTAAGGTTTTTGAGTGTGTGCTGTTAAGATTTCAGATGCCAGTCTTGGTGAGGTTCTGCTTATTCTGGCATCGTTCGGCCACTTCGATGCCAGATTTGTTGGATTTCTCATTTATAGAGGCTATAGTATTAAAACCAAACTTTATTCATTTTCTCCAAAAACTCTTTTGTAATGGGATAACCTGAACTTTCTCCAATAACTGAATCAATTCCACAATGGGGGCATATGGCTGTTTGATCTTGATCAATCCATTCGGTTATAAGAGTAGGGCTGTAAATTTCCAGACAGAAAAAACACCCACATTTCTTATCCTCTACTAATTCATTTTTATGAAGACTGCTGAATTTGTGCGCATTAGCAATATTATCACCCACACTATATCTCCTCTCTAATTTCAAAAAATAAGAGTCCACCTCATTAAGACAAGGTGGACAATCTACTATCTATTTTATCGGTATCCAAATCTCTGAGTAAAGATCTGGACTGGATGGATCTTCATCTGTGTATAATTCAAAATCCGGAGCCCCAGAATGCTCATAGCTATTGGATGGAAACCACTCCGAGAAGATGCGTTTCCATGTGTCTTGCATGGCATGGGGCATCGGTCCATGTACTTCGAAGACTACCCATTTGGAAGCGGGGATCTCCAACCTTTCCAACTCCTCAGGGATGTCACCCTCCATGGCCGCAGCCACCCAATAGTCCATCACTTGCTCAGACTTCATTTCTTCTGTTGTCCCTCCGCATACACCGAGAACTCCTTTGATCGGACCATTATTGAGCTGGAATAACTTATCTGTAAAGCCTTCTTGGTTCACGTCCTGCCAAAATTTAGGTATCTCCATGGACTGTTCATCGTTGGCACAAGAGAATCTCCTCTTTTTTCCCGCAACTGTAAATGCCTCTTTGTTCACTACACTATACTTCATCGGTTCTGCCCCTTCCAATGTCACCTGGATGACCAGGCGGTTATAAGTTTGCAGCTTCCCCTCATGCCTCCGCACTTCGGTTGGAGAAGTGCCGTGTTGCCTGCGGAATGCTTTTGTGAAAGCCTCGGGAGTGTCGTAACCATATTTGTAGGCGATATCAATGATCTTGTGATCCGTTGTTAGTAATTCCTGTGCTGCAAGCGTCAACCTTCTTCTTCTCAAATACTCTGCAACAGAGGTATCTGTCAACAATCCGAAAGCTCGTTGAAAGTGAAAGGTCGAAAAATTGGCCTGTCTTGCGATATCTTCCATCGAAATATTCTCCAACAAATTCTCTTCCATAAATTCGATTGCTCGTTGAATCGATTCCACCAACGCCATATTGGCCTCACTCCTTATGTCTATCCTATCAGTGGAAATAGTTGGTTTCCTGTTCGTTTGTGCTTCGTTTTGGCAGGATTAGGTGAAGCGGATATCTGAGATTTTTCCACATTCCGTATAACCAATTTCTTGATAAATTTTGTTTGCAGAGGGATTCTTTAAATCCGCATATAGCATCGGCGTAAGACCTTCTCTAATTATTAATGAACTTACCTCAGCTACCAGTGCACTTGCATATCCTTTTTTCCTTAAAGAAACTGGTGTGAAAACACCATTTATCCGTCCATGCCTAGGAAAGCGATGCGCGATATTGGCCATAGAGACAATTTCACCTTCTACTCCCCAAACATACACATTTCCTGATTCAATCATTTTTCTAGCACTCTTCTTTTGCGATTCTAGATCAACTACGTCACCAAATGCTTCTTCTATAAACTTCGTCAAAAAGAAAGCAACCTTCTCTAGGTGTTCCATGTTAGCAACCATCGCCTCGCCTGGAGTCATTATATTTTTCTTAACAAAAGGACAATGATAGGCTTCCATTTCCATATAAACATGCCACTGCTTTTGCTTACCTTTTGCATACCCCTTCGCAAAAAGGTCCGCAGTTTGGTTGGAGCCCGTCACTCCCTGTATATCTCGACTTCCTAAGTAATCCACAAAACTTTCAATGAGCTTTTCTTTTTCTCCTTCTTCCATATCATTGGATATCCAGCACCAACCATTATGATTTGGCGTTTGAGCATAGATCATCTTATTGTCTATAGAACTGATGCAGAGCGCATTTTCTGTTTCTATAATTCGATGAATGAGGTTATACATTACTTCATCTTTTAAAAATTCACTATCATTAAGTATTCTGCTGTCCTTGTCAAAAACCGAAAACATCCTTCCATCCCCCTAACTCCTATACCATTGTCATACTTCTCAACCGATCTGCTTCTCTAATATTGTCATGCAGATAGGATTCCGTCTTTGGATGTTTCATAATTTCATCGGTGGTTAGCCAATGAACGGCTTCCACCTCATCGGGACTTTTAGGATAGGGCTCTCCACTCTCCCATTCACAAAGGAAAACAATGTCCACTACTTCCCTGCCATCCGCCAACACAAAGGAGGTATTGCGCACATACATCATCTTTTCATGAACGCGGATGCCCACTTCCTCCATCAATTCCCTTCTCAAGGTCCGCTCCAAAATGTCAGAGGAAGCGCCTTCCTGATCAACCGTTCCACCAACAAAAGAAAGCATTCCTGCTGCATGCTCCTCTTTATGGCTCCGCTCTATCATCAGCCACTTGTCCCCCTTGTAGACAGCACCTTCCACATTAATTAAAAACATCATAATCCCCCTTATTTTCTTGCTTTGATTATTACTGTCGACGGAAATCTGTGAGCCTTATAAAGAGAATAATATCGGTCCGAAATGGGTGCATCCTCTTCTTTGTATCTTTCACCCACTTCACTTTCCACCACATTCTCGATAGTGAAACCCGCTTGAATCAGTTCATTTATGTAGGTTCCTAGTTTTCTAGTGTGGATTGTCATTGGTGCATCTTCCCCTTTGAATTTTTCAAAGGTCTGGAGTCCTTCTTCCTGGTAGGTGCCTTCTAACGTCATGACACCTTTTTCACTTTTAATATATGGGTATAATGGATGGTCCCAACTGAAAAGGAAGCTTCCTCCCTTTTTTAAATAAGAATGGATTAAAGTCAAAGTTGTTCTCAAATCTGTCGTCCATCCCAGTGCATAAATGGAATAAACACAATCAAAATAGTCTTTAGGAAGATTTATATCTTTTTCCATAGGCGCACAGAATAAACGAGGTTCCAATCCTTGAAGTGTTTTTTCAGCAGTTAATTTCTGCTCAGAGGAAAGGTCCACTCCCCATAATTCGGTTGCACCTTTCTCCTCCGCCATGTATTTCAAGGAATGGCCACTTCCATACCCAATATCCAATACTTTTTTATTTTGTAGATCATCCAAAAGCTTCAATTCATCTTCCGTTTGGGAGAATGGGCCGTAACTCGGTAGGGCATCCACCCCATTAAAATAATGTGCGACCTTGTCCCAACTTTTGCGATTACTTTCTACTAGTTGATTCATTTGAATTACCCCTCTATATCTTTAATAAATGCGATTAGCCTGCTTGCTTCCTTGAATCCCATCCCGATGTGAAAATCATAGCTTACATCATTGTGCAAATGAATGTCCGATCCCATCTGCTTGCAGCCCTTTTCTTTAAGCCATTGTTCCCCTACTTTTACTAACTTTGTGGAGTACCCTTTCCTTCTATGCTGCCGCTTTACATATACCCCTTCTAAATAGCCAGTTGGAGAAGATTTTGTACCTTCTACATAATCCACTCTGATGGAGAGGTGGATGAAGGAAACAAACTCAGAACCTAGTCGGTAGAATAACACTTTGTCACGTTTAGAAGCCATGATTTGTTGGAAGGACTCGTGCAGTTCACCCTCGGTGCTTTCCGGCCAGAGGTCTAACGCCATTTCGGTGTAATGTTCTATATGGTTGTTCGAAGCTTCTACTACGCCCGATTCATCTTTACCTTCTGCCGTGTTAAGTTCCAGCTTAGCCAATTGCTCTCCCCATGGAGCTATCTCCGTTTCCACAAAACCGGCATTCTTATATAACTTTTTAGCTTGGTGGTTTTCCGCTTCATAACCAATCATGACTAGAGGGATGGAGGTGGAGTTTCCGATTTTTATGTCTTTCAACACTTCTGTAAGAGCGGCTTTTCCATATCCTTTTCCTTGTGATTTTTCGTCTATCATCAAACGGTAAATCCAGTAATTTCCGTCATCCGGATCAATCCCATACAACGCGAACCCTACCATTTCCTCTTCTGCATAAACCCCCATCGCCTTAAAATCCGGTAAAAATTGCACTTGTGCAATGGAATAGAGGTTTGATGCTACAAAGCTTTTTTGATCCTTTGAAACTTTTAATTGGATGGCTGTATCCCAATTTTCAGCTGTAATCTTACGTAATTTAATTTTTTTCATGATTTTCACCCTCTTTCTTGCTTGCGTATCGTAAGGATAGGTAGATAAATAGAACAAAGGCTGATATTCCTAATACTATATATGGAAGGATATCCGTCCAATGAAAAGGTGCTTCATGGAGGTACTTCGCTTTCACCCATTTCTCTTGCTGCTCCTCTACTGCTATGGCATCAACAGAGTCGATGCCTTTAATGGCGTAATATTTCGTACCCTTCTTATAATAATTGGACGCGTCCCCATAGTAGGCTCCCGTCCTATCATTAGCCATGCGTTTTACCTTACCAATTTTCTTCCCTATGTCTGAAGCAGCCACAACTTCATCAGTGACTTCGTACACCCCACCTTCCCATACAACGAACTTATATGCCCAGCTAAGCGCTTGAGCTGTAGAGGAAGCAATTGTGAAGCAAATTACAAACAATAATAGACCCCTTTTCATCTCACTTCCCCCCATCTTTTTTCCCTACTATTACTTCCACTTCCTGTAGCCTAAAACCTTCTCTTTATTTATTGTTTCCTATTGCATTTTGGAAAATCTTTCTTTTTATTTTACCAAAAGAAAAAGCAGGAGAACTTCTTTTTTAAAAAGAAATTCTCCTGCCCTATAAATGTTTAGATGGCCCATTCTCCATCTGTCATGATCGCTTCCCGCGCACCATCTTCTGTTTCCCCTTCAATGCTCAGCTGTTCTGAACCAATCATGAAGTCCACATGAATCATGCTGGTGTTGATGCCTTTGGCTTCTAGTTCTTCTTTGGTCATATTCGCTCCGCCTTCAATATTGATTGGGTAGGCGGATCCTAGTGCCAAATGGCAAGATGCATTTTCATCAAACAGGGTGTTATAGAAAATCACTTCTTGCTTGGAAACTGGCGAACTGTGTGGGACAAGTGCCACTTCTCCTAAATGAAGCGCACCTTCATCTGTTTCTAAAAGCTTTTTCAACACTTCATATCCTTGCTCTGCAGTAAACTCTACCACTTTACCTTCCTTGAATGTAAGGCTGAAATTATCTACTAGGTTTCCGTTCAGGTTTAAAGGCTTTGTGGATGCCACTACTCCGTTTACTCCGGATTTCACAGGAGCGGTGAACACTTCTTCTGTTGGAAGATTCGGAACGAAATAGGTACCTTGATCATTGTTCATTCCACCGCCCAACCAAACCTGTTCTTTTGGAAGCTCAATGGTCAGCTCCGTTCCAGGAGCTTTGTAATGAAGCTTTTTGTATTTTTTCGAATTCAGCACTTGTAACTTCTCTTGCAAAGTTTTGATATGGTCATTCCATGCTTCAACAGGGTCGTTTTCATTGATGCGTGTCACCTGGAATATGTTCTCCCATAGGCTTGCAACCTGTTCTTTTGGAGATTTGTCAGGGTAAAGCTTAGCTGCCCATTCTTGTGAAGGGACGGAAACAATCGCCCAGCTTACCTTAGCAGTTTGAATGTATTTTCGGTAGTTTTGCATTGCTTTTGCCTGAGCTTTATTAGAAATGGATACCCGCTCAGGATCCACGTCTTTAAGCAGGTCTGGATTGGAAGCAACAATTGACATAAATGCCGCTCCTTCTTCTGCCATCTCTTCCATTCCTTTAACTTTCCACTCGCGGACAGTTTGGAGAGAGTCGGTGGAGGCCGTTTCATATGTAATCTTTGTTAGTTGCTCATCGTTCCATTCAGTATGTACGTATTTGGCCCCTAGCTTGTAAGCAAGTTTTGCGACCTCTCTTACAAATGGTGCTGCGGATATAGGTGCATTGATGACTAGAGGTTGGTTTTCTTGCAGATTGATCCCAACTTTTAACGCAAGTTCTGCATATTTGGTCAATTTTTCTTGTATCACTATGTATTTCCTCCTTTTGGCTGATGAGAATATTGTATCATAGGATGCGGATTGTAGGATTAGGGAGATTTTATATCTTTTCACAAGGAGAGTTTCACTGGTTACTTGAGGATTGTGACTTTTAAAAGGGGGATTGTGACTATTTTTAGAGTCATTATGACTTTTCCAGGGCTCATTGTGACTTTTTCAATCATTATTGTGACTTTTTCACTTTCAGCTTACCGCACCAAACAAAAAAGGCCAACTCCCCCTAATAAGGTAAGTTGGCTCCACAATAATGCTTACACATTAAACTTCTCTTTCACAAATGCTACCACTTCTTCTGCCGTGCTCATGCTAAGGATCTCTTCACGGTAGGAAGCAGCTTCCTCCTTGGAGATGCCACGCAATTGGCTTCTTGCAGGCAGGATGGATGTCGCGCTCATGCTGAACTCGTCCAGCCCTAGCCCAAGAAGGATTGGGATTGCGATTGGATCGCCAGCCATTTCTCCACACATGCCAGCCCATTTGCCGTTTTTGTGTGCAGCCTGGATGACATTATCCACTAGGCGCAAGATTGCAGGGTTGTATGGTTGATACAAGTAAGATACCTGCTCGTTCATACGGTCCGCTGCCATTGTATATTGGATTAAGTCATTGGTTCCGATGCTGAAAAAGTCTACTTCTTTGGCGAAAATATCAGCCATGACAGCTGTTGATGGAATTTCCACCATGATACCGATCTCGATATTCTCGTTTACAGTCGTACCGTTCTTCACAAGCGCTTCTTTTTCTTCTAAAAGAATGGCTTTTGCTTGGCGGAACTCGTCCAATGTTGCAATCATCGGGAACATGATTTTCAGGTTTCCGTAAGAGCTAGCACGCAACAAAGCACGAAGCTGTGTACGGAAAATATCTTGTTCTTCTAGGCAAAGGCGAATCGCACGGAAGCCTAGGAATGGGTTCATTTCTTTTGGAAGGTTCAGATAAGGAAGCTCCTTATCTCCGCCGATGTCCAATGTGCGGACAACAACCGGTTTTCCTTCCATGCTTTCAAGAACCTCTTTATAGGCTTTGTATTGCTCGTCCTCTGTCGGAAGTTCTGTTCTGCCCATGTATAAGAATTCAGTACGGTAAAGACCGACACCTTCTCCGCCATTGGCAAGAACGCCTTTCACATCTTTCGGAGTACCGATGTTGGCAGCAAGTTCGACTTCTTGCCCGTCAGAAGAAAGACTCTTCTCATTAACAAGCTTAGCCCACTCTTTTTTCTGCTCTTCATGCTTCTCTTGTTTTTCTTTGTAAGTAGCAATTTCTTCTTCTGTCGGATCGACGATTACCACACCATCCAACCCATCAACAATGACCATCGTGTCATTTTGAATGGTTTCCATGACGTTCTTTGTTCCAACTACTGCTGGAATTTCCATGGAACGTGCCATGATCGCGGAGTGGGACGTACGTCCACCGATATCAGTCGTAAATGCTTTTACATATTGACGGTTAAGCTGTGCAGTGTCAGAAGGAGTCAAGTCTTCTGCGATGATGATCACTTCTTCCGAAATAAGTGCCGGATTAGATACAGCTACACCCAATAGGTGGGCAAGTACACGTTTAGTAACGTCGCGGATATCGGCTGCACGTTCCTTCATGTACTCGTTATCCATCTGCTCAAACATGTTGATGAACATACCTGCTGTTTCATCTAGCGCAAACTCAGCGTTTACACTGTCATTTGAAATTTTATCTTTAATTGGATTTAAAAGTTCCGGATCACTTAATACAAGTAAATGGGCAGAGAAGATTTCCGCTTTGTCTGCTCCAAGCTCCTTGTTTGCGTGGTCCTTGATTTTTTCCAATTCACTTTTAGAGATTTCTACAGCTTTTTCAAATCTTTCCACTTCCGCTTGGGCATTGTCGATCGTCTTTTTTTCCACCGATAGCTCTGGGTTTTCCAGACGATATGCTTTCGCAATGGCAATCCCGCTAGAAGCAGGTATTCCCTGGATCGTGTTTGACATTATTCCCCTAACCCTTCTGATTTCAAAGTTTCTTCGATTGCAGAAATTGCCTCGCTCTCATCAGAGCCTTCTGCAACAATTTTGATTTCCGCGCCTTGAGGGATTCCTAAAGACATAACACCCATGATGGATTTCAGGTTTACAGATTTACCGTTATACTCAAGGTTAACGTCCGCATCAAATTTACCTGCAGTTTGTACCAATTGAGTAGCCGGACGTGCGTGAATTCCTGAATCTGCTGTTACTTTGAATGTTTTTTCTGCCATTTGTAATCAAACTCCTTTGGGATATGTGTATTTTTAGATAGTACTTAATGTACTTGGTTTTTTACACTGTTTCAACCGATAGGTATACAGAGCAAAAAACCTGATCAGAAACTATTCAACTAAAAGAACCTTGTTTCCCTTATTCCTATACCCTGTAGCTTTCACCAGTAATCGTGATGAATATGTAGGAAAGAATATAGAAAAAGGCATGAGAGAGGGGCTTGTCTCTATAAAAGGGTACACTTGTCCCCTTAGTATGGATCAAAACCTCTTCACTCATGCCTGATCGTATCAGTAACACGTAAAGTTCTTATCTATGTTGAAAGCATTTGCATGAACATTTAGTTGAACGCTTCTTAACTGTCCGTTGAGATTGTAGCATAAAAAACAAAAGCTTGGCAATACTTTTGACTCATACTCCATTCTTTTTCTTCTTAAAAAGCATCATGATTGCATAAGGGATCACCCCGAAGAGCTGAAACGCAATTGGAGAACGCTCTTGCTTTTTAAGTTCTCTTTGCTCCCGCTTTACTTCTTTTGGCTGATCCATGTAGGTTACAAGCTGCTGTGTCACATATTTCACGTAATCATTCGTCTTCAATTCAATCCACCACCAAAAAATTTCTTATATCTTTAGTGTGGACTGTTATTCCATGTTTTAATCGCGTTATGTACGGCTTCTGTTGCATCTTTCAAGGTCAGCCCGGTTGTATTCACCGTGATGTGTGCTTGATTATATAGAGGTAAACGTGTGGTAAAAAGTTCTATGACCTCTTCTTTTTTTTTCTGTTTTACAAGCGGTCTGGTTGTATCATTTTCCAACCGCTCCCAAATCACTTCCGGGTCTGCGTATAGAAATATCATACAGCCATTTTCTTTCATCCAATCAATGTTTTCCTGAACTGTCACTATCCCCCCACCAGTTGTCACCAGTGTATTTCTCACAGCTAGTTCTTGTAGGGTCTTTGTTTCCTGCTTTCGAAAATAACCCTCTCCATATTGTTCGAAAATATCTTTTACTTCTAACTTCATGTTCTGTTCAATCAGTGTATCTGTATCGACGACAGGAAGACCTAGTTTGGTTGCCAACGCCTGTCCGATTGTCGTTTTCCCCACTCCCATAAATCCTGTAAGATAGATGCTCTTCACTTCACTTGCCTCTCTTTCTTATTGGATGCTTATTTATATTATAGGGGAAAACTAGCCCTCTCTCCACCTCTTCCTACTTAAAACAGTGCCTCCCGATAAAGGAGACACTGCCAAAAAGTCTTCCGTTTAGTTATCAGGCATGACCCAGATAACTTCTGCAGTCCGAATAAAAAAGCTTGAATCTCCAGCAACTAATACAACATGATCTGGTTTAACATCCTTCAGGTTACCTCTTATTGATCCCCGTGTCGTCTCAATGACCACTTCGGTTCCGATGATACTTCTTAAGGTATGATACACATAGGGTTCTATCACCATATATTGAATAGGCATCCCATTGTCCGCTTGATTCATTAGGTATTACCTCCTTTGTTACACGGTACATTTATATGAATAGGACAACGGGATGGTGAGTTATGAGATGAAATTAATTGCTTCATACCAACCCAGCACCTTCTTTTCTTCTATATCGTATAGAATGGTTGCTTTGTACTCCCTTCCAATACTGGTTGTGCAGACGATGATAATCTCCCACTCCTCAGCAAGTACTTTTACAGTAACCGTAGCCTCTCCCCCTGGTAATACAATAGACGAGGCAATATCCTCCCTTTCCTCTTCCAACTGCTGCTCCACTATGTCCCATGCGTATTTCATCATGATTTCCAATACAAACTGTTGATCAGATTCGTGATAAAACATTCTTTCTAGCCGGTAGTTTTCCACCTGATGGAGCAAGAAGGAGGAGAAAATGACACTCATGACCAGCGTGACAGGAAAGATATATCCGTTATCCCGTCTATTCCTCACCCCAGCTATTACGGATTGCCCCAACTTTGAATTCATGGATCATTCCGTCCCTTCCCTTCACCCAGAATATGGCTCCATTTTTCTCTTCTTTAAAAGAAATACTTTCTACTCCATGTAGGAGTAATTCGTGTCCTGATCCATTGACCCGCCGCCTGACATTTTTCTGAAAGTATTCATAGGTGACCCTTTGATCAGCTTGATTGATGATGACCATTGTATTCCCCTCCACCGACACTCTCTTCGCAGTACGAACTTCCCTTGTAGTCTGCTGAATAAATACCTCGAGCTCCAAAGGATGAATACCCTCCCCCTTTTCTGTCAAAAGAGAAAGGTTTTTAAGTAGAAGCGGGAAAAACGCTGTAAGAATAAGGATCACCGAAAAACTAACCAAAACTTCCAATAGTGTAAACCCTTCATTTTTACGGAAGGTGTACATACGCACACCTCTCCACCTCTAATGATCTATAATTTGTATAGGAAACACACAACATCGGGGGAACGGTATCTTCCACCAATGTGAGAGCATATGAGGTTCCGTTTTTATTTACCGTATTTTCTTCAAATAATATTGCCCCTGTGCGTATACGTTCCAGCTCCAGCGTCAAAATGAACCTAGCTTGTTGATCGAGGATAAACCCCTTCCGTTCCTGATTCATTCGCACTAGGCCTGGAAGCAGAACAGAGGCGATTACCATCCAAACCACGAGAGCAGCTAAGACCTCCACTAATGTAAATCCTTTAGAGTTTTTCCACATAGAAACGCCCTTTTCCTAAAGTGAAAACGTATTGATAATTTTCCGTTCCGTCAACAAAGATTCCGATGGCGCCAGCCTTATTGATGCTTCCATTGCCATTGTAAGTCAACCTCTCCCCCATAGTACGTGTATCTATCCTAATATCACGGTGATACTCCCTATAAACCAGTTCACGGATTGGGAAGGTTCCTTGACGGATACGGTAATAGTTATTTTTGGGGGTGAAAATGATATTAACGTTTGTTTTCGTGCTTATTGCATATTGCTGGGCGAACAAGAGATCATTGCTTAATTGCTCACTAAATTGTTCTCCCACTTTATTTTTGTTGGTAACATTTAGATTTAGGATGGTCACAGAAAGAAGGATAGAAACGAGAGAAAGAACCAGCATGGATTCCATGAGGGAGTAGCCTTTTGAATCCAAGTATCTATTAACCGCCATTGGCTACGGCCTTGTTATTGACAATAGTAATGGTATTTCCGTTCGGACAGTTTAATGTGTGCTCCTCATCAAAACGGTCTTCAAGATATTCTGGAGAGTTCAAATCATCGATGGAATTCGGCTGGCTGCCTGTATCCAGTCGATATGCCTGAATTTGGGCATCCACCATGCTGAGCAGGGCCTCACATCCCTTGTCCCCGATGATGCTTGAATTCTTCGTCACGTTCGGAATCATAATTAAAAGCAGCACGGTAATGACTAACATGACCAAAAGCATTTCCACCAATGTAAAGCCACGTTCATCATTTAATAGTTTTCTCATCTATAACCCTCCTAATAATTGAAACATCGGAATGAAAATACATAGATATAACACAAACAAAAAGAAACCGATCCCTAAAAATAGTACAGGCTGAATTCTACCCAGTAGCCTTTCACTTTTTTCCTGCATTTTCACTAACAGCAGCTTGCTGTACTGCTCAAGCTCCTGCCCTAACTTCCCATTCTTTTGCCCATGCACGATAACGACATCCAAGCCCTTCACAAATACTTTCTCGCTTTCCACCAACTTCTCCAATTTCTCCCCTTCGACCAAACGGTTACGAAATTCTTTCGCTTTCGAATGGAAAAAAGAATGGTAGGGTTGTTGCTCGAATACAGCTACGGCCTCATTGATAGTTAAACCACTTAAAAGCAAGCTGCTTAATTGTTGAGTGAAATAATGGGAATAGTGAAGGGAGAGAAATGTTTTGACAAGAGGAAACTTCATCAGCAAATCCACCTTTTGAGATGGATTCAATCTTTTTTCATAAAGTTTATAGAATAGATAAACTGTAAAGGAACCGAGAACACACCCCATCAGCACAATGGGAATTTGAACTACAAGAAAGAAAAAAACGGAGATAACTGGACTTAAAGATATGTTCATCTGGGAAAACAGTAGGTGAAACTGTGGCAGAAGGACCATTTGTACAAAGACAAGCATGATAACCACCAAAAATAGAAGCAGGATCGGATACCTGAGTATGGAGAAAATCTTATCGCGGTAATACCTCTTTCGTTCAAGCAGTGCTCCCCCTGAGCAAAAAGCCTGCGCAAGATTTCCATGCTTCTGGGAAAAGAACAACAAAGATAGAATATCCTGATTGAAACCTAACCCTCCCAGGACTTGATGAACACTGTACCCTTTTTTCAGTTCCGCAATGGCATCCAGCAAGCTTCTTTTCTTTTCCGCTTCGAAGTGGATACTCATCAACTCCAACGCTTCCAATAATGAATAGCCATTGGTATAGAGGTCCCCCATCCGTTTAAGGAAATCTTCTTGAGCTTTAAGCGGCCAGCCGCTATTGCCCCTTGCCATCATTCACCCACCTTTCATATTCCTTTTGGTGAATGAAGCCCAAGGCTATTCCCTTTTTAATCACTTCCTTCAAAGTCGGATAGCTCAATTCCACCTTTTCCCCTTTACACTCCCCCATCACCTTGGACAGTTCCCTCCCATACAGAAGTTCATATACACTGGCCAAACGATGATGCCTGTATTTCCTGCAAAAAGATGTACATTCCCCCTTGCAATATGGACATTTCAACTCGACCAGCCTTTGTGCCGAAATAGCGATCAAAGTCTGTTCTAACTCCTGTTGACTGACTCCAAACTCCAACAGTCGATGTACCGCTCCTTTTGCATCTCGCGTATGCAAAGTGCTTAACACCAGATGTCCCGTTAACGCTGCCCTTATAGCAATTTTCGCGGTTTCTTCATCCCGGATTTCCCCGACCATGATGATGTCTGGATCATGTCTGAGAATAGCCTTTAAACCTGCCGCGTACGTTATCCCTGCCTTTTCATTTACCTGCACCTGCAGAACATGCCTGCTTCTACGCTCTACCGGATCCTCAAGCGTAATAATATTCCTTTGCAACAATCCCTTTGATTCTTCCAGGATGGAATACAAAGTGGTGGTTTTGCCTGAGCCGGTTGGTCCGGTGAACAGGACAAGGCCATGTGAATGCTTCATTAAGGAAAATAACTTCCTTGTGGAGTTCGGGAATAAGGAAAGACGTTTTAAAGGGAAGTGGCTGTCATCATGCGGCAGGATCCTGATGACAAGGCTTTCTTGGTTAACAGTGGGCAAGGTTGAAAGTCGTAGATTGATGTGTTTGGAGTCAATGTAAAGGTTTAAGGCGCCATTTTGTGGCTTTCTTGTTTCTCCTATATCCATTTCGGCTTGGAATTTAAGGTGGGATAGCATCCGTTCATAGATTTGTAGAGGGAGTTCTTCCTGGTCATAGAGGTAGTGGTCCAGACGGAAAAGTACTTTGGCGGACATTTCATGTGGTTTGATGTGAATATCTGATACACGTAAGCCTATAGCTTGGCGAACAATCTCTTCACACTTTTTTTCAATATTCATTTGTCACCTCATTTTGTGTTGGTTTGTTTGTTGGATGGGAGAGGGTGAGCTTGGTCTCTTGAGGAAAAGAAAAATGGTTGGATAGGGGGACAGATCTTAACATGTAAGTCTAAGAGCTTTATACCTGCAGGTTATACATTTCCATGGACTCCTTTTCAAAGATTTCCTGCTCTTATCATTTTCTACATAGTTTGACAGATTCCTGCAAGGTTTTTTATTTTTTTTGAAATCAGGCAAAAAAATGCCCGCTTCTTCCATACTTACTTAAAAAAAATGAGACCAAACCTTTCATCTGAAAGATTTAATCCCCTTTAAATATTCTTCCACTAATTTTCCGATCTCTTGGATAGCCTTTTTGCCACTAGCATTAACAAGCAAGTCATCGACAAGTACCGCGATCGTCAGTTTCTTCCCCCCCAAGGTGAAAACTCCGCAATCATGCTCTACACCTGGCAGCTCCCCAGTTTTGTTAGCAATCTTCATCGCTTCAAGATCCATATGAAATGGAAGTTTATCCAGGAGCTGTTGACCACCAAGGATACGCAGCATCATTTGTCTGCTCACATCCGAAAACACAGCCCTTTCGGAATCTTCCATATGCAAAAGCTTTAAACACGCTACCATATCCTGTGCACTTGTCTTGTTATCGAATCCGGAAGTAGCCGCTTTGAAATCCATCATCTTCCGCTCAAGACTTGTCATTTCCACCCCCTGCTCTGTACAGAATTTGCCCACAGCACTCATTCCGACGATGTCGATGACCTTATTGGTCGCGGTATTATCCGATACCACAATCATCAGCGTCAACAAGTCCCTTAAGGTAAAACTTGTTCCACCGTCTAAGAATTGACTGACTCCCGCTCCACCGACTCGATCTTCTTTGTCGATGAAATACCTGTCATTTAGGTTCAAACGACCTGCTTCTACTTGTTTAAATGCCGCCATCATAATGGGAATCTTTATAAGACTTGCCGCCTTTTTTTGAGTATTTGCATCAATCTGCAGCTGCCGGCCACACTCATCTTCCATCATAAAACTAACGTGTCCGGCAGTGGAATCCACCACTGCCTGAACACGTTCCTTCCATTCTAGCAAGCTTGCATCAGTTCCCATCATGCGCACTTGCCACCATTTCCCTTACTTTATCTGGCCCGACAATTTTTTCATTATATAAATGACATGCCACATAATGCCTATCTTCCACTTCCTGCCATTCTGGAACTGATTGGCTGCAAGCTTCCATCGCATGCGGACAACGGGTACGGAAGACACAGCCGCTTGGTGGGTTGATTGGGCTTGGTATCTCCCCTTGGACAATCTGTCTTTCCCTTCTGTCTTCCACATCCGGGTCAGGTATTGGGATGGCGGATAGCAAGGCTTGTGTATAAGGGTGTAATGGCTTTTTATAGAGCGCCTTGCTTTCGGTCAATTCCATCATCTTCCCTAGGTACATGACCCCTATTCGATCACTGATATGTTTGACCATGGATAGATCGTGGGCAATAAACAGATAGGTCAAGCCTTTTTCTTTCTGGAGTCGTTTCATTAAGTTCACTACTTGCGCCTGTACGGATACATCCAATGCAGAAATCGGTTCATCTGCAATAATGAAGTCCGGATCCAATGCAAGTGCACGGGCAATGCCGATACGCTGCCTTTGTCCACCGCTGAATTCATGCGGATAACGGTTCGCATGCTCACGGTTCAGGCCCACATCTTCCAATAGTTGATAGACACGTTCCGTACGTTCTTTACTATTTTTATAGATTCCATGCACTTCCATCGGTTCGGAAATGATCTCTTTTACCGTGGAGCGCGGATTTAAAGAAGCATATGGATCTTGAAAGATCATCTGCATGTTTCGGTGGAAAGCAAATTTCTCTTTCTCGGTAAGAGTATGAACATCTTTTCCGTTAAAGTTTACTTCCCCTGCCGTTTTGCCATATAATCCGATTATTGTCCTACCAGTAGTGGATTTCCCGCAACCTGACTCACCAACAAGACCAAAGGTTTCTCCCTGATAAATATCAAATGAGACGTTGTCTACTGCTTTTAAGGTTTGATTTTTCCCCAGAAAAAAATACTTTTGCAAGTTTTTCACTTGTAGTAGTTTCTTTTGCATGATTATTCCCCGTCCTTTTGCCAGTACCTTCTTGCTGCACATAATTCTTTTTCATAGATGGTATTTTCCATTGGAAGAATTTCAATATCCCGACCTGTTTTTGGTGAGTGTAAAAGTTTGCCCTCTCCGTGATAGATTCCGACATGATGAATCTTGCCTTTGCCCTCTTCATAGGCAAAAAACAGAAGGTCACCAGGTTCCAATGCGTCAAGTTCCACTCTTACTCCCTCTTTAGCCTGGTCATGGGCATCACGGGGGATGATATAGCCACTAGCTTTGCACATCGTGTAACTGAAGCCTGAGCAATCCATTCCATATCCACTCATGCCCCCCCACAAGTATGGAAGACCAATGAATCTTTCACCCGTTCGGACGATATCTGCACCTGAACCCCTTGGAATGGAAGCAAGCCCCTCATAAACAGAAGTATCATCCGTTCTTAGTAGTCCAACACTTCCATCAGGAAGTTGTACCTTCACCTTTTCTTCCCCTTTATCCACTACAGGCAAAATAGTCTGGAAGCTAAGCTCCAGTAACTCCTTATCCTCCGTTGAGAATAAAGTGGTGAGGTTGTTTGTCACCACTGCAACCGGACTATCTGCAAGCTTCCAGTCCGTTACTTCTGTAATCTGACACTTCGGCACCCAGCCAGGATATCCCCTATCATCCTTCGATGAGCCTTGCGTCAATGCAATAATATGATAATAATTTTCCTGTTCCTCAAGAACGAGAACCTCTTGCCCGTATAGCAGTTGAGATTGGATGAGGTTTGCATCACAGAGCTCTAACCTTGTCTCAAAATTCAGCGAATCCAACCAACTACTGATATCAGTAGGATTCGATATAGCTTTTTCGTCCAGCTTTCTTGCTGAATCATAAGAGGTCCAAATGGTGGCTACCGGTACATTTATGACAAATTTACTCAATGCTGACTCCTCCTTTGACATTCACATCACTAATTCCTAAACCATAAGTAGCCGGGAAACGGATCGTCCGACCGTTATAAATGATACCGCCCGTAACGATATCTTCCGCTAACATAAGGGGGGCATCAAAATCAAATCGTGTGATATTGCTCTTACTTGCAGCAAAATGGGCGGCAGCCGTAATGCCAAGTCTGGTTTCAATCATGCTTCCAACCATGCACTCTACTCCAAATGCCTCTGCAATACTATTGATTTTCTCCGCCTGGAAAATCCCTCCTGATTTCATCAATTTGATATTGATCAGGTCAGCACTCCGCGTTTTAAGTACCTGTAGTGCCTGTTCTGGTGTAAAGACACTTTCATCCGCCATGATTGGTGTTTCCACTGCATCGGTTACTTGTTTCAACCCCTCCACATCATGGGCAATGACAGGTTGCTCGACAAGCTCGATATTCAATCCCAGATCTTCCATTTTGCGAATGCCGCGAATTGCTTCTTTAGCCGTCCAGCCCTGGTTGGCATCGAGACGAATTTCTATTGTATCTCCTACACGCCTTCTGATTTCTCTTATTCTAGCAATATCTGTCTCCATATCGTCTTTTCCTACTTTAACTTTGAGAACACGGAAACCTCTTTCCATATAAAGCAATGCATCCTCCCCCATCTCCTTCGGGGAATTGACGCTGACGGTGAAGTCTGTTTCAAGCTCGCTCTTGGAACCTCCCAAATATTGATATAGAGGCAGCCTGCTATGTTGGGCCAAGCAATCATAGATGGCCATGTCGACCGCAGCCTTTGCACTTGAATTACGAACAAGTGATTTATGTAGTTTTTGCAGTAATGGTTCATAGTTCAGGAGATTTGCGTTTAATAGGGTTGGTTTCAATATTTGTTGAATGGCATATTCTACACTATCAAGGCTATCCCCTGTGATGACATGTGTAGGTGGTGCCTCTCCCCATCCAACCAGACCATTATCACAGGTGATCTTCACTACCACAGCTTCCGCTACATACACGGTACGCAATGCTGTTTTAAATGGTTTGGACAGAGGTACTTCGGTTCGAAAAGTTTCAATTTGCTGGATGTTCATGTTCCTGCCCCTTTCATTCCACTCCTGGTTGGATGGTTAATGTCTTGTTGTATGTGTTCAATTCCGCTTTTGAGCCGTGTGGGATGGCGATATTCGGAGAGCAGTGTCCAAATTGAAAGCCGCCCATCGTCGGTTTGCCTGCATCTTTCACGTGTTGAGAGATGACCTCCTCAAGCGTCAAGGATGCTTTTCCCTCATCTGGCACACAATTATGGAAGTCCCCAATAATAATACCTTCCGCGTCGGCGAATTTGCCCGCCATTTTCAGCTGGTTTAGCATTCTGTCTACTTTGTATGGCTGTTCATCAATATCTTCAAAAAAGAAGATTTTTCCCTTTGTATCCAATTCAAACTCTGTTCCAAGCGAACTGACCAACAGTGTCAGATTTCCCCCGACAAGTTCCCCGCTTGCCACTCCCTCGTTCATCACTTCTAGAGAAGACAATTCTTCTGTATAAACCATTTCAGTTGGGTCAAACAACTGCTGAAAATAAGCTTTTGATAGAGGGTGTATGCTATCAAGCCCTATATCTGAGCTCAGCATCGGACCGTGGAAGGAAGTCAAACCAGCTTTTTGATAAAATGCCTGATGTAAAAATGTGATATCACTATATCCCCAAAAGATCTTTGGGTTATTTTTTATAATGTCATAATTTATGTTGGAAGCAATCCTTGCCGTTCCAAATCCACCGCAAGCACAGAAAATGGCTTTTACCTCTTCATCCTGAAACATCGCATGCAGATCGTCCAGTTTTTCTTCGTCTTTGGATGCAAGGTAGCCGTATGGAGCATCCACATATTTACCCATCTTTACTTTCAAACCCAGTTCCTCTTCCAAAAAAGGGAGTGCCCGTTTCAACTTCTCCTGTTTCGGTGGACTTGCAGGTGCGATGACACCAACCGTGTCTCCTTTTTTCAAACGCAGCGGCTTCATTTTCGCCACTCCTCTCCTTTATTAATTTCCGTCAAACTATGTATATGTAAGGTGATGCTTGATTCAGTATGTATCCAATTTCAATGAAAAGGGTGTTCAGTGAACACCCTTTTCCTGTTAAAACTTATACCCTATTATTCTTTGTCCGCCCATTTAAGCTCGATGTATCCTACAGGATGGCGAACGATTCCTTTAACCGCTTCGTTTTGAAGATATACATGGTTGTAGAAATACAACGGTATGATCGGCATTTCTTCAAATAATACCTTCTCTGCTTCATACATGTGCTCAAATCGTTTTGCTTCATCTGCTTCGTTAAGAGCATTTTGAATCAGTTCATCATACTTGGCATTTGTCCAGCCCGTACGGTTCATGGAATGACCAGTTTGGAAATTCTCCAAGAAGTTGATTGGATCTGCATAGTCAGCCAAGAAAGAGCTACGGGAGAATTGGAATTCAAGGTTTCTTTGCGCATCAAGGAATACATTCCATTCCATGTTTGCAAGTTTGACATCCACTCCCAAATTGTCTTTGAACATTTGTTGAAGTGTTTCCGCAATACGCTTATGCTCATCACTTGTGTTATAAGTCAATGTTACTTCAGGTAATGTTTCATACCCTTCTTCTTCCATTCCTTTTTCAAGTAATGCTTTTGCTTCTTCTGCATTAAACGTTAAAAGATCTCCGTTAGTTTCGCGAAAGTCATTTCCGGATGGATCGGTGAATCCTGTGGAGACAAATCCTTTAGCAGGCTCTTCATCTCTTTTTGTAATATAGTCGACGATATCCTGTTGGTTGACAGCCATCGCGAACGCTTTACGAATATTGGCATTTTGGAAAGGCTCCTGCTCCACACCGAAACGGAAGAAATATGTTCCTGCTTGCTCCCCTACATTCACTTTACCTTCTTGGAATAGCTGCTCACTTACATCAGCAGGAACTCCTGAAGTATCCAAGTCTCCAGTTTGGTACATTTGGTATTCTGTATTAGAATCATTCACCATAGCCCAGTGAACTTTATCAAGCTTTACAGCTTCTGCATCCCAATATTGATCGTTTTTAGCCATAACAAAATGGCTTTCATGCTCCCACTCGGCAAGGTTGAATGGACCATTTCCTACAAAAGAATCCGCTTCTGTAAACCACTCTGGATTTTCTGTAGCTACCTTCTCATTGATCGGGAAGAAGGCTGGATTTGTGATGACACTTAAGAAATATGTTTGTGGAGCTACAAGTGTAACTTCCAAAGTTTTTTCATCCACTGCCTTTACTTTCACATCGTCTGCAGATCCTTCGCCGTTGTTATACGCTTCTCCACCTTCAATGAAGTAACCAAGGAATGCAGCAGGAGATGCTGTATCAGGGTTCAAAAGACGTTTCCAAGCGAATTCAAAATCTGCCGCTGTCACGTCGTCTCCATTAGACCATTTTGCATTGTCACGGATATAGAATGTGTAAGTTTTCCCGTCTTCGGATACATCCCATTTTTCCGCAGTAGCTTCTTGTGGCAGGTGCTCGTCATTTAAGCGAGTCAGTCCCTCCATCAAGTTGTTTAAAGCATTCCAAGAATAAGAGTCAAATCCGATTGGCGGATCCAATGAGGTTGGTTCAGATCCGTTATTCAGACGCAGAACCTTCTCTCCCGATGCGCTTTCGTTGTTGTTTGAGCCTTCGCTCGTGTCGGTGCCTGCGTTGTTGCTTGCGGTACAGGCTGCAAGTACGAATACCAGCATGGCCGCCATTAGTAATGACATTACCTTTTTCATGTGTTACTCCCCCTTTTTCATACTTAAATGTGTAAGACGCCGCTGTTGATTTCCGCACCGGGCTTCGCTTTCCTAGGGGCGCTGCTGGAGCCTCCTCGGCTACGCCTGCGGGGTCTCCACCTAGCGCTATCTCCCTCAGGAGTCTTCGCCCTGTGCTCCAATCAACAGCTAGGAAATTCTATTTCACTATAAGTCTTACCTTATAGTAGAAATCACAGTTCTTACGGGCTTAGGCGCTCTTGGGTCCTGAAGCCAACAATCCACATGATGTTCCTCAGACAAAGTTGTCTTCATCGGATATACGCGCTCACAAACCTCCATTGCATACTCGCATCTTGCAGCAAATGCACAGCCTACCGGTGGTGAAAACAAATCTGGCGGCGACCCGACAATAGGTACCAGTTCTTCATCTTCCAAATCAAGACGAGGAACAGAGTTTAATAGACCTTTCGTATATGGATGCTCCCCCCTATAGAAGATCTCTCTCCTATTCCCGGATTCGACTATCTTCCCTGCATACATGACAGCCACACGGTCTGCCACTTGTGCCACCACCCCGAGGTCATGGGTGATTATGATGATGGAAACGCCTGTCTTTTTTTGAATATCCTTAAAAAGGTTTAAAATCTGCGCTTGGATTGTCACATCGAGTGCTGTTGTCGGTTCGTCTGCTATCAATACTTCCGGCTGGCAGACAAGGGCCATCGCAATGACGATTCGCTGCCTCATTCCTCCACTGAACTGGTGAGGATATTGCTTCAGGCGTTCTGTTGGACTTGGTATCCCAACAAGATTAAGCATGTCCACTGCCTGTTTCTTCGCTTCTGCTTTGGATACCTTTTTATGCTGGATGATCCCTTCCATGATCTGATCTCCAACTGTCAACGTCGGATTCAACGCTGTCATAGGATCTTGGAAAATCATGGAGATATCTGCGCCCCTGATTTTTCTCATCTCCGGTTCGGACACTTTTGTGAGGTCCTTGCCTTTAAAAAGGACCGAACCTTGAGTAATGCGTCCTGGGGGCTCAGGGATCAAACGCATGATACTTTGGGATGTCACACTTTTCCCACAGCCTGACTCTCCTACGATCGCAAGTGTCTCTCCTTTATGGAGGTCGAAACTAACACCTCGAACCGCTTTCACTTCTCCCCCGTAGGTTGTAAAGGAAACATGTAAGTCTTTAACTTGCAGTACTTTTTCCATGATGTCACTTACCTCCTCAGCTTTGGATCTAGTGCGTCTTGTAATCCGTCTCCAAGCACGTTAAACGCAAACATAGTCATGGAGATGAAGAATGCCGGGAAGAAAAGGCGCCACCAATGTCCGGAAATGATTGTGGATAATCCATCATTGGCCATTACACCCCAACTGGCATATGGAGCCTGTACACCTAGGCCAAGGAAGCTTAAAAATGCTTCTGCAAAAATCGCTGCGGGTACTGTCAATGTCATTTGCACAATGATGGGTCCCATTGTATTAGGTAGAAGATTCTTTCTGATTATCCGAGAGGTCTTCGTTCCAAATGTTTTGGAGGCGAGCACAAACTCATAATTCTTGATTTGTAGCACCTGCCCCCGGACTATCCTTGCCATACCGACCCAACCTGTTACAGTAAGCGCAATGATGATGGTCAATAAGCCAGGTCCCATTACTACCATTAATAGAATGACGACTAATAGATAAGGAAGGCCGTATAATACTTCCACCACCCGCATCATGGCATTATCGGTTCTGCCGCCTTTGTAGCCGGCTATTCCCCCGTAGATAACCCCGATGATAAAGTCGATCAGTGCGGCCATCAAACCGACAAACAGGGAGATTCTTGCACCATACCAGGTACGTGTGAATACGTCTCTCCCAAGTTCATCTGTACCGAAAAGGTGGGTAGATGATGGAGGCTGATTCTGATTGGGCAGGTTTGTCTGTGTCACACTATGGGAGGAAAAAATCGGACCGAAAATAGCCATGATGGTCAAGAACACTAAAAAAACCAACCCTGCCATCGCCAATTTATTTTTCACAAGCCTCCGCCAAGCATCTTGCCAATAGGAAAGACTTGGACGGACCACAGCTTCTGCCTCCCCCTTATTTTTATCAACGGGTTTGAACCATTCATCCGGGACAGTGTTATGGTTATTTTCTTGCAGTTTACGTTGAGCCATATTAGTTCCCCTCCTTTTTATGAAGCTTGATACGAGGGTCTAATATCCCGTAAGCTATGTCTACAAGAAACAGCATCATAATCAAGAAAGCACTATAAAATACTGTCGTCCCCATAATGACTGGATAGTCACGAGTATTGATACTTTCCACGAAGTATTTCCCCATTCCAGGTATCGCAAAGATCTTCTCGATAACAAACGTTCCAGTCAAAATCCCTGCGGCAAGAGTCCCAAGGATCGTGACGACCGGAAGCAACGCATTTCGAAGAGCGTGCTTAAACACTATTTTCACAGGGGATAATCCCTTTGCCTTGGCAGTTCGTATGTAATCCTGTGTCAGCACTTCCATCATGCTTGCCCTCGTCAATCTTGCAATGATTGCCATTGGTCCGGTTGCAAGAGCCAAGGTCGGCAAAATCATATGTTTCCAGCTCGTCCAGGTGGCAGGGGGAAGCAAACCCCAAGTAACGGCAACCTGCTGTATGAGCATGGTTGCAAGCACAAAGTTCGGTATGGATATTCCGAAAACGGCAAAGGTCATGGCCATGTAATCAATGACACCGTTTCGTTTCAGTGCGGCAATCACTCCCAAGAAGATCCCTGAAATAACCGCAATCGCCAAGGTGATCATACCTAGTTCAAACGAGATCGGAAAGCCGCGTCCCAACATGTCATTCACCGTCTGGGACGGCTGTTTAATCGACGGTCCGAAATCCAATGTCACTAACGTCTTTAAATACATCACATATTGCACAGGTATCGGCTTGTCCAAATGATAGTGCGCTTCTAGGTTGCGTTGGACAACATCGCTTGTAGAGCGCTCTTCGTTGAGTGGCGAACCCGGAATGGCATGCATCAAGAAGAAGGTCAATGTGATGATGACCCATAAAGTTATGAGCATTGCTAGTAATCGTTTTGCTATAAAAGTTCCCATTCTCCCACTCACACTTTCTTCACTATAGGGTTTTTTATGTAAGGCTGTTTTCTAATAAAATGTTGCTATTGGCTCTAAAGTTTGACCGTTCCTTTTCTCTCCAGTCACTCGCTTTAATCCAGTTATTTGTATGTTTTTCTAAATGGAACAAACTTTGTTAAACAGCCTTATGTAATTTTGTGGAAATTATCAACTGAATGTCGTTCTCATTGCCAATTCTGTCATCACAAGCATGGCCTGATAGGCTTCTTTTATATCTTTTGCTTGAAATTTAACGATTGTCGTGCCCGGCTCTATTTCGGTTCCAGGCATAAGGTTCGCCCATTCCGCTTGCCCGTAATTGGCAAATTCAATACGAAGCGTCGGATGATCAGGCGGTACCAGCGGTGTTATAGTATGTATGTCATCCAATGCCATGGACGTTCGTTCTTTAATTAGCTCTTGTGCTTTAATCGGAGTCAGTGATTTCGCAGCGGAACGTGAAGCAGCCTCCTTGACCACTGCACAATGTATCCCAGGGATGAGGCTTTCTGCTTCAAGTGCGGTTTGGTCATCTCCAGCCACCATGATGACGGGTACGCCATAATAGCCAGCTACATATGCGTTAAATCCCAACTCCCCAACTTGCACATCATTTATGTACATATTTCTCACACCAAAGATCATGGAGTGAGTCATGACACCTTTCACGGAAGCCCTAGCATGATACCCCACAAAAATAGCAGCATCAAAGCTTTCATCCAATCCCTGCACCATTGAGAACGGTTTGACATCTCCTGTTATCAATTTGACTTCAGGGTGCAAATCTTCAATCAGGATGTTATTCATTTTGGAATGGCTGTCATTGACGACAACCTCCTTAAATCCTTTTTCAAATGCTGTGGTCACAACTGCATTTGCTTCTTGGGTCATTATTTTACGACCGCGTTCATAGTTATGCAGCCTAGAATCGACGTGGGTATGATCTACTAGGCCACTAATTCCTTCCATATCAACCGATATATATAAATTCACCCATTTACCTCCTTTCGTGTTACAATTTTCTTAATATTATAACAGTATTATGTTTATGATTCAATCAAACTAGGAAAATATGAGTCTAATTATTCAAACTTTTTATACAAATGCAAATAAACCTTTTAAAATAAAGAGTTAGTTTGAAACAATCGACAATCTTTATACAAGTTTATGGATGATTATGATAGAGAATCATATTAGAAAACGTATTTCAATAAAACTTTTTAGTATATTTTGGCATTTTGTTTCATAAAAAAAGATCCAGACTGGAGTATTACTCCTTGTCTGGATCCTTCCAATATTATTTTAGAAGCTTCAACGATTCCCTGATAAATGCAGGAATGTCATCTGGTGTTCTACTAGAAACCAGTTGGTCATGACATACGACCACTTCCTTGTCATGGAAATGAGCCCCTGCATTTTGCAGGTCGACCTTGATAGATGTATAACCCGTAATGTCTCGTCCTTTAAGAGCTTCCGCCGTGATAAGTAATTGCGGACCATGGCAGATAGCAAAGACCGGTTTCTTATCATCCATGAATGCTTTGGTAAAGGAAACAAATCGATCATCTGCCCTAAGTATGTCGGGTGAGAATCCTCCCGGTAGCAACAGGGCATCGAAATCTTCGTGACTAACATCGTCAATTCCTGCATCAGTCGTGACTTCCACTCCATCTGTTTTTCCTTTGACCGTTTCACCCTTAGATTTTTCGATTACCGTTAGCTTGTGACCTGCCTCCTCAAAGGCTTTTGCGGGTTCTGTGTACTCGGAATCTTCAAATTCATTGGTTAATAGTACTGCAATTTTTTTACTCATGATAGAACGTCTCCTTTATATTGGGATTACTCTGTTTGATGCTTAAAATTGCGAACCAACAGAGCCATTTAACTACATATGTGTTAAATTACCCGCCATCTGACAAACTAAACGTTCCATTACGCATCCGGCATTAATTGCTGAAAGATGGTATCCTTTTGAATCGGATAAACCTCCCTACCTGCCACATCATTAATGATGGTCTGATTTCGCATGACGGCCAGACTTAAATTGGTCGCTGCAGTACCATGGGAATGCTCAAGGTTCGTCGATATATACATTTGGTTCTGCCTTTCTTCCTTCCAGACCAACCTAAACTTCTCATCAACTTTGAATTCTTTTTCACTTTCCCATACAATGTCATCCTTATTACTCCAAATCCACTCAGGAATATGAGGCTTGTATCCGGTTGCGAGCACCACTTTCTCCGCTTGAACCGTAAACTTCTTTTCTTTTTCCCACTGCTTACAGGACACGCTTAAACAGTTATTTTCCACTTTCACAGAATTCATTTCTGTTAAGGGCTGGATGGTGATTTTTTTGTCCCGGCCTTCCACGGACCGATTGTAGAGAAGGTCATAGATCTTCATTAGCGTTTCTTTATCCACACCATTACGGACAGAATCCAACCTTTCTAAGGCTTCTTTCCGCTTTTCGTAAGAAAGTCCATGAAAATAATGCACATAATCTGGTGAAAAAACCTCCTGCCCGAGTTTAGCGCTTTCTAGTTGAGAAAAAATTGGTGAACGAGTGTACCACGTAAGGGAATATTTATGATGTTTTTGATCCTCCAGCAATTCGTAGAAAACCTCTGCTGCACTCTGTCCGGAGCCCACCACAATAATTGAAGAAGATGCTTTAATATCTTTTGCAGCATGCAAATAATTACTTGTATGCACAACATGTTCACTTTTCTCGATGTTGTCTGGAATAAATGGTACACTGCCTGTCCCGACTACAATATGCTTTGCAAAGTAGGTACTGACTTTCTTTGTCGCAGTCTCTCTCACCCTCACTTCATACATATCACCTTTGTAGGAGACTGCGACCACCTCCGATTGAAACTGGCAATTCATTAGGTTAGCTGAAACCCACTTCGCATAAAGGTTATATTCTCTTCGCGGAATATCAAACCGTCTATAAAAGAAAAATTGAAACAGCCTGTTTTGTTTATGTACATAATTGAGAAAGCTGTACTTGTTTGTAGGGTCTGCAAAAGTAACCAGATCCGCTATGAATGGAACCTGCAAATCAGATTGTTCAATAAGCATACCTGGATGCCAATTGAAGCCTTCTTCTTTATCAAAAAAGATGGATGTAAGGGTGGGCTGTTCCTCGATTAATGCAGCCAATCCCAAATTAAAAGGACCAATTCCTATTCCTATAAGGTCATACATTCTATGCTTTGTCATTAGGCTCCCCCATCTTATCTATAATGTCTTATTTATACCCTTTTTTCCTGAAAATACTTTACTTCGGAGCATAAAAATAAAAAGGGGACAGAGAAGAGTCTCTGTCCAAAAATCCCGTGTACGAAAGGAGAAGGAAGCTGCACACGATATATTTTATGCAATAATCTACGAACTGCTTGGTCATCTATCTTCTATACAAACGCACATTTTTCAATGTGATGGTAGTAAAACGGTGACCGTTGTCCCAACCCCTTCTTCACTTTCAATCTTAAGTTGTCCCTTATGTTCCTGGATTATCTTTTTAGTAATGGTCAAGCCAAGACCCATCCCCTTTTCTTTTGAGGTGAAAAAGGGGTCTCCAAGCTTTTCAAGATTGGAAGGGCTGATACCGTTACCCCCATCCTTTACTGTGACAATAACACCTTCCATACGGTCATGCTTTCCGCTTATTTCAATTTTCCCTCCTGCTGGCATTGCTTCCATTGAATTTTTGACAAGGTTGATGAAAACCTGCTTGAGACTGTTCTTATCACCCCTAATTAACATATCCTCATGCATATCCAAGATTTCTAGAGTGATATTATTATTTCGGGCTTCATTGCTCACCAGTTTTATCACATACTGTATGATATCCAAAATTGGAAGGAGGGTGAGTTCCTTCGTCTGCGGCTTGGAAAGCACCAACAGTTCAGAAACGATTTCATTTATTCTATCGATTTCGGATAGCACCATTTCCACATGTTGTCGGTTTGCTTTGCCTGATTTTTGAATCAGCTGGATAAAGCCTTTAATCGCTGTCAATGGATTTTTTATTTCATGGGCAATACCTGCAGAGAGTTCTCCTACCACAGATAATTTTTCTTTTGTGACCAACAGCTGTTCCGTCTTCTTCAGCGAGGATATATCCCTCCCTATCGTAACAAGCGCTTTCCTGCGACCATCTGGGTAAAATAGGGGGACTTTAATAACATCAAACGTCTTTTGTTCACCATCCGCCAAACAGAATGACTCTTCTTCACGGGAGGTTTGACCTCCCTCCCAAGTCTGCCTGTCGGTTTCTGTACAATATTCAAAGGCTTCCTTGAAGTGAGGTGAATATTCTCCGAGCTCAAGGTCTGTCTTCCCTTTATAATTGATATTTTGCAAATCATAAAGAGCAAGACCGTAGTCATTCGTTTGAAGCCACCTGCCCTGCCCATCCTTGAAACAAACAAAATCAGGCATATTATTGATAAGCGTGGAAAGCTCCTGCTCCTTTTGTTCCAGCTCCTTCAATGCTTCGTGCTTCTTCAACATCATATACAACAATACAGTTGTTATGAGGATAAACAACCAGCCTTTGAGCAAATTTATATATTCTGCTATAACATGATGATTATTTTGATTTAGGACATATAACCAATAATCTGTTAAGCCAATCCATACAATTCCAAAGAACAGATAGATTAAAGGTATAAATTTTAGCCATTTCCTTTTCATAAAATACCTCTTATATCTTAGATGATTGATTTTAACGAAAGTAATAACCTACAAAAGGTCATTTTCTTAATTATATCTTTTAATGCTTGATATAGATACAAAGTCCCACTTGGGAAAGTTATCTGCTAAATTACTGAATTACACTATTTTTTCATTATACACTTTCCTGAACCGGGATTTCTACTTACTTTTGTAGTATAGCGCTTTCTTCCTATTAACTTCGAAAAGGTTTATGCCTTTATCATAAGGGTATGTATCCAGTAAATATAGATTTTCCCAGGAGGGGTTAGAATGGAAGATAAAGATGTAAGGGTTGATAAAAGGGAAACAAAAGAGGATAGAGGAATGGTTGCATCTACATTCATCAAATACACAGCTTATCTAATCATATTTTTCGGGATCATCTGGTTCATTATTAGCTATTTACTTCCAATGATTCAGTAATAAACATAGCACAAAAAAAAGCAGGGCTGGCGTTCATTGGACGCTTGCGCTGCTTTTTTAATGATTAGTATAAACTAAAATTAACGTAAAGTTTTTTCCCTGGGAACTACCCAAATTAAAGAATTGTTCCTGAAAATTGTGGCATTTGCAAGGTGATGGACTTGATCTGTTCACCGTCAATGTCCACTGCCCACAACTTATAATTCGGTTTCCCTCTTAGCCAACTCTGGTCTTGAATGAATAATACTCGATCTTTATCGCGGAAGAATACTGGTTCTGTAATCAATGTGCGAAAGCTTGTTATCGGTTGCACTTCATTCCCAGCAGTATCCATTGTGTACATCTCATAAATAAATTGAGACTTTTTGCGAGGATTTTCACTTGCTGCAGAGAACGCAACTAGGCCTCCCTCAGGAGATATTTTCGCACTGTATATAATATTGGTCTTAAAATCAAAGTTCGGGTTTACATATTCTTTTTCCTTAGTATCTGTGTCCATCATGACAAATGAAGAACTTAAACCTTCCTCCTCATCCAGCACCCATTCCACAAACCCAAGTTTCCCCCCATCTTCTGTTAGGGATAAACTTCTTTTCTTTACGCTTTCATCATGTGTGAGCCTTTCTTTATTATCTCCTACAACAGAAATTGAATATAGATCAATGTTTGTTGGTCCCTCATCCAGTTCAGTTCCTTCTTTATAATCTTGCGCTACAAAGTAATAGATGAATTGATCATCTTCAGAAAACACTGCGTCCGTTATGAGCTCATCTTCATCTGATAGCTTTATTAAGTTACTGCCGTCACTATCCATAAGATATAAAGATTGTTTTAAAGAACCCTTTCCTTTTTCTTGGGAAAGAAAGAGTAGTTTATCTCCATTAGAAGAATATCTGGGGTGCACGTGACTTTCAGCCTGTCTTGGATAGGTTAATTGATTTACCTCGCTGCCATCCACATTTGCTTGATACAATGCTCCATCCCCACTTTGATAGAACGGGAATACAATAGATTTGTCATCCGGCGATAAGGTGACCGTTTCCCCGAAACCATTATCAATCGGTAGCCAAGCACGTGTAAAACGTTCAGAAAAGAAATATAAGAGCACGGAAATGATGATGACAAATCCGATGAGAGCTATCGTGAACAATTTTAATGTTTGTTTTTTCATAGTCGGCCTCTCTCTTTCGTAGTGGATGGTGATAGTTTATCCCGAATGGGAAATTTTACTTACAACAAATAAAAAAAGCAACCTAGTACTGGTTGCTTCTGACTGTTGTTAAACTATAAATTAGATAGGTTAACACTTGAAACAGTTGATCTCCGTTGAAGGAGCTTCGCTTTCCGCGGGCGGTCCGGAAGCCTCCTCAGGCTACGCCTTGCGGGGTCTTCCCTGTCCCTTTCTCCCGCAGGAGTCTCCTCTCCTTCCACTGCGATCAACTAGAAATTTTTATCATTGTTGGACTTTGTCTACACACAAAAGCACCTTGACCCGCTTCTTACTTTATTTTGCTGCCTTCACGATTTCTTGCAGGATAATGTCAAGTGTATTAGGTGCGCTATCCTCTGCCATCTTTCTTTGCAGCACTTCTTTATTTGTTTTTAAGGTATTTAATTGCTTACGCAGAGTGTCACTTGTTAACTCTTCTTCAAATAAAACCTTGGCAAACCCTTTTTTCTCGAAGGATTGTGCATTTAGTATCTGGTCACCTCTACTCGCATTTCTGGAGAGAGGAATCAACAGCATCGGTTTCCGCAAGGCGAGAAATTCAAAAATTGAATTTGCCCCCGCCCGGGAGATGATAAATTCCGATGCAGCCAACACATCAGGAAGTTCCTGATTGATATATTCAAATTGTTTATACCCTTTGACTCCTTGTAGAGAACTGTCCACATTTCCTTTCCCGCAAATATGAACAATTTGGAATTGATCTGTGAGTTCATCCAAGATCTGACGCAAGGTTTCATTTATTTTCTTGGCACCTAGGCTTCCACCCATAATCGTGAGTATTGGCTTTTGCTCGTGAAAACCGAGCAATGCCCTCCCCTCTTGGGCTTTTCCCTTAAACAACTCTTCACGGATAGGTGAACCTGTGAAAAGGACTTTATCTTTCGGAAAATGCTTTAACGTCTCATCGAATGTGACAAAGACTTTTGTTGCAAACTTTGTGGCAATTTTATTGGCAAGTCCCGGGGTAATGTCCGATTCATGAATAATAACCGGTATTTTCAACATCTTGGCTGCCATCACAACGGGAACTGTCACAAATCCGCCTTTGGAGAAAACAACACTTGGCTTTTCTTTCCTTAAGATGAACAGCGCCTCCATTGCCCCCTTAATAATGCGTAAAGGATCAGAGAAGTTCTTCCAGTCAAAGTATCTGCGAAGCTTTCCACTGGAAATGCCATGAAAAGGTATCTTCTCATTGCCTATAATTTCTTCTTCAATACCATTTTTAGAACCGATATATGTAATATCCCAACCAGATGCTTTTAATTTGTTTATAATTGCGATATTTGGTGTGACATGTCCTGCAGACCCTCCACCTGTGAATACTATTTTTTTATTTTTCATCATATCAACATCCTTCATGTCATTCTCTACTCTATATTATTATCGAAATAAGATGGAAAGGCAAAGCATTTAGTAAAAGCACAGGCTGAGAACCATATTTTCTGTTTCGTCAGCCTGCCCTTATGCTTTATTTAATCCCCCTTGAAGGCAGTGACTGTTTAGATAATTGATAGGGAAGCTGTTGCAGCGACTTTGTTACATTTTCTAATTTCTGTTCAATACGGTGCAACAAATAGAACGTTACGACAATCGGGAATCCCACTTCGCTTATCCATGTCCACCACTGATCCATGGCCAATTCCTCCTTTCTTCTGAAATAAGAAAGGCCTACCATAAAAAGTAGACCTTTCTTGTCCTCGTTATACTATTTCAAATTCTGTTACATTACGCTCAATGATCCTTGCACCATTTTTTTCAACAAAGTTTCCACCTTTGGATGTGAAAACATTCGCTCCAATAATGGCATCCATCGCAAGTTCAATTTCCTCAGCTGTTAAATCTATCTTGGGATCGTCAACTAAAATCTTCACAGCCGATCCTTCTTCATTTAAGAAGAGCAATTCCAATGTAAACATTAGGGTTCCTCCTTTCTATTTTAGTTCCGTTTTCGTTACCCTAGGAAGTGCAACTCACTGCGTCTAACAGTCGATACTGGTGTTGTTTGCAAACCAGAAATCGCTCCTGCTGCTTGTAAAAGTGCTGTTGCCTCCGCATCCACCTTTACGTTGTTGTAGTTCTTAGTACGGTACATCAAGTTTCCTCTGCCATCCTCTCCAAGTTCATACATAAGACGAAGTTGGACATTTTCTACTGCGTAATCTGCCATGTTCTCACCCCCTTTCACCTTCTATATAAAGAAAAAATGGGGAAAAGTAGTGAAAGGCTGAAAGAAAAACAAAAAAACATTCCGGACAATTTTTGTCTCCCGGAATGTTTGGACAGATATTATGAAACGGATTTCTTTAAATCCACCTTTGCTCTTTGTCTATTCAGCTTTTGTAAAGCCGATTCGTTATAGCCAACAATCAGTTTTTTACCACTTGTGATGATAGGTCTTCTTAGCAGCTTAGGTTCTTCAATAATAAGCTTGATCAGTTCGGATACGGTCAATTCGTTTACGTCGATTCCAAGATCTTTGAATGTTTGACTTCTTGTTGCCAAGATTTCATCTATCCCCTCTGTAGTTAAAGAAAGGATTTTCATCATCTCATCGTGGTTAGGGGTTTCCCTGAAGATGTGCTTTTCTTGAAACGTGATATTGTTACTCTTTAGCCATTTCTTTGTTTTTCTGCAGGATGTACAACTTGGATAACTGTAAAAAGTGATTTCATTCATTTTACTTACCTCCCCGTTTTTTATGATCATTTTAATAAGTTTTTATGTTAATCTCATTGTATACTATTTGTATAACTTTTGTACAGCAAAAAGATAATTATTTTTTTGAACAAAAAACGACAACTGTTTTATTAACTCTTTAAATGCAAGACGAATGTTTCTTTTTGCTTTATAATGGAAATAAGAATCATAGAAAAAGAGTTGTATAATCTGGCTAAGGCTGGAGAAAAATGTACTTATCATGCAATCGTCACAAACTAGAAACAAACGCTTATTTACAAGTAAAGTATTGGTACATTATAATAGGTAAGTGACAAGCATAAGGATTAGTGCGTAAGGAGGGGATACATATGGATCGTATGTACCGTGTAATGGGTTTCTGGACAGGGATTTTTGCAGTTATGTTTTATCTTGGCCACATGACTCAAACGTCTTTACTTTTCTTCGGACAAACGGTATTCTTCATTTTATTAAGTTATCTTAAGCTATCTGAACGTATGTACATCTATATTTTCGGAGCATATTTAACAATTTTCTTTGTTGCCTTCTCGTATTGGACAACATTTATGATGGTGCCTGGATCTGGTGGTCATTAAACATACGTACCTAAACAATAAAAAGCGATTGACTTATGTCAATCGCTTTTTATTATTTCGTCTTGCTTCCTTCGGGGCGATGCGAGCCTCACACCGTTAAAGGGTTTCAAGTTACCGCTACCTCTCCTAGAGGACAAGGAAGGCTTCGGCGAGGATTCATCGCGCGAAAAAAATGTGTTCCGTCAACAGGGGGGGCTCTATTTTATTATAGTACTGGTTGATTTATTTAATAAATCGCTCCACACGTTTGTATTCTTTTCATGTACCAGGACGTGGAAGGAGTTGCTCCAGCTGCTGTCCATGATGAGGGAGCGGATGGCTCTGTTTTGCTTGCTTTTTTCTGAAAAAGGGTTGGGATCCTGATTCTCCTGCAGATAATCAAGTATCCCTGCTGCCACCAGGAATTCCCCCTGCCTCATTGTACATATATGTTCAAGTCTCTGCTCTAAAAACACCTTTTCCAACGCATCGAGATGTACATGGGTAGTGAGGTCCATATCATATGGATGCAACAGTGGATTTGTCACCATGGTATGTTGGAAATATCCCCTCAAACTGTCACCTTTACGCTCCTCATGAACCAAATCTGAGAATCTATAACCATAATCGACCGTGATGATACTCCCTTTCTCCAGTTTTTTTGACAGCATTTTCGCATAAGCAATCATTGCAAGGGGAACTTCCAATCGTTGTCCCTCCACAAGGGTAATGTCATGAAAAGTCAAATAATCACTTATAGCCGGATTTACTAATGGGATCCTTGTTTCCACCAGATTGCTCTCATTATCCATTGTCACAAACACTTCTTGTATCACCCCACTTACACATTCCACAACATGAACAGGCAGGGCATCAAAAAGTTCATTAGAGAAAATAACACCATTGTGTTTTTCTTTTGGAATTTCATCAATGGAACGGCAATAAGTAACACGTGCGGATCTTGGAATGGCTTTTCTTTGCAACGAAATATGAAAAGGACTTGTCTCCACCATGATGTATTCAAGTTTATCAAAGAGGAGAGGATCTATCCTTTCCACCTCTGTAAGGAGTTGAGCAGCAAATCTACCGTTTCCACCACCTATTTCAATCAGCACAGGCAAAATGTTTGCCTCATGGAAATAGTGTATAAAGAGCTTGGCGAAGATTTTTCCGTATATATCGTGAATGTTACTTGATGTAATAAAATCCCCTTTCGCCCCCACCTTTTCTTTATCCTTCATATAATAGCCATGTACAGGATGATAGAGGACTTCCTCCATAAATTGTGCATAGTCTAAACGTAGGGCAGGGGCGCTCTCTATCTTTTCTTTTAAATGCTTAGGTACCATTTTAGAAGCCGTTCAAGAAAGGATTACTATCCATTTCCCTTTCTATGGTTGTGGTCATCCCGTGGCCTGAAAGAACAGTTGTCTCCTCCGGTAGGGTCATCAGCTTGTTGTGTATGCTTTGTATAAGTTGATCGTGGTTACCGCCTGGGAGATCGGTTCTTCCGATACTCCCTGCAAAAAGGGCATCTCCCGCAAAAACTACCTTGCTTTCTTTGTGGTAGAAGCTGACACTTCCTGGGGAATGTCCCGGAGTGAAGAGAACATCAAGCTCGAAATTGGAAAATGTCAATTTCTCTTCCCCCTGGATAATATGATCTGCAGGGTCGGCTTTGATTGGGCCGAGCTGGAAGAACTGAGAACCATTCAAACTGGGATCCATCAACCAATTCTTTTCTTTTTTATGTATGTAAACTGGAATATCCCACTTGCTGCGAACCGCATCCACCGCACCGATATGATCGAAATGAGCGTGGGTTAAAAGAATTGCCAATGGTTGCAGGGACTTTTCTTCCAAATAAGCATTAAATGCATCCCCCTCGCTCCCTGGATCAAAGATAAGGCACTCTTTCTTATCATTGATTAACAGATATGCATTAGTTTGTAAGGGCCCTAGTGGCAATTGAGTCCATTTCATTTTTCTTCCACACCTTTCCTTGAAGTATCTATTCATCTATTTTACACTAAGAAGTAGAACTTGAGAAACGAAAGGAAACTGCCGATGAAGTCGATGTATGGATTAGAAATACAATGTGCAGATGACAAACCGCAATACTTTCAGAACCTCCTCTTGCAAATGAAACAGATTGCCAGTATTTTTGATGTGGATGACAATCTACTTATCGCAAATACTGCGATGGAAGCAAAGGTTGTAAAGAACATGCTTGCGGATCGTTGTATTTTAGAGGAAACCTATGTACTTTCTTTATTGGAAAATCCGATTGCCAGTTCCTTGTTTACTGATTATGGCTTTATAACGGAAAAGAATAATCACTTTCTGTATCAGGATATGGTTTCTATTTTTCGGATTGAAAGCGGTAGACAGGAAGATATCAACATGTTTCTTATACAATTAGAGGAATCCATTATCGCAATGGAGGAACAATATAAAAAATCGTATATTATTGACAAAGAACATAAAGAATATATTATAAAAGTAGCCAAGGCTTATGACATAGAAGTGTCATTTTTTGACCTCGACAAATAGTAAGAAAACATTTAAAATGTAAGTGGAGTGTAATGTGCCATTACATACTTTATTTTTCGTGATTTCTTTCAAATAGAAATGATTTCTGAAAGGGGCGTTAACCTTGCCATTAGTTATTATCTTTGGACTTGTAACAATTTTATGTGTACTAGGACTTGTCCGTTCCCTGAAAGAAAAAAACTTCCTAGGAGTTCTTTTCGCTTTTGGAACCGTTGCAGTGTTTGGTTGGTTTACCGTAATGACTATCATTCAACACGGTTATCCTGTAGCACACTAATTAAAAATTGGAGCGCCTTGCGCTTGCACAAAAAAGAGTATTTTTCCTTTAATGGAAGAATACTCTTTTTTGTGTAGGAGAGGTTAATAAGCATTTTATTTATAATTGAATATACTGAAAATATATGGATTCCTCGTTAGTTTGTGACCGGCTTGGAAATAATAAAGATAAAAGGTTTTTTAACAAGGAGGGCGATAATATTGGCAGTAAAAACTTTATGCGGAACTTGTCACGGATCAGGAAGAAAGAAGCTCTTCATACTTCCCTTCTACAAAAAGTGTACAAAGTGTCAGGGGCAAGGAAGGATAACAAAAGGATTTTTTATGTAGGCAAAAGCCAAGCAATAGGTTGCTTGGCTCAGACTGTTGACAAACCCTATTTATTTTTAGGATTCCTTTTAACTATTGATCTTCGTTCCAGACGCTTCGCTTTCCGCGGGCGGTCCGGGAGCCTCCTCAGGCTTACGCCTTGCGGGGTCTCCCATGTCCCTTCCTCCCGCAGGAGTCTGCGCGTCTTCCACTACGATCAATATGGTTATTGCATACCTTGAAGGTTGAGTAACTTTGTCTACAAACTGAGCCAAGCAAAAGGTTGCTTTGCTTTGTTTGTTTTATATTGAATTTGATCTTTTGGATTCCACAGCACGCAGCTTGTCATCCATTTGTACACTCTTGTCACGACGGTCATCTATTCTTATGTTGGTTGCCACCCGATGCAGGCCTTTCTGGAAGGGAGCTTCATGAATAACTTGAATGACGTGCATAAGCGTCGGAAGTTCTCCTTCGATAATGGTGCTCATCGGAGTTAATTTATAGTTAATCTTTCCTTCTTCTTTAAATCCCTCTAGAATATCTTGAATCTCCGCTACATAATCACTCACACTTGGTCCGTTTGTTCCAATCGGAATGACGGTTACATCTACTATGGCCATTTCCTTGATCCTCCTCTAGAATACTTCCACTAAATTTAGCATTTCACCCGTAGATGGTATCAGTATTTGTTCTAATTGATATCCATATAAACACAATAGACCATTCGGGGAGAATTTTATCGGTTTATTTTCCATATCTTCATATAATACTTTTTTTGTCCCCTCTGCAACATCAACCTCTACAAATTGAAAGCCTCCCGCGTATACATCAATACTTCCCGCACTTATTGGCTCAAATGTAAAAAACCTTTCCGTCCCCACTACATAAGCCGAGTAAGGGATGAGGTAGTTGGAATACATGGTTAAAAGTGGTGCCTCATAAGAATAGACGCTTTCAAAGTCTGGAAGACGATAAAAGGTGTACAATCCAATATGCTCGTCTTTTACGTCTCCAACTGTAAATAACAGTTTATGATAGGACTGAAACGTTACTATTTTCTCCAAGATCTCTTTGGCTTCGTTCGTTGTAAGATTATATGAGAAAAAAGGTGCTTCCAATAGTGGCATTTCCTGATTCCAATTGATAAACCCCACTCTCTCTTCAGACAGCCATTGAACAAATGGGTCGTCCACATTCTTTTTTATCATATTTTGTGTAGGTACATCAAGAATATAGGTGTCATAGGACCAATCTTCTTTAAAGGAAGACACCAGCAGTTTTTCCCCTGTGTAAGGATCCCAAGAAGTAACTAGGTCAATGGAGTCAACAAAATTCCACCCCGCTATTAATTCTCCATTATCAGAAACGATACTTAATTTTCCTTCTGTATAAGATGGGGCAGAACGAATTAAAAATAGGTCAAAATCACTATTGGCAGTGACGGAAATAATGGTTTCCGCTGATTCGAAGAACAGCTCTGTTTCCCCACTCAATATATGGAAAGATAGCACTTTAGACCCTGTTCCATCATTTTCTATATATAATATTGTTTCATCATTCAGCCATTCAGCTACAGTACTGAATTGTTCAGCAGGTATCGAGAGCATTTCTAAAGTTTCATTATGAAGTATTAAAGGATTGAAAGGTTTAGGTTTCGCATGGTTAGATAGTAAAGGTGCATTGCTGACTTCCTTGGGGGTTGGAGGAGATTGACATCCAGACAACATACAAAGAACTATTGTAATAATAAATAAGACTCTTTTCATTGCACCCCTCCTTTTTCCCTATCTTACTAACGATTATGAGGGAGGAAAGGTTTCAATACAAGAGAAAAATATTTTTATTCCTAAAGTAATATTTACGAATTCTCGTGTTTATAAATACTCTATTTAATGTTAACCTAAAAAGATTTAGGTGATTCTGTCACGGGAAAAAGGGAGCCACTCAGCTATCTTATGCCATTGGTGGCCCACCGTTCAGCTTCTCCCGACGTTGTCGTTTCATTTTTTCCTAAATGGCAAGACTTCCTTATAGATATAAGGAAGCCAAGAAAATACCCAATGTTTTTGGGTAGATTGTATCATATTGCGATAATGGAAGAGGATTGATACCCTTTCCCAATTCAAGTGTAAATCCTGGTTTCCTAAACTCCTGTATGAACCAATCCTTAAATCCCGCATGGCTATCTACATATCGCACGCTCTTATACGTACTTACGTGCTCAAACTCGATCGCTATCCTCTCGCTATCAGGCGGTTCTAACCCTTCGTATCCCCAGTAGAATTCTTCTCCCTGTGTATGAACAGCAATTACCCTGTCAAAGTTCTCCTTTGCTGCAAGCTCCCTCATTGCTTGTGCCTCTGGCTCTGTCAAAGGGGAGTCTCCAGGGTAATCTCGTGGGGAAGGTACCTTTTCTTCCTTTCGGACTTTCTCCACCATCCAATTTGCAGGAAAGTGTTTGTTCAGGTCCACCCCTCTAATATTTGCTTTCCATCCCATGAAATCTGCTCGATCTTGATTGATCTTTTTTACCATTTGTTTGAAGGGCTTCAGATTAGGGGGCCCATTAAGCACCAGATCGACACCATCCGGATTGACCATTGGGACAATGGACAGCTCCGTCCCTTCATATAGTGGAAGGCATGGCAGCCCTCTCAGTGGAACACCATTAGTGAGGGCAAGTAGATAATCATTAAGGAGGTTCATAATTACAGCACTTGTTATCCATTCGTTGGCATGAAAGCTCCCGTTCCAATGAACTTTTTTGTTACCTTTTCCTATTCTCATGTGATGGATAGGCTTCCCCATCACGGATTGTCCAACAGAGGTACATTCCAGGAAGGGGTATACTTCTTTTAATTTGTTAAGATCATGTAGAAAAGTATCATAATCATATAACTTCTTTGGATTTACTATTGGCCTGCACACTTTTTCAGGAAGACAAATCACTTCTCCTGGTTTCAGTCGCGATGGATCTTTATCTTGATTCATCAAAAATATAAAGTCCATCGGGATTCTTTTTTGATGGATTATAGATGATAGGGTGTCACCATCTTTCATCTCATAAGTTGACTTGATATAACCTGGTATGAAAATTGTATCTCCTTTAGTAAGAAGGGATTCTGAAGGTAGATCTTTATTTGAATCCACAACCAATGAAAAGGGTATCTGGAATAATTGACTGAAATACCATAGAGTATCCCCTCTTCTGCTCACTACGTCCAACGTATACTCACCACCTAATAAACACGTCTATACCTAAAACTTATGGATGTTCATAAAGTTTTAGAACGCACTTAAAGCTGGTATGAAATCAAACAAAAAATGCTGCCACGAAGATTTAACCAATCTTCATGGCAGCATTATTTTAGTTATTCATCAAGCTTACTCTCATCTAGTTGAATGGATGTTCCATCATAAAAGCGCAGTAGGTCTCCGTATATAATCTTATCAGAGTACTGAAGCTCTTTCTTAGCTTTTTCCATATATGGTTCACATGCTTCTTGCTCTACTTCTTCTTCTGTTTCTTTATCATAACAAGCATTCTTGGTGTAAACCACTTCATCCGTAACAAAGCTTCCATCACGGAATACTACAAAGTCATTACGTTCTTCAGAGAATAAGTCCTCACCGAATTGTATATCGTTTTTCGTTTCCATACCAATTAAATGTTTGATGGTAGGCTTGAGGTCAATTTGACCTCCAACAGTATCAAATTCCTTAGGATTCTTATCCGTGACACCAGGGATATGAACAATCATAGGTACACGTTGTAGCTGTGCGTTATCAAAAGGAGTAACTTCTTTACCTAGATACTGGCCCATTGCTTCATTATGATTTTCTGAGATACCATAGTGGTCACCATACATAATGATGACGGAGTTCTCATATAAACCAGCTGCTTTCAACTCATCAAAGAAGGTTTTCAGTGATTCATCCATGTAACGAACAGTCGGGAAATAGCGATTTAACGTACGACTGTTGGAATCAAACTCATCAACGAATCTGTCTTCTTCATCCAATACGAATGGGAAGTGATTAGTCAATGTAATGAACTTAGCATAAAACGGTTGTTGAAGTTCCTTCATGTGAGGAACGGATTGTTTGAGGAATTCCTCATCTTTCAACCCCCAACCGACAGAGTTTTCTTCATTGACATCATAGCTCGCAATGTCAAAGAACTTTTCGTATCCTAATGAGTCATACATCACGTCACGGTTCCAGAAACTCTTGTTGTTTGCATGGAACACAACTGGAGTGTAACCTTTCTCCTGAATGGCATTAGGAGTTGCTGTGTGGAAATCATTTGTTCCATGTGTAAAGAAAACAGCACCCCTGCCAACAGGATATAAGGAGTTATCTAATAAGAATTCAGAGTCAGACGTCTTCCCTTGCCCTGTCTGGTGATAAAAATTGTTGAAATAATAACTTTGATCTTTTAACTCGTTCAAAAATGGAGTAATTGGTTCACCATTGATCTCATTATCAATGACAAAGCTTTGTAATGACTCCATTTTCACAATGATGATATTCTTTCCTTCTGCAACTCCATACAAGTCATCGTTCGGAGCTTTGTAATTGGCATTTATATAGTTTTGAACTTCTGCAAGCTCACTTCCATCTGCCATCGCACGCTGGGCGCGTGTCTTGGATTGAAGCACAGCATCATACACGTGATAGTTGTAAGTCCCTAAGTTTTTGACAAGGATCTCACGGTCAAAAGTACGTGTTAATAGCTGTGGTCTTTCCGTTTCTGCTAATCCCAAGTTAAACAGGAAGATACCAACAATGGAAAGGAAGTACATTTTACGTACTTTCGGTCTCCAGGTAGACATACTCACAAATTGTGGTGTCCATTTCGCTAAAGCAATCAGGATGACCACGTCCGTAAACATCAACAAGTCCATTGGAGTCATCAGTTCTGTGATACTTCCGCCAAGATCACTCATGTTTCCAGATTGGAAAAGCAACGGGATCGTGATGAAATCATTAAAGAAGCGGTAATAAACGGCGTTTGCATACAACACAAACGAAACGATGAAACTTGTGATGATCAAATATCGTTTCATACCCTTTTCCTTAAAGAATAGGGCTAAGCCGGCTATCAGTAAAATAAAACTTAACGGGTTAATAAATAGGATAAATTCTTGTTTAACGGATTCAATTGTAATATTAAAGCTTGTTTTATAAACAATGTAGGTTTTTACCCAAAGCAGTACAACTGCAATAAGAATAAAAGGCACTTTAGATTTAAAGGCTTGCTTCATCTTTTTAACCTCCTTAAAGCGAAAGACAGGGAAGCTCTTTATTTTATTATTGATAATAATTCTGATTAGATGTATCACTTACCAAAATTCAGCATGTAAAAATTTCGGCTACGACATATCTTAAAACTTTTTTTACAAAAAATCAATGGATAATTAATACTGCATTTACAGGGAAGAAGTAGAATAATAGTGTTGGGCTGGTTTTGCATCTATATATAATAGACGGAGTACAAGCAAAAAAGTTTCATGAAAAAGAGAAGTTATTGAATTCTAAATAGTCAAACAAAAGGAGGCTTCTGATTAAGAAGCCTCCTTTACGTACTATGCTTGCTTCTTTCTACATTTTTACCCATGTGGAAGCAAGAATAAACCATACACTTTTTTACAATTTCGTCTTTGCTAAATAGGCAGCACCAATCACACCAGCGTCATTTCCTAAAGTAGCTTCTGCAATTTTCACCCCAACCTTGGTTCTAGGGAAAAGATACTTCACAAAATGTTCACGAACTGGGTTCAATAGCTTATCCCCCGCTTTTGAAACCCCACCGCCGATGACGATCTTCTCCGGATTCATCGCATTAGCCAAGTTGGCAAGTGCCAGCCCTAAGTATGAAGCAACTTTGTTTACGACAAGTAAAGATACTTCTTCTCCGGAATCAGCTTGCTCGAAGATAACCTTTGCGGTCAATCCTTCTTGTTTAGCCACTTCTTCCAGCTTACTTCCCGGATTTTCCTCCATCGCTTCCTTTGCAAGCCGCACGATACCCGTAGCGGATGCAATCGTTTCCAGACAGCCCGTTTTACCACAGTTGCAAGGAGCACCACCTTCTGCAAGTACAGTAATGTGTCCGATTTCCCCACCGGCACCATTAATTCCGTGGACAATCTCTCCATTTGTGATGATACCTCCGCCAACTCCTGTTCCGAGCGTTACGCAAATAAGATCCTTGGACCCCTCACCTGCACCTTTCCACATTTCGCCAATAGCAGCAAGGTTCGCATCATTATCTACAACTACCGGTAGACCTGTTTCCACCTCGAGAAGATCTTTTAAAGGATAGTTCTCCCACCCTAAGTTAACGGCTTCATAGATTAAGCCCGTTGCCATATTCACTGGGCCCGGTGCACCCATTCCAAGCGCTTTCAATTTTGATTTGGATTCGCCAAGTTCCTCAAGTTTACTATCGATCGCTTTAGCTATATCGGTAGTGATATATTTTCCTTTCTCACTGATATTCGTTACGATTTCCCATTTATGGGCAATTTCGCCGTATTGAGTGATGAACGCCATTTTAATGGTTGTTCCACCAAGATCAACACCAACTAGCCATTTGTTTTCCATTTCCATTCACCTTTTCTTTATGTTAATTTTGACAGCTCTTGTCTTAGTATCATCATGGCAGACTGGAAGAGTGCGGCATCCAACATGCCTGATCGGTACAGTTCCCTTACCTCATCTTCCATCATTTCTATGTCCGCGACTTTGTCACCTGTGTAGATGAATGCACCATAGTTCTTCAGTAGCTGTCTTACATCATACATCGTTTTCATGAATTCACCTTTTCTATGGGCTCTTTTTTAAATAGACTGTTGCAAATCACTAGTAAAAAGTCGGCAATAGGACTTTTCACTGCTTACATACTCTAGATATGCATGTAGTAAATTTAGTATTGCAGGGAAAAGAGCACGACAGTAAATTGGGCAACAACGTTTACTAAAGTAGCCTTTCTATATTACTGCATTAAAGGATATGTACTTCATTTTTAGTATAAAGGAATCACTTGCAACGTCAAGCACGAAAATACGCAAAAAACGGGTGGGGAAATATCCCATCCGTTTTATGGCAACATTCTATAAAATTGATCTTATCTATCTGGGTCTTCGGGATGCAAAATCGTCGGCCTCCTGTTTTTCAACGGAATTGGGGAACGTATCAACACATCTCGGAATCCTCGGTAATTAAATGGTATAAATGGCCATAGGTATGGAACATTGTACGATTTCATCATCATCAGGAAAAGAACAAGGATAACCATTCCCACCATGAAGCCTATCACACCAAACATGAACGTCAACAACAGCATGACAATTCGAAACAGCCGGTTTGCCAAGCTAAGTTCATAGCTCGGTGTAGCGAATGTGCCGATGGCGGCTATTGCCAGGTAGAGAATGATTTCCGGGACAAACAGACCCACCTTTACTGCCACATCCCCAATAAGGATTGCGGCAACGAGTCCAAGGGCTGTACCCAAAGATGTCGGTGTATGAATGGCTGCCATCCTCAGCATATCTATCCCGACCTCAATAATGAGGATTTGGGCAATCAATGGAACCGCGCCAACTTCGCTGGGACCAATATACGACAATTGCTCCGGCAATAACTGTGTATTTGTAGCAAGCAAGTACCATAATGGCAAAATAAATATGGATGCCCATACAGCGAGGAATCTTACCAGCCTCAAGTAGGCTCCAACCACAGGTTTATTTCTGTACTCTTCCGCATGCTGCAGATGATGCCAAAATGTCGCCGGGGTTATAATGACACTTGGTGAATTGTCCACGATTACCAATACATGGCCTTCATATAAATGGGCTGCAGCCGTGTCCGGTCTTTCTGTGTATCTAACTGTTGGATACGGGTTCCAATGCCTGCCTCCGACAAATTCTTCTAACGTCTTCTCTGCCATTGGCAATCCGTCTGTATCAATCTTTTCAAGCGACGCTTTTATTTCCTCTACAAGATGTGGGTCTGCCAATTCATCGAGGTAACATAGACTTATATCCGTCTTTGACCTTCTTCCCACCTGCATATATTCCATTCTGAGTGAGCTGTCCCTCACTCTCCGGCGAATCAATGCACAGTTGAAAATCAACGTCTCGACGAACCCATCCCGTGACCCACGAACCACCCGTTCCATATCCGGCTCTTCAGGCCCACGAACAGGATACGTCCTCGAATCGATGATGACAGCTTCTTCCAGGCCCTCCACTATCATAACTGTAGGTCCAGCCAGCACCTGATCAACGACTTTTTCCAAATCGTCTGTTTTATCAATTTCGACATAAGGTATGTAAGTTTTTAACAGTTTATCAAGTGGTTTCTCCTCAAGGTCTTCCGGCAATAAGTCGGACAGGAATTTCATTAAGAACAACATGATATCATCTTTACCGAACCCGTCCACCAGGAACATGGCTATCCTTCTTCCAGCATAATGAAGGTCCAGGAAGATCAAATCAAAGCTCTTATCCACTGCCATTCTATCTTTTAAATACCCAACATCCTTTTCAAAATCTCCTGACATCTTCTTCGTCGGTTTATGCCAAGTCAAAGTTCCTTCCTCCTAAAGTGTGACCTAACTTAAAATCATCACCTTTTATCTTTTCATTTTTTGCCAATAGCCTTAAAATAATTCAAACTTCAGAAGGATTTCTTTGATTTCTCGAAAAAAGTAAAACCGGGCAAGAAAAAGCCGTCCTTTTTTATGAATTGAATAGTTGGTTTCAGTTAGATTCAGGGTTCCAGTCACAGATTCCGGGCTCCATTCATCTTCTATGAGTACCGCTTTTGCTATTATTTAATAAACAAGCACCATAAACGACTTCCCTGTTAAAAAGGAAGTCGTTTATGGTGCATTTAAAAACCGGTGACTCTAGTCACCCTCTACCATACGATTGATTTCGGTCTGTAAATTAATATAGTTCTCGCCTTTAGAATCAAGTTCCACTGCTTTGTTAATGGAGGAAGATGCTTTTTGTGTTTCATCAAGTTCCAAATAGACAAGGGCCAGGTTATAATATGCTTCATGAAATTCCGGAGCAATAGCAGTCAATCTTTCTAATTGTTCCCTAGCTTCCTCTATCCGACCTTCCTTTATATTAATAAAAGAAAGGTAGAAAAGTACTTCCGGGTATTCCTTTTCCTTGTCTTCCAGTTGGGTAAGCAGGCCGCGCGCCTCTTCAAAGTCTTCCTGCTGAATCATCGTTTCAGCTTGGGACAGTAGCAGGTTCGGGTTTTCGCTGTCATAGCCTTGGATGAGCAAAAAATATGTCAGTCCCACAGCAGCCCCAAGACCTAATACACGGGGAATTGTTTTTTTATGCTTAGGTAAGTGGACAACAGCTGAAGCTAAGAATCCGCCTATCAACCCACCAATATGTCCGGCATTATCAATTCCCGGGATGGTAAATCCGATAGCCAGGTTGATTCCGATCAGTACCAGGATGTTCATCCCCATCGTCCGGAAGAACAATTTTGGATACGTCATACCAACAAACAATAGAGCACCAAAACACCCGAAGATCGCGCCGGATGCTCCTGCAGAAAGGGACGATGTGAAAACAAAGCTTGCAAGGGAGCCCGCAAACCCCGCAAATAAATAGATAAGTAAGAATCGGGCATTTCCATAGATCCTCTCTACCGCACTCCCTAAATAAAATAAGGCCATCGTGTTCAGCAGAAGATGCAATACACCAATATGAAGCACAATCGGTGTGAAAAAGCGCCACCATTCCCCTTCTAAAATTGCTGGGTTATACTTGGCACCATATTGTACAAGTGTCTCTGGGTTCTGACTCCCACCGTTTGTTTCCAAGAGATAAAACATGACAAGATGCAAAAAGATGAAAAGATAAGTAAATAACGGTTTCCCATGTTGGAAGATGGATTGTTCCATCTTCACCCTTTGAGATGAAGCATTTAGGACGCTTTGCTTAAGATGATAAAGTCCTTGTTCCTCCATCACTAAGTCCTCTTTTACTTCCACCTCGTCCCCCGTAATATTGGAAATTTCATTTAATGCTCGATGTAGGTTCCCTTCATGCACCACTATGGAATGAAGCTCCGCCTTATTTTTAATAAAAGGCTCTTCGATTCTGAACTCCCAATCGTCTACTGGCGGATAAGAGGAGACATATATATTAAGCGCGTGCAGACTGCGCTTTCGTAACTGATTTTTAAAATTCACCACATGATGGGAGGCATTTTCTATATCGCGCTGAAGCCATGTGCTCCAATCCAGATCATGCCGATAAAGCCGGATAATCGGTGCTTTCTTGTGGTTCAACCCTTCTAACCAAACCTCCATTTGATCTGGTGATATATGTAATATTCGATACTCCTTTTTTATCACAAAGTGTTGTACGAGTTGCCAAAATACTATATCCTGTTTCAAATCCCCACCTCCTCGTTCCTTTATTTTATATGGTAGGTAAGGAAAAGTAAAAATATAACTAAAGCCTTTTATCTGAAAATCATTTATTGGATTCGAAAACGGCCCGCTATCACAGACATTGATTTGGAAAGGGCACTCAATTTTTTTCCGATGCCATTCGTGTACTCCAGCTGAATCACCTGATTTTCACTTGCTATAAGCATCTCTTCTGAACTAGCGGAGGTTTCCTGAGATACTGACAGCAAACTATCCGCTGCTGCTTCTAAATTAGGCAGGAACTCTTTCCACCCATCCAAATCAGAATTTATGTTGGATAATTTAAAACTAACGTTTTCCATTTCCAACATCAGCTCATCGAATGTGGTTTTTGAATGCTGTACAGCATATAGATTATCCTTTATTTTTGTATGCATGTTTTCAAATTCCTTCACCGCATCTGTGGTTACAAACTCCATATGCTCTAAGGAACTGGTGATTTCTTCTGTAGCTGTCGCTGATTGGTCCGCCAGATTGCGCACCTCATTTGCCACCACCGCAAAGCCCCTTCCTGCCTCTCCTGCACGAGCCGCTTCAATGGTAGCATTCAAAGCCAATAATTTAGTCTGATCTGCAATCCCTTTAATCAACCCCACAAGCCCTGTAATGGAAGCGGAGTAATCTTTTACATTTTTTACTGTGTTGGATAATTGTTCAAAATCCTGGCCTATTTGATGCATGGTGAAAGTCAAGGTATGCATATGTTCTTTTCCTAGCTTCGCTGAATTAGTCATACTTTTGGAGCTTGAAAAAACGTTATGTATATTGTTTTGCATATCTTCTATCAATTCTTTCATCTCTTTAAAACTATGTACGCTCACTTCCGAACTCGCTGCTGTCTGCATTGCTCCTTCTTTTACGAGATTTATGGATGAGATGAGTTGGTGATTGGAAGCCATGGAATCGTCAGAAGAGAGTCCGAGCTGGACTCCTGTCTCTTCGAGTTCTTTTGTCGTTAACTTTATTTCATTCAAGACTTGGGTCATATTCATTATCATGGAATTGTAACTCTTATTTAACGATACAATTTCTGGGATGGTTGTGTTGATGCCCGATGAAAACTTCAAGTTCCCTTCTCTGCCTTCCCGCATTGCTCCCCGTAAAAGGGACAGGGATTTGGTAAGGGAACGAACGAATAATATACTAATAATCGCAAAGATAACGACACTGACGACCACTACGACCAATGTAAAATAACCCATTTCATGTACTTGGCTCAAAAATGACTTGGTAGGTACAATAAGGGCATATATTCCATCAAGCTCTTTCATTTCTCTAAAGGTGATGGTATACTCCACCCCATCCAATGTATGAATGATAACCCCGCTTTTCTCTTGCACCATGTCCTCTATTATCGTTCTATTCAATTCCGGTATGTTGCCTTGACTGACTTTAAACGGCTGAATCTCATTCTCTTTCATATAAAAGAAATCCGTGATAATTCCGTCACCTGCCAGCTTTTCTTTTTGAGAACGGATATTTACTTCTAGCTGCTGCATAAAATATGCTTCATCGCTAATATATGTGAACTTTAAGTTTTCAGCTATGTAGCCCATAAGCTCCACTTCTCTTACTAACCGATTCTCTATACTATCGATCGTCATCTCTTTAGCCTTCATGTAAGAACTGAGACCTACGACCGTTATAGATACCAAAAGCAGCGTAGTAAATAAAAGGAACAGTCTTGTTCCTAGGTTAATTTTTTCTAGCATTTGTGAAATTTTTCTAAGAGAATTACTTTTAAAACTCTTTAATCGCTTCATCGTTTTGCTTCCTCCCGCTGTACAAATAAATTCATCAGACTAAATTATAGAGGAAGAATATTAATACAATGTAAAAAATATGTAATTTTAACGTATGAATAAGGGCAAAAGAAAAACCGCCAGATATAACTGGCGGTTCATCCACGGAAAACGGTCTGTAAAAAGCGATCTCGGACAAATGGTAAGTCCATACCAAATGCCACCACAAATCTTCTTATGCTACTGATACCCAAAATGTAATTCAGGATTTTATAGCGATTATTATAAATCGCATATGTACCTACAATGATAAATAACATTCTTAGTAAGAATCCCATCTTCATCCCTCCTATCCTTATTTTGCATAGAAATGAAAAAAACATGCCTCCTAGGAGACATGTTTTTAGATATATTTTTAGGACTAGTATTACATCACTGTCGCTTGCAATAACGGCATCGCTTTTCCTGTAGCGAAAATCAACAGCTGATAAGGATAATCAAAATACTTTATCCTTTATTTCTTTAAGCACCTTTACTGAGTGGCGGAACTGCTCGCTCTCTTTTTCATTCAAATCAAGTTCGAGGATCTCTCTAATTCCATTTCGGTTTACTATCGCCGGCACCCCGATATAAATATCCTCACTATCATATTCTCCATTCAGAAAAGCAGAAACCGTCAAAATGGAATTTTCGTTTTGAAGAATTGCCTTTGTCAGCCTTACAAGTCCCATGGCAATTCCATAATAGGTAGCACCTTTTCTCTCTATTATATGATAAGCAGCATCTCTTACACTTACAAACAATTCATTCAAATCTTCTTCTTTATATTTTTCCTGTTTTGCCATCAATTCCAGGATCGGTTTGCCACCGATATCCGCCTTGCTCCATACCGGTAATTCCGTATCCCCGTGTTCACCAATGATATAGGCGTGAACATTTCGTGCATCCACTTGAAAATAATCTCCAAGCACATATCGGAATCTTGCTGTATCAAGGATGGTACCTGAGCCGATCACCCGCTCTTTTGGCAGGCCAGAAAATTTCCAAGTGGCATAGGTCAAGATATCAACCGGATTTGTCGCCACAAGGAAAATGCCATCAAACCCGTTACCCATCACTTTATCTACAATGCTTTTAAATATTTTTGTATTTTTTTCTACTAGATCTAATCTTGTTTCACCAGGCTTTTGATTGGCACCTGCACATATCACCACAATGTCTGCATTTTGACAATCCTTATAATCGCCATACCAAATTCTTGTTGGAGTTGGTGCAAATGCAATTCCATGATTAAGATCCATTGCATCGCCTTCAGATTTCTCTTTATTTAAATCAATTAAAACGAGCTCTTCTGTCACCCCTTGATTCAATAAGGCAAATGCATAACTTGACCCGACAAACCCTGTTCCTATTAGAGCAACACGACTAATTCCGTTTCTCATGGTATCTCCTCTTTTCACCTTGGTTACTATTACATTTTCAGTATAGCAGAAAAGTTTGTGAAATAGTGAGCAATATTCATCTATTTTGTTAACGAACGAAAAAGCTTAGAAACATCATCAATATGCTTGCGAGTAGGATCGACGAAATATTCACTACATCATTATTTACAAAAGACACACCTTTTACTAGTATGGTCGGCTGAAGGCAGTGAATCTTTTTTTCCACCAGCTTCCCGCACTCTTTACATCGATAAGCTGACTGGACAGTCGCTCCCAATATCGTATCGATGAAACAGCCTACCACTCCAAAAATAATGATCCAGAAGATGGCCATTGTGGTAATCCCGTCCCACAAAAAATAGGATGCAATAGCAATCAAGGACGCCCCAGCAATAGCGGCAAGGGTACCTAAAGAGGATATGGCACCGGAAGTTCCAGGCTCCACTTTTTCCAATCGCAAGATAGAGAACGGCTGTTTTCTGCTTAGCGTCCCTATTTCTGATGCCCATGTATCAGAATTTGCAACCGCAATGGACACTACAAACCCATATGTCCAATATTCTGCCGGGAAGAAATACGCCATCATCCCTATAAGTGCAGGCACACCACCGTTAGCCAGTACCTGAACCATGTCACGGCGCGAACCTTTCTCATGCATATCTTCCATGTTCTCTTTTTTCTTTCGATTGTATTTACTCCAGTAGCTGGAGGTGACAAAGAACAGCCCTATCAATAGAAGTCCGTATCCTTGAAAGCCCATGGCAATGAAGATCCCAACTAAGAAAGTTCCAATCGCACCTGAGAAAGTCAATGCTTTCCACGTAAATCCAATCCAAGCCAATACTACAATTCCGACTATTAATACAATGTCATTCTCTAACAGTGCAGTCATACTCATCCTCGTTTGTCACGATTTTATGTACAGGGATATCATAACTATCTCTAGGGACTTTTTTTACTAATTGTTGTGAAAATGCCAAAGATACCTTAACGCCTGTAAAATCTACTAAATAACGATCATAATAGCCACCACCAAAGCCGATCCTATAGCCCTCTTTATCAAAAAGCAATCCTGGAACCAGCATCAAGTCGATGGATTCCTTTGGGCAGGCACTGACTTCTGACAATATTGGCTCTTTCAAACCGTAATAAACAGTTTCCAGCTGCTTAAAGTCATCCAGATAATAGAATCCCATCCTTTTGTCCTTTGGAAAACATTTTGGCACGACCACTTTCTTTCCCTCATGCCAAGCTCGGATGATGATGGATTCTGTATTCACTTCGGGGAAGCGCGAAATGGTAACACCGATCGTTTCGGCTTCTTTCCATTCTATTGAAGCAAAAAGCTTTTCTTGGATCTCTTTACACCACTTTCCATAACTTAATCGGTCTACCCCAACCAACATAGCTTTCATTTCTTCCCTTAATTGACCCTTATCATTCACTTTTATTCACTCCTAACAAACCATCTCTCCTACTACCATATCAAATAACCAATGGAAGACAACAGAGAGTTATACAAAAAACAATTATTAAATGGAAATTCCCTCTGTTGTCTGGAGGGCAGGGTGTGAGACTCCAGCGGGAGGTAGCGGTAGCTTGAGACCCCGCAACGAAGTGAGGAGGCTCAAGCACTCGCCCCGCGGAAAGCGAACACCCGGAACGGAAGACAACAGAGAGTTATAAAAAACAATTATTAAATGGAAATTCCCTCTGTTGTCTGGAGGGCAGGGTGTGAGACTCCAGCGGGAGGTAGCGGTAGCTTGAGACCCCGCAACGAAGTGAGGAGGCTCAAGCACTCGCCCCGCGGAAAGCGAACACCCGGAACG
>NZ_RXZI01000004.1 GCF_021991925.1 Sutcliffiella horikoshii | reverse complement strand
TGAAGCCCCCCTCAAGATGAGATTTCCTTTTACTTCGGTAAGTAAGATCCCTGAAAGATGATCAGGTAGATAGGTTCGAGGTGGAAGCATGGCGACATGTGGAGCTGACGAATACTAATCGATCGAGGACTTAACCCAACAATAAGTAAATGTATGAACGATAGGAATTTCTTGATATGAACACATTATCTAGTTTTGAAGGAATAAAAAAAGATAAAAAAACATCTTGATTTTCTTCAAAGATATATTATAATAATATTTGTCTGGTAATGATGGCGAAGAGGTCACACCCGTTCCCATACCGAACACGGAAGTTAAGCTCTTCAGCGCCGATGGTAGTTGGGGGATCTCCCCCTGTGAGAGTAGGACGTTGCCAGGCTGGTATTAATCCACCATAGCTCAGCGGTAGAGCATTCGGCTGTTAACCGAAGGGTCGTAGGTTCGAATCCTACTGGTGGAGCCAATTATATGGAGAGCTGTCCGAGTGGCCGAAGGAGCACGATTGGAAATCGTGTAGACGGTCAACGCCGTCTCAAGGGTTCAAATCCCTTGCTCTCCGCCATTATCTTTGGCCCGTTGGTCAAGCGGTTAAGACACCGCCCTTTCACGGCGGTAACACGGGTTCGAATCCCGTACGGGTCACCAAAGTTTTTTCGTGCCAGTGAATTACATAGGAGGATTAGCTCAGCTGGGAGAGCACCTGCCTTACAAGCAGGGGGTCGGCGGTTCGATCCCGTCATCCTCCACCATCTTATTTTTATACCATACACATGTAAAACTTAATTAATATTATCGCGGGGTGGAGCAACGAGCATCAGCTTCTTGTCAAAGCTTCGAGTTATACCGATCGACAAACATCATTGAATTTACTTTCAGAGATCGGGACAGTTGATATAATTATGCATGAGATTTAAAACTTTACTAATACTATCGCGGGGTGGAGCAGTTCGGTAGCTCGTCGGGCTCATAACCCGAAGGTCGCAGGTTCAAATCCTGTCCCCGCAACCAAATGGTCCCGTGGTGTAGCGGTTAACATGCCTGCCTGTCACGCAGGAGATCGCCGGTTCGATCCCGGTCGGGACCGCCATTTTCTTTGAAAATAGAATTAGGCTCGGTAGCTCAGTTGGTAGAGCAATGGACTGAAAATCCATGTGTCGGCGGTTCGATTCCGTCCCGAGCCACCATGATTTTTTCACAAAAATGAAAGGATCACCATATAATGCCGGTGTAGCTCAGTTGGTAGAGCAACTGACTTGTAATCAGTAGGTCGTGGGTTCGACTCCTATCGCCGGCACCAGAAATATGGAGGGGTAGCGAAGTGGCTAAACGCGGCGGACTGTAAATCCGCTCCTTCGGGTTCGGCAGTTCGAATCTGCCCCCCTCCACCATTTCTTTTAAAAAGTAGTAACAAATTGTTTTATAGGGGCATAGTTTAACGGTAGAACAGAGGTCTCCAAAACCTCCGGTGTGGGTTCGATTCCTACTGCCCCTGCCAATTTAAAATTATGGCGATTGTGGCGAAGTGGTTAACGCACCTGATTGTGGTTCAGGCATTCGTGGGTTCGATTCCCATCAGTCGCCCCATACTTTATCAATATCGACTTTAATCAAGTCGTTTTTATTTCTAGTTTTATTGGGCTATAGCCAAGCGGTAAGGCATCGCACTTTGACTGCGACATGCGTTGGTTCGAATCCAGCTAGCCCAGCCATTTTTGCGGAAGTAGTTCAGTGGTAGAACACCACCTTGCCAAGGTGGGGGTCGCGGGTTCGAATCCCGTCTTCCGCTCCATACAATTTAGGTGGCATAGCCAAGTGGTAAGGCCAAGGTCTGCAAAACCTTTATCACCGGTTCAAATCCGGTTGCCACCTCCAATTTTATAAAAATAGTTATTCATATATACGAGACAAGCCGGGGTGGCGGAACTGGCAGACGCACAGGACTTAAAATCCTGCGGTAGGTGACTACCGTACCGGTTCGATTCCGGTCCTCGGCACCATTTGAATAATTATTGATTGAGTATGCCGGTGTGGCGGAATTGGCAGACGCGCACGACTCAAAATCGTGTTCCTCTGGAGTGCCGGTTCGACCCCGGCCACCGGTACCAATCGCGGGTGTAGTTTAATGGTAAAACCTCAGCCTTCCAAGCTGATGTCGTGGGTTCGATTCCCATCACCCGCTCCATACATAACTTATCAAGACTTCAACCATTTGGTTGGAGTCTTTTTTTGACTGTACGATTATCTTGTAAAAATAAAAAGCCACCAAGCAATGAAATAATATGCTTAGTGGCTTTATTTGAAATTAACTATTTTATTCTACAAGCATAGCAAGTCCTTTTTCGAGTTCTTTTAATACATCAGGATCTTGTTCTGTTGTTAGATGGCTTTTTAGGACCTCCAACGTTTGAGGTTGGGGGTCCCCGATTCTACCGATTGCCCAGGCTGCAGTACCTCGTATCACTGGTCGTGGATCATTTTTAATAAGACTTAAAAGATCAGGGATAGCAGAAGTATCTTTGTAATGGGCAAGAGCTATGATGGCGTTACGTTGTATCGGTTTTTTGCCTCGCCAAGACCCGGATATTTTACCGAAGTTCTCTTTAAATTCCCTATTAGAAATGGTGAGAAGCGGTTTGAGTTTTGGTTTGACGATTTCAGGGTCCGGTTCCATTTCGGGATGGAGATGAAAATCCTTGCCTTTGTTTTCTGGACATACAGTCTGACAGGTGTCACAGCCGTATAGCCTGTTTCCAAGCTTGGTACGGTACTCTTCTGCTAGGAACCCTTTTGTCTGTGTTAAAAAAGCGATACATTTATTAGACTCGAGTTGTCCACCTTGAACGAGAGCTCCTGTAGGACAAACTTCGACACATTTATTACAGGTTCCACAGTTGTCTTCAAGGGGTGTATCGGGCTCGAACGGTATCGTGGTAACCATTTCCCCTAAATACACGTAGGAGCCAAATTCAGGGGTTATAATGGCACAGTTCTTTCCGCTCCAACCAATGCCTGCACGTTCCGCAACAGCCCTGTCACTGAGCTCGCCTGTATCTACCATAGATTTCATTATGGCTTGTGGGTGTCTTTCTTTAATAAACGTTTCTAACAATCTTAGTTTCTCACGTAAGATATCATGGTAGTCCGTTCCCCATGAGGCACGGCAGAATATCCCACGTCGATCTTCCCTGGTGCTACGTGGTGCGTTTTTCATTTTTGATGGGTAAGCAAGGGCAATGGCAATGATGCTTTTAGCTTTAGGAACCAATAGTTCAGGTTTGGTACGCTTTTCAATGTCTGGCTCTTCAAACCCTGATTGAAAGTTGAGCTCCTGTTGAGTTTTTAACCGTTCTTTTAGCCCAGTGAACACTCCAGCACTTGCAAAACCGATCTTATCAATGCCAATTTGTTTACTGTAGGCAATGATGTCTTCTTTTAGTTTCCTGTTTTCCTCATTCAATGTGAACACCTCCTTTGCTTTCTAGTGTAATTTTTTTGCCACTCTATATTTTAACATATTTTTTAATGGTAGTATTTTGTTTGGTGTATCTAATTATATCCAGCTCTTCAGGGAGGTAAAGGTTTGTCGGTAAGTTTTGTGATACAATTACCATAATAATGAAAAGAAAGGTTGGATTCGATGAAAGTTTTTGTTGCGGATAATGTAGCAAAGAAAGTATCTTTTGCCAAATTTGGTATCATTATATATCGGGATATCACGATAGGAACTTCTCCACAGATGTTAAAAGGAAGGATCCGTCTATTCCAGGAATCGCTTCAACTGGATTTAGAAGATAAGGACATGAAAGATATTCCGGGGATTGCAGAATGGCGTTCTGTATTCAAGGATACAGGAACAGATCCTTCTAGGTATCGACCATCTGTCGAGGCGTTGTACCGTAGAATTAAAAAAGGGCAATTCCTTGAGCCATTCAATTCTGCTGTTGACTTAAATAATTTCTTTTCTTTAAAATATGAAACCCCTTTTGGTATATATGATGTTAGTAAGTTAGATGGTGATGTTACGGTGGATGTGGGGGACGATTCGGCAAATTACCAAGGCTTAAATGGACGCAAAATAAGTCTGAATAAGATGCTCCATACGAGTGATGAGGCTGGTCCGTTTGGGAGTCCCTTTGTTGATAGTCGTAGGACGGCTATTTCAGAGGGTACAACCTCTGCGTTGCATGTCGTTTATTTTAAGCCTTCTATGGAAGCAAGTGAGTGTGAGGAGATGCTTGCCGCAATCAGCGAGATGTTCCTGCAGGTACATGGTGGGACAAGCGAGTATTGGGTTTTGGATAAAAGTAGGTAATTAGGTTTGCCTGCTTTTTTATAATATATTGTTGGGAGAGATGTGGATGAGTTTGGTGATGAAAGAGCGTATGGAGCCCGGTGAACTGAATTTATTAAGGATGCTGAAAGCTCGCGGTGGCCTCAAGGATGATAGTCGTTTTTGGAATCTGGAAAAAGGTTATCAAGGGGAGGTTCTTTTTGATAAATGGTTTTCCTGCATGGAGGGTGAGTGGATTGTGGTCAATGATTTATTGCTCGACCATGATGGCAGTGTTTTTCAGATTGATTCTCTTGTAATTGGCGGAGATAGGGTTTACCTTTTTGAAGTGAAGAATTTTGAAGGTGATTTTTATCTAGATGATGGAAGGTGGCTCTCAATCAGCAAGAAAGAAATTAAAAATCCTTTGCTACAAATGCAACGATGTGAAATCGCGTTAAGACAACTTCTAAGAAGCCTCGGATATCAATCCCCCATAGAATCAAACCTCTTTTTCATAAATCCCGAGTTTACCCTCTTTAATTGTTTACCAAATTTACCAATTGTGTTTTGTTCCCAGATGAATCGATTTTCTAAGAGATTAATGAAGCAATCCTCCAGTTCTGGAAAGTTACATGCGCAGCACTCTCGTTTGGCTGAAAAGCTGTGTGAGCTGCATATTGAAAAGTCGCCATATGAGCGCTTGCCCGAGCATAAGTATGATGAGTTGCGGAAAGGGATTGTTTGCGCGGGGTGTGGGGGGATGGGAGTACGGTATAATTATAGAGCGGTGGAATGTGATATGTGTGGTCATAGGGAAGTTTTAGATATGGCTTTAAAAAGGTCTATATATGAGTGTTGTACTCTGTTTCCAGAAAAGAAAATCACTACTAAAATTATTCATGATTGGATTAGACATATGGTTTCTAAGAGAGTAATACAGAGAGTTTTACACAGTAACTTTTCACTCATAGGACATGGGAAATCGGCTTTTTATGTCAAAGAAGAGAAGGGGGATTACACCAACAGCTAGATAAAATAGTGGTTATGGAGGACTAAACCCTAGAGCTAATGAAAAGCAGGAAACATTGTCCTCATTCGAGTCGAATGACACGCGTAACTAGTGAAAAGCAGGAAACATTGTCCTCATTCGAGTCGAATGATACGCGGAATTAGTGAAAAACAAGAAAAATTGTCCTCATTCGAGTCGAATGACACCCGGAATTAGTGAAAAACAAGAAACATTGTCCTTATTCGAGTCGAATGATACGAGTAACTAGTGAAAAACAGGAAACATTGTCCTCATACGAGTCGAATGACACCTGGAATTAGTGAAAAACAGGAAACATTGTCCTCATTCGAGTCGAATGATACGCGTAATTAGTGAAAAACAAGAAACATTGTCCTCATTCGAGTCGAATGACACCCGGAATTAGTGAAAAACAAGAAACATTGTCCTCATACGAGTCGAATGATACACGTAACTAGTGAAAAGCAGGAAACATTGTCCTCATACGAGTCGAATGATACCCGTAACTAGTGAAAAGCAGGAAACATTGTTCTCATACGAGTTGAATGACACCCGGAATTAGTGAAAAGCAAGAAACATTGTCCTCATACGAGTCGAATGATACCCGTAACTAGTGAAAAGCAAGAAACATTGATTCCTTAGATTTCAAGTCTCCACCTGGAAAAACAAATGATTACCCAAGACCTTTTATTAAGATCAATAAAAATTCATAATAACGAATTACCTCAATTACTTCCATAAAACCAACCCCTAATTACCTCAAATCTTTTCAACAAACCCAAGCCCCCCACATAAACATATCTACAAGGACCATCACCCAAGAGGAGGGGCAAGCCTAATGAGGGAACAGCTAAAAGCACATATTCAAGAGCGACTCGACACTTTTGTTTTTAAGAGCAGGACCACTAGCAGAACCATCATCAATGAAGAAACCATCAGGCAAAAGCAAGAAGCGCATAAAAGAAGGGGAGCAGAGATAGTCAAGTGCAGTGCGACGGCCAGGATCCATTCCATTCATGAGAACCAAGAACAGCGGGAGGCAAATGTTTTTTATGAGGTTCACATCCGTTATCTCATCAAGCAAAAAGAAAATCTGTATCTTGAGGAAGAAGCAGATCAGCGTTATTCTGAATGGATCGATGGTGAGCTCATACAAGACTTCTCTATTCAGGATGAAGGGGATCGGACATCCCCGAGGTTCATTCCTCCACAAGAAGAGGAGGAGCAACATGAGCCTCTCCGATTTAAATATAGTCGCATGGAGGCGGTGAGGTATGCTGAGCAGTATTGGAACAGCTATAATCCGCAGTTCAAGAAGTTCGAGGTGAATTGCACCAACTATATTTCCCAATGTCTGTATGCCGGAGGGGCTCCGATGGTGGGGTATCCGAAGAAATCTGGTGGTTGGTGGATGAGGAATAATGATTGGAGTTATACGTGGGCAGTGGCACATGCCTTAAGGTGGTATTTGCCGAATGCCAAGCAGGGGTTGAAGGCGAAGGAAGTAAGCAAGGCAACGGATCTTAAACCGGGGGATGTTATTTGCTATGACTTTGAGGGGGACGGACGGTTCGACCATAACACGATTGTGGTGGCGAAGGATGAGAATGGGGAGCCACTTGTTAATGCGAACACGTATAATTCTCGGATGAGGTATTGGAAGTATGAGGATTCTACGGCATATACACCGAATATCAAATATAAATTTTTCCACATTCAGGACCGGTAATAGGTACTTGATTCCATTGCGATAAAAAGGTATTGTTGTAGAGGATGAAAGTGAAAGAAATACGAGGTGACGATTGTGGGATTACATGTGGTATTATATCAACCAGAGATTCCAGCTAATACTGGTAATATTGCTAGGACTTGTGCAGCAACGAATACGACGCTTCATTTAATCAGGCCGCTCGGATTTTCGACGGATGATAAGATGTTGAAGCGTGCGGGATTAGATTATTGGGAGTTTGTAAATGTTGTTTATTATGATTCGTTGGATGAGCTGTTTGAGAAAAATGAAGGGGCGGAGTTCTTCTATATCACGAAGTTCGGGATGAAGCCGCACACTTCATTTGATTATAGTAAGCTGGAAAAGGATTATTTCTTTGTTTTCGGAAGGGAGACGACTGGTTTACCTAAAGATTTGATCCAGAATAACTTAGACCAGTGCTTGCGTTTGCCGATGACGACAAATGTAAGGTCTCTGAATTTGTCCAACACGGCTGCGATATTAATATATGAAGCGTTACGTCAACAGGAGTATCCGAATCTTTCTTTGGAGTTCCCTGAAGAATAAGCAACGAAAAGAGAAGCCCTCCATTTTGAGCAAAAAGCTGAAATGGAGGGCTTCTTTATTTATGCCGATTACTTTTTACGTGTACCTGGACGTGTGTCGTATCCTGCAGTGAAAATGGCTGTTAGGAATGCAATGCATACGCCTAGAATTAAGATGCCTGATGTACCCATCTTTGTTTTCCTCCTTATGTAAGGTTAGTTCTTGTAAGCATACTATTTATATTATAGCCCAATGGACAAGTTATGTGAATGAAATCTGTGGATAATTTTTGACAAGGTAAATTTTCAATGCCATGTCTCCATATGCTTCAGGTGTTCGCTTATCCTTGGGCGGGTACTCGAGGTTTCTCATAATGCTACAGGCAATTCCCCCTACACTTCTTCCCGAGCTAGTCTTACACCATGCACTACAGGCAACCGTTGTCAGCTCCTCATCCACAAAAGTATAAAGTTTGCGATTGGCACCTCTTAAAAAAAGCATGTTTCACTCCTTGGGCGCATAGAGTATATTAATCACGCAATCACGACTCTTGAAGCTGTAATAAAAGGGGAGGTCCTTATGGATATTTTACGTAAAATTGAAAAGTATCGGGAAGAAGAACAGAGGCTGAAGTGGGAAGGAACCTTCGGGCAGTACTTGGAGATTTTGAAAGAAGAACCATGGGTAGCTCAATCCGCACATTCACGGGTTTACAATATGATTAAAGATGCCGGGGTAGAAGAGGTCAATGGGCAGCGGAAGTATAATTTCTTTAGCAATGCCCTTTTTGGTTTAGAAGAAGCGTTGGAGCGGTTGGTGGAGGAGTATTTCCATCCTGCTGCGAAAAGATTGGATGTCAGAAAGAGGATCTTGTTATTGATGGGTCCGGTCAGTGGGGGGAAATCCACACTGGTTACGATACTCAAGCGAGGTCTTGAGCAGTACACCCATACAGATAGAGGGGCTGTATATGCCATTAAGGGTTGTCCGATGCATGAGGATCCGCTTCATTTGATTCCTCACCATTTGAGGGATGATTTTTACAATGAATACGGAGTTAGGATTGAAGGGAATCTATCACCATTAAATATGATGAGGCTTGAAAAAGAATACGGTGGTAGGATTGAGGATGTGTTGGTGGAGCGCATTTTCCTGTCAGAGAATCAGCGTGTCGGGATTGGGACATTCAGTCCGTCCGACCCAAAATCGCAGGATATTGCGGATCTGACCGGAAGTATAGACTTCTCGACCATTGCGGAGTTCGGCTCTGAGTCCGACCCTCGTGCATACCGTTTTGACGGGGAACTGAATAAGGCGAACCGAGGGATGATGGAGTTCCAAGAAATGCTGAAATGTGATGAAAAGTTCTTGTGGCATCTATTATCCTTAACGCAGGAAGGGAACTTCAAAGCAGGTCGATTCGCGTTGATCAGTGCGGATGAGCTCATTGTGGCGCATACGAATGAAACGGAGTATCGCTCCTTTATTTCCAATAAAAAGAATGAGGCCTTGCATTCGCGGATCATCGTGATGCCGGTTCCTTATAACTTGAGGTTATCTGAGGAAGAGAGAATCTATGAAAAGATGATCAATGAGAGTGATGTGGCGAATGTCCATATTGCTCCGCATACGCTAAGAGTGGCTGCGATGTTCACCATCCTCACCCGACTGAAAGAAGCCAAACGTGGGGATATCGACCTTGTGAAGAAAATGCGCTTGTATGATGGGGAGTCAGTGGAAGGTTTCAACTCTGTGGATGTTCAGGAGCTCAAGAAAGAGTATGCTGATGAAGGGATGAGCGGAATTGATCCCCGTTATGTAATCAACCGGATTTCGTCCACCATCATTCGTAAAGAAATTCCTTCCATCAACGCCCTTGATGTCCTGCGTTCTTTAAAAGAAGGGCTGGATCAACACGCATCCATATCTAATGAAGATAGAGAAAGATTCTTAAACTTCATTTCGGTAGCGAGAAAAGAATATGATAATATTGCCAAGAAAGAAGTCCAGAAAGCATTTGTGTATTCCTATGAAGAATCTGCGAAGACATTGATGGATAACTACCTAGATAATGTCGAGGCTTATTGCAATAAGGCGAAACTCAGAGACCCTCTAACAGGGGAAGAAATGAGTGCCGATGAGAAGCTGATGCGTTCCATTGAGGAGCAGATCGGTATTTCTGAAAATGCGAAGAAGGCATTCCGCGAAGAAATCTTAATCAGGATTTCCGCTTATGCGCGCAAAGGGAAGCGATTTGACTACAACTCCCATGAGCGTTTAAGAGAAGCGATCCAGAAGAAGCTGTTTGCAGATCTGAAGGATGTTGTGAAGATCACAACCTCTTCCAAGACGCCGGATGAAACACAGCTGAAGAAAATTAATGAAGTGGTGGCCCGCTTGATTGATGAGCATGGCTATAACTCTACTTCGGCGAACGACCTATTACGATATGTGGGTAGCTTATTGAATAGATAATAGGAAAAGCAGCGGGGTGAGGGCCGCTGCTTTTTTGCGTACTTAGGTTTGTTTTCCTTTAATAAGGGGAACTTATAAGTAAGAGGTGATTACAATGAGTAAAGATAAAACCTATGAAAATACAATGGCACCCAATGAAAAAGAGATGGAAAAGCTGGCAAAGGAAATGGAGCAACTGAAGGAAAATAAGACCGACAGAGAGCGCGATCCCAAACAGCATAAAAACAACGGAGAAAATGAAAAAGAATAAACATACCTTCCAGTGATGGGAGGTTTTTTTATTGCTTATGAAAATATTCCTTGTATAGTACGACCATACCACAGCATAAAATTATTATTACTAACGATGGAATGCATGCTTGTCTATTTAATAGAATGGCGCGCCTAATTATCTTAATAATCTGTCAATTATTTGAGATATGTGCATAGGATAGAGTAACCAACCCTAATTGTCATGGAGGTTGGATTCTTAAAATTTCACCAAGATATTTTATGAAAATAGTGATGAAAAGGTTCCTAGAAACGTAAAATTAATTAAATAGGGAGGGATATCGATGACAATGTCAGATGATACGAATTTTGTAGTGTCCAAAGAGGATTGGTCCCTCCATCGAAAAGGCCACGACGACCAAAAACGCCATCAGGAAAAGGTCCAGGAGGCTATCAAAAATAACTTACCAGATCTTATTACTGAAGAGAACATTGTAATGTCCAATGGCAGAGAGGTCGTAAAGATTCCAATCAGGTCTTTAGATGAGTACAGAATTCGTTATAATTATGACAAGAACAAGCATGTTGGCCAAGGAGATGGAGACAGTCAGGTCGGGGATGTTGTAGCCAGGGACGGGTCGGGTCAGCAGAAGGGGCCAGGTAAGGGGCAAGGAGCGGGTGATCAGGCCGGAGAAGACTATTATGAGGCGGAAGTTTCTCTGATGGATCTTGAAGCGGCATTATTCAATCAGCTTGAGCTGCCAAACCTGCAACAAAAAGAGCGCGATGAGAATATCATTGAGCACTATGAATTTAACGATATCAGACGCACAGGTCTTATGGGAAATATAGATAAAAAACGTACGATGATGTCCGCCTATAAGCGGAACGCGATGACAGGTACGGCAAGCTTTCATCCGATCTATCAGGAGGACCTAAAGTTCAAGACGTGGAACGAAGTGGTAAAGCCGGATTCCAAAGCAGTTGTTCTAATGATGATGGATACGAGTGGATCGATGGGAATGTGGGAGAAATATATGGCACGGAGCTTCTTCTTCTGGATGACAAGATTCTTGCGAACAAAGTATGAAACAGTGGATATCGAGTTTATTGCTCATCACACAGAGGCGAAGGTAGTCAGTGAAGAGGACTTCTTTTCTAAAGGGGAAAGCGGTGGGACGATTTGTTCATCTGCTTACCGAAAGGCACTGGAGCTAATTGACACAAAGTACAATCCTACGCGTTTCAACATTTATCCGTTCCATTTCTCGGATGGTGATAACCTGACTTCTGACAATCAACGCTGTGTTAAATTGGTTGGGGAACTGATGAAGGTTTCCAATATGTTCGGGTATGGGGAAGTAAATCAGTATAACAGACACTCTACATTGATGTCGGCATATAAGAATGTCAGTGACGAGAAGTTCAGGCATTATATTTTGAAACAAAAACCGGATGTTTTCCATGCGATGAAGGAGTTCTTCAAGAAGGAGCAAAATAAAAAATTTGCTTAACTAAAACCAGCCGAGGGGCTGGTTTTAATTGTGATATAGGGAGAGTGTTGGAGAGAGTACTATCCCAATTTGGATCTCTATAATAGTCCTTTTTACTTTTCCTCCCGAAAGGTTGTTAAAAAGCGGAACAGCATGAAACAACCGCATAGGATTGTGGAAGTAAAAAAGCTTACCCAGATTGCTCCTAAATGTCCTGTACTGGAAGAAGATAAAATGCTTACAACGATTGCAATGGCAGAGGTTGATGGAACAAAACTTGAAAGGCGATCACGGCTGAATATCATCCACAAGATCGGTGATATCAAGGCTGCATAGATACTACCAAAAAAGAATAATAACTCAATAAAAGTGGGAGAAATAATAATTACAACTAAATAAAGAAACAAACACTGCATCCCTGTTATCCAATAGGATAATAGCCATTTATGTTGGTCACTCAAGGGTATCAATTCATTTATTGCGTTTTTCACCGTAAATACTGTCGTTGCATGAAGTTCTGCATTTAGAGTGGAAGAAATGGCACTAAAACAAAATAATAGAAATATTGCAATTAGAAAAGTGGAGTTTATGTTATAGACAAGCTGAAAAAGCAGGATTTTTACATCATGGAAGCTCCCACTGTAGACAACCACTAACAATAAAGAAGATAAAGACAAAGGAATGGTAGCCCATATCAAGCCAGTCAAAGTGAAAATAGTACGAATTCTGGACTGTTTTAACATATAGACTCGTTGCCAGGTGGCTCTATCGATTAAAACCTGTCCAAAACCAATTATGATCCCTGTAATGACAAAGTAAAATGTATCTATATTTTTCCAAAAAAGTAAGTAGGGATGGTAGAGTTGAACACCTTCATATACAGGGTATACGCCATTTTGTATGTAAAAATAAACAGGTATGAAGATGGCGGTTGCAAATATGAAGGCAATGCTTATACCGGCAAATTGATGGATTCGCTGCATGCCTCCAAGTCCTGCAATAATAAAACAGAATGAGAAAAAAAAGAATAGGCTTATATATAAGGGAACAGGAAATATTAAAGAGAAAAGAATAGCTGCTCCTGTTGCTTGTACGAACATGGAATCCATCCCTGTAAAAAGCAAAAGCAATATGGTGTACCAGTATCCAACCGGATTTGTCTTTTCCTTCAGAAGGTCCCCTATGGTTTGATGCATGGGATACCGCCTTCTTATATATGTAGCGATAAATCCAAAAAAGATAAAGGCAAAGGCGCCCATTAAAGAGTAACCGAGCCCACCTAAAATACCATATTTAATAAGAGCTTCGGGGGATGATAGGATGGTGTTGCCAGTAACCCATCTAGAAAGCAAAGTAACAATACCAAATCCGATGCCAAGTTGTATAGTTCCCAGTATGTAAACGGAATAGTTCTTTTTGGTCATTAATGAGTAACCTCAACTTTATATTCGCGTGGTGTCTTTCCAAAATATTTTTTAAACTGTTGACTGAAATAGTGCTGGCTGTTAAATCCACATTCTTCAGCGATAGAGGAGATGTGTAAATTCGGGTTTTTAGCCATTAAACTTGCAGCAGCTTCTATTCTGTATTTGTTAAGGTATTCAGAGAACCCAATCCCTACCTCCTCCATGAACTTACGACTGAAATAGATAGGGCTCATATGTATCTTGGAAGAAAGATATGGCAGTGTGAGCTTATCTTTAAATTCCTGATGAATTATGGCTAAAGCCTGTTGAATAGATGGGCTGTAATTTCCCCGATGCTTAAATTTATTTAACACTTCAACCAGTTCTTCTTCTATTACCGGCTTTGTCAAGTAATCTGCCACACCAAGTTTAATAGAGGTTTGTGCATATTCAAAGGTTTGAAAAGCTGTTACAATGATGAATTCCATATGTGTATGCTTGGTTTTTAATAGTTTGCCTAGTTCTAGACCATCTTTTCCCGGAAGGTGAATGTCTAGGAAGGATAGATCAATGTGCTGCTTTTCACAAATGTTTAATGCCTGTGCAGCATCAAAAGCATGGTAGACATTCCATTTAGGATAATGTTTCTGGATAAGGAATCTTAGTTGTTCAATTTCTAGAGGTTCATCATCTACTAATATAATGTTCATTCTGCTTGGCCTCCTTTTTTAGATTGGTGGGGTATGATACCGGCCATGAAACAACAGCGCGAGTCCCGCCGTGTTCATGGATCAGCTGAAAAGAAGCTTCTTCTGTATACATATGTTGTAATCTTGTTTTGATGTTAGTAAGGCCGTGTCCAGGGGCATCTTGATAATTGTTTAGACGTACACCTTCCGAACTGTTCCAAACTGTCAATAGTACATGGGAATTAGATAGGGTCAATGTGATAGTTAATTGTGCTTTACCTGGATATTCCTCAAAAGAATGCTTAAAAGCATTTTCAACAAGGGTTTGTATGAGAAAAGGTAGAATGGCTACTTGCTTTACTTGTTCTTCCATTGCAATTGTGTAGGTGAGACGTGATTGGAATCGTATTTTCTGAATCTCAAGATAATAACTGGAATATTCCAATTCTTCAGCGACCGTACAAATAGATTGATTGGACTTATACTTCACCTTTAAAAATTTGGAAAACACTTCGATTGCCCTTATTAATTCTCCCATTCTGTTAAGTCTAGCAAGGCTTAGGATTGAATTGAGTGTATTAAAAAAGAAATGAGGTTGAATTTGTTGGTTTAATTGAAAATATTTAGCTTGCTGGAGTTCCTTTTCCAAAACTAATTTGTTTGCTTGGTTTTCTAACAGGTCAATTCTTTTTTCAAAAATAAATAAAAACAATAAAGTAAAAGCTCCCACTAAAGGAGCAAGTACACAGAACATGACATAAAGAGAAAAATCCTCTATCTGGAGCATGGAAGAACCTCCTCGTGAAACGGAAAAGGGGAGGTGTGAAAACCTCCGCTATTTCATTCTTTCTATTATTGTAATTCAAATCATGCAATTGTAAATGGTTATTATTTGACAAGATGACAGCTTACATAATGTTGGCTGTTCCATTCCTTTAATGGCGGCTCAACCTTTTTACAAAATTCATTTGCCAATGGGCATCGAGAATGGAATCTGCATCCCGCTGGTGGATCGATGGGGGAAGGAACATCTCCTTTAAGTACAATCTTTTCTTTTGTCACATCTAAATCGGTTGTAGGAATAGCCGAGAGAAGTGCTTGAGTATAGGGGTGCTGTGGCCTTTCAAAAATACTTTTCTTGTCGGCTATCTCCACAATTTTCCCCAGGTACATGACCATGACCCTATCAGAAATATGCCGAACGACACTAAGGTCATGTGAAATGAACAAGTAAGTCAATCCAAAGTCTTTTTGTAGATCCTTTAGTAGGTTAAGGATTTGCGCTTGAATGGAGACATCAAGTGCAGAAACGGCTTCATCACAAATGATTAATTTTGGATTTACTGCTAAGGCACGGGCGATGCCGATACGTTGCCGCTGTCCACCGCTGAATTCATGTGGATATCGATTCAATGCCTCTGCTGGCAAGCCTACACACTCGAGTAACTCAAGCATCCGCTCCATTCTCTTCGGCTTTGGGATTACCTGCTGGATGGCCATGGCTTCATTCAATGTTTGTTTGATGGTTCTTCTTGGATTAAGTGAAGCAAATGGATCTTGGAAGATTACTTGTAGATCTGCACGCACCTTTCTCATTTCTGCATTCGATATTCGAACAAGGTCTTTATCATTGAACACGATTTCTCCTTCAGTCGGCTGTTCTAGGCGGAGGATGGATCGTCCCGTTGTCGATTTTCCACAACCTGATTCCCCGACGATGCTTAATGTTTCCCCTTCCATCAGTTCAAAGGAAATATCGTCCACTGCTTTGACAAATGATTTTGGTTTGAAAAGCGATTCTTTTTTTATGGGAAAATATTGCTTGAGGTTTTTAACAGATAAAAGTACACGTTTTGTTTCCTTTTTTGCGACTAGCTCCATCATGCTGTCCCCTTTCTTATACAACTGATTTTTTCCACTCCTTTGAGTACATCCAACAGCGAACTTGCCCTTCCCCTCCTTGTGTGAGGGTAAGTTCTGGTGCTTTTGTGGTGCATAGTGCTATTGCGTGAGGGCAGCGGTTGGCAAACCGACAACCTTGGACCTGTGAAAAGGGACTTGGAACGTTACCGTTAATCGTTGGTAAATATTCATGATCTTCGTTTATTTTTGGCAAAGAAGCCAATAGACCTTGGGTATATGGGTGTTTCGGATTTCTAAAAAGCTCTTCTTTAGAAGCATATTCTACAACATTTCCTGCATACATAACGACTACTGTATCGCAGGTTTCTGCTACTACACCAAGGTCATGGGTTATCATCATGACTCCCATTCCAAGCTTTACTTGCAATTCCTTTATTAATTTGAGGATTTGTGCTTGAATGGTTACATCCAATGCAGTGGTTGGTTCATCGGCGATGAGAACTTCAGGAGAACAGGCAAGTGCCATGGCGATCATCACTCGCTGCCTCATACCACCACTCAATTGAAATGGCTCTTGCTTTGCACGTTTCTCAGGAGAAGGAATACCCACAAGACGAAGCATCTCCACCGCTTTTTCCCAGGCATCCTTTTTACTGAGTTTTTCATGGAGTCTAATGCCTTCAGCTATTTGTTCACCAACGCTGATAACTGGATTAAGAGAGGTCATCGGCTCCTGAAAAATCATGGAGATGTCATTGCCGCGTATTTTCCTCAGTTGATTTTCAGACATCTTCACAAGGTCCTGACCTTTATATAGTATAGAGCCCTCCACTATTTTTCCTGGAGGGGAGGGAATCAGCCTCAGAATAGAAAGGGAAGTAATACTTTTCCCGCAACCCGATTCCCCGACAATTCCCAAGGTCTCCCCTTTGTGTAATACGAGATTTACCCCATCTACCGCTTTACTAGTTCCTTTATTTGAGAAAAAATGAGTTTTTAGCCCTTTTACTTCTAGTAGTTTTTCATTCATCTCATTTCACTCCTTTTAATTTAATTCAATTCGTTTATTAAAGATGCGATATAGTAAATCGACCAATAGATTAACAAGTACGAAGATAAGGGACGCAACAAGTACGCCACCTTGTACCATTGGCAAATCTCGCATTCTGATAGATTCAACAATCAATCTTCCCAATCCGTTGATGGCAAAAATAGATTCTGTAAGGACAGTACCGCCAAGCAATGCTCCAAATTGAAGTCCTACTACGGTGATGACAGGAATTAAAGCATTTCGCAAAGCGTGTTTAGAAATGATAATTTGTTCCCTAAGTCCTTTTGCACGCGCAGTTCTAATGTAATCCTGCCGGATGACCTCGAGCATACTTGATCTGGTCATCCTCGCAACTATTGCAGCACCTCCAGCACCAAGTGTGAGGGCTGGGAGGATAATGTGCTGCCAACTATCCCATCCAGCTACCGGCAGGATTTGAAGTTTGACGGAGAATATATACATGAGCATAAGGCCAAACCAAAAACTTGGTATGGAGATCCCGATGAGGGCAATCAACATGACGGACAAATCAGAGACGGAATAAGGCCTGATGGCAGAAATGATACCCGCTGCCATACCTAATACGATCGTTATGAGGATACTGAAAAGAGCTAGTTCCATCGTAATAGGGAGTCGTACCATGATTTCATCAAGGACAGGTTTATTATTTTTAATGGATACTCCAAGATCCCCCTTGAAAATGTTCGTTAAGTAATCAAAGTACTGGATATATAGCGGTTGATTTAACCCCAGTTGAGTCCTTATCTCTTCTATTGTTTCTTTTGAAGCTCCTTCCCCTGCCAAGAGAACAGCTGGATCTCCAGGGACCATTTGCATGATTAAAAAGACAACCAAAGTTACGCCTATTAATACGGGAATCATTTGAACTAATCGTTTTATTAAAAAAGAAATCATCCTGTTACCTCCTTTTTTATTTCATTCTTGGGTCTAAAGCATCGCGAAGGCCATCTCCGAAAATATTAAAGCCTAAAACCAGTATTGAAATGGCAAGTCCCGGAAATAGGGCCATATAAGGTGCGCTAAATAAGAAATCCCTTCCACTGCTAAGCATGGTTCCCCATTCAGGCGAAGGTGGCTGGGCTCCAAGCCCTAAAAAGGACAACCCTGCTGCTGATAAAATGGCCGTTGCCAATCTTAACGAACCCTGTACGATGATTGGGGAGAGAATATTCGGGAGTATATGAATGAAAATGATCGTTATATCCCTTGCTCCCAACGAACGGATCGCATCAATATACTCTAGCTTTTTGACTTCCAATGTAGAGCCCCTTACTATGCGGGCAAATAATGGAACAGAAAATACCCCCACTGCAATGGTCACGTTTATTAAACTGGGGCCTAATGCGCTGATAATAGCCAAAGCCAATAGAATACCAGGAAAAGCAAGCATCACATCAATGATTCTCATTACAATGGAGTCAACCCACCTGCCGTAGTAACCGGCAACTAATCCAAGCACAATTCCAAACACCGCCCCGAACAGTACAGAGGCAAAGCCGACACCCATTGATAAGCGGGAACCATAAATAATTCTGCTCAGTATATCCCTTCCTTTATCGTCCGTTCCCATCCAATGGTCTATGGAGGGGGACTGCATGCGATTGTCTAAGTTGATTTCATATGGATCATAAGGTGCCAACCAAGGTGCGAATGTAGCGACTGTCAAATAAAATATAATGATGATTCCACCTGCCACTGCTGCTTTGTTTCTTGAAAGTTTATAAATGATTTCCTTCCATTTTTCTAATCGAGGATTACTTGTTTCCTCTGCAATAATTGTTTCTTCCGTATTTACTTGAACTTCCATTGAATGTCCTCCCTTACATGTGTTGTGTTTAAAATTATCAAAATCTCAACCAAAGTAAATAATTTTAAGATAAGGTGTCAAAATATTTTAAAAACATGTAAATATTCTGAAAATAAATGGTGAATCTTTTTTTTATAATGCAACTATGCACGAAATTCAAGAGATTCCAATGGAGGGGGAGATTGAAATGGAGAAGAACAGAATGTTAAGAAATTTAATCATGTTTTTCGTATTGGCCTTTATGGTATCAGTTATAGGTGCTTGTTCAACGTCTTCGAACAGTTCCAATGGCTCTGAGAACGATGCCCGGTCCGAAGAAAAGGGGGGAAGCTTAATTATCGCGCGTCTTTCGGATGCCACCAGGTTAGATCCACACTTTATAACAGACATACCTTCTGCAAATATCATCTATCAAAAAGTATATGAAACGCTGGTAGTGCCGAATAAGGATATGGAGATAGAACCATTGCTTGCTACAGAATGGAAACAACTTGATGAGGTAACATGGGAGTTTTCATTAAAAGAAGGAGTGAGTTTTCATGATGGGACTCCTTTTAACGCAGAGGCGGTGAAAGTAACATTCGAGCGTGTTTTAGATCCAGAAACAGGTTCACCTCAACGTGAAAAATTATCGATGATTAAGGAGATTGAAGTAATGGACGAGTATACCGTGCGTATGCATCTTGATTATCCATATGCGCCGTTGCTATCCATCCTTGCTAGTAATGAGGGCAGCATCATCTCCCCTAAAGCGATTAAAGAGAATGAGGAATCATTATCCCAACATCCAGTAGGAACAGGTCCATTTATTTTTGAATCTTGGAATACAGGTCAGGATATAACATTAGTTAAGAATCTGTCATATTGGGGGCAAGAGCCCAATCTGGATGAAGTAGTTTTTAAAGTAGTACCAGAAGATGCAACAAGGCTTGCTTTAATTGAAACCGGAGAAGCTCATGTTTCTGATCAGGTTCCGGTAACAGAACTAGATCGAATTGAGAATTCGAATTCTATGAGCTTATACCGTACAGAGGGACTTGGAGTGGAATATATAGGCTTCAATGTAGAAAGTAAGGCAGTGAATGATGTGCGTGTCCGAAAAGCGATCAGTCACGCTATTGAAAGAGAAGCTATTCTAAAAGGTGTTTATAACAATGTTGGCACGTTAGCAAATTCAGCCATGAGTCCAAAAGTATTTGGTTACAGCGAAAACATCCAGGCATATGAATACGACATAAACAAAGCAAAAACATTATTGAAAGAAGCAGGCTATAAGGAAGGTTTATCACTGAATCTGCTTACTAGCGATAGGAAAGAGCGCATCAATATGGCAGAAGTGATACAGTCCCAATTAAAAGGGATAGGAGTGGATGTTTCTATTCAAGTGTTGGAATATGGGGCATATTTAGAAATGATCGATAAAGGTGACCATGACTTGTTTATTGGTGGATGGGGTAATGCAACAGGTGATGGAGATTATAACCAATACAATCTTTTCCATACAGCATCACAAGGACCACCAGGCAATCATTTTTATTACAGCAATGATGAAGTGGATACTATTATTGAAAAAGCCAGGGAAGAAATGGATCAGGAAAAACGTAAAGAACTATATGAGAAAGCGATGCAGATCCAAATGGATGATGCCGTGTACGTCCCGATAAGAAACTATGAACATTTGGCTGTCTATACAAAAGGGGTGGAAGGAATTTGGTTAAATGCCTCTAATTACATTATGCTAAACGACGTCACCATTAAATAGAAGGGGGAAAGACATGAAATCGACCATCTTATTAATACTAACATTACTATTAATCATCAGTGGTTGTTCCACTTCAAGCAGTCAAATGGAGACTTCCGGAAAGGAGAAACTGACGGTCGTCCGTTTATCGGATGCCACCAAGCTTGATCCACACTTCATTACAGATATTTCAAGTGCTAATATCCTTTATCAAAAGGTATATGAAACGCTTGTAGTGCCAGACTTGGACATGAAGCCCCAGCCAGGGTTGGCCAAAGAATGGGAACAAATTGATGATGTCACATGGGAGTTTATTTTAAGGGAAAACGTTTATTTCCATGATGGGACGATATTCAATGCCGAGGCTGTAGAGGCAACATTTGATAGATTGCTTGATCCTGAAACAGCATCCCCGCAAGCTGAAAAACTAGGAATGATTGATGACATAGAGATTATCGATGAATATACAGTTCGTTTTCATCTATCAGCAGCCTATGCCCCGCTGTTGTCCATACTAAGTGCGAATGAGGGAAGTATCATCAGTCCAAAAGCGCTCTCTGAGAATCCGAAGAAACTTTGGGAACATCCGGTAGGCACAGGGCCCTTCGTCTTTGACTATTGGAAGGCAGGACAGGAAATATCCTTAAAGAAAAATGAGGAATACTGGGGAGATAAGCCAAAGATAAATCAGGTTGTGTTTAAAGTAGTGCCTGAAGATACCACTAGGCTTGCCATGATTGAAACAGGGGAAGCGCATGTTAATGATCAGGTTCCCATTACAGAGATTGATAGAATCGAAGCTTCGGAGACACTGAATCTGTACCGGGCAGATGGGTTGGGAATAGAGTTTCTTGGCTTTAATGTTCAAAAAGCACCGTTTGATCAATTGGAGGTTCGAAAAGCGATAACGCAGGCTATTGATAGAAAGGCAGTTCTAGAAGGTGTCTTCCAGAACTCTGGAATGCTTGCCAATTCTCCCATGAGTCCGAAGGTATTTGGATACAGTGCTGACGTTAAACCTTATGACTATGATTTAGAGAATGCCAAAGCTTTATTGCAAGAGGCTGGATTAGAAGGGCTGAAGGTCACCATTACCACCAATGATCGCAAAGAGCGAATAAATGTAGCAGAAGTCGTACAATCTCAACTGAAGAAAATAGGAATCAATGCGGAAGTGGAAGTACTAGAATGGGGTGCGTATATAGAAGCACTAAATAATGGCGAACACGAAATGTTTGTCGGTGGATGGGGAAATGCTACGGGAGACGGAGATTACAATCAATATAATGTATTCCACTCCTCTTCGCATGGGGGAGCAGGTAACCATACCTATTACCATAACCCTGAAGTTGATCGAATCATAGAGGACGCAAGACAAGAAATAGATGAAGAAACTAGAAGAAGCCTTTATGAACAGGCAATGGAACTGGAAATGGAAGATGCAGCTATGATCCCGCTCCGATACTACGAACATCTAGCTGTCTACCATAAAGATGTAGAGGGACTTGTCATCAGCCCTGTGAACTACATCCTTCTCAATGAAATCACTATAAAATAATGACATGGTTAGGGCCTAGAAACTAGGCCCTCCAATTAGGAGGAAAAGAGATGAATAGAAACAGTTATTGGCTGAAAAATGTGCGAATAGAAGTGGGGTTTGAACAAGGGGATAATCGCATGAAAACATTGACTGAAATAGTTCACTTAAAAGTAGTAGAAGGGAAAATTGCTGCACTATCCAAGGAGCAGCCCAGGGATAATCTTCCTGAAAAGGACGCGAAAGGATTCCTGCTGCTTCCTTCTTTAAAAGAAATGCATATCCATATCGATAAAACTTACTATGGAGGTCCATGGAAAGCTTGCACACCAATAACTAACGGTATTTTTACAAGAATTGCAGAAGAAATAAAACTACTTCCACAGCAATTGGCAACAGCACAGGAAAGAGCTGAGAAAGTAATTGAATTATACCTAAAGCACGGCCATTCCCATATACGAACTCATTGTAATGTCGATCCTTCCATCGGATTGAAGAATTTAGAAGCCACATTGAATGCTGTAAATAAATACAAAGATGTGATGACATTTGAAATTGTCGCCTTTCCTCAGCACGGATTATTGAGAAGTGAAGTGGCACCCTTAGTCAAGGAAGCAATGGAAATGGGGGCTACACATGTCGGTGGGGTGGACCCAGCGACCATAGACAGGAATATCGAAAAATCACTCGACACCATCTTTGATATTGCAGTGCAGTCCGGTTCATCAGTAGATGTTCATATTCATGATCCGAACAGCCTTGGCGCTTTCACTTTTGAGCGGATGGCTCATTATACAAAACAAGCCGGCCTTCAGGGCAGAACGACCATCAGTCATGCCATCGCTTTAGGGGACTTGGAGACCGTCCAGCTTGAGGAAACGGTAAAGATGTTAGTAGACAACAAAATCGATGTGACCACCACTGTTCCCATTAACCGTCCGACCATTCCAATCCCCTTATTAACTCAAATGGGGCTGATCGTTTCTCTAGGGCATGACAGTATTACGGACCATTGGTCACCTTTTGGTACTGCCAACACCATTGAAAAAATGTGCGTACTAGCAGAACGGTTCAGACTTGTTGATGAAAAATCTCTATCCTCCTTGGTTCAATATGGAACTGGGGGAATCAACTCACTAAGTGCTACAGGTGAGAGACAATGGCCAAAGATTGGAGACGATGCTTCCATGATATTAGTGGATGCAAGTTGTTCAGCAGAAGCGGTTGCAAGGCGTACGGATGTCAAGGCCCTTTTCTATAAAGGCAAAGAAGTGAACAGGTTGGAAATGGAAAAACAATCAGTAGCAAAATAAAGGTGGAGGGATAGGAAATGAAAGAGACCTATTGGCTAGTCAATGTAAAATTGGAAACAGGCTTTAGCATCTTAGAAAATGGAGCACATAAAACGGAGACATCCTTATATTCCTTAAAAATCGAAGAAGGTATCTTTAAGGAAATACAAGAGCAGCCTTTTGAAATACCAAGTGGTGAGGTCAAAAAAGATGCAACGGGACTACTAGCCCTTCCTTCTTTCAAGGAGATGCACAATCATCTGGATAAGACATATCTTTCACTTGATTGGAAGGCGCCAATCCCTGTAAAGAGCCTGAAAGAAAGACTTCATCATGAAGCCCTTGAATTAGGGGAACTTGCCCCAACCACCAAGCAGCGTGCAAGTAAAATGATAGAGATGATCCTGAGCAAAGGATCGACACATATACGCACACATGTAAATATCGATCCTTATATTGGTCTCAAAAACTTGGAAGGGGTAAAAGAAGCCCTAGAAGACTATAAGGATTACCTCAGCTATGAGATTGTTGCCTTTCCGCAACATGGGATGTTGGAGCATAAAGAGGTCATTCCACTAATGAAGGAGGCCATGCGAACGGGAGCAACGATTGTAGGTGGATTAGATCCAGCAGGCATTGATAAGAATATTGAAAAATCACTATATGAAACAATGAACCTGGCAAAAGAGTTTAATGCAGAAATCGATATTCACTTGCATGACCATGGGCACGTCGGATTCTATACAATAGATAAATTAGTCGAGATGGTGGAAGAGGCAAACTGGCAAAACCGCGCAGCTGTCAGCCATGCGTTCAGTCTAGGGGATGTCCCTGAAACACAAGCACGGGAAATGGCAGAGCATCTTGGGGAAAATGGTGTGGCCATCATGTCAACCATTCCAATCAATCGTGTCATTCCCCCAATAGATTTACTTGATCAATTTAACGTTCCTGTCCATTTAGGATGTGACGGCTTCTTCGATTCATGGGGACCATTTGGGAACGGGGATGTTTTGGAAAAGGTGAAACGTTACTGTGAAAGAACAAAGCGAATAGATGAGAAAACGTTAGCTTATTCCCTAAAGTGGGCTACCGGGGGCAGGACGCCTCTTTCCACAAGTGAGGAAATGCAATGGCCAAAAGTTGGAGATGAGGCGTCCCTGGTACTGATGGATGCATCGTGTTCGGCTGAGGCGATCGCAAGGCTTCCAAAGAGAAAAGCGGTTTATTTTAAAGGCAAGGAAGTTTACCATAATGCGTTGCATTTACAATATAGTTAATTTGTCAATTCCCACAGAAATGTGGGAATTTTTCTTAGGGGGCATGGAAGATGGCAAAAGCATATAGTTTATTATTGTTTTGTGTTCTGGTCTGGGGAAGTAACTTTGTAATCGGAAAGCTATTATTAGAAAGTTTTTCCCCTGGATTTACTACATTTGCCCGGTTCTTAGCCATTGTTCTTGCTTTGTATATATATGGGAAATGGAAAGGTATCTCTTTTCATTTCTCTAAATTAACCAAGAAGGAATTGCTTGTCTTTGTTTTGTTAAGTACGGTGGGAGTTTTTATTAATCAATGGAGCTTCTTTATAGGATTACAACATGCGGACTCCACTTCTGCAGCAGTGATATTGGCCATGACACCCTTGATAACTTGTATTCTTGCTGCCATTTTTCTTCATGAGGTGTTTACGAAAAATATGGCGATCGGTTTGATTGTTGCTGCAATCGGAGTATGTATCGTGGTCGGAAGCGGATATGATGGAACCTTTTTAAAGGTTGAAAAAGGGTTATGGTGGATTGCACTCACTATGTTGACATTTTCTTTGTTGATCATACTAACAAGATTATTGTCTAAAAGTATAGAGGCATTCCCCCTTACTTTTCACTCCAATGTTCTGGCTTTCATCATTTCCATTCCGTTTGCTGTATTAGAGCAGGAAAAAGCGATAACTGCTGCTCCTGGAGCATGGATTCTTTTAATAGTTACTGCCATTATTGTACATGGTTTCTGTAACCTTATCTGGAACAAGCAAATAAAGTATATACATGCATCGAAAGCATCAACCTTGACTAACTTAGAACCATTTGTTGCGATGATTTTAGGTTTCTTTCTTCTTAGTAAACCCATTCTGATGACTCAAGTAATAGGAGCATTCTTCATTGTTTGTGGTGTTATATTGTCTAACAAGAAGAGGACCAGGGGATATGCAGTTACCTAAATGAAGCTTTTATTTTATGCACCATCTACCAGCCGAATCGGCTGGTTTTTCTTGTGGTACAAAAGGAGGAATAGATGATACGTAAGGCGAAGTATTAACTATGAAAATTAGTGATCTCTTGGTGGTAGGGGCGTTGGTATGTTTGAAAATTTAGGGCATGTATTATATCACGTTTTAATTATTTTATTTCCGATCCTATTTTATTATCAGTTTCTGAATAAAGGTGCCATAGGGCAATCCACAAAAGTAAATTATCGTTTTCTTGGTACCCTACTGGTCATGTTGTTGTGTACGATGTCCTTTCCAATAGAAGTGACAGATGGTTCGTATTATGATCAAAAAATCATCCCGGTTATTTTGGCTTTTTTGTATGGGGGATGGCTAACGGGTCTTGTTGTATTGGCTTTCATGCTATATTACCTGTTTATCCTTGGAGAGAGCAGTTTTCTAGTAATGCTATTAAATTACTTGATTGTTACCGTATTCTTAGTGGTGACAACAAGGGTTTATCGGAATATGACAGTTAAGAAAAAAATATTAAGTATTTCCATTTTGTTGTTGTTGATCACTATAACCAGGGCGCTACGGTTCATTCATCGTGAGGAACCAGGTGAGATTTTCCTTGCTGTGATTGTCAGTTTGATAACCTGGGTTTCCTTGGTGACGTCTATTATGATTATTGAAAATCTAACGATGCAAATGCAGTTACAACATCAATTGCAACGCTCAGAAAAATTGAAGGTGGTAAGTGAGCTTGCGGCATCCGTAGCGCATGAGGTCAGGAATCCAATGACATCTACGAGGGGCTTTCTTCAGTTGATGAGCCAAGATGATAATCTTAACAGTTCCCAAAAGAGATATATTGATATCTCTATCGAAGAGCTGGACCGGGCGCAATCCATCATTCAGGACTACCTTTCGCTGGCCAAGCCCAATAAGCATGGGATGGACAGGATTAATGTATCTAAAGAGTTGGAACATGTGATCCAGCTGATGTCCACTTATACTTCTTTTAATAACACGACCATTCGTCATGAGATAGAAGATGAATTGTATATTAAGGCTAATAAGGATGAAATGAAACAGGTTTTGATTAACTTAATCAAAAATGCGATCGAAGCTATTGATAAGCATGGAACAGTGACAGTGAAAGCCTCTAGCAGTCGAGGAATGGTATTGATAGAGATTATAGATGATGGTGTGGGCATGTCGCCACATCAGGTTGCTAGATTAGGTACACCCTTTTATTCTACTAAGGATAAGGGAACTGGAATCGGTTTAACGATCTCTTTTCAGATTATTGAGTTGTTGCAGGGGAAGATGGAAGTGAAAAGTGAGGTAGGGAAGGGGACGACTTTTACGATAAAACTACCCTCGAAAACTAGTGCAAGCAGCTAGTTTCTTTTTTTGTGAAAATGTACTAGAGAAACAAGAAAAACCCCCGACTATTACTAGTCGAGGGTCTTTGTTGATTATTTAAGCTTCACACCGTGGAAGTAAGGAGTACCACTGAAGTCTACGAATAGGCCAGCTGCACCGTTTGTTCCATATACGAAGTCAGGATGTTGCAAGTAAACCATTGGAGCTTCGTCTACAAGGATCTCAGAGATCTCTTTGTATGCTTCGTCACGCTTTGCTTGGTCAGTCTCAGAACGAGCTAGGTCAAGTAACTCATCCACGCGGTCGTTCGCGTAGAAAGAACGGTTACCAGGAGCACCGAATGCAGAAGAGTGGAATAAAGCATATAGACCGTAGTCAGCATCAGCTGTTACAGTAGTCCAACCTAAGATGAATAGTTCGTGCTCACCAGCGCCAGTAGCGTCAAGGAATGCACCCCATTCGATTGTTTCAATTGTTACATCGATTCCGATTTGTTTCAATTGGTCTTGAACTAGGATTGCGATATCAGCACGCTCTTTAGAACCTTCGTTCACATAAAGTGTCGTTTCGAATCCATCTTCAAATCCTGCATCAGCTAGCAATTGTTTTGCAGCTTCTACGTCATAACCTAGTGGCTCTAGATCTTGGTAGTTACCAACAACTGTAGGAGCAAGAGGACCTACTGCTGGTACACCTTGACCGTCAAGGATACCGTCAACGATATCGTTTTTGTTTACAGCCATGGAGATTGCTTGACGAACTTCTTTAATGTTGAATGGCTCTTTTTCCATGTTGAAACCTAAGTAGTCCATACGAGTACCGCGAACGCGAGTCAATTCGATTCCAGCACTTTCCATACCTTCTACACGAGCTACGTCAGAAGCACCTACTTGAATTACGTGCGCTTCACCAGTTTCAAGCTGTGCAACACGAGTAGCTTGCTCTGCGTTCACTACGAATTTAATGGAATCAAGGGCAGGAGCGCCATTCCAGTAGTTTTCGTTTTTGTTTAATACGATTTCAGCACCACGGTTCCAAGATCCAAATACGAATGGACCAGTACCAACTGGGTTTTCGTCTACTTTCTTACCACCGTTGTTCTCTTCTTCCATAGCAGAAGGAGCGATGATGGAACCAGCATTATGTGCTAAGTGAGCTGGTAGTGGAGCGAATGGTTTTTCTGTAACAAATTGTACAGTGTGGTCATCCACAACATTTACTTCTTTGATCATGTTAAGTACAACTGCACGTGGAGATGCAAATTCAGGATCGATGATACGCTCGATCGTCATTTTTACTGCATCTGCAGTAAAATCAGTTCCGTCGTGGAATTTAACATCCGTACGAAGTTTGAATTCCCAAGTAGTTTCATCTACAGCTTCCCAAGATTCAGCTAAGGAAGGTACTACAGTTCCGTCTGCTTCATAAGCAGTCAAACGGTCGAAGATTTGAGTTGTTACGTTAGTTGTAGCAGTATCGTTCATTCCGTGTGGGTCAAGAGTTGGAGCATCAGATGAAACAACATATACTAATTCTCCGCCTTCTTGTCCTGCAACTTCTTCACCATCACCAGAACCAGTGTTAGTGTTTCCGTTTCCGTTTGTCGGTGTGCTGCTGTTCCCACCACTACATGCTGAAAGAACTAGCATAAGTGAAAGAAGAAGCATGAAAAACACATTCTTTTTTGCTTTCATGTAAAATTACCCCCCTGAAGATTTGTTTTGTGTTACAAGATTGTAATCAATGGATAAGCCATGATTGTTTATAATCATAATTCAAAAACTGAAAATTCACAAGAGTTGTTTTACAAGAAATTTTAACAAATTTATTATTTTTGTAATAATTAAAGATAAAAAACTAGTCTATATTACGTTTTTGTTAATTTTTCCATGCATATAATGAAAGGTAAATCTGGTGAAAAAATCTATTAATCATAAAATTAAGTATGCTAAGACTCTTTAAAACTATTGTAATATTACGAATTAATAGCTATTATAGTATCTAGTTGTGTTGAAAATTTAGAATTATTAAGATTGTTACAAAGAGATGAAGGGATGAGAAGAGCGTATGGATCAACCACAAGCACAAACGACAACAGGAGTTCCAGTTACTATCGAAAATACGAAGTCGGTTCGATGGAGATCTTTCTATAAGAAGCTGGCGAAAAATAAAGCTGCCATGGCTGGTGCCTTTATTATTATATTTGTTATATTGATGGGTATATTTGCCCCCTTACTTGCGACTCATGATCCAAATACAACCAATGTAATGAACAAGCTGCAGGGACCGTCTGCTGAGAATTACTTGGGGACCGATGATGTTGGCCGTGATATTTTCAGTCGTTTGCTTTATGGTGCAAGAATTTCACTTGGTATTGGGTTTTTGTCTACTATTTTAGGAGCAGTCGTTGGGGTCACACTCGGAATTGTATCCGGTTACTATGGTAGATGGGTAGACTCCCTGATTATGAGAATTTGTGATGTATTATTGGCTTTCCCGGGAATCCTTCTTGCTTTGGCAATTGTAAGCGTTCTTGGAGCAAGCACTAGAAACGTTATTATTGCTGTTGCCTTCTATGCAATACCGTCTTTTGCAAGGATTGTCCGCGGTTCTACATTAAGCGTGAAAAAGCTGGAATATATTGATGCCATCAAGGCGATGGGTGCGAAAGACTTTAGAATTATTTTCAAGCATATCTTACCGAATATTATGTCACCGATTATCGTACAAGCAACATTATATATTGCTTCTGCCATTATTACGGCAAGTGCCCTTTCCTTCCTTGGGATGGGGACAAGACCACCGACTCCGGAATGGGGTGCGATGTTGAGTCAAGGGCGATCTTATATTGCACAAGCTCCGCACATCACATTATTCCCGGGACTTGTCATTTTGCTGGTCGTTATCGGATTCAACTTGATGGGTGACGGACTTCGTGATGCGCTAGATCCGAAAGCGAAAAAATAATGGAGAAGAAGGTGAACTAACATGTTTATATATATCATTCGAAGACTTTTCCAAACGATTCCGGTAATGTTTGGTGTAACGTTGGCAGTATTTATGATGATGCACTTGATTCCAGGTGATGCAGCCCAAATCATGGCGGGCGAGCAGGCGAACCCGGAACAGGTGGAAGCAATGCGTGAGAAATTGGGATTGAACGATCCTTTATATGTTCAGTACTTCAGCTATATTGGTAATGCGATTCAAGGGGATTTGGGTACTTCCATCCGTACAAACAGAGATGTTACGTCGGAGATTTTTACAAGCAGGTTTTGGATTACAGTGGAATTGGCAATCTGGGGAACCATTTTATCTGTCATTCTTGGTTTGATTGCAGGTATTGTTTCCGCAACTAGAAAGTATACCTTTGCAGATACATCATTAATGATTGTGGCACTATTTGGTATATCGATGCCTAACTTCTGGCTAGGTATCATGCTTATCTATTTCTTCTCCGTTAACTTGGGTGTCTTGCCGGTTGCCGGATGGGGGAACGATTGGAAGCAGATGATCTTGCCTGTCATCACACTTGGTACTGGTGGAGCGGCCATTATTGCGCGTATGACCAGGTCCAGTATGTTGGACGTTATCGATCAGGACTATATCCGTACCGCTTACGCAAAAGGTGTAAGTGATAAATTGGTTATCTATAAACATGCACTGCGCAATGCATTGATTCCGGTTGTTACTGTAGTAGGTTTGCAATTTGGTGGACTGCTTGGTGGAGCGGTAATCACAGAAACTGTATTTGCCATTAATGGATTGGGTAGATTGATCATCAATTCCATTACGATGCGTGACTTCCCGATGGTTCAGGGGACAATCCTTGTATGTACCCTATTATTCGTATTTGTAAACTTCCTGGTGGATATCACATACCGTTTAATTAACAAACGTATAGACCTTAACTAAAAGGACGGTGAAGAAAATGACAACTGCAAAGAAAGAAAAAATATTAGAGGTAAAAGGCTTGCGTACTTCCTTTTTTACAGATGAAGGCGAAGTGAAGGCCGTTGATGGAGTGGACTTTTCCATTGAAAAAGGGAAAACGCTTGGTATTGTAGGGGAGTCCGGATCTGGTAAAAGTATCACTTCCCTATCCATTTTACGACTGCTTCAGGAACCTGTTGGTAGAGTGGTAGGCGGAGAAGTTATTTTCAAAGGGGAAAACCTTTTAGATAAAACGAAAAAACAGATGATGCAAATTCGCGGAAACAATGTATCAATGATTTTCCAAGAGCCGATGACATCCTTGAATCCTACATTGACCTGTGGGGAGCAAATTGCGGAATCTGTTCGTATTCACCAAAAGCTTGGTCGTAAAGCTGCTTGGGTGAAGGCAGTGGATATGTTACGTCTGGTTGGTATTCCATCTCCTGAAAAACGTGCAAAGCAATATCCATTCGAACTTTCAGGCGGAATGCGTCAGCGTGTCATGATCGCGATTGCACTTGCATGCAATCCGGAACTTCTGATTGCCGATGAGCCAACAACAGCACTGGATGTGACCATCCAAGCTCAAATTTTGGAATTGATGAGAAAGCTTCAAGATGAATTGGGCACTTCCTTAATGCTTATCACACATGATCTAGGGGTAGTGGCGGAGATGTGTGACAAGGTTGCCGTGATGTATTGCGGGAAAGTGGTGGAATATGCAGATGTCCAAACCATCTTCTCAAGCCCGAAGCACCCGTACACGGTTGGTCTATTAAACTCTGTCCCAAAACATGATCAGGATGTGGAAGGGGACCTATCTGTTATTAATGGTTCTGTACCAAGTCCATTCAACTTGCCACAGGGCTGTCGCTTTGCTCCTCGTTGTCCGCATGCCAAAGATATCTGCCGCAGCAGTTTGCCGGACTTGAAGGAAACAGAAGACGGCGATCAGGTTCGTTGCTGGATTTATACAGATAAGTGGGAAGACGAGGAGGTTGCTGCTAGCCATGAGTAATCAAACATTATTAGAAGTAAAAAATCTTAAACAATACTTTCCTATTAAAGGTGGAATCTTCGGAAGAACGGTTAATCATGTCAAAGCAGTAGACGACATCAGTTTTTCCGTGAAGGAAGGGGAAACGGTCAGTATCGTAGGGGAATCCGGGTGCGGTAAATCCACAACTGGACGTGCCATCCTTCGCCTGGACAATCCTTATTCCGGAGAAGTAAGCTTCCAAGGGGAAGATTTACTTGCTTTAAATAAATCGCAGATGAGAAAGAAACGTAAGGATCTGCAAATTATTTTCCAAGATCCATATGCGTCTTTAAACCCTCGTCAAACAGTAAGCCAGATCTTAGAGGAAGCATTGGAAATCCAGAATGTTGTACCTCGTAAAGATCGTCGCAAAAAAATTGTGGAACTGCTTGAAACGGTTGGGATTGGTGCCCATCAGGTTGACCGCCATCCGCACGAGTTCAGTGGAGGACAACGTCAGCGTATAGGTATTGCCCGGGCGTTATCTGTTGATCCAAAGCTGATTGTCTGTGACGAAGCGGTATCAGCTTTGGACGTATCCATTCAAGCTCAGGTATTGAACCTGCTTAAAAGACTTCAACGTGAATTTAATTTGACGTACTTGTTCATCTCCCATGACCTTGGGGTTGTGCGTCATATTTCTGATAGAATCATTGTTATGTATCTGGGTAAAATTGTGGAAATTGCTGATAAAGATGCACTTTTTGCTAACCCGCAGCATCCTTATACAAAAGCATTATTGTCCGCTATACCTAGTACAGATCTTGGGAAGAAAAAAGAGCGTATCATCTTAAAAGGTGATGTTCCTTCTCCTATCGATCCACCTGCAGGGTGCCGCTTCCATACACGCTGTCCTTATGCATTCGATCGATGCAAAACGGAAGAGCCGAAGCTTCACGGGATTCCTGGTGTCAACCAGCAATCTGCATGCCACTTGGTGGAAGACGGAGCAGTTGATTTCTCTCAGTTAAAGACGAATTATTAATAGATATTGAATGTGAAATGGGTAAGCCACTCTCAGCCGTTGTTGGGAGTGGTTTTTTTGTGTGACTTTATGTGTTAGAGGGTGGATGGAACGCGAAATTGGTAGGGAGAAAGAAATTCGAGTGTCATAGAGGGTGTATGGAACGCGAAATTGGTAGGGAGGAAGAAATTTGAGTGTCATAGAGGTTCTATGGAACGCGAAATTGGTGGCGAGAAAGAAATTCGCGTGTCATAGAGGGCGTATGGAACGCGAAATTGGTGGGAAGGAAGATATTCGCGTGTCATAGAGGGCGTATGGAACACGAAATTGGTAGGGAGGAAGAAATTCGCGTGTCATAGAGGGCGTATGGAACGCGAAATTGGTAGGGAGGAAGAAATTTGAGTGTCATAGGGGGTGTATGGAACGCGAAATTGGTGGGAAGGAAGATATTCGCGTGTCATAGAGGGCGTATGGAACGCGAAAAGGGAAGAGAGAGGAAAAAACGCGTGTCATAGAGGGCGTATGGAACGCGAAAAGGGAAGAGAGAGGAAAAACGCGTGTCATAGAGGACCAATGATACGCAAAATTAATGGGAGGAAGAAATCCGAGTGTCCATAGAGATGAGATCAGATGAATCCCTAGATCGAAATCCGTTTGGAGCATTAAATGAACAAGACCTAGCACACAAAAAATTAGACCACAATGAAAATCACTAACCTAAATCCACAGCCCCTTTAGCGCACCACACCCAAAAACCACCCAATACAACCTTATTAAACCCAATAAACCTAAAAACAACCGAAAACACCCAATAAAAGTAATCATAAGACTTTACTCCATACTTCCATCCCTCATATTCCACCACCATAAACTAAAAGTTTTCTAAAAATTCTATTATTGGCACACTTCTTGCATCTTCCCTCAATGAAACCAAAACCACAAACGAAAAAGGGGAGAATCAACCACATGCAAACGCAAATACAAAAGAAAAACAAGGCAATCTGGTTCCTACCGTACTTACTCATCCTCTGTCTGCTCATTCTGGCAGCATGTAGCTCCAACCCTACAAGTAACAACACTCAACCAGATACAACAAACACCAATGAAAACTCAGAAGAAGCAACAGACGCAAATGGTGAATTAATAGTAGGAATTGAAGCGGAACCTACGTCCTTGGATCCATTCAACTCCACAGACGGTAATTCTGCAACCGTTCAAAGCACTATGTTTGAAGGTTTCTTGCGTTTTGATGAAAAGATGAACCTTGTTCCTGTACTAGCTACGGAATTCAACTTTAATGATGATGCAACGGAAATCACCTTCACTTTGCAACAGGGAGTGAAATTCCATGATGGTACAGACTTTAATGCGGAAGTGGCAAAAGAGAACCTGGATTTTGTACGGGATGCCGAAAATGGCTTGGCGCGCGCTTCCTTCTTCTCTTTTATAAGCGAAGTGACAGTCAATGATGAGTACAGCATCACCATCAAATCGGAAGAACCAAATTCGGCAATGGCTTCCTATATGGCGCATTCTTCTGCTTCCTTCAAATCACTAGATGAGTTGAAAAAGAAAAAAGATGACCAGGACTATAACTTGGACCGGAACCCAGTAGGTACAGGGCCATTCAAATTCCAAGAGTGGAAGGACAGTGAGCAAGTAGTTGTTACGAAAAATGAAGACTATTGGAATGACCAGGAGCAACCAAAAGTAAATAGCATCACCTTCTTGCCGATTGTGGAGGCGAGCACTCGTGTCAATAAGTTAAAAACTGGAGAGGTGGATGTGATATTCCCGATCCCTACCCTTAATGCCAAGGAGCTTGAACAGGAAGAGGATGTGGATCTATATGTTGGATCTTCAACGAACGTATTTTATATCGGAATGAATTTCAAAGAAGAGAAATACAACGACCTAAAAGTCCGACAAGCGATGAATCATGCAGTTGATAAAGATGGTCTCATTGCACAAATTGCAGATGGCTATGCACAAGTCGCAGATTCCGCCATCGCTCCTGCCGTTTACGGATATGCAGGCCAAAGTGTGTATGAGCATGACAAAGAGCTGGCCAAGCAACTTTTGAAAGAAGCGGGGATGGAAGAGGGATTCCAGGCGACTTTATGGACGAGGAACACAACGGAATTTGTGTCTGTCGCTGAGTATGTGGCAATCCAGCTGAAGGAAATTGGCATTGAAGTAGAAGTACAGGCATTTGAAAGTGGTACTTTGTTTGACATGCTAGATGCTGGAGAAGAGACGGACCTTTGGATTGGACGCTGGTCACCAGGTACAGGAGAAGCGGATTACGGATTAAGGCCAAACTTTGCATCTGACCGTGTGCCGCCAAACTTCAATAATTCTGGATTTTATATAAATGAAGAACTGGACGGTATGTTTGACGATGCGCTTCGCTCACCAGACCAAGATCAAGCTTTATCCATCTATGCGGATATCCAGATGAAAATATATGAAGATGCTCCGTGGGTGTTCCTGCATATCCCTGATACCATCATTGCAAAAGGAAAAAATGTGAATGGTATTTATGTGTTGCCTTCAGGTGGTGTCCATCTGAATTTAGTAGAGAAACAATAATAATATATAGACTCATAGGGAGCATAAACCTATGAGTCTACTCTTTATAAAGAGGTGAAGTTGCATGATTCAATTTGCATTCAGAAGGATTATTGGAATGATCCCTATTTTACTTATCATAACGATTATTGCATTTTTGTTTGTTCATTTAACCCCTGGGGATCCGATTCGCATCATGTACGGCGCGGAGCTGGATCAGGAAACTTACCAGACCTTAAGGGCGAAGGAGGGGTTCGATCAACCACTCTTCGTTCAATATGGCAACTATATGTACAATATGGTCATCCATGGGGATTTTGGTTCTTCCTATCGAACGAAAACGGAAGTGTCCTCTGAGATCATGAGGCGTTTTGGATTTACGTTCACTTTGACGATGCTTGCGATGTTCTGGGCCATTCTTATTGGGATTTTTGTTGGAATCATCTCTGCAACGAAAAGAAATACCGTGTGGGATCGCCTTGGGATGGTCTCTGCCATTACAGCGCTGAGTGTTCCTGAATTCTGGTTCGGTCTGATGGTGATGCAAATTTTTGCGGTGCAACTCGGATGGTTTCCGACGAGTGGAAGTGGTACTTTAGCCCATCTTTTCCTCCCTTCCATCACTTTGGGGTTCGGGGTGGCGGCGACCATTGTAAGATTTACGAGGTCCAGTGTACTTGAAGTAATGAGAGAAGATTATGTAAGAACGGCACGTGCAAAAGGACAAAAGGAATCGATAGTCGTGTGGAGCCATGTTTTAAGAAATGCGCTCATCCCGGTAGTGACCATGACTGGCCTTCAGTTTGGCTTCCTTATTGGAGGTGCGGTAGTGGTAGAGCAGGTATTTGCCTGGCCGGGGCTTGGGTCTTACTTGGTCGATTCAATCCTGGCAAGAGACTATCCCGTCATACAGGCATTGATCTTACTTTTTTCCTTTCAATTCCTTGTAGTCAATTTATTGGTGGATATCAGTTACGGGTTCTTGAATCCACAAATCAGATACGATTAAGCAAAAAAGGAGACAAAATCTATGAGCAGAAAAATGCATTCTTCGTATTCTCCTTTCAAGGTGTTTCTACACAAATTCATCAAGCAACGTTTTGCGTTTCTAGCGTTTATTATTGTGTCGTTCATTGTACTGGTCGGGGTGTTCGGCTCCTGGCTTGCACCGTTCGACCCTTATCGTCCGGTAACCTTGCAGTATGCGGACAAGGGAATCGATAGTGAACAGATGACAAGTCAACGAGTAGCCATTACGGGAGTGCTTAGTGATGGGAGTGCCATCTCAGGATCTGAAATAAAAAATATCAAAGTGGAAAGCGTAGATAGAAGAATTGCTTCCATCAGAAGAATGACAGATGGCGTGACTTTAACGGCAAATACTTCCGGTACCACCTATACAAGCATCGAAAGTGAAAGCGTGCGTTCACTGATAGGTGTGAACGTATCAAGTGACTCAGAAGCCATGGGGCAGAACATCATTCGGATAGAGGCGGAACAGCCCAACAAAGTAATGAAAAGCGGGGATAGATACTCGGTACATTTAAATGCGATTCTATCCGATGGAAGCACCATTAATGGACTTGATGGAATAGAAGCCTTCCTGTTGGATGGACAAGAAGATAAACAAGCCTTCAATCAAGGAAGTGGTTTTGTATCGGCGGGAAGCTCTGAGGAAAATGAGGGAGGAGTCCAATTTCTGTCTCTTGATGAGGAGCTTGCCACAGTGTCTCAAGAAGGAATTGTGACGTTGAAAGGGCAAGGAGACGCTCTTGTGCAGGTTACGGCAGGTATGGTGTCGACAGTCGTCCATCTGCCTATTGATGTCCAAGAAATAACGCCTCAGCTGGTTTCTATCGTACCGGCATCCACAGAAGTGAGCTTAGTGGATATCTATAAACATCAACCACCATCCTCACTCCACTTCTTTGGAACGGACCATCAGAACAGGGATATTTTCAGCAGGGTGGTCATGGGTACAAGAGAAACGCTAATGATAGGATTTGTTTCGGTTGCGATTGGTGCTGTGATTGGAACGGGGCTTGGGTTGATAGCCGGTTATTATGGAGGCAGGCTTGATAATCTGATCACTCGTTTCACCGATATACTACTCGCTTTTCCAGGAATATTACTCGCGATCGCAGTGATTGCCTTTCTTGGTGCAGGACTCGCGAATATCATCTTTGCTGTGGCTGTGTTCACCATTCCGATCTTTATCAGGATTGTCCGCGGAAGTACGCTTGCGTTAAAAGAGATGACCTATGTGGAAGCGGCCCAATCAATCGGGGTGAAGGATCGCATCATCATCATGAGGCATATCTTTCCGGGCACCCTGTCTGTGGTGATTGTTTATCTAACGATGCGAATCGGTGTGGCCATCCTGATTGGAGCAGCGCTCAGTTTCTTAGGGCTTGGAGGAGACATAACTGCGCCTGAATGGGGCTCCATGTTGAGTGCGGCAAAAGATAACAGCGGGAATGTGTTTCATCCGACATTCTTTCCGGGGCTCGCTATTGTGATTACGGTACTAAGCTTCAATATTTTAGGAGACGGCTTACGGGATGCGCTTGATCCAAAGTTAAAAGAGTAGGAGGTGGCAACAAAGATGGAAAAAGTGCTTGAAATTCAAGGATTAGAGGTTAGCTTCAAAAGTGATGGCAAACAGCTGAAAGTGGTAAACGGGATATCATTTGATGTTCATAAAGGGGAAACATTGGGTATTGTCGGGGAATCTGGTTGTGGAAAAAGTGTCACTTCCTTATCCATCATGAGGTTATTGCCTTCCCCTCCAGGTAAAATCACAGGGGGCGCCATCCAATATCAGGGGCAGGACTTGTTGAAAAAGAAAGAAAAAGAGATGCGCAAAATTCGAGGGAACGAGATCTCCATGATTTTTCAGGAGCCAATGACCTCGCTTAATCCTGTTTTTTCAATTGGGAAGCAATTAGACGAAGTGTTGCTTTTACATAATGATATATCCAAAAAAGCGGCACGTGAGCGATCAGTAGATATGTTGAAGCTTGTTGGGATCCCCCGACCGGAACAAATATATGAAGCCTATCCCTTTGAGCTTTCAGGTGGGATGCGCCAGCGTGTCATGATTGCGATGGGGCTTGCCTGTCAGCCAAAGCTATTGATAGCGGATGAACCGACGACAGCGTTGGATGTAACGATTCAGGCGCAGATCCTTCATCTAATGAAGGATCTGAAGGAAAAAACCGATACGGCCATCATGTTGATCACCCATGATCTGGGAGTGATCGCAGAAATGTGCGACAGAGTGATTGTCATGTATGCAGGAGAGATTGTCGAGGAGACGGATGTGGATACATTGTTCAATAATCCGAAGCATCCCTATACAATCGGACTGTTAGAATCGATTCCGAAGCTTGGGGAAAAACGGGATCGCCTGCGGTCCATCCCTGGCCAGGTTCCGTTGGCAGGGACGATTACAAAAGGATGCCGCTTTGCGGATCGTTGCAATAAGGCGATCCCATTGTGCAGGGAAGAGGATCCCGAGCTACTTGAAGTGAGCAAAGGCCATTCCTGTCGATGCTGGCTCCATGCAGATAGAGGTGTAACCGTATGAGTAAACCGTTGTTGGAAGTAAAGGATCTAAAGGTATATTTTCCGATAAAAAAGGGCCTAAGAAAGAAGGTTGCCTCCTATGTTAAAGCCGTTGATAATGTTTCTTTTTCGATAAACGAGGGGGAAACACTTGGACTCGTAGGAGAGTCGGGGTGCGGGAAATCGACAACGGGTAGAGGGGTTGCCCAGCTGGTAAAGGCGACGTCAGGGAATGTCCTTTTCCAGGGAAAGAATCTGCCTGAGTTATCGGTCAAAGAGATGCGTAGCTTGCGCAAGGAAATGCAACTTGTATTCCAGGACCCCTATGCCTCCCTAAACCCCAGACTAACCGTGGAACAGATTTTGGCTGAGCCTTTGAAGGCACATGGAGTAGAGAGAGAGAAGCGCCGTAAGCTAATGGAAGATATTATGGATGTTTGTGGCTTGAATAAAAACTATCTTCATCGATATGCCCATGAGTTCTCGGGAGGCCAAAGGCAGCGTATCGGAATTGCCCGGGCACTTATTTTGAAACCAAAACTCATTATAGCTGATGAACCGGTTGCCGCTCTGGATGTATCCATACAGGCGCAGATCTTGAATCTCTTAAAGGATTTACAGGAGGGATTTAGACTTACTTATCTATTTATCTCTCATGACTTGAGTGTTGTTCAACATCTATGTGATCGTGTCGCGGTGATGTACCTAGGTAGAATCGTAGAAATAGGAGAAGCGGATAAGATATTTGAGAAGAGGCTGCACCCTTATACAGAATCATTGATTGATGCCATCCCGATATCCAACCCAAGAGAGCGGAAGGAAAGGATAATTCTTCAAGGTGATGTACCTTCTCCGGTTGATCCGCCTACAGGCTGTGCGTTTGTAGGGAGATGTCCTAAAGTAATGGCTCACTGTCATACCGACCGTCCAGAATTAAAGGAACATTCTGATAATCACCAGGTTGCATGTCACTTATACTCTGCGAAAACTGAAAAATTGGAGGTATCCTCATGCTCAGAAAGCGGTGGAATCGTTTAACGAAGGTACTAGCAATCCTATTATGTGGTGCTTTACTATTCCCGGCAGCAAATGGTTATGCCCAGCCGTCGCATGTCCATAAGAAAGGCTTGATGGAACTGGTTGTGCACAATGGACAGATTCAAGGTGAATTCAGCCAAACTATAAAAGAATATCGTGTGAAAACGGAGGAAGACCAACTGGCATTGTCAATTACACCAATCGCTGTGAATGCCAAGTTGGCTGTAAATGGTGAAAGGGTGAACCACCGGAAACAAGTAAAGGTTGATTTACCAACAAATAAGAAGAGGGTTCATATTGAGGTCGCCACTCCAAAAGGTGAACAAGATACCTATACCTTATTTGTTGAAAAAGGTCCGTCTTATGATTTGAAGGATGTTACTCTCTTTCAAAACGGGGATGGTTCCGTCATTCAAGATTACCAGCTAGGATTTCAGAAGGCGGAAGTGATGGACGGAGTAGAAGCCTATTTGATGTTTTATTCAAAAACGGGTTTTTATGAAGTCTGGGATTATGTGAAGGGGTTGACTCCTGAACAAATAGACCAGCATCTCACTTCAAAGACTGAAGGAGAAAACAAAGATAAACTTTTTAAAATTACCAATCTAAGCTATGCAGACGGTGGAGGGAATACCTTCCGCTCCGGGCAAGTGGATGTGATGTCCGGGAAACCATTAGGTGTAGGTGACTATTATGCTTACGCAGCGACACTTGGAGAGGATGGAGTGTTGGGAATGACAGAGGCTGATCGTACCATCCGTATCATGCCTTACCCTACTGATGTCGAAGTGATAGGTAGCGGAAAGCAAATCGAAAATTACTCGGTGACTTTTGAACAGGCAGATGACGGAAAGATTACTCACTATTTCTTATTTTACTCTTCATTGGGATTGACAAGCCTCGTGGAGCCTTTTATCAGTGGAGGAAACTTGGAATTTCTTGAAGAATTGGAACGAGAGAATAGCGGAAGATTACTATCCGTTGAGGAGATTGGAAATGCACCTATACCCTTTGCTAAGAATCAAAAAACAATCGAGGGGGACCCCCCACATAGTGGGTTGTATTATGCCTATGTGACGGCGGTGAGTGAAGAAGCAGTGCTTGGATCTAGTAAATCGCTTAAGATGATTAACACAAATTCTATGCCAGTTCCTCTTGAAACAATCGGGGAAGGTGTCGGTACCTTGCTTCCTGCTGGTGGGGCCACAGGCAATACGGATGCATACTATCATGCAGTCCGGGAAGCTACGGGTGTGGAGCGTCCACGCATCGCCATTTTTAATAGTTCGAGAGATTCGGTTGACGTTGCGTATGACCATTTTCACCTTGATGATGGCCCTTATCTTGCTCTAGAAACCGAATTTAGAAATAGAGGCTTTGAACCTGTTTATATTCCATTGGCAATAGATACCTTCGAATTTGTCGCCCATGATAATTACTTCGTCAATCTAGTAAAAAGCAGTCATGCAGTGATGCTACAGGGTGGGGATCAAATGAAACATGCAAGGTCATTGCTTAACGACGATGGAACAGCGACCCCGCTGCTCGAAGCCATACAATATGTTCATGACAATGGTGGAGTGGTAGCCGGAACAAGTGCGGGAGCACATGTGATGAGTAACCCAATGTTTGGGGTTGGTAGAAGTTTTGAGGCATTGGTCATCAATGATACGGAAGTGAAAAGCATCGCTGATGTCCCACTAACTGGCTTTCTTGATCCAAGTATAAAAAACAATAATTTTCAAATCCCGGGGCTTGGACTAGTTGAAAATATACTGACTGATACACATTTTGATATGCGTGGAAGGCTCGGCCGTTTGCTTGTAGCTATGCGAGATACCGGTCATGAAATAGGGGTAGGCCTTGATGAGGGGACTGCCCTTGAGATAACCGGAGACATAGGAAAAGTGATAGGTGAGAATGGGGTGTGGATACTCGATGTGAGTGGCGCAACCTTTAATGAAAAAAGTACTGTGCCAGGCTTTGAAGTAGAAGATGTCATTGTGCACCACCTGACTGAAGGGGATACCTTCAACATGGTCACGAAAGAAGTCGTACCTAATGAAAATAAACAGGAATTGATTCAACATGACGACACCCTATATTATAGTTCTCATTTATTTGATGGAGCGTATGAATCGACCAAATCACTGCTTTCTTTTGCGAGAAGCTCAAAAACAGAACAGGTGACCTCTATAAAAGGTGGTGCATCCGACCCTGTTTTTGCGTTACAATGGGCAAAGGACAGCTTTACTAAATACTACCAAAGTGATGAGGGCTATAAGACAGTTGAATTGACTTCTTATAAAAAAGGGACGGTCGCAAATATTAGATTATCACTATGGCTTGAATAGGATAAATACAGAAATAACTGAAGGAGACTTCTTACATGATTAAGGTATTGAAAAACGGGACCGTGTACAGTCCTGATTATTTAGGAAAAAAAGATATCCTACTTGTCGATAAGCGGATTGCGGCAATAGGGGATGACATACATTTTGAAGAAAGTGCACATGTAGAAATCCTCGATGTAGCAGGAAAGCTTATCGTACCAGGCTTCATCGATAATCATGTCCATATCATGGGCGGTGGTGGAGAAGGGAGCTATCGAACCCGTACTCCTGAGCTCGTGTTATCGGATGCCATTACAGGTGGAATCACGACCCTTGTCGGTGTCATTGGAACAGATGGGACAACGAGGACGATGGCAAGCCTTGTGGCAAAAGCAAAGGCACTAAAGGAGGAGGGCATAAGCTGTTATGTCCATACAGGTTCCTATCAGGTTCCTGTCAAAACGCTGACAGGGATGATTGAAGATGATTTAATTTTAATTGAAGAGATTATAGGGGTAGGGGAAATAGCCATTGCTGACCACCGTTCCTCCCAACCAAATTACGAGGAAGTTGCCAAAATTGCTGCAGCTGCGCGTGTAGGAGGAATGCTTTCGGGGAAAGCGGGAATCGTTAATATGCATCTTGGTGATAGTGGGAGCAAGCTCTCGATTCTGGATGAGGTCATAGAAAAGACAGATATTCCGATTCGCCAATTTTTGCCCACCCATATCAATCGTAACCGGGAGTTGTTTGAAGCAGGAATTGCCCACGCCAAAAAGGGTGGCTATGTGGACTTTACCACCTCAAGCATTGCAAAGTTTATTGAACAGGGAGAAACGAAATGCAGTGTTGGACTCAAAGAGATGCTCGATAATGGTGTGCCGATCGGACAGATCACCTTCTCTTCAGATGGCCAGGCAAGCTTGCCGGAATTCGATGAGGATGGTGAGTTTATCGGTCTGCAGCTAGGAAGGGTGACTTCTTTATACAAGGAAGTGAGGGAGGCAATCGTGGAACAAGGTGTGGAGCCTGCAAATGCATTCAAGGTCATTACCGAGAACCCTGCCAAAATATTGCGCCTTTCCTCTAAAGGGACCATTGATGTGGGAAAAGATGCAGATCTTGTTTTACTTGATGAATCGACATTTGAAATAGAGTCTGTGATGGCACTTGGCCGAAAAATGTTGTGGAATAAAAAACTACTTGAAAAAGGTACGTTCGAGTAAGCTATAATAGTTGATAAAGAGATTGGAAAAACACTGTTGCTGATCACGACAGTGTTTTTCTTTAAATGGAGGTGTGGGAGATGGGAATGAAAGCAAGAGAACTGACGCTTTTGGCGGGATCCGAGGAAACAAGGAGAACGCTCGATAATCAATTGAATGAAATCATCGGTGATTTTATTCGGATACGCAGTTATTCGGTGGATGCCCATAAAGTGACAAAGGTTCACAATCAACTGATCATCTTATCCTCCCACCTGATTGAGGAGGAAGCACAAGCCTATATCGGAGACAACTGTACGGTATTGGTAGCTAGGCGTATTGTTAATTTCCTTAATATTGAAAAAATATATAGTGTCGCAAAAGGGGAGAAGGTTCTTTATGTGAATGATTTCCCCGAAACGGTGCAAGAAGCGATTTCTTCTTTTGAGATTCTAGGAATTAACCATCTTCAATTGATCCCCTATTTCCCTGGTAAAAAGGATAAAGAGAAAATAAGAATTGCCATAACGCCTGGTGAACTGGACCTTGTCCCTCCATATGTGGAGGAAATCATCAATATAGGACCTAGACTAATAGACATCACAACCATCATAACGATATTGAATAGGTTAGGGCTACTAGAGGAAAAGCAGGATCAGGTTTCAAGTAAATACATACGTACGATCACGAGATTGAGTAAAAGATTAGGTGATGCGAACCAGGAAGCCAATAAAAACAGTGACCATCTGAAGAAGGTGGTCAATGGTGTCAATGATGGAATCCTTGCCATCAATCAGATGGGAAAGATTACGGTCTTCAATGAAATACTGGAGCGGTTTCTTCGAGTGCCGATGAAGAAAGCGGTGGACCGTCATGTTCGAGATGTAATCTCTGAACCCGCACTCTATGATTTCATCATGAACAAACGGGAGGAGGAGGCGGACGGCTATTTTACCATTCACTCCATGAGTTATATGGTTCACCGATTCATGATTGATCCCACAGGCACTATTGTAGTCACTTTTAAGGATGCGAGTGAAACCATTGAAATGGAAAAACAATTAAAAAGGGAACTTGTGAAAAGAGGGTTCTATGGAAAATACCATTTCGATGATATTGTAGGAAGTCATCCAGAATTGATTAGAACCAAGAAAATAGCCCGAAAACTTGCCAAAACGGAATTAACTATTCTCATACAAGGGGAGAGTGGTACCGGGAAAGAACTTTTCGCAAGCTCCATTCACAACGCTTCCTCACGAAACAATGGACCTTTCCTGGCAGTTAATTTCAGTGCGCTGCCAGAAGACCTGGTCGAAAGTGAACTTTTTGGATATGAAGAAGGAGCGTTCTCAGGAGCAAAAAAAGGCGGAAGAAAAGGTCTATTTGAGCAAGCCAATGGTGGTACCATCTTCTTGGATGAAATAGGGGATATCAGTTTAAAGGTCCAAGCGAGGCTGCTTCGTGTCCTGCAGGAAAGAGAATTATTGCGCATTGGTGGTAACAAAATCATCCCTGTCGATGTCAGAGTGGTAGCGGCAACGAATAAGGACCTCCTTGCCTTGATGGAGGAGGGGAAATTCAGAGAGGATTTGTATCATCGTTTAAAAGTACTATTTATACAGCTTCCTGAACTTCGAAAACGGAAGGAAGACATCCAACCCCTCATTCACCATTTCATCCATCAAAGTGGCAGGCAACATATCAAACTGGAAAGGGAAGTATTGGATAAGCTCAAGCAATATAATTGGTATGGAAATATTCGTGAATTGAAAAATACCATCGATTATATGCTTGCTGTATGTGAAAACAATACAATAAGAGTGGAAGATATACCTAATGAAGGATTCTTTCAGCAAAGTCGAAGAACGGTCAAGGAAATCGCTTCGGATATCTATTTTTCCAATCGGAGTGTGGGAAATGACCCGGAGCATAGCACTCGTATTCAGCAACGGGAATTAACAGAAGAATTGTTAAACCTGATGGAGATTCTCTATGATCTGCATAAGAAGGAAGGATCGGTCAGTCGTAGGAAAATTTCCGTTGAAACAAAAGAGCGCCAAGCCTTTTTAACGGAACAACAGGTAAGGTTAAGGCTAGATACTTTGGAGAAGATGGGTCTTATCGAAAAGAAAAGAGGAAGGCAAGGAACAAAAATAACAGAAGCAGGCATGACTATGCTAAAAAGCAAAAGCAGTATGTAAAGGCGGTAGCCTTGCATACTGCTTTTATATAGGATTAAACGCCCATCTTTCTTCTAGTGTTGCTTGGTTTTTTCGTTTGCTGACTTTTCATCTTTTGCGTGCCTTGTGGACCATTGAAGTTCCCTTTACCACCTGAAGCCTGCTTCTTTTTATTTTCCAACTGTTTTTTCATTGCTTCTTGCAGACTGATTTTCTTCGGTTGATTATTTTCGGACATTCTAACCCCTCCTACTCGTCTATGATAGTAGATTCAGTATAAACCATTTTATCCAAGAAAGGTAATAGGAAATTTTTCACCTAATAAGGAAAGTAATTTATTTCAGAAAATAGAGAAAATATTTAATTCAGTAATTATTGTTGAAACTATCTTAGTATAGTGATAGAGTTATAAAAGTATTATATAACACCCATCGATTTTCGTGTCTGGTCTGCAATAGTTGTAGGAAAACCAGTGATAAAAGTATTTAATAGGAAAACTTTAAAGCTTTTCTATTAAATATTTTTATTTGAAACAAATATTGGAAGCGTTACCAATATGATAGGTGTTATGTGGAAACTATAGGAAAAGGTGTGAACAGCATGATAGACACAATTATTGAATGGAGTAATGAAATTCTTTGGTCATACATTCTAATTGCATTATTGGTCGGCCTTGGAATCTTCTTCTCATTAAAGTCAAAGTTTGTCCAGTTTACCCAGCTTGGGGAAATGATGCGTCTCCTTAAAGAGAGTCCAACAACCAATGAAACCAAAAAACGAGTATCATCCTTCGGGGCGTTTTGTATCAGTGCGGCAACGCGAATCGGGACAGGTAACCTTGCAGGTGTCGCGATTGCCATCTCGCTAGGAGGTCCAGGAGCCGTATTCTGGATGTGGGTAGTAGCCCTATTTGGTGCTTCCCTAAGCTTTATTGAGAGTACACTTGCACAAGTATACAAAGTGAAGGATAAGAGCGGTTTCAAAGGCGGACCAGCCTATTATATGCAAAAGGCAATGGGAGCAAGATGGATGGGGGTCCTTTTCGCCGTCCTTATTACCTTCTGTTTCGGATTGGCGTTTACATCTGTTCAAGCGAACACCATCACCGTTGCGTTCCATGAAGCATTCGGTGTGAACCGCTTGGCACTCGGACTTGTCCTGACGGGAATTGTCGCTTTGGTCATCTTTGGTGGAGTTAAGCGGATTGCCAAGGTTTCACAGGTTGTCGTGCCTGTCATGGCTGTGTCCTATTTATTGTTGGCATTGTATGTCATTGTATTAAACATTGGAGAAATTCCTGGTTTGATAGGTGTCATTGTCTCCAGTGCTTTCGGATTTAACGAAGCGGTTGCTGGTGGGATCGGTGCTGCGATCATGAATGGTGTTAAACGAGGATTATTTTCCAATGAAGCTGGTATGGGTAGTGCCCCGGTTGCAGCAGCAACGGCAGACGTAAGTCACCCTGCCAAGCAAGGCTTCATTCAGACTCTTGGAGTATTTGTCGATACGATCCTGATCTGCAGTGCAACAGCCTTCATTATCCTGCTAGCAGGCATTCCAGGTGGAGCGGAGATGGAGGGAATACAGTTGACCCAGGTGGCATTAGCTGAACACGTAGGGCCATGGGCAAGCGTCTTTATCGCCATTGCTATTCTGTTATTCTGCTTCAGTTCCATTATCGGAAACTACTATTATGGAGAGTCCAATATAGAATTTATCAAAGAAAGCAAAGCTGCCACAATGATCTTCCGTTTTGCGGTGCTTGGGATGATCATTTTCGGTTCTGTTGCAAGCCTTAGCATGGTTTGGAACATGGCTGACTTGTTCATGGCATTGATGGCCATCACCAACCTAGTGGCATTGGCCTTTATCGGAAAAATCGCTCTAGCAGTATTGAAGGACTATATGAAGCAACGTAAAGAAGGAAAAGATCCGGTATTCTATGCGAGCAACATTAAAGGATTAAAGAATACGGAATGCTGGGAAGATGAGACGGCAAATGTGGAAGAAAAAGGGGCATAAGATTTTTGGAGAAATGAAGCTGCGGGATCCTGAGGGGGATCCTGTGGCTTTTTTGTTTCGGTTATATCTAAAAGTAAAAGGTTTTTATACAAAAATGAAGAAAAGTATAAGGGGAAGTGAAATCCAATCATATAGGGGTTGAAATGATGGAAGAACTACTATTTAAACAGATGCATTTTGTGCGAAAAAGGACCATTGCTGCCTTGGATGCCACGACGGAGAAACTTGCTGATGAGATGCCTGGAGAAGTAAAAAATTCGATTAGATGGAATCTTGGTCATATTTTTGTTGCACAAGATACATTACTCTATCCGTTCATTGGAGAAGCACATCATGTACCGGAAAATTACCTTGAGTTATTTAAGATGGGATCAAGCCCTCATCATTGGGTGGAAGAAGCTCCGTCCCTCCAAGAAATCAGGAAGTATTTGGTGGACCAGCCAAGACGTATTCAAGCGGATTTATCAGGTAAGCTTGAGGAGCCTATTGACCGACCGTTCAAACTGGGAGACTATGAGCTTTCAACGCTTGGTGAGCTTCTGAGTTTTGCAATCTGGCATGAAGGATTGCATCAAGGAACCATTAATACAATTAAACGGACAGTTGGGACAGAGGACCTTTGGAGCAAAGTGACAGAGGAAATTCAGCCGGTATAAAATAGAAGTAATAAGGGGTCTGGCGGCTAGTATCTAAGCCAGACCCTTTATTAGATAAAAATAACTGTATGCAAACTGGAATTAATGTGGTAAAATATCTTTAATTCAAGATATTTAGTTTCAAAGGAAATGAAGGAGGCAATGATATATGATGCATTTTCATCAAAGTCCTACCACTTATGTGGGGGAGGTTATGATAAAAGTAGAGGATCTTCAACGCTCCATCGAATTTTATACTAATGTTATCGGCTTTAAGGTATTGGAACATACAGAATCCAAAGCGGTGTTCTCTGCAGATGGGCTAACACCACTTTTGACCATTGAACAACCGAAGGGTATCCAACCAAAGCAGCAACGTACCACCGGCCTTTATCATTTTGCGCTTCTATTGCCATCAAGAGCTGACCTTGGAAGCATCATACACCACTTCATCGACAAGGGTGTAAGGTTGCAAGGTGCATCAGATCATCTTGTGAGTGAGGCCCTGTACTTAGCGGATCCTGATGGAAACGGTATAGAAATCTATCGAGATCGTCCGGCTGGGGAATGGAATTGGAACGGACCGGAAGTGGAGATGGCTTCCATTGCGCTAGACGTGGAAGAACTGTTAAAAGAGGGGCAAGCTACACCATGGAGCGGTCTGCCTGAAGCGACTGTGATGGGACATATTCATCTGCACGTTTCCGGACTAAAGGATACAGAGAAGTTTTACACAGAAGGGCTAGGGTTTGAAGTTGTCACTCGCTATGGGGGGCAGGCTTTGTTTATATCAACGGAACGTTACCATCACCATATCGGTCTTAACACATGGAATGGAGTGGGGGCTCCCGCGCCTGCAGGAAACACAGTTGGTCTAGAATGGTTTTCCTTGATGTTTTCAAGTGAAGAAAAGAAGCTGGCCACAGTCGATAGGTTAACCTCATTAGGCAGTAAAGTAGAGTGGGTAGATGGCTACTATTACACGTATGACCCTTCAGGTAATAAAATTAAACTCGTTTAAAAGGCAAGCAGACTTCCATTTTGGAGTCTGTTTTTTTTTCTAGTGAATAAATAAAGGATACAGTACACATCTTAAAAATTAACTACGTGTACAATGGGAGTATTCTATGAAGGAACATAACATACAACTGACAACGCCGGAAATCGCCGCTTTATGGACGACTTACATACAAAATAGTGCAACAATCTGCTTTTACAAGCATTTTCTTCAACAGGTTGAAGACTCCGAAATTCAACGTGTAGTGAAGGAGTCTTTGTATTTAGAAGAAAGATATAATGAGGAAATAAAAAACATCTTTATAAAGGAAGGATTTCCGATTCCAGATGGGTTTTCAGATAAAGATGTAAATCTGTCAGCTCCTCCACTATATACGGATCTTTTTGCCCTGAGCTTCGCGTATAGGGTAGGTCAGATGACAGTCCCATATTATGCCACTGTTTTGACGAAAATTGCCAGAAGCGACGTGGTCGCTTTTTTTAGCGAATGTTTGAAAACTTCAACTAAACATTACAGGAATGCCCTTGAATTAATGCTTGCTAAGGGTATTTACGATAGACCACCGAAGATTCCCTATCCAAAGGATGTGAAGTATATCCAAGAGCAACAGACCATCCTTGGCACGTGGTTTGGTGACAAAAGGCCATTGAATGTGATGGAGCTTGGTGAAATCTTTTATGTAATTGAACGGAATTATATAGGGATGATCATGTTAGTGGGACTGATTCAAGTCATGAGGGACCAGGAGATCAAGGCGTATTTGGAAAAAGGAAAGAAGCTTGCGGAGAAACAGGTGGAAGTTTTCAATAATGTATTGAAGAAGGAAGACCACCTGGGTAATATTCCGGTCAGCATGGAGGTAACAGATTCAACGGTTTCACCGTTTTCAGATAGGCTCATCCTGTTTCTTATTTCTACCACAAGTTCTTCGGGATTATATCTCTTGGCATATGCCATGTCCACTGCAATGCGCAAAGATCTTGCCATGCACTATTCTACCATTATCTTGGACGTAGCGAAATATGGGGAAGAAGGGGTGGAAATGCTTATAAAACGAGGTTGGATGGAACAACCACCGCAATCTGTGAACCGAAGGAAGCTGCAGGAGTAAAAAGCTGAAGGTCAGACGCGGACCTTCAGCTTCTTTTCGAAAAAAAGGAGTTCATCAGCAAGATTGAAACCGGACTTCTGATAAAGTTTGATTGCATGATTATTAGTTGCATTCACACATAATTGTAGCTCTTCCATCCCCTTAAATGAAAAGATCCAAGCAATTGCGCTTCTCAATAGATCAGCCCCAATGCCATTTCCCCTAAACCGCTCATCCACTGCAAAAAATTCTATGCTCGCCTCTGAAAATTCAGGCTCGACTTCCGTATAGATGTAGCCGGCCAAGCAGTCTTCCTTTTCATAAGCAAACACTTTCCTATGTGCATTCAGACGGCGAATGATCTGTTCTCCACTGTAGTATGTATCAGGAAAGGCTAGGTCGTGAAGTCTCATCATCTCGCTGTAGTATTGCACAGGCAGTTCCGGTAGCCTCGTTACTTGAGTCAAGTTGAAGTCATTTCGTTTCATGGTCAGGATAGCCTGTTCGCTTTGTTTTGAGAAATTAAAATCTACTGCTATTGACGTGACCATTTTATTCTCCTTGTTGGGAAACATGCTAAGCTTTTCCACCACAGAAGGTAATATGGACAACATCTTCTTGAACAATAATGGCCCTTGTTCCTTCTGATTGTCAGTTAAAAAAGGCCCCCAAACCTCTGCCGATCCCTGCTCGATGTCTGCATCAAATCCTAGGACACCAACTAATGTTTCACCCTCGTAAGCTACAACGAAAGCTTTTTCAAAAGGAATATCTGTAAAATCATTTTTCAATGAAGAGACTATCTCTTCCTTTTGCCTTCCACAATAACCGATGTGGCTTTGTGCTTGTCCATTGAACGTAGAAATGAAAATCGCCACTTCTTCTATTGCATCTCTTGATGGAAACACAAATACTGTTTCATTCATTACGTATCTCACCCCATATAAAAAGCCCGGAGTGTGCACGGCTCCAGGACTTTTCAGATTATTTACAATTATACCACAGATGATTATCGGTTTATGAGGTTTCTTACCCCTCGATAGATTAAGGCAAGTGAGAATACTAAAACAGTAATGACGCCCAGAATACTAGTGATCGGCTCAAGAGCAGCAAACGTTCCAGTCATTGGTACTCTTAGAAGCGCAAAACCTGCTAGCATGGCTGCAAAAAACAGAAGAATTCTTTCCATGTGACACCCTCCTTTCCCTTTGCTAACACTATATGTGTATAGGCTTAAACTTGTCAGCGCTTTCAAAAAAAATAAACCTTCCTTTGTTATGTATTGGGAATAATAGGGTAAAAGGTAAAAAAGAGATAAGTAGAGTGGGAGTGAAGAGATGGAGGATATCAAAGATTCGGTCAAGGAATCTTTTCTGGCAATATTACCTGTATCTATAGTAATTGTTTTGTTGCAAATCTTCTTGATTGGGCTTCCTTTTGAGAAGTTCATGTTGTTTATAATAGGTCTTTTAATGGTCACGTTTGGTTTGATGTTTTTCCTGATGGGAGTTAACATCGGGCTTTTGCCTGTAGGGGACATGATTGGAAAAGTTCTTCCAAAGCCGAAGAAGAAGTGGCTGATCATCCTTGTCGGCTTATTGCTGGGGGTGGCTGTCACTGTGGCTGAACCGGATGTGCGAGTGCTGGCAACCCAGGTGGACGAAGTGTCGGAGGGGAAAATTACCTCGACCACCCTGATTCTTTCGGTGGCCCTTGGAGTGGGGATTTTTGTTGCGCTGGCCATGGTAAGGACCATTTATAAAATAAAGCTACCTTACCTACTTATGCCTGCATACCTGCTTGTTTTCATCATCGCCTTTTTTACCCCGGAGACCTTTGTTCCGATTTCCTTCGATGCCGGAGGGGTGACGACAGGTCCCCTGACAGTCCCTTTTATTCTAGCTTTAGGGGTTGGAGTTGCATCTGTAATGAGAAAAGACGAATCCTCAAGTGAAGGATTTGGACTGGTTGCATTGGCTTCCATCGGCCCAATACTTGCTGTTCTATTATTAGGGGTGATCTATCAATGATGCATGATATCTTTAAGGGCTTTGGAGAGCTGCTGATAGAGGTAACCTTCGCCTTAGTTCCATTACTGGTATTTTTCCTGGTCTTTCAATTCATTTTCTTAAAATTGGACTGGGATAAGCTGAAAAAGATATTGCTTGGTTTTGCCTTTTCATACATAGGCCTGGCCCTGTTCCTCCAGGGTGTCCATATCGGTTTCATGCCGGTAGGTGAAAAGATGGGAGAGAGCCTTGGCGATATGACTCACTCCTGGATACTGATTCCAATCGGGTTTGTACTGGGTTTTGTAGCCACGATAGCAGAGCCGGCTGTAAGGGTGCTTAATAAAGAGGTAGCGGATGTTACGGAAGGATACATCTCCAAAAAAGCGATGCTACTGACTCTTTCTGTAGGAGTAGGAGTGGCCATTGCCCTGTCCATGCTCCGGATCCAATTCAATTTTTCCATCTGGTATTATATTATTCCCGGCTATCTGATCGCATTTATCTTGCTGTTTTTTACAAAAAAGATATTTGTCAGTATCGCCTTTGATTCTGGGGGAGTGGCAACGGGACCGATGACGGTTACCTTCATCTTGTCGATGGCGGTTGGCGTGGCATCTGTGACGGAGGGAAGTGATCCCTTGACGGATGGTTTTGGTATGATCGCACTCGTTGCATTGGCACCTATCATCTCTGTTCTCGTGTTGGGGATCATCTATAAAAAGGAAGTGGAGGAAAACTAAAAAAGAATTTGGGAGAGCCAAAGATAGCTCTCCCATTTTTATGATTTAATTGATTTCCAGCGGTCTCAGGCTTGCTTCAATTTCCGCTCTTTTTGGCTCCAAGAAAGGCGGTAGTGCGAGTTGCTCTCCCATGCTTTCTAGCGGTTCGTCGACAGTGAATCCTGGAGTGTCCGTGGAAAGCTCGAACAGGATTCCATTTGGCTCCCTGAAATAAAGCGCCTTAAAGTAATGTCGCTCCACTTCACCAGAGTTTGGAAGACGTATTTGTCTGATACGCTGAACCCATTGGTTGAATTCTTCTTTATTGGGAATCCGAAATGCAACATGGTGCACGCCACCTCTGCCAATTTTTTCGGCGGGTAGATCCGGTCTGGTTTCGAGATGGACTTCCGCGCCTGATCCACCCTTTCCGGTTGCATATACCTCTATCGCCGGAAAATCTCCTTTGAGAGATGGATACGACCCCACATGACGAAAACCAAGGACATTGGTTAAAATGGTGGCTGTAGGAGGTGAGGATTTGACTGTCAACGTCACAGGACCCAGCCCTATGATCGCGTGCTCCTTTGGTATGTCATTTTTTACCCAAGGGACCCCTGCACTAACGCCCTCTTCCTCATTATCAGCAACAAGGACCAGCTTTGTTCCTTCGTGATCCTCGAATGCCAATGTATCCCGATTTGCTTTTTTTTCAATATTGCCATGCTTAACATCCAAGGAAGAAAAACGATGCTTCCAAAAGTGAAGAGATTCGGTAGTCGGCACTCTTAATGAAGTGGACGAAATACTTGAAACCCCTTCATATGTCCTGCCTAGACCTGGAATATCAAAAAAGGTGATTTCTGTTCCAGGATTCCCCTCCGCATCCCCGTAGAATAGGTGATAAGAGGAGGTATTGTCTTGGTTAACCGTTTTTTTCACCAGTCGCATACCTAGTACTTCCGTGAAAAATTGATAATTCTTTTCTGCTTTCGCTGTTAATAGAGAAACGTGGTGTAAACCTAACAATTCCATATGAGTTCACTCCTTTTTTATATAAATATTTTTAATTCATATATCTTTAATTCGAGATAATTATATCATGAAAATAAAGGTTGTGCAATTTTGTTAAAAATTTGGAAAAATACAATTTTTTAAGGTATTTTTTTCATTTTTATTGCTAAATTTCCCGTTTCAAAATATATTTATTATATATATATGTAGGAGAGTGATGAGAACTTGGATAGTATACCCTATGACTCGATAATTTTATTAGGGGCATTGTTAATATTATCAGGATATTTTTCGGCATCAGAAACAGCTATTACGAGCGTTAATAAAGTGCGGCTTCGTAATCAAGCAGAAAACAACAATGCAAAAGCAAAACGATCTTTAAACATGGCGGAGAACTTTGATCAAAGTATTTCCACTATTCTAATCGGTAATAACATCGTTAATATCGCGATGGCGGCAATTGCGACTAATATTGCTACACAGATCTATGGAAGCAGTGGCAGTACGCTTGCAATTACGACAGCGATTATTACTGTAGTAGTCCTTGTTTTTGGTGAAATTTTGCCAAAATCTTTAGCAAAACAATATGCAGAAAAATATTTACTTTTAATATCAGCCTCTTTAATGACAGTCATGAAACTCTTTTATCCAATTACATGGTTGTTCGTCCAACTAAAAGTAGGTGTCAAGAAACTTCTTGGTGCAGATAAGGAGGAGCCTACTGTAACAGAAGAAGACGTAATCGCAATGGTGGAAATTGGAGAAGAAGAAGGGACTTTTCTCACACAAGAACGAGAGTTGCTTCATAATGCCATAGCGTTTGATGATATCGTTGTGAAAGATATTTTGACGCCTAGGCCAGATGTGGTTGCCATCTCAGAGGATACGTCTATTGAAGAAATTAAAGACATCTTTATAAAAGAACAATATTCACGCTTACCTTTATATGAAGGATCCATTGATAATATAATCGGAGTCATTTCACATAGAGACTTTTTCGCACAATATGTTCAAAATCCTGCATTTACTTTAAAGGATATTGCCCGCAGCCCATTCTTTGTCATTGGTTCTGCAAAAATCTCGAACCTATTGAAGGAGCTACAAACCTCCCAAAACCACCTTGCCATTGTGCTTGATGAATACGGGGGAACAGCTGGAATCATCTCCATTGAAGATATCATTGAGGAAATTGTCGGGGAAATATGGGATGAGCATGACGAAAATGAAAACCTGGTGGAAATTCTTGATGAATTGAAATTCCGCATGGATGGACGTCTGCCTGTTGAAGAATTCACAGAGCTATTGCAACTTGAAGTAGCAGAGTCGACAGCTAACACATTAGGAGGCTGGATATCCGACATGCTCGGTTACCTTCCCAAAAAAGGAGAGCGGGTTGAATGTGAAAGCTTCGTCATCCATATTGAAGAAGTGAAGAAACATCGAATTCAAAAAGTAGTGGTGGAAAAAAACATTGATATCGTTTTTTCTGCATAATTTTATAGAGGGTCCTGGCATCCATAAGTGGTGTCAGGGCCTTTTTTATGTCATAAGTTTGTCTTTGTGGCGAGATAAAAGGTCAATGAGGACAATGTTTAGTGATTCTGTTGGTGGCCGGGGTTCATAGGTGGTGAATGAGGACAATGTTTAGGGATTTTGTTGGTGACATGGGTTCATAGAAGGTCAATGAGGACAATGTTAAGGGGTTTTGATGATCACCGGGGTTCATAGCATCCCCCCCATCACTTCTCCTCCAACTAAGTTACATTCCCCATCAAAAAGGGAATACCTAGATGGAAACACTACCAATATCTGTCGCTTTAAAAGCTACACCTTTGAGGGAAATTAAGGCATGTTCTTTTTTGAAAATATAAAAGCCGACAGTAGAAAGAGGAATGTAAATTGGTCTATTTTTTATTTATCGCCAGTGTGATTGTAACAGTTGTTGTAGCTGTTAAACTTTCCAAATATGCGGATATCATCAGCAAAAAATCTCATAAGGGTGGTGCATTTTTGGGAGCTGTCTTACTTGGTGGAGCAACATCCCTGCCGGAGATCACGACAAGTTATACAGCTGCTATCATCAATAATCCAGACCTTATCTTAGGTAATATTTTGGGAAGCAACCTTTTTAACATGCTGACTTTGGCTTTTATCAACATTTATTTCATCAAGAGGAGGATCTTTCAGCACAAGACGAAGGAGCACGTATTTACAGCACTCGTTGGATTGATCCTTTCCATTTATCTCTTGGTGGGTCTTCATATAAAATCCGGGTTTCAAGTGTTCGGTATCGGGTTGGATTCGATCTTGCTATTGGTCGGATATGGTCTTGGGATGTTTTTTCTTTCCAAGATACAGGTACCCGAAGTGCCGCTCAACACTACCAATGTAAAAAAAGAAATCGATTACTCCTCCATTTCAATGAAAAGGACTGTTTCTTTCTTTATCTTTAGTTGTTTCCTTATCATGGTGTTTGGAACAATCCTGACTGTGACAGGGGACAGAATTGGGGAACTCACAGGTTTGGGATCAAGCTTTGTCGGGATGTTTATGATTGCGGTTACCACCTCTTTGCCGGAAGTGGTAAGTTGCATCGTTGCCGTGCGTCTCGGAAATCCGGGGCTTGCCATTGGAAGTGTATTGGGGAGTAACCTGTTCAATTTGTTCGTGCTTGGCAGTTCGGATATTTTTTACAGAGGTGGGCTGTTGCTTTCATCAGTGGAGTTACTCCACTATATATCCACCATCACACTCATTATCATGAACCTGATTGTTCTATATACCATGCTACATCGGACAAAAGCCAAACAGGCACCAAGCTATCTCATCATTTCACTTGCGATTATTGCACTATATGTGGCAAACAGCATCTACCTGTTCATTAGTCCATAATCAATAGCTACCCCGCCAATGGGGTAGCTCAGACTGTTGACAAACTATAAATTAGTTAGGTTATCTGTTGGAAGAGTTGATCTTCGTTGCAGGAGCTTCGCTTTCCGCGGGCGGTCCGGAAGCCTCCTCGGGCTACGCCCTACGGGGTCTTCCATGTCCCTTCCTCCCGCAGGACAAGGAATACTTCGACAGCGATTCATCGCACGAAGAAAATGCGATAGCATTTTCGAGGAGTCTCCGCTCCTTCCACTGCGATCAACTAGAAATTTTTATCATTTTTGAACTTTGTCTACACACTGAGCTACCCCGCCAATGGGGTAGCTTTCTTAATACAGGTTCTATATAATTCTAGGCAGAACGATTAGGAAGTGATACATAAATGAAGAATAAGAGAATTGGTTTTATTGGTTGCGGGAAAATGGCTGAGGCCATTATAGGTGGAATGATAAAGTCAGAGCTAGTATCTGCAAATCAGATACTTGCCAGTGCGAAAACAAAGGCGACTGTAGAGAAGGTTACTGAAGAATACGCGATTGGAGCAACGTTACATAACAGGGAAGTAGCTAAAAAAGCAGACATGCTGATTTTGGCGGTGAAACCGGATCTCCATGAAGAGGTAATAGAGGAGATTTCAAATGTGGTCAAGCGTGATGCAGTCGTTATTACCATCGCTGCTGGCATAACCCTGGAGTTCCTTGAAGTAGCTTTCAAAAGAAAGATCAAAGCGGTACGTGTCATGCCTAATACCCCATCCTTGGTAGGGGAGGGAATGAGTGCGATTTGTGCAAATGACACAGTTAAAGAGGAAGAATTGCAAGACGTCATCCGTCTTTTTGAGAGCTTCGGTAAGGCGGAGGTGCTGCCTGAAAAGCTAATGGATGCAGTACCTGCTGTCAGCGGATCCTCACCTGCCTATGTGTATATGTTCATTGAAGCGTTGGCAGATGGGGCCGTTCAACAGGGCATAGCGAGAAATCAAGCATACACAATGGCAGCCCAAGCCGTCCTTGGTGCAGCGAAAATGGTGTTGGAAACAGGCAAGCATCCTGGGGAACTGAAGGATAATGTGTGTACCCCAGGTGGAGCTACGATTGAAGCGGTGACCACGCTCGAAAAGCAGGGCTTCCGTGCTGCAGTGGTATCTGCGATGGAAGCTTGTACGGGAAAATCGAAAAAGCTGAAGGATGCTTAATGATTGCACACCCACTTACCATCATATGGCGAGTGGGTGGTGATAGTCTTTAACATGGAACTTTTAAGTTCAGCTATTGATTTCCGAACTGGGCTCCGCTTTTCCTAAGGGCGCTTGAAGGAGTCTTTCCCGGTGCTCGCTTTAACAGGGCTAGTTAAATAGATCCAGGAACACCCCGTATCCTTTTGCTTCCATTTCCTCTTTTGGGACAAACCGTAGAGCTGCGGAATTCATACAATATCTTAATCCAGTAGGCTCAGGGCCATCATCAAACACATGTCCCAGATGGGCATTTCCCAATTTACTACGGATTTCCGTCCTGACAGAAAAAAAGCTTCGGTCTTCAAGCTCCACAAGGTTTTCTTCCACCAGAGGTTTCGTGAAGCTCGGCCACCCTGTGCCAGAATCATATATATCTGTGGAACTGAACAAAGCTTCTCCGGAAATTAGGTCCACGTAGATACCTTCTTCCTCAGAGTCCCAGTACTCATTATTAAACGGCTCTTCTGTACCGTCCTCCTGTGTCACATAATATTGTTCAGGTGTTAAGTGGGAGCGTAATTCTTCCTTGGATAAATGGAGGAGGGTGCTACCATCATCCTTTACTTTCGGAATGACGGTTCTATCGTCTCCCCAGACCTCATCTAAGTATTTATCCCGCCCTGAATTGTCCCGATAATATTCATAGCGTACAGGATTTTGCAAGTAATAATCCTGGTGGTAGTCTTCTGCGATGTAAAATGTTTCTGCGGCTTTGATTTCTGTAACAATGGGTGCTTCAAAACGTCCGGAGGCTTCCAGTTTATCTTTTGATTCCTGCGCAAGTTGCTGGTGTTCCTCATTATGATAGAAGATCCCGGAGCGGTAAGGCGTCCCTCTATCTACAAACTGTCCATCCTCATCTGTCGGATCGACCTGTCTCCAAAATACCTCCAAAAGTGTAGCATATTCGATAACATTAGGATTGTAAGCGATTATGACAGCCTCTACGTGGCCTGTGTCCCCGGTGGTAACATCATTGTAGGCGGGGTTTTCCACGCTTCCTCCAGTATAGCCGGAAACCACCTCATACACCCCGGGAAGATTTTCAAATGGTGGTTCCATGCACCAGAAGCATCCGCCTGCAAAAGTGGCAAACGAGATATTTTCACTTTCCTCGACTTCATATGGCATGCTGCCAATGGATTTTTGAGTTACCGTGGTATACATTTTGGGTATAAAGAAGTACGCGGCAAGACAACCAATCACAAGAAGTAAACCCCAGAATTTTTTACTCATCACAGACTCCTTTGTCATATGTCATTATTTCCAGTATAACGTATGTCATCTTCAGCCCACTAATCGTGATATGCTTCATCAATATTTTCCAAGTTTTGATTTATGCCAGATTCTATATTAAGATTGTAGTAGATTTGATTGAAAAATCATGTTCAACAATGGAGGACTTCAATGAATATATTCTTAACTGGTGCTACTGGATTTTTAGGAGGGAGGTTAATACGCAACCTCTTGGAAGAAGGACATAATGTCTATCTATTAGCCAGAAACATGGGCAAAGCAAAGGAGTTAAAGGACCGCTTGCCTCTATCCTTGCAGGGGAATGTCACGATCCTGAAAGGAGATATCGTGGAAAAGAATTTCGGCTTCTCTACGGATATACTTTCAGGACTTACAAAGAAGGTAGATATCTTCTACCATCTTGCGGCATTGGTGAAATTTGATCATCATCTTAGAGACACTCTTATGGAAATGAATTATCACGGAACAAAGAACGCCCTTGGCGTAGCAAGGCTAATCGGAGTGCCAAAGTTCATCCATGTCAGTACCGCCTATACAGTAGGGGTCTCCAATAAGGGGCAGGAAAAACTGTATGACCTGCAACAGAATTTCAACAATCCTTACGAGGAGAGTAAGGCGCTTGCTGAGCACGAAGTGATGAAGTACAAGGATAAGATGGATGTCTCCATATTCCGTCCGGCTATCATTGTAGGAGATTCAAAGACAGGAGAAGCAGATTCCAACTTTACCCTTTATGGCTTCATGAGGGGACTGGAACTTTTCAAGCGTAAACTCGAGCGAAAGAATTATCATGAAAAGGTTCACCTGGTAGGTTCTAAGGAAGGTACTTCCAATCTCGTACCGGTGGATTATGTCGCTGATATCCTAACGATTGCGGCAAAAAAGGCAACGAAAAACACCATCTATAACATTACGAATCCCACGCCACCCACAAATAGGGAGATACTAGGTACCATCAAGGAGCACCTACAATTTAAAACCCTAGGAATTTATGAAAAAGGAACAGCATACACGTTAACACCAGTGGAAATTCAATTGAATAGCATGATTGACGTATTTGAACCATACCTTGATCGAAGTATCTCATTCGAAGATGCCAATACACAAAAGCTTTTGAAAGGCAGCCCGATTGCGCATCTGAATATGACACATGAGATTCTCGAGATCATTGTTCGCGCATATTTTCAACCGGAAAAGGTTAAGGTGGAAATGTAAGAGAAAAGGAGTGGATGGCGTTTGCAGTCACCCACTCTTTTCTTGCATAATTAGTGTAAAACGTTTCAAATAGGTGGTTAAGTTGCATGTTGAAAAATATATTGGCTGTACTCATTGGAGGAGCATTGGGCTCTTTATTAAGGTATGGTATTAATATTGGAACGCTTGGCTATAGTTTCCCTTTTGGAACTTTGGTGGAAAATATCTTGGGGAGCTTTTTGCTTGGTGTACTTACAGGTTGGTTCCTCTATATCAAGTCTGCAGAATGGGTGAAGGCTGGCTTGGGTGTCGGTCTTTGCGGCGGCTTTACAACGATGTCAACGTTGGCGGGAGATGTATTCCTAATGGGTTCACAGGCTATGGCCCTATCCACTGCCATTTACATAATAGCTTCTATCACCGGGGGATTATTTTTTGCTTTCATCGGGTTCGTTTCAGGGAGAAGTTATGCCGAGCGGCACCTTTCCATTCAGGGGGAGGGAGAGGTGGAATGAGTCAATCTATGATGGCATTGTTACTTAGTGCCGGTGGTGGGGTTGGAGCGGTATGCAGATATCTGGTTGGGCTTTTCTTTATGAGTAAAGTTCCTAACCCATCTATTCCTATTGCAATGCTTATAGTAAATTTGGTCGGTTCTCTTGGCCTTGGACTCTTGTACGGCGGGATGTATGATGAACCGGAAGTATTATATGGAAATACAATCTTCCTAGCATTAGGTTTAGGTTTTTTGGGAGCCTTCACTACATTCTCCACCTTCAGTGTGGAGGCAATCCAACTTCTCACTGAAAAGCTTTATAAAAAAGCAGGAATTTATGTTTCCTTAAGCATCGGTGGTTCGATAGTTGGCTTTATCATTGGTTTTTTCTCATTGAATACATAAATAGCATTAAGGAGCAGGAATATGTCGATTATTGAAGCAATTATTTTCGGTATTGTGCAAGGGATTACGGAGTTTTTACCCATTTCAAGTACCGCTCATATCGTCATTACCCAATTAGTATTAGGATATCGATTTCCAGGGTTATCTTTTGAGATATTCTTACATTTGGCATCGATCCTAGCGGTTGTGATTTATTTTAGTAAAGACCTTTGGCAGGTGATCGTGGGTTTTTTTTCCTACTTCAAAAAGAAGACGCCAGAAAATAGGATACAATTTTGGTTTGCCATCTACATAGTAGTTGCGACAATTATTACCGGTGTGCTAGGAGTCTTATTAAGTAATATGTTTGATGAATCCATGAAGAGCCCTGGTTCTATGGCGTTGGCCCTTACGGTAACTGGAATAGCATTAATATACATTGAACGCTTTCATCGCTATGGGACCCGTAGTGAAAGAGAAATGACATTTAAAGATTCAGTGATGGTAGGACTAGGACAAACTTTGTCAGTGTTTCCTGGAATTTCAAGGTCAGGAGCCACTCTTATTACAGCTTTACTCACTGGATTAAGCAGAGAGACGGCAGTAAAATATTCCTTTCTTTTATCCATCCCAGTAATCCTTGGATCGTCAGTTTTAGCGTTGGATGATATATATGGTAGTTTCGTTACTGATATCGGAGTACCTGCATTGATTACCGCATTTGTAGTAACTTTTATCTGCTCTTGGCTTGGAATTGTTTGGCTTATTGGATTCTTGAAGCGAAGCAAACTTATTTATTTTGCTATATACTGTTTCGTAGCAGCAGCGTTGATTTATCTATTAATTGATCCTGACACCATTAAGGATATTTAAATATAAAGAAAGGGATATCCTGCTGATTAATGGTATCCCTTTTCTTTAGTTAGTTCTTATTACTTTACGGCTAGCATATTCGCTCTTTTTGACTTGTGCCGGAAGTGTAAGGACTAGTGTGTTTCTAAACATCCTGGTTCTGATCTGAATATCCCCTCCATGAGCTAGAAAGGTGGTGTAGGCGGTATAAAGAGCAGAATTTTCTGCTTTGTCGAGCATCGCAGGTAAATGTAAAAATGATTTAACTGGTTCTGTCTCAACCCCCTTGGAATTAAGCAGTATTTCAAAGACAACCTCATTCCGGTGGAGAAAATGATTAAGGTGGATTCTATTGATTGCACCACCATTTGAATCAATACAATGTTTTAAAATATTTGTCATGGATTCTACCAACATCTCCATATTGCCTTTAATTCTAAGGTTGCGCATATTTTTCGTTTTAATTTGAACGTTCTGGTTGTTTGCATAAGTAAAGATTCCAGCTAATACGTACTCCAAAAGTTCTTTAGAGGAGATGGTCCTTGAGGGAAACATATCTGCTTTTGCTAGATTTAAATAAGAATCAATGATTCTTTCTGCCCGGTGTAATTCTTCTAGGATGATAGGGACGTATTCTTTATTCGCCTTATTTTGTTCAGCCCCTAATAAGTGTGTGAATCCTTTTATCATCGTCAAGGGCTTATGGAATTCTTTTGATGCTTCGTCAGCCAACACGTTGATATGATATAGCTTTTTCATTTTCTTGAAGTTTTGTTGCAGCTGATCTATGCCACATAAAACTTCCATTATGTAAAAAAGAAGTAGTGTGCTCCCCACAAAAATTATCCCTGACAAAAAAGCTTGTTGAAGATGGGTTGTCCATCCACCCATTAAGTTATGATGATTGTTTATTAAAAAAGAGGAAGTGGCGTATAATATACCTCCTAACGCTGCCATTGCAACGAAAGAAATATTTTTTGTATGGAAATTCCGACTTTTTAGAAAAAAATGAAGCAAGATTGCAAGAGCAGGTATGATGGCAAGCATCTGCATAGACCAGGTAAATGATGGTGAAACAATAGAAAAAGGGATAAAAGCCATGATGGTCAAAGACCCTGCCAAATATCCACCATACATAAAGGCCATCAAAACGGGAATACCACTTAAATAAATAGGGAAGCCAGGAAATATTTGTATTGGATATAGAATACATAAAAATGCAGAAGTGGTACAGAAGAAAAAAACCGCCGTCTGTCGGAATAATTCCGAAGGCTTACTGTATCTCCTGTGCACCAATGAATAGTAAAAAAGAAGAGGAACGACCAAAAAGAATAGTTGTAGTAATATATCTTTCAGAAAGTTCATTGCTAGTCTCCTTACCGAGATGCTATATGTACGAGTATTCCTTTTCAAAGTACCATAAATTGAAAGAAAATTCTATAAAATTTAAGAGAATTTGTAGAAATTAGGAGGAAAACCATGAAAAAATCAGATGAGTTGTTTGAGCTATATAAACAATTATGGAATAGCCGTTCACTCCAAAGCCTCAACATGGGTGAGGGAAATATGCTGCACCAAGCTATAAGGACGGAGTTGAATGATGAGTTGACTCACCCGAGAACAAGAAAGAAACCAGAGGACAAGTATGTTATGGCAATCAAACGCATACTTGCTTCACAACTAGAGGATTCCGATCAACTTTTACTAATCAAGGAATTTACCGTCGTACTAGATGGTATAAAAAAAGGAAGCTGACCATCATTATGATAGGCAGCTTCACTATAATCCGAATATGGAACGAAATACATTGCGGCGTTTTGGTTGTGGGGGCTGGTCAAAAATCAATGGGGGTTCGAGTTTTTTTCCTTGTTTGGCTTGCAATTGATCGAGCATTTCTTCTAGTTTTTCCACTTTCTTCGTCAGTTCTTCCATTTCCTTTCTTTGTTGCAGGAGTTGATAGGATACCACATCGTCCGCCTTTTGTTGCACCAGTTGCTCTGTCCTGCTAACTCTCTCCATCAAGGCTTCCATTTTTTGTTCAATTGGAGTGGTGTCATTCCTTTTTACCTTTTGAGGGTTGGGAGTGTCGGCATCAAACCATTCAAGTGTACCGGCGACTTCCGAGTTTGCTTTTAGAGTTTCCAGACGGGCAATGGCTTTTGCATCATAGACATAATGGCCATAATCATTCTTGCTGCAGGGGATGTTGTGTTTTTGAACCCACTTTCGGATGGTCCGAGGGGCCATTCCCAATTCCTTTGCAACTTCATGTGTCTTTAATTCCATTCAAACTACCTCCCTTTCCTTAATCTAATTACACATTGATGAGTGAACTCCTCCATGGAAGACAAAACTAGTTAACGTTCGTCAAAAATAGTGATGTTGTTACAATTAACATATGTTTTTATCGGTGACACCCAACAGATTACTCATCTACTGTTGTAACAAAGGAGAATTATCCTATTGAAATATGCCTAGATAACTATAAAAAAGTGGTTACGAAAATCATGGTTAGCTTTTATAATAGAGATACATAATCCAAACCGCTTTGACGTAAACGTTTACTTATAGTAATCTGAATATTTAAAATAGAATACAAAGCGAAGGAATGATCCATATGATAAATCTAGATCAGCCAGCAACCAAGACAACTAAAATGGATATTGGGAGCAAAATTAAATTTTTTCGCATACAAAAAGGATTAAAGCAAGATGACCTTGCAAGAGGGATTATTTCTGTTTCCTATCTATCAAAAATAGAAAACAACTTGACCTCCCCGAGTGAGGAAGTATTGAGACTTCTTTGTGAACGTCTTGAAGTCAGTCTGATTGAACAGCAGGATGATTCGATTTTAGAAGAGTTGACTTCCTGGTACAAATTGATGACAACAAGTGAGAGTGAAGAAATCAGACGACGGCATGAGGTGCTTTCCAATAAAATCTCATCCGTAAATACGAAGACCTACATGTATTTTGTATTATTTGAATTACGCTATCAACTATATCTTAAGAACATGGAGCAATCCCGAATTTTAATTGATAAACTGCAACAGTTCATGGATGTTTTTGATATACAAATGCACTATTACTTCCAAAAGTTCTATTCCATTTACGAATATAGATTGAATAATTTCAACAGTGTCTTAGAACACCTGAAAATAGCGGAAAAGCTCCTTCAAAGAAACTCCAATTTTGATAAATCCGAAGAAGCAGACCTTTATTACCTATTTGGTCTTACATACAGCCAGACTTTGAAGGAACCGCTAAGTATCACGTATACCACCAAAGCGCTCCACGAGTTCCAGGGAATCTATGACTTCAAGAGAAGTGCCGAATGTCAGGTGCTGTTGGGGATCTGTTATCGAAGGATAGGGGAGTATGACCGCGCGGAAGAAAGCTATCTCCTTGCACAAAAACTCTCGGAATCTCTCAACAATATGTATCTACAGTCACTCATCTATCATAATCTAGGGAAATTGTATTCTATTCAAGGTCAGCAATTGGAAGCAATAAAAGAATATGAAAAAAGTTACTATTTAAAACGGGAGGATAAACCATTAAGTAAACTCACCTCCATTTATTGCATTCTATTGGAATATGATAAACTGGGGGATTTATCCGAATGCAGAAGATGGCTTCAGATAGGTAAGTCGCTATTGGAGAATCCCGAGGATGCCATTGAGTATCATTATTATTTTTCTATTCATGAAAGTATCCTAGAGAGCGATTATGAAAGGTTCGATCAGATCTTTCTGGAAGAAGCTTTGCCATATTTTCAGAAAAAGGATTTAAAGGAACCGCTCATCATTTATGCGGAACGGCTGGCACATTATTTTGAATCTACTTATAAATATAAAAAAGCCAGCTACTACTACTCACTTGGTTACAAAGAATTAAAGAAACAAACATTCTTAAAATAGGGAGATGATTAGTATGAAGAAAAGATTGATTCTTGTGGCAGTTGCTGTATTTCTATTGTTTGGAGGAGCTGGGGAATTGCAAAAAGCGGAAGTCCAAACCCAGCCAGATGTGATGTCAACTTCAAATAAGGATGAATACCCTGAGATCATTCCTGGTGGTTGATTAGCATTAAGAGAAAATCTCCTGTCTTAAGTGGCAGGAGGTTTTTTTAGTGGAAAGTTTTAATTCAAGATATTTGGGTACAAGATAACTTAGAGGGAAAGTACATAAAACCTCACCATCCAGAAGTTAACCCTTGGACTAAAAGAAAAAGGAGTGTTATATGATGGAAACGAATGTAAAATTGGCAATTATTTATTACAGCTCAACAGGAACCAACTACAAACTAGCAAAAACAGCTGAAGAGGCTGCAAAAGCAACTGGAGCAGAGGTGAAGTTGGTCAAGGTGCCTGAACTTGCCCCGCAGCAGGCAATTGATTCCAATCCGGCTTGGAAGCAACATCTAGAGGAGACAAAGGATGTACCAGAGGCAAGTCTGGATGACCTGACATGGGCCGACGCATACATCTTCAGTGTCCCGACAAGATATGGCACCCTCCCTGCACAGATGAAGCAATTCTTGGATACTACAGGAGGTCTTTGGGCAGAAGGAAAGCTTGCCAACAAGGTGGCAAGTGCCATGACATCTGCTAGTAATCCTCATGGTGGCCAGGAGCAGACGATCCTTAATCTGTACACCATCATGTATCATTGGGGAGCGATTGTAGCGGCACCAGGTTATACAGATAACTCCATTTTTGAAACCGGAGGAAATCCATATGGCACAAGTGTGACGGCCGATCAGGATGGGAACTGGAAAGAGGATGTGGCTGCAGCGGTGAAGCATCAGACCAAGCGCACCATCCAGGTGGCCAGTGCCATCAAGAACAGCATGCAATAATTAAAAAAACACCTATCACATAGGTTCCATGAGAACCTTGGGATAGGTGTTATTTATTTCCTTTTTTATACTTTTTTATGAGATAAGCGCGCTGGACAAAGAGATATGCCAAAAGGACGGTTGAACAGAAGATGGCTACCATCATGTTGAAAAGCATCCCACCAATGTAAAGGAGTCCGTCAACCTGTATGGTTAGGAAGTACCAAATTGTAGTGGTAATGAACCAAGTGGTGACAATGAAGGAAAGACTGATGACCGTATGAAAGAAAAAAGCGCCTTTTCGCTTCACCATCTGGGAGACGTATAGATAACTGCCTAGCGTCGTAGAAACAATGGCCAACAAATTCAAAAGCATAATGTAGTCAAACATCTCCATCAAAAAACTCCTTTTTTCTATTTATATGGATGGACAAATTTTTGGGTGAAGGCCTAGGCAAATAATTTGCTTAATTTCGGTAATCGGACATAATAAAGGTATTCTATAAAATTGGGATGGTGAAAAAAATGAAAAGTTTAGCGTCCACCACAACCTTACATAATGGGATAGAAATGCCATGGTTTGGCTTGGGGGTTTTTAAAGTAGAAGAGGGGCAGGAAGTTGAAGCCTCAGTAAAGATGGCCATTCATGCGGGTTACAAGAGCATTGATACGGCTGCCATCTATAAAAATGAAGAAGGTGTCGGAAAAGCGATCAAAGAATCCGATGTGCCTCGTGAAGAGCTTTTCATTACGACAAAGGTATGGAATGCAGACCAAGGGTATGAATCCACTTTGAAAGCATTTGATGAGAGCATGGAAAAGCTTGGTCTTGAGTATCTTGATCTTTACCTTGTTCACTGGCCGGTGAAAGGAAAATATGTTGATACTTGGAAGGCATTAGAGAAGCTATATCAAGATGGCAAAGTACGCGCAATTGGTGTAAGTAATTTCCAAATACATCATCTGCAAGATATTCTGGAAGTGGCAGAAGTGAAGCCGATGGTCAATCAAGTGGAGTACCATCCTAAGCTTTCTCAGGTAGAGTTGCTTAATTTCTGTAAAGAAAACGAAATCCAGCTTGAAGCTTGGTCACCTTTGATGCAGGGACAACTACTTGATAATGAAGTATTAAAAGAAATTGCTTCTTCTCATAATAAGTCTGTTGCACAGGTAATTTTACGCTGGGATCTACAGAATGGTGTGGTAACGATACCTAAGTCTGTGAAGGAGCATCGTATTAAAGAGAATGCTGATATTTTTGATTTTGAGTTATCAGCAGAAGAGATGCAAAGAATTCATGCGTTGAATGAAAATAAGCGGGTAGGTCCGGATCCGGATAACTTTGATTTTTAAATTTAAACGAAAGGTGCCGGTTCTTTTGAACGGCACCTCAGACTGTTGACAAACTATAAACCAGTTAGGTTATCTGTTGGAAGAGTTGCTCTTCGTTGCAGGCGCTTCGCTTTCCTGCGGGCGGTCCGGAAGCCTCCTCGGGCTTACGCCCTGCGGGGTCTTCCCTGTCCCTTCCTCCCGCGGGAGTCTGCGCGCCTTCCACTACGATCAACTTGAAAACTGCTATGAATTTTGCTTCGTCTACACACTGAGGTGGCGGTTCTTTTGACCGGCACCTTTCGTTATACTTTATTTAACTTCCAATTCTTCTATTTGGTGTTCATGCAGTTCTTCTTTTTCCACGTGTATTTGGACATAGTGCAAACCGCTTTCGTTCATGGTCGCTGTGGCTTCGTATTTACCGTCACTGACTTCTTCCGCATCTATAAATTCATGCTTCTCAGAGTCCTCATGCCAAATTTCAAAGCGGACATTTGCACCGGTAAATGGTGTTTCTCCTTGCATAAGTTTTGTGGATAATATGGTTTCTTGATTTGCTTTCACCGTTTTAGCATGTTGTAACGACATGTGTAAGGTATTTTCATGCTCGTGACCGTGGCTGTGATGATCATCATGATCGGTTTGTTCGTGAGTTTCATGGTCATGCTCGTGATTGCTAACCTCTTCCTCCTTTTCGGAAGGATCAGGGTTCCCAACTGTCACTTCAACGCGTGGCATTACATGCATATCTCTTGCAGTGGTATGAGCCACCACATAGTAAAAGCCTTCCTCATCAAACGTTTTGGTTATGGAGTAAATTCCTTCTCCATCATTGTCTGCTTCTAACATTTCATGATCAGCTTCTTGCCCTTGTTTCCATACTTCAAATGTCACTTCATTTGCATCTTCCACATTTTCATCACCCTGTGTGACCAATGCTTCGATTTTTACTTCTTCCTTCGGTTCTATGGTTTCCGGAAGCTTGATTTCCACTTCTACTATGCTAGGAATCCCTGCACTTTCACCATTCGATTTTCCATCGTTATTAGATGATCCACAAGCTGCCAACATCAATAGTGAAAGCAGGCAAATCAGTAAAGTTAATTTTTTCAACTAGAGCACTCCTCTCGTTCAATGGTTTTATTATATCTAGAAACCTAACGAAAAATTATTCAAAAAAGATCAATCTTGTGAACAAAAATAGTACTATATTGGTAATGACCATTAACGATGGGCTTTATACATAAGGGAGGAAAAGGATTATGATTAAACACTTGCAGACAGCTGAAGAGTTATTACAGGGATATACTGTAATGAAAGAGTTAAGACCCCATTTGACAGAAGAGTCCTTTCTTGAAATGAACGAAACGATGCGACGTGAGGGCTATGAAGTCCATGCATTATTTGAAGGAGAAGATGTGGTGGCGGTCACGGGTATCATTACCCTGACAAATTTTTATGATGGACGCCACATTTATGTATATGATCTTGTGACAAAAGCTACTTCAAGGTCGAAGGGGTATGGAGAAAAGTTGCTTAGGTATATCGAGGAGCTGGGAAAAGAAAGAGGATGCGAGAAAGTAACGCTGTCTTCCGGTTTAGTTAGGGTGGATGCACATAGGTTTTATGAAGAAAAGATGGATTATGAGAAAGCGAGTTATGTATTCAGGAAGAAGCTGTAGCTGCTACAGGTCCAGTGTGTAGACAAAGTTAATTATTATTAAAAATGATGAGATTCCCGTGTAGATCGTAGTGAAAGGCGCGAAGACTCCCGCGGGAGGAAGGGACAGGTAAGACCCCGCAGGCGTAAGCCGAGGAGGCTTACGGACCGCCCGCTGGAAAGCGAAGCGCCTGGAACGAAGATCAACAGTTACTTTCAAATCTTAAAATATATAAGGTTTGTCAACAGTCTGAAGCTGTAGCTAGAGTGCTACAGCTCTTCAAGTTTTAGAGAAGGTGGCCCGAACCCATCAGGGAGTGGTGCGTGTACAGTGATATTCTCAGCTGTAAAAGGATGTGGGACAACTAACTTCCAAGCATGGAGACTGTGGCGATGGTGTTTACCCGTTGCCCCATAAAGCTTGTCGCCGTATAAAGGATGACCCATGTTGCTCATATGTACTCGGATTTGATGTGTTCTTCCTGTATCAAGCGTCAATTCTACAAGGGTTAATCTATCCTTAGGGAAAGTTTTCAAGACATTATAATGAGTGACGGATCTTTGGCCGTTCGGGGAAATTCGCCTTCTGGAAGCATGATGGCGATCTTTTCCAATTGCTTTATCGATGGTCCCTGTGGTTTTGTCCATGATCCCTTCCACAAGTGCGAGGTAAGTCCTTTTTACTTTTCTTTCTTCTAACATCCTATCAAGTATTGCTCCAGCGATGGCATGTTTGGCAAAAAGAATGGCACCACTGGTGTCTTTGTCCAGCCTGTGGATATGACGTACTTTGGAATGAATTCCGTTTACTTTGAAATGATAGGCAACTCCGTTGGATAGGGAGTGTAAGTCTTTTTCAGAGGAAGGGTGTGTATCCATGCCAGCCTCCTTGTTTACCACCAAGAAATGCTCATTTTCAAATACTACCTCAATTTTCAAGTCTGAAGCAGGAGGAGAGAGTTTTTCTGCCAAAATCGGGACAGAGAGCTCCTCACCTTCCTGAAGCGGTATTGTCCAATTTGGGACCTTCCCATTCACCATGACCTGCTTGGACATACGCAATTCGTGGAGAAGGCCTTTTGGTATACCCAACACATCTTTCAAGTAGCTCTGTAAGGGGAGGTTGTTATCTTTTGTAATGGTAAATGTTAGTGTATGGTTGTTCATGGTAAGCTCCTTTCCTTATAAATCATGAAACACAAAATTCAGTATTGATTCTTGTCGTAATCAGTCTATGGATTCCATTAACTACCTACCCAATTAAAGATGCATTTGTGTTACTCTTTTGTTATAGAGAAGTTAAAAAGGGTGGTTTTAATTCGTGAAAGTAGTGTACGCATCAACTCCAGAGCAGGAGGACCACATCGGTGAATTGGTCCAACACCTCTTAACGAACATTCTTCCTTATTATTTCACAGATAAAGAGATAGAAAACCTTGCCAAACAATTATCCCTTCATACTGGAGAAGTCCATGATACTTTTTCCGATTACAATGGAACGTTAAAGGAAGCATTTCATATCATTTCTTGTCTTCAAGCCATCATAGCAGTTATTGAAGCAATCCAAGAAGAGGATCTACTTAACAAGCATCGTGAAATATTTAAGAGGAATGTCGACATGTTAAGGGAGTTCGGTTTTTCCTTCCCATTTTCAATTGATCAATTTGCACAAAAGCCAAGCAAGCCAAATTTTTTCAGTAAATTTATTCGTCCTTCCAATCATTTTCTTATTTAGTGTTCCAACAATGGAAGAAACTCCTGGCGATTATTCGCTAGGAGTTTCTTTTACTTTCTCGAACCAGTTTGAATATACGCTATGGTCTTGATGGTAGTTTTCAAGGCGTTCCACTTCCTGGCCATCAACAAAATGGATGAATGTAGGTGTAGACCTTATTCGGTAATCGTCCCAGCCTTGTTCAAATTCCTGTAAATTATATAGCTCCATATCAACACCCATCTCTTCTGCCATTGGCACAACAACAGGGCTTGTCTGCTTACAAGCAGGGCAAGTCGAGCTATAGAAATAGATAGTCTTCGTTTCACCAGCAGCTAAATCTTCCTTCAATTGATCAGGTGTAATGATGTTTTGATAAAGAGGATCATCCAGTTGTTTTTGTGTTTCTGTATGAAGTTTGTCCTTTCCAAAAGGATTGCCTTCTACATTCTGTTTCTGCTGTATATTAGTAATGACAACGAGAGCTATAAAGATGGCCATGATGACCGCCATGATAATGATGAGTTTTTTCAAGATTAGTTACCTGCTTTCTTTGAAAGATTTCTTACATAAAATAAGATTACCGTAACGGATATAAAACCGATAAGTGCTAGAAATGGGATAGTGATAAAGCCCATCCAATTGATGTATTGACCAGTACATGGCACCACTCCACAAGAAACGGAGTTCTCGCCGAAAAATGCGACCTTCTGTATCAAATAGTGATAGAAGGATATGCTTGCCCCGATAATGGAAAGTGGAAGGACGTAGGTTGCAATTCCCGCATCTTTCTTAATGGTGGCAATTCCCAGCAGGATTACTAGCGGGTACATCAATATTCGTTGATACCAGCACAATTCACATGGTATATACATCAATACTTCAGAAAAATATAAACTGCCTAGAGTTGCGACAAGGGCAATAATCGTTGCCGCGAGCAATAGGTTTTCCACTTTCTTAGAATGATCCACTATAATTCGCCTCTTTTGAATTCAAGATACTTTTTCTAAAATTATAGACCTTACTACACATTATTGCAAAACTATTCCTTTCCTATTAATGTGAACATTTTTTGACGGTGCTAAAGAAAGCGGTTTCCAACTCCCCTGCTATCCTGTACAATTAATATTGGAATCGATTTCATATATTGTGATGGTAAAGGAGATAAAAATAGGATGACTACTAGGCAATGGTGGAAAGAAGCGGTTGTATATCAAATTTATCCCCGAAGTTTCAATGATTCAAATGGTGACGGTGTGGGGGATATCCAAGGTATCATTGAAAAATTGGACTATTTAAAAGAATTAGGGGTGGATGTCGTTTGGCTGTCCCCTGTATATACTTCACCGAATGACGACAATGGGTATGACATCAGTGATTATCGCAACATCATGGACGAGTTCGGGTCTATGGAAGATTGGGGAAAAATGCTTGCAGAAATGCATAAGAGAGAGATTAAACTTATCATGGACTTGGTGGTCAATCACAGTTCTGATGAGCATGAGTGGTTTGTGGAATCACGTAAATCAAAGGACAACCCGTATCGTGACTATTATATCTGGAAGCCAGGGAAGGATGGGGCAGAGCCGAACAACTGGGAGGCGACATTCGGTGGTTCCGCATGGGAATACGATAAACAGACGGACGAATACTTCCTTCATCTCTTTTCCAAGAAACAACCGGATTTAAACTGGGAGAATCCAAAACTTCGTCAGGAAGTCTATGATATGATGAAATTCTGGCTCGATAAAGGGATTGACGGGTTCCGAATGGATGTCATCAATTTCATTTCAAAAGTAGAAGGGTTACCTGATGGAGAAAAGGTAGAAGGTAAGAAGTATGTGTCCGGTCATCAGTATTTCATGAATGGTCCCCGCATTCACGAATTCCTTCAGGAAATGAATATGGAAGTACTTTCAAAATATGATGTTATGACGGTAGGGGAAATGCCGGGTGTCTCTCCAGAAGAAGGAAGGCTATATACTAGTGAAGATCGCAAGGAATTAAACATGGTCTTCCAGTTTGAACATATGGACCTCGATACCCAACCTGGAATGAACAAGTGGCACCTGAAGCCATTGGATTTACGTGATTTGAAAAGGTCACTTGGCAAATGGCAATCCGAGCTTGAGGATGGCGGATGGAACAGCTTATATTGGAATAACCATGATCAGCCCCGTATCGTTTCAAGATGGGGAGATGACATGGAGTACAGGGTCACTTCTGCAAAAATGCTTGCAACGTGTCTGCACATGATGAAAGGAACGCCATATATCTATCAAGGGGAAGAGCTTGGGATGACCAACATCAAGTTCGATTCGATAGAGGAATACAAGGATATAGAAACATTGAATATGTATAAAGAGAGAGTGGATGATCATGGAGAAAATCCAGAAGACATCATGCAGTCTATCTACACGAAAGGGCGGGATAACGCCCGAACACCAGTGCAATGGAATGACACGGTAAACGCGGGATTTACTTCAGGGACGCCATGGATCAGAGTGAATGAGAATTACAGGAAAATTAACGCGGAACAAGCGTTAGCAGACCAAGATTCTATATTCCATTACTATCGTAAATTAATCCGACTTCGCAAGCAGCATGAAATAATTGTATACGGGTCTTTTGACATGTTATATGAGAATCATACCGAAATTTTCGCGTATACACGTACTTTAGGTGACGAAAAGCTATTGGTTGTGACAAATTTCTCGGGAAATAATCATCATTTCGACACGAAAGATACATTTGACCTTAGTAATGCAGAATTGTTGATTAGTAACTATGAAGTTGGTGAAACAACAAGAAATTCTTTTGAACTTAAACCTTGGGAAGCGCGTGTATATAAGATTTAATGGATAAGGGACAGATCCCTTGACCCACTATTTTGGGCAAGGAGTCTGTCCTTTCATGTTTTGTGTTTCGTTATGATAAAATTGGGGAATAAGTAATATTGGGCTATTCTCCTTTTTTTTATTCAGAAACAGCCCTTCATGATTTTTTGTACATAAGGATAGGAGATGAAGGCATTGTCAAAAATCGATTTATCTAAATTTGAGAAAAAGATGATTATCAGAAATATAGAAATGAAAGACATAGATGATATTATTGCTTTGCAACATTTGTGCTTTCCTGGCATGCAGCCGTGGAAACCGGAGCACCTTGAAAGTCATTTGAATATGTTCCCAGAAGGGCAGCTCTGTGCAGAATATGATGGGGAAATTATCGGGTCCTGCTCAAGTTTGCTGATTAACTTCGATGAATATGATGACCGTCACACATGGGATGACATCACAGATGAAGGTTACATCACGAACCATAATCCAGACGGTTATAACCTTTATGGGATTGAAGTGATGGTGCATCCGGGCTACCGCCGAATGAAAGTCGGTCACCGCCTGTATGAAGCAAGGAAAGACCTTGCACGCAGACTGAATCTGAAAAGTATCATCATCGGTGGACGGATCCCGAACTATCATAAGTATGCAGGGGAGATGACACCACGAGAATATGTCAGACAAGTGATGCGTCATAAAATCTATGACCCGGTTTTATCTTTCCAGCTGTTGAATGAATTTACCTTAATGCGTATCAATCCGGGTTATCTTCCTGACGATGTCGCTTCCAATAAATATGCTACCCTGATGGAATGGAACAATGTGGAGTATATTCCACAGACAAAACGACACTTTAAAACCTCATTCCCTGTAAGGATTTGTGTAGTTCAATATATGATGAAATCCATCAGCTCCTTTGAGGAATTCGCCACACAAGTGGAGTACTACACGGATGTTGCGTCAGATGCCGGAGCCGACTTTGCAGTGTTTCCAGAAATCTTCACGACGCAGCTTATGAGTTTTCTGCATGAAAAGGTACCAAGTAAAGCGGTACAACGTTTAACAGAGTTTACAGAGCAGTATATCCAGCTCTTTACTGATCTTGCTGTAAAATATAACGTGAATATTATCGGAGGCTCCCATTTTGTGGAGGAAGATGAAAAGGTATTTAATATTGCTTATCTTTTCCGACGTGATGGAACAATCGAGAAGCAATATAAATTGCATATCACTCCGAACGAGCGTAAATGGTGGGGGATCAGCCGCGGTGACAGTGTACGTGTTTTTGATACAGACTGCGGTAAGATTGCGATACAAATCTGCTATGATATTGAGTTCCCGGAATTAGCCCGTATTGCTACTGAAAAAGGTGCGAACATTATCTTCTGTCCATTTAATACAGAAGACCGCCAAGGTTACTTACGCGTTCGTTACTGTGCCCAAGCTCGTGCAGTGGAAAATCAGATCTATACGGTTATTGCTGGAACTTGCGGAAACCTCCCACAAGTGGAGAACATGGATATCCAGTACTCACAATCAGCTATCTTTGCGCCGTCTGATTTCGAATTTGCAAGGGACGGGATTGTGGGAGAATGTAATCCGAATATCGAAATGGTAATCATCGGGGATGTTGACTTGGAAATTCTCCGTCGTCAGCGCCAATCAGGAACCGTGCGTCAGTTGAAGGACCGTCGCAGGGATGTTTACGAAATCAAGTATAAAAAGTAATAAAGAAGCGACCCTGTTATGGGGGTCGCTTTTTTAACGTTCAGTACTTTTTACAAGGGGAAAAGCTGGTTATGTTTTAATGTGTCCAGTGTATGAGGACAATGTTTGGGGTTTTTACAGAAAAAAGTCGTCATACGAGGTGTATGAGGACAATGTTTGGAGGTTTCTACAGGAAATGGTCGTCATACGAGGTGTATGAGGCCAATGTTTGGGGGGTTCTAGAGGAAATGGTCGTCATACGAGGTGTATGAGGACAATGTTTGGAGGTTTCTACAGGAAATGGTCGTCATACAAGGTGTATGAGGCCAATGTTTGGGGGTTTCTATAGGAAATGGTCGTCATACGAGGTGTATGAGGCCAATGTTTGGGGGTTTCTATAGGAAATGGTCGTCATACGAGGTGTATGAGGCCAATGTTTGGGGGTTTCTACAGGAAATGGTCGTCATACAAGGTGTATGAGGACAATGTTTGGAATTTTCTACGGAAAAAGGTCGTCATACGAGGTGTATGAGGCCAATGTTTGGGATTTTTACAGAAAAAGGTCGTCATACGAGGTGTATGAGGACAATGTTTGATTTTTTCCACTCCCAATGAGGACATTGTTAGCCTCTTAAAAGAGATAAAGTCTATTTACAATTTATTAATCACTTTAGGACAAAGAAAAATGAACTCCAAAGAGGAGTTCACATCAACAAAATTATTTCATCACGTTAATTAGCGCGACGATATCTATACTGCTGCCACTGAAACCTGATAAAACATCCTATGCAAAAGCCCATCAAGGCAACACCAGAGGCGACTCCTACCATAATGGCAAACGCATACCCAACAATGACAAACCCGGTATAAAATCCAATCAAAGCAAGTGCCAAGCAGGCAACCGCGATGGTCTGATTAAATTGAAGCTGGGCAACATCTTCTTGTGGATAGGACCCTGGAGGCTTGGAAAGGAATTTCCTTGCTACACTAATAACTGGGTTCCACTTTAGCGATAATCCCATAAGCCCTGCAAGTAAAGGTACCGCCATCAGAAAATATAAGCCGGTTGTAAGGGACAGGATAACGGACGTCAATATGAACCATTGATTAAAGGTGACCAAGGGTTTTGGTAAAGTGTTATTTTTCATATATAATTAATCCCACCTGTATAATCGGATATTTGTTAGTTACATCATACTCCATTCAAGTATAGAAGTGCAATGATTAAAAACTGGTAAGAAGATAAATGTCAAAAGTTTTGATAGTATAGTAAGTACAAAATAGTCACACACAATTAATTTACATAAGATTTGGGGAGAGCAGATTGATATTTTTTGAGGTAATATTACCGGTTTTCATGATATTTGCAATAGGGTTTATTGGACAGAAGACAATTGGATTTGATGTAAAAGCATTGTCGAAGATGGCGATGTATCTTTTGTCACCTGTTCTTGTATTTAGGACTTTCTACGTGAACGACTTTTCCAGTGACCACTTATATATCATCATATATTGCTGTTTGCTTTGTTTTTCATTAATCATTTTTACCTACTTTGTTGCATGGGCAAGGAAATATTCCAAATCGGAAACATGTGGTCTCATCCTATCCTCAAGTTTCATGAACAATGGAAATTACGGGACACCTGTTGCCCTGTTGCTCTTTGGTGCAGCAGGATTTGAGTATGCAATTGTTCTGATGGTCATTCAGTCCCTGCTCATGGCAACAGTTGGAGTATATTATGCGGCAAAAGGGAGTCCGGACAACGATGGCATCCGTTCGGCACTTATGTCGGTGGTGAAAATGCCAATCATGTATGGAGCAATTATTGGACTCCTTTTCCAAGGGATATCAGTCCCCGTTTCAAAACCTATCATGCAGGCGGTCCACTTGGTGGCAGACGCAACCATTCCTGTTATCATGGTCATTCTTGGAATGCAACTTGCGAAAATATCTATCCGTACAACCGCAAAGGAGAAATTGCTCTACGCTCTTTCTATAAAACTGATCGTTTCACCATTCATTGCATTTCTGTTTACGCTGGTGCTTCCGGTGGATCCGATGATCAAACAGTTGATGATTATCATGGCAGCGATGCCGGCCGCGGCGAATACGACTATGTATGCTTTGGAATTCAATACAGAGCCTGAATTCGTTTCAAGCGCGACCTTAATCAGTACGTTATTGACCCTCATCACGTTGCCGTTGATGTATTGGTTGGTGCTGTAAGTGTGAGCTTTTTATTTTACCAGTCTCATATTATAATTCATTAAAAACGGGAGGCTTCCCATGACTTTTCAAAACCAGACCATCCTACCTGCAGTGAAGAACGGTAAAACACTAGAACTCTTTTTACAAAGCAGCTACGAGTATGGTGTTATATTAGACAGTCAACTTTCACAGATTCCCAGTTTCATCAAGGCCGCAAAAAGGGAAAAGAAGAAACTGTTCATTCATGTCGACTTGATACAGGGAATCAAGAACGATGAGCATGCAGCGGAGTTTCTCTGTCAGACACTGAAGCCTGCAGGGCTGGTGTCCACGAGAGCAGCAGTGATCACAAAGGCAAAACAGCGTGGGATCTATGCCATTCAGCGATTGTTTTTGCTGGATTCAAATGCGGTGGAAAAGAGTTATCAGGTAATAAAGAAGGTGCAACCAGATTTTATTGAAGTTCTTCCAGGTGTGGTTCCTCACATGATCCAGGAAGTGAAGGAGAAAACGGGAATACCGGTTTTTGCTGGTGGACTGATCCGCACAATAGAGGATGTGGATCGTGCGATAGGAGCAGGAGCCACGGCGGTCACTACATCCAAGCAGGAACTTTGGGAGCATTACTCGAAATGATTAAAGTGGAGGAGGAGAGATGATGGAAACGTATATTTTATCATTGGACCAGGGGACCACAAGCTCCAGGGCCATTCTTTTCAATAAAAAAGGGGAGCCGGTCTATACGGCACAAAAGGAATTCAAACAGTATTTTCCAAAGTCAGGCTGGGTGGAACATAACGCAAACGAGATTTGGAGCTCCATTCTAGCAGTCATCGCATCTTGTCTTTCAGAGTCCGGGGTCAAACCGGAACAGGTGGAAGGGATAGGTATCACTAATCAACGGGAAACAACAGTTGTATGGGATAAGCATACAGGTCAGCCGATACATAATGCCATCGTTTGGCAATCAAGGCAAACGGCAGCCATATGCGAGGAATTGAAAGCTGCAGGGCATGAAGAGAAAATCCGGGAGAAAACGGGACTTCTTGTGGATGCATACTTTTCGGGAACCAAGGTGAAATGGCTCCTTGACCATGTGGAAGGGGCAAGGGATAAAGCGGAACAAGGTGATTTGCTTTTCGGCACCATTGATACGTGGTTGATCTGGAAACTTTCAGGCGGTAAAGCACATGTAACAGATTATTCAAATGCCTCCAGAACGCTTCTTTTCAATATCCATGAATTAAAATGGGACGAAGAATTAATGAAAATCATAGGTGTGCCTGCAAGGATGCTTCCGGAAGTGAAAGCATCATCGGAAGTGTATGCAAAGACGGTCGACTTTCACTTCTTTGGTCAAGAGGTTCCCATTGCTGGTGCTGCAGGTGACCAGCAGGCTGCCTTGTTTGGTCAGGCTTGCTATGAAAAAGGAATGGCGAAAAACACGTATGGCACAGGATGCTTCATGCTCATGAACACTGGCGATAAAGCGATACAGTCAGACAATGGCTTGTTGACTACCATCGCTTGGGGGTTGGATGGAAAAGTGACCTATGCATTGGAAGGAAGTATTTTTGTTGCAGGATCAGCGATTCAGTGGCTTCGGGATGGACTTCGAATGTTCAAAGATGCGAGTCAGAGTGAAGAATATGCCATGCGAGTCGAATCATCTGAAGGGGTATATGTCGTACCAGCCTTCGTGGGACTTGGTACTCCTTATTGGGATAGTGATGTTCGCGGTGCAATGTTCGGGCTTACGCGCGGAACTTCCAAAGAACATTTGATCAGAGCGACGCTGGAATCGTTGGCCTATCAGACGAAAGATGTACTAACGGCAATGGAACAAGATTCCGGGATCTCCTTGAAAGCCTTGAGGGTTGATGGTGGTGCGGTGAAGAATAACTTCCTCATGCAGTTCCAGAGTGATATATTACGTGTGGGAGTGGAGCGACCAGTGGTGAATGAAACGACGGCACTTGGTGCGGCATATTTGGCAGGCCTTGCAGTTGGTTTCTGGAAAGATCAAGAGGAGATCGCCTCACAATGGCAAAAGGATAATACCTTTAATCCTGAAATGATGGAAGAAGATCAAGAAAAGCTTTACGAAGGATGGAAAAAAGCGGTTCATGCAACTATGGCTTTTAAGTAAGCGCTGCATATGATATAGTAGTGATAAGTTAATAAGACGGTTGGAGATTAGGAGAGACCACAGAACATATTCAGAGCCTTTGCTTTGTCTATGTTTCCTGTGGTCTCTTTTTGTATGGCTCTTTTCTCAAAGATTGTTGCTATATCCTTGTAAAAAGTCGGCAATTGGACTTTTTACTGCTTTCATGCTCTATTAGGTGCAAGTAGTTTCTCAAGTACGGCAGGGAAAAGAGCACGACAGTAAAAAAAATAACGGTTACTGTATCCATACGAAAAAGCAACAAAGTTTACGAAAAGTGCCTATTGTTTATATACATACTAATAGAGATGGAGGGCGTTACAGATGAAGAAACTTACATTCGCAGGCTTTAATCGAGGACTCTTATTGGAAAAGATGGCTGAGGAAACATACGATGTCCTGGTAATTGGCGGAGGTATAACGGGCTGTGGAATTGCACTCGATGCCGCCACTCGCGGAATGAAAACGGCTGTAGTGGAAATGCAGGACTTTGCTGGTGGAACATCAAGCAGGTCGACAAAACTTGTTCACGGAGGCTTGCGTTATTTGAAACAGCTCGAAGTGAAGATGGTTGCGGAGGTCGGCAAAGAAAGAGCGGTCGTGTATGAGAATGGTCCGCATGTCACCACACCGGAGTGGATGCTTTTGCCGATCTATCAAGGCGGAACATTCGGAAAGTACTCCACCTCCCTTGGATTGAAAGTGTATGATTTCCTTGCCAATGTAAAAAAGACAGAGCGCAGGAAGATGTTAGATGCAACGGAAGCACAGAAACGTGAACCTCTACTGAATAGCAAAGGTTTAAAAGGTGGGGGTGTCTATGTTGAATACCGCACAGATGATGCCAGGCTTACCATAGAAGTCATGAAAGAAGCCATCAAGCAGGGGACCGAGGCAGTAAACTATGCAAAAGTGGAGAAGCTTCTTTACGAGAACGGAAAAGTTGCTGGAGCACTAGTAGTAGACCAGCTTAGTAAAAAAAGCTATAAAATTCGCGCCAGGAAGATAGTTAATGCCGCAGGTCCATGGGTGGACACGCTCCGTGAGATGGACCGCTCGAAAAAAGGGAAGCACCTTCAACTGACAAAGGGAATTCATTTGGTCTTTGATCAGAAAAAGTTCCCACTCAAGCAGGCTATTTATTTCGACACAGAGGATAAGCGGATGATTTTTGCCATCCCAAGAGCGGGAAAAACATATGTGGGCACGACTGATACGGTCTATACAGATGATAAGGTTCATCCAAGGATGACGAAGGAAGATAAGGCTTACGTTCTTTCGGCCATAAAATTCATGTTTCCTTCCGTACAATTGGAAGAATCGGATATTGAGTCCAGTTGGATAGGATTGCGACCACTTATCCATGAAGAAGGAAAGTCCGCATCAGAGATCTCGAGGAAGGATGAGGTTTGGGTATCAGAATCAGGACTGATTACGATAGCAGGAGGAAAATTGACAGGATATCGAAAAATGGCCGAGATGGTGGTGAATTTGCTGAACAAGCAGTTAAACAAGGAGGGTGGAAAGAAATATGGAGCTTCCAAAACAAAGAAAATGCCCATATCTGGAGGTGATGTAGGTGGTTCCCACAATTTCCCTCGTTTTGTAGCAAAAAAGAGTGAAGAGGGATTAGCCTATGGATTTACGGTGGAAGAAGCAAGAAGGCTTGTATCCATGTATGGTTCCAATATTGATAAGTTATATAAAATAGCGGAAGCGGAGCGGGGGAAGGCAGTCCAGCTTGGGTTACCGATTGATGTGTATGTTCAATTGATTTACGCTATCCGTGAAGAGATGGCTGCAACCCCACTTGATTTTTTCATCAGACGAACAGGCGCCATGTTTTTTAATATCGATTGGGTGAAGAAATGGAAACAAAAAGTATTGGATTGCATGGAAAGAGAGCTTGTCTGGAGCGGACCACAGAAGGATAAATTCAGTCAAGAACTAGACCGTCATCTTCGTGATGCCGTGACGGCAGTGGATGAAGAGGAGCCTGAGCCCTCAGTGAGTAAAATTGGATAAATAAAATAGATTGGAAAAGGAATTGTGAATGCGATTCCTTTTCTTTTTTAGTATAATAATGAGTGAAAACGTTCACGTACGCGTAATTTGTCATAATTCGACGTATTTTTTTTGCAGGAAGCATTAGTATGGAAGTAGAAGTCTTACTGTATCCTGATAAACGCAAGGAGGAAAAGACAGATGAAATGGATGGAGAAATTTGACCTTTGGGAGTCACACACCAAACTTGATGAAGAGATGGTCAAGCTGATAAAAGAAATGAAGCACGATGACAAGGCGAAAGAAGAAAGTTTCTATAAAGAATTGGAATTTGGTACAGGTGGAATGCGAGGGGAAATCGGAGCTGGTACGAACCGAATGAATATATATACCGTCCGAAAAGCGTCGGAAGGTTTGGCACGCTACATAGAATCCTTCGGTGAAGAAGCGAAAAAAGGCGGAGTTGCCATCGCTTACGATTGCCGTCATAAATCTCCAGAGTTTGCAATGGAAGCAGCCAAAACATTGGCAAGCCATGGTATCCAGACGTATGTATTCGAAAGCCTGCGTCCTACGCCAGTGTTATCATTTGCTGTACGATATTTGAAAGCATTCTCCGGGATCGTGGTTACTGCGAGCCATAACCCTCCAGAATATAACGGCTACAAAGTGTATGGTCCAGATGGCGGACAATTACCGTTGTTTGAAGCGGATCAGGTTATATCAAAAGTAAAAGAAGTAGAAAATGAGCTGGAAATTCAAGTTTCTTCAGAAGAAGAATTAAAAAATAAGGGCCTGATTAAAATCATTGGCGAAGAACTGGACAAGGAGTACTTGAAGCAACTTACTACCATCAGTGTACACCCAGAGTTAGGTGAGCAAATGGGCGAGGATGTGAAGGTGGTATTTACTCCTTTACATGGAACAGCTAATCTGCCAGTTTGCGAAGGCCTTTCTGCACTTGGGTATAAGAATGTAAAAGTGGTGGCTGAGCAGGAACAGCCAGATCCGAACTTCTCCACTGTCTCATCTCCTAACCCCGAGGAGCATGCAGCATTTGAACTGGCAATCCGTGATGGCAAGGAAATCGATGCTGATATCTTGATTGCAACAGATCCTGATGCAGACCGCCTTGGAGTTGCAGTCAAAGATGCTGCTGGGGAGTATGTGGTGTTGACTGGTAATCAGACAGGTGCCCTGTTCTTACACTATTTATTGTCTGAAAAGAAGGCGACAGGTACCCTTCCTTCAAACGGTGTTATGCTGAAAACGATTGTAACATCGGAATTCGGCCGTGTTATCGCAGACAGCTACGGAGTGGAAACGGTTGACACGTTAACAGGATTTAAGTTTATTGGGGAGAAAATCAAGCAGTATGAAGAGAGCGGGGAATATACTTTCTTATTCGGTTACGAAGAGAGTTACGGTTCCTTGATTTCTGATTTCGCCCGTGACAAAGATGCTGTACAAGCATGCATCATGGCAGTAGAAATTTGCGCATTCTACAAGAGACTTGGCAAGACCATGTATGAAGGGTTAATGGACTTGTATGAGGAGTATGGCTACTACCTGGAAGGCATGAAGTCCTTGACGTTAAAAGGGAAAGAAGGGGCAGAACAGATTGCTAACCTTCTGACGGCGTTCCGGGACACGCCACCAGCGAAAGTAGCAGGATATGCGGTTACAGCGATTGAGGATTACTCCACACAAGAAAGGCTAGTGGTGGAAACGAAAGATATAGAAAAAATGGAACTTCCAAAGTCAAATGTACTGAAATATTTCCTAGAAGACGGTACATGGGTATGTGTAAGACCTTCGGGTACAGAGCCGAAAATTAAGTTCTACATTGGGACTCAGTCTGAAACAATGGAACAGAGCAAAGAAAAGTTGGATACTATCTCCACTTCGTTGATGGAGAAAGTAGATCAATTTTTGAATAGTATTGGGAAAGCATAAGATAATATAGCTTGTGAAGGGGATGGAAAGGCGAGGTGGATCGCCTTTCCATTTCTTATGGGCCACACATACAGAAAACTAAAAATCACCCAATTTTTATGCGAAAAATATCTATTTGCTTATACATCACGAAAGGGTTGATCATGAATGTTGAAGAATCAAGTGGGGATCGTTACTGGAGCATCCCGAGGAATCGGAAAAGCCATCGCATATAAGCTTGCAGAAAAAGGTATGAAACTGGCATTGGTAGGCAGCTCGGATGACATACATAATGTTGAAGCGGAAATGAAAGAAAAAGGGTTTGACCAGGTAAAAGGGTATCAGGTGGATGTGTCTGAGGAAAAGTCAGTTGATGCTATGGTTTCAACGGTTATAAACGGTTTTGGAGGAGTAGATGTTCTCGTCAATAATGCCGGAATGGGCTTTTTCAAACTGGTAGAAGATACAACGGTGGAAGAATGGAGAAGAGTGTTTGATGTGAATGTGCAAGGCGTATTTCTCTGCTCAAAAGCGGTGCTGCCACATATGAAAGGAAAAAAGGCAGGGACCATCATCACCATTTCTTCTGATGTTGGGCGCTATACTATAGCAAACGGATCTGCATATACTGCCACTAAATATGCTGTTCAAGGTTTTAGCGGTTCATTGGCTCAAGAGGTTCGTGAATACGGAATTCGTGTAGGTACCGTGAACCCTGGTATGGTGGATAGCTATTTCAATAACTCCGAACAGGGAGTGGAGGATAAGAAGGATTGGTTGAAAGGTGAAGACATTGCCGAAGCGGTTGCTTATATGGCAAGTGCACCGAAGCATATGTTGATTGATGAAATAGTCGTGCATCCATTGGTGCAGAATTATCCGATAGCATAAAATTAGTTCAATATTAGGTGCCGTTTCAAGTAGAGTAGTTGTGCTTGAGGCGGTTTTTGTTTTTAGGTTGAAGTACGGGAATGGACGTCAAGACAATGAAGACCTCAATAAGCGGAAAACCAGGACGTCCATGTCTTCATCGTACATATGAAGACTTCAGTAAGCAGAAAACTAGTACTTCCAAGTCTTCATCGAACTTATGAAAACCCCTATCGGAGGAAATGACGTGTAAGAAGTCTTCATAATTACTCACAAAAAAGTTACGCTTCGCCCTTCAACTACGACCAAAGTCGTACAAAAACCCCGGACTTTTTCCGAAAGCCAAAAGGGATTCCCCCTGTTACAATAGAAAGATAATAATGACATGAAAGCTATACGAAACAAGGGGGCTTCAACGTGGTCCAGGAAAATCAAAGAATCCAAGAACTGAGAGCACTTAAAATCATTGCAGAATCGCTCAATCAAGCGAATGATTTACCAACGATGCTAGAAAGTGTGTTAAAAGAACTACTTCAAGTGACAAGCCTCCAAACAGGTTGGATTTACTTAATAGATGAAAAAGGGAAATACGAATTAGCTGCAGAGCATCAGTTGCCAGAGGCCCTAAAAAGTCACAATAAAAAAGCCATGTGTGACGGAGGGTGTTGGTGCCTTGATCGATATCAGGACGGCCGGCTCAAGCGTGCATCCAATATCATTGCCTGTAAAAGATTGGAGGATGCAGTTAAATATGAATGGGGGGAAACGAACAATATCACCCACCATGCAACAGTCCCATTACGCGCGGGAGAGGAAAAGTTTGGCCTGCTGAATGTAGCGGCACCGTCCAAAACACATTTTTCGGATACGGAGCTTGCACTTTTAGAGTCTGTTGCCTATCAAATTGGAACCGCGATCAAGCGAATCAGGCTTTCAGAAAATGAACAGCATTTGTCCATTTTGGCCGAACGGAACAGGTTGGCACGAGATCTGCATGACTCTGTGAATCAGCTTCTTTTTTCACTTGTGCTCACTGCCAGAGGGACTAAAGAGCTTACAACGGACCCGCAAATCATTGAGATGCTGACATACATGCAGGAGCTCTCCCAGGAAGCATTAAGTGAAATGCGTGCACTCATCTGGCAGCTTAGGCCGGAAGGGTTGGAAAATGGGGTCGTCAGTGCCTTACTCAATTATGGCAAAGTGCTTGGGCTCACCATTCATTCGGAAGTTAAGGGTGTTATCGACCTACCGAACCATATCGAAGAGTGCTTATGGCGCATTGGCCAAGAGGCATTGAACAATTGCAAGAAGCATGCGGGAAAAAAGAACGCTTGCTTGCTGATTGAAGTGAAAAACAAAAGAGTCTCGATGGAGATCAAAGACACAGGAGCAGGCTTTTCTTTTACACAAAGTGAAGAGATTCCTTCTTTAGGCTTAAGGAGTATGAAGGAACGAACCGAAGCCAAAGGAGGATCGTTCACACTGTTAAGTGAACTTGGCAAAGGTACACTTGTGCGGGTGGAACTGCCATTGACAAAGGAGGAAAAAAATTGATTAGAATTGTGATTGCAGATGACCACCACGTTGTAAGGAGAGGCTTGCTCTTTTTCTTGAAAACGCAAAAGGATATTGAGATTGTCGGGGAAGCAAAGAACGGGAAGGAAGCGGTGGAGCTAGCAGAAGCCCTGAAGCCGGATGTTGTCCTGATGGATTTGGTGATGCCGGAATTGGATGGAATTGAAGCAACCAAACAGATCATGGAACGAAAAATTCCGTCCAAGGTGTTGATCCTGACAAGTTTCTCTGATCAGGACCATGTTATCCCGGCCATACGTGCAGGGGCGTCCGGTTATCAACTCAAAGATGTGGAACCTGATCAGCTGATCGAATCTATACGTGCGGTCCATCGTGGGGAGAGCCAGCTCCATCCGAAGGTAACTTCCCATGTGATGTCCCATTTTTCAAGGGGAGTGGGAAATAAGACCCTCCATGAGGATCTTACAAAAAGAGAACTGGAAGTTTTAGCGGAGATTGCAAAGGGGAAAAGCAATAAAGAAATTGCCTCCGCTCTATTCATCACCGAAAAGACAGTGAAGACGCATGTCTCCAATATTTTAGCCAAATTGGAAGTGGCAGATAGGACACAGGCGGCGTTATATGCCGTGAAACATGGCATTGCCTGACTTACGTACATCTTTAGTCGTAGAAAAAATGATTCGTTTTTCGTAGGGGAAGTTAGCTATTTCTTCCGATTTGCCAACACTCATTGTCGAATATACTGAAAGTATAAAGAAGTTGGAGGGAGTAGTTCATATGAAAATTTTAGCGATCAATGGAAGTCCAAGAAAAAGTGGACGTACAGGAATAGCTGCAAGATCTTTAAATAGGAAATACGGGGTGGAAATTATTGATCTAAGCGAGGGGGACATCCCATTATATAATGGTGAGGCTTATCAGGCAGAGCTTGATAATGTGAAATCTTTAAGGGAAAAGGTGAAAGAAGCAGATGCTGTCCTGTTACTTTCCCCCGAATACCATAGCGGTATGAGCGGTGCACTAAAAAACGCATTGGATTTCCTTGGCAGCGAACAGTTTCACAGCAAGCCTGTCGGATTGTTGGCAGTAGCTGGTGGTGGGAAAGGCGGTATCAATGCATTGAACAATATGCGTGTGGTGGGCCGTGGAGTATACGCGAATGTGATACCAAGACAGCTAGTTCTAGATCCGCATTGCTTTGATTATGAAAATGACACCGTGAATGCAGAGAGTGCGGAACTGGTGGATGCGTTATATAAAGAATTAGTAATGTATGTGAAAATGCGTGAATACCTGTTGCAGAGTGAAGAGGCCTGATTAAAGGCCTTTTTTTATTGAAAATTAAAAAACAGCAACCCAAGGCCGTCGCACCCCGGATCACTGTTTCACCTAAGAAATGGAATCACACCATATATCCGTGACTTATCTCATCCAATTGATCTTCTGTGCTCCTTGTTACAGCGTGATCAATATATCGTAATAGTTGATACAGATTCTTCTCGATCTCCTTGTAGTCCTTAGAGAAATTGTAGGAGTGAAGAAAATGCTCGATATTTTTGGAGAGGAAGTCATCTTTTGTCCGCACCATCAGGATAAGCAGGTTATCCCATTCTGAGCGGTGCGTGTAATATAACGCTCGATCATAATCAACTGTGTTCATCTGAATTCCTCGCCTCCTCTTGTTAAGGAGTGCTATTATTTTGTGTTAAAAAGCCAGGTTTTCCTCAATGAAAATGTTGGTCGTATCTCCAAACGAAAACTTACACAAAATAAATGAAATGCAATTCAGAGGTGTATAAATGAAGAGATGTAAAGCGGTCATTTTGATTTTGGTTATGATACAATTCCACCCCTCCTTTACACAGGCAGAGCAAATAGTCAACGCTCAGGAATGGTACACGTATGACAGGATGCGTGAAGACTTGAAGTTGCTGAAAAGAAAATATAGGGATGAGATGGTTATTAAGTTGGTTGGGAAATCTGAGTTCGGTCAAAATATTTGGGCTGCTAAATTAGGACATGGTAAAGATAACATCCTCATCCTAGGAGGGCACCATGGTCGAGAATGGCTTACCACAAGTCTTGTCATGACAAAGTTGGAATATTACTTACATGCATATAAAACAAATCAAAAAATATTCGGATACGATTCAAAAGTTTTGGATGAAGTCTCTATTTGGTTCATCCCAATGGTGAATCCTGATGGGATCCGAATTCAACAAGAAGGAATAGGATTCTTACCCAAACAATATCAGAAACGATTAGTGGAGATGAACAATAACAGCACTGATTTTGATCGTTGGAAAGCAAATGGGCTTGGAATAGATTTGAACAGGCAATATCCAGCAGGCTGGGAAAGCATCAAAGAAAAAACGATCGATCCTTCTTACCAATACTACAAAGGGAAATTCCCTATGCAGGCGAAAGAGGTCAAAGCGGTTGTGACTTTTACAAGAGAGATCGATCCTTTGATGGCAGTCACCTACCATTCCTCAGGTCGGGTTTTATATTGGTATTTCAAAAATGATCAGACAGTTGTAAAGCGGGATAAAAAAATAGCTGATCAATTATCAGCAATCACAGGGTATCCCCTTGATCAGCCAGAGGAACATGCTGTAGGTGGAGGGTTTTCCGACTGGTTCGTAACAGAGTTCAAAAGGCCGTCGTTTACTCCCGAAATATCATACTTTGTGGAAGATACAAACCCACCAATATCTGTCTTTCAGGAAGAGTGGAATCGCAATAAGAAGGTTGGAATTTATCTCGCAGCCAAGTCCAAAAATCTGTTTCTCAACAGTAATGTTTCCTCTAATAATGAGGCAGAATAACTTAGAAGTAATGGAAGTGGTTTGTATGGAAGGAATATGGGGTATTTAATAGTTTAGATATTAGATAAAAGAAGAAGAAGCCCTTAAACATATATTGTAGCGCTTACATTTCAGTGTGAAAAGAAACAGATCAAAAAATCGTCATCCAAGAGAAAAAGCGTTGCCGAAAAAGGTTGACACAATCCGTTTTCCCCTTGTAGAGTAGTAATTGTGAAACTCAAAATAACTCATTTACCTTCGTTAGGTGAGGCTCCTGTGTGGAGATATGCTGCTGCCCAGAAACGTCCAAAGACGCCAATGGGTCAACAGAGACCATCGATATAAGGTGGTATTTAATGCAGCTGGATTTTTTCCTATGCCACACAGTGCTAAAGCTCTACGAATGAGGGAAATCATAAGGATTAACCATGCCTTCATGCACCTTCATTCATTGGATGACAGGTGCTTTTTTTAATGGGAGTGGGAACGCGAATTCCATGATTTTCCTCTAGTGCCAAAAGGGAACACCTCTGAAAAGTAACAGAGAGTTACACAAAAAAATTTAAAGATAAATCAAGGTGGTGGTAACGAAAATGGATAGTAGTCCAAGTCCGAGGACGAAAATTATAAGAAGTACAAGAGAATACATACCATTTTTAGTTATCCACCCCAATGGTAAATTTAATGGTGTGATTCCTTGTGCTCCTTAGCACGCAGAGGAGGCAAAGCTCATGGTGAAAAACATGACAGAGGATCAAATCATATTAAACATTATAAGTTTTTTAAAAGAGGGAAAAAGAAAAGCATTTCAAGATATCATTGAAGAACTTCAGCCATATGATACAGGAATCATCTATCAACAGCTACCCGAAAAGCACAAGGTGCGTTTTTTAACATATTTGACAATTGATCAATTGACAGCATTAATCGGTGAGCTTAACCAGGAACTTCAGTTAGAAATTTTACAGAAAATTGGTGTGGATAAATCAGCCAAGGTCATGGATTTAATGGATAATGATGATCTTGCCGTATTATTTGAAGAAATGGATCCAGAAACAAAAAGTGGATTCTTATCAAAAATGAACAAAGAAGAATCGACTGCTGTTCAGGATTTAATGAAATATGAAGCTGAAACAGCTGGCCGATTGATGACTAACCGTTATGTATGGATTCCTCAGGAATATACGGTTAGAGAAGTGGTTGATAAATTAAAGACCTTTGCTGAATTGGCAGAGACAATCAACTATTTATATGTAATTGATGAACACAAAAGGCTTGTAGGAGTTGTCTCCTATCGAGACCTAATATTAGCTGATGCAGATGAAAAGATACAAGATATCATGTTTTCACGTGTAATATCTGTCCATGTGGATACTGACCAAGAAGAAGTGGCACAAGTAATCGAGCGTTATGATTTCTTGGCTGTACCAGTAGTCGATGATGAGAAAACACTTATAGGGATTGTAACGGTCGATGATGTAATCGATGTCGTTATTCAAGAGGCAAATGAGGATATTGAAAAACTCTCCGCATCGGGTAAGGATATCGACTTCGATACCCCAGCACTAGTTGCATCTAAAAGAAGGCTTCCATGGCTTATTTTATTATTATTTATTGGACTAATTTCAGGTAGTATCATAAGTGGATTCGAAGCAACGTTAGATGAAGTAGTGGCATTAGCATTTTTTATGCCGATGATAGCTGGAATGACAGGTAACACTGGAACACAATCATTAGCGGTGGTTGTACGTGGGTTAATCTCTAAAGAAATTGATAAAAAGGTTGTCTTTAGATTGGTATTGCGTGAATTCAGAGTAGGGATCACCATAGGTATAACTTGTGCAATATTAATAACATTGATAGCTTATGTATGGCAAGATGGTAACTGGGTTTTAGGTGTCGTTGTAGGGTCGTCTTTATTCCTGACATTAATAATAGGAACGCTAGCAGGTACCATTATACCTTTGATCCTATATAAACTTAACATTGACCCAGCAATAGCATCCGGGCCTCTGATCACCACTTTGAACGATATTTTATCGTTAATGATCTACTTTGGTATCGCAACAGCATTTTTATCCTATTTGGCTTCCTGATAGAGTATGAAAAGTAAATGAAAAAAACCGTTCTTCCCATCTATAATGAAGAACGGTTTTTTTATTTGTGATAAAAGATTCTTACATTACAAGGAGGGCTGTACTTTTTTTCTTAGAAGCCTAGTAATGAGGAAAATATTAATGAAAATTGTATAGCACCCTAAGGCGATTAAGCCGACAGTAGAAAGCTCGAGCATCTCTAATATCAAGGAGAGCATGGTCACAATATACAGGAACCCCAAGAGTTTCTGGATGCTTCTGCTTTTGAAGAAGGAAGTGGCCCGTGCCCCCAGCTGAGAGCCGATAATTGCTCCTGCGATTAAAAGCAGTCCTACCCTGAAGTTGATTGGATTATTGATCGCATATGTAATGAATCCTGCACTGACAATCAAAATAACCCCAGCCAAGCTTGTTGCGACAGCCTGTTTGGAAGAGAAAGCATAGTAAGCGATCAACAATGGCACAATGATAAATCCACCACCTACGCCAAGCGTTGTGGATAAAAACCCTGCAATAATTCCAATGAAAATGAATTTCAGGATTCCTTGGCCTTTTGCAGACGCATCGTAAGGTGTTTTTGTAGAATCTTTCTCCTTCTTTAACATCTTATATGCAAAATAAGTCAGTAAAGCAAGATACAGAATTGGAACAACGGTCGTATCGTATCCATTTGATTCAAGCCAGCTGACGACTGGATAGGCGACCTGTGTGGCCACTACACCACTCGCCCCAATAATCAAGGCTGCCTTCCATTGGATATTCTTCATTTTGAAATGTGCATACACTCCTGCCAACGATGTGCCGATTGTATAGAGGAGACTTGTCGAAATAGCCTCAATGGGGGTATACCCCAACAATAGAAGCACAGGTGTCAGGACAAGCCCCCCACCAATGCCGAAAAAACCGGAAAGCATACTGATGGAAAAGCCTAATAGGATGAAAAGTAGAAACTCCATATATGTAAAAACCCCTTTAATAATCTCTAAAATAGTATAACATTCCTTGCCTATAGTTAACGTGAATTAAGGAAAAATGTTGTCTTTGAACAATCCCCTCTCATGATATTGTCACCTTGTTCATACATTGTGATAAGAGGAAAAGGGAGGTAGTTTTAATGAAAGCAAATGACGAAAAGGCCTTATTTCATGCCATTGACGAGATTACCGAGATAGCAAAGGGCTTTGGACTGGACTTTTACCCAATGCGTTATGAAATTTGTCCTGCCGACATCATCTATACCTTTGGAGCCTACGGAATGCCTACACGCTTTTCCCACTGGAGCTTCGGGAAACAATTTCATAAAATGAAATTGCATTATGACTTGGGATTAAGCAAAATATATGAACTGGTGATCAACTCCAATCCCTGTTATGCCTTTTTACTGGATACTAACTCATTAATACAAAATAAGCTGATTGTCGCACACGTCCTGGCTCATTGTGACTTCTTCAAAAACAACTGTCGTTTCCAGAATACAAACAGGGATATGGTGGAAAGCATGGCAGCCACGGCAGAGAGGATCAAGCAATACGAACACGATTATGGAAAAAGGGAAGTAGAGGACTTCCTAAATGCGGTGCTTGCGATACAGGAGCATATCGATCCTTCCCTGGTCCGCTCCAAGCTTGCCTGGAGCATGGAGGATATGGAAGAAGAGGAAGAAGCACCTAAAAAAGTAAGTCAATATGATGATTTGTGGAATCTTGATAATAGAAGTAAACCGAAAGCAGTACCCAAAAAGAGAAAAAAGAAATTTCCTCCCCAGCCAGAAAAGGATATTCTTCTTTTTATCGAGCAATACAGCAGCGAACTTGAGGATTGGCAGCGTGATATTCTGACCATGATGCGTGAAGAAATGCTCTATTTCTGGCCACAGATGGAAACCAAAATCATGAATGAAGGCTGGGCTTCCTATTGGCATCAACGGATCCTTCGGGAAATGGACCTCACAAGCGACGAGGCCCTGGAGTATGCAAAGCTGAACGCCGGTGTTGTCCAGCCATCCAAAACAAGCATCAACCCATACTATCTTGGCATTAAAATATTTGAGGATATAGAAGAAAGATATAACAACCCAACGGAAGCGATGAAGAGGGATGGGGTGGTACCTGGCTCAGGACGGGAGAAAATGTTTGAGGTAAGGGAAGTGGAGTCAGATATTTCCTTCCTTAGAAACTACCTGAACAAGGATCTTGTCATGCGGGAGGATATGTACCTATTCCAAAAACAAGGCAAGGATTACAAAATTGTCGATAAAGCTTGGGAAGGGGTGCGCGACCAGCTGGTGAACATGCGGGTAAACGGTGGTTTCCCGTACATTACGGTAAATGATGGGGATTACTTACGAGCAGGGGAGCTTTATTTGAAACATTGGTTTGAGGGAATTGAGCTAGACCTTAAATACCTAGAGAAAGTAATGCCGTACATCTTTCAAATTTGGGGTAGACCTGTCCATATGGAATCGGTGATTGAGACCAAGAATGTATTGTTTACGTATGATGGCAAGAGTGTGCATCGGAAGTATATATAATAAAGAAAACCTTGAGGGAAGTCCTCAAGGTTTTTTATATAAGTTTGACACTGAAAAGCTTTCATCAGTCATTTGATAGTAATGTAACTTTTTTAAGATTAAATCTAACATTGGAGTGATTGAGTTGTGGGAGTAGGCACAAACCGAAACCATTTTTTCGTCCAGTACAAAATCGTCTATGGTTGCCTCATAGAGTTTTAACTTTTCTGCATCTGGATCATCTGAAGCCCATTCCACATTGGCCCATGTGCGGATAGAATTATTCTCCTCATTGAATAGTACTACATCTTTTGCAAAATGAGCTAACATAGCCTTTGTATTGAAGTCTCCACTTGCGAAATAGTAATCGAAATTATTTACTACTCGTATATTTGATTTTTGTGCCTCGTTAAAATGTTTATTTAATTCTGTGTTTATCTTCGGAATATTTTTCATGCTTTCTATGATAAGGATATTTTCATCCCTCTTGATTCCTGTGTTCACAAAAGATATTAAGTGGTCCATATAGACGTCTTTATCTTGAAAAAGATAATAGACGTGACCTACTGTAATACTCTCTAGACTTTGGGTCGATGATATAGTAATTGGTCTCACCTCTATATATGTATTTTCTTTCAACCGAAAAAAACAATCATTCATACCCCTATTAAGTTGTAACAAAATAGCTATACATAATTTGCTTATTCTAGAGGATTTCAACCTTCATTATAACACTAATGAAAAAATATACTTACTAATTTATTTTTTAGAAAATAAATAGGTGTCTTCCCAATCAATCTAATAACTATTTTTGCTCGCTTTTGATTGGTATTGGCAACTTATGAATGTTTTTGATTGATTTTTGAAAGAGCTTACATTACAATAAAAATAAAGATAAACGACATGTGGAAAGGTGATTTTCATGTTAACACCAGAAAGGCAACAGAGGATTTTAAACTTGGTACAAAAGCAGGAGATTGTGAAGCTGCAAGATTTTATAGATGTAACAGGGGCATCGGAATCGACAATACGCAGAGATCTGAGCCAACTGGAAGAGATGAATAAATTAAAAAGGGTGCACGGTGGAGCTGCAAGGATCCATCAGAAGGGCGAAGAACCAAGCATACTCGAGAAATCTTCCATTTATCTTCACGAAAAACAACAGATAGCTAAAGCAGCTGCAGAGCATGTAAAGGATGGCGATTGTATCTTCCTCGATGCAGGTACCACGACATTTCAAATGATTCCTTATCTGGAAAACAAGCAGATAACGGTGGTTACCAATGGGTTCGCCCATATCCAATCTTTAATGGAAAAAGGACTGACCACATATATAGTGGGAGGCTTCATGAAAAATAAAACAGGCGCCATTATCGGCAGCAAAGCTAGTCAATCTTTATTGGAATACAACTTTGATAAAGCTTTCATTGGGGCCAATGGTGTACACCCTAAAAGTGGTTATACAACTCCTGATCCTGAAGAAGCGAGTGTGAAGAATTTGGCAATTAAGCTTGCGAACGAAACTTTCTTTCTCGCGGATTCCTCCAAAATAAATGAAGCGGCTTTTGCAAAAATTGCGCCACTTCAATCAGGAACGCTCATAACCAATAAATGTGATGAAGTCCTAACAGCAGCTTTCAGAGAGATAACAACAGTGATAGAGGTGTGAACTCATGATATATACAATTACATTAAATCCTTCTATAGATTATGTAATAGAGTTGGAAGGGTTTGTAGAAGGTACCATAAATAGAGCATCCAATACAAATTATTATCCCGGTGGAAAAGGAATCAATGTTTCCAGGGTTTTAAAAAGGCTTGGTGCGGACACGATGGCACTAGGCTATGCCGCAGGGTTTACCGGAAATTTTATAAAAGAGAAATTGATAGAGGAACAAGTGGCGGTCAGGCTTCTAGAAGTCGAAGGCCATTCGCGAATCAATGTAAAACTGAAAGCGGATAAGGAAACCGAAATCAATGGCACCGGACCGATAGTGGATGAAGATGCGGTTAAACGATTGCTTCAACAGCTGAACCAGCTTTCAAGTGAAGATATTGTCGTGCTGGCGGGAAGCATCCCAGGGACAGTGCCATCTAACATTTATGAAACGCTCATACAAAAGTGTCAGCAGCATGAAGCAAAAGTGGTATTGGATACTGGGGGACAAACATTACAATCACTCCTTTCGTACAAACCCTTTTTCATTAAACCAAACCACCATGAACTTGGTGATCTGTTTGGTGTCACCATTCAATCACAAGATGATGTCATCCATTACGCTGGCAAAATTCACGAACAGGGTGTTCAGAATGTCGTTGTGTCCATGGCTGGAGAAGGCGCCATTCTTTACACCAAATCTGGTGTTTACTCCGCTAAAGCGCCACGTGGGGAAGTGAAAAATTCCGTAGGTGCAGGAGACTCCCTTGTCGCCGGTTTCTTAGCGGGATATGTAAATACAGACAAGAGTGAAGAAGCATTGCGTTACGGAATAGCTTCTGGGAGTGCCACGGCATTCTCCTATGACCTTTGTCAAAAAACAGATGTTAATAGACTGATAAATCTAGTAGAAATAGAAAAGTTATAAAGGGGGAAAGGACCATGAAAATTACAGATTTACTCACGAAAGAAACCGTTACTCTTCAATTAAGATCAAGTAACAAATCTGATGTCATTAAGGAATTGATCGACTCATTGGATCGTGCTGGAAAGCTAGCAGACAAAAGGAAGTATGAAGAAGCGATACTTGCCAGGGAGGCACAAAGCACGACTGGAATTGGTGAGGGAATAGCGATTCCACATGCGAAAACGAATGCGGTGAAGTCTCCGGCGATTGCCTTTGGTGTGGCAAAGGATGGAATTGATTACGAGTCCTTGGATGGTCAGCCAAGTCAACTGTTTTTCATGATTGCAGCAAGTGAAGGGGCCAACAATGAACACTTAGAAACCTTATCTCGGTTGTCTTCCATGCTGATGGATATGGAATTCCGCAATGCTTTATTAGCCTCATCGTCTAAGGAGGAAGTTATCAGATTAATAGATAACAAGGAAAAGGAATTGTTTGAAGAGGAAGAAGTGGAAGGACGATCTTCTTCTGCTGACAAGGGGTTGATTCTTGCAGTAACGGCCTGCCCGACTGGAATCGCCCACACTTACATGGCGGCAGATGCATTAAAGAAGAAGGCAAAGGAATTGGGTTTAAATCTTAAGGTGGAGACGAATGGTTCAAGTGGAGTGAAGAATCAACTGACACAAGAAGAAATTGACAATGCATCTGGAATTATCGTTGCTGCCGATAAGCAAGTAGAAATGGAACGGTTTAATGGCAAAAAAATCATCCAGGTGCCTGTGGCCCAAGCAATACGCAAACCAGAGGAACTTTTGACAAAAGCAAGCAGTGGCGAAGGCGAAACTTATAGGGGATCAGGATCAGGCAGCTCAAGTTCAGAAGGGAAAAAGGGGCGATCAGGTTTCTATAAGCACCTGATGAGCGGTGTTTCTAATATGCTACCATTTGTTGTTGGTGGTGGAATCCTTATTGCTATTTCCCTCATGTTTGGAATCAATGCATCAGATCCCAATGATCCTAGCTACCATTGGTTTGCAGAAGCACTTATGTCCATTGGTGGCGGAAATGCCTTTTACTTGATGATTCCCGTCCTTGCCGGATTCATTGCAATGAGTATTGCGGATCGTCCGGGATTTGCTGCAGGAATGGTCGGTGGATTGATTGCCTATACGGGTGAAGCTGGTTTCTTGGGTGGTCTCATTGCCGGTTTCCTTGCAGGTTATCTCGTTCTAGGTTTAAAGAAAGTTTTCAGTGGGTTACCTGCATCTCTTGAAGGGATTAAACCTGTCCTGCTGTACCCACTATTCGGTATCTTTCTAACCGGAATGATCATGCTACAATTGGTGATTCCCCTAAAAGCGTTTAATCAAGGATTGACGTCTTGGCTGGGTGGTTTAGGCTCAGGAAATTTGATTGTATTAGGAGTCATATTAGGTGCGATGATGGCCATTGATATGGGAGGTCCTATCAATAAGGCGGCCTTCACATTCGGTATTGCGATGATCGATGCAGGAAACTACGCACCGCATGCAGCGATCATGGCAGCAGGTATGGTGCCACCACTTGGGTTGGCACTTGCTACAACCATCTTTAAGAGTAAATTCAACAAGCAAGAGAGAGAAGCAGGAAAAACATGTTATATCATGGGAGCTTCTTTTATCACAGAGGGTGCCATCCCGTTTGCCGCAGCGGATCCGTTACGCGTCATCCCTTCTGCAGTCGTAGGTTCAGCAGTTGCCGGTGCGCTTGCCATGTTATTTGGAATAGGGCTCCCTGCGCCTCATGGTGGAATCTTTGTTATTCCGATAGTGACCGGCGGTATTTTCATGTATGTGTTGGCTATCTTGATTGGAGCTGCTGTGACGGCGGTTATGGTCGGGTTGTTGAAGAAGAGGGTTACTGTGTGATTTTATAAAAAAAGTGATGGGTTATCCCATCACTTTTTTATATAGGCTCTGTTAAAGCATACTGTTGATTTTTATAGCAATAAGCTGTTTTTTGGAGCAATAGTCTCAAGGTTGTCGCCCCGTATAAAGCGAAGCCGATTGCGGATATCAACAGCTGTGTTTAACAGTATCTTTCTATAAAACTTGCCAACACATTCAGTTTTAGAGACTTCATCAAGATTCTATATAATAGGATTCATACATGTAGGAAAGAAGGGGACAGCATGCTTAAAGATGCAATCGTTATTGGAACGGGATTCGGTGGAATGACAGCGGCGGCGCTCCTTTCAAAAGCCGGTTACGATGTATTGACCCTTGAAGCTGCAAATGAGTTTGGTGGATGTGCTAGCAAATTTGACCGTGACGGATTCCGTTTCAATGCAGGTGCGACTGTTGGAATGGGCTTTGAGGATGGGGGGATGTTAAAGAGACTATTTGATGAGTTGGACGCCCCCATTCCCCCAATGAAAAGACTAGATGAAATCATGAAGGTGTACCTTCCAGACCGGACGATCACTTATTTTTCAGAAAAAGAAAAGTGGTACAAGGAAGTCACCGATAAATTTGACAAAGATCAAGATCGAATCCTGGCATTCTTTGAAGAAGTTTTTAAGGTGGCGGAAGTTCTGCAGAGATTTGTAGAAAAACGAGCTGTTTTCCCCCCCTCTACCATATCAGAGTATTTTACTCTACTAAGCAACATAAATATGAGCCTTCTAGGCCTGACTCCATATTTGACCCAATCTGTACAGGACCGTCTATCCAAATTTGGTCTGACGACTAATAAGCCATTTATGGCATTTATTAATGGGCAACTGATGGATAGCGTTCAGTCGACGGCAAAATATAGTCCTTCTTTGTTAGGGTACATGGCATTAAGTATTTTTCATAAGGGAGCTTTTTACGTGGAGGGAGGTTTGGCATCTATCATCCAGGCATTTGGCGGGAAACTATCGTGCTTCAGGGGGAGAACTGCGCCTGCGCCATAAGGTTGTCAGTATAGCCAAACATGGAGTTGTTTGGACGGTTGTGACTAAACGTGGTCAGGTATTCAGAACGAAGCAAGTGATTTTGAATGCGCCGATTCATAATATCTTCACCTTGATGGAGCCCGAGTTGCATCAAAGGCTTCCTATCAAAGAACACAAAGAAAAACAAAAGGAAGCGTGGGGAGCCTTTACTCTATATATTGGAGCTAACCCCTCGTTTATGATGCCGGAAGCTAGCTCCATCCCATTTCACCAATTTATCTCCTCTTATGAATCCCCGTTATCAGAAGGGAATCAGTTCTTATTTTCCATATCACAAGAAGGAGATACCAAGTTTGCACCAAGTGGAAAACGGTCCATTACTATTTCCACGCACACAAATGTCGACAAGTGGTGGGATAGGGGGACTTATGAAAACAGAAAAGAAGCATATATGGAGAAAATAATCGGATCAATCGATAGGAAATTTCCTACTTTCTCTTCCAATATTGTTGTAAAGATGGCGGGAACTCCCGTGACTTTTAAGCGATATACACAGCGTGCATATGGAAAGGTTGGTGGTTATATTCCTAAAAGCAAATATAGTCTATTTAAAAGTTATTCTCCGAATTCACGGGTGGGAGGGCTTTGGTTTTGTGGAGATACCGTTTTCCCAGGTGCCGGGTCATTAGGGAGTAGCTTGAGTGGATGGATGGTCGCTGATGCAATCATTGGAAAAAACCCAGGTCAAGGCATGTGAAGGCCGTGAACTGGGTTTTTTTCTAGGAAGAGGAGAGTGCTCCGGCTTCCACCACTCCATTACTAACTTTCAAAACCTTATGTTCCTCACCTTGGTGAATAACGAAAAAACCATTCAGAAAGTCTGTGGATGATTGTTTGAAGAAAATACCTTTGATGGCATTCTCACAAGGAGTATCAAAAGCAAGCTCATAATTGTTATTTTTTTGTAACAAGTGGGCATGTAGGCCGCGGTCATAGGCTTCAGGTTGAGGGATGTTTTCACGCCCCACTTCCACCACATGGATATCGACACCCTTAACCTTTGTGAAAATTTCATTAATTAAAGAATGTTTAACGATCCTTTCTAACTTGCTCTGAATTGGTTGACCCAATATAATCTGAGTGATGTCGTGCTTAATAGAGGTTTCCGCAATGACTGCCGAGACTTTTTTGCCTTTGGAGTATTCAATTAGTATGGGCACATCATATTTTGAAGCAATGCTTTTAAAGAATTGCTTCGTACGGATCTGATTCAAATCCAAGTCATCATAAGGAATGGTATAGACAAATAAAACAAAGCAATCTCCCCCAAAAGTATCTGCAATGATCTTGCCCCGTTGGATGAGCTTCTCCACATGCTTTGGATTGCTTACACAAACTAAGATATTTTCTTTCATCGAAATCCCCCTTTGTCCATTATTACAAGAATTACTTAGTATCATAATATATTAATTTCTTGATGAAATGGTTAATGATTCAAAAAGAAAATCATTCCTTGTCTATCGGTGAGGAGATGGAAGCATACAAGCAGATGTGTTTGCATAATTCTAGCTCCTTATAGAAAGATGTCTAGTTCCATTCTATGAGTATGGCTACTATCTGGAATGATTAAAAATATTGCTACATAGAATAAAAGAAGGAATGATTATAAAGGGGATGAGAAATGTGAACGGGTATTATTATCCATACTATACAAGGGCACCACAGGATGAAACTTTAATAGAGAATATCTCAAAGGCCATCAATGGAGAATATAGTGCCATTGCCTGTTACGAAAAACTGGCCAAAATGGCACCAGATGAGGAGACACAAAAGAGGATATCTGAAATAAGAGAAGACGAAATAAAGCACTATAATACGTTTAGTCAAATCTATCAATCATTGACTGGAAAAGCAGCCACACCGGAAATATCTGAAGAGTGTCCGGAAGATTACCAAGATGCATTGGTGGCATCGATGAAAGATGAACAAGAGACGGTCGATTTTTATTTGGATATCGCTGACTCTACTCAAAACCCATACATCCGGAGGGTATTTAAGAGAGCTGCAGCGGATGAACAGAACCATGCGGTGTGGTTTTTGTTTTTCTATACGGAAAGTAAAGGATAAAAAAGAAACCGACTTCTCCAGCAAGAGGTCGTTTTCTTCAGACTGTTGACAAACTATAAACTAGTTAGGTTATCTGTTGAAAGAGTTGATCTTCGTTGCAGGAGCTTCGCTTTCCGCGGGCAGTCCGGAAGCCTCCTCGGCTACGCCCAAGGCCACTGAAAAAGTAATGATTGTTAATAATCTGGTTAACACCGCTGTTAATCTCCGCAAACGGCTTCGCTTTCCGCGGGGCGACCTTGAGCCTCCTCGAGCTGCGCCCTGCGGGGTCTCAAGATTGTCGCTATCCCCCCGCAGGAGTCTGCGCCTATTGCTCCAATTAACAGCTAGAAATCATTTGAACGATAAGTTATTGGGTTTTTCAGTGGCCTCGCTACGCCCTGCGGGGTCTTCCATGTCCTTTCCTCCCGCTGGACAAGGAATACTTCGACAGCAATTCATCGCACGAAGAAAATGCGTTAGCATTTTCGAGGAGTCTTCGCTCCTTCCACTGCGATCAACTAGAGAATTTCATTATATTAGTCTTTGTCTACACACTGAAGAAACCGACTTCTCCAGCAAGAGGTCGGTTTCTTTTATTATAACAATCCTATCAAAGTCCCGCCGATGGCACCCGTTAACACTACCATCCAAGGTGGAAGCTTCCAATAGACAAGCATGCTGAATAAAATCGCAGCAAAGGCAAAATCAATCGGAGCTGAAATAGAGCTTGTCCAAATAGGAAAATAGAAGGCGGATATTAAGATTCCTACCACTGCAGCATTCACTCCCATTAATGCTGCCTTCACTTTGGAATTGCGACGCAAAGAATCCCAAAACGGCAAAGTACCCAGTATTAATAGGAAGGCAGGGAGAAAGATGGCGAATGTTGCTAACAAACCACCCTTCCAGCCATCAATGACAGCACCGATATACGCGGCGAATGTAAACAATGGTCCAGGAACTGCCTGTGCAGCTCCATACCCTGCCAGAAATGCTTCCTCACTGATCCAGCCTGTTGGAACAAACTCCCGCTCTAGTAATGGAAGGACCACATGGCCTCCGCCAAAAACAAGGGATCCTGAACGATAGAAACTATCAAACAATGCCACCCAATTTAGTGATGTAGCTTCTCTTAATAATGGTAATAAAATTAGCAGTCCGAAAAATAGCGTTAAACAAATGACGGCCAACCGTTTGGAGATTGGAAACGCTAGACGTGAATCGTCTTCTGTAACATTTTGCTTAAATAACAGAAAGCCAATGACTGCTGCGATAAGGATCACACCAACCTGGGAAAAAGCAGTCTGCCACATCAATGTGGCAACCAATGCGAACAAAGCGATGGCCTTCCTCTTTACATCAGGGGTCAGGTTGTTTGCCATCCCCATTATTGCATGAGCGACAACGGCGACCGCAACAATCTTCAACCCATGAATCCAGCCGGCGTTCCCAACATCAAATCCTTGCAGAATAATAGCGAAAACAATAAGAGCTAATACAGAAGGGAGTGTGAAGCCTAAAAAGGAAGTGATGCCTCCAAGAACCCCTGCTCGCATGACGCCAATCCCTATTCCCACCTGACTGCTGGCAGGTCCGGGCAAGAACTGACATAGGGCAACAAGGTCGGCATAGCTTTTCTCATCCATCCATTTTCTGCGACGGACATATTCGGTGTGGAAATAACCAAGATGGGCTACAGGTCCCCCGAAGGAAGTAAGTCCTAGTCTTGTTGAAACGATAAGGATTTCCAATAATGATTTTAATCCTCTATTCTTTTTCATGATTGTCACCTTCCTTGATTTCTTTAAATAGTTCATAAGCTTTATTTCTTGCTTCTTTTAAAATGATGTTGCCTTTTTCTGTGATGGTATAATTCTTTCTGATTTTCCCCTCAACATTCTTCTCCTCTTTTGTAAGGAGCCCATCCTTTTCCATCGAATGGAGGATAGGGTAGAGGGTGCCAGCACTGATTGAGTAACCGTGCTCCCGGAGTTCTTCCAGCATCCAGGCTCCATAGACAGGATGTTCTTTGGCATGATGCAGAATATGAATTTGTATAAATCCAAGGAATAGTTTTCTCAACACTTTCTCTTCCAAACGATTGCCCCCTCATCGCTCAACCGACTATCGATATCGGTTTTCGATATTACTATATCACAAGGTTTAGTTTGTCCCAACACCTACGAAAAGACTTAACAAAAGCTTTACAAACTCTCGTATGGTTGACCTTTAAGAGAATCTGGGCTATTATAAAGGTACAATTTTAAACGTTCATCCCAAAGGGGAGTAGCTCATGCAACAAAGTCGTCATTACGGGACCCATAGTCCTCGGCTTTGTTGGCAACATTCAGTTGTTAGCGAGACCTTTGTCAGTACCATTAGTCTGGCAAAGGTCTTTTTCTATTTTCGGACCTTTCGCCATTCTGGTGAAAGGTCTTTTCTTATGGGGTGAAAAAATAGATGGAGGTATTCATAATGATAAAAAAATTGGTCAAAGCATTCATTTTGAAAAAAGGTGTCACAGTAGCCAAAAACAAAGTCTTGCCGGTTGTAATGAAAGAAGTCAAAAAAAGAATGAAAAAATAGGAGGCCTTTTATATGCGGAAATTGCTAATGGTTACAACATTGCTAACAACGATTCTATTAAGCGGTTGTTCCGTTCTCGAAGAAGTTAATGATTCGTTGGCTTACGTTAATAAAGCAACGGAACACATTAATACATGGCAGGATTTTGGCCAAGGAGCACCTCAAATGATTCAGGAGGCAGCTACAGACGCTACAGTGAAAGAAGAGCTGGAAACTGAGTTAGATACACTTCTAAAGGATATAGAAGAGTTTAACAATACAGAGGCACCTGCCATTGCTGAAGGCGTTCATAACCAGATTGTTGAAAAGAATGAAGCACTCAAAGAGGTCATCGAAAGTTCTATGGTGAACGGGGAGTTAGCTTTGGATAAACTGGAACAGTCTGAACTCTTTACCCTGATAAACGAAGTCACAACCATGATGAACCTGCTTGAAGACCTAGGAGGCTAAGGGGTTATTCTTAATGAGAGTAGGAGATGACGGATGAAGGGAACTACAAACAAAGAAACATTACTATATGAACACCTCGTTCAATCTGTCGCTTTTATGCGTTATAAGGAAGAAGTACATGTGCAATCATTTGATAGAACACATCTTTCCATCATCGGTTCTGGGAGAAGTGCTTATGTATTTAAATTGGAAGGGACAAATAAAGCTGTAAAAGTTTTCTATCCCCCCTATGAACATCTTGCAAAAAAAGAGGCAGAAATCTATGACAAACTGAAATGTATTTCATCCTTTCCAGATCTTTATGAGTCAGGTGAGAATTACATTGTTATTGACTATATAGAAGGGCATACCATATTTGAGTGTCTGGTCAAAGGGATACACATAAATGAAAAGGTACTTGAGGAAGTGGACCGGTCCATCGCGAAAGCGAGACAAATGGGTCTGAATCCTTCCGATATCCATCTGCACAATATACTGCTCACTACGGAGGGAGGGATAAAACTAATTGATGTGGTTCGATTCGATCAGATCAAGCATTGTACCCAATGGGAAGATTTGAAAAGTGCCTATCATAAATTTTATAAAAAACGACTGTTTCCAAAGAAGCTACCTCAAAAGCTATTATTGTTGATTGCGCATTTTTATAAAAGAAACTTATTAAAACGATTTATTATTTGAGAGCCACTCCTTAAAGGGAAGAGTGGTTTTTTTGTTTTAATAATCTAATTTTATTTGAAAAAACTGCGATAAAATGAAAATAGTATCGTCTAACTAAATGGAAACTGCCACAAACGGGGGAAAAGGATGTCAAATAAACAAGTCATTTCGAAATGGTTTTATTTATATAGCGATGATATTTATCAATTTTTATTTTACCGGCTTCATTCCAAACATTACGATGTAGAAGACCTTGTGCAGGAGGTCTTTTTTAGGGCTTTGAGAAACCTGGATAAGTTTAAGGGAGAAGCTGCCCCGAAAACATGGCTTTATAGCATTGCCAGGAATGTGGCCATTGATGCTCATAGAAAAAGGAAGCGGGATAAATGGAAGTGGCTGTTGACGTTTGAAAGCGAAAAAGTGCCTGAGAACATGACAATGGCAACACCTGAGGAGCTTTATTTCATTTCTGTGGAGCAGAAGGAACTGTTGAACGCGATTAGGAGCTTGAAAGAATCGTATCAAGAGGTGCTTATTATGCGAGCAATCAAGGATCTGACTGTCCAGGAAACTTCCGCAGCCTTAGGCTGGACCGAGAATAAAGTACGCTCCACGCTACACCGGGCTAAATTGGCGCTGCAGACGAAATTGGGAGGGGATGGCCATGAGTAAACAGTTGGATAAGAAGTTGCAATCATTGCCCAAACCGAAAATAAAAGAAGATAGGAAAGATTCCATGCATCAAGCAATCATGGAGCAAAAGGAAAAGGAGCGTGATGGATGGATGAAAAAACTGAAAGCGGCAGCATTGATAACAGCCAGTGCCATAGCGGTTGCTTTATTCTCGTTTATTCTGTTTACCGGTAGTGAAGGGGATTCACCAAGATCCGCTGTACCAGAAGAAAAGAACTATGAGAATTATGTTTCCTATTTAAGGGATATCAACGTTCATGATCAGATAGATGAAGATAGGGCTTTTATAGGCAATAACGGAGCTCTAGGAAAGTACCATGGGCAGGTTTTACCCGGAAAATACTATGCCAATGGAATGGAGCTAAAGACTTCTGAAGACCCGATGGGAATCAATATGCATTACAAGGTTACGGATGAAACATCTGCACTTGCTTATGAGAAAGATGCATTTGATAGTAATAATCTCCCTATGACGCTCACTTTTAATGCAACCACCTATTTTGCTTTTTTCCAAAACGGAGATTATGTGACATTCCACATTAATTACCTTGGAGATATGCAGATATACACAATAACCAGGCAGCAAATAGAGGAATTATATGGAAGAGACGTCCGAGAGTTTCAGTCAGATAAAGAGTTGTGGAATAAAAAAGTTATAAATGAGACGCTATCGGATGAACAAAAGATGAATGACTTCATGGGGAGTATAACGGATCAGAGATAGGATATCATGTTGAAAATAATTGGATTAAATACCTCTTCATTCCATAAATACCTATTAATTAGGTGGATAAAATAGTACAATAGTTGTGTAAACTATATCTACTATTGATGGGGGGATATATGATGGAAGGTAAACCAAATCACTATGATGGCAGTGTTCAAACAGATGGGAAAGAGAATGAAACAGGAGTAGGGGCTGGGTCTTTTGTAGTGACTGACGATATGAGGAAGAATATCGGCGGTAATCCATTTGTCCTGCATAATGAAGAATAGAAACTGTGAATGGAGACTTTGTCAATCATATTGACAAGTCTTTTTTTAAAACTCTGTTAAAGCATACTGTTGATGATTGCAGCACCGTAGCTGTTGATTGGAGCAAAAGGCGAAGACTCCAGCGGGGAGGTAGCGACAATCTTGAGACCCCGCAGGGCGCAGCCTGAGGAGGCTCAAGGTCGCCCCGCGGAAAGCGCAGTCGTTAGCGGAAATCAACAGCGGTGTTTAACATAGCTTTTTATTGGGAGCATGTTACTTGCAATTTTTAAAAATATCTTATATTATTATCTCGAATTAAAAATAATTCATTTCGAGATAGTTGGTAAGATATGTCTTTTTGTAACAAACTAATCAATATTTCAAAACAAGAGAGGAAAGATACAACATGGCAAAAGTATTATACATCACAGCTCATCCACACGATGACACCCAATCCTACAGCATGGCTGTTGGGAAAGCATTTATTGACACATACAAGGAAGCTAACCCAGCAGATGAGGTTGTCCACGTAGATCTTTACAAAGAACATATTCCACACATTGATGCTGATGTATTCAGTGGATGGGGTAAATTACAGACTGGTAAAGGGTTTGAGGAACTTTCTGAAGAGGAAAAAGGAAAAGTGAGCCGTCTGTCCGAATTATCGGAACAATTCGTCGGAGCGGATAAGTATGTGTTTGTCACACCGCTTTGGAACTTCTCGTTCCCTCCTGTAATGAAGGCATACCTAGATTCTGTAGCAGTAGCAGGGAAAACATTTAAATATACAGCAGAAGGACCAGTGGGATTACTGACAGACAAAAAGGCACTTCATATTCAAGCACGAGGTGGAATCTACTCTGAAGGCCCTGCGGCTGGAATGGAAATGGGACACCGTTACCTTTCCGTCCTTATGCAATTCTTCGGGGTTCCTTCCTTTGATGGACTATTTGTGGAAGGTCATAACGCAATGCCTGACAAAGCTGAGGAAATCAAAGCAAATGCCATTGCACGTGCAAAAGATGTAGCGCACACATTCTAATAGGTGCAACAAAGGAGCTTTCCTTTTAAAGGGATGGCTCCTTTTCTTCATTCCCTGCAAATGCTATAATGTACCGATACTAATAAATGTACATTGGAGGCATTATGCTAACTTTTGAACAAAAGCTTGAAATCATAGAATCCTTTCCACAATTGACAAGAAAAGATGTATCCCTTAAACGGGTCAACTTCCAATACGAAGAGAGTTTAAGTGATAAAAAGAACGTTGTTTATCATCTTCATCCTAATGGCAATGGCTTCGTTTACGCAAAAGGAATCCAAGGCTATAAAACGGATGATAAGGGAATGGTAAATATCCGTGAGTTAAAAGCGGAAGAATTGAAGGAGTTGATCGGGAAATCAATTGATCAACTGAGTAAAGATTATGAAGTGGAAACAAACGATGAAGTGTTCGAAGAAGAGAAATGGGCAAATGATGAAGGGCATACTTTGCACATGGTTCAAGAAGATGACATGTGGAATGTATATGCAGGCAAGAACCTCGATGGAACGTTTCCTTCCTATAATGAAGCCAAGCAATACCTTATGGAAGAAGGGTTCCGTAAGCGTTACTATTAAAGTTAGAAAGCTCCCACACGATTTAGCGTTGGGAGCTTTCTTCATTATCCAGTCAAAAGGTCCTCGTTGGGGTAACGGACTTTTGCAGGACGCGGCTTAGCGAGGGAATATGCCAGTGTAAGGGGACCAAGCTTCCCGAGTAGCATAATGAAGATGATGACCCCTTTTCCGATATCAGTTAAATCGGATGTAATGCCCATGGATAAACCGACTGTACCAAAAGCGGAAATCACTTCAAAAAGAAGGAGAAGAAAGTCTGTTTGTTCAGTAATGGATAAAATAAACAAAGATACAAAGATGAATAATATGCTGATGGTTGATATAGCAAGCGCTTTTAGTACATAATTTTGATGAATGGACCTTTTGAAAACGACAATCTCATGCTTGCCTTTTATAAAAGTGTTTACAGCCAAAATGATAATGATGAATGTCGTTAATTTGATCCCTCCACCAGTGGATGTGCTCCCTGCTCCAACAAACATCAATAGCAGCATCCATATGATGGAGCCAGTCTCCAGAGAACCGATATCTATAGAATTAAATCCCGCTGTCCTGGTCGTCACAGCCTGAAAGTAGGAAGCCCACAACTTTTCCACCAAACTTAAGTTTGCTAGAGTGGCAGGATTGGAGTATTCAAGAACAAAAAGGACGAACATGGCGGACAAGTTTATTGCTAGTGTTCCGAACAACATGATTTTCGTATGCAAGGTCAGTTTGCGGAATTCCTTTGTATACCAAAGGTCTGTCAGAACGGTGAAGCCAATTCCTCCTATTATGAATAGAAAGGAAATGACGATGTTCACTACAGGATCCCCTACATATTGCATTAAACTGTCTGACCAGATAGAGAATCCTGCATTATTGAATGCTGAAATGGCGTGGAAAACACTGTAATAAAATCCGTCCACCCAGCCGTATTCCGGAATCCATCGATAAGACAAGAGCAAAACTGCCATACCCTCAATAAGAAAGGCAAAAATAATGATCCTTCTGACCAATAGGATAATTCCCCCTACGGACGTTTGGTTCAGTGCCTGTTGCAAAATCAACCTCTCCTGAAAGCCGATTCTCTTACCGAGCATGATAAAAATAAGGACCGCGAAAGTCATAATGCCGATCCCGCCGACTTGAATCAAAAACAGAATGATTAGCTGTCCGAATAAGGTGAATGCCGTTCCTGTATCCACCACAACAAGTCCTGTGACTGTCATGGCAGAGGTAGCTGTAAAAAGAGCATCAACTAAGGAGATGGAATCGGTAGTTGAAACTGGAAGCTTCAATAAAAGCATCCCTGAAAAGGCAAAAAATAAAAATACTACTATGAGTAATTGTGGAGGATTCAACTTAATAAAAGTGAGTCCTGACATGTTACACCCCTATATCTTCAAATCGATGGATATCTTCGTTCCGACCAAGGATGATAAGTAAATCTCCTTCTAAAATAATTTCATCAGCAGATGGGGAAATGATTATATCGCCGTTTCGTTGGATGCCAATTAATGTGCAGCCAAATCTTGCCCGTAAATCCAATTCAGTCAAGCTTTTATTGCTTACTTTTTTGGATGCGAATAGCTCGGCGATACTATGGTTATTGGATAGCTCGATATAATCAAAGATTTTATCGGACACAACATGATGGGCAACCCTTTTAGCCATGTCCCGTTCGGGTTGGATAATGCGGTCCACCCCTATTTTTTCTAATACCTTTTGATGATATTTATTGGTCGCTTTTACCCACACTTGTTTGATGCCCATTTCCTTTAGTAGCAGGCTTGTTAGTATGCTTGATTCAATATCGTCGCCCATGGAGACGATCGCATGGTCGAAGTTGCGGATACCCAGTGAGTTAAGTGTTGCTTCGTCTGTTGCATTTGCTTGAACAGCATGTGTGGCATATTTGCTTATTTTGTTGATGTTGTCTTCGTCTTTGTCTATGGCGAGTACTTCTACGCCTAGTGTGGAGAATTCTTCAACGATGCTTCCCCCGAAGCGGCCTAGGCCGATGACAACGAATTGCTTTTTCATGGTTATTCCTTCTCTCTTAAAAAATAGGTAAATGGGTTTGCGTAAACTCGCCTGTTGCCTTTCGTTCCGGATGTTCGCTTATCCTTTGGGCGGAGCTTGAGCCTCCTAGGCTTCGCCTGTGGAGTCTCAAGCTACCGCTATCTCCCTCAGGAGTCTCACACCCTGCACTCAAGGCACCAGGGGGGATTACTGTCATAAAATACCCCTGTTTAAATCAGAAAGAGACCAATCTTTGCAACTCAAAGAATGGTCTCCATTTTTAATAATAGACCCTTCTCTCAATACGCTTACGAGGTTAGCTGCCGGATTAGAGGATGAGAGTCCCCTTCGCACAATGTACGATTCACCCCAAGATATTCAGATATAACCGAATATCAATATGGTTCCCCCGCTCTGTAAAGATTAAGCAATAGGTTAAAATGTATGAAATGATGATACTTAATTTACTCCCCTTTTTTCACTTCGTCAATAGGGAATTTGTAAAAAATGTGTAAAGCGCTTTCTTAGTATTTGTTAATCGATTGTTCATATTGTCGGGCTATAATAAAAAAAAGCACTTATTATGGTGACTCTGTTAATCAACGCTGTTGATTTCTGCAAAAGGATACGGCTCTCCGAAGGGAGCTGTTGGAGCCCCTCGGCAAGCCTGCGGGGTCTCCATCACGCTCTACCTCCCACTGGAGTCTACACCTTTCGTTTCAATTACCAGCAAGTGGTATAACGTAAACCAGCAGGATTCTTATACAGTTTCTGATGAGAAGAAGGGGGTAATTATGCAAAAGACATTGAGAGTATTAATTGTGGAAGATGATCCTCATATATCGGAACTCATCTCTTTGTATATAGAAAAAGAAGGCTTCCAAGCCATTTGTGCAGAGGATGGCGAAATAGGCCTTTCTTTATACTTTGACAACAGTCCGGATTTCATCATATTGGATATCATGCTACCGGAGATGGACGGATGGGAAGTATGTCAGGCAATTCGTAGGGATAACCCAGATATCCCTATCATCATGCTTACGGGCAAAGGAGAGAGCTACGACAAAATAAGGGGGCTGACTATTGGAGCGGATGATTACATCGTCAAGCCATTTGACCCCAATGAATTGATTGCTAGGGTGAAAGCAGTTATGAGAAGAACAAATTCGATAAATTTGAAAGAATTGATCACATTACCTGATTTAGTGATTAACATGAGTGAATACAAAGCTACCTATAAAAATAAAGAATTATTAATGCCTCCTAAAGAGATGGAATTGCTTTATTTTCTTTCGTTGAATCCCAATCAGGTTTTTACAAGACAACAGCTTTTGGACAAGATATGGGGCTATGATTATGACGGTGATCCACGAACAATTGATGTCCACATTAAACGAATCCGGGAAAAACTCGAACCGGAGTCGGATAGCTGGGCATTGAAAACGATAAGAGGTATCGGTTATAAACTTGAGGTGAATGATGATTGAAATTGATTAACAGGAAATCCATTTTCATTAAACTATTTCTGACTTCTTTGCTTATCCTGTTCGTTTCTTTTTTAATTTTTGCTGTGATTTTCAACTATATGCTGCACAGTGTTCTATTTAAGAATTACCAAGATTCCATCTACTATCAAAGGGACCAGCTTACAAGTTTTATAAATGAAGTATCAACCAAAGAATTGGATAAAGGAACTTTTGACTCATCCCTGGAACTGAGTATGCATAAAGAAGATCAAACAAGCTTTATTTTTGGAGAGGACGGAGAGCTCAAGTTCTTAAGTGATTCAAGAACTGAGTTATTATCCATTATAGACAAGGAATATATCGCAAAGGCTTTGAACAAGGAAGAATCCGTAAAGAAAATCAGAGTGGAAGACCGGCATATGTTCATTATCGCATTGCCTATGGAGATAGCCACGGAAGAAAAGCCGGACCATGCAATGGTGGTAGTCTTTCATGGGTTTGATAGGGATGTTAATCCAATTCGTCTACTAAATCTTGGAGCCATATTTATTACCATAACCATAACAGGAATGATTATCTTCTTTGCTTCCAGGAAAATTACTGCACCATTGCGGGAGTTGAATGAAAACGTACTGGAATTCGCTAAAGGCGATTTCTCAAGGGAAGTCACCATCAACAGAAAGGACGAAATAGGACAGTTAGGGGAATCCGTCAATTACATGGCAAAAGAATTGGCCGGTATGGAACAGGCCAGACGGGATTTTGTTGCGAATGTTTCCCATGATTTGCGCTCTCCTCTGACTTCCATTAAAGGGTTTCTGGTGGCCATTCAGGATGGTACGATTCCTGAGCACCGCAGGGAGCATTATTTAACCATCATGAGAGATGAAACGGATAGGCTAATCAAACTGGTCAATGACCTGCTTGATATGACACAACTGGAATCAAATCAAATTACGCTGAAACCAGAGGCTTATAATATTTCGGAACAGGTAAGAAGAGTGATTGCTAAAATGGAGACGAATCTGACAAAGCAACGAATAGAAATAGAGTTTTTCGAACCTGGTAAAGAGATGGAAGTGTTAGCGGATGCAGACCGAATGGAGCAAGTGTTAATAAATCTTATTCAAAATGGGATACACTTTTCACCTAAAGGCAGCAGGATGGAAGTGTTTCTCACCGAAAAAGACAGCAAAGCCTCTATCACGATAAAGGATTATGGCAAAGGTATCAGTGAAGTGGACCTTCCCTTCATTTGGCAACGTTTTTTCAAGGTGGATAAGGCCAGGTCCAGTAAATTGGGAACTGGGATAGGGCTTTCTATCGTAAAGCAAATCCTAGATCAGCATGGGGTTGCCATCTCGGTAGATAGCACCCTCGGAAAAGGAACAACCTTCACCTTTTCCTTACCTTTAGCGGAAAATTATAAAATGTAATGCGGAATGTTCATTTTGTGTTCATATTCACATAGTACCCTGTATAAGGTAGAAGTCAGTAGTTCTAAAAATGCAAACAATATTCAAGGAAAGGAGGGGGCTTTCATTCCCAGGAGAAAGATTTGGAAAATACTATCCTTCACGGCAGTGGCTGGGTCTTTGATATGGGTGGTTCAATCAGAATGGTTTGCCATATTCAAAAGTGGCGAGATAGAACAGATTAAACTATTCCTCAGAGAAGAAATGTTCACGACTCTCGTGATTACTTTCTTGCTTATGCTTATACAGAACTTATTTACGGTAATACCCATTGTTGGAATTATTGTTATAAATATAGCGTTGTTTGGATTTGTCCAAGGATACCTATGGAGCCTTGCTACTAGTGTAGTGGGAGCAATGATGGGGTTTATTGTTTTTCGATATTGGTTTCAATCCCTTTTGATACACAAAGTGAAAAGAGGCTATCTAGAGAAACTTGAGAAGAATGGTTTCTTATTTGTCTTGTTGCTTAGGGTGATCCCGTTCATCCCATCTAGTTTTATCAACCTTACTGGGGGTGTCAGTTCTGTCCGTTTTATTCCCTTTTTCTCAGCTACACTCATAGGAAACGCGTTCTATCTCCTTTTGTTGAGTTTTATTGCGGATGGTCTATTGTCTGCGGAAATAGAGGGGTATCTTCTTGTCTCTTTGCTGCTTGCATTTATTCCAAGCTTTTACTTATACCGATATGTGAAACACAAGACTGACATAATAGAAAAACAGAAAAGTAAGGTAAGAGGAGACTAGTGCTCTTACCAACATTATTTGGAGGAATAGATAGCTAATGAAAATACCAAAAATTGCAGTGAAAAGACCCGTTACCACCATCATGATGATGATGCTGGTTCTATTATTGGGTTTTGTATCATTAACGAATTTGAAAATGGATTTAATGCCTAATATTAACCCTCCAGTCTTGGCTGTGATGACCACTTATCCTGGTGCCGGACCGGAAGAAGTGGCTGATATCGTCACCAAACCGATTGAAGATGTGGTTGGTACGAGTGCTGGTCTGCAGACCTTACAATCTCGCAGCAGCTCCAACTCCTCCCTCATCATTGCACAATATGAGTGGGGAACAGATATTTCAGAAGTAAGGGAGGACCTCAGCTCCTCTCTTAATATGGTTCAATTGCCAGATGCAGTGGGCCAACCGACGATCATCAAATTTGATCCCACCATGATGCCCATCGTTCAATTCTCTGTTTCGAGTGGAGAGGAGATCGAAGCCCTTCAGGAAATGGTTAACGATCAGATCGTGCCTCCATTACAGAATATTGATGGTGTGGCAAGCGTCAATGTTACTGGCGGTTTTGAAGAGGAAATCAACGTAACATTGAACGAAGAAAAGCTTGAGGAAAACAATCTAACCCAATCACAGATTGTACAGCTAATTCAAGGGAACAATTTGACGCTACCTGGTGGTGTCATCGAAGAGAACGGCGAAAAGCTTAACCTTCGTATCCTTGCGAAAGTAGAAACAGTCGAAGCCTTAAGAGAACTTCCTGTTAGTATGAAGCCAAATGGGACCGACATGGAAATAATCAGCCTGGGCGATGTGGCTGTAGTGGAGTTGGCTCCAAAGGATGTCACTTCCTTTGCCAGAACAAATGGAACAGAAAGCTTGATGGTCAGTATCCAAAAAGAGGGTACAGCCAATACTGCAGAAGTATCATCTGCGGTACAGGAAAGATTGGATTCCATTGCAAGAGCCAATGATGACCTGACCTTTGATATAGCGATGGACCAGGGGGAAGTCATTAAACAGTCCATCTCCAATGTAACACTTGCGCTAGTGTTTGGCGGTCTATTTGCAGTGGCGGTCATTATCGTATTCCTGCGGTCGGCTGCTTCAACACTTATCGTAGGTATTGCGATTCCTTTTTCAGTCGTCGCCACTTTTGTTTTGATGTATTTCTCAGGTATGACACTGAACATCATGTCCCTTGGAGGGTTAGCTCTCGGAGTAGGAATGCTTGTTGATAATGCGATAGTCGTTATTGAAAACATTTATCGTCATCTTGTCAAAGGAGGCTCCCGTAAAGAGGCGGCCATCACGGGTGCAACAGAGGTAGGGGGAGCAGTTACAGCATCCATGCTGACCACCCTGTCAGTATTCTTACCGATGGTGTTCGTCGGAGGAATGATAGGAGATATATTCAAGGAACTCGCACTAACGGTGACCTTTGCATTGCTTGCATCGTGGGCTGTTGCCTTAACGGTAGTACCTGCACTCGCAGGAATACTCTTAAAATCTGATAAAGTGAAAGAAAAGAAAGAAAACAAGGCTTATAAAAAAGTGATTTCATGGGCGCTGGATCATCGTTTAATTATTATTCTTTTAGCGGTAGGGACATTGGTAGGTTCTTTATTCCTAGCTCCGAGAATCGGAACAGAATTTATGCCTTCCCAAGACGAAGGAACGTTCACTGTTGACGTGGAACTTCCGGAAGGGGCATCCTTTGAACGGACATTGGAAGTGGTAGAAGGAATGGAAGCTGAATTATTGGCCACTCCGGAAGTGGACATCGTGACAGCTTCTGTTGGGAATGCCGATGCCCTGATGGCCGCAGCAACTGGAAGCGGGGAAAATCAAGGTAGTTTGACGGTGAAGCTTGTTGGAGCAGGAGATCGGGAGCGTTCCACAGAACAGGTGATGAATGCAGTAAAAGATGATATAGAGAAATGGGAAGAGGAAGCAACACTGACTTTCAACCTTAGCAATTCCATGGAGGCCATGAGTGGCGCACAAAATGCGGTGGAAGTGATGCTTCTTGGTAATGATAAAGAAAAGTTAGAAGAGTACACAGCGGAGCTTTCGGATCGTTTGAATGAGTTGGAAGAGATTCGTTCTGTATCGGACAGTGTCCAAACGGGGAAACCTGAATACCAATTTATTCTTGATAAAGAGGAAGCCTTTAAGTATGGTCTGACAGCAGGACAGGTGGGTAACTTCATCAATGAATCACTGCAAGGGAATGTTGCGGCTACCATTTTTGACACTGATGTAAGAGTGCACATGGATGGGATTTCTAATTCGAAAGAGGACCTTGAAAACCTGCTTGTACCAAACCAGTCCGGTCAGGAAGTGGCTCTGAAGGATATCGGTGAAGTAATCAGGGGAGAAGGACCTGTTACGGTCGTACGTGAAAATCAGCAGGATTCCATTGTGATAACGGCAACCTTTGAAGGAAAAGACATGGGTTCCGTCGCTATGAATGTCCAAAACGCCATTAATGAAATGGTGAAGGATTTGAGTATCGATACCGATCAATACACCATCAAAACAGGTGGCGGGGCTGAAATGATGGACGATGCGTTCGCAAGTTTATTATTGGCGGTCGTCTTGGCGATAGTATTTGTATATATGGTAATGGCAAGTCAGTTCGAATCATTGTTGCAACCATTCATCATCATGTTCACGTTGCCACTGGCAATTATCGGAGTGATACTTGGATTGTTTGTAACAGGCTATGCATTTGGGGTTACTGCCTTCATTGGAATCATTATACTGGTTGGGATAGTAGTAAACAACGCTATCGTGTTTATAGATTATACGAACCAGCTTAGAGCAAAGGGGATGCTGGTGCGTGAAGCGTTGATTCAAGCCGGGGCAACACGTCTAAGACCAATCGTCATGACTGCCCTGACAACGATGTTAGGTTTATTACCACTTGCAATCGGTTTGGGAGAAGGAACTGAATTGCAGGCTCCCATGGCCATCGCGGTAATTGGAGGATTGATGAGCTCTACTGTTTTAACTTTAGTCGTTATTCCGGTCATCTATAGTTTGTTGACAAGCAGACAGGAAAAAAAGAGATTGGCTAAGGTAGAGGATTGAATAGTTTCTAGTATATACCGCTGATGGTTTCCGCGAATGACTTCGCTTTTTGCTCCAATCATCAGCTAGTTTTTCTTGTGAAAATAAATAGCCTTCATGGCAAAAAGGGTCACCTGGTCGCTAGAGGATTTAGCGATGCTAGGTGACCTTTCATCTATCTATTCATTTCTCCTAACCTTTCTTTGATAGAAGATGAAGACTGGAAGCGGAATGATAATCCAGCCGAAGCTTTTTATCAGGCTATTCCAAGCCATTTCTCTATTACGTTCTTTTTCCTGGGCCACCACCGTATTGTACTCGGCAAGCAGTTCATCCTCATCTATTTCCGGTACTGAAATTGGCTTTCCGGATTCGTCGTATTTAGTCTTATTTGCTAATTTCATCTCCTTATAGTCGCTGTATGTCTGATAATAAGTGGAAGGGGAAACGATATCAGCGATGGCCATGAAGGCTGCGACACTTCCTCCGATTGTCATCATCAATGTCATGAACAGGATTAGATAATAATAAACTACTCTTATCATACCGGCACTCCTTTTCTCTTCAAATGTGGTGGACCCTTTACTGATTAGAAAACCGATCAATAAAAATAGGAAAAGCAAGATTACGACAGGAATCAGGATGATCATTAAACTCATTTATGCAAGATCACCTCCATCTATTTACTTATAAGGTATTTTCTTTTTGAAACTTATAGACGTTGAATTTCGTAAGAATAGTAAGAATGAGGGGTAGAGGGGGAAGAAGATATGTGGGTATTGTTTTTTATTCAACTTTCGGTTGTACTTATTTTCTTGGTGATTGGCTGGGCGATCTTAAAGAAAGAGGCATACGTTTTGATTTCTAGCTTCCGTTCACGTCCGAAATCCGAGCAGGAAGAGCTTATAAAGAATGGTTATCCTCAAAAAACGGGGAAAATGTTATTGGTAACAGGACTTGTCTTGATGGCATTGTTACCTTTACTGCTCACTTCCTTCCCTTATGCATTAGAAATGCATATCGGGGTAATGGTAATAATGTTATTGGGTGGATTCATTTATGTTTCCAGATATGATTTGCCCAGCAAGCGGAAAAGAAGTTATATCATTAGTGTTCTTATCGCGGTAATCACTGTTGGTACGTTAGCGGTTGTCTTCTTCTTGGGCTTTCAAGAGCCGAAAATGTCATTTAATGAAGACACCTTCGTCATTAGCGGTGTGTATGGAGAGGAATGGAAGTACAGTGAAGTAACACATATAGAACTTGTAGATGAAATGCCAGAAGTCACCCTTCGAACAAATGGGTATGGTACCCCTACCATTTCTAAGGGACATTTCCGGATCAAGGATGTAGGAAACAGCTTGCTCTTCATTTATAAAGGAAATTCTCCCTATTTATATATCGAAACAGGACATGATAAAATCTTTATTAACTCAAAAAGTGCAGATCAAACAAAAGATTGGTATGATCTATTAAAAGAACAGGTTAGAAAATCCGGATAAAGTTAGAGAAGGAAATATTTTATTTTCCTAAGGAAGGGAATATGTCATGAGTTACTTATTGCTGGTAGTTGGATTCGCTTTGCTCATTAAAGGGGCAGACTGGTTTGTTGATGGAGCATCAAAGATCGCGAAGATCCTACGAATCTCTCCCTTACTGATCGGCCTGACCATCGTTGCTTTTGGAACAAGTTCACCAGAGGCGACAGTTAGTATTTTAGCTGCCCTTGATGGCAGTGCAGAGGTGTCTCTGGGCAATGTCATCGGAAGTAACATTTTTAATATTACGCTTGTAGTGGGTCTTACGGCATTATTGAACCCTTTAAAAGTGGAAAGCGAGACAATCAGAAAGGAAATACCGTTCACCCTACTCGGAAGTACGGTACTACTAGTGCTTATTAGTGATGTGGTCCTTCAAGGTTTCACAGAAAATCTGATTACAAGAAGCGATGGATTAATATTTCTGTTGATTTTTAGTATCTTTATGTATTATATTTTTGAGGTTGCAAGAAATAGCAGGGACAAGATGGAAGTGCAAGAGGATTCCGAAAAAGCCACTTGGGGGAAAAATAGCATCCGGACAGTAATCGGATTAGCGGCCATTATTTTTGGTGGGGAGCTTGTAGTAAGAAACAGTACGGAGATTGCGGTCTCTCTTGGGATGAGTGAGACTTTGGTGGGTCTGACCATCGTTGCAATAGGTACTTCTTTACCTGAGCTGGTGACATCCATCATGGCAGCCATTAAGAAACAAAGTGAAATTGCCCTGGGTAATATAGTTGGAAGCAATATTTTTAACATCTTTTTCGTTCTAGGTACATCATCATTGATTACCCCGCTTCCTGTAAACGGAAAAGTCTTTGTGGATATCGGCCTGATGTTGATACTGACTGTTATTCTGCTAGTCTTTTCAAGAACCAATTATCGTATAGGAAAGATTGAAGGTAGCTTTTTAGCAGTGGCATATGTGTTATACTTAGTATTCATTATTATTAGAAATTGAGGTTTAGTTACATGGAAGATATCATAAATTTATTAAAGTATATTTTCCTTGGGATATTCCAAGGTATTACAGAGCCTATACCAGTGTCTTCAAGCGGGCATGTCATGATTCTGCAAGAATTAATGGGTATGAGGCTTGAAGGTTTGACATTTGAAATCGTGGTAAATGCGGCATCCTTGATAGCAATCCTTATTATCTACCGTGAATCTATTTCCAGGCTTTTCTTTGGCGCATTGAGATTTATCACGAAGAAGAGTCAAGATGATAAACCTGATTTCATGTTTGTCATTTATCTGATCATTGGAACGATTCCTGCTGGAATTATTGGCGTGGTTTACGGTGATGCCATTTCCGGTGCTTTGGAAAATATTAAAGTGATTGGGTTTACACTTATCGCCACAGGTATCGCTCTTTGGTTGATTCGTAACCTTAGAGGAAGAAAAAATGATGCAGAGTTATCTACCTTGGATGCTATCATTGTTGGATTTGCCCAAGCGGTAGCTTTGATTCCTGGTGTCAGCAGATCTGGTGCAACCATTGTTGCGGCAATGGCGCGTGGAATGAAACAAGAAACCGCATTGAGATTTTCTTTCTTGTTGTTCATCCCGGTTAGTGTAGGGAGTATCCTTCTTGCAATAAAGGATTTGCTTGGTATGGATAACTTAAATGAAATTATTCTACCTTATTCGCTTGCGTTTATTGCGTCATTAATTGCATCCTATTTTTCATTAAAATGGTTTATGGGGATAATGGCAAAAGGGAACTTGATTTACTTCTCTATCTATTGTTTCATCGTGGGAACACTTGTTGTTCTTTTCTTATAATTGGTAGCTAAAAACACCACTCTTAAGCGGAAGATCTAAAAGTAACTGTTGATCTTCGTTCCAGGCGCTTCGCTTTCCTGCGGGCGGTCCGTAAGCCTCCTCGGCTTACGCCTGCGGGGTCTTACCTGTCCCTTCCTCCCGCGGGAGTCTTCGCGCCTTTCACTACAATCAACACGAGAATCTCATCATTTTAAATAACTTTTTCTACACACTGACACCACTCTTAAGCGGTGTTTTTTTTATGATAGGAATAAATAGAGTATAGCAATGGACTGCGAGTAAAAATGATCTAGTTTATTCAAATTAATGAGATGAAGACCTGCGCGACCCAGTAATCGCAAGGGAGAGGTCTTCATGAACGGGATGAAGACCTGTGTGACCCAGTTATCGTTAAGGAGAGGTCTTCATGAACAGTTTGTAAACCCCTTAAAAAGAACAGTGGTGATGGACCGGACAAAAATCGCCCGGTTTTTCTTATTTCAGGCATATCATTAAAATGTTACATATATATATGGTATAATAAAGATAAGTAACATTAGGGAGGGTGTTTAATGGAGTATGTTGAAGCATTAAGGGATCGAAAATATATCAAACAAATTAAACAGTATTTAAAGAACTACTCCTTAAGGGATTACTTATTTTTTGTCATGGGAATCAATATGGGCCTACGCCTTAGTGAACTCCTACATGTAAAAGTAGAGGATGTAGCAGAAGGCGGCAAGGTCAAAGATTTTTATGGTAATGAACCTTGTATCTACATGAACAAACACGTCAAGCAGGCAATTATGGAATATCTTCATAAAAGACAGCTTGGCTCCACAGACTATTTATTCAAATCACAAAAATGCTCTTCCCCGATTACACGGCAACAAGCCTACCGTATCATAAATAAAGCCGCCAAGGATGTAGGAGTGCCCGGAAAGGTGGGAACTCACACCTTGCGTAAAACATTCGGCTATCATGCATACAGAAGTGGTGTCGCTGTTTCATTACTTCAAAAACACTTTCATCATGCTACACCTTCGGAAACACTTCGTTACTTGGGAATCAACAAACAAGAAAATATACCAGTTAAAATTGATGTCAATTTATAAGGGGGGATAAGATGTTACAAGGAGCATTTAATGTTGATTATTTTATTATGCTTACCGCATTTCTTCTGATTGTTGGAGTTATTACCACGAAATTCTCGGCAAGACTCGGAGTTCCCGCATTGGTTCTCTTCATCATTATTGGAATGATGGCAGGGAGTGATGGACTTGGTTTCATCTATTTTGATAATGTGAAGTATGCTCAATTAATTGGTATATTTGCACTCGTCATTATTTTATTTGAAGGTGGTTTGCAAACAAAATGGGCAACTGTTCGCAAGGTTGTCAAACCATCTTTATCATTGGCCACTGTTGGGGTGATTCTGACTTCAGCATTGGTGGCGGCTTCCGCCAAGCTTATTTTGGATGTGTCTTGGTTAGAAGCCTTCCTGTTTGGAGCCATCGTTGGTTCAACTGATGCAGCAGCAGTATTTGCAGTGTTAAAAGGACAGAACATCAAAGCGCGTATGGGGGCAACCCTTGAGGCAGAATCGGGTACGAATGATCCGATGGCAGTGTTTTTGACATTATCCTTTATTGAATTGCTTACTGCCTCTAATCCTAGTTACATAGGGTTCATCGGAAGCTTCTTTTGGCAGATGGGAATTGGTTTACTATTGGGGTTAGGACTTGGAAAGCTCGCTTCGCTTTCCATCAATAAGATCAATCTTGATTCATCTGGACTATACCCTGTCTTTGCCATGGCATTTGCCTTATTAACTTATAGTATAGCTGCATTGATGGGAGCAAGTGGATTGTTAGCTGTGTATGTGGCAGCTTTGATAATAGGTAATAATGAACTTACCTATCGCCAGTCGATTTTCCGATTCAATGAAGGGTTTGCATGGATGATGCAAATTCTAATGTTTATTATATTGGGGTTACTGGTCTTCCCAGGACAATTGTTCCAGTGGGACATCATGCTTAAAGGATTGTTATTATCGGTTATTTTGATTGTCGTAGCTAGGCCGATTGCGGTATTTCTTTCTACAATAGGCATGGATTTCAGTGTGAAAGAGAAGGTATTTCTATCGTGGGCTGGTCTTCGTGGGGCAGTACCAATCGTTCTCGCGACATTTCCGATGATTGCAGGAATTCCGAATGCACAATTATTCTTTAATGTCGTTTTCTTCGTCGTTTTGACATCCACTCTGGTTCAAGGGTCAACCATTACGATGCTTGCGAAAAAATTGAATCTCACCGGGCCGAAGAAAATTGCTCCTATACATTCTTTAGAGCTGGTATCGATTGGTAAAGCAAATGCAGAAATCATCGAGTTCCAGGTGGAGGAGGATTTAGACATGGTTGGAAAAACTCTTGCTGAGCTGGAATTTCCGGATAAAACTTTAATCAATGCTATCATAAGAGCTGGCATACTTGTAACGCCATCTGGTGATACAGAAATCAAAGATAAGGATTTCTTATATATCCTTACATCCAGAAAGAGTAAGCTTGCATTAGAGGAGTTTTTGAAAAAGAAGAAAGAAGCCTCCAATGAAAGTATGGACTCCCAAGATCCACTTGACACCGCTGAAGAAGAATCAAATAAAGAGGAAATGAAAGAAACCATATAAAAAAGGATGCCTAGTTTGGGCATCCTTTATTTAGTTAATAGGTTTACAAATCTTTTCTGTGAAGAATTTCAGTATGTAAGAAATTATGATATATAGTGGGATTGAGATCAATATGTTCCAATGAAAAGGGGTATATAGCCCGAGTTTCTCGGCTACAGGTTCTGCAATCAAAGAGGCGCCGATTGCAAGCACTATATTGGCCCAGAAGAACTTCTTTCCTTTAGGGAAATATTGGTATATAAGCATGAATGTAACGGGAATCAAGCAGTAATCAAACACATAGGATTTTGGCAAGTAGGGGCTAAGATTGTATGTATATCCCCATAGACCGAATTCATAACCCAATCCATCAAGGTTAGAGGCAACAATAATCCAAAGCAGCCCGAAAATGGATATTCTCGGAAGTTCTCCCGGCTTTTTAAGCTTCCAGAACAAGGCCCATAAGAGGATGAAAATACCAATCATTAACCACCATCGCCAAGAAAAAACAACATGTTCTAGCCAAAAGTTAACATGCGATTGGACAGATGACTGATTTTTATCATAAATTTCAATGTATTGTTGCATAATGGACATGATATCTTCCTGCTCTCATTATTAAAGGTATCAGTAGTTTTTCTTGTTTTTGGATAAATGATACATTATGGTTTAGGAGCCTGGTATGAATATAAAAGGTGGGGGTGGAATGGTTTGTAGTTCTCGCTTGATGGCTTCTGTAGCACTGGAAGCCTCTATCCCTGTACCAAAAGTTTGGATCCAGAGCCCCTGTGTGGCAACAATCTGGGCTTTTAATTCCATTTGGGGATCATCTGAAAGCACCTCAGCAGTCGTCCCAATAGCCCCTACAATGTCTCCGATCGTCTGTACCCATACCCCCGTAAGAATACCTTTCTCAACATCGGATAATGAATCATTCGTTAAATTATACAACTTACTCAGGTTTATAGCCTCCAAGACTTGACCTATTACTTGAAACCATACAGCAAAAGCTATATTTTCTTGAAGGCGTTGCTCCAATTCTTTTGTTTCCTTATCCTTTTCCATTCCAATCATTCCTGTCGTTAAAAGAGTAAGAAAACCCTCATAAAGTTTCTTTATAAGGGTCCTTGATTAATTTATTGAAAATTACCTTGGAAGCCGGTGAACCCTGGTGTGCCGCCGAATCCCTGTCCGCCGCCAAAGCCTGGTGCACCGCCGAATCCTGATCCTCCATATCCAATACCAGGATAGCCGCCGAATCCCGGTCCACCGCCAAAACCTGGTCTACCACCGAAACCTGGCCCTCCATATCCAATACCAGGATATCCACCGAAACCTGGTCCACCACCAAAACCGCCGCCGTATCCAAAGTTATTGAAAATGGCACTGCCTAACAGCCCCCCAGCAAGTCCTCCTAATAGTGGAAATCCAAAGCCACCAAAGCCAAGACCTCCATATCCTGGCCTACCTCCATATCCTGGTCCGATGGAACGGTGTCCAAGGTGAGATACTCCGGTCATATGATTTTGTAAATACATTCCTTCTCCTCCTATCTCTGCCTACTTTGTATTGTATGTGCATTCGTCCAAAACTCGTGGGCTAGTGCCTTGTTAGCAGGAATATTTTGAAATACTTTTGCATGGAAGAGGAAATTATTATGTGATAGAAAGGGGGAAGAACATATACGAAAGACTCAAAAAAAAAGCCGAGAGCAAAACTCTCGACTTGAACCATTCATCTTATGAAGCAACCTGCCGTTTCACAGCAACCTTCTGTTTCGTCTGTTTGACGGCAGTTGATGCTTGCTGGTACGAACAATAAACCAAGAATACAGCAACAAGCACATAGCCTATAGCAAAGTCAGGGGCTGCATTTACGGCAAGCTTTGGTGCATGCATAAATCCGACGAAGGATAGGAGTGCGCCAATTAATGCGAAGTAAGATGCCCTGCGGTAGTCCTGGTCGATAATATAAACAGTGATAGCACCAAGAACAATGGCGGTAAACATGGCACCTTGACCAAGAGGGACAATCCCCTCAGAGATGCCAGCGACCACTTCGCCTGCGCTATTGTTAAAGCGTGTCATTACGTAGTTTGCAAAGTATGGTAGCATCGCAATCGCAACCGCCGGGAAGTACTTTTTGTCATTGGACTGGAATGCAGTTGCTACCATGGAGATCCCGACAAATACCAAAATTGGCGCTACGGCAGCAAGAGGAATGATGGCAGCAAGTGCTGCTATCACGCCTGTCATGGCCGCAATGCCAAAAACGATGGCGTTTAAGATGCTATATCCTCTGCCGGCACCCATCCATTTGGAGCCGACTGTCGCAATATAAACAGTAGTAGGGAAGAGGCCGCCAAAAACGGCACCAAGCATCGTTCCGACCCCATCCACTGCTTGGCATTCACGTACGTCATAGGAATCACCTGCTGCAGACATGGCATCCACATTGTTCATTGTTTCAATCGCATTATAAAGTGTGATCGGTAAAATGATTGCCAGCAGTCCGATAAGTGCCCCAAATAGATAGGTCATCCCTTCAAAAGCAGCTAAAGTAGGTAAAATTGGGTAGAAACCGATGTTGGCAAGTCCATCAGATATCTGCGATGGAGATTGATAGCCCAATGCGAAAGCAAGAACAGTACCAATGATGACTGCAAATAAGGAAGCTGGGATTTTGAAAGGCATGGACATTTTTCCGACAACCCCAACAATGATAATAACAAGTGCAACTAGGCCAACAACAGGGATGGAGAAAGTATTGAATAACATCTCCCCAGCAATAAATGTAAGAGCTACCCCTGCAAGTGCCCCGAGCATGGCTGCACGAGGAAGATGGTTTCGAACCCAGTTTCCTGTGAAGCTGACCAAGGTTTCTATTAATCCACTCAAAAATGCAGCAGCAACTGCGATCTTCCATGCAAGCTCTGGGTCACCAGTCAATGCGTTGGCAGGTGCCAATACCCCAAACAAGAAAACGAACATAACAGGAGTGCTAATTCCATATGAGAGGGCAGTAACATCTGTCCGTCCTTCTTTCTGTGCCAATCGCTTCGCCATGAATGCATAGTAAAGGTTACCGACCATTACGGCTACCGCCGCACCAGGGATCACTTTTCCGAATACAATGGATGCCGGAAAACCCATGCCAAGCATGGTGACAGCAATGATGACAAAGTTTGCTAAATTATTTTGAAAGAGTGCAAAGAATGCATCTGTATCTTCTTTTTTATACCATGGATATTGTACAGTTGTTGCTTTCATAAGATGACCTCCATTTTTCTTAGTTTGTAACAGTAGTAGCTTCTTCCACAAAAGTTATATTTTCGCTTTGAAGAGATTGGATTCTTGCAAGCGACTCCACACGATACCCTTTATCTTCTAATAGTTGCCTCCCTGGCTGGAAGGATTTTTCAATGACAATCCCAATACCGGCCACGGTTGCCCCGGCTTGCTTCACTACATCAATCAAACCTTGTGCAGCTTGGCCATTTGCCAAGAAATCATCAATGATCAGTACTCTATCATTTTCCTCTAAAAATTCCTTTGCCACTGTAATATCACTTGTTTCTTGTTTAGTAAAAGAAAACACTTCACTTGTATACACATTGTCCTTCAATGTTAGAGATTTTTTCTTTCTTGCAAAAATAAGTGGAACACCTAAAGTGTGGGCTGCAAAGAAGCTTGGGGCAATACCGGATGATTCAATCGTCACCACTTTATTGATGTTTGCGTCTGCAAAGCGATCTGCAAACTCTTTGCCTATTTCGATCATCAATCCAGTATCCACCTGGTGATTTAAAAATGTATTAACTTTTAAAACTCCATTTGGTAAGACGGTCCCTTTATCAAGAATGGTTTGTTGTAATAGTTTCATAAAAATGTCCTCCTTCTAAAATAAAAAATCCCGAAAGTCGAAATGGCACGAATACTACAAGTGACCATCTCTAACTTCCGGGAATGCGAAAACTTACTCAGGCCAAGCCTAAGAAAGAGAAAATTAAAGTATCACCCGTAGTCAAGCCATTTACGGTAGCTTGGTAGAGACTTGTAGGCCATATTCCTACTATTATACGAGTTGTTATATAGAGTTGTTTGGATTATGAAGTGATTATATAGGAAAAAGGGAGATTTGAAAAGGGGGTTATATCAAAAACACGAATAAAAATATTATGATGTAGCGTGAAGTTCGGAAATTGTATATTTTTAAGTAGGGAAAACCATATAATAGAGTGGCTCCTTGCGCTAGGAAAGTGTTCAACTGAAATGTTGAATTAAAAGGGTTAATGCTACTTTACTTTCCCAATAGCTTCCTTAGATTATTTGTCTTAATATTAAAGGTGGGTCTATGGAACTATAATTTTTATTTTCTAAGCAGTAGAAAAGGAATGGGGGGTAACTACATTGAAAAGGTTATTTATCATCATCTCAATATCCAGTCTACTAGTACTTGGAGGATATTCTATCTATGAATATACAAGTTACACCTTGAAATATACAGAAAGAGAAATCACAAGATTCATCCACGAACATCTGGGTCCCAAACAGAAGGAACCATTGTTATTAGAAGCATTTCAAATAGAGGATTCAAACAAAGTGGTAGCAACATTTGAATATAATCAAAGTAAATTGGGAGTGGCCATTTTTATAAAAGGTGTTTATGGCAAGCTAAAACTTGAAAAGTTTCTACTTGACCGCTCCTACTATTCGGAGGTGTTGAATACAAGAGATGGAATTCAAGTTCTTTTCGTAGGGGAAAACCTGCAAATGTCCGTAAAGACGATTGAAACAGACATTGTCAACCAAGGTGAAAGAGTGAAACTGGCAATTCCGCCACAAAAATATTTCACTCACATAACTAAAATGGAGAATGCCATAAAAATTAATAAAGAACCAATTTACGTTTACCTTAATTTAAAGGGGGCAATTGCGGGCGCTGCGAGAGAACTGGGGGGGATGGAGTTGATGTTTGTAGACGAAAACAATCAATCATTCCTGATATATTCTGAAAAGAATGCAGTGTTAAAAACGGTACTTGGCGGTTTTCAACAGAATGAGGAAGGGTTTATCGTTACAGGAGTAGAAGAACCAAACTACTATACAATGAATGAAGAAAAGAGCTTTTGTTACGAAGAGAAGAGGGTAGAAGTTCATCATATAGAGCAAACATATCTTCATGGCCTGGTACCACAAGGGGATGAGGTTCAAAAAGTAGTGCTTGAAGTGAAAAGGAAAGATGAAGTGATCTATCAGTTTTCGAGCGATGTGGTTGCTAATCAGTTCCTCATTTATATTTCTCGCCCAGAAGTTCTGGAGTCCGATAAAAATATTGTGAAGAAATTCCACTTTTATGATAAGGACGGAAATTACATACGAACAGAGATGAAGAGCTAGCTTAATGCTGGCTTTTTCTCATATGTAAATTTGGAAACTAGAAAGGAAGTAAATACCTCAGGGTAAGTGTACGGAGAAGGTTTCTTATTAGCAATAAGACCGCTCGAGATTCATTAACTAGAAGCGGTCTAGCCTTTAACAGGTTCATCAGTTGTGGAGATATGTTTATACACGGATATATTCTGGAGAATGCTGACAACCATTAAAATGAACATTGTCCAAAAATAACCGATGTCATGAATGACAAATGCTATGACAGATGCAACAAGCATAAGAAAGCTAGCCATTATACTAATGACGAAAATAATTTTACTCAAACTCAATGCTACATCTCCTCCTTAATTATAGAAGTATAACATAATAAGTGCGTTCGGTATCTATATACCCATGATTAGGGTATGATATGTGTGTAATTATACTACAATTATGGTTTTCTCTTCATTACAGTTATGTAAAATCTTCGTAAAACGAAGGATCTACTAGTAAGACGGTAAGAATGGATAAAAGGTTCCATCGAAGTATAAATATAGATCCAAAAAAATGAAAGATAATTTTGCATTATCTTTCATGGCAGTGTGTAGACAGAGAAAAATACAAAGCTGTTTATTAAGTTGATCGTTGTGGAAGGCGCGCAGACTCCCGCGGGAGTTAGGGACAGGGAAGACCCCGCAGGGCATAGCCCAGGCCACTGAAAAAGATCATAATTTTAGTAATCTGTTCCATACCGCTGTTGATTTCCGCACTAGGCTTCGCTTTCCGCGGGGCGACCTTGAGCCTCCTCGGGCTACGCCCTGCGGGGTCTCAAGAATGTCGCTATCCCCCCGCAGGAGTCTTCGCCTATTTCTGCAATCAACAGCTAGAAAACGTAATAAAGATAAGTTTTCGGGTTTTTCAGTGGCCTCGGCATAGCCCGAGGAGGCTTCCGGACCGCCTCACGGATAAGCGAAGCGCCTGGAACGAAGATCAACGTGTATATGCTAATCTAAAGTTTATTAGGTTTGTCAACAGTCTGAATGAAAAGGTGATTTTTCATTATCTTTCATTAATCTTTATTAACTTATGAACATCTTTTAATACTTCTTCTTTAATTTCATGCCGGATCCATCCTACTTGTGGGGCGAAAACGGAACTTCCTTTACGGAGTGTAGTGCCATCCTGATCCTTTTCTTCGAAATCAATAATGATACAATCCTGGAACGTCTTTGCGGGTGTTTTTATTTCAGCATTTATTGATCTGATATGATAAGTGATGTCCAAGTCGAAATCCTCTATTGTTTCGGTCCATTCTTTACTTTCTTCCAATGGATAGGCAATGATTTTCGTTTTTGGGAATTTCTTAATATCATCTGCATCCCATTCTGTCGGGAAGTCCTCCGATAAAACGATATATCCATAGATTCCATCTTTTTTCTCTTCATAAAAATTGATTGTTTCCGAAGTATCTGTTGGAGTCTCTTCGGAACCTAGATCCACAACCGTTTTTACTTCAACGATTTTGCTGTCTGGGACCTTGCTATAAAGCACCCTGTATTCTGTGTGCTCTTTTTCTTCAATGTAACGTTGAAAAGTATAATCCCCTGTAGATGGCAGCAAAGGTGGTGGTTCTTCAGCTTTACCCGGAACATTTTCAATGGCAGAACCGCACCCAATGGTTGCGGCTGAAAGAATACCAATAAAAAGAATAATGAGTACGTTCTTCAAATAAAACCCCTCCTGGAAAGGTTCAAGTTGATGATAGTGTACCCACTATTCCTTTTTTTAGTTGGCTCTTTTCTCAAAGATTGTTGCTATTTAAAGTAAAAAGTCGGCAATTGGAATTATTACTGCTTACTTACTCTAGACATGCATGTAGCATATTCAGTATTGCAGGGAAAAGAGCACGATAGTATTGAATATATAGGTCGGTTTAAAAATACGTAAAAGAAACAAAGCTTACGAAAATAGCCTTTTAGTTATTCATTTCCAGCATCTTGAGAAACCCTGTGCTATCTTCACTGAAATAGTAGAACATTGGTTGTTCTTTTTCATTGAAGATAAGCAAATACGGTTTTTCTCCTTCAGGAAAAATAAAGATTACTTGCTTGACGGATTGCTTTAACACATCCGTGTCGATGTTTTCTGTTGGTTCAAAAGGCACCTTGACCATAAAGCCCGTTTTTGGTGTGGGGTTCAGCTTCGGATAGAGGGCGTTTATACTTTTTACAAGCTTAAGGGCCTCCGATCTGTTTTTTTCGTCCAACGGAATGGACTTTGTCACCTTACTCTGTGTTACATCAAATACTTCTATTTGAAGGGGTTGTGCCGATACAGGGATGGCCAGTATTCCCCAGGTAAGCAGTAGAAAAAAGAAGATTTTTCTCATTTTCATCACCTCTTTGTTAGTATGGAGCAAAAGAAGTGAAATCATGAGGATTCAGTCTTCATGGCCAAGGAATCGATAACCGATATATAAAACAAATAAGCATCCCAATGTAATCAGAATCAGATCATAACCGACGCAAGAAGTTTGAAGACATAATTTCCCCATTTTTGCCCTCCAATAAATAATTTAATGATATGTGAAAAAAAACACTTTATGCCTAATAGTAAGCGTTTACATATATGAAAATTAGTAAAGCCGAACTGGGGACTTCTGTCTTTATACCCTCGTCTCGGCTTTGCCTTATTCCGCTCTTTCTTTCTCGTCTTGAATCTTTTCCTTCAATAACGATACAGCCTCTTCCTTGTCATAGGTGAATAAAATCATGTCGTCGGTAAGATACCCTGTATATTCAAACACTATATAAGCAGGAGTTTGTTCAATATTATATTTGGGGTAATTCTCGGTTGCCTCATCCAATCCGACCACCACTTCACTGTCTTTCAAGATGGTATCAATATCCTCCACTTCAGAAAGAGATGCATCTTCTTTCTTATCGACAACTTCAATGTACGAAAAGCGATCTGGAATGTGCGTTGGCATACCACAGGCTGTTAGAAAAAGGAGGAATAGGGATAGAAGAATGAGTTTCTTCATATATCAGCACCTCCAAATAGTATTATTCGACATATTTTTAAGAAATCCTTTTCTGATAATTTAAATTTTATAGGTCTAGCTTCTTTTCTCCTGAAGGTGCTTTCTGACTTTGTTAAAAAAGAGTGTATTTAAAGTCATTATACATGCATAAAACATGCACGAGTATAAGAGTGTCCACTCATTATATTGAAAAAGGTTGAAAAGGAGCGAGATCCATTCCAGGGATGTCAGAATGAGAGCCCAGCCAATTATATATCCGATTGTCGAAGGTCTGAATTTTGCATAAAAATGCATAGCAATTACAATGGTCGCTGGATAGGGAATGGTTTGTAAAAGAACATCGAAAATCTCTGCATGGGCGTAGTCCATCGTATCGTAAAAATCTAATGGGTGTTCGGCTAACAATGCTTCCAAGGTGGTGGTTAAAAAGAGATTGAATAGATACACACTGGCCAGTTCCGTGTTGGTTAGTGTTCGGTAGTGTGTATGTAAATACCAAAGGACTCCAATTACCAATAAGGAAATTAGAATAGTGAATACTTCGTTTTCATCAAAATTTTTTGGGGATATGGGAGTGAAGATAGATTTAATTTGACTATTCATGTGATGACCTTTTCTTTTATCAAAAGTATACGAATGTTTTTCATAATAAAATGCGTTAGTAGAAATATGAAGGTAGCTGCTGCTATATCAATGAGTGGGAACCACTTTTCATTTTGTGTTTCTAATATTTCCGATAAAAATAAAGCTTTCTCACTTGCAATTACAAACAGGATCCATCCAATACCACTTGCTACATAAATGCTGAAACGGGTGCTCTTTAACATATACAATACAATGATCAATAGGACGGGGAGGGTAATACCAAAATGTAATTTTACTGTGAGTTTCGCCCATCCGCTATCAGCAATGCTAATCCGGTCATATGGGGAAAATAGTTTATAGAATGTATTTTGACAGATGTAGGATGTAAATAGAAACAAGAAAGTCAGTTCGAGGACCTCGAATTTACTTTTTATAAAACGGAGTGAAAGCAGTAGAAAGATGGACAATATTATCGTTGCTGTTAATGCAATATACATAGGAAACTCCCCCACCATTGAATAGCCTTTCGCCACTAGTATAACTAAGGTGTTTCTATTCCATTCATGAACATTCCCTGATTGACGTTAACCAAAGTGGGAGAAAGCACACATCCCGGATGAAAAATAACTACATACTTTTTTTAGTGCTTTTCATGGACTTGCCTTCATACATTGTTAGGGACAACTCTCTTACAAATGAGGCGAGGATATGGAGCACTTTTTTTTATCGATGTTTGAATTTTTCCAGGCGATGGGAGTCTGGGGAATTGCGTTAGGGTTGATGGTGGAAGTTATTCCGAGCGAAATTGTATTGGGGTATGGGGGCTATTTGATTTCAATCGGCAAGATTGGTTTTACAGGAGCACTTGTTGCCGGCGTGGCAGGAGGTACCCTTGCGCAACTATTTTTGTATTGGGCCGGGAGCATTGGAGGAAGGCCTTTTCTTGAAAAGTATGGAAAGTACATATTAATTCAGCCGAAGCACTTGGATATTTCGGAAAAGTGGTTTGAGAACTATGGACCGATTGTGGTCTTCACAGCCCGGTTCATTCCGGTGGTACGGCATGCCATATCGATACCGGCAGGCATTGCAAAGATGAAGTTCTTGCCCTTTCTTCTTTACACGGTGGCTGCGGTAATACCTTGGACGATCCTGTTTCTCTATATAGGTTTCCAATTGGGAGAAAACTGGCGTGATATCAAACACGCTGCACAGCCACTCATTATCCCTTTGATGATTTTAATCATTTTAGGGGCCATCACTTATTTTGTTTTTGATAGGAAACGTTCGATATAGGAGGAGGAAGAGCATGTCCAAAATTGAGGCGTTCATTTTAGGTATTATTCAAGGACTTACGGAATTTCTTCCAATTTCAAGTACGGGGCATTTGTATTTGGGACGGAATTTATTTGGCCTGCAGGAAGCGGGACTGCTGCTTGATACGATGCTACATTTTGGGACATTGATTGCCGTTCTATATTTTTACCGTGAGGAATTTATTAAGATCATCCGTAACCCATTTCACAAGCTGTCCTTTTTACTGGTGATCGGGACCATTCCAGCTGTCATAATAGGGCTTGCTTTTAAAGATTATTTTGAGGATATTTCTAAAACAGGCGTTACAATCGGTTGGGAGTTTTTGATAACGGGAGCCTTTCTGTGGTTTGCGGATTCCATCAAGAAAGGTGCAAAAAAAATGGAGGATATAACGTGGAAGGATGCCTTGTTCATTGGTTCCTTCCAAGCTGCAGCCATTTTCCCTGCTATATCGCGCTCAGGGCTGACCATTGTAGCAGGCCTCTTCCGAAAGTTGGATAGGGAAACGGCAGCTTATTTTTCTTTTCTGCTATCCACACCAGCAATTGCAGGAGCGGTGTTTCTCCAGACTGTCGAGGTCGCACAGGTGGGTAGGGAGGATATATCACTGACTTCATTGATGATTGGAATTCTTGCTTCCTGCTTCTTTGGGTACATTGCGGTAAAATGGATGATCAATTACTTGAAAAAGCATTCCCTGCGCACATTTGCTGTCTATGTGTGGATATTGGGTGTTGTGGTGTTGAGTCTGCAATATCTGGGATTATTTTAATGGTTCTGGTGAAACAGCCCTTTGCTTAAATCACCAATTCCATAACTCATTTATAGTTGGATTTTCATTTTCACAAAACATTCTGTTATTATGGAAGGAGGACAAAGGGGGAGTATTCTGTGTTCAAAGATATAAAAACAAGAAAGAAACCTATTGTTTTCCTTCAACTGCTGCTTGTTATAGGTGGGCTCATTCTGGGGGGGATGGGAGCGTACCTTGATAGCCCTACACATTTGGGGTGGATGTTTTGGTTATTTGCAGGTGCTTTTCTTATTAGGGGAATGGAACGGCTACTGTTGGAGAAACAAAGCTATATGGGCTATATGCTTATGGGGGCTTTCTATCTCGCCTTTTCTTTTTTTGTATATCCTATCTGGTAAAGAGGGCCGTGGACTGCATTGGTCCACGGCGGGAAAGCATCTTATAAATCGTCAAATCCATTATCCACGACATTCACTTTTGTGTATTGCCTTGATTTTTGTTCAAAGAAATCCGACTTACCAAGGTCCACTTCCTCATATGCTTTGATCCATTTTAATGGGTTAGTTCGGTAGCCTTCAAATGGGCGGTTGAAACCAAGCTGATTGGACCGGACATTGGCGTAGAATCTAATATAAGCTTCCACATCCTCAAGTTCGATACCTGTAAAATGGTTTCCGATTATTTGTCTCGCCCAATCAATCTCCAATTCTGCGGCCTGCTTAAAGGTCTCCTCTACAAATTGAGCAAGTGCTTCTGTATCATACTCAGGATATTCCAATAGAACTTCTTGAAATATTTTTACAAACAAGTCGACATGAATCTGCTCATCCCTATTGATGTAATTGATCATCGTACTAGATGCGACCATTTTTTGGTTTCTGGCAAGGTGATAAAAGAAAGCGAAGCCCGAATAAAAGAAAAGACCTTCCAATATCACATCATACACAATCGATCGTAACAAATTTTCGACGGTTGGGTCCTCTGCAAAGGCTTTATAACCATCTGTAATGAAATCATTCCGCTTCCTCAAGGTCGGTTCGGTACGCCAGTATTCGAAAACCTCCTCCTGTTTTGTACGGGATACAAGACTTGATAGGACATAGGAGTAGGAGTGGTTATGCACGACCTCCTGTTGCGCAAGCATAATCATCAATGCGTTCAGGCTGGAGTCGGTTAAATAATCAGCGACTTTGCCTGCATAGTCAGTCTGAATACTGTCCAAGAGAGCAAGCAGGCCGATGATCTTCAGGAACGCATCCTGTTCTTTTGCTGTCAGCGTAGGGAATTGTTTAATATCCTGGGACATATTTATTTCAAAAGGAGACCAGAAATTGGCAAGCATTTTCTTGTACTTGGGATATGCCCATGAAAACGCTACGTCATCCCAATTCAGTATATTGGAGCTTTCGCCGTTGATGATTCTGGTAGATCTATTAGGTGCATGTGTGTCCATGATGGAACGTTTATGAAGATAATTACTCATTTGACTTCCTCCCTATTAACTTGCGCAAGAATCGCATTCTTCTATTTCCTTAGATGTCGACCGTACGTAGTAGGTGGTTTTAAGACCCTGCTTCCATGCTTCCAAATGAAGATCTAATAAGGCCTTGGCTTTTATGGTGTTGGTGACATACAGGTTAAAGGAGATGGCCTGGTCAATATGCTTTTGCCTTGCTGCATTCTGGTTGATGCTCCAATGCTGATCGATATGATAGGCTGACTTATAAAACCAGGTAGTTTCTGAATTTAAGTCAGGTGCCGTTACCGGTATTTTATAGTCTTTTTTCTCTTCTGAATAAACCTTCAGGAAAATCGGATCGATACTCGCTGTGCTTCCGGCAATGATTGAAGTGGTCGCATTTGGGGCAACTGCCATCAGATAGCCATTACGGATACCAGTAGTTGCCACTTTCTTTTTAAGCACAGCCCAGTCCAATCCCGCTTTGGAATCATAATTTCTTTTTGAAAAATATTTCCCCGTTTGCCAGTCCGATCCTTCAAAAGCAGGGTAAGCACCTTTTTCTTTGGCAAGAAGCGCACTTGCTTGAATCGTGTAAAAGGCGATTTTTTCGTAAAGTTCATCCGCATACTTTACCGCTTTTTCAGATTCCCATTTGATGCCTTCCAATGCCAGCAGGTGATGCCAGCCAAAGGTGCCAAGCCCCACAGCCCTGTACTTTTCATTGGTTATTTTTGCCTGAAGGACAGGAATATCATTTAAATCAATCACATTATCAAGCATGCGGACTTGAATGGGAATAAGACGCTCTAGCACATCCTTTTTCACCGCACGTGCAAGGTTTATGGACGATAGATTGCAAACAACGAAATCCCCTGGTGTTTTGACAGTGATGATGCTTCCGTCCTTCACGGCTTGAGTATGGGTTACCGTGGCACTTTGGTTCTGGGTTATTTCTGTACACAGGTTTGTACAATAAATCACCCCTTTATGATGATTGGGATTCATGCGGTTTACCTCATCACGGTAAAACATGAATGGACTTCCCGTTTCAAGCTGCCCTCTCATGATCGCTTTCATGATGTCGATGGCTGCCACTTTTTCTTTTGCAAGATCAGGGTGGTTCACGCATTCCTCATATTTTAACCGGAAGGTACCGGTGCCTTTTACCTCATCAAAATAATCTTCCAAGGAGTATCCCATCGTCTTTCTTACTTCATGGGGGTCAAATAAATACCAATCCCCCCTTTTCTCTACTTGCTCCATAAAAATATCGGGAATACAGACACCATTGAAAAGGTCATGTGTACGCATCCGCTCGTCCCCGTTGTTCAGCTTGCTGTCGAGAAAGGAAAAGATGTCTTTATGCCAAACATCGAGATAGACCGAAATTGCCCCTTTCCTTTGGCCAAGTTGGTCCACGCTGACTGCTGTATTGTTCAATTGTTTCATCCATGGAATGACGCCACTGGATACTCCTTTAAAACCACGGATATCACTGCCACGGCTTCGGATTTTACCGAGGTATACACCGATTCCTCCGCCGGATTTGGAGAGGTTGGCAATATCTGTATTGCTGTCATATATTCCTTGTAAACTATCATCGACAGTATCAATGAAACAACTAGAAAGCTGGCCGTAGGTTTTACCTGCATTTGCAAAGGTGGGGGTGGCTACAGTCATATATAAATTGCTCATAGCCCAATAAGCCTCTTTTACATACTGAAGCCTATTTTTCTGTTCCTTTCTCATAAGTGTCATGGCGATTATCATGAACCGCTCTTGTGGAAGCTCCCAAAGCTGTTTATTGTGGTCACGTGTTAAATATCGATCGGAAAGAGTCTTCAAGCCAATATAAGTGAAAAGATGGTCTCTTTCAGGTTGTAAGAAAGCCTCTAATTCTTGGATTTCCTTTTCTGTGTAAGACTCTAAAAGTTGAGAATGATAGATTCCTTTATCGGTTAACGCTTCAATTAATTGGTACAGATTTGTATAAGAGATCGTCGTCTTCCGGTTATGGCAGACATTCTGTTGAAGTTGATGAGCAAGCAGCCTGGATGCTATATAGGTCCAATCTGGCTCTTCTTCCGTCAAATGACTGAGCGCTTCTAAAATTAGTTGATTATAAAGTTCTTGTACTTGGTTTAGGGGTAACAGCTTCTCGGAAAGCTTCTCCGCTTTTTGTAAAAATAAGTCCGCTTCAAGATGAGGGAATTCCCTTAGGGTTGATTCAAGCAATACTTGAAAGGCTTGTAACGATTGCAGATTCTCTTTGGGTGGTGTTTCTGTATGTATGGTCATCTTTCTTCACTCCGTTTCGTTTTTAATTAAGGCTGTATTCGTTCCCCAAATGGGGCATGAGGGGAGGAAATTACGGGAATAAAAAAATCCACTCAGGCAGCTGAGTGGATCAAACGATCATAGAAAGGGAGAATGGAGGAAGGGGGTTATCCAAAAACAGTGCCAGCGGAATATTGGGGTTTCCAGATATACCTGCTCTCTCCATATGGTTCTAGTGATCGTTTCATCTTCTCAACTCCCGAAGAAAGAGAAACTAATCGCTAAAGGCAGGTCTCCTGACTCGTGCTTCTTCCTATCTTGATCCTTCCCATATAAGAGCCGTTAAGCCCATTTATACAGTGGTTTTTCAAGATCGTCTGCACTTACAGTTGCGGGGACAGTTCCGGAATTTCACCAGATTCCCTATTAAGTCTATTAAAAGACACCTTTACCGCATTATCAATTTAAATACTGTATGTAGTTGTTGTGTTTTGTTTAGAACACAATATATAGTGTTATTCATGAGCGATAGTATAATCATAAATGAAACATAATCAAATGGCAAGACATTTCATGTGCAAGATTTTTAGAATGGGTAGTAGGATTTTTTGAGGGTTCGACATGAAGTGAAAAATTCCTGCCGGGGTCTGACCCCGGCAGGAATTTTTTATTATTGCTGTTGTAATACCTGTTCAATAGATCCACTGATAGGAATGTCCCGAAGGATAAGCCCTGAGTTGATGAATTGCAGGCTTAGTTCCGGCCGAAGTCCTGTTATGATAGGCGTGATGCCGATCAATTTTAAGGAGCGGAGGAGGAGGTCCATGGTATGAAGGACCGTTCTATCCAATTTGTATATACCGGAAAAATCAATGATCAGTTTGGAGATGGAGAGGTTTTTGCTTTTTTCCAATGTCTCCTCGATCAGGATGCTTGCACGTACATCGTCCATTTCCCCGACAAGGGGGAGTACGGCCATTCCTTGGTGTAGTGGGACAATGGGGATGGACAGTCTGATCAGGGAGGCTCTTGTATCCAACATCTTCTGTTCGGTTGCAATGGAAAAGGCCTGACTGAATCCGTAGACGATAATATTGAACAACTCATCTATAAGGATGAAGATCTCCGTGATTTGTTTCATCTGGTATCCTTCATTTGTCCCTTCCTTCTGGATAAAGGCCCATAAGCACCTCTTATACAATGTCATGTTAGAAAGCGTTTCTTCTAATGACCCTCCAGCTTTTACAGACAAGAAACCTATGGATCCCCCCCAATTTTTGGCATGCTCTAATATGGATTTCTCTGAGTCCAGTACGTATTCTCCCAGAAACTGAATGAGGGTCTGGAAGATTTCTTTGATTTTTTCTTCTGTCTCTTCCATTCTGTATTGAGGGACTTCTGGATATGTTTTCTGGATTTCTCTAAGTATGTTTTCTGCTACCTCATACTGTGAATCTATCAATCTATTCCCTATCAGTGTTTGTGCCGATGTCATAATAGGTATTCCTTTCTTCTAAACCTGTAATAGTTATTAACTATTTTAAAGAAAAGTTTATGAGTTGTATATCTTTTAGTGGAATAAGCTAGAAGAAAGGCGTATTTTTGGCATATGGGGAGTGGAAGGGGTATAATTTTTAAATAATTTATGAATAGGAGTGATAGTATGGAGCGGGTTCAGTTAGCGGAAGATGTATCTTTGTCGAGAATCGTTCATGGTATGTGGAGGTTGAATGATTGGGGATACAGCAAGGAAGAGACTTTGAATTTTATTGAAAGCTGTTTGTATATGGGAATTACATCTTTTGATCATGCTGATATATACGGGAATTACACGGTGGAGGAACAGTTTGGCCAAGCATTGGCACTGAAGCCTTCGCTAAGAGAGCAGATAGAACTGGTAACAAAATGTGGGATAAAATTGATTTCTAGCAATAGACCTGAACACAAAATTAAACATTATGATACAAGCAAGGAACATATCATTCAGTCTGTAGAACAATCTTTAAGAAACTTCCAAACAGATTATATCGATTGTTTGTTAATACATAGACCAGATCCCATGATGGACCCAAGTGGAGTGGCAGAAGCATTTACCCGATTGAAAGGGGAGGGGAAGGTCAAGCGCTTTGGTGTATCGAATTTCCTACCGTCCCAATATAACTTGCTAAACTCCTATTTGGAAGATCCATTGGTGACCAATCAAATCGAGATTTCCGCAACGCATTTGGAGCATTTTGAGAATGGAACGTTAGAGCAATGCCAAACCGATCGTATCACTCCGATGGCATGGTCTCCACTTGGTGGAGGAAGTATTTTCACGAGTGGGGACAAGAAAATGGTACGCGTCCGGAATGTTTTGGAGAAAATAAAAGAAGAAACAGGGGCTACCTCCATCGATCAAGTATTATATGCTTGGTTGCTTTCTCACCCTGCTAAGATCATACCGATAGTCGGGTCGGGGAAACTTAATCGAGTAAAATCAGCGGTTGACGCATTGGGACTTAAACTTTCAAGGCAGCAGTGGTTTGAAATACTGGAATCGTCTAAAGGAAATGAAGTGGCATAAATATTATATTTTAATAATAAAAAAACCGGGACATATGTCCTGGTTTTTTTAATTGCGATATCCATTTTTTCCATCAAAACTTAAATTGATTGTTTCTCTTTTCCACGAATTTTTTGTACACATCAGACAAAAACATCAATCCGACACAGCCGAAAATGACATACGACAAGTTAAAGTAGAGAGCAGGATCTATTCTAATGTGTTCCCCGCCAGCAGCCATTTTAATGATTTGGTAAGAATCTATGGCAACTTTAGCTGCAACAAGGATGAATATTGCCACAATAACCCTCCAAAGTAATTTCATCTGAACCCCTCCATCATTGCATGAAAAATTTTCTATTTGTAAATGCTATAAAAGTTAAATTTATGGGTAAATAAAAGTAGAAAATCGTTGTTAAATATATCAAAAAGTAGAAAGGAAAACAATAAGGCTTTTGGACTTTTTATAGTGTATTATAACAGACAACCATAGACCGGTCTATCATAAATCACTTTACAGATTTAAAAATACCCCTTAGAATGAAAAAAGTCGCCTTTTGTCGAATTGCAGAATTCATCCGAAGATTCTGAAGAAAGAAATTATATTAATATTACAAAAGGGAGGTATTTCATGTGAAAATGACATTAACAAAGAAAATAATTATCGGTCTTATCTTAGGTATTTTAGTTGGTCTTGCTTTGAATATTTATGCTCCATCGCTATTTAAACCATTTGATACATATCTCTTTCAACCTTTAGGGAAGATATTCTTGAATCTTATCACCATGTTGGTTGTTCCGATAGTCCTTATCTCCATCACACTTGGTGTTGTCGGATTGGGTGATACCAAGAAATTGGGAACCATCGGGTTAAAGACGATTTTTTTCTTCTTGGCTACCACGTGTATTGCCATCACAATTGGCCTATCACTTGCTTCTGTCATCCAGCCGGGACTTGCAGGTGACTTTGAAAATATGATGGTGGATGAGCTGTCTGAAGAAGAAAAACCAGAAGAAGCCCCGCCAGTTATGGAAACACTATTAAATATCATTCCGACAAACCCTATCAAGGCTATGGCAGAGGGGGAAATGCTCCAAATCATTTCCTTTTCCGTACTCCTTGGTTTTGCCATTAATGCATTGGGAGAAAAAGCAGGCAGAGTGAAAACTTTACTAGAGCAAGCAAATGATATTGTAATGTTCCTTGTCCATATTGTTATCAAAACCGCGCCATATGGGGCATTCGGTTTAATCGCTTCAGCGGTTGGTGGACTAGGGATAGACGCTATTAAAGCGATGGGTGCCTATTTCATCGTCGTACTGATCGCTTTGTTCCTGCATTTCTTTATCACTTACGGAGGCGCTTTATTCTTATTAGGAAGAATCAATCCGTTTACGTTCTTTAAACGATTCATTCCTGCAATGAGTGTTGCTTTCAGTACATCCAGCAGTAATGCAACCCTTCCGATGTCGATGGATGTGGCTCAGGAAAACCTTGGCGTTCCAAAACGAATCAGCAGTTTCGTCCAGCCGCTCGGTGCGACTATCAACATGGACGGCACTGCAATCATGCAAGGTGTAGCCACTGTCTTTATTGCTCAGGTATATGGTATTGACCTGTCCTTGACTCAGCTGCTTACAGTTGTAGGGTTAGCAGTTGTAGCGAGTATCGGAACAGCTGGTGTTCCTGGAGTAGGTTTTATCCTGCTAGCCATGGTGCTTGGCCAGGTAGGCCTTCCGGTTGAAGGAATTGCTCTTATTCTAGGTATTGACCGTTTATTGGATATGACAAGAACGGCAGTCAACATCACCGGTGACGCCGCATGTGCCTTTATTGTGGCGAAGTCCGAAGAAGGCGAAATCAATATACCTAAAGAACAACAAATATAAGAAGGAAAAGCCATTCCAGATCATTATGGTCGGAATGGCTTTTTTATATTGCTTATTGAGTAATCTTCAACCCAATCACCCCAATGATAATTAGAGATAGTAACACAATTCGAATTCTCTCTTTGGATTCTTTAAATAAGATCATCCCAAGTAATACACTCCCTGCTGATCCGATTCCCGTCCATACTGCATAAGCGGTACCCATGGGGATTTCTTTTAAGGCAAGCGATAGGAAGTAAAAACTCAACATTCCGATGACGACGAAGCTGATGGAAGGTATGAGTTTTTTGAACCCATCAGCCATTTTTAATGAAACTACCGCTCCAATTTCGCATACACCTGCAATCGTAAGAAATATCCAAGCCATCTCAAATCCCCTCCTTAACCATTTCTTTGTCTTCATCAGGAGTGGTCATTTTTAACCCGATAATCCCAATCAACATAAGACTGATAAAAAATATCTTTGAAAAGCTGGCCGATTCTCCGAAAAACAATATTCCGACAACAGCAGTGCCAGCAGCTCCAAATCCGGTGAAAATGGCATAAGCTGTCCCAATAGGGATATATTTAAGTGACTTAGAGAATAGATAAAAACTGATTGCCAACGTAATGACAGTGACAATGCTTGGTACCAGAACCGTAAATCCCTCTGAAAACCTCAAGCCTAAAACCCAAATTATTTCTAAAAGCCCAGCTATAAAAATGTACACCCATTGCATGATTATTGACCTCCAATCTTTGCGGCTTTCCAAAAGTGCTCAAAGGCATGCTCCACCTTCTTGTCGTACTCAGGTAAGGGGTAGAAGAAACGCTGGACAAAGAGGCCGTCAATCAGACAATAAAAAGAATCGATTAATGGTTCGATGGACTGATTGGAAATCTCTTTATTTAATTGTCCCGCTCCCATAATTTTTCTAAGGATAGCCGTGGTATGTGCTTCTGTTTGGATGAATTGTTCATGGATGAAAACGCGGAATTGCTCTTCAGGGAATAAAAAGGTCCTTTTGTACAAAAGCCCCAATGTTTCATCCTTCCAAAAGTCCACCATGTTCTTTAAGAACATATATAATACTTCTTTGGTGGAATGCTGGTCCATAACAGATGGGTCAATGCTTACACGTTCTAAAAACGTATCCATCAGTTCCCGGAGAATAGAAAGGTACAAATCATCTTTATTTTTAAAATGTGCATAAAGGGAAGGTTTTTTTATTCCTACCATTGACGCCACCTCATTTAACGACGTTCCGTAATACCCCTTTTGGGCAAAGAGCTGAATGGCGCTATGTTTAATTCGTTCAGGTGTGGAAGTTGACATAAAATATTCTCCTTACAAAAAACTACCTAACGTTCGTTAGGTGCAAAATCATTATATAACGGCCGGTAGGGTAAATCAAATATTCTGGGTTTTATATTTAACCATTGGGGTATTTAAACGTTAAGAGATGAGGGAGGAATTGATGTGAAAAAACGGTTGAAAGCTAAGTTGGAGAAGAGACAAGCTCTTTTTAAATCACAATCTGAGCACCGTGCCATTGGACACACCAATCGGTTAGTGGCCTCGCGTCAGAGAGCACAAAGCAATACACATCGACCTACACCAAAAGAACAGCAACAATAAGGAGGGGACTGCTTTGGGTGAAAATACGTTGAAAAAGAAGAATCAGAATTTGATGGAAAAGGCCAAGTATGCAGAAGAAGGATCTGGCCTGAAGAAAGATGCAAAGAGCGTTCGGAGGATTAACCGGCACATGGAGCGGGAAAAGAATCGTAAAGAGCAAAAAGCGGCACAACCTGCGTATGAAGTGTATGTGAACGATAATTCATTCAAAGTCACAGGTGTTAATTCAGAACAGGAAGCCATTGATAAGCTTTCCAAATGGAGCGCTTTTCATAATATGGTAAATAAGATGAAGGAAAATGATGAAGAGGTAAATATTGAAGCAAAGAAAATACAGGGATAACAAAACACACCACTGAAAGATGTGGTGTGTTTTGTTGTAATGGAAAACCATTAGATACATTGGAAAGAACGGATGCGGTTTGTATCAATTCCGAAATACACCCAAGTAAAGAAGAACCAACGATAACCAGCGACCGATCTTCTTCCGATAAAAGTGGGATAGAACCAGAATTGTTCCCCATTATTTAATCTGACCCATGTATAGCGGTACAAGCAACCGAAAAATGCTCCGGGATCCACCGCGAATGCTGTTGGCCCACCTGGTGCCCCTAAACTTGCTGCTGTTTGAGGTGGCGGGCTGGAAGGTGGTGGTCCTGGTGGTGGCCCACTTCCCGGTCCTCCTCCAGGAGGTCCCCCACCCGGTGGTCCAAAGCCAGGTCCTCCAGGGGGCCCGAAGCCAGGAGGGCCTCCAGATGGTGGTCCAAAGCCAGGACCTTGGCCACCACCGGGAGGCGGTCCAAATGGCGGGAAACTAAGTTGACGATAAGGATACATAGGATTTCTCCCTTCAAGTAAGTTCCCTATACGTTATGCATATGCCCAGAGGATGGTGAAAATAAAAGGTTGTTTTCCATACTTTGTTTTTTTCGCATCAATAAACAAACCGATATATTCCTTGCTGTCGTGCTCTTTTCCTTGCACGACAAAACATTTTACGAGCATTTCTAGAGTTGGTATCCAGTAAAAAGTCCAATTGCCGACTTTTTACTCGTGAATAGCAACAATCTTAAGAAAAGAGCCAAATAAAAAAAGCAGATTCCCTAATGGAAACCTGCAACATTTAAAATTATAGTTATTTTGCAATTAGTACCGGACAGTTGGCGGTGTTCGTGACTTTATCACTTACACTACCCAAAATCAGCTTTTTCAAGCCACCAAGGCCTCTGCTTCCAATGATGATCAAGTCGTTTTCCTGTTTATCCGCGAAATTACAGATGGTTTTTGCAGGGTCGCCTTGCATTACCTCTACAGGGGCTTCCACTCTTTCTTGGGAAAGAAGGGCATGGACTTCATTTAGTGCTTGTTCTGTGCCCTCATGATCTGCCGTAGCTACATGCTGCTTTGATGGCACTCGTTCTTTCACATTTTGTGTATAAATGTTCAGTCCATCAACATTCCCCATGCCTCCTGCTGGCATGGCATCGGGTCTTGTTACAGGGATGGGAACGTTAACTGAGCTTTCTTCCAATACATGGAGGATCGTGATATTGGATTCCAACCTCTTTTTCATGTCAATTCCCATTTTAACGGCCTTTAAACTGCTTTGCGAACCGTCATAGGCAATCAGTATATTCGTAAAAGGTCCCATCGTTCATCTACTCCTTTTCAACTATTTTGTGTATGTTTATTGTTGTAATTTAAGTACCCTATGCAACAACTTTTAAACGCAATGAAAAGGTGAAAGAGAACAAAAATTAACCTTAACCCCCAAAAAACAAATTTTGTAACGAAAGGAAGTGTCAGGATACCCTACTGGATTGCGATATGCCCAAAGCGCGTAACATCAAACAAACCAGTATCCGTTATTTTTAAGGCAGGAATCACCGGAAGGCTCAAAAAGGATAATGCAACAAAGGGATGGAAGTCAGTTTGGCTTCCGATTAAATGTAGTGCATCGTGAAGTTCTTTTAGAGACTGCAGTACATTATCGGTAGGCATATTGGCCATCAAGCCTGAAATCTGCAAAGGCAATTTGGCTATAACCTCCCCTTTTTTCACCACAACCAGGCCGCCCTGCATGCGTTCAAGGGCTCGGACAGCGACTAACATATCTTCATCATTCGTACCTACTGCCACGATATTGTGGGAATCGTGAGCAACTGTTGATGCAATGACCCCATCTTTAATTTGAAAACCTTTTACTATTCCAAGACCGACATTTCCAGTATGACGGTGTCTTTCTATGACCACCAATTTCAAATGATCCTGTTCGATGTTTGGAATGAATTGCCCTTCCTTTGTTGCTACCTTTTCACATATGTGTTTGGTTACAAGGCTGTTAGGAATAATTTCAATAATGTTAGTTGGTTTTCCAGAATCAACCTTTATATGAAGATCGTTATTTGTTAAAGGTGCTATTTTGACAGACTCAAGAACCAAATCAGGAATCTGAAGAGGTAGGCTCTTGGAGGTGTTTTCATCTATTAATATGCCATCTTTGAATACATTTTTAATGGTGAAACGCTCAAGGTCTTCCAAGAAAAGAAAGTCGGCACGGTATCCGGGTGCCACTGCGCCTCTGTTCGTTAGAGAGAAGCATTCGGCTGCGTTCAACGTAGCAATCTGTATGGCAAGAAGAGGATCGAGACCTTCATTGATTGCAATTCGAATATTGTGGTCGATGCTTCCTTCATTCACTAGGTCATCTAGATGCTTGTCATCTGTGCAGAAAAGAAAACGGCGTGCATTTCGTTCATTTACCAGAGGAAGCAACGCTTTGACATCTTTGGCAACAGAACCTTCCCGCATCATCACATACATGCCCCGTTTGATTCGCTCTTTTGCTTCTTGAGCAGTTACGCATTCATGGTCTGTTCTTATGCTGGCAGATGCATAGATGTTCAATTCTTCTGCGACTAATCCCGCTCCATGGCCATCTATCTGTTTCTTATGCTGGATAGCTTGCGAAAGCTTTGCCAGCATGTCCTCATCTCTGTCACGAACTGCAGGGAAATCCATCACTTCCGCCAGTCCTATGACTCTATCGTGTTTATAAAAACGTTCCAGATCAGTTGCTTGTATGGTTGCTCCGTTATGCTCAAAGGAAGTCGCAGGTACACAGGAAGGGAGCATGAAATATACATCCACAAGTACATTTTCTGTCGCATCCAGCATGAACTGTATCCCTTCCGTCCCGCTTACATTAGCAATCTCATGTGGGTCAGTGATGATGGTGGTAACTCCATGAGAAAGGATGGTATTAGTGAAGGAGTGAGGATGGATCATGGAAGATTCCATATGAACATGGCCGTCTATAAGACCAGGACAAATGTAGGAACCTTCTGCATCGATCACTTCTTTTCCTTCATACTTCCCAATCCCTACAATCATGCCATCTTTGATTGCAATGTCTTCTTCTATTATTTCTAGATTAAAGACATCTATAATTCTTCCATTCTTGATAACGAGGTCTGCCTTTGTTTGTTTTGCTGCTGTTTTAATAGTAGCTTCCAAGTTTTGAGTCATTGTTTTCCCCTCCAAAAATGAATAAAACTCCAAGCGATAACTTGGAGTTTGACAGAGAGAATTCCCCCTTTAAAATGGGTGGGGTATCTCGTAGTCAAACTCTTTACGGTAGTTTGGTAGAAACTTATGGACCATATCTCCAAGATTATACGAGTAGTTCTATATAAGTATTTTTTGATAATTGTTCCTCATTATAGAAGGGGGAGGAATGGGAGTCAAGCACGAATATATTGGCGAAAAATTTCGAATATGGGTAAAGGGGTTCACTTTTGTTGAAAAAGGGTATGTAATAGTGTTTAAGTTATAGGAATGTTATCATCAACAAGTAATTGTCCTATAACCATCATAATGAATCATGATGGGGTTTATGCACGTCACCCTAAAAAAGAAAGGATTCATTTCGAATAACTATGATATTTTGTTGCACATATAGGAGGTTCTTATGGCTGAAAGAGCAAGTAAGCATAAGCGAAAAGTGAGTTTCAGGGCACTGTTACTCATTGCAGGTTTATTGGCTTTAATTATTCTGTTAGGAATGCAATTATATATTAATACAAGGGACGTCAGTGCATTGACTGACCCATTGCCACAGTCCTCTGTCATCTATGACCGTCACGGGGAAGTAGCAAGCAGGATCACGTCCAATCAAATAGAGGGGGTACCTTCCGATGAAATACCGGAAGTGCTTAAACAGGCGGTTGTAGCCGTTGAGGACCAACGCTTTTACGAGCATGATGGATTTGATTTTGTAGGGACTGTGCGTGCCCTGACCACGAATGTGAAAGCAGGGGGCTATGTTCAGGGTGGAAGTACCATCACTCAGCAGTTAGCGAAAAACGTCTTTTTATCACATGATAAAACATTGAAACGGAAAACGGATGAATTCTTTTTGGCAAAAAAAGTGGAAAAATCTTATTCGAAGGACCAGATTATCAGCCTTTATCTCAACCAGATTTATTTTGGGGAAGGTGCCTGGGGGATCAAGCGGGCAGCAGCGGTTTATTTTGCCAAGGAACCCAAAGACCTGACATTGGCGGAGGCAGCTACTTTGGCCGGGCTGATTAAAGCCCCTTCCGCATTGTCTCCATTAAATAATGAAGAACGCTCGGTTCAACGCAGGAATCTGGTACTCTCTTTGATGCATAAACAAGGTTATGTCACAGCAGAAGAAGTGGAAGAGGCAAAGCAGGAAGAGATGAAGCTTGAATCAAGGCACGTAGATCCGTATAAAGCTAAGTATCCTAGCTTTACGGATTACATAATCGAAGAAGCTGAAAGAATATATGGCATCAGTGAAAGTGAGCTACTTGCAGGGGGGTACCGTGTGTACACCACATTGGAGCCGAAAGTCCAAGAAGCGCTTGAAAAAGTATATGCAGACCCTGAGAACTTTCCGACTGCGCCAACCGGAGAGGTGGCACAAAGCAGTGGTGTTCTACTAGATCCAAAATCAGGAGGGATCCTTGGTATGATTGGGGGGAGGGACTATGAGTTCCGCGATTTTAACCGTGCCTCCAGGTTGAAAAAGCCGCCGGGATCAACAGCCAAACCATTACTCGTCTATGCCCCTGCTCTTGAAGAGGGATATGATGTTTATGATATGCTGAACGACTCACCTACGGAATTCGGTGATTATACACCTCAAAACCATACCCTGGATTTTCGTGGGGAAGTTTCGATGTATGACGCTGTGTTGAATTCCTACAATATTCCTGCGGTATCCCTTCTTTATGATATGGGGATACAAAAAGGGATGGATGCAGCAAAGAAGCTATATCTCCCAGTTGACGAGAAAGAAGATAGAACATTAGGAAACATAGCCTTAGGTGGATTTTACGGAGTATCCCCTAAACATATGGCAGAAGCTTATTCGGTCTATGCCAATAATGGGGAGATCATTGAATCCCATGCAATTGTTAAAATTGAGACCGTTACAGGACAAGAAGTAGCCTCATTTGAAGAAGAAAAAGAACGGGTCTTTTCAGAAGGAACAGTAGAAAAAATGAATTTTATGCTCAAAGGAGTAGTGGAAGAAGGCAGCGGAAAGAACGCCATCATAGAAGGGCGTGAAGTAGCCGGAAAAACTGGATCCACCCAAACAAGTGACAATAATCATGGAGCAACATCTAACCAATGGTTTGTTGGTTACACCCCTCAGATTGTCGGAGCTTTCTGGATAGGATTTGATAAAGAGTCCTCAGAAAATGTACTCCCGATTATTTCTGGTGCTGGGAGTCCATCAGCCAAGGTATTCCAGCAGGTCGTTAGTGAAGCGCTCGAAGGGGAACCGGTAGAATCCTTCCATCTCCCAGCAAGCCTGCAGAAAAAGAAAGACTCTGCAAAGAAGGAAGAGAAAAAGCAGGAGCAAGAACAGCAAAGAAAGAAAGAGAAAAAGAAGAAAGATGAAAAGAAAAGAGAAGAGAAGAAGAAAAAAGAAGAAAAAAAGAAAGAGCGTGGCAAGAAGAAAGACCGAGATGACGATGACTAACAGTAAACACCTTCCCCCGATAAATGGGGAAGGTGTTTTTTTATGTTTAAATGATCCACTTTCGTGATAAAGACTATTAAACCACAAGTTTAATGGAGGGGATTTTTTGACCTATCATAAGACAATGAAGAAACTTTCGAACATGAGATTCACTAAACCAGACAAAGTATTAAGCTTATATTTACACACCGATCGCAGCCACCCTGACCAGCAAGGTGGCGAATGGAAAATAGCATTGAAGAATGGGTTCAATCGATTAGAGGAATATATTGAAGCTAGCAGTACGGAAGAGTTAAAAAGATTGCGTTCCATTCGTGAAGATGTTGAAAGGTATGTAGAAAGCATGGAACGGAAAATGCCGAGGGGTCTAATCATCTTTGCATCTGCTGATAGCGGACTGTGGGAGACGTTTGAATTACAGGTTTCTGTGCCGACCAATTTTTATTGGGAGGAATACCCTGTACTCGATGAGCTAGAAAAAATGTATCAGGCCTACCCGTTAACTGGTTTTGTTCTTATGCAACAGAATGAAATCAAAATTCTTACATCGATCTTTGCCTTGATAGAAGAAAGTGAGTCGATGGAATTTGATTTGGAAATCGATGACTGGAGAATGCATCAGGGTCCCTCTCATCACAGTTCCAGTATGGGAAGTGGGGCTGTTAAAACAGCGAGCCAAGTGGATCATTACGAAGACCGCATCCAGGCAAATCAGAAGAGATGGGTAAAGAGCCTAGGAAGCATGTTAGATAAAAAGGCAGCGGATAAGCAGTGGGAGAAAATAATATTAGTTGGAGACAAAGGAGAAGCAGAAATGCTAGAAGGATATATGAATAAAAAGGTAGATGCCATCATTCAGAAGAACCTTTTAAACGAAAATGAGAATACTGTATTAGAGAAGTTATTAGCTTAACTTTTAGGAAAGCCCCCTTCTTTCATTTCAGGCCACTGAAAAAGATCATAATTTTAGTAATCTGTTTCATACCGCTGTTGATTTCCGCACTGAGCTTCTCTTTCCGTGGGGCGACCTTGAGCCTCCTCGGGCTACGCCTATTGCTCCAATCAACAGCTAGAAATTCTTAAAAAAGATAGTTATTGGGTTTTTCAGTGGCCTCCCATTCATTTAGGGGGCTTTCATTATGGTTCATTTAGCTATATAACAGGATATTCCGCTTCATTTATTGGATTTGTATAGAACGGGGGTCGTGGTCCTATTTTTGGCATTGGCCATTTATTTGGTTGATATACCATTTGGACTTTTGCATCCGATTGATTGATTAACAATAGCTTGACTTCAGGGTTGAATTCGTAGCGCAAATTGATCCACTCCTTCGCAATGTATTTTGAATGCGAGGTATGGAGAAATATCTCCTTCCCACTGATCAAGAAGCCGTAAACTCACCTCCATTTACATGCAGCACTTGCCCTGTAACGAATCGGGAGTCATCAGATGCGAGATAAACATAAGTTGGGGCTAATTCAAATGGTTGAGCGGCCCGATTCATGGGGTTATATGCGCCAAATACTGCTACTTGATCCGACGAAAAACTTGCAGGAATGAGAGGTGTCCAGGTTCTACCAGGGGCGACGGCATTTACACGGATACCTTGGTCAACGATACTATTGGCAAGCGCACGTGTAAAGCCGACGTTCGCTGCCTTTGTAGCAGTATAATCAATTAACTGTTTTTCCCCCACATAAGCGACTACAGAAGCGGTATTTATGATGGAACTACCTGGTTTCAAGTAAGGCAAGGCAGCTCTGGTTGTATAGAAATGGGAATAAATATTCACCTTGAATGTGTCGTCAAACTGTTCATCCGTTATATCAAGCAAACTTAGTTGTTGGAATTGTATTCCCACATGATTCACCAGAATATCCAACTTTCCGAAAGCTTGGAGTGTTTGCTCTACAATTGCCACACATTGTTTCTTCTCTCTCAAATCCCCAGGCATAAGGATACATTGTTGCCCCAGCTCCTCAATCCTAGCTTTTGTTCGATTCGCATCTTCATGTTCATCAAGATAGGAGATGGCTAGATCTGCCCCTTCTTTTGCATATGAAATCGCTGTCGCTGCACCTATCCCGCTATCCCCGGCAGTAATGAGTGCAACCTTTCCCTTCAGCTTCCCACTGCCCTTATAATTTGGATTTTCAATAATGGGCTTTGGAACCATGTATTTTTCCAAACCCGGCTGCTGTAATTGTCGCTGTTCCGGAAAGTTGATTGGTATTTGTTGATACTCCGTTATTTTTCCATAATTAGGATATAAGGGATATGGGTCATTTTGTTTATTCGATTCAAACCAATCTTGAAACTGCCTTAGCTCCTCCAAGTTCCGCTGCTTGTCAAATGAATCCATCTAAAACCTCCTTCAATCTTTCTTTGCACAACTATATATATATTTCAGTGATAACTTGGTTTATGCAACTGTTTTGTTCTGGTTCTCCATCTCCAGACCGAGAGAAAAAGAACCGACAGTCGGTTACCGGCAATATCTAAAGAAGTTAAACTTATTTTAGATATTGAATAGTGGAGGACAAATGATGAAAGATATGATTGCCATATTCAAGAAACCAAATTACAGTTTGTTGTTCTGGTCGTCTTTTACGTCTACAATGGGAAGTATCGTTGGTATTGCAGCGTTGATGCTGTATTTGTTGGACAGATATACAGATCAGCCTTTTTATGCCGCATTAACGGAACTGATGTATTCCTTGCCGACCCTTGCAGTATTCTTTCTGGTAGGAGTATTAGCTGACAGAATGGATCGTCAGAAGATTGCTGTTTACAGTGATGTGATTTGTGCCATTTTATCGCTGGCGCTCATGGGGGCGATATATGTTGATTGGATGCCGCTCGTATTCGCGTTGTTGTTCTTAAGAAGTGCTGTATCTAAATTCTTCCACCCTGCCCAAGCTGCCATCATCCAAGGAATTCTGACGAAGGATGAATATACGGTGGCAGCAGGACTAAATCAGATGACAAGCAGCTTGTTCATGCTGTTCGGAAATGCCCTTGGAATTTTCATCTACTGGACGGTAGGGCTTCAGGGTGCAATATTTGTATGTTTTGTCACTTATATGGTCAGTGCGATACTGATACGTGCATGTAAGTTAGAAGAGAGTGTTGTCCTACCAAATGGCAGGCACAAGTGGAATCAACTTAATGTTAGATTTGTGGCAAATGACTTTAAAGATGGCATGCTTTATATTTTGAAAAATCCTTTGTTAGTCTATCTTATCATTGGCTTCTTTGTTTTTGGAATTGTGAACGGGGGGCTCTCTGTCATGCCAGCCTATATACTCAAATATAAACTTGCTCCAACAGACTATGAGCAGCTTATGATGGTGATGGGGATAGTATTTGGCATCTCGATTTTGATTGGAAGCATTGTTGCCTCGATGGTGGCGAAAAAGTTGAAATTGTATCAGATGATTTTTATCGGTCTTAGCATCTCTGGTGCATTCGTCATAGCAAGCGGATATAGCCCAAGTACGTATTACTATCTTGCATTTACTGCATTGATTGGCCTCGGACTACCATTCGTCAACATTGGAATCGGTGGATGGCTGCCTAGGATTGTTGATCCAAAAATGATGGGAAGGGTTCAAGGCTGGATCACTCCATTGATGATGTTTTCTCAATCTATCACGCTTGGGGTGATTGCCCTGACTTTTCAAAAGATGCTAACCGTGGAAGGGCTGCACCTTTTGGTAGGCGGGTGCCTGGTGTTTGTCGGATTATTTTATATGTTAACCTTGCCAAAACATGCTACGGAAGAAGAAGAAATACCTGAAGGATTGGAAAATTCAGCGTCTGTATAAAATTATTCTTTGACAAAATAGAAAAAGCTGATTAACATAGGTATCAGAAATTGCTTTCCGACAACTATATACGAATTTACCACTAGGGGTGCCTTTATAAGGCTGAGATTGAAGTGTGACTTCAAGACTCTTAGAACCTGATCTGGTTAACACCAGCGTAGGGAAGTGGGGTCGAAACACTTTTTTTAAAAAGTTCAGCTGTTTAAGTGTATTCACCACCTTCTTTGCGCAAGCGAGGAAGGTGGTTTTTTGCATTTTACCAACAATTTAGGAGGAATGAAGAATGAAATTTTCACAACTTGTAAGGGAAAAAGCGGATCACATTTGGGAGGCGAGTTTCCATCACCCGTTTGTAAAAGGAATAGCAGAGGGGAATTTATCATTAGAATCGTTCAAATATTATGTATTACAGGATGCCTACTATTTGAGTCACTTTGCAAAAGTTCAAGCATATGCAGGGGCCAAAGCTTTTGATCTGCAAACAACAGCAAGACTAGCGGCACATGCACAAGGTACATATGAAGCAGAATTATCCTTGCACGAAAATTTTTCAAACCGCCTTGGGGTGACAGAGGCAGAAAAGGCGGCATTCCAAGCAGCTCCGACCGCACACGCTTATACTTCCCATATGTATCGCGCCGTATTGACCGGTGGGTTGGGAGAGGTGATTGCAGCCCTGCTACCTTGCTATTGGTTATATTATGAAATTGGTGAGAGATTAAAAGACTGCACTCCAGCTGAACCAATCTATCAGGAATGGATTGCAGCTTATGGTGGCGAATGGTTCAAGGAGCTTGTGGAAGAGCAAATAAATAGATTGGATGAATTGGCGGAAAAAGCGACAGATGAAGAGAAAGAAAGAATGCTTGAGTATTTTATCATCAGCAGTCAGTATGAATATTCCTTCTGGGAAATGGCCTACACCTTGGAGAAGTGGCCGGTTTCAGAAACAGCAATGAAGGCGTAGGGGGATTTGATTTAAATGAACAAAGGATTAAAGCTTACAGATATATTGGTGACGGTCATTATTGCACTCGTATTCGGGATTGTATATAAAATATGGGCTCCGGTGTATAACGTGCTGGCGCCATTCGGACTACAGCTTCAAGAGCTGACATATGGCATGTGGTTCATTGCCGCGACGGTTGCTTATCTACTGATTAGAAAAGCTGGTGTGGCTTTCCTGGCGGAAGTGGCAGCCGCCTCAGGTGAATTTCTGGTCGGTTCGGAATATGGGTTGATGGTTTTGATATATGGTGTAATACAAGGACTTTTTGCTGAAATGGTATTTATGGCTTTCCGCTATAAGCGGTTTGATGTGATTGTCGCATCGCTTGCGGGTATCGCAGCAGGTATCGGTTCGCTTTTATTGGACCTATTTAGGGGATACCTGTTTGATTATGTATGGTGGAATGTAACATTGCTCATATCTTTCCGTTTGATTGGAGCAGTCCTTTTAGCGGGAGTACTTGCTTATGTTTTGGTAAAAGCGCTAGAGGCAACGGGAGTCACAAGCCTACTGAGACCGGTGAGCAAGGATGATTATGATTCCTTAAGGCAATAGGGAGGCGAAGATGGAACCAATTATACAATTAGACGAGTTAAGACTGAAATACCCGGGTGGAGAAAGGATATTTGAAGACTTGTCCATCAAGATCAGGAGGGGGGAGAAGGTATTGATCCTTGGCCCCTCAGGCAGTGGGAAATCTACGCTCATTCAAGTTTTGGCAGGACTTATTCCGAATGTTATGGAAGTGCCGATAATTGTAAAAGAGCAACTCTTGCCCAATTCATGGGGATATGTCTTCCAAGACCCGGATGCACAGTTTTGTATGCCTTATGTGGATGAAGAACTTGCTTTTGTACTGGAAAACCTCGCTGTTCCAAGAGAGCAGATGGATAAAAGAATTGCAGGAGTCCTGGATATGGTGGGGTTGGATCTACCGAATGTCCACATGAAAATCCAGCAACTCTCAGGCGGGATGAAGCAACGGCTTGCCATTGCTTCCGTCCTCTCGATGGAGCCAGACGTGCTCTTTTTAGATGAACCGACCGCGTTATTAGATCCAGAAGGTACCAGGGAAGTTTGGGACACCATTAAGAAAGTGGCAGATGATAAAACAGTTATCATCGTGGAGCATAAAGTGGAGCAGCTACTCGACTTCGTGGAAAGGGTCATCGTGTTGGATGAGGCTGGAAATATAGTTGTTGATGGTAAGACGCAAGATGTTTTCAGCACCTCGCTTTCTCTTTTAAACGAATATGGCATATGGTACCCAGGTGCTTGGGAGAATTATTTGAAAAACAGAAAGCCCTTCTCCATGCTTAATATGGAGGCTAAAACGGTGTTAAAAGTGAACGGTCTTTCAGGATTTCGTGGCAAAGAGAAAAAGATTTATGTGGAGGAAGCGGAAATTCGTAAGGGGGAATGGATTTCCATGATAGGAAAGAATGGGGCGGGGAAAAGCACATTGCTCGAATCGTTAATGAAGCTGATAAAGACAGAAGGTACCCTAGAAATCAATGGAGAAAAGGTCAAAAGTATCCCCACTGACCTGGTAACCTTCGTTTTCCAGAACCCTGAATTCCAATTTGTTACCAAAACCGTGGAAGCAGAAGTTGGCTATACACTGCGTCTAAAGAAAATGGACGAAGCTTTTGTCTTAGAAAAAGTAGAGGAGATGCTGAGACTTTTCAAGTTGGACCATGTGCGTCACCACCACCCGTACCAATTATCCATGGGACAAAAACGCAGGTTGAGTGTAGCGGCTGCTGTCATCAACCAGCCGAATATCCTTCTGTTGGATGAACCGACATTCGGACAGGACAGCAGAAACACGTTTGCCATGCTGGAATGGTTGGAAAGATTAAGGGAAGCAGGCGTCGCTATCTTGATGGTCACACATGATGAGCACATCGTAACGGAGTTCTCTGATACCATATGGACGGTAAAAGATGGGCAGCTTATCGATAGGAGGAGTAATGAGAGATTGAGAGGCAGGGGAGAAAAGGATGCAGTTGGAGCTTTATAAAAATAAATCTTGGATGCATGATATTAATCCAAGCTTTAAACTATCAGGGATGGTCCTCCTCTTTATAGGTGTCCTGTTCATTCATAATATCAATGTGATGACGAACTTAACAGGTGTTCTATTGTTGGTCTATCTTTTCATGACAGGCCAATCCTATAAGCTGAAGTTTCTATTGCTCGTTCCATTTTTCTTTTTATTTTTCACTTCCGCGATCTCTATGGTCCTGTTTGGAAGAGGAGATACCACCTGGTTTGAATTTGGGTTAATAAATATCTCGGAGGAAAGTTTTTATCGTGGAATTCACCTAGGATTACGGTCACTGACATTTGCTTTTTGTGGGTTGATTTTTGCCCTGACGACCCAGCCGGTATATTTATTTTATTCCCTGATGCAGCAATGGAGGCTACCGCCTAAGTTTGCATATAGCTTTATGGCGGGTATCCGTCTATTGCCGTTAATTCTAGAGGAATTTCTTACCTTAAGGAAGGCGCTGATCGTTAGGGGAGTGGAGCAGAAGGGGAGCTTGTTGAAAAAGATGTATTTTTACAGCATCCCTTTACTCTCCCAGAGTATCAGGAGAGCACACCGAATTGCAATGGCCATGGAAGCGAAGCGTTTCAGTAATCAAAAGAATCGTACCTTTTATTACGAGCTGGGTTACTCCCGGAAAGATCTGTGGTTTGTGCTTTTAATCCTATTGATGATTGCTTTGTCCCTTTATCTTGGCATAAGGCTACCTTATGTACCGATAACAGATGTCAGATACAGCGGATAGTATGCATTTCTTTTAAAATCAGGAATTGTGTGCTATACTGAAGCCATCAAATGAATAACTCGTAACACTAGGGGAGTCAATAGTGACTGAGATGGAAAGAGTGATTTCCAGACCCTTTGAACCTGATCTAGTTTGTACTAGCGTAGGGAAGTGGAAATGTTCTATCACTGTTGGCTTTACATACCACACATAGATGAAACCCACTCTTTACGTTAAAGAGTGGGTTTTTTGCATTCTTTTGCTATGTTACACCAGAATCCCCTGTTGATTGGAGTGAAAGGGGTGAGACTCCTGCGAGAGGTAGCGGTAGATTGAGACCCCGCAACGAAGTGAGGAGGCTCAAGCATCGCCTCGCGGAAAGCGAACCCCTGGAACGGAATTCAATAGGAGTTAAACAAAAATATAAGATTTATTTTATAAGGGTGAGGAACTTTGCAATTACATCTTATTACAGATGGTAAAAAAACAAAGGAAGAGCTTGTTGCCATCTTGTGTGAAGTCCATGACTCAGTGGATTATATCCATGTAAGAGAAAAACACCGAAGTGCAAAAGAGGTTTTTGAACTGGTTGACGAGCTGATTAGATCTGGGGTCCGGCCCGGGAAGATCATCATAAACGATCGTGTCGATGTAGCCCATGTGCTCAATGTAGGCGGAGTACAACTGGCCTATCATAGTCTTGGAGTTTCCGAGATTCGCAGAAATTTTCCTGAATTAAGAGTCGGTAAGTCGGTACATAGTTATGAAGAGGCAATACAGGCAGAATTGGACGGGGCTGATTTTATCCTATATGGCCATATCTATTCGACCTCTTCCAAGAAGGGGTTGAACCCAAAAGGGCTGATGGAGTTTAGAAGATTAACCAGGTCATTGAAAATTCCCGTTATTGCGATTGGCGGAATAACTCCTGATAAACTCCAGGAGCTAAGGGCTTCCGGGGCTGGAGGGATCGCCGTCATGTCCGGAATTATGGATGCAGGAGATAACGTTCATGCAGCTAAAGCCTTTCAAGCAGCTTTGTTTGCCGAAAAGGAGGAGATTGGATGAATAAATATGACGCAATTATTATAGGTGGAGGTGTCAATGGCTGCTCTATTGCATACTACCTTGCACGTGATGGGAAAAGTGTATTGCTTTTGGAGAGGGAGAAGTTGGCGGGGAAGGCATCGAGTGCAGCTGCCGGCATGCTTGGAGCACAAGTGGAAGTGACAAGAGAAGGAGCACTTTTTGATATTGCCAAAGAAAGCAGGGCCATGTTTCCGTCTCTTCAATACGAACTGAAAGAGCACTCGGGAATCGACATGGAGCTTGTGCAGAAAGGGATGCTGAAGCTTGCCATGAACGAGGAAGAAGCACGGCACCTAAAAAGCACGATTGCCTTTCAACAAAAGCTAGGGGAACGGGCAGAATGGCTTGCTCCGGAACAAGTAGCAGAAAGGGAGGGGCAACTTTCGGATGCTCTGTTGGGGGCTATGGACATTCCCATGGATGGCCATGTCAATCCTGAACGACTTACCCATGCATTTGCTAAATCGGCAATCAACCTTGGAGCGGAAGTGAAAGAGTATGTTGATGTGTACTCATTAGTCATGGATAAATGTAGCGTTAGAGGTGTAGAAACTAGCAACGGAACGTTTCATGGGGAAAATGTAGTCATTGCAGCAGGAGCTTGGAGCAAAAGGTTGCTTGGCGAGTGCGGAGTGACAGTTCCTGCCTATCCGGTAAAAGGGGAGTGCTTCTCTGTCATCACAGATCGACCATTGCTCGCAAGTACAATTTTCACAGAAAGCTGTTACCTTGTTCCGAAAAGTGGAAACAGGTTGGTTATCGGAGCCACGATGGTCCCTGACACTTTTTCCGAAAATGTTACGGTAGGTGGGATTTATCAGTTAATGGAGGAGGTTGCGAGAGTGCTTCCGTCCGTCAAGTATGCCACTTTTGAAAGATTCTGGTCGGGGATACGTCCTCAAACAGGGGATGGTCTTCCTTATCTGGGGCATCATCCGAAATATAAGAATCTTGTCATCGCTACCGGACATTACCGGAATGGAATTCTACTATCCCCCATCACAGGAAAACTTGTGACCAAAATGATTCAGGGTGACCCCATGCCGAATTATATGGAAGCATTCAAGTTAGATAGATTAAAAGAATATGCGGGGGGTGAATAAATTGAAATTGATCATTAATGGTGACGCTATGGAAATTCCGGATTCAGTGAAGACCGTATCGGAATTGTTAGAACATTTTCAGTTGGATCAGAAGGTGGTCATAGTGGAAAAGAATAAAGAGATTTTGCAAAAGGAACACCATGTGGCGGAGAACGTGCAAGATGGAGATCAATTAGAATTAGTACATTTCGTAGGAGGCGGTTAATATGTTGAAAATTGGTTCATATTCATTTAATTCTAGGTTGTTGTTAGGAACAGGGAAGTACCCAGACTTTGATATTCAAAAGCAGGCGGTGGATGTTTCAGAATCTGAAATACTAACATTCGCGGTTAGAAGAATGAACATCTTTGAAGCAAGTCAGCCAAACTTTTTAGAAAAGCTAGATTTGGAGAAATACACGTTGTTACCGAATACAGCAGGTGCCAAAACGGCGGAAGAAGCTGTAAGAATAGCAAAACTTGCGAAGGCTTCCGGTCTTTGCGACATGATCAAGGTGGAAGTAATCGGTTGTTGGAAAACATTACTGCCAGATCCGGTAGAAACGCTGAAGGCGACGGAAGAACTTTTAAAAGAAGGCTTTACTGTACTTCCTTATACATCAGATGATGTCGTGCTTGCTAGAAAACTAGAAGAGCTTGGTTCCCACGCCATCATGCCAGGTGCCTCCCCAATCGGTTCTGGTCAAGGAATCATCAACGAATTGAACTTAGGCTTTATCATTGAACAATCCAATGTGCCGGTTATCGTGGATGCAGGAATCGGTTCACCAGCAGATGCTGCGAAGGCGATGGAATTAGGAGCGGATGGAGTCCTATTGAATACGGCCGTTTCAGCAGCCAAAGATCCTGTAAAAATGGCAGAAGCCATGAAACTTGCGATAGAAGCTGGGCGTCTTGGATATGAGGCTGGAAGAATGGAAAAGAAACGTTATGCGACAGCCAGCAGTCCAAGTGAAGGAATGAGTGTCGGGTAATGGATCGATATTCACGTCAGACCTTGTTCGCACCGATTGGAGTGGACGGTCAAAAAAGCATCGGTGAAAAACACGTGTTACTCATCGGTGCAGGGGCATTAGGCACGGGAAATGCGGAGGCTCTTGTCAGGGCGGGAGTCGGAAAGATCACAATCATAGACAGGGATTATGTGGAGTGGAGCAACCTGCAACGTCAACAGCTTTATTGTGAAAAGGATGCACACGAAAAGCTGCCCAAAGCGGTGGCAGCAAAGGAGCGGCTCCAGCTGATCAATTCAGAAGTGGAAATAAATGCCCAAGTTGCGGATGTAACGGCGGATATGTTGGATGCGCTAGTGAAAGATGAGTGTTTTGATCTGTTGCTTGATGCGACCGATAACTTTGATATCCGCATGATCATGAATGATATTAGTCAAAAGCATGGTGTTCCTTGGATTTATGGCGCGTGTGTGGGGAGCTACGGCATCTCTTTTACCATTTTTCCAGGTGAAACCCCCTGCTTGCAGTGTTTGCTGAAAACAGTTCCCCTGGGAGGTGCGACTTGCGATACAGTCGGGATTATTGCCCCAGCTGTTGGGATGGTGGTTGCTCATCAGGTTGCAGAGGCGTTGAAAATCCTTTCTGGTAATGTCAAGGACTGCAATCGTAAGCTCGTTTCCTTCGATTTGTGGAAAAATCAATATGTCTCCTTGAATGTAGCGGGATTGAAGAACCTTGAATGTTTAAGTTGTGGAGAAAATAAGGCGTATCCTTTTTTATCTTTTGAAAACCAGACAAAAACGGCTGTCCTATGCGGAAGGGATTCCGTGCAGATAAGACCAGCGGAAACATTGTCTGGGGGTAGGAGTCTGAGGGCAATTAAAGAGCTTTTGACCTCCCAAGGGATAGGTGTGGAAGCCAACCCATATTTAATTTCCTTCCAAGTGGAGGGGCATCGCCTGGTAGCTTTCCAGGATGGTAGGGTGCTCGTTCATGGGACAAAAGAAATTGCGAGGGCAAAAACATTGTATCACCGATATTTAGGATAAGGGACTGAGAAATCTATGGTAGCAAAAGTATTAACGATAGCAGGCTCCGATAGTGGCGGAGGTGCCGGCATCCAGGCTGATATTAAAACGTTTCAGGAGCTGGATGTGTATGGGATGTCGGCCATCACCGCCTTGACCGCCCAAAACACATTAGGGGTCCAAAGCGTCTATCCGATACCAGTTGACATGGTATTGGAGCAATTGCATTCCATTGCAGAGGATTTACGTCCGGATGCTTTAAAAACGGGAATGTTATTCAGCGGCGTCATCATTGAGTCAGTAGCCAACAAGATTGCAGAATATGGCTGGGGAAATGTAGTGGTGGACCCTGTCATGATAGCCAAAGGTGGGGCAAAACTGTTACAGGAGGATGCAATAAGGGCAATTCGCGAAAAGCTCCTCCCGCTCGCGACTGTCACAACGCCGAATATTCCTGAAGCGGAAGTGCTGACCGAAATGACGTTGGATTCAATGGACAGGAGGAAGGAAGCGGCTCGCATGCTTCATAAACTTGGCTCTTCCCATGTTGTCATTAAAGGCGGACATGGGGAAGGGGAGGAGTTAGTTGACCTCGTCTATGATGGTAACTGCTTTATTGAGCTCAAAAGCATGCGCGTTGATACAAGACACACTCATGGAACCGGCTGTACGTTTGCGGCGGCTATCGCGGCTGGACTAGGCAAAGGTTACACAGTGGAAGATGCGATTTTGGTGGCAAAACGCTATATTCATCTTGCCATTGAGCAAGAACTTGGAATAGGTAGTGGCCATGGTCCAACCAATCACTGGGCATACCGAAAAACTGGTGTTGGCGTATGAAGAGGGAATGGTTACATGTATATTTTGTGATGGGCAGTGTGGATTGCAATGGTCGAGACCCAAAGGATGTGCTGCAGGAAGCCATCAACGGGGGAATTACTCTTTTCCAGTTTCGTGAAAAAGGACAAGGGGCCAAGGTGGGGGCAGAAAAAAGGGATTTTGCCTTGGAGCTTAAGGAAATTTGTAAGAGGCATGATATTCCGTTTATCGTGAATGATGATATCGAGATGGCGGTGGAAATCGAGGCAGACGGCGTGCATATCGGGCAAGAGGATGATTCTTTTACTTTTGTGAGGGAACGGCTAACGCCCGGAATGGTTATCGGTGTTTCCTGTCACACAGTGGAGGAGGCTGCTGAAGCTGTTAGGGTTGGAGCTGATTACATAGGAGTGGGACCCATGTACTTCACTACCACCAAAAAAGACATCAGGGAAGTGAAAGGGCCAGAGGTTATCAGGCAAATTCGCCATGCGGGCATTACCGTCCCGATAGTGGGAATTGGCGGTATTTCAGTTGAAAATGCTTGGGCGGTATTGGAATCTGGAGCAGATGGAGTTGCGGTGATCTCGGCTATCTCAAAAGCTGACTCACCTGTTGCAGCGGCTGAATCGTTTTCTCGGTGCATAGAAAAGGTGCAGAGAACGAATGGTTAAAGGGCAGGCAGTGTTAAGAGGAGATTGACCTTTGTGGTGGGGTGAAAATTAGAGTGAAGAAGAAAATATGGACTAAAATTGCTCAATTTGGGTGACAATCTAACTCTAATAATACGGTTTGGACATTTATCTGTAAGCTTCTGACAATTATTATGTATTCATGAGGGGGCTTCGGACTTTTATATAAGGTCTTCGGTCAAGAAATTAAGGTGTTTGGAAATTTGAAAATTTCGTTCGGACAACTTTACAAAATCTTTGGATAACTTTTGTGAAACTTCGGTCACCTTTTTAAAAACTTTGGACAAAAAACCGAAAACTTCGGACATTTGAGCTTAACACCCATCTAGAAAGCCAGTCTCACCATCCCCATCTACCACTAACCGATCAACCATCATTAACAGCACTAATGAATAGCAAACGCCTAAGAATTGCTCTTTTCACAACATTGTCAAAAAATATTCACTAAACCTCCCGATAAATGATATAATGAAATCACCATTTACTTTATAACATGTTTGCATGTAGTCCCCTGCTCTTGAATGAGAGTGGGGGTATTTTTTTGACTTTAACTTTTGACTTCATTCAAATTCAAAATCAAGGTAAACAACAAAGAGCCTGCTGCAAACAAGCAGCAAGCCCACTCGACCATTTATTTAACCGCCATTTCTTCTTCCTTCTTCATATCAATGGAAGGTCCAAAAAACTCGTATCTGATATTTTCCTCAGCGACTCCAAGTTTTCCAAGCATGGAGATGACAAATTTCATGAATGGAACTGGTCCACAGACATAAAACAGCGCATCTTTATCGATGTTTAAGCCTTTTAACATATTTTCCGTAATGTAGCCTTGTTCATGGAAAGATCCTAATCTTACATCCTCATCTGATGGATTTTCATAAACAAAAAGCTTTTTCCCGTTCTCCATTATTTCAATGGCTTCTCTGACTTCATCTTTAAATGCATGTACTGAACCATTTCTGGCTGCGTGAATGAAAGTGGCTGGTCGTGTCGGTTGTTCTTTGGCAATGGTCTTCAACATACTTAGCATTGGTGTGATACCCACACCTCCACTTATTAAGTAAACAGGGGAAGCTTGTTTCGTTTCAAGTATAAAATCACCCGCCGGTGCTGTTACTTCCAATGTATGACCTGGTTCCACATGATCATGAAGGTAATTGGATACTACCCCATCAGGATCACCATTTTCTTTTTTGACAGAGATTCGGAAGCACTCCCCGTTGCTTGCATCAGATAAACTGTATTGACGATTGAATAAATTCTTTTCTCCTGGTATGGAGATTCTGATGGTGATGTACTGTCCAGGAGCGAAAGAAGGTACAGCAGACCCGTCAGATGGCTTCAAGTAAAATGAAGTAATAAGCTCGCTTTCCTCCACCTTTTCCACCACGTCAAAGTCTTTGAAATCTTCCCAACCGGCAGGCTGTTGTGCCGCTTCCTCATACATCTCTTTTTCTACAGAGATGAACACATCTGCAATGACTCCATAGGCTTCTCCCCATGCTTCAATAATCTCATCTGTTGCCGCTTCTCCAAGTACTGCCTTTATGGCTTCAAGTAGATGTTCCCCAACAATTGGATAATGTTCCGGTTTAACGGCCAAACTTCGATGCTTGTGGGCTATCTGCTTTACAGCAGGCAAAAGGACTTCTAGCTGGTCGATATATGTAGCTGCCGCATAGACGGTGTTGGCCAAAGCGGTTTGCTGGCGTCCTTTCTTTTGATTAGCATGATTAAAGATATTTAATAGTTCAGGATGATTAGTAAATAAAGTTTTATAGAAATGGGTGGTAATTTCCTCACCCTTCACTGCTAGAACTGGAGCGGTCGATTTAACAATTTCAATTGTTTTTGAGCTAAGCATCTTAAAATGCCTCCCCTTTAAAGATATATTTTAAATACATCTTTATTATAAATGATGAATGTATTTAAAGTAATATATTAAATGCATCTTTAACAAATTAGTCACAAGTTGAGATGGAATGGGGGAGGATGGGAGGGATTAATCTACAAAGGGCAAAACAAAAAGACCCCCATCACTGGGAGCCTTTTATATGTTGTGTTATAGATTATGCTTTGTTAACGTTAGCAGCTTGGTCGCCACGGTTACCTTGAACGATTTCAAATGTAACAGATTGACCTTCTTCTAAAGATTTGAAACCTTCGCCTTGGATCGCTGAGAAGTGAACGAATACGTCGTCTCCGTCTTGGCGCTCGATGAATCCGAAACCTTTTTCTGCGTTAAACCATTTTACTGTACCTTGTAACATGTTGTTACCTCCTAGTGTGCTTGCCACACAATGTATTACTATTCTTGCTCTTAGAAATATCAAGGCGAAAGTTAAATCTTAACTTTGAATCCTTACATACCGAACAAAAATAATTCTTCTTTAGAATAACAGTTTAATCCAAAAATAGCAAGGGGAGAACACAAATGCCCAAAAATGCATGAGGCTTCGCTGTGGAAGGGGAAACTCCTGTGTGGGTCTGTCCCCCTTCTTTTAATTTAACAAATGTAACATGGCTGAAATATTTAAACTATCTTAATTTTGGTTAAATTGGTGATTGACAAGTGCTTGTCTACGGTGGTAAGTTTAAAAAGTGGAAATTATATGAAACTTTTTTAATTTAAAGGAAAGGGAGGTTATGAAGATGATTAAGTTGATGATAGCAACTATTGGAATGAACAAAGATGGCAAAGATGGCAAAGCTGGCTACATCCACAATTTAATAGATCTTGTGACCTGTCCTAAAAGATATGAGGCTAGTTTGTAACTCATCTCTGTTTCTTTAAATTTGTTCAGATATCTTTGTAGGGAACACAGGTCACCAACAGGGCGTGACGTGTGCTTTTTTTATGGAGAGAAAAGGTGGCATACCGAGTAACGTTCGGTATGCCACCTTTTTATTTTGTTTTATTTCTATAATTTCCCAGTAGATTAATTACCGAAAGAGATAACTCTTCCGGAATATCAGGAGGAATTGACTATGCAAAGTGTTTATGTTCGTTTGATGATGTACAAAGTGGCTTCAGATGGAGGGTAGCAAGAAACTGGAATTCAGCATAGAAGGGAGAGTTTACAATTATGTTTTCAGTACTAGGAAAATTGGGTTGGTTTTTTAAGGAACATTGGAAGAGATATACGATTGCCATTGCATTACTTATTTTTGCAGGTATTTTAGAAGTTATCCCGCCGAAAATGATCGGGATGGCGATTGATGATATACAGGTTGGGGCATTCACGCCGGAAAAACTCATGCAGTATGTGGTATTCCTCATGGTATTGGCCATTGTCATTTACGGAATCACCTACACCTGGATGTACCAGCTGTTCGGTAGTTCTTTTTTGGTGGAAAGGTCGCTACGTTCAAAATTGATGGGGCATTTGTTAAAGATGACACCAACCTTTTATGAAAAGAACCGGACAGGGGATTTAATGGCCCGCGCAACCAACGACTTGAAGGCAATTTCGACGACAGCGGGCTTCGGTGTATTGACACTGATTGATTCAAGCGTGTTCATGCTTATCATTTTAGGGACAATGGGCTTTATGATCAGCTGGAAATTGACGCTTGCAGCTATCATTCCATTGCCACTAATGGCACTTGCCATGAATATCTATGGGAAGAAAATTCATCAGCGTTTTACAGAAGCGCAGGATGCTTTTGGAGACATGAATGACAGAGTACTCGAATCCATTGCGGGAGTGCGGGTCATTCGTGCTTATGTACAGGAAAGGGCGGATCAGGGCAGATTCCATCAGATGACAGATGATGTTTATAAGAAAAATGTGAAGGTTGCCATCATTGATTCTTTATTTGAGCCGACTATAAAACTGTTGGTAGGTGCAAGCTACCTGATTGGTCTTGGATACGGTGCATACTTGGTTTTCCACAAAACCATAACACTTGGGGAACTTGTGGCATTCAACGTTTACCTCGGGATGTTGATCTGGCCGATGTTTGCTATTGGTGAACTCATCAATGTCATGCAAAGAGGGAATGCATCGTTGGATCGCGTCAATGAGACACTTTCCTACAAACAGGATGTCGCAGATCACCCTGAGTTGGTGGATGTTGCTCAACCTGACTCCATTGAATTTAATCAGGTTACATTCAGATACCCTTCCTCTACAGTAGATAATTTAAAAGATGTCTCCTTTCATTTAAAAGCAGGGCAGACTCTTGGGATCGTCGGGAAAACGGGTAGTGGAAAAACGACATTGATTAAACAACTATTAAGGGAATATCCACTTGGAACTGGAAGAATCAGCATCAATGGGGTAGATCTACAACAAATTTCGCTCCACACCATCCAAGGATGGATTGGGTATGTACCACAAGATCATATTCTTTTTTCGAGGTCTGTCAAAGAGAACATACTTTTTGGAAAAGAAGACGCCACAACGGAAGAGATTGCACAGGCCATCAGGTCGTCTGCTTTTGAAAAAGATTTGGAGATGCTGCCAGAAGGATTACAGACGTTGGTCGGTGAGAAAGGGGTCTCCTTGTCAGGTGGGCAGAAGCAACGTATATCTATTGCACGTGCACTCATTGCCAATCCTGAAATACTCATCTTGGATGATTCCTTATCGGCAGTGGATGCGAAAACGGAAGCGACCATCATAGAAAATATAAGAAACGAACGGGCTGGAAAGACAACACTTATCTCTACCCACCGGTTATCAGGTGTCCAGCATGCAGATTGGATCATCGTTCTTGAGGACGGGGAAATTGTGGAATCGGGCATGCATGACCAATTGATGGCCATCGGAGGGTGGTACAAAGAACAGTTTGAACGGCAACAGGTTCAGTCGCCAAAAGGAGGCGAAGTTTTAACATGAAAAAAATAAAATCAGGCAAACGCCTATTTCAATATGCATTAACTCAAAAGAAAATAATCATCCTTGCATTACTGATGCTCTCGGTTGCGGTTGCAGCGGAACTGACTGGCCCCTTCATTGCAAAACGAATGATTGATAATCATATCCTGGGAATTGAGAAAGCCTGGATTGCGACGGAAGAGGACGGCAAAGACCGCGTGTTCTTCCAAGGGAAGTACTATGTCAGGGAGGATCGGATTGGGATAAACCCTACATCAGAGAATACGGTAAGAATCCTTCAGGTAGGTAGAGAATATTACTTCATTCCTTCTGATATTCGTTTTGATGGGGAGAGGAAGGCACGAAACGGTGAACTGATCATCAGCCGTAGTGGCGAACAGGAATCCTATCCTGCTAAGAGGCTTTCCAATAGTGAATTGATCAGCTTTTATGAGCCGGATGTAAAATACATCATTTACTTGGTTGGTCTTTACTTTGCTCTGCTAGTTTTGGCATCCTTCTTCCAGTACGGTCAAAGCTATTATTTGCAGACTTCTGCGAATCGCATCATCCAGAAGATGAGGGAGGATGTGTTTGGTCAGATTCAGAAGCTGCCAATCCAGTATTTTGATCACTTGCCAGCAGGTAAAGTAGTTTCAAGGATTACAAATGATACAGAAACGATCAAGGAATTGTATGTGACCGTATTGGCTACCTTCTTTTCCGGATTGATCTATATCACTGGAATTTATATTGCCCTCTTTTTACTTGATGTAAAGCTAGCTGCAATCTGCCTGGCATTGATTCCGATCTTGATTGTTTGGTTCATTTTCTACCGAAAATATGCTTCTGTCTACAACCATAAAATACGTGCACTTTTAAGTGATATCAACGGTAATATCAATGAATCGATACAAGGTATGCCCATCATTCAAGCCTTCCGTCGTCAGAAGAAGGCGAAGGAAGAATTCGAGGGCTGGAATGAGCAGCATTTCTCTTATCAAAATAAGCTGTTAAGTTTGAATGCCTTGACCTCCCATAATCTTGTAGGGGTATTAAGAAATATCTCTTTTGTCGTGGTCATATGGTATTTTGGCGGCGCATCGCTTGGAATCGGCACGATGGTTTCTCTAGGGGTTCTTTACGCTTTCGTGGATTACTTGGGAAGAATGTTCGGGCCAATCACGGGAATGGTGAACCAGCTGGCAAACCTGGAACAAGCGCGTGTTTCTGCAGTACGTGTCTTTGAATTGATGGATGAGGCCGGCATCCAGGTTTCCGATGTCAAGCACCCGCGATACGAAGGCAATGTATCGTTTGATTCCGTTTGGTTTGGTTACAAGGAGAACGAGTATGTTCTGAAAGACATTTCTTTTACAGCCCATAAAGGCGAGACTGTCGCACTTGTAGGGCATACAGGATCCGGGAAGAGCTCCATCATGAACCTCCTATTTCGCTTTTATGATATTGAAAAAGGAAAAATCATCATAGATGGAGAGAATATTCAGGATTTACCAAAGCAGGCAGTCAGACAACATATGGGCATTGTGCTACAGGATCCGTTCCTGTTCAGTGGAACCATTGCTTCCAATGTAAGCTTGGATGATCCTTCGATTACTATCGAGCGGGTCAAAAAAGCACTGGAGGACGTAGGTGCCATTGATTTCATCAACGCACTACCGAATGGGCTCGACGAACCTGTCATTGAAAAGGGTAGTACCTTGTCTTCAGGACAACGACAGCTTATTTCTTTTGCGCGTGCACTTGCATTTGACCCCGCAATTCTTATATTGGATGAAGCGACAGCGAGCATTGATACAGAAACCGAAGCCATTATTCAACAGGCTTTGGAAGTTCTCAAAAAAGGAAGAACGACCTTTATCATTGCACATCGACTTTCTACTATTAAAAATGCAGATCAAATCCTTGTCTTGGATCGTGGAGAAATATCAGAACGAGGCAATCATGATGAGCTGATGGAGAGAAAAGGAAAATATTATCAGATGTATGAATTGCAGCAGGGAAGTAAAGGGTTGGCAGGATAATGAACAGGTCATGGGGATTAACCTCCATGACCTTTTGTTATTTTAAGTAGACTTTTAACTAGAGAATAGCAACAATCTTTGAGAAAAAGGCCTATTTTAAAAATAATAAGGGAATAGTAAAAAGGAAAACAAAGTCTTTGACAATTGATTCAACATTTTATACTATACAGTATGTTGCAATTAAATAATTCATATAAGAATACTGGGGGTTTAACAAAATGAAGAAGAATTTACTATCCGTTTTAGCACTTCTTTTGCTATCAGCAGTGGTACTTGCCGCTTGTGGTACATCTAATAACAACGGTTCAACAGGAGATGCTCCTAAAGAAGAAACAGACAATCTTTTAAGCAAAGTAGAAGAGGAAGGCGAGCTTCTAATTGGAACAGAAGGTACATATCCGCCATTTACTTTTCATGATGATTCAGGGAAATTGACAGGCTTTGACGTGGAAATTGCTGAGGCGATAGCAGAGAAAATGGGTGTAGAAGCAAAGTTCATGGAAACCCAATGGGATGCCATGTTTGCAGGTCTTGACTCTAAGCGCTTTGATATGATTGCAAATCAAGTAGGTATTCGTGAGGATCGTCAAGAGAAATATGATTTTTCTGATCACTACATCACTTCAGCTGCCGTACTTGTCACAAAAGAGGATAATGACGAAATTAATGGCTTTGAAGATATCGATGGTAAAAAATCCGCGCAATCCCTAACAAGCAACTATGCGGATATTGCTCGTGAATACAATGCGGAAATTGAAGGGGTGGAAGGATTCAATCAAGCAATTGAATTAATAAACTCAAATCGTGTGGATGTCACGATTAATGATAAATTGTCCGTACTTGATTTCCAAAAGAACCGTCCGAATGCTGCAATTAAAATCGTGGCAGAATCTGACAACGCAGCGCAAAGTGGTTTTATGTTCCGTAAAGGCAGTGACGAGCTTGTAGAAGCTGTGAATCAAGCACTTGCTGAAATCATTGAAGACGGAACGTACGAAGAAATTGCAGAGAAATGGTTTGGTGAAAATGTACTTAACTAGTATCCTTACTGATCCGGAACGTCTTGAAAGATGGATGACAATCGCACAAAACTCCCTTCTCCCTTTGGTGAAGGGAGCTTTGTTTACTACCATACCACTTACTCTTTCCGCATTTAGTATCGGCTTGACGATTGCCATACTAACGGCATTGGCTCGAATCTCTCCGATAAAACCTTTAGAGATGCTTGCGAGAGTTTACGTTTCCATCATAAGAGGGACTCCGCTATTGGTACAACTATTTATTATTTTCTACGGGTTGCCTTCTATCGGAGTCACAATTGATCCGTTTCCTGCAGCAGTCATTGCTTTTTCAATGAACGTAGGGGCATACGCATCCGAAATAATCCGCGCTGCCATCCTATCTACGCCAAAAGGGCAATGGGAAGCGGCATATTCCATGGGAATGAGCTATTCGCAGGCATTGAGAAGAATCATTCTTCCTCAGGCAGCCCGTGTATCCATTCCACCGCTTTCAAATTCATTTATCAGTCTTGTGAAAGATACATCACTTGCGTCCTTGATCTTGGTTACCGAAATGTTCAGAGTGGCACAGCAGATAGCGGCTACTAACTATGAATTTTTGCTATTATACACTCAAGCAGCCTTGATCTATTGGGTAATTTGCTTCTGCCTATCCCTTGTCCAAGGAAGGGTAGAGCGACGATTAGACCGCTACGTAGCTAAATGATAAAGGAGCTCAAAAGATGATTTCAGTAGAGAGCTTATATAAGCAATTTGGAGAATTGAAAGTATTAAAAGGAATTGATTTGAATGTGGCGCAAGGGAAGGTGGTCGTGGTCATCGGTCCGTCCGGATCAGGAAAAACCACCCTTCTGCGTTGCTTGAATATATTAGAGACACCAACATCAGGAAAAGTGGAGATTGATGGACAATCTCTGGACTTTTCTGCTAAAGTTTCATCAAGCAGGATAGCTGACTTTAGAAGATTGACCGGGATGGTGTTTCAGGGTTACAACCTGTTCCCCCATATGACGGCCTTACAAAATGTGATGGAAGGTCCGATTACAGTAAAAAAAGAAGCGAAAAAGAAAGTGGAAGAGCGAGCCCGTAGGCTTCTTGAAAAAGTGGGGCTTGGAGACAAGCTTGATTTCTATCCATTTCAGCTTTCTGGTGGCCAGCAACAGCGTGTAGGAATTGCAAGGGCGCTCGCCATGGAACCGAAAGTGATGCTCTTTGATGAACCGACATCTGCCCTTGATCCGGAACTAGTGGGCGAGGTGCTCAGAGTGATGAAGGAGCTCGCGCAGGAAGGCATGACAATGGTGGTTGTAACCCATGAAATGAAGTTTGCGAGAGAAGTGGCAGATGAAGTGATTTTCATGGATGATGGAAAAATAGTAGAACAGGGGACACCTTTGGATATCTTTGAAAATCCCAAAAATGTGAGAACAAAGCAGTTTCTGCGTTTGATAGAAAGTAATGTATAATTTTACATTTACAAGAGCCCTTTACTATTACGTAAAGGGCTCAGACTGTTGACAAACTATAATTTAGTTAGGTTAACTGTTGAAACAGTTGATCTCCGTTGCAGGAGCTTCGCTTTCCGCGGGCGGTCCGGAAGCCTCCTCTGGCTACGCCAAGGCCACTGAAAAATTAATGATTGTTAATAATCTGGTTAACACCGCTGTTAATCTCCGCAAACGGCTTCGCTTTCCGCGGGGCGACCTTGAGCCTCCTCGAGCTGCGCCCTGCGGGGTCTCAAGATTGTCGCTATCCCCCCGCAGGAGTCTGCGCCTATTGCTCCAATTAACAGCTAGAAATCATTTGAACGATAAGTTATTGGGTTTTTCAGTGGCCTCGGCTACGCCTTGCGGGGTCTTCCCTGTCCCTTCCTCCCGCAGGAGTCTCCGCTCCTTCCACTGCGATCAACTAGAGGTATTTATCATTTTTGGACTTTACTACACACGAGCCCTTTACTATTACGTAAGGGGCTTTATTATTGATGTTTTCGCATGAAAGCAACATCTATTTTGTGTTTTAGCTTCCATGCTATCTTATGGTGGAATGTGAAATTTGCATATTGAAATAAAGCTTCTTGATTCCCAGTGGAAATCAAGGATAAGAAATGACGCTGGGGGTTGAATGTTCGACATGTTTCCTTTTTTAGATATCGTGTAATATTCTCCCAAAGCAATTCACCCTGTCTTACCGCATAAACGCCGTTTTTAGGGAGTTGTGGGTGTTTTTCCATTGTAATGCAATCTCCTGCTCCAAAAATATAAGGCATCCCCTTCGCTTGGAGCGTATTCTTAACAAGTAGGAAGCCGTTTTCATCACAAGGCAAGTGACTATCATGAAAAATACCGCTTGCCCTGGGGCCGGTTACCCACAGTACATGGGAGTGAGGGAGATTTACCTGATTTTTCGTAGTGATATGAGTGCCATGCATTTCTTTTACAGTATCCCCTTCTATTATCCTGAGTCCTTTAGAGGCTGCAACATTTCTGATTATAGTCGTTGCTTTCCTTGATGAGGAGGGTAATGGGGTGGAAGAGGTAATCAAGGTGACATTTTGAGGATATCCGTTCGTGTTTCGCCAGGCGGTCATTGCCAAGGCGAGTTCGACACCTGAAGCCCCTCCACCTACCACAACGGGGTATTCCTTTTTCCGATAGGATATGATTTTCTCTGCAAATAGATAATTCGGCTTGATAGGCATTAACCACTCTGCAAAAGAAGGGGGGATCTCCATATTAGAACCTATGTCAAATGAAACCACATCAAATGGAACTATAGCTCCGTCTTCCGTGGTTAAAGTCTTATCATAAACAGAGACGTTTACTACCTTTTCTTCTATAAAAGTGATACCCGCACGTTCTGCCAGGTTTTTCAGATCTATCCTGATGTCATCGAGCGAATAAATCCCTTCTGTAAATCCGGAAAACATACCGGAATAATATTGATAACGGTCTGGGGATATCAGGATAACGGAATGGTTTAATGAGGCATTCTCTATTTTTATCCTAGCTAAGCACTTTAAATGTGCATGGCCGCCACCGACTAACACAATTCTCAACCATAACGCCACCTTCATCATTTTAATTATAGTGTATATGATTTAGGTGTAATTATCTAATCTAACGGGCAATGGTTTCTTCCTTATAGACAGCAGGAAGCTTCCTTGGATTTGGTCCATACTTATTATCAGATTCACTTTCCATGCAAGTGAAGACGAAAATGGGGATCCAGCCAATCAGGGGTATAAGTGCCAGTAAATTCCACCAACCGCTTCTTCCGATATCATGCAATCTGCGAACGGTAATGGAGAGGCTAGGTAAAAACATAACAACCCCATAAACAAATAGGAATAGTACACCAGGTGTATCATTATTTGGGAAAAGGCTCACAAGTAAAATAGCCGATAGCCAGAATATAACGAAATTTCCTAGTGTGAAAATCCAATACTCTTTTCTTCTAGCTCTCCCACTAAAGTTAAAATAATTTCTAAAACCTTCTAAATACCAATGCATGAAATATCCTCCTCTTCAAATTTATGTAAAACGTAAAATCTATATATTTATACCCCATGAAATTGAAAGATAATCCATAAATTAAATGCTATAGTTTTTTGCCATATTAAGAAAGACACCCCAAAAATTGAGGTGTCTTCAGCCATACATATAAAATTATTTGTTACTAGTAAAACTGTTACTTATCTTCCGCCTAGGGATTGCTCAGCCATTTGAACTAGACGCTTAGTGATTTCTCCACCAACAGATCCGTTAGAGCGAGAAGTTGTGTCTGCACCAAGATTTACACCAAATTCAGTTGCGATTTCGTACTTCATTTGGTCGATAGCTGCTTGAGCTCCAGGTGCTACTAATTGATTAGACGAATTGTTTCTGCTTGCCATGATGTGATTCATCTCCTCGTAATATAGTTTTGGCTGGACCAACTGGGATTGCACCAGTGAGTGCAGAGAATTCTGCTGCCTTCTAGGCTCGGTCCATCGGGTGATAAGTTGTTACTTGTATTATAGGAAATTCATAATATCCTTATTCATTTAATTTAAGGTAATTTATGGATAATCTAAATTTGGGGGAATGTGGGATATTTACTGGTAAAATGTAAAAATTATAAAGAAGCAGAGATGAATGCAATTGGAGGAACCGTTATGGAGATTTGTCCGCTATGTAATGGATTTGAAAATTACACTGGTATGTGCGGCTCTTGTGGGAGCATGATGATTGATACAGGAAAAGTTACGGATTATCTGGATGATTATAGTGCTTACATGGAAATAAACCTTTTAAAGTTGGTGGATGGAGACCTGAATAGTCTGGAAAACCATGTTTGTGCCCATCTGATCAGTTGTGCAGTTTGCCAAAACGAGCAAATTATTACTATTCAAGAATAAACAAGACTCAAATAGACAAAAACAGGCCTGTTAGGGCCTGTTTCAGATTAGCTATATTACTTAGAACGAATGCGAGATTCTGTTTCAAGATCGAAGAAGTGACATTTGTTCATATCCAACGCAAGTTGAAGCTGTTGTTGAGGCTTCACATCTGTACGGGAGTCAACACGTGCTACGAAATCTTGACCGTGAATTTGAGAGTATAACATAGATTCTGCACCAAGAAGCTCAGAAACTTCAATAACTGCTGTGATTGTGCTTCCTACAGATGATTCGATGAATACAGGCTCATCATGGATATCTTCCGGACGAATTCCAAGGATTATTTCTTTTCCTACGTATCCTTGATCGCGAAGTACTTTCATTTTTCCTTCTGGTACCGTAATTTTTTGCTCACCGATTGTGAACGAACCATCCTCTAGTTTACCATTGAAGAAGTTCATTGCTGGGGATCCGATGAACCCACCTACGAATACGTTTTCAGGGTTCTCGTAAACTTCCTTCGGAGAACCAACCTGTTGGATGATCCCATCTTTCATTACAACAAGGCGTGTTGCCATTGTCATTGCTTCTGTTTGGTCATGCGTTACATAAATAGTAGTAGTTTGCAGACGTTGGTGAAGCTTGGAAATTTCCGCACGCATCGCAACACGAAGCTTTGCATCAAGGTTGGATAAAGGCTCATCCATTAAGAATACTTTTGCATCACGTACGATTGCACGGCCCAATGCCACACGTTGACGCTGACCACCGGATAATGCTTTTGGTTTACGATCTAGGTATTGCTCTAAGCCTAGGATTGCCGCTGCTTCTTTCACGCGACGATCAATTTCTTCTTTAGGGAATTTACGTAATTTCAAACCAAATGCCATGTTGTCATATACATTCATATGTGGATATAGGGCATAGTTTTGGAATACCATCGCAATGTCGCGATCTTTCGGCGCAACATCGTTCATTCTTTTTCCATCAATGACGAAATCCCCTTTGGAAATCTCCTCAAGACCCGCGATCATACGTAATGTAGTGGATTTACCACAACCAGATGGACCTACGAATACGATAAATTCTTTATCTTTAATGTGTAAATTGAAATCTTTAACTGCAGTTACGTCACCTTCATATACCTTATAAATGTGATCTAATTTTAATTCAGCCATATCTATATCCCCCTAATGAAATCGTTTTTTTAATCTGCTTACAGTGTACCGAAAACGATTACATTCCGTAAATGTACAAGTTGCACAAAAAAAAGGCACGTCTTTGTGCAACGTTACCTTTTGTGCTCATTTTCCATGATAATGATGGCCAAATAGGCTGCCAATGCGCCTTGAAAATTTTTGATATCGATACCAGTTCGTTCAATGAATTTATCAATTCGGTATTGAAGACTGTTCCGGTGCATGAAAAGCTTTTTTGCGGTGAGCGAGACATTCATATTATTTTCGATATAGACTTTCACGCTATGTAATAATTCCTTTTCATCTTCCATGATCGTTCCGAACATGCTTTTGATGGGAGGGAGATGTCCAGTTTCTACCTGTTCTGTCACGATAAAAGGGAGGGCGTGCTCGAAAGTATGGATGCTTCTTTGCTTTCTTCCTTTCATGGAAAGAGCAAAACAACGTTCTTCCCATTGAAACAGAGATGCAAGATCTTCTTGAGAACTGGTATAGGCACCAATATACAACTTAACATTTGCATAAAAATCGGTGGCAGTCGTATCTACCATATCAGAAAAGGATACAAACTCCTCCCCTTTAGTTTCTGGCATTAAGTCAATGATGACTCCGCTTGTCAGGCTTTCCCATACAATTTCTATTTCACTGTCAAAAAACGCAAGCATTGCTTCTTTCCATTCTTCCTTATTAGATAGGGGCTCGGAAAAATGAAAATGGATAAATCGCAAAGATCTTTGTGGGTGGAAGAGGTCTTTTTCAGGTTGTTGTTGGAGAAACAACAACTCATGCCACCACTTTTCCGTACCTGTCATGGAAAGTTGGCTTTCTTCGACTCTTTTGAGAAATGTTTCAAGAAAAAGAATATCCCTTGGACTCAGCGCCTCTTTTTCAATTCCGTAGTAGTCATTTTCAGGGGTCAGGAACCAGACGTAGCGTGAAAAACTGTGGGGGGATGGTGATTGAATAAGTGCGTTCTTATAGATTCTCTCTAATTTGTTGTACATGTCTTATCCCTCTTCTTTAAAAGCTTAATGATTGCTTATTTCCCATTATATCGAAGTGTGCAGGACAAACAAAGACAAAGCTCTTCCAAGGAAGAGCTTTCAGTGTGTAGACAAAGCTGAAAATATTGAAATTCTCTAGTTGATCGCAGTGGAAGGAGCGAAGACTCCTAGAAAATGCTAACGCATTTTCTTCGTGCGATGAATCGCTGTCGAAGTATTCCTTGTCCTGCGGGAGGAAAGGACATGGAAGACCCCGCAGGGCGTTAGCCCGAGGAGGCTTCCGGACTGCCCGCGGAAAGCGAAGCTCCTGCAACGAAGATCAACTCTTCCAACAGATAACCAAACTATAAAGGGCTTGCCGAGGAGGCTCAAGGGCGCACTCTGGATAAGCGCAGCCATTTGTGGAAAGAAACAGCGGTGATTACCAAAATAACAAAACTATTTTCTTACAATAGGTGGTTCTTCTTTTTTCAGATCGCGGGCCTCTTCGATGTTGGTGTAGCGGTCGCGTTCAAAGACCGTTCCGCCAGCCATCCCCTCATTGATATACCTGTCAACATCCATGAAATATTCGTCACGGCCTTCGTATTGTGGTTCTTTGGACGTTTTTTTCTTTTCAGACATAAAGAATCCCTCCTTGTTGTTAGTGTATCTTAAGGAGGGGAAATGATTCTTTCATCTAAGTAATTTTGCAGTCAATCATAGACATGGAACAGCATCAATTCATGGATTTGTGCTTCGACAGCCTGTTTTTCCTCTTCGGAAAGAGCTTGCGATTCTGGCCATTCAATCGAACCGTTTTTGTGATAAACGGCTTTTACGGCATGACCTTTATAAAAGAAGGAAAGGTGCCAGCCGGGTAATTGGTTGTTTTGATATAAAGGTTTAAGTTGGAAGTGTGAAATCAAGCAATTTTCCTCCCCTTGTTGTGTCGGTTATTTATAGCTTATAACCATATTCTACATTATGAAGAGGATTCCTGCTTGGTATAATTCGTTCTCTCATAAAAGACTCTGGTAATATTTTCAGCCGCCTGCCGCTTGATAGGGGGCTCGTCAAAATCCATCGGTTTGGCATTTAATTCAAAAATATAAAGCTTTCCTTCACGTGTCACCCCGACATCTGCAGAGAATTCTCCAATATCATCATAAAAAGCATTTAGCTGTTTTCCACAATGGTTTATCAGAAGATTCATGGTCTCATGGTCTGTTTTCACTGGAAGCTCGTCTGTTGAGACGATGGCACCACCTGCAGGGACATGGGTGGTTACTTGCTGTTTTTTTGCTAACCTAACTCCGACACCGGTGATGGTAAAACGGTTTTGATTTGCGTGGGCTAAAATTCGGTAATCGAATTTCTTGCCTTTCATCGGCAAAGTGGAGATAGCTTCTTGAATGATATAGGAATCTAGGGCCTCACCCTTTTGAAGGAAGCGAGCAAGTTTGCCCAAGGATGGAAACAGGACGGTCGAGGGGGAAGTTGTCCTCATTAAATAAGTATTTCCATTCCTGATGATAAGATAGATTCCTTTTCCTTTCTTGCTTTTCCGCTTCTTAATATAAACGGAAGGGTAGGTTGAAAGATATTCGCTTAACGTCTCCTCGGAAAGGAGTCCGGTCTTCGGAAGATGCTGGCTTAATGTTTCATTATCCTGCAACTGCAGGTATAGCTCCCATTTATCGAAGAATTGGGGATTGAATACAGGGATGTGATAAAGGGATGCAAGCTTCTCTGTTTGATCAAGGAATCGCTTTTCGTCCTCATAGCGGGATAAGCGATTATAGATAATATCTGGCAGAGGGGTACGCATCTTTATCCAATGGTCATGTTGAGGCAGATAGCAAAATCCTTCAATTCCATTTTCCGTAAGGTTCGTTGGGGTTACTACAACAGAAAGGCCTCCCTGTTGCTGAAGGCTCTTCTGTATACGTTTGAATAATCCGATGTTCCCGACAAAACCTTCATGGTTAGGACTGGCCAATATGGCGACAAGAGGGCCAGCTTTAGAAGCTTTAAGGAGAAAAGGGAGGCTAAGATAGTTTGATTCATGTTCTTTTTTATAAGGAACAGAATAGTACTTTCCGAATGTCACCTTTTCTTCTTTGTTAAAATTCTGATACCACGTCTGGGAGTCTAGTTCATAATAAAGTTCTTTCATGAAAAAACACCCTCCGGATTTTTTATAGTGTTTTCCGTCAGATAAACGGCATACTCAATGGAAAGCTTACGTGTGAGAATATCCTCACTTCGCAATTTCGGATGATAAAATATGGAGCGGCCAGGTTTGGAATTGGCTTCAAACATCCAAAGCCTTTGTTCCTTATCAAGTCCAAAATCAAACCCAATTTCCCCGATGAAACCAGGCAAATGGGTATCGATGGCTTCGCTTATTAGAAGGGAGGCATGAGTAAGTTTATGGATTGCTGTTTCGAGCTCCAACTCATCTGTGAAAATTTCTGGTATGGTCTTGATGATTCCGCCACTGTTAGCATGGGTGGTGATGCTGCCTTTTCCACTCATCTTAGCGGCCATTGCGCTCACTACCCATTTTCCATGGTCATCTTTATTCGTGTGGACGCGGAAGTCAACAAAAGAATCATCCACTTTCATTAAAGGTATACCTTGTTGAATGAGATAGGATGACAGATCACGATTTTTCAGTATATGGGACAACAACGCTTCAAGAGAGGAAGAACGTTGCAGCTTATTGATAAAGTCTTCTGTTTTGTAACGGGCATAATAGGCTTCTTCTTCACGATTGTAGATGATCTTATAAACGCCAAGGCCTAAACTCCCATTCGTGGGTTTTAAATAGATGAATGGATATTTAGACAAAAGCTTCTCCATCTTTCCAATGGTCACCCCATTATGGGTTTCGGGCAGATAGTCCACGATATTTTCTTCAATCATCAATTTTTGATGAATATTCCATTTGTTGAAGAAACCCGGGTTGAACCATGGGATGGCATAATCCTTTTGCATCTTTTCCCGTGTTTGGGCAAGCAACCTATGTTTTTCTGTACGTCTGTTCGGAAGCCGGTCATAAACGACGTGCGGAAAGGGCAGCGTCTTCTTACACCATCCATGTTCGGTAAACATAAAACCTTCCATGGTTCCATCTTCCCAATTGATATGGTTGGCACCGAAAAGGAACATGTAGGCCCCAACTTTTTTCTCGGTGGAAAGCAGCTTTGAAAAAAATAAGGAACGCTCGCCGATTGGACGAATAATGGAACTGGTAAACCCTGCTGTAAAAATGCCGATCAATGGCCCAAGGTGCAAGGTCCCCTCGTGAACGAACACATGAATGTTTCCTTCATAAGGGACTAAAAGTTTCTCGAACAAAGGTCTGGAAACAATAAGAGAATGTCCACTATGAAGGCTCGCATTACAAGAAAACTGATGGGTACCAAAGGCTATCGATTCTATTTCCATCCTGCTGATCTGGAAAGGAACCAGGATCCGGTGGTCCTTTAAGTCATCCCTGCATTTAACAGGTAAGAGTGCTTTCATTTTCATCAACTCCCATTAGATCACCTTTTGATAGACGACAAGTACATACAGTACCTGCTCGGGGCTTCATAGATTTCTGTCTTAACAGAAGGGGAAGCCATTGTTACTATCTTATGACCCGGCTTGGAATTAATATCTAAAATCCATAAATTATAATCGGGATCCACCCCTATATCTATGCCAAGTTCAAATAAGGTCTTTATGTTCTTTTCAATGGCAGGTGGCAAACATTCAGCTATAGTTTGCAATTGATCTTCCAGCTTCTTTCTTTTAACAGGGGACACTCCATGAAGCAGTACTGAAAAAGGGAGCATCTCTCCGCCGCCTGCCAAGTTAGAGGTGATATAGTTTTTAGGACCTGTCCTGATGGCACGAACCCTTTCTGTCCATTTCCCCTCCTCGTCTTTTTGAAGAAGGAGCCTCAAATCAAAGGGGGCATTCTTTTTATTTTGCAAAGGTAAAAAAGGTTGAAAAAGATAGTCAACATGCTGCATTCGAATATGTAGCCATTTCTTCAAATGCGCATCAGACCGGAATACATGAAGTAGTTCTCCTGGCTGTACCACTTCTTTTGTGACGTATTGCCCACTCACCTTCTCCACTTTTATCAAGCCCCTTCCTTGCGAGCCATTTATAGGTTTGATCAACCAGTTGTCGTGGTGAGTAAAATGGGATAAAAAATAAGCCACACTTGTCAACTTCCTTGTGGTGGGGAAAAAAGCCTCTAACTCTGGAAGGGAAGATAGTGATTGATACACTTCCCATTTATCTGGAAGGCCGTAGCCCAGAAAGTGTACATCCTCTCTCATTTTCAGTGTATCTGTATGGAACTTGAAGAGCTTTGTCTTTTTATTTCCATAGAAACAACGATCGTAGATAAAAGAAGGAAGGGGAAATGGTGTGCTCTCCCATTCCTCTTTAGATGGAGAGTATAACAGTCCATTCACAATAGAAGGACTTCCTGTTAAATGAGCTGGTGAAAGGATGCAAGTCCTGACGTCATTTTTTATCGCATGTTCCGCAATTTTTGTAAGGTAGGGGGTAGGTTGTGAAAACGAGAGGACACCAAGGGTTATCATGTTATCTCTCCTTTAAATGTTCATGAATAAGGTATAGGCAATAGAGTATGACAGCTTTTGCAGATGGTCGTATTGTCCTTGTGCTTTGGGGTTGATCCAAGTTTTTGGACGGTTTCGTATTCACTTCAATAATCCAAGGGTGACCGGTTGTATCTATGGCGAGGTCAATGCCCAATTCCCCGAAGATGCCTTCAGAAACAGCTCCTATTTCCCTCGCGACTTCCAAAGCCAGTTCTTTCAGGTGCTTACGGATTTGGGGCATTTCTTTTGCATCGAACTGTGCGCCAAGTACATGGTTGACAGATAGCATCTCCCCTCCCTGGGCAAGGTTCGAAACGAATGAACCGCTTTTGGAGGCCCTCGCGGTGATGGAAGTTACCTGCCATCGATTATTCTCGGTTCGATGACATAAATAACGGAAATCCACCGGTCTTTCATCAAGGTGGACCAGATTCAAACCTTGTTGCAGGATATATTGCCTTTTCTTTATATGGGGGGAAAGTCGCTTGTACAAATCATGGAAACTGCTGTAAGTTTGAGATACTTGTTGTTGAAGGGAAGAATAATCCAAGTTAAAGCCATCTGATGTTTTACAAACTTTGAAGATTTGCTTTCCCTGGCTGCCATTGATTGGTTTTAAAAACACCACAGAATACGTTTCGAGCCATGCTTCAAGACGCTTAGCAGAAAAGAGTGCCGTATCAGGCAGGTATGGAAGTAAATGCTCCGCTTCGGCAAGCTGCTCATGGACGGTCCATTTATCGAGAAAATGATCATTGAAATAAGGGATGCTCCATTCTTGTAATTGGTCGGTAAATTCCCGGAACATTTCACTCTTCTCATTCGTACGTTTATGGAGGCGGTTATGAACGACCTGAGGAAATGGGAGCAGTGCTTTATTCCACATGTTATTTTCCAGATAAAACCCTTCCATGCTTTTTTCCGACAATTCTTTATGAAGGGTAAACACATAAAAGATGACTCCGATATCTTCTGAATAGTTGGCAAGCTCCATACAATAGTCTTCAATGGATTTAAGGTCGATTTGCTCGTTTTCTTTTATAGATATTTCTGTAAGAAGGGCGATGACAGGGCCAATATGAAGCTTATTAGACTCTGCATCATAGGTGATAAGATACGTCCTTTCTTCTTCAAACAGAAGCAATGACTCTTGGATGGTTCTGTCCATTCTTACAAGGTTTCCTTCTATATTAATGTTTACGATATTGCATGGTATTGTATTCCGGCTGCATTGGACAGTGCATATGGATATATCTTCCGGAAGCTTTAATCTTTTTGCCAAAGCTCCACTTATTTGTATAATTGGTACAGGTGATTTTTTTTTCATTTCTATAGGAATTACCCTGACAGCTTGAAAGTTCATGTTTTTCCCTCATTTTTCATCTAAGGTTAGGCAACAGTTGGAGAGACTTGGGGAATTTCCCCACAATGTATAGTATTGAAACAAAGATAAATCGGTGATTGGAAAGAGGTTCTGATAGATGGATATATTATTTGTCATTGTGTTGATGGTGGGAATTGGTGCGTTGATAGGTGGCGTTACTAACTCGCTCGCAATTCGGATGCTATTTCGGCCATATAAGCCCATTTTTCTGTTCGGCAAAAGAGTACCATTTACTCCCGGATTGATCCCAAAGAGGAGATCAGAGCTTGCTGATCAACTTGGAAAGCTTGTCATGGAGCATCTCCTGACAGCAGAAAGCATGAAAAGGAGACTTGTAAATAGTTCTTTTCAGGAAAAATCGGAAGTATGGATAAAAGAAGAGATCGACCATTATCTTGAAAAAGGGATAAGCGTGCAGGAAGTGTTAGCGAAATTTGGTATAGACGACGCTGAAACACTTTTCCAGGAAAATCTCCACATAATTGTCGAGAGCAAATACGAAGAGGTTATGCAAGGGTTACGCTATAAACCCATTCAGCAAGTACTACCGGCAAAATTGATGCATTCGGTGGAAAGCAATATTCCGGCAGTATCAGAATTCATTCTGACGAAAGCTATCCATCATTTTGAGAGTGGGGAAGGAAAGCGGCAGTTAACCAAAATGATCAATGACTTTATCGCGACCCGTGGAAAATTGGGAAGCGTCGTGCAGATGTTCATGGGCAATTATCCTCTTGTGGATAAGGTCCAGCCCGAAATCATCAAGTTCCTTAAACATGATGGTACAAAAGATGTCTTGATCAATGTTTTGTACAGGGAATGGAATAAACTGAAGGAGATGGATGTTCAGGACCTGGAAAATAGAATCACAAGGGAAGCGATCCTATCCTCCCTCCATACTGTGGTGGAGCGCACGGTGGATGTACCTAAATGGATGAACAAAACGGTGAAGGAAGCGATCGAACCAATTTATCCATGGATGATGGAAAAATTAGTCCCAGCCGCTTTTTCCACAGGCAGTAAACTCCTACTTGAGAAACTGGAAGAACTGCTCGTAAGATTGAAACTTGAGGAAGTGGTGAGAGATCAGGTGGAATCCTTTTCCCTGCAGGAAGTCGAGGAAATGGTCCTCTCTGTATCCCGAAGAGAATTAAAATTAATTACCTACCTTGGCGCTCTATTGGGGGGACTGATAGGTTTCCTACAAGGTATGCTCGTGCTTTTCCTTTGAGAGAAGCTCTCCCTGTAGTTTGAAGAGGAAGGTATGAGACTCCGGCGGGAGGTAGCGGTAGACTTGAGACCCCACAGGCGTAGCCGAGGAGGCTCAAGCACCGCCCCGCGGAAAGCGAATACCTGAAACGGAAAACTACAGGCGTTAGCGTAACTTAACCTTTTGGTTTGAATGACACTGGCAGGTTTGTTATACTGGTCACTAGCATGCCTGAAAGATGGGCAAAAAAGGAAGGAATGACATACAAATGGCAAACAATGTTTATGATGTAGCGTACAATCTGGAAACAGCAGTAAAAGAAAGCGATGAATTCAAAAATTTACAATCTTTATATAAAGAGGTTTTCGCAGACGATACAACAAAAAGAATGTTCGAAAACTTCCGCAACATTCAATTAGAGCTACAACAAAAGCAAATGAGCGGCCAAGAAATTACTCAAGAGGAAGTAGAGCAAGCTCAAAAGACAGTAGCAGTTGTGCAACAGAACGAAGCGATTGCGAAGCTTATGGAAGCTGAGCAACAAATGAGCATGATGGTAAGCGAACTAAACAAGATTATCATGAAGCCACTTGAAGAATTATATAGCAATGTAGATTCCGCTAACTAAATGAATAGTGGAAACGGTAGGAAAGCGCACTTTAAATAGTGCGTTTTTTTCTTGACCTCATATTCCAAATGTTCTATTTCCCCCAATTTCCTCATACTCATATCAATAAGTACAAACATCTTAGATAAGGAGGTCTCTCCATGATATACCGCCTGCTCGCCATCAATATTGATGGAACGCTATTGAAATCGAATGGAAGATTGGCAAAGGAAACGAAAGAAGCGATAGAGTATGTGAAAAACAAGGGAGTCTACGTTACACTTGTGACCGGCCGTAGTTTTGCTTTTGCAAAAAAAGTGGCCAAATCTTTGAAACTTGATACATTTCTGGTGACACACGGTGGGGCGTTCATTGCCTCCAAGCTGGAGCAACCTCTTCATGTGAAGCGTCTATCGGAGGATAAAACCTTCAATCTAGTACAGGTGCTAGAAAACTACGAATGCACGGTCCGAATACTGCACGAACGTTATTCAATAGGGAACAGACTTCGTGGGGCCAATAACTTAATGGCAAGAGCAGTGCTCGGTTCAAGTGACCCCTTGATCTATCCGATGCAGTTTGTCGAGTCCTTAGGGGATACACTAATCGATAACCCGATTGCGCCTCCTAAAATAGAAGTCTATTTTTCAGAACCGGAGGAGAGGGAGCGGGTACTGACTACCTTGAAATCTGCGTTTGAGGGGATAGAGATCCTTGTCCATGCCGACGGGAAGGTGGATATCCTGCCTGATGGTGGCACGAAGATGGATGGATTGTTAACTCTTGGGGAAGTATTGAAAATTCCTCCACAAGAAATGGTGGTCATTGGTGATACAATGGAAGACCTGCCGATCATTGAGGTGGCGGGGCTAGGTGTGGCGATGGGCAATGCACCGAGAGAAGTGAAACAGGCTGCCGATTGGATCACCAGAACGAATGATGAAAACGGTGTAGCCTATATGATCAAGGAACATTTCCGCAAACAGCAACGCATTGCGTTCTTAAATAAAATGAAAATATAGAAAGGTAGGGGCAGACTCCGAAAATGGGGTTTGCCTTTATTTTTTTAAATTGTAAGGTAATGGAAAAGGATTACTATGGAGCCCAGATCAGGGTGGCAGTGAAAAGCGGGACTTATAGAGGGTATATGAAACTAAAAATTAGAATACATTCATACCATCCAACAGAAAACACGAAGCTTGTTTCTTTTCCAGTGGTATTATCTTGATATGCGTGCACTACATCCGTTACACTAGTGGAAGTGAAAATCTTGCGTAGAAACAAAGCAAGTGTGAAAGGTGATTAACTTGAAGATTGCTATTAAAGGATTACATGATGATAGATATCAGCGTCCGTTATCGTTGATTGCGGATTTATTTTTTGAGGAAACAGAAGTGGTGCTTGGGGAAGATACCTCCTCTGAGTTAGAGGTAGTATTCCAGGTTGAAGTGAAAAACACCACGTTTATTGTAAATGGACAACTCGGCGAACTGTCTTGTTCCCATACGAAAGATTTGGGCGATTCTGATGAAAAAGAGAGCTTTCGCCGTAAAAAACAAGCAGTGTCCTATGTTTACTTGACCCTGTTGCAAGAACATACGGGTATCATTCAGAAATGGGGGATCTTAACAGGAATCCGTCCAACGAAACTTCTCCACTCTAAGCTTCAGAAGGGGGAGCCTCAAGAAAAAGTCCATCAACAGCTGAGGGAAGATTATTTAATTACAGATGAAAAGATAGAGTTGATGCAGCAGATTGTGGATCGCCAGCTTGATGTAGTGCCGGATTTACATGATTTAGGCCAAGAGGTCAGCATTTACATCGGGATACCTTTCTGTCCCACAAAGTGTGCATATTGTACCTTCCCGGCATATGCAATCAACGGTAAACAAGGTAAGGTGGATTCCTTCCTTGGAGGGCTTCACCATGAAATAGATGCCATTGGTGCCTGGTTGAAAGAAAAAGGCATCAAAATCACCACCGTTTATTACGGTGGAGGTACTCCTACAAGCATAACGGCAGAAGAGATGGATATGCTTTATGAGCAGATGTATGCATCGTTCCCAGACATGGAAAAGGTCCGTGAAGTGACAGTGGAAGCGGGACGTCCGGACACGATTACGCCGGAGAAGCTAGAAGTGTTGAAAAAATGGAATATTGATCGAATCAGCATCAATCCGCAGTCTTATACACAAGAAACATTAAAAGCGATAGGTCGCCATCACACCGTGGAGGAAACCATTGATAAATTCCACCTTGCACGTGAAATGGGGATGAATAATATCAATATGGATTTAATCATCGGCCTGCCTGGTGAAGGGGTGGGAGAATTTGCTCACACACTGGAAGAAACGGAAAAGCTGATGCCGGAATCATTGACGGTCCATACATTGTCCTTTAAACGAGCCTCTGAAATGACACAGAATAAGAATCGCTACAAGGTGGCAGACCGTTATGAAATCGGGAAAATGATGGATATGGCGACTGAGTGGACCACTACCCACAATTATGTACCGTATTATCTATATCGCCAAAAAAATATCTTGGGCAATTTGGAGAATGTAGGATATGCATTGCCAGGCCAAGATAGCATTTATAACATCATGATCATGGAAGAGAAACAGACGATCATTGGACTTGGGTGTGGGGCATCTAGTAAGTTTGTTCACCCTGAAACAGGGAAGATTACTCGTTTTGCCAATCCGAAAGATCCTAAATCCTACAATGATGGCTTTGAACATTATACCGATGAAAAAATTCGTATATTGGAAGAGTTGTTCTCAAAATAAATATTCGAAAAGCTAAGGCAGGGCGAGACCCTGCCTATTTTTTTAGAGGAAATGAGTGAATAATCATTCATTTTTAAGCGTTTTCATATTATACTAGTTATATATCTAAGAGGAGGGAATGGGATGAAGGTTCAAACTGGTGAAGTACTGACTTATTCCAGAACATTCACTGTGGAGGAAACCCTTCAATTTGGAGAGGTTTCAGGAGATCAAGGCAGGCATCATGTGGAAAAGGATGAGCAGGGCCGTTTAATGGTACACGGTCTGTTGACTGCAAGTATTGGTACCAAAATAGGGGGAGACCTAAACTACATTGCAAGAGAAATGAACATGGAATTCCTCCGCCCCGTCTTTACTGGAGACACCATCACCTGTGAAGCCACCCTCAACAACGTCCAACAACAAGAAGGCTACAAACAAGTCAACGTCACATCCATCTACACCAACCAAAAAGGCAAACAAGTCCTCCTAGGCAACAGTAAAGGTATAATTCGAGATTGAGAGCTAAATTCCTTTGAGGGTCTGACCCCTCACATAACTTTAATATTTCTGAAAATTGAAAATTAAAAACTAAAATTAGATAACTTGAGAGGTTGTGTTGGTATGGGTACGGTTAATGTGTTGGATCAGGGATCAGTTGTGGTTTTGGAGTTGAATAGGCCGGAGTCGTTGAATGCGATGAATGTGGAGATGCTTGAGGAACTGGAACGTGTACTAGAAGAGATATCGAACAATGATGCAAAAGTGTTGGTGGTGAAGGGGAGCGGAAATGCGTTCAGTGCCGGTGGGGATATTAAAATGATGCTTCAGGAAAATGTAGGGGGAGACTTCGACCAGGTGATGGATACGATCGGTTCCATCGTCACCAAGCTTTATACCATGCCTAAAATTACGATCAGTGCTCTTCATGGTGCCGCTGCAGGGCTGGGGTTAAGCTTTGCTCTTTCAAGTGATTTTGTAGTTGCCCACAACTCTACTAAGCTTGCGATGAATTTTATCAAAATAGGCTTAATCCCTGACGGTGGCGGTCACTTTTTCATGGAAAAACGCCTTGGGGAGGCGAAGGCCAAGCAAATGATTTGGGAAGGAAAGACGATATCCGCTGAAGAAGCCCTACATTTAGGCCTCGTTGACACTTTGGCAGGAGATCAAATGGAGGAGGTAATCTCCAAAAGAGTTGCTGCTATTCTCCATGCGCCATTGCAAGCAATGATAGAAACAAAAACAATTTTCGCCAAACAATCATTGCCACGTCTACAGCAAACTTTGGAGTTAGAAAAGAATGCACAGCGCAGGATGAGGCAATCACAAGACCATAAAGAAGGGATAAGGGCTTTTGTTGAAAAAAGAAAGCCTCAATTCACTGGAAAGTGACCTATGATAGCTGCCCCCAATTTAGGGAGCAGCTTTTATTTTCGCACCAACCTGCAATTATATGGGAACCAGTAAGCCTTCAATCTTATATTCACATACTGCTCCGGTACATTATGAAGTAAAAGAGAACCCTCTATACTTAACACACAAGATAAAACGGAGTGGTACTTTATGGTGATAACCGAAACAAGCAAGGCCCCTATAAAAGTGTTGACACATATATTGTTTGCTGGCATATCTATCTATATTCTGTTGAACTGTTTGCCAACAGTGCTACCTTTCTATAAGAATATTTTGATTACAATAATCACTTCCCTGATAGTACTTGACACTGGATTCATTTTTAGCAAAAACCTATATTACTTCAAACTAACAAAATCATTCTATTACATTCTGATAGGATTAATCTTACTCATGTTGGTTGTCTATAACATTACAAAATTCATGGTGATAACAGAGGAACAGGGTCTTGAGAGTATATTGACAGAATATGGTTCCATGGCAAAGCTTATCTTTTTTCTTGTGTGCCTGGCACAACCAATCATCTTACCGATTCCAGAAGCCGTGACCATTCCTGCCGGCAGTGTAGCCTTCGGGGCATTTAACGCTACCTTACTAAGCTTTTCAGGCACGCTACTTGGAATCATTATCATGTTCTTTATAGCAAGATATGGTGGGATGAGCATTGCTTCTTACCTAATAAAGGATCATCATCTAAAAAAGTATCAACATTATGTGGGGAAAAACGAGACTGTCATTTTGGGTCTCTTATTCATTATTCCGATTCTACCAGACGAAATTATCTGTGTGGGGGCCGGAATCGGTGCAGTATCTTTCAAGAGGTTTCTCCTGATTGCATCCTTTACCAAGTTGTTTACGTCCTTTGTGTTGACATATTCGGTAACAATGGCAAAAGTGCTGTCATTGTCCACCACCGAGCTGGTATTATATTGTTCGTTAATAATGGGAGTGCTTTTCTTAACTACCATCGCTATCAAAAAACGATGGAACAAAAAAAGCTTGGAGACATAATACTGCAGGTCTCCAAGCTTTTGGCTTATTTATCATTACCTATGAAAAAGAACCAGCTTGCCACTTGCGTTTGTGCAGCGGTGCGTAGTATCCAAAAGGTTAAGTTCTTGCAATCTTTTTTCCCCTAGTTCCTTTGCCTCTTTTTCTGAAGCAGCCTCGAAGCTTTCATCCAGAAGTGTCTCTCCGCTTTTGCTAAAGGCCGTTAACATATATTTTCCCATATTAGTCCCCTCCAAATCTGCTGACTGAATAGCAATTCATTATTATCTTTATTCTACTAGAAGACTTACAAATTGTAAAAGTGATAGTTGCGGTCCTCGGAAAAAAGATTCGACTTTTATGAAACTCTTCACCTACTATATACGTATAAAAAATATATAGCATAGGAGGGGTTATGACATGGCATTAAAGATAGAAGGTGTGACCAAGAGGTTCGGCAAGCATGTGGCCGTAAATAATTTAACCTTGGAAATACCTGAGAGCGAGATGTTTGGTTTTCTAGGTGCGAATGGTGCCGGTAAGACAACCACGTTCCGGATGGTTCTTGGGTTGCTGGAGCCAACGGAAGGCAAGGTATCTTGGGCTGGGAAACCGATTACATACAAACAGAGTCACCTGGTCGGGTACTTACCTGAAGAAAGGGGGCTTTATCCGAAGCTGACCGTAAAGGACCAGATGATCTATTTGGGCAGGTTACGTGGAATGGAAAAACCGGATATCCTTAAACAGCTCGACTATTGGTTGGAGCGATTCAAGGTGCCGGAATATTTGAACAAGAAAGTGGAAGAACTTTCAAAAGGGAATCAGCAGAAAATACAGTTTATCGCTTCGACTATCCATAATCCGAAGCTTTTGATATTGGATGAGCCTTTCAGCGGGTTAGATCCGTTGAATGTGGAGTTGTTGAAAGAAGCGGTAGTGGACCTAAAGAAACAAGGAACGTCCATCGTGTTTTCCAGTCACAGGATGGAGCATGTGGAGGAGCTATGCGAGCACCTGTGCATCATGCATCATGGTCAACCGGTGGTACATGGATCTTTGAGGGACATCAAACGTTCATTCGGCAAGAAAAATGTCATCATTCATGCAGACTTTGATTTGGATTTCCTTGCAAATGTGCCGGGTGTGACAAAAACAAAGCAGACAGCAGAAGGGATGATCCTTCAGGTAGAGGAGGAAGATGTTTCACAGACACTGCTTCAAGAGATTACGGGTAAAGGCTATATCAGGAAATTCATTTTGGAAGAGCCGTCCTTGAATGATATTTTCATAGAAAAGGTGGGTGCTTCTTATCATGAATAAGTTCTGGATCATTTTAATGCACACCTACATAAGCAAGCTGAGATCTAAGTCATTCATCATTTCCACATTGATAACCACCGTATTGATTATCGGCGTGACCAATATACAGTCCATAATTGATATTTTTGATAAAGAGGAAGATAAAACAGTAGCTGTTTACGATGAGCAAAACACCATCGCTCCATTGTTGGAACAGCAGCTTGCCATTGCTCCAAACACCAATCTAAAGTTTGATATGGTAAGCAATGAACAGGAAGCGGAAAACAAGGTAACAGACGGTGAGTACGATGGGCTTCTTGTCCTCTCTACCGATCAAGATGGATTGCCTTCAGGGGTGTACAAAGCAGCCTCCATTACCGATTCACAAACGATGGTGCAAGTGGAAACCATGCTTCAACAAGTAAAAAATGAACTGGCAACTAGCAAACTTGGTTTATCACAAGAAGAAATTGCTCAATTATATACACCCATCTCCTTTGATGTAGTGGCACTCGAGGAATCAGCAAAGTCTGCAGAAGAGCTTAACCAGGCGCGTGGTTTGGTGTATGTTCTGCTATTTGTGATTTACTTTTCTGTCATTCTGTATGCTAGCATGATCGCAACGGAAGTGGCTGTAGAGAAATCTTCCCGTGTCATGGAAATACTTATTTCATCAGCATCCCCGATCATGCATATGTTCGGAAAAATATTAGGTATTGCCTTGCTAAGCTTAACGCAGCTTGCCTTTTGGATCATCATCGGGTACTCCTCACTGAGCCGTAATCTGGATGGAATGACGGAAGCGGGTGGAGTGTTCGAATTCTTTGGGGTCGGTGATCTACCTGTAGCAACTTTTGTTTATGCGGTTGTATTCTTCTTGTTAGGATATTTCCTGTATGCAACTTTTGCTGCTTTCCTTGGCTCGCTTGTCAGCAGGATAGAAGAGATTCAACAAATGATCATGCCAATGACATTATTGATTGTGGCAGGATTCATGATATCCATGTTCGGTTTGGGGAATCCTGACAATTCCTTTATCCAGGTAACTTCATTCATTCCGTTCTTTGCACCAATGATCATGTTCCTCCGAGTAGGGATGTTAAATGTTCCTTTTTGGGAGATCAGTCTATCCATTGGTCTTTTGATGGCGACGATTGTTCTGTTGGCCATTTTTGGGGCAAAAGTGTATCGCGGGGGCGTACTGATGTATGGTAAATCATCCTCGTTAAAAGATATCAAAAAGGCTTTGCAACTAACAAAAAATGAATAGGTAGAGAAAAAGCATGTGGGACTGTAAGACCCATATGCTTTTTCTAATTTTCATAAAACTACCTTCACCGAACGTGCATTCGCATTTCGTCCGTGGTAAAATAAGAGAAAGACTACAAATAAGAGGTAAAATTATATGATGAAAAAAATTCGCTTTCTCCATGCGGCAGATTTGCACTTGGATAGTCCATTCAAAGGGCTGACCCATCTTCCACCTGACATTTTCCATCAAATAAAAAATAGCACATTCCGGGCACTGACAAATCTTATTGATGTGGCCATAAAAAATGAAGTGGACTTGCTTCTTTTGGCTGGGGATTTATTTGACCTGGAGCAAAGAAGTCTGATTGCACAAGCCAAGCTGAGAAAGGAATTTATTCGGCTAGGGCAAGCTGGGATCCAAGTTTACATTATACATGGAAACCATGACTACCTGACAGAAAGCCATCGCCTTTTTCGATACCCAGAAAACGTACATGTTTTCAATGAAATGGTTGAATGCGAGCCTTTCATCAAAAACGGAGAGCATTTGGCCAACATCTATGGTTTCAGCTATAACAGAAGGCATATGACAGAAAGTATGGCCAATTTCTATACCAAGTCGAATGCGAGTGTCCCATTCCATATTGGTATGCTCCATGGAAACCTGTCTGGAAGGGAAGATCATGATCCCTACGCACCGTTTGTCATCTCAGAACTTCTGGAAAAGGAATACGATTATTGGGCGCTTGGCCATATACATAAACGAGAAATTCTACACCTAAATCCTCCCATCGTATATCCCGGCAATATCCAAGGAAGGCACAAAAAGGAGACAGGAGGCAAGGGCTGTTATATGGTGGAACTGATCGACGGAGGGGAAGCAGAAATTCAATATGTTGAAACTTCTTCTATCATTTGGGAAGAAGTAGAGATTTCCATCAAAGGGTTAAAAACTCTAGATCAGCTAATAGACGTAACAAGAAAGGCATTGGATGCCCAAAAAGAGGCAGATAAAAGCAAATTGATTAGATTGATTTATAAAGACAGTGGAGACCTGCATCAATCCCTTCAAGATGAACACCAGCAGGAGGACCTGCAAGTTCTTTTAAATGAAGGGGAAGACACCAGAGAACCTTTCTTATACATATACTCCGTAGAGGTTAGGACGACAGTTGCTTTCAACAAGGAAGGTTTAAAGGAAAAGACCTTCTATCGGGATTTTTATTCCATACTAGAGCAGGTGGAAGATCAGGATGAGGTCTTATCCAGTTTATACCGACATTCAGGAGCAAGGCACTATCTGGAGCCGTTGGATAAAGAAGAGAAAGAAGACATTCTGGAAGAAGCCGAGCAATGGCTTGTGACCAGGTTCCTGGAAAGCGAGAAGAGGTGAATGGGTTGAGAATTACAGCATTACATATTTATGGCTTTGGAAAGTTAGAGAATGTGTTGGTAGAAGACTTCTCTCCGGCCATTCAAGTGTTCTATGGAGAAAATGAAGCGGGAAAATCAACAATTATGGCGTTTATCCATGCAATCCTTTTTGGGTTTCCTGCTAAAAATCAGCAGGATTTACGATACCTCCCCAAAAAGGGATATAAATATGGCGGGAAAGTGATCATTGAGACAAAGGATATGCGTTCCATTACGATCGAGCGAGTTGCAGGTAGGTCTTCAGGGGATGTCAGCGTTTTGGATGAACAGGGAAATCCTTGTGATTTAAACGATATTCTGGGCGGATTGGATAAAACGATGTATAAAGGTATTTTCTCCTTTAATATAATGGATCTGCAAAATCTAAAACTGATCGATGCAGAACAGCTGGGAGGTTATCTTTTTTCGTCAGGGTTGATAGGAAGTGACCAGCTTCACAAGCTCTCCAATCAGTTAAACAAAGAACAGGAGGACCGCTTCAAGCCCCAAGGAAGAAAACCTGAGATCAATAAGTTATTGAACACAATAAAAGAAGAAGAAAAAACGGTGCAACTTTGGAAGGCGAAGATGGAAGAATATGAACAGCTTCTAACAGATGTAACACGTTTTGATGAGGAAATTAAAACACTCCAACAGACTAAAGAAAATATTACAAAGAAATTAAAACATACAGAGGCCATGCTAGCCATTCAACCTTTAGCGAATAAAGCTGAATTGCTTCAAGATCAGATGGAAAAGTTGGGAGATGTTGATTCGATACCAGTGGATGGATTGGCCAGACTGGAAAAGCCGCAAACAGAATTAGGGTTCTATCAGGCGAAATTAGAACAATTAACTAAAGATAGGAAGAGCAAAGAAAAAGATTTGGCAGAACTACATGTTAATTCACAGCTCTTATATCAAGAAGAAGTACTTAAAAACTTGTTATCTAAACGTCCAAGCTATGAGCAGGCAAAAAACCAACTGGCACTACTATCCTCAGAGATAGAAGAATGCGATCTTCAGATTGGTAACTGGAAAAGAGATCTGGATTGGAGCGGATTTCAAGAGGCGAAGATAGAAGAACTCCATACAAGCTTGAGTACCAAAGCGATGCTGAAGGAACTAATCAAGCAAAATCACAAACTCTCCATTCAAAAACAGCGACTGGATGATCAGTTCCAAGTTACAAAGGATGAACTGGAAATGCAGGAGGAGAGGGTAGAAACCCTTGAGAAAGAGCTACTACCAGCGGATGAAGTATTGCATATGAAAAGGTCTGTGGCTGAACAAGAAAAGGATAGTTTGTCAAAAAATATCGCTGTAACGGAACAGCTTGTCCACCAATTAGAAAGACAGCTGAAAGCTCAAGAAAAAATCCAACTTGCCAAAAAGAAGAACAACCAATATACGGCTATTGGAATTCTCTCTTTCGGCTTTACAGGAGCGATTGCTTTATTTTTGCAAAACCAGCTTTTCTTATCCCTATTGTTCTTTCTTGTCTTTGGCATCGTTTCTTATGTAGCTTTTAGGAAAAATGCATCAGAAGAAGTACGAACAGGTTTAGAAAAAGAAAAAAAAGAATTAGAAAGCAAGCTGGAAAAATTGCGGGCGAAGTTCTTTTCCTCCGGTGCGCATGAAAAATTAGAGGAGTACCAGCAGGCTTTGGCAAAGGATGAGCAAGTAAATCATCTTTTACAAAAGGAAAGACTGTTACTTTCTCAAAGTGAACGAGCATACAATAAAATTATTCATCAGTTCGAGGAATGGGAAAAGGAGAATTTTCACTTTGAAGAGAGCTGGCAGAAGTGGGCACAATCCATTCACCTTGCCCATATACCCTTCCCCTTTATGGAAGAAGCCTTTGAAAAGGTAACCCGGCTCAAATCTACTATATTAGAGAAGAAGGGATTAATAGAAAAAAGGAAGCATCATGAACGATTGATGGAGGATTTCACGAGTCAGGTTTTAGAATTTCTGAAAGAAATCGACTGGCAGGATGAATATGCTTCTGCTGAACAGACTCTGGGTATGATTGGGAAGAAAATGGACGAAGAGAAAAGTAAACAGCTAAAGGTAGAAAGAATACAGGAGAGCATTTCCTTATTACAAGAGGAGTCTACTACATTAGAAGTTCATATAGAGGAAGCACGCAAACAGATTCAACAGTTGTTTGAACAGGCTGGTGTGCAGGCTGAAGAAGACTTTCGGATGAAAAGCCACCAACTCCTAGAAAAAAAGGAGCTTGAAAGAGAACTTTCATTGGTGTTCAGTCAATGGAAGCAAATGGAAGGCGCTTATCATGTCACACTCGAACAAAGTAAGCCTCTGGATAGCTGGAAAATGGATAAGGAGAGGCTTGAACGTGAACTGATTATCCTGAATGAAAGCTATCAGCACCTGCTTGAAAAAAGAACGGCTACCTATGAAACAATCAGGCAGTTAGAGGAAGGCGGTACCTATTCGGAGGCCGTTCAACATTTTGAGTTATCCAAAAGTACATTACAGCGTCATGCTCGCAAATGGGCTGTATACGCCACCGCTCAGCACCTTCTCACAAAAACCATGGACTTTTACCGGAATGTAAAGTTACCGAAAGTCTTGGAACGCGCAACAGAACATTTCTGTTTCCTAACGGGAGGCAATTATGTAGGGGTCCATGACACCAAGCTCGAGCGAAAAATTATAGTAGAACACCAGGACGGTACAATGTTTGAACCAAAAGAGTTAAGCCAGGCCACTGTTGAACAATTATATATAGCCATCCGTTTTGCGGTAGCACAGGTGTGGAGCGAAGAGCAAACACTCCCATTCATGATGGATGACAGCTTTGTCAATTTTGATCAGAAACGCTCAGACCTGGCTATCCAATTAATGAACCGTTTAGCTGAACAGGGCAACCAATTTATCTTTTTCACCTGTCATCAGCAGACCAAGAAAAAGTTATCGGAAGATGTAGCAAACTCGGTATATTCATTCAGCAGGAATAGTGCGGTCGGAACGGTTTCTTTCCGAGATTGAATTTGGCACCATCCATTGCCGAATGGAAGAAACAAGTGCTATGCTTATAGAGGTATAGAGAAGCATGTTGAAAGGATAACCAGAATGAGTGAGAGTGTAAAAAATAATAAAGCGCCGTTGATTCTATTAAGTTTTAATTTATTTATCGTCATGGTAGGCATTGGATTGGTCATACCGATTCTGCCTTTTTATATCGATAAATTCGGTGCGGATGCCCGGACGTTGGGACTGTTGGTAGCTGTTTTTGCGTTTATGCAATTCCTTTTCGCCCCTGTATGGGGAAGGCTTTCGGACAAAGTTGGCCGAAAGCCGCTTATCACCATCGGCCTGTTCGGGTTTGCGATTGCGGAGTTCATCTTCGCTTTCGCGAACGGACTATGGATGCTGTTCCTATCGAGAATTCTTGCAGGAACATTCGGTTCGGCTTTGATGCCGACAGCCATGGCTTACGTTTCAGATGTCACCTCTTCTGAAAAGAGGGGACAGGGTATGGGAATCATGGGAGCTGCCATGGGACTTGGTATCGTTGTAGGACCAGGGATAGGAGGATGGTTAGCAGAATATGATCTCTCCTTGCCTTTCCTTGTGGCAGGGATTGCAGCGACTATAGCTGGGATCGTATCGGTGATTATACTTCCTGAATCCTATTCCAAAGAAAAACGCGAAAGTGACGCTCGATTATCAGCTGGAGAGAAGCGGGACAATCAATTTGTAGTTATGTACAAAGCGCTAAAGAGTCCTGTCGGGTTCTTGCTGAGCTTGGTTTTTATCATGAGTTTCGGCTTGGCCAATTTTCAATCCATTTTTGGTTATTATACCATGCAGCGGTATGACTATAACCCAAGTGAAGTAGGATTGATCATCTTGATTGTTGGTCTGGTGGGTACGATTGTACAAGGCGGCTTGGTAGGTAGATTGACAAAGCGGTTTGGGGAAGAGAAAGTAGTGACGAGTGCATTATTGATCAGTGCGATCGGCTTTGTGATGATGACACTTGCTACTGGCTTCACAACTGTCCTATTAACTACCTGTCTTTTCTTTTTGGGGAACTCTTTATTAAGGCCATCATTGAATTCATTCATCTCCAAACTGGCTGGAAGCAGACAAGGGCTTGTGATGGGTCTCAATAACTCATTTCTCAGCCTTGGAAATGTAGCTGGTCCCATATTGGCCGGAATATTCTTTGAAATTAATATCCATATTCCTTATCTATTTGGAGCATGTATCATGCTTTTTGGATTGATTTTGACAAAAATTTGGCTCGCAAGAAGAAAAGAACAGATGGAGGCTACTTTATAAGTGAAAGTCAACATAGCTATATTTAATATTTTGACAGGGGGAAGAGATGATGAAGAAGGGAATTCTCCACTTTGAAGTGGGAGAACAAGTGGATGTCCATCTACTTATTAAAACAGCGACAAAAGGGATTGCCAGCAATGGAAAACCTTTTTTGACATTGATATTCCAAGATAAGAGCGGCGAGATAGAAGCGAAGCTTTGGGACGCTTCTGCAGATGATGAAGGATTATATACTCCCCAAAGTATCGTGAGGGTTCTTGGGGACATTCATCATTACCGGGGGCGTAATCAATTAAAGATTCGTAAAATAAAGCCTAAAGAAGACCATGAAAACGTCAGTGTCTCCGATCTCATTGAAACAGCCCCTTTAAGCCAGGAGCAGATGATGGATACGATCACACAGGCCATATTTGAAATGAAAAATCCCAATATCCAAAGAATAACAAGACATCTATTGAAAAAACATCAGCATGATTTCCTGCAATATCCGGCTGCAACCAAAAACCATCATGAGTTTGTCTCTGGTTTGGCCTATCATGTAGTTTCCATGTTGGACCTGGCCAAAGCGATAGCTGGACTATATCCTTCCTTGGACAGGGACCTCCTCTATGCAGGAGTTATCCTACACGATTTAGGGAAAGTAACGGAACTATCCGGACCTGTTTCCACTAGCTACACCATTGAGGGGAACCTGATTGGGCACATCTCCATCATGGTGAATGAAATCGGTAAAGCAGCGGATGAGCTTGGCATTGAAGGAGAAGAAGTGATGGTGCTTCAACATCTTGTACTCAGCCACCATGGTAAACTGGAATGGGGAAGTCCAAAACTTCCATTGATTAAGGAGGCGGAGATCCTCCACTATATCGATAATATAGATGCAAAAATGAATATGTTAGACCGCGCATTGGAGCGGGTAAAGCCTGGAGAATATACAGAAAGAATCTTTGCTATGGATAACCGAAACTTCTATAAACCTAGTTTTCACAAATAAGTACTAGCCTCCCATCCTCTATCATATGTATAAATTAGTAGCACATATGAAAGAGGGGGGGCTTTTTTATGCCGTGGTGGATGCTATTGGTTGTAATCGGGATATGTTTCAGTGCCTATATGACGTTAAGGTCTGCTAAAGAAGAGAAAGAAGTGGAGACTGCCATCATTGAAAAAGAAGGACAAGTCTATATGGATAGGATTCAAGAAGAAAGAGAGAAAAAGCAGCAGGTTGTGAATGTATAATAGTAAAAAGGAAGCGGGGGTTGCCGCTTCCTTTTTACTATACTATTCTAGCTCTTGTTCTTTTTCTTGTTCGAAAGTGTTTTTAAGGGAGGAATCTTTTATTTTAACGTTAGCAGCCTCAATCTCTTTTTCAAGCACCGCGCCAGGATCCTCTTGCCTCAATTTGTTTTGAAGGATTTCCTGTTCCACTTCTTCTTTGATTTCCTCTAATGGTGGTTTCTCTTTTTTATCCGTTACTTTGATGATATGAAAACCATACATGCTTTCAACCGGCTCGCTGACCTCATTGATTTCAAGGCTGTAGGCAGCCTCTTCAAATTCCGTTAACATGTCTCCCGAACCAAACCATTCAAGGTCTCCACCATTTTGCGCAGATCCGGTGTCAGTAGAATATTCAGTTGCAAGTTCAGCAAAGTCTGCACCTTCATCCAGCTTTTTCTTTACTTCCGTGGCGGTTTCTTCATCTTCTACAAGTATGTGGCTTGCTCGTAGCTCATGTTTCATTTCATCATAGTGTTGTTGAATTTCTTCCTCAGAGACCTCCACATTCTCCATAGCAGCTTTTTCTTGTAGCATGGAAAGGCGCAAGGTTTTTATTAACTGATCTTCATTTTTAAATCCGCTTTGTTCCATTGCTGCATCATATTCTGGCCCTAGTTGCATCTTTAGTTCTTCTAATCGTTCCTGTACTTCCTCATCCGACACATCGTAGTTTTTATTAAGTACCTTTTCAAAGACAAGCTCACGTAGAACTTCTTCTCCGAAACGTTCTTTCATCGCATCATAAAACTCTGCCTGTGTAATGTTCCCAGCTGAGGTTTCAGCAATTACGTTAGAATCGTCTGAGTCATTGTTGCATGCAGATAGTGCGAAAAGTGCGGCTGTTGTACTAGCAGCTATTATCCATTTTTTCATGTAGTCAACTCCCATATGTAGTAAAGCTTTTCATTCCATACTATAGCATAATCTCCTATTTTAATGAAATAGTTTTCCATTCCTCCAACCTCCCCCTGTACTTTTTTTAAGGCTGTTTTCGCAAGTAAGTGAATATCGTTTTATACCTTGCTGCATAAAGTATAATTGCCAACCGTTAAGTGATTTTTATATAAGTTTGTGTCGAATGGCATTTGTATTGCCTAAGGTGGCTTATAAAATTGAAAGTTGGCTTATAAATTCAACCAGAACGGATCTATAGCAGGTTGAAAGTTAGTAAGCCGTTCATCAGGGTGTGAAAATACTTAAGAGGTGGTTTTACCGTCAAGTCATTATGAGAGTAATAGCACTAGGAGGTGAATTATAACCATTGAAAAGGCCGTCACCGCCCCTAAGCAGATCTTTTCTATTAGATAATAGCAACAATCTTTGAGAAAAGAGCCTTAAGAAAAGAGCTTTTTATAAAAAAATGGGTTAACGTCCATTCCAAATCTAATACATTTACATACTATAAATGGAATCATGAAATAAACCAACACACACTTGTTGTCCCAGGATTTCATGTAAAAAACCTTAGAGGCAGGATAAACGCCTATGCCTCCTAAGAAATTGTTGCATAAGATATCGTAACAACTCACGAAGGAGGTGTTACTGAGATGGGTAATGCGTATGCTGGTGGCTTCGCGTTAATCGTAGTATTGTTTATCTTGTTGGTAATCGTAGGTGCAGCTTGGTTGTACTAAATACATTTTCTTTAAAAAGGAGGAACTAAAATGTCAGGTGGACATTCCGGCGGATTTGCGTTAATCGTAGTATTATTCATTCTGTTAGTAATCGTAGGTGCAGCTTGGTTATACTAAGCTAAACCCTTGGAGACGGGAATAACCCGTTTCTAAAGAAAAACACCTTCCATCTTAGATGGAAGGTGTTTTTTGTTCGTTTTATCGTTGGGAACTAAGCAAAATATCTACATAAGAAGAAATTAATAGAATGGTAATTAGAACATTTATGGTTCGGAAAACTTTCGGCTGACGATCCTCCGGGATTTCTTTCTGAACGCATAAAGCATTCGTTAATTTGTTTATGTAGAAGAGTATGAATATAGCCACCAAAACGAATAAGAATGCGATAGCCATAAAATCCCTCCTTTGTGGCTTGCTTGCTTTTAAACTATTATACGAAATTTATACTTATGCCTTCTACCTTATCAAAGTTTGAAAAAAAAAGATACCTTGACACTCCAAAATTTTTACAAAAGCTCTTTTCTCAAGTGTTGTGGCTGTTCACTAGTAAAAAGTCAGCAATGGGGCTTTTTACAAAATAGAAACTCTAAAAAAGGCAAGATATATAGTAGGAAAAGAGCATGACAGCATGGTGTATGCGAAAACAACCTTTACAAAAAATGAAATAACATCCATGATTATGTGTGATCTAGGACGCTATTTCATTCTCGTTAACTATTAGAATATCATACCCGTTTTCCAGTTCTTCAATCTGGCATTTGTTTGGTGCCCGTTGTATCAGTTTGATATAAAGAAAGTCTGGAATACTTAACCCGATATTTACTGCCGCAAGCATGGAGAAATAATGATAGTAGCTTGGAAAGATGTGGGCAAGTAAGATGCACGCAGTCGTAATAATGGCAAATGGAGCCATTAGAACAGCGTAGGATTGAATTTTTGTAAAAGGTTTTTTAGTTTTTATTTTCATATAAGGCATATAGCACTTTAGTTTCCATCTGAGTTTTACTTGGTTTCTGGTCGCAATTAGCGGAAGTACATGACATAACTTGTGCATGGTGAACATTCCTGCAAGCCCGAGGATGAACCATCCAAAATTGGCTGAAGAAACAGTACTGTCATGATACATAAGGCTAAAAGATAAAAATAACACAATAAACGAAAGTAAAGTGATGATAAACGATACAAGTGTAATGCGATGGAGTCCATATTGTCTTGAAATATCAATGGATTTCCAACAGTTCATAGTTGAATCACCTACCGTAATTGCTAGTCGTAATCAAAATTACTAAATTAATGTAAGCTTTTTAAATGAAAAAATCAATAGGTGAATGTAATTTATTTTTCAACTTAGTCATCTAAATATTGGTAAGTGGATTGATTTGATGTAAAATATAAAAAAGCAGGTGGCTGACTACCATAGCTCAATGCGAAAAAGAATTGGATTTAGCGAGGAATGAGTAAATTGGAAGAAAGACTTGCAACATTAGAATACTACATGGAGTTATTGCTGAAACAATTGGATCATAAACGTTTCCCATGGGATGCTTTCATTATCCGTGTAAGGCTTAGCAGGAGGGAAGTAGAATTTATATATCATACATGTGAAAAATTGAGCAAGGAGATGGAAAAACAAAAAGCGGAAGGTTTTGTGACTTTTACTCCGCTTCTTATACAATTCAGGCAAGCCTTGCCATCCGGTTTACCATGGGAAGAGACCATTTATGCATTAAGATCGCAAGGGCTTTACACTTCACTAATGGATGAATTTCACAAGCTGATCAAGAAGAAGTAACGCTTTCATTTTTCTCTATAAGTGTTTCTTCTTTTTTTGAAAGCTTTCCATCAACCTCTACAAAGTCCTCTTCAATGTTGTTGAAGGACCTTTCAAAAATCTGCATGAAATCCTCCCCGTACACATTACGTATTACACACATGATATCCAACAGTTCCGGAAACTTTCCGTATAAATCATGCATAGGCAATGCACCACTGAATACCGAATTTTTGCTAGGATCATAGCTTTCCATCAAATCCAGAAGAATTTGCTCTCCTTTTTCAGTAAGCTCGATATACGTATTGCGTTTATCGTTCTCTTTCTTGGAGAAGCGAAGCAATTCTCTTTCCTCTAATTTCTTGGAGAAGTTAAATGCAGTAGAGACATGCATGACTCCAAACTTGGCAATCTCTGAAATACTTGCTCCTTTCAGATGATAGGCAATCCATAGAATGTGGTGCTCATTAATATTTAAGTCATAAGGCTTGATCCATTGCTGCCAATCCTTTTCTATTGTTTTCCAAAGAGCTTTGCTAAGCTGTGCAACACGCTGGCTGAATAGCATGGCTTCTTTTAATGAATATTGTCCATTCTGTGTATTCACAAACTCACCTACTTTTTTCTAATATATTACTATCTATTATGACAATAAAATAAAAATTAATAAAGGTCAAAATTTACAAAAAATTAAAATTTTTTTATTTTGTTGAGTTTTTTGCTATTTCTTTTTCAAGATTTTCCAATTCTTTTTCTACATTTGCAATGTTCTGTTGAATGGAATCCTGATGTGCTTTAATGGAATTTTGCCATAGATCAACAGATACTTGAATTTCTTCGGCAATGGTTCCTACCGTTGCTTTGCCCTCCTCAAGCGCTTGTGCTACTTGATCCTTAACCTGAATTGCTTCGTTTTTCAATTCATCCAGTGTTGCTTGGACATTGCGTGCGGCATCCTTAACTTGTTCTCTTCTGACAGCACCAGAAACGGGGGTTGTCAGTAAAGTGGAAATGCCGGCAATAGCTCCTCCTAATAAAACGCCATAGATGAATGATTTCCCATTCATAGTAATCACCTCGAATTAAAAATTATGTAAGTATAGTTCAATACCCTAAGATTATTATATAATTCAACATTTCTAAAAAAAATCCTCTTTTTTCGTACTTTTTTATGGAGTTTGTTTCGACAAGGGGCAATAAATTGGAACCATGCAAGGTCATATACTTCTATTATTCCCAAAGCTCATTTAAAGGATGCCAATGAAACCCAAATTATAAATGTATATGATGGGACTTAATGGCTAGGAAGGATAACTTGTTTCATAAGAGCAGACTGCTCCGCATACTTATGAAAGAAAAGGGGGCGGACAAAATTGGCAGGCATAACATTCGGATTATTCACCATAAGCATTTTGCTTCTTTTTGGAGGGGGAAACTACTATCTTGCAGCGCAAAGAGCAGGGGCATACCCACCTAGACGAGTATTGCAACAAAAAGCCCTTGCCATCAGTGGTGCGGGAGGGTTCATCCTCTTGTTGGCGGTACTTGCAACCTGGATTGCTTAAAGGAAATAGATGATAGGAATACCAAAAAGAGGGAAACTCCTAAAATGGAGTTTCCCTCTTTTTATTATGTTGCTGGAACTAAGTTGGAGCGTCTTGCAATGCCTGTTACTATTGGATAGAGAATAATCATGACTACTACATTCATTGCAACAGCAGGAAGTACAGCTGTCACCATGAAAAATACAAACGTTCCTTCGCCTGGCAGACCTACAAGTGTCAGGGCGGATAATAAGAATATCGCTCCTGAAATGAGGGTGCCGATTGCAGTTAGAAGTCCTGCTTTAACTAGTGGTTTGTTGACCTTTTTCACTGCAAGAAGCAGGAAGAAAAACAGGAATGCGGTAATCGGTTTGTCAATGATATTTGGAATTTGCCCTCCCGGAAAAGTGGTGGTAAGTGCGGAAATCATTCCGGTCACCATTCCAATAAGTAATACATTCTTCTTTTCTGGAAATAGCATAATTCCGAGAAACATCATCGTTAAAGCCAAATCAGGCTTCATACCAAGGATAAAACCTGGTACAACCGTGTGCAATACAGCACCGATTCCAACCAGTAAAGCCAGTGACACTAAAGTCTTCGTTTTCATTTCTCATCTCTCCTCAACTAATCTAGTCTTCTTTTTATAACCCCATTAGTACACTCGTTGTCTAATGCGAATTATTAGGTACTAGTATAGTAAATATTCCCCCTTTTGAAAAGGGTAATGCTTGCCATTAACTATATTTGGTTCGGAAACCATACATGAATTCTGCCAATGCCTCACATGATTCTAGTGGGACGGCATTATAAATGGACGCTCTACAGCCACCAACCATACGATGTCCTCCAAGTCCGACAAAGCCCTGCTCTTTAACCTCAGCCAGAAAGGAGGCTGTAAGTTCTTGTGTGGAGAGGTTAAAGGTTACATTCATGTGGGATCTTGCTTCTTTTTTCGCATGGCCGATAAAGAAACCGTTGCTATCATCAATAGCTCCATATAGAAGGTCAGCCTTCTTTTGATTGTTCTTTTCTATCTCCTCCACACCTCCCTGTTCCGCCACCCATTCCAATACAAGAGACAACATATAGATGGAAAAAGTGGGAGGGGTGTTATAAAGGGACCTGTTCTTGGCAAAGGTCTGATAATTCAACATGGTCGGGATGTTATCTGGACAACTCTCCAGTAATTCCTTCTTGATTACAACCACTGTCACACCTGAAGGACCGAGGTTTTTCTGGGCACCAGCATAAATGAGGGAGAAATCTCTCACATTGATCGTCCTGCTCAGAATATCACTCGACATATCTGCAATAAATGGTACATCCGTTGATATGGTAGGAAAACTCCGCCACTGGGTACCGAAAATGGTATTATTGCTTGTGATATGTAGATAGGCCGGATTCTCAGATAGCTCTAATTGAGCTGGAACATCCGTATATCCGGTTTCTTTTGTGGAAGAGGCTATATGTGTCTCTCCGAGTTTCTGAGCTTCCTTCAAGGCTTTTTCAGACCACGAGCCAGTTAGACTATAATTCCCCTTTTTTCCCGTGGGAAGAAAATTCATGGGAATAGCAGTAAACTGGAGACTCGCGCCACCTTGCATGAAGAGAACCTCGTAGTCTTCTGGGATATGCATTAGTTCTTTTAATAGGGTTGTTGCTTTATTGTGAACCTTTTCGTACTCCTTGCTCCGATGACTCAATTCCATCACGGACATGCCAGAAGTATCAAAATCCAATAACTCCTGTTGAGCTCTCTTTAGTACTTCCTTTGGCAGTGCAGCAGGTCCTGCATTAAAGTTATAGACACGCTTCATCCTATTAACCCCCTAAAGTATTCTGAAAATATTAATATATATCCTATCATGGATTGTGTTAGAATACATGAAAGATTTAGAAAAACGTTAGGAGTTTTAACATGTATCGTGAAAAAAAGCCTTTTGATGTAAGTCCATATGATCACCCGGATATTTATCCTGGCCCAAGACCTGCCACTTCATTTTTGTATTGGAAGGGAAAAGCCCATCGAATGGAGGCGGAACAAGGCCTCCCTGTCGAGCAGCATTCGATCCACTTTCCCAATATGGATCATGTATTGGGCAGTCTTGCTTTTCAAAGCGCTAACGTAAAAAAGGTGGAAGAAGTTTTACTAGAAGATGGACTGTCATCTAAAGTTCCAGTAGTTGCTTATGGATCGAATGTCTGCCTGGCACAGCTTCAATATAAATTTGGACTGCGACCGGAGGAAGATGACTTTATGCTTTGTCTGAAGGGGAAAGTGCTGGATTCAGATATTGTATATGCCCCATTTTTAGCTCCATATGGTTCATTGCCTGCAGTCATCGCCCCTGTAAAAGGTGCCGTCGCAGAGGTATGGTTGACGTTCATTGATAAAAAGCAGTTGGAACTGATCAACTCTACCGAAATAGATTATGAACTGAGGGAGCACTCCGGCCAGAAAGTGCATTTGGATACCGGAGAAGTTTTTGAGCGGGTCTATGCCTACTATAAGCCTCAAGCCCTGTTATGGGAGGGGAAAATGCGCAGGTTTGCGGATATTCCTGGGAACAGCCCACTTCCTTCCGTTTGGCAAAGTGATATGTTAAACGAGTTGAAAGTAGCTGTGGAACATAAAGGAACGCGGGAAGAATTTATCCACTTATTAAGGTGGGACAGAAGATATAGAGATTATGTGGAGGATTACTTGGAGTCTGAATGCACCCACACGTTTGATCACTCGGACTGGAAAGAGGTAGAAACCATTGTTTCAGTGGGGGAGATGAAAAGATCATTTTGATGTGGTTAGCAAACTATGGGGTGTTCTTAAGTAAAATGACGCGGGAGAGTTGCTCCCGCGTCATTTTCTTTCTTATTTTACGCCTTCTTTAATTTGGGAAGCTATTTCTTGCAGATCTTGAGGAGTATAGTCACTTTCATTTGATTTCCACACTGCTCCAAAACCGTCGCCCTTGCCGTAGCGTGGCAGGATATGAAGGTGATAATGGAAAACAGACTGCCCGGCAGCTTCCCCATTGTTATTCAACAAGTTCAACCCGATTGGTTCGAACTTTTCTTTAATGGAATTGGCGATTTTCGGTACCACTTTGAAAAGGTTTTCTGCTATTTCTGGTGTTAGTTCATAGATGTTTTCTTTATGTACTTTAGGAATGACTAGCGTATGACCTTTTGTTACCTGGCTGATGTCAAGAAAAGCGAGCACATGCTCGTCTTCATAAACCTTTGCGGCAGGAATATCACCATCGATTATTTTACAGAAAATACAATCACTCATCATGGATCACCTCAGTAATTAGTTTTATCTATTTTACCATGTTTTGGACATGGAGCCTAATAATGTTCTATGCAAATGAAACAAGCAAGAGCCGGAGCTCCTGCTTGCGAAGAAAGGGAAGAGAGGCAACAAGCTTCTCTATCTGAATAAGGAGAAGCTTACAAACAACATTTTAGCTTTCAAATAACTGTGTTTGATGAACACCTCATTTGATTTTAAAAATGTGTCTAGTGGTCAGCTTTCCTGTTCAAGACAACCATCCCCTTGTTACTGAGTTTTACAACTTTAGTAACGCGGCTATCGACTGAAAGTCTCTTTAACGAACACCTCATTTTCAGAATGAATCAATCACAGGTTACGACTTTAGAGTAAAGTGTCGCCCGTAAGCACCTCATTTCTTCATCAATCGGAGTTACGTTACAGATGATCGTGTAGTTGCAGTCGGTTAAGTCCCGCAACGACAATAGAAATGTGTAACTTTATCTAGATCAAAGCAAAACTGTCTTTGACAGTCACCTCATCTACAAAGAAGTCAACTAAGGCTTGTATAAGAGCCCCTCATTCCCCTTCCTTACATATCATGCGCACTTTCGTTTAAATTATGTTATGGTAAAATTTAATTATAAGGTTTTATTTCATATAGGTTACAGGGGGATTAAATTTTGAAAGGGGGTCAGACCCTTGAAGGAATTTCGCCCTCCATGTAGTACCTATACTCTATACATAAAATGGTTGGCAGAAAGGGTAGGTTGATGTGAGTTTATTGGAGATTAGCGGGTTGACTGGTGGGTATACGAATCAGGCGGTGTTGAAGGATATTTCGTTTGAGGTGAAGCGAAATGAGCTGGTCGGATTGATTGGGCTTAATGGGGCCGGGAAGAGTACGACGATCAAGCATGTGATTGGGACGATGGAGCCGAAGAAGGGCTCCATCAAAATTGATGGCATTTCCATTCAAGAAGATACGACTAAATATCGCTCGACTTTCACCTTTATTCCGGAAACGCCAATTTTATATGATGAGCTGACGTTATATGAACATCTTGAATTAACGGCGATGGCATATGGCTTATCAAAGGAAACTTTTGAAGAACGCCTCCATCCATTATTGAAGGAATTTCGTATGGAAAAACGCCTAAAGTGGTTTCCGGCACATTTCTCTAAGGGAATGAAGCAAAAGGTGATGATTCTTGCAGCTTTTTTGATTGAACCAAAGTTATACATTGTGGACGAGCCATTTGTAGGCTTAGATCCACTTGCTATCCATTCCCTTTTAGAAATCATGGACAAAGCGAAAAAGAGTGGAGCCGGTATCCTCATGTCGACGCATATCCTCGCAACTGCGGAGAAGTACTGCGATTCCTTCGTCATCCTGCATGAGGGAGAAGTACGGGCAAAAGGAACGCTTCAAGAACTTAGACAGCAGTTCCAAATGCCGATGGCTTCCTTAGATGATCTTTATATCCAGCTGACAAAGGAAGAGAGCAATGTTTAATGTCGATCAGCTCTGGAAGTCCAGATTCAGTCAATATGTAAAGGATACTCGCAGATATTTAAGATATATGTTCAACGATCACCTCGTCATCGTGATGATTTTTCTACTGAGCGGCCTCGCCCTAGCCTATCAGAACTGGCTGGAGATTGTCCCGCCTGATTTTCCATATGCATGGCTCATGGGTGCGTTACTTGCCTTATTGATGACCAGAGGTAGCATACATACATTTTTAAAGGACCCGGACCTTGTGTTTTTGCTCCCATTGGAAGAAAAGTTGAAGCCGTATATAAAGAAATCATTTCTTTATTCCATCGTGTTAGAAAGTTATTTTCTTTTATTGGTTTTTGGTGTATCCGTGCCATTATTCTTCACATTGACAAATGCTACATTCCAAACACTTTTAGCCATTCTTCTATTATTGCTTGGGATGAAAGCCTGGAACCTGTGGATGACATGGCTTGTAAATTTCTATACAGATAGAAAAGTGAGGCTGACGGACTGGTGGATCAGGCTTGCACTAAATTTCGGTTTACTGTATCTTGTTTTTTCTGAAGCGAGCTTCCTCTTCATTGGAGTAATTATTGGCGTGATGGTGATGCTCCTTTTATATTTCCAAAAGGCTTCGCAAAAGATGAATTGGAAATGGGACCTCTTGATTGAAAATGAAACGAAAAGAATGCAGTTATTCTATCGGGTGGCAAACCTGTTCGTGGATGTGCCGGGCTTGAAAGAAAAAGTCAAAAGGAGAAGATGGCTCGACTTTATCTTGTCTTTCACACCGTACGCAAAAGAGAAATCTTTTCACTACCTGTACTTACGAACTTTCCTTCGTTCAGGTGACTATTTCGGATTATATCTTCGCCTGCTGATTATTGGTGGTGTCCTTCTTCTGACGCTTCCTGTGGGCTATGCAACCTATCTGGTACCGGTGCTTGTTCTATATCTGACCGGATTTCAGCTTATCCCAATGTGGAGACATCATTATAACAAACTGTGGCTTTCCATCTATCCGGTTAAGGAAGAACATCGAGTACATGCTTTTACCAAAATGATAACCTTGATACTCATCTCTCAAGTGATAATCCTCACAGCACTGTTGGTTTTTGTGGCAACGTGGCTGGAAATGGCGATTGTCCTTGTTGGGGGAATTGTCTTTGCCTACTTATATGTACAAGGGGTTGTCAAACGAAAAATTGCATCACTTAAATAGAGGAGGAACACTCAAATGTTTTTGGGTGTTTCAGTGTGTAGACCAAGTCCAAAAATGATAAAAATATCTAGTTGATCGCAGTGGAAGGAGCGGAGACTCCTGCGGGAGGAAGGGACAGGGAAGACCCCGCAGGGCGTAGCCCGAGGAGGCTTCCGGACCGCCCGCGGAAAGCGAAGCTCCTGCAACGAAGATCAACTCTTACAACAGATAACCTAACTAATTTATAGTTTGTCAACAGTCTGGAACACTCAAATGTTTTTGGGTGTTTTTCTTATTTTGAATCATATGCTCTATTTACACGTATATAAGGCAAAATGATACAAGGGGTGTTTCCATTGTACGAACAGAAAATAATCGAAGAGGTTAGAAAGTGGAAAATGCAGGTGGCCAAAAAATCTACGATGTTCCAGCGTTTTTCCAAGGGTGCGCAAAATAAGGTAAATACCTTGCTTCCGGATAAGGTTCATGTAGTCATGACGGAAAGTATCAAGAAAATGGTGCAAGGGACGCTTGTCGGAAGCAATATGACAACGAAATTGAATGAGGGGCATACCGTCATGACCCTTGAAGAAAAAGAAAGATGGATTCAGGAAAAAATAAACGTGTATAAACGTACGGCGGCCGTAGAAGGTGCGGGAACAGGAGCAGGGGGGATATTGCTCGGATTGGCGGATTTTCCACTGCTTCTTTCCATCAAAATGAAATTTCTATTTGAAGTGGCAGCCATCTATGGATACGATACAAAAAATTATGAAGAGAGAGTATTCGTGCTATATGTTTTTCAATTGGCCTTCTCCAGTGATGCCAGACGTAAAGAGGTACTGAGGTATATAGAGAATTGGGAGGAGCACAAAGAGGAGGCAAAAGAGCTTGATTGGAGAGTGTTTCAACAGGAGTATCGCGACCATATCGATTTGATCAAAATGCTGCAAATGATCCCCGGTCTGGGAGCAATTGTTGGGGCATATGCAAACTATAATTTTCTTGACCAGTTGGGTACAACCGCAAAAAACTGCTACCGTTTGAGGATGTTCCATGAAAAAGGGATAGATATGTAAAAAGCACCAGTCTCCTTTTTGGGAGGCTGGTGCTTTGTTTAAAGTCCAACTATGATTGATGGGAGGGAACGAGCTTTTCCTGCTCATGCTGGTGATACAGAACAGTTGCCGCACCCAACGTTTTAGCGGCAATCAACAATGCCTTCTCATGGATATCAAACTTAGGGTGATGGTGTGGATAGGCGACTTCCACGCCCTCCGGTTTAGCGCCGGTAAAGAAGAACGTCCCTTTGACATGTCTCAGGTAATAGGCAAAGTCTTCTCCTCCCATATGTGGAGCAGTTTCCTCTACAGCCTTCACCTCATTTACAGAGGACGCAACGTTCACAACAAAGTCTGTTTCGTCCTTGTGATTGACGACAGCAGGGTACCCTCTGTCAAACTTGTATTCATATGTCGAACCATTCAGCGCGCATGTAGAGGAAGCAACAATATCTATTTCTGCTTCGATCTGGTCACGCACATCATCATTGAATGTACGAACCGTTCCTTCTAGGTAAGCAGAGTCGGCGATAACGTTGAAGGCATTCTCTGCTTTGAAAGTTCCTACTGAGATGACCGATGGATCAACTGGGTTCACTCTTCTGCTGACAATTTGTTGCAGGTTTAGGACAAGTTGAGAAGCTGTTACAACAGCATCTTTTGTTTTATGCGGTTGGGCACCATGTCCACCCGAACCTTGCACCTTGATGGAAAAACGGTCGGCAGCAGCCATTACCGGTCCGACTCGGTACTGAATGGTTCCAAGGTCCACACCTGCCCATAGGTGCGTACCAAAGATAACATCCACCCCTTCAAGACATCCATCATTGATCATCGCAATTGCTCCCCCTGGTGCATATTCCTCCGCATGCTGGTGGATAAAGACGACATTACCTTCCAAATCTTCTTTCAATTCATTCAAGCATTTTGCAAGGACCAGTAAAGTTGCTGTGTGGCCATCATGTCCGCATGCGTGCATGACTCCGGGAACTTTTGATTTATATTCAACATCTTTTTCGTCTTGAATAGGTAGGGCATCAAAATCTGCTCGCAGTGCAACGGTTTTACCGGGGCGTCCCCCCGCAATTTTAGCCACCACACCATTGCCACCGACGTTTGATTGGTAGGCAATACCCAACTTTTTATAAAAGTCTGCTATGTAGGCTGCAGTATGGAATTCTTTAAAAGAAACCTCAGGGAATTGGTGTAAATAACGTCTAATCTCTACCATTTCATCATAACGATTTTCTAACAGTTGATTCAGTTTATTTAACATATAGCGCTCCCCATTTCAAAGATTTGTATTTAATATAGTATTCTATATGACTCTGTAAAAAAAGAATAGTCATAACTTTCATAAATTTAGTAAAATAAAGAAGGTATGATCGAACAATAGGAGATGATTGGTATGCATGCGGAATATGGGCAGGAATTGATCAGTAAAAAAAGCAAAAAGAAATGGAGAAGGCTTACATTGTTTGTTATTTGTGGAGCGTTTTTTATTTGGTCATTCCAACAAATTATTTTGCAAAAAACGATAGGGTTTGATGAAGTAATACGCAGTGCGGTAAATGGTCTGGACGTCGATCTGTTAGTTAGTTTTTTTCAGCTATTTACGATGCTTGGTGATAAAACCGGTGTGATCATCATCATGTTATTATCCATAGGTCTTATATGGTGGTTAAAGAAGGATTATGCAGCAATGGGCGTGATTGTTGGAGGTGTCATTATTGTCAATGAGCTCAATAAGTGGTTGAAAGATTATACTGGTCGCGAAAGGCCAATGACGGGACCAGGAGCGGAAAGCCTTAGTTTCCCTAGTGGTCACGCGATGGTGGGACTTTTCTTTTACGGGTTATTACTTTATTTTGCCTTAGCCTATACAGAGGGAAGCAAAAAAAAGCTTGTGATCGCTATTTTTGGAACGATGTTTATCCTATTACTTGGAACAAGTAGAATCTTTTTAAACTACCATTATCCTTCCGATGTTTTTGCCGGATATGCTGCTGGATATATTTGTTTGATCCTCGGGTTATTGGTGTACGAAGGAATACAGACTATAGTGATGAAGAGAAAAGCGATGTAGCTGAAGCTCATCGCTTTTTTATAAGGCAAGTTGCAAGTGATGGAGACTCCTACGGAGGAGAAGCGAAAATCTTGGGATCCCAGAAGCTTTGTGAGGAGATCAAGGTCCCCCGGGGAAAACGATAAATTCTCTCACTAACCAAGTGATTTCCGCCTCCAGACGGACAAAGAAAGTGACCGGGGATAGGGGCTTTCCTTCTTGGAAATTAGTAAACTAACTGTATAGTGGAGGAATTACCCCTAACAGTGTCAAATATTAGAAGAAGGGAGGCTACAGGAAATAAGATGAAGACATTCAATCAAAAAGTAATTGCCATAATCTTTGTTTTTATAGGAATCATGCTGTTGCTTGTTAATATAGGTGTCATTTCCTTGGAAATAAAAGAGTATTTTGTCACATACTATCCCGTCCTCATTGTCCTTTATGGCTTTAAACTCCTGGTGGACACCATTTTTTATCATACACGCGCTCTCTTCCTAAGTGTATTTCTAATAGCCTTTGGTGGTTTACTGTTATTGGATAGGGCAGGATACCTAGTATTTGAATTTCATATGTTCTGGAAACTGTGGCCGTTATTGATCATTTACTTAGGTGTAAGGCTTTTTGTAAACAAGCGTCCCGTAAGAGTCTCGTTCACTAAAGGGGATACTGATTTTGATGATCTATTCGACCCGGCAGAGGAAAGGGTGGAATATCAAGAAACAAAAACAGCCGGTACAAAGAAAGTGATAACCATCGGTGATATGAAAATGAATAAACAGAACTGGGCAGTGGAGCCATTGACTGTATGGAACGTGGTGGGGGATTACTATTTCGACTTCAGTAAGGCTTATATTCCGGATAAGGAAACAAACATCCAAATCAAAGGCGTGGTTGCTGATTTAAAAATGCTCATACCAGAGGACCTGCCAATCAAAGTTGCAGCAAAGGTGAAAATAGGTCAATTAAACATCCTTGGCAATACGTCTGAAGGTAAGGGGAACAAATTATTTTATGAATCTCCAAACTATGGAGAAGCAACCAGAAAACTCAACATCGTGCTAGATATGAAAATAGGAGATGTTCGAATTGATCGGGTCTGATAAAGGGAAGAAAATTGAAAGCTTGCGATTTTGGTACATCCGTTCCTTTATTGTCGTATCGGTTGTTTCAGCCTTTCTTTTCTTCATTTTCCTACAAAGTGTATTGCTATTTTATCCTCAAGGCCTGTTAATCAATGTCCAATGGAGTATGTTGATGACAGTTGCCGCTTTTATCCTCATGGCAGTAACCAGCCTTTATTTTGGATATAAGCAAAGCGGTTATATGAAAAAACGTGTGGAGGATATCTCCACCTTCATTGCCACGCTTGGGAGAGGGAAGTTTTCGGAAAGAATAGCTGTTGAACAGACGGATGAGCTGGGGAGGTTAACGGAAGATATCAACCAGCTGGCCAATAAAATACAGAATCAAGTGAAATCCTTGCAAAAGCTTGCCGAAGAAAAAAACGAGCTCGCGATTAAAGCCCACAATGCTGCCACGATTGAAGAGCGTCAGCGGCTGGCGCGGGAGTTGCACGATTCAGTTAGTCAGCAGCTTTTTGCACTCAGCATCATGTCTTCCGCGGCAATCAGAATGTTTGATTCTTACCCGGAAGAGGCCAAGAAACAGTTAACGGATATTGCCTCCATTGCTGCACAGGCTCAAGGGGAAATGAGAGCGTTGCTTCTCCATCTAAGGCCGATATCTTTGACAAATGATACGTTGTGCGTTGGAATCAATAAGCTGCTAGAAGAACTGGAGGAACGTACACCTATCACTTTCCAAAAAAATATACAAGAGATAAATGTACTCTCCAATGCAACCGAAGACCATTTATTCCGAATCATCCAAGAAGCCATATCCAATATTCTCCGGCATGCAGATGCAACAATTGTCAAGTTGGACATGCATCAAAAAGGAAACCAGTATGTATACATATTTATTAGTGATAATGGAAAAGGCTTTGAAATCAATCAATATAAACAGGCCTCTTATGGACTCCATACCATGAGAGAACGATGTGAAGAAATAGGAGGACAGTTCAGTATTCGCTCCAAAAAAGGGGAAGGGACGCATATTGAAATCCATATTCCGATTAGAGGGGAGGAGAATTAAATGGATCGAATTAAAGTCGCGGTGGTGGATGACCATGATATGGTAAGAAAAGGCTTGTTGGCATATCTAATTACAGAGCCTTCCATAGAGATTGTTGGGGAAGGTTCGAGCGGACAGGCAGCGATAGAGTTGGCAAGAAAGGAAAAGCCGGATGTAATATTGATGGATCTTCTAATGGATAATGGAACAGGTATTGAAGCGACGCGTGAAATCGTCAAATTTCTTCCGGAATGTAAAATAATCATCATTACGAGCTATTTTGATGATGAACAAGTATTTCCTGCCATTGAAGCTGGAGCATATAGTTATCTCTTGAAAACAGCAAGAGCCGAAGATATTATCAAGGCAATCGAGAAGGCTACGCAAAACGAGCCTGTCATAGAGCCGAAAGTTGCAAGTAAAATGATGAACCGGTTCCGTGCCCCGTCTAAGCTTCCACATGATGATTTGACGGAGAGGGAGCTTGAAGTACTCATGTGTCTTGGAGATGGTCTGACCAATCAGGAAATAAGTGACGAGCTTTTTATTGGGGTGAAGACCGTGAAAACGCATGTGAGCAATATTTTGAGCAAGTTGCAGGTGGCAGATCGGACACAGGCAGCGATTTATGCAAACAGGCATGGTGTACTACGTGAAAAAAAATAACCTGGTCCCTACGCTGTTGATTCCGTTTCAAGAGCTTCGCATTCTTGCAAGCGGATTATTTAAGAAACTCCCATTCTAATTCTACATGAACGGCCCCGCTCAACTGGGAGAGCGGGGCCGTTTGGTTTATCAATCTTCTTCCTTCATTTCTGCGTAATAGGTGGTTACATAGGAAGGACGCGGGAAAATCTGTTGCTTCTGGTCGACTCCTTCTGAGGTTCCGCGTTTTTCGTGCGCTTTATCATAAGCTTTAGATTCTTGCCATTGCTTGAAGTATTTTACATCTTCCCACAATGTTAAGATGACATAGGTATCCGAGTCAGTTGGGCGCAATACACGGATTGCTGAAAAGCCTGGCTCTTTTTCAATGAGACCTGCACGCTGGCTGAAGCGGTATTCGAATACTGGGCGGCCTTCATCTGTAACGGGAATATTATTGAGGACGGCAAATTTTCCATTAGCCAAATTGCCATTCGAGTCAAGGACTTCATAATTTTTTCCTGAGTTGAAGCTGGACTGTTCGTGTGTTTCATGCATCAATACAGCATTGTCGTCGCCAAACATCTGCAAGGATTCACCATTTCCTAGTTTGGTTTTTAAATCCTTTAAATAATCGGTTGTGCCGAACGTCATATAAAAATTCATTCTGAACCCACTCCTTTATGTTTAATTAGTGCTATATAATTACAAAATAAGGGAAACCCGAGAAAAAATATGTAGAATAAGGTAGAATATAGGGTGCGCTAACCTTTGAAACTAACCTTACTTACTAATTATTCCCGAACTCTTGGAGGAGGTAAACCATTTTGGAAAGATTTAAAGGAAAAAAACCATCCATTAAGAAGTTACATAACATCAAAACAATCTTGCCTAAAAAGTACTTCCTTATTCCTTTTATTTTTGCCAGTATTGTAGCTGTTGGTCTGATAGGGTATATCTTCATCATCTTCTTAGGGGACTATGTGATAGATGAAAAAAAACTGATCATGGACTCCACTACCACGATGGTAGATGAAAACGGTAATGAAATAGCTTCTCTATTTTTTGAAAATAGGGAAATTGTAGAAATAAATAGAATTCCAAAACATGTACAACAAGCATTTGTTGCGGTTGAGGATAACCGCTTTTATGAACACCGTGGGATTGATGTACGGGCTATCGGAAGGGCGGTTTATCGGGATATTCTTGCAAGGAGCAAGGCTGAGGGAGGGAGTACCCTTACCCAGCAGTTGGCTAAAAATATTTTTTTGACAAATGAAAAATCGTGGCTTCGAAAAACAAAAGAGGCCGTCATCGCCATCAACCTTGAGCGGAGATATACCAAAAATGAAATTTTGGAAATGTACTTGAACCAGATCTATTTCGGCCACGGTGCCTATGGAGTTCAAGCAGCATCTCAGGTGTATTTTAATCAAAACGTAGAAGATTTGACAGTTGAGCAAGGAGCCTTACTGGCAGCTCTTCCGAAAGCGCCAAATGCTTATTCCCCTATAAATTTTCCCGATGAGGCGAAAAGTCGACGGGACCTTGTCTTGCATCTCATGGAAAGTCAAGGATACTTGGAAGCAGAAGATGCCGTTGGGTTCATGGGGAGAACGTTAGGTTTGGAAATTGTGGAATCTCCGGAAAAACAGGCATATTTAACATATATTGACATGGTCACAGAAGAAGCGGAAGATAAGTACGGACTCACTCCGGAAGAGTTGCATAGAGGAGGGTATAAAATTACGGTTCCCATGAACGTAGCTGCTCAGGATGCAGCCTACCAACGTTTTCAGGAGGATCAATATTTTCCTGGGACCAATGATAATGTCGAAGGTGCTTTTGTTATGCTGGATCAGCACAAAGGCGGAGTCATGGCTGTTATCGGCGGAAGGAATTATGTAACAAAAGGCATTAATAGAGTTAATATCAAAAGGCAGCCTGGGTCTACATTCAAACCTTTAGCGGTCTATGCACCAGCACTGGAGGAAGGGAAGTACGAGCCATACAGTCTTCTAAAAGATGAATTGCTATCTTATGAGGACGGTCAGGAAGTCTATAAACCAAGAAACTATCACCATCAATATAAAAAGGAAGTAACGATGTATGAAGCAATAAGAGATTCTTTAAATGCACCTGCTGTCTGGGCATTGAATGAATTGGGTGTAAAAAAGAGTAAGAGTTATCTTGATAAGCTAGAACTTTCCATTCCTGATAATGGATTGGCCATTGCCCTTGGAGGTCTTACGGATGGGGTTACCCCATTGGAACTTACTAAAGCATATCGGTCATTTGGCAATAATGGAAAAATAATAGAGCCTTACTTCGTTGAAGAAATCAAGACAAGAAAAGGCGAAGTGATTGCAAAAGCAAAAAAAGAAGAAAAAGAAGTCTTCAGTCCCCAGACGGCCTGGAATATGACGAGAATGTTAGAGGGTGTGGTGCAGGACGGCTCAGCACAGGCAGGTACTATTAATGGGGAATTGGCCGGTAAGACAGGCACCACCAACTACCCCGGGGTCGACGGGGCGATTAAGGATACATGGTTTGTGGGATATACACAGGATGTGATCGGGACAGTCTGGATGGGATATGATTCGACAACGCCAGAACAGCATTTAACGGCAGGAGGGGCCTTTCCTACAAGATTGCTGAAAGATATTTTAAAAGATGCTGGTTTAGATAACGGAGCATTTTCGGTTCCTGTCGGTGTAGCAGATTTAGAGGACCCGATTTCTTTACCTGAAGATACAAAATTAAGCGGGGCGATGACATTTCATCCACTAAGTTTATTCACCGTCAACCTAGAGTGGACACAAGCAAGTGACGATCGTATCGTCTACCGCATCTATGCTGTTACAGGCGACAAGGAAACCTTGGTGAATGAAGTTTCAGGGGATAATCAATATTCCATTAAAAATGTTAATGTCTTTCAAGTCCCGGCGTACTATGTAGTCCCTTACAATACTCAAACAAAAAAAGAGGGACAACCATCCAAATCAATAAAGCCTACGTTTAGATAGAAAGAGAAATATATTCGGGAAACGAACTGTTAGAGGAGAAGCAGGAGATGAATTATACACTAGGAACGATGTTTACTCGCTTTCATGCGAGTATCAGGGAAATCTGGCTAAATGAGAAACGGATGAACAGGGAACAAGTTCATATCATTCATCAAAAAAATAAACTGATGCTGGTTGTGTTCACTACACTTTTATTCCTGGATATACTGACAAATATCTTTATATTCCCTGAAATAATACCAACCATCATCATTACGGCAGGATTGGGGTGTATGGTGGTTGGCTATTTTGTCTTGCATCCCAAGCTTGCCAAGGTAGGGATGTACGTGACTGTATGTGCATCCTTCGTCCCATTCTGGGTGGTGGCCTATCTCGACAAAGATGTCATCAACTTTTACTTTCTATCGATGCCTTTGATTATGTCGTCTTTATACAATCGAATTTTGCCCATCATTATATCCAGTTTCATCACTTGTATCACCTTGTCATTCTTTTATATTGACTATAGCAATATCGTATTTTCCAACCATTTAAAAGTGGATGTCATCTACTTCATTTTATTTTCTATCTTTGTGACAATCTTTCTCTTGTTCTCGAGCAGGCTGACAGGGAGTCTCCTATTAAGGGCAGAAGAAAAGGAAAAAAGGACATCATTGGAGCTTCTGTCTACAAAAGAATACCTAGAAGCCTACTTCAATAATACAACCGATGCTATTGGGGTGTATGACCTGCAAGGGACCATATTAAAGGCCAATGGATCTTTTGAGAAAATGTTCGAGGTGGAAGCAAAGGATATAGTAGGGAACAAGACAAGCTTCCTCTCCTTTACATCTGGGAACTCTTTGCGGGTTTTCCTAACCAAATTAACGAATCAAAAGCAGTTGTCCTTTGAATTATTGACCTCCACGAAAAGTGGTGCTCCTATTGATGTAAGCATTACCGTTACTCCTGTGAAAAATAGTGATGGAACCATTTTGGCACTTGTCTTCCTTATGAAAGATATTACAGATAAGAAACGGACTGAGGAAGCGCTGATGCAGTCGGAAAAGTTATCTGTCATCGGTGAACTCGCAGCTGGAGTGGCACACGAAATCAGAAATCCTGTTACCGTGTTGAAGGGCTTCGTACATATTCTATCGCAGGAAACCAGGGAAAAAGAATTCTATACGATCATGGACAAGGAGCTTGAGCGTATCAATCAGATCACCAATGAGTTCATGGCTCTAGCCAAACCACAGGCTGTCCACTTTAAAAAACAAGATTTGAAAGAACTTATCCAAGAGGTATGCTTGTTTCTCGAAAGCGAGGCATTTATCCATCAGGTGGTTATCGAAGTGGTGCATCCAGACGAATACATATGGTTGAATTGTGAACCAAATCAATTGAAGCAGGTACTAATCAATACGATAAAAAATGGGATGGAAGCAATGCCGAATGGCGGAAAGATCACGATACAGACAAAAGTGATGGAAGGGTTTGTCCACCTTTCGATCATGGATGAGGGAACAGGAATTCCGGAAGAGGTCATCCATAAAGTCGGACAGCCTTTCTTCACCACAAAAGACCAGGGTACCGGTCTTGGATTAATGGTTTCCATGAAAATTATTGAAAACCATGGTGGTCAATTGTCCATTCACAGTCAAGTGGACAAAGGATCTACCGTGGAGATCCTTCTGCCACATTCCAACTAACCGAATAATCGTCAATTTTATGAACAATAAGCGCTCGTTCTATACTTTCCTAGCATTTATGGGTATAGTGTAACATGACAGAAGTGTAACGTAATAAAAGCAGAAAAAAAGTCAGATGGAAGGGGTCATCATTGTGAATCAACCAAAGTTTAATGATACATTTTTAAGAGCATGTAGAGGGGAGAAAACGGAGCATGTCCCATTATGGTATATGAGACAAGCTGGTCGTTCTCAACCTGAATATAGAAAAATAAAGGAAAAGTATTCTTTATTTGAAATTACGCATCAGCCGGAGCTTTGCGCATATGTGACAAAACTACCTGTAGATCAGTACAACGTAGATGCAGCCATTTTATATAAGGATATCATGAGTCCCCTTCCTGCCATTGGTGTGGACGTGGAAATCAAATCAGGAATCGGTCCTGTCATCGACAACCCGGTCCGTTCCATGCAAGACGTTGAAAAGCTTGGAGAAATACATCCCGAAGAAGATGTTCCATATGTATTGGATACAATCAAGCTATTAACAAAAGAACAGCTTGATGTTCCGTTGATCGGTTTTGCAGGTGCACCGTTTACCCTTGCATCCTACATGATTGAAGGCGGTCCTTCCAAAAACTACAATAAAACGAAAGCATTCATGTATGCAGAACCGAAGGCTTGGTTCGCATTGATGGATAAGCTTGCAGATATGACGATTACTTACGTTAGATCCCAAATCCACGCAGGAGCGAAAGCCATTCAGATTTTTGACAGCTGGGTGGGAGCATTGAATGTAGAAGACTACCGCTATTTTATCAAACCGGTCATGAACCGTATTTTCTCTTCGTTGAAAGAGGAAAATGTACCTTTGATCATGTTTGGCGTTGGTGCAAGCCACTTGGCTAACGAATGGCACGACCTTCCACTAGATGTTGTAGGTCTAGACTGGCGCTTACCGATTGCAGAAGCAAGAGAGCGCGGGATCACAAAAACGGTTCAAGGTAACCTGGACCCTGCTATTCTTTTAGCACCATGGGAAGTAATCGAAGCGAAAGCAAAAGCAATCTTAGACCAAGGAATGCAACAGCCGGGCTATATTTTCAACCTGGGCCATGGTGTATTCCCGGAAGTAAACCCAGACACACTAAAACGTTTAGCAACATTCGTACATGACTATTCTTCTAATAAATAAAAAGTTTATCTGATTCCCCTGTAGATGGTAGGACAGGGAGGTCGACTCCGGCGGGATTAGCGGTAGTCTTAAGACCCCTGAAGCTTTGCAAGGAGGCTCAAGCACCGCCCACTGGATAAGCGACTATCGGAAATCTACAGGTGTTCACAAGATACTTTTCAATAGGCTCTTTTAAAGCGTAATGTTGATTTTAGCAGCAACCTAGCTGTTGATTGGAGCAATAGGCGAAGACTCCAGCCCGAGGAGGCTCAAGGTCGCCCTCTGGATAAGCGAAGCCGTTTGCGGAAATCAACAGCGGTGTTTAACAGAGTTATTCAAAAAAATACAGATATGAAAAGAGGTAAACGTTATGTCTAAAAATACAATGGGCCTTTTGGTAATGGCATACGGTACACCATATAAAGAAGAAGACCTGGAGCGCTACTACACACACATCCGACGCGGCAGAAAGCCATCAGATGAAATGCTGCAAGACTTGCGTGACCGTTATAACGCGATCGGTGGAATCTCCCCACTTGCACGCATCACCGAAGAACAGGCAAACGCACTTGGTGCACACTTAAACAACATGCAAGATGACATCGAATTCAAAGTCTATCTTGGATTAAAGCATATCGAACCATTTGTTGAAGATGCTGTCCAACAGATGAAAGACGACGGGATAGAAGAGGCAGTTAGTATCGTGCTCGCACCTCACTTCTCAACATTCAGTGTGAAGTCCTATAATGGCCGTGCGCAAGAAGAGGCCGAAAAAATCGGTGGGCCATCCATTGTGTCTGTTGAAAGCTGGTATGACGAGCCGAAATTCATTCAGTATTGGGTGGACCGCGTGAAAGACACATTCGCTTCCATGAATGAAGAAGAACGTGAAAAGGCAGTACTGATTGTATCAGCGCACAGCCTACCGGAAAAAATAATCCAAATGGGGGATCCATATCCGGACCAACTACAAGAAACGGCAGACCTGATTGCGAAGGGCGCCGGAGTGAAAAATTATGAAATCGCATGGCAAAGTGAAGGGAATACACCAGATCCTTGGTTGGGGCCAGATGTACAGGACATCACCCGTGACCTTCATAAGGACAAAGGCTACACGTCCTTCGTATACACACCAGTAGGGTTCGTTTCGGACCATCTAGAAGTTTTATATGATAATGATTATGAGTGTAAGATAGTAACGGACGAGATCGGTGCCAAGTACTACCGTCCAGAAATGCCAAATACTCAACCTGAATTTATCGATGCAATGGCTACCGTTGTATTGGAAGAATTAAAAAAAGTATCTCAGTAAATCTAGAAAAGAAGGCGATGAAACCATGAATGAGGAGAAAAGAAGGGTTGTCATCATCGGTGGAGGCATTACAGGTCTATCTGCCGCCTATTATCTTCAAAAAGAAATGAAAGAGAAAAACCTTGATGTAGAGATTACCCTGATTGAAGCAAGCAACCGGCTTGGAGGAAAGATCCAAACCGTACAACGAGATGGCTTTACCATTGAACGCGGCCCTGATAGCTTTCTTGCACGAAAGCTAAGTGCCGGTAAACTGGTAAAAGAAGTGGGACTGGAAGATCAACTTGTGCACAATGCAACTGGCCAGGCATACATTCTTCTTAAAGGTCAACTTCACCCGATGCCAGAGGGGGCTGTGATGGGGATCCCGACGAAACTATCCCCATTCGTGACAACTGGTCTATTTTCTCCTATGGGAAAAATGCGTGCAGCAGCTGACCTGATTTTGCCTGCTTCCAACAATGGAGGAGAAGACCAATCACTTGGTTCTTTTTTCAGAAGACGGCTTGGGGATGAAGTGGTGGAAAATCTCATTGAGCCATTGTTATCCGGGATCTATGCTGGTGACATTGATAAGCTGAGCTTACAGGCCACTTTCCCGCAATTTCAGCAGGTGGAAGAGAAATACCGTAGCCTGATTTTGGGGATGAAACAGACAACTCCTCAACAAAAGCCTGCACCTGCTCAAAAGAAAAAGGGAATGTTCCAGACGCTTCGAGGCGGACTTCAAACACTTGTGGAGGCTTTGGAGGACAAGTTAGACCAAGTGAACATTTTAAAAGCAGTAAAAGTAGACAGCCTGGAGAAAAAGGGTGGTGAATACCGACTTTCCTTAAGCAATGGCACCACCATTGATTGTGAAAATGTCATTGTTTCCACTCCTCATCATGCAACGGCAAACATGATTCCTGGGGCAGACTACCTGGCTCCCCTTCAACAGATGTCATCCACTTCTGTTGCAACCATTGCAATGGCGTTTGACGAATCAGCACTCAAACAGGACATTGATGGAACAGGGTTCGTTGTATCAAGAAACAACGATTATACAATCACGGCGTGTACTTGGACCCATAAGAAATGGCCACATACAACACCAAAAGGAAAAGTGATCCTTCGTTGTTATGTTGGCAGAGTGGGAGAAGAAGCAATAGTCGACCAGAGTGACGAAGAAATACAGAAAGTGGTACTCGATGATCTCAACAAAATTATGGAGGTCGGTACAGAACCGGAATTCACGATTGTCACTCGATGGAGAGAAGCAATGCCACAATATGCTGTTGGTCATAAAAAGATGCTTCACGAGATGAATGAACGACTGGCACAAGACATGCCCGGGGTTTATCTGGCAGGAAGTTCTTTTGAAGGCGTAGGGTTGCCTGACTGCATCGATTCTGGTGAAGCTGCTGTTAAAGCTGTACTAGAGAGTTTCCATAAGAAACCTGCCCTAAAGGTATAATAAAAAGGTTCAGTCGCTACCCTCATGTGACTGAACCTTTTTTTTCTTGCATTCTGAAAGGATAGGAATTATAATGAAAACCAATTGACCGTATTTACCATTCGGTCATACTGCAGGAAGGAGCGATCAAATGGATCGTAAACAGAGCATCCTGGATGCGGCGTTAAAATCGTTCTCCATGTTTGGATATAAAGCTACCACTATGGATCAGGTAGCAAGGATAGCCAATGTTGGCAAAGGAACCATCTATACCTTTTATTCAAATAAAGAAGAACTATTCAGTGAGATTGTAGCAGGTATATTAAAAGAGATGCAGGAAGTGGCAGACCGATCTATCAACCCGGAGCAATCCTTTTTTGAAAATGCTCACAGGGCCCTTATCAGCTTGCTTGATTTCCGCAACGAACATCAATTAACCGTCAAATTGATTCAGGAAGAAAAAGAGCTCGGAACCCGTGTAGTCAATCAGGAACTTAACAGGCTAGAGCAAATGATCATTACCTTTATCAAAGAAAGAATCGAGAAGGCCATTGAAAAAGAAGAAATAAGGGAATGCGACCCGGAAGTAACAGCCTTCTTGATGCTAAAGCTTTATGTGGCCCTTGTGGTGGACTGGGAAGAACATCATACCCCCTTATCAAAAGAGGAAATAGCGAATCTTTTTGAATTATATTTTATTAAAGGATTGTCCACGTGATGATCCTTACAATTTTATCTGAAAATGACCAAATGACAAAAATAGTCATAATGTATGTTATATGGAGGTAATAATGAATGAAAAGTGTAATGTATGAGTGGAAACAATTGCTCACAAATAAAAAGATACTGATCCCAGTGATAGCTGTACTTTTGATTCCGTTGCTATATAGTGGAATGTTTCTATGGGCATTCTGGGATCCATATGAGAAGCTTGATGAACTTCCGGTAGCGGTGGTCAATATGGATGAAGGCGCCAATTATGAAGGAGAACCATTGACGATAGGGAAAGACCTTCAGGATAATTTGAAAGAAAATGATGGCTTTAAATGGGAGTTTGTGTCAAAGGAGCAGGCTTATCAAGGATTGGACAAACAACTCTATTATATGGTAATTGAAATTCCAAAGGACTTTTCAAATAGGGCGACAACTTTATTGGATGAGAACCCCTCTGCTTTGGAAATGAAATTTGTCCCAAATGAGAGCTACAATTTCCTTTCAGCTCAAATTGGATCAACAGCAGTAGAGAAAATAAAGGAAGAAGTAGCAAAAGAGCTCACAAGTACTTATGCAGAAGCCATGTTTGATAACTTGGAAAAGATGGCAGATGGCTATAAACAGGCTGCAGATGGTACAAGCGAACTAAACAATGGCGTCCATGCATTACAAGATGGTTCTGTTGCTTTGAAAAAAGGGTTGGAACAAGCGGCAGAAAAATCGATCGTATTCCAAGATGGAGTGGGAAAGGTTTATGGTGGAGTGAAAGATCTTCATAAGGGAAATCAGGAGCTTTCCAAAGGTTTGGGGCAATTGCTTGAAGGTCAAGGCAAATTATCCTCCGCATCTGAGCAACTCCAAGCTGGAGCAGGAAGCCTTAACGATGGTTTAGTAAAAAGCAATGATGGAATGGCACAGTTGCAACAAGCTCAACAAGAACTCACCAATGGAGCGGGTAGCCTGGCAGATGGTGCAGCAAAATTAAACGCGGGGACCTCCAAGCTTGAAGAGGGGGCTTCACATGCGCAACAAAAGGCAGAGCAATTGAATCAAGGAATGATGCAATTGAAGAAAGCACTTGAACCTATGATTGAGCAGGCAAGCGAAGAACAGCAAGCACATATAAATGCTTCTTTTGAAGAGTTGATGAAAGGCAGTGGTGAATTCTCGCAAGGGTTGATGGCTCTTGAACAAGGGGCTTCAGAACTAAATGCAGGAACCGCTTCTTTGGAGCAAAATGGCAGAAAGCTTGCAGAAGGCAATAAAAACTTTCAGTCAGGTTTGGCAGAATTGGCAAATGGAACAAAACAACTTACAGAAGGCTCATCAGAACTTCTTAAGGGCCAAACGGAATTCAACCAAGGACTAACACAGTTTGGTGAAAAATTGAGTGAGGCAAATGAGGGCAGCAAAAAGCTAGCAGAAGGGTCCGGTCAGCTCTTAGAGGGTATGGAACAATTAGACGGGGGATCCAAACAATTTCAACAAGGGACAAAAGAGCTTGCAGAAGGATCGAATAAAATCTCCTCCGGGCTGTCTGAAGTCGGTAAAGGTACAGAAGAGCTAGAAGGTAAGTTAAAAGATGCTTCGGAAAAATCGGGTTCCATAAAAGGGACCGACAAAACCTACAACATGATTTCAGAACCGGTAAAGGTCAAATCAGAAGTGGAAAATGGAGTTCCTAATTATGGAACCGGGTTTGCGCCTTACTTTTTATCATTAGGCTTGTTTGTTGGAGCGTTATTACTATCCATCGTGTATCCGATGCGAGATCCTGCTGGTGAGCCACGCTCAGGGACTGCATGGTTCGCAGGTAAAGTGGCAGTTCTCGCAGCTGTAGGGATATTGCAAGCCTTACTGGCTGATGCAGTGTTGATTTTAGGCTTAGGGGTGGAAGTAAAGAGTTTGCCGCTATTTATCCTATTTAGCATTCTTACCTCTTTCACCTTTATTGCAATGGTTCAATTTCTGGTGACAACACTTGGAGACCCGGGGCGGTTTGTTGCCATCTTAATTTTGATCCTGCAGTTAACCACAAGTGCAGGAACCTTCCCATTGGAATTGATACCAGATGCGCTTCAGCCGTTCAACCTGCTTTTACCGATGACGTATTCGGTGTCTGGTTTTAAAGCAGTCATTTCAAGCGGAGATATAGGGTTCATGTGGGAAAACGTCTGGATCTTAAGTGGATTCATGATGATGATGCTTGCCGGAACTTGGGCATACTTTGTGTACAAATTTAAAAAAGATTACAATAATACGAGTCCGATAGAACACACACCTATAAAAGGTTAGATGTAACGGAGGGAGTCCACCATATAGCTGTGTGGGCTCCTTTTTTCATAGGGAACAGCCAGTTTAAGCTGTCAAATGTAAAATTTTTATTGAAAACACTTACATTTCCTTTTATACTAGTAGTTATGAAAACGATTTCAAACATTCTACTAACTTATCAATTTCAGCTAAGGTGGCGAGACTCGTGGCAACAATAGAAGATGTAGCAAAAATGGCAGGGTTATCAAGGACCACTGTTTCCCGTGTCATAAATAACCACCCGTATGTGTCGGAAAAGAAACGTGTACTTGTATCAAATGCAATGAGTGAACTAGGATATGTTCCAAACTCTTCCGCAAGAAGTCTGCGAAGTCAGAAAACCGAAATGGTAGCATTACTGATACCCCGTGTCATGAATCCATTTTTCAGTGAACTGATTGAACGGATGGAAATGGCGGCAGCTGAAAATGGATACCAGTTGATTATTTGTCAGACGAAGTATTCCAAGAAAAAGGAACTGGACTATTTAAACTTATTGAAAACAAGGCAGGTAGACGGAATCATCCTTTCTTCCATACAAAATGACTGGAATATAATAGAACCGTTTTTAGAATATGGCCCAATCGTTTTGTGCAATGAGTTCGAAGAAGCAGCAGAAGTACCATCTGTCAGGCTTGACCAAACGTATGGAGGTTACATTTCCACTAAGCATCTATTAGAGCTTGGCCATCGTAGTATTGCTTATTGTACTGGTGGCTATAAAAGTAATGTAGCCAAATGCAGAGAGGCAGGCTTTAAAAAAGCGCTGGCAGAATACAAGGTGGATTACCGAGAGGAGTTTGCCTTCCGAAACGCTTTTACCATTGATGATGGAAGAAGGGTGTTTCAAGAAATTTTGGAGCTGGGAGAGAAACCTAGTGCCATTTTCACCGGTGGCGATGAAGTAGCGGCCGGCATCATTTCAGAGGCTAAACGCTCTGGCTGGAAGATTCCAGAAGATCTTGCGGTGGTAGGATTTGATAATCAAGCGATAACGGAACTAGTCGAACCGACCATCACTACGGTTTATCAACCGATTGATGAAATGGCGCGAAAAGCATTCCAGATCATGATGGAAAAGGTCCGCTCCAAACGTTATCGCCACAAGGAAATCTATGAATATGATCTCGAGCTCATTGTTCGGGAATCAACGGTCAAACAAGGGGTTTACGTATAGAATAAAAAGAAGGGCACTTATGGGGATGAGTGCTCTTTTTATTATTCGCGCTAAAGTTTGACGTTCCTTTTCGCTGCAGGCATTCGCTTTACGCGGGGCGGTGCTTGAGCCTCCTCACAACGCTTCAGGGGTCTCAAGTCTACCGCTACCTCCCGCCGGAGTCGAGTGCCTTCCGCTACAACCCACTCTTCTTTCACATAAAAAAACCAGGGAAGCCGCTATGAATCTAGCAAACTCCCTGGCTTTTATATAAAATTTATTTTAGTTGACTGGACATACACTCATCACAATGGTTGCCGTAGCACTCGTGTTGCTCATCCATTGTCTTTTTGCATTCTACGCATTTTTTAGGTGGTAAGGTTTTGAAAAATTCTGTACTTTTAATCAACATGTTATCACCCTCCGTTTTCTTATTTGTTGGTATTGTATTATAACAGAACTTGTCCTGTCAACAACTGTTTTAAAACAACTAATCAAAATAGGAAAATGGGCAGGGATATGGTAGACTTGATTTTGGAAACCAAAAGAAGGGTGATGTAGTGCCATGAAGCTTACTGTGGTAGGGTTTTGGGGAGGATATCCGGCTGTTAACAGTGCAACATCTGGGTATTTGGTCGAGCATGAAAATTTTAAATTATTGATTGATTGCGGAAGTGGTGTATTAGCACAGCTTCAGAATTACATAGAGGTAACAGAGCTTGATGCCGTTATTTTGTCACATTATCATCACGATCATGTTGCGGACATAGGGCCATTGCAATTTGCGAGATTGATTTCATTTTATATGGGCAAATCAGTGACGCAGCTTCCTATCTACGGGCACCAGGAGGACATGCAAGGGTTTTCTACACTTGATCATAAAGAATACACCAAAGGGATTGCATATGATCCTTCCCAGCCGCTCGAAGTTGGGCCATTCAAAATAGAATTCTTGAAAACAACACATCCTGTCCCGTGTTATGCCATGAGGGTTTCCACAGACGAAGGTTCGTTTGTGTACACGGCAGATACAAGCTATCAGGAATCATTCATCCCTTTTACAAAAGGAACAGACTTACTGATATGTGAGTGTAATCTTTATGCTCATCAAGATGGCAAGGGCGCTGGTCATATGAACAGCCATGATGCGGCAAAGGTTGCGCAAGGTGCTGGAGTGCCTCAATTGCTAATTACACATCTTCCACATTTCGGTACAGTAGAGCAGTTGGTAGAAGAGGCTTCAAGTATTTATAAAGGAAAAATTGATTTAGCACAAGAAGGATTTAGTTGGGAGAGTGGAAAGAAATGATGCTTTTTATAGATAATAACGGAATTACGGATCCAAGAATCAATTTGGCGATAGAAGAATATGCCCTTAAAAATCTCGATATTGAAGACACCTATTTGCTGTTTTACATCAATGAGCCATCTATTATCATCGGGAAGAATCAGAACAGTGTAGAAGAAATCAATACAAAGTATGTCGAGGACAATGGCATTCATGTGGTACGTAGATTATCTGGTGGTGGAGCGGTCTATCATGATCATGGAAACCTGAACTTCAGTTTTATCACAAAAGATGACGGAGAAAGCTTTCATAACTTCAAAAAGTTCACGGCGCCTGTTGTGGAAGCACTGAAAAGCCTTGGAGTAGACGCAGAAATGAGTGGCCGCAATGATATTCTTGCTGAAGGACGCAAAATTTCCGGGAATGCGCAGTTCTCTACAAGGGGACGCATGTTCAGCCATGGAACCCTATTGTTTGATTCTGAAATAGAGCATGTCGTTTCTGCGTTGAATGTAAAGAAGGATAAAATAGAATCCAAAGGAATTAAATCGATTCGCAGCCGCGTGGCAAATATAAAAGAATTCCTAAATGAAGATATTACGATTGAGCAGTTTCGTCAGCTTTTGTTGGAGGCAATCTTTAAATCCAAAGACATTCCTAAGTACGAACTAACAGAGCAAGATTGGAAAAACATTCATGAACTTTCCAAAGAACGATACCAAAACTGGGATTGGAATTATGGAAAGTCACCGAAGTTTAATCTCCAGCATTCGCACCGTTTTCCAGTTGGTCAGATTGATGTGCGCCTGGACGTAACAAAAGGGAAAATAGAAAACTGCAAGATTTATGGAGATTTCTTCGGTGTTGGAGATGTGTCAGAAGTGGAAAACCTTTTATTAGGTGTGAAGTATGAGAAAGCAGAAATTTCTCAGGCTTTAGAGGGATTAGATGTAAAACATTATTTTGGAAATATTACCATAGATGAATTGATTGATCTGATATATTAATTTTAAGAGCATGGAGCAGGGATTCCTTGCTCTTTTTTTATATCAAAATATTTTATCTGAAAATTTTAATTTTATCGACATAATTTAATGACAGATATCTAGCAATCTACTATAATGGATAATGGGAGATTTATGAATGGTCATTCATTCAATTTACTCGAAGGGGAGATGAAACACTTGAATATTTCATCGCAATTAGCACTAACAGCGAAAACTAATCCAATGAAAGAAGCGTATATTTTTGAAGGGGATTCAAAAACTTACGCAGAGTTGAACGCTGCAATCAACGCATTTGCTACAGGACTTGAAAAGATGGGAATCACAAAGGGAGATCATGTCGGACTTGTAGTCGGAAACTCTCCATATTTCGTCCTTGGACTTTATGGGGCGGCTCGAATCGGCGCCACTGTTATTCCTATCAACCCAATCTATACTCCAGACGAACTTTCTTACATTCTTAGAGATGGCGACGTCAAAGCCATTATCACCTTAGACCTTCTTGTTCCACTTTTTGAAAAGCTTCATGGCTATCTGCCAAGACTTGAGCATTACATTATTTGCGAAACACCTGACGGAAAAGAAAAAGCGAAGGATTTTCCGATTGAACAACTTTCGGTTTATCCAAAATTGAAATCGTTTACATCCATCATGGCTTCTGGAAGCTTTACATATGAAGGGCCGGAACTGAAGGATGACGATGTGGCGGTGATCCTTTATACATCCGGGACTACAGGCAAGCCGAAAGGGGCAATGCTGACACATAAGAACTTGTATCGCAATGCCAAGGATTCCGCGGACTTTTTGAAGATGAACGAAACGGACAAGGTTGTGGCGACTCTGCCTATGTTCCATGTATTCTGTTTGACAGTTGCATTGAACGCACCATTGATGAATGGTGCGACGGTCATCATAGTTCCAAGATTCAGCCCACAGGTTATTTTTGATGTGGTAAAAGAATATGAGGCAACTGTTTTTGCTGGAGTTCCGACCATGTACAATTTCTTATTGCAGTCACCGGGAGATGTGGACGATTTAAAATCGTTAAGACTTTGCATTTCTGGTGGGGCTTCGATGCCTGTAGCCCTGTTGAAGAATTTTGAAAAGAAATACAATGTCATCATCTCAGAAGGGTACGGGCTATCCGAGGCATCCCCTGTTACATGTTTCAATCCATTAGATAAGCCTCGTAAAGCTGGCTCCATCGGCACGACGATTGTAAATGTGGAAAATAAAGTTGTCAATGAACTTGGAGAAGAAGTGGCACCAGGTGAAGTTGGGGAACTAGTGGTCCGAGGACCGAATGTCATGTCAGGGTATTATAAAATGCCAGAAGAAACATCCGTTGCCATACGTGATGGTTGGCTTTATACAGGCGATCTAGCAAAAATGGACGAAGACGGTTACTTCTATATCGTGGACCGTAAAAAGGACATGATTATTGTTGGAGGCTACAATGTTTACCCTCGTGAAGTGGAAGAAGTACTTTACAGTCATGAAAATGTGGTGGAAGTGGCAGTTGTCGGGGTGCCTGACCCTCAGTTCGGTGAAGCGATAAAGTGTTTTGTTGTAACGAATGCTCAAGTTCATGAATCAGATTTACTTGGTTATTGTGGGGAACGTTTAGCGAAATATAAGGTTCCAACATCTATTGAATTTTTAGAGGAGCTTCCGAAAAACACAACTGGGAAGATTCTAAGAAGGGCATTAAAAGAAAAACTGGGTGTATAAAGGATTTTCTCTCTCTGTAGAGAATGTATAAAATAGCGAAATTTGTAACCGCTAACAATCTTGGAGGGAGACGGACAGATTTGAGTTATATTGCAGTAGAGGTAAAAGATCATGTAGCAACCGTAACGCTCAATCGCCCTGATGCGATGAATGCGTTTAATTATGATATGTTAGTAGAATTAGGGAATGTAACGGAAGAGCTCCGCACGAATGCTGATGTGCGTGTCGTAGTAATAACGGCAGCAGGGGAAAAGGCATTCAGTGTTGGAGCGGACCTCAAGGAAAGAAGAGGCCTTACCGAGCAGCAAGTAAGACGTAATGTTTACAAGATCGGGGATGTGTTCAACCGCATCGCCGACTTGCCGCAGCCGACAATCGCAGCTATTAATGGGTATGCGTTTGGAGGCGGGATGGAGCTTCTTCTTGCTTGTGATTTCCGTGTGACGGGTAAAGAAGTGAAAATGGGACTAACAGAAACAAGCTTGGCAATCATTCCAGGAGCAGGGGGAACTCAGCGCCTGCCACGTATTATCGGGGAAGCAAAAGCAATGGAGCTTATCTTGACTGCTCGCCGTTTTTCTGGAGAAGAGGCTTACAGTTTTGGCTTGATTACAAGATTAGTTGATGAAGCCTCCCATGCGCTTGATGGAGCCATGGAGCTTGCACATGAAATGTTAAAAAACGGTCCTGTAGCTGTACAGCAGGCCAAATTCGCAATCCGCCAAGGGATGGGAGTGGACATGCAGACAGGCTTGCAAATCGAGCGGAAAGCATATGAAGTGATCATCCCCACAGAGGATCGCGTAGAGGCGCTTGTTGCGTTTGGTGAAAAGCGGGCTCCTGAGTTTAAGGGGAAATAAGTTTTTTTTGCAGGACTCTCTCTTCTTTAGGAAGGGGGAGTTTTTCTTGTGTAGGAAATGAATGGTTGTCGTATGAAACGCGAAAAGTGAAAAGAGAGAGGAATTCGCGTGTCATAGGAGGTGTATGAAACGCGAAAAGAGGAAAGAGAAAGGAATTCGCGTGTCATAGGAGGTGTATGAAACGCAAAAAGTGAAAAGAGAAAGGAATTCGCGTGTCATAGGAGGTGTATGAAACGCGAAAAGAGGAAAGAGAAAGGAATTCGCGTGTCATAGGAGGTGTATGAAACGCGAAAAGAGGAAAGAGAAAGGAATTCGTGTGTCATAGGAGGTGTATGAAACGCGAAAAGTGAAAAGAGAAAGGAATTCGCGTGTCATAGGAGGTGTATGAAACGCGAAAAGAGGAAAGAGAAAGGAATTCGCGTGTCATAGGAGGTGTATGAAGCGCGAAAAGAGGAAAGAGAAAGGAATTCGCGTGTCATGGGAGGTGTATGAAACGCGAAAAGAGGAAAGAGAAAGAAGTTCGCGTGTCATAGGAGGTGTATGAAACGCGAAAAGAGAAAAGAGAAAGAAGTTCGCTTTTCAAACAAGACTACCAAACATGATCATGAAACAGAAAGCACATTTTCCTGAACCAATTCTATTTATAAAACATAATTTATCTCGTATTTCGAAATACTCTTTACATACCAAGTAATCTACTAGTATATTTATAAATAATTCAATTTACTAGTATAGGAGAAATGCACAGTGGCAACAACCATCGCAGCTAGAAATACCTCTTCTTTTCGAAACGGGTTGCAAGCTGGAGTCAGCATCGCAATCGGCTACATTCCAATCGCCATTACGTTCGGCCTTTTGGCGAAATCTGCGGGCTTAACGGTCTCTGAGACCGTGCTGATGAGCTTGCTCGTATTTGCCGGAGCTGCACAATATATGTCTCTTAATATGATTGTGCTTGGTTCAGGAGTCTTTGAGATCGTCATGACCACTTTTATTCTGAACATCCGTCACTTTTTGATGAGCGCTTCCTTGAATGAGAAGGTGGAAGAAAAGACTCTCTGGAAAAAATCACTTTTCTCGTTTGGGATAACAGACGAAACATTTTCCGTCGCGGCGACCAAAGAGGGATTCATCCAAACAGGATATATGTTCGGGGTTATCCTGATCGCCTATTCTAGTTGGGTGGTCAGCTCCGGGGTGGGACATGTAATTGGAAGCAGTCTGCCTGCATCCCTTCAGGAAAGTATGGCTGTTGCACTTTATGCCATGTTTGTTGGTTTATTGATGCCCTCTTTGAAAAAGCACCGGAAAGTGGTTGTGCTCGCTGGGACTGCAGCTATCCTAAATTCGGTTTTTTCCCTTGTAGTGGGCATTCCAGCAGGATGGTCTATCGTGCTTGCAACCATCTCAAGTGCTGTTGGGATTGAGCTTTTACTTAATAAATGGGCGAAGGAGGAGAATAGAAATGAATAGCACCATTCTCATCATGATAGTCGGTATGGCTGTTGTTACCTATCTTCCAAGGCTCATTCCTTTTGTCATGTTCCAAGGCAAGGAACTGCCGCCCTTCGTACAGGCGGTATTGAAAAACGTACCTTATGCCACACTGGGGGCACTTATTGTACCAGGGATTTTCCTTATCAATGAAGATATCATGTATGGAGTTATCGGTGCAGCCGTTGCATGTATTGTCGCTTATCTAGGGGCAAACGTTATTGTGGTTGTCATTAGTTCTATAGCAGCACTTAGTGTATATTCCTGGCTGGTTGGCTAGAATTAAAGTGAGTAGGCTTTTATTTTCAAGGCCTGCTTATTTTTTTTACTGTTGCATAGAATATAACAAGGTTACTAGGACGAGGAGGTGCGAAAAAGTGAAGAAAATAGTCCCTATTACGTTGGTCGGTTATATTCTCTATGCTTTAGCGGTGACGTTTTACATATGGGTGGGAGCAGATACTTCGCTTCCGGCTGAACTAGTCGATACAAAAGCGGACCCGAATACTTTCTTGAGTGAAAAAGAACTGATATTGGCTGAAGAGTATTCCAAGATACGCAATACCATCTATTTCCTGACGCTCCCTGTAGAATGGATCTTTTATTTCCTTCTTCTTGTTTTAGGTGGTGCAAGGGCGATTCAAACATGGGCAGAGAAAATAACAAGCTATAAAACGCTGCAGACAGGTATTTATCTTTTTTGGCTGACCCTATTCAGCACGGTCATTCACTTTCCATTAAGCTACCTTCGTTATTCACTTTCAAGAGATTATGGTATCACTGTTCAATCCTATTCAGGATGGATGCGTGACCAGGTTGTCGGTTTTTGGGAAGGCCTACTCATCATGTGGATAGTGGTCCTGGTCCTTTATATACTCATCCATAAATTCCAAAAGTGGTGGTGGGCGATTGCCTGGGGTTGTTTTATTCCGTTCGTATTTTTCATGATGTATATCCAACCGGTGGTCATTGACCCACTTTATAATGATTTCACCGAACTGCAAGATAAAGTGTTAGAGGAAAAAATCTTGGACCTGGCGGCTGAATCAGATATTCCGGCAGACCGGGTGTATGAAGTAAATATGGCACAGAAAACAAATAGCATCAATGCCTACGTAACCGGGATTGGAGGAAACTCCCGTATTGTACTTTGGGATACGCTCCTTACTCGCCTTCAGGATGAGGAGATTCTGTTCATCATGGCACATGAAATGGGACACTATGTGATGAATCATATTGTAATCGGAATTAGTGGATACATCGTATTTTCATTCTTCGCTTTTTATCTGATTCATTGGATGGCAAATAAGGTTATAGACAAGTATGGGCGGAAGTTGAAGGTGTACAGCTTAAGCCAACTTGCTTCGCTTCCGTTATTATTGTTGCTGGTGTCACTGCTTCTTTTCCTAGCAAGCCCAATTACGAATGCAGTATCGCGCCATCAGGAACACAAAGCAGACGTATATGCCATTGAGCTGACTGGGGAAACAGAGCCGGCAATTTTAGCTTTCCAGGAAATTACGAGATCAAGTTTAAGTGAAGTCAATCCTCCAGCCTTAGTGAAATTTTTCCGATATACACATCCACCAATGGTTGATAGGATCGCCCATTTGGAGCGGTATGTTAATGAGGAGTAAGCAGCGTGAAAGAGTGCGTTGCTTGCTTTTTTTTATTGTAATTTTTCCAATGTCGAAAAATATTTACAAACAAATATTAAAAAAAGGCTTTTTATCACGAACACTCTGTTATATAATACAATACAAATATACTAACTGTTTCATAACAAGAGAGGAGCAAGTATATCGTGAATACTGGTACAACAGGCATCAACGTAACAGGTAAAACTAAAAGTGGCTATGAAACTGTACTAACACAGGAGGCCCTATCCTTCATCGAGAAACTGCATCACTCCTTCAATGGCCGCCGAAAAGAATTACTGGCGGATAGAAAAGAACGGCAATTAAGAATCGACCAGGGAGAAAGGTTAAACTTTCTAGAGAGCACGAAAGCTGTCCGGACAGGTGACTGGCAAGTAAATGAAATCCCAGCCGACCTTCAAGACAGAAGAGTGGAGATCACGGGGCCAGTTGACCGCAAGATGATTATTCATGCACTCAATTCGGGAGCAAAGGTGTTTATGGCAGATTTTGAGGATGCCTCTTCCCCGACTTGGAGCAACATGATAGAAGGACAAATTAACCTACGGGATGCCAACCAACGGAAAATTGACTTCACGGCTCCAAATGGAAAGGAATATAAACTGAACAAAGAGATCGCAACACTCCTTGTGAGACCAAGAGGATGGCATCTGGACGAAAAGCATATTCAAATAAACAATCAGCCAGTTTCAGGAAGCCTTTTTGATTTTGGACTCTATTTTTTCCATAATGCCAAAGTGCTCCTTGAAAATGGAAGCGCTCCATATTTTTATCTTCCGAAGCTTGAAAGTCATCAGGAGGCAAGACTGTGGAATGATGTGTTTGTTTTCGCACAAAAGGAGCTTGAAATCGAACAAGGGACGATTAAAGCGACGGTTTTAATTGAAACAATTACGGCAGCCTTTGAAATGGAAGAAATACTGTATGAGCTGAAGGAGCATGCAGCAGGGCTCAATTGTGGACGATGGGATTATATTTTCAGTTTTATCAAGAAGTTCAGAAACGACCCATCCTTCCTTTTACCGGACAGAAGTCAAGTTACGATGGCAGTACCCTTCATGAGGGCCTACACGCAATTGGTGATACAGACTTGCCATAAGCGTGGTGCCTTTGCAATAGGTGGCATGGCGGCACAGATTCCAGTGAAAAATGACGAAGAAGCAAATAATCAAGCATTTGCAAAAGTAAGAGAAGATAAGCTTCGGGAAGTGAAAGATGGACATGATGGAACGTGGGTAGCCCATCCGGCATTAGTTCCCGTAGCGCTTGAAGTATTCAATGAGCATATGGACGGGCAAAATCAGGTTCATCGAAAGAGGGAGGATGTCATTGCTGACCCACTAGCGCTCGTGCAAATTCCAGGTGGCACGATAACGGAAGAGGGTTTGCGCAAAAACATTCATGTCGGGATGGAGTATATTGCCGCATGGTTGGATGGAAATGGTGCTGTACCAATCTTTCACCTGATGGAGGACGCGGCAACAGCGGAAATCTCAAGATCCCAAGTATGGCAATGGATAAGACATCCTCAAGCAGAACTAGAAGATGGAACACAAATCACCCTCGAGTTAGTCAAACAATTGGTTCAGGAAGAAAAGAGGGCCATTCTTGATAAAGTAGGCCCAACTCGTTACTCAGATGGGAAGTTGGATCAGGCTGCAACATTATTTGAACAACTGATCAAGGATGATGAATTTGCTGAATTTTTGACTCTTCCAGCTTACAATTTATTGGAAGATTAATAGATACCTAAACTAAAGGAGGAATTAGTAATGAGAAGAGAAGAAAGAATTGCACAGTTAGAAGAAAGCTGGGAGTTAGAACAACGATGGAATGGCATTGAAAGACCCTATTCTGCAGAAGAGGTACTTCGTCTACGAGGTTCCATTGATATCGAACATACTTTGGCGAAAAGAGGGGCACAGAAACTTTGGGACCTCCTTCATACACAAGACTATGTGCATGCACTTGGAGCTTTAACAGGAAATCAGGCCATCCAGCAGGTGAAAGCGGGACTGAAAGCCATCTATTTGAGTGGTTGGCAAGTAGCTGCAGATGCCAATCTTTCCGGACATATGTATCCTGACCAGAGTCTTTATCCCGCAAACAGTGTGCCTCATGTGGTTAAACGTATCAATCAAGCCTTACAGCGTGCAGATCAAATTCAATACCTAGAAGGTAGCGAAGAAGTGGATTATTTTGCACCGATCGTTGCGGACGCAGAGGCAGGGTTCGGAGGTCAATTGAATGTGTTCGAATTGATGAAAGGGATGATCGAGTCCGGTGCTTCCGGTGTTCACTTTGAGGATCAATTATCTTCCGAGAAAAAGTGCGGCCATCTTGGAGGAAAAGTATTATTGCCTACACAAACGGCAGTGAAAAACCTGATCTCAGCACGTTTGGCAGCAGACGTAATGGGTGTGCCGACTATCCTGATCGCCAGAACGGATGCGGATGCAGCGGATCTTATCACAAGTGATATAGATGAAAACGATCATGCATTCTTGACTGGCGAGAGAACGGCAGAAGGATTTTATCGCACAAAAGCTGGCATTGAACAGGCAATAGCACGTGGTCTTGCCTATGCACCATATGCCGATCTAATCTGGTGTGAAACATCCGAACCAAACCTTGAGCAGGCAAGAGCCTTTGCTGAAGCCATACATGAAAAGTTCCCAGGCAAATTGTTGGCATATAACTGTTCACCGTCCTTTAACTGGAAAGCGAAATTGGATGATGCCACTATTGAAACGTTCCAACAGCAGATTGCCCAGTTCGGTTATAAATTCCAGTTTGTGACATTAGCAGGATTCCATGCATTGAATCACGGCATGTTTGAACTGGCAAGAGGATACCGTGACCGTGGCATGGGAGCATATTCAGAGCTTCAACAGGCAGAGTTTGATAGTGAGCAGTATGGTTATACGGCAACCCGCCATCAGCGTGAAGTGGGAACAGGATATTTTGATGAAGTGGCAAAGCTTGTTTCCGGTGGCACTTCCTCCACAACTGCATTAAGTGGATCAACAGAAGAAGCCCAGTTTTATCAAGGAAAAAAATAAAGTCAACATTCACAAAAAAAAAGAGAAGAGCCGACTGTGCTCTTCTCTTTATTTTGCGTTTTTACTGTCTAAGCAGAAACGCCCCAATCATTCAGGAATTTTTTATATCTGGCGGAAAGTAAGCGGAACAGGGAAGGGTCATTGGCATCCAATGCACTGTCAATTTTCTCTTGCAGAAGGTTTTTGTGGTAGTGGAATAAAGACTCATCAATGATCATCTGAACATACACATTCATCATATAGGCTTCAACGGACACTTTCTTGTTCATCTTCTTCGTTTTCATCAATTCCGTATAAGACTTCTCATTCTTCATGAGTTCCTCACCTCGAGCCTTTTTAATAGTATATTGAGGAACGTCATAAAAATCAACAAGTTTTTAAAATATTTAAAATATTTTAAAAACCTTTACACTACATGTGTTTTCTGGGAAAATATACATAAATAGACAAATTAATAAGTCTTTTGTCATGTTCTGGCAAGGGGTTTGGAGGGAAAGGGTGAGTAAGATGAAGAATAACGTCGATATATCGGTAGACTATGAAATTAATGGATTTACAATGGCAATCATTCCTGTTGAAATGGAGGGGAACTTGTATTCAAAGGTACTTGAAGAGGAGGCAGAGATCTATGTAGCATTGCCCCCCATGAAGATTATGGAAGACAGCTGCAACTTCTACGGATCTAGCTTTGAAGGAAGAAAGCAAGGCACCAAGGGCATCTCCGGCTATACCCACAAACCCCCAATCGTCGTTGATCCGATGAATGATATTTTCTTTTTCCCCACTGCATCACCTACAAACGAAAACTGCATCTGGATATCACTACACTACGCTTATGAATATAAAAAAACTCCTGTAGCGACCACTAAAGTCACGTTTCCGAATAATACCATAGTGGAATTTCCCATTTCCAAAACCTCTTATGAGGCCCAAGTTCATCGTACTTCCCTTTTTCGGGCAAAGCTTCAACAAAGAGTGAATAGAAAGCGGAATAATGCAAACCGCAGCCTTGTCGCGACACCAGGTATGATGTACCGATTGAGAGGCAATAAAGACCTACAATGCTGATAATCTTTCCAATTTCTTTAAAATGCGTTAGTGTGTAGGCAAATCAAATTTCATAACAGTTTTCATGTTGATTGAAGCTCCTGGAACGGAGGTCAACAACTAAAAGCAAATCTAAAGATTATTAGGGTTTGTCATAGTTTTACGCCTTTTTAAAAGAAAGGCGTATTTTTCTTGAAGAAATATGCATATCCTCCCCTTTTTGAATAACGCTAAGGAAAAAGGATAGAGGAGCAATGCATTTTATGGAACTTGTCATGGATTTAGTTAAGGTGATTTTTCGAATCGTTACTATACTGCCATTAATGCTCATCGTAACCCTATTCATGGGGAAACGTTCAATTGGGGAACTTCCTGTCTTTGATTTTCTTGTCATTTTGACACTCGGGTCGGTAGTCGGAGCAGACATCGCTGACCCTAACGTCCATCATCTGCCTACTGTGGGTGCCATTATTGCGATTGCCCTTTTACAAAAGCTGATCGCATGGTGGAAAATGCAGAACCATAAAGTGGGGCGGCTACTTTCCTTTGAACCGACCCTTGTCATCTATGAAGGTCAATTTCATATCAAGAATATGCGAAAGATCAGTTACTCTATTGATAATATCCTCCAGATGTTAAGGGAAAAGGATGTTTTTCGATTGGAAGATGTCCATTTCGCATTGATTGAAGCGAACGGGGAGCTATCTGTGAAATTAAAACCGGAAAAAGAATTAGTGAAAAAGGAAGATTTGCAGTCAGCTCAGTTGAAACCCTCGTTTGAATATACCGTCATCATGGATGGGAGAATACAGCAACAAGCATTGGAGCATTTAGGTTTGGATGAAGCTTGGTTGAGGGAGGAGCTACTGAAAGGAGACATTGTAAATATGCAAGATGTCTTCTATGCGGCAATCAATGAAGAGAACAGATTGAATATTACCATGAGAAACCCAGGCTATACAAAAAGCATACCAATTTTTCACTAAGGCAGACAGAAAGGGAGAGAAGAGTGGAACTATTCTTGGATTTTATAAAGGTGCTGGGTAGAATCATTACCATTCTACCGCTTATGTTGATCATTACTTTGTATATGGGAAAGCGATCGATCGGAGAACTTCCCGTTTTTGATTTCATCGTCATCATTACGCTTGGGGCTGTGGTGGGTGCGGATATTGCAGACCCCAGCATCCATCATCTTCCTACAGCAGGTGCCATTATTGCTATAGCTCTTCTACAGAAGGTAATAGCGTGGGCGAAGATAAAAAATCACCGGGTAGGCAGGTTGTTAACCTTTGAGCCAACACTGGTTATTTATGAAGGGCAATTTCATATAAGGAACTTGCAACAGATTAGCTATTCGATTGACAATATTCTTCAGATGCTAAGAGAAAAAGATGTGTTCAAGGTGGAGGATGTCTATTTTGCCCTAATCGAAGCGAACGGAAATCTCTCTGTAAAGCTTAAGCCTGGAAAAGAGGCAGCAAAGGTGGAAGATGTTCGCCCTGCAGAATATGTTAATTCGATAGAATTCCCTGTCATAATGGACGGTCGTATCTACAAGGAGACTTTAGCATACAAAGGATTAGATGAAACATGGCTTCGGAAGGAACTGTTAAAACAGGAAATAGTTACTGTGGAGGATGTATTTTACGCGTCCATAAACGAAGATAATCAATTGCATGTGTCTTTGCGCAATCCTGCATCAAACCCGTCGATTCCTATTTTTCATTAGTGGAGCCCTCTTCTGCTTTCAAAATATATTGCATTAAAAGCTCATTTACTCTATTCCTGATTCGAGGGTTGAAGTAATTGTGATGTTCTTCATACCCATTGAATAGAAAAGCATACATAGTAAACGATTCATCCTGTTTCAATTTGTGGAGCTTCATCTGTTGTTTTTTCATGTCCATTTTTATTTCTTTAAGTTGAAGCTGTATTTTACGCATGACATGGTCAATCAGCGTCAGGTAAGGTTCTTTTAATTTGATGCTGCTATCTTTGATAATCGCTGTATCCCTTTCCAGGACAATAAGTAGCAAAGGAAGATAAATAGCCTGTTCAAACAGGTTTATTTGTTCTTTTGATAATCTGGTCATCGAGCCTTCCTCCTAAACACTTAGAACGTTTGTTCGTATTTATTTTATACCAAGAATCTAAAATTATGCAAGCTACTTTTTAAACTCGTAAAAAAAACGGGTTTTTTATCTTTTTTAAAGGGGAATTATTTCATTTGTCGAAATAAGTAGAATGGAGAATTTTACATAAGGGAGAGATTAGAATGGCAAAAAGAAAAATAGAGTCAACCGATCTGTTTCGTTTAACATCTTTAACCGATCCACAGTGGGATAAACATTCCCGTAAGTATGCATTTGTCCAAACAACGATACAGGAAGAAGATAATGAATATCGTTCCACCATTTACGTAGGCGATTTGGAGGGGAATGCAGTACCTTTTACAGCTGGTAAGGGTAGAGCCACTAGTCCGAGATGGTCTCCTGATGGCAGTAAGCTCGCTTTTGTTTCCAACCGGAACGAGAAAAGCCAGCTATATGTGATGCCTGTGAACGGCGGGGAAGCAGAGCAGGTGACCTTCTGTAAGAATGGTGCAAGAGGGCCGGCCTGGTCACCATGTGGAACAAAAATTCTATTCAGTACTTCTGTGGAAGGTGCGGAAGATCTGCATGCAACAAGGGATAAAAAAGAGGAAAAGAAAAAACCGGAACCGCTTGTAGTGGAAAAAATGCGCTATAAATCGGATGCAAAAGGGTTTCTTGATAAGAAAAACGACCACCTTGCTTTATTGGATCTGAAAACAAAAGAAGTAAGCCTTCTTACGGAAGGGGATAGGGATTACGGCAGTCCTGCCTGGTCACCAGATGGAACAAAAATTGCTTTTGTGGCAAATCTTGAAGAGAATCCGGATGTTTCCTTGGTCTCTGATGTTTATGTGATGGATCTTGAAACAAAACAGAAAAAAAAGATTACCCATAGTAACGGTTTTTTTTCCACTATCTCCTTCTCCCCAGATGGACAGTACCTTGGTTTCCTGGGACATGAAAAAGAATTCCAAAGTGCCACGTTGACACGTGTATGGGTAACGCAACTTGCATCAGGTGAAACGCACTGTCTAACAGAGAACCTCGATGTGGAGGTTGGGGATGTGGCAATTGGCGATTTCCATTCCGGAAATGTGAATCCGGGTCTTATGTGGGCGGAGGATAGTGAAGGGTTTTATTTTCTGATGAGTGACCAGGGAGGAACAGGAATCTACTTTGGTTCCTTGGATGGATCGATGTATCCGATCCATCTTCCTGATGAGCATGTCTATGCGGTGAGTATGCTGACTGACACGCATGAGGCGATAGTGGGTGTAAGCAACTCAACTGATCCGGGCGAACTTTACCATCTTGATTTCAGATCACAATCAAGAAAGCGATTGACAAATGTCAATGAACCTTGGAAAAATGAAGTCGAATTAAGTGTGGCAGAACCTATCCGCTACAAAGCACCAGATGGTTGGGATCTCCATGGATGGATCATGAAACCTGCAGGATTTGAAGCGGGCAAAAAATACCCGACGATTCTGGAAGTGCACGGCGGTCCTCATGCCATGTATGCCAATACGTATTTCCATGAATTCCAAACCTTGACGGCACAAGGTTTTGTCGTGTTATTCACTAACCCGCGTGGTAGTCATGGGTATGGCCAGGAGTTTGTTGATGCCGTGCGCGGTGATTACGGAGGAAAAGATTATCTTGATGTGATGGCTGCGATGGAATATGCGCTTGACACATTCGACTTCATCGATAAAGATAATCTGGGTATAACAGGTGGCAGCTATGGCGGCTTTATGACGAACTGGGTGGTAAGTCATACAGACCGGTTTAAAGCAGCCGTAACACAACGATCTATCTCAAACTGGCTTAGCTTCTATGGTGTCAGTGACATCGGCTATTATTTCTCCGAGTGGGAAGTGAAAGGCGATATGGGAGACAATGTGGAGAAGCTCTGGGAACATTCCCCAATCAAATATGTGGGAGATGTGAATACGCCATTGTTAATCCTTCATGGAGAAAAAGACTATCGTTGTCCAGTGGAACAAGCGGAGCAGCTATTCATTGCCCTGAAAAAACAAGGCAAAACGACAAAGCTGGTACGTTTCCCAGGTGCTAATCATGAACTATCAAGAAGTGGGGATCCCGCATTGCGCATTCACCGTTTAGAGCATATCAAGAACTGGTTTGTAGAGTATTTGGATGGCGTAAAGTAATAGGTGGCAGACGGGGCTCTTCCTTTTGGGAGAGCTTTGTTTTTCTGAATAAGATATTAATTTAGATGGGGACAAGGAGGGAACAAGCGATATGATAAAAGGCCTGGACCATATCGTATTATTTTGTAAAGACACGGAAAACTCCAAGGAATGGTACAAAATCGCAGGGTTCCAATACTCACACGGCTATGAAGGGATGCACTGGTTTCACCTTGGTAGTGGACTGGTAATGCTTCATCCAACCGATGCAACGAACCCGGGCATTACTGAAGTTCATGCAGCCGTTTCAGATGTAAAGGAATTTTTTCGCTTTGTTCAAGAAAATGGACTTACTCCAATTGACCATCAAAATGGGAAGAAGGTTCTTACTGAGCCTGTAACACGTCCATGGGGAGACATCCAATTTGAACTTGAGGACCTTGATGGCCACCGCTGGGCGTTTACAGAGCGTGGAGAATAGGACCATGTTGAATTTACCGAATGATTATGTTCAAACAATTAAAAACATACATAAAGGGAATGGGGAGGTCTGGCTAAAAAATTTTGACGCACTGATTGATTATTGCGAGACTAAATGGAAGTTTAAGGTCCTCCCACCTTTTGAACTCTCGTATAACTTTGTGGCTCCAGCGAAAAAGGAGGATGGTGGAGAGGTGGTCCTGAAGCTCTCTGTCCCCAATAAGGAGTTTCATTCTGAAGTGGAAGCACTAAGATATTTTGATGGAATCGGTATGGTCCGGATCATCGAGACGGAAGTAGAAAAAGGGATATTGATCTTGGAACGTCTGACTCCGGGAAACACGCTTGCAACTCACGAAGATGACATAGAAACAACGGAAATTGCTGCTGCTATCATGGGGGAATTATGGATACCGGAAACATCAGGTTTGAATCTGCCCAAAATAGAAGAAAGAGAGCGGAGCCTGCTAAATTTCCACAGGAAACATCCGAAAGGAAGAGCCCCGATTACCCAAGAACTCCTTCAAAAAGCGATACACACCTTCCGTAGTTTGCTGGAGGAGAAAAATCAGCGGTATATCCTGCATGGTGACCTACACCACTACAATATATTAAAGTCGGGATCTTCATGGCTGGCCATCGATCCTAAAGGGTTGGTAGGGGAACGGGAATACGATACGATACAATTCCTTTTAAATAAACTCCCTGAGGAAAATATCGAACCGATCCTCGCAAGAAGAATCGATATTTTAGTCGAAAGACTTCAACTAGATGAAAGGAGGATACTGGCCTGGGGCTTTGCGCATGGTGTACTTTCCACTTGCTGGTCGCTTGAGGATGGAGAAGAATACAATATCCAATTTTACAAAAGCATCTTTATATTTGAGAAATTACATATGGTAAAATACAGAAAAATCCATGGAAAATAGTGTGGTTAGGTTGCCGATGGTAAATTAATAAATAGATTGTTTTAAAATTGAAGTTATTTATTGGGGGAATAAAGGAATAACTAGTACAATAGAGAGAGAATGATTTGCACAGAAGTGGAGATAACATAATGGAATTTATCGAATATATCAAGGATTTACTGACAATGGAGAATCTACTTGAGCTTTTGGAAGAATATCAATCATTTGGTATGCTTCCTGGCTTTTTGTTGGTGGTACTGGAAGCATTCTTGCCCTTTTTACCACTGATTGTCATCGTCATGGCTAATGCTGCTGCTTTTGGACTCTGGATGGGTTTCTTGATTTCGTGGGCGGGTTCCGTGGTGGGGGCGGTGATTGTTTACTATTTTGTACATAAACTAAAGAGAAGCCGCCGAATACAGGCCTTGCTCAGAAAAGAAAAAATCAGGAAAACGATGTCCTGGATAGAACGCCATGGATTTGGTCCTATTTTCTTTTTGCTATGTTTCCCTTTTACACCATCGTTTTTAATCAACGTGGTCGCAGGACTTTCCAAGATAAAATTTTATCAATTCTTCCTTGCCCTTGTGGCTGGGAAAATGGTCATGATATTTACCATCAGCTATATTGGTTATGACCTGTTATCCTTCATAAGGGCCCCTATCAAAACGGCAATTGCAATCACCATCATGCTGGTGTTGTGGTTCATCGGGAAGAAAGTAGAGTTGCGCCTGCAGCTGTCAGGGGATAAATAAGCTCTACATAAAAGCATCAGAGTATACAAAAAGAGCCATGAATAAGATTTATTTGTAAGAATTCAGTATATTGTGATAATATTAAAGTACTAAAGTCCTATGAGATAGAAATTCGGGGGTTATGACTTGAAAGAAAAGATCACAAAACGTAAATCGACAATGAAATGGTTGATTGTCTCATTCCTTTTGGTGCTTATGGTTCGTGCGCTTTTCTTTTCTAATTATATTGTGGAAGGGCATTCCATGAATCCCACCTTGGAACAGGGAAATTTCCTCATGGTCAATAAGATGGTCTACTCCTTTACCAAGCCTGAACGTTTTGACGTAGTAGTTTTTCAACAGGAAAATGCTGAGTACAATTATGTGAAAAGAGTGATCGGCCTTCCGGGAGATCAGATAGAATATAAGCAGGATATGCTATATGTGAATGGTGAACTTGTTATGGAGCCGTTTATCCGTTCCGATCATTTAAAGGTATTCGGAGGGAATTTCACCGGAGACTTTTCCCTTGAAGAGCTTACCGGGCAAAAAGAGGTGCCAAAAGGTCATGTGTTCGTCATCGGGGATAATAGGCTCAATAGCTTGGACAGCAGGCATTTCGGTTTTGTAGAGATAGAGAATATTGTTGGTAAGGTTCATGTCCGTTATTGGCCGTTTGATGAATTTAATACAACTTTCAAGTAAAGAACAGCTTTTGTGTAGAAAAGCTGTTCTTTTTAGTGATATTGGAAGTGTAAATAATTATAATTGAATTAAGAAGATTCTGAAAAAAGGAGGCGGGTTGATGATTTCTCAAGATACCATATTGCAAACCAAAATTACGGCACCAACTGTCAAAGAGTATGTCCTTAGGAGAGCTAAGATTGCAAGAAAATTGAAAGCGGTTACCAACTTCGGTGTCACCATGGTCCACTCTGGACCTGGATATGGAAAAAGTACCATTGTGGCATCATTTGTACCTGCGTTTGATGCTATTACCTGTTGGTATACCGCAACAGAACTTGATGATGAATTAATTCCCTTTCTCAGATACGTTATCCACTCCATTCGAAATGAAAATGGTGAGTTTGGCGAAAATCTATTATATTTCCTTGATAGAATGGACAGGTATATCCGTGAGGAAGAAGTTCAAGACTTTTGTTCCTTATTCATTAATGAAATAGCCAAGATCCAAAATTCTCTCATTCTAATAATAGATGACTTTCATTTTGTCCAGAACAATACCGAAATTATTATATGGTTCCATTGGTTGCTGCATCATATCCCAAACAATCTCCATTTAATTTTAATAACTAGGCAAAGGCCTGATTGGGAAATGGTTACAGCGATGAAAGTGAAAAATGAGCTCATGGAAATAACGGAGGACGACCTTAAATTCTCCAAAGACGAAGTGGAGGTGCTTCTACAAGATGTTTATATGCTTGATGTAAACACAGAGGATATAGAACTAATTTATTCTTTGTCAGAGGGGTGGGTCATGGCATTAGGCTTATTGAGTCAGCGCCTTGTAGAGCAAGCATCCACAGATGTACTGTTCATGACTCAAGGAACATTGGAAGATTTGTTCAAATACTTGGCTACGGAAGTGTTCATGAAACAGACACCTATGGTACAGCAATTTCTAGAACAGACATCCATATTGGATGTGCTTAGCGGGGAGATATGTGATGAAGTTCTTGGAATCAATGGTTCCAATTATATGCTGCAATCCCTGACAGAACGTCACCTGTTCATCACCGTCAATGGAAAGGACAGATATCGATATCATGCCCTGTTCAAAGAATTCCTGGAAAGAAGGCTTAAAGTACAAGATTTACAATACATGCAATTGCATAAGCGCTGTGCCAAATGGTATATGAAGCAAAGGGATATTCTCCCTGCCATCGCGCACTTTGAAAAAATTAATGATTATTCCTCTATCGGAGCGCTGATTCATGAACATGGGGTTCAACTTCTGGAACAAGGACAGCTTTCCTATGTACTGGAAAAACTGCTCAAAATAAATGTCCCTACTAAAGATAGATATTATATGCTGTGGTATATTCAAGGCGAGATCCTGCGCTATCGCTGTCAATATGAAGAGTCAGAAGCAGCGTATAAGAAAGGTTTGGATGCTGCCAGGATATCTGGGGATTCACTTGTGATCATAAGGTCCCTAAAAGGAATTGCTAAAATATATTTGGATACTATCCAACCAATTAAGGCGGAGCGAGTACTATCAGAAGCGATTAAAATGCTGCAAACCTGTCCTATTGAAAAATCGGAAGAAAATCAACTTTATGCGATTATGGCAGAAAACCTTTTAAATGCTGGTCATGCAGGGAAAGCACTGGAATGGTTTGAAAAGCTGGATACAGTTTATAAACAGGAAAAGGCGGGGAACTTGGAAGCCAGGATCTTGTTGCGTTCTGGAAACTTGCAGATGGCGAAGAAACTTTTACTGAACAAGAAGAAAGGGGAGACTGATGGGGCACTGCCTCAATCACACCGAGAGACAGATCTTCTATTATCACTTGTGGAAGCATTTATCGGCAATGCAGATCAGGCAAAGGGACTTGCTGATGCAGGGATTAAACAAGGAATCAAGCTTCAAGCTCCCTTTGTGGAAGCGTGTGGCTGGATACGCCTTGGACATGCCGTACAGTTGATGGAGGTATACGATAGTGTTCTTGCAAAGGACTGTTATCAGACCGCACTGGAGATTATGGAAGAATTGAATGTTTCTCGAGGGAAGGCAGAGGCAAACATGGGGTTGTGTATTTTATATACATACCAGGGAGCCTACGAGAAAGCCGTTCTCTGCGGGGAAGAAGCATTGAAAGAAACCGAAGAGGTAAAAGACAATTGGCTCTCAGGTCTCATCTACCTCGCAATGAAAATTGCTTCCATTCAAAATACTAAGTGGGAAAGAGTAGAATTTTATGGCCTTCGTGCAAGTAAGCTTTTACGTAAGTGTGGAGACAAGTATGCAGAAATGCTTCTGAATTTATGGGAATCTATTTATCATTATGAACGCCAAGAGTGGAATGCTTTCCCCAATTCCATCAATTCATTTTTGAATTCTTTACAAACAGGAAACTATGAATTTATCCTATTTAATCGAACCACTTTTGGGCCAAGTGACCTTCAACGGTTTACGCCACTTCTAATGGAAGCGCAAAATAGGGGCATCCAGCGAGAATATGTCACATCCTTGTTAAATGAGCTTGGCTTCTCAAATGTTCAGAACCATCCTGGTTACACCTTGAAAATCCAAGCGTTGGGAAATTTCAGGGTCTGGTTGGGTCATAAGGAAGTGGATGCAAAAGACTGGCAACGTGCAAAGGCAAAAGAACTGCTGGAGTACTTCGTAACAAAAAGAAACAATCACGTAGTACGAGATGAAATTTTTGCGGCATTGTGGCCGAATGTACCGGAAAAATCCATGACAAGGGATTTTAAGGTCGCCTTGAATGCCTTGAACAATGCTTTAGAGCCTGAAAGGAAGGCAAGAACAGAGCCTTTCTTCATTCAAAGAGAAGGAAATTCGTACGGATTGAGCCCTAATAGCGGGTATATAGTAGATGCTATCGAATTTGAATCGTTTGCATCTGCAGGGCTGGAAGAACAGGATCCTGCTAAGGCACAATCATTTTTGGAAAAAGCGTTGGCTTTATATAAAGGGGACTTTCTTCCTGACCAAAAGTATGCGGATTGGTGCCTGAATGAGAGGGAACGTCTTTTAGTCTACTATTTGCGATGCAGTGAAAAGCTTGCTCAGCTTTTGGTGGCACGAAAAGAGTATGATGCCGCCATACAATGGTGCGAGAGAGTGATTGAAAAGGATCCAACATGGGAAGAGGCATATCGCCTGTTGATGTTCTGTTATTATCAAAAAAACAATCGGTCACAAGCAATGAAGTGGTTTGCTAAGTGCAAGCAGTATTTGGAAAGTGAGCTCGGTGTGGAGCCGATGTTTTCTACGAAGCAGATGTACGATATGGTATTAGGAAAAGCAAATTAAACCCCGCCAGGATGGTGGGGTTTAATTTTTCCACCTGCTTGTAACCCGTTTGTAACCGCCACCATATATGCTGATACTACAACTTTACAAATCAATGGGTTGAGGGGGAAGGTAGATGAAAAAGTGGAAGACAGGTTTTTTGCTTCTATGCATGATTTTGCTCGTTTTGGCCGGATGCAGTGACAGTAATGCTGGGACAGACGCAGACTCAAGCGGAGATGGAGGTAATAAGGTAATCAAGGTTGGTGTGCTAGCCTCTCTGACTGGAGCGCTTGAAACGTATGGAAAGCAGACAGTGCAAGGATTTGAACTTGGTCTAGAGTATGCAACAGAAGGAACCATGGAAGTGAACGGCCACAAAATTGAGTTTGTAGTGGAAGATACAGAAACCAAACCGGAAGTAGCCATTCAAAAAGCTACAAAGTTATTGGAAGATGACAAAGTGGACTTTTTAGTGGGATCTTCTAGTTCTGGAGATACTTTAGCAGTGCTTCCGCTAGCGGAAGAATATGAAAAGGTGATGCTGGTCGAGCCAGCGGTAGCAGATAGTATTACTGGAGCGGATTGGAACAAGTATATTTTCCGCACAGCACGAAACTCTTCCCAAGATGCAGTGGCCGGTGCAGCTGCAATTGCTGGTGAAGGGGTAAAAATAGCTACATTGGCACCAGACTATTCATTTGGGCATGATGGAGTTGCCGCTTTTAAAGAAGCTGCATTGGACCTTGGGGCTGAAATTGTTTTGGAAGAATACGCAGATCCGGCAGCAACCGATTTTACCTCTAATATTCAGAAAATCCTGGATGCTAAGCCTGATTATCTGTTTGTAGTATGGGCAGGTGCAAATTCACCATGGAATCAGATCTCCGATATGAAAGTTCAAGAAAGAGGAATAAAAATATCCACGGGTGCTCCAGATATTGCAGCATTATATACGATGGAGCAGTTGATAGGAATGGAAGGATTCTCGGTTTACTATCACACACTTCCAGACAATCCGGTCAATGATTGGCTGGTGGAAAAGCATAAGGAGAAATTCAATGGGGAAGTTCCGGATCTATTTACTCCTGGAGGAATGAGTGCTGCCATAGCAATTGTGGAGGCGCTGAAGAAAACAGAAGGTGATACGGATGCGGAACTAATCATTGAGACCATGGAGGGGATGAGCTTTGATACTCCAAAGGGTCAAATGACATTCCGTGCTGAAGATCATCAGGCGCTACAAACTTTATATGCTGTGCGTCTGGAGAAAGTGGATGGTTTTGATTATCCGGTTCCTGTGTTGATGAGGGAACTGACTCCTGAGGAAACAGCGCCACCAGTTCGAAATAATCAGTAAGAAGGGGGAAGGAACTTTGGGGCGCTGCTCTGAGGTTCCTTTGTCTATAAAACCCTTGAAAAAAAAGGAGGCAGTAACTTTGAATCCTATTTTAGAAACAAAGGATTTAACGATAAACTTTGGTGGGCATGTGGCAGTGGACCACGTGAATTTTTCAGTCGAACCATTTCATTTCAAGTCCATTATCGGTCCGAATGGGGCAGGAAAAACAACCTTTTTTAATTTGTTGAGTGGCCAGTTAAAGCCGACAAAGGGGGAAGTGTTCTGGAAAGGGGAGGACATTACAAAGCTCCCTCCGATGAAAAGGACGAGAAAAGGAATTGGTCGCTCCTTTCAAATAACAAATGTGTTTCCCAATCTGACCGTGTTGGAGAATGTTCGCCTGGCTGTTCAATCACAAAGAGGCGTCCGGTATAACATGTTTTATCACTTTCTTCACTTTAAGGAATTTGAAAAGCGGGCAATGGAATTGTTGAGGACGGTGCTGTTGGAGAACAAAGCCCACTCTTTAGCAAAAAATCTTGCCCATGGGGAAAAGAGAAAGCTTGAGATTGCGATGCTCCTGGCGCTGGAAACGGAAATCCTTCTCTTGGATGAGCCGACTGCAGGTATGTCAATAGAAGAGGTTCCTGCAATCTTGGAGGTTATTAAAATGATAAAAGCAAAGGGGGACCGGACCATCGTTTTGATTGAACACAAAATGGATATGATTTTGGATTTATCTGATTCTGTAACGGTATTGTTCAACGGTAGGCTGTTGGCAGACGGCACTCCTGAAGAAATTATGAATAATGAAACGGTACAGTCTGCGTATTTGGGAGGATTATATGATGACGACGCTTCTTAAAGTGGAGAAAATACAGACGTATATCGAACAGTTCCATATATTGCAAGGTGTTGGCTTTGAGGCAAAACAAGGGGAGGTCACCGTTCTTTTAGGGAGGAACGGGGCTGGTAAGACAACGACACTCAGAAGTGTCATGGGATTGAACCCTCCTCAAAAAGGATCGGTTATTTTTGATGGAGAGGATATCACCGGCCTTGCAACCTATGAAATTGCCAATAAAGGAATAGGCTATGTCCCAGAAGATCAAGGTGTCTTCGGTGAATTGACAGTGGAGGAAAATATGAAGGTCGCCATGAGAAAGAATGATGACGAAACACGGGCAAAATTGGATTGGATTCTCGATCTTTTCCCAGATTTAAAGACATATTGGAAAAAACGAGGTGGGAATTTAAGCGGTGGACAAAAGCAGATGCTGGCAATCTCCCGGGCCTATATAAATAATAGCAAGCTGTTATTAATAGATGAACCAAGTAAGGGACTTGCTCCAATCATGGTGGAAAAAGTGATGAACTCCATCCAAGAGATGAAAAAAGAAACGACCATCATCTTGGTAGAGCAGAATTTTTACATGGCCAGTACAATCGGGGACTGCTTTTATATATTGGACGACGGTAGGACGGTACATCATGGCCTCATGCATGAACTGAAGGAGGATGAGGAACTAAAGAGAAATTATCTTGGAATTGCATAATAGGAGGGGCGATACGTGGAAGTAATTGTGAATCTGACAGTTAACGGATTGGCAACGGGAATGCTGATATTCTTGCTTGCTGCTGGTCTAACATTGATATTTGGTCTAATGGATGTTCTGAACTTTGCTCATGGAGGGCTATTTGCCTGGGGCGCCTTCTCCGGAATATGGGTGTACACGGCAACAGGCAGCTTTATGATTGGAATAATTGCTGCAATAGGAACTGGACTTATTTTAGGCTTGGCGTTAGAGCGTTATATCATTCAACCTGTCTATGGAAACCATGTACAGCAGATCCTGATTACGTTAGGGGTCATGCTTGTGTTAAGTGAGATGATCAAAGTGGTATTCGGCCCCAATCAGCTCAGCGCGAGAACCCCTTCTTATTTGAGCGGGAGTTGGGAGTTTGGGGATATCATCATCATTAAATACCGTGTGTTCATCATTGTAATAGGTGCACTTGTATTTGGAGTCATTTTCTATATTTTAAGAAACACGAAAATAGGTCTTATCGTTCGTGCGGGTGTTATTAATAAGGAGATGGTGCAGGCTCTGGGCATTAATATAAAAAGGGTGTTCATGCTTGTGTTCATGGCGGGAGCGGCAATGGCCGCACTCGGGGGGATGCTGCTTGGACCATATTCTGGAGTCATCTATGCAGAGATGGGACTTGAATTTGGGATATTGGCATTCATTGTGGTGGTCATCGGCGGAATGGGAAGTATTACAGGTTCGGTCCTTGCAGCCATCTTGGTAGGAATAAGTGGATCATTTATGGCATATTTCGTACCAGACTTAGCTCTGGCAGTCAACATGCTGCTGATGACCATAGTCTTGATCTTCCGTCCTCAAGGTCTATTTGGAGTAAAGGGGTGAGCGCATGAACAGATATATGACAAAATCCAATACGGTGTATTTCATTATTTTCCTGATGCTTCTTGCCCTCCCTTTTGTCACGGACTCTCGTACTCTTTTAATCATGTTCACCCAAATCTTCCTTTTTGCCATTTTTGCAATGAGCTATGATATCTTGCTCGGTTATACAGGGATCGTTTCTTTTGGTCATGCCATGTTCTTCGGTATCGGTGCCTACTCAACAGGAATCATGCTGAAGCAATATGATAGTACCATTCCCATGCTTCTGCTGGCAGTATTAGTGGGTGCCATCATTGCAGGGATTGTCAGTTATATCGTTGGCATGCTTTCCCTCCGATTGAAAAGTCATTTTTATGCGATGTTAACACTAGCTTTTTCAGGGCTTTTCTTGGTGTTGGCGGAAAAATGGAGAACACTAACCTTTGGGAACGATGGATTTACTTTCAGTATCCCGGATCCTTTAAGAGACAGATTGAATTTATATTTGATCGCATTGATTCTTATGATGATGATCTTTCTTTTATTAAGGAGATTTACACATTCCCCAGTAGGGAAGGTCCTCCAAGCGATAAGGGAAAATGAGGACCGGACAGAATCGCTCGGATATCATGTATTGCATTATAAAGTAATAGCCAGTGTGGTGGCAGGGATCCTTGCAAGTTTTGCAGGCAGTCTTTATGTTTTGACTCTAAGATTTGTCAATACCTCCGTCTTTGCGGTGGATGTCACGCTTGATGCTTTGTTGATGACCATCATTGGAGGTGTAGGCACGTTGGTGGGTGCCATTATTGGAGCAGGATTGATAGAGTTTGCGCACCACTGGTTGACAGACCTTGCGAAGGTGCATTGGATATTTGAACGCTGGATCATTTTCTTTGGGATCCTCTATATCGTGGTGGTGATGTTTTTCCCGCAAGGTATTGTAGGTACCGTGAAAATGTGGTGGGTTAGAAAAAAAGGAACGCAAATCACGGGTCAAAACGAAAAGGATATTTCAGGGTGAGAGGAGGAGAAGGAATGGTCAGTCAGCCTCACGTAGCATCCTTTATTGTTCGTTGCACAAGTTTATTGGATGCGGGACAACCGACTCCGGTATGGAGAATAACAGTCAGCCATGTGCAAGGAGAAGAGGAAATTACCGTAACTTCCTTTGAAAAAGTAAGTGAATATATGAAAGAAAAACTAAGTGGGTGAGGTCATGACAAACATCGGAATTGTCAGTGTCGGCACATTTATTCCAGAAAAATTCATGACCAGCAAGGAGATTGCCGAAAAATCTGGAATACCTATAGAGGTGGTGGAAGCAAAACTTGGTATAAAATCCAAGCCTGTGGCCTCTTATGAGGATCATACCTGTGAAATGGGTATAAAAGCTGCACAAATTGCCTTGAAAAAAGGGGATGTTGCTCCGGAAGAAATAGACCTGATCATCTATATCGGAGAAGAGCATAAGGAATATCCTTTATGGACGGCAGCCCTTTATATGCAAAAACACCTTGGGGCGGTAAATGCAGTGGGGTTTGATATGGCATTGCGTTGCGGAACCACGATAATGGGGATGAAGCTGGCAAAGGACATGATGGTAGCGGATGAATCCATTAGGACCGTCTTGCTTGCAGGTGGTTATCGCAATGAAGATTTTATTGATTATACAAACCCCCGCACCCGTTTCATGTATAACCTTGGAGCGGGAGGGGGTGCCATCCTTCTAAAAAAAGACTATGGGAGGAATACGGTATTGTCTTCCCATCTTATTACGGACGGTTCCTTTTCGGAAGATGTTGTCGTGGTTGCCGGTGGAACGAAATACCCCATTTCAGCAGAAGCTTTGGAATTAAAGAGAAATAAGCTGGATGTACTCGATCCTGAAGGGATGAAATCAAGACTAGAAGAAAAATCAATGAATAACTTCCTGAAAGTGATAAGAGAGTCATTATCAAAAAGCGGCTATACCCAAGAAGATGTGGATTATCTCGGAATTCTCCATATGAAAAAATCGGCCCATGATTATGTGCTTCAGGAACTTGGCTTGAGGGAACATCAATCTATCTATCTAGAAAACTATGGCCACATCGGGCAAATTGATCAGATTCTTTCTCTAGAGCTTGCTTTGCAGCAAGGCAGAATTAAAGGTGGCGACATAATTGTACTTGTGAGTGCAGGTATAGGCTATGCGTGGGGAGCCACGACTATTCAATGGGGGAAACCTTAAAGGAGGTTTTTTTAATGATCGTACAAAAGCAAGTGAAACTGCCGAATGGCGAGACTTATGGCTATAGGGAACGTGAAGGTCCCGGGAAAACCATCGTCCTCATCCATGGAAATATGACTTCTTCCAAGCATTGGGACCTCCTGATGGAAAACATAGATTCTTCTTTTCACCTTGTCGCAGTGGATATGAGGGGGTTCGGTGAATCCACTTATAACGAGAAAATATATTCCATCAAGGACTTGGCGACTGACATGAAACTGTTAGTGAACGAGTTGGGGCTATCAGGCTTTACAATTGTAGGTTGGTCTACTGGTGGGGCTGTGGCCATGCAGTTCGTTTCCGATCATCCGGGATATGCGGAAAAACTTATTTTGCTTGCTTCCGCATCCACAAGAGGATATCCGATGTACGAGACCGATGAAAGCGGTCAACCGGATTTTGCAAAAAGATTATCAAACTATGACCAGGTATTGGAAGACAAGACAAGGACCATCACCATTTCCAAGGCTTATGAATCACGGAATAAGGATGTACTAAGAATGATTTGGGACTATGCCATTTACCATGATAATAAACCGGAAGCCGTTCGTTATGAAGCATATTTGGAAGATATGTTGACACAACGTAACTATCCAGAAATATTGCATGCACTTAATACATTCAACATCAGTACCCAACATAATGGATTGAAAGAAGGTACTGGGGAAGCAAAAAATATCCATATCCCTGTACTCGTTTTGGCAGGAGAAAAAGACCTTGTCATATCAGAACAGATGGCGATCGAAATAATGGAGGATCTTGGCGAAGTGGCAACGCTTGTTACATTGAAAGGGTGCGGACACTCTGCACAAGTAGATGATCTACCACAGTTATTGCAAGCGATTACATCATTCGTATTCAAACAGGAGGAACAGTACAAATGAGATTAGAGGGGAAAATTGCTATCATTACCGGTGCGGCTAATGGACTTGGTTTGGAAGCTGCACGACTATTTCTAAAAGAGGGGGCAAAGGTGGCCCTTGTGGATTATGATGCATCAATAGGAGAACAAAGGACGGCAGAACTGCAAGCGGAAGGAGAGGCGTCATTCTATCAAGTGGATGTAGCCAATCAGGAAAAGGTTGTGGAGATGGTCTCCATGGTAAAAGAAAGATTTGGCAAGATTGATATATTAGTAAACAATGCAGGCATTACAAAAGATAACATGCTTTTGAAAATGACCGGAGAAGACTTTCAAAAGGTGATGGATGTCAATGTCAACGGTGTCTTTAATTGTACGCAGGCAGTGGTCCCGCATATGCTGGAAAATGGAAAAGGGAAAATTATTAACACATCTTCGGTGAGTGGTGTTTATGGTAATGTCGGTCAGACGAATTACGCCGCGTCCAAAGCAGCAGTGGTGGGAATGACAAAATCATGGGCAAAGGAATTTGGTAGGAAGAATATTAATGTCAATGCCGTAGCCCCGGGATTTGTGGATACGAATATGGTAGCCACCGTTCCAGAAAAGGTGATCCAAGGATTACTTCAGGTCATTCCGATGCAGCGACTTGGAAAACCAAGTGACGTTGCGAATGCGTATCTGTATTTGGCATCAGATGAATCGGACTATGTGAATGGGACGGTGCTCCATGTGGATGGCGGCATCATGATGTGAAAACTTAAAACCTTCTACAGACTAGGGGCCGATGTCGGTACCTAGTTTCAGCTTGAAGACAAAGTACATTTCATGGTAATTTTCAAGTTGATCGTAGTGGAAGGCGCGAAGACTCCTCGAAAATGCTATCGCATTTTCTTCGTGCGATGTATCGCTGTCGTAGCCTTCCTTGTCCTGCGGGAGGAAGGGACAGGGGAGACCCCGCAGGGCGAAGCAAGGCCACTGAAAAAGTAATGAATGTTAATAATCTGGTTAACACCGCTGTTAATCTTCGCAAACGGCTTCGCTTTCCGCGGGGCGACCTTGAGCCTCCTCGAGCTGCGCCCTGCGGGGTCTCAAGATTGTCGCTATCCCCCCGCAGG
>NZ_RXZI01000003.1 GCF_021991925.1 Sutcliffiella horikoshii | reverse complement strand
CTCAAGCACTCGCCCCGCGGAAAGCGAACACCCGGAACGGAAGACAACAGAGAGTTACCCAACCCCCAATATAATTTTTTCTAACTCGAAAAAAAACTGGCATTCTAAAAAAATAAGTGATATTATAGTAAGGTCTGAATTGAATGTAATATATGTTTGGAGGGATAACGATGCGCGTAAACGTAACTTTAGCTTGTACTGAAACTGGTGATCGTAACTACATCACTACTAAAAATAAACGTAACAACCCAGATCGTCTTGAGCTTAAAAAATACAGCCCAAGATTGAAAAAAGTAACTGTACACCGTGAAACAAAATAAGCAGCAGGATTTTCCTGTCTGCTTATTTTTTTTGCCCTTTATCCCGCTTCCACGGGACTGATATTCTGTTTGTTCTTCACTTTTACAGACGTTCCCACCTTGTAGCCTTCGCTTATCTGGTAACGTGGAGCAATGGTCACATTTTTTATGGTTGATGGTGTGGTATGGTCAATCGTCACATCATCCCAGACGATACTCCTGCTCAGTTCACAGTCCTTATTGATCCTCGAGCTCTTTCCAATAATCGTGTATTTGCCGATTACCACATGATCACCTAAGTAAGAATCATTTCCGATATATGCCGGTCGATTGATGGTCACATTGCTTTCCATCTTCACATTGGAACCAACCCATAAATTCGGAAGCACTTCTTCACCAGGGATGTTGACCTGAACCTTTTTATCAAGCATATCATATTGGGCTTGCCTGTAATCTTCGTGGCTTCCAATATCCTTCCAATAGCCGCTTGCGTGATAGCCATAGAGACTCATTCCGTTCTTGATGAGTTTAGGAAAGATGTCTTTGCTGAAATCATACTCTTTTCCTTTTTCCATCATACATAAAACAAACGGATCCACCACATAAATCCCCGTATTCACCACTTTACTGAATTCCTGTTCTTTTAGTGGTTTTTCCACGAAGCGCTGGATGTGTCCTTGTTCATCCGTATCAATGATGCCGAATTTATTCGGCTTCTTCACCTCTTTCATGAAGATGGTGAAGAGGGCATGCTTTTGAATATGATAGTCGACTCCAGCCATCAAATTGAAATCGGTCAATGCATCCCCACTTATGACCAAGAAAGGCTCGTTAAGGAGATATTCCGCATTCTTCACACTCCCCGCAGTGCCTAGTGGGACTTTTTCCTCTAGGTACGTGATTTGAACGCCCCACTGTGATCCATCTCCGAAGTAATTCCTTATTTTATCACTCAAGTACTGGAGAGTAATGATGATTTCTGTTATTCCGTGTTCCTTCAGAAGTTCAATACTGTATTCCATTACAGGTTTATTAAGCAGTGGCACTAGTGGTTTAGGGAGTTTTTGGGTTAATGGTAACAGGCGGGTACCTTTACCCCCTGCTAAAATGACCGCTTTCATCAGCTTGATCCCTCCTACTGGACGGAAGAAGTAGTGATTGTTGTTTTATAAACTGCCTCTGTCTGCTCTCTTACATCTTCCCAGTTATATTTTCGCTTCACTTCATCCATCGCATTCCTGCCGAGCTTGATACACTCATCAGGATTTGTAAGTAACCAGGTAATCTTTTCACTTAACTCTGCACTATTTCCCGGTGAAAAAAGCAAGCCTGTTCTCTTATGGTCTATGATGTAAGTCATTCCACCGGTCCTTGCTGCTATAACAGGTTTTCCAGCTGCCATTCCTTCAAGGACCACTATTCCAAAGGGTTCATACAGACTTGGCACGACCAGTAAATCTGCTAAATCTAACATGGTCGCTTTTTCTACTTCATTTAGAAATCCGATAAGCAAAATATTCTTCTCCAACCCCAAGCGGGAAATCTCCCGTTTATAATCCGATAGCCATGGTCCCTTCCCTGCTATCACAAACAGGCATTCCGGGTCGCTTTTAAGGGTTGTTCTTGCAGCATCTATTAAAGTGGTTATCCCTTTTTCCGGTACAAACCTTCCCATGAAAAGAACCAGATGGGAAAATGACCTTCTACCAATGAAATCCAAGATGCTTTTACTTTTTTCAGATGAAAGCTGAGCTCCATTCGGTATTATATGGATTGCATGGTTGTCATGGATTTTCTTTTCTACTTCCTTTTTCATATAAGCACTACAAACAATCAGCACATCCGAGTCACGAATCAATAACTCTTCTAATATATCCGTGCGTTGTTGTATAGGGTGCTCAAGGTTGCTTCTACCATTTTCTAATGCATGGATAGTAGATATAACGGGGAGCGACATGTTCTCTTTTAGAGCCCTGGTTGCAATCCCCACCAGCCAATCATGTGCATGGATAAGATCTAATCTGTATCGGCTAGATAGGATGCGTACCTGTTCCACCAAGTTCATGTTAGTCTGTGCAACATAAAGATGAAAGTCATCATAATCACTTGCCACCTCTTTGGCACGATAAACCTCTACTCCTTCCACCATTTCCTTAGGAGGAGCCCCGAGGGTGTGTGGTGTCACCACTAGCACTTGATGTCCGGCATGGGCCAGTCGCTTAGATAACTCCCATACATGTTTGCCCAGTCCTCCAATAACTGCTGGAGGAAACTCCCATGTTAGCATAATGATCGTAAATGTATGTTTTTTTTCTTCATGTAAGAAATGATTATGTGACTGATTTACAGAATAGAATACTTCAGAAGTAACAGATTCCTCAAAAATGCTGGAATCTATATCGTGTACCGTTCGTTGCGAAGAATGAGGGCGGCTGCTTTTTCCATAGTAAGTGTAGGTTGCAGAAAAGGCTTGCCATTTTTGCCTGTCAATGAAGTTCAATGGCTTCCAATTCTCGGAAGGTTCCATAAGCTGTTCGCGCCTCCACTCCATTTTCATGTCATCCGTTTGTAAGAAAGGGAAAAAGTCCTTATCCAGCCCAACCCCTATTTCAGCACGGATAACCTTAAAAACAAGAATATCCGGCAACACCATGCTCCCTTCGTTCTTATCTGCCATTATATCCAAGAAGTATGCATGGTTTCTATCAGTTTGTAAGCTTCCGTTCCAGCCTATTAGCCTAATCACCAATTTGTCTGTAGCTTTTGCATGGTATACCTTCCCAAACTCTTTTCTCCATGGATGGATGTTCCATTCACATTGAAACTTCCCCATGTTGTTTAATACTATACGAACATATTCCTGTTTACCCTCCGTGATGTCCATGTACCAAACCTCTTCCCCCACGAATCTATCTTTGCTTCCATCTTATCACGTAAAATTTCTTTTCTACAACAGCCGGTTTTTGTCGTCTTTTGTGATAAAGTGTTAATTTTTTATGTCCGTAGACAAAAAACGTTCACAAAACCGTCAAAACTTTCTGAGGAATTTGTCGAAAGACTATTTTTCCATCTCTGTACCTATGATATAAAAAAGAGAGAAACTAATTTTGAGGTGACAAGATGTTAATTGCAAGTATCAGTTTGATTGTTATTGCTGTCGCAGTAATCGTGATTTCCTTTTTTACAGATGACAAGTTTTCCGATTTGGAAAAGGAAATGGAACAATTATCCTTTGACGTTGTACAAGACAAGTATAAGTTGGAAAGAAAGATGAAAGTCTTAGAGGAAGAACTATTAGGTGGATCCACTCCTATACATAAGAGCAAGACAAGAAAGGTATCCAACCACCAAACCGTCAGCGAGGAAGACGTCGCTATCTCCCTTTATCAAAAAGGATATTCTCCTTCGCAAATCTCTCAATTCACTTCTACATCAATGGACAAAGTAGAACAGATTCTCCAATCTGCAAAACTTAATGGGAATGTAGCCAATGAGAACTAATCTAAGAGCTTTCGCAATCGGAATCCTCTTTGCTACAGGAGTGATGGGTGTTGCCTATTCCATCGTAAGCGCCGGGGCTACTACATTAAATGACGAGTCCGTAAAGGCTTATGCCGCGGAAAATGAACTGCACCTGTTAACAAAGGCCGAGTATAACGATTTACTACCTGCCATTGAGTCCGAGGAAGAAATAAAAGAAGAACCTAAAGCAGAAGAAGAAGTGACAGAAGAGAAGAATGAGGAAGAGGGCAAACAAGAAGAAGTCGAGGAAAAAGAAGAATCCAACGAGCCTTTTGAAATTGTGATTCCTGATGGAATGGCGACCTATGAAATAACAGCTTTATTGGCAAGAGAAGGAATCATTGAGGATGACAAGGAATTCGACCAGTACCTCGAAGGCCGTGACATCGCAACAAAGGTCCGTTCAGGTACCTTCACAATGAAAAAAGGCATGAGTTATAAAGAAGCCGCTGACGTATTGATCAAATAATACAAAAAGAAAAGCACCTCCCGTGATGGAGGTGCTTCAGTGTGTAGACAAAGCTTATAGTAATGAAATTCTCCAGTTGATCGCAGTGGAAGGAGCGAAGACTCCTGCGGGAGGAAAGGACATGGAAGACCCCGCAGGGCGTAGCCCGAGGAGGCTTCCGGACTGCCCGCGGAAAGCGAAGCTCCTGCAACGAAGATCAACTTTCCAACAGATAACCTAACTAGTTTATTGTTTGTCAACAGTCTGAAGCACCTCCCGTGATGGAGGTGCTTTTACTATTCTTGTTTATCTTTAACTTTCAGCAGCCTCAAGCTATTTAACGTCACAAGAAGCGTCGCTCCCATATCGGCAAAAATCGCAATCCATAAGGTGAGCCAGCCCGGAATGACCAGCAGGAGCGCTACTATCTTAAGACCCAATGAAAACGCGATATTCTGTTTAATGATGGTTAAAGCTTTTCGACTCAGTCTGATTGTGAAGGGTAGTTTCCGAAGATCATCTCCCATTAGAGCCACATCCGCCGTTTCAAGAGCGGTATCCGTGCCCGCTCCGCCCATTGCAACACCCACTGAGGAAGCTGCAAGTGCCGGCGCATCGTTAATCCCATCCCCCACCATCATCATGCTACCGTGCTTTTCTCTTAATTCTTTTATATAACGGAGCTTATCTTCTGGCAGGAGACTAGATTTAACTTGGTCAATATCTACCTCTTGGCCGATCGCTTCGGCAGTTCTATCATTGTCCCCTGTCAGCATGTATAAATGGCGGATCCCCATCTCTTTTAAATCTTTCACGCTAGAGGCACTACTTTCCCTGATTTCATCACGGATGCCTATGATACCTAAAATCTCATTCGGTGTACCCACTACAATAACCGTTTTTCCTGCATTCTGAAGTAGATGGATGCTTTCGGAAAACTTCTCCACTTCTGGATGTTTTTCAGAGATAAACCAATTGGGACTTCCTGCTTTATATCGAACCCCTTGGATGGATGCCTCTATTCCTTTCCCGGCAACAGATTCAAAATTCTCCATGGTATGGGCGGTGTCAGTCGCTCCAACTTCCTCCGCTTTCTTGAGGATGGCTGAAGCTAGCGGGTGGTTGGAACCACCTTCAAGTGTTGCAACGATTTTAAGCAATTCTACCTCTGTATCTTTAAATGCTAGAACATCCGTCACTTCTGGTGCTCCCCTGGTAAGCGTCCCCGTCTTATCAAAGGCAATTGCTTTCATTCGGCCCACCTCTTCCAGGAAGACTCCACCTTTGATTAACACACCATTCCGTGCAGCGTTCCCTATAGCCGTCACAATGGCAATAGGAGTAGAAATGACGAGTGCACACGGACAACCGACTACAAGTACAGCAAGACCCTGATAGATCCATGTGTTCCAATCCAAGGCCAGCAACAATGGTGGAACAGTTGCAACAAGGAAAGCGATGATAATGATCAATGGAGTATAGTATTTCGCAAACTTGTCAACAAATGCCTGAGAAGGAGCCCTTTCCGCCTGTGCTTCCTCGACAAGATGGATGATTTTAGAAATAGTGGTGTCCTCTACACGCTTTGTGACTTCCACTTCAAGTAATCCATCTTCATTAAATGTTCCCGCAAACACCTCATCTTCCACACCCTTGGCAACAGGAATGCTTTCACCGGTTATCGCAGCTTCACTGATTGATGCATAGCCTTTTAAGATCTTGCCGTCCATGGCGATTTTTTGACCTGGCTTTACAAGCATCTTGTCGCCTATTCGGATATCCCTCACAGGTACTTGTTGTTCTTTTCCTTCTATTAATATAGTCGCCTGTTTAGGGGAAACATTCATTAGCGAACGTATGGAGGCACGCGCTTTTTCCATCGAATAGGATTCGAGTGCTTCACTGATGGCGAAGAGGATCACAACAGTGGCCCCTTCCCCCCATTCTCCGATGATGGCTGCCCCGATAATCGCAATCGTCATCAATGTTTTCATATCAAATTGCAAGCGGGCCAAATTGTTTAAGCCGGTGATAAACAGCCGGTATCCCCCTACAACAATGGAAATGGCAAATAAGAATGTGGTGGTAATATGCCCTTCTCCCTGTTGAAAGTAAGCAATCCAACCTGCTATCAAGAAAAGAAATGATAGGAGAACCGTCGTATGTTTTTTATAAAATGGTACTGACATTTCGACAGGGATCTCCTCCTGTTCAGGAGAAACCTTTATGTTATCGAAAGCTCCAGCCTTCTCGATATCACTTATACTTGCAGCACCAGAGACTGAAACTTTAGATGCACCGAAATTTACTTTTGCACCGGTCACTCCACTTATCTTTTTAATATTATTCTCGAATTTTCGGGCGCAATTTGCGCATGTTAAACCTTGAATACGGTAAACATGATCCTCTTGTTTATTTTCCACGATGCTTCACCTCTTTTTGATGGGTAAAGGCGATATCAATCAATTGCCTGACGTGGTCATCATCTAATGAATAATAGACTAGTTTCCCTTCTTTTCTGAACTTCGCCAGTCCCAGGTCCCGTAATAGCCTTAAATGGTGGGAGGCTGTTGCAACAGTCGATTCTGTAATGGTGGCAACATCATGAACACAAAGCTCCACCGCAATATTCAGGGCCTGTGCTATCTTTAATCTGGTTGGGTCGGATAAGGCACGATATATCTTCGCAACATCATTCGTCATCAAATCATCTATTTGCTCTTTCACTTCATTCACTTTTATTTCATCTGCACAGTCGTCCTGACATTTTATGATATTGGATTTTGTCGACACAGAAAGCTCCCCTTTATATTCAAACGTTCATTTGAATATTAGTATATGCGATATCAAAGGAAATAGTCAACACATCAAATCTAAAAAAAAGAAGATTGGCACATTTAAGCCAATCTGCTCATCCTCCGTCATTAAACACGTATTATATAAGATAAAACAAAAACCCCGAAATCGTAGACATGCTTATCACCGAAACTACAAAAGCTGCAACCAATTTCCTTTTAAAGATACTGTTCAATAATGCTACTTCAGGAAGACTAGCCCCTGCAGAACTAATCAACAATGCCATCACAGGTCCTAACGCCATTCCTTTGGCAATCATCATTTGAGAAATGGGAATCATGGTCGAAAGTCTAATGTATAGTGGAATCCCGATGATTGCCGCAATGGGTACGAGCCACCAATTATCTCCTCCAAGATACTGTGTGATAAAGGATGTTGGTACAGCTCCGTGAATCAGCGCACCGATAGCAGCGCCGATTAATAAGAAAGGATAAACGGTTTTCATAAGCGTAAGTGTTTCTGCTACTGATTGTTTCAGATTGAATCCTTTGCTTTCCGGCTGATAGTTTTTCAGCAATACATTTTTCAATTGCTTCTCAAAACCTAATTTACCTAATGACAACCCAATTATTATAGAAAGAGCTATCGTTGTAACTGTATAGATAAGGGCCACTTTCCATCCTAGCAATGCTGTCATGATAGTTAGGATGGTCGGATCCAGTACAGGTGATGCAAAAAGAAAAACCATTACAATACCAAAGGGAATTTTCTTTCTTAACAAGGTGACCACCATTGGGATAGTGGAACAGGAGCAGAACGGTGTAATAAAAGCGAACAAAACAGCAAATACTTATAAGCGCATTCCCTTTGTTTAACCTCTTCTCCATTTTATGAAATGGAACAATAGATTGGATAATGGAAACCAGAAAGGTAATAAGAACGAATAAAACGGTTAACTCGATTGCAATGTACAAAAAACTTGTAATTACTTCTTTCCACATAAAAGATCACTCCTATTTTTTATTTGCATTTTGCAAGTATTATTTCTTTAAAAAAAGCAAGCGTTGAAACTTGCTCAATATAACGGCTTACAACACATACTACTTTTACTCATCGCTGCATTCAATATCTTTAAAGAATCTACTACCTCATCGCTTTCTTTTTCGCTTAAATTAGAAAAAATATTTGTTAAGTAATGAAGCATTTGTTGATTGATTTCAGCTTCCAATTTTTCACCTTTTTCAGTGAGATATAAATGATACATTCTTTTGTCTTCCCTGGATTGTCTTTTTTCCACCAGTTCCATTTTTACCAAGGTTTGAATCTGCCTGCTGAATGTCGTGATATCCATCCCGATAGTTTCCGCCACTTGTTGCATGGAAGGTCTTTCTATTCTGGCTAGTTCGTAAAGAATATGGCTTTGCACTTGAGACACGTCCTGATCATCAACCGAGCAGCAGTTTTTATTTAACATACCAAACCTTCGCATCGTAATCTGAAGGATCGCTCTAACATCTTCCATTATTTTCACCTCTTACTTTTATTATAGTTTTTTATTTGCATTTTGCAACTAATTTATAAAATAAATATTCCTAGCGCCAATGCATAAATTGATTCTGAAAAGGATTGATTATTCTTCTTCCGGCAATAACACAATTTTCCCTAACTTCCCCTTTTCTTTGAAGTAAGTCTGGGCTTCCCTAGCTTTTTCTAACGGAAATGTTTTATCAATGACAGGTTTTATTTTACCTTCCGCTATCGCCTGCAGCATATCTTTAAATTCTTCTCTCGTTCCCAAGACAGATCCATACATGGTGATGTGTTTAAGATAAAGTGTTCTAAAGTCAAGATTTGTCTTCTGGCCACCAGCAGAGCCTGATATACAAAACTTCCCTCCATTTTTCAACACTTGAAGGGATGTAGAAAATAAAGCATCTCCTACTACATCTAATACAGAATCTATCGGCCCTTCATTGACTTTTAATATTTCTTCAGAAAGATTATCGGATTTATAGGATAAAACGTGTGTCGCACCTAATTCCTTTATTCTTTCCTCTCCGCTTAGGTCCCCTACGATTGCAATGACCTTCGCACCGAAAACTTTTGAGGCAATTTGTACATTTAAGGACCCTACGCCACCATTAGCCCCTGTTACCATCACAGTTTCGCCAGGTTGAATGTGAATCTGATTGACCATATGCCATGCAGTTAATCCACTTACTGAAAAAACTGCACTTTCCGTATAACTTGGAAGCGGCATATTTAAACATAGCTCAGCAGGCCACACGACGTATTCCGCATATCCACCGTCATATTCCGATCCTATAAAAGACATGTCTTGCGAAATATGTTCCTTACCTTCTTCTCCACTGGACGTAAACGGGAATAAAACAACATCTTTTCCAATCATCGATTCTTCAACCTGACTTCCGATTTTTACAATTTTTCCCGTTATGTCAGATCCAGGTGTACGTGGAAATTGTACACCTTCTGGCTTCCAGCCGGACTTAGAACCGGTACCGTATGCCCCTTCTCTCATCCATATTTCTGTATTATTTATTGCACAGGCTTTCACCTTAACAAGTACTTCCTTGTCTTTGGGTTCAGGTATTGGAATGTCTACTAATTCCAACATATCAACATTTCCATATCCGGTAACTTGGACCGCCTTCATATTGGCAACACCTTTCTCACTTTCATTTATCTTTACACATAGTATTAACTTATTTATATTATTTACGAAAAAAAGAGCAAGCTCAACTTTAGCTTACTCTTCCTTTTAACTTAACAACAATCACTATCCTTCATTCCCAACAGCACTAGCCCTTTCCCTTGTGGTGTTTCCTGAACATCCAAAACAAGGTCCGTTGTCATGCTTTCGATTTTCGGATCGATTGCCACTTTTATTGTATTTAATGTTTCCACTTTATCTTCTGCTTTTGCCTCATCCAGAGACAATCCTAATTGTGGGCTTCCTCAGCCCCAGCCTGCAAAGTAAACACGTATGTTGCTTGCCCCGTTTTCACGCAGGATATCAGTCAGTACGTCTCTTGCTTCGTTTGAAACCTTCACGGCCAGTCACCTGCCTTGTTATTAATTTTTTTTGCTCATTTCAATCTTTGTTTTTTCGTACATGTTTTGCAGCACTTCTTTTAATTCGGGCTTCACATTAATGGCAGGACGGATGGAAGTTGCTAGCCTTTCTGCTTCTTCCACAGTAGTAGCTTTCCCTAAGTGAAGAAGGGTACCCATCGCAACGGTCCCGGTTCTGTTACGCCCTCCAGAGCAATGGAAGTATACTTTCTTTCCTTCTTGTTGAGCTTGTACTACATATTCAATAGCTGCCTTCACCGATTCGTCCTGTTGTGAAGCATCATCCACTATTGGCATATGAATTCTAGGAAGGTTGTCTTCCACATTAACCGTTTCAGCCCGCAAGTCTATAATAACATCCAAGCCTTCATTTGTATGTGCCTCTCTCGCTTGATCGGCACCGCCAATAAAGACATTTTCCAATAATGATTGATAGTTTTTTTCATTAGTCATTTTCATTCACTCCTTACAACAGGTTCTCTTTTTCCCATGGCAGAATGGCGCACTTTTCTTTCGTGGTCTTTACCCTTTGTATCCAGGGTAGTTCATGTTTCCCTCTACCTGATAAAACTTGGTCTGTTGTTTCTGTATTAGCAAAACTCTGGTTGATGATCCACCAACGCGGGGTTATGAAAGCACGCTCAAGGTCAGCATGTAATCTTTCCGCCTCTAGAACAGGGGTTGCTTCCGGCAAGGTAACGATAAGTACTGCTGTTTCATCGGCATTACGAAGGCGTGGAAGCAGATTTTGTACTTCTTTTGGCACCTCACCCGTTGAACGTAATAATTCCTTTTGGTATGACTGAGCTGCGTCAAGCAGTAGCAATGTATGGCCTGTAGGCGCAGTATCGATGATGACCACTTCCTCATCGGCCTGACCAACTATCTTGGCAAATTTCTGGAATACTGCTATCTCTTCAGTACAAGGTGAGTTTAAATCTTCCTCAAGGTATGCAACTTGCTCCTCGCTTAGCCCCACTGCCGATTGTTCCAAAACATGCTTTTTATATGATTCTACTTCTGCCTTAGGGTCCACCTTACTAATAGTTAAATGGGCATTCCTTTTATCTTTTAAGGCATGCTCCAAATGCGCAGCAGGATCCGTTGTCGTGAGATGGACTTTCACATCTTTTTCTGCAAGCTTCATTGCCAGTTTGGCTGCGAGCGTTGTTTTACCAACGCCACCCTTCCCCATGGTAAATATTACACGAAGATTATGGTTTATAACATCACTTACCACTTGATTAAAATCGGCAAGTTCCGTAATTATGTCAGGGTTTACATGACTTGTTTGCTCAACTTGTAACGTTTCTCCGTTAAACCATGCCTTTAACGGACTGATACCCGTTAAGGAATACGAGATATAAGGAAGATAAGTCATGGGAATATCGTCAAATGTACTTATGGCAACTTCCATCGCTTTCTGTTGCTTATCGTAAAAAGCCAAGGATACCTCATCGTTCATTACTGGCTTCTCCATTAGCCCATTGACAATAAGCTGCTGATTATGAAGGCCAATTTCACGCAACTCCACAGAGGCACGCGCAGCTTCCATGATTGGCGATTCATCAGGTCTTGTTACCAGGAGCAACTGAGTTTGCGAGGGATCAGACAATGCCTGCACCGTTTGTTCATACAGTTCCTTTTTGGCCCCAAGTCCGGAAAGTGGTCCTAAACAGGAAGCTCCGTGCGTGCTCTCTTCCAGGAAATTGGTCCACGCAGAAGGCAGGGAGAGTAGCCTAAGTGTATGCCCGGTTGGAGCTGTATCAAAAACAATCACATCATATTGCCCAGTAATCTCTTTTTTTGTTAGTAAAGTGGAGAATTGGTCAAAGGCTGCAATCTCAACCGTACATGCTCCTGATAATTGTTCTTCCATCGTTAGCAATACCGATTCAGGGAGTTTCCCTTTATAGGGACCAATCACACTTTCTCTGTAATCTCTCGCCGCTTCCTCTGGATCAAGATTGCAGGCGAAAAGTCCTTTTACACCTGGTACTTCCGAAATATCGTTCGTCAATTCCGTTTCAAACACATCTTGTAGATTGGAGGCTGGATCTGTGCTGACTATTAATACCCTCTTGCCTTCTTTGGCAAGAGCAATGGAAGTGGCACATGCTGTGGAAGTTTTACCAACCCCACCTTTACCTGTAAAAAATAGATATGGTGTTTGTATATTTGTTGTCGGTTGGAATGTTGGGAGCATTAAGCCACCCTCCTAGTTGATTGAGTTTAGTGTGATGTTGAGTTTCTTTTTTGGTTTTTCATGAGCCAATTCCTCTGCATTTACACCTGTCCATTGAGCCAATTCCTCATTTGAAGGGTAATCAGCCAGCTTCTTTATTTCACCATCAACGAGAACAACCGGAAGGCATTCAGATCCCTTTTCCATCAATAATTCATTTACCTTTTGATTCGTTACAAACGGTTCTGGCTCTGAGCCTAAATTATAGCGGAAAATTTCCATTCCTTTTTGTTGCAAGGAAAATACAGCGCTTGCCACTCTTGTCAATTCTGGGTCTACACTTGGTCCACATACTCCTGTTGCACAACACATTGCAGGATCAAAAATTTCAATTTTAGCCATTACTCATTTCCCCTTTCCCATATAGAAAAAATAGCCGAGATTTCGCTCGGCCAGTTTTATTATTTTCCAGTTTCACTAAACGTCTTGATACGGTCGCCGATTTCGTCACGTACACGTTGGAAGAACTTCCATTTCTCTTCTTCCGTTCCTTCTGCCTTGGCAGGATCATCAAAGCCCCAGTGTACTCTCTCTTTATTCGGAGGTGTTGCAGGGCAAACATCTGCTGCATGTCCGCAAAGTGTTACGACAAGATCTGCTTTGTTCAGGATTTCAGGGTCGATTGTGTCAGAAGTTTGGTTGGTGATGTCCACGTCTACTTCATTCATTGCTTTTACTGCATTTGGGTTTACTCCGTGTGCTTCGATACCTGCAGAGTAAACGTCCCACTCGTCATTTAAATATTTTTTCCCCCAGCCTTCAGCCATTTGACTGCGGCAAGAGTTACCTGTGCATAGGAAGTAAATTGTTTTTTTAGTCATGTTGAAAAACTCCTTTATTTTGTATTTTGGCTTAAACTCCTGTTGATTTGCGTTCCGGGTGCTCGCTTTCCGCGGGGCGCTGATTGAGCCTCCTCGCTTCGCTGTGGGGTCTCAACCTAGCGCTACCTCCCGCAGGAGTCTCACACCCTGCACTTCAATCAACAGGGAAACAACATTAATATTTTTAACCAATTATTAATAACCAGAAGTATAGGCCGAGTAGCGTGATGAATAAGGTCGGGATGGTTAGGATGATACCTACTTTGAAGTAGTATCCCCAACTGATCTTTACACCTTTCAGGCTTAATACATGTAGCCATAGAAGTGTTGCCAACGATCCGATTGGCGTGATTTTTGGTCCAAGGTCGGATCCGATGATATTGGCATAGATTAGCGCTTCGCGTATTACACCATCGGTATTGGTATCTTTAATTGCTAGCGCATCAATCATGACAGTAGGCATGTTGTTCATAAACGACGAAAGGATTGCTGCAATGAATCCCATGGATATCGTTGCAACGAAAAGCCCTTCATCTGCTGCCATTTGGATGACGTCTGTTAAAACACTCGTCAACCCTACATTTCTTAGGCCATATACCACCACGTACATTCCAATCGAGAAGAATACGATTGCCCATGGTGCACCTTTCAAAATTTGTTTCGTGTGAATTACCGGGCTGTTTCTGCTTATTAAGAGAAAAATGATAGCTACAGAGGCTGCTACGAATGAAACAGGTATGCCGGCAAATTCACTTGCAAAGTACCCCACAAGAAGGACTGCAAGTACAACCCATGACAAGTTGAAAAGTTTCACGTCTTTAATCGCTTCTTTTGGCGCCTTCAATACGGACATATCATAATTTTCCGGGATGCTTTTACGGAAAAACAAGTATAGTACCACAATACTTGCACCTAGCGCGAAGAAGTTCGGAACAATCATCCGTGAAGCATATTCCACAAACCCGATGTCAAAGAAGTCAGCTGACACAATGTTCACCAGGTTACTTACTACTAATGGTAATGAAGTAGTGTCCGCAATGAACCCACTAGCCATGATAAATGGCAAGATCATTTTCTCTTTAAATTGCAAGTTCCTTACCATCGCCAGCACAATCGGGGTGAGGATAAGTGCTGCTCCGTCATTCGCAAAGAATGCAGCTACTACTGCTCCTAGCAAGGTGATATAGATGAACATCCTCACTCCGCTTCCTTTTGCGAATCGTGCCATATGAAGCGCAGACCATTCAAAGAAACCTACTTCATCTAATATGAGGGAAATGATGATTAAAGCTACAAACGTCAATGTTGCATTCCAAACAATGCCAGTTACATCAATTACGTCTGTAAAGGTGACTACTCCAAAGAGCAATGCTAACAGCGCTCCCCCACAAGCTGACCAACCAATGGACAGTCCCTTAGGCTGCCAGATAACAAATACTAATGTAAGTAAAAAAATCAAAGATGCCAAAATTATATCAAGCAAAATATTCCCCCCTTAACAACAAGTAATTCTAAGTCCTTTTTCCTCGAGCTCTTTCAATTTCTCTTCCAGTGAAGGAACATGCACAAGAATTGATTTGATTAATTCGTAGTGTGGATGTTCTGTATTGATGGAATACATGATCCACTGACCCTTTCTCGATTCTTTTACCAAACCCAATTCTTTCAGCTTTTTCACATGCTGACTGATGGAAGGCTGACTCATTTTAAAGATCTCGACAAACTCGCAAACACAGCAATCATGATCCTGCAGTAGCGCCAACATCGAAAGCCTGGTTTTATCTCCTAAAATTTTCAGGGTGGCTGCCGCTTCGTCCATTTTCAATAACTCTTGCATATCTACACCTACCTTTGGAAAAGATAATTCATATAACGAAGTACTTATATAAAAACATGCTTATATAATAAAATACTTATATGTTAGTTTCAAGCTTTCTTTTGTAAAGAAATCGTAAAGGTTAATTGCAGAATTATCTGTTAATTGTTATAATATAAGTAAGAAAGCGCTTCCATAAACATATGAGTGGGAAAGGTGATGCTGTGTTATGATGGATTATCAGTACAGACGACAAGCTTTTCAGAACTTACATGTGGAACAAGAAGAAGCAAAAATTGACTTTAAACAAACAGTTAAGAAATCCAAATCGATGATGGCTTCGATAGCCGCGTTCTTTTCCTTTTTTCATCACACAACTTAAGGAGCTGCTTATATGCTCCTTTTTATTATGTCTTTTTTGCGCACAAAAAACGGGACAATATGAAATGTCCCGTTAGTTATATATTTATTAATGACCAGAAGTAGCAGATAAACCTACTCTATCTATTAATGTCTTACTTTCATCATTAAGGCCTATAATTTTTACGTTCTTACCTAGTCTTTGGTATTTCATTACAGTTTTAGAGATTGCAGTAACCGCAGATTGATCCCAAAGATGAGTATTACTAAAGTCTATGACAATTTCTTTTGGGTCATTATTGTAATCGAATAAATCTATAAAGTGGCTCATGGTTCCAAAGAACATTTGCCCAGTGATTTGATAATGCATGACGTCTTCTTTTAACGTCATCGTCGCTTTGATTTTCGCCATCTTCCATCCGAAGATTAAAGCGCTTAGTACAACCCCTGCTGCTACACCTTTTGCAAGGTCATGTGTGTAAACAACAATGGCAACCGTTACAACCATTACTACTGCATCTGCGCGGGGTATTTTATGAAGCTCCCGAATGGACTGCCAATCAAATGTTCCAATGGAAACCATGATCATGACTCCAACTAGAGCAGCCATTGGGATTTGAACGACAACATCTCCAAGTACCATGATCAAGAATAAAAGGAATGTACCTGCTACTAGTGCAGAAAGTCTTCCCCGCCCACCTGATTTGACGTTAATTACAGATTGTCCGATCATGGCACAACCAGCCATACCACCGAAGAAGCCAGTTACCACGTTTGCAATACCTTGACCCTTCATTTCACGGTTCTTGTTACTCTTTGTATCAGTCATCTCATCGACAATTGTAGCGGTCAGTAACGACTCAAGGTTACCTACGATTGCCAACGTAAATGCATACGGTAGAATGATCATAAATGTTTCCCAAGATAAATCAACCATTGGGATATGGAAGAAAGGTAAGGTTCTAGAAATCTCTCCTTGATCCCCTACTGTACTTAAACCAAAACCCCCACCAAATAGGGTGATCGCTGTAATCACGACAATTGCCACTAAGGCAGAAGGTAATGCTTTCGTGACTCTCGGAAGCAAGTATATAATGGCAAGGGTAGCAATGACAAAGCCGACCATTATCCATGATCCACCTTTTTCCGGGGTAAAATGCACTAATTGTGCGGTGAAAATTAAGATTGCTAAAGCATTAACAAATCCAATAATAACTGCCTGAGGAAGAAAGGATATGAATTTCCCAAGCTTAAAAACACCCATCAGGATCTGGATGATACCTGTTAATACAGTAGCTGCGAACAGGTACTCAATTCCGTGATCTGCAACCAATGTAATCATCAGTAATGCCATTGCTCCGGTTGCAGCAGAAATCATCCCTGGTCGTCCACCAGTGAAGGCGATAACCACGGCAATACAGAAGGACGCATAAAGACCTACCATTGGGTCAACACCAGCAATGATAGAAAATGCGATAGCTTCTGGAATGAGGGCTAATGCTACGGTCATACCGGCAAGTACGTCACCACGCACGTTACCAAACCATTCTTGTTTTAAGTTTGCTACGTTCATAGCACACCTCTTTCTACATTATTTAGTTTTGTGACTTTCTACTCTCAAGAAAGTCGGGGTCCGTTTGCAACAGAAAGAATCATACCATATATTTTGTAAACTGAAAATTAGGGTGAAAACGGGAACATTAAAGTTTATCTCTTACTTTCTCTCTTTTCCTCTGTTTATCTCTCATTTTTGTACTTCTGTAAAAAAATAGACATATAAGCAATAAAGAAAGCTCTGTTCAATTAAGAACAGAGCTCATCGACTCAATCATTCAATTCATAGTGTCTACCTTTTACAAGATAGAGGATATTCTCTGAAATATTGGTCGTGTGATCTGCCATACGCTCAATATAACGGCAGATAAAACTCAATTGGGTAATCTCAGGAATCATATCCGGGTGATCTTTAGTCAATTGTAAAAGCTCACGAATGTTTTGACCGTATAGCTCGTCCACTTGGTCATCCATATCTGCTACTTTTTTGGCAAGGACTACATCTTCATCATAGTAGGCCTTTAATGCAAGAGAAAGCATTTCCGTTGCGATGCTATGCATTTTTTTTATGTTTTCAATTTGAATTAATGGTTGAGAAGTTTTTCCGATTCTTATCGTCGACTTTGCAATATTTACTGCAAAATCTGCAATTCGCTCTACATCGGTAGAAATTTTGATAGCGACAAAGATTCTTCGCAAATCAATCGCAACCGGCTGCTGCTTGGCAATTAGCAGAATGGCAAAGTCATTGATTTCTTCATCCAAACGGTCTGCCTTGTTGTCCTCTTCAATAATTTGAAGCGCTAAATCAACGTTTTGATTTGTCAAGGCATCAATGGATTTCCCCATTGCAATTTCAGCTAAGCTACCAAGTTCCACTATTTTATCTCTTAACGTTTCCAAATCCACATGAAATTGACGCAATACCACCTGACTCTTCCTCTCTCTTCCTTTATTATCCGAAACGACCAGTAATATAGTCTTCTGTACGCTTGTCTGACGGATTGGAGAATAGCTTGTCTGTTTCCGAATATTCCACAACTTCCCCATTTAAGAAGAAAGCCGTCCTGTCGGATATACGAGCAGCCTGTTGCATATTGTGCGTTACAATGACAATGCTGTAGTCTTTTTTCAATTCTTGAACAAGCTCTTCCACTTTAAGTGTGGAGATTGGGTCAAGTGCAGATGTTGGTTCATCCATCAAGATAACATCCGGTTCAATCGCCAAGCAACGCGCAATACATAAACGCTGCTGTTGTCCACCGGATAGACCATACGCATTTTCTTTCAAACGGTCTTTCACTTCGTCCCAGATAGCTGCTCCTCGTAAACTCTTCTCGACGATTTCATCAAGGACTTTTTTGTTTCGGATTCCATGAATTCTTGGACCATAAGCAATATTGTCATAAATGGATTTAGGGAACGGATTAGGCTTTTGGAATACCATCCCTACATTCGTTCTCAGTTCTTCCACTTGATAGGATTTCGCTAGAATATTCTTTTCACGATATAGGATGTCCCCAGATACTTTTACACTTGGAACTAATTCAACCATACGGTTCAACGTTTTGATATATGTGGATTTACCACAACCTGAAGGGCCGATGATTGCTGTCACTTCGTTTTCATAGATCGGCAAGTTGATGTTTTTCAATGCCAAATTTTCTCCGTACCATAAATTTAGATCTTTTGTATGATAAACAATGTTCTTTTCTTTTGGAGTAGTAGTAATAGAAGAAGGTTTGTTCTTCGTTTCACGTTCAGGCACCGCAATTTGCATAGATGATTCCTCCTATGATTAAAATCTTCTTTGGAATTTATTTCGAATGATGACTGCGATAGAGTTCATGACTAAAAGAATGAAAAGTAGCACCACAATGGTTGCTGCTGCAAGGTTCGCGTATTCAGATACAAGAGCTGCGTCAATGGTCCAATAGTAAATTTGCATAGGTAGCACAGTAAATTTGTCAAAGATCCCTTCAGGTAGCGGAATCAATAGTGCTGGTATACCCAATACAACTAATGGAGCTGTCTCCCCGATCGCACGGGATAACGCTAAGATTACTCCTGTCAATATACCTGGTAGTGATGCTGGCAAGACGATATTCTTGATTGTCTGCCATTTCGTCGCACCCATTCCATAAGATGCTTCTCTTAAATAACCAGGTACAGAGCGAATCGCTTCTTGACTTGCTACCACCACGATTGGAAGAACTAATAATGCCATTGTAAGACCACCAGCTAATACGATGTTTCCTAGTCCTGCTGCTCTTACAAAAATAGTTAATCCTAAGATACCAAATACAATGGAAGGAACACCCGCCAGGTTTGAAATATTCGTTTGTAAAAAGCGTTGTAGGCGTCCTTTTTTTGCATATTCTTCTAGATAGATAGCCGTTCCGACTCCAAGGAACATGGTAAGTGGTGCTACCACCAACATCAGCCATACCGTACCCATGATGGCTCCCATGATTCCTGCTCTATCTGCCATAGTAGACAGTTTACTCGTAATAAATTGAAGATCAATCCAACCCATACTCTGAGAAATAACTCGGTAGAATAATATCACTAGAACGACAAGACCAATTAACGTAGCTGCTAAAAATAACGATTTCGCCATTTTATTTATGCTCAATCTTGTGTTCATTTTCTTCTGGACTTGTGCTGCATCAACATACTTCATCTTAATATTCCTCCCTGTACTTGCGAGAGATATACTGGGCGATCAGATTCATGATAAGTGTAAACACGAACAACGTCATCGCAACAGCATACAAGCTATAATATAAAGTTGAACCAGCTGGTGCATCTCCACCGGTTACTTCCACAATGTATGCGGTCATCGTTTGCATAGATTGTGTGACATCAAACGTAAAATTCTTGGTACTTCCACTTGCAATCGTCACGATCATCGTTTCACCGATTGCACGGGAAATAGCCAGAACAAAGGAAGCGATAATTCCAGACATAGCCGCAGGAACAACAACCTTCCAAGCCACCTCTAATTTAGTAGATCCAAGCGCCAATGCTCCTTCTCTCATTGCATTAGGAACAGAGCTCATCGCATCTTCCGATAAAGAGGCAACCATTGGAATGATCATGATTCCCATCACTATTCCGGGACTGAGGATATTGGTTGATTGTAATCCTGGAATGATTGCTTGTAAAATCGGTGTTACAAAAGTGAATGCAAAGAATCCATAAACAATAGTAGGGATACCTGCAAGAACTTCTAAAATTGGTTTTAAGACTCTTCTGACTCTATCAGAAGCATATTCACTTAAGAAAATAGCTGACATCAACCCGATTGGGATGGCAACCACCATTGCAATCAAAGAGGATATCAATGTTCCCATCAGCAAAGGAAGAACCCCAAATTGAGCATTCTGTCCCAGTGGCTTTAACACAGTGCCTGTGAAAAACTCGACGAATGGTACTCGTTTGAAGAATTCCACCGTTTCAAATAATAAAGTAAAAACAATACCAAGCGTTGTGAAAATAGAAATTGTAGCAATAACTAATAGAAATTTCGGTACAACCGCTTCTACAAACCTGTTTATGTTAAGAGTTGTCTTTTTTTCATTGATCAACTCTCTTACATTTAAGCTATCCTTCTGAGTAGCCAATTTGAAATCCCCTTTCATCCTTCACCCTGTAACAAGGACCATCCAAGGCCTAATTATTCGAAATACATAGAGGAAGATGAGCAGCCCTCAGCTCCTCATCTTCTGGTGGTTCCTTACTTTAATCCTTCAAGCTCTTCTACTGCCGCTTTGATCTCTTCATCTGTCAATGGAGCAAATCCTGTTTCACTAGCAATTGTTTGAGCATTTTGCATGGTAAAGATTGCAAAATCCAATACTTGAGCTTTTTCTTGTGCCAAGCCTTTGTTCAAGTAAGTGAATACTGGACGAGTGAAGTTTGCATAATCCCCGTCTTCAGCGATTGTGTCAAGAGATGGCTCAACAGGTCCGTTACCAAAGTCAACTTTTACAGCTGTTAATTTGTCAGTATTGTTTGCATAGTATCCGTAACCGAAGAATCCGATTGCGTTTTTATCTTTAGAAACAAGATCTACAAGTGTAGAGTATTCTTGTTGTAAGTTTGTACCTTCAGCTAAATCTTTTTCTTCAAGGATTTTTTCCCAGAAGAACTCATATGTTCCGTGGTTTTCGTTAGGTCCGTAAGTTTTAATTTCTTCATCCGGGAATTCAGGACGTACGTCAGACCATTTTTTCTTGTTACCTTCTGCTAGGAAGATATCAATGATTTCTTGTTCAGTAAGTTCTTGAGCCCAGTCGTTTTCTGGGTTGATTACGATTGTTAATCCATCAAGGGCAACTTTCATTTCATGAACATCCAAGCCAAGCTCTTCTGCTTGTGCTTTCTCTTCGTCTTTGATAGTACGGGAAGCATTGTTGAAGTCTGTACCATTTTCTACTAAGAATTTTTTGAAACCAGCAGATGTACCGGCACGACTCACTTCAACAGACACACCTTCCTGTGCTTCTGTCATGTATTTTTCTGCCATTACGGACATGAAAGGAAATACTGTACCAGATCCATCAATTACTACACTACCTTCAAGTTCTTCTCCATCTGCAGCAGCCGTACCTTCTGCACTAGCTCCCTCAGATGATCCGTTGTTTGAGTTGCCACATGCTGCAGCGAATACCGCTAAAGATGCAACGATTGCTAGTAATAAAAAACGTTTGAAGCTTTTCATTTCTTAATTCCCCCTAAGGTTTCTGTTTAGTTGATGTTTCTGTTTGTCTTGCCCTACGAGTAATAGAATATAACTTATGTGTTAACTGGGTATGAATCATGTGTAAAGGTTTTGTAAATGTCGTATTTTGCGGAGTAATAAAGGGGAAAATAGCGGGATTTAGTGGTTCTTTTCTTATTGCGTATGGCACAAATCGTCTTTGAGACATAAAAAAGCACCCGTCATGGAGTGCTTTTCTACTATTATTCTGTTTCTTCTTCGTTCTCTTCTTCTTCCCTTTGCTCTTCAAGTGAAGGTTGCCCGTTCGCACGCTTCTGCTTTAGATCAAAATAGGCTTCCATCACAGCATCTCCTATTTCTGTTGTAACACCACCTGTTACACTGAAGTTTGTTGATGCTTTTGGAACAACGATCGCAAAAGCCATTTCCGGATTATCATATGGTGCATAACCCACTAGGTTGAAATTCAGGGTTTCAATTTTCTCATATCTTGGGTTACCATCGGCATCTTCTCCAATTACATTGAAAATTGGAGATTCAGCTGTACCTGATTTACCTGCAGGCTTATATTTTTTTACTTTAGAGCCTCTTGCAGTACCTGCTGTACCATGATAAACACGGATGAATCCTTCTTGAACCCTTCTGATCTGATCGTCTGTAACCTCTAAACGGTTCAATACTTCCGGCTTGAATCCCCTTGCAACTGCACCAAGTCCTTCCTCCTGTGACGGTTCACGTATTTCCCTCACTAATTGAGGCTTCATACGGTAACCACCATTAGCGATAGTGGATACATATTGCGCCAATTGAAGGGTTGTATAGTTATCATACTGTCCAATGGATAAATCGAGGTATTTACCTGGCAAGCTTCTATCTGTTCCGATTACACCTGTTGATTCCCTAGGTAGGTCTATGCCTGTCTCTACACCAAGGCCAAATTGTGCAAATGATTTTCTGAACACATCATATGCATTCGGGTCGATGAACAACGGATTATATGGTCGGTAATTTGCTTTAGCAATATCCAATGCAATATTGAACATATAAACGTTAGAAGACCTTTCAAGAGCAGTAAGCTCATTGATCGTACCCATGTTTACATAGGATGCTTTACGAGTAAAATTTTCCCTTGAGCCAATATAAAAAGGCGTATCAAAATAATATTTATTAGGATGTACGACTCCATGCTCCATTCCTGCCAATACACTTGCCCCCTTAACAGTGGAACCGGGTTCATATGCTTCTTGGAAGGTGCCAAGGGCATTATCGAGCACTTCATATTTTCCATCTTCAAGAACGATTTGTTTTCCAGCGAGTGATAAAACCTCACCTGTTTTCGGATCCATGACGACTACAAACGCCCTGTCTAAATATCTGGCTTCTGGTTTCGGTTTCGTTCTTAACAAAGCATCTGTGAGAATTTCCTCAACCCTTTGTTGAAATTCCATGTCAATGGATAAAATAAGGTCCTTTCCTCTTGAACCATCAAATACTTTTTCTTGATGAAGGAGGTTTCCGGCTGTATCTGTAACATTACGGACACGAGCCTTTTGTCCTTGAAGTACATTTTCATATTGTGCTTCAATCTGACTTATCCCGATACGGTCATTCCGACTGTAGCCTCTTGCAAGGAATTCATCAATACGTTCACTCGGAATACCGGTTTCCGATGTAGAGACTTTACCAAAGATGGAGCGTAAGGTATTCTCATAAACATAGTCCCTGACAAAATCTGTTGTAATGTCCACACCTGGAAGGTCGCCTAGCATCTCACTGACCATGGCAAATTCTTTTGCCGTTACATCCTGGTTTTTAACAATTTGTGGGGTAAGCGAATAGCCTTTATTAAATTCACGGAAGATCGCAAGAACCTCTTCTTCTTCAGGAGTGATTTCTGCAATTTGGCTTTCGGTTATACGTTCTAATTGAAGATTATAGAGTTCACTTTCTTCGATTTCTCCGTCTGCAACTTTTTTTCGATCCTCATCGGTTATTAGAGCGGCTGCTTCATCAGGTCTAGTGAGGATCCAATAATCTTTACGATCTCTTTCTTGAATCTTTTCCGTATCCATCGTGATGACTTCAGATAGTTTTTTCGCCACTTCTAGTTGCTCTTGCGCCGTGGTTGATTGCATTCTTGTATATGTAATGGCATTTAGAGGGGTATTATCCACCACGACATTTTCATAACGATCCAAAATCTTACCTCTTGGTGCCAACGTATTGACGGTCACATTTTCTGTTCGATCCACTTCCTTGCGATAATCCTCTCCGAATACAATCTGGACGAATCCCAGCCTTAGTATTAAAGCCGAGAAGAGTAAGAACACCGCAAAAAACAAAAGGTTCAAACGAGACGGCACATAATTCTTCTTTTTCTTTTTTTGCTTTTGATTGGTCATTCCCTACACCTTTTCGTTTTATTTTTATGGCTATTTAGAGCCTTTGAATAAAAAATCAAGAGACACCTACATTTTGCTTGGCATAGGTGTCTGGTCTCTTCTTATTGTATAGGAAATTGCCTAGAATTTCTATTAATAAATATAACTATGGTGTCGATTCTCCTTCTCCGTCTCGCAAAGTTGTCACAATTGGATGAGGCTCTTCTTTGGGTGGCGCTGCATCAAGCTCCACTTTACGGACAAATGGATAAATTAGGGCATGTCCGGCTCCAATAATACATAAAAGAATTGGAATGCTTTTCTCTGTATCGAAAAACATCACGGCAATCAAGAAAAGGATGATGGAACCAGCACGCCCTATGTTTAGGAAGACTTCCCTGACCACGATATACTCGATTCGCATTTCTGCTGCTTTCCATCCACGGCCAATGACATCGTATGTCAGGGACACATATGGGACGAGTAGTAGCGGATATGCGATGGCGATCGTCACAGCATACATCAAAAGCTTTACATATGTCAGATCAAAAATTAGAAAGAAAATGGCACCGTATAAGATTAGTCCCCCAATTAGAATGGACTTTTTTCTATACTCTTTTTTGATCATCCTAGTTGCCAGATAATAGCATACAAAAGCAACAGCGGAATTTAGAAGCCCGAACGTACCAAGCGCGAGTTCACTATTGGTAGTAATGAACACCAAGACGGAAATCGCAAATAGAAAGGTCCCCTCCCTTAATCCCTGAAAAAAGTGGGCGTTTGTTATGTATCGCCAATTGTCATTGTTCTTTCTTTCATGAAAGGTGCGACGAAGTTCATAACTTCCTTCCGCTCCACGTCTTTTTAGAAACAGGCTCAAGATGACGGCAGCAAAGAACAAAAACAGGGAGATGCTAAATATAACCGTATACCCCGTAAATTTTTCTAATGTCGAAATAATGTATCCTGCCGCGAAGGGTCCGATCATCCCGCCAATTGACGTTAAAATACCTAGAAACCCATTGAAGAAATCCCTTGTTTCGGGTTCTGTAATCTCAAAAGTCAACACATTAAATGCAAGCCAATAGAAACCATACCCTATCCCGAGTAATGCCCCAAGCATCAAAAGATAGGTGGAAGCCTTGTCTCCGATAAACAAAACAAACAAATAAAAAAGTGCTAAGAATACGACACCTAAACGTAGCACAATGACTCGATCGATTTTTTTTGCCCATCTTCCTGCCAATATGAAGGTGAGTGGCTGGAAAATGACTATTGCTAAATTGTAAAAGCCCAGATCACTGAATTCACCTGATTGCTTCCAAAGGTAGACGTTCACAAATGTGTTGGATAAAGCGATGCTCAACGAATAGAGTCCACCTATGATCAACAGTAGCTTGAGGTCCTTGTTGACTTCTACATCACCAATTAGTTTTTTTAAAGCTGCCATCTTTACCCCGCTCCTTTATCTACGTTTATTGTGGCTTAAAGGAGTGGGAGTTATGTACTTGGATTTATGAACATCTGGGTAGGTTCTGTTTAACGCCGCTGATGCTTTCCGCAAAAGGCTGCGCTTTCCGCGGGACGATGCTTGAGCCTCCTCACTTCGTTGCGGGGTCTCAAGCAACCGTTACTCCCCGCAGGAGTCTTCGCCTTTTGCTCCAAGCATCAGCTATAGATCACATTAATAATAAAAACCCTCATCCACTTAATGATGAGGGTTTTTGGTTTGGCAATTATTTTGCTTCGTTGTAAAGTTTTCCTACTACGTCCCAGTTGATTACGTTGAAGAACGCGTTGATGTAGTCAGGACGACGGTTTTGGTAGTTTAGGTAGTATGCATGCTCCCATACGTCAAGGCCTAGAACCGGAGTCTTGCCTTCCATTAATGGAGAGTCTTGGTTTGGTGTGCTAGTGATTTCTAGTTCACCGTTGTTTACTACTAACCAAGCCCAACCAGAACCGAAACGGGTAGCTGCTGCTTTAGCGAATTCGTCTTTGAAGTTGTCAAAGCTACCGAACTTGCTAGTTAGAGCGTCTGCTAATTCACCGTTTGGAGAAGTAGCGCCACCTGGAGTAAGGATGTTCCAGAAAAGACTGTGGTTTGCGTGTCCGCCACCGTGATTGCGTACAGCTGTTTTGATGTTTTCAGGTACAGCGTCCATGTTGGAGATTAACTCTTCCACACTTTTGCCTTGAAGATCTGTTTGACCTTCTAATGCAGCGTTAATACCAGTTACGTAAGTATTGTGATGCTTTGTGTGGTGAATGTTCATTGTTTCTTTGTCGATGTGAGGCTCCAATGCGTCGTATGCATAAGGTAATTGTGGTAGTTCGTATGCCATAATTATCTCCTCCTAATTTTTATGTAATGAAACTGAATCAAAAAAAGTGTAACCGTTTTTGATCCGTTAGTTTCAGATTACCAAAACTTGTACAATCTTTCAATCAATCTGCTTTGCTCGGCTGGAATTATTTATCTATCCTACAAAAAGGTCGTCACCATTTAAATGGAAAGCTCCTGTGACAGCTTGTACATGCTCTCATCAATCTTATGTGGCATAGAAAAAACTTCATCAAAGGAATAGTCCACAATTTGGTTTTTCTCCATTCCGACAGCTCTTCCGGCTTTTCCTTCCATTAAAAGTTCTACAGCACGGCCTCCCAATCGACTGGAAAGTACACGGTCAAAGGCAGTCGGGGTTCCTCCCCTTTGGATATGGCCCAATACTGATACTCTCGTGTCCAAACTTGTTTCTTTTTCAATTAGTTTGGCAAAGTCCATTCCACTGCTGACGCCTTCAGCCAACACAATGATCGTATGCTTCTTGCCACGCTTTTGACCGCTTTTAATACGGCCAACCACATCTTCGAGTTTAAAGCCAATCTCAGGGATGACGATGGTTTCCGCACCACCTGCAAGCCCTGCCCATAATGCAATATCACCAGCATGACGACCCATTACTTCTATAATAAAAGTACGCTCATGGGAAGTTGCCGTGTCCCTTATCTTATCAATTGCGTCAATCACCGTGTGAAGGGCTGTGTTAAACCCTATTGTATAATCTGTTCCGGCAATATCATTATCAATGGTACCTGGAAGCCCGATGCATGGAAATCCATGTTCAGTCAGTTTTTGTGCCCCTTTATAGGAACCATCTCCACCGATAACAACCAGTCCTTCGATACCGTGCTTTTTTAACTGTTCTATTCCCTGTTGTTGACCTTCAAGTGTTTTGAACTCTTCACTTCTGGCAGTGTACAGAACGGTACCACCTCGGTGAATGATGTCCCCTACCGATCCAAGTTCCAGTTTCTTAATATTACCGGACATCAAGCCTGCATATCCTTGGTAGACCCCATAAACATTCAGGTTATGGTAAATCGCTTTTCTTACTACCGCACGTACGGCCGCATTCATTCCCGGGGAGTCGCCCCCGCTAGTTAGAACCCCAATTGTTTTCAAATTTAAGCCCTCCTTTTTATGTACCTATCATTGCTATTACACGAAAGCGCCAAATGCAAACACTTCTAGTATATCCTTATTAAACCATTCCATTAGGTGATCTATCCACTGATAAGGTTGGTCATATGAAAATAAAGAAAATGATGATCATCACCGCTTGTATAATACCTTTTACAAGGGCACTGCTGAAGAGGCCTACCACCGAACCAAAACCCGCTTTAATGGAAGCTTTCATATCGTTCCTTTTTACAAGTAGCTCCCCTAATATAGCCCCCAGGAATGGACCAAGAATAATACCGGCAACAGGAATGATAAAAGGTCCAACTAATAATCCAATCGTACTTCCCCAGATTGATGCATTACTGCCACCGAACTTTTTCACCCCTAAAAGATTGGCGAAATAATCTGCCACAAAGAGCAATATTACAAAAAGAAAGGTGATGACCCAAAACAGGAAAGTTAGTTCTTCAAAAGAAAACAATACACCGTAAAGTAAAAAGCCCCCTACCAAAAAAAGCACACTCGGAATGATTGGATAGACGAGTCCTATAAATGAAATGACAAATAAAGCAATAATAATGATCCAATATACCACTTCCATGCGAAAACCTCCTTATTGTGAAAAAAACCAGACCCTAATATGAGTCTGGTTCCTAATTTACGGTATTAATTATAGGCTCTGTTAAACACCGCTGTTGATTTCCGCACTAGGCTTCGCTTTCCTAGGGACGTTTGGGGAGCCTCCTCGGCTTACGCCTGCGGGGTCTCCCCTAAACGCTATCTCCCTAAGGAGCCTTCGCCTAATGCTCCAATCAACAGCTATATTGCTGCAAAAACAACAGTATGCTTTAACAGAACCTAATTATTATAAAGTTTCGTGCTCTTCACCAAGAACGGCTTCAGCAATATTTACAGCATGATCGCCAATACGTTCTAGGTTACTGATGATGTCTACAAAAACGATTCCCGCTTGACCTGTGCACAGTCCTTCATTCATGCGCAAGATATGTTTTTTACGAAGGGAGCGCTCCATTTTGTCAATTTGGTCTTCTTTCAGTCTTACATCATTAGCTAATTCTTTGTTGTTCGTTCTTAATGCTTCAATCGCTTCTTTTACAGTTGATTGAGTAAGAGTGAACATTTCCTCAAGGTCTTTCTCCGCTTTATCTGTGAGTTCCACTTTGTTTCTAAGTTGGTAATCAACCAACTCCACGATATTTTCGAAATGGTCACCGATACGCTCAATATCACGAACAGTATCCATTAAAGTGGAGTGTTCTTCTGACTCACTATCAGACAATGAAGCAGAAGAAAGTTTCACAAGATAATCCGTTATTTTTCTATCCAAGTTATTAATGGCATCTTCCAAAGAATACGCTTGTTCTGAATACTTGGAAGTTCCGGTTTTTAAATAATTATGAGTTGATTCTAAACCGACAACAGAGAATTCACCCATTCTCAACACTTCTTCCTTAGCTTGTCCTAAGGCTAATGAAGGCGATTGTTCAATGAAAATCGGGTCTAAATGTTTGGCTTTATACTCAACTATTGCATCATCGCCTGGAATGATTTTAGTTGCAATCAACGCAAGTAATCCTATTAATGGAAATTGGATGATTACATTGGCAATGTTAAAGGAACCATGTGCAAATGCAATTGTCATCGCAGGGTTTAAATTCAAAGCACTTTGTAAAAATAGAATGAATTTCTCAAAAGGTATTAACAGTAGAAGTACTATTACCGTCCCAAACAAGTTAAAAATAACATGGGATAATGCTGCACGTCTAGCAGCAACAGATGCACCTATAGCGGCTAAGATCGCTGTAATGGTTGTCCCAATATTGTCACCAAACAGAACTGGTAATGCAGCATCTAAGGAGATTGCGTTTTGACTATATAATTCCTGAAGTATTCCAATCGTTGCACTAGAACTTTGAACAATAACTGTAAAGACTGTACCTACAACTACTCCAAGGATAGGATTATCACTCATCGATACGGTTAAATCAGTAAAAGCTTGTACTTCACGTAATGGTTTCAGTCCATCACCCATCGTTTTCAGACCATAAAATAAAGCTCCAAATCCGAATACGATTTGACCGAAGTATTGAATCTTTTGTTTCTTAAAGAAGAAAAGTAATACCGCACCTGCAGCAATAATCGGCAGTGCATACTCATCAATTTTAATACCAATGATAAATGCCGTTACGGTGGTACCGATGTTAGCACCCATAATGACACCGATCGCCTGACGAAGTGTCATGAATCCTGCACTAACCAGACCTACCGTTAATGCGGTTGTACCAGAGCTTGTTTGAAGAAGAATCGTTACTAGAATACCCGCTAATACACCCATGAACGGATTTGTCGTAAACCGATCCAAAATATCTCTCAACTTATCACCAGCTGATTTTTGCAGTCCGTCACCCATGTATTTAATTCCGAATAGGAAAATACCCAGACCACCAACAAATTCAAATATTAACCTCTGAACATCCAAGTCCAATACATTCAACCCCTTAATCGTAAAACTTAATTATGTCGACAAAAATCTACAAAACCAAATACAATTATTAACCTAAATGCATTCCAATGTAAATAGACTTCATGATAAATTTACATTATCTTTACAAACCGTAACTTGAAATTTACATTAGCGTTTGTTTGGCAATTAAATATTGTTCACATACCCAAATTAAGGTAACATGAAAGTGTTATATTACATTAAAAGGACTGATAGGAATTGAATATTTTTTCTCAATTTGTAAAAAGTTTGTATTCCCCGAAAGCAATGGCCTCCTTCCGCTTTCAAGGAATTGGAAAAACCATTCTGTACGTATTTTTTCTTGTTCTCCTTACTTCTATTCCCATGTTCATCACTTTTGGAACCAGTGCCATGAATTTAGTGAAAAGCACCGATGAATTCCTAGTAAATGAAACACCTGATTTTTACATTCGAAACGGAGAATTCTATGCGGATGTTGAAGAACCGTTCATTTCCGAAGAGGGCGGTTTTACCATCATCCTTGATCCAGATAATGAACTCACTTTAAATGAAATACGATCTTATCAGGAAGTCGTGGCCATCCAATCCAATGAAATCATCTTCCAGGGAGCCGGTACAACCGACTTTGTACCACTAAGTGACTTTCAGGGAACGGAAGTAACCAAGGAGGATTTGATCGCCTTCATGGATTCTGTAGGCAGTTCATTTCCTATTATCATTACCATCCTGTTGTTGGTTGGCTACGTGTTCTTCAGTGCTATAAAATTTATTCAGGTAACCATCTTGGCACTCTTCGGTCTGATTGTAAAAAATAGCCTTAAACGAAACAATTTACGTTATCGCCATACTTGGATCTTATCAGCATATGCGGTCACCCTGCCTACTTTAATCTTTGCTTTATTACAGGCTATGCAAATTGCTTTACCATTCTCTTCTTTAATAAGTTTTGCGGTTAGCCTTTTCATTCTTTTCCTAATCATTAAAGAAGTAAAAGTCAAAAAGCCAGCCCATAATACAGTCGAATAATTCATTTAAATACACCGACTATTTGCTTTGCAAATATTGTCGGTGTTTTTTTGTTCTACCCGCTCTTGTCGGTCATATAGTGGTAAAAAGCTTGGACAATCAAGGAGGAGTAGTTTCATGATCAGATTATTCATTGCAGCATTAATTCTCATTACTATATACAGCATCTATTACGATCTATCGGCTGGCACAATACCTGAACCGGCAACTCCTGCCACAGCAGTAGTCCCACCAACTACAGCTTCAGAAACGGAAGCAGAAACTTCTCTTCAGCTTTCAAGTGAGAATATGTACATAGAAGTGGAAGTCAAAGCGGGTGATACTGTATTGACGATTGCAGAAAGGATCGCAAATAAGCCTATTCCCGTATCCATCACACAACTGGTGGAAGACTTTGCACATATGAATGAAGGAATCACCCCAGAAAAAATCCAAATAGGTAAAATCTACAAGTTTCCTGTCTACTGAGCATCAGGAAACTTTTTCACTTGTCAGAAGTGGCGGCGATTGTTAAAATATGTTGGGAGTTAGTGGATAATACTAGCTTTTTCCCTCGTTTATAGGTAATCTGATGAGAGAAAGATGTTTTGATCAATAGATCATTCCTAAAGGAGCGATTCACTCGTGAATGAAATAATACATCGTACTAAAACCCGCCCGGTTAAAGTTGGAGACATAACCATCGGCGGTAGTAACGAACTATTTATCCAAAGTATGACTACCACAAAGACACATGATGTGGAAGCAACGGTAGCAGAAATCAAGCGTCTAGAAGAAGCGGGTTGCCAGGTTGTCCGTGTTGCATGCCCGGACGAGCGCGCTGCAAATGCCATCGCTGAAATAAAACGACAAATCAATATCCCACTTGTTGTGGACATTCATTTTGACTATAAGTTAGCACTGAAGGCCATTGAAGGCGGAGCAGACAAAATCCGCATCAACCCAGGTAATATCGGCCGCCGTGAGAAAGTAGAAGCAGTAGTGAAGGCTTGTAAAGAAAAAGGAATTCCAATTCGTATCGGTGTAAACGCCGGCTCGCTTGAAAAGCGCATCATCGAAAAATACGGATACCCTACTGCGGACGGAATGGTGGAAAGTGCCCTTCACCATATCAAGATATTGGAAGATCTTGATTTTTACGATATTATCGTGTCCATGAAGGCGTCTGATGTGAATTTAGCTATTGAAGCTTATGAAAAAGCTGCAAAAGCTTTTGATTATCCATTACACTTAGGTATCACGGAATCAGGTACCCTTTTCGCAGGAACGGTTAAAAGTGCTGCTGGCTTAGGTGCTATTCTAAACAAAGGAATAGGGAATACATTGAGAATCTCCTTAAGTGCAGACCCTGTTGAAGAAGTAAAAGTTGCGCGTGAGCTATTGAAATCGTTCGGTTTATCTTCAAACGCAGCAACATTGATTTCTTGTCCTACATGTGGCCGGATTGAAATTGACCTGATCAGCATTGCTAATGAAGTGGAAGAATACATTTCCACCATCAAAGCACCAATCAAGGTTGCTGTGCTTGGTTGTGCAGTTAACGGACCTGGTGAAGCACGTGAAGCAGATATCGGAATTGCTGGAGCACGTAATGAAGGATTACTGTTCCGCAAAGGGGAAATTGTCCGTAAAGTACCGGAAGCAACCATGGTGGACGAATTAAAGAAAGAAATAGATAAAATTGCAGAAGAATATTTTGCGAAGCAAGAAGAAGAAAAGGCAAAAGCTTGACACCAATTGGTGCCAAGCTTTTTTCTTTTCACTTGATTTTGTTAAAATTTGTTTTTGCTTATGACTAGTTTCTAGCTACTCCAGCGGGGGAGTACCGATAATCATGAGAACCCGAAGTGAAACAGAGGAGGCTTAGGTCGCCCCGCGGAAAGCGAAGCCTATGGTGGAAATCAGCAGCGGTGTTTAAACAGATCCTTTTCAAACAATAAGACTGGTGAGGTTGCCCTCACCAGTCCATGGTGGTGTTAAAACAATGGTAGAACGAATATACCAACGACGATGGAAACGATACCGATTCCGATCGCCCATGCTCCTAACCCAGATGCCCCACGTTTACGGGCAATAAAACCGACGATTATACCGGCAGCTCCCATGATGATTGGCAAAAAGAACAAGGAAAGGATTGATAACGCCAGTCCTAAGATCCCAAGTCCTCTTCCGCTCATCCCCATTACGTCACTGCGCTCTTCTTCAAAAATCGCTTCTCTTTCCCTGCTTCTATCGGATTCAATAACAGGAGGCACCGCAGCCACTTCAGCAGCGTGCTCTTCTAAATAGTCCCGATGTCCCTTCGCTCTCGAAACATGAGGTTCTTCATAAGCTAAGTCTGAATCAAAACGGTCAAGTTTCTCTTCGTTGTTCTCAAATTCACTTGCCATTCGTATCCCTCGCTTTCTTATGGAAGTTAGGAGCATTTATTAGTATGAACAAGGTACCCCAAAATAATTGGTGTCAATCTTTGTTATATTTTTGGTACTGCTTTTAATAAATCATGTAACATAATGACAGATATAAGGACAAAATATGATAAACTATGGGTAGAAAAAAGACTGGAGGCAACTATGAGAAAACGATTCGGAATTGACATTGACGGTACATTGACTTGCCCCACTACATTTGTACCTTTCATTAATAAAACATTGGATAAAAACATAACCTTGGATGACATGACACAATATGACCTTACCCCTTTAATGGGATTGGATGAAGAAGGTTTCTGGAAGTGGATGGACGAAATGGAACCCATCATCTATAAGGATGCCCCACTTGCAAAAGGTGCTAAGGGTGTAGTGAAAAAATGGAAAAGTCAATTTGATCTATTTTTCATCAGCGCCCGAAGGAATCACCTATATGAAGTAACGAACAATTGGTTTGCTAAACAGGAAATTGATTATGATCATCTAGAGTTAATTGGTACCCATAATAAAATTGCCGCCGTCAAAAAACATGATATCGAGCTCTTTTTTGAAGACAAACACGATAATGCATGTGATATCAGCGAGGAATGTGGGATTCCTGTCATTTTATTTGACACCCCTTACAACCGTGAACCTGTTCCATCTAATGTATTCAGGGTTTCAAATTGGTCAGAGGCCGATCATAAAGTACAAGCGATTCTCGAACAGATGAGTGTGACCCGATAAGCTTGCAAATTGATAGTGTATAAAAAAACTGCGTTGCCTCAAAAAGGGCATCGCAGTTCTATTTTGATTTTGATCTGGACATAGCATCTAAAAGTTGACCTTCTATCGCCTTCACAAAGTCTTCCGTACTTATATCTTTTTTGTTTGACCCCATATCTTTAACCTTTTTCATAATGTGTACAAGGTCTTCCCTATTTAGAGAAGGTAGCTGTTCACTCTCTGCTGTCATCTCAGTCACCCTTACATTTCTTTTAGAAAATGGTTCGTGTACAACCAGCTGTTTTCAGAGGGCAAATAGTGAAAATAGGTGGTTATAACTATATATGGGATTATCAAAAAAATGCTACTTTAGATACATTCCGGGCACTTTCCATAAATTTCAAATTTATGACCTGTGATGTCATAACCTTTCAAATTATCTTCGAGGTCTTGCATCGGACAAGATTCAATTTCTTTTGTTTTGCCGCAATCCATACAGATGAAATGATGATGGTGGTGCTTTGTTGAACAGGTGAATCGGAAATGCTTTTCACCGGATAATTCTGTTGTTTCTAAGATACCAAGATCCACGAAAACAGCAAGATTACGATAGATGGTGTCAAAGCTCAAACCGGGATAATTATCCTTCATGGAGTCCAACACATCTTTTGCCGTCAGATATTTATCTTCTGTTGCAAACAGCTCCAGCATTTCCTGCCTTTTCCCTGTATATTTGAACCCCTTATCTTTCATTAAGTTCAGCGCTTGAGTAACATTCACTTTTTTCCACCCCTTATTTTATTCCAAAGAATGGTGATAATCAAAATAATTACAGAAATGATAACAATCGTTCCGCCTGGTGCAAGATCCAGATAGAAGGACGAGATGAGCCCTCCTATTACGGCAATTTCCCCAAACAATATCGCCAAGAAAATAGTTTGTTTAAATCCTCTGCTCAGCCTCATGCTTGCAGCAACAGGCAATGTCATAAGAGACGATACTAGGAGAATTCCGACAATACGCATGGATGCAGCAATGACAAGGGCTACCATGACAATGAAAATCAAATGAAATATCCTTGCATTTACACCTGATACTTTGGCATGTTCTTCATCAAATGAAAGGACAAACAACTCTTTATAAAATGCCACAATCGTGATGATCACCCCTATCGACACAATCAACACCGTCCAAAAATCGGCTCTTGTTACGGCACTGACACTTCCAAAGAGGAAATTGAATAAATCCGTATTAAATCCATCCGCCAACGAGATGAAGATTACTCCTAATCCAATTCCTGAGGAAAGAATAATCGGGATCGCCAATTCTTGATAGTGCTTATAGACTGCCCGCAGCTTTTCAATAAAGAGTGCTCCCGTTACAGAGAAAGCCATCCCGAAATAAATCGGGCTTACGCCTACCATCAAACCGAACCTCTTTTCCACAAGCAAGCTCGCAGCTATCCCTGCCAAAGTGACATGGCTCAAAGCATCAGCAATAAGGGACAATCTTCTTACGACGACAAATACTCCTAACATAGGCGCAAGGAAACCGATCAGAATTCCTGTATAAAACGCATTTCTTAAAAATTCAAATTGCATAAAAGCTGATATCATTACATATGCCCTCCATCATGGTGATGGTGATCATGACTTAAAACATGCACATCATGACCATAAAACTGGGAAAGGTCATTTGTGCGTAATTTTTCAAACTCATCTGTCACACCGTGAAAATGTAAGTTATTGTTCAAGCAGGCCACATGTGTCACCTTTTCGGTAATTGTTCCAACGTCATGGGTGACTAGGATCAGTGTGATGCCAAGCTTTTTGTTCAAATGAGCCAGCATGGAATAGAAATTTTGGACATTTTTAATGTCCACTCCGACTGTAGGTTCATCCAAAATAAGTAGCTCTGGTTCACTGACTAAGGCACGTGCGATAAAAACTCGTTGTTGTTGCCCACCGGATAGATCACCGATATTTCTGTCAGTGAAATCCTCCATCCCTACCGCTCTGATAGCTTCCACTATCTGTTTCTTATGCTGCTTATTGAAGAATCGGAACAGGCCCACCTTTGAAACAAGACCGGTTGATACCACCTCAAAAACAGTCGCTGGAAACCCCGAATTGAAGCTGTTGGCCTTTTGGGAAACAAATCCAATTTTACTCCAATCCTTGAACTTGCGGATATCTTTGCCGAATAGTTCAATGGAGCCCTTTTGAGGGCGCAAAAGCCCGAGTATGCACTTTAAAAGAGTCGATTTACCGGAACCATTTGGCCCAACAAGACCAAGAAAAGCACCTTTTGGTATAGTCAAATTGATATTTTCAATTACATTCTGTTTATCATATTTATAGGAAAGCCCTTTGATTTCCAGCACTTTTTCCATATTTATCACACCTTAAAGGATAAGAATCATTACGATTTTCTAACAATAGATTAGTATACATCAGCTAGGAGGAAAAGTAAATATAAGTGGCCCTGGTTCTGTTGGTTGTTGCTCACTTGTTATTGCTCATTATGAAGATGGTCAAATGCCTATGTAAGTTCGATGATGACAATCTCAGGCGGTTTTTCTTGGTGAGATTGTCTTTATACCCTCGATGATGACAATCTCAGGCGGTTTCTCTTGGTGAGATTGTCTTTATACCCTCGATGATGACAATCTCAGGCAAATTTTCTTAGTGAGATTGTCATCATACCCCAAAGTACTAACTAAGCCAAACAAAAAAAGCCCTATACAGGCTTTTTCTAAAGTAAAGGTAGTCGATAACAAAAAGTCGATCCTTCCCCTGCTTTACTATCAATGAACAATTCCCCATCATGGTCTTCAATGATTTTTTTGCACAGGGGAATTCCTAGACCGTTACCCTTCTCCTTGGTCGTAAAAAAAGGCTTTCCTACACGTTCCAGCACTTCTTCTGCCATACCCTTCCCGTTATCAATGACTGTAATCTCATAAAAGGAGTCAATTTTCTTGGCTCGCAGGAGAAACAATTTGTTTTTCTGATCTTTTGGGTATGCCTCGATCGCATTGCGTAGAAAGTTCAGCATGACCTGCTTGATCATGGCTTCATTAACAAGTACATGTTCTTCCACTTCATCAATTTCAAAGTCAAAATCTATATTATGTAAGAGACATTCTGATTGAAAGATATATACCAGAGATTGATAAATGCTTTGTGGCTGAATGAGCTGTTTCTTGACTTTCTTTCTGGAAACAGACAAGAAATCTTCGATGATGGAATTCATCCTGTTGATTTCAGCCATGATCGTATCGTAGTATTTACTCCAATTGTTCGTAATTTGGGATAGCTGAATAAAGCCCTTAATGACGGAAAGTGGGTTTCTCAGTTCATGTGCCATGCCAGCAGATATCTGGGAAACGGATTCCATCTGCTGTTTATACACAAGCAGGTTCTCAAATTTTTGCTGATAGGAACGGTCATGAATGATGAAGAATACCTTCTCTGTCCGCTCAAAAAGAATTCCTTGAATCTGATAAAGCACTTCATCATCATAACAAATTCGTTCTTTAAACTTTTTATTGGCCAATACTTCTTCATATATTTCAAATAATTTTTCTTTCAAGAAAACAGGCGTGATTATATCATCAAATTCAAGATTTATGTAGTCTTCTTCCACATCCAACTCCAATAGGGTCAAGCAACGCTTATTGATATACTCTATTCTCCCACCTTTTGAAAGCACCAATATGGCAATGTCGAGGGAATGAGTCATAAACTCATTGACCTTTAGAGATTGTTCGATGGTCCCATAATGGAGTGGCAAGATGGTAGATGTGTCTTTATTCTCAATGACATGACCAGATAAGTAAATACGTTCACCAGAACTCACACCGGTATAAACCACTTCAAAGTAGCTACCATTTATCCTGTGAAACAATATTCTTTTTAATGGTTTGCCTTCTGCTTCAATAATTTCCTTAAGATATGTATAGACCTCATGGCGATAACTTGATGGAAAAGTGAGAAAAAAAGAACGGTCCTCCTCCAAGGAGGATAAAAATGTGCTGGCCCTCTCATTCCATTCTTCAATAAAGCCATTTGCGTTAATTATAATACGTAGGTCTGAACTTAAATGCTGAAAGATATCTTGTTCTTTCTCATCTATTATAAACGACAAGGTGACTCCCCCTTGTTACTCCTTTGAATATCAATCGTTTATGGAATATTTTAATTATACAATAATTTCCCAACAGTTGTCATATTATTTCGTAAAGGTAGCCTTTTTGTTTTTTTATCATAGGCTACTATGGGAGGGATAATATGATGAATATTTATCAACAAATCGTCAACAAAAAACTGCATAACATTACTGCAGAAGAATTAATGAAGTATAGCGGGGAATATAATATTTCGTTGACACCTGATCAAGCAAAAAAGGTTTCTGCCCTATTACAGTCGAAAAAAGTGAATGTGTTTAACAGCTCGGAAAGAATCCAGTTGATGAAGGAAGTCGCAAAGATTACCGGACATGAAACGGCAAAGAAAGTGAATCAGCTTTTTTTGGAATTCACCAAGTAATTTTCCCAAAAAAATTTACTATTGGTTCCATTTGGGCTCTATGACGGCTGACTTTCTCTATTTAGGGGTTCTGGTGGTTCCATACGGCCTTTATGACGATTAACTTTCTCCTTTAGGCCAAATGTAAAAAGAAGCCAGGAACTCGGTTCCTGGCTTCAGACTTTTAGTCGTTTAAAATCTTGTTTAACAGTTCCTCATCAAACTGTCGATTTTTAAGCATTTCAATCTCGTGCTTATATGGCGGTTTACGGTCTTTCTTATCTTCTCCGACATAAGGCGTCTCAAGAATCTTAGGTATATGTTTCAACTGGTCATGGTGCACGATATAGTTGATTGCATCAAAACCGATATGACCAAATCCGATGTTTTCGTGACGGTCTTTTGCTGCCCCACACACATTTTTACTATCATTGATATGAAGGACTTTAAGACGGTTTAGCCCAATGATGTCATCAAACTGTTTCAATACCCCATCAAAATCATTCACAATATCATAGCCTGCATCATGAACGTGACAGGTATCCAAGCAGATGGAAATCTTCTCGTTCAGATGGACCCCATCAATGATTGCAGCAAGTTCTTCAAAGGTACGACCACATTCTGAACCTTTCCCTGCCATCGTTTCCAATGCAATCTGGACGTTCTGCTCTTTTGTCAGCGCTTCGTTCAATCCTTTTATGATCTGGGAAATGCCAACTTCCGTCCCTGCACTAACATGGGCACCAGGATGCAAGACAATCTGCTTTGCGCCTATAGCCTCTGTCCTTCTAACTTCTTCTGCGAGGAAGTTCACGCCTAGCTCGAATGTCTCAGGTTTTTGTGAGTTGCCGATATTGATGATATATGGTGCGTGAACGATAATTTCCTTTAGTCCATGCTCTTTCATATGTGCAAGACCTGTTTCAATGTTTAGGTCTTCGATTTTTTTTCTTCTTGTATTCTGGGGAGCACCTGTATAGATCATGAATACGTTCGACCCGTAGGATGCAGCCTCTTCACTTGCTGCAAGCAGCATTTTTTTTCCGCTCATGGATACATGAGAACCAATCAGTAAATTTTCCACAACATCACCTCTTTTAAAATCAGTCTTTATTTTAACATAAGGATGCCGTGAAAGGTTATCCAAGTACTTTGATTATCTCTTTTTGAGGCGACGTTGTCTTTTCTTGTATTGCTCTACCTCGTATTTATGTTTCTTTTTATAGCCAGGCTTGACTTTGGTGGATTTTTTAACAGCTGTTTTGGCCGCTACATCAATCTCATTGATCTGTTTTTTGCGGTTTTGTCGCTTGTTACGTGGACCAATTTCAACAAGTTCGCCATTTTTCAAGTCCATTTGAGTGAATTCAATGCCAAGCTTTTCAATCTGTGCCAATGCATTCTCATCAGCTGGCTCATAAAGAGTGATGGCATTACCTGAATAATCGGCACGTGCTGTACGGCCTACACGGTGAACATAAAAGTCCAGGTCTGACGGAAGTTCATAATTGATGACATGGCTTACCCCTTCAATATCGATCCCTCTTGCCGCAAGGTCTGTCGCTACTACATATTGATATTCAAGATCATTGATCTGCTTCATCATCTTCTTACGTTCACGAGGGTTAAGATCTCCATGAATTCTTCCGACTTTCAGCCCCTGTTCCAATAGGCTGTCTGCTACTTCATCTGCTTTCTTCTTCGTGTTTGTAAACACAATCGCCAAATAGGGATTATATTGGACAAGGACATCATGCAAGAGCTTTGTCTTGCTTTTTGATTTGACTGGAATCAATAGATGCTTGATTTTTGCTGCTGTCACCTGCTTCGGGGCAACATGTGTATACCTTGGGTTTTCCATATACTTACGCAAGAAAGGCTTCAACTTTTCTGGGATTGTCGCCGAGAATACCATGATTTGTAGGTTTTTAGGCATTGCCGCTGCAATTTTATCAATATCCTCTATGAATCCCATATCAAGCATTAGATCCGCTTCATCCACGACAATCGTTTTTGCTGTATGGACCAAAAGGGCATTTTCCACCATTAGGTCTTTAATTCTACCAGGTGTACCCACCACTATATGGGGCTGTTGCTTTAAACGATCAATCGTTCGTTGCTTGTCCGTTCCGCCGATATAACATCGCGCTGTGATCATTTCTTCCTCTGAAGAGAATTTAGTGATCTTCAGCACTTCTTGGTAAATCTGATTCGCCAGTTCTCTTGTAGGCGCAGTGATGACTGCTTGTACTTCCTGCACTGATGGATCGATTTTACTTATAATTGGAATAAGATAGGCATGGGTTTTTCCTGTCCCTGTTTGGGATTGGCCAATGGCGCTTTCACCATTTAATAAAGATGGAATCATTCTCTCTTGGACTTCTGTCGGCTTCTGAAAACCCAATTCTTTTACCGCTTCCAAAATAAACGGCTTTACTTTAAATTTTTCAAACGTTGTATTCATCTATATACCTCCACTTTTAAAATCATGCATGGAATATGTATCTATGTCATTATTTTAAAGTTCTATTTTGATTGTTAAAATATTTATTCTTGTTGTCCTGTTCAGTCTTTTCAACCCAAACCCCTATTATAAAGCAGTTTTTCCATTTTGGCTACACTACGGTTGTGCCCATTCTTTCCACACAATAAACATGCCAAGCACCATTCGCATAAATTATAGGAGACCAGAAAAGATTAGGCTATTTTCATTTATCCACCTTGTGGAAAAACGCCGAACCTAATAACAACAGGCTCTTTTCTCAAAGATTGTTGCTATTCTCTAGTAAAAAGTCGGCAATTGGACTTTTTACTGTTCAGAGACTTTAAAGGTTACAGTAACAAATTAAGTATTGGAGGGAAAAGAGCACGAAAATAACGAAGGTTACGGCCATTTTATCAGTACGTAAAAACAACAAAGTTTACGAAAAGAGCCTAACAAAATAATACATTCTTTTTAGGAAGAAAGGAGGATCACCATGTTTTTTGGACCAAATCGATCTATGTCACCGATGCAGCAATCCCCTTTTCGCATGGGCAATGGCCCATCTCCATTTATGCAGTCACAACCGAATAACATGTTCAATATGTTTACTATGCCCAATTCGAATATGAGCAATATGTCCAACATGCAAAATCCTATGATGATGAGAAACCCTTCTCCATTTATGGGTGGGTCAGGCAGAGGTATGGGAATGGGTATGGGCGGATCAGGCAGAGGTATGGGAATGGGCGGCGGTAAAGGAGGCGGCGGTCTGCTTGCCAAACTTTTCGGAAGGGGCGGGGCTAACAGTATTGGAAATATGAGCGGAATGGGACAGATGGCAGCCAATACAGGTGCAAGAGGAGGACTAAGCCAGCTCGCAAACGCCGGTACCCTTCAGCAGCTTATAAATCCCAACAATTTAACAGGCATGCTTGGCAATGTTCAAAAAGCGCTAAAAATGGCAGAAGGTGTCATGCCGATGGTTCAGCAATATGGACCTCTTGTAAGAAATGTCCCTGCCATGATTAAGCTTTATAGTGAGTTGAAAAATGTCGATGACACTGACGATGAAACAGAAGAAACTTCCTCTGAAGATCAATCAGGTGAGGATACAGAGGTTAAGGTCACTTCTGACAGTGATGATGTGGTAGCCAAAAAGAAAAAAGTACGCCGTAAACCAAAATCTGATAATGCTGATGATGAAGCAAAACCAAAAGGCAGCTCTGCACCAAAACTTTATATCTAATATCTTCTTTTGTACTAACCCTTCATTTTATACTATAATAGGATGTAAGTAGTGAGAGAGTGTTGACCACTCTCTTTATTTAGGCTCTTTTTCAAGCCTATATTGATGTAAGGAGGGTTTTCCCTATATGGAACTTATTAAAATCGCCCCTCGTGGCTACTGCTACGGTGTAGTGGATGCTATGGTGATTGCCAGAAATGCAGCATTAGATAAAACATTACCACGCCCAATCTACATTCTGGGTATGATTGTTCATAATAAACATGTAACAGATGCTTTTGAAGAAGAAGGTATCATCACATTGGACGGTGCAAACCGTCTTGAAATTCTTGACCAGATCAAGGAAGGGACCGTCATCTTTACTGCACACGGTGTATCTCCTGAAGTAAAGGTCCGTGCCAAGGAAAAAGGGTTGACTACCATTGATGCGACATGCCCGGACGTTACACGAACACATGACTTGATTCGCATGAAAGAAGCTCAAGGGTATGAAGTGATCTATATCGGTAAAAAAGGACACCCTGAGCCGGAAGGTGCAGTGGGTGTAGCCCCTTCCATCGTGCATCTGGTGGAAACTGCTGAAGATGTCGCCGCTCTAACCATTGATAATGAAAAAATCATTGTCACCAACCAAACGACCATGAGTCAGTGGGATGTTGCGGATATCATGGTGAAGGTACAGGAAAAATACCCACACGTAGAGCAGCACAAGGAAATTTGCCTTGCGACTCAGGTCAGACAGGAAGCAGTGGCCGAACAGGCAGGACAAGCTGATGTGACAATAGTGGTAGGTGACCCTAAGAGTAATAATTCGAATCGTTTGGCACAGGTGTCACAGGAGATTGCAGGAACCCCTGCCTATCGCATTTCTGATATCAGTGAGTTGAATGTAGAGTGGTTGATGGGTGCCAGCACAGTTGCCGTAACAGCCGGTGCTTCGACTCCGACCCCGATCACTAAGGAAGTCATTCAGTTTGTGGAGCAGTTTGATCCATTGAATAAAGATACGTGGAACACCACGAAGAATGTTCCATTGCAAAAGATTTTGCCGAAAGTGAAGAAGGCGAAAACTTCATAAGGTTCATCGTTTATTGCACCCTCCTATTAGGAGGGTGTTTTTTGAATGAAACGAGATAGTACGCTTAAATCAAAAAAAGAAACAACCCTGCAAAGGATCATTTCTTTTTCCACAACAAAATTATCACATAAACGTAAAAGGATCTGTGTTGGTCTCCGAAACTAGGACGTCGAGCTCCCAATTCTTCTCCTGCACGGCCTTCTCCAGTCTCTGAGCCACACCCTTTTTCATGATTTTCTCGGCATAATGTCCTGGGTCGACAACATTTAATCCAATTGCCATGGCATCATGGGCAGTATGGAAGTAAAGATCTCCTGTCACATACACATCTGCACCGGCAAATTTTGCAGCATGAATATATTTATTGCCGTCTCCGCCAAGCACAGCTACTTTTTCAATCTTGCTGTTTAAATCTCCGACCACTCTGACATTTTCAACACCCAATCCCTTTTTAACATGGGAGGCAAATTCGGATAAGGTCATGTCGCCCTTCAATTTCCCTATTCGTCCCAAGCCAAGTGAGTTCAATGTATTTTCAAGTTTGAAAACATCATAGGCTACCTCTTCATAAGGATGGGCTTTCACCATCGCATTCAATACTCGCCTCTCTAAACTTACAGGATAGACTGTTTCTACCCGTACTTCCTCTACTTTTTCAAGCTGGCCTTTCTTTCCGATAAAGGGGTCTGTCCCATCTAAAGGAAGAAAACGACCTTCGCCTTCCAAGCTAAAAGAACAGTGGCTATAATTCCCGATATGACCTGCCCCTGCCTCTCCAAGGGCTTCCCTTACCTCTTCCGCATGCGAAATAGGAACAAACACACTAAGTTTACGCAGTTCATCCGAATAAGTGGGTACAAGAACTTTCACGTCTTCCAACTCCAAAGCTTCAGCAAGCAGGTCATTCACCCCACCGGTTGCCACATCGAGATTCGTGTGTGCTACATATACACTGATGTCATGTTTGATGCACTTAGTGACAATCTTTCCTGCTGCAGAGTTGTCGGTTACATTTGGAAGAGCTCTAAAGATAGGTGGATGATGTGCAATAATCAAATCCACATCAAGAGCAATCGCTTCATCCACGACCTGTTCAAGCACATCTAATGTAACCATCACTTTGTGTACAGGCTTGTTCAACGTTCCAATCTGAAGGCCGATCTTGTCCCCTTCAACGGCGTACTTCTTAGGAGAGAACTGTTCAAACCATTCTATCACTTGTAGACCGTTAACTGTTTTCAACACCTAATACCTCCTCTACCAACTGGATTTTCTCACCAAGTTCTTTCATTTTCATCTCATTCGCTTCTGTTTTGGCAGCTACCTCCAGCTGTGCTACGATTTTCTTCCAATGGGCAAGCTCATGGGTCCACTTTTGCACAAAGACATCATTTTTTTCTTTAGCGAGGAACGGTCCTACAAGTAAGTACGCATCCTTTTTGAAAGTATATGGCTTTTCGCTATCGCCACGCTCTGCCACTAAAATTTCATATATTCTGCCGTCATCCAGTAATATCTGTTCTGCTATGAGTTGCCATCCATTTGCAAGGAGCCACTCCCTGACTTTTTTCGCACCTATATTCGGTTGGAGAATAAGCGTTTGAACTCCTTCGAGCTTCTCCTTCCCCTTCTCTAGGATGGATTGGATCAGGGATCCACCCATTCCCGCAATGGTAATACAACTAACTTCATTTGGAGAGATGACTTCAAGTCCATCCCCTTTTCTAACTTCAATGACGCGGTCCAGTTCTGTTTTGCGAACCTGTTGAACAGCAGATTGAAAGGGACCTTCCACCACTTCACCTGCTATCCCCTTCTCAATCATCCCTTGCAAATAGGCATAACATGGCAAATACGCGTGATCGGAGCCGATATCAGCCAATACGCTGCCTTTTGGTATAAAAGAAGCCACAGCTTCCAAACGTTTAGAGAGCTTTAATTCATTCATGTCAATATCCTCTTTGTTATGTATTTTAATTGCTTAACACTAAGTATAAAAAAAAATCCTTCACAAATGCAAAGGATCTTTTATATGTGTAACATTTTGCTAATAAAACAAATCTTACTCTTCGCCTTCTTCTTGGCCTTCTTCACTTTCAGCACCATTGGCAAGCCACTCAGCAAGCACTTCAGCTTCTTGAGGTGAAGCTAGGTTAGCTGGCATTGACCCCTGCCCATTGATGATAACGTCTTTAATCTCATCTTGAGAAAGTCTATCGCCCACATCAGTTAATGCCGGTGCAGCTCCTGCCCCTTCCAAGTTGCCGCCGTGACAGCCGATACAAGAGTTTTGTTGGTAAAGTTCTTCCGCAGTTAATTCTACTGTTTCATCTTCGCCAGATGCGATTTTTTCTGCTTGATCAAGTCCAACGAAAGATAGTAAGAACATTAGTCCGAGACCTAATACCGCAATAAATGCAAAAGGAATAAGTGGATTACGATTCATGCTATTCAAACCTCCTTATGTACATGTACGTGAGTCTAATCTTATACAAGCACTCTCTATTTTACTTTATATTTTACTATAGGAAAAGACTAAAATGCCAACTTCTCTCTTAAATTCACAGTTTAGACAAAAACCTTCATCATGAAGGATGAAGGTTTTTATATTTCTTGACTATATTGTACCTCAAAATGTGACAAGTGATGTGTTTTTAGTAATTTTTTTGTGAATAATGAAGCTCTATACCAACACCGCTGTTGATTTCCGCAAAAGGCTTCGCTTTCCGCGGGGCGACCTTGAGCCTCCTCGGCTTCGCCTGTGGGGTCTCAAGATTGTCGCTTCTCCCCCACTGGAGTCTACGCCTTTTGCTCCAATCAACAGCTAGGAAAAATCACTGGCCAATCCCAATTATCAAATCCCTAATGATCTAGCAATGACCATTCTTTGTACTTCGGAGGTACCTTCGCCGATTTCTAATAGTTTTCCATCGCGCATGAAGCGTTCGACGTGATACTCTTTCATATACCCATATCCGCCGTGAAGTTGGACAGCTTGATCGGCAATTTCCATGCAGACCTCTGAAGCGTATAGTTTACACATGGATGCTTCTTTTGAAAAAGGTCTCCCTTGATCTTTTAGCCATGCAGCTTTATAGACCATGTTTCTTGCCAATTCCAGTTTCATTGCCATATCGGCAAGTTTGAATTGGTTGATTTGGAAGCTTGATAGAGATCGACCAAATTGTTTTCTTTCGGTTGAGTAAGCGAGCGCTCGCTCAAAAGCAGCCTGAGCAATACCAACAGCCATGGCGCCAATTCCGATACGCCCTCCATCAAGTGTGATAAGAAACTGCCTAAAGCCTTCCCCACGCTTTCCTAAAAGGTTCTCTTGAGGCACCCTTACGTCCTCTAGTACCAATTCCGTCGTATTGGAAGCATTCAGACCCATTTTTTCATAGTTATCAATCACTTGGAATCCTTTGGCATCCGTCGGAACGATTACAGCCGAGATTTCCTTTTCGTTTCCTTTTTTATCGGTGATAGCAGTCAAGGCCAAATGCTTTGCATAGGAAGCATTGGTAATGAAGCATTTGTTACCGTTTATGATAAAGTCATTCCCATCTTCCACAGCTGTAGTCTGGGTGCCCCCTGCATCAGATCCTGCATTGGGTTCGGTCAATCCGAACGCACCAAGTGATTCTCCCGTACAAATAGGTACTAGATAATTACGCTTTTGCTCCTCTGTACCGAATAAATTTAAAGGTGCCCCTCCAAGTGAAACGTGTGCGGAATAGGTGATTCCAGTAGATCCACAAGCACGGCTCAATTCTTCCACCACAATCGCAAAGCTTACCGTATCTGCACCTGCTCCTTCATATTCCTCTGGAAATGGTAACCCCATCATTCCCAGCTGTGATAACTGTTGAAAAACCTCAATAGGAAATTTCTTATCCCGATCTCGTTGTAGTGCTCCAGGAGCTACCACTTCATCGGAAAATTCTCTAATTGTTTTCTTAATCATCGTTTGTTCTGACGTTAAATCAAAGTTCAAAATCTTTCCCCCCCTGTTGTTTGAAAAACATTAGCCGTTAATTGTTCTACCATCCTACAAAATGTTGAATGCGCTTTCATTTGTATTATAATAGATATGAGGGAATTTTCACAACTTTTTAAAATAAATAAATTATAAGTAAATTACATTGAAATAATATTCACAACAAGCAATACCACGGTTATGATGGCTGCAATGTTCAAATAGTACCACTTTTTAAAGAAACCAAGAATGAACCAAATCAGTGCCTGAAAAGTAATGCTGATAAAGGTTGCGGGCAGCTGGAAGGCATTCAGTTCCAGAAGTTTGATGGATAAGATTAGAAAAAGCAGCGCACTTACAATGACTGGGATATGTATCAGAATTTGTTCTTTTCGAAAAGTAAAATTCCCGATGAAAGAAAGCAGAATAAAAAAAGTTATCAGGACCATTTGCAAATGAACTGGCATTTCAGTAAAATAAATGACAAGAAATGTTATCGGGATAAGTGAAAGTATCAGGCATGTAAAAACGGTAGATAAGATCTTCTTCCTTTTTCTATCCTTACGTTTAACGACTTCTCCCTCTGTATATAACGCCAATAAATAATCACAATATTGTTCTGGAAGCATGCGACTTTTCTTCCAGTATTCAATTTCTTGAACGATTGTTTGTTTCCTTTGTACATTCACGGATTAACACTCCAGTAATAAGTCCGGTTTTAGATAACTGAATATTATAAAAGTAAAGAATTGCAAAAAAAGAGAAATAGCTTACTCTTTTAAGAAAAGCAAACTATTTCCGTATGTGATTTTATTCTAGAAAATCCTTTAGACGTTTACTGCGACTTGGGTGTCTCAGTTTACGCAGGGCTTTGGCTTCAATTTGTCGGATACGCTCCCTTGTGACCCCGAAGACCTTACCAACTTCTTCAAGAGTTCGTGTACGGCCGTCATCCAGTCCAAAGCGTAGACGCAAGACATTCTCTTCACGGTCTGTAAGTGTATCAAGAACATCTTCCAATTGTTCCTTTAAAAGTTCGTAGGCAGCGTGATCGGAAGGAGACGTTGCATCCTGGTCTTCAATGAAGTCTCCAAGGTGAGAGTCATCCTCTTCCCCAATCGGAGTTTCAAGTGAAACAGGCTCCTGCGCTATTTTAAGGATTTCACGGACTTTATCAGGGGTCAGATCCATGTCTTCTGCAATTTCTTCCGGACTCGGTTCGCGACCAAGGTCCTGAAGCAACTGACGTTGCACCCGGATAAGTTTGTTGATGGTTTCCACCATATGAACAGGGATACGAATGGTTCTTGCTTGGTCAGCGATAGCACGCGTGATAGCCTGACGAATCCACCATGTTGCATATGTAGAAAATTTGAACCCTTTACGATAATCAAACTTTTCTACCGCTTTGATCAGCCCCATATTTCCTTCCTGGATAAGGTCAAGGAACAACATTCCACGTCCCACATAGCGTTTGGCGATACTTACAACCAGGCGTAGGTTTGCTTCAGCAAGTCGACGTTTCGCTTCTTCGTCACCTTCTTCAATTCGGTTAGCAAGGCTGATTTCTTCCTCTGCTGATAGAAGGTCGACACGGCCGATTTCTTTCAAGTACATTCTTACCGGGTCATTGATTTTCACACCTGGTGGTACTGTAAGGTCATTGAGGTCAAATTCCTCTTCTTTTGCTAGCTGTTGAGTGTTTGGATCATCATCGGATTCTGCTTCACCAATGATTTCCACACCTTGTTCGCCAAGGTACTCGTAGTATTCATCCATCTGATCGGACTCTATCTCAAATCCAGCCATTTTTTCGGCTATCTCTTCATAGGTAAGGACACCACGTTTTTTACCCACTTCTGTTAGTTGCTCTTTTACTTGTTCGATGGTCAATTCTGTTTCCATCTCTTTTGATTGCGCTGATTTTTCAGCCATCAACTGTCCCCTCCTTCCAACATTGAACGCGATAAAGAGGTATATTTATTGTTTTAACTCTTTTTTCATTTGTATAATTTCCATCGCGATTTGTGCAGCACCCAGAAAGTCACTTTGTGCTTCTGCCTGTTTCTTTTCTTGCTCTTTTTCTTTTATTGTTAACAATTTTGGATAATTAAACACCTGTTTCATATAATCATGTAACACCGCATCACTTAATTCTTCCTCAAGCGTAAGCATACCGAGTTCGGAAATGATCTTCTTGAGCTCCTGTTCGGGGATGCGCTCCATGAAAATGCTGATGTTCGGTTCATAGCCTTCTTCGTAAAAGGCATATAAATAAGTGGCTATAGCCCGATGCTCCTCTATTATGAAGGAGCCTTCAATCGCTGCTTGCACTTTTTCCGAAACATTCCTATCCTTCAGCATATGTGCAAGCAAATAGCGTTCTGCATTTAAATAAGCCGGCTTTAACGCTTGGGAGAAGATTTTTGGCTTATTAGGTATATTTATTCTATTCTGCTCGTTATAATCCTTTTTTTGAACTAAAGATTTGTACACTTGGAACTGCTGCTGCTTTAAAGCATCTAACGAAATGGAAAATTCATCAGATAACTGACGAAGGTAATGATCCCGCTCCACCGCTTTAGTCAGCATGCTGATCTCCTTCAGAACATCTTCCACATACCGCATCCGTTCGCCTTCATCGTTCATGTTTCTTCCTCTGCGTAAATACCTGAGCTTGAATGCCATGAACGTTAAACTTGCCCCTATTACATCCTTTTGGAATGCGTCTGATCCTTTAGCACGGATATAGTCATCAGGGTCCATTTTATCTGGCATCATGGCAATCCTTACATAGCAACCTTGCTGTATCAGTATATTGGCTGCCCTGTAAGCAGCTTCGATACCAGCATTATCTCCATCGTAGCAGATGACGACACTTTCCACATGTCTGCGTATGATACGGGCCTGTTCCTCTGTCAACGAGGTCCCCATTGTAGCAATTGCATTGGGAAATCCCGCTCCATCAGCAGCTATGACGTCCGCAAAGCCTTCAAAGAGGATGACTTGTTCTTGCTTTCTGATATGAGGGCGTGCCTGATGGAAATTGTAGAGAATCTTACTTTTATTGAAAAGGGGAGTCTCAGGTGAGTTCAAATATTTCGGTTCTCCCTCTCCAAGTACCCTTCCCGAAAAAGCAATAACATTTCCTTTATGATCATGGATAGGAAACATAATCCTATTCCTGAAGCGGTCAAAGTACTCTGCCGTATGTTCCTTCTCGATCAACAGTCCCGCTTTCTCGAGAAGCTGTTGGTTATAGCCTCTTTTGGTCAGGAATTTCAAAGCAAAATCCCAACTGTTAAGAGCATAGCCTACTCCGAATTTCTTCAAGGTTTCATCGGTAAAGCCCCTGCCAGTCACATAATCATAGGCTTCTTGACCCTCTTTTGTATTTAAAAGCAAATGATGGTAAAATTTATGCAAAAGCAAGTGAGCATCCATCATCCATTTTGTTTCCTTGGGCTGTCCGGATTGTTCACGTTGTGATGCTTCCGGTACTTCCACCTCTACATTGGATGACTTGGCGAGCTTCTGTGCTGCCTCAACAAAACTTACCCCATCTATCTCCATGATAAAATTAAAAGCATTCCCACCGGCTCCACAGCCGAAACAGTGGTAGATTTGTTTGTCTGGCGAAACAGAAAAAGATGGAGTACTTTCCCCATGGAATGGACATAGTCCGAAATAGTTGCGACCTTGCTTTTTCAGTTGCACGTATTCACTAATTACATCAACAATGTCGGTAGACTGTCTAATCTGATCAATTGTTTGTTCAGGAATTCGATAATTCATAACAACACTCCGTGATTAACTATTTCTATCTCTACTCGAGAATTCCTGCAATTTTCGACAAAGTTTTTTTCAGGGAGTGGACAAATCTTTCTCGGTCATTCGCCGAAAAAGCTTTGGGTCCCTTGGAATAGTTCCCTTTACGGCGTTCTTTCGCGGATAAAAATCTCATATGAAGGCTCAGTTCCATCTCACTCTCTTCATATAGTTTTCCACGAGGAGTGAGAACGTAAACGTTTCGAGACACCAACATACTTGCTAGACCAATATCTTGCGTGACTACTACATCATTCTTCTTCGCATGATTTAAAATATATAAATCTGCAGATTCCTTTTCATCATCCACATAGATCCAGGTACCTTCTGTTTTGTTGGTCATGACATGGGAATAAGAAGCAACATAGCAGACATCTATTTCATATGTATGACTGATCCTACTTATTTCTTCTTTTACAGGACAAGCATCCGCGTCCACCAAAATAATAGGTTTTCGATTATTTTGCATGTTAAATGGTTTCTACATCCCTTCCCAAAAACCTTCTTTTTTCGCTATGTTTTTTTCAGTTGTCGAACGAAACTATAAAATTGCCCTTGACTTATAACTAGTTTTAGTTTATTCGATAATCCTTCACTCTAAACCTTATCAAGTAATTTTTATCACAATTTTTTATTATAGTATAAAGTTTATGAATTGACTACTGTTTCGCACTGATAAATCAATGGATATTTAGTCCATGAAAAAGAGCACTTATAAAAGCGCTCCGTTATTTCAATCGTTTGTTATATATGTTGGCTATTAGGTTGGCGGTCTCTTCTACGGCTTTGTTGGTAACGTCGATAACCTCACAACCTATTTTATTTACAACAGATTCGAAAAATGACAATTCTTCTTTAATTCTTTCTAGGTTGGCGTAGGCTGCTTTATCATTAAGTCCCAACGCTTTCAATCTTTCTTTACGGATATCATTCAATTTCTCCGGGCTGATTTTTAGGCCAAAGCATTTTTCCGGATTCACTTTAAACAATTCCTCCGGCGGATCCACTTCTGGCACAATCGGAACGTTTGCCACTTTAAGGCGCTTATGGGCAAGGTATTGGGATAGCGGTGTTTTGGACGTTCTTGATACCCCTACAAGTACGATATCTGCTTTGATGATCCCCCTTGGATCTCTTCCATCATCATACTTTACAGCAAATTCGACTGCTTCTATTTTTTTGAAATAATCATCATCCAACTGACGTACAAGGCCAGGTTGGTATTTCGGTTTAACCCCATATTCCTCTTCCATCAAGTCAACCAAAGGCCCAATGATATCATAAACAGGAACTCCTTCTTTTTTGGCCAGTGATACGAGGTGCTTTCTCATTTCTGGTACAACAAGCGTGAATGCAATCAACGCCTGATTGAGTTTAGCGATGGAAATCACTTCCGTCAAGGTAGCGATATCCTCTACATAGGGAATTCTTTTCAAGTGAAAGCTTGCGCCATTAAATTGGCTTATTGCCGCTTTGACTGCCAACTCTGCTGTTTCCCCAACAGAATCCGATACAATATATACGGTACGCTTTTCCATGATTCTCCTCCAATCTAGATAATGTCATCGTGTGCAAGTGCCACCAGCACTTTCGTGATGTTAGTTTTGGTGATTCTACCGATTACTTCGTAGCCTTTATCCGTTTTCTTGACGACCGGAAGAGCATCTATTTGTTTTTCTATCAGTTTTTGTGCTACATCAATTATTAGATCTTCTTTAAAGCAATACGTGACATTAGGCATTCTCGTCATGATAATATTAACCGGGATAGAAGTAAGTTCCTGCTTCCCGATGCTAGCTCGCAACAGATCCTTACGGGAAAGCACTCCCACAATGATAGAGAAGTTGTCCACGACAAAAAGTGTCCCTACGTCCTCTAAAAACATCGTACAGATTGCATCATAGACGGAGACACTTTCATGCACAACGACTGGTATGGACTGGTGGTCGTTGACCTGTATTTTGTTTATTTTATCAGACAAAAGCTGTGAGCCCGTTTTGCCAGTATAAAAATAACCGACCCGAGGCCTTGCATCAAGATAGCCCGCCATAGTCAATATCGCAAGGTCCGGACGTAGAGTTGCCCTTGTCAGGTTAAGTTGATCCGCTATTGCTTCACCTGTAATCGGTCCCTGATCTTTTACAATTTGTAAAATGGTTTCTTGCCGTTTATTCAGTTCGATTGTCGTTCACCACCTATTCGGTTATGGGGAGATGAAGGTGCACTCCGCTTTTCTATTTGTGACATACTGTATATGTAATTGATATATACTAATTATACTGATAAACAGAAGAATTGGAAAGAGGCTGACTAAATATTGTGAGGTAATGCCTTTAGTCAGCCTCTTTTGCATGTTTAACTATTTTACCATAGGGATATGGCTTTGTCTTTTCTAATTACTTGACGATGATCCCATTCACATTTCCGAAAATGGAAATGACTTTAGAAAGGTTATCCATTAATGCTAAGCGGTTTGTTTTGATTGCTTCATCATCTGTCATGACCATGATGTTATCAAAAAATGCATCAATGGCAGGCTTCAAGGAAGCAAGTTCATCATAAGCAGATACAAAGTCTTGGGCTTCCGCCGCCTTTAGGACACGTGCTTTTTGGTCATTGTATTGTTTATAAAGCTCTTGCTCTTCCGCTTGCTTAAGCAGTTCTTCCTGTACTTCAACAGAAGCTGTTGCTTTTTTAGCAATGTTACAAACACGACTCAATGATTCCATTATTTCTTTAAAGTTCGTTTCCTCTTTCTTCGCTTCCAACGTTTCTGCTTTTTTCACTGTGGAGCAGATATTCTCCAATGGAAGCTCGAGAATTGCGTCTACGATATCGTACCGAACACCACGCTCAGATAGGTTATTTTTAAGGCGCAATTTGAAGAATGCCAATAGTTCATCAAGAATCGCTGTTGTATCCTTCTTCGCTATCCCTTTCTCCACATAACGTTGGACAACTGATAGAACGAACTTCTCTACCGATATGGTCCACTGCTTGTTAAGGATGGTCTGTAAGATACCTGCAGCCTGGCGTCTTAACGCATAAGGATCTTGAGAACCAGTAGGGATAACGCCGATTGCAAAGAAGCCGACAATGGTATCCATCTTTTCTGCGATGCTTAGGATTGCTCCAACATCAGAAGCTGGTGTCTGATCTTCAGCAGATCGTGGCATGTAATGCTCATTGATTGCCTTTGCCACTATTGGACTTTCTCCTTTGGCCAATGCATATTTTTCTCCCATGATTCCTTGGAGTTCCGGGAATTCATAGACCATATGGGACACTAGGTCAAATTTATAGATGGAAGCCGCACGCTGGACATGGTTCTTTGATTCATTTTCCATATTTAAGAGTTCTGCCAAATCGGAGGCAATGGTTTGTACACGCCTAACTTTTTCACCGGTTGTTCCAATTTCCTCATGGAAAACGATTTTATCCAATTTTTTAACAGCGTCTTCTATAACCAACTTTTCATCTTCTTTGGAGAAGAATGCTGCGTCCGACAATCTTGCACGCAATACTTTTTCATTCCCTCTTGCCACGATATCTAGGTTCTCATGATTTCCGTTACGAACCGTCACGAAATAAGGAAGCAAGGTTCCCTCCGTGCTTTTTACAGGGAAATAGCGTTGATGCTCTTTCATGGATGTGATCAATACTTCTTCAGGCAAAGTCAGATACTCCGATTCAAACGTACCAAATAAAGCAGTAGGATATTCTACTAGATTATTTACTTCTTCAAGAAGATCTTGATCCACCGGTATGTCCCAGCCATTTTCTTCTCCAATGATAGAAAGCTGTTTCCTGATAGCTCCTTTTCTTTCGGATGCATCGACTATTACATAGTTGGAAAGCATCTCTTCCACATAACTTCCTGCATCCTTCAGTTCAACCTGGCCTCCAAGGAAACGATGCCCAGAAGAAACACGGTCTGACTTCACTTTTGCAATCTCAACTGGGATGATATCCTCCCCAAACAAGGCAATCAACCATTTAATTGGACGCACATACCTTAAGTCCTCATCGGCCCAGCGCATATTTTTAGGAAAGTGCAGGCTTGTTGCAACAGAAGCAATAGAGCTAAGAATCTCTTTCGTTTCTTTTCCTTTCACATGCTTTTGAACATGTACATATTCAACGCCGTTAATCTCTTTGAAATATATATCTTCCACTGTCAGTCCTTGCCCTCTTGTAAAGCCTTGGGCTGCTTTTGACCATTCTCCGTCTGAGCTCAGAGCGACCTTTTTGGCAGGACCCTTCGCTTCTAACGTAACATCTTCTTGTTTTTCGACTAGCCCTTCCACTACCACCGCAAGTCTCCTTGGAGTAGAATACGCATGAATGTTTTCATAGCCAAGTTGATTCGCGTCCAGCCAGGTTTTCACTTTTTCCTGAAGTTGATTCATGGAATCTGTCACAAATCGTGCCGGCATCTCTTCTAATCCAATTTCAAATAAAAAGTCTCTTTTATTCATGGTCGCTCTCCTCCTTTTTCAAAATTGGGAAACCGAGTTTCTCTCTTTCCTCATAGAAGGTCCTTGCCACTTTCCGAGCCAGGTTTCTGACACGCCCGATATAGCCCGTTCTTTCTGTAACAGAAATGGCACCTCGTGCATCTAGTTGGTTAAAGGTGTGAGAGCACTTAAGCACATAATCATATGCAGGATGCACAAGGCCATGGTCCATCTGACGGTGTGCTTCTTTCTCATAAATGTCAAATAAGGAGAAGAGCATGTCAGGGTCGGAGGTTTCAAAAGTATATTTAGAATGTTCATATTCTGGTTGCAGGAAAATATCGCGAACCGTGAACCCTTCTGTCCATTCCAGGTCAAATACATTTTCTTTGTCCTGAATATAGGAAGCAAGGCGCTCAATTCCGTAAGTGATTTCTACAGATACCGGTTTACATTCGATTCCGCCAACCTGTTGGAAGTAGGTGAATTGGGTGATTTCCATTCCATCTAACCATACCTCCCAGCCAAGTCCCGCCGCTCCAAGGGTCGGGGCTTCCCAGTTGTCTTCTACAAAACGGATATCATGCTTGAGCGGATCGATTCCAAGTTTTTTCAACGATTCAAGATAAAGCTCCTGAATGTTATCAGGTGAAGGCTTCATGATGACTTGGAACTGATGATGTTGGTATAGACGGTTCGGGTTTTCTCCATAACGGCCGTCGACAGGTCTTCTGGATGGTTCCACGTATGCTACATTCCATGGCTCGGGGCCGATGCTTCTTAGGAATGTATAGGGGCTCATGGTTCCGGCACCCTTTTCTACGTCGTAGGCTTGCATGAGGATACAGCCTTGTTCTGACCAGTGGTTTTGCAGGGTCAGGATCATGTTTTGTATGTTCATTGTGACACCTTCCTTTTGTTTTATTTTGTTACCGGTGAAAACTCCAGTTAATTTCCGTTCCAGGTGTTCGCTTTCCGCGGGGAGGTGCTTGAGCCTCCTCACTTCGTTGCGGGGTCTCAACCTACCTCTTCCTCCCGCAGGAGTCTCACACCTTGCACTCCAATTAACTGGGGGAATCCACCTTCAAGTCGTAAAATAACTTATCATAACTCCATTTGTTGGCTTGAGTACAAAAAGGAAGAACCTCTTGTCTCTATGCCAACTGTTTTGTCAGCATAGGGACGAGAGGTCCTCCCGCGGTTCCACCCTATTTGTAAAAAGGGAAAGCCTTTTTACCACTTTATCCGTATCGCTCCAGAACGCCTTCCTTACCGCTTGATTCCCTAGCTCACACCGTCCTAGGTTCGCTTTAATCGAGTTTGATAAGTACTACTTTCCTTCAACGCAATCTTTATGAATGTAATTGGATAATATATGATTTCTTTTGCAAAGTCAATCAGGTTTTTCTTTTTTTTCAGGCAGACTTGCTTTCAAGGAGCCTATTTGTTTCAGAAAGCGCTTTGATTTTAACATTATACCTGAATAGGCTTCGTAATATTCATCTATGATGAATCGCAGTTCTTTTCTTGTCTCTTCTTTTAAAGAAAGATTGCCGATACGATTCAGGTCATAATAATAAAACGTTCGTAAAAGCCTCAAAGCTGCAGGGGATACTTTGATAAGATATGGATCCTTATGGAAGCATCTGTTACAAAGAAAACCACCCTCTTTTATGGAAAAGGCAAATGTCCCTTCCGTTGCTCCGCAAGAGGCACACCGATTCAATTCCGGTGTGATACCGATCACATCGCACATCTTCATTTCAAAGATGAATGTCAATATCTCGGCATCAAAACCTTCATCGATATAATGCAGAACTTGATAAAGCAGGTCATAAAGAGCTGGATTTCTTTTTCCTTCATCGGTTGTTTTGTCCATCAATTCCACAATAAACGAAGCGTAGGCGGTAAGAAAAATATCTTCTCTTATAGATCTCATGGAATCCATGATTTCGCCTTGCTGGAGACTGCCAAGGCCCGTCCCCCTTTGAAAGACAAAGGTCCCATGGGAAAATAGCTGGGAAACAGCGGTAAAACGGCTGCTCGGTTTGTTCGCCCCTCTGGCCATCACGCCAACTTTTCCGAGCTCTTTGGAATAGATGGTTACAATTTTATTATTTTCTCCATAGGCATTCGTTCGAATGACAATACCTTCGCATTTATGTAGCAAATCGTACACCGTCCATTTTTTTCAGGCTTTGAATTTATTGTAAAGTTTCCAAAATAAAAAGGCAATCCACAACATCCAAGTGTGCAAATTGCCTTCATTATTTGATCATCTGTCATTATGAAATTGGTAAGTCACGATTCGCTAGCTCTTCTGTCTGTTCGGGTAAATCGCCATTTTCTTTCTCAAGCTCTTTAAAAAGTAGATAGGTATCAATATTACCTGTTTCCTTAAACACCTTCCAGGTAAAATCCAACATTGTAAACCCCACCCTTTCTGTAGTAAAGACCAGCATGCTTGTTCCAATTCCTATATGACTATGATGACCTTAGAAGGGTCAAAACATGTTAGATAAATATTGTAAATTTCCTGTTATGATTTGACTGCGTTCCGCTCGTCTTCCCGATTAATATTCATCCTCATTAAAACCAAAATCCCTAAGCTGCGACTGCTTGTTGCGCCAATCCTTCTGAACTTTCACCCAAAGTTCCAGGAATACCTTGGAGCCGAGCAATGCTTCGATGTCCACTCGCGCTTTTTGTCCGACTTCCTTCAGGACTTTCCCTTGCTTTCCAATTACTATACCTTTTTGGGAATCTCGCTCTACGACAATGGTCGCTTGAATATCCACCATGTCCTTATTTTCCCGTTTTTTCATCGAGTCAATTGCCACTGCAATGGAATGTGGTACTTCTTCCCTTGTCAGATTCAACACTTTCTCCCTGATCAGTTCTGCAACAATAAAACGTTCGGGATGGTCTGTCACTTGATCTGCTGGGTAATACTGAGGTCCTTCTGGAAGGAACTTCTTTATTTGGTCCAACAGTACCTCTACGTTGTTGCCTTGTAATGCTGAAATGGGTACGATTTCTTTGAATGGATACAAAGCTTTATATGTTTCCATTAACGGGAGGAGGTCATCCGGATGGACTTCATCGATTTTGTTTATTACCAGATATACTGGAGTGGAAGTTTCCTTGAGCTTCTCCATAATAAATTCATCGCCTTTTCCCAATCCCTCTTTGGCATTAATCATGAATAGGACAAGGTCAACCTCTTTTAACGTGTTTTGCGCCACCTTCATCATAAAGTCCCCAAGCTTATGCTTAGGTTTATGGATGCCTGGTGTGTCAATGAAAACTATTTGCGCGTCATCTTGTGTATATACACCCTGTATTTTATTTCGAGTTGTCTGCGGCTTGTCGCTCATTATCGCAATTTTTTGGCCGATAACCCTGTTCAAAAATGTAGATTTTCCTACATTCGGCCTGCCAATGATGGAGACAAACCCTGATTTATAGTTTGTAGTTGTATGGTTATGCATCTAAATCCTCCGGTGAGAATGCTCCTGGCAACAATTCAGCCACTGTTAATTCCTGTGTATCACCGTGCAGATTTGTCAGGATCACTTTCATTTCAGGTGCACATAGCTCCGAGATAACTTGACGGCAAGCACCACAAGGTGGAACAGGTCGTTTTGTATCGGCTACAACAGCGATGGCATCAAATTCTTTTATGCCTTCTGAATACGCCTTGAAAAGCGCTGTTCTTTCTGCGCAGTTACACATACTATATGCAGCGTTTTCAATATTGCATCCGCGATAGACCTTGCCGTCTTTTCCTAATAATGCTGCGCCTACTTTGAATTGGGAGTAGGGTACATAAGCCATTTCTCTTGCTGCTTTTGCTTCTTGGATTAGAGCTTCGATGTTCACAGTTGTTTCTTCCTTTCTTCTGTAAGCTTCAGTTGCGCGTTACTTATATTTTACCTCAATTGGCATCGTAAATCACCCTTAAATTAAATAAAAATATGAAAAATTTTAAATTTTCAATTTATTTAAAGGTAGCCCATTATATAAGGGCCAAATAAGATTACACCAATTATAACAGAGATACAAGCAAAAACTAAGGCTGCAGAAGCAGCCACATCTTTCGCTGTTTTTGCAAGGGGATGGAATTCTTCTGTCACAAGATCCACCACATTTTCGATGGCTGTATTGATGATTTCGATGACAAACATCCCGCCGATAACTAGGAAAAGAATCATCCATTCCACTTTGGTAATATCAAAATATAAGGATAATCCAATCATCATTAAGGCTATGACTAGATGGAATTTTATGTTTCTTTCTGTTCGAAGTACAAAAAGCAATCCTTCAAAAGCAAAGAAAAAACTTCGAGTGAAGGACCCCCGGTATCCCTTATTGTTACGATCGCGTGAGTCCATATGCATCCAAAATTTCCTTTTGTTTATCAAACATCACTTTTTCATCCGCTTCATTTTCATGATCATATCCTAATAGATGCAATAGTCCATGAAGGGCTAGAAACCCAAGTTCCCGCTTAACGGAATGTCCGTATTCTTTTGCTTGTTCTTCCGCTTTTTGAATGGAAATGATGATATCTCCAAGCATTCTTGGTGCTTCATCATCATAATGAATTTCCATTTCCCCCTCACCCATTTCTTCCATCGCGAAAGAAATGACATCTGTAGGTCGATCCTTGTCTCGATATTCACGGTTGATTTCCTGGATTTTCTCATTATCCACAAAGGTTACCGATAGTTCACCTGTTTGGATGGACTCTATATCAGCAGCAAAGATCAACAAGTCCTTGATATCTTCCCATTGCTCCTCCGTCAGCCTTGACGTTTCGTCCATCATATCGATTTCCATCATGATTCTTCCTCTCCTTTCGGATACTCGATTCTTGAATGAAAGATTCCTTGTAACGTTTCACAGAAGGAACGGCCGATTTCCTCGAGCTCTTTGAATGTCAAAGCGCAGTCACTATATTGGCCATCCTGAAGCCGATCTTTAATGATAGCTTTTACAATACTCTCAATTTTATCGGGGGTTGGATTATTCAAGGATCTCACCGCCGCTTCGATGCTATCTGCTGTTCCCACGATTGCCGCCTCCTTCGAGGAAGCTTTCGGGCCAGGATAACGGTACTCGTCTTCCGGCGTATCTTCATTCTGTTCTTTTGCCTTAAAATAAAAGTACTTTAATAGTGTTGTCCCATGATGTTGGGCTGCAATGTCCACAATTTCTTTTGGCATATTATGTTCACGGAGGATCTGTGCCCCATCTGTCGCGTGGGCGACTATGATATTCCTGCTAGTTTGAGGAGGGAGCTTATCATGTGGGTTGGATCTTCCCATCTGATTTTCAATGAAATAATGCGGCCTTTTTGTTTTGCCTATATCATGGTAATAGGAAGCTACCCGTGCAAGCAATCCATTTGCACCCACGGCTTCACATGCCGATTCTGAAAGATTCGCCACCATGACACTGTGATGGTACGTACCTGGTGTTTCCATCAGGATTTTTCTTAATAGAGGATGGTTTGGGTTGGAAAGCTCCAACAATTTCATCGTGGAAAGCATTCCGAATCCAACCTCGAAGAATGGTAATATTCCGATTGTGAGAACTGCGGAAACCACCCCTGAACCAATGGCCATGGTTCCATTGACTCCAAGCTCCAACAATTCCGTCATTCCAGACAAATCCCTGTTTGTAAGTAGGACCATGGCAATGACGGTTACTACGTTTATGAAAGACACAAACAAACCTGTCTGTAAGATGGTGAGTCTCCTATTATGCTGATTCAAAAATAGAACAGATGCCACAGCAGAAATGATAAGATAGGACCCAACCGTATAGTTCATCGCACCTGGAACCATATTAAAAATAAAGCTGCCACATATTCCGAAAATGATACTCGAAAGTATGGCGATGCGATCATTTATCAGCATTTTAATCAGCATTGCTCCCATCGCAACTGGGGCAATATAACCGATTTCGGTCGTATTCAATGTTTGAAAGAAACTGAAGATCTTTAACAAGATCAGCGTAATGGAAAATATCAATAAGTACATCGTTAAGTACGTATTTTTACTATGAATGGTCGTATCGATGTTCTTAAACAGATAAACTAGTGCACAAATCATTAATCCAATGATGATCAATAAGCCTACAAAAGGGGTGATACTGTTGGATTGATCAACAAATCCAGCAACTGTAAGGAGTCGATAAATATCGCGGTCAATGAATTGACCGGCCTTCACTAATGTATCCCCTTGCGAAATTCTCACAGGCTCAACGGAGTCGATTGCCTGTTGCCGCTTTTCTTGCGTTTGGGCAGAATCATAGATGACATTCGGCACGACAGAAAGGCTGGAAAGGTTAATGATGACACTTGGGACATTACCTGATAGGGATAGTTCTGTTCTGGCAATATTTCTCGCTTCCGTTAGGTTCTCAGGTGTACGTATATCCCTTGACATGGCATTATTAATTGCTGTCACAGAGGCATTCTTGTACCTGATTAAATCGGTTTCTTTGGAAGCCAGTAAAAATAGTAGATCTTCATTATCGAGTTCATCGTTCCATTGTTCCGGCACTTGACCGGCAAGGGATTCATTCAATAGTTTCAATTTTTCGGTATCCGTCAGTTGTACAGCTTCTTGCTCTTCAGGGGTGGCAGAATCCTCCCCCTCTTCTTCAGATGGAGGTGTTGCTTCCGGCGGTTTTTCGAGTTCTGCCACCTGTTTCTTCGTATCAATTAATACGTCGAAAAAGTTTTCTACCCTAGCAACTTGCTGGTAAGCTTGATCCTTGTCTCGATTATACTGGTCCGGAACTTTATCTTCCGCTTCTTTCCTCAGGTTCTCTGTCGCTTCCCTGTCTTCGAAGCTATGAGGTGCCACAATCGTCTTCTCGGCATTGGAAAACAGCTGTACATTTATCTTCTCTGGTTTTACATTACTGAACATGATCCCGAACATGATAAGTCCCAATAGGACGTAAATGATTACATGATAAAACTTAAAGGTCTTTAAGTGTTGAAAAGAAATTTTCCGTTGTTTCGATTTCTTTTTCACTTTTTTTATCCCCTTCCATAAACGACGTGCCAGAAATAATTTATCCACTTCAAGTGAAAAGTGAAAGAGCCCCAGTTAAGGGGCTTTATTTTGATTCCAACTTATCATATGCTTCGATAATTCGAGCCACTAATGGATGACGGACTACATCGGATTGTTCCAATTCAATAAATTGAATGCCTGACGTATTCTTTAATATATCACGTACAACCGCAAGTCCTGATTTCATCCCTTTAGGAAGATCGACTTGAGAAATATCTCCCGTTATCACCATTTTTGATCCGAATCCAAGTCTTGTCAGGAACATTTTCATTTGGGCTGCAGTAGTATTCTGCGCTTCATCCAAGATGACAAAAGCATCGTCTAATGTCCTGCCCCTCATATATGCCAAAGGTGCAATTTCGATGGTCCCTCTTTCAATCAATCTTTGGGTGTGCTCCGACCCAAACACATCATGCAATGCATCATACAGCGGGCGGAGATACGGATCCACTTTCTCTTTTAAGTCTCCTGGGAGAAATCCAAGACTTTCTCCTGCTTCCACCGCCGGGCGGGTTAGGATGATACGCTTCACTTGTCCATTTTTCAATGCGGTGACTGCCATCACGACAGCCAGATAGGTTTTCCCTGTTCCCGCTGGACCGATGCCGAAAACTAGATCTTTTTTACGGATGGCTGAAACGTACTGTCTTTGTCCCAATGTTTTCACGCGAATGGATTTACCTTTTACATTCTTGGTCAATTCTTCATCATAAAGCTCCAGGAAGGAGTCGATCTTGTCCTCTTTGGCGAGCTGTATAGCATAAATCACATCTCGCTCACTGATGGAAACACCCTTACGGATAACCTGTAGTAAATGTTGAATGACGATGTCCACTATCTCCACCTGCTGCACATCTCCTGAAACATTCACTGTTTCCCCGCGTGTCACAATGGACACATTCAACTCTTCTTCCATTCTCTTCAGATGTACATCCTGGTTTCCAAATAGGGCTATTGCTTCGTTTGGATTATTTAATTGTTGATTCATCATCACTAGTTCTTCTGACATTCATTAGTCTCCTTGAATAATTGGTTCGATTTTGACAATATTTTCAATGACTTGGTAATGTATATCTACACTTACTTTACCATTCTCCTTAGAGGTGCGCAAAACTTTTTCACCTTTTATTGACGCATCTCCATCCAAATTGGAGAGAACTTGATTCCTCCCCATATCCAGGGCCTGTTCAATCACTTCTTCATCATCATAAATTCTCTCGACAATTTCTTGTTCATAAACGGTTTTTCCTACATAGGAGATTGGCAGCTTCCATTTCCAGAAATAAAAAGGGCGTTCCGCTTCATATTCCTCTTGTCTTTCAAAGTCCGGGTTAAAAAATCCCCATACCGGCATTTTCAAGCTGCCCACCTTAAGAGAGTGCCTGCTATAAGCCTCCCCTGTTAAAACCGGCAGTGTCGTCTTGATAGGGATATCCACCTGCGTTAAATACCAAGTTTCCCCTAACACCTCTCCAACTGCCGCAATCGACTTTTTATTATCTTCTTTCCCTATAAGTCCAGATACCAAAACTTGCCCTTTATCTACGTAATCATTTACCTGAACAAGTGGTTGTCCTTTTTCCACATATATTTTAGCAATCATCGCTTTTTTCTTGGCGACCAGGCTTCTTGGGGTCAAGGGTTCAATCTTTTTCGGTTCATTTTTTTCTACCACTTCAAAATGGTAGGATGTTCCGTTCAACACAACACCTATCCATGTAATTTCACTTATTGTGTCCGTTAAACTGCGCTGAATACTCTCAACATCCATAAGGAAAAATTGGAACTTCCCCTTTTTCACGCCAAGCTTGTCCAACTCCTGCATGATCTTGTGCTCAGTTGCAGGCTCGGCCCCCTTGATTTCAATACTCCAAACCATATTAGATAATAAGAAAACGGTGAGGAAGCAAAGGATGACGCCGACAATCAATCCGCTATTCTTAAGGGAATACTGCGTCAGGAAAGGAAGTCCTTTTCTCGTAAGGAAACGGAAGGTACAATCCTGCCTTTTAATGAGGGTTCTGAGCTTCTTTACATCCTTTAAAAGTACATGGCAGGTATATGCCTCCTGCCCCAGTTTTTTGACATTCCATATTTGTATGCCATTCCGAGTACAATCATTAAGGAACCTTTCTATACCTTTGCCGTGGACAATTATCTTAACGCTACCTGTAAAAAAGTTCATCCATTGATTTTTCATGTGAATCCCCCTATTTTATTCTTCCAGATACATTACTTGACTGATCTTCCCTTCAAGTAGGATCTCTTCAGGTAAGATGGTTCTGATCACAAACGAATCCCCTTTTACGAGAAGCTGTCCCTGTTTCAGCAGCAAGCGAATTTCCGTATCGCTAAACGTAATCAATCCTCGGTGATTTTCAATATATATATGTATTTGTCCTATCATTGTTATGCGCGGCAGATCCATCATGACATCTGCGGGTAATTCCATATTGTTGGTGATCCAATTGTTCATACGGGAACGAAACTTTTTCAGCATGGAAAAACCCCCTTTCCTTTCATATGTATGAAGGGAGGAGAGGGTTTAACACAGAATTTTTCGGTCTGTTTAGGCGATTGACTCTGTTTGGTTTTCGTTTCAGGCACTTCGCTTTCGTGCAGTCGGTACGGGAACCTCCTCGGCTTCGCCGATGCCACTGAAAAAGTACATAATCCTGATCATCTGAATAACACCGCTGTTGATTTCCGCAAACGGCTTCGCTTTCCTCGGGGCGACCTTGAGCCTCCTCGGGCTACGCCCTGCGGGGTCTCAAGATTGTCGCTATCCCCCGCAGGAGTCTTCGCCTATTGCTACAATCAACAGCTAGAAATTCAAATAGATAAGTTATAGGGTTTTTCAGTGGCCTCGCTTCGCCTATGGGGTCACTTATGTCCCTTCCTGCCGCGGGAGTCTGCTCGCGCCTTCCAATCAGATTATATGTTTTTAATGCACATAAAAACCCCTGTAGAAATTAGTTACCTACAGGGGTTTAGCGCCATTATTTTCTTTTTGAAAAGTGTTCTGCGTAAACAGGGCGATGAGGATTTCTGGAACGAGGTTGGCCTAATATTTCAGACCACATCACACCTTCCACCACATGGTTCGGTTTAATACGATGACGGGAATTCACGACTTTTCCCTCTGAAAGCTTAAGTTCATCCCTTAAGATAGGACTGTCCTTAGAGATTTCCTGACCTTTAATGGACAGCTCTTTCACCTCTTGGGACATCCTCTCTCTTATAGGTGTAACCTGTTCTTTCTTCTTTTCTACCTTCTCGAGGTAAGGGTTCACTTTTTCCCGAACTTTTTGTTCCAGCTCTTCAAGTTTACCTTCTCCAAAAACATCTATATCCCAATCAAAACTTGGTTTTTCTTCACGCTTCGGGGTTGGGGCGCTCTCGCGTCTGTAATCCTCATAGTCTTCCTGTCTTTTTTGGGCAGCTTGCGTTGCAGCCTGTTGGCGTTGTTGACGCTGCTGTTGCTGTCGTCTTTGCTGTTGTTGCTGCTCTTCTTGCTTTTTGCCTCTAAATAGGCTCGAAATGATACCTAGCAGTACAATCAATAGCCAGGGCGCCTGCTGAAGTAAATCAAAAATGAATTCCAATTGCACATCGTCCTCCCTTCCTTAAAGGAGTAGCAGGAAAAGCGATTCAGCTTTTCCCGCCTCATTATCTAGCTTACTTCTCGCCGTCTTCAGGCTGATCAGAAAGTTTTCCAATCGAGTCTCTCATATCCGTATCAGCTGTAATGTTCTTGATATTCATGTAATCCATTACACCGATGTTCCCAGAACGTAAAGCTTCTGCCATCGCTAGCGGTACTTCCGCTTCGGCTTCCACAACTTTCGCACGCATTTCTTCTACGCGGGCGCGCATTTCTTGTTCTTGGGCGACGGCCATTGCACGACGTTCCTCGGCTTTTGCCTGTGCAATTTTCTTATCTGCTTCGGCTTGGTCAGTTTGTAGTTCCGCACCAATATTTTTCCCGATATCAATGTCGGCAATATCGATGGATAAGATTTCGAATGCAGTACCTGCATCCAAACCTTTGGATAGAACTGTTTGAGAAATCATGTCAGGGTTTTCCAGTACTTTCTTATGATCTGTAGCAGAACCGATTGTACTTACAATACCTTCACCTACACGTGCGATAACTGTTTCTTCACCAGCACCACCGACAAGACGCTCGATGTTTGCACGAACGGTGATACGCGCCTTTGCTTTCACTTCAATACCATCCATTGCAACACCGGCGATGAATGGTGTTTCGATTACTTTCGGGTTAACGGACATCTGTACCGCTTCTAAAACGTCACGACCTGCAAGATCAATGGCAGCCGCACGTTCGAATGTCAATTCGATATTTGCACGTTGAGCCGCGATAAGTGCGTTTACAACACGGTCAACATTACCACCAGCTAGATAGTGACTCTCTAATTGATTCGTTGAAACCGCCAATCCAGCTTTATGAGCCTTAATTAGTGGATTAATTACACGACTTGGAATAACACGTCTTAATCTCATCCCTACAAGCGTGAAGATGCTGACTCTTACACCTGCTGCTAATGCGGAGATCCATAGCATTACCGGTACAAATGTCAGTAATACGGATAAAAAGATAATTCCTAGTACAACAGCTAACAAAATTACTAAAGTAGTTGGATCCATATTCTAATTCCTCCTAAATATTATTCAACAGAATGGATTTCCCGAACGATGATACGGGATCCTTCCGCTTTTACAATTCTCACTTTTTTGTTTGCCCCAATAAAGTTCCCCTCTGTGACAACATCAATACGTTCTTCGTTGATAACAGCGGTTCCTGCAGGCCTTAGTGGTGTCATGGTGACCCCTTCTTGACCTACCAATTCAATTCTCGAAACGTTTGATACATAGCCCTGCTCCGTATTGGTCGAATCCCGGAGTACAATCCGGTCGAACAAGCGAATTTTCTTACCGAATACCGTAAATAGCAGCACCATCGCAATTATAGTAACCAACATAGCAATCAATAAGGATAACCCCATTCCTGCAATATCATCTGTAGCCAAAAAGAAACTCGTAATAACTGCACCAAGTCCGATAATGCCAAGTATTCCACCAGGCACAAAGAGCTCTAGCACAATCAACACCACCCCTACGACAAACAGGATGATCGTTTCCATTCCTGCCAACCCAGCCACAAGATGGCCGTAAAAGAATAATAACAGTGCGCTGATCCCCATGGCACCCGGAATTCCAAATCCAGGGGAATACAATTCAAGTACGAGTCCAAGCGATCCTATCGATAATAGAATCGGGACCACAATAGGGTCAGTTAAAAATCGCGCAATCTTCTCAGCGAAAGTCACTTCGGAAGTGACAACCTCTGCATTTTCGAATCCTAAGTTGTTTAGAAGTTCATCCAGAGTGGAAACTGTCCCCTCAGAATATCCAACCTCCAGGGCATTCTTGGGACCCAATGTAAGCAAAGAGCCTTTTGCAGCCCCTACTTCCGGCAGGTCAATCTCTTTATCTGCCATAGCCATCGCGTATTTTGGATCACGATCATTCGACTCTGCAGCATTTTTCATTTCATTAAGCCAATAGGACTGTGCCTTATCTTCGGCAGCATTGCCATCTCCAGTTATGACTGCGGCTGCCCCCATACTAGCATTTGGCGTCATATATATTTCATCCGCATATAATGCCAAATATGCACCTGCAGATAAAGCCCGGTTGTTGACAAAGGCAATTGTCGGTATGGAAGTGCCTTGGAAGCTGTCGGCAATTTCACTTGCAGCATCCACAGCCCCACCTGGTGTATTAATTTCAAATACTATTAAATCGGCACCGGATTCCTCTGCCGTTTCAATGGACCTATTGATAAATGCAAGCAGCCCCTTCTCCACCGTTCCATTGACAGGTATCACATGCACCAACTTCTCGGCACTGCTAGTATGAGATGGAAAAAGCGGTAACGCCGATAAAATAAGTGCAAGTACAAAAGCGCTAACATAACTAATACGAAGAACTTTTTTCATCATGTCCTCCTCTCCAAATACCTTTTCAATTTATTTTCACCTTAACCAGTATGTAATACGCATGGAAAACCACAAAGTTTCATCGTTGCGGATTTTTTTATATATTTCGGCTAAAATGTGGCGGTTATGTGAACAACATGATTTGAAAGGAATTTCAATTCTCAGGAGATTGATTAACGAAATGCAATAAGCCGGAAACTACCAATCCTATCGGTGGACTTGGTAAACTCAGCTTAAAAAATAGCACCTTACAAAGGTAAGGTGCTATTTTGGGTTTTTATGAAAGATGTTGTTGTACAAGTTTGTTAACAAGGCTACCGTCCGCTTTGCCTTTAACTTTAGGCATCAGTGCTCCCATTACTTTACCCATATCAGCTTTCGAAGAAGCATTCACATCCGCTACCGTCTGTTGGATGATGGCAGACAGCTCTTCTTCAGATAGCTGCTCAGGCATATAATGTTCAACTATTGCAATTTCACCCTGTAATTTATGAACCAAGTCTTCACGACCGGCTTTATCAAATTCTTGGAGGGAGTCTTTACGTTGCTTTAATTCACGAGACAATACGGTAAGTTCTTCCTCTTCAGATAAGTCTCTGCCGTGCTTGATCGATTCGTTTTGAATCGAAGACTTAACCATTCGGAGTACGGAAAGCTTCTCTTTGTCCTTATCCTTCATAGCTTGCTTAATATCGGTATTTAAACGCTCGAGAAGACTCATTCTTACACCCTCTTGTTAAAATTTACGCTTTCTAGCAGCTTCAGACTTCTTCTTGCGTCTTACGCTTGGTTTTTCATAGAATTCACGCTTTCTTGCTTCTTGCAACGTTCCAGTCTTTGAAACTGAACGTTTGAAACGGCGAAGAGCATCTTCAAGCGATTCGTTTTTACGAACAACTGTTTTTGACATTCTAATTCCCTCCCTCCAGAACAACCACTAACATTTTCAGAAAAAACATGATTCCATAAATGCAAAAAAGCATGCATAGAACATGTACTTACCAATTATAATATATTCACTATTGATGGTCAACAATTATAAGGAATTGCTTTAAAACTATCTGGACTAACTATTATCCCGATATAGGTTTAACACCTTGGAATCCTTATTTGCCAGCATGTATTGGGACCTCCCCAGGTATAACGGGATCGAAAGTTCATCCCAATTTGGCAGTCCATTTTCGGCAAAAAGGGCTCCGTCTTTGTAAAATCCGGTCATCTCTCCTACAAACCAGTCATGATCACCATACGTCCGCTGATCCATCACTTTACATTCATATGCGATATAAGCCTCTTTTAAAATCGGTGCAGAAACGGTTCTCCCTTGATCATATTCCATTTTCAGTTCTTCAAATTTGTTATGCTTTTTTCCAGTCAGCATACCTGACTGCTGTATGTAATGTGCGAACTTCTCTGGCACAAAGTTTATCGCAAACTCTCTGGAATTCTCAATCAAGTAATGTGTATATCTTTCCTTCGCAATCGCAACCCCATAGATTGGAGGGTCGTATGAAATATAGCTGTGCCAACCTGCTGCCATAATGTTCTGTTCACCGTTCCATTTTGCCGTTACCAGGGCAACCATGCCTGGATAGCTATGCATGACGGTATTGGTCGTCCACTCCCTCATGTATTCTCTCCCCTTTTCTTGTCATTCTTGTCCATCATCCGCCATATATTGAAAAGGAGGTGATGGGCTTGTTTTCTATTATAACGTTATTGTCTGTTTATTTAGCTATTTTTTTGATTGGGATGACTGTCATGAGGTCGGGATTGCTTCAATTGTCCGAGGAGAGGACAAAAGGGTATCTCACCAAGTTCACCGATATGCCTTGGAAAGGTCTATTGATCGGGATATTGATTACAGGTCTACTCCAGAGCAGTTCTGCTGTCATGGTCATCACCGTGGGATTGGTAGCGGCAGGGTATCTCACTTTTTATCAATCAATCGGAATTATGCTTGGAAGCAATATCGGTTCTACTTTTATAACAGAGCTTATCACCATAGATATTTCACAATTGATTCTCCCGATGCTTGTGATCGGATTTTTATTTTTGTTTTCTAAAAAGAAATTACCTTTCAGTTTCGGGTCGAGCATGTTCGGGTTGGGATGCTTGTTTGTTGCTATGAACGGATTTGAATCTTTGGCAGTTCCTTTGTCAGGCTTCCCGAAGGTGCAGGACATGCTTGCCATGACAAATGATCATCATTTATTTGGTGTAGGTATCGGGACTTTGTTGACAGCCATCATACAATCAAGTTCCGCAACAACGGGGATCAGCATGAGTTTTTTGAATAATGATCTATTGTCCCTTCCCGCAGGAATTGCGATTATGCTCGGATCCAATATTGGGACATGTGTGACTGCCTATTTGGCGAGCCTGGGCTCCATCAGGGAGGCAAAATTGACAGCATATGCGCACATTTGGTTGAACGTGATAGGGGTGGCAGTGTTCTTCCCATTGATTCCTTGGTTGGGTGGCTTGGTGGCTATGCTTGCTTCAAGTGCCGATGTGCAGTTGGCACACTCCAGCTTGATTTTTAATGTACTAAGTTCTGCGGCGGCGTTGCCGTTTGTCCGACCGTTTGCGAGGTTTGTGGAGAGGCTGCATGGGTGATTGATATGGAGGAAGTGGAAATATTCCATGACTTAGGTGAGGTAAAAGGGTGGATAGTTTGCGTTTATACGGGAAGTCGTGGAAAGCGGTACTACATGGTAAAGAAATTGAATAGAACACCCATTTATATGGAGAAGAAGCGAGCTTTAATTTTCGTGTGACGTTGAGGCGGAAGTTTTTTTGTAAAAGGTTGTTACTTTTGGACTGTCAGCGTCCCTTTATCTCATCTTTCTAGCTAATTATAGCTTTGCCAACCATCATTGTAACTTTTCGAGAGGTCATTGTGACTATTTTCGAGGCTATTGTGACTTTTATAGCTGTTATTGTGACTTTTCCTGGAGTTATTGCAATAATGGTACAATTTGACCAACCAACCTCACTATATCTATCAATAGTTAGTTGTAAACAAATCAAAAAAACACCCCTTCAAGTAAAAACCTGATGGGGTGCCTAACTAAACTCAGTAAACTCTACATTTACTTCTTAATAATCCGTATCAGCCGTTAACCCTTTAACGATCGCGATACCAGAACTTGCTCCGATACGTGTAGCTCCAGCTGCGATCATTTCTTCCGCACCTTTTGCATCGCGAACTCCACCGGAAGCTTTTACTCCGATTTCTGGTCCAACTGTTTCTCTCATCAGTGCGATATCAGCAACTGTTGCTCCGCCTGTTGAGAATCCAGTGGACGTTTTCACGTAATCCGCTCCAGCTTTTACAGCAAGCTTACATGCTCTAACTTTCTCTTCGTTTGTTAGCAGGCAAGTTTCAATGATCACTTTCGTCAAGGCGCGTCCTCTAGCAGCGTCTACAACTGCACGGATGTCTCGTTCCACTAACTCATCGTCGCCATCTTTAAGTGCGCTGATATTGATAACCATGTCCACTTCCGTGGCACCGTTTTCAATAGCGTTCGTCGTTTCGAATGCTTTGACTTCAGGTGTGTTTGCTCCAAGAGGGAATCCAATTACAGTACACACTTTTACGTTGCTGCCTTCTAAAAGCTCTGCAGATGTTTTTACCCAAGTCGGGTTAACACAGACAGATGCAAAGTTATATTCTCTCGCTTCTTGGCAAAGTACTTCTACTTGTTCTTTTTTTGTATCGGCTTTCAATAATGTATGATCAATCATTTCTCCAATGTTTGTATGCATGTTCATACTCCTTTCAAGTTAAGAGGTCTGACCTCTAACATCATAACATGATTCCATTATTTTGGCGAGTACAATGTTAGTATTGCCTTCAACTTTTTCTTCACGACAAAAAAGTGACTCCATAATAATGGAATCACTCTCTTTATTTTCTTATGAACTCAATCGAACACTTTCTTCTTCCAAGCGTGGCGCATCCTCAAGCACGCGAACGAATTGACCTTCGTTGTATGGATAACCAGCTTTGGTAATTTTTACTTTCACAAGCTTGCCGACCATCTCCTCTGTTGCAGGGAAAACCACTTTTAGGTAGTTGTCTGTGTATCCAACATATAGGCCTTGGTCTGGTGCTTCTTTATAGATTTCTTCCGGGATTACTTCCAATACTTCGTCTTCAAAAGTGGAAGCATATTCTTTTGCCAGTTGATCGGAAAGTGCAATCAGGCGATGAACTCGCTCGTTTTTCACTTCTTCATCCACTTGATCGGTCATTCTTGCTGCTGGCGTTCCTGTTCGCTTGGAGTACGGGAATACATGCAGCTCGGAGAATTTATGTTCCTTGATGAAATTGTACGTTTCCATGAACTCTTCTTCTGTTTCACCAGGGAATCCAACAATTACATCGGATGTAATCGCAAGACCAGGTAACGCTTCTTTCAATCGATCTAGACGTTCTGCAAAGAATTCCATCGTGTATTTACGACGCATTCTTCTTAAAACAGTGTTGGAAGCGGATTGAATCGGAATATGCAAATGGCGGACAATTTTATCAGAATTGTTCAGTACTTCAATTACTTCATCCGTGATTTGACTTGCCTCAATGGACGAGATACGGATACGCTTTAAGCCTTCCACTTTTTCATCCAATTCACGAAGAAGCATGGCAAAGTTGTAATCCTTCATGTCTTCACCGTAACCACCTGTGTGGATTCCGGTCAAAACGATTTCCTTGTATCCTGCATCTACCAGTTGTTGTGCTTGTGTGACAACCTCTTGTGGATCGCGGGAACGCATAAGGCCGCGGGCCCAAGGGATGATACAGAAAGTACAGAAGTTATTACAACCTTCTTGGATTTTCAAGGATGCACGTGTACGGTCTGTAAAAGCCGGTACATCCAACTCTTCATATACACGAGCCTTCATGATGTTTCCGACTCCATTGATTGGCTGGCGCTCCTGTTTGAATTGCTCGATATAATCAAGCATTTTCACACGGTCCTGCGTTCCAACGACGACATCCACTCCAGGAATCGCCATTATCTCTGCAGGAGAAGTTTGCGCGTAGCATCCCGTTACACAGATGACAGCATCTGGGTTTTTACGGATGGCACGACGGATGACTTGACGGCTCTTTTTATCACCGGTATTTGTAACGGTACAGGTATTGATGACATACACATCTGCCGTACCTTCGAATTCTGTACGCTCATAATCATTTGCTTTGAAAAGCTGCCAGATAGCTTCTGTTTCATAATGGTTCACTTTACACCCAAGTGTGTGAAAGGCAACAGTTGGCATGTTTTCCACCTCACATTAATTCAAAATGATACGAAATCGCGGCTAGCGCATATAGCGGTGCCGTTTCCGTTCTTAATATTCTTGGCCCAAGAGCGCAAGGAACAAATCCATGCTCCAAAAGTCGATCGATTTCTTTTTGTGTCAGGCCACCTTCAGGTCCGAACACACAAATAACCGATTCACCATGTTTCATCTTTTGGAGTGTGGAGGCAAAATTAGCCCGTTCCCCTTCCTTTGCACTCTCCTCATAGGCGACAATCTTATAAGTATAGTCTTTACTCTTCTCTAAAAGTTGGGCTAGTGAAGAAGGCTCCTCTACAACAGGCACCATCGAACGATGTGACTGCTCTGCCGCCTCCTTGGAAATCTTATTCCAACGATCGACTTTCTTTTTTCCCTTCTTTTCGTCCCACTTCACGATCGAACGAGCAGCATTAAAAGGGATAAACGACTCTGCTCCGAGTTCTGTTCCCTTTTGTATTACTAACTCCAATTTATCCCCTTTAGGCAACCCGTTCGCAATGGTAACTCGAACTGGAATTTCCGTTTCAGCCTTTATCCATTCTACAATATCTGTCACTACCATATCATTGGTAATTTCAGCAATTTTGCAAAGGGCCGTCTGCCTTGTTTCCGAACAGCTGCAAAGAAGTTGATCGTCCACGCTCATCCTCATAACCCGAACTATATGATGAACATCTTCCCCAGTTATAGTAATGGATGTATCATCTATTTGATTGGAGTCAATAAAATAACGTTGCACGATTTTCACCCTCGCTTATTCTTCTTTTTTGGCGATAAATGCTACCCAATCTTCCATCATCATCGTTTCTTCAATTTTGAAGCCTGATTTGATGAGGGCGTCTTTCACTTCTTGCTTTTTCATGCTGATGATCCCCGAGGAGATAAATGTCCCTCCGTTTTCTAGGACGCGATACACATCGTCTGTGAAACGGACAATAACCTCTGCCAATATGTTAGCAACAACTACGTCTACAGGACCTTCTACATTTTTTAGTAGGTTATTTTGTTTCACCGCCACTGTGGGATGCACTTTATTCAATTTGATATTCAGCTTAGCAGATTCCACTGCCACATCATCCAAATCAAGAGCAAGGACTTCCTTCGCATCTAGCATGGCTGCCGCGATACTTAAAACCCCGGAACCTGTCCCTACATCTATCACTTTATCTTGTGGCTTGACGGTTCTTTCGATCGCCTGTATGCAAAGTACCGTTGTCGGATGGGTACCCGTTCCAAACGCCATTCCCGGGTCAAGCTCGATGATTTTCTCGTCAGAGCTTACTGGTTCATATGTCTCCCATGTAGGCACGATGGTAAACTTCTCGGAAATTTTCACAGGATTGTAGTACTTTTTCCATGCTGTTGCCCATTCTTCTTCGTTCACTTCACTGATGGATATGTTGTTCAACCCTAAGTCGATATCATAGACCAAAAGGTTATTGATTGCATCCTTTATACCTTCTACTGTTTCACCTAAAAAGCTGTTAACAGGAAGGTAGGCTTTCATTACAACGCCTTCTTCTGGGTAATCATCTGGATTGAGTTGGTATATCTCTCCGAATTGATCTTCTCTTTCCTTAGTGAGTTCAAATGGATCCTCTATGACCACTCCACTAGCGCCTGCCTCATGAAGAATATGAGATATTGGTTCCACCGCCTCATTTGTTGTATGGATACTAATTTCTGACCATTTCATACATACCAACTCCAATCCTAGCTTACTGAAAGCTATTGATACTTTTTATTCACCTTTTAGGACACGTTTTACTTTTGAGAAAAAGCTATCTTCTTGTTCGTCCGGAGCTTGCCCGCTTGTTTCAGCAAATTCACGGATTAATTGCTTTTGTTTTTCTGAGAGTTTTGTAGGTGTGATCACTCTGATCTTGATATGTTGATCCCCTTGACCATAACCACGAACATTGGCAATTCCCTTACCTTTTAGGCGGAAGTTTGTGCCAGTTTGTGTTCCAGCCGGTACTTTCAGCTTTACTTTACCATGCAAGGTTGGAACTTCTACTTCATCTCCAAGTGCTGCCTGAGCAAAAGTTATCGGCATTTCACAGTACACATCATCGCCGTCACGTTCAAAGAACTCGTGCCTGCGAACATGGAATACTACATATAGGTCCCCAGCAGGGCCGCCGTTCACTCCAGCTTCCCCTTTTCCAGCTACGCGCAGTTGTTGTCCTTCATCCACACCAGCCGGGATGTTGACTTTGATTTTATTGCGTTTTTTCACACGGCCTGCGCCATGGCATGTCGTACATTTGTTAGGGATGGACTTTCCTGAACCATTACATTTTGAACAGGTTCTTCTGTTTACAATTCGTCCAAACGGAGTGTTTTGTTCTACACTTTCCTGACCTGTTCCACGACAATGTGAACATGTTTCCACTTTTGTACCAGGTTTTGCTCCTGTACCTGAACATGTATCACAAGTTTCTTCCACAGGGATTTCAATGGTCGTTTCTTTTCCGAATGCTGCTTCTTCAAAAGAAAGGGTCATTGTATATTGAAGATCTGCCCCTTGTCTTGGTGCGTTCGGATCACGACGTCTTCTTCCGCCGCCTTGACCGCCAAAGAACGTTTCAAAAATATCTTCAAAACCAAAGCCACCGTCAAATCCAGCGCCGCCGCCAAATCCTTGGTTAGGATCTGTATGTCCGAATTGGTCATAGTGCGCTTTCTTTTGGTCATCGCTTAGTACTTCGTAAGCTTCTTTGATCTCTTTGAATTTGTCCGCTGCATCTTCTGCTTTATTGATGTCCGGATGGTATTGTTTCGACAGCTTTCTGTAAGCTTTCTTTATTTCATCTTTCGACGCGCTTTTACTGACGCCAAGCACTTCATAGTAATCGCGTTTACTCATTAAATACCCACTCCCGTTTCATTCACATAAAGGTTATTGTATCACCTGAAAGAGGGAAAAAGCAATAAAAGTTATGTGCTTAATCCCTATCTGGTTAACTCCTCGGCGCCTTCCGTTTCAGGTGGTCGCTTTCCGCGGGGCGGTGCTTGAGCCTCCTCGGCAAGCCTGCGGGGTCTCAAGCTACCGCTACTCCCCCGCAGGAGTCGACCACCTTCCACTCCAGGCACCAAGGGAAATCTAATTTACATAAAAAGAAAGCCAAAGCCATGGCTTCGACTTTCTTTTATCTTTATCAGAAAAGCCCTAGGACTTTATCTTACTTTTTATCGTCGTTTACTTCTTCGTACTCTGCGTCGACTACGTTGTCGTCGTTGTTCGCAGCGCCTTCTGCACCTTCTGCTCCTTGAGCGGCTTGTTGTGCTTGTGCAGCTTGCTCGTAAAGCTTCATGGAGATTTGTTGAACGATTTCTTGAAGTGCATCCTTTTTCGTGCGGATCTCTTCTAGGTCGCCTTTTTCGATGGCAGCTTTCAATTCTTCTTTTGCGTCTTCCGCTTTTTTCACTTCTGCTTCTTCCACTTTGCCTTCTACTTCTTTGAGTGTTTTTTCAGTAGTGAATACAAGCTGATCTGCTTCATTGCGTAATTCTACTTCTTCTTTACGCTTTTTGTCTGCATCCGCATTCTCTTCCGCTTCTTGAACCATGCGGTTGATTTCGTCCTCGGATAGACCTGAAGAAGATTTGATGGTGATTGCTTGCTCTTTGTTTGTACCAAGGTCTTTCGCACGAACGTTTACGATACCATTTTTGTCGATGTCAAAAGATACCTCAATTTGTGGCACACCACGTGGTGCTGGCGGGATATCCGTCAATTGGAAACGACCTAATGTTTTGTTGTCGCTTGCCATTGGACGCTCCCCTTGAAGAACGTGAATGTCTACCGCTGTTTGGTTGTCAGCAGCCGTAGAGAACACTTGGGACTTACTTGTAGGAATAGTCGTGTTTCTTTCAATAAGCTTTGTGAACACGCTACCCATTGTTTCAATTCCTAAAGAAAGTGGTGTTACGTCAAGAAGTACTACGTCTTTTACGTCACCAGTAAGTACTCCACCTTGGATAGCTGCACCTAAAGCAACTACTTCATCTGGGTTAACCCCTTTGTGAGGATCTTTACCTGTTTCTTTTTTGATTGCATCTTGTACTGCAGGGATACGAGTAGATCCACCCACAAGGATAACTTTGTCAAGTTCAGAAGCAGAGATGCCTGCATCTTGCAATGCTTGACGAACAGGACCCATTGTACGTTCTACAAGTCCAGCAGTAAGATCATCAAATTTCGCACGGGACATGCTTACTTCTAAGTGAAGTGGTCCAGCTTCCCCAGCTGTGATGAATGGTAGAGAGATTTGTGTGCTTGTTACACCAGAAAGGTCTTTTTTCGCTTTTTCTGCTGCATCTTTCAAGCGTTGTAATGCCATTTTATCTTTAGAAAGGTCGATGCCGTTCTCTTTTTTGAATTCTGCTACAAGGTAGTCAATGATAACTTGGTCAAAGTCATCTCCACCAAGACGGTTGTCACCAGCTGTAGAACGTACTTCGAATACGCCATCTCCAAGCTCTAGTACAGAAACGTCAAACGTTCCGCCACCAAGGTCATACACAAGGATTGTTTGATCTTCGTCCATTTTATCAAGACCGTATGCCAATGCCGCTGCAGTCGGCTCGTTGATGATACGCTCTACTTCAAGACCAGCGATTTTACCTGCATCTTTTGTAGCTTGACGCTCAGCATCATTGAAGTATGCAGGAACTGTGATAACAGCTTTTGTAACTGTTTCCCCAAGATATTCTTCTGCATATCCTTTTAAGTGTTGAAGGATGATTGCTGATACTTCTTGTGGAGAGTATTCTTTACCTTCCACTTCCACTTTGTAGTCTGTACCCATGTGACGCTTAACAGACATGATGGTGTTAGGGTTCGTAATGGATTGGCGTTTTGCCACTTCCCCTACTTGGCGTTCGCCGTTTTTGAAAGCAACAACGGATGGAGTTGTTCTGTTACCTTCTGGGTTAGGGATTACTTTTGGTTCGCCGCCTTCAAGCACAGCTACACATGAGTTTGTTGTACCTAAGTCAATACCGATGATTTTACTCATTTTGTTTTTCCTCCTATTGCAACTAGCATTAATATGTAGTTATTTTTTATGGTACATTTACGTCGATTTTCGTTTTATGCACTCGCCTTCCGCGGGGCGATCTTGTGCCTTCTCGCAATACTGGGGGGCTTTACATTGTCTCTATTCCCCCGCTGGAGTCTCGTGCCTCTCACTACCATCCACTATTGCTTTACTTTTACCATGGACGGGCGGATGACGCGATCTTTGAGCTTATACCCTTTTTGGAACTCTTCCAAAACAGTGTTAGATTCCGCTTCTCCCTCTTCCACCTGCATGACTGCTTGGTGTAAATGAGGATCGAATGACTGTCCAACCGCTTCGATCGCTTCGAGTCCTTCTGACTTCAGTGCCTCCACTAACTGACGGTGCACCATTTCCATGCCTTGTAAAAATGTTTTGATTTTCTCATCCTCAGAATCGACTTTAAGCGCACGCTCAAAGTTATCAAGGGCAGGAAGTATATCTGTAACAAGATTTTGTGCACGGTATTTCTGTGCAGCCTCTTGGTCAAGTCTCACACGACGACGGTAGTTATCAAAATCGGCTTGTAAGCGAAGTAGGCGGTTTTCCGACTCCTCAAGCTTAGCTTCCAATTCTGAAATTTTTTGTTGTTCTGCAGAAACTTCCACTTCTTCGACTGTTTCCGTCGTTTGTTCTGTTTCCTCTGTTGATACCTCTTCATTTTCGACTGTTGCTTGTTCGTTGTTCTCGTTTACCAATGGTTTCACCTCCCTCAAAGTGTAAAAATCATGTTGTTTTTTCCATGGTGATAGGACGGAGCGGCAACTCCATCCTCTAACAATATTTCCATGCTCAGTCCTTTTGATACAGTTTATTGACCGCCTGTGAAAGGTCGGAACTGACAAGTTGCAGGAGACTGACCACACGGGAATATTCCATTCTGGTCGGACCGAGCAAAGCGATCGTACCAAGCTGTTCAGGTCCAATGGAATAGCTTGCGGAAATGATGCTGCAGCCTTCCATGCCAGGAATATTATTTTCACTGCCTATCTTGATATGGATACCTGCTTCTTTAGCACGAATATGCTGAGACAGGTCTTTCCCTTGATCAATTAATAGCATAAGAGAACGTATCTTATTGATGTCATTAAACTCGGGTTGGGCAAGCATATTCGTTTTGCCTCCAAAAAACACCTTATCCTTTTCTTCCATATATAGAGTGGAGCTCAAGGATTGTAAAATGTTTTCATAGTTACCGATATGAGACCTTAAGAGGGTGGCTACTTCCTTATATAGCTTATTGATCAGCTCAGATAGGGGTACCCCCACTAGACGTTCATTTAAAATGTTGACCATCTTCTGGATATCGGATGAATCCATGCTGGCCGGAAAAGAAAACATGCGGTTTTCAACATGTCCTGTATCCGTCACGATGATCGCTACCGCTTGTTCCGGGTTGATCGGGATGATCTGCAAGTTTTTAAGCCTGTGATCCCGTACTCCCGGCCCAAGGACAATGGACGTGTACTTGGTCAGATCAGAAAGAATCTGTGCGGATTTCTGGACGGTTTTTTCCAATTCATATATTTGCTCGCGAAAGATGGATTTAATTTCAAACACATCCTGCTTCGTAAGCCTTTCTGGAGAAAGCAAGTGATCCACATAATAGCGGTACCCCTTTTCCGATGGAACCCTTCCTGAAGAAGTGTGTGTTTTTTCAATAAATCCTAATTCCTCTAAATCAGCCATCTCATTTCTGATAGTGGCAGAACTGAAAGAGATCTCCTCTTTCTTCGAGAGCGTTCTGGAGCCAACAGGTTGTGCAGATCGGATAAAGTCGTCAATTATGACTTGCAATACTAACAACTGTCGTTCTGTAAGCACTCAGCATCACCTCTGTTAGCACTCCTATTCATCGAGTGCTAATTCTATAAATAAATTACCAAATACCTATTCACATGTCAATCAGATCGCACCAATAAAAGCTTGAAAAACTTCATTGCCGAGAAATTTCCCTTTTCTCGTAAGTCGGATGTGTCCATTTACGTACTCTAAGAGGCCCTTCCCTATGTTTTCTTCGATAGGGTCTTTGAAAATAACCAACAGTTCTTCTCCAAATTTACTATGGAATGTGGAGCTAGAAACTCCCTCATTCTTGCGAAGCCCAAGGAACATCTCTTCTTCCATTTTCTCTATTTTTGTTACATCATGTTGCTCTTTATACGGAAACCTAGTTTCTTCTATAGCATCCATGAATTTTTTCAAAGGGCCGTGATTGGCAATTCGCACGCCATCTAAATAACCGTGGGCACCTGCACCTATCCCATAATAGAATTCGTTATCCCAGTAGGTAAGATTATGTCTGCTTTCATAACCCTCTTTTGCAAAATTGGAGATTTCGTATTGTTGGTAGCCGTATTTTGCCATTTCATCTAAAAGAACATCATACATTTCTGCCTCTTCTTCTTGTGTCGGTAGGGGAAGTTTCCCTTTATTCATCAAGTTATAGAACACCGTTTTCGGTTCAATGATCAATGAGTAGGCAGAATAATGCTCCATCCCTAAAGACAATGCAGTGTGCAATGTTTCCTTAAAGTCCGCTACTGATTGATCTGGGAGACTGTATATTAAGTCAATGCTGATATTTTCAAAACCTGCATTTCTTGCATGTTCGATCGATTTGAAAACATCTGCTTTTCTATGCGATCGACCGATTCGCTTTAATAGGTCATCATTGAAGCTTTGCACGCCAAAACTGAGCCTGTTGACTCCGCCTTCTTTAAGGAGTCGGAGTTTTTCTAATGAAAGATCGCCAGGGTTGGCTTCAAATGTGTACTCCATATCTGGTCTAACCGGGAAATGCCTTTGAACCGAATCTAGCAAGTATGCCAGCTGCTTTTCGTTTAAGGCAGTAGGCGTTCCCCCACCCACAAATATAGTTTGAAGCTCTGTGGCAGGGTGTTTTTCTATTGTATTTTTCATTTCTTTATCCATGTATGCCAAGTATTCATCTACTGGCTGGTTTTTCAAGAATACTTTATTGAAATCACAGTAGTGACAAATATGTTCACAAAAAGGGATATGAATATAGGCTGATTTAATCATAAGATCACACTTTCATTTGTTTACTTCGTATCTTTTAGCATATCACATATGGCGCATGTATGAAAAAATACCGCAGAATGAGCTGCGGTATTTTTCTTATTATTTTTTGTTGGCATTGTCGTCCATTTTCAAGACAGCCATAAATGCTTCTTGCGGAACTTCTACAGAACCAACTTGCTTCATACGTTTTTTACCTTCTTTTTGCTTATCTAAAAGCTTACGTTTACGGGAGATGTCTCCTCCGTAACATTTAGCAAGAACGTTTTTACGCATCGCTTTGATGTTTGACCTCGCAACAACTTTCTGTCCTATCGTCGCTTGGATCGGCACCTCAAATTGCTGCCTTGGAATAAGTTCCTTTAGCTTCTCCACAATGATTTTTCCGCGTTCATAAGCAGAGTCACGGTGAACGATAAAGGAAAGTGCATCAACCTTCTCAGCGTTAAGCAAGATATCCATTTTTACAAGATGTGACGGTTTGTAGCCGATCAATTCATAATCAAACGAAGCATATCCTTTTGTATTGGATTTCAATGCATCAAAGAAATCATATACAATTTCCGCTAATGGAATTTCATAGATAACGCTCACGCGAATATCATCAAGATACTGCATGTCAATGAAGTTTCCACGCTTCTCCTGGCACAATTCCATAACTGCACCAACGTAATCATTCGGTACCATGATCGTAGCTTTTACATATGGCTCTTCCACACGGTCAATTGTCTGAGGATCAGGCATGTTGGAAGGGTTGTCTACACGCAATTCCTCCCCATCAGTCAAATGTACATGATAGATAACGGAAGGTGCTGTTGTAATCAGATCAATATTGAACTCACGCTCGATACGCTCTTGGATGATTTCCATATGAAGCAATCCTAGGAAACCACAACGGAATCCGAAGCCTAGTGCTTGGGAAGTTTCCGGCTCATATTGAAGAGCAGAGTCATTCAATTCCAGTTTTTCAAGCGCTTCACGCAAATCATTGAATTTTGCTGAATCAATCGGGTAGAGTCCACAGAAAACCATTGGATTTAGTTTACGGTAACCTGGAAGTGGTTCTGTCGCTCTATTTTTCGCATGTGTGATAGTATCACCAACACGTGTGTCTCCAACATTTTTGATGGATGCAGACAGGAAACCAACATCTCCGACGGTTAGCTCATCAAGCTGTACAGCTTTCGGTGTAAACACCCCAACCTCATTTACTTCAAACTCTTTTCCTGTAGCCATCATTCGAATTTTATCCCCAACCTTAACAGTACCTTCCACAATACGGATGTATGCTACAACCCCGCGGTAAGGATCGAATAGACTGTCAAAAATTAGTGCTTTCAACGGAGCATCAGGGTCACCTTGAGGGGCAGGGATTTTCTCCACTACTTGCTCTAAAATTTCACCAATTCCGATACCAGCTTTTGCACTTGCTAGAACTGCATCTGATGCATCAAGCCCGATAACATCCTCAATCTCTTGACGCACTCTCTCAGGCTCTGCACTTGGAAGGTCAATTTTATTGATGACAGGCATGATCTCGAGTTCATTATCAAGTGCCAAATACACATTTGCTAATGTTTGAGCTTCTATTCCTTGTGCCGCATCCACGACAAGAACCGCTCCTTCACATGCAGCCAAACTTCTGGAGACCTCATATGTAAAATCGACATGTCCAGGTGTATCAATAAGGTGGAAAATATATTCTTCGCCATCATTAGCTTTATATCGTAATTGAACGGCATTCAATTTAATGGTGATCCCGCGTTCACGTTCAAGGTCCATGGAATCAAGTAACTGATTCTTCATTTCCCTTTGTGTCAATGCAGACGTTTTCTCTAAAATACGGTCTGCTAAAGTTGATTTCCCATGGTCAATATGGGCGATGATGGAAAAGTTTCTTATCTTTGATTGTCGTTTTAACCGTTCTTCTCTGTTCATTATCTGTTTCACTCCTACACTTTCGGCAACGTACACTATTTCTGATTATAACAATACGAACAGGAAGATTCAATGAAATTTCCGAGCATCGGTCTTCTTTACAAAAAAGTCTGTCCAACACCGCTATGGATTTATGCAAATGCCTTCGCTTTTTGCGGGACGACCTTGAGCCCCTCGGTCCCCTGCGGAACCTCAACCATGTCGCTACTCCCCCGCTGAAATTCTCCAAAAAAAGAAAGCTTAAGCCAGGGCATCTTTTTTTCACACCACCCTTTTGGCCGCCGCTTTCTTAATGAAGTCATTCTTCCGTTTTTTCTTCTATTGTATCCTGCACTTTATTGAAAATGCCGCTCATCATGCCTGACATGCCGTCTGCCAGTTTCTTTCCCGCAGAAGAGAATACATTATAAGCTTTAATGCCCTCCAACTTTTCCTGTTTCTCTTTCATATCCTGCGAATTTATCTGGCGTCCGAGGATGGTGCCATTGATCCCCTCTGTTGTTTCAGCCACATGAAAGGCTTGGCCACTAAAAGCTGGGTCATCATATCCCTTCATTTTCCGCATTCCTTCATTTGCCTGTTGCATCCCCAAAAGCACTCCAAGAAACATCACCAGAGATATGAATACACATTTTACCATAAATCTTTTCATCGCACTTTCAGCTCCTTTTTCCTTTATTGCGCTTCGCCCTCAGGTGTTCCGTCCACTTTTTCTGCTTGCCAGTAAATTTCACTGAACACATCCGCAAAAATCTCCAAGGTACGGTTCATTTCTTCAAACGTATTATCCACTCCCCCCACTTCAATTAACATCGAATTTGGGGAAAGGTCCTGATTATAGATACCATTACGAGTCTCGACAGCCGGCGGGACAAATATACCTTTGCTTAATCCCGGATACTTTTGCTCCAATTTTTTATGAATCTGTTCGGCCAAGTACTGGTTCTTCTCATAGTGTTGATTTTTCTTCCCTATCACAAAATAAAGCCTCGCATGCGGAACGCCATTTATGTCCATCGTTGTGCTTTTTCTTCTCCCCGAATCCCGATGGACATCAATCAGGTAATTGAGATGTTGGTTCCCAGCCATCGCTTCTTCCACGATAGGCCGTGTCACATCATAAGATTGACCGTACACCCAGCCTCTGTTCTTCAAAGCCAAGGCAGTGTCCGTTGTATCGATATCGGTCCCGATACCTCGTTGGACCAATTCCTCCTGAAGCTTTTTTCCAAGCCTCGTTACATTCACTTCTGGATGACTTGCTGCATTGGGACTTGTCACACCTTCAAGATAAGGTAGGAACGACTCCCGAGAATGCGAGTGATAGATGAGAACAGTACGCTTGTCCCCTGTGGTCTGGGCAGGCGGTGGAGCACTTTCCTCCTTTTCTTCTTCCTCGTCCAAATCGATAATGGAAGCTTGTCTTTCTTGTAGAAGCACTTCCATCGGAGGCGAAGATTCCACTGGCATATCCGTATAATTGACCCCTGATCCTGCTACTAGAATTTCTCCGTCATAATAAGCAAAGCCTGGAATTTCATTTCGGATAAGACTGCGCGGATCATCAAGGTTGATGCTTGTCGTTAACTCAAATAAAGCGGAAGCATAATTGGGCGCTTTCGCTTCACTTGATAGTCCTTGTGTGAAATAGGCATTGGTATAGCCGAAAATATATAACAGAGACTCCCCCGAAAACCTCTTGGAAAACTCATTGATGGAGCTCGAGGTGACTCGGTATTCTGGCTTGAGAGATGTCATAACACCGGATACCGCAAATACAAGAATAAAACCTAAGATCACTGCTACGACTGATTTCTTAATGCTTGTCCCATTTAATACGACGACGTGTGAGGAGCGGTAGCCCTTCATTTTCTCACCCTTTCACATACTTGTTGCTACTATATGTATGCAAAAGGGGGAAAAGTAGAACACGGACGCCTAGTGTGTATAAGCGTCTACATTATCCTGGTTCACATGGAAATGCAGCGCCGAGTTCAAGCCTTCCGCTACCACATTTGCCATGTCTTCAATAAAATCATCCACTTCTTTTGGTGTAACCATCAGGTTATGACCAAGTGGAGACAGTACTTCGTGAATCAGCTTCCGTTTTTCCTCTTCAGGTAACGTTCCAACGATACCAAGGAAATTCTTACGATGCTCTTCCCCAGGAAGATCCTCTTCTGTCAGCTTCCTTCTTTCCCCAAATGTCATTCCTGCGGGCGCGAGTGACCTTGAAGGACTGTCCCCCTCCCTCATCTCTTTACCAAAATGCTTCAGGATGAAATCGATGGTGTCACTTGCCATGGAAACTGCATCAACCACAGTCGGAATTCCAATTGCAATAACAGGAATCCCAAGTGTATCCATGCTCAGCTCCTTACGCTTGTTCCCTACACCTGAACCAGGATGTATCCCTGTATCAGAAATCTGGATGGTCGCATTGACCCGTTCGATGGACCTCGCAGCCAAGGCATCAATGGCTATCACAAAATCAGGCTTCGTCTTTTCCACCACTCCCAAAATGATGTCACTCGTTTCAATTCCTGTAATCCCCATCACCCCCGGGATGATCGCACTGACAGGCCTGAATCCATCCTGTACGGATTCAGGTTGCAACTTGAACAAGTGCCTTGTGATCAACAAGTTTTCACATACCAATGGACCAAGTGCATCCGGTGTCACATTCGTATTACCAAGTCCTACAACTAGACAGGTGGCATCCTTGGATATATTAAGAGAGGTAAGGAAGGCGCTAAATTCCTTTGCAAAAACCGTCTCGACTTTTTTCTGCAGATCGGAATCCTTTTGCCTGATTCCCACCGCTTCCAATGTGAGGTAGTTACCAGGCTTCTTTCCGGTCATTTCCGCCCCTTTGTCTGAAATGGTCACGGTTGTTACATTGATACCATCCGTCTGTCTTTCTTTAACGACTACTCCTTCTATGGCCGATTTTGATGTTTGGTTATTTTCATTGTTCTGTTGGTTTTGGTTTTGTTGGTTTTGGTTCAGCCCATTCTGTTGGTTCTGTTTCTCAATAGCCATCTGATTGGCTTCTATCGCCAAGTCGGTTCTCACTTCATATTTACTTAGATCCAAAGGTTGTGGTTGATTCATTCTTTTCCGCCTCCAGCATTGCCAAATTTTAGTTTTATTTTGACCCCACAACCGTATTTCATGCATGAGAATGTAGGTGTTTTACACTTTCAAGAAAATTCCCTTGACTCCCTATTGCATAATCATAATGGATTTGATAAAATATCACTTGTTCTCATAAGTATAGAAATGTCGAGTTTTATATAAATCTCGATCGTTGAATTGTATGGAGGTGAAAGATATGCCAAACATTAAATCTGCTATCAAACGTGTAAAAACTAACGATGTACGTCGTGCTCATAACGCTACTATCAAGTCTTCTATGCGTACTGCTGTGAAGAAAGTAGAAGCTTTTGTTGCTAACAACGATGTTGAAGGTGCAAAAACTGCTTACCTAGAAGCTGCTAAACGTTTAGACAAAGCTGCGCAAAACGGTATCATCCACAAAAATGCAGCAAACCGTCAAAAATCTCGCCTAGCGAAAAAAGTAAACGGAGCTACTGCATAATAAAAGGGCGATCCGGTTGGGTCGTTTTTTTATTTTTTGTCCTTTGGGGGTCAGACCCCCAAAGGATTTTTTAAATTTACGGCGAATACATTATATTACTGTGGTCTTCTTTGCTTGTGTGGTTGAGAGAGAGGGCTCTTTTCTTTTAAGGTTGGTTGCAGTTCTGCCGTTGGGGAAGGTTTCTTTCATGGTGCTGGTAAATGATTTTACAAAGTATAAGCGTTTTTTCTTTCTGTTTTCGAAATGTCCGAAGTTTTTTGATTGTTGTCCGAAGATTTTAAAAAGTTGTCCAAAGATTTTGCATAGTTGTCCGAAGTTTGGATGATTTTGTCCGAACCAAATTTTCAAATGTCCAAACGTACATATAAACTTGTCCGAACCAAGCGGTGAAATGTCCGAACCCCCTCGAAAAAAGGTATTTAATTGTCCGAACAACTGAAAAAGTTGACCGAATGCTTTTTAACACCTCAAAAATGCTCTAATTTTCATTCGTTCCGTTCTGATTCCGAGCAGTCTATCAATCCTTCTTATTCCACAAAAACATCAAATCCCCAAACAATCAAAAAAAACCACCGAAACTGATAAATCAGTTCGGCGGTCTGACAGTATATCTTTTTCCATTTTCGTTACTTAACTGGCGCGAGCTTGATCAGTAGCATTTCCATCGCGAGTTGTTTATCTATTTTTCCACTTTTCATCAAATAGTCAGCCTCTGCCAGATTGTCGACCATCTTCATTAACTCCGCTCTTTCAAAATACCTGCCCTGCTGGGATGCAAGCTTTACACGGTAAGGGTGAACCCTCAAGATGCCTGCCATCTTCTGCTGACTATAACCTTGTTCACTTAAATCTTTTACCTGATACAATAAGCGGAACTGATTAGCTATCAATGCATGCAATTTGATTGGCTCTTCATTGTTTCTCACCAAGTCGTAAAACAATTCCAATGCTTCGTCCACTCGTCTATGAACCATTTTCTCAATTAATTCAAAAACGGAATGCTCTATTGATTTGGCTGCCAACAGCTTGACTGTATCAACGGAAATCTCTTGATCGGAAACGCCGATATACATAGCCATTTTATTGATTTCCTGGGCTAGGACGGAAAGATTGACTCCCGCAATTTTCAGTAACTCTTCTGCTGCCGCATCTTCAAGAACCGCTCCATTTTGCATTGCTTTGTCTTTCATCCAAAGTTTTAAATCCCTTTCCCCGAGCGGCTGCGCTTCAATGACTTCCGCTTGCTTCTTCAGTTCCTTAACAATTTTTTTTCGCTCATCCAGCTTCTCGTAAGGTGCTTGAATTACCAAAATGGTATAAGGTGCAGCTTCTTTTATGTAAGAAATAAATCGGTCTGTGTTGTGTTCCATCTTGCTTTTGTTTTTTTCTGCTGTCAGAAAGAAGGGATTGGTCATGACCACCACTCTTCGTTCCCCCATGAACGGTAGCGTTTCCGAGTCCTCGATGGCTACATCCACCGATTGTTCTTCCATATCATAAAAGGAGAGATTAAAATCATGTTCCTCCACATCAAGAGCATGCTCGATGATGGCATTCCTTATTTCCCTCATTAAGAATCCTTCGGTGCCCAATAATAAATAAATCGGCGCGAAATGTTTTGCTTTTATTTTCTTTAATGCTTCGAATCCCATGGTTATGCTCCCGTCATTTGTTTCTACTCCTTCTTATCGTACATGAGAAATGAATGAATTGACAAGGAGTTATATTAGCAAACAAAGTCAAAGGAGACTAGTTCTCACCTACAAAGAACTAATCTCCATTTTATATAAACGTCAACGATGCAAGCCCCAGGTAACTCGCCCGTTAACGATTGCCCCGTTTGGGTGTAATACTATGTTCTCCCTGAATTTCCGAACTATTTGTGACAACTCTTGTCAAAGGTGGAAAAGCAAAAATGTCTGGTGGATTTTTTTTGCCGTATAGCTTATACTAATGTGTGATAGGAGGGATACTTATGAACGAATTTGAGAAAAGCGTCCAAAGTAAACGTAACGATGCAGTAGATTCTGGTGTCGGTTTTATCGTATCCTTCGGTTTTTTCGCAACAATCTTTGCAATGGCAACATTGATTCATTACCTAGGATCTTAATGGCGGCATAACAATACATACCGTCGTGATTCTTTTCCAAAGCGGTTGTGAAAAGAATGAGGATAACTCAGAAAAGCTTCGCTATAAAAGAGACTGCGTCTAAATGGTGCAGTCTCTTTTTCATTTTTGATACTGTATCCTATGGTAGTACCGTGGAAAACGTTCCTCCCCGATGTGTAAATTCAAAGATAATCGCCCCTTGCCTATCCGTACGATACACCATGGCCCCCGAACGCTCCAGCCTATCGAGCACTTCCTGATGTGGATGACCAAAACGATTGTTTCTACCTGCGGAAATAATAGCGATATCCGGTTTCAGCCTTTCCACAAATGCTTGACCGGTAGAAGTCTTGCTGCCATGATGACCAGCTTTTAACACATCCACTTTCATATTTGGGTAGCGAAGTAACACCTCCCTCTCCCCTTCGCTTTCCATATCTCCTGTAAACAGCCAACTCCTGGCGCCAAAAATGGCGTAAAGAGCAATCGATCCTTCATTTTTATTTTCATACGCTTTGGCTGGGTGTAGATATAAAAAACTGGCACTATCCACCTCCCACCCTGTATTCGGAACAGCAGTTTGTATCTTTGCTCCCCGATCCTCAGCCTCAAGCAATATATCCTCTTCCAGTCCACTTCCGCCAAATCCCAATGGAACCACCACTTCGCTTACCTTCACATGTCCCCAGAGACTTGCGACATTCCCGATATGATCATAATCTCCATGAGTTAATAATAACTTGTCCAACTTCCTGACTCCTTCTGCTTTCAAAAAAGGCAACAATACATCCGTACCACTGTTATACTCCCTCTTCCTATCTTTCCATTCTTCTTTTGGGAATGGAAATGTGCCCCCTGTGTCAATCAGGTACGTCCCTTTATTGAAAGGAAGTCGAATAAATATGGCATCTCCCTGACCAATATCCACTACCACCACTTTTCCATAAGGGTTTATATATGGAATGCACCATTGGAAACACAAACAGCCCACTAGCATTGCCGATGCAACCGGCAACCTTCCTTTTTCCCACAGATAAAAAAATAAAGCTGTGAAAGACACGAGCAGTCCCATCATCCCGATAAAAGGTTTTCCAAACACCAATGTACCGAATGGGATACTCGCAAACCACACCGCAAGTGAATTCATAAGCTTAAGTGGAAAAGCGAATAAAGGGACAAGTAAGGGGAGCAGTGAAGGATAGAAGAGCATCGTAAAAAAGAGAATGAATGCACTAGGAAGGACAAACAAGGAGAAAAAAGGGACAAAGATTATATTTAAAAACGGGCTCCAGATGGAAAACTGGTAAAAGTGAAAGAGCAGCAGTGGCAGTGAAGCGACTTGTGCAATAATGGAGACATAGAAAATTTGAAGAAGTCCATTATTGAGAGAGCTGATTTTCCTTGAGGTCAATATTAGGGCCATACTGACCGAAAAGGATAACTGAAATCCGATATGATACAAGTAATAGGGATTCAATAACAAAACAAAGATGCAGGCAAGGCCGATTGTATCGATAGAGAAGATTTTCTTTTTAAAAAGCAACAGAACAAGGGCTACGGCTGTCATTGTTGCAGCTCTCATGACAGACGGTGCACCGCCTGCCAAAATGACATAGAAAGGTAATAGGAGGATTAAGAGGATGTTGACCGATTGCCGGGTTAGCCCCAAACGAATACCAGTATAGAAAGCAGCTGATGTAATGATTCCTACATGCAGTCCAGAAATCGCCAATAGATGAATGAGTCCTAATTGTTGGTATGCCTCCAATACCATACGATCAAGATATCTCCTGTCCCCGAAAATCAAGGAAACCATAAAGCTTGCCACAACTGGATCCATATTTTCATCAATCGTTTTAATTCCCTTATCACGATACTTTTGGAGCTCTTTAAGAATTGAAATACTTTCGCCTGGGGCACAAGATTCCGGCAACCTGTCCAATGAAAATATCCAATGTTTTTTTTGTTCGTAAAGGTAGTTCTTGTAATCAAACGCATGGGGGTTGGTGGCTGGCTGAGGTGATGTCAAGACTCCTTGCCAATTACATAACTCACCTATTTGCAAAGATTCAAGGAGGGAGATCTCTTGTTGCTCCTGGAGAAAATATTCCACTAACATCGTTTCTTTTTGATCACTTTTCATTTCAAAACTGGCCTTATTTCCATCAATATGAATGGATGTCGTGATGATTCCAGAAATTCGAGTGTCACTTCCCATATGAACGGATACATTCTGGGATTCAATCATGTTCATATAGCCATAAAATGCAGTACTGAAGAGGAGACTGAGAAGGAGTAGTCTGTGAGGTTTTTTATCATGAAGGTAAATCCATACATAAAAGACAACTAGAAGGGAAAGCGGTCCCCAGTGAAGACCTGACCTGGAGACAGCAATTCCCAAACAGCTTGCGATGGCCAAATAAGCAAAGAAGCCTGTCCTATTTTTCATTAAATGATGATTATCCTTGCTTACTAAAAAGCTCGGTGGATTGTTCATACCAGCGCTTTATTTCTTCATCACTTGCACCGGATTCCTCCAATCGTTCAATCAAGCTGTTAATGAATCCTATTTTTTCAGGATCGTTCAAGCTAACAGCCATTTCATCCAGTTCCACGTGTTCCACACGGACATCAGCCTGTTCGAACATTTCCATGGCATATGGATGGTTCTTATATTCCATTGCATAGTAAACCGTTTTAATTCCCGCTTGGATTATGGCTTTACAGCAATGAAGGCATGGAAAGTGGGTGACATAAATTTCAGCGCCAGTCGTCGGTACCCCAAATTTGGAGCATTGAAGCAAGGCGTTCATTTCGGCATGGATGGTCCGCACACAATGATTATCAATGACATAACAACCTTCATCAATGCAATGTACTCCACCTGCAATTGAGCCGTTATACCCTCCAGCTATGATTCGTTTATCTCGTACAATGGTTGCTCCGACAGCAAGCCTTGTACAGGTACTTCTTAGTGCTAACAAATGGCTTTGCGCCATAAAGTACTGATCCCAAGATATTCTTGTCATCTTCCCACATGCCCCCTAATCTTCTTAAACAATATCCTTAGTGTATCGGGTTTTCTTATCTTCCGTCAATTCAATTGGCTACAGTAATTTCATCCTTAAGCTTTTCAAAAGATTTCTCTCCAAATCCTGTCACATTCATAATTTCTTCAATACTTTTAAATAAGCCATGGTCGGTCCTGTAATCAATGATGGCCTTTGCTTTAGCAGGTCCGACACCTGTAAGGGTTGTCAGCTCCGCTTCTGAAGCAGAATTTATATTTACCTTACTTGCAGCGGAAACAGTTTCAGGGCTATTGGAAGATTTAATAAGGACCTCCCCCACCTCTTCATCTCCCTCACGCGGGACGATGATGACCATTTCATCTGTCAGGAGCGAGGCCAAATTAACTTTCCTCGTATCTGCGTCATCCAAAAAACCTCCTGCCGTCTCCACTGCATCGATGACCCGGTCCCCCGTTTTCATTTTGTACACTCCGGGCCGGAACACAGCTCCTTTTATATCAATCAATACCTCTATATTTATTGGCTGGGGACTTTCCTGTTTCCCATCGTTTATCTCCAGATCCTCTTCCATTTCAGCTTCAGCTGCTTCCATCAATAAACTCACTTGTTGTTCCGCCTGCGTTTCTGTGGGAACATATAGCCTGGACCAAATGAAAAAGCAAAAAAGCACAAAAACACCAATCACAATCAATACTTTTGTTTTATGGACATACCACAATTCTTTCAACGCACTCACCTTCTATTCATATTAATAAGCATAAAAACATATAGTGTATGAGAAACTTTTTTGGATGGAGGAGGGAATGGAACATGAAGATTGGAATGATCGGCACAGGCAACATGGGGAGAATCTTGGTGGAATCTTTTGTCGACTCGAAAGCAGTACCTCCTGAGAATATCACGATTACTAATCGTTCCATAGAGAAAGCATTTAATTTACAACGCAAATATCCTGACCTATATGTGGCTGAAACGGCGGCAGAAGTGGTAAATGCTGCTGATATTATTTTTTTATGTGTAAAGCCATTGGATATTCACCCCCTTTTAACAAGAATCAATAAAGATTTGACGGCCGATAAATGTGTTATTTCCATTACGAGCCCGGTATCTGTCACTCAGCTGCAGACAATCATAAACTGCCAGGTGGCACGTATCATCCCAAGTATCACAAACCGTGCCTTAGCTGGTGTCACATTGGTGACATTCGGCGAGAGTGCGCGAGAAGAATATAGGGAGTTCTTACTGACTATTTGTTCAAAAATTTCAACACCTATTCATATTAAGGAAAATGTTACAAGGGTGGCATCGGATATTGTAAGTTGCGGACCTGCATTTTTCAGTTATATTTTGCAGAGGTTCATTGACGGGGCTGTAAGTGAGACGGCCATAACCAAGGAGCAAGCGACAGATTTGGCGAGCCAGATGATCATCGGAATGGGAAAATTGATTGAAAAGGATATTTATACCCTTCAAACCTTGCAAGAAAAAGTGTGTGTAAAGGGTGGTGTTACTGGAGAAGGCATTAAAGTGCTGGAGAATGAATTGGGCGATGTATTCCATCATGTCATTCAAAAGACACATGAGAAGTTTGATGAAGATCTTGTGGAGGTCAAAAAACAGTTTCATTGATTTTTCACTAATAAGTTATTCGCCATCATGCGACAAATACCTTTAAGTTTTTTCAACTTTTTCCGTTATACACAAAAAATAGGCCTCCCTAAGGTGGGAAGCCTATTTTTTTGCGGCGAAGAATATTCTTTCAGCAGTTTCTCCTAAATGTTCAGTGGAATAGTCTCCTGTTACCGATAAGATGGTGAACCCCACTTCTTCTAGCCATTTTCTGTAGGTCTCAACAGGAAAAGTCCGTTGGAAATGAAGTTCATCAAACCGGGTATACTGGTTTGTTTCTTCTTGAACGAAGAAGGAAAGCTCATGTTCAACACTATTCGGATGCTCTCCGGGGAAGCTGTTCCATATGTAGGCAACATCCTCTTCTGCACTGGTGAAAGTGTTATTCATGAATACTTGTGTCATTTTGAAGAGGGAATGCACGTCGAATAAAAGGAGCCCCTCTTCTTTTAACTGCTTATAGGCAGCGGAGAAGGTTCTTTTGACATCTTCTTCTGATTCAAGATAATTCAAGGAATCACAGAAGATGGTGATGCAATCGACGTCTTGGAATCCATCAAGCTCTGCCATGTTCTGCTCATAAAAGGGGATGGAAACCCCCGCTTCGGTTGCCTTTTCATAGGCAATGGCCAGCATGCTCTCTGAAAGATCCACTCCTGCCACGTCCCAGCCTTCTTTGGCAAACCGTATGGCAAGCTCCCCTGTGCCGCATCCAACATCCACAACAGAGAATCCCTTGGAACCCGTATGTAAATGTCGATCTTTCATTGCCTGCACAAATGACACCCATTTTTCATAGGGAACATCCTGCATCAATTGGTCATAAATATAGGCAAATTGTCCGTAAGCCATTTAAGTTAACTCGATTTGAATGTCCTCGCGTGGAGCATCTCCCCAAAGACGTTCCAAGTTGTAATAGCCGCGCTCATCTTTATGGAACACATGGGCCACTACATCCCCAAGGTCAACGAGGACCCAGCGAGCTTCATCAAAGCCTTCCATTCTCTTTACATGCTGTCCGTTCTCATCTGCCGTTTCTTTTATCGCACGTGCGATTGCCTGGACCTGTTTATCGGAGTTACCATGACAGATCAAGAAATAATCCGAAACAAGGGAGATCCCCTGCATATTCAATGCGACCAATTCTTCTGCACGTTTATCATCTGCAGCCTTTGCTGCAAGCTGTAATAATTCTTTAGACATTTATGTTAACTTCCTTTCTTTAACCTTCATGGTCATATCGTTATAGGCGTGAAATGTATCAGGATAGACAGGCTGATTTCGTTTCAATAAAAAAGTGATGGTGTTCTTCATTGCCTGGATGACAGCGATATCAAGAGAAGTCATGGCGGATTCCCTAACCTGTTCCACTCCAGGGAAATCCCTGCCAGGTTCGATATAATCGGCTACATAAAGCACCTTATCCAAGGGGCTCATATTTATTTTCCCCGAAGTGTGACATCTTATGGCTTCTAATACTTCAGGGTCTGTAATTCCCGCCTCTTTCTCCACCAGATAGGCTCCCACCGGCGCATGCCATAATTCGTCGTGGTGTTGCAACAGGTCATGGGGCATTTTTTGATTGATGATGATCTGCCGCATTTCCTCTTTGTCCCTAAATTTCGCGTAATCATGGAAGATGGCGGCAAGTTCTGCTTTCTCCGCATCAACCTTATATATTTCTGCTAATTTGATAGCCGTTTCCATCACACCAATAGTATGCACATATCTACGCTCTGTCAGCTGTTCCTTTACCACTCTTAATGCTTTATCTCTATTCATATAGGCGTTTCCCCTCTATCATTTCTTTTACCTTCTCAGGCACCAGATATTGAGAAGTCCATCCTTGTTGAACCCGTTTCCGGATCATGGTGGAGCTGATATCCATTTGTGGTGTTTCCACCTCGAGCACCGGATACTCCGAAGTGAAAGAATAACCCGGTCGTTTCACACCTACAAAGGTGACAACCTCCAGTAGCTTCTTAATGTTGTGCCATTTAGGCAGGTACTCAACCATATCCGCCCCTATGATAAAGTAGAAGCTTGAATCCGGATTTCTTTCCCTTAGTAACAACATTGTATCATATGTATAGGAGGGACCCTCCCGCTGAAGCTCAATGGTTTCCACCTTGAAACTCTCATTGGTCTCCACTGCTGCTTTTAGCATGTCAACCCTGATCTCCGTCGGTGTAATGGCATTATTCTGCTTATGGGGAGGGATGTGGTTAGGCATAAACCAGATTTCATCAAGAGCCAACTTCTGTCTCACTTCATTGGCTATCAAGAGGTGGCCTATGTGAGGTGGATCGAATGTACCGCCAATTATACCTATTTTCCTCATCAAGATCCCTCCATCCGATTATCTTGGTAATACGATTTGTTTGTTTTCCCTAGATTCCTTATAAAGGATGATAGTACTGCCGATCACCTGTACAAGCTCGGCTTTTGTACCGGCAACAAGCTCCTCTGCAACTACTTTACGATCTTCATCGTTATTCTGAAGTACACTGACCTTCAACAACTCTCTCACTTCTAAAGCCTCTGAGATCTGCTTTGTCATATTTTCATTCACTCCGCCTTTTCCCACTTGGAAAATCGGATCTAAATGATGCGCTTCTGCGCGTAAGAATCTTTTTTGTTTACCAGTTAACATGATATTCCTCCTAGTTGTTCTTTCACTAAATTCTTCATTCTGTTTGTATCAGGAAAAAGACCTGTCCAATGTTCAAATGCAAGTGCAGCCTGATAGGCAAACATGTGAACACCATTTTGTGTCACAGCACCTAACGCTTTCGCATCTTTTATTAGTTTTGTTTCATAAGGATTATAGATTATATCACTGAATACGGCACCTTGCTTGATTACGTTCAAGGGCAACGGGGAGTTTTCCGTCTGTGGAAACATTCCCACAGAGGTTGTCTGTATGACCACATCATAAGCTTCAAGCCTTCTAATCGCTTCTTTCATGGTTATACTCTCAGCAAGATGTCCCAGAGAAAATTCCTCTATTAAATCAGCAGCCTTGGAAGCGGTGCGGTTAAAAAGATCTATTTGGACGCCTTGCTCTTTTGCCAATGTATAGAAAATCGCCCTTGCCGCTCCTCCTGCCCCGATTATAAGGATGCGCTTATTATTCAGCTTCGTAACTTCTTTCAACGCTTCTACAAACCCCTTGCCATCTGTATTATAGCCGATCAGCAGACCATCTTTGTTTACCACGGTATTGACAGCCCCGATACGTTCTGCCGCTTCATCTACTTGATCAAGCAAGGGAATGATTGCCTCTTTATGTGGGATGGTGACGTTAAAGCCGCTAACACCAAGTGCCCGCATTCCTTTCACTGCCGGTTTCAGATCTTTCGGTTCTATATAAAAAGCATGGTAATGGGCATTGTAGCCCGTTTGTTGGAATGCATCATTATGGATAAGCGGAGACATGGAATGTTCAATGGGAGCACCAATCACTCCGTATAGCTTTTTCATACTGTCTCCCTCCATTTATATTAAGGTTTTATTCATGCCGCTGTTGATTTCCGCAAACGGCTTCGCTTATCCAGAGGGCGACCTTGAGCCTCGTCGGGCTACGCCCTGTGGGGTCTCAAGATTGTCACTATCCCCCCGCAGGACAAGGAAGGCTGCGACAGCGATACATCGCACGCAGTAAATGCTCGCATTTTCAAGGAGTCTTTGCCTTTTGCTCCAATCAACAGCTTATAGAGTTTGCATAATCCGCTATCATTTACCAATGATTAGATCAAGGATTTACGTACCATTACGCCAACGCCTTTTGGAACGTGAGCGACCACTTTGATTCCAGGTTCATTGATGGTGACCCAGCCGAGACCTGAGAAGACGATGTCCGTTTTCTCACCTTTTATGGTAAATTCATGGGCTACAAGTTCCGGGAAGTCTTCTACAAAGTCTTTACCAGGCGGTTGCAGTAAATCACCCAAATGCTCCTTGTATACATGCTCTGCATTCTCAAGCTTCGTCCGGTGAATGTAAAGATCATTGGATACATAACATGTAAAGGAGTTTCGACCACCCTTTACGTAATCAAAACGAGCCAATCCTCCAAAGAACAAGGATTGCCCTTCATTTAACTGAAAGATTTTCGGCTTGATTTCCTTTTTAGGGGAAATGACTTTCAATTCCTTTTTATCTATAAAGTGTGCCATCTGGTGGCGGTTGATGATCCCCGGTGTATCGTACAGAGAAGAACCGTTGTCCAATGGTATATCGATGAGATCAAGAGTGGTACCTGGGAACTGTGATGTTGTGATAACATCCTTCTCCCCTGAGAATTCTCGGATAATTCGATTGATAAAGGTAGATTTTCCAACGTTCGTACAGCCGACCACATACACATCTTCACCTGAACGGTATTCCTCAATGGCCTGAGCCAGCTCTTTTACACCTGTCCCTTTATCAGCACTGATTAGGAAAACATCTTCTGGTTTGAGTCCGAGCTCTTTGGCAGCCTGTTTCATCCAGTTGATTACTTTATTCGGCTTGACGGACTTAGGCAAAAGGTCCACTTTGTTTCCTACGAGCAACACCTTGTTGTTACCCACAAAGCGATGCAAACCAGGCAACCAGCTACCGTCAAAATCAAAGATATCAACAATTTTCACTACAAGTCCTTTTGTTTGTCCAATGGAATTCAATATCCGAATAAAGTCGTCATCTGTCAAGGATACATCCTGTATTTCATTATAGTGCTTCAAGCGGAAACATCGCTTACAGATGATCGCTTCCTTATCTAATGAAGAAGGAGGGGCATACCCCAACTCTTTCGGGTTTTCTGTCTGTATGGCAACACCGCACCCGATACATACTACTTGTTCTTCCATGTTTTTTAGTCCTCCCAATTAATCATACCTTTTCGTTTCATCCAAGAAAGGATACGCCTTTCCACTCTGCGGTTAAACTTTGTTACAAACCCGTCCGTCTGGGCTACTGGGACAACAAGAATTGTATGCAATCCTAGGCGATTTCCTCCCAACACGTCAGTCAGTAGCTGGTCACCGATTACCACCACTTCTTCTTTTTGAAGCTTCATATCTTTAAGAGCCCTTCTGAATGCCCGTCTCATGGGCTTTCTTGCACCGTATATATAATTGATTCCCAACGGATCAGAAAACATTTTCACTCTTTTTAATTTATTATTAGAAACTACTGTTACCAAGATGCCCACATCCTGCATTCCCTTGAACCATTCTATCAACGCTGGTGTGGCTTCTGGTCGGTCCCATTCAACCAACGTGTTGTCAAGGTCCGTAATGATACCCTTGATTCCTTTTTCCTTCAACTCTTGCGGCTTTATCTCAAACACGCTTTTTACGTGTTGTGCAGGCAGAAAATATTTAAACATTTCAAATCACCCTTTATTTGGTTCTATTATTCGGCTATGTAACCGTGTTATTGTACAAAAATGAATTGCTTCATCCATTAAATACTTTACCATCTTACCTAAATTCCATGTCTGTGTTAAGCACATTATAGATATTTATAGTGTTAGCTTGCATCAAACTTCTTATAAAAAGTGTTGAAAATAAAAATTTTTCGACAAATTCCTGACGATTTCAACACCTGTGGATAAACTTATCTACATTATACAGTTTGTCCTACCTCAATTACTGGTAATTATAAACAGATTACCCACATGTTATCCACTGTTTATTGTGGATAACAGAACGGTTGTTCTCCGGAAAAATACGTGGTAGAGTTATCATACAAACAAGCGAAACTACCATTATATGATCATCTTATAGAAACTAGAACTGACAAACACACATAATAAAATCGACAATACATAGTGACGAAACACTAGGAGGTGTAGGGCAGAGGCCTATCTGATGAGAAAACTTTCTGATGAACTTTTACTGGAATCCTATCACAAAGCGACAGAATTGAAATTAAGCCATGATTTTATTCTACTGATCGAATTAGAGATTAAACGCCGTTCCCTCAGCTATAAAATCAAAGCAACTTCCTAAAAGAACCGGATCCTCGGTTCTTTTTTTATTAAAAGCCGTGCAATTCGCAAATGCTTCGCTTTCCGCGTGGCAACCTTTAGCCTTCCCGCAACACTTGAGGGGTCTCAAGATTGTCGCTACTCTCCCACTAGAGTCTACACCTTTTGCTCCAAACAACTGCTCATTATTAACAGGAACCTTTTAACAGCGCCAATTAAAAAAGAAAAGCTAGTGCCTCCACTAGCTTAGCCACGTTCCAATCTTTTGTCCTACCCGAACCTCTTCTTTTTCCTTAATCTTATCATCCATTACAAAACCGTTCTTTTCAAACAACAAGATGACAGTGGAACCAAAAGAGAAATAGGCCATTTCTTCTCCTTTAACAAGTTGTTCGCTTTTATGTGTCAATTCAATACTATTGACAAACATTGCCCCTACCTTCACAACAACTACATGCTTACCGCTGTTTTCAATTTCCGTTAATCGGCGATAATTTTTGGCAAGAGGTTCTTTTCCATATTTAAGTCCCATCTGATTTACAGGATAGGATTTCCCACCAAGTGTCCACTGCTTCGTAACAATTCCTGATAAAGGAGTATGGATTTTATGGTAGTGGCTTGGACTCAAATAGAGCACCATGTAAGATCCACCCATATATTTTTGAGCAAGCTCTGGATCCGATAACATTTCCCCAACAGAATAGTCAATCCCTTTCGCGGTAAGAAGAAGATCATCGGTAATGGCGCCAGTCTTTTCTACCACCGCATCCACTGGGCTCACTACTGAATTCTTACTAGAGTCGATCGGTCTTACATTCGGCTTAAGACTCCGGATGAAAAATTGCTGGAGGGTTGGAAATGAATCCATTTTCTCCTGCATTTCTTCGGTGTTAATATTATATACCTTCGCGAAAGATGGGATAAACCGCTTGCTCAGCTTAGAACTGGCAAAACGCTTTACAGCCATTGATGACAATTTATGGTTTGTCAGTTCAATGGATAATCGATACACATTTTTCAACAATTCGCATTCCTCCAAGTTTGATTCTATCTATATTAAAGGTTGGTTTTTTTCCTATTATCTACCGTCTACTTGACTCCATGAGTGATATTATAACATTTGACCGGCCACTACACTAATAATTTTTAGTTCAGACTGCCACCAACCCAAAAAAAGAGGAATCTCCTTTGTGCGGAAATTCCTCTTTACTTTATGAATTTTTTGTGAGTTGTAAAAATTCCTCGACGTCTTCTAGGGATTTCTTTACCGCCTTTTCCCAGAAGTCACGTTGAGTCAGATCGACTCCAAGGTGCTTCATCGCGAGATCCTCCACTGTCATGGATGCAGTGTCTTTTAGTAGAGCGATGTATTTCTCTTCGTAATTAGTTCCTTCTTCCAATGCTTGTGTATAGATGCCTAATGAGAACAAATAACCGAATGTATACGGGAAGTTGTAGAAAGGAACCTGAGTAATAAAGAAGTGCATTTTGGAAGCCCAGAACGTTGTGTCGTATTCTCCCAATGCATCACAATAAGCTTCTTTTTGTGCCTCTACCATCAACTCATTCAGTCTTTCCACACTTACCAGTCCATTTTTACGCTCATCGTAGAATCTTGTTTCAAACAGGAAGCGGGCATGGATATTCATGTAGAATGCAACGCTGCGTTGAATCTTGTCTTCAAGCAGGGAAATCTTCTCTTGTTCGTCCTTTGCATACTTTACAGCTGCATCCGCAACAATCATTTCAGCGAATGTGGACGCCGTTTCCGCCACATTGCTTGCATAGAAGCGGTTTAATGTCGGCACTCCATGCATGGCATGCTGATGGAATGCATGACCCAACTCATGAGCCAATGTAGAGACATTGGACAGCGTACCAGAATAAGTCATAAAGATTCTAGATTGGCCAGATACAGGGAAGCTTGTGCAGAAGCCACCAGGGCGTTTCCCCGCTCTATCTTCCGCTTCAATCCAGCGGTCTTCAAATGATTGTTTCGTGAATTCAGTAAGCTCCGGACCGAACTTGGAGAATTGTTCTATGATAAATTCTGCCCCTTCTTGATAGGAAAGAATGGTTTCTTCAGCAGATAGAGGTGCGGACACATCATACATGTTCAACTTTTCCAGACCTAAAAGCTCGGCCTTGCGCTCAAGATATTTCTTCAGTGTACCTTTATGATCAGTGATGACCTGCCACATCATATCAAGTGTTTCCTGTTTCATTCGGTTGTTTTCAAGTGGTTCTTTCAACACAGAATCCCAACCACGTTGCTCATATACTTGCAAACGGAAGCCTCCAAGATGGTTTAATGCCGCTCCAATGGTTTCCGCTTGGCCTTCCCAAGCCTTCTTCCATGCAGCTGATACTTTTTTCCTGACTTCACGATCGCCATTTGAAAAGCGATTTTGTGCTTGTCCTACTGAAAGTTCTTTTACTTCCCCGTTTTCTTCCACAGGGATTTTAATGGTACCGACAATAGAGTTGTAAAGCTTACCCCAGGCATGATAACCGTCAACTGCTAGGGATGTAATCAATTTTTCCTGCGCAGCCGGCAGTTTATCTCCCGCTCTGCGTCTTCTTTCATTTAAAACGTATTCTAATGGCTGAAAAACATCCTTTTGAATAAGCTTTGACCACGATACCTCATCTATACCCACGAGTTTCTCATCTAAGGCGCCTAACTGAACTTGCAACTTTGCATGTAATTGTGCCACTTTCCCTTGCAATTGGGAAGCCGACTTATCCTTTACGTCCTGGGCAAGCAGACAGCTGATGAATGCGGAAGCTTGTACCACTTTCTTCACTACACTTTCGTAGGAAGCCAGTACGTCTTCCAGGGAGTCCGTTGAAAATTGTTGAATTTGTTGTTCGAACTGATCTAATTCTGTTTGGATTTCAGATAGATATGTATAAAATTCTTTTGAGTTACTTCCACCTTGGAAAAATACTTCTAAATCCCAAGTTTCACTATAAGTTTTAGTAGTCACGTTGTAATGTCCCCCTTTTGGCATTATGGTTTCATTATAAACGAAGTGTGTAAATATTTCTACAATTCCAAACTATTTGGCATACGTAATTTTCGTATTACGAAGTTTCGGTAAGAAAAAGCCTATGCCCGAGAGCATAAGCTTATCTATAAAGGTGATTTTTGCAATAGTAAGCGCCGCCGATAAGCAACAAGATAAACAGAATAACCAGAAGGCCATACACCCATCCACCATAGAATCCAGGTCCATATGGTCTTGGATATGGAGGAGGACAACAACCAAACCCAGGGTACCCGTACATACCAACAACCCCTTTCCTAACTAGGTATCTACACTACTACCATATGCACATCCCAAAAAAGAGACAGGGCAAACGCGGAGAAACCGGGGAAAAATTTCAATTTGTTCATTACATTTTGGTTACTGGGGAATTAAATTTCTAAGAGGGGTCAGACCCTCAAAGGAATTCTTACCTTCACGTCGAAACCCCTTGGAGCTGTTTGCAACCAAGGGGTTTAAGGTTATGATTCTATTGTTTTTTCTTTTCTTTTTCAGCTCGGTAGAATTCGTGGAACATTTTCATGAGGGCCCGCTTTTCGATCCGAGATACGTAGCTTCTAGAGATACCAAGTTCTTTGGCTATTTCCCGCTGCGTCTTCTCATCTTTCAAGTCGAGACCAAAACGTCCCACAATCACCTCACGCTCTCTTTCATCAAGGACATCAATATACACCTTGATCTTTTCAAGCTCCATATTTAGCTGGATGGTATCAATCACGTCTTCGGATTCCGATTTCAATACGTCTATCAGGCTAATTTCGTTCCCTTCCTTGTCTTGACCAATCGGATCATGCAACGACACATCCTTCTTTGTTTTCTTTAAAGCCCGAAGATGCATCAGTATTTCATTTTCAATACAACGAGCTGCATAGGTCGCTAGCTTTGTCCCCTTTCCTGAGTGGAAACTTTCAATCGCTTTGATCAACCCGATTGTCCCGATGGAAATCAAATCTTCCGAATCTTCCCCGGTATTTTCAAACTTTTTTACAATATGTGCCACAAGCCGCAAGTTATGTTCAATAAGTAGATTCCTTGCCTCTTCATTCCCCTCTGCCATCAATTTCAGGTATTTCGCTTCATCCCCAGATGACAATGGTTGTGGAAATGCATTGTTTTTGACATAAGAAACTAGGAAAACAAGTTCTTTGATTAAGTATCCTACCGATGCTAGTATGCTTGACACACTTTCACCTCCATAGAAATGCTTAGGCAAGAGCCTAGTAATAATTCTTATGTAGGAAAAGGCTTACGTGTGCAAGTACACTTCAAAATAAATCCAAAATTAAGTGTCATACTAACTATTCCTAAAAAACATAAATAATGTGCCAATTCTGACGATTAATGGTACAATTTCAATAAGAACAAATGTTCAACCTAAAGAACAGAAAAATCTTCCTAACGAAGTAGGAAGATCTTAGTATTGAATATAGGGGTATTTTTTCAATTTGGAAGGGATGGTACCTTTGCCCACTTTGACTACACTGTACTCTTGAAACAATGTTTCAAACCACTTAGAGACTTCTGCATATGTTTTATTTTTGTAATCCACAAGCTGGGCAACCCGGTAATGCCTACGTGCCTTTTGCTCACGATCTACTACGATAAACCAAAAGCAAGTAAGCTCAAAAGTGTTCGTACTTGTCGTCGACATGATATCAACCTTCCTTTTTAATTTAATAAATTAATAAAGTGGTGGTAACTCATTCGTTTTATAATCTTCTGAAGGACCAGCATGAGAAGTAACTGCACTTGCGCCAAACAACGTTAAGGAAACTACTAGAAATGTTAAGATGAACTTCTTCATTATCATAACCTCTTTCTACTTTTTATTTGAATTTCTTTAATGCTATCTTTAATAAGTATTTTACACTATATTTAAAAAACGCAAATTCCCCGTTATCGTATGATTTCTTGAACAAATCTATGTTTTCCTTCTGTTTACTACGATTTTCGATTCAAATTATAACTCTAGGAATATTTTATTAGTTAGGATGTGATATATTGTGGATTTTTCGTTAATTGGGAAAGAGATAAAAATCCTGCGATCTGCACTAAACTTATCACAAGCTGAGTTGAGTGAAGGGATCTGTACACAATCACAGATCAGTAAGATTGAGAAGGGGGAAGTGTATCCTCTTGCTAACACATTATATTATATAGCAGAAAGGCTTGGGGTGGATATAAATTATTTTTATGATTTAGCTACAAACCCTCAACTTTCCTACGTAAATGAGGTTTTTACACAAGTTAAAGAATTACTAAATCGCAGTGAATTTGAAGAAGTTTACACTATAGTCGAGAATGAGAGAAAAAATCCTCTATTCGTCAACAATCGTAAAAACAAGCAATTTCTCCTATCTACTGAAGGTGTTTGTGTCTATCATTTAAAAAAGAATAAACGCGAGGCTTTACGACTATTACAAAGTGCCCTTGACCTAACAAAAATGACTTCAAAATTGTTAGGAGAAAGAGAAATCGAAATCCTTAACAGCATGGCAATTGTTCATTTCGAAACTAAAAATTTCGATGAAGCTTTAAAAATATTCAACCTTGCTATTAATAGCTATATGAAAATCCCTTACCATCACGATCCAACAATTAAAACAAAAATTTTATACAATAAGGCAAAAACATTAACAAGAATGAACAAATTAGAAGAATCTAACGAAACATGTAAGCAGGCTGTAAAATGGTGTGTAAGCCAGAACAGCTTATATGGTTTAGGCAACCTATACTACCATATTGGCTACAATTTCAGCCTTCTACTGAATCATGACATTGCCATTGAATACTATAACAAATCTATTCAAATTTTTATGATTCAGGAAAACAAGGTGTTTGTTAAACATATTAAAGAAAAAATTGATGAATTATCCGTTCTCATTGATTAAGTTTTTTTGTAAACTTTATTGCTTTTTCGTACAACTCCTTACTTTTTAATAGCAATCAAAAAAACTAGGCCGCTTAGCCTAGTTTTTTCGTTTATTCGCCTAAAAGTCCTTTATTTTCAAGGAACTCTTTAGCTACTTCATAGGTTGTTTTCCCTTCTACCGTTACCTGGTAGTTCATATCTCGCATTTCGTCATCATTGATTTGGTCTTCTAATTTGTTTAGGATGTCTTCAAGTTCAGGGTGCTCATCAAGGGTTTCTTTTCTAAGTAGTGCGGCTCCTTGATATGGTGGGAAGAGGTTTTTATCATCTTCGAGTACCCGGAGGTCGAATTGTTTAATTTCTGCATCTGTCGAGTATGCGTCCACCAGGTTGACATCTCCACTTTCCACCGCCTGGTACCTTAGCTTAGCCTGCATGGTTGTGAGGTTGGGGAAGGTAATGCCATACACTTCCTGAATCCCAAGATAGCCATCTTCACGGTCAGAAAATTCAAGGGTGAACCCTGCTTTTATTTCATTTTTTGCTCCATCGAGGTCTGTGATGGTGTTTATGTCATTTGTTTCTGCAAACTCCTCTGGGACAGCTAAAGCATAAGTGTTGTTAAAGCCCATTGGTTGCAAGAAAACCAGTTCGTCCTGTTCCAACAGTCCTTTTTTCGCTTGTTCAAATACTTCTTCGTCATCGATGCTTACCGGTTCTTGTTCCAACAGGGTCATGATGGCCGTTCCGGAATACTCGGGGTAAATATCGATATCCCCATTCTTCAATGCTCTATACACAAAGCTTGTATTCCCAAGCGAAGGGCGTAATTCCACACGTAAGTCTGTATCTTCTTCAATCAATAATTTGTACATGTTAATGATAATATCCGGTTCCGCTCCTATTTTACCACTGATGACAAGATCTGCTTCGGTGGCTTTTATTATTGCAAATGGGGATAGGAAAAGGAGAACCACCACGATGCCAATAATCATGGCTTTTTTTCCAGAACCTTTTTTAGCAGCCCTTTCAATCATTCTTAACACAATATCAAAAAGGATGGCCAGGAGTGCTGCCGGTATTGCTCCCAATAGAATTAGGGCATTGTCATTCCGATCGATTCCAAGAAGGATGAGACTTCCCAGCCCTCCGGCTCCAATCAAGGCGACAATCGTTGCCGTTCCGATAATCAAGACCATTGCAGTCCGAATTCCAGCCATGATCACCGGTAAAGCAAGCGGCAACTCTACCCGGAATAACCTTTTCATGGAGGTCATTCCCATCGCTTTAGCAGCTTCGCGTAAGGAAGGATCCACTTCCTTTATCCCGGTATAGGTATTTCTCAAGATTGGAAGAAGTGCATATAAGAATAATGCAATGACCGCTGGCACAAATCCAATTCCAACAAGTGGGATGAGCAAACCTAATAAAGCAAGAGATGGAATGGTCTGTAAAACTGCAGTCACACCGATAATGGGTTCTGCTATCTTTTCCTTTCTCGTTAAGAAAACACCCAGTGGAACAGATATGAATACCGCAATGGCAAGGGCTATCACGGAAATTTGAATATGTTCGAGCAGGGCGGTCCATAGCTGGTCGCCACGGGCAGCATATAAATCCTGAAGAAATGTCATTATACTAGCCCTCCTTCCTGGCTATGTACATGAAGGAAATGCAGGACCATATCATTTGTAAGGATTCCGACCGGTTCACCCTTACGCATTATGGTGAGGGCTTTTTCATCGGCTATTACCGCCAATGCTTCACCAAGAGTGGTACTGCTATCCACTTCCCTAGCTGGAGTCAAAGGTGGATTCAGTTGCAGGTCCTCCAATAATTCTTCCAATGGCAGCTGAAGAACACTACGTCTGTTGCCGATGAAAGATTTTACAAAGTCATTCTTTGGCTGGTTCATAAACTCTTCGGGTGTTCCCACTTGCACGGTTTCCCCATCCTTCATCAGGCAGATCCTGTCCCCTAACGTCAATGCTTCGTTCATATCATGTGTGACAAAGACGATGGTTTTTTGAATTTTTTCCTTCAATCGCAGAAAATCTTGTTGCAATTGCTCTCTGCTTAGAGGATCAAGTGCACTGAATGGCTCGTCCATCAAAATGATGGGGGGGTTTGCCGCTAGAGCTCTTGCCACGCCAACACGCTGTTGTTGCCCTCCAGACAATTCAGATGGTTTTCGCTTTTTATATGTAGATGGATCTAATCCAACCAGGTCAAGAAGTTCATCCACACGCTTAGAGATATCCCCCTTTTTCCATGACTTAAGCTCCGGGACGATTGAAATATTCTCCTCGATGGTCATATGAGGAAACAATGCAATCTGCTGTAGTACATACCCGATATTCCAGCGCAGCTCATGAATATTATGATCAGAGATACTTTTCCCATCAATAAGGATATCTCCATCCGTTACATTATGTAATCGATTAATCATTTTCAGGGTGGTGGTTTTCCCACATCCACTCGGTCCTATTAAAACAAAGAACTCCCCTTCTTTTATCTCAAGACTAAAGGATTGAACCGCAGTGGTACCATCCTCATAGGTTTTCGTTACATCACGAAAGGTTATCAAAACCCGCTCACTCCCCGACATTATTTTCTCTTTAGCATTTCCTAAAAGCACAAACTATAAATACCCTACTTTTCCACCTGATAAACTTCCTTTAACATTATCGCCAGGTTCTATTCCTTTCCATGATATAATTGGGAAAGATTTTGAGGATAGAAAGGTGACAGCGATGAAAAAGTTTTTGTATGTATGGTGTTTGGCAGTCGTCCTTTTGTTGACAGGATGCGCAGTAGAGGACGGCTCCTCCACTCAACTTGCCAATAACACCACCGACCACGAACCTACTACAAATGGAATGGAAGAAACAGAACCCAATATAGAAGAGAATCACGAATTTCCACGAACAGAGGTGCCACTTGTTAGAGTCATTGATGGCGACACCATCAAGGTAAAAATAGATGGAAAAGAAGAAAATGTGCGATTTTTATTAGTGGATACGCCTGAAACCAACCATCCGAGGATGAATGGGCCACAGCCTTTTGGACGGGAAGCAAAAGAGTTCATGGAAGGATTTGCAGCAGCCGGAAAACTGGAACTTGAGCTAGATGTAAGTGAGCGCGACCGCTATGGCCGAGTTTTGGCATATGTGTATGTAAACGGAGTGTCTGCACAAGAGGAGCTTCTGAAAAGGGGGTTGGCACGCGTGGCTTATATTTATCCTCCTAACACCCGATATGTAGATCATTATCAAGCCCTTCAAGAAAAGGCCCAAGTTGATGGTGTGGGTATCTGGAGTGTGGAGAACTATGCACAGGAAGATGGCTTTTATCCTGAATATGTAGAAGAACCTGCTTTGAAAGAATCCTTAGAGAAACAGTCTGTTACAGAAAACTGTCCTGTCAAAGGAAACATCAGCTCAAGTGGAGAAAAAATCTATCACGTGGAAACTGGTGCCTTTTATGACAGGACCATCCCCGAGGAGTGCTTTAACACGGAAGAAGAAGCAAAGAAAGCGGGATATAGAAAATCAAAACGATAAGTTCCCACTTTTTTAAAAAAGGGAAAAGAAAAGGAGCCCCTCATAAGGCTCCTTTCAGTGTGTAGACAATACAAAATATATAGCAGTTTTCAAGTTGATCGTAGAGGAAGGCGCGAAGGCTCCCGCGGGAGGAAGGGACAGGGAAGACCCCGCAGGGCGTAAGCCCGAGGAGGCTTCCGGACCGCCCGCAGGAAAGCGAAGCGCCTGGAACGCAGATCAACTGTTTCAACAGTTAACCTAATTAATTTATAGTTTGTCAACAGTCTGAAAGGAGCCCCTCATAAGGCTCCTTTCTTACATTCACTGATTATCTTGTTCTTGCAACAACTTCTTCAGCTTTCTTGCTCTTACCACGAAAAACACTGCTCCACCAAGCAGAAAAACGGTAGTGCCCATCATCGTAAAGATTTGAATTGCTTCTTTTCCTGCATGCTGGAAGGCCACACCTATATATAAAAAAACGCTGACGGTCGTTAATATCATGGCATATCTAGTATAATCTTGAACTTTTGCTTGTAACTCTTTCACATTCATCTAGAATCCCCCCATCTACCATCCACTTTAACATAGTTTACTAGTTTTTCCGGCTTGTAATTTTTTCCGCATGGTGAGGAAAGGCTTTGTTTTTTTCCGTATTATTCCTTATTCAGAAACCTTTTTCCCACTTCTTCACAGAGTTTCTTAGGAACTTCCTATCAATCTGTGTTTTTCAAGGAGCTAAACTTTTTTCAACTGGTAAATATCGTTATAATGAAACAATAAATTAGGGAGGAGGAACAAAAATGAAAAAACTGTTCATCGCTATTTGCCTCTTATCCTTGCTGACAGCCTGTTCCTCTGCAAGTGATACGACAGAAGAAATCATCATTGTCGACAGTCCAAGTACATCCAACGGGGAGCCTGAAGAGAATGCTAAAGATGGTACACTTTATAACAAGAAGAATAATGAGGAAAAGAATCAAAATTGAATAAGGAAAAGTCCTTCCGCAACTTGGCGGAAGGACTTTTGTTTTTAAAACTGATATATGGCAGAATATTTTTCTTCCAGATATTTCACAAGATATTTGGCATCCAACTCTTCTCCTGTGACCTTGAGAATCAACTCGTTTGGAGAATAGAGCTTCCCATATTGATGGATGTTTTCTCTCAGCCATCCACGGATCGCCATGAAGTCTCCCTGCTCGATTTTATCGTAGAAATCAGGCATTTCCTTGATGAATGTATAGAGGATTTGAGCTGCATAAAGGTTCCCAAGTGAATAAGAAGGGAAATAGCCGAATCCACCAAAGGACCAGTGCACATCCTGCAGGACACCCAATGTGTCTGTAGGGGGCGTAATTCCAAGGTACTCTTCCATTTTTTCATTCCAAACCTTAGGTAAATCCTTTACTTCATATTCCCCTGCAAATAACCCTTTTTCAATTTCATAACGGATCATGATATGAAGGTTATAAGTCAGTTCATCCGCTTCGACTCGAATGTAGGAAGGATCTACACGGTTTGTCGCGGCATAGAAGTCTTCCAAGGAAACTTCCTTCAGCTGCGCCGGGAAGTGGTCCTGCAGGTCTTTGTAGAAAAAGGTCCAAAACTCTTTACTGCGCCCTACCATATTTTCTAAGAAACGTGATTGAGATTCGTGGATCCCAAAGGAGGTCCCTCTGCGAATGACTCTCCCTTCAAAATCCGGGTTCACACCTTGCTCATACATACCATGACCCGCTTCATGGATCGTTCCAAAGATGGCAGAACGAACATTTTCTTTTAAATAACGGGTAGTGATGCGCACATCCCCTGTGTTGACGGAAGATGCAAACGGGTGAACCGTTTCATCGAGGCGTCCGCCTTCCATATCAAACCCGATAATTGGGAGTATAAATTGGTTGAATTTCTTTTGTGCTTCAATATCATAATCTTGTGCAAAAATGTCTTCGCGTGGTTGGGACTTTGATGCTTTGATCTTATTTAAGATCTCCACGCTTTTTTCACGTAGTTCTTTAAATAGCACATCCAGTTTTTCTACCGTTAGGCCTGGTTCAAATTCATTCAGCATGGCGTTGTATGGATGACCTTCATATCCATAATACTCCCCAAACTTCTTTTTGAATGATAGCACCTTTTCAAGGACAGGGGCATAAGAATCGAAATCATTCTTCTCGCGCGCTTCTTCCCATGCCTCATTGGCATCATTGACTAGGATCACATATTCCTGGTACTCTTCGGCAGGGATCTTGCTGGATTTGTCAAAATTCTTTTTGCGTTCTGCCACACAAGCTTTTGTTGCCTCATCCAATTGGGACCATACATTTTCTTCTGTCAAATAACTCAGCAATTCTCCCATTTCATCTGAGATAGACAATTTGAACGCTTCCGTTGATAAAGTACCGCGAGCCTTCCCGAATAAGGATCTCCCCTTCTTCGGTGCTTTTGTTTTGGAGTCCCAGCTAAGCAACCCCAACACATCATTATAATGGCAAAGCTTTTCATCAAGCTTGTTGAAAGCATCCACTTTTTCTTGTATGTTCTTTTCTAAAACTGGCATAGTTGTCATGCATTCTCCCCCTAGCAAAAATAGTATGAAAATTATGTATTCTTTCTTATTATAACAGAATTTTGCCCGGGTGAGAAAATTAATGACAACAAAGCCCTATAAGAGACTAGCTCCTATAGGGCTTGATTTTCATTGATTATCCTTCGATTGCTTGCTTGAGATCTTCAATTAGGTCTTCCACATCTTCAATACCTACCGAGATGCGGACCAGTCCATCGACAATACCAAGCTCTGCACGGCGCTCAGCAGGAATGGACGCATGCGTCATACGAGCTGGAACAGAGATAAGGCTCTCCACCGCTCCAAGGCTTTCCGCCAACGTAAAATATTTGATTCTTGTCAAGAGCTGGTCGGCTTTCTCTGCACTTCCGATATCAAAGGATACCATCCCGCCGAAGCCACCTGCCTGCTGCTTCGCGATATCATGGTTCGGGTGTTCTTCCAACCCTGGATAATATACCTTCCCTACAAATGGATGGCTTTCTAAAAATTCTACAATACGACGTGTGTTCTTTTCTGTCGCTTCCATACGCAGTCCAAGCGTCTTGATTCCACGCATCAATAACCAGGAATCCTGTGGTCCCAAAATACCGCCAGTAGAGTTCTGGACGAAGTGGAGCTCTTCTGCAAGTTTCTCAGAATTCACCACCACAAGGCCGGCTACCACATCACTGTGACCACCAATGTATTTCGTTGCACTGTGAAGGACAATATCCGCTCCAAGATTGATTGGAGTCTGCCAGTATGGTGTGCTGAAGGTATTATCGACAATCGTCAGTAATTTATGCTTCTTTGCAACCAGGCTTGCTTTCTGGATGTCCGTCACTTTCAATAATGGATTAGTTGGTGTTTCAATGAAAAGTGCCTTCGTGTTATCTTGAATGGCCGCTTCAATATTTTCCACCTTGCTAGTATCCACAAACGTGGAGCTGATGCCCATTCTGTTTAACACCTTGGTCATGACACGGTATGTTCCGCCGTACACATCATCCGTTAAAACTACATGGTCTCCGCTGTCAAACAACATCATAACCGCCGTGATGGCCGCCATACCAGAACCAAAAGCAAAGCCTGCTTTTCCGTTTTCTAGGTCCTTAATCAGCTCTTCTAGCGCAAAACGTGTCGGATTGCCTGTTCTCGAATACTCATAGCCCTTGAAGTTTCCAACACTCTCTTGTTTGTATGTGCTCACTTGATAGATCGGTGTGGATACGGCACCCGTATGTGGGTCACCAAAGATTCCACCATGTATCAATTTCGTTTTCTTATGCATATCAAATGCCCCCTTCATAAATCTTTTTGCTTAAATAGCGCTCACTGCTATCGGCAAAAATCATCACAATGTTGGTTCCGGCTTTAGCAGTCTTTGCTTCTTCCAAGGCCGCATGCAGCGCTGCACCTGAAGAACTCCCTACCAACAATCCTTCTTTTTGTGCCAATTCCTTGACGCGATTGAACGCATCCACATCATATACCGTGTGGATGGCGTTGAAATATGTTTCATCCATATAGCCCGGTAAGAATTCCATTCCAATGCCTTCTGTTTTGTGAGGACCCGACTCACCGCCGTTTAAAATCGACCCCTCTGGTTCCACGATGACCGTCTTCACTTCTGGGTTCTTTTCTTTTAAAAACTTGGCTGTTCCCATAAAGGTTCCACCCGTTCCCGCTCCCGCTACAAACACATCTACCTTTCCTTCTAACTGCTCCCATAGCTCAGGACCCAGTGTTTTGTAATAGGTATCTGGATTGGCAGGATTGCCGAACTGTTGTGGACAATAGGAATTAGGAATCTCCTTGTTAAGCTCCTTGGCTTTTTCGATTGCCCCCTTCATTCCAAGTGGAGTTGGAGTGTGAACAATCGTCGCACCAAGTGCCTTCATAAGCTCCTGTTTTTCCACACTGAATTTCTCCGGCATACAAACCATCACCTTGTAGCTGGTGCCGACTGCAGCAAGCGCAAGGCCGATGCCAGTATTGCCAGCCGTTGGTTCGATGAGGGTTCCGCCTTCTTTCAGCTTTCCGGAACGCACCGCATCTTCAAGTAACTCTTTTCCTAAGCGATCTTTAATGCTTCCGCCAGGATTATAAAATTCAAGCTTCGCAAAAAGGCGTACCCCTTCTGGCACCTCAAAATTAGTCAATTCCACGACAGGTGTGTTGCCAATCAAGCCATGGACATTTTTAAAAACGTTCATCCTTTATCCCCCCGCAGACATTACATCTTTGTGTTAAGCGTTTTTCAGCTCACTTAGCATATTTTCAATTAACATGGAAGAATGCAATGCTGCTTTGCTCAAAAATTGATCGAAACTGATATTGGATTCTTTTCCAGCGATATCAGACAGTGCGCGAATTACCACAAACGGTACCTCAAACGCATGACACACTTGTGCGATTGCCGCCGCTTCCATTTCCGCAGCCTGTAACTCAGGCATCTTTTCACGAACCGCTTCCACGCGCACCGGATCATTCATAAAGGAATCCCCTGTCGCGATCAGTCCTTCCACCACCTGCATACCGCTTACGTTTTCAGCAGCTTTTTTGGCAACAGCCATAAGCTTCGCATCCGCTTCGAATGCTGCCGGCAAGCCCGGAACTTGTCCGTATTCATATCCAAAAGCCGTCACATCCACATCATGGTGACGAACTTCCGTTGAAATGACAACATCTCCAACATTCAAGGATGGCGAGAACCCGCCTGCAGATCCTGTATTAATAACTACTTCCGGCTTGAAACGCTCTAAAAGTAAAGACGTGCTAAGTGCCGCATTTACTTTTCCTATCCCTGATTTTGATAAAATGACATCTACGCCATTCAAAGTCCCTGTATAATATTCACAACCTGCAACAGTTGTTGTTTCCATGTCTTCAATCTTTTCACGCATGATGGTTACTTCTTCTTCCATTGCTCCGATGATTGCTACTTTCATTATGAGAATCCCTCTTTTCATAGAATTAGCGGACGGACCGACTCACTACTTCAAAAAGAGAGAATGTGATTGCCCGCCTACTATTGTTTCGTCGCTTCCATTACCCAGACAAAATGATTAAAACGCTGGAACTCCACCTTAAAACCATGTTTTTCAAAAATTACGGTGAGAACCCCCATCGTTGTATAGTATTCCGTTCTTAAATCGTTCGCCAAATTCAGAAACGTATGCTTTTCTGCCTGTTCAATTGTCGCTCTGTACGCCTCTTCATTTTCAAAGACCGTATCAGCAAATACTATTTTACCACCTTTATCAAGTAACTTTCCATAGTGCGCCACCGCTTCTTCTTTTTCTTTATCCGTCAGATGATGAAACGCATAAGTGCTGACTATGGATTGGATCGATTCCGGTGGTGCAGGGAAACTTAAAAAGTCCCCGTCTTCAATGCTGACCGTCTCGGGCAGCTTTTCCGCCGCCTTCTCCCGCATTGTTTTGGAAGGCTCAATAGCATAGACTTTATGCCCTTCTTTCAACAGCTCGGCAGTTAGATTCCCTGTACCAACCCCGAACTCCACGACAGGACTCAATGCCTTTGCCGCCACATCCTTTAATATATCCTCATATCCACGGAAGACCTCCGCATATTCCTGATCTTTCCCGCTCACCGTGGCATCATAATAGTTTGCCCAATCATTAAACAGTTCGACGAATTCACGCCCCATTGATGATCACTCCACCTATCCCAATAATTTATACAATTCCTATGAGTATAGTATGTTTTTAAAAAATTACTGTTCTTAATCTATCACATCTTTCTATTTTCTACAACGAAAATGTTTGGTACGATGTACAAAGAAAGCTGATAATAGAAGGATGGGAACGTTTACAATCGTTCTGATTTTTCTGTAAAATAAAGCCGACGAAAGGACTAGGAATTATGAACTTTGAATTTAGTTTATTGGAAGATAAAGTGGAGTTTTTTGAAGCACTTGACTTGAAAACGTTGGAAAAGAAGTTAAATGAACAAATTGATCATAACCGAGCAATAATGTTGGGTGTGCATTCTGTGTCACATCAGATGCATGTGGATGAGGAAGGTAGACGGTTGTATAGTGCGGTGGTGCATTTTAAGTTGAAAGGGAAATGATGGTATGGAGGAACGCTCGGGAGTGGGCGTTTTTGGGGGCTTTCCCTATAAAAAGTATTTCCTGCCTTTATAGTCTCCTTCAAATCTGAGATTTAATGATGATAAGTATTTAGAAGTAGCTGTTCTTGTCGGTAGTTGTAGGAACCACCTTATTCCTTTATTAGTGATTACAGCTCCAATCAATAGTTTATGATCCGAAAGCGCATCAAGATGAGTGATCTTTGAGCACGCCCCACATTTTAAACAATACCATATCGTTCTTTTTTTACGCATTGGGGAAGATGCACATGTAGAACATATCACTCCTGGTATTAACTCATGGGGCTGTATCTTATAATAGCCAAGGAAATTAAACTTATCAGGAGTATGCTTTTTGATCATTAGTTTGGAGAGTTTAAGAAGTTCTTTCCTACTCATATGTTCAGTAGAATGATTATCGTCAATTTCTTTTATTCTGTTTGGTAAGTTTGTATGAAAAGTGACTTTTTTTCGAACGGAGGGTGTTGTCTTAATAAGTGTGGCATTCGTATGGGTTAAAGCTATAAGACTTGAGATTGGGATCGGGGGGAAGTTATGCTTCTCAAACCAAAGTGCAAGCTGATGACTTTGCCGTACCATTTGAGAAATTGGATCACTTAGCTTTTCTATATCACCATTATCGGGTAAATGTCGTAAAAGTTGATTTGCTTGTTCATCAAACTCCAAAACACCATTTATATATTTTGAATCTACTATAATACAATGGGTTTGCGAAAGAAGCACTGTATCCATCTGAAAAAACCTACCTTTTGGATCTTCAAGCCTTAGACTATTAAGAATTAAATATTTGTCATCAGGCAGAAAGGTTAAAAAGTAATCCATGGCCTCCTCACCTTTATGGCCATAGAACAATCTACCATGTTCCTTTTCCATTATTGGAAATTTAGGATGATTTTTGGGAACTCTTCGCATTCCTGCCTCATGTGTTAGAAGCCTATGGGACTTTTCTCTCTGTTTTTGGATCATTTTGCACCTCCTTTTTTGGACTTTTAACTGTATTCTCTTCCTCCCCCTTGATTTCCTGCTACTATTTTTTAATAAAGGAGTTTGAAATCCCCAAACTCTCTTTTTATTTTCCGTTATTCAAATTTACGAGTAGTTAGGCAACTTTTATTTTCCGTTAATTAAAAATACGAGCAGTTACGCAACTTTTACGAGCAGTTCGACATAATATCGCAAAATTCGATATGAGTAGCGAACCTCCCGCCCCTATACTAAACAACCCCATCCCAATAAAAAAAACCCACCCCCAAAGGGATAGGCCCACCACACTAACACTCTCACTTATATATTACAATGACTTAACCTGCTCCACCTTTGTTGGCTTCCAACCTTTGTTGGTCACCCACTCCAAGTAAACTTTGAAGTTTTCACCTGTGGATTTGTCCTTAATGGAAGCTACAGCCAAGTGCTCGCTCCCGCCATTACCTAGGAAGTACAAGGTGTAGTCCCCACTGTTCAGGCCGGTTGCCGCATGAACAGCATCCAACTTTTCTTTCCAGTCAACATGGCCTTCGTCATAGACGGAAGTATGTGGTTCGGACTGAGTTGTGCCGACAGGACCCCATCCAGGATTTGTCATCGTTTTGATGACGTTAGGGTCATCGGAGTTTTCAGAAACCTCTGTTTCGGATTCGACAGACTCGTTGGACTCCTCTTCCTTTTCTTCCTCGTCAGCTTCGTCAGCTTCCTCAGATTCAGGCTTTTCCTTTTCTTGCGGTGGAGCAGCTTCCTCAGTTTCTTCTTCTGCTGCTTCGTTTTCTTGTGTTTCGTTTAATTCTTGTTCTTCTGTTGCCAGCTGGTTTTCGCTGTCTTTTTCTGGATTATTTTTTCCAAAGAACAGAGAAGATGCTAGAACAATGATAAATATGAATACAACACCAATCAGGATATTCAAGATCATGTTTGTTTTTTTGCGTTTGGTTGTTCGGCCGTAACGTGAGCCACCTTTGTTAAAGTTTAAAGACACGACAGTCCCTCCTAGTCAAAGCCATATATAGTATAATTACAATAGTTTATTGTACCATCAATACTATAAAAAGCACAGTGAAAAGGATTGGTATTATCGTTCCGGGTTTTCCAGATTGTACAGCTGTTGGACCATCTCCACATAGACAGATGAGACATTGTTCTCATCCAACACGTCCAACTCTACCATCACCATGGCATATTTAGGGCTTTGGATGGGAAAATATCCCGCGAACCATCTATTTAACAGTTCCCTGTCTCCCTCTATAACCTTTCCAGTCTGGGCAGTACCGCTTTTTCCCGCTACCTCATAAGGTAAGTCCCTCATCCTCCATCCCGTTCCCGTATCTGCTGCCACCACTTCTCTCAGAAGATGTTGGAGCTGCATGACCGTGTAAGGGGATAGCTTGTCTACCTTTCTGTCATGCTCCGGAAATGTGTAGAGCGATGTCCCGTTTTTGTAAAGGATGTCACTGACAAGCTTCACTTCTTTTGACTTGCCTCCCCGGGCGATGGTCGCCATCATATTGGCTACGGCAAGCGGTGTCACCTTTACATCCTTTTGGCCGATGGAGGTTTGGGCCACTGCGAGCGGGACACCTTTTTCCTTATCATCTGACCAGACGATGTTCTCTTTTTCGGAAGGGATTTGAGTGAAGTCTTCAAAGCCGAACATATCTCCATGCCAACCGATTGTCCCTGTCAGCCCCATCATTTCTGCGTACCTGTCCAACACATCCCGGTCTTTTGCTACCAACTGTTTTCCAATTTCGCCAAAAGTATAATTGCAGCTTTGAGCGAAACTTGTTTCGAGATTAAGTGTACCCATCCGTTTCTTTTCATCATCAAGAAGGTTTCCCCTAATGTCTAGGTCACAATTATACGCCATCTCTTTATCTACCATGTTTTCTTCAATCGCAGCTGCTGTTACGACCGTTTTGAAAACAGAGCCAGGAAAATGGGGCTCTAGCATCAAATTATGGGCACCCGGACCTTTAATAGGATTTTCGGGATTCGTGGCAGGTCTAGAAGCCATGGCTACCACTTCATTTGTAGCAATGTCGATAACTACCAAACCACCCTTTTTCACCTGATAGTCATCTAATACTTTTTCCGCCATCTGTTGGATATTCTTATCAAGGGTTGTCTTCACAGATAGAGGATAATAGGCATTCGACGGTGACATATACCGAACATCGATACCAAACAATGGACCACCATAGCGATCTACGTGATAGAGAAGCTTGGTGGATCCTTCCGGAAGGATGATTTCGTCAAAAGCCTGCTCCAAGCCCGATACACCGATTGGCGTATGAGGAGAGTAATTTTCTTTTGACACTTTTTCAGGATACCGCTTCAAAAACGTATCTGCATCTTCCCCGGTCATTCCTATTACATGCTCAGCGATATTATCCTCGAGCTTGAATTGACGATACAACGCAACCACGCCTGGATAGTCAAGATCATTAATCTTCTCCATCTTCTCTTCCGTCAGACTTTCTGAGAGTACTACCGGCTTCTCAGCATCCGCAAGCAAACGATCAATTTCATTGGTGCTCATTCCTAGAATGCTTCCAAGTTCATCTTTTGGCCAATCAAGTCCGTTCAAAAATGGAAACAAGATGACACTTGGAAAATAGTCATGAGTTAGCGGTAATCCATTTCGGTCAATGAACCGGCCACGCCCTTCATCGATGACGAGGGATTGTGTCCGCTGCTTGACACTTGCTTCGATAAGATTAATATGGTCTTTTGTAAAGGATTCGGTGCTGATTAGCTGCACTTGAACAAGCCTGCCGATTAGCAGGCTTAATAGCAGGATCACACAGATTCCAAGTTTATTGATTCTCCCTCTGATTAACCGTTGCATAAAAAAACACCTCATCAACATTGTTGACGAGGTGGGGTTTTTTTAATCAAAAGGCTGTTTTCGAAGAAATTTATGTTATTAGTTTGAAAGGTTGACCGTTCCTTTTCGCTACAGGCACTCGCTTTCCGCGGGGCGGTGCTTAAGCCTCCTCACTTTGTTGCGGGGTCTCAAGTCTACCGCTACCTCCCGCCGGAGTCGAGTGCCTTTCGCTCCAATTTACTAATCCATCTAACTTTAAAATACCAACAAATTTACAGTAACAGCTTTTATAATCTTATTTTACAGAAACGATTTTCACGTTCATTTCTCCGCCTGGAGTTTGGATGGTTACTTCATCGTTTACACGTTTGCCCATAAGGGAGCTTCCCATTGGGGATTCGTTGGAGATGTTGCCTTCGAATGGATCAGCTTCAGCACTACCCACGATAGTGTATGTTTCTTCTTCTCCATCTGGAAGCTCAACAAATGTTACTGTCTTTCCTAGACCTACTGCATCTGTTTCCTTGTCTTCCTGGATGATTTTTGCGTTACGGACCATTTGCTCAAGAAGCGTGATACGGCCTTCCACGAACGCCTGCTCTTCTTTTGCGGAATCATACTCGGAGTTCTCGGAAAGGTCTCCGAAGCTACGCGCTATCTTAATACGTTCTACCACTTCTTTACGTCTTACGGATTTCAAGTTTTCTAATTCTTGTACAAGCTTGTCTTTCCCAGCTTGTGTCATTGGATATACTTTCTCTTGTGCCATGACTATTCACTCCTTCTAGTAATTGCATTCCCCAATTTACGTTGTATCTTTATGGCAATAAAGTTCAAAGCCTATGTAAATGTGGAAAAAGATGTACCCATTTAATGGAATACATCGTCGTCCCTTCCACAATTGGAAAATTCTCTAGCTTCTCATATGTTATTACAAAATCTCTTTTTGTTCAAGAATTGTTTGAATTTTTGTTACCATCAGGTCGATGGCAACGTGGTTTTGTCCACCTTCAGGGATAATAATATCTGCATATCTCTTCGTCGGTTCAATGAATTGGTTATGCATCGGTCGGACTACGGTTACATATTGTTCGATGACAGAATCAATGGTACGTCCACGTTCCTTGATGTCACGAAGCATGCGGCGGATGATGCGGATGTCGGCATCTGTGTCCACAAAAAGCTTTATATCCATTAAGTTACGCAAACGCTCGTCTTCTAATACCAAAATTCCTTCTACAATAATAACATCCTTCGGTTCTACTTCAATCACCTGAGAGGACCTTGTATGAAGTGTGTAATCATAAACCGGCTTTTTCACGGTATCATATTGTAATAAGTTCTCAATGTGCTCAATCAACAGATCGTTGTCGAATGCAAGCGGATGATCATAGTTGGTTTTCAATCTCTCTTCCATTGGTACATCTGCTTGATCCTTGTAATAGTAATCCTGTTCAAGCATCAGGATGGACTTCTCTGTAAAATGATCAAAAATTGCTTTCGTTACACTAGTTTTACCTGAGCCAGAACCTCCAGCTACCCCGATTACGATCGGTTTCTTCCCCATTTCCTTACTGCCCCTTTCGCATCATGTTATTTGGATAGACCGGTTTTTCCACTCTGAATTTCACGATCTGCAAGGGATGACGGGCCGCATCTAATTCATTGCCCTTTTCATCCCATATTTTCTCTATCTTCTGGGTGAAGTTATCCATTTCAGGTCCGAAAAATTCTACCTCTTCACCAGGCTTGAAAAAGTTCCGTTGTTGCAATGTTACCATTTGCGTTTCCGCGTCATAGTCAAGTACCTGTCCCACAAAGTCAAAGGCAGTCTTCTTGCTATGGTTACCAAACATCTGCTCTTTATACCCTGGAACACCTTCAAAGAAAGCAGGCGCCGTTTCACGGTTTGCACATTTATCAAGCTCTTCCAGCCATTCCTGTTGGATGATGAAGTTGTCTGGGTCTGCACAATAAGCGTCAATCACTTTGCGGTACACGCTCACCACTGTAGCCACGTAGTGAATGGATTTCATACGTCCTTCAATTTTCAAGCTGTCGATTCCAAGCTCTATCATTCTTGGAATGGATTCAATCAACTTCAAATCCTTAGGACTCATAGCGAATGGTGAATCGTTTTCGGCAAACAATGCTTTCTCTTCACCGTCTTTCAGCTCATACAGATCGTAGTCCCAACGGCAGGACTGGCAACAACCACCTCGGTTAGAGTCACGTGCTGTCATATGATTACTTAGCGTACAACGTCCGGAATAGGCGATACACATAGCACCGTGGATGAACGTTTCAATCTCGATGTCCACCTTTTCTTTCATTTCACGGATCTCTTCCGCACTTGTCTCACGCGCAAGCACAACTCGCTCCAATCCTTCCTCTTTCCAGAACTGGACAGCTTTCCAGTTGGACAAGGATTGCTGAGTACTTAAGTGTACTTCAAGCTTAGGAGCCACTCTGCGGCAGGTTTCGATAATAAGGGGGTCTGCCACGATAATACCATGGACCCCTGCTTTTTCAATGCCGATAAGATATTCATCAAGGCCATCCATGTTTTCGTTATGGGCGAATATATTGGTAGTAACGTATATTCTTGCCCCAAATCTTTCTGCAAACTGTACCCCTTCCGCCATTTCTTCAAAAGTGAAGTTGCCGGCGTTGGAACGCAGTCCATATTCCTGCCCACCGATAAAAACGGCGTCAGCCCCATACTGGACGGCAATTTTCAGTTTTTCGAGATTACCTGCAGGGGCAAGCAATTCGGGTTTCTTCACAATTACACGCTTGCCATCTACTATTTTAGAAATTTTATCATTCACGTAGGTTGTCATAAAGGCTACCTCCTTTTCTACTTAATAAACTGTTTCCTTAAAGAAGAACCCTGTATCCAGTGGGCGGTGATCCTGCTGCAGCTCTTCCAGTTCACTTAGAAGATCCTCTTTGATTTCTTCATATTGCTCTCTATTTTCCACGCACAAATCGATTGCTTTGCGGTAGCGTTTTGTCACTTCCACCATATATTCAGAAGTTTGGAGCACCCCGTCAATTTTGAAGCTGTCCACTTCCGCATCAATCATTTCTTCTAATTCATCAATGATGCACATATCATTTGGACTCATGATATGGGTTCCATTCTCATCTTCATAAACAGGATACTTGTTATTACGTTCTTTATCATGGAGAAGCATCGCTCTTTCTTTTCCTTTTTCCACTTCCATTGTTTTCCCTTGGTATTCGAAATAGTGACCGATCAGGGAACGCTTCGATTGGAACATACAGGTCATGCCATGCACCTGTACCTCTATTTCCACTTCCGCATTTTCTTTGATTTCCACAATGGAATCCATGTTTATTTCACGAGCCAGAACCGCACGCTTTGAACCTTTTCTGCCCCAATAATTACAGGTGTAATAATTGGTTGCCGTCGTTTCGGTATTCCAGTGTAGCTTCATATCTGGCGCAACTTCCTTTGCTGCCATCAACACTGCTGGATCTCCAAAGATTACGGCATCAGCATTCACTTCGTTCAAAAATTGCAGATAGTCGGAAAGCTCTTCCACTTTTTCGTTATGAAAGAGTGCATTCATAGCCACATAAACCTTTTTGTCCTGATTGTGTGCGAGTGTAATCGCCTCTTTCAATTGAGCTCTGTCAAATTCCCCAGCCAGGCGCAAACCATAACGTTGTTCGCCGATGACGAATGCATCCGCGCCAGCGTCCATCAGGTCTTTCATATTTTCCAGATCAATTGGAGTCACTAACAGTTCAGGTTTCTTCATATTCTTTCACCTCTTTTTTTACTGATGGCAATTCCATCTCCCACAGGCAGGATGGTAGTTATATAATCTGGATGTTCCATCAGCCATCTGTTATAGGAGTCAATTTTCTTCACGAGATTTCTTATTCTCTTCGGTTCAATGGTTTCCTGGTTCTCAGCTACCAGCCCACGGAACAGTACATTATCAGTAATGATGACACCCAAGTCATTCAATAGAGGCTCATACATCGTAAAAAAACGCTCATATTGCCCCTTTGCTGCATCCACAAAAATTAGATCAAATGGACCTTGCTGTGCTATTTGTGCCTGCACCTCTAAGGCATCCCCAAAAATCAACTCAATACGCTCGGAAAGCCCAGCTTCAGCGATGTGTTGCTTTGCTTGTTGGTACCTATGCTCCTCGCGCTCGATTGTGACAATGGTTACATCCGGTATTGCTTGTGCCATTCGAATGGCCGAATATCCGATTGCAGCACCGATTTCAAGGATTCTTCTTGGTTGCGACAGTCTCAATAGCTGGAGCAATGTCTCCATACCTACAAGATCCATAATCGGAACATTTTCCAATTGTGCAAGCTTTTCCATTTTTGTAACTAAATCGTTTCTTGTGGGGACAAGGGAATCAAGGTAAGTAATTACTTTATTTTCATTGGCTTCCAATCTAGGCAGCCTCCTTCTTCTATTTAAACAAGGTTTTGAAAAACATTGATGTTGGGTCAATTCCCCTCTAGATTGAAGTGCAAGGTGTGAGACCCCCGCGGGAGGTAGCGGTAGGTTGAGACCCCTGAAGCGTTGTGAGGAGGCTCAAGCATCGCCCTCTGGATAAGCAAACACCTGGAACGGAAACCTAGAGATGTTTATAGGTCAAATAGTTTCCATAAACAAAGAAAATAGAGGTGACCTCATAGGAGGAACCCTCTTTTTGTAATAAATACTTTTCAGTTCAAAACAACTCGATATATTTTACCACAAAAAAATGGGGAATGCGAATTAATTTCGCACTTCCCCTACAGCCCTAACTGTTGTCTTGATTAGTAATATATTGGTTCTTATCGTTATTATGCTCTTCAAGTGTTTCGTTGAATAACACTTCTCCATCCGGAGTCGCAAGGAAGTAATAGTACTCTGTCTCCGCAGGGTGCATTGCCGCCTGTAGCGAAGACACACCTGCATTGGCGATCGGACCAGGAGGCAGACCTTGATGTTTATAGGTGTTATACGGAGAATCCACTTCAAGGTGCTCATATAATGTTCTCTCTTTGTGTTCCCCTAAAGCATACAGTACGGTCGGATCGGTTTGAAGAGGCATGCCCACATCCATTCGATTGTAAAAGACACTTGAGATGCTTTCCCGATCGGTTTGCACGGTAGCCTCTGCCTCTATGAGACTTGCCAATGTCAATAATTGATGCGGAGTCAAATCTCTATTTGCCATGCCGATTCGAACTTCGTCATCTGCAAGTATTTCACTCGTTTTCTGAAGCATGACGTCAATGACCTCTTCTGCAGTCGGATTCTCCACATAGAAAGGATATGTTGCAGGGAACAGATATCCTTCTAAAGCATATTTTATATCCTCATTCAGAACCTCATCCGTCACAACATTCGGATATTTTTCCATCATGCTTTCTATGAACTCTTTATCATTGACGGTTTCAAGGAATTCCTTTTCTTTAAGACCGATTCTGTTTTCAAGAATGACAGCAATCTGTTCCAGTTGTCTTCCCTCGGGGATGGTAATCGTGAAAAGGACATCCTGCTGTACCTTCCCCTCTTTCAAGAAGCCGACGATTTCATCCAGATTCATGGAAGGACTTAATTCATACTCCCCTGCCTGAAAACCGGATTCATTTTTGAACTTTACATAATAGCGGAAAGCTTTACCATTATGTATAATTCCATTATCTTCCAGGATATTACCTATCGCGGTTGGAGATGATCCGATCGGAATATCCACCATTACAGTTTCTGTTGATTCCTCGTTCACTGGCTTTAATGCATTTTTTATATAGAAATAACCGCCACCGATAATTCCGGTCAAGGCAAGCATAAGAATGACGAATACGGTAAAAACGATGCGGCGAACAATCTTCGCTTCAAAATGCTTCTCTTTCAACTTTTCTTGAATACTGTCCTTATTATTTTTATCTGACAACAAAAAGCCCCCCTCTCGCACACCAATTAATTATACAACAATTTCATTATATTTTTGACAAAAAAACAAGCAATTTTGTTTTTCCGACACATTCCTACATCATATTTTATCATTTTTCTTGAGCTAAGCATTACTTTTGTCCTGATATTTTTGAATTTATTAGGAAGTTGTTCTAGTTTCCATTTAGTAGTTTTTCCATTTTCATTCAGGATAGAGATTATGGTAAGATAAATGTGGAGGGACAATATGAAACTTACACTATACACTGATTACTCATTGAGAGTTTTATTGTATTTAGCTAGTTTGCCTGAGGAGAATAGGCTTGTACAAATCAAGGAGATTGCGGAATCCTATAAGATTTCCAAGAATCACTTGATGAAAGTCACCTTTAACCTTGGAAAACTCGGCTACGTAGAAACGATACGTGGACGTAATGGGGGCTTGAAGCTTGCAGTTTTACCGGAAAATATAAACATTGGAAAGCTAGTGCGCGAGACGGAGGAAGACTTTCATATGGTGGAGTGTTTCCAGGAGCATTCTTCCTGTATCATTTCCCCTAATTGTAAATTAAAGGGCGTCTTATATCAGGCACTTCAAGCATTTCTTTCTGTGTTGGACCAATATACCTTAAATGATTTAATCACAAATAAAGAACAGCTGACCTCCTTACTGTTTCCCGAGCAGAAACAAGGAGAAGGCAGCACATAAAAAGAGAGCAAACAGAATTTTCTGCTTGCTCTCTTTTGTATTCTTACTCTTCTTCTTCCGCCAAGAACGTGTTCAACATTTCTTCGATCATGTCCCACTCTTCATCCGTTTCAACTGGCTGAAGGTCGCCGCCTTCTTCTGACTCGCTTGGAACGAAGCTGGAAGCATGGATTTCAATGTCATCTTGATCATCATTATCTGCTCCGACAGGATAGTAAAGTACATATGACTTTCCAAACTCCTCTGAGTCAAATGTGAAAAGCACCTCACATAATTGTTCGTTCCCGTTTTCGTCTACTACTGTAATATTTTGTTCTCCGTGTTCCATTCTGCTCACCTCTAATTTATTGTTGGCTGTCTAAATATCCTTGTAAAATAACAACTGCAGCCATCTTGTCAATTACTTGCTTTCTTTTTTTTCTACTTACGTCAGCAGAGAGAAGAATCCTTTCTGCTGCTACAGTAGAAAGACGTTCATCCCAATAGATGACAGGCAGCCCGGTTTTGGAGGTCAGCATCTCGCCATAGTGCTTGCTGGCTTCTCCCCTGGGTCCGATGGAGCCATTCATGTTTTTGGGTAGTCCTATCACCACTTTATCAGGCTTATATTCTGCGATAATTTGCTTCAATCGCTTAAAGCCCAAATTTTTAATTGCTTCATCAATTTTTATCGTTTCCAAACCTTGTGCAGTCCATCCCATTTCATCGCTGATGGCCACACCCACCGTTTTGGAACCGACGTCTAAGCCCAAAATGCGCATGTACTACTCCTTGCGGTGCTGTTCTAAGTAGGACTTCACCAATTCTTCAATTAGCTCGTCCCTTTCAATTTTCCGAATAAGCGTTCTCGCGTCTTTATGACGAGGGATATAGGCAGGATCCCCAGATAATAAGTAACCTACGATTTGATTGATCGGATTGTACCCTTTTTCCTGCAACGCCTCATAAACCGTTATTAATACGTCATCAACATTAGCTTCCAATGCATCTTCCGGAAAGTTAAATTTCATTGTTTTGTCAAAGGAGCTCATCATTTGCACCTCTCTCTTAGACTTCTATTTTCTGGGCTCTGTTAAAAGCCGCTGTTAGTTTCCGCACTAGGCTTCGCTTATCCTAAGGGCGTTTGTGGAGCCTCCTCGGCTTTGCCTGCGGGGTCTCCCCTAAAGCGCTACCTCCCGCCGGAGTCTTCGCCCTGTGCTCCAACCAACAGCTATGATATCTTTCTTTCAACAATATCCTTTAACTGGGCCTTTTCTATCTGCTTGTCAATTGTTACCTTTATTGTACACCAAATGTCGGCAATGTTAAACGGATTTTATCCAATCTTCAACAGATTGTAATGCAGAATCGACTTGTTCCGGGTTTTTTCCGCCTGCTTGTGCCATATCAGGACGACCACCACCGCCGCCACCACAACGTGTAGCTACTTCTTTCACAACCTTGCCGGCATGGTACCCTTTTTCAATAAGATCTTTGGTAACACCTGCAGAAATGTTCACTTTTCCATCTTGTACACTTGCAAGTACTATGATACCAGAACCGAGTTTGTTTTTTAAATCATCCACCATAGTACGTAGGTTATTCATGTCTGTACCCGCCACTTTGCTCACTAGCATCGTTACTCCATTGATGTCTTTTGCTTTAGAAGAAAGATTGGCTGCTTCGATGTTTCCGAGCTTTGAAGCCAAAGATTGGTTTTCACGCTGTAATTCCTTCATGTCGGAAAGAAGAACATCGATCCTTGCTCCTACCTCTTGTGGTTTTGTTTTCAATTTGGCAGCAGCTTCTTTCAGCAATTGAACCTGATCGTTCAACAGACGGTACGCACCTTCACCAGTAACGGCCTCCATACGACGTGTTCCTGCACCAATTCCAGACTCAGACACAATTTTGAATAGACCAATCTCAGAAGTATTCGGTACATGACATCCTCCGCAAAGCTCTAGGCTATACTCGCCAACTTGGACCACGCGCACGATATCTCCATACTTTTCACCGAATAATGCCATTGCCCCCATCGCTTTCGCTTCTGTTATGGACTTGTTTTCAATGACAACATTCATGCTAGCCCAGATCTTTTCATTGACGATTGCTTCTATTTGTTCCATCTCTTCCTGTGTTACCTGACCAAAATGTGAAAAGTCAAAACGAAGACGGTCTGCAGTAACCTGGGAACCAGCTTGGTTTACATGTGTGCCAAGCACATCTTTCAATGCTTGGTGCAGAATGTGCGTAGCGGTGTGATTTTTGATGATTTGGGCACGGTTCTTTGCATGAACTTCTGCTTTTACCATTTGCTCTCTGTTCAGCACACCTTCCTCTACAACGATGGTGTGTAAATTTTGGCCGTTAGGAGCTTTTTGAACATCCTTCACAAATCCTCTTCCGGACTCGGTCACGATATATCCGTGATCAGCAATCTGTCCACCACTCTCGGCGTAAAAAGGTGTTTCTGCCAAGATGACTTGTACCTCATCGCCGGTTTCAGCTAAATCTGCCAGCTCCCCATTTTTGACGATGACAGAGAGTGTTGTATCTGCGGATAGTTGGTTATACCCAATAAAGCTACTTTCCGAACGGATCTCCCCTAGAACTCCGGATTGGACCTGCATGGAGCTTGCGTCCTGACGAGCGGAACGAGCACGATCACGCTGGCCTTCCATCTCTTTTTCAAACCCATCGTGATCAAGGGACATGCCCTGTTCTTCCACATACTCTTCTGTTAATTCCACCGGGAAACCATACGTATCATAAAGACGGAATGCATCTGCACCGGAAACGACTGTTCTGCCTTCCTCTTTCGCTTTTGCTATGACGGTAGATAGGATTGCCAAACCGTCATTTAGTGTTTCATGGAAACGCTCTTCTTCTGTTTTTACCACACGCTGGATGAAATCCTGTTTTTCTTTTACCTCTGGGTAGAAATCCACCATGATTTCCGCCACTACCGGCACAAGCTCATACATAAATGGACGGTTGATGCCAAGTTGTTTAGCGTAACGAACTGCTCTTCTTAAGAGGCGACGAAGAACATAGCCGCGTCCTTCATTAGAAGGAAGGGCACCGTCACCAACTGCAAATGTCACCGTACGGATATGATCAGCAATTACTTTAAATGCCGTATCTTTTTCCTCGTTTGTTCGATACTTTTCGCCAGATACTTTTTCAGTCGCTTGTATAATCGGAATGAAAAGGTCTGTATCAAAGTTGGTCGGTACATCTTGAATGACAGATACCATACGCTCGAGGCCCATACCTGTATCAATATTTTTCTTTGGAAGTGGTGTATAAGTATGGTCTGGGTTGTGGTTGAACTCAGAAAATACAAGGTTCCAAATTTCGAGATAGCGTTCGTTCTCTCCACCTGGGTATAGTTCTGGATCATTCAGGTCATTGCCATAGCTTTCACCACGGTCATAGAATATCTCCGTATTCGGTCCACTTGGGCCTTCACCGATGTCCCAGAAGTTACCCTCGAGTCGAATAATTCTTTCTGCAGGAACACCAATCACTTCATTCCAATATTGATATGCTTCCTCATCTTCAGGATGGATGGTGACAGAAAGTTTTTCCGCTTCAAACCCGATCCATTTTTCACTTGTAAGGAACTCCCACGCCCAGTCAATTGCTTCTTTCTTGAAGTACTCTCCGATGGAGAAGTTACCAAGCATTTCAAAGAAAGTATGATGTCGGGCTGTTTTTCCTACGTTTTCAATATCATTGGTACGGATCGATTTTTGTGCATTGCAAATTCGGGGATTTGCTGGGATGACACGGCCATCGAAGTATTTTTTTAAGGTTGCAACTCCACTGTTGATCCATAATAGGGATGGGTCTTCGTGTGGAACAAGGGATGCGCTGGGTTCTACGGCATGGCCTTTTTCTTTGAAGAAGTCCAGGAACATTTGTCGAACTTGAGCGGATGTTAGGTGTTTCATTTGATTTTCCTCCTTAAAATGTTACTAAAAAACAAAAAACTCCCGTCCCTAATAACAGGGACGAGAGTGTTCTCGCGGTACCACCCTGATTATGACAGATTAATTCTGCCATCTCTCAGATTGCTTTAACGGTGCAAGCCGGCAGGATTTTACCCTGCTCTCCGGATTAGCTTTCCATTACCCTTCACCCTAGAATTCTTTCAGCCGTGGAATTCCTCTCTTATCAGGATGGTCTGTAATGTACTCAGATCCTTCTATGAATTGGTTTATGTAGCTTGTATGCTTCGATTATATGCAACAGAAAGACCGTTGTCAATGTTTGATGAAATGAGCAGTAAGATGGGTCAAAGTGACCTTTAACACAGCAAATACCGGTACTGCTAATATCAATCCAATCACTCCCGCCACCTCTCCACCTATCAAAAGTGCCAGTATGATGAATACTGGGTGGATATGCAGACTTTTTCCTACGATGAGGGGAGATAAGATGTTGCCCTCTATAAATTGCAGCCCAAAAATGATGATAATGACGAGGATCACCATTTTCACTGACATGGTCGCAGCAATAATCACAGCAGGGAAGGCCCCTATTATCGGGCCAAAATAAGGGATGATATTGGTGATTCCGATAATGACGCCAAGAACTAAAGGATATCTCATACCACTTAACCAAAGGGCTACCGTTGCTAAAAAGCCAATAATCAGGCAGACAGTAAGTTGGCCTCTTATATAGCTACCTAAAGAGATGTCCACATCTTTTAAAAAGGCGAGCCCCGGCTCCCGCCATTTTCTAGGTGTGAGATACCAGACAAGTTTCTTAACCTGATCGTAATCCTTCAACAGGTAAAATACAATAAATGGGATGACAATCAGAATGAAAAAGGAATTTAATATTCCTTTCAACCCCGCTACGACCCTTGTTAAAAGATTGGAGAGCATCGCTTCGAATTCAACAAAAGTCTGATCTACCCTTTCATGGATTCCGTCAGGCCAACTTGAGGTGGAGCTATGAATCTGTTTGATCCAACCACTATAGGTTTGAGCGAGTCTCGGAAAATTATCGGAAAGCTCCCACAGTTGGTCAATGATGACAGGTATGCCTTTGTAGCCTATGAGACCGATTCCACCAAAAAACAATAGATAGATCAGAAGAATGGCTATAGGTCTTGGCATGCCTCTATTGTGCGTGTATTCTACAACCGGATGCAACAGGTATGTAATGAAAATACTGATTAAAAACGGGATGCTTATAATTATTATAACTCTTAGAACCGGTTCCCATAACGGGCTCAGCTTCATGAAGACATACAAAATGATCATAACGAGTAGAAGTGTACCTAGGCGTAACAGCCATTTCTTCTGATTTTCCAAGAGAAACGCCTCCTACTCGTTATTCTCTATTTAGTTAAAGGTATTTATACGGGTATTTTACTTCAGGTCCGAAATAGAATCCGCCACCGTCTCAATGATGAACTGAAGGTCTTCATCACTGATCGACAAAGGAGGAGAAAGGGTTAGCACATTATTAAATCCAGCAACTGTAGCGCCGTTTTTCCCTACAATCAAGCCTTTCCTTTTGCAAGCAGCAATGACTCCATTAATCTTATCGATTTCAATTGGCTCTTTTGTCTCTTTATTCCTAACGAGTTCCAATCCGACAAGCAGTCCTTTGCCACGTACATCACCGACATATGGATTTGCTGATAATCGTGATCGAAGTTCACTTAAAAGTATGGCTCCTTTTTCAGCAGAACGCTCTATCAACTTTTCGTTCTCCATGATTTCCAAGTTTTTTAATGCTAGTGCACACGAGGCAGGGCTTCCGCCGAAAGTGTTCACATGTCGCAGGTAATCGTATTCCTCTGACCCTTTAAATTGCTCATAGATTTCCTTTTTAACAGCAGTTGCAGACAGCGGCAGATACGCGCTGGTGATTCCTTTGGCCATCGTGATAATGTCAGGTTTTACACCATAATTCATAAATCCAAATGGCTTTCCTGTTCGTCCAAACCCGCATATCACCTCATCCACAATCAGGAGGGCACCATGTTTCTTGCAGATCTCAGCGACTGCCCCCATATATTTGTCTGGTGGGGTAAGTATCCCTCCCCCTGTTATGATAGGTTCCATGATCATGGCTGCAATGGTTTCACTGAGCTCCCACGTCATGACCTGATCAACATCTTTTACGCAACGCATCTTCATTGGATCTTCCGTTTGGACATCTTCCATCCTATAGGTATCCGGTGGTGGTACGTGCACAAAACCTGGTGCTAGGGGCTCATATTTGTATTTTCGTTGCGCCTGTCCAGTGGCGGCAAGCGATCCCATTGTATTTCCGTGATAAGAACGGTATCTGGAAACGATTTTGTAGCGGTTGGCATCGCCACGCTGGGCATGATATTGCCTTGCTATCTTAAAGGCTGTTTCATTCGCTTCTGAACCACTGTTGGAGAAAAAGATGACATATTCCTCCCCAAGCCACTCGTTCAGTTTTTCGGCAAGCTTGATGGCAGGGACATGACTTTGCGTTAAAGGGAAGTAAGCCAGTTCTTTCAGTTGTTCATATGCCGCTTCTGCAAGTTCCGTTCTTCCGTAACCGACATTCACACACCATAGACCGGACATGCCGTCCAAATATCGGGTTCCGTCAATATCTGTTACCCACGCACCTTTCGCCTCTTTTACCACCATCGTGGAAGTTGGGCTGTAAGGTTTCATGGAATGCCATACAAACCGGTCATCCTGAGCCAATAAATCATGTTCTTGCGATTGGTTCACTTTCGCCATCCGATACACCCTTTCCATTTTTAAGGATTTGGGAAAATGCTAACGCAGCTGTTGATTTCCACAAACGGCTTCGTTTTCCGCGGGGCGCTTGCGGAGCCTCCTCGGCAAGCCTGGAGGCCACTGAAAAAGTATATAATTTTGACAACCTGATTAACACCGCTGTTGATTTCCGCAAACGGCTTCGCTTATCCAGAGGGCGACCTTGAGCCTCCTCGGGCTGCGCCCTGCGGGGTCTCAAGATTGTCGCTATCTCCCCGCAGGAGTCTTCGCCTATTGCTCCAATCAACAGCAAGAAAATCTTAAAAAAGATAGGTTATTGGGTTTATCAGTGGCCTCGCAAGCCTGCGGGATCTCCTCTAAGCGCTACCTCCCGTAGGACAAGGAAGGCTGCGACAGCGATACATCGCACGAAGAAAATGTGTTAACATTTTCGAGGAGTCTTCGCCCTGTTCTCCAATCAACAGCTGGGATATCCTATTAACTAATCCTTATTTCAAAAATCGAATCTTGATGTGATCATTTTTTTGCGGGTGAAGAAATTCACTCCATCTTTTCCGTTTACATGAAGATCACCGTAAAAGGAGTCTTTCCAGCCTGAGAACGGGAAAAACGCCATCGTTGCTGGTACTCCTACATTCACACCAATCATGCCTGCATCTGCTTCTTCCCTGAACTGGCGAACTGCCTTGGCATCTTTCGTGTAGATGGTCGCACCATTTCCAAAACGGGATTTCTCAATATGTGACAATGCTTCATCAAGGTCTTTTGCTCGCAGAAGGCTCAAAACCGGAGCAAAGATCTCTTCCTTGGCAATTGTCATTTCCGGTGTCACATGGTCAAAGATAGTTGGTCCAAGGTAGTTTCCTTCTGTCATCTCTTCCATTTCCTTTCGCCCATCCCTGATCAGGGAAGCCCCTTCTGATACACCTTGTTTAATATAGCCAAGTACTTTTTCCCTATGGCTTTCCCTTATAACAGGGGTCAATAATACTTCTTCATCCATCCCATTACCGATAGTAAGGGTATTCGCTTTTGCTTTTAACTCATCTACAAATTGATCATTATCCCCGACTACCACAACTGCACTACACGCCATGCACCGCTGACCCGCACTCCCGAATGCGGAAGTCAAGATATGCTGTGCTGCCTTTTCTATGTTTGCATCGGGCATTACGACATGGTGGTTTTTCGCTCCTGATAGGGCCTGAACACGCTTCCCATTTTTCGCAGCAGTTTCATACACATATTTTGCTACAGGCTGTGAACCGACAAAGGATATTGCTTTTACATCCTCATGGTTAAGCAGTCCATTTACCACATCGTGTGCTCCATGAACTATGTTTAAAATCCCCTCAGGCGCTCCAGCTTCTGTAAAAAGTTCAACCAAACGATTTGCAAGCATAGGCGTTCGCTCTGAAGGCTTCAGGACAAACGTATTTCCGCATGCGATGGCAAGCGGGAACATCCATAGGGGAACCATCATCGGAAAGTTGAAAGGCGTGATACCTCCCACCACTCCAAGAGGATAGCGGTACATGCTGGAATCAATATCTTCTGCTATATTGGATAAGGTTTCCCCCATCATCAAGGTCGGGGCACCGGCTGCAAATTCCACACATTCCAACCCTCTTTGCACTTCCCCATGCGCTTCCTTGAAAGCCTTGCCATTTTCGAGCACGATGAGCTTTGCCAGTTCATCATGGTTTTCCGTCAGCAGACGATGATAGGCATACATAATGCGCGCACGCTTAGGGACAGGAGTATTCTTCCACATTTGAAACGCGGTTTTTGCAGCCTTAACTGCTTCCTCCACATCCTCTTTCGTTGAAATTGGAACTTTTGCCAAGCATTCCTTTGTCGCTGGGTTGATGACTTCCATCTTTTCTGTCCCCTTGGAATCAACCCATTTGCCATCTATGAAATTCTGCAATACTGCTGTTTCTTTTGAAGTGATTGTCATGTCTTTGTCCTCCTCATTCTTCTATGGAATTTTTAGAACTTATGACTATTATCTGACAAATTAGAAAGGCTTTCATTAGACAAAATGTAAAATGGATAAGGTTTTGCCTCTGACATTTTGCCAGAAAAAAAGATTGGTCCGTTTAGGAGACCAATCTCAGACTGTTGACAAACAATACATTAGTTTAGTTATTCAGGCTTCGCCTTTTGCTCCAATCAACAGCTAGAAACTCATAAAAAAGACAGTTTATTGGGTTTATCAGTGGCCTCTGCTACGCACTCCTTACTATTGTGAATATTGCTTTGTATACCAACTGAGAGTAGTCCTTTCAGGAAACCAATCTCCATACTTCTTATAGGGTGTACGATTTGCTATCTCCTTCCAGATACGCATTTGTTGTATTCAGGTATTCATAAACCATCACCATGAATTCGATTACTAATCTCTTTTCCGAATTCATGAAATCTTCCCCCAGCAAGCTCTCAAGCTTCTGTATCCTGTGATAGAGGGTCTGTCTGACGATATAGAGTTTGCTTGCCGTCTCTTTTTTAGATCCATTGCAGGCCAGATAGGTTTTCAAGGTATCGAGCAGCTTCCCATTATGCTTTTGATCATAAACAATCACAGGCTCGAGATATTCCATGACAAAATCACGAAGATCATGATGCTTTTGCATAAAAGAAATGAGTCGGTAAATATGGAGATCTTCAAAAAAGGAGAAATACTCCTCTTTTAACAGCTGTTCTTGTATCTGTAATGCCTCCCACGAGGACTGATAGCTTCTTGATAGCTGATCAAGGGGCTGGACATATTTTCCTACAGCTAAACGCAACGAAAAATTTCCTTTGTTATCTTTTTGTTTATTAAGAATAACAGCAGCACCTTCAGAAAGCCTTTCTTTCCAGCCTCTTTCTTCCCTCCTGTTGATCAGGATTACCGTTAACGTGTTTTTCATCTCTGTAAAAAAAACCGAAAAGCCCTGCTGTTCAAAAATAGAACGAAATAACAGGGTGAGATAGGTCTTGTCCAAGGAAGGCGCCTGCTGGTTCTTCTTTTTACATAAGAGCACAACTCCCCCTTTATGAAAGATTGCCTCATTTCTTCCCAGGAATTCCCGGATAGATTCCTTGCCCTGACCACCTTCGAGCCAACTGCGTAGCCACTCGCTTTCTTCCAGTCTTCTCTTCTCCTCCACATACAACCCTCTTAAAATATGCTGTGCGAGCGCTGTTACCGTGCGATCCAAAAGAAGATGGTCAAACTCACTCATCGTACGGTCCTGTGAAAGGATGTGAATGACACCATGCTGCTTATCCAATACTTGTACAGACTCCTTCAAATACCTTTCCTTCATGGGATCGGATTTTAGGGAGCAAAGAATTTTCTTGCGTTCATGGATAGGGACGTCTGGGATAAAGAACCTTTCTTGGTTACCATTTTCGTAAATGATTTGTGTTTCCAAATGTTCTTGAAGATAGGTGAGGATGTCAAGTTCATGTGTAATGGTCAATAGTTTTTTGTTCAAGGTTTGAGAGTAGCTTTCTAACTGAGAGATCATCTGATATTGCTGGTTGATTAAGACAGAATGAATATCTTGCGTAATATCTACAAATGAAACTTCCTGATGAAAGAAAATAAGAGGGAAATGATGTGCATTGGCTAAATCAATAATTTCTTGAGGGATGACGGGGATGTAGGAACCTTTCTCAATACATAATCCGGCGGCTTGACAGTTTATCAGCTGTTGAACAAATGAACGGAACTTCTCGATGTTTCCACCAAAAGAGACACCTGTAGATAAAATCAGTTCTTGTCCATTTAATAGTTTTTCTATATTGGTTATTTCCACGACATGCACCCATTTCACTTGGCGATGCATTCCTTGTCCTCCTGCAATTACTTCGGATCTTTCAAACTGTTTTCGCTTCATGATTTCCTGTAAGGAGAGCATGGTTTTCATTTATTCACCTCGTAATCCTTAAAGTATGACTAGGTCCTAAAGCCATACTCTTATTATAACGTAAGAGGGAGTTATATTTAATTAAAAATTCAGACAAATTAACACAAAAGATGACATGTCCAGTAATTCAACATGTCATCCTTTCATTTACTGTTAATTATTTATGGGAAAATATAACTGTATCTCCTGAACCATTTCCTGAAATTCACCCTCATCATTGAAATCACTTGAATCCCAATTTTCCAGAATCCAATTGACCAACTCCTCTGGTGAATTAAAGAACTCTCCGCTAGAATCGGCTTTACGTATTGTAAATCTGTTGTTATCCTCGTCAATGGTTACCTCACAAGGATAAGCACTTTCTTTGCATTTCAATTGATATTCCATAAAAAGAATTACTCCTTTCACGATGCAGTTTACATGATTTTATTCCAATCTTGCTCAAACTATGAGGAATTTGTTAACTTTCTTGCCGCTGCTGTTTGATTATTAGGGAGGCAAAATACTTCCTCGAATCTGCATGTTTTATGTGTAGAGTTTCTTCATGGGGAATGTCCTTTTTTCCATCATTCATCTCCAGGACAAGAAATGCACCCTCTAAGTTTTCTTCTACATCTTTGATACGGAACCCTTTATTTATAAAAAAATCTATTTTATCTTTTTCTGCTATATATTGTAGATAATCACTCAAAAAATATTCCTCCTCTCAGGTAGTCAGCTCGAAAGCTCCCGTGGTTCTTCATAGGCATCCGCATCATCAAGGATAACCCAATCCCTTCCCACTGTTATTCCTAAATATTTCTCATCATCCGGGTCTTCCAGTTCAGCCTGCTGATATTTTTTGAAATACCAATATTTTGCTAGGACATAATATAAACCTCCACCTACTACAAATCCCACAATGAAAGAGTAGTTTGCCAAATAATAAGCCGCTGCCCCTCCTACAAACCAGGCGATGAACCCTGCAAGATTAAATCCATTTGTATATCTAAACTGACCGTTATTTTCATAAAGATCGTGGACATTGACTCTCCTTTTTCTCAATAAATAATAATCTGCAAACAAGATTCCTACGATTGCAGATAAAATGCCTCCTACAATCAACAGGACAGGAATCAAAATGTCAAAGAGGTTCCATGGTTGAACGACAGATCCCACGATTCCTGCGATCACAACCCCCGCCCAAAAAGGAACTTTCGGACCGCCGACATTTGAGAAGATGGTGGCAGCCGGAATAAGGTTCGCCGAAGCATTGGTGGACCACTGTGCAAAAATAATCATCAACAATAGCACTCCCAGAACAATTCCTGTAGCAGCCTCCTGCAAAGCGACTACAGGGTCATAATTGGATACGGCGATATACGATACGCCTCCGATAGCCACCATAAATGTTTGTGTAATCGGAAGGGCTATCACACTTCCAACTATGCTGGACTTGTTCCGTTTCAGCCAATTCCTTTCATACCTTGGTGCTTTGATAAACCGGGAAATGGATGGAATGTCGGCAGCTAACGTTGCCCAGAAACCCATGTTACTGAAAATAACCACAAGGAAGGCAGTAACCGCGGCTCCCCCAGTCACCGGACTTTCAATCCATGACCAAACCTCTCTCCCCTGTTCTAATGCCCTATCCGATAGAGTGGTGTACATCCAGGCAGAAATGATGATGATGATTGGTGCAGCAAGGTCTGCGAATCGTTCCACCGCTTTGATTCCCAGTGCAGTATTCAATAGCTGGACCGCAGCAAAAATCAGGAAGCAGACAAACCAATTGTTAAAACCGGTCAATGTAAAAAGAATGGCGTTCATGGCAGTTGCGCCGAAGAATGTATTGATCCCAAACCAAAATGATGCTGCCAATCCCCGTATAATGGAAGGGATATGGGTACCCACCGTCCCAAATGGAGCCCTCATATAGACTGGGAAGGAGAGTCCATGCTCAATGCCAATGTCTCCTGTGATTGTCATGAATAATCCAATGGCGATACTTCCGATGATCGTCGCTATGATTACCCAACCGAGCGATAAACTTTGTACACCTGCTCCTCCGATAGCAAATGCTGCCAGGACCACTGCCATTCCAACCCACATGACCGCAAATCCTAATGTACCAATTTTTCTGGCAGAATGAGCAATCGGTAGCAGGTCTGGTGATTTTAAATAGCTTTCATTCTTTTTCATTACAACACCCCATTAACTAAATTTAAGGCCCCGTTATACACCGCTGGTGATTTCCGGAAACGGCTGCGCTTATCCGGAGGGCGACCTTGTGCCTCCTCGTGCTACGCCCTGCAGGTTCTCAAGATTGTCGCTATCCCCCCGCTGGAGTCTTCGCCTGTTACGCCAATCACCAGCTATAAAACTCTTTGAACTAAGAATTTTCAATGAGTGACCACACATTTAGACAAGCTAGATATAATAAATGCTTGACCTAAAAATGTTGTGTAGGTCAAGCATACGGAGGTTAGCAGAATGTAGTTTTTAGGATTGGTAGTTTAAATGGATAGAGTCTCGTTCTGTTTTATGTGTGATGTTGCTCCATATTTATGGCGTTTAATGTATTGACCGCTTCCTGCTTTTCCGACATATTGCTTATCACGGACAACGAACTCACCCCGTACCATAACAGAAACTGGTTCCCCCGTTATTTTCATCCCTTCAAAGGCATTGTAATCAACGGCCATATGATGGGTCGTAGCGGATATGGTCCGTTCTTGGTTTGGATCAAAAATGACGATGTCTGCATCCGCACCAACGGATATGGTCCCTTTTTTCGGGAACATACCAAATAGCTTCGCTACCCGTGTGGATACAATATCCACAAACTGGTTGATGGATATACGTCCCTTCTTCACACCCTCGGAGAAGAGAATGCTTACTCGGTCTTCAATCATAGGTCCGCCATTCGGTATCTTTGTAAAGTCACCCTTTCCGAGACTCTTTTGCCCGTTAAAGTCAAAAGAGCATTGATCAGAACCGAGGGTTTGAAGCTGACCGCTTTTGAGCGCATTCCATAAGACTTCCTGGTGCCATTTTTCACGCAATGGTGGTGACCAGACATATTTTGCACCTTCGAAATTCGGTTTTTCCAAATAACTCTGATCCAGTGCCAAATATTGAGGACATGTCTCCCCCCAGATCTCCACCCCTTTGTTCCTTGCCTCCGCAATCTTTTCTACTGCCTCTGCACAGGAGACATGCACCACATAGAGCTGGGATTCTGCAAGGGAAGTTAGTTGTGCCGCCCTGCCTGTCGCTTCCCCTTCCACCTCTGGCGGTCTCGTAAGCGCATGATAAATCGGATCTGTATTGCCTTTTTTCAATGCTTCTTTCGTCAGATAATCGATGACATCCCCATTCTCTGCATGAACCATGACAAGAGCACCGAGATCCTTGGCTGCCTTTAAAGTGTGGAATAACGTGGCATCATCCGCCTGGAATACATTTTTATAGGCCATGAACACTTTGAAGGAGGTGATCCCCTCCTCATCTATGACTTTAGGAAGTTCCTTTAAAACGTTCTCATTCATTTCTCCTATCATTAAGTGAAAGCTATAATCAATGACCGCTTTGTCTTTTGATTTGTCATGCCATGTCTGGATGGCATCTTGTAGTGGCTTGCCCTTATCTGTCAGGCAGAAATCGATCACCGTTGTCGTCCCACCAAAAGCTGCGGCCATCGTTCCGCTTTCGAAATCATCCTTTGTAACGGTCCCCCCAAAGGGCATATCCAGATGAGTATGCGGGTCGATTGCTCCAGGGAAGATATAGCAACCCCTTGCATCAATTACTTCCGCGTCTGCGGATGAAAGGTTGAATCCAATGGAGGAAATTGTTTCACCGTCAATCAAAATGTCTGCTTCATACTGGTCGCTTGCCGTTACAATTATTCCGTTCTTTATTAACTTTTTTGCTGCCATTTTATCAATTCCCCCTTATTTAACCGTATCCACTTCACATTCCTTCAATAATCCAAGGGCGGTCTGGCGCTCATTCCAAGTCATTGGCGGCTGTTCATGCGGGAGCTCCACCATGGTGATGACATCATCCACCGGACAGACGATCGAGCATAGATTACAGCCCACACAATCTTCTTCCCTCACCTGTAAATAGGATTTACCAGAAGGGTCCTTCAGCATATCGATGCACTGATGGGACGTATCTTCACAGGCGATATGACATTTATTGCAGTTAATACAGGTATCCTGGTTAATTCTAGCGACAATTTTATAATTTAAATCCAGGTTGCCCCAATCCGAGTACTTTGGTACGGATTTCCCAACAAGATCCATGACTTTAGCTAACCCTTTTTCATCCAGATAATTGTTCAGCCCATCAATCATGTCTTCCACAATACGGAAACCGTGATGCATAGCGGCTGTACAAATCTGCACGCCTGTTGCTCCCATCAGCATGAACTCCACCGCATTCTGCCAATTCGATACTCCACCCATACCTGAAATAGGCACATTGATCCTAGGATTTCTTGCACATTCCCCAACCATATTAAGTGCTATCGGTTTTACGGCAGGACCACAATAACCGCCATGAGCACCCTTGCCGCCTACATGCGGTACTGTATTCCAGCTGTCTAGATCCACCCCGGCCAGACTGTTGATTGTATTGATCATACTTACCGCATCAGCTCCACCCCTGACCGCAGCCTCTGCTGTCACGGTGATGTCCGTGATATTTGGGGTCAGCTTTACAATGACGGGAGTTTTAGCTGCTTCTTTTGCCCAGTATGTCTGCTTTTCCACCAGATCTGGAACCTGGCCTGATGCAGAACCCATTCCCCGTTCCGCCATTCCATGCGGACAGCCGAAATTCAACTCCAGTCCATCAACGCCTACCGCTTCTACCTTTTTCACAATTTCATGCCATTTTTCCCGTTTTGGCTCCACCATCAAGGACGCAATCACAGCCCTGTCCGGAAATCTCTTTTTGGTTTCCTCGATTTCCCTTAAGTTCACTTCCAATGGCCTATCCGTAATAAGTTCGATGTTATTGAACCCTGCCACTCGCTGTCCGTTGAAACTCACAGCAGCAAACCGGGATGACACATTAATGATTGGGTCCCCTAGCGTCTTCCATACTGCCCCTCCCCAGCCTGCTTCAAAAGCTCTTTGTACCTGATAGCCAGAGTTTGTCGGCGGTGCAGAAGCCAACCAAAAAGGGTTTGGAGATTTGATTCCTGCCAAATTTATCGATAGATCTGCCAATGCTTTCCCCCCTCACAAAGATTGTTAGGCCGTTTCTATTCGGCTTTTCACCAATTTTTCATAAAGTGCATAAGCGGTAATCTTGCCCTGTTCAGCAGCCGTTACCACCATCGCCTCACCTTGACCTTTTCCAAAGACGACATCTCCACATGCAAACACCTGCTCATGGGATGTTTGGTGGGTGAGCGGGTCAATTTTTACCACTCCGCCGTCGTGGGAGAGACCAAATGCATCAATTAGTTTCGTATATCTCGTCTGACCAATCGCTTTGATGACAGCATCCACTTGTAGGGTGAATTCTGAGCCTTCCACTTTTATAGGTCTTCTTCTACCATCTGTACCAGGTGCACCAAGCTCCATTTGCACACATTCTATTGCCGTGACTTCACCATTTTCATTTCCGATGATTCTATTTGGTGCAGTAAGCCAACGAAATTCCACTCCGTCCTGCTTTGCGAACTCATACTCAAAATCGTAGGCAGACATCTCTTCCAGAGTTCTGCGATAAAGAATCTTTACATTCTTCGCACCAAGTCTGACAGAACAAGTTGCACCATCAATAGCAGTATTTCCTGCTCCGATCACCACCACATTTTTCCCCTTGAGTTCAGTGGAAATTGCATTTGTTTTGGTTTCTTTGACAAATTCTATCGCGTCGAATACTCCCTTTAGCTCTTCTCCTTCAATTCCAAGCATCGGGACGCTTGCCATCCCCACCGCTAGGATTACTCCGTCATAGTTAGAAAGGATTTCTTCTACGGAAATATCCACACCCACTCTTGTACCTGTCCGAATTTCCACATCTAGGCTTCTGACCTGCTCCACTTCCCAATAAGAAACCCTCTTTGGAAGACGGAACGACACGATACCATACGTATTCAAGCCTCCAGCTTCCTTCTCGGCTTCAAAAATTGTTACTTGAAATCCGAGTAACGCAAGTTCCCTGGCTGCTGAAAGACCTGCTGGCCCCCCTCCGACAATCGCCACTTTCCTCCCATTGGAAGTGCCTTTTTCGAAAAGTAATTGATCGTTTTGTATTGCCCAATCAGTGGCATATCGCTGGAGATCCCCTATGACGATCGGTTTTGTGTGATGGTTCAGAACACAGGCTCCCTCACACAACTCCTCTGTCGGACACACACGCGAACAGCTTGCACCTACAGGATTGGCACTCATGATCGTTTTCGCGGAGCCCTTCAGATTGCCTGATGCAATCTTTTTGATAAAAGAAGGAATGTCAATACTGGTTGGACAGGCAACAATACAGGGTGCATCATAGCAGTACAAACAGCGATTCGCCTCTTCCACTGCTTCCCTTTCCGTCAATCCAGGCTTTGCTTCCAAGAAATTCATAGCCAAATTTTCAAGATCTATTCTTTTCGTTGCTCCTTTCACACAGCCACGCTCCTTTTTTGCAGATTTGCAAGAAAAAAAGTGACCCAAATCGACGCATGTGCCCAAGATTCTATGTAGGAATTAGGTTCACAAACTACGAATGAGCCACCTTTTAACCTTTACGGTAAAAGTGCTGTCATTTCTTCATATGTTTCAGGTCTTCTGTCACGATAAAACTGCCATACATCTCTCACTTCACGAATTAGTTTCTTGTTCATTTCACCGATTATCACTTCATCCTTATCTCTACTTCCAATGGATACGAAAGTCCCACGGGGGTCCACCAAGTAGGACTGTCCATAAAATTCGCCCATTTTCCAAGGTCCTTCCACGCCTACCCTATTGATGGCCCCGACATAATAGCCGTTTGCCACAGCGTGTGCTGGTTGCTCAAGCTTCCACAGGTATTCTGAAAGTCCCGCCACCGTAGCAGATGGATTGAATACTATTTCCGCCCCTTTTAAACCAAGTAAACGGGCTCCTTCAGGAAAATGGCGGTCATAACATATGTACACGCCAACCTTTGCGTATGCCGTATCAAAAATCGGATAACCAAGATTACCCGGCTTAAAGTAGAATTTTTCCCAGAAACCATGTCCCTGGTCTCCCACCCCGACCTGAGGGATATGTTGTTTTCGATATTTACCAAGGTATTTCCCATCCGCGTCAATGACTGCAGCGGTATTATAATAAGTCGCAATCCCTTCCCTTTCATAAATCGGAAGGACAATAACCACTTCCAATTCCTTTGCCAGATCCTGAAATAGCTTGGTTGTCGGACCATTTGGAATTTCTTCTGCAGCCTCATACCATTTTGCATTTTGTTCACTGCAAAAGTATGGGCCATAGAAAATCTCCTGGAGGCAGATGATCTGCGCGCCTTTTGCTTTCGCTTCTCTTACCAATTTAATATGCTTTTCAATGGCCGTCTTCTTGTGGACCTCTACAGCTTCTTTGCCATCCACATCATTCGACGCCTGAATTAAACCAATCATCACTTTATCGGACATACATGAACCTCCTTTTAATGAATTATTGGTAAATTGTTAGAATAATTAGAACTTTATGTTTATTCTACTGTCTTTAAGTAAGTATTTCACTATACATAATGTTAAATTGTAATGGGTGGGGACTGTCCAAAATGTAAAACGACAGTTACCTAGTTGATTGTAGTGGAAGGCGCGCAGACGCTCGCGGGAGGAAGGGACAGGTGAGACCCCCGAGCGGAGTGAGGAGGCTCATGGACCGCCGCAGGAAAGCGAATCGCCTGGAACGGAAATCAACTGCTCAAAAGTAAAAACCCGCTCCTATAAAAGGAACGGGCTCACATTAAGAAAACAATCGCTTGGCTTGCTTTCTCATCTTTTTCATATTCCGTTTGGAAGTGATATCTCCCAGGAAGTTTTGTACATCGTTGTTACGGCTTAGTCGAGTGGCAGCGGCTCCAAGGCCAATCATTAATAAGGATGTCATAGCTCTGTTCATGCGACTCACTCCCAAATTTTAGTTACATACTGATTTGTCGATCGTCTTCATGAAACAAATCATCCAAAGAACTTAACGTCCCGTCCTCTTCCACCTGATGAGTATGGACCATTCCTTTGGATACGGAAAGCTCAATAAAACAACCCCAACAATAATACTGGTTCACTCCGATTTTTCCGATATCTTTGCTTTTGCAGTTAGGACAACAAAGGACCATCTTAGACACCTCGCGTTAGGATAATACAGAAACGACGACGGTATCTTTTCCTATGACAAGATCAGAAGGATTCTTTACTATCTTTTTTCCTTCTGACAAATCTGCAAAAAAACCGTCCGTTACTTCATATCCTACGATTGTGCCCGTTTTCTCCTCGAAATATACATCATCCAAAAGGCCAAGTTTATCTCCTTCTCCAGTAATAAAGGACTTGCCTTTGATTCCATGGAAGTGGTGATAATATACTTGCCCCTCCTCTTTGGCAATGGGATTCAGGACATGACTTCCCACCATGATTCCTTCATCACCGAAAGAATGAATATATTCAAAGGGAAGAAACTTCGCTCGATGGAAAATGCCTTTACCATCGATAATCAGTCCTTTTACTTGTCCTGGCTCTTCAATGCAAAGATCCTTCACTCGGCCAATCTTATCCCCTGATGCCATATCGTATATTAGCATCCCAATCACTCGAGAAAATGTTCTCAAAGAATCCACCTCTTTTCGAACATTACTAGCTTTTGTCTGATTAGATCACCTCATACTGCGAAAGGTTTTCCATTTTAAAATAGGTGTTCTAAAGCAAAAACAGGCTAAAATTCTCCATCAATTGACCAAGCAGTATTTCTTAATTCGAATAAGATGTAAAGAATTCAATGGAAGGAGGTGAAAATTCATGGCAAAATATTATTACTACAAGAGTGAACGCAAAACGGTTATTGATGACAACGCAGCAGGATATGACTACAAGAAACATGATAAAAAGGGCCATTGTAAAAAGCATGATTACGATTATGAGTATGATTGTGATTATGATAAGAAGAAACATTGTAAAAAGCATGATTATGATTATGACTGTGATTATGATTATGATAAGAAGAGACATTGTAAGAAGCATGACGATGATAAAAAAGACAAGAAAAAGCACGGTTCCAAATTAGTGGAATTTGCTTATCAAACATTTGAACCAATTACTTCCACAACGCTACCACTAAATTTCCCACTCAGTACGCAACCACAAGTTGTTGCTACAGCTACTCTGAAAAATGTCGAAAAAGGCAATGTTGTATGGTTGAATGGCCTTTACCATGTGAACAACAACTCTTTTGAATTCGCTGACGTGATTACAAGAATTTACCGTGGCAACATTTCTCCTGCAAACTTGATTTATCAAAGCATCGTAGAAGTTGATGCGGAAGGAAACGATGATGCAACGGAATCTGTCACTCAGTTTGTGGATGTTATTCCAGCGGACGGAAAAGAAACAACCTATTATCTGACTGCTCAAAAGGGACAGTTTTCAGAAGACTTGAATGTCTTCGCATACGGTCCTTTCACATTCACCGCTGCAGAAATCAAACAGGAAGACTAATCTCATAAGTAAAAAGAGGCTGGCCCATAGTTGGACTAGCCTCTTTCCCGTAGTAAATTTTATCGTTTTGGAGCATCGCTTATTCGTCATCCATAAAATCATATGGACTGACGTTTTCCATGCCGATATTCGCATCTCTCCAGAATGGGATCTCTTGTAATACAGGGTCATCCATTTCCTGTTCAGTTATATGTTTTGACTGCTTCACTTGTAACCGTTCCCTTAAAGACGTTTGCCTTGCCTGCTCATCCGCTCGCTGCACACCAAGCTTCAATGCATCTTCTTCCCCGCATAATATCAAAAAGCGTTTGGCACGTGTGACAGCCGTATACAGTAGGTTCCTCCTCAACATCCTGTAATAGCTTTTCACCACTGGCAAAACTACTATCGGGAACTCACTTCCTTGCGACTTATGTATGGAACAGCAGTATGCGTGTGTAAGCTGACCGAGATCCTGTTTCGTATAGGTCACCTCATTCCCATCGAACGACACGATGACCATGTCCTGTTTTTCTGTGTTCTCTTTCGCATAGAAAATAGAAACAACTTCACCGATATCCCCGTTGAACACATGGCTTTCCGGTTGATTCACAAGCTGCAATACCTTGTCACCAGTTCTGTACACGACATTCCCAAAGCTGAGTTCACGCCTTTGCTCACTTTTAGGGTTGAACAGCTCCTGGAGCATTTCATTCAGTTTATCTATCCCCGCATTTCCCCTGTACATAGGAGCGAGTACTTGGATATCCTTTGCTGTGTACCCTTTGCTTTGTGCATTGGCACAGACCTTTTTTACTACATCTAAAATTTGTGCCTGCCCGCATTTTATAAAGGAACGATCTTTTTGTCCCGAAGATATATCAGCAGGTACTACTCCACCCTTCATATCATGTGCCAGTTCAATAATGGAGGATCCATCCGCCTGTCTGTAAATATCCGTCAGCTGCACAGTGGGAATGACTTTGGATGCCAGAAGATCCTTTAACACCTGTCCTGGTCCCACTGAAGGCAATTGGTCTTCATCCCCCACCAAAACTACTTGAATGTCATCAGGAAGGGATTTGAAAAGTTGATTGGCAAGCCAGATATCAACCATTGATACCTCATCGACTATGAGTAATTTTCCTTTTATCGGATTTTCTTCATCATGTTGAAACCCTTCCGAACCGTTCCAGCCCAAAAGCCTATGTATCGTCAAGGAAGGCAGGCCCGTTGCTTCACTCATCCGTTTGGCAGCACGGCCAGTTGGTGCCACAAGCATGATGGGAAATGGATCATCTTTGTCATAATCATTCGGTTCAAGGGAACAACCGTGCAGGTCAGCATATAATTCTACAATACCTTTGATAACAGTCGTTTTCCCGGTACCAGGGCCACCTGTTAAAAGCAGCATCGGGGTCATAAGTGCCTGCTGGATGGCTTCTTTTTGAGAGGGGGCATATTGTACCTTCAACCTGTCCTCAAGCTCACCTAATGCAAGTAGGAACTCGGACTCAGGGAACTGTTCGGCATATTGCGTTTGCTCCAGGACTTTTTTAATATTCGTGACTACACCTTGTTCGGAAAAATAAAGGCTTGGAAGGTATACTCGACCTTCCTCCGCTTTCAGCTTCCCTTCTTCTGTCAATTGCAAAATTTCCCGAGAAATGTCAGAGTCTGAAACAAGCCCATGCTGTTTCTCATTTAAAAGTCTTACCACTGCCTCTATAAGTTGGTCTTCCTTTACATAGCAGTGCCCTTCTTGCATGGAATGTTGCTCAAGCATATATAGGCAACCTGCCCTGATGCGATCTGGGTGATTTCCGGATATCCCGAAGTGATTGCCAAGTTCATCTGCACGGGCAAATCCGATGCCTTCCACCGTTTCCACTAGTTGATATGGATTTTTTTGGAGGGTTTCAATGGTCTGATCTTTATAGGCTTGATAAATCTTCATGGAAAGCTGAGGTCCGAAGCCAAATTGAGACAATGCGATCATGACCTGTTCGAGACCTTGATGCTCCATCAGGCTATCATAGAGAAGTTTTGCCTTATCCCCAGCAAGCTTTGGAATGGAATCCAATACGGAAGGGTTTTCTAGAATTTTTGAAATAGCATTCTCTCCGAGGGCATCGGCAATCTTTTCTGCCGTCTTTCTTCCGATTCCTGAAAACAAGTCACTTGATAAATACTGGATGATCCCCTGCCTTGTTTGTGGAATATCCTTACGGAAGTGCTCTACATGAAACTGAAGCCCAAACCTGGGATGATCCTTCATTTGTCCAAAAAATATGTAAGTCTCATCTTCATGTATCCGAGGGAAATAGCCTGTGACGACCGCTTCCTTTTCATCATAAGCAACATTCGTCTCCGTCACTCTGATCCGCACGACCGAATACATATTGGATTCATTATGGAAGATAGTAACAAGATGCGAACCTTTTATAAACTTTTCATGTTCCTCGAAAAGATCGAGAGAGGATTGCTGCTTTTGGTCCTTCATGGGAATTTCCCTCCGTTCCCTAGTTTTCTGTCAGGATTTTCTTAGCATGTGCCGCAAGCATGTGATCTGCCTGAACATCCAATGCTTTATCAAGATTTTTTAATGCTTTTTCCCTGTTTTCTTGATAAGCATAAGCAACTCCTAAGTTGTAGTATGCATCTGCATGCAACTCATCGGCCTCTACCACTTTCTCAAACTCCACTGTAGCCTCTTGAATCAGGCCTTGTCCGGCCAAGCAAAGACCGTACTGGAATCTCGCTTCGGAATCTTCAGGCTTTAATTCTACAGCACGTTGAAAATAAGGGAGAGCAAGTTTTGGCTGTTCAAATTGCAATAGAGTCATCCCCAGCATAAAGAAGATATCACTGTCATTAACACCTTTTTTCATCGCAAGTTCAAACTGATCTTTTGCTTCATTCCATTTTTCAAGCTGGTAAAATACATTTCCAAGCCCATAGTGAGCAGTTCCGATTGTGCCGTCTTTTTCCAATGCCCGTTCGAAAAACTTCATCGCTTTTTCTAGTTCGCCCACAGCACTCAGGACGTTTCCGAAGTTAACATACGCTACCGCATTATCTGGATTCTCTTCTATTTCTTTTGAAAAAGCAGCAAGTGCTTCTTCATATTTTCCTTCTTGAAGGTACTGGATACCCAATGCATTATTGTCTTTCATCTATTAGTACACCTCGTTAATTATTTCTTTGTTTATAGAATATTGTTGAATTATGAAAGTCTTTAGCTGTTGATTGGAGTATAGGGCGTAGACTCCTACGGGAGGTAGCGCTTAGCAGAGACCCCGCAACGAAGTGAGGAGGCTCTGCAAGCGCCCCGTGGAAAGCGTAGCCCGGTGCGTAAATCAACAGCACCGTTGAAAAGAGTCTTTTACTAGTCTTTTTAGTATATCACAGAGAAAACCTCCATTCCCTATGGAATCGAGGTTTTCACTTTTATCCTACATACCAAAGCTTTTCGTTGTCTTTGAACACATGATCAATCGTTCCCCCACCAAGACACTCGTCGCCATTATAAAAGACAACAGCCTGTCCGGGTGTGATCGCTCGTACCGGTTCATCAAAGATAACTTTTACTTTGTTATCTTCTAAGTGCTGAATGGTTACTTTATTATCGGACTGGCGATAACGGAACTTGGCTGTACAAGCTGTTCTGTCAACAGGTGGATGATCGGATACCCAACTGATATCGGTTGCGGTTATGGAATCGGAGTATAGCAACTCATTGTGGAAGCTTTGCCCCACATACAGTACGTTCTTTTCCAGATCCTTACCGATTACGAACCACGGATCTCCGCTTCCACCGATTCCAAGACCATGACGCTGTCCAATGGTATAATACATCAATCCATCGTGCTTACCTTTTACTTCTCCATCCATCGTCAACATGTTGCCTGGTTGAGCTGGAAGGTAACCGCTCAGGAATTCTTTGAAATTGCGTTCACCAATGAAGCAAATTCCCGTGCTATCTTTTTTCGTTGCTGTCGCAAGACCTGCACGCTTTGCAATTTCACGAACTTCTGACTTTTCGATATTGCCAATCGGGAACATTACTTTAGAAAGTTGTTCCTGACCGAGTTGATTTAAGAAATAGGTTTGATCTTTATTGTCATCAAGGCCGCGAAGCATTTTGTATTCGCCATCACGGAATTCCACTTGTGCATAGTGACCTGTTGCCAAGTAGTCTGCTCCAAGGTCCAATGCATGCTCAAGGAAAGCCTTGAATTTGATTTCTTTGTTACACATAACATCAGGATTTGGTGTGCGTCCCGCTTTGTACTCATCTAAGAAGTATTGGAATACTTTATCCCAATATTGTTTTTCAAAATTTACCGCGTAATAAGGGATTCCGATTTGGTTGCAGACACGAATGACATCATTGTAGTCTTCCGTTGCCGTACAAACCCCAAATTCATCGGTGTCGTCCCAGTTTTTCATGAAAATACCGATTACATCGTAGCCTTGTTCTTTTAGAAGAAGGGCTGCTACGGATGAATCCACTCCACCAGACATTCCTATTACTACACGGGTATCTTTTGGTGCTTTTGTCATCTTGATCACCCCGTATTTAATTTAAATATTCTATATGACCCTTTTGCTTTGCGTTTCAGGAGTTCGCTTATCCTTTGGGCGGTGCTTGAGCCTCCTAGCTGCGCTGCGGGGTCTCAACCTACCGCTATCTCCCTTAGGACAAGGAACGCTTCGGCAGCGACTCATCGCACGAAGAAAATGCGCTAGCATTTTCGAGGAGTCTCACACCTTGAACTTCAATCTACAGGGAGAAACTTATTTATTTCGTGTTAGTCTTTTTACGACTTTGGCTGTTTCTTTAGCAGCTTGTGTGATGTCTTCCATCGTGTTGCCAAGTCCGAAGCTGAAGCGGATGGAGGAAGCGATCTTGTCTGAGTCTTTTCCGAACATGGCTACTAGGACGTGGGATGGATCGATGGAGCCTGCTGTGCAAGCTGATCCGCTTGATACGGCTATGCCGGCCAAGTCTAGGTTCACTAGCAAGGATTCCACATTCGTCCCTGGAAAATAAACATTGAGTACATGCGGTAATGTTTCTTCCGCACTACTGTTTATTTCAAACCGAACTTCTTCTTCCTGCCATACTTGGATCATCGTTTCCTTGAAGCTGATATACAAAGATACCTTCTCTGCCGCTTCCTCTATACTGAGTTCAATCGCGGTTTTCAAGCCGACAATACCTGCCACATTTTCTGTCCCAGCACGGCGTTTCCGTTCCTGTTCCCCTCCATAGGTAAGAGTGGAGAAATTCGCTCCTGACCTTGCATATAAAAAGCCTACACCCTTTGGACCGTTGATCTTGTGGGATGACATGGAGAGAAAATCTATGCCTTGTTCCTCCACATTGATTGGAAGAAGACCGAAGGCTTGGACGGCATCCGTATGAAAGTAGGCTGGATGTTCTTTCAGCATTTCCCCTATTTCTTTAATTGGCTGCACGGTGCCCACTTCGTTATTCCCAAACATGATGGTTACAAGGATGGTTTGATCTGTCAATGCTTCTTTTAAGTCTTCTAGCCCGACCTGCCCTTTTTCATCAACAGGTAGATAGGTAACCTCAAAGCCTTCCTTTTCCAGTTGTTCACAAGTATGAAGGACGGCATGGTGCTCCACTTGCGTTGTGATAATATGCTTGCCGCGAGAGCTGTTTGCCCTGGCTACGCCAAGAATGGCAAGGTTGTCCGCTTCTGTCCCGCCGCTTGTGAAAATTATTTCCGTTTCTTTCGCACCAATAGCTTTGGCAGCAACATGTCTTGCCTCATCCACCAAATGTCTCGTTTTTCTGCCAAATCCGTGGATGCTCGAGGGATTTCCGAAATCTTCTCTCATGGCAGGAAGCATACTATCAAGGACAGCCGGGTGCAATGGTGCCGTTGCTGCATGGTCTAAATAGATCTGTTTCAATGAGGACGCCTCCTTTCATACTAGTTACTGTTCCCTTGTTCCACTCCTTGCATAACACCTTTGGCGGGAACTTAGATGTAAAACATATATGCTTCTTGATCTCCGCCTTCATAATTGGCCAGATCATCTAATGTTGTGCTATCCAATACGTCTTTCACCGCATCACGGATTCTAATCCATAGTTCACGCTTTGCCGGCTCTTCATCATCAATCACTTCAACCGGGCTGATTGGGCCTTCGAGTACACGAATAATGTCTCCAGCCGTAATTTTCGTCGGCTCATCTGCTAAGATATAGCCTCCGTATGCACCTCTTATACTTTTGACAAGGCCTGCATTACGTAATGGAGCGATTAGTTGCTCCAAATAATGCTCTGACAAATCATGCGTCTGAGCAATGGTTTTTAAGGAAAGCGGTCCTTCCCCTACATTTTTTGCCAGTTCAATCATAATGGTTAACCCGTAACGTCCCTTGGTTGAAATTTTCATTTCCGAACACCCCTACTTTTTCGATTCAGTTCCTATATTTGAAGAGTAACTTTTTTATCGTTTCTATGTTGAATTTTATAAAGTATTAAGTCCGTGGCTTTTTGACAGGCTGGCAAAGTCAAGCCGACGATGCTTCCAATGGTAAGACTGAAAAGTATGGTACCGATGAAAATCGGACCACCCAATAGCCAACCTAAACATAATACTACTAATTCCATTCCTAATCTAATATATTGCACTTTCCAGCCGGTCACTTGGGTCAAGGAAATCATCAAGCTGTCCCTTGGCCCGGCACCGCAACGCGATGAAATATATACACCAATACCAATTCCGATGATCATGATCCCCAAGACAAGCATCGCAATTTTACCCATGATTGTATCTGGCGTATGCAACTGCGGAACCATCAAGTACAGATCAATGAAGATCCCAACCATAAGCATATTCAGAAATGCTCCAATCTGAGGCAACTTTTTGGAAATAATGGAAGAAATCATCAAAATAAAAAAGCCTACAATGATGGACCATGTACCGATCGTCAAACCAATCTGGTAGAAGAGTCCAATATGAAAAACATCCCATGGCGCACTGCCAAGATTTGCACGTATCATCAGTACAATCCCAAAGGCCATGATGAGTAGGCCGATGAAATAGATGGACCATTTCGCAAAAAACAATTTTCTCCCTAAACTCCGCTCTCCTTGCATGCTTCTCTACCCTTCTGTCTTCGCTAATTTCTGTCTCTATTTAAAATCTATCCCATTATAGCATAATTCCATAGGTTTTACATTTTAAACCATGATGATAATTGTGGTACATTGGGTATGGGACATTACATGTCATTGTAAGCAGGAAGGTGTTTATTTCAATGAATAACAAACCACTGGCCTTTCGGATGAGGCCGAGAACGATAGATGAAATGGTTGGTCAGGAGCATCTTGTGGGAGAAGGGAAAATCATTCAAAGAATGGTAAAAGCCAAACACCTCTCTTCCATGATCCTTTACGGGCCGCCCGGGATAGGAAAAACGTCGATAGCAACAGCCATTGCCGGTAGTACCCAATATGCTTTTCGCACATTGAATGCGGTCGTCCACAATAAAAAAGACATGGAAATAGTGGCAGAAGAAGCGAAAATGTCTGGCAAGGTCATCCTTATCCTGGATGAGGTGCATCGCTTGGACAAGGCAAAACAGGACTTTTTGTTGCCTCACCTTGAAAATGGCCGAATCGTTCTGATTGGGGCAACCACAAGCAACCCCTATCATGCCATCAACCCTGCCATCCGGAGCAGATGCCAGATCTTTGAGCTACACCCCTTGTCAGTAGAAGAAATCAAGCATGTCATCATGCAAGCATTGCAGGATAAAGAACGGGGACTTGGAGCACAACAGGTTAATCTTGATAATGGAGCACTAGAACATTTTGCAAACGGGTGCGGCGGGGACGTGCGCTCGGCGCTGAATGCATTGGAACTTGCAGTACTTTCCACAAGTCCAAATGAGGATGGAAGTAAAGTCATTAATTTGGAAACGGCCGAAGAGTGCCTGCAGAAAAAAAGTTTTTACCATGACAAGGACGGAGACGGGCACTATGATGTTCTCTCTGCTTTCCAAAAGTCCATCCGGGGTAGTGATGTAGATGCGGCCCTTCATTATTTGGGTAGATTGATTGAAGCGGGAGATCTCGTGAGTATCGGAAGACGGTTGCTTGTCATCGCATATGAGGATATCAGTTTGGCCAACCCACAGGCGGGTGCACGTACACTCTCTGCCATTGAGGCGGCAGAAAGACTCGGATTTCCAGAAGCACGTATTCCTTTAGCAAATGCAGTCATTGAACTTTGCCTGTCTCCTAAATCCAATTCTGCCTATAAAGCGTTGGATGAAGCATTGGCCGATATCCGGAAAGGGCTGGTCGGGGAAGTGCCCATCCACTTAAAGGACGCCCATTATAAAGGGGCGGCTGATCTTGGCAGAGGGATTGAATATAAATATCCACATGACTATCCAAGCGGATGGGTTGCACAGCAATATTTACCTGACAAGTTGAAGCACAAATCTTACTTTAAACCGAAGGATACAAGTAAATTTGAAACGGCCCTAGGTCAGATATATGAAAATACGAAGAAGAAAAAGTAAGGGGGGATCAACTCCCTCCTTATTTCTTTTCAATAAGTCCTATTCCATTTCCAGTAGGGTCCGCGAGATATGCTAGAAAGAAAGTCTCAAACTCCATCTTTTCTCTCACAACCATCGCGCCGCTCGCCTTTGCTTTTTCAAGGGCTGTTTCGATGCAATCCACTTCAATCTGGATGCGCGTTCCTTTAGGATAATCACTCGGACCTTTTGCAATTCCACCATTAATGCTGGTTTCACCCGTACTGACAGGCCAATAATCCCAGTTTTCTTCACCGATGTTCCAACCGAAGACTTCTTGATAAAATTTCGTTGCCTCTTTCGGATTTTGGCTGCTAATCTCGAATCCTACCACTTTTCCCATATCCATTCCTCCCACTTTTCTCATGAATGCTATACATCTTCTCGTAAACTAAAGAGTTTCCCTCTTTTTTCTAGTAATCTTCCGTATATTTCTTTAGTTTTGTGGAAATGATGGGTAAAAAAGAGCGTTTCAAGGAGTGGATAAAGATGAAAGTAAGACAAGATGCATGGTCTCACGAAGATGATTTATTACTTGCGGAGACTGTTTTACGATACATACGTGATGGCGGTACACAGCTTGCCGCCTTCGAAGAGGTTGGCGATGCGTTAAACCGCACTTCAGCTGCTTGTGGATTCAGATGGAATGCAGAGGTCAGGAAGAAGTATGAACCTGCCGTTGCCATAGCCAAAAAGCAACGAAAAGAAAAAAAACGTGCGCAAGAAAAATTAGCTAAACTACAACAGAAACAAAAAGGAGAGCCGGTTTCCGTTAAAAAAATTACCACACCTTCTTTGGAAATGGAATGGCTGCCAGCACCTAAAACAGCTTCAAACGAAAATGAAAACAAGCTTCCGTTCGAATATGACATGGAAGATGAAGAATATGCACCTCTTCCTGTAAGGAATGCAGCAGTTGATACTTCAACTTCGATTACCTTGGATGACTGCATTCATTTCCTACAAAACTTCCAACAAAATCAAAACTCTGATTATCGTTTGCAGTTGGAAAGTGAAAGATTACAAAAGGAAAATCAGTTACTAAAACAGAAGAATCAGTCCCTTGAACAGCAGCTTAAGAATTTAGAAGAACAGCAAGTTGCCATAAACGAAGATTACGAAATGCTCGTCCAGATCATGGACCGTGCAAGAAGAATGACCGGCGGAGTTCAGGATGAAGTGATGTAAGTACATGTAGGGAGGTCTTCATCAATGTGATGAAGATCTTTTTCTTGTGGGATTTAGGCAAACGGAGGTCTTCAGGTCAGTGATGAAGACCTCTCTAAATGGAAAATGACGCAAACGGAGGTCTTCATCACAACAACCATGAAGACCTCCGAATCAATTATAAGTTTATTGCTGTCCACCAACACGTTGAATCTTAACATCCTTCAGGATATCGTTAATCACATATCCGCCAAGAATAAGCCCTGCAACTGATGGTACGAATGCATTGGAGGAAGGTGGCATTTTTGCTTTGCGAATTTCTGCATTATCGTTCCCAACTGTTTTACGAACATCTTCCCTAATAACAATCGGGCTTTCATCCGAGAAAACCACTTTGATGCCACGGTGAATACCCTCTTTGCGAAGTCGTGTACGTATAACCTTCGCAATGGGATCTGTGTGAGTTTTAGAGATGTCGGCCATTTTGAATCTTGTTGGATCCATTTTATTTGCCGCTCCCATACTGGAAACCATCGGAATCTTGCGCTTTAGACACTCTTTCATTAGATGAATTTTATAGGAAATCGTATCAGAAGCATCAATGACATAATCCAAACCATAGCTGAAGAACTCTTCATAAGTCTCTTCTGTGTAGAACATTTTAAGAGCAATGACTTCACAGTCAGGATTGATATCCTGGATACGCGCTTTCATAAGGTCCGCTTTCGGTTGTCCCACTGTGGACATGAGTGCGTGAATCTGACGGTTAACATTTGTGATATCCACATCATCTTTATCCACTAAAATAAGGCGTCCAACGCCGGAACGTGCCAACGCTTCTGCTGAAAAAGAACCGACCCCACCGATTCCTAATACTGCAACCGTGCTATTTTTAAGGGTTTCCAAGCCTTCTTTTCCTATTGCCAATTCATTTCTTGAAAATTGGTGTAACATTGCATATCAACTCCATTTATCGCTTGTTTCATTTCAAATGTCTTGTAAAGATTGTACCCGAAATCGAATATAACATACTTTGGGTGAAAAGCAAGTAGTCGGATAGGAATTTTGTTTTTTTACAAAAATAGGTTTATATGCCTTATAATAAAGGGAATAGTTACTGGATATTTATTTTTATTGAAGGCGGGGAGTTTGTAATGAAAAATCTGTTTAAGGCCTTATCTTTCTTCTTAGTGATTGGCAGTGGGTTAGTAGCAATCTTTCGCTTGAACAAAACAAATAAGCAGTTAATCGTACGGGAAACTACTTCTTTTCAAGTGAAGCAGACATTGGAGGCAATTGCTGCGACACTGGAGAAAACGAAGGAAAATGAGCGTTTATCGAAGGTAGAGGGTAATCAAAGTACATTGGAGGTTACTAATGAAGAACCGAATCTCCAAAGCTCGAAAGCTTTAGAAACATCAAATGAACAAGTAGAAGAGATGGACCAACAAGAGGATCCGCCTTTGATCAAAGCCAACAAAAACGCTCGTGGAGAGTATATTTATCATGTTCCGGGAGGCGTTTTCTATAACCGGACGACCCCGGTGGAATGGTTCCATACAGAGGAAGAGGCGCAGGCAAAGGGATATCGGAAGTCTGCAAGGTAATAAATAATTATTAGACAACCTTCATTTCGGATGAGGGTTGTTTTTTTGATTACTAAGGGCAACAATCTTTGAGAAAAGAGACTAACAAAAAAACCGGCACCGCGCCATAGAGCGCAGAACCGGTTTTTGATCCGTATGTAGGCAAGTCCCAATCGTGCCGTCGTCGATGCCTTCGTTTTGATCCCCGCTCACAGCAGGTGGGTGCTCTGTTTCATGCATGTAGTAAGTCCTCACGAGGAAGGCATTTACGCAGCGACGAAAACTCTGAGCTCCCGTATAATCTATTGTTCGGTCAAAACAATAGGTTATACGACGAACACATCAGGACTTGCGACTTCTTGAAGTAATCTTAACATAGGGGAAAGCTATTTTCAAGCTATCACCGTATAGGAAAATCTACTCTTTTTTGACAGCTAGCGACAAATGTAGCTCGTCTAATTGCCCACCTGCCACAGGACTTGGGGCTTCTGTAAGGATACAGCTTGCACTCGCTGTTTTCGGGAATGCAATGGTGTCACGAAGGTTCGTTCTGCCAGCCAACAACATAACTAGACGGTCCAAGCCTAGTGCGATTCCACCATGTGGAGGTGTTCCGTATTCGAATGCTTCAAGCAGGAAGCCAAATTGTTCGGTTGCCTCTTCTTTACTGAATCCAAGTACTTCAAACATCTTCTCTTGGATATCACGTTCATAAATACGTAGGGATCCTCCGCCAAGTTCATATCCGTTCAACACCAAGTCATAGGCTTGTGCACGGACTTCACCAGGGTTTGTCTCAAGTAACGGAAGGTCTTCACGTACCGGCATCGTGAATGGATGGTGAGCGGCAAAGTAGCGGCCCGCTTCTTCGTCATACTCCAATAACGGCCAGTCTGTCACCCATAAGAAATTGAACTTGCTTTCGTCGATCAGGCCAAGCTCTTTTCCTAATTTCAAGCGAAGTGCGCCAAGTGCATCGGCCACAACGGACTTTTTATCAGCCACAAATAGGATCAAGTCCCCTTCTGCCGCGTCCAAGGATTGGATGAATCCTGATTGCTCTTCTTCGTTAAAGAATTTCGCAATTGGTCCTTTTAATCCTTCTGCTTCCACCTTTAACCATGCTAGACCTTTTGCTCCATATACAGCAACATATTCAGTCAAGGCATCAATGTCTTTACGGGAGTATTTTCCTGCAGCACCTTTTACATTGATTGCTTTTACCTGTCCGCCATTATTGACTGCTGCGCTGAATACCTTGAATCCGCAGTCTACCACTTGTTCGGATAGGTCAACAAGTTCCATCTCAAAACGAGTGTCCGGCTTGTCGGAACCATACCTGCTCATGGCATCCTGATAGGTGATACGAGGAAAGTTTTCTGGAACATCCACACCCTTCGTATTTTTCATCACCATTCTCATCATATCTTCCATCATGCCAATGATCTCTTCTTGAGATAGGAATGATGTCTCGATGTCGACTTGCGTGAACTCAGGCTGCCTGTCTGCACGAAGATCCTCATCACGGAAGCAGCGGGCAATCTGATAATAACGTTCCACACCGGAAACCATCAAAAGTTGCTTAAAGATTTGTGGTGATTGTGGAAGAGCATAGAACTCACCAGGGTGTACACGGCTTGGTACTAGATAATCGCGCGCCCCTTCTGGCGTGCTTTTGGTTAAAATAGGGGTTTCCACTTCCATGAATTGTTGGTCATTTAGGAATTCACGGATGGAGCGAGTCACATCATGGCGCATCTTCAACGTGTCGAACATCACCGGTCGACGAAGGTCTAGATAACGGTATTTCAGACGGATATCTTCATTGACTTCTGTTTTGTTGTCCAATACGAATGGCGGTGTTTTTGCTGCGTTCAGCACTTCGATCGTATCAGCTTGCACTTCGATGGCACCCGTTTTCAAATTAGGGTTCACAGTAGCTTCGTCACGCGCAACCACTTTCCCTTTTATATATAAAACATATTCATTACGTACATTTTCTGCTGTTTGAAGAGCTTCTGCAGATACATCGGGATTGAACACGATTTGAACAATTCCAGTACGGTCGCGAAGGTCTAGGAAAATAAGTCCTCCAAGATCACGGCGCTTTTGCACCCAGCCTTTTAATTCGATTACTTCACCAATTGATGATTGTGGTACTTCGCCACAGTTATATGTTCTTCCTTGCATCATTTATCTCTCCCTACTTTTCTTTTCTGAGATGAATGCAACTGCTTCTTTGAAAGAAATCTCCTGTTGCTCACCTGTTTCCATTTCTTTTATGGAGACAACGCCTTTATCCAATTCGTCATCCCCAAAGACGATGGTATACTTCGCTTGCAGACGGTCGGCCGCTTTGAATTGCGCTTTAAGTTTTTTGTCCTGATAGTCTTTTTCCGCGACAATTCCTGCTTTTCTTAGATCGAATAGTAGCTTCACTGCCGTTTCCTTCGCTTTGTCACCCAGAGCGACAACATAGCAGTCGATAGAATCTTCAAACGGGAACTTCACATTTTCCGCTTCCATTGCCGAAATGAGGCGTTCGATGCTGAGTGCAAATCCGATACCAGGTGTTTCCGGTCCGCCGATTTCTTGGACCAGTCCATTGTATCGTCCCCCACCACATAGAGTCGTGATGGCACCAAAGCCTTCGGAAGTGCTCATGATTTCAAATGCTGTGTGGTAATAGTAATCAAGTCCGCGCACCAAGTTCGGATCAATCTCATATTGAATGCCTAGTGCTGAAAGATAAGCTACCACTTTATCAAAATAAACCTTGGATTCTTCGTTCAAGTAATCAAGGATGGATGGTGCTGTTGCCATCAATTCATGATCGCGGTCTTTCTTGCAATCAAGGATTCTAAGTGGATTCTTCTCCAGACGTCCCTGGCAATCTCCACAAAATTCGTTGATTCTTGGTTGGAAATGATTGATCAACGCATCCCTGTGTGCTTGTCGGCTTTCCTTGTCACCTAAGCTGTTGATGACCACCTTTAAATTGTTAAGACCTAAGCTTTTGTATAACTCCACTGCTAATGCAATCACTTCTGCATCGATAGACGGATCATTACTTCCAAGTGCCTCTATTCCGAACTGCACGAACTGGCGGAAACGTCCTGCCTGTGGGCGCTCATAACGGAACATCTGTCCGATGTAGTAAAGCTTCGTCGGCTGTGTCGGCGAGCCGAACATTTTGTTGTTTACATAAGAACGCGCCACTGATGCCGTTCCCTCCGGACGAAGTGTCAGGCTTCTGCCACCTCTGTCTTCAAAGGTGTACATCTCTTTCTGTACGACATCCGTCGTATCCCCAACCCCTCTCAAGAACAACTCCGTACTCTCAAAGATCGGCGTCCTAATCTCCTTATAATTATAAAGCTCACAAATCTCCTTCGCCTTCGCCTCAATAAACTGCCACTTCTCCACCGTACCAGGTAAAATATCCTGCGTACCACGCGGTATCTGAATCGCCATTCGCGGTTCCTCCTTTAAAGGGGGTCAGACCCCTTTTCGTTATTTAAAGTGGTAAAGAGGGTCTGACCCCCTCTCCGTTAATACGTTACACCATTAAAGAATTTCTCTTTTATCTTTTATCCATACAAAAAACTCCCGTCCCTTGTTTATTTCTAAACAAGGGACGGGAGTTATAGATCCCGTGGTGCCACCCTAATTGAAGTATAAAGGCATTTCAAAATTGCTTTGTGCCTTCGGTTACTTCCACTCAAGCAGTTAACGCCTGCAACGTCCATCTCCTAGTAAAGCAATTGTGCTGCCTGCAATTAAAACAACTATGCAGCTGACTGGCAATGCTTTTTCAGAGCGGATCCTACGGAGTGTTCATTCATTAGGTCATCAAGGGGAAATGCTTTCAGCCCAGGGCATTTCTTCTCTTTCCATGTGGTTCCCAACTACTGTTCTCCATCATCGGTATCTAGTATTTTAGTCCATTAACGCGACTGTTTGTTATGTAAGATACTTGCTAGTATATATACTTTCAATTCTAGTTGTCAAGGCTTTATTGAATTCGGTTCAATTGTTTTTTTAATGACTTCACATCGCGCATGGTTATCCCGAACTCCGAAGCAAGCTCCATATAGGTGGAATCCTTCTCTTTTTCAATGAAATCATGAAAGCTTACTCCAAAAACATCTCTACTACCATATGCTCGGTTATGTTTATCGCTGAATTTCATCTTTTTACGCTCCTTTTTTGCTACACTAGTATCTATCCTGTCCCTTTTTTGCTTATTTCTTTCAGATTTAGCAGGAATTTTTTTCACATTTGTAGAAAAAGAAAGTTTGAACTTTCTTTAAGGAGGCCGAGTATTGCGTCATAATTTACCTATTTTTCTTACTGCACTATTATTATTTACTACCATCTTTTCCTTTGTGGATGCTTCACCCGCAGAGGCCAATAGGACCGTCGTGGTTGCGACCGACGTATTGAATGTCCGAGAAACCCCCGACGCGGACGGGGTCATCATTTCAAAAGTCCAAAGAGGAGAATCCTATCCAGTTGTGGACAACCAAGGGGAATGGCTGAAGATACAAGTTACTTCAACCAAGGCCGGATGGGTGGCTTCATTCCTTGTAACAGAAAGCAGCCAAGGAGCACGTTCCACCGCTTCAAGGGCGGCAAGTGATGCCACTGTAAAAGTATTGACAGACGATCTGAGGATGAGGTCAGGTCCCGGAACTAATTTTTCCGTGGTCGGCTATCTTCATTCTTCCTCTTCCACTGTCCAATATCTTGAAGAAAATGAAAACTGGGTAAAGGTTCATTTTGACGGTGTGCAAGGATGGGTTGCCAAAGAGTACGTTACCATCCTAGCCAAAAAGAAAGAAGAAACTGCTGAACAGCCTGAGGAGGCAGCGGAAGATGCCAATGGGCAGGTTGCCGTCATTACAACAGACGGCCTGAACATCCGAAGCGAGCCTTCCACCCAAAGTGAGGTGCTTGGGTCGTTATCGAATGGACAACAGGTGGCTGTACTGGCAATTCGAGGAGATTGGTTGAACATTTCTTATGATGGCACCGTGGGCTGGATTCACAGGGATTATGCAACGATTGGGACATCTGGTGCGGGAGGCCAAGGAAGGAACGCACCTAAAACTGGTGCAACCATCAAAGTTTCCGCACTGAATGTGCGGAGCGAACCATCACTCAATGGAAAAGTATTGGAGCAACTTTCGCAAGGAACGGCAGTAACAATTATCAACGAAAAAAATAATTGGTGTGAAATTGAATACGGCAACGGGGAAACTGGCTGGATCGCAGGCTGGTTTCTGGAGCGAAGTGGCGTTTCTAATCCCGCTCCGCCCACAAGCAACGAAGGGACAATCGTAATCGTTGACGATGGCACTAATATTCGAAATGCGCCTTCCACTAATGCCAACGTAGTTTTGCGGGCAAATGAAGGGGAGGAATTTTCAATTGTCGGCGTAGAAGACAACTGGTATAAAATAAAGCTAAAAGATGGCTCAGAAGCATATGTTGCCGGTTGGATTGTCGCCACAAAAGGTAGCACGCCTAATATTGCAAGGGCAGGTGCAGAACAATACCTGTCAAGCAAGGTGATCGTAATTGATCCTGGGCATGGCGGTAGAGATGTTGGGGCAATAGGTGTGCAAGGAACGCTAGAGAAAGATTTAACACTTAGAACCTCCTTGCTGTTGCAGGATAAGTTAAGAGCTGCTGGAGCGACCGTGTACATGACAAGGCAGCACGACACATCCGTCCCACTTCAGGCAAGGCCTCAAATGGCCAATTATCACCGTGCAGATGCTTTTATCAGCGTGCATTACGATAGCATTGACGATAGTAGTGTCACAGGTACCACCACATTCTACTATAGTCATTCCGATAAAACGCTCGCCGACAGTGTGCATTCTTCTCTCATCCAGTTCACCAACCTGCGTGACCGTAACGTTCGCCAGGAGAACTACCTAGTATTGAGAGAAAGCATGCAACCCTCCTTGCTTTTGGAATTAGGTTATATCAGCAACCGAGGAGAGGAATTAACGGTAATCTCCGGGGATTTTCAAGAAAGAGCCTCCACTGCCATCTACCAGGGATTGGCACAATATTTTAGGGGGAACTGATTAAGAGGACCTTTTTGAGGTCCTCTTAGTGAGTAGACAAAGTTCATAAATGATTGAATCTCTAGTTGATCGCAGTGGAAGGAGCGGAGACTCCTGCGGGAGGAAGGGACAGGGAAGACCCCGCAGGGCGTAGCCCGAGGAGGCTTCCGGACCGCCCGTGGAAAGCGAAGCTCCTGCAACGGAGATAAACTTTTTCAATTGGTAACTAACTACAGTCAGAGAGGACCTAATTGAGGTCCTCTTTTTTTGTTAATGGCAAGAGGTTTTATGTTATTGTGATTATTTAATTGGTTATTGTGACTTTTGTGTAGGTTATTGTGACTTTTTCAGAGCTTATTGTAACTTTTCCAGCCATTATTGTGACAATGGTACAATTTGACCACCAGTAAGAGAAGCCCCCTCCCCACACCTACAAACAGCCACACCCCAACCCACAAAAAAAGCCGGCCACACACCTTTAAATAAAGGCATGCAACCAGCTTCACAAATTATTTACTCTCGACAATCAACGTCACCGGTCCATCATTTACAAAATCCACGTCCATCATCGCACCGAACTGGCCGGTTTCCACTTTCACGCCTTTATTGCGCAACGCTTCGTTAAACGCTTCATAGATGGTTTCTGCATGGTCTGGCTTGGCAGCCTCCATAAAGTTGGGACGGCGGCCTTTGCGGCAGTCTCCATATAAGGTGAACTGGGATACGGAAAGGACCTGTCCTTCCACATCCAGCAAGGACAGATTCATTTTGTCCTGATCATCCTCAAAAATACGCAGGTTGGCCACCTTTTCGGCAACATAGGCTGCATCTTCATGGGAATCCTCATGTGTAACTCCGACTAGAAGCATCAATCCATGATCGATTTTCCCGACGACCTCACCTTCGACACGAACTTCGGCTCTTTTCGCTCTCTGTAAAACCACTCTCATATCAATAAACCTCTCTTACTGCATTATTCGACGGACCGCATATATATCGGAGATCTGTTTGATCCGATCTACCACTTTTTGAAGATGGTTGATATTATGAATGGCAATGGCCATATGGATGGTCGCCATCTTGTTTCGGTCCGAACGGCCTGACACCGCGGTAATATCGGTCTTTGTCTCATTTACAGCCTGTAGCACCTCATTCAATAATCCGCGGCGGTCGTAACCTGTAATTTCAATTTCTACGTTGTATTCGCGATTATCTTTAACATCACTTTCCCAGTCTACATCAATGAGGCGGTCGTTTGTCCCCTCTGCTTCCACGTTTGCACAGTCGGCACGATGGACGGAAACGCCACGGCCTCTTGTGATGAAGCCAACGATGTCATCTCCAGGAACAGGATTACAGCACTTGGAAAGTCGGACAAGCAAGCTGTCGATCCCTTGAACGACGACACCTGCGTCTTTTCTCTTCTTTACCGGCGCTGTTTTCTTCTTCTCGGCATTTTCGGTAATATCTGTTATTTGTTGTTCCTTGTCACGCTGACGTCTCTGTTTTTCTGTCAGACGGTTTGCTACTTGAAGAGCGGTGATTCCGTTATACCCTACTGCAGCAAACATGTCTTCCGCTGACATGAAGTTGAATTTTTCCGAAACGCGGTTGATGTTTTCGGCATTCAGGATTTCCTTCAGATCAAAGTCCATTCCTTTGATTTCTTTTTCAACTAGATCGCGGCCCTTTTCCACATTTTCTTCACGGCGTTGCTTTTTGAAGAACTGTCGGATCCTGTTTTTCGCTTGGGAAGTCTGTGCAAGCTTCAACCAGTCCTGACTCGGTCCATAAGAATGCTTGGACGTCAGGATTTCGATGATGTCCCCTGTTTTTAATTTATAATCCAGGGTCACCATTTTACCGTTCACTTTCGCACCAATTGTTTTATTCCCGATTTCCGAATGGATACGGTAGGAAAAGTCGATTGGTACAGATCCGGAAGGAAGTTCGATGACATCCCCTTTAGGTGTAAATACAAAAACCATATCGGAGAATAGATCAATTTTCAGGGATTCCATGAATTCTTCCGCATTGGTTGCGTCATTCTGCCACTCCAAGATTTCACGGAACCATGTCAACTTCTCTTCGAAGGAAGCACGGTCATCAGCTTCTTTGTCTTCCTTGTACGCCCAGTGCGCAGCAATCCCGTACTCTGCGATCTGGTGCATATCGCTTGTGCGGATCTGCACTTCTAACGGGTCTCCCTTTGGTCCGATCACAGTTGTATGCAGGGACTGATACATATTAGGCTTTGGCATGGCAATATAATCTTTGAAGCGGCCAGGCATCGGTTTCCAACATGTATGAATGATTCCAAGAACCGCATAACAGTCTTTGATACTGTTAACAATGATGCGCACGGCTAATAAATCGTAAATTTCGCTAAACTGTTTGTTTTGTTTAGCCATTTTACGATAGATGCTATAAATGTGCTTTGGACGTCCGGACAGCTCCGCAGTGATTTCAACTTCTTCCAGACGGTCGTTCACTTCATTCATCACTTCTGAAATATATTGCTCACGTTCAGCACGTTTGCGTTTCATCAGGTTGACGATACGGTAATATTGCTGTGGGTTTAAATAGCGTAAAGCAGTATCCTCAAGCTCCCACTTTATTTTACTGATACCCAAACGGTGGGCAAGTGGCGCAAATATTTCAAGGGTTTCGTTAGAGATACGGCGTTGCTTTTCTTGTGGAAGATGCTTTAAGGTCCTCATATTATGAAGACGGTCAGCGAGCTTGATCAAAATGACACGGATATCTTGGGCCATTGCCACAAACATTTTACGGTGATTTTCTGCTTGTTGTTCCTCTTGGGACTTATACTTAATTTTCCCGAGCTTTGTTACACCGTCCACAAGCATTGCCACTTCCGCATTGAAGGCTTCCTTGATCTCCTCAAGAGAAACAGATGTATCCTCTACAACATCATGAAGAAACCCAGCCGCAATGGTGGATGGATCTAGATCAAGGTCCACAAGGATTCCTGCGACCTGTATGGGATGTATGATATAAGGCTCACCGGATTTTCGATACTGTTCTGCATGAGCGTTTTTGGCAAACTCATATGCTCTTTCCAAAAAGGCGATGTCCTCACCCTTTAAATAGCGCCTCGCATTATCAATCACCTGGTCTGCAGTTAATACTTGCTCATTTGCCATATTTCTACTCACCTTTTTGACTTCTTTTATTTGAAAAAACTATTAAAAAGCGCACGCGCTATGGTAGTCTTGTTAATTTTATCATTATGGTCAAGATTCTTTCGTTCTTTACTTGGATAGAACGAAAAAGTATATTGTTATTATTATCGTGAAATTTTACGTAGATGTAAAGAGATTATGAGGGAAAAATAAAGATTTGTCGACAGATTTTTCAGGAATTAGTGTAAAAAAAATACTTTTCTAAAAATAGAAGCCTTTTTACCTATTATAACATCATATTGATTCTACCTAAAAACAGTACTGGGTAATTTACATCATATATAAAGACTGTATACGTAAACTGGGTTGCTTTTTCGACTTTTCACTAGAGAAAAGCAACAATCTTTAAGAAAAGAGACTATATACAAAAGAACTAGAGCAATCACGTTGCTCTAGTTCTTTTCATTACTACCTTAGTACTTCATCAATGTCAGGATATCAAATCCGTCCAGCTTGTCACGGCCATCCAGGTAGGATAACTCAATGAGGAAGGCAATTCCTGCAACCACTCCTCCAAGCTCTTCTACAAGCTTGATTGTCGCTTCAATCGTTCCGCCTGTCGCAAGAAGGTCGTCTGTGATCAATACACGTTGTCCTGGCTTGATTGCATCCTTATGGATGGTCAGTACATCTTTTCCGTACTCCAATCCGTATTCCACACGTGCTACTTCACGTGGAAGTTTTCCTTCTTTACGAACCGGCGCAAAACCAACTCCAAGAGAATACGCAACCGGACAACCGATGATAAATCCACGCGCTTCCGGTCCAACAATTAAATCTACTTCTTTATCACGAGCATATTCAACGATTTGGTCTGTTGCATAACGGTATGCGTCTCCATTATCCATCAACGTTGTAATATCCTTGAACTGAATTCCAGGTTTTGGCCAATCAGGAACGATTGTTACGAATTTCTTTAAATCCATCTTCTATTTTCCTCCTATGAATGAACAGTGCATTGCTTGGTTAGATGCTGATCAAACCACGCTTTTAATTGTTTATATGATGAATATAAAAACAAGTTTTCAAGCATCACTTGCTGTTGCTTTTTACGATAAGTGGGAGACTCTTCAAAGTCTCGTTTTTTCGCTGCATGGTTTAATGCGATAAAACCCTTGTCTATTGTAACAAATTCTAAGTCAAAAAACACCTGCGATATAAAATCTACCGTTTCTTTTGACCATCCACGGTGTTTGGCGATATCTTCAGCATGCTTGTTTAAATCAAACGACCCTTTTTTGGATAATAGGGCATAGAACCATTTGAAGTGCTCCCTTGTTGGGATGGTAGAGAAAAAATGATTCTCTTTTTGATAGAATGAGGCATAGATTCTCTCTGGTGCGGCTTTCTCCAACAGACTGGAAAGCCATGCTTCCTCAGCCGGGATATCTAAAATGACTACGAATTTCCCTGTTATATCCGGTGTGGCATCCCCATTTATATGGGTGGCAAACGGACGCAGTTCCGCTTGGAGCATCACGTCATCCAACGTTCTTTCATTGAAATATAGGATGTGAAGTTTCTCTTTATCTATACCTGCTAATGTCTGGTTAAGCTGTTTAATAGAACGGATATCAAATAGCTGCCAATCTGTCACTCTGATATCTTTCAGAAAAAGTTGCGGCTTGCGGAAATTATTCCATTCATTGATGGAAAGCTCCCCGAGCACATCAAGCGATGCTCCCGGTGAGACGTGATGGTAAATTTCCCCGAACCCGAATCCCACACAATCAAGGGCGCTTCCTTCCTGTTCAATGACAAGCTTCAAGTGATTGCTTTTATTTCCAATCTGACGGATCTGCTGTGGAAGCACACCTTTGACAAGCACTTTTGGTTTGGGGTTGGACACACCAAATGGAGCAAGCATCTCTAGCTGCTCAATCGTTTCCAATGTTACCTCGTCCACTCTGCACTCCATGTCCACTTCAGAAATTGGAATATAATCCTCTTCGGATAAAATTTCAGATGCCTTTTTATTCATTCTTTGTCTTAGCTCTTGCACATCTTCCATTTTCAACGTCATACCGGCTGCCATCGGGTGACCGCCAAAGTGTGGAAGGATATCCCTACACTCTGAAAGGTTCTCAAAAAGATCAAAGCCTACAATCGAACGTGCCGATCCCTTTGCCAGTCCTTTTTCCTCGTCAAGGCTCAGTACGATGGTCGGCCTATAGAATCGGTCGACAAGGCGTGATGCCACAATTCCGATAACTCCGGCATTCCAATCATGGCCTTCTACGATGATGAAGCTGTTTTCGTGGGGTGGGTATTTTTCTTCCACCTGTCGAATTGCTTCTTCCGTAATACCGGTCACTATTTGCTGCCTTTCTTTGTTGTAGCTTTCCATTTCTTCTGCAAGCATTTTGGCTTCTTCTGCATCGTCCGTCATCAGCAAATGTACAGCTGGATCTGCATTATCCAGTCGCCCTACCGCATTGATTCTCGGCCCGATGGAAAATCCTACCGTCTCTTCCGTTACCGTATGCAACTCGACGCCGCACTTTTGAAGTAGTGCCTTCAGTCCGACTCTGGTGGTCTGTTGCATCTTTTTAATTCCTTTAGACGCGAGCAGTCTGTTCTCCCCCACTAATGGGACCAAGTCTGCAATGGTTCCAATTGCAGCCACATCCAGGAGGTGTTCTGGGTTTTTCCCAAGCAAAGCATGTGCAACTTTATAGGCAACACCAACACCAGCCAGGTCATCAAATGGATAGGAACAGGTCTCTTTCTTAGGATGAATAATCGCATAAGCACTTGGCAATTCCGGGCCAGGCTCGTGGTGATCAGTGATGATCAAGTCGATGCCTAGTTCTTTTGCCACTTCTGCTTCATGAAGGGCAGAGATACCTGTGTCGACAGTAATGATAACAGAATATCCGTTTTCTTTTGCTTGTTTAAAGGCCTTTTCATTTGGCCCATAGCCTTCTGTAAAGCGGTTCGGGATATAAAAACCAACAAGTGCCCCAACTTCACGGAGGGCAGTCACCATAACGGTGGTGCTACTGACTCCATCTGCATCATAGTCGCCGAACACAAGGATCTTCTCTTCCTTTGCGATCGCCTGATTTACTCGCTCCACAAGCTTTTCCATATCCTCCATTAAAAAAGGATCATGGAATTCTTGTTCATTTGTATATAAAAATTCTCTTGCTGTATCAATTGTGTCAAATCCTCTGTTTATCAAAAGAGAAGCAATAAGAGGGGCAATATCCAATGAAGCTGCTAACTGTTCAACATGTTCACTATTTGACTCATTTACATTCCATCTAGATTTAGAAGCTAACAAACTAATTCCTCCCTTAGCCTAACTAATTATACAAGAGAGTGAAAGTAGCTTCAATAACCCCAGGTAAACCAAAGGAACCTACATCGATGATAATTTCACTTATTTCTGTGTCACTAATGCTAGAGGAGGGGATGGGGGGGACCGTAGATGCAATTATTAACAGTGTCCGAAGATTTGCTGAACTTGTCCGAAGTTTCTTGAAAGTTGACCGAAGATTTCGCATTCTTATCTGAAGTTTTTAAAAAGTTGTCCTCAAAAATTCAAATGTCCGAACCCACTACCTTCTCTGTCCGAACGATCACATCCAACTGTCCGAAGATGGAAAATAAATGTCCGAACCATATTTTCTCAGCATAAATAGGTATTTTTTTTAAATATTGATGCGATTCACCAGTAGTATCCAACCTAGGTTCCCTATGCCAAATATCCCAAATGCACTCACCGCTTTGGTCTGCAACCGCACAAAAAAAACACAGGCCCCATTATCGCGACCTGCGTCTCTTACCAACCGTTTCTACCGTATTTTCTTTGTCTGCGTCCAGCTTAGAAGCTACAGGAGTTGCTACCGTTGCCTCCGTTTCCTTTTGCTGCAGCCTCCGCTTCACCATGATCACCTGGTAGATCCCAATGGATCCTGCAATCACGATTCCCATCAGCGTGGAAAATAAAATCACGAGTACCAATGGCCATTCGGCGGTACCAAAAAGGAAATTCACTTCAACGGGAGCTACATTCAGCACGGCGAAAATGGCCACCACAATGGTGAACAACACCCCTGCCAATAAATACCATTGAGTTTTCATATTCATCCCCCCTCTACTTCTTACTATTCAGAGTATGGATTGATGTGCACGAAAACATCCTGCACCTCTTTGTTTTCCATCAGCTTGGCCTTTACCTGTTTGCCTATCAGATGGCCATCTTCCACTGTAATATAAGGGTCCACAGATATTTTCAAATCGATGATGACATAGTGGCCATGCTCCCTTGCGTGCAGGCTGTCAAGCTTCATTACACCAGGTACCGTTACGACAACATCACGGAACTCCTCTGTATCCTCTTCATGCATGACATGATCCATCGTGTTATGAATGGATTCAGAACCCAGCTGCCAAGAAATTTTGATAATCAGGAGCGCAACGACGATTCCCGCGACCGGGTCAAGATAGACAAGCCAGTCTACTCCAATATAACCGCCAAGTACCGCTCCGGCGATCCCTATTAAAGCCGCGATGGAAGAAAATACATCTGAACGATGCTCATACGCATTGACGATTATCGCATCACTCTTAATTCTTTTTCCCAAATTATACTTATATCGAAACATCGCCTCTTTGACAATGATGGAAATGACGACGGCATAGATCGCTAGCGCTTTGGGCGCTTCAATCGGTTCAAAGAAGGCCTGGAACGAAGATTTTCCAATTTCAAACCCTACAATGAGCAAAAGCACCGCAACGATGATTGCGGCAATATTTTCAGCCTTCCCATGACCATATGGATGATCCTCATCAGGAGGTTGTTTTGCCGCTTTGAGCCCTATGTATACAGCCATTGACCCTGCAACATCGGAAGCGGAATGCACAGCGTCCGCAACAAGCGCGCGACTGTTGGCCACCACCCCGACCCACCCTTTCAATATAGCCAAAATGATGTTTCCCACCACACCTATCAATGCGGCAAATTCAGCTTTTTTAAAACGTTCATTATGGTCCATACCGCACACCTCTTTCTAATCTCTTCTTCTATTGTACCCGAACGGAAGCAGAATCCCCGAAAAAAATAAAAAAACGTCGCAAAGCAACCATATGCTCTGCGACGTACTATTTATACCTCAGGTTCCGGATCTTCCACCGGTGCCTTTTTAGGTTTACTTAACTGCTTATGTTTCCAAATCAACCATAACTGTGCTGCGATGAACAAGGAAGAGTACGTACCAACGACTAATCCCACCAACAACGCGACAGAGAAGTTTGTGATTGATTCACTTCCGAAAATCAACAAGGCGATAACGGCAATCATGACCGTTCCGACCGTATTGATAGAACGGACAAAAGTTTGCTGTAAGCTTCTGTTCACCACTTCAGCCAGGTCTTCAAAGGTTTTGACACGCTTTTTACGCTTCAGATTTTCACGTATCCTGTCAAAGGTGACGATCGTATCATTTATCGAGTACCCGACAATGGTCAAGACGGCGGCAATGAAGGTAATATCAACCTCCAAGCGAACGAGGCTGAAAAACGCAATGATAAAGAAAGCATCATGGAACAGTGCGACAATGGCCGCTAATGCAAAGAGCCATTCAAAGCGGATCGTCACATAAATGATTATTCCGATAGCCGCGATTAAAACCGCAAAGAATGCGTTTCTGGCGAGCTCCTGTCCTACGGTAGGAGATACCGTGCTGACACTTGGTTCAGATCCATATTTTCCTTCAATAAATTGCTTGATTTCCGCAATTTCCGTTTGCGTGAAATCATCCACATAACGGGCAACCGCTATTTCATTATTCGTGCCAGCTAAGACAACATCCTTTGGCTCATAGTCAATGGAGGCAAGCTCTTCTGTAATTTCTTCAGCTGTCAAACGGCTGTCACTCATGATTTCCACACGCGTCCCACTTGCAAAATCAATACCCAGGTTCAAACGGAAAGCTGCAAGAAGAATAATTCCGACTACAATCATTGCTCCTGAGAACAGGAAGAACTTTTTGCGATGCTTTACAAAGTCCCAATTAGAGAAACGGTTTGGTGGCTCCGTGTTCTCATCTGTCTTGTTGATATCCAGCATTTCCTCTTTTTTCACACCAAAAAGATGAGGCTTATTATTCATAAACCTACTGCTTACCCATAGGCCGAGCAATAATCTTGTACCAAGGACCGCCGTAAGGAAGCTCAACAAGATACTCACAATCAACATGGTAGCAAATCCTTGAACAGAACTTGTTCCATAGACAAACATGACACCTGCTGCAAGCAACGTTGTAATGTTCGCATCCAAAATGGTAGACAACGAGTTGCGGTTTCCTGCACGGAACGCAGACATCGCCGACCTGCCAAGCTTTAATTCCTCTTTGATCCGTTCATATGTGATGATATTGGCATCTACCGCCATCCCCACCCCTAAAATCAGGGCAGCAATTCCCGGAAGGGTAAGGACACCATTCATCAACTCAAATACTAATAGGATTAAGAAGATATAAGCACTTAATGTCAGCACAGCTACCAAACCAGGTAAACGGTATGCTACAAGCATGAACAGAAGGATGGCACTAATACCGATCATCCCAGCAAAAACCGTTTTCTGAAGCGCTGTTTCCCCGAATTTTGCTCCTACAGATGTAGAGTAGATCTCTTCCAATTCTACAGGAAGGGAACCGGCATTAAGCAACTCGGCAAGCTCCTTTGCCTCTTCAATGGTAAAGTTACCGGTAATCTGTACATTCGTATCATTGAAAACGCGATCTACACCTGCAGCTGAAAGGTATTTTGGATCAGCCTTCCCTGCTTCTGCTTCATAGGAATCCACGCCTTCTTCAAAATCCAGCCAAATAACCATCAGGTTACGACCGGTACCAATACCCATGTCACGGACTTGACGCGTTACTTCGGCAAATTCAGAAGCGTCTTTCAATGTGAGCGCCACACTTGGACGGTTATTGGGATCAAACGATTGAGAAGCACCGTTTTCCGCCAAGGAAGAACCATCCATCAACAGATTGTCATCAACGTCCCGGAACGACAGTTTAGCTTCTGTTGATAACAGTTCCCGGGCTTTTGATTGATCATCCACCCCTGCAAGCTGAACGCGGATCCTGTCTTCGCCTTCAATCTGGATATTAGGTTCGCTAACTCCAAGCACATTGACACGTTTATTTAACGCGCTGACGGTGCTTAGTAGAACATCCCTGTTTATTTCACTATTTTCATTGATTGGCTTAACCTCATAAAGAACTTCAAATCCGCCTTGAAGGTCAAGGCCAAGTTTAATGTCTTTTGTAATTGGGTTCGTAAACACTCCTATTGTGCTTCCGATTAAAATAAGAAGTAAAAAGAATGCAACGATCCGTCCTCTTTTGACCATGCGTAAAAAATCCTCCTTCTGCTCTTACAATCGATGAAATGAATTTGTAGTATGGACACCTGGCTAACTTACACGCTTCACATTCCTGTATGTATAATTATGTAAAAATGTTCAATAAAAGCCGTTATCATGCCATCATGTACCATTATGATTCATCCATTAATGCCTGTCAATTTTTGCTGAAAATTTAATCTTTTTGTGATGCAAAGTAGTTTGGTGCCTTATATGCTTCAATCGTGATGTAGCTCATATAATCCGTGATCGATAAACTGTACACATCATTGACCAGCTCAAACAGCCTTTTCGTTTCTGGGCGCTTCCATTTCTTTTTTGTCAAGCACTCCCACAGTTCATCTTCTGATACGGTATCATATCCGAATAACTGAAATTCCTCCAGTTTACTTTGTAGAACTGGCCCCAATTCGTACCGGAAAAGATCATAAGCATGCTGTGCATCGGTTTCCTTCTTCATTGTTCATTGAACCCCCATTCAATTCACTCTCTGATCTAAATTTAAATCGGATAACCATCTTTCGCTATTCCATGCACCTTCATAATACTTGTCATGCTTGGCCTACTCCACTGCATATAGATAATTGTATATGAAATCTCCGTAATTGAGAAGGCAGGGAATCGCATGACTAAGCAAACATTTCTAAAAGGGACATTAATATTGATTGTTGCAGGACTTATAACGCGCGTATTAGGTTTTGTGAATCGAATTGTGGTGGCAAGATTTATCGGGGAAGAAGGCGTGGGACTATATATGATGGCCGTTCCAACCCTTGTCCTGACCATCACCATCACACAGCTTGGGTTACCTGTTGCCATTTCTAAATTGGTTGCAGAAGCTGAGGCACAGGGTAATCATCGCAAAATCAAAAAAATACTGGTCGTTTCCCTGGCAACAACCGGAGCACTCAGCCTTGTCTTCACTCCCGCCATGATTCTCCTCGCTCCGTATCTGTCCAACCACCTGTTTACAGACCCAAGAACCTATTATCCTTTAATGGCCATAGCACCGGTCGTGCCAATCATTGCCATCTCCTCTGTTTTGCGCGGGTACTTCCAAGGCAGACAGAACATGAAACCATCGGCCATTTCACAGGTCATCGAGCAAGTTGTAAGAATATCACTTGTAGCAGCCTGTACAAAAGCGTTACTGCCATATGGCATCGAATACGCTGCTGCAGGTGCCATGCTATCAGCTGTCGTCGGTGAGCTCATGTCATTACTGTACATGTTATTCGTTTTTAAAAACAAAAAAGCGTTCCGCTTGCGCGCAAAATTCTTTAACTATGTCGGGGAAGGAAAGGAAACCTTCCGGGATTTGATGAGAATCGCGCTGCCTACAACCGGAAGCAGAATGATTGGTTCCATTGCCTGGTTTTTTGAGCCGATCGTCGTCGCACAAAGCTTGGCGATCGCAGGTGTCGCAACCGCCATGGCCACCAAGCAATACGGGGAACTGGTAGGCTTTGCCCTGCCGCTCATGATGTTACCATCCTTTATTACTTATTCCTTATCCACCGCCCTTGTTCCTGCCATAAGTGAAGCGGCTGCCAAAAAAAATAGCATCCTGATTGAGCATCGCCTACAGCAAGCACTGAGACTTTCCTTTGTAACAGGTGGTCTTGCAGTCGTCCTCCTTTTTGTTTATGCGGAGCCCATCATGCTACTGATGTATGGCAGCAGCAAAGCAGCCATCTATATTAAAGTGATGGCACCATTCTTTTTGTTCTATTACTTCCAGGGGCCTCTCCAGGCAACCCTTCAGGCACTCGATCTTGCAAAGGCAGCCATGATCAACAGTTTTATCGGTGCAGCAGTAAAAACGGCGGTCATCTTCATTCTGGCGAGTAAACCCACATTTGGAATCATGGGGGCAGCGCTCGGAATCGTCATCGGCATGATGCTCGTTACCTTATTGCATATGGCAACCATCATGAAAGTCCTTTCCTACTCGCTTTATATACGGGATTATGTGAAGAGCTTTATTACGATGGGTGTGTGTGTGGTATTTGGTTTGTGGATGCACGACCACCTCTGGCTCACTCTTGGAGTTGGGCAACGGAGCGGGTTGATGATTTTATTGACCTGCCTATTGTATATGGTGTTATTGTTGATTTTCGGTCTAGTTAAAAGAGAGGAGCTCGCCAGGTTGCCATTTTTGAAGAAATGGCTGGCGAGGTGATTAGGAGATATTTGAGGAATCCGGCTTTTGGGCAGGGTTCTTTTTTATTGGCTATTTTTGTAAACCTTTTTGGTATGTACGTATTTTTGTGGTAACCGTTATTTTCTTGCTTTCGTGCTCTTTTCTCCATTACTGAATATGCTACGTGCAGATTTTGAGGAAGTACGCAGTAACTAATTATTAGCAACAATCTTAGAGAAAAGAGCCTTTTTATAGCTGGTCCATAAGGGTGGGTATCTCCTTGGACTTAAGGGCGAGTCTGATTTGGGAGACTTTAGGCATTTTCAGCGTTCGCCCGATTGCACTCTGCTATCGCCCGTAATGTTGAATTTTCGCCCGTAAAAACTAATAATCGCCCGATTTCTCTGATTTCCGCCCGTATTTTTGAAAAATCGCCCGTAAAATTGAATTTCCGCCCGATTACAAAAGGAGTATCAAATTCAAAAAGCGGATACCTTCCGCTCTTTTAAGTGACCTCCACCTCCCCCCCGCTATTCATCCTTCAAGTCAATGAAAAACACACCTTTATCATAGCTACAAAAAGAAATATTTTTAAAATCTTTATATCCAAGCGATCTTAATTGCTGCCTTAGCCAAAGGTTGGTTTTGTTCATCTGCTTGAGATGTTCCTCTTGTATGATTCCATCCATTATGAGTGGAAGGTTTAAAGTACCTTCTTCCTCCTGTTGTCCTTCGGTGGACGTTTCTTCCTCTTCTTTTTTCTTTTTCTCAAATACAGACAGCTTTCCGGAAGGTTCAAGAATGGCAAACTCCACATCTGCCACGTTCTTCACATTTTTATCTCTGAGCTGTACAAGCAGGTCGTCAAAGTTGTAGCGTTGCTTTTTCATCATATTTTCGTCGATTTTTCCATTGTTGATGATCACACTGGGCTTCCCGTCGATGACATCCCTGATTCGTTGATTTTTTAAGGAAACATATGCTAAGAGTATTTGTATTCCCATCAGTAAGAACATTGGCAACACGGAATGACTAAGTTTATCCTTGGGGTTTTCTATAGCCATCACGGCCATTTCGGCAATCATGATGAAGACGACAAGATCCAAAACACTAAGTTCACCTATCTCCCTTTTTCCCATGACACGGAAGATAATAAGGATGACAATATATAGAAATATGGTCCTGGCTATAATCAGCAAGTACTCTTCCATCATCCAACGCCCCCTTACTTTAGTTCCCAAAAATAAACATGATTGTATTTAGTCTTTTACCAGAAATTGAATTTTATGACATGAAGTGTTTACCAAATTAGAAAGTAAAGGTTTGGCTTGAAAAAATATTTATATTCTATTTGTATCAACTCCTGAATATGCTTGTATTACTTAGCATGTACCAAGAAAGGGGAAGAATCCAGATGGAATCAAAACGACTTGGATTGGCCATCATGTATGGTCTGATCACCGTTTTTATGTTCGCGATAGGAATCAGTCTTCTATTTTCATTGCTCTTACGTTTCACCTCTCTGCAGGAAACCAGTGTAGCCTGGATCATTGTGACATTATCTTTTATTACACTTTTCATCGGAGGCTTTGTATCTGGGGGGAAGGGAAAGGAAAAGGGTTGGTTGCTTGGGGGTGCAACTGGTGGGGCGTACACCTTGGTCATCTTCCTTTTTCAGTATTTAGGAAACGACTCCTTATTTACCCTGCACCAATTACTATTCCATCTTGGATTTATTGGGACAGCCGCCCTTGGGGGAATTATCGGGGTGAACCTGAGCGGGGGATATGTGTCCAAAGCATAACTTCATTTACTGCATGAAAAAAGAGCATGGTCCCAAGGGTTTCATGCTCTTACTTTTCCATTAGTCTTGAACTACATCTCTAACCGCTTGGCGATCGTATGTAAGACGAGATCCGTCTCCTGCTTTGATGACGATTTTGTCCTCATCCAATGCATCCACGATACCGTGTAATCCACCGATTGTGACAATCTTGTCCCCTTTTTGCAGGTTAGTCTGCATTTCACGAACTTGCTTTTGACGCTTTTGTTGTGGGCGAATTAACAAGAAGTAGAAAATAGCAAACATTAATACTAAAGGTAAAATAGCACCAGCCATTCCTTCCATGTTGTAACGCCTCCTTTCTCACTAGTCATGTATGGGAAGAGATTTTAGAAGTTTTTCGCATTCGGTTTATTGAATCCATATTTCTCAAAAAACTCTTCTTTGAAGTCCCCCAGACGATCTTCACGGATCGCTTGTCTGACATCCTCCATTAATTTTACCAGAAAATAAAGGTTATGGTAAGTTGTAAGTCTAATTCCCAAAGTTTCGTCACATTTGATTAGGTGACGGATGTAAGCTCTGGAATAATTTGTGCAAGTATAGCAGTCACACTCCGGATCCAACGGTCCAAAGTCACGTGCAAATTTTGCATTTTTCACTACCAGGCGCCCTTCACTAGTCATTAATGTCCCATTTCGGGCAATTCTAGTCGGCAATACGCAGTCAAACATATCAATTCCTCGAATTGCTCCATCAATAAGGGAATCAGGAGACCCAACTCCCATCAAGTAACGTGGTTTATCCGTCGGCAGCCAAGGTGTCGTAAACTCCAGCGTGCGGTTCATCACGTCTTTTGGCTCTCCAACAGAAAGACCACCTACCGCATAGCCAGGGAAGTCCATGGAGACAAGATCCTGTGCACTTAACTTACGTAGGTCCTCATACTCCCCACCCTGAACAATACCGAAAAGGCCTTGGTCTTGAGGACGTTGGTGTGCTTCTAAGCAACGCTCTGCCCAGCGGGAGGTTCTCTCCACTGACTTTTTCATGTATTCATGTGTGGCTGGGTATGGCGGGCACTCGTCAAAAGCCATCATGATGTCCGAGCCAAGGTCGTTCTGGATATGCATCGCTTTTTCTGGTGATAGGAAAAGTTTATCCCCATTCATATGATTCCGGAAGTGGACACCCTCTTCCTCGATTTTCCGAAGGTCGCTCAGGCTGAAGACCTGGAAACCTCCTGAATCTGTCAGGATGGCACGATCCCAGTTCATGAATTTATGAAGTCCACCTGCTTCTTTGACAATCTCGTTACCTGGACGCAGCCATAGGTGGTAGGTGTTGCTCAGGATGATTCCCGCACCCATTGCTTTGACGTCTTCAGGGGACATGGTCTTTACCGTTGCAAGTGTTCCCACCGGCATGAATACGGGAGTCTCAAAGCTTCCGTGTGGCGTGTGGACGATGCCCAGGCGCGCACCTGTTTGTTTACATGTTTTGATTAATTCGTATCTGATTGCTGTCATTGTATTCTCCTTAGGATTTCTATAAAGCATGTTCTTGGTAACTCCTTTAGATTTCCGTTCCGGGTATTCGCTTTCCGCAGGCGGTCCGGAAGCCTCCCCACTTCGTTGCGGGGTCTCAAGATTGTCCCTTCCTCCCGCAGGAATCTCACACCCTGCACTTCCATCTACAGAAGGTCATATTATTCATAAACAGCCTATTACAGTATTAGCATGGCATCGCCGAAACTGAAGAAGCGGTATCTTTGGTTGACTGCTTCTTCGTAGGCGTGCATGACATTTTCACGACCTGCAAGTGCGCTGACAAGCATGATCAAGGTTGATTTTGGCAAATGGAAGTTTGTGATCATACCGTCAATGGCAGCAAACTCATATCCTGGGTATATGAATATGTTTGTCCAACCGCTCGCCTCTTTAAACTTACCATGATCCCTTGCGATGGTTTCAAGCGTCCGTGTAGAGGTGGTCCCCACCGTGATGATTCTTCCCCCATTGCTGCGCACATCATTCAGAAGTCTTGCAGTGCCTTCTGACATCTGGTAAAACTCTGCATGCATATCATGCTCTTCTACAGAATCCACACTAACGGGGCGGAATGTTCCAAGTCCTACGTGAAGGGTAATGAAAGCGGTATGTACCCCTTTATCCTTCAATGCTGCTAGTAGTTCTTCTGTAAAATGCAGACCCGCAGTCGGAGCTGCAGCGGAACCTGTTTCTCTTGCAAAAACAGTCTGATAACGGTCACGGTCCTCTAGTTGTTCCTTGATATAGGGAGGAAGTGGCATTTCACCTAGACTGTCTAATACTTCGTAAAAGATGCCTTCATAACGGAAATCAAGCTTTCTGCCACCATGCTCGCTTTCGCCGGTGCATACTGCAGTCAGCCTTCCGTCACCGAAGGACACCATAGTCCCTTCTTTTACACGTTTGGCAGGCTTGATGAGTGTTTCCCATGTGTCGCCTTCAAGCCGCTTTAATAGGAGCACTTCAATCTTTGCTCCTGTCTCACTTTTCACACCAAAAAGTCTAGCAGGCAAAACCCTAGTATCATTTAAAACAAGGCAATCGCCTTCATGGACATAATCCAATATGGAACGGAAAGTGGGTTCATGTGTAAGTTTTCCTGTTTCCTTGTTCAGAACCATCAGACGTGAGGCTTCTCTTTGTTCAAGTGGGGTTTGTGCTATCAGTTCTTCTGGTAAGTGGAAATCAAATAAATCTATCTTCATACTGTCACCTTTTCTTGTTTGCTTTCTTAGTAACTCGTTAACTCCTGTATCCTTGCGTTCCAGGTGTTTGCTTATCCAGAGGACGGTGCTTGAGCCTCCTCGGCTTCGCCTGCGGGGGCTCAACCTACCGTTATCCCCCGCAGGACAAGGAACGCTGCGACAGCATTACATCGCACGAAGAAAATGCGTTAGCATTTTTGAGGAGTCTCACACCTTGCACTCCAGTCTACAGGTATATCCTTATCTAAAGCGGCCAATAAAATAAAAAATCAAACTGAGTACGATACTGATGATGATGGAGGTCACGATAGGGAAGAAGAATGTCATATTCCCTTTTTTCACAACGATGTCTCCCGGTATCTTGCCGACGACTTGCCAGAGCAATCCTACAATTAAAAGTACCGCTCCGACCACCATCAGCATTTTAGGCAGTTCCATTATTCTTTTGGCACCTCCATATTGAAATGTCGATACACCAGGTCTGTTACAACGCGACCTCTTGGGGTTCGTTGGAGAAATCCGATTTGCAGAAGGTATGGTTCATAAACATCTTCAATGGTGTGGGATTCCTCTCCGATAGTAGCGGCAATGGTATCCACCCCTACAGGTCCCCCTCGGAACTTTTCCATGATTCCCATCAACAATTTATGGTCGATATGGTCGAGTCCAAGTTTATCCACCTGCAAACGGTCCAGCGCTTCTTTTGCAAGGGAGGCACTAATGGTATCTTTTCCTAATACCTGTGCAAAATCCCTGACACGACGTAGAAGACGGTTGGCGATTCGCGGTGTTCCCCTCGCTCTTCTGCTTATTTCTGTTGCCGCATCCTGCTCTAAGCCTATCTCCAGAATCTGGGCGGTCCGTAGGCAAATCTCTGTAAGCTGTGCTTCGTTATAATATTCTAATCTGCTAAGGACGCCAAAGCGATCTCTTAGAGGTGCCGTCAGTAATCCAACCCTTGTGGTGGCACCAACAAGTGTGAAAGGAGGAAGATCCAGACGGACAGATTTTGAGGTTGGGCCTTTTCCTATCACTATATCCAAGCAATAATCCTCCATTGCTGGATAAAGGACCTCCTCTATGGAGCGATGAAGGCGGTGAATTTCATCAATAAACAATACATCTCCAGGTTCAAGGGCAGACAGGATAGCAGCCAGATCACCTGGGCGTTCAATCGCAGGACCTGCAGTCGTGCGAAGTTGCACCCCCATTTCATTGGCGATGATCGCAGCAAGGGTCGTTTTACCGAGTCCTGGCGGGCCATAAAGTAGAACATGATCCAATGTTTCCTGGCGCATTTTCGCCGCTTGGATAAATACTTCCAGGTTTTCTTTCACTTTATCTTGGCCTATGTATTGCTGAAGCGTCTGTGGTCGTAAGCTGTATTCCAAGGAATGCTCTTCTAATGTCGCATCTTGTGATACCATGCGGTCATCCATCATTTGGTTCCCCCTTTCCGGGACAGGATAAATTGTCCCTTATAATAATATACGTTTCTAAAAAAGCGCCGCTGTTGATTTCCACGTCTTTGCTTTCAACGGAATGCTCGCGGAGCCTCCTCAGGTTTTGCCCGGGGTCTCAAGATGGTCGAAATCTCCCCGCTGGAGTCTTCTCCGGTGTACTTCATTCAAAAACATGGTTAACTATTAAAGTCTATTTGAGAAGCAGCTGTAAAGCCTTTTTTACATATTGATCGGTTGATAGATCTTCCTTTTGCAAAGCAGGTACAACTTTCTTGATTTCCCTATCACCATAGCCTAGTACCTTTAAAGCTTCCAATGCTTCATCCAATGCAGTGCTCGTCCCTCCAGGAACGCTGACTTCCACATCAGGCTGAAACAAATCGGGAAAGGCACTTGGTACAAGGTCATTCAATTTGCCTTTCAAGTCAAGAATGATCTGTCTGGCTGTTTTCTTTCCGACACCAGGAAATTTCACCAAGAATTTTTCATCTTCGTTTTCAATAGCATGAACAACTTGTGCCGGCTGTCCGGAAGCTAAAATAGCAAGCGCCCCTTTTGGCCCGATCCCTGTGACATTTAAGAGTTTCATGAACAAGTTTTTATCTTCTCGTGTTTTAAAGCCGTATAGGGCCAATATATCTTCTCTCACATGTTGATATGTATAAATGGTCACTTCTTTATCCGCATCTACTCGGTAAATAAAAGGATTAGGGGTATTAACTTGATAACCCACTCCCATCACTTCCACCACCACATATTCCGGTGACACATAGGCCACAAAACCTTTAATAAAATCAATCAACGTCCAAATACTCCCCTTTTATGTTCAACTTCTATTCTCCATTTTACCATGAATAGAACAAACAATCGGCTCAAAAGAAAAAGATAGCATATTTTAGTATAATTGTTAAGCGTACAACGCTAAAAAACAGACCAGCAGAGTGCCGGTCTGTCTATTGTTTATTGGTGGTATAAGGCTTGAATGTTTCGAGCACCTGTACATAGTCATCCTTGTTTACCACTTTAATTCCGCCTTTTAATTGTTCATGCTGGTGGCTTTCCAGCTTGCCAACATCAATTTGGAAGAAGGATTGAATGATCTTGGATGCTTCTGTGGGCTTCCCTTCATAGATAGTCAGAATGCCTTCCTCAGAAATACCGAAATAGCCATTCGATTTCAAGAGCGGGGAGATATCGTCAATATACTGTTGAAACACCACTTGCTCACTATCAAGATCAATGACTTGCCAATCCTCATATTGAGCCCAGAAATCTTCCATTGCCCAAACAGTTTCATCCAGGATCTCTTCACTTACTTCTCCATCCAGATAGATTCGCTCCAAGACGACTTTAAGTGTCACAGGACCATTTACTTCAAATGCATCCTCCAACACCTCTTCATCTACATATTCATTCTCATCTGCAGCACCTTCAAATGTGGCAAACGTATAAAACAATCCAAACGCGGTTGCAAAAACTGTTACAAGTAAAATCCACTTTTTTAGTATGATGGGTTTCATTGTTACATTGCCCCCTCACATTCTGTTTAGTTTAATTTCTAAGTAATTTGCTAGTCTTATCTTTTTTAGTTTGACCATATTTAGAAATAATAACCATGCATTGTGGATGATTTTTCTAAAATAAAAACAGCCTCCGTCTTACAGAGGCTGCTCAAAAGGGTTTATCTAGTCATCGTCCGTGTAAGCCCACGCATGGTATCATCCAAGTCTCGCAAGTGCCACTCGCCGTCTCTCAAGTCATTATCCACACTTTGGACAGTGTTATAGACACCTTCCTTTGTAGAGATACGTAACTCTTTGTTTTCCACAAGAGGTTTCACAGCACGTTGTACCTCACGCTTTAAATCACTTGTATCTGCATTGTTTTCTGGAATTACTGCTACGATAACATCATCCCCATTGACTAAGGCACGGGCATTTCTCACTCCGTCTACCTGCTCCGCACGCTTAACCAAACGATCGGCTAATCTTCCATCGTAGATATTATAATAAGATGGGTTGCCGACATGATCAATGCCATTCAAGCTTTCGTGATAATTTCTATCTGTACGGCTGAAACGTGGGGTATCATACCCGATGTTCATAAACCCTCTGTTGTCCGTTCTATTTCTTGTTTGTCTGACTCCTTTGTCCTTATTACGTCTTACTCTGTTTTCGTCATAGACAACAGAACGGTCCAAAATTTCATTCAATGGACCATCATTATCTTCCAGAAGGCGGGCATTGCCCCTTTCTTCCGGTTCGCGACGTGTACGGTCATTGTTTACATAAGGATTGTGTTCGCTTGTGTAGTACCCAATAGGTCTGGTTTCTTCATAATACCTATTGTCTGTAGCACTTTCCTTTTGGCCGCATCCCGCTAGACCGCCAAGTAAAAGTGCCGCAGAGGTAACAGTGAATAGTGACTTCCTCAATGTAAAAACCCCCTAACGAGTCAGTTGAGTACAATAGATGTACTCTCCATTAGGGTGACAAGTTCAGGGGGTTTTTATTTTGTTAGTTCTCTCCAACTTCTTAAAATTTTGGAGGACCGTATGCCAATTGACGTTTATGTTCCGTACGTTTATGCATTCTATCAATGATTTGCTTGTCTTTTTCGGGGATTTCTTCCCCCTTAAGGTAGCTGTCAATCATGTTGTAAGTTGTTCCCATTTCGTTTTCATCCGTTTGACCCTCCCAGAGTCCGGCACTTGGTGGTTTATTAATGATGCTATCCGGTACTCCAAGCACTTTTGCCATTTCACGAACTTCGCCTTTGGTGAAATTCACAAGAGGTACTAAGTCCACTCCGCCATCTCCGTATTTTGTAAAATAACCAGTATGCCATTCAGCTGCATTATCCGTTCCAACTACCAGATAACCATAGTTGTTAGCTACTGCATAAAGGGTGGTCATGCGAAGGCGTGCACGCGTATTAGCATCTCCAAGGCGGGATGTTTCCTCGTTCCATTCCCCTTTTTCCTTCAATTGTTTTTCCATGGCGGAAAAAAGGACGGTATGCGTTTCAGAAAGATCGATGGTCGTATGGGATATTCCACAGCTCTCGATTACTTCAAGAGCATATTCTTGGTCTTTAGGGTCACTTTTACACGGCATAATCACACCAAGGGAATCATCAGGGAATGCTCTTTTGATCAGATGTGCGACAACTGCAGAATCAATTCCTCCACTAACACCGACAATTGCTCCATTCAATCCTGATTCCTTCACTTTTTCTTGAATCCATTGTACTAACTTGGCAATTTTTTCTTCCATTACGTTTTCTTCCCTCCATTTAGCTTTATTGATTATTGTATCAGATTGTTGAAATTCGTCAAAAACTGTTTGCGATGATTCCAGGTAGAGATAAAAAAGGAAAGATTCGCATAACTGCTTGGTACCCCTTCACCATCCATGGATTGGGAAAATGAATTTCCCTCCCTTAGGATGTCCATCGGAAAAGAAAGCGCCGTCCAACACCATGGGTGCTTGTTGAAAAGCTCCTCTAAAAAGGAATGCGATCCAAACAGTTTCCTATCCCATCTAAGGAAAGGGAGAATCCTGCTAGCGTACTGAACATAGTCCCATTCAGCATTCTCTATGGAAAGGAGGTCATAATCGATTAAATACACTTTATTATCTGTACTTCGAATAAAATTATGACTTGCGACATCCCCGTGCAGGACTACAGCTTCCGTATCCTTAAAATTGGCAGGCAAGGCATCAAGCGCAAGATGACTATAGTATTGAATTTCACTAATTACTCCAGAGTTAAACCATTTTGATAAAAAAGGTGCGTTCTGCTCAAATAAATTAAGGCGTGTTTTCCACTTTTGGACCGTTGTTTCAACAGGTAGCCCTGGTAGGAGATCAGGTAAAACCTTTTTGGAATGGTGATGAAAATCCTGGAGAGCCATCAACCCATCCACCCTGTCCTCCTTCTTCAAATAAGTGAACTTTCTTGTAGCAGAAAGAAAGCGTGTGAGCACCCAATAACGCCCTTGTTCGTCCATCACATACCTTCCCTGGCCCAACTGCTCATACGTAAGACCGTTATGAAAACCGCTTTTATGTAGAAGGCGGCTGAAATGGATGATGGAATCAAGGTTTCCGTATTCATAATAGCCCTTAATAATATAACTCCCATCATCCGTTAAGATTTTGTAAAGATTATCTTTTATTTTGTTGTAGGATAGAATGTTCATATTTGTTTCATGTGCTAAACGGAAGAAAAGACGATTTCGGTTGAAATCGTCCCTAAAAGTGGGTTGGTTAGCTTTCATCATCATATTCTGGACCTTCGAAATCTGATCCCTCAGCACGCTCTTCATTCGTGTATCCATACCCATAACCTTGTGGATTATAATATCCCGGAGGTGCCATTGGGTAGCCATAAGGAGCATAGCCGTATGGCACATCGTTACGATAACCTTGTGGTGCTCCACAGCCACAGTCGCCACCAGCGTTGGTCCCTACTCCTGCTACCTGTTGTTGGTCATTACCCATCGGTCCGAAACCTGAACCAGGAGCAACCGGCCCCATTGGATAACACGGATAACCACCCATTCCACCCATCGGACCCATTGGCATTCCTTGTGGCATCATTTGTGGCATTCCCATTCCTTGCATTCCAGGCATCATCCCTGGCATTCCCATTCCTTGCATCCCAGGCATCATCTGTGGCATTCCCATTCCTTGCATGCCGTTTTGAGCCATCTGATCTTGAACACCCATTACTGCGCTTTCCATATCTTCGTGACTCATGTTCGGCATTTGGCCCATTTGTTGCAACTGTTGCATTTGCTGCATCATTTGCTGTTGCATTTGACCATAATCCATGTCAGGAGATTCTTCGCCTTGTTGAACTCCCATTACTTGGGATCCATCCATTCCTTGCATCCCTGGCATCATCCCCGGCATTCCCATTCCTTGCATTCCAGGCATCATCCCTGGCATTCCCATTCCTTGCATTCCAGGCATCATCCCTGGCATTCCCATTCCTTGCATTCCAGGCATCATCCCTGGCATTCCCATTCCTGGAGCTCCCCAGCCTGGTCCCCAACCATGGTGGTGATGGTGGTGTTTTGGCGGACATGGTGGTGGACATAACCCGCTACCAGGTAAAACCGGAGAAATTGGATAGCACTCTTCCATCTGAGGAGCAGGTTGTTGGACACCCATTACTTGCTCCGGACTTTCAGGACTTTCCTCTTTCGGTTTTGGTATGTTCACAGGCATGTTAACATTAGGCATATTTATGTTCGGCATTTTCATGTTTGGCATTTTGAGATTAGGCATTTTCATGTTCGGCATCTTCTCATTAGGCATCTTCATGTTTGGCATTTTCTCGTTCGGCATTTTTACATTGGTTGGTTGCTTCTGGAAGTAATTATTTACTTCCACTTCAGGAAAGTAAGGTTTCAGCTGAGGCATCTTAGGTGTGTATGGTGTTTTCGGCGCCTCTTTTACCGGTTGCTCTTTCACTGCAGGCTTTTTCGGCATTTCCTTATATGGATGCTGCGCTTTCGGTGCCTGTACTCCCATCACTTGCTTTGGTGCTTCTTTCGTCACACCCATCACTTGGCTTTCTTTCTTGACAGGTACTCCTGCCATCGGCACTTTTATTTTCATTCCAGGCATAATCATGTCAGGATTGCTTAATTGTGAATTCGATTTCTTTAGCTCTTCAAAATTCACGTTATATTTCTGGGCAATCTTCCACAATGTATCCCCTTTTTGGACAATATGGATTTTCAAGGATTTTCCCTCCTTAGCAAAGTCTCTACAGTCTATGAGTTGTGTAGGCATTTTGCCACTATTCTTCACATCAACATATGCGTGAAAAAGAAAGTTTATGATAAAAAACATGGACACCGCAGGGAAAAAAGGATTTTTCCGAGGCGGCGCCCATTTTTTAAATTGACTATTTTTTCAATGTAGCTTTTCTTGAGAAGACCCTACTAACCAGGGACTTTTAAAAATTCATGCCAAAAGGAGGGGAGTTGAAGCCAAAATGACTCGAGTTCGTGCCAAAACACGCCAAGTTCATGCCAAAACCCACCGAGTTCATACCAAAGCTCATTTTCACAGCTGTCACGATACTCCATAGTTCACATATTGCTTCCTACAGCCCGCTGCCTAAGCCCTGAACATATCAAGCATGTTCTAGCATTTTGTCCAAGGCGGAGATAGCGTGGTCGGCTATTTCTTTTTCTACTGTGATGCGATTGATGACTTCTCCGTTCTCTATCGACTCTAACGCCCATAATAGATGGGGGAGGTCAATTCGGTTCATGGTGAGGCATGGGCACATGTTAGGGTTGAGCGACACAATTTCCTTATCGGGATGCTGCTGAATGATTCGGTTCACCAGATTCATTTCGGTCCCGATAGCCCATTTGCTTCCTGCAGGAGCTTTTTCGATTGTTTCTATAATATATTTCGTACTGCCTGCAAGGTCGCTTTTCTGCACCACTTCCCACGTGCATTCAGGATGGACGATTATTTTCATGTCAGGCTTCTCTGCTCTTAGATCGGTAATATTGTCGAGTGTGAACTTTTCATGGACGGAACAATGGCCTTTCCAAAGAATGACCTTTACATTTGATGGGTCCCCTTCGTATTCTAATTCGTCTGTAATCGGATTCCAAACTGCCATTTCATCCAAAGGAATGCCGAGATCATAGGCTGTATTTCTCCCAAGGTGTTGATCTGGCAAGAATAAGATTCTTTCCTTTTGGGTGAATGCCCACTTTACCATTTTGTGCGCATTCGATGAGGTGACAGTTGCCCCTCCTCTTTTTCCGCAAAATGCCTTGATAGCAGCCGTCGAATTTACATAGGTGAGCGGCAGCATCGTATCGCCAAAAACTTGTTCTAATTTTATCCATGCGCGTTCGGTCTGATGAATATCAGCCATGTCAGCCATGGAACAGCCTGCACGCATATCCGGCAGCACCACTACCTGATCTGGATTTGTAAGGATATCCGCAGTTTCCGCCATAAAGTGAACACCACAAAAGACAATATTGGACGCTGTTGTCTCGGCAGCGGCTTGAGCCAACTGAAGAGAATCCCCCGTAGCATCTGCAAATTCAATCACTTCATCCTTCTGGTAATGATGGCCCGGTATAAATAGATCAGATCCCATTCTTTCTTTTATTGCCTTTACTTTCTCTTTCATTTCCTCTGTTGTCATATCACGATATTTTGCGGGCAACATCCCGTTGTCTTTTTTCACTAATTCTAATATATTCACCCTGTTAAACCCCTTTCGCCCCAACATTAAAACTTATATCCAGCGCTCGTGCAGAATGGGTAAGGAAGCCGAGCGATATATAATCGACACCTGTTTCACGGTAGGAAGCGATAGTGCTGAGATTGATCCCACCAGATGCCTCCGTAACAATATGCTTTGGTACATGTTGGAGGTACTCTTTTATCTCTTCGGGTGTACGATTATCAAACATGATGACGTCCGCTCCAGCTTCCACTGCTTCTTGCACCTGTGCCAGCGTTTCTGTTTCGACTTCGATTTTGATCATATGGCCAATTTTCTCTCGCACTCGTTTTACCGCTTCCGTGATGCTACCGGCAAATTCGATGTGATTGTCCTTAATCATCACCCCGTCATATAATCCAAACCGGTGGTTATACCCCCCACCGCATGTGACAGCATATTTTTCTAGCATTCTAAGTCCTGGTGTGGTTTTTCTCGTATCACAGATTTTAGAATGGTCACTTGAAAGGTCGGATACAGCTTCTGCGGTCAATGTGGCGATTCCGCTAAGTCGCTGGATCAGATTCAGGGCGACACGTTCTGCACCTAAAAGCGCCCTCATGCTTCCCTCCACTGTTCCGATGACTTCCCCTTTTTCCATCCACTCGCCATCTTTTTTGAAAAGGGTCACCACAATGTTGGAATCAAGCATGGCAAATGCCTCTTGAATTACTTGTTCGCCGACAAATACCCCATTCTCTTTTGATAGGAATGTCCCTCTTCCCTTCTCCTCTTTTTGAAAAAGAACGTCGGAAGTGACATCCCTTTCACCCATATCTTCTTTAAAAAAACCACGCAGCATCTCTTGCAGCATGATGGTATTCATTTGACTCCCTCTCCTTTAGCCCTGATTTTTTCTCTGTATGGATAATTCTGACCTTTCTCCACGCTTCCTTGGACACAGGATAGTCAGACCGGTAATGCGCCCCCCTGCTTTCCTGTCTTTGGAGTGCGGATTCTGTTATAAGAAAACTTAATTGAAGCATATGAATTTTTTCTATATCTTCCATTCCAAAAATTTCTGTAAAATGATGAACCGCCTGCCAATATGGCTGATAGGTTAGCAGCCAGTCTCTTAATTCGGCCAATCCGTCCTCATGCCGGACAATGCCAGCATGCTTCATCATCATTTGCTGGATGTCTGATTTACTTGGAAGTGGCACTGCCCTTTGTTGCAACAGGTCCAAATCTCTTGTCATCATGGAGCTTTGATTCCAAGACACGTCTTGATTGAAAGGCTCTCTTTTCAGAAGATGCTCTGCAAGCGTTTTGGAAAAAACAATGGTCTCTAATAAAGAGTTGCTCGCCAATCTATTAGCCCCGTGTACTCCATTACAAGCAGCCTCCCCAACAGCATATAATCCAGGCAATGTCGTTTCACCATGGATGGTCGTTTGAATTCCCCCCATATAAAAGTGAGCGCCGGGAACTACTGGAATAAGCTTTGTCTTCGGATCAATGCCCTGGTTCTTGCAAAGGTTGGTTATGGCAGGAAACCTCTCTTCGAATCTATCCACTCCATCAATATTTAAATAAACTTTTTCCCCTTGCTCCAACTCATGAAAAATTGCCCTCGAGACAACATCTCTTGGCGCCAGGTCCTTTAGTGGGTGGATCAATTCCATGAAGCGGTCACCCTTACCGTTTTGGAGAAAAGCGCCTTCCCCCCGCACCGCTTCCGAGATCAGCCCCACCACTTTTCCATCCAAAGAAAGCATGGTCGGATGAAACTGCATAAACTCCAAATCTGTCAGGGCAGCACCAGCTTGATAAGCAAGGGACAGGGCCATCCCGTTGATACTTTCATTATTGGATGTGTAAGGATAGAGTGCTCCTGCCCCGCCTGTAGCAAGCACCACATAAGAAGCAAAATAATTCGTTCTTTCTCCGTTAAGATTGAATGTCTGCACCCCACAACAGTCATTGTTGTCAACCAAAATTTTGATAACGGTTTCATGTTCCACCATCAGGACCTTCTCAGATAGTGTTGATTGCAGCCACTCCATCAGTTCCTTGCCGGTCTGGTCTCCGCCTGCGTGCAGGATGCGGCGTTTTGAATGGGCACCCTCCAACCCAAGCATATAATCGCCATGGCCATTTTTATCAAATTCCATGCCTTTTTGAATGAGGTGCTGCAATTCAGCCGGCCCCATCTTCGTCAGTACCTCCACGGCATCTTCCTCGTTATGGTAGCAGCCAGCCGAAAGTGTATCCTCATAATGTAATTTCCATGAATCTGTATGTTCGATGGCACAAGCAACTCCGCCTTGTGCAAGAAAAGAATTATTATCGTTTTTACTCGACTTTGTGAAGATAATCACATTCATATGCTCACTTAAATAATTTGCAGTCAAGAGAGCAGACAATCCGCTTCCAACTACAATGACATTTGGTCGTAAAATAGACACAAAAAAACCTCCTGTGTATATAAGTGTCTTGACACCTATATTTACATATTTTTATACTGATGACAAGAGATTTTTTTAAAGACTAGAAGATTGCTAGATGAACCCGGTTTGGCACACTTCATTCGAGAAGGAGATTTACTGATGATATATTTGGATTATGCCGCAACTACACCGATGAGCAAAGAAGCCTTAGAGGCCTACCAACAGGTTGCACGCCAATATTACGGCAACAGCAGCAGTTTGCATGATTACGGCTCAGCCTCTACCAACCTTCTTGAAACATGCAGATCTGAGCTTGCCCGGATGATCTCCGGCAAAGCAGAGGGGATCTATTTTACAAGTGGCGGAAGTGAAGCAAACTATCTGGGAATCCGCTCCCTCCTAAAGGGAAATGAACAGAAAGGGAAGCACATCATTACCACCAAAACCGAGCATGCTTCCATTCATGCTCTATGCAAGACACTCGAAAAAGAAGGCTATGACGTAACATGGCTACCTGTGGACGCTAATGGCATCATCGCTTTATCTCAGTTAAAAGCCGCACTGAGAGAGGATACATGCCTTGTTTCCATCCACCATGCCAATTCGGAAACTGGTATTTTGCAACCACTTGAAGCTATAGGTTCTCTATTAAAAGAGAAAAACATCCTCTTTCATAGCGATTGTGTACAAACTTTTGGTAAAATACCAATAGATGTGGAAAAGTTTCATCTGACTAGCTTGTCCCTCTCCGCCCATAAAATTTATGGTCCAAAGGGCGTGGGTGCACTATATATCGATCCGAAGGCACCTTGGAAGTCACCGTATGAAGAGGCCAGTCATGAAAAGGGAATGCGTCCAGGAACCGTAGATGTTCCTGCAATCGCCTCCTTCTTGACCGCCGCACAGGTGTTGGAACCTTTGCAGAAAGATCTAAAAGAAAAATATGAAATGCTTCGGATCTTTTTCTTGAGACAGATCCAAAAGGCATGGCTACCAATATCCGTAGAAGGCGAGCATGCCAACGGGTTGCCACATATACTCGGCCTGAGAGTCACAGGATTGGAAGGGCAGCATGTTATGCTGGAGTGCAACAGAAAAGGCATCGCGATTTCTACAGGAAGTGCGTGCCAGGTTGGTTCCCAATCTCCTTCCCGCACGATGCTAGCCACAGGCAAAACAGATGATCAAGCACGGGAATTCATTCGCATCTCATTCGGAAAACACACAACAATCAAAGATTTAGAGCTTGCGGTGCAGGCCTTAAAAGAAATCATAGAAGAACAGATGAAAAGGAGCGGCTGATTAATGACCCAAGAAAAGAAAGTCCTAGGGGAAGAGCGTAGGAATCTTCTGCTGCATTGGCTGCAAACGGAAGACAAGCCGCTGACCGGCGGAGAATTGGCTGGACGGACCAATGTAAGCAGACAGGTAATTGTCCAGGACATCTCCCTCTTGAAAGCTAAAAACGAACCAATCCTGGCAACAAGCCAAGGCTACGTCTACATGAAACCTTTTGGAGAGCAAGTGAAAAAGGAGCGCATCATCGTATCCTTCCATGAACCCCATCGCACGAAAGAAGAGCTGTATATCTTAGTCGATCATGGCGTAACCGTGAAAGATGTGCGGATCGAACACCCGGTCTATGGCGACTTAAATGCATCGGTGATGGTATCGAGCCGCGCGGAAGTCGATGCGTTCATACGTAAAATTAAACAGACGAAGGCATCCTACCTTTCCCAACTGACAGATGGGACGCACCTGCATACGATTGAAGCGGATTCGGACGAAAAGTTGGATGCAGCATGCGCAGCATTGAAGGATGCGGGGATGATAGTGGAGTAGGTCAAATCCTTCTACTAGAGCCAGATAAAATGGGAACCTAAAAAAGCCTGTCTAGAATGCACCGACACCGGCATTCTAGACAGGCTTTTTCATTTTTTATCTCAATGGCTCTGTTAACACCGCTGTTGATTTCCGCATTAGGCTTCGCATTCCTAGGGGCGTTTGGGGAGCCCTGCGGGGTCTCCCCTAAAACGCTATCTCCCTCAGGACAAGGAAGGCTTCGACAGCGATACATCGCACGAAGAAAATGCGTAGCATTTTCGAGGAGTCTTCGCCTATTGCTCCAACCAACAGCTAGGTTGCTGCACCAAACGAAAGTATGCTTTAACAGGGCTATTTCAATAAATAACTATTATATCTCCCCAACACTTTCACCGTACACCCTAGCGCCTCCAGCTCCTCGATGGCTGGCGGTATGAGCGGATGGTCCATTGCCTCATTCACATCAATGATGAAAAAATAATTGCCTAATCCTGTTTTCATCGGTCGTGATTCAATCTTGGACAAGTTCAGTTTTCTCCACGCAAACACAGACAACACTTGGTGTAGTGCACCTGATTGATCGGTCGGGAGCGTCACCATCATAGTGGTCTTCTCTCCCTCACTTTTGTATTCCTCATTATATAGGTTTACCGCTTCATCACGGTGAAGAATGATGAATTTGGTATGGTTGTTATCATAATCATGGATGTTTTCTTGAAGGATTTTCAAATTGTATTCCTTTGCGGCAAGCGCATTGGCAATACACGCAGCCTTTTTGGAAACCCTGTGATCGGAAATCAATTTAGCTGCGGCGGCCGTCGATGATGTCGTTTCATAGACTGCATTTGGGTAGTTCTTATGTAAAAACTTATGGCACTGAGCAATCGCATGCGAGTGGGAATAGATTACTTCCAATTCGTCGCCATTGTGAACATTTTCAGGATGTATCAAAAGATGCTGGCTGATGGGAATCGTCAATTCCCCCACTATCGGAAGAGGGCAATCATGAATCAGGTAATCCAGCGTTACATTCACAGACCCTTCAATCGCATTTTCAAGCGGTACAACCGCAAAATCAACCTTCCCCTCTAACACCGCGTCCATACATTCCGGGATGGTGGAAAAAGCCTTTTTCCTAGCTTCCGGAAAAAATCTTGTCACGGCCATATCGGTAAACGTTGCTTTCGGTCCTAAAAATCCTATTCTTTGTTGTGATGGTGTCATTCTCTCTACTCCCCTATCTAAACTATGCTTACTCAGGGTGGCACCTTCCGATCTTAAGCGCCTGTCCCCAAGATCTCTACTTTATCTACAAATTCTAATCGCTTTAACATCGAAAGTAAAGCGTTGATATCACCTTTTAACCCGGACATATCAAGGGAAAGGGTGACGTTTGCTTTCCCTTGAAGCGGAATGGTCTGGTGAATGGTCAAGACATTGCATCCTACGGTGGCAACGGTTGCAAGAAGTTGTGACAACGCACCTGTTTGATCTTCTAGGTGAAAGAATAAAGTCATGATTCTTTCCTTTACCATGGTGTGGAACGGAAAAACGGTATCTCGGTATTTGTAAAAGGCACTGCGGCTGAGGTCCACCTTCTGGACTGCTTCGGCGATGGAATCCACTTTCCCCCGAGCAAGCATTTCTTTCACTTCAAGCGACTTTTTCATCGCTTCGGGCAGGACATCCTCCCGCACTAAAAAGAACTTCTCCTCTAACATCGGATCTCTCTCCTTTTTCTCATCAGGCATTTTAGGATGAAAAATTTGGTTTACTTCCTGTGGACTTCGTTCCAGGTGTTCCGTCAACAGGATATCGCTATATGTAAAGAAGAGAGGATAATATGCATTATCCCCTCCGGTAAATCTATTCTACAAATTCAAATTCGTATTTCTGAAGACGTACGATGTCGCCGTCTTTGGCGCCGCGTGCACGCAATGCTTCATCCACACCCATTCCGCGAAGCTGACGGGCAAAACGCTTGATAGACTCTTCATGATTAAAGTTTGTCATCACAAACAGTTTCTCCAGTTTTTCGCCAGAAAGTACATAAGCACCGTCAGGATCCCTTGTGATTCTGAAGTCTTCTTCCTCTTTCTCATGCTTGTAAACCACGCGTTGCTCGATCGCTTCTTCTTCTTCGTAAAGTGGATACTCCGGCGCATGCTCAAGCTCGTCCGCCACTGCGTACAAGAGGTCGCGAAGTCCGCTGCGGGTTAGAGCAGAGATAGGGAATACCTTCACTTCCTCGCCCACTTGTTGCTTGAATATCTCCAGGTTCTCCTCTGCATCCGGCATGTCCATTTTGTTGGCAACAACAATTTGTGCACGCTCTGTGAGACGCAGATTATATTCTTTTAGCTCTTCATTGATGGTCTTGTAATCCTCATATGGATCACGGCCTTCTAGTCCGCCCATATCCACTACATGGATAATGACACGAGTACGCTCGATGTGACGAAGGAATTGATGTCCTAGCCCTACACCTTCATGCGCACCTTGAATCAGTCCAGGTAAATCGGCCATGACAAAGCTGCGGCCGTCTTCGGTCTCCACTACCCCTAGATTTGGTACGATAGTAGTGAAGTGGTATTCGGCAATTTTCGGTTTGGCTGCTGAAACAACCGATAAAAGTGTAGACTTCCCTACACTTGGGAAACCGACAAGTCCAACATCGGCAAGCACTTTCAATTCAAGTACGACATAGCGCTCCTGGCCGGGTTCCCCGTTTTCGGATACTTCCGGTGCAGGGTTTCTAGGTGTAGCAAAGCGCGTGTTTCCGCGACCTCCACGTCCACCCTTCGCAACTACATACTGCTGTCCGTGTTCTGTTAAGTCAGCTAATGTTTCCTTTGTATCATCGTCCATGACAACAGTTCCAGGTGGAACCTTTACAATCATCGCTTCCGAGTTTCTACCATGCTGGTTCTTGGACATTCCGTGCTCTCCACGGTTTGCTTTGAAGTGACGCTTGTAACGGAAATCCATTAGCGTACGTAGCCCTTCTTCTACTTGAAGGATGACGTCTGCCCCTTTCCCACCGTCACCGCCGGCTGGTCCACCATCCGGTACATATTTTTCACGACGGAAGGCTACCATTCCGTTCCCGCCGTCGCCACCTTTTACATAAATCTTGACCTGATCGACAAACATTGATTATTCACTCCGATATGTCAAAAGGTAACAACAACACCTTTTGCGTTCATTTTTTAAAACCTGTAAGACACTTGGATGGTACTTTGCTCAGGAGTTAACACCTGTTCATGTACTGTAAATCCATCCGGCTGTTTTTGCAGCCACTCCGTTAAAAAGTCTGTATCTTCTAGTATTCCATTTATATCAAAAAAGAAACGAATTTCTGCCTCTTCTATATTCAAACTTAAAAACAAATGGTTATCTGCTTTTTTGTTCACCGCATTTTCCAGGTCGGTAAACAAAGAAGAAATCCATTTGTACAATAGCTCATCCGCTTTTGACAAGTTCACTGGCTCCCCGATGACCTCGTATTCCATCGCAAACAACCTCGGCTCCCAATGGAAGGTAATCAGATATTCTGCAAGTGCAGGGGCGTGTAAATTCGTCAAATTGGATTCATGATTGGCCTCAAGCACAATTTCATCTATCAAATTATTCACTCGCTCCAAACGTCCCAGAGACAAATTCGCTTTAATCAACTGAATCCGATTAAGCCAATCATGCCTCGAATGACGCAACACATCCAACGTCCCTCTATTTATCATAATACCGTACTCCTAGTCCCAACTTTAATTCCAATACCTTCTTGACTATGTCGATTATAGCATAAAAAAAGAAGAAAAGGGGGTCAGACCCCTAAAGGATTTTCGTTAATGACGTCGAATATATGCCGAATATATAAAGTTTGCTTTTGCCCTTTTTGCCCGGCTGCTCTTTTGTCGAGCGCAATAAAAAAACTCTAACCTAAACATAGGCTAGAGTTCCTTTGGAATTATGCTTCTTGAGCAACAGGATATACGCTAACTTGTTTGCGGTCACGGCCTAGACGCTCGTAACGAACGATTCCGTCAACCTTCGCGAACAATGTATCGTCTCCACCACGTCCAACGTTTGCTCCTGGGTAAATTTTCGTACCGCGTTGACGGTATAAAATAGAACCACCAGATACTAGTTGACCGTCTGCACGCTTAGCGCCAAGACGCTTAGAGATAGAGTCACGACCGTTTTTAGTACTACCTACTCCCTTTTTGGAAGCAAAGAACTGAAGATCTAATCTTAACATGTATTCCACCTCCTACTTAGAAATGGTTATATAATTTCCATAGTCACGTTCAATCGTCTCTAAAGACACAACCATACCTTCTAGCAACAGCTGTACTTTCTCATGTGTCATCTCATCCAAACCGGATGGGACCGAACACTTTAAAAATCCATCTGCCCCTTGCTCAATATCAGGAGTGACCTGACATAATGACATGACCGCGTTCACCGCACCGAAAGATACGGCAGAAACACCGGCACACACAATATCTGCACCCTTTTTGGCAAAGTTAGCATGTCCAGTTATGGTAAACGATTGGATCAGCTTGTGATCGTCTCGTTTAATTGTAACTTTAATCATCCGATCACCTTTAAATTACAGGTTGATTGCATCAACAGTAACTTTTGTGTAAGGTTGACGATGACCTTGTTTTTTACGGTAGTTTTTCTTCGCTTTGTACTTGAATACAGTAAGCTTCTTCGCACGACCTTGTTTTTCAACTTTAGCCGTTACAGTTGCTCCCGCTACTAGTGGGCTACCGACTTTAACATCGTCGCCACCAACGAAAAGAACTTTGTCGAAAGTTACTACATCTCCAGCAGCTCCATCAAGTTTTTCGATGTAGATCGTTTGACCTGCTTCAACCTTGATTTGTTTACCACCTGTTTCAATAATTGCGTACATTCTCTTGCACCTCCTCAATAGACTCAGACTCGCCAGTATCAGGTATATGTAACGAATTCACGCCCATATTTCATGGAACCTGGACTGTGCGGTTGTAGCACGGGTGCTACAAACTAACAAAGAACATCTTAGCATATTCCAAACCCTTATGTCAATAAGGTTTCAGAGCGTTTTTAACCTTTCTTTCGCGTCCCGGGCAGACCCGGCAAACCTAACTTCAAAACGTGGGACCCCGTCTTTTTTTATAAAAAATATCTCGAGCCCCGTTCTTTCCATTATAGAAGAAAGACTCATCAGTTTGTTGACGACCTCCTTGCTTGCTTCCACCACTACCGCTTCGACATCGCTTCCCTTAAACTCCATAAGTTCCCGCTCTAGTTGATAGGTGACGGTATCCACAGAAAACACCACACCCTTTCCATCACACGGTTCACAAGGTTGAAGCAACATTTCCGTCAATGGTTCACGTACCTTCTTACGTGTAAGTTGCAATAGGTTCAATTCGGTAAATCCAATCACCCTCACATGGGAACGGTCTTTCTGAACCGCATTCTGTACAGAACGCAACACCTGTTGCCGCTCCCCGTCATTTGCCATATCGATGAAATCGACAATAATGATGCCGCCGATCTGCCGTAGGCGAAGCTGCCTCGCAATCTCCACTCCCGCTTCTAGGTTTGTTTTCAGCATCGTTTCCTTTTGACCGGTCTTTCCTATGTATTTTCCCGTATTCACATCAATGACTGTCATCGCTTCGGTGTGTTCAATGATGATGTAGCCTCCGCTTGGCAGCCACACGATCCGCTTCAACGCTTTTTCCAGTTCCTGCTCCATGCCCCTTCTTTTAAATATGCCTTCCTTGCCTTGATAAAAGCGAACAGAATAGCCTTTCTTTTTCAAGAGTTGGGAGGTGTAGACATCATCCACCTCGGCAAGTTTCACTTCAGAAGCAGGTATCTCCCTTAGTATTTTTGTTAAAAAATGATCTTCTTCGTGTACCAGGCAAGGAACCTTTACATCCGCGCTTTGCTTCTCCTGGACCTCCAAGAACTGCCGTTGGAGTTCCAACAATTCCGTCTCCACCACATCGGCCTCCACATGTTCACTTGCGGTCCGTAAAATGACTCCTTCTTCTGAAGTCAGCCATTCCTGCAAGAGCTTGCGCCATTCCTGCCTTTTATCATCCGACATTTTCTTGGAAATGGCTTTATACTTCCCGTATGGCTGATACACAATATGTGTCCCCGGAAACTCAAGGAGACCGGTCAGCTTGGCTCCTTTTGTCCCCTCGCCCTCTTTTACAACCTGCACCAAAATCGCTTCCCCCTGGTGGACGAAATGGGAAATGCCCTTTTGTTCCTTTTCCGATTTGGAGAGGGTAGAGGTTTGGTAAGAACACAAATGGTCGCGATGAAGATATCCTGGTTTCTTTTGTCCAAAATCAACAAAAGCGGCTTGCATGCCTGGCAGGACATTCACAACGCGACCCACATATATATTCCCTTCAATCGGATGAGAATTCGGCCGGTCAATCAATAGCTCGACGATTTTGTCATCCTCTTTTATCGCGACCCGTTTCTCCGTCGCTTTCATATCCATAATTAACTCAATCAATGAATTAGCCTCAGCTTTCAACGTTAGTATGAATACAGGATATCTCCTATATCAATTGTCGTCAACTTCTCCTTGAAATAAGCATGAAGCAACTCATTTTCATCAAGCGGCGGCTGTTTGTCGTTTCCCTTCATTACAATGATATTATGCTTGCAATCACGCTTGAACCTCTGAAGCACTTGATGGATCTTCTCCTTCTCATCGACGACAATCGGAGTGATGGTCGAAAAAGAGTTGTTCTTCCCATAATACCGCTCCATCAAGAATCGCATAAACATAAAATGTCTTTGTTTCCATTCTGTATATAAGGAAAAAAAGAGGAAGACCGTGATGATCCATATATTGATATGCAATGGATCGATAAACAGATAGCTCGCAGTAAAAAGCGCCAAGGAGACAAAGGAAGCCTTCAGGGTCCGCTCATGGGCTTGTGCAAACGCGGTGAACCTGCTGAACAGCAGTCCCATGATTTTTCCTCCATCAAGGGGCCAGATCGGCAAAAGGTTCACAAGGAAAATCATTAAATTAAAGGTGAAAAACAACTCCCACATTCCCTGAGATAAATATCCCGTCTCATATAGAAGGAAACCACCCGCTCCAAGCCATATATGCTGCAGCGGACCGGCGAGTGTGACAATCAGTTCTTCTTTCAAGGGACGGTTCCCGTGCTCCTCCATTTCAGCCACCCCGCCGAACGGCAAGAGCAGCACCTGTTTGATCCGCCAATTAAAGTGTGTTGCCGCCACACCATGTCCTAGCTCATGAATGAGTACGATGAAAAAAAGAAGTAATAGTTCCCGGAAGTTAGCAGTTAAAATGGCCAGTCCCACCAAAAACCACATGAGGGGATGGACATGAATTTTCTGAAATAGCCTCAGCCACTTATTATTCAAATGATATCACCTGCATAGGGTCGATAAATTCATTATCCTTTTGGATGGCAAAATAGAACATCCCTTTTGATCCATCCTCAAGCACCGTCGTTTTTCCAAGCACATCGCCTGTCTCTATATAATCATAGAGCTTCACTTCCACTTCACCAAGCTGTCCATACCACGTGTAACTGTTATCTGCGTGCTGGATGATCACGGTTTTTCCTGTGTCCTCTTTCACCCCGACGAACGAGACAAAGCCACCATTCATCGCCTCCACATTAGAGTGGGCCATTGTTTCCACCATCACACCCTGCCCGTTCACCTCAAAGCTCTCAAAAACCCTGCCGGAAGCAGGCAAGACAAAATCATCCGGATTCACCTGGGGTTGTGCACTATTGTTTGGTAATGGCAAGAGGGCCAAGGACTTCCCAAACTTCTCTTCATACCAGTTAGTAAAAGCAGCGAACTGAAAGCTTTGCTCCATCGTTTTCGAGACAAACTGTCGCGGCTTCTCAAAAACACCGGAAGGATTTTGGAACATAATGGCCACCACCAGCACAAGAATCGCCGATGCCAAAATCTTGAACAGGAACAACTCCTTGTTGAATAGAGGATGTCCACCATTCCCATCTGGTCCACTTTCATAAGAGGAATAGCCTGACCCTCCATACCTCTCCTCATCACGCATAATATGTTGTGCTGGCCCAGGATTATTCCGTTTTGGCAGCTGGTTCTGCCGTTGCTTCCTGCGCTTTGCGGCCCTTCTTTTAATTTCCGCTATCCGATCGTTCATACAAACACCCTTCCCGCAAATAGGTTTGTACCATTTTATGACTTGTCCCGGAAGGATATGACGAGGAAGGATACAGTCTATTAAATTTTAGTAAAAGGCTCTGTTAAACGCCGCTGGTGATTTCCGCAATAGGCTTCGCTTATCCAAAGGGCGACCTTGAGCCTCCTCGCAACACTTGGGGGTCTCAAGATTGTCGCTACTCTCACGCAGGAGTCTACGCCTTTTGCTTCAATCACCAGCTAGAAACAGGTCATAGTCAACAACTAACTTTAACAAAGCCTAGCAACATAAAAACAGACCAAGATCTCTCTCAGTCTGTCATGCACCTTATTTAGTTACTCGTTGGGCTTCCTATATTGACACTGCCTTTTCCCCTTAAAGTGAGGCTGCTAGGCTTTTGTTGATCATTCTGGATATATAAGCTTCCTTTTCCAGCAATAAAAACAGTATTATTAAACCTGATTCCAGGGCTTTTCACTTCCAGTATTGCTTGTCCAGTTATCTTAATATCGAAATTAATCGCTTGCGTTCCCGTAATGATACAATGCTTTTTCCCAGACAGATGGACTGTCCCGTTATTTTTCATATTATCTTCCAAGCATTTATAATCATTGGGATCGGAAGGAACCGCCCCCAGCTTATAATTTAAGATAAATTCTTCCTCATTATTTTCTTCCTCGTGTTTCACTCCATTTATATATGCGATACTCTGGTAGGTAATCATAATTTGAGAGGATTCTACTATGTTGGTTATTTCATAATTCACTTCATATTCAAGTCGGTCGGGTGAAGAACTTAGTAAGATTCGTTCTGATTTCCGCCCCTCTAACAAGCTGCTTTCCAATTTAGATTTAATCTGCGTGGGATTCGATCGATCTCCAAGAGCATGGATACTTTGAGAAAGTTCATTTCTAAAGTATTGCTTTCCCATATCAATCAGGTTTTGCGCTTGCACTTTTTCTTCGGTCTTTTTGTTCTGTAATGTACTATTCATCACACCACTAACCAAAGGCGGAGCGATCAAACCGATTACTACAATCGTCAACAGAACAATAAGTACCGTATAACCTTTGTTATTTTTCAATAGCTCCATTAAACTCAGCTCCCATTATATTTCGTTTAAATAATGAAATGTTTCATAAATCAATTTTCCTTCAACTGAGTTATCTAGAGGTTGATAAACCTTAATATGTATTCTATGAAGGGACAGGTCATTCTCTTTGCTATCCTGGCAGAGGGTTATGATAGAATAATAGTCTTTTCCATTCATATCGTATAGTAGCTTTTCCTGGTTGATGCTATCTTTTTTAAACCCTTCCACATCGGGTAAAAGATTGGAAATGATTCGAGGAGAATCGCAACCTGAAGAAATATTCAATAAACTTGAGTCTATTTTACTATATTCTTCAAGGTTAAACAAAATTCTTTCTGCAATATTTACTCCCACTAAGTTTCTCTCTTCTTTGACAGAAAAAAACAAAGCTTGTGAAAAAAAGGTTAGAAATGATAGAATTATGATACTAAGAATGACAATAGATACGATAACCTCTAGCAATGTGAACCCCTTGTCATTTCTCTCTTCAACTATATTTTTCATCAATACTCTCAACCTTCTATTCTAATAAATTTATATGTAAATGTGGTGATACCATGAGGAAATATCTAAAAGATGATGAACGTGGATTAACGCTAATAGAGTTATTAGCAACGATTGTGATAGGGTCAATAGTCATAGGTCTTGCTACCGGTGTTTTAGTTTCTGCGATGAAGCAGAACAAAATGGTGACCGAGCATAATGCACTACGACAAGAAGCTAATTTAATTATTACCAAACTTCGACAGATACATCAAGAAGAACCTTATACACTTTGTTTTAATGAGGACAAAAAGTTATATATCAATGGTTCATCATTAGGTACTGATACCTATACATACAGTGCTGTTTCTGTAGAAAATGTGAATGGGGAACTTACTACAGGATCCCTAGGATGCATTCATGATATCGACGTCAACTCTCCGCTATTGGTGGAATTCACATTGGAAGATAAAGAAGGGCACCAATTCAATTTGAATACCGCCATTCAACGCATCAAGCCGGTTGAAAGATCGGAGGGGGAAGTGGTCGGGGATATTCCTTGGGAAAATAGAGAGGAATTTAGCGCACTTAATCCATCCCATTTAACCGTCAATAATACAAACAATAACCCTTCTAATTGCAATTTTGCCAGTACCACTTTAAATCAAAAGGTATCCGGTACTTTCCCAATAAATAGTGGAAATTGTAGTAGTGTTACCTTTAAAACTCTTTTATTGGATGGTGTGACCTTTCCCGCAGGTTCCAACATCACTATTAATCAAATCTTATATTCCTATATAAATAAGTCTACGATCATACAAGATGGCTGGAGCATCCAAAACGCAACCAACCTCAGGGTAAATCAGCAGGCAAGGTTCGATGGAAAACTTGATCTTGGTCAATATACCTCTTTCTATGTAGATAATAATCTGCATACAAAGAAGGAATTTACCGTGAAAACAAAATCAGATGTCTTTATTGGGAAAGATGCCAATTTTGAACAAGGGGTGTCACTCACCGGAGATTCAGATGTGTTTATCACAGGTAACCTATTTGCTAATGGAACCATTAATGTTGGGCCACAAGCTGAATTATATATTCTCGGGAATCTTTATCTAGGTGATAATATCATAATAAACGGCAGCGAAAACATTTGCGTGGAAGGAGCGGTATCTTACAAAAGTCCAGCTAGCCCTAAATATTCTTTCTCATGTGAAAATTAACTGCTTTTAGAAAAAGCTAGTTTCCTCGTTGTAAAAGGAAACTAGTTTTTTACTATTCTTTATTAGACTTACTTACAACATCTATCCGGTTCGTCCAAACATATCCCGAGAAATAATCCGGAATCCGCTCCAAGTCTTCTAATGTATCGAACCCTTCTGAAAACCCTCCATCCCCGGCAACCATAACCACCCTTGTATCTACTTTTTCCATACGTTCGTGAAACTTGCCGGACCATCCCCATAGAAACGGGCCAATCTTTTCGGGTACATGGAGTTGTGTTCCTTCACACGCTTCCGGAACATATCCGGTCCATCCAATGGCAAGGTATGGGATTAGGCAACTCTTCATCGTACCTTTGGACATTACTCTCCTATCTGGCACCATGTTTTTTAAGGAGGAGATAGGTTGGTCTCCTCCATAGACGGTTAATTGATCACTCCCATTGACGGAGTACTTTTCTAAATAATCCGCTAGAAGTGTGCCCTCTTTTGGATCATCACTTTTAATGTGGATCAGTAGCTCTTGATTTGGGAAGTGATCTAACACTTCTCCAAGTGTCGGGATGAGTCCTATTCCTTTTCCTCGGAATGGGAATGTTTTTCCGCCATCTGCGGTATAACCATATCCAACATCCAATTGACGCAGTTCCTCCATGGAATGTTCGCGGGTCACCCCCACACCGTCTGTACGGCATTCCAATGTCCAATCATGAAATACGGCAAATTCTCCATCCGTTGTTGGATGAACATCCAATTCTACTATTTCTGCCCCAAGACGAAACGCCTCCTCCATGGAAGAGATAGTATTTTCGATATAGGCATGTTCAGGCTCATAAATACGTTCTGCCGTGCATGCATCCCAGGTAATGCCTTCCATTGCAAATGTTTGATGGACACCACGATGAGCAAGATATTTCGCTTCAACACTCTCTCTATCCATAAAGAGAGAAGTGTTATTTATAAATATAAAAACAATCAATATAATAATACCGATAGCAAAATACTTTAATGCTTTTCTCGTCTTCTTCAATTTTGTTCCTCTCCTATTCAAATAAAGCCGCCTCTTTTAAGAGACGGCTCCATTGAAACCTTAGCGTACGCCAAAGAATTTTTTAATTTTGAACATGACGCCCCTGTTTTCATCTTCAAGGGATTGCAATGGGACGGATTCACCAAGGATGCGTCGCGCAATGTTGCGATATGCGATGGACGCTTTGCTTGTTGGGTCCATGACAATCGGTTCCCCGCTGTTGGATGCGCGGATGACGCTGTCGTCATCTGCAACGATACCAATGATGTCGATGGCAAGTATGGATACAATCTCATCTACATCGAGCATCTCACCGTTCTTTACCATATGGTTTCGAATACGATTGACAACAAGACGAGGAGGTTGGATGTTTTCCTCTTTCTCGAGCAAACCAATGATACGGTCTGCATCACGTACAGAAGACACTTCAGGTGTTGTGACAACAATTGCTCTATCAGCACCGGCAATGGCATTCTGGAAGCCCTGCTCGATACCAGCAGGACAGTCTATGATGATATAATCATAGTCCTGCTTCAGCTCCATCACGAGTTTTTTCATTTGTTCCGGTTTTACAGCAGACTTATCACTCGTTTGCGCTGCAGGCAAAAGCTTCAGGCATTCGAAGCGTTTATCATTGATCAAAGCCTGATGGGTTTTGCAACGACCTTCAATGACATCGACCAAATCATAAATGATACGGTTCTCAAGTCCCATGACAACATCGAGATTCCTTAACCCGATATCTGTATCTATCAAACATACTCTTTTTCCTTGTAATGCAAGAGCCGTTCCTATATTTGCAGAAGTTGTCGTTTTACCGACTCCACCTTTACCGGAAGTAATTACGATAGCCTCTCCCACTTGTTACATTCTCCTTTCAAGCCGTGTTAACATCGGTCTTAGTTGTGAAAGCAATTGTAAGCGGTCTATGACAATTTGTTCTTGATCATCTATATAGGCGCATTCCATTTCACTGCTTCCTTCTAGTTGCTCACTTAAATCTGGAGCGCGGTTTATTGTGTTATCAATGGAAAGCAATGTAGGCTTCATCAAACTTGCAGCTATGATGGCATCCCTTTTGCCTTGTAGGCCAGCATAGGCACTTCCCCGCAACGCACCCATAACGAATACATTGCCGCCTGCCTTCACCGTACCTCCAGGATTGACATCGCCTATCAAGAGGAGATCTCCCTCCACTTCTAGCACTTGCCCTGATCGGATCATCCTTGCAACAGGTAGAATCTCAGACTCTTTTTTCCATTGGATTGCCTGTTCTTTTGTGACTACATTGCTTTCTATGTCTTCCACAATAAAGTTCTTCTTGCTTCGAATTACATTTCGTAATTTTTCCTGTTGCTTATTGGTTAGGTAACGATTTCCGACTCTTAGACGTACACCTAAAAGCGGAGCTTCGTCCGGATTGCTATTCGACGTTAATTTTGCTTCTATTTCAGCTAAAAGCTCTGGAAACGAGCATGTATCATCGAGATGCAGGGTTAAGCCCTCTTTTGTGCCCTTAATGGTTACATACTGTTGTTTTTGTCTATTCACGACGTTCACCTCAACAAGTATATAATTCGACATTGTCCTTCTATTTCCTTTTTCCTATATCCATAAAATAAAAAAAGATTGCTAGATTTTTTATGTAATGGAAAAGCCCGTCCCTTTTTGGGGGATGGGGCTTTTCCAATAACTTTTAGTTCCCTTGTAACTCCGCTTTTGATTTACGCACTAGGCTTCGCTTTCCACGGGGCGCTTGTGGAGCCTCCTCGGCAAGCCTGCGGGGTCTCCACTAAGCGCTACCTCCCGTAGGAGTCTTCGCCTTGTGCTCCAATCAAAAGCTAGAATACTTACATTTACAATGATTATTTAACTTACAACTCATCCTTTTGTTCGATTGCAAGGCGTTCCATGAAGAGTTTGATTGGGAATAATAGTATTAATGCAATGATGGCGTTAAATACTAGTGTTGGCACGACCCGCATTGATAAAAATTCAGAATGGATCAGTTGTGTTGTCCCAATCAAGGAATGGATTCCAAATACAAGGTGCTCGGTGATGGTAATGGATAGCAACACCAGTAAAAAGGATATCAGGTAGTTTGTGTTCACAAATCTCAAGATCCCGGAAACAATATAAACGGACACCCCGAATGCAAACAAATACACACCCAGGATTTCCGTATAAACTATATCATAGAGAAAGCCGAACAGCATGGCACAGATCAGGCCCACATATGGGCTTGTATAAATGGCACAGAGGACGATGACAATCAACAGAAACCTAGGTACGATAATCCAGTCTTCCCGGATATCGTGTAGGCCAAAGAAATCGACGCTCATGCTTTCAAGTATAAATAAGAAAAGAAGCAGGGCTGGTAAGATATATTTTCTCACTCAGAGCCCCCCTCTTCGGCAGCTTCTTCTGTTGGTTCCCCTTCTCCTGATATGAGTGTTCGTTTTACAATCATAACCTGAGTGATGTTATAGAAATCTGCAGCTGGCTTGACATAGGCCATCTGTGTCAAGCCATACTCATCTGCCACAACCTCCGTCACTTCACCAATCATCAGACCTTCCGGGAATACACCGCCTAACCCAGAGGAAAGTACGGTTTCCCCTTCCTTGACTTCCGCCTGGTGAGGGATACGTTTTAACAGAAGGGCACCTTTTTCTTCGTCATATCCTTCAATCAATCCAAATATGTCCTCTTCCCCTTGTATGTACGCAGAGATGCGGTTCTTTGGATCCAAAGAACTCAGGAGTTGCACCGTGGAAGTAAAGGCATTGGCATGTTTGACCTTACCGATCAGTCCCCCAGAGGTGACGACTGCCATGTCCTTTTCCACACCGTTTTGCTTCCCTTTATTCACCGTGATTTGCTCGACCCATTGATCTGGGTTTCTGCCAATGACGGTGGCAGGCTTTGGTTCATAATCACGAAGCGAATCGAGTTCCCCGATCACTTCACGGAATTCATCATTTTCTTTTTCTAGCTTCTGGACCTTTGTTTCTAAAAGAGCATATTCTTCTAGTCTAGCACGCAGCAACTTATTCTCTTCATACGTATCTTTTAAATAACCTACATTATCAAAGAAGCCCGCGACAAAATGTGCGGGCCTATAAAAGATAGATTGGACAAAGCCTGTCGAGTCCTTTACGAACTGTTCAGGCCATGTCAAATCGTCCCGTTCTTTTAAAGAGAAACCAATCAATGCCACCAGAAAAATTAAGCTCACCAACAAAATAATCAACCTTTTATTGAGGAAAAATTGTGGCATGACTTAACACCTACTTAGCGATAATCTCTTGATTTCTTTTTAAACTCATCAATATAATCCAATGCTTTACCTGTTCCTATTGCCACACAATCCAATGGATTTTCGGCAATGATCACCGGCATTCTAGTTTCATCACTGATTACTTTATCCAGGTTACGGAGTAAAGCCCCTCCACCTGTCAGTACGATTCCACGATCCATGATATCAGACGCCAATTCAGGAGGAGTGCGCTCCAATGTCGCTTTAACAGAATCTACGATGGCCGTCACCGTGTCCTTCAATGCTTCAGCTACTTCTTTAGCAGTGATCTCCACTGTTTTTGGAAGTCCTGTCAAAAGATCGCGGCCACGGATGTCCATTGGCTCGATCCCTTCTGTATCTCCAGCAGATCCCACTTCAAGCTTCAAGGCTTCTGCGGTGCGCTCCCCGATCATCAGGTTGTAGTGCTTACGGATATAGGCAATGATGGCATCATCCATTTCATCCCCTGCTACACGGATTGATTGGCTTGTGACGATACCGCCAAGTGAGATAATGGCTACTTCGGTCGTTCCGCCACCAATATCCACCACCATGCTTCCTGTTGGTTCCCATACAGGCAGGTTCGCACCGATTGCCGCTGCAAATGGCTCTTCGATTGGATATGCATCACGCGCGCCAGCTTGGCGAGTGGCATCGATTACCGCTCTTTCTTCCACAGCCGTGATACCGGATGGCACACAAACCATCACATATGGCTTGCGTGAAAAAGAACTTTTGTTCCTTAAGGCTTGTTTAATATAATATTTCATCATGGTCGCTGTCGTTTCATAGTCCGCAATGACTCCGTCTTTCATTGGACGAAGTGCGACAACATTCCCCGGAGTTCGACCGATCATGTTTTTTGCATCGTTACCGACCGCGACAATTTGCCTGTTATCGGTCTGCAATGCCACAACAGAAGGTTCACGTACAACAATACCTTTTCCTTTAATAAAAACTAATGTATTGGCTGTTCCCAAGTCAATACCAAGATCTCTCGTTCCAAACATATAAGTGTATCTCCCTTTCTGATACTAATGCGTAATAGTGGTAAATGAAAAGTGATAAAACGGACGAAGCATGCCCTTTTATTTTCATAAACATGTGGATAAGTTTTTTTGTAGAAATTTGATGGATTAAGAAGGTTGTCCTTCGAAACTCATGAGTAATATTATAGCGTAGGATATTGAAAATGCCTAGTATTACACATAGCCTTTTTCTTTTAAACTGATGAATTTCTGATCACCTATGATCAAATGGTCCAAAAGCTCTATGCCAATCAGCTTGCCGCATTCTCTTAACCGTTTTGTCACATCTATATCCTCACGGCTCGGAGCAGGGTCGCCTGATGGATGATTATGGATACAGATGAACGAGGCGGCAGATCGCCTGAAAGCTTCCTTGAATACCTCGCGCGGATGCACAATGGAGGCATTTAAGCTGCCGATAAAGACAGTCTGTTGATGAAGGACCTGATTTTTCGTATTAAGATAGAGGCAAACAAAATGTTCCTGTGATAAAAACCTCATATCTTCCATGACATAATTGGCTGCATCCTCCGGAGATCGGATGACATAGCGGTCTTCATATTGCAAGCGGTGGATCCTTCGGCCAAGTTCCACGGCAGCCATAATCTGAACGGCTTTCACCTTCCCGATTCCCTTGGTGTCGGTTATCTCTTCAATAGAAGCATCCTTTAATAGGCGCAACCCTTCAAAATTTATCAGGAGCTTATTTGCCAGCTGCAGAACAGATTCGTCCTTTGAACCAGTACGTAGCAGGATGGCCAGCAGTTCATGGTTGGACAAGCTTTTCGGTCCATCCTGTATCATTCGCTCTCGCGGCCGTTGATCTTCGGGATAATCTTTAATCATCAGTGCAGTGGATGTGGTGGATTCCAATATTCTTCCTCCCCTTAAAGTGGATGGAGGGTCATGCAACGACCGTTCTATTAGGCTCTTTTCTCAAAGATTGTTGCTATTTTCCTGTAAAAAGTCATCAATTGGACTTTTTACTAATTATGTACTCTAAAAGGTGCAAGCTTGTTATTACGTACAGCAGGGAAAAGAGCACGACAGTAAGGAAAATAACGATTGATATATCCATACGAAACAGCAACTAAGTTTTACAAAAAGAGCCTTCTATTGAAAACTTTTCAATTCACGAATCGTTCTTGAAAGCGGAAGTCCCACAATCGAAAAGTAGTCTCCTTTGATCTCTTTTACAAAAAGGGCCCCGACTTCCTGAATCCCGTAAGAACCAGCTTTGTCCATCGGTTCTCCTGATTGGATGTAAAATTCGATATCCTCATCGGTAAGCTCCCAAAACGTGACGGAGGTTTTTTCGTAAAAGGTCACCTCTTTTTCCTCACTCAGGATGGCCACTCCACTTATGACGTGGTGTGTATTGCCGCTCAGTGATCGAAGGGTGGCTCTGGCCTCGTCTTCACTTTCTGGTTTACCGAGCACTTTGTCTCCAAGGACAACGATGGTATCCGATCCGATGATAACGGAGTCACGGTTTTCCAAAAAGACATGATGGGCTTTCTGATAGGCCAGGGTAGTCGCAATTTCTTCTGGTGTCAGGGAAGGGTCGAAGGTTTCTTCGATGTTGCTCACCTTCACGGTAAAAGGTAGGTGTACTTGTTGGAGAAGTTCCTTTCTTCTGGGGGATCCTGAGGCTAAAATAAGAGGTTTCATGTTTTATCACCTTTCGCAAATAGTAGTAAGTTTGAGAGATACATGTTAATCCTATCACAAACGTTATGAGAGAACCAAACATCTTCCGACTAATTGGGAAGTTTGTTTTTTGGACGGAAAAAAAGCCCCGAAATTGGATTTTAGGGCTGTAGACTGTTGACAAACTCTAATTATCTTTAGTTTTGCATTTTCTTGTTGTTCTTCGTTCCAGGCGCTTCGCTTTCCTGCGGGCGGTCCGTAAGCCTCCTCACTCCGTTGCGGGGTCTTACCTGTCCCTTCCTCCCGCGGGAGTCTGCGCGCCTTCCACTACGATCAACATGGGTATTGCATACTTCTTTAAGATTATACTTTGTCTACACACTGAAGCCAAAAATTGGATTTTAGGCTTCAGTGTATATGGTTTCGTTAATAAGTTTGACGTTTCTTTTCGCTACATTAATATAAGAATTTAGTTGCATCTAGTAGTTTTTGTTGGGCATCCCAGAGTGCTTCGGTGTTATTGGATGATTGATGGGATTGCAAGCTTTCATAGGCCCCGGAAAGGGTTGCCTTCCATTCTTTAATGCTCTCTGTCAATTCCGAATCCTTAATGGCGGCTACTTTATCGAAGGAGGCTTCAAGGGTTTCAGATGTTGCAGCATCCAAAGAACTGCCCTGAAGTAGAAGTGCGGTCGCAACGGTAAGCTGTTTGTATAATACCTGTCCTTCTTGAAGCAAGAGGGCATCCTGGTCCGTAAGGGAATTCATCGTTTTTTCCGAAAGACTTATATCTTTTGCATAAGGCTCAAATCCTTTACTTTGGGCAGCGCCTGCAATTTGCTTCATCCCTTCCACATTTTGTCCGACTGCCATGAAGACATATGTGGGTTCAGAACCTATAGCGGTTGCTGGAAAACCGGCTGACTTTAGACGCTCCATTTCTGCATTTGCACCCTCCGCCGTGGTAAAAGCACCTGCTTGAAGGACAGAAATAGTTTGAGCAGGAATGATGGCATTTCCTTCCCCACTTACTGCGGGGGTCTCAGGGGCATCATTCGTTTGATTCGTCACCGGTGCAGCTGCTGGCACTTCCGGATTGACTGGTGTTCCGGACATATTCATGACTGCAAGAATCAGAAAACCTAAACATGTTCCAATACCGATAGCCATACCAATGGATAATAGAAGCTGCTTTGAGAAGGATGGAGGAGCAAGCTTTTTCTTTTTACCAAAAGGGGTCGGGCGCACCTTTGTTCCTTTGTCTTTATTCATCTGACGGAGATCTTCAATATAAGAGGTCTTATCTTGTGAATCCTTTGGATCCTTTGACTTCTTTGGGTCTTTTTGGGGTTCTTTCGGTAGGACCCACTCAAATTCTTCCTCTTTCTTTTCAGCAGCTGCAGCTGACTCGTCCACAATGATGATCGGCAGTTCCTCTTCCGGGATATCCTTAATCGAGACCTCTTTTTGCTGAGGCGGCACTTTCTCTTTGTAATTCTTTTTCTTCTTTCCATTTCCGTACGGCTTTTCTTTTCCATTAATCTTTATTTTCACCTGGTGATTGTCCACTTTCCCCACCTCCGTTTACGTTTGACAAATTTTGTCTTGGTTAGATTTGTTTTATCCTATCATAGGCCATAAAAAAAAGAACAAGACTTTTGTCGTCTTGTCCTAATTCTTTTCCGACACAATATCCAACGCGAAGATGAATTCGACTATTTCCACGGAAATAATTAGTTGGTGTCGATAAATGGATTGGTACGGTTACTTGGTTCCGGAACTGATAAAGGTGGTAGGTCTTCTACAAGATCATCAAGTTCAGGATGGTAAAATGCTGAAAGGGTTACGGAATAAGTAAGAGATTCCAACTCCTGTTCGGTCGACGTCACTTCCGGTAGACCGGTGAAGCTTACGGATTCCACCTGCGTTATCCGTGTCAAACTTTCCAGGGAAGAAAGAAAGGTGGTCAAATCTTCATATACGTCCGATTCAACGGATAGATTGACCGTCACTTTCTTCAGGCCCTCTGGTAAATACGCTTCATCCTGGACTGTTTCCTCTTCATTTTCATGTATCGTTTCATATTCTTCCAAGGTTGTACCGGCAGGAATGAACTCACCCTCCCCGAAAGTCATACTTACGATTCTACTATTTGATAGGACTTCTGCCTTTTCCAATTCCAAAATGAGTTGCTCTAAATAAGGGGTGACGGGAATCTTACGTTGAAGCTCAACCGTTGTATTGCCGGTTGCGTTAGCCGTTTCCTCCTGTTGCTCCAACACTTGGATAAGCTGCTCTTCTATTTTTTTCTCGTCATGCAACTGTTGTGCCCTTGCTTCCATTGGCGCATAAGTCAAATAGTAGAAACCGGCGATACCCAATACGATCAGGAGAACACAAGAGCTTAGCAGGATGTAATGTTTCTTTTCCAGTTCTATCATCATAACTCTTCGTCCTCCTCCACTTCCGTATCAGTTTCGCTCCCCATCTCTTCTTCCCCTTCTGCTTCCTCTTCTTCCTCTTCAACGGTTTGGAATGCATCGCGGTCAAATGCCAAGGTGTATTGTCCTATATACCTTGGGAGTACACCGACTGTTTCTTCCGTACCGATATCCACTGTTGAAATGGAAGAGAGATCGATGGAATGGTAAAGAGTTGATTCGTTCAAATGATAGAGGAAATAAGCAGCATCCCTTGATTCATCAAATTGAACGGATAGGTTTAATAATCCTGTTTCATCATAGGTAAAGCTCTGAATGAATCCTCGTTCTGGCAACAGCCTGATTAGGTCCTGCATCACAGGAACCATCTCAAGCGGGTACTCCTCCGCCCATACAACCGTATCTTCGAGTCGTTTGGCTGAGGAGGAGTTTTGCTGACCGTTCATCGGATCTTCCTTGGCAACTCTTAATTGCTGCACCATTTCAAGTTCCTGTTGTGCTGTCTGTACATCGTTATTGACCATGTTATAAAAGGTAAAAAGAATGATAGCTGAGAACAATAGAAAAAATGCACAAATACCATACACAAGAGGTGTGGTAATATTTCTGGATTTCTTTTTCGGTAATAAATCGATATCTACTAACATCATTGCACCTCTTTTAATGCCAACCCTAGGGAGTAGTAGTATTTCGGGTCAACCACCTCTTGGTCTTGTGTGTAAACTTCCTGTTCATACGTATCTACTTTCACTGAAACATTCTCTTTGAGCTTTGCAAGAATCAAAGGCAGATTCGGATGGTCTCCATAAAGTAGAACCCTACCAATCTCTTCATTCCCCTGATTCAAGGAGTAACGGAAAAAGTTCATGATACGCTCCACTTCAATGATGAAATCCTCCAGGAACACATTGAACTGAACGATGTCCCCCGCCCATTCTAGCTGGGTATTGGTGACAGACACTTCCCAAATCTTCATATCTTGCGGGAATGCAACGGTACGCATAAAAACAGGAACATGGTTCATGAAGATGCTCAGAGTAATACAACTCACATCGAAGTGGATGACTAACAGATGATCTTGTTCATTGCGCTGACCAAATTCATAATAAAGGCGATATAAGCAAAGGGAGGAGACATCAGCTGCCGACGGTTTCAATTTGTTGTCTTCAAGTAACGAAGACATTTGGGTTACCACTTCTTCCGGCGAAGCAAAAAGAACCAACTCCGTCTTTTCCGAACGATGAAGAACATGTACATCAAAAACGGGATCCTCAAATGGCAGATGGATGGTCGAACCCAACTCCAGGTACAAATGACCAATGATTTCGTCATCCATGATATTAGAAGGAATCGTCAGTTTCCGGGTGACGACGTATTGATCTGGCACGACAAAACGAACATGCTTCCGTTTTAGACCCCAGTCTTCTACACATTCTTCTAAAATGAGACGAAAAATGTTTTCATCGACAATCTTTCCATCCCGAATGATATTTGGCGGCAAATATCGCTCATTTGTGCGCTTGATTGTCAATGGATCCAAACTTTTCAACTCTACCATCCGAATGACATGGTCACGAATAATCAAATTTATGAAATTGTTTTGCTTTGGTTGCAGAAACGAAAATTCCATCCAGAAAGCTCCTTATGTGAGTTGTTGTACTAGAAGAGTAAGGAAAAATACCAAAATAGTATTTCTTCCCCTTTAAAATAAGTGATCAATGAAGCAAGTGCGATGGATGGACCGAATGGAAACGGAACACCTCTTTTTACTTTTCCAAGTAGCATTCCGATAAGGGCTGCAATCATTCCTATTAATGAGGCTAGGAAGAAAGTAAGTATGACAAGCTCCCACCCCAGGACAAACCCCAGTACGGCAAAAAGCTTCACATCTCCCCCACCCATCCCGCCTTTTGAAAGAATGGCAACCAAAAAGGGAATGAAAAATCCAACCGCCAATCCTATTAAATGGTCCGGTATGGTTTGAAAAGGAATGAAAAACCGTTCGATGATGAAAAGCCCTAAGAAAAATAAGAGGATCTTGTTCGGAATGAGCATATAATGAAGGTCCGATATAACAATGATAATGAGCATGGAAATAAATGTCCATGCGACAATCAGTTCATAAGTCCATCCCATCAATAGTGGAGCTAGGACAAAAAGCACAGCCGTCAAAAGCTCGAATAATGGATAAATAGGAGACACGGACTTTTGACAGTGCCGACATCTCCCTTTTAGAAATACATATGAAAGGACGGGTACTAAATCTAGCCCCGTCAATGTGGTTTTGCAATTCGTACAATGTGATCTTGGTGTGACTATTGACTCACCCTTTGGAATCCGAAGGCCTACTACGTTGTAGAAGGAGCCTAGGAGGAGGGCGAAAACAAAGCAGGAAAGTAACTCTAGCATATCAAATATTTTCCTTAAGGTGATACTGGTGTGGCTGTCATTACTCCTTCTATATCAAATGACATGTCTGTTTTTCCATCATATCGGAAACTTGCACCAGAAACCTTTCCATTTGTTGTTTTCACTTTAACTAAAGTATATTTCTTATCAATTTTATCAACGTAATCTGAGAATGTGGTTAGTTCATGTTCTGTAACAGCAGCAGTCTTAGGTGCCACCAAATTACCATTAGCTATCGCTAACCTTGCCCCACTCATCACTTGTAAAGCTGTCGCAGAGTGTGCATCGTTCCGACTCTTCTCAATAATATTCCCAATACTCGGTATAGCAATCGCAGCAATAATCCCTAAAATAACCACAACAGCAAGTAATTCGATCAATGTTAACCCTTTTTCGTTACGAAGCATTTTTCTACATTTTTGCAACATCGTAATTTTCCTCCCATAATGGAAATATGTAGTAATCTATCTACATATAATTCTATTATACTATCTTTCAAATTTCAATAAGATTTTACACGTTTCTACATTTGAATATGGTTAAAAATATCAAACATTGGAACTAGGATGGATGTGACTATAGTCCCGACTATGACAGCGAGCATAACAATCATCATTGGCTCAATTAAACTTTTCAATCGATCGGTCGCATAGTCGACTTCTTTTTCATAGAATTCGGCTATTTTATCAAGCATGGAATCCAGTGAACCTGTGCTTTCCCCTATACTGATCATCTGAGTGACAAGCGGTGGGAAGGCCCAATGCTCTTTCATCGGTCCAGTAAGGGATTCTCCTTTTTCTAGTTCTATTTTACTGCGAGCTAACACTCTCGCTATCACTTCGTTTTCGACAATCTTCTCTACAATGGAGATGGCCTGCAAAATGGGAACAGAACTTGAAAACAAGGAACTCAGTGTCCTGGTTAGCCTCGCAATGACAGCCTTCTGCAATAGTGGCCCGAAGATTGGCAGACGCAATAGAGCATAGTCGATATAATACTTTGTCTGCTTCTGCTTGTTCATAGCGGTGATCCCTACTACGATTCCTCCAAGCAGCAAAAGCAATAACCACCAGAAGCTTTGCATCCATTCACTTGCCCCAAGTACGAATCTTGTAATCAACGGAAGGTCTGCTCCAAAGTCGCTGAACATGGAAACGAAAGTGGGGACAACTCCAACAAGCAAAAAGATGACTACCCCGATCGCTATGACTCCAAGCACCAACGGATAGGTCAGGGCCGAAACAATCTTCTGCCTTGTCTCGTTTTGCTTTTCAAATTGAGTGGCAAGACGGTCCAGGGTATCATCCAGTGCTCCGCTTGCCTCGCCTGCCTTGATCATATTGATGAACATGGTGGAGAAGACTTTCGGATGCTTGGCTGCTGCTTCTGAGAGCGGGTTTCCCTGTTTCATTTCTTCCTCTACATCAAATAGTACGCGTTTAAGGGCCTTACTTGATGTCTGCTGGGCCAATACATTGGTTGCTTCTACAACTGATATCCCTGCACGTATCAAAGTGGAAAATTGACGTAGGAAGATAACGAAATCCCTCAATTTAACCGGATTTCCTATCGTAATTTCCTTGGTGAAAATGGATTCCGGTACTTCCTCGAGGTTCATTACGCGGATTCCTTTTTCCTTTAGCATCACAATTGCTTCCCGACGCGAGCTGCTTGTGATGTTTCCTGTCTGTTTGCCGGCTGTATTCCTGCCGGTATAGGTGAATCTAGGCATGTTGGATCGTCTCCTGTAAGAAGCTCTCGGCAGTTATCCTGCTGATATGACCTTGTTGAATGAGTTGTTTGATGCTCATTTCCAACGTATGCATGCCAAGCGCCTTGCCTGTTTGCATCACGTTTTGTATTTGATGGATCTTTTCGTTACGAATTAGGTTCGCAACAGCCGGTGTGTTGACAAGGATCTCTGTTGCCACCTTCCTTCCCTGCCTATCAATGGTAGGGAATAGTCGCTGTGACACGATGGATACGAGAACGGATGCCAATTGAATACGGATCTGCGCCTGTTGTGGGCCTGGGAATACATCGATGATTCGATCGATCGTCGATGGTGCACTTGTGGTGTGTAGCGTTCCTAGAACAAGATGCCCCGTTTCCGCTGCCGTAATGGCCGTCTGGATCGTCTCTAAATCGCGTAGTTCTCCAACCAAAATGATGTCCGGATCTTGCCTCAAGGAAGCACGGAGGCCTGTTGCAAAGGTCTTCGTGTCAAAGCCGACCTCACGCTGATCAATCATGCACTGATTATGGCGGTGCAAATACTCAATAGGATCCTCAAGCGTGATGATATGTTTCTTCTGAGATCTGTTGATAAAATCAATCATGGATGCAAGTGTCGTGGATTTCCCGCTTCCGGTCGGACCTGTGACCAGGATTAGTCCCTGTGGTTTGTCCATGAGTGTTTGTAAAATCGAAGGCAGATGTAGCTCCTCCAGTGATGGGATCCTTGTTGGGATGATTCGTATCGCTATCGCTACAGAGTTTCGCTGTCTGTAGGCATTAACCCGGAAGCGTGAAATTCCAGGAACACTATAGGAAAAGTCCAATTCCCCTTTTTCCTCAAAACGATCCCACATGAATTCGGGAATCATCTGTTTGGCAAGAATTTCGGTGTTTTCTGGTGTCAGAGTTTCCTGTCCGTATCGCGTCAGATCGCCATTGATCCGAAATACAGGTGCCACCCCAACAGAAAGATGGATATCGGAAGCCTTGTATTCGTATGCGGCATGAAGCCAATTGTTCATTTTTTCAATCACTGCTCTTCACCTACTCTGACAAGGCGACACGTAAGATTTCCTCGGTCGTCGTCAACCCTTGTTTTACTTTTTCCAAGCCGTCATCGATAAGGAAAACAGTATCCTGCTCGTATGCCAGTTCCCGAATGGTAGAAACGGACTCATTATTCATGATCATTTTTTTCATTTTATCGTTAATGACCAAAAGTTCGTGGATGGCAAGGCGGCCCTTGTAGCCTGTCATGTTACATGTGCCACAGCCCTTCCCTCTTGGCACCTTTTCCACGGTCAATCCGCGTTTTGCAAAAATCTCGACCTCTCTTTGTGTTGGTTCTTCCATTTTTGCGCAATCACGGCACACTCTTCTGACCAATCGTTGAGCGAGCACACCATTGATGGAAGAAGCGACAAGGAATGGCTCCACCTTCATATCAATTAATCTTGTTATCGTACTGATAGAATCATTGGTATGTAATGTACTTAGGACAAGGTGACCAGTCAAAGATGCTCGAACAGCCACTTCCGCTGTTTCCCGGTCGCGGATCTCCCCAACCATGATCACATTTGGATCTTGGCGAAGAATGGCCCGCAGTCCCTTGGCAAAAGTCATGCCGATATTGGTATTCACCTGTATCTGATTGATGCCCTCAAGTTGGTACTCCACTGGATCCTCCACGGTGATGATATTGACTTCTTCACTGTTCAAGTGATTAAGTGCGGCATAAAGGGTCGAGGATTTACCAGAACCGGTCGGACCGGTAATCAAGATGATTCCTGTAGGGCGATGAATCAGATCCAAAAATCGTTCGTTATTTTTCCGGTTAAATCCAAGTTGGGCAATATCGTTCAAGGCACTGCTCATATCGAGGATACGCATAACGATTTTTTCCCCGAAAACCGTCGGCAGGGTGGAAACACGGACATCAACTGGATGGAAGTCGATATTGGTCTTGATCCGGCCATCCTGTGGGACACGGTGTTCTGTGATATCCATTTTGCCTAAAATCTTGATCCTTGCTATCAATACGTTCTGTGTATGCTTTGGCAGGGTTCTCTCTGTCCGCAAAACTCCGTCGATACGATATCGCACGACCACCTTCGTTTCATGCGGATCGATATGGATATCACTTGCCCGCTGTTGCACGGCATTTTGTAGAAGCTGGTTCACAATCCGTACAATCGGGGAATCATCCTCTGTGATGCTTTCTTCCTGGACCTTTACTTCTATATTGGGTTCAAAGCCTTCCAACAGTTCATCCATGGAATCGGACGTTTCATAGTATTTATTGATGGAACGTAGAATATCATCCTTTGTTGCGATAACGGGCTCCACTTCAAACCCGGTAGACAGCCTCAAGTCGTCCATCGCAAAAAAATCCATCGGATCAGCCATTGCGACAAACAGCTTATTCTGTTCCTTTTTCAGTGGAATGATGAGATTTCTTTTTGCAAAATCTTTGGTAATCAGATGGACCAGACTCTCATCAAGCGGATACCTGTACAGGCTCACATGGGGGATGCCAAGTTGAAATTCCAGCACTTCAATGAGCTGTTGCTCTGTAATATAGCCCTTTTGAAGCAATATATCCCCTATTTTCTGATCACGTGCCTTCTCTTTTAAAGCGCTTTGTAGCTGGCTTTCTGTGATGATCCCGGCATCGACAAGCAGGTCACCAAGTCTCTTTCTAGTTTGAACCATATGGAGATCATCCTTTTACTTCACTTATTTTCCTACAGCACCTGAACCAGTCCCTGGACTTTCGTTCTCATCGTCATCATTATTGCCGCTTCCGGTGCCAGGGTTCGTGGTGTTGTTGGAACCACCTGTGTTATTGTTTTCCCCACCCGTTGTGTTGGTAGGATTTGTGCTAGGATTCGTGTTCGTGCCTGTATTGGTGTTTGTGTTGGTATTTGTATTGGAACCGGTATTGGTGTTTGTGTTGGTTCCTGTATTGATATTTGTATTCGTACCTGTGTTTGTCCCTGTGTTTGTCCCTGTGTTGGTACCTGTATTAATTCCTGTATTCGTGCCCGTGTTGGACCCAGGCATATTAGGGTTGGTATTATCCGCTACAACGGGAGGCTTGGTCAGGGCGTGTAATTCAACGCGCTGGATTGGCGCATAAAAATCTTCGCTGTATACGAGCGTTTCCACCACTTTTCCTGAATCATCTGTTGCGGTACGGACCATTTGAATGTAGGAGCCGTTTTTTCCGGTTTCCTTTACCTGCTTCCCTGTAGAAGGGATCGTCGCAGAGTACTGCACGACCGTTTTAGGCGAGAGTGTCTGCATCTCTGCCTGCTTTACCTCATACACATAAGGCAGTGGGCCACCATTCAGCTCTCCAGATAGGGCGTTCGTATCCGCCGATAGCGTGATGGTAAAGTCACTGTTATTTGTGTTGGTAAAAGCAAAATTCATCTTATCTTTTTGGATCCGAGCTTCATATCCGTTTGAAGCCCAGACAGGCAGTTCCTTGGAAATATGGCGTTCTACGACCGCAAAGTTTGTTGGTGCAATTAGCTCGAATAGCATGGATGCAAACATGCTTGCCGCTTCATCTGATAATTCTACTTCTTCATTGGTCAACCACGTCTGCACAGAGAACTTTTCGTTGGCTCTAAGCTTAATCTCTTTTCCGTCCAATGCTGTATTTAGCTCGGTTCCTGCTGTCTGCCCGAATAGATTCAATTGTACTTGAAGGGCAGTTTGATTCATGACTTCCCCGTCAACAAGGTAGTTAGAGAAAGAAAAAGTATGATCCCCTTCTTTCAGTTGGGACGCCACTTTTTCCAGATCCTTTTTCAGTTGTTCCGTATCCATGGCAGAGAAAATATCACTTGTCTGGGAGAGTGTTTCAATCTGCTCCAGCAGTGTTCCATTCGGGAGTTCCACCTTCAAGTTGTTCTGGGAACCATCAACGGCATATTCCACCGATTCGGATATGAAATAGGTAAAGGCTTCTTTAGGGAAGGGCTGTAATTCCCCTGCCCATTCCAAATAAATTGTCCCATTGGTCAACCAATTGCTTTTCGCTGCCTCCATTTTTTCCATTGCATCTGGCTTGGATGTATTGCTCACTTCTTCATTGGCAATAAGTGTCGCCTCGGCAAATGAATTGGTGTGTGGTAGCCATTGATTGATTACCAGAGTCCCTACCTGGGAAAAACCGAAAATAAATACTGTACATACGAGCAAAGCAACTAGCAGCTTCAGACTTTGCATCCTGTTCCCTCCAAATAAAAAGCTTATCTTTTTTCTATCAGCTCATCTGACAGTTCTTCAAAAGATGACGTGCTTTTTGAAGCTGTGGCAGAATGGGCTGATTGATTAATTCTATTATCTTGTTCCATTGTCTTCTTTGATTGAATAGTTTCTGCTGAAGTGATGAATAATGGTAATCGTTGAAGTAGGATGGCGGTTAGCAGTAGAAGTAGAATCATTGATAGTATGCTATGCCATAGTGTGAGAAGTTCAAATATGTATATTCCTAATACACTGACCAGAAAAGCGATTACTGGAATGACCCATTTTCCTATTTTAGAAAATTTCATCGGAAACAAAAAGAAGAGTGCCGTCAGTAAGATAAGTGCCAGTCCGGCAAATAGATAATCCCCCATATCCTCACCGCTTTCTATGTATTTTTACGGAAATTGTAGAACGAAGTAAACTATTGTTATTGTATAATAAAGCCAGGTAATTTGAAATAGTAGATTACAAGATAAAACATTTTATTGAAAAAATTGTTTATTCCTCTAATTTTTTCACCCCTCAAAAAAAACTCTCGTCATCGATGACGAGAGTTTTTCCTTCTGTTATGATGTCTTTCGATATTCCGCAACCTTATTCCTTCCAGCCTGCTTCGCCCCGACATACATCGCTCGGTCCGCATGGCGTATGAGGTCAAGCGTGTCTTCTGCATCATCCGGAGCGGTCGCAAATCCGATGCTTGCTGTAACTTTTACAAGCTGGGAACCTTGCGCATCGCGAATGTGTTGCTTGAGCGGGAAGGATCTGGTGGCAAGATTCACCCGTATGCGCTCAGCCAGTTCGAAACATTGCCCCCGCTCCACATTAGGAAGAAGGATGACGAACTCTTCCCCACCATATCTTGCAACCGTCCCTTTTTTACCCACAATTGCTGTCAATCTATCGGCAACCTGCATAAGAATCTCATTTCCACTTTGGTGGCCGTATACATCATTGATTTTTTTGAAGTGATCAAGATCCAGCATAATGAGGGAGAGAGACTTGGATTGTCCATTGTTAAGCTTTTCATACTCATCATCAAGTACACTTTCAAAAAAGCGATAATTATATAGCTTTGTAAGGGCACAGCGTTCGCTTTTTCTTTTTGTTTCTTGATAGTGGCGTGCTTTTTCCATTGCCACCCCAAAATAAGAGCAGAGTATATCGACAATCATCAATTGGGATTTATCGTATGTGCGCTTGGATGAGCTTGCAAGCAATACGAGCCCCTCAATTTTATGATTACGGATGACTGGGACGCACATCACACTTTGCATCGAAGCGGGAAGATGTGTTTTGGAAATATGTTTCCATTCTTTTTTCGTCAAATAACAGACGCTTTTTCCACGTTTCAGTACATAGGCCAATAGTTCTTCTTCATCTGTTAGGAGGATGGTATTGGGCTCCACACTGTTTTCCTTGTCCATCACACGGAGCACTTTCATGATCTTATCCCCGTTCACGTCAATGATTGCTGCATAATCCACCTTGAAGAGAGTGGAAATTTTCTCTAAGAACACATCCAATACCCCTATTGTATCAAGCCTTTCGGTTAACTGATGACCGACATCTGCTGCTTGTTGGAGGTGAACATTGACTTTTTGGCTCGAATGATAGAGTTGAAGAATCAAGGTTAAGATGACGAAGGGCAAACCGACATATAATAAGGCAACTACTCCCACTTGCTCATAGAGGGTGTAGAGGATTAATCCCACCGGTAGGACCATGATGCTTGTAACGGCATCCCACTTCGTATCCGGAGTGATGAATTTACTTTTTCGCTCATAAATAGATACCTGAATAAAATATAAATATACTGTATTAAGGGTGAAATAGACTAATTCATGGGCAAGTATCGGGGTAAGGACGCCGATATTCCATAATCTTGTATCTCCAGGCGTACCACCTAAAGCATAAAAAACAAAACCAGCTACCAAGGATATGCTAGAAAACATCAGCATATTAATGGGGATCCGCACCAAGTTCTGCCGATTCATGCGCATATACACCATTAAGGCAAGAACCGAGATGAGTGTCACAATCATCTCAATAAATAGTCCAAAGGACAGGAGGGCTGCCAGCGAAACTCCTTGTGCCAGAAATAGCGGTACCTCTCCTACCACTATCGGAATCAGGGCAAGTATAATAGCTAAAGCTATAAACCCGACAAGGTGCCAAATTGGCAAATCTTTTAAAACTACAGGTGAAAGCTGATATCCTAGCCATAAAAAGATGGGGACGAACACAATAAAGCATGTCCAAATCACCATTTCCCTTTGGCGATTCACTGCCTGAGCTACCAAACTGACCCCTCCCTTCTCTATCCATTTTTCGACGCACTTTTGCAATAATTAAATATTATCAAATTTTCTAACATTTGTCACAAAAAAACTAGGAGAAATTTCCCTTACACCTTATCTTTCCTTCGTGTGAGATAAGACCTAGTTTCAGAAATAAAATAAAGGGAACCTGTTACAAGCAACACGGACTCCTCATCAAGCCGTGATACAGCAGCATTAAGAGCGATTTCCCATTCTTCCTCTACCTGTTTATTGGGATGATGGCTTATATGATAAATATTTTCTGCACGGGCAGCTCGAGGGAAATGAAAAGAAGTAAAAATAATTTCAGATGCCAACTTTTCCAACTTTTTTACCATGGATTCAATCGGTTTATCTATTAGCGCACTGAAAAGAACGATTACTTTCCTATTTGAATAACACATTTCCATAGAACGCACCAATGCATCCATCGCCTCGTCATTATGTGCCCCATCCATGATGATGAGTGGGTTGCGGCTAACCACTTCAAATCTTCCAGGGTGGGTGGCTTTCAACAGACCCCGCTTTAGTATATTTTCCTCATATCGGGCTAATCCCTTTTCCGTCAATGTGAGGTATGCCTTTATTGCAAGTGACGCATTCGCTACCTGATGTTCTCCCTGCATTGAAATCCTTATATCACTTATTAACTTCTCCTTACTATGGAACGAAAAGGTCTCTCCTTCCTGCTCCCTATCTACTAGTGAATAAGAAAAATCCTCTTCCATAAAACTGATGGGACTATCAATTGTCTTTGCTTCTGCCTTGATGACTTCTTTCGCCTCCGCCTTTTGCTCCCCACAAATAACAGGAATCCCTTTTTTGATGATACCTGCTTTATGAGCGGCAATTTCTTTGATTGTTGTCCCCAAGAAGCCGATATGATCATAACCTACGTTAGTTATAATGGAGAGGACCGGCTTGATCACATTGGTGGAATCCTCCCTACCTCCGAGACCTACCTCGATCAAGGCAAAATCCACTTTCTTCATGAAAGCAAAATAATAGTATGCCATGGCAGTCTGTAGCTCAAACTCGGTTAATCCAGCCTCATCAAGACCCTTCTCGTTAAAGATTTTTATTATTTTCATTAATTCTCTATCTGTTATGTACGCACCATTCACAGAAATCTGATCATTTATATACTCATAGGAAGGGGAATGAAACGTTCCGACATGATGGCCTGCCTCTTGTAGTATGCTCTCTAGAAAGCGTAACGTGGATCCCTTGCCATTCGTCCCTCCAATATGGACTATTTTAATTTGATTCTGAGGATTGCCCACCTTCTCCAAAAAGCGGCGCATTCGCTCCAACCCCAGGTTAATCTCGCTTTTCATCGTAAAATTAATTTCCTTTTGAAGTTCCTTAAATGATGTAAACATATTGCAACTCCTTTTCAACCGGCCATTCCTTAGGTAAAATAATGGATGTTACTCTATTATTGTTATAGCAAACTTTATCATAGAAAACGAGGGCTTTACCATGTCAAAATACCTTTGCTGGATAATATATAACGGAAACCTTCCTGAGGAGAAATTTATCGAGATGGCTACTTGGATCAATAATGTGGCAATAGAGCATTCCATCAAAAGCCACCTCGTAAAAAACAACCAATTGATACCTGCCATTGTAGATGGAAAGCCGGACCTAGTCCGTTCTGAGAGTGAAAGGCTTCCGGATTTTATCATTTTTTTTGATAAGGATGTCGTTTTAGCCAAACATCTTGAAATGATGGGCATACCTGTTTACAACAGCGCCACTAGCATCGAGATTTGCGATAGTAAATCACTTACATACCAAGCGCTTGCCGGAAAGAACATTCCAATGCCTAAAACACTATTGGCTCCCTTCGTTTTTTACGCTCACGATGACTATCAACCATTTTTTCGTGCAAGTGAAGCCTTGGGTTTTCCACTGGTGGTGAAGGAAGCCTATGGTTCATTCGGCATGCAAGTATACCTTGTTCATACGATGGGTGAACTTCTCGAGAAAGTGAAGGAAATGGGGAACCGCCCGTTTCTCCTTCAGGAATACATCGCATCAAGCAAAGGAAAGGATATCCGCTTGAATGTCGTGGGGGATCAAGTTGTTGCGTCCGTTATGCGAATATCAGAGACAGATTTCCGTGCCAATGTCGGCAATGGTGGCAAGATGATCAAGTATGAACCTACCGCATACGAAAAGAAAATAGCGATCAAAAGCACGCAGCTTGTGGGTGCGGACTTTGCCGGAGTGGATCTGTTGATTGGGGAAGACGGCTCGCCGCTTGTTTGTGAAATCAACTCCAACGCCCATTTCAAAGCCGTCCACCACTATACCGGGATCAATGTCGCAACCTATATTGTTCCCCATATTATAAAAAAATGGAAAGAGACGAAATGATGAGAAGATTAGGCTGGCTTATATACGAAAAAGAACACTCTAAAAAGAACGAATCTTTTATCCAATGGTTTATGGAAGAAGCAGAAGTGTTGAATATAGACTTGAGGTTCCTGTTACAATCGCAAATATCCTTTGGTGTGCGGGAAAACAAGCTGGAAATAAGACTTGATGGTTTAACTGCTGCCACTCCTGACTTTGTCATCATGCGAAATGTCGCCCCTTTGTTCAGTGAGCATTTGGAACGTATGAACATTCCATGCTTCAATTCCTACCAAGTGGCTTCCATTTGTAATGACAAGGCAAAAACGCATCAATATTTAGCAGGTAAAGGAATCCCGATGTTAGATACTTATTTTATCACGGCGGATGAACTTTCGCCTGAAAATCTTCCCATCCCTTACCCGTTTGTGGTGAAGTCGGCAGCAGGCAGAGGTGGAGTCGAGGTGTACTTAATAGAAAATGAGGGGCAGTTGGAAACAATCCGGCAGGAATTTTCCTCCCTCCCGCTCGTGATTCAACCACTAGCCGGCACGCAAGGAAAGGACCTACGTGTGTATGTGCTCGGCAAACAAGTTGTGGCAGCTGTCCTTCGTACCAATGAGAATAGCTTCAAAGCGAATTTCTCCCTTGGTGGCAAGGCTGGGGTTTATACGATGAATGAAGTAGAGCAACAGTTGGTAGAGAAGATCATAGCACAATTCGATTTCGGCCTCGTTGGGGTGGACTTCTTATTTGATGGCGAAGGACAGCTCCTTTTCAATGAGATCGAGGATGTCGTCGGCTGCCGGATGCTGTGTCAGACAACCGATATCAATATCGTAAAGCTTTATTTGGAATTTGTTTTGAGGAAGCTTGAGGAAGGCGAGGCAAACGATGAAGTTTTATAATATGCGCGAAGCCCTTTCCTATGTATACGCTTCCTTCTTAAAAGCAAAGCCCCACCAAAAGGAAATAGATGATGCAATCGTCCGCTCTCCTCACTTAACGAAGGAGCTGTTGACCAGTTTAGATCTTATCCTTCCAAAGGAAAAGATCATCCTCGTGACAGGGAGTAAAGGAAAGGGTTCCACATCCAGAATGATCTCGGCCATACTCCGTCAAAAAGGATACAAAGTAGGCCTCTACACATCCCCACACCTTGTAGAATATAACGAACGGATCCGGGTGAACGGGAAAGCCATTTCAGATGAAGCGTTTTTGGCCCACCTTAACAATCAGGCTCCTGTTATAGAAAAGACATTAGCTTCCATTACAAGCCCGCGACAATACCTTGGTCCGACAGGCATCCTGCTATCCATCGCCCTTGCTCATTTTAAGGAGGAAGGGACAGATATCAATGTCATTGAAATTGGCCGAGGCGGTACATATGACGATACAAATGTTCTGGATAACAATTGGGCTGTCATTTCGAAAGTGATGGAAGAACATGTGGGTTACCTGGGAAATTCGCTTGAGGAGATCGTTGGACATAAAGCCGGGATTGTAAAGGAATGTACGGAACACGTGCTGGTTGGAAACCAAAGTGAACCTGTTAAGCAGATGTTGGGGAAAAAGTTGGAGGGGAATGCTTCTTTTTTTGGAGAAGATTATACTCCTACCATCAAGCATGCAAGTTTAAAAGGGAGCTTATTTTCCCTACATACTGAATTGGGAAACTATGATAAAGTCTCTCTACCGTTGCTCGGCTCGTTTCAGGTGGAAAATGCCGCACTGGCCATCCGGACATGTGAAACGATAATTGGCGAACAGCTCACCGCTGAGTTATTGAACGATTGTTTCCGAGAGTTGAGATGGCCAGGAAGATTGGAAGTGGTGGAAGAACACCCTACCGTCGTGCTCGACGGATCCATCAATCGTGTTTCAGCTGCTTATCTAAAAGAAGTACTCCCACTGGTGGACTCGACGAAAGTTGCCACTATCATAGCGGTACCGGAAAACAAAGATTATGAAGGGGTCATAGAGGTTTGCAGTGAGTTCTCTGATATATTGGTTGTAACAACACCTGATCACTCACACAAAAAGTTTCCGGCAGATGCACTTTCTGTTGCCCGTCGATATCATGCAGGGGCGATGGAGGTTGGTTTGCTTTCGGAAGCTGTTGCGTTGGTGAGGACCTTTGAACCTAGTCTGATCTTCATCGTTGGCACACAGTCGATGATTGGCAGCGCCAAGGAGATTTGGAAGGATTCGTTGATGGATATTGGATAATATAACGCTTCGGCACTCTCTTGGGCTTGTGTACTTGGGAGGGCAGGGGCGTTTTTTGTTTGTTTGTTTTTAGGTTAGGAGGTTTGGAGATTCTGGGAGTATGAAATTCGGAGGGGGGCGGTTGGGATTCTGGGGCACTCTTAATTTCCCGGCTCGCTTCTCAATTTCCCAGGCCAATTTCTACTGTTTAGTATGCCACTTCTACCACTACAGGATGAGGTTCTACCGTTCACTGGCTACATTCTACCACTTCCGCATGAAGTTCTACCCCTTCCGCACGAGGTTCTACCGCTTCTGCACGAGGTTCTACCACTTCCGCAGGAGGTTCTACCACTTTCGCATGAAGTTCTACCACTTTTGCATGAGGTTCTACCTCTTTCGCCTGAAGTTCTACCACTTTATCAAGAAGTTCTACCACTTTCTCAAGAAGTTCTACCACTTTCTCAAGAAGTTCTACCACTTTCTCAAGAAGTTCTACCTTTCGACATAAATCGACATCCTTCACTTCCTCCTACTTCCATCACCAGCCACCCAACTAAACCGCACTCCAACTAAAAAAATCCCAAGCAACCTCCCCTCAAGAAGGACAGGCTACCCAGGATCTTTTCACCGAAAAGCTCTTACCCCTTCAACTCATCAATACGAGTTTGAACAGCATCACGCTTTTCTACATAATCTTTTTCTTTCGCTTTCTCTTCTTCAATGACATTCGCAGGTGCTTTCGCAATGAAGCCTTGATTAGAAAGCTTCTTCTGCACACGCTCCACTTCTTTATCAAGCTTCGCAAGCTCCTTGTTTAGACGAGCGATTTCTTCATCAATATTGATCAGTCCTTGCAGAGGAAGAATCAATTCTGCTCCAGTTACCACTGCTGTCATCGCCTTCTCGCCGCCATCCAACGCAACATCAGTTCCGATCAACAGCTCGCTAGGGTTACAGAAACGATCTAGATAAGAACGGTTGCTTTCAAGCTTGCCGGCAATCTCGGATGTTTTCGCTTTTACAAGCAATTTAACCTGTTTGCTCATTGGCGTGTTCACTTCTGCACGAACGTTACGTACGCTGCGGATGATGTCTACAAGTAAACGCATATCCGCTGCCGCTTCCTTGTCTGTCAGATCATCACGAACTTCCGGCCATTTTGCAAGGGTGATGGACTCGCCTTCGTGAGGAAGCTGCTGCCAGATCTCCTCTGTGATGAATGGCATGAACGGATGCAACAGGCGCATGGTGTTATCCAATACGTAAGCCAAAATAGAGCGTGTTGTCTTTTTCGCCGCTTCATCTTCGCTGTACAATGGAATTTTCGCCATTTCGATATACCAGTCACAGAAATCATCCCAGATGAAGTTGTAAAGCGCACGGCCCACTTCACCGAACTCATACTTCTCAGCAAGCTTGGTTACAGTCTCGATTGTTTCGTTTAGACGAGTCAAAATCCATTTGTCTGCAACGGATTTCTCTCCGCTCAAATCGATATCTTCGAACTTCATATCGCCCATATTCATCAGTGCAAAACGGGATGCGTTCCAGATCTTGTTGGCAAAGTTCCAAGTGGACTCCACTTTTTCATAGCTGAAGCGTAAATCTTGACCAGGAGAGCTTCCTGTTGATAGGAAGTAACGCAGGGAATCCGCCCCGTACTTTTCGATAACTTCCATTGGATCCACACCGTTACCAAGGGATTTACTCATCTTGCGGCCCTGCTCGTCACGAACCAGCCCATGGATGAGAACATCTTTAAAAGGACGCTCGCCTGTAAATTCTAACCCTTGGAAAATCATACGGGAAACCCAGAAGAAAATGATATCATACCCTGTTACTAAGGTATTTGTTGGATAGTAACGTTGGTAGTCCAGTGATTCTGTTTCCGGCCAGCCCATTGTAGAGAACGGCCATAATGCAGAACTGAACCATGTATCAAGTACGTCTGTATCCTGTTCCCAATTTTCGATATCCTCCGGCGGGTTATGGTCAACATGGATTTCTCCTGTTTCTTTATGATACCAAGCCGGAATACGGTGGCCCCACCATAGCTGACGGGAGATACACCAGTCGCGGATATTTTCCATCCAGCGCATATAAGTGTTTTCAAAGCGGTTTGGTACGAAATTAACTTTGTCTTCTTGGGACTGAAGGTCTATCGCTTTATCTGCTAGAGGCTGCATCTTAACGAACCATTGTGTAGAAAGGTATGGTTCAACAACTGCGCCACTACGCTCACTATGACCAACAGAATGCATATGCTCTTCAATTTTGAAAAGAACGCCACTTTCTTGCAGGTCTTTTACAAGCTGCTTACGGCATTCAAAACGGTCCATACCATTGTATTTGCCAGCTTTCTCGTTCATACTGCCATCTTCGTGCATAACCAAGATTCGCTCCAAGTTATGACGGTTTCCAATTTCAAAGTCGTTCGGGTCATGTGCAGGTGTAATTTTCACTGCACCGGAACCAAATTCCATATCTACATAATCATCTGCAACGATTGGAATCTCACGGCCAGTGATAGGCAATGTTACCATTTTCCCGATCAAGTGCTTGTAGCGCTCGTCTTCTGGATGAACCGCAACTGCAGTATCTCCAAGCATCGTCTCCGGACGCGTTGTTGCGATTTCAATGTGGCCGGAACCGTCAGTTAGTGGATATCTCATATGATAGAAAGCACCTTGAACATCTTGGTGAATTACCTCGATATCAGAAAGAGCCGTTTTCGTTGCAGGGTCCCAGTTAATGATATATTCCCCACGGTAAATAAGTCCTTTTTTATAAAGCGATACGAATACTTCGTTTACTGCTTTAGATAACCCTTCATCCAATGTGAAGCGCTCGCGGCTGTAGTCCAGACCAAGACCCAGCTTGGACCATTGTTCACGAATATGTTTTGCGTATTCGTCTTTCCACTTCCACGCTTCTTCCATGAATTTTTCACGGCCAAGATCATAACGGTTGATTCCTTGGTTACGAAGCTTTTCGTCTACTTTCGCTTGTGTCGCGATTCCAGCATGGTCCATTCCAGGCAACCAAAGAACGTCAAAGCCTTGCATACGCTTCATGCGCGTGATGATGTCTTGCAAGGTAGTGTCCCATGCGTGACCTAAGTGAAGGCGTCCCGTTACGTTTGGTGGTGGGATAACGATTGTATATGGTGTTTTGTCCTGGTCGTTTGTCGCTTCAAAAAAGCGGCCGTCCAGCCAGTATTGATAACGGTTTTTTTCGATTGTTTGTGGATCGTATTTAGTCGGAAGGTTTACTTCATTCATTTCCATCCTGATTCCTCCTATTCTCTTATAGAAAATGGTTCTGTTTACCACCGCTGTTGATTTCCCCGCCAGGCTTCGCTTTCCGCGGGGCGGTGCTTGAGCCTCCTCGGCTCCGCCTGTGGGGTCTCAAGTCTACCGCTACCTCCCGCCGGAGTCTGCGCCTTTCGCTCCAATCACCAGCTATGGAACTTCAAAACCATAATAAAAAACTCCCTTCATCCAAATAAAAGGACGAAAGGAGTTAAGTTTCGCGGTACCACCTTTTTTTACAGGGTAAAAACAGATACACTATCCCCTGTACACTCAAATCTGTTAACGGCTCTCCACCGGTTTCAACTACTAAACATAACGCGTTCGCTGAAACTACTCGAGGGCGACCTTCCAATCCGACTATCCTGAGAAACCTTTCAGCTAATGGTTTCCCTCTCTAAAGGAGCCAGGCATTGTACTCTTCCCTGTCACTGTATTTGTTCTTTATCTTATTACCTTACTATGTTACATAAAGGATATGCTAATAGTCAATAAGCTTCTCCAATTTTTTATTAAGTTATGCACAAATTTAAATATTTGTTCCGAATTGGGCACTATTTTCTGCTCACAATCATATCTTAGGTATATATACTTCGAGAAAAGTGTGCTTAAAGGAGGTACCTTATGCGGAAATACAACCCCTATTCCTTGCCGCCTTGGCTGAGACAGGTTCGAGGTGTATGTGCGCAATTCATTATTCCTATTTGTGTGTTTCAGGGAATACGTACCATCTTTCTTCCCACAACCTTTGACGTTCTAATCTTGGCCATTTGCATTGTCATCGCCATCTGCTTTCATTTGGAATGGATTTAGTTCATTCAAAAACTGCCGCATAACCTGTGGCAGTTTTTATTTTGTCCATCGACACATTCCTTATAGCTTATTTCCCTCTTTTCATCCATAATAATACATAAAGATATGAATATTCTACCAATTCCTACTCTAAAGGAGACACACATGATTTCATTTATGCAAAAAAGTAAAAAGGTTCCTTATACTGCCGCCATGCAGTTTCCAGACAAACAAACGGTCATCTCTCTATCAAAGGATGCTGATTTGGCAAGCCGCCTTTATTATATGGGATTCACAAAAGAACACCTGCAAGCTTTACAGAATGCCAAGCCGGTTGTTTTTGAACTATTGGATGAGGTACTTGAAAAAGTTCTTGAACACCTCTATAAACAACCTCCCATGAAGCGCGTTGCCACCAGTAATTCTAACAAAGAAAGACTGAAGGCTGTATTTGTACAATATTTTCAAAGTCTATTGAGTGGAAAACTCGATGAAGATTTTTTCAAGATGAGAAAAAGAATTGGACAAACCCATAACGGTGTCCATCTTCCGGTTACTTGGTTTTTGGCAACGTACTCGGCCATGCAAACACTCTTGCTTCCTAAAGTGGTAGAGTTATTTCAGGATTCCCCCAAGGAACTTGTGACAACCTTGACCGCCTTGACACATATCATCAACCTTGATTCCCAGCTTGTGGTGGAAGAATACATCCATGTACGGATCGACCTGCTAGAACAGGCAAATGAAGCAAATCGCACCCTACAAGGCGAATTGACAAAAATCAGTGAAGAGGTCGCAGGAACTGTGACAGAGACGGAAGAGACCATCCAAACCGTTACTTTGAAAGCGGAAGAAGTGTTGAAGGACACAGACTTGACCCAGAAAAGCAGTCAAAACCTTTTGCATCTAACAAATGACAATGAAAAACAGATGGAAAAGATGGTAGGAAATTTTGAAAAAGTCATGAAGGAAGTCAGCCAGTCATTGGAAGAAATGCATACCTTGAAAGCTGTTTCCGAAGAGATCATCACGATGACCCAGGGAATTGATAATATCGCCGATCAAACAAACCTACTTGCCCTGAACGCTTCCATTGAAGCAGCCCGTGCAGGTGACGAAGGCCGTGGTTTTGCGGTGGTGGCCAGTGAGGTACGAAAGCTTGCGGAAAGCTCGAAGGATCTTAGCAGCAAGATCAAAGTGCTGATTGATAAGAGTGACCAGCAAATTACAAATGTAACGAGCATGATGTCGTCCATGCACAAAGTGACCGCACAGTCCCAACAGAATGTCGTCCAAGTAAAGGGTGGAATTGTCACCGTCAAAATGGAAATGGACAACTACCTTGACCGCTTCAATAAAAACAAAGCGGACCTAGATATCATTGTGAATTCCTTTAAAGAAATCAACCAATCGGCTGTGGGCTTGTCCATGTTGACCGAGACATTGTTGCAAAAGACTGTGAATAAATAAAGATGGAGTAAACTGGTTATTAAGTATTAAACCCAGCACTAGGTACACTAGCCTGTTGATTTCCGTTTTAGGCGCTACGCTTTCCACGGGCGGTCCGGGAGCCTCCTCAGGCTTGCGCCTTGCGGGGTCTCCCATGTCCCTTCCTCCCGTAGGAGTCTTCGCGCCTTCCACTCCAATCAACATTGGTTACCACGACTTTTTTGAGATAACAAACTTATTAAAAATAAAAAACTCAGCCACCAGCATGAGTTTTTTATCTATTAAATAATTATTAACTTAACTAATTATTCATCTTTGAAATAATCATAATCAATGCTTTTAATAACAAAAGTATGACTAATATCTACACCTACATTGTGGTCAATCATTAATTTTGCCAACTGTTTTCCATCAATTAATATTATCTTTTTCGCATCTAAGCATTCCGCATATTGTTTTGCATTATCTGTAAAATACGAAGTAGTAATAAATACTCCTTTCCTTGCACCTTTTCCGTCTAAGGCTCCAGAAAAACTTTGTACGACGTCCCTTCCTACAGAATTAGTTGCCCCATATCGTTTCGCTTGAACATATATATTATCAAGGCCTAATTTATCTTCTTTAATTACCCCGTCCAATCCTTCATCATTCGTTCGTTGAGTAACTTTTCCATCACCATATCCCATGACAGTCAGTAACTCAATTACAATATCTTCAAACTTTATCCAATGAACATTTCGCAATTGTTTTAATAATGTTTCTGCTAATTCCTGCTTTAATTCATCTAACTTTTCCTTAACGATAGTGAGTGGATCAACAACTTTTTCTAGTTCTTCTATCTCTTCTTCAATTTCATGCTTATTTTCACCTAATAATTCAAGTCCTTCGGATGTAATTTGGTAAGTTAGTTTATTTACTTCCTCGATATAGTTTTCTTTTTTAAGACTATACCTTACACTTCTAACTCTAGATAAAAAGATAATATCAGATGTATTTTCATACTTCATGACTTGCTGTTCATCTGTTAAATGAAAATGACTTACTAGTCTTTCTGTTATTTCACTTGCAGGGTAAGCCTTTCCGTCTTTAATCATATGTAAATATGGAATCATCATATCTTTAATTGAAGGAATTGTTTCTTTAACATTTTTTATTAAATTGTTAGTACTAAATTTATTCAAGAGAAGCTTTTCCTCCTTTTTATTCCTAGGAATCCCTTCGTCTGAAAAAATCTGCTTAATTTCAGCAATGTTAAGTCCTTCTTCATTCAACCTTTTTAGTAGCTTCATTATTCGTAACGATTCTGAAGTGTACATAACTCTAGTACCAGACAAATCTTCTGGGATGTACTCTTTAAAATGTTTAACCCACCTACGACCATTCGCTTCAGACCATCCCACAATTTCCGACATTCTCTTTTTTGAAAGTAACAGTTTATCCATTCTTACTATTAACCCCCCTCAACTGATTACGCTTATCTCTCTAAGAATATCTTAACATGAATTTACTGTATATTATGTAAATTAATTACTTGTTTTGCTATATGTCTGCAATATAATTTGTGAATAAAGACCCAACCCAGCTTAACTGGTTTGGGCCTCTTTGTTTTTGTTTTGCTCTTCGATTTGATTGATCCTGCCTGCTACATATTCTATATTTTTAGCTAGCCAATAGCTTCCCTGAATCCTTTTTACCAATTCGCGTTCTGATATGGAACGCCTCTGGTTGGGATTTGTGGGCTGTTGGAACTGCTCGACTGCCTGCATGAAGGAAGCCGGATGTGAGAGATAGCTGAGGGTCAAGTCCTTTTCATAAGGTTGCAAGCTGAATCCTTTTTGATATTCATAGAACCATTCAATACAATCGTCACAGAAAAGCGGATAAGTCCTTAAATATCGATGATAAAACGAGATGATGTCGTTTGCTGGTGCTGCCTGCTTCGCCCGCTCCCAGCTTATAAAGTAGCCCCTTCCCTCGGTATCCTTTACGAAATGGTGAAAGGATACTCTCCCATGGGTCATGGCCACGCGATGTTTCTTCGTCTCCTTTACTGCCTCTTGCCAGTTTTCCAGCTTTTGCAGGGAAAATTTCTGGGCAAGCGAAATTTCATGAGCATATGTGCACACCTGAAGTTCAAAAGGCGACATATATAGCTTCTTTTCGCATACATCCACAAATTTCTCCAGGTCTTGCTGCTCTTTTGTCCACTCTTCAGAAACCCGATTGAAGAAGCTGGTTATTTCCTCTTCCGGGTACTCTTTCTCTTGCACCGTCATGCTGTGGAGCTTGGCAAGCTCTTTGAACATCAAGCTGTCCTTGAAATCCAGTTCCCTCTCTTCCGTATCTTCTATCCACGGCATCAAGTAGTAAGCGTCCGTATAACTTTCTATAAAATAATAGCCCTGTCTTGTTTGATAGATTGGTACCACCGTCTTGATGCCCTTTTGAAAGAGGGAATGGATATTCCTAAACAGCGGATAGGCATGATCCTTCCTAATTTTCTTCAATGCAAAAGCACCATTCTTTGTGGCGATTCTCCATACTCCTCCATGCTGTTCCACGAATTCCGGGATTATGCCATACTGATATACCAACTCTTCGACGCTTTGCTCATTCGTCTGCATAGCGATAACTCACTTCCGTTGTGATTTTTTATTAGTTGATCATAGGTAAAAAAGAAGTGAGAAAGGTAACACCTCCCTCACATTCCTCTTCAGCCGGTTATTAACTTTTAGAGGAAGCCTTTACCGGAATATAAAGTAACTGTCCTTCATTGATATGATCATCCGTTGAAAGCCTGTTGACCCGGATCAGCTGTTGAATACTCACATCATATCGCTCCGCAATATGGTCCATCGATTCTCCCTGTTGTACGATACAAATTTTAAGCTTGGTGAAATCTTCTTCCCCATCATCAGCGAAAATCTTGGTCAGGGATAAATCATTTTCATCTCTTGGTTCATCGGAGGTATTGGCTGGCTCATGCTGCTGTGCCTCTGCAACGGCTTGTTGACCTTTCCGTTTATCTAAGAAGGAAACAACATTTGATGTTTCTTCTTCGGTTTGGTCGTTTTTACTGGTATGCAAAGTATGCAACGGTGCATAGGCATCTTCCGCTTTATCTTGGTAAATGAAGTCGGCAGGGTTATATGGCGCTTCTTCTTCGGTCGCAGGAGGTTTTCTTGCCTCCACCTCAAAAGGTGCATACTCTCCATCATCGTTGTAGTTGTATTGCATGTTTCCATCAATTTCATGCTGATTGAGAATTTCCTCTTCCTCATCTTCTTCCGTATAGTACTGATAGGTGTCCTCTTCGTATTCATTATCAGTGTTGGCACTGCGATACATCGGTTCGTACTCGAATACCTCTTCTTCTTGTTCTTGTTCTTCTACTTCTTCATCTTCTACTTCTTCTTCTTCTGCATCCTGCTCGTAAGAATCTTCCTGGTTTTGAGCATTTTGTGAAGCGTATGCTTCTTCATGATCCCTATTCGGTTCCACTTCATACACTTCTTCCTGCTCCTCATCCCATGCAGGACTGCTTTGTTGATGGCCATAAATCCCCGAGATGGACAGCTCTGCATCCAATTGCAGGCAGCCACGGGTCGGAACGCTGTAATCGAATGATTCGATTGCTACGTAAATATCGTCCAGGCTCTGAATCCTGTTTTTCGGTATCGTAATGTCCACCGGAAAACGATGATGCAAGGCGCAGACTCCATCCTCCCGCTCCTCCACTTCCTGCACGATGCGGGCCTGTGGATGATACTCCTCTTCCTCGGCTTCCGCTCCTGCTTCTGCGTTTACTTGGTATTCTCCTGTTAATAATAAAGCTCCCCGTATGGAAACATATTGGTCCTGCTCATAAATTTGTATATCTGGATCTAACGCAATGGAGATGAGCTCAGATACTTCCTGTCCCTTTTGAAACCATATTGATTCCTCTACTGAAAACCGCAAGCACGATTGTTGTTCTGAAGACAAAGGGGTTCCTCCTTTCACACCTAAAAAAATTTACTATATCAATAAAGATGTATGATTGGATGGAGGGGATTATGAATAAAATTTCTGGAAGGGGTCAGACCCTTGCAGGAGTTTTGAGTTGATTGTCGAAGGGGGAAGCCATTCTAAATGATTGTTTTGTTGGTGGGAGTGAGTTTTAATGAATGGTTAGTAGATTGTATGATTTTAGGAGCTGTTTGATACCTGGAGATGGGAAGATTGATGATTTGTTTATCTTTATCTGGGCGGTTTGGGGCTCTAGTGGTAGAACATTGATGTTTTGTGGTAGAACATTGATCCTAAGTGGCAGAACATTAATTCTAAATGGTAGAACATTGATCCTAAGTGGTAGAAGCGCGCTCGGGAAATGTAGAAGTTGCTCTGGGAAATTAAGAAGTAACTCCGGGGAATACATAAACAAAGTCTCCCCTTCCCCTGAAACGTAAAAACCCGCCCCAACAATTAAACCGTTATGGGGCGGGCAATCATCACTTCAATTATCAAATTTTCTTATCACTTAATCGCTGCAAACGACTTCTCAATCGCATCCAATGTTTTCTCGATATCTTCATCGGTGTGTGCTGTGGATAAGAACAATCCTTCAAACTGGGACGGTGGCAAGAATACGCCGTTGTTCGCCATTTCACGGAAGAACTTCGCGAAATACCCCAAGTCAGATGACTTTGCCACATCATAGTTCACAACTTCCTCCCTATTAAAGAAGAAACCAATCATGGAACCGGCACGGTTCACTGAAACAGGAACATTGTATTTCTCACCAAGTGCCACAATGCCTTCCTCTAGACGGTCCGCTTTCTTGGCAAACTCTTTATAGGTTTCCGGAGTCAACTGCACCAATGTTTCATACCCAGCTGTCATCGCAAGCGGGTTACCGGATAATGTTCCTGCCTGGTAGATTGGCCCGCTCGGAGCGATCTGTGCCATGATTTCCGCTTTCCCGCCGTACGCTCCAACAGGAAGGCCTCCACCGATAACTTTTCCAAGACACGTTAAGTCAGGTGTTACCCCGTAGTACCCTTGTGCACAATGGTAATCCACACGGAATCCTGTCATAACCTCGTCAAAAATCAACACTGCTCCATATTCAGTCGTCACATCACGCAACCCTTCCAGAAAACCAGGTTGCGGAGGTACAACCCCCATGTTTCCAGCTACAGGCTCAACAATGACTCCTGCGATATCGTCCCCAAACTCCTTGAATGCATAGCGGATGCTTTCCATGTCGTTGTAAGGAACGGTAATCGTGTTTTGAGCGACACCTTCTGGAACACCAGGGCTATCAGGCAAACCTAATGTCGCCACACCAGAACCCGCTTTGATCAAAAGGGAATCCCCATGGCCATGGTAACAACCTTCAAACTTAACGATTTTGTTGCGTCCTGTATAGCCTCGTGCCAAACGGAGTGCACTCATCGTTGCTTCTGTCCCGGAGCTTACCATACGAACCACTTCGATGGAAGGAACGCGATCAATCACAAGTTTGGCCAACTCGTTTTCAATCAGTGTTGGAGCACCAAAGCTTGTACCTGATTCCGTCACCTTTTTGATGCCTTCCACTACGCGGTCGTTGGAGTGGCCGTGAATTAATGGTCCCCAAGAAAGTACGTAATCTATATATTCATTCCCATCTACATCGTAGATCTTGGAGCCTTTTCCACGCTCCATGAAGATCGGGTCCATGTCTACGGATTTGAATGCACGGACAGGACTGTTTACGCCACCTGGCATTAATTTCGACGCTTCGATAAATGCTTCTTTAGACTTTTCATAACTTCTCATTCTTCTGTCATCCTTTCTTTTGCACGAATGGATTGCATCTTGCTTCCTATTGTTTTTTCGCGGCAGTTCTACCCAATCACTTCTCGTCCAACCAGCGAGCCACATCTTTCGCATAGTACGTAATGATAAGATCTACACCTGCACGCTTCATGCCAATCAGTTTTTCCATCACGATTTCCCGCTCATTGATCCATCCGTTCATGGCAGCGGCTTTAATCATGGAATATTCCCCACTCACATTGTAGGCAACCACCGGCACGTTAAAGTTATTCTTCACATCACGGATGATATCCAAGTAGGCCATGGCAGGCTTTACAATCAGGAAGTCCGCTCCTTCAAGCATATCCGATTCCGCCTCACGAAGAGCCTCTTGACGGTTTGCCGGATCCATCTGATAGGTTTTTCTGTCCCCGAATTGTGGAGAACTGTGTGCTGCATCACGGAAAGGCCCGTAGAATGCGGAGGAATACTTGACTGCATAAGACATGATTGGAACATCTTCAAAGCCGTTCTCATCCAACCCTGCACGGATGGCAGCCACAAAGCCGTCCATCATATTGGAAGGTGCAATGATGTCCGCCCCTGCACGCGCTTGGCTGACAGCAGTGCGTGCCAAAAGGTCCAGTGTCGGGTCATTTAAGATCTTGCCTTCTTCCACGATTCCACAATGCCCGTGAGAAGTGTATTGGCATAGACATGTATCTGCAATCACAACAAGTTCAGGAAAGTGTACTTTGATTTGAGTGATTGCCTGTTGTACAATCCCATGCTCGTGATAAGCCTGTGTCCCCACTTCATCCTTCTCTTTTGGTACACCGAATACAATAACAGATTTAATTCCAAGTTCTGAAACCTCTGCCATTTCCGCATTCAATAGGTCCAGTGATAAATGGTACACCCCTGGCATGGAAGGAACTTCATTTCTGATATTTTCTCCTTCGACCACAAAGATCGGATAAATGAAGTCTTCCTTATGTAGGTATGTTTCACGCACCAATGAGCGCATGTTATCGGAATTTCTTAATCTGCGATGACGGTTGAATTGCAAGTCTTTCATATTATGTATCCTCCTTTTGAAAATATTGCACAATCTCTTCTAGCAGGCCATCCATGGTGTATTCTGCAGGGCTGATGGACACCATGACACCTGCCTTTTCTGCAGCCTGTCTTGTAATCGGACCTATTGTTGCTACAGGACCGTCTGGAAGGCCGAACAATTCAATGTAATTATGTATCGTGGAAGGGCTGGTAAACGTGTAAAGGTCCACTTTGCCTTCTTTCAATACGGTCATTTCCTTTTTTTCTGGTACTCGGAGCTTATTTTCATAAACCACTATCTGCTTTACATTGTACCCTATTCTGCCTAGTTCTTCACGTAATAGCGGTCGGGCCAGATTCCCTTGAATCAATAAGATGGACGTAGGATCCATTCCTTTGAAACTGTCCACAAGGTCTTCTGCAGAGAATTGCTTAGGAATCATGTCCACGTTATATCCCAGAGCTTCCAATGCTTCTTTCGTTTTAGCCCCTACTGCTGCTATACGGTTTGGCAACTGCCCCTGATGAAGCTCAAAAAAGTACTTCACACCATTGACACTTGTGAAGACAATCCAGTCATACAGGGGCAAGCTCTTCTCGATCTCCATTGAAACAAGTTTACTTTCGGAAACCCGCTGAAATTGAATAAGAGGGACTTCTAGCGAGGTCCCTCCGAGCGCTTCAATCTGCGTGGAAAAGTACCTTGCCTGCTCTTTGCTTCTTGTAATAAGAATGCGTTTGTCGGCTAAAGGCAAAGTACGTTTCATTACTGATCAAGCTCCTTTTTTACATCATCTATTAATTTCTTGCCTCCCTGTTCTGTTAGGCTTTCTGCTGCTTCTAGCCCGACCTTCACAGGGTCCGTTCCTGTAATTCTCTCTTTATACAAAACAGATCCGTCCGGCGCACCTACTAGTACAGTCAACGTGACTTGTTCTTCTTGTCCGACAGATGCATAGCCAGCGATTGGCACCTGACATCCGCCTTCCATTTTATGAAGGAATGCGCGTTCTGCAACAACCGCTTTTTCTGTTACGGCATCTGTAAACAATCCTAGTACCTCAAGTAGTTCGGCATCATCTTCCCGGCATTCGATGGAAAGGGCTCCTTGCCCTACTGCAGGCAAGCATAAATCCTCATCCAGGAATTCCGTGACTACATCTCTAGACCAGCCCATTCTCGCAAGACCTGCTGCTGCCAAAATGATGGCATCATAGTCTTCATTTTGCAGCTTGGCAAGTCGCGTATCAATGTTACCGCGTATCCATTTAATTTCAAGGTCAGGACGCTTGGCAAGAAGCTGTGCACCCCTGCGCAAGCTGCTTGTCCCCACAATGGATCCGCTAGGAAGATCAGCAAACTTCACATGGTCTTTGGAAATGAATGCATCGCGATGATCTTCTCGGAACGGGATACAACCAATCATTAATCCTTCTGGTAGTACCGCTGGCATATCCTTCATGCTGTGGACCGCCATGTCTATTTCCTTATCCAACATTGCCTGCTCGATCTCTTTTACAAAAAGACCTTTTCCACCGACCTTGGATAATGTGACATCGAGGATTTGATCGCCCTTTGTCACGATTTCCTTCACTTCGAATTCAAAAGGGGCACCTAATGCCTTCAATTGGTCAATGACCCAGTTCGTTTGGGTTAAAGCAAGCTTACTTCTTCTAGAACCTACAATTATTTTTCTCATATTTCCTCCTTACCCAACGCATTGGGATTCTTCACCTATAAGATCATAAGATCCAAAAATGAAAATTTGATAATCTACCGAACAGGAAAAAGTTGATGAGGACGACTAGAAACGCTGCGATATTCCAGTTGGCAATAGCCTTCCCACTAATTCCCTTGGCAAGTCTCTGATAAAAATAATAGCTGTATGCTGCAATCACAATAAAGGATCCAATCACTTTCATGTCATACCACTGAAACTCGGATAATTTTACCGACGCCCAGATGCTTCCCAAAATGAGGGAAAGCAAAAGCATCGGCACCCCTATGACATTCAATACATAGGACATATGATCAAGCTTTGCCAAGTCTTGAATCCGCAATAATCGTTTTCCCCACTTTTTCTCCTTCAAAAGTTTATATTGAATCACATAGAGCATGGAGAAGGCAAAGGAAAGGGAAAATGCGCCATATGATAGGATAGCCATCGTGATATGGATGATAAGCAATTCGGAAACAAGAGCTTGCGCGACCACCTGCGACTCATGCTGAATCGGGGTGAATGTATGTAACGCAAGAACCAGGAAGCCTATCACATTTGTAAAAAACACGATAAAATCCACACGCAGTATCCTATTGATGACCAAAGAGAAGGTGATCAGTACCCATGTATAGAAATACATCCCTTCATACAAGGTCAATATCGGAAAACGACCGGTATCGAGCATCCGTAGAAATAAAAAGACCGTTTGCAATACCCATACAATTGCAAGTAACCAGAAGGCAGTTTTGTTAGCCTTCTGGTTATGTTGAAGAAAATCGATAAAATATAAGAGTACGCTTAAGGCATAGATGAGGATCGTTAATTCATATAGCCTTGCGATAGTCATCTCTAGCATAAGTTAACAGCCTCTCTTACGACCTGTACGTCGCAGCTTGAGGAAGCGGGATGCCCACAGGACCTGTGGAGTTCTTTTCCTTTTTCACAGTATAATACTGGGATTGAACTTCTTGCTGAACCGCTTCTTCGATATTAAAGATTTTCGTGAACAGTTCTAGAGACTCCTTGGCGTCAGATTCTGATGACAGTTCTTTCGCACGTAGGATCGGGTCACGTAGCATCTGGTTGATGATGCTTTTCGTATGCTTGTTCAGCACCTTGATTTCCCGTTCCGACAGGTGAGGAAGCTTCCGTTGGATACTTTGCATCGTTTCAGATTGGATATCCAACGCTTTTTGACGGAGAGCAGAAATGACAGGCACTACACCCAATGTGTTCAGCCAATGTTTGAACTCCACAATTTCCTCTTCAATGAACAGTTCAATCTCTTCCGCCGCCTTCTTGCGTTCAGCCAAGTTGGCATTGACGATTCCTTCGAGATCATCAATATCGTATAAGAAGACACTTTCCAGCTTATCCAACTCAGGATCCAAATCCCTTGGAACCGCGATATCCACCATGAAAAGTGGACGCCCTTTCCTCATACGCTCCACATAGGTCATATCGTCTTTAGTCACTACATATTCTTTGGCTCCGGTAGAAGAGATAAGAATATCCGCTTCTACCAACGCACAGGATAGCTCCTGCATCGATTTTGCCTGACCTGCAAAACGATTCGCTAAACTTGTCGCTTTTTCCATGGTACGATTAATGACCGTAACCTTTTTTACCCCGTTGCTGTGAAGATTCTGGACGGCGAGTTCTCCCATTTTCCCTGCGCCTAAAATTAATACATGTTTGTTCGTTAAATCCCCGAATATCTTTTTCGCCAGCTCCACAGCTGCATAACTGACAGAAACGGCATTTGATCCAATCTCCGTTTCAGAATGTGCACGCTTTGCCACTGTGATAGCTTGTTTGAATAATTGATTGAAAATGGTCCCGACCGTTTGGTGCTCTTGTGCGGATAAGAAGCTTGTACGGATTTGACCCAAGATCTGTGTCTCTCCAAGCACCATGCTATCCAACCCACAGGAAACACGATATAAATGCTCAATGGCTCCATCATTTTCATAGATGTTCAAGTAAGGAGAAAACTCTTCCTTGTCCAAACCGAACCAGTCTGCAAGGAAAGCTTTAATATAATAACGTCCAGTATGCAACTGATCGACTACTGCATAGACTTCCGTACGATTGCAGGTAGAAACAATGATATTCTCCAAAATGGACTTACGGTCCTTAAGAGCCACCATCGCCTTGTTCAAATCAGCTGGATTAAAAGTTAATTTTTCACGTATTTCAACAGGGGCCGTTTTATAATTAACACCGACTACTATGATATGCACTTGTTCGTACACCCCCAGAAAAAATAATATCATCTACTAAAATTATAACATGACTAACACCGGATACATTTGTTAAAATGTGAACAAATAGTTTCTAATTCGAAGCGAAATGTCCATCGCTTACATTTAGAAGAAATACGGAAATTCTTACAGTTACTTAGTTATATATTACAGACATTACAATTCTTTTATTCACCAACTTGTACATTAACAGAAATTCATTGCAGAATCAAGGTTTCAGCCTCGATCTTAGGGAGGAAAATATGAAGAAGAATAGCTTTCTACCGGGTTTACTTTTATTGTTTTTTGGTTTATATTTCCTGTTACAACAATTAAACATTGTACTATGGGAAGGAATGTATTCATGGTCTACTCTCCTCGCTATTACAGGAGTTGCACTATTATTACAAGCGTATAAGCAGAATGACTACCCTAATATATTGCCTGGTTTTATACTTCTGGGTATTGGGTTGCACTTTCAACTAAAAGATACAGTGGATGCTTGGCCCGATCATTTCGCTGTCTTCATTTTGATCATTGGTGTCGGCTTTATACTCCGCTCGCAGAAGACGAAAGGCGGTATGTTTGAAGGAGTGCTGTTATGCATCCTTGCAAGTTTCTTCTTATTTTATGATACGTTCATGGAGATGCTAGGTGTTGTAGAGACTGGTGTTGCAAGTTTACATACTTTTTGGCCGGTTTTGTTGATTTTGATTGGTGCGTTTTTTGTTTTTAAGAAGAAATAATAGAAGACCTACAAGCAATGGAGTGTTATTCCGTTGTTGTAGGTCTTTTTTGTGTGTTGGTTATCGTTTAGACACCGCTGTTGATTTCCGCAAACGGCTTCGCTTTCCGCGGGGCGCCCTTGAGCCTCCTCACTTCGTTGCGGGGTCTCAACATTGCCGCTTCTCCCCCGCAGGACAAGGAAGGCTTCGACAGCGATACATCGCACGCAGAAAATGCTCGCATTTTCAAGGAGTCTACGCCTTTTGCTCCAATCAACAGCTAGAAAATCATCCAAACTTAATGGTTAAAGAACAGCCTCCAAAAAAGCTTTGGTACGTTGGTTTTTTGGGTTATTGAAGAGTTCTTGTGGTGGGCCTTCTTCGACGATTTTGCCGTCGTGCATGTAGATGACCCTGTCGGCAACCTCCTGGGCAAATCCCATCTCATGTGTAACGACCACCATAGTCATTCCTTCTTCTGCTAGTTCTTTCATTGTTTTTAGTACTTCCCCTACTAGTTCCGGGTCAAGGGCTGATGTCGGTTCGTCAAAGAGCATGACTTCCGGCTTCATGGCAAGGGCGCGCGCAATGGCGACACGCTGTTTTTGTCCACCTGAAAGCTTTTCTGGATAGACATTTTCCTTATCTGACAGGCCGACCTTCGCTAATAATTCAGATGCTCTTTTTTTTGCTTCAGGCCTTTTCAGCCCTTCCACTTGAATAGGAGCTTCCATTACGTTCTCCAACACCGTTTTATGGGGGAAAAGATGAAAATGCTGAAACACCATTCCTACTTTCTGCCGGACCTTGTTTAGATTATCCTTTTTCACATCGACTTCACTTCCATCAATGACAACGGAACCGCTATCTTTCATTTCAAGAAAGTTCAAGCATCGTAAAATGGTACTCTTACCTGAGCCGCTTGCACCGATCAGGCAGACCACTTCTTTATTTTTCACAGTTAAGGATATGTCTTTTAGAACATGCAAATCTCCAAAAGATTTATTCAAGTCCTTTACTTCAATTTTATTATTCATGTTCTCCCTCCTATCTTTCACTTGCCGAGAATTTACGTTCCAATAGGTTTACAACGATTCCAATTAATCCTACTAGGATCAGATAGTAGACAGATACAACTAATAGATATGTCATGACGTCGTAAGAGTTGGCTCCCTGTGTCTGTGCAACATTGAAAAGCTCGTAGTAGCCGATAAATGCAGCAAGGGAGGAGTCTTTCAAACAGATGATGAATTGGTTGCCCAATGGAGGTAAAGCCCTTCTGAACGCCTGCGGCAAAATGATTCTTCTCATTGTAAGGTTCCCTGTCATCCCCAGGGATCTACCCGCTTCCATCTGCCCTTTATCAATTGATTGAATACTTCCTCTGAAAATCTCCGCGATATAGGCACCATTATGGAAGGCTAGTGCGAGTGTGACAGACCAGAATTGGGATATTCCTAAAGTCACTAGTCCGAAGTAGAACACAAAGATTTGGACAATCAACGGTGTTCCGCGTATAAGAAATATGTAAGTGTTGGCAATCCATTCAAGAACCTTTATTTTGGATATTTTTAAGAAAGCGAAAAATAATCCGATTAGGAGTGCAATGGCAATGGATATTGCCGTTATCTGGAGGGTTCTGATCATCCCTCGGAAAAACATGTCGTATGTATTTAGGAATACTTCAAAAAAGTGCAAAAAACTGGGCATACCGCTTTCACTCTCCTTTTCATTTTGTGCTTACCTGATAAAAAATGTGTGGTGAATGAACACCACACATTTTCGAACTGGATTTATGGTCAGCCGCTCTTTGGCAGCTTGTTATTCTTGCTCATCCGGGTCTGAAGTGATGTCTTCTCCAAAGTATTTTTCACTTATTTCTTTCAGCTTGCCGTTCTCACGTAATGTTTCCAATGCGTCATTGATTGCTTCAAGGAGTGCTTCGTTACCTTTTGCGACTCCAACTGCCTGTTCACTGCGATCCAGAAGTTCACGTCCTTCTAACTCCATGCCTGCGCCAATTGCTTCACGGCCGGTTACAAAATCCGTTACCACTGCATCATGACGGCCATTATTCAATGCTTCCAACGCTACGACATCGCTATCGTAGTTCTGAATGTTGTCAGAAATATCGCTGACAAGGTCTGCATATGTAGACCCTCTGGAAACCGCAATTTCTTTCCCTTCTAGATCATCTAAAGTTTGGATGTCACTGTCAGGTCTTACAAAAATCTGTGCACCGGAATAGTAGTAAGGTGTGGAGAAATCCACTTCCTTTAATCTATCCTCTGTAATGGTGTGACTTGCAACCGCGGCATCAAAACGTCCGCTTTTTACTCCTTCAACAATACTCGCAAATGTGTACTTCTCCTGATCTGGTTCAAGACCTAGTTCAGCAGCGATGGCTTCTCCGACTTCAATATCAAAACCGGTCATTTCTCCATTTCCATCTGTTACACTAAATGGCGCAAATTCTCCTGAAGAAGCAAACTTGAATTTCCCTTCCTCTACTAGCTCATATCCTTCACTGGTTGTTACTTTTCCGCCGCATGCTGCTAGAATCGTAGACAACAAAAATAACGTGACTAACAATACCCTTTTTTTCAATTTCCATAATCCCCCTTAGTGTCCTTTTTTTTCGTCTCCCTTTTATGTTAACAATTACGGAAAACTACCACAAATGAGCTTAAATTTCATTTTTGTTGATAATTCTGTAAATTCTAACTTAAGAAGACCTGGCTACCTATGTATCGTATGTATGCTCGGAATTACTCCTTGTACATCCTATTCCCTGGAGACTGTCTTCAATAAACATATTTTTCGAAATTTTACTACATTTCTTTCACACAAAAAAAGAGACGAAAGAATCTCAACCATTGATCTAGTTGGTATTCTATCGTCTCCTCCTTACTCTATTTCATGGAATCAAGAAGCATTTTCAATACTTCTTCTCCAGTGAATTTTGCCTCTCCTCCACCTTGGGCAAAATCTTCTCTTCCCCCGCCCTTTCCATTTATGGAAGGCAAAATATCGTTTACGATGGTCTTCATGTTTGCATCGGATTTAGTTCCGCGGGAGGCTACCAAGGCCAATTTGTTTTCATTTTCAGCCACCAAGAAAACAATGGCATCTTCCACTTCCTTCGTAATATGTCGAGCCAGGCTTTGCAGTTCTCCTATAGTTTTATTCACATACACCTTTTGGATGACCGCTTGCCCCTCCAGCACCAACACCTTTGATGCAAGGGAGGAAGCCTCATATTGAAGCAGCTTATCATTTGATTCTTTTAGGAGCTTCGCTTGTTCCTTTGACTGCTCCATAAGCCTTGCCACCGCTTCTATCATTCTCTCTTGTGGTGCATTTAACTGAACGGCCAAACCAGAAATTATCTTATGTTTTTCATGGAGCTGCTGTAGCACACGATGTCCTGCCACGAAAGTTACGCGGATCATTTTCCTTTGTTTTTCGGTTGAAAGAATCTTTAAAGAAGACACTCCCCCAGTCGACTTGGGATGCGTGCCACCGCAACCGTTATAATCAAAGTCTGGAATGATCACAAGACGAATATTCTCCTCCACCGCCAATTCTTTTCTCAATGGATAGCCCGCAAGCTCCTCCTTCGTCACCCACTTTGTTTCAATGGAACGATCCTCAAGGATTATCTTATTAACAAGTGACTCAGCTTCCAACGCCTCTTGATCTGTTAGATCTTTTGTATCAATATCAATGGTTGATACTTCTTTTCCTAAATGGAAGCTCATTGTTTTATAGGAAAACAACTCTTCGAATGCAGCCGATAATAGATGCTGTCCTGCGTGTTGTTGCATATGGTCAAAGCGCCTTTTCCACTCTATTTCGCCTGTAAGTTCCACAATGGTCTCCGGCAATGGCTTCTTTAAGTAATGCCGTATTTCACCCTCAACCTCCTGTACTTCCAGAACATCTTGGCCATTCAGGGTCCCCGTATCATATGGCTGTCCTCCGCCTTCTGGATAAAAAGCGGATTTCTCTAGAAGGGCATACCATCTCCCCGCTTCGTCCTGTGCTTGTTGTTTTAAGGTCGTCTTAAAATTTCTTATGTAAGGATCACGATAATATAATTTCTCCAATTCTTTCACTCCTGTTCCCATCTAATAACATCTCTTAACCCCACTGGCAATTTCCACGCAAGTTGTTTCTTTCCACGAGGTGGTGCTTGAGTCCCCTCACTACGCGCGAGGGTCTTAAGACGACCGCCAGCAAGATTTCCTCAGCATCGACACTGGTACCATAATCTAAAAAAACTGCGCCCAGAGTAATTCACCTCTGAACACAGCTTCTATTTTCACTTCATTCTCTTTTGCAGCATTCCCCAGACTTCATCTTTCCCTTGTCCAGTTTCAGAGGAAAAGAGAATCAATTCGTCTTCTTTTTCCATTCCGAGTGTTTCTCTTATTACCTTCAAGTGCTTTTGCCACTTTCCTTTAGGGATCTTGTCCGCTTTGGTGGCGATCACGACGACTGGAAGCTCGTAATGCTTCAGGTATTCATACATGGTGACGTCATCCTTCGATGGTGGATGGCGAAGGTCGACAATTTGCAGGACGGCACGAAGCTGTTCCCTGCTTGTCAAATACGTTTCCATCATACGGCCCCAAGCATCGCGCTCGGATTTTGGAACCTTGGCAAAACCATATCCAGGTACATCGACGAAATGCAACATTTCATTGATCAGATAAAAGTTCAAAGTTTGTGTTTTTCCTGGTTTGGAGGAAGTTCTCGCAAGGTTCTTACGGTTGATCATCTTGTTGATGAAAGATGATTTCCCTACGTTGGAACGGCCTGCTAAAGCGAATTCTGGTAAAAGCTCACTTGGGTATTGCTCTGGTTTAACGGCACTTATTACTATTTCTGCTTGTGTTACTTTCATTTTTTCTCTCCTGCTAATGCGTGTTCTAACACTTGATCTAAATGTGATACTAAAACAAACGTTAAATCTTCTCGCACACTTTCTGGAATATCATCCAAATCTTTTTCGTTCTCTTTAGGTAGTATAACCTTTTTCAGACCTGCACGGTGAGCGCTCAAGGATTTTTCCTTCAATCCGCCAATCGGCAATACGCGTCCTCTTAAGGTGATTTCCCCTGTCATGCCAACATCGCGTCTTACCGGTCTACCGGTAAGCGCTGAAATGAGTGCGGTTGCCATCGTAATACCTGCTGACGGGCCGTCTTTTGGAACGGCACCTTCTGGGACATGTATATGGATATCATTCTTCTCGTTAAAATCAGGATCAATATTCAACTCGTTCGCTCGTGAACGAATGAAGCTGAATGCCGCGTGGGCAGACTCTTTCATGACGTCTCCAAGCTTTCCGGTCAACATCAGTTTCCCTTTACCAGGGGATAAGGATACTTCAATGGATAGAGTATCTCCTCCCACCGTTGTATATGCAAGGCCTGTTGCCACACCAACTTGGTCTTCCACCTCAGCCTGTCCATAACGAAACTTAGGCTTTCCAAGGAAGTCTGCCAGGTTCTTGTCGGTAATGACCACACGCTTTTTCTCACCAGAAACGATGATTTTTGCAGCTTTTCTGCAAATGGAGGCAAGCTGCCTTTCCAAGCTACGTACCCCTGCTTCACGAGTATGGTAGCGGATAATGGACATTAACGCTTCGTCCCTGATTTGCAACAAGTTTTTCTGAAGGCCATGTTCTTTCGCTTGGCGCGGAAGTAAGTGGTCTTTTCCAATATTCAACTTCTCAATCTCTGTGTAACCGGCAATCGTAATGATTTCCATGCGATCACGTAACGGTCCAGGGATTGTGGCTAAGTTGTTTGCCGTTGCGATGAACATGACGTTTGATAGGTCATACGGCTCTTCGATATAGTGATCACTGAAATTGAAGTTCTGCTCAGGGTCCAGTACTTCCAATAGTGCAGAAGAAGGATCTCCCCTGAAATCATTGGACATTTTATCAATTTCATCTAAAAGAAAGACCGGATTGATGGTTCCTGCTTTTTTCATCCCTTGGATGATACGTCCAGGCATCGCTCCAACATAGGTTCTACGGTGGCCGCGAATTTCTGATTCGTCCCTCACCCCTCCTAAGGAGACGCGGACAAATTTTCGATCCAGGGACTTTGCAATGGAACGTGCAAGGGAGGTTTTTCCCACTCCAGGAGGTCCTGCAAGACAGAGGATCGGTCCTTTAAGGGACTTTGTCAGCTGTTGTACTGCCAGATATTCTAGTACACGTTCTTTAACCTTTTCCAATCCGAAATGGTCTTCATTCAGAATCTCTTCTGCGCGGATGATATTAAGCTGATCTTCTGTTGCTTCCGTCCACGGAAGGTTCAATAACCAGTCAATATAGTTGCGGATGACAGAGCTTTCTGCGGAGCTGGATGGAATCTTCTCATAGCGGTCGATTTCCTTCAATGCAATCTTCTTCACATTTTCCGGCATTCCGATACTTTCCAATTTATCCTTGAGGTCTTGGATTTCTCCACCTTTTCCTTCTTTATCCCCAAGCTCTTTCTGAATCGCTTTCATCTGCTCGCGAAGGTAGTATTCCTTTTGTGTACGTTCCATGGAACGCTTTACACGCAATCCAATCTTCTTTTCCAGCTGAAGTACTTCTTTTTCATTATTTACATGCTTGATCACCTTGTTCAGACGCTCTTTGACATCCCTCGTTTCCAAGATGTCCTGCTTTTCCTTCATGTTGACAGGCAAATGAGAGGTGATGATATCCGCCATACGGCCAGGCTCTGTTATATCAGAAACCGTATGATACGTCTCAACTGTCGTCTTTTTGGACAGCTTTGTATATGTATGAAAATAGTCCAGCAATGTTCTCATCAACGCTTCGTCTTCCGGATCTTTCACTTCAGTGTCCGGATACGTCAGAAGTTTGGCTTCCCAGTGCGTATCTTTTTCGATGAACTCTTCTATTTTCGCACGCTCTAGCCCTTCCACCAAAACACGGACCGTTCCATTTGGGAGCTTTAACATCTGTTTTACCTTTGTCAAAGTACCCCAATCGTATAGGTCATCCTTTGTTGGATTGTCCGTTCCCACTTCCTTTTGGGTAGAAAGAACGACAATATCGTCTCCAAGCATCGCTTGTTCTAATGCTTCTATCGACTTTTCCCTTCCGACATCCAAATGTAAAACCATTGTCGGAAAGACCATTAGCCCTCTTAACGGCAATAATGGAACATGATATTCCTTATTTGTTGCCATGGTAACACCCCCGTACGCTCTTCCTTTGTGTATCTTTGTTCAATTCTATCCTAATTAAATAGCCCTGTCTAATCAAAGAGACAGTTTGGGTTGTAAAAGAGTTTTGTTCTACTATCTTTTACAAATTTGCCACACTTAATAAAGAAACCAGTAGTAAAAATTTTACCTTTTTCACGTGGCAAGTGCAATGAGTAAGCTTTTACAATATGTAAACAGGCAGACCATACAAACAAGGCCTGCCTATCCTTTACATGGATTCTGTTTTAGGAATACTGATCGGAGCCTGAAGGATCGTATCAAAGCTCGATTCGGCGATTTTTTCTCTCACTAATGCCAGATCCAATACTTCTTGGAACTCTTTTACCGGAATGACCTCAATCCCGTCAATTTCCTTGATGATCGACTGCATATTATCTGCCGGAATGATGACCCTTTCCGCTCCAGCCTGTTTGGCAGCCTTAATTTTCGGAATCACTCCACCGATTGGTTTAACAGTGCCATGTATACTGATTTCCCCTGTCATAGCCACAAGATTACTTACTGGTATTTTGAAAATGGCAGAGTAAATCCCCGTTGCCATCGCTATTCCAGCAGAAGGGCCGTCAATCGGGATTCCCCCAGGAAAATTGACATGTATATCATAATCGGCTGCAGGTACTCCGAGTTTTCTTAATACCGTGATAACATTCTCCACAGAACCTTTTGCCATACTCTTTCTGCGGATTGATTTACCGCCTTGATTGCCCATGCTTTCTTCTTCCACAATTCCAGTGATGTTCACCGTTCCTTTTTTCTCTTCGGTCGGAATCGCTGTCACCTCTATTTCCAGCAGAGCTCCAGAGTTTGGACCAAATACTGCAAGACCATTAACAAGTCCAGGTTGAGCGGCTTCTTTTATTTTGTTCTCATATTTCGGCGCCAATTGACTGGAATGGATCACCCATTCGATGTCTGCCACCTTTACTGTATCCCGGTCTTCCGTGATAGCGAGTCCACATGCGATTTGCATCATATTTACCACTTCTCGCCCGTTCCTGGTATAGGAAGCAAGCAGGCTTATACCCTCTTCTTCGACCATCATATTGATCTTTGAAGCTGCATTCCTTCCCACCGTTTCCAGCTCTTCCTGATCAAGCTCCCTGAAGAAAACCTCCATGCATCTTGATCTGATTGCCGGTGGGATCTCATTTGGTGTTCTTGTTGTCGCTCCGACAAGGCGGAAATCAGCTGGCAGGCCATTCTGGAAAATATCATGGATATGTGTAGGGATTTGGTTATTTTCTTCGCTGTAGTACGCGCTATCTAAGTATACTTTCCTGTCTTCCAATACTTTAAGTAATTTGTTCATTTGGATGGAGTGAAGTTCACCGATTTCATCAATGAAGAGCATCCCTCCATGTGCATGTGTTACAGCTCCTTGCTTAGGTTGGGGAATCCCAGCCTGTCCCATCGCTCCTGCACCTTGATAGATGGGATCATGCACCGAGCCAATTAATGGATCCGCAATCCCTCTCTCATCAAATCGTGCAGTGGTAGCATCCAATTCTATAAAAACGGCAGAGCCCCTGAATGGAGATTTCGGATTCTTTTTTGCTTCTTCAAGAACAAGCCTTGCTGCTGCGGTTTTCCCTACTCCCGGCGGCCCATAGATGATGACATGCTGGGGGTTTGGTCCACAGATGGCAGCTTTTAATGCCTTAATTCCATCCTCTTGCCCGATAATCTCTTTGAAGCTTGTGGGCCTTACTTTTTCCGCAAGTGGTTCAGACAATGAAATACTTCTCATTTTCCTCAGTTGTTCCATTTCCTTTTTCGATTCTTTATCGATCGTCACTTTTTGCGTCCGTTGGTTCTTGAGCAGGTTCCAGAAATAAAGCCCGATGATGACCCCGAAGAAAAGCTGTATGAACAGTGCTATACCTGTAAAAGACATAGAAACCCTCCTGCATTCTTGATGTGATTATATGGTAGTATCTCCGCGGGAAGGGGGAATAATCCAATAAAAATTATTTGGTTAAAATAGGCTCCACACGAAAAGATTGGAGGGTATAATATGCTTTCAGAAAATGAGAAAGATGAAACTTGTCCAAGTGTTTCTTCGTAATGATATAAAGGAGGCGAAAAACTATGACAGAGCTAACTTTCACCCTCCCACTACTAATACATTCTTCTAAACCAATACCAATCCTTGACTCAACTGGACACCAAGTAGCATCTTTTAACCGTACATACCGGAGTAAGTGGGTAGAAATTGTTTCAAAGTTGCCAATCCCGATCCTCTCGGAAGGTGTACAAGCTTTTTTCGAAAAAAAAGATTTGGTTGGAGTTTCAACTATTGGAGAAGCGATCAAAGTAGAGGAGCGTACCTTTAAAGAAAACCTATTTAAACCAAAATGGGATGTTCACTATACTACAAGCCAAGGAGGAGAAGAAACCTTTTTCTTTCAAGATGTTACTAAAATAAAAACCCATGGACGGTTTATTTACAAAAGAAACGAACGAGAATTCATGCTTGAAAAAAACATGCTGGACGGTACAACGTACATAAAAGAAGAAGGGATTTTACTAACTGAAATCACTAGGGTAAAATCATTTCCAAGGCCTACCTATATCATGAAACCTTTGGAAGGGTGTCCCATTTCTTTACTGGAAATGGCTGTTCTTCATCAAGTATGCCATCTTCAATTAAAGGATTGATAGCAAACGAACCACCAAACGCAAAAGAGCACTCTCCCATTAAGGAAAGTGCTCTTTGTCGTTCATATTATGCGGAAGTCTTTTCGTCTTCTTTCAACTCAGACCCATCGTCTAAAATTAATTTTGGTGCAACATTATCCGCAACCGTTTCAGCAGTTATCACACATTTCTTGATATCCTCACGAGAAGGAAGCTCATACATGACATCAAGCATAAGTCCCTCAATGATAGATCGCAATCCACGTGCCCCAGTTTTTCTTTCGATCGCTTTTTTCGCAATCTCAGATAATGCGCCTTCTTCAAACTCAAGTTCCACATTATCAAGATCAAGCATTTTTTGATATTGTTTCACAAGTGCATTTTTAGGCTTTGTAAGGATTTCAATCAATGCATCCTCATCAAGCGGCATTAAGCTCGCTGTAACAGGAAGACGCCCGATGAATTCTGGAATCAAACCGAAACGAAGTAAATCTTCCGGCAATACTTTTCCAAGCAATTCTTTTTGCTCCAAGTCATCCGCTTTTGTTTCAGCAGTGCCGAAGCCGATAACTTTCTTACCTAGACGGCGTTTGATGATCTGTTCGATCCCATCAAATGCACCACCGCAGATAAATAGGATGTTCGTCGTATCAATTTGGATAAATTCTTGATGTGGGTGCTTACGACCACCTTGAGGAGGAACGCTTGCAACCGTACCTTCAAGAATTTTCAATAGCGCCTGCTGAACACCTTCACCAGAAACATCACGAGTGATGGACGGATTTTCAGATTTACGAGCTACCTTATCAATTTCATCGATGTAGATGATTCCTTTTTCGGCTTTTTCCACATCATAATCAGCAGCTTGTATCAGCTTTAATAGAATGTTTTCTACATCTTCCCCAACATAACCAGCTTCTGTTAAGGAAGTAGCATCCGCAATGGCAAATGGCACATTCAGAATTCTTGCAAGTGTCTGAGCAAGTAAAGTTTTCCCGCTACCAGTTGGTCCGATCATAGCAATATTACTCTTCGCAAGCTCTACATCATCAATCTTACTGTTGGAGTTAATACGCTTGTAGTGGTTATAAACCGCTACAGATAAAGATTTCTTCGCAGACTCCTGACCAATAACATATTCGTCTAAAATATCGCGAATTTCTTTAGGTTTTGGAACGTCTTTAAATTCTACTTCTTCCTCTGTACCCAACTCTTCTTCTACGATTTCCGTACAAAGTTCAATACATTCATCACATATGTATACGCCTGGACCTGCTACAAGTTTACGAACTTGATCTTGTGTCTTTCCACAGAAAGAACACTTTAATTGTCCTTTTTCGTCATTAAATTTAAACAAATTGTTTCACCCCTTATCATTTCTCTCTTTTCCCATCCATCGGCTGGTTTCCTAAAAAATGAGAAAATCTCATCACTTTTAAAAAAATAGTTATGTACTGCATTTTACCACATTTTAGCCTAACATTTCTAATAATAATACTTTGGTTATGTATGGATATTTTAGAAGATGGGTCCGTACTATTGTATCCATGAATCCATTTTACTAACACAGTGATGAATGGAAAAAGCGGAAAACTTTACTTTTAAAAAGGTCTAGATGGTACAAAACAAGGCACGATCAAGTCGCGCCTTGTCTCTTAAACTCTATTATGCAACATCTTTGCTGTTTTCTACAAGGAAATCAATTGCTTTTCTGATTTTCAAGTCTTCTTTAAGACCTTCCAAGCTGCCTAATGCTTGCTTGATTTGGTCAACAGACATGTTGTACATGCCAGCCATTTTTTCGATTTCTTCGTTTGCTTCTTCATCTGTTACTTCGATGTTTTCAGCTTTGGAGATTGCTTCAAGCGTAAGGTTCATTTTCACACGCTTTTCTGCATCTTCTTTCATTTGAGTGCGAAGAGCTTCTTCATCTTGACCGGAGAACTGGAAGTAAAGCTCCATGTTCATTCCTTGCATTTGAAGACGTTGTTCGAATTCACGAACCATGCGATCTGTTTCAGTTTTCACCATTGCTTCAGGAACTTCCACTTCTGCGTTAGCAGCAGCTTTGTCCACTAGCGTGTCGCGTAGGTGGTTGTCAGCTTCTGTTTTCTTCGCTTCTTCAAGGCGAGCTTTAGTTTTAGCTTTAAGCTCTTCAAGCGTTTCAACTTCTTCGTCTACATCTTTTGCGAACTCATCGTCAAGTGCAGGAAGTTCTTTTGTTTTGATTTCGTGTACAGTCACTTTGAACACTGCAGGCTTACCAGCAAGCTCTTCAGCGTGGTACTCTTCAGGGAAAGAAACTTCTACTTCTTTCTCCGCTCCAGCTGCAAGTCCTACTAATTGCTCTTCGAAACCTGGAATGAACGTGTTAGATCCGATTTCTAAAGAATAGTTCTCCGCTTTTCCACCTTCGAATGCTTCGCCGTTAACGAATCCTTCAAAGTCCATAACCACTGTATCGCCGTTCTCTACAGTTCCTTCTTCTTTCACAACAAGCTCAGCTTGACGCTCTTGAAGGCCTTTCAAGTCAGCTTCCACGTCTTCGTCCGTCACGTTATCGTCTAAACGCTCCACTTCTAATCCTTTGTATTCGCCAAGTTTAACTTCAGGCTTCACAATAACTTTAGCAGTGAATACAAGCTTTTCGTTTTTAGCGATTGTTTCGATGTCGATTTCTGGTTGATCAACTGGCTCGATTCCAGTTTCAACAACTGCGTTAGAGTATGCAGTTGGAAGAATGATATCAAGAGCATCTTGGTATAGGGATTCTACACCAAAACGTTGTTCGAACATTCCACGAGGAATTTTCCCTTTACGGAAACCTGGTACGTTTACTTTCGTTACTACTTTTTTGAATGCAGCGTCAAGACCTTTGTTAACAGTGTCAGCATCCACTTCAACCGTTAATACGCCTTGATTACCTTCTAATTTTTCCCATTTAGCAGACATAATTTTCCCTCCAACATCTATTTTCAAAAAAGATAATGTTTCGGACACTATCCATTCTGATGAACCACACATGGTGGTTGTTGTTTTCTACAATTTGCTGCAAGTACACAGTCTTAAACACCCCTTAAACAAGAGGTAACCTAAGAGCCTATATCGTATATACAGTTTACAACCCTTACATTATAACATAATCCACGGCGAGTTCAACACATAGCCTTATAATCGTAAATATGAAAAATCTTCAAGCTTATTGATCTCCCGTACCGCAGATTTTATTTCCAATGCAGACACATCATATTCCTCTGCCAGCTCCTCATCTGCCACACCTAAACCAAATAGCTCTACACCCGCACTATGCAGCCCAGCCGCCCATACTTCTGGTTTCTCCGGTGTGAAAGGGAATGGGAATTGTACAGTATGAATACGGACCAGCATTTCTTTTAACCCTTCAAAAAGAGATGGATTATCACTTTCCACTTTGTCTTCCAAGATGGATATGATCTTGTTTAAGAAAGGATCCTCTTCACCGCTCATTAAATCAGTCGGAACGATGGTGATCCGTTGCCCCATTTTATGCACTTCTGTTTCCTTGTCCCAGCCCTGTTCTATAAGAATATGAAGCAAGAACGTTTTCAGGACCGGATGCTTTAGTTCGTCTACTAAGTATTTCTGAATATCAGGGATGAGTGGGCGTATGTTACGGTGCTTAAACATCTGAATCAACTCATATTGTTTTTGAATCGTCCCTTCATGTAACAAAAAAACCTCATCTTCTTGGTCATTTGCTTGACCGTAGTCTGGCTCAATCTGTGACGAGTCTTCTGAAGGGAGCATTTTTCTGGCAAATTCCAAGAGCTGATAAAAATTTTGCGCATACTGAGCGGGCAATTTATCTTCTTCGAGGATTGCTTCTATTGTCAGTTTGACTTCTGCATACTCTTTTAATTGAATCAGTATGGTTATGTATATTTGAAGCACATGAAAATAATCGCCGATATCCTCACGCAACATTTTCTTGCAACGATTCTTTGCCTCTGTGAGTTGACCGAGTTCCATAAAGCAAACAACCATCCCAAGTTCAACTTCGGCATAGGCATAATCATTTTCTCGAGCCTGTTCAAAAAGCTCTAATGCCTCAGAGAACTTTTTCTCTTTCATGGTTTGCATCGCTTTTTCCAACAGCCTCTGTTTTAGATTGGGAAATTCAACTATCTTTTTTGGTTTTTTCATATGTATGTAGCCGTCCTATTTTTATTGTGGAAATATTTGAAACAAGTTTATCAGTGTTTGGAGGGGAGCACAAGTGAAAGGAGGTATGGTTATGTTTAATGATGATAGATAAAAAAACAAAAAACCATGCAATCATTTTTATCAACACTCTTTTTAAGAGTATTCATAAAAATGCACATGGTGTTCTTTAGGTAAAATGGCGTCCCAGGAGGGATTCGAACCCCCGACACACGGCTTAGAAGGCCGTTGCTCTATCCAACTGAGCTACTGGGACAATATAAAAATAAGGCTTGCTATATTCTGGAATACCGTCGTCCCGATTTTGCTTGGAAGATAACTCAGGAAGTTTTCAAAATCGGTACGCTGAGGTTTAATCAGGTAGCGTATTCGATCGTGCTCTATCCAACTGAGCTACTGGGATAAAAGCTTGCTTGCTATGTATTCCCCGATAAGAAATATTTACTAATTATCATCAGCGACAAGATTTATTATATGAGATACATAAATCAAAGTCAACACTTTTTAAAAACTTTTCTCAAATAATTTTGATTCAAGTAAAGAGAGAGGGTAAACCTCTCCCTTGTCACTTCTCAAACGTATGGGAAGAAAGTTTTTCTCCCTTTTCATTATAGTAGTGTACAAAATAAGTGCTGTCTTTTATGTCTAGTATAGCATAGGTCTTGTTGCGTGTCATTCGGGGAAGCTCTATGCTACCCGGATTAATAAATAGGATTCCATCCAGAAACTCGGCACCGGCAATATGCGAATGTCCGAAGCAAACAATATTCGCTTCCTCTTCTTCTGCTGCATATTTTAATGGCAGTAAAGAAGACTTCACTTGATAAAGATGTCCATGTGTAGCAAAAAGTCGGTTGTTGGAAAATTCCTTGGTTAATTGTTGAGGATAATCATCATCATAATCGCAGTTTCCCCTTACACCATAAAAGCCTTTCATTTCTTCACATGTCGATGGGAGTTCAGAATCACCACAATGGATGAAAAGGTCCACTTCCCCTTGATGACGGGCCTTTATTTGCCGAAGTATCTCTGCTTGTCCATGATTGTCACTAACAATTAAAACTTTCATGCTTCCACTCCTAGTTTTTGCGGGAGAGCATCTCCCACTGATTAGTCAACTGACTGATGGCATTTCCTCTGTGACTGATTTCACTCTTTTCTTCTTTGGAAAGTTGGGCCATCGTCCTCTGTTTCTCTTCCACATAAAAAATCGGATCATAGCCAAAGCCGTTATCCCCTACAGGTTCAAAAGCGATGGTACCTTCACACGTGCCACGAACGGTAAACCTTTCCCCAGCTGGATCGACTACTGCCAATACACATACAAATCGAGCCGTACGCTTTTTTTCAGGTATTCCTTGCAGTCTTTCAAGCACCTTTTGGATGTTTTTTCTATCATCTTTATCCATACCCGCATAGCGAGCGGAATACACACCAGGCTCTCCATTCAGTGCATCCACCTCAAGGCCGGAATCATCTGCAAGCACTATTTTACCAAGATGTGTGGAAACCGCCTCCGCCTTTAGTAATGCATTCTCTTCAAAGGTGGTTCCCGTTTCCTCTACGTCTGGGATGTGAGGGAAATCAGCAAGGGATTTCACCATAAATCCTTTAGGTTCCAAAATCACTTTAAAATCTTTTACTTTCCCAGGATTATTGGTTGCTATAATAATTTCGGTCATTTTAGTTTTCTCCTTTTCCTTTTGCACTGATACTATCAGCTAAAGCTCCTAATGCCTTTTTTTGTTCCTCCACCAAATAAAGGACTCCTTCTTCTGCCAAATCCAACAATTCATTCAGTTGTTTTCTAGTAAATGTTGCTTCTTCTCCTGTCCCTTGTAATTCCACTAAATCCAAGGAACCCGTCATGATGACGTTCATATCAACTTGTGCATTGGAATCTTCTATGTAATTCAAATCAAGCAACGGCTCACCATTCTCCATTACTCCAACAGAAGTAGCTGCCAAATAGTCTGTCACTGGAAGATTGGGAATCTTCTTTGATTCCACCAACTTTTGAAAGGCAAGGACCATTGCCACAAACGCCCCTGTAATGGAAGCCGTTCTTGTTCCCCCATCCGCTTGGATGACATCACAGTCTATCCAAATCGTTTTTTCACCTATTTTATCCAGTTCCACAACCGACCGTAGCGCTCGCCCTATCAGACGTTGGATTTCCATTGTTCTGCCTGTCACCTTGCCCTTTGTGGACTCCCGCATGGTCCTTTTCTCCGTTGCCCTTGGAAGCATGGAATATTCCGCTGTAATCCATCCTTTTCCCCCACCGCGCATAAAAGGTGGAACCCTGTCTTCTATCGTGCCTGAACAGATTACTTTTGTATTTCCTACACAAATTAAAACCGATCCCTCAGGATGGGTGATGTAATTCGTGATGATTTCCACTGTTCTGATTTGATTTGGTACTCTTCCATCTGATCTGGACATTCTAACAAACTCCTTTTGTCGCTATATGTATAAAAAGAAAGAAGAGGCAGTTTTTCACCTCTTCTTGGTTCTATTATTAGTATATCAAATTTTACACGTTAAAACCTGCCCGTGTTTACTTTTTCAGGACGTGTCACAGGTTCAGAGATGTTCGTTCCATCTGTCGCCATAAGGTCGCCTTCCCCATCCACCGTGATGGCAATGCTCTCCACACCTGTCTGCTCGGTCAAAGTGAGTACCAAGGAGTCAACAATTGACTTGGACACTATACGCCCCTCAAGACCTAAAATCGCTTCATTGAAATTCAGCACTAAATTACCATCTTCCATTACCGGATCATCGAGCAAGGCAATTTCATTGCTTAAGTCATTTGTTAAGCCGGAGTTATGCGCTGGACCTTTGATAAGCGCCTCCACGATTGCAGCAAACTTATCTTTTCCTTCTAAGCTCAATCTTGCTGTGACCGGAACATAATATGGGTCTCCATCATTGCTCTCTGCCATAAAGTAAAGCGTCACGGCTCGCGAGCTCATCAGATCGACAGCTTCTGCCGTATCATAATTTATCCCATTGGCTCTGCTTACCCCTTCCCCAATAGGGGTTTTGTTGACAGGCATCACCGTTTGCAAATGTCCATTCACCATTATCTGGACCTTTTCCACATTTTTGAATTGAGTGAGTGTCCATGTGATTGCTTGAAGAATTTTCTCTTCATCTGCAGCATCATAGCTCATGAATTCATTATTGAAATCAGCAACGATTGTGCCGTCTTCCTTAAGGTTCACATCCACTTCCGTCCCAGCAGGTAAAACCGCACGGAACCCATTCGGCAGCATAGCATCCACCGGCCCACCGGCAACTAAGTATTCCAATGCCTGTTTCGCCACTTCGTTTGTTTTTGGCAACTCCATCGTTTGCGAAACAACATATCCATTGCTATCAATTAAGTATAATTCTCTTTGGACATTTTCGGAAACAACTTCTTCCCCATCCGTTTCTTCCCCAGTTACATCACTTTCTGTACCATTTTCATTTGTTGCATCATCTACATAAGAAATATCCTGCGGAATATCCTGTTCCGAACCCGCTTGCTCGTCACCTCCAAATAATCCACATCCGGATAAAAGCACAGAAGAAGCAAGCACGGCAGCAGCGGTCATTTTTACTTTTTTATGAGACATAGGTTTCCCTCCTAAGACGGTTTGTACTAATATATATACGAGCTTTCCAAAAAATAGACCGAGCTCTGGAAAAAGTTTTGTCCCATTTGTAATTTGCTTCTGTTTTTCCCTTGAGTAGGGCAAAAAAAGCCACTCTACCCTATTCGGATAAAGTGGCTTCTTACTTTTTTATTGTTAAATTCCAATTGGATCCAGTACAATCGTTTGTACATTTTCAATCGGTTGCTCGAACAGTTTGCTTGCTATTTTTTCAAACATATCCTTTGAGCCGGTTGTGTAGAATTGGTGTTCTTCTTTTAATTGGCTTCTATTTAAAAGCTTTTTGAAATTGAGAATCGTACTAACTTCACGGGCCGTTTCATCACCAGAGCATATCAGCTCGATATCCTCCCCCATCACTTCCTGGATTGTCGAACGCAATAAAGGATAATGGGTACATCCAAGTATCAATGTATCGATCTTTGAGCCCTTGAAAAGGTGTAAGGTATCCTGAACAATGTCTCTGGCCCGCTCGCCTTCGAAATCCCCGCTTTCGACTAACGGCACGAAGTTCGGGCAAGCCAAGCTTTCCACGTGCACTTCATTATTGATGGATCTCAGTGCATTGGCATAGGCACCACTGTTAATCGTCCCGACAGTACCAATGACACCTACCTGATAATTTGAAGTGACCTTGAGCGCCGTTCTGGCACCAGGATCCACCACTCCTATAACAGGAATGTCCAATTGTTCTCTTATCTCATCCAATACAACAGCGGTGGCGGTGTTACAAGCGATGACGAGCATCTTGATATTGTGGGTCAACAGATACCTGGTCATTTCCCATGTGTAAAGCCTTACTTCGTCAACAGGCCTTGGTCCATAGGGACAACGAGCCGTATCCCCCAGATAAATGATGCGCTCTTTCGGCAACTGACGCATGATTTCTTTCGCAACCGTCAGGCCTCCTACTCCGGAATCAATAACTCCAATTGGTCTTTGCAACTAAATCCCTCATTCTTTCATTTCTAGATGTAAACGTGCTAAACACTTTTCTAACATGAAAATCTCATCTTTGGAATAGTTCTTTAGTATGTTTTGCAAATAGTCTTGACGCTTTTTTACCACTTCTGCGATAATGCGCTCTCCTTCTTCTAACAGATGGATTCGCACTACACGACGATCGTTCGGGTCTTTTACACGCTGGACAAGTTCATTCTTTTCCATACGGTCTACAAGGTCTGTAGTCGTACTGCATGCCAAATACATTTTCGTGGACAATTCACCAATCGTCATATCTCCACCTTCCAGTAACCATTGCAACGCAACGAATTGAGGAGGTGTGATCGTGTAATTGCTCAGAATTTCGCGACCTTTTTGTTTTACTAAAGTCGCTATGTATCTTAATGATTTTTCTATATCAGCCACTAATTGTTGGTCCTGTAATACTGCTTCATTTTGATTCGTCATTCTCGACCCTCTTTCTTCCCTTTTTCTTTTTTTATCTGAACATAAGATGTCATGTGATCATTGTGTCTATTATGTTTATTTTCTTATGTTTTCATATAAAAAGCAAGATGTAAAGGCTTATAAACATATTTACCCACATTGAAATACTTGGTTTAATCAAGTATAAATAACCGACTACCACTCATAACTGGTTTGTTAGAAGATAGTCGGCAGGTTAAATTAAAGCTCTAATTCTCCCATGCGAAGAAGCTCGACAACTGCTTGGGAACGCCCCTTTACTCCCAGCTTTTGCATAGCATTTGAAATGTGGTTCCGAACTGTCTTTTCACTGATAAACAACTCACCAGCAATCTCTTTGGTTGTCTTATCCTGAACTAACAGCTCAAATACTTCTCTTTCTCTTTTGGTAAGCAATGGCTTTGGTTGAAACTCTTTCTCCTTCAATAATTGTAACCCTCCTTGCCTTAGCCAGAGCTGAACTAGCGGATGGGTGTATATTTAGTCATGGTATAATATGTTAGAAGGAGGGCGGGAGTTACATCTATTTAGATGTATTTTCATTATTTTTTCAAAGTTTCTCTAGAAAGAAAGAGATTTCTCTGTTCCTTACTCCATGCCTCCCCTTTTCCGGTGTGTTTATTGAGCTGGACCATGCGTCCTCTACCTACAAAACATGGCTCTCCATTCCTCTTTCTACCAAGATAATGCAGATCAACAGAAGAGGTTCCAACTTGATTCGCTTTTACACGCACCTCTAATTCCTCACCAAAATATACCTGCTGCAGAAAATCACATTGCAAATCCGCTACGACTGGAATGGTATTGCTCCCTTCCTGTGTCCAGTCTTGCATAAAACCCAGACTCTTAAAAAATTCAATTCTAGCTTCTTCAAAATAAACAAATGGAACTGTATTGTTCATATGCCCGAACATATCTGTCTCTGAAAATCTCACTTTGACTCCGTGACTGAATGAGAACTCATTCATCCATTGTTGTAGATCTTCAATATAAGCTGGTTTTTTCATAACCTATTCCTCCCCGGTTTAAAAGATATTTTTATGTTAGTTGTAACTCCCTGATTCCTTTCGTTCCAGGTGTTCGCTTTCCGCGGGGCGACCTTGAGCCTCCTCGGGCTACGCCCTGCGGGGTCTCAAGAATGTCGCTATCCCCCCGCAGGAGTCTTTGCCTATTGCTGCAATCAACAGCTAGAAAACGTAATAAAGATAAGTTTTCGGGTTTTTCAGTGGCCTCTAGGCTTGCAGAGGAGGCTCCCGGACCGCCCGCAGAAAAGCGAAGCGCCTGGAACGGAAATCAAGGTCTTTTAAATCATTCTGAATTTTCTAACATGCACTTTTGTAAAAAAACGCCCCTTTTGTAAAGAGGCGTTCTGTTGGTTGTTTATTACCCTTGGTCGGAACCGAAGAAGTTTCTGAACATCTGAACCGTTGTGTCACGGTTAAGAGCAGCGATGGATGTTGTCAAAGGTATACCTTTCGGGCAAGACTGCACACAGTTCTGTGAGTTACCGCAGTTTGCTAGGCCTCCGTCACCCATGATTGCTTCCAGACGCTCGGATTTGTTCATCTCCCCAGTTGGATGGGCGTTGAATAAACGCACTTGGGATAACGGTGCAGGACCGATGAACTCAGATTTGCTGTTAACATTCGGACAAGCTTCCAAACATACTCCACATGTCATACATTTGGAAAGTTCATATGCCCATTGACGTTTTTTCTCCGGCATACGAGGACCAGGTCCAAGATCGTAGGTTCCATCGATTGGGATCCATGCTTTTACTTTTTTCAAAGAATCGAACATGCGACTTCTATCCACTTGAAGGTCACGAACCACAGGGAATGTGCTCATTGGCTCTAGTACGATCGGTTGCTCCAATTGGTCAACAAGCGCCGTACAGGATTGTCTCGGCTTGCCGTTGATCACCATGGAACACGCTCCACATACCTCCTCCAAACAGTTCATATCCCAGTTTACAGGAGTCGTCTCTTTCCCTTCATTGTTAACCGGGTTACGACGAACTTCCATAAGTGCAGAGATTACGTTCATGTTCGGGCGGTATGGTAATTCAAATGTTTCATAATAAGGGGTTCCCTCGGGACCATCTTGACGCTTCACTTTAAATGTTACAGTTTTTGTTTGTTCAGCCATCATTCTTTACCCCCTTTTTTCTTAGAGTAGTCACGCTTACGCGGCGGAATCAAGCTTACATCTACCTCTTCGTAATGGAACTCTGGGGCAGATTTAGGACCTGTGAATTTCGCCATTGTAGTTTTTAGGAATTCCTCGTCATTACGCTCTGGGAAGTCCGGTTTGTAGTGCGCTCCACGGCTTTCATTACGGTTATATGCACCGATTGTGATAACACGAGCTAATTGAAGCATATGTTGCAGCTGACGGGTGAACGCCGCTCCTTGGTTACTCCACTTTGCTGTATCGTGGATGTTGATATTATCATAACGCTCTAGAAGCTCTTGGATTTTCTCATCCGTTTGCTTCAGCTTGTCGTTGTAACGTACAACTGTTACGTTGTCTGTCATCCACTCTCCAAGCTCTTTATGAAGCACATAAGCATTCTCTGTACCATTCATTGTCATGATCTTGTTCCACTTTGCTTCTTCTTCTTTTACATAGCGATCGAAAAGGGAGGAAGAAAGGGAATCTGTGGATTTCTCCAATCCGTTCATATATTCTACTGCTTTTGGACCTGCGACCATACCACCGTAAATCGCGGACAATAAAGAGTTCGCTCCAAGACGGTTCGCACCATGCTGGGAATAATCACACTCACCTGCAGCAAATAGTCCAGGGATGTTTGTCATTTGGTCATAATCGACCCAGATTCCGCCCATAGAATAGTGAACAGCAGGGAAGATTTTCATTGGTACTTTACGTGGATCATCGCCCATGAATTTTTCATAGATTTCAATGATACCGCCAAGTTTGACATCCAATTCTTTCGGATCTTTATGAGAAAGATCCAGGTATACCATGTTTTCACCGTTAACACCAAGCTTCTGGTTAACACACACATCAAAGATTTCACGTGTTGCGATGTCACGTGGTACAAGGTTACCGTAAGCTGGGTATTTTTCCTCAAGGAAGTACCAAGGCTTACCGTCTTTATATGTCCAAACACGTCCGCCTTCTCCACGAGCTGACTCACTCATCAGACGAAGCTTGTCATCACCAGGAATGGCTGTCGGGTGAATTTGGATGAACTCACCGTTCGCATAATAAGCACCTTGCTGATACACGATGGAAGCAGCAGAACCTGTGTTGATAACAGAGTTTGTGGATTTTCCGAAGATGATTCCTGGTCCACCGGTTGCCATGATCACGGCATCTGCAGGGAATGATACAATCTCCATGCTTGTAAGGTTTTGTGCGACAACTCCGCGGCAAACGCCATCGTCATCAATAACAGAACCTAAGAACTCCCAGCCTTCATACTTTGTTACTAGACCGGATACTTCGTGGCGACGAACCTGCTCATCCAAAGCGTATAACAGCTGCTGACCTGTTGTTGCACCAGCAAATGCGGTACGGTGATGCTGTGTCCCACCAAAGCGACGGAAGTCTAGTAATCCCTCAGGAGTACGGTTGAACATAACTCCCATACGGTCCAATAGATGGATGATTCCTGGTGCCGCTTCACACATTGCTTTTACAGGAGGCTGATTTGCTAAGAAATCCCCTCCGTATACGGAATCGTCAAAGTGTTCCCAAGGAGAATCCCCTTCCCCTTTCGTGTTTACTGCCCCATTAATTCCACCCTGGGCACAAACTGAGTGAGAACGTTTAACTGGTACTAATGAAAATAGATCAACTGGTACACCGGCTTCAGCGACTTTGATGGTTGCCATCAAGCCAGCAAGTCCACCGCCGACCACGATAACTTTTTTACTCATATGTAACTCACTCCTTAATAGTTGCTGATTAGACGAATGCTAGAATTGCACGGACACCTACGAAAGATAATGCAAAGAAAATCCCGATTGTTACGTAGGTTGCAATAAGTTGAGAACGAGGAGTTACAGTGATTCCCCAGCTAACACAGAAAGACCATAGTCCATTTGCAAAGTGGAAAATCGTTGCAATTACACCAACAATGTAGAACCAGAACATAAACGGGCTGGACAGGATGTCTGCCATCATGTTGTAGTTAACGTCCGCTCCAAGTGCTGCTGCGATTCTCGTTTCCCATACATGCCATACGATAAAAATTAATGTAACGATTCCTGTAAAGCGTTGAAGCATAAACATCCAGTTACGAACAAATCCATATTTGCTTACATTGTTCTTTGCTGTAAAAGCAATATATAAGCCATAGATAGCGTGGAATAGGATTGGAAGAAAGATTACAAAAATTTCTAGCGCATAACGAAACGGCAAGCTCTCCATAAAGTGTGCCGCTTTGTTAAAAGATTCTGGCCCTTTAGTCGCAAAATGGTTGATAACCAAATGCTGAACCAAGAAAAGACCAACAGGAATGACTCCTAGTAACGAGTGGAGTCTACGAAGTAAAAATTCACGTTCAGTTGCCATCACTTAACCCCCTTTTTCGAATAAGAAAATAGATTAGATGTTTTGTAAGTTCTGCTTTTCACTATCTATTATAGTAGAAAATCAAGGAACTCCCCATCTCATTTTTGAAACTTTCAATAAAATGAAAGCCTTTGCAGATTTATCGACAAATATGTGACATATTTATTTTACTCCCCTATATGTGTAGCGTCAAGAAAACGCGAACAAAAATTGAACTTTTAGGAAAACTCTATCGCTTCTACAATTGTCAGAAAAATAGAAAAATATTTTCGTAGAATAAAATACTCCATACGTTTCATTTATTTAAGGGCTTGTATGGTATATAATAAAGGTAGAGAAAGAGGGGAACTAAATGACAGAATCGAACAACCAACAACAAGTGGTCGACACACAAATCCAAGTCCCTATCTTCGGGTACGAATTGATCCGCGACATGCTCCTGCCTGACCTTTTGGGAAAGGATCATATTCAGCTCATCTATTGGGCTGGAAAACAGCTTGCACGTAAGTTCACGATTGATACCCAAGAGGAAATTGCCCAGTTCTTCAAAGAGGCTGGCTGGGGAGAGCTTGAACTAATCGAACAGAGCAAATATGAGATAAAATACCTCATCCGTGGTGAGATGGTTGCGCGCCGCCTTGATTTGAACAAGGACGCTACCTTCCAACTTGAAGCAGGATTCCTTGCTGAGCAGATCCAACGACAAAAAGGCAAAACAGCCGAAGCGATTGAAGAACAGAAAAAAAGAAAAGAGATTACCATTACAGTACAGTGGGATAGATAATGGAGTTTGGTTGCTGCCTCCAGGGTGGTTGATGGTCAATCAGGCATCGGATTCACATGCAGTGGATTCTGGCCGGTAGGCTTTTGACTACCTTACGGGTGGCAACTTCATGATGTTGGATTTTCCGCTTGCTACATTTTAGATAGGTGATGGCCGGTTGCCCTTGGTGGGGTGGCCGGCTTTTTTTGTGGGGGGATGGGGGTGGTACTCGGGAGCGGGATATTGTGGTTTTTTTGTCGAACAGCTCGTATTTTTTGTTTAACTACTCATATATTTATGTAACAGCTCGTATTTTTGTGTAACAGCTCATATATTTGTGTAACAGCTCGTATTGTTCATTAACGGAAAGTATTTTGCTTGCTCTGGTATGTAACGGATAGTCCTTGCACGCGCACTCTCTCTACTTAAGCAAAAAAGCACCCTCTCCAGCAGGAAAAGGGCACTTTCGAAATAAAAACTAGTTTTCTTTTAGCTTAATACTCTCTCTACAGACTCTTCCCCCAGCTTAAATGCCACATGAAGCGCCTCTACCGCACGAACCATCTCGGCAACATCGACTACTGTGGAAACTTTGATTTCAGAAGTACTTACCATTTTTACATGGATGCCTTCTGTTGCAAGGACTTGGAACATTTCTGCTGCCACCCCTGGATTTGAAACCATACCGGAACCAACGATGGATACCTTTGCAAGTCCGCTCTCCTGCTCGATGGCCGTGAATCCTAAACGGGATTGATGTTGCTCCAACACTTCAATTGTATCTTTTACGTCTACTGTTTTAACAGAAAACGAAATATTGGTAGTATCTTTATCCATGCTTGTTTGGATGATGATATCCACGTTCAAGCTATGTTGAGCTAATGTCGTGAAAATGGTGGATAAAGTATGTAGCTCATTAGGCAGGCTACAAACAGTAATGCGGGTGATTTGATCTTCAAATGCGATTCCTCTTACAACTAGATTTTTTTCCATGGATACTTCCTCCTCAATGATCGTTCCTTCTTCCTCTTCCATACTGGACCGCACAACCAGCTGCACGCCATAATTTTTCGCAAATTCAACCGCACGTGGGTGAAGAACCCCCGCACCTAGGTTGGCGAGTTCGAGCATTTCATCATATGCGATGGCAGCAAGTTTTCTCGCTCCCTTTACAAATCGCGGATCTGTGGTGAAGACACCAGTAACATCTGTATAAATGTCACACTTCTCTGCGCTTAGTGCTGCAGCCAGTGCAACCGCAGTCGTGTCCGATCCACCGCGTCCAAGCGTTGTGATTTCATTAGTGGCAGTAATCCCTTGGAAGCCTGCAACAATGACAATTTTCCCCGCGTTTAAATGACTTTTTAAAAGATCTGTTTCAATATGCGTAATCCTTGCGTTTCCATGGACAGGCTCTGTACGGATTCCCGCTTGCCAGCCTGTTAGGGAAACTGCTTCATGCCCTCTGACCTGCAAGGCCATGGCAAGTAAAGAGATGGTGATTTGCTCACCAGTCGTCAAAAGCATATCCATATCGCGTTTGCTAGGATGAGGGTTGATGGCATTCGCTAACGTCAATAGCTCATCTGTTGTTTTTCCCATAGCCGAAACCACTACTACTACTTTATGTCCGTTTTCCACTTCGCTGATGACCCGACTTGCAACATGCTGAATTCGTTCAACCGAGCCTACTGATGTTCCTCCGAATTTCTGTACAACAATCGTTGACATGTGCACCATTCCTTTTTCATTGTTTATTTCATCATAATGTCGATAGCTCTCAGTACGCATTTAGCCATAGCAGCCTTTTGAGGATATAAAAAAACAGCAATGAGCTAATGTCTCATTGCTGTGATTGGTCAAATAAAGAATCCGTTCACGCGGTGAGATAGCTCTCCAGGCAGCACAAAGACAACCTGACAGTCCTACATTTCTTAAACGCAGAACCAGTAAAAAAAAGAAAAAGAGACTTTTTTTTACTTCGGCGATCCTCCCCTTTCCGTAATCATCTCGGAAGCTCTTTCTTCTCCGATTACATACTTTTGAAGTTCGCACCTCTATCATCACTTCATCGATTTGAAGTGGCACATTATGAAATTAATAGTGATTATATCAGACAATAAGAATCCTTACAACACCTATTCGCGAAGTTTTTTAAAAATTTCTTCAGCTATTGGCTTCGGAATTTTCGCAGCTTGGATTTCTTCCACGGTGGCCTCTTTCATCTTTGCGACGGAACCGAAGTGTTTCATGAGGGCCTTTTTCCTTGTTGCTCCTACCCCTGTAATCTCATCAAGTATGGATTGAAAAACACTCTTACTTCTAATTTGACGATGGAACGTAATCGCAAATCTGTGGACTTCATCTTGAATTCGTTGTAGAAGGTAGAATTCTTGACTTGTCCTTTCAAGCGGAACGATCATGGCATCTTCGCCTGCAAGAAGGTTGCTCGTTCTATGTTTGTCATCTTTGGCAAGGCCGACAATCGGAACATATAAATCCAGTTCGTTTTCAAGAACGTCCCTCACAGCACTCATATGACCTTTGGCACCATCGATCACAATCAAATCTGGGAGCGGTAACGATTCTTTCAAAACACGTGTATATCTTCTTCTGACTACTTCCCTCATGGATTCATAGTCATCAGGTCCTTGGACGCTTTTTGTTTTATATTTCCGGTATTCGCGTTTCTCCGGTTTTCCGTCGATGAATACAACCATCGCTGAAACAGGATCGGTTCCTTGAATATTGGAGTTATCAAACGCCTCGATACGGTGTGGAGTCATGATGCCGAGTATTTCCCCAAGGTTCTCAACAGCTTTTATCGTTCGGCTTTCATCTCGTTCAATCAAGGAGAACTTTTCTACGAGAGCAACCTTTGCATTCTTGTTTGCCAGATCAACCAGCTGCTTCTTCTTCCCCCGTTGCGGCTGAAGCACATTGGTTTGTAATAGTTCTTGAGCAACCGGCAGGTCAATTTGACTAGGGAGCATTACTTCTTTTGGTACGAAATGATTCTGCTTGGAATAGAACTGCCCGAGGAATGTTAGGAAATCCTCTTCCGGTTCGTTGTAGATTGGGAACAGTGACACATCCCGTTCAATCAGTTTTCCCTGACGGATGAAAAAGACTTGAACACACATCCAGCCTTTATCAAAAGCAAATCCGAAAACATCCCTATCAACAAAGTCATTCATCTCCATTTTCTGCTTTTCCATTGTCGCTTCTATATTGATGATTTGATCTCTGAATTCCTGTGCCCGTTCAAATTCCAGGTTTTCTGAGGCTTTCATCATTTTTTCAGTAAGCTCGGTTTTGACTTCCTTATAGCCTCCGTTCAGAAAGCGGACAATTCCATCGACCATTTGCTTGTTCGTCTCCTCGGATACGTGTTCCACACAAGGTGCAAGGCATTGTCCCATGTGATAGTAAAGACATACCCTGTCTGGAAGTGTCATGCACTTTCGTAGAGGATAGATCCGGTCAAGCAACTTTTTCGTTTCATTTGCCGCTTGCACATTTGGGTACGGTCCAAAATACTTCCCTTTATCCTTTTGCACTTTACGGGTAATTAACAGACGCGGATGCTTTTCCGCCGTAATTTTTATAAAAGGATAACGCTTGTCATCTTTTAACATGACATTGTATTTAGGGTTATGTTTTTTTATAAGATTAAGTTCAAGTATCAGTGCTTCAATATTGGAAGAAGTCACAATATATTCAAAGTCGACAATTTCATTTACAAGTCGGAGCGTCTTGCCATCATGGCTCCCAGTAAAATACGAGCGAACCCTATTTTTTAGGACCTTCGCCTTTCCGACATAGATGATCGTTCCTTGACGATCTTTCATCAGGTAACATCCCGGTTGGTCAGGCAAGATGGCAAGCTTTTCTTTTAATGATTCATTCAATGATTCTTCCTCCCAACCTAAGATTTTTTGTATGTTCCTATTATACCTTGTTTCGTACGTATGTTCCATTTGAGAGTTTGGGGGATTTTTTATATTCGGAGTATCAAGGTACCAACAAGTGGGAGAGTGATGTGGAGAATTAATGATATATCTTGGAAATTAATGATATATCTTAGAATTTAATGATATATCTCAAAAATTAATGATATATTGTATTTTTTAATGATATATACTAAAAATTGATGATATATCTTAGATTACATTGTAATAAGTGCTTAGCTGAGTGCTTTTTCCACATAAAACATGCAAAAAGCCCGGTCACAGGACCGGGCTTTCTCAAAATGTATCTTAAGCGTGCTTGTTTAAAAGTTCAGCCAAAGCTTCTTTCGGTTGGAAACCTACTGCTTTGTCCACTACTTCACCATTTTTGATAACAAGTAGAGTCGGAATGCTCATAACGCCGAATTTCCCGGCAGTTTCTTGGTTCTCATCTACATCCACTTTTACGATTTTAACTTTGTCGCCCATGTCTTGATCTAACTCTTCAAGAACTGGAGCAATCATTTTACAAGGTCCGCACCATGGTGCCCAGAAATCTGCAAGAACTAGACCTTCGCTAGTTTCTTGTGTAAAGTTTTGGTCAGTTGCATTTGTAATTGCCATAATAAATTCCTCCTAAGCCTTTTATCTCACAGTTAACAAAATATGCTGTTAATGTGCACTCTGACAGATGGAAAATCTTTCAGAGTTTTACTATAGCTAAAGTATAGCATTTAGCACATAGTGTTGCTAATTATTTGCTTCGTTATAGGTTTACCCGTTTTTGGCCATTTTATTTCATGGAAGATTCGTCGGGGCGCTGCTTGAGCCTCCTCACAACGCTTCAGGGGTCTCAAGCTACCGCTATCTCCCTCAGGAGTCTTCGCCCTGTGCTCCAATCACCAGCTGGGTTTTCCTTATTCCATCACACCAAAACAGCCAAGCACCCAAAAGTGCCTGGCTGTTTAATGATTCAATCTCAGATCTCAGTTCGTCACCAACAGCTTTTTGAATTCAGCTGTCAACATTGGTACTACTTCGAACAGGTCACCGACGATACCATAGTCAGCGACTTTGAAGATATTTGCTTCCGGATCTTTATTGATTGCAACGATTACCTTGGAGTTGGACATACCGGCAAGATGCTGGATGGCTCCGGAGATACCGCATGCAATGTAAAGGTCAGGTGTTACTACCTTACCTGTTTGACCGATTTGTAAGGAGTAATCACAATAGTCTGCGTCACACGCTCCACGGGAAGCACCTACTGCTGCTCCAAGAACATCCGCCAATTCTTTTAATGGTTCGAATCCATCTGTGGATTTAACGCCACGGCCACCAGCTACTACCACTTTCGCTTCGGAAAGATCTACACCTTCCGTTGCTTTGCGAACGACTTCTTTGATGATTGTGCGAAGATCCTTCACATCTACATCTAAGGAAGATACGTCACCTGAACGGGACTCATCTTTTTCAAGAGAAGCGATGTTGTTTGGACGTACAGTTGCAAAGATAACACCATCTGTTACGATTTTCTTTTCGAACGCTTTACCGGAGTAGATTGGTCTAGTGAATACGAGGTTTCCACCGACTTCTTCTACTTCAGTTGCATCAGAAATCAATCCGGAATTCAACTTGGAAGCTAATTTAGGGGATAGATCTTTCCCTAATGCTGTATGACCAAAAATGATTCCTTCTGGATTTTCTGATTCAATTACCGCCATTAATGCTTGGGAGTAACCATCAGATGTGTACGCTTTCAAATTTGCGTGTTCAATTGTCACTACACGGTCTGCACCGTAAGCGATTAATTCTTGAGCTAGGGAACCTACGCCTTCCCCTACTAGTACAGAAACTACTTCTCCACCTTCTGCTACTGTTTTTCCTGCTGCGATTGCTTCAAATGATACATTACGCAACGCGGAATCACGCACTTCTGCTAATGTTAATACTTTTCTTGCCATGTTTTTCTCCTCCTGTCCATGTATCTATCTATGATTTCTTTCTAGCGACGTTACTGACTTCCGCATCTGGCTTCGCTTTCCGCGGGGCTCTTGCGGTGCCTCCTCGGCAAGGCCAGCGGGGTTTCCCCTAACCGCTACCTCCCGCCGGAGTCTTCGCCATCTGCTCCAATCAAACGCTAATTCTCTTTAGCCGTTAGATTACTTTCGCTTCATTTCTTAATGCGGAAACTAGTTCTTTTACTTGTGCATCTAATTCACCTTGAAGCACGCGACCTGCTTCTTTTTTCGGTGGAAGGTAGATTTCCAAGGTTTTTGTTTTTGCTTCTACATCATCCTCATCAAGATCTAGATCATCTAGTTCTAATTCTTCAAGAGGCTTTTTCTTTGCCTTCATGATCCCTGGAAGAGATGGATAACGTGGATCATTTAATCCTTGTTGTGCTGTTACAAGCAATGGAAGGGATGTTTCAATTACTTCGGAATCCCCTTCCACATCGCGCACGATAGTAGCTTTTCCGCCCTCGATTTCTAATTTTGTGATAGTTGTCACGTAAGGGATATCCAATAATTCCGCCACACGTGGTCCAACTTGTCCTGAACCGCCGTCGATTGCTACGTTACCGCCGATAATCAAATCAGCTTCTTTATCTTTTAAGAATTCTGCCAAGATTTTCGCTGTAGTAAATTGATCTCCATTTTCGACATCGTCTTCTATGTTAATCAAAACTGCTTTGTCAGCACCCATCGCTAGTGCCGTGCGAAGTTCTTTTTCTGCTTCTTCAGAACCGACCGTCACCACAGTCACTTCTCCGCCATGAGCGTCCCTTACTTGAATTGCTTCCTCCACCGCATACTCGTCATACGGGTTGATAATGAATTCTGCACCATCTTCATTTATGCTGCCATTTGAAACGGTAAGTCTTTCCTCTGTATCAAATGTTCTTTTTAATAAAACAAAAATATTCATTACAGTACCTCCTGTTTAAACATTATTTTTATTAGTAATTTTCAGATATTATATTATAAAAAAAATTACTTCCCTTTGAAATCGGGAGCTCTTTTTTCCATAAACGCTGTGATTCCCTCTTTACCATCTTCGGACGTGAAGACCTTGCCAAATAGTTGTGCTTCCCTGTCTACACCTTGGTAAAATTCTTCATGTTTTGCATATCGGGAAAGCTCGATAACGGAAGCAACAGAGATTGGTCCCTTTTGTGCAATTTTTTTCGCCATCTTCAAAGCTTCTTCCATTAATGCTTCTTCATCGACGGCTTTATTTGCCAGTCCCCATTGAACCGCTTCTTCCCCTGTTAAGGTATCGCTGGTGAACAGCATTTCAAAGGCTTTCGCAGAACCGACAAGTTTAGGTAAACGTTGTGTCCCGGCGAACCCTGGAATTAACCCTAATTGCAATTCAGGTAATCCAAGCTTAGCCGTTTTCGTTACCAATCGGATATGGCAGCCCATTGCAAGCTCTAGTCCTCCGCCCAATGCGGCACCATGGATGGCGGCAATGATCGGTTTAGGGAAATTCTCCATTCGTTCAAAAAGATCCTGGCCGAATTTGGCTAACTGTGCAAACTCCTCACCCGTTTTCACTGTGGTGAATTCCTTAATATCAGCTCCAGCAGAGAAGAATCTACCTTCTCCATGAAGCAAGATCACCCTTACGTCCTCTTGCTTTTCCAGGTCATCCATCAACGATGAAAGCTCTTTCAAAACTGCGGATGACAAAGCGTTTGCCGGTGCTTTATTAATGGTGATGATAGCAATGCGGTCTTCTACTTTCATTTGCAAAAATTCCATAATAACTCCCTCCTTAGTGGCTAAAAGTTCGACCGTCCCTTGTCGCTGCAGGCACTCGCTTTCCGCGGGGAGGGCCGGGAGCCTCCTCGGCAAGCCTGTGGGGTCTCCCGTTTCCCTCTACCTCTCGCAGGAGCCGAGTGCCTTCCGCTCCAATCCACTCTTCACTTTAATTTTGCTTTTATTAACAAACTGAGTCACGGTCTTATGTAAAGCGCAGAGCTACTTAAGGTGTAGCCCCAAACCCTTTGATTAGTAATTCGTGCACTCTTGGCGCGATGGATGCCAGGTCGTACTTTTGGTCATTCATCACCCAAGTGGTGACCGTTTCATCTATCGTGCCGAACACCATCTGTCTTGCCAGTCGGACATCCAGGTCTGCACGAAGCTCCCCATTCTTGGTGCCAGCCAGTAAAATCTCATCCACCACATGTAAATACCCTTTTAGCACTTCGTTAATCTTCAAACGAAGCTCTAAGTTGGATTGGCGCAACTCTAATTGGGTTACGATTGCTAGATGGTGATCTGCAGCAAGCATGGAGAAATGTTTTTCTATCAACGTTAATAATTTCTCTGTTGATGTCGATTTTCCTGCAATTTCTTGACGAATCTTTTCGACGAAGAGTCCCATTTTTTCTTGAAACAGAGAAATGAGGATATCTTCTTTATTTTTAAAGTATAGATAGATGGTACCGTCCGCCACCCCTGCCTGTTTGGCAATCTTGGAAACTTGCGCGTGGTGGTAGCCGTTTTCGGCTATGACAATAACCGCCGCATCTATTATTTGCTTGTATTTAGGCTTTTGTTGTTTCAACCTATTCGCTCCTTTTGGGAAAATGAATGAATCATCATTCATATTTTCATGATACTTTACCCTGAATGAACTGTCAATCATTATCTTATCATAATTTTCATATAAAATACATAACTAAAAGAGAGGGACTCATCCCTCTCCCTTTGTCTAACTTACTTTGCGATTTTCTGTTTTTCTTCATCCACCAGTGCTCTTCTTAAAATTTTCCCAACTGCTGTCTTTGGAAGCTCATCTCTGAATTCGTAAAGCCTTGGGACCTTGTAGGCCGCTAAGTGTTTACGTGCATAGGCATCCAGTTCTTCTTCTGTAAGAGTGGCTCCTGCTTTTTTAACAATATAAGCTTTTACGGTCTCACCACGATAAGCATCCGGGATTCCCGCCACCACTACCTCCTGGATTTGTTCATGCTCATAAAGCACTTCTTCAATCTCCCTTGGATAGATGTTGAATCCGCCAGCAATGATCATGTCTTTCTTACGGTCCACCACATAGAAATAGCCACGTTCGTCCATATAGCCAAGGTCACCTGTCAATAACCATCCGTCTTTTAGCACTGCTTCTGTTTCTTCTTTCCTGTTCCAGTAACCCTTCATGATTTGAGGGCCTTTTACAGCAATTTCGCCGATTTCCCCAACTGGAGCCAGTTCGCCATTTTCCATGGAGAGGATGACGGATTCCGTATTTGGCCAAGGAATGCCAATGCTACCAGATACCCTTTCATCCCAAAGGAAATTTGCATGCGTAACCGGGGATGCTTCTGAAAGCCCGTATCCTTCCACCAACTTCCCTCCTGTTACTCGTTCGAACTGTTCCTGCACTTCAACAGGCAATGCTGCCGAACCACTGATACAGGAATCAATCGAAGATAGGTCATATTTTTTAATATCAGGATGGTTCAAGAGAGCGATGTAGATCGTGGGTGCTCCCGGGAAAAGCGTTGGCTTCTCCTTTTGGATGGTTTTCAAGGTTGTCTCCGGATCGAATTTAGGCAAGAGCACCATTTCAAAAGCCTGCATGATGGAAAGGTTCATAACAGCTGTCATTCCATATACATGAAAGAATGGAAGGATTCCTATGACCTTTTCCTGTGCTCTTTTACATCGATACATCCATTTTACACTCATCATCGTATTGGAAACGAGATTCATATGTGTCAACATGACCCCTTTAGGAAATCCTGTCGTTCCTCCTGTATATTGCAGCAAGGCAAGATCTTCGTTAGGATCTATTGGAATATCGATCATTTGTGCTTCTGATTGTTTGATCACTTCCGTAAATAAGTGGTTTTCCCCGCTATGTTCCACTTTAACGACAATCCCATATTGTTTCTTCTGCACAAATGGATACAGCATGTTCTTAGGGAACGGAAGATAGTCCTTTATTCCCGTGACAATGACATGCTTCAATTTTGTCAGCGCTTTCACTTTTGACACTCTTGGATAAAGAATATCCAATGTGATGATGACTTCCGAACCGGAATCATTCATCTGATATTCGAGCTCACGTTCCATGTAAAGAGGGTTCGTCTGCACAACGATTCCTCCTGCAAACAGGACACCATAATAGCTGATAACCGCTTGGGGACAGTTGGGCAGCATGATGGACACCCTGTCACCCTTTTCAATTCCGAGGCCTTTTAAGTAGTTTGCCAGTTTTAAAGATTGATCATACACTTCTTCAAATGTCAGTTTCTTGCCAAGGAAGCTTATGGCCGTTTTTGTTGGGTACTCTTCCGCTGCTTGTTTTAAAAATGACTGCAATGTTCGTTCTTCGAAGTTGATCTCATGAGGTATTTCATCTGGATAAAGTGAAAGCCACGGCTTATTCACTACTTGCTCCATTCCATTCCCTCCTCTTTATCGGCCTGTACTACTACAAAAGGCCCATATCTGTTTGTTATAGTATATCAGTAATCCGATGAAAATTATAACATTTTTTTGATTTTTGCAAAAATATAGTTTTAATTGCTATTCAAAAACCCGCATCGTCGCCAGACTGCCTAACAACTGATTGCGGGTTTCTTCTTAAGAGGGAACTTTTAAATTTCTTTTTTTCTTCTGTTTTTTTCCATAGATTAAATCCGTTAACTTAGGTGCGAAGATAAAGAACAGGATACCGAGCATTGCCGATACTAAAATGAACACCCCACTAAAGACCTTTGTAGCCCCGGTGGCTATACCGGCTATGACGACAGAGAATTCTCCCCGTGGAGTTAGGGAAAATCCTGCTCTTAACGCCACTCTTTTTGACAGTCCATACCATCTTCCACCAAGCATGCCTACGATTATTTTTCCTACAAGAGCCCAACCTATAAGGGTGAAGAGGAGTCCAACATAAGGGATACCTTCCCCAAGGTTGATCGTCGTACCAAAATGCAAGAAGAATATTGGTAACAGTAAGTCTCTTACAGGAAGCGTTACGTTTTCAATGTCATGTGACCGTTTGGTTTCGGCAAGCATGATACCTGCTAAAAATGCACCAAGTACTTCAGAAAGACCTAATAATAAAGCAAGTCCTCCATAGGTCAACGCAATTCCGACCGTCAACAAAATAAACATATCACTTCCGATCAGCCGCTCAAAAAATTTCTCGAGCCTAGAGAATCCAAAGCGCCCTATCAGCATGGCACCTGCTGTCAGAATGAGTATTTTCCCTAGGAGAATAGCAAAATCCAAACCTGTAATTCCACCATCAGAGGCCATGCCTATCAAGACGGCAACGATGATTGGCGCTACAATATCTTCAAAGATGAGGATGGCAAGTATGTATTCCGATTCCGCATTTGCAAGCCTCTTTGTACTTTCAAGCAGCTTAGCGGAAATGGAAGAGCTTGTAGCGTATAAGACTCCGCCAATAATAAGGGAAGGTAAGAGGTCTAGTCCAAAAAACAGACAGATGAAAGTAGAAATCCCCAGATTGAGGACGAGATCGAGCAATCCCGGCTTCCATACTTTAACGGCCATCCCTTTTAATTTTGCCAACGGAAATTCCAAACCCAGTAGGAAAAAAAGAAGCACGATTCCCACTTCGCTTGCGATATGGAGAATCTCATTATCTGAAATGAATGATCCGATTCCAATTCCTAAAATAATATAAAGGATAACTCCTGGAACCTTTATTTTCCCACCAATATAGCTAATAAGAAAAAGAACCAATAATATGACACCTATGCTTAAAAGTATCGGTGTTCCATGATCCATCAGGAAGCGTCTCCTCCCTCACAAAGCTTCGTAAGTTTTGCAATTTGCGCCTGCTTTCCGCAGATCATCAACACATCTCCTTCGTGTAGGATAACATCAATATCAGGAACGGCGATATTGTCTTCTCCTTTGACGATCCCAATGATGGAAGCACCAGTTCTAGTCCGTATCTGGGATTGCCCAATGGTTTTCCCAACAAGGGGCGATCCTTTTTTTACATCGACCCATTCGATGATGATCTGTTTTTTAAACATTTTCATTTTATCCATATCTACAGGCTGGTACATGGCACCCAATAATTGGGCCCCAAGCTCCCTTGTTTCATCCGATGTCATAGAAATGGAAAAGTCCGCTTCATCACTATCAGGGTCATCAAAGAAGTACATTTCTCTTTTACCGGAATGGTGGACAACTAACACTACCATGTTGCCTTCTGCAGTAATAAAGGATATTTTTTTGCCTATTCCGGGCAGTTCGGTTGTTTTAAATTGCATGTCTTTTCCTCCTAGATAAAAAAGAGAAGGAGATTCGTCTCCTTCTCCCAGACTGTTGACAAACCCTAATAATCATTAGATTTACATTTTACTGTTGATCTTCGTTTCAGGCGCTTCGCTTATCCGTAGGGCGGTCCGGAAGCCTCCTCGGGCTAACGCCCTGCGGGGTCTTCCCTGTCCCTTCCTCCCGCGGGAGTCTTCGCGCCTTCCACTACGATCAACTTGAAAACTGCTTTATATTTTGCTTTGTCACAAACTAAGAGAAGGAGATCGTCCCCTTCTCCCTGCAATATACGATACTATGCGATAACAAGATAAATGATTCCAATCAAAACAAAAATTACGCACAAGCCTATTAATACTTTCGCTAAAGTTTCCACAGTTTCCTTCTCCTTACCCAATACTTGCGCCTATGATAAATGATAGGCCAACGGAAATGACAAACGAGATAAAGCCGACTGCCCGGTTGTCATTTCGTATTTCTTCATCGATGTTAAAACTCGGTGTCAAAAATTCAAAAATGAAATAAGCAAACAGCAATAGTACAAAGCCTGCCGCACCCCATCCTATCATCGTCAGCAACGTGTCATGATCACTGATGGAGTATCGGAAAATATTCGCAATACCCAATATTTTTCCGCCAGTGGCCATCGCTACGGCAAGATTCCCCTTTTTGATTTCTTCCATATTTTTATACTTCGTCACTAATTCAAAGATAGCCAGAAATAAAACAAGGCACAAAACCACCACACTGAAATTTGCAGCCGTTCTGACTAATTCATTTTCCCAAAAACTAGACATATCAGGCTCCCTTCCTATTTCAGTTCGACTACGGTTACACCTGTGCCACCTTCAGACGCCTCACCGAATCGATAATTTTTTACAGAACGATGGTTTTTCAGGTAATTTTGGACCCCGACACGCAATGCCCCCGTCCCTTTTCCATGTATGATCGATACACGATGGTAGCCTGCCAGTGTGGCATCATCTAGGTATTTCTCCACTCTCATCAATGCATTTTCAAAGCGCTCACCACGAAGGTCCAGCTCTATGCTTACATGATAATCTTTCCCCTTGATGGTTGCCAGAGGCTTCGTTTCGACCGGTTTTGGCCTGCTGATGTATTGAATGTCTTTTGTTTTCACTTTCATCTTCATGATGCCGATCTGAACCTGCCACTCTTTGTCCCCCGTCTTTTCTACTAGGTGACCTTTTTGATTAAGACTTATTACCTTTACTTCGTCTCCTGGTTCAAGCGTTTGATTTGTTGCTTCCTGCTTTTTGGTGGAAGCCGATTTTTTAACAGTTGGCACGGCACCTTCCAAACGTTTCTTCGCGTCTATCAATTCATGCTCTTTAACAGTAGCGTGTTGTTCGATTCGCATCTTTCGTAATTCGCGGATGACCTTCTCTGCTTCTTGTTTGGCATCTTCGACCATCTTCTCCGCTTTTGCCGCCGCTTTTTCATAGAGTTTGTCACGCTGCTCATTCAGTTCCTGCATTTGTTGTTCAAGATCCTCATGCAGCTTTTGTGATGTTTTTCTTAACTGTTCCGCTTCTTTCCATTCCTCTTCCGCCTTTTTTTGAGAGGCTTCTAAAGAGGCAATCATGTTCTCGACTTTGTTGCTTTCCTCACTCACGAATTCTTTCGCACGGTCGATGACATCCATGCTCAACCCAAGTCGTTTGGAAATTTCAAACGCGTTACTTCTTCCTGGGACCCCAATAAGTAAACGATAGGTCGGGCTTAAGGTGTCCACATCGAATTCCACACTGGCATTCACCACACCCTCCCGGTTATAGCCATATGCTTTTAGCTCCGGATAGTGGGTGGTTGCAATAACACATGCCCCACGCTGATACACTTCATCAAGAATGGATATAGCTAGGGCCGCACCTTCTTGCGGATCTGTTCCTGCTCCGAGCTCGTCAAAAAGAACGAGGCTGTCATGATCGACCTTTTTTAGGATATCCACAATGTTTACCATGTGAGAAGAAAAAGTACTTAAGCTCTGCTCAATGGATTGCTCGTCGCCGATATCTGCATATACTGCGGAGAATACCCCAACTTCTGAACCGTCTTGGGCCGGTACATGCAATCCGGATTGTGCCATGATGGTCAAGAGGCCCAACGTTTTCAAAGTGACGGTTTTCCCACCTGTATTAGGTCCGGTTATGACAATGGAAGTATAGTCCTTTCCTAGCTCAATGGTGTTCGGGACCACTTCTTCTTCTGATATGAGAGGATGTCTTGCCTGAACAAGTCTGACGTATTTCTCATTATTGATTTCCGGCTTGGTTCCACGGATGAACTTTCCGTACTTCGCCTTTGCAAACATAAAATCAATCTCTGCCAAAATACTTACATTTTCAAGAAGGTCTCGCGCAACTTCTGCCACTTCTCCTGACAATTCAGCCAATATGCGATCGATCTCAAGCTTCTCTTTTACCTTCGCTTCCTGCAGGACATTATTCAGATCCACTACCTGTTGAGGTTCAATGAACAAGGTCGCGCCAGAGGAGGATTGGTCATGTACAATTCCTCCATAAGCACCTCGGTATTCTTGTTTTACCGGAATCACATAACGCTCATTACGGATGGTGATGATGGCGTCAGATAGCATTTTTTGCGCATTGGATGAACGAATCATGCTTTCTAACTTTTCACGCACCCTGGATTCTGTGGACCTTAATTGTTGGCGTATTCCTCGTAATTTATCACTTGCCCCGTCCAACACTTCACCGTATTCATCGATACAATTCTTGATATTGCGTTCAAGCTCTGGATAGATGATTAGCTGGTCCATATAGCTTTTCATGATCGGAATAGAGATTTCCTCTTCCAGTACCGTTTCCACAAATCGATCAAGCTTGCGCGCCGCATAGATGGTTCCTGCTATATCCAAAAGCTCTTGGGTGTTCAATGTCCCGCCAATCTCGGCCCGCTTCACATGCGCTCTGATATCTGTGATGCCTCCAAGTGGAACCTCCCCTTTTAATCTAAGAATGGTTGCCGCTTCATCTGTTTGTAGCTGCCTCTCCACAACCTCCTCATAGTTGGTCGCTGGTGTCAGCTGGGCCACTTTTTCTTTCCCCAAGGATGAGGCAGAAAATGTAGCTAATTTATCTTTTACTTTATTGAATTCCAATACCTTTAAAACTCTTGGTTGCACGTACCCATAACTCCCTTCTTTACTTGCTTACGTATGGTGTCGTGTTAAATACTTCTTTAACTCTTCTAGTGACCATGTATTGATGACATTTTCCTTTTTAATCCAGCCTTTTCTGGCTGTTGCCACACCAATTTCCATGTGATCCAACATATCAATGCTATGTGCATCTGTATTGATGACAAGTTTCACCCCGGCATCTTGAGCAAGACGCACATAATGGCTGGCAAGATCTAATCTATTCGGATTTGCATTAAGCTCGAGTGCCGTATTTGTTTCTTTTGCAAGCTGAATCAACATTTCCACATCTACATCATAGCCTTCCCTGCGTCCAATCAGGCGTCCTGTCGGGTGGGCGATGATATCCACATGGTAATTCTCGAGCGCTGTTTTTAATCGCTCCATGATGACTTCCCTTTTTTGTGAAAAGCTTGAGTGGATCGAAGCGATGACAATATCCATCTCTTCCATCAGCTCGTCATCATAATCAAGGGAACCATCTGGGAGAATGTCCATCTCCACACCAGACAAAATGGTGATATCGTCATACTTTTCATTTAATTTCTTTATTACTTCCTTCTGTTGTCTCAAGCGTATCGGCGTTAGCCCGTTTGCCACCTTCAAGTATTGGGAGTGGTCGGTGATCGCCATATATTTATACCCTTTAGCACGGTTTGCTTCAATCATCTCTTCTATTGTATGGGCACCATCGCTCCAAGTGGAGTGCATATGAAGGTCGCCGCGAATTTCTTTTAATGTAACCAATGGAACTTCCCCATTTTCTAATGCATAATCGACTTCCGTTCCATCCTCCCTTATTTCAGGTGGAATAAATGGAAGATTAAAATGTCCGAAGAATTCCTCTTCTGATTTGAAATGCTTGATTTCCCCGGTTTCTACATCCTCCACACCATACTCACTGATTTTCTCTCCACGTTCTTTTGCTAACTGTCTCATGCGGACATTATGATCCTTTGAACCGGTGAAATGATGAAGAGTCGTAGGAAAACTCTGTGGTTCCACCATACGGAAATCAACGGATACATCATAGTCATATTTTAAAATGATGGATACTTTCGTATCACCATTGGCGATAATCTCTATAACCCTGTCCATCTTCACAAGCTGCTCTCGTACCTTCTCGGGATTTGTTGTGGAGATGATAAAATCCAAATCCTTGATGGTCTCCCTGTATCTGCGCAGGCTTCCTGCACGGGAATATTCCTCTATCCCATCAACCGTTGATAGGTATTGCTCTATTTGCTCAGCAATCGGTGTCATAAAGGAGATTGGCAAACGGTCAGGACGTTTGCCCACTTCTTCGATGGCAGCAAGGATTTTCTCTTCCGTTTTTTTACCAAATCCCGCAAGCGCCTGCACCTTTCCAGCTTCACATGCCTCTTTCAGACTTGTTATATCTACTACGTCCAATTCTTGATAAAGTTTCGCAATTTTTTTGCCGCCCAAACCAGGCAACTTTAACAAAGGTACCAATCCCTCTGGCACCTCCTGTTGTAGTTCCTCTAAAACCGATGACTTGCCTGTTTCCATAATCTCGTGGATGACAGCTGCCGTTCCTTTGCCAATCCCACTTATTTTTGTGAAGTCATCAATCTGTGTAAGGCTTCTCTCATCATTTTCAAGGGCCAACGCTGCTTTTCGGAAGGCGGAAACCTTGAAGCCGTTCTCTCCTTTTAATTCCATATATGTTGCGATCGTCTCCAGCCATTTCACGATCTGTTTTTTGTTCATCCTTATCACCTAACCTTATGTAAACTTATCCTAATAGAATCATACAAATAATTAGAGGAAATGTACAATCGAAGTTACTTGGGGTAGCGGAAAAATGGGTCTGCGTTAATTTTTCATAAAAAAAATGAAACCTTTCTCCCTTGTATCCAGTATAAACTACTAAGAGTTTCCTATTTTTTTGCTTAACTAAAGGAGGAATGTTTGTATGAGTATCATCGCGAGATTCAGAGATATTATGTCCAGTAACATTAACGCTTTGTTGGATAAAGCGGAAAACCCGGAGAAAATGATTGATCAATATTTACGGAACCTGAACAGTGATTTAGGAAAGGTAAAAGCGGAAACCGCATCCGTCATGGCTCAGGAGCAGCGTTCCAAGAGGGAATGGGATGCGTGCAGGGACGATATGGAGAAAATGGAACGTTATGCGATTAAAGCTTTGGAAGCTGGTAATGAGGATGATGCAAGAAAGTTCCTTGAGCGAAAAAGAACGTTTGAGACCACTTTCTCCGAACTGGAAGCATCCTATCAACTGGCTAGGACCAACTCCCTTCAAATGAAACAGATGCATGATAAATTGGTTTCTGATATTGGCGAATTGGAAGCGCGCAGAAATATGCTCAAAGCGAAATGGTCTGTCGCCAAGACGCAAGAGAGAATGAATAAACTCGGAGATTCCGCAACACGAGCAGGGGGATCGATATCGGCATTTGGCAGAATGGAAGACAAAGTGAACCGGGCGCTCGATGAAGCGAATGCAATGGCAGAGCTAAATGCAGGTCCAAAGGATGACATTGAAGACCTTACAGCAAAATACGATCAGCAAAGTAAAAATGTAGATAATGAGCTAGAAGCATTAAAGGCGAGATTGAAGAATAATAATTAGTCATCGTAAACGAAGCTGTAGCATACTCGCTACAGCTTTGAAATGTATATTGATAGAAAATACTTGTACCAATAAGGAGAGAGGTGATGTCAAATGATCCTTCATTACAAATGTCCAGGCTGCGGAAGCGATATGAGTTTTGATGCCGACTCAGGCAAACTTTCCTGTCAAAGTTGTGGCCTCCGGGAAAATATTGAAGAACATCCGGAACAATTGATAAAAGCAACTTTTACAGAAGATGAAGTGAAGGAATATCAATGTGAGAACTGTGGAGCGGTCCTAATGACGGAAATAGAAACCACCGCGACTAGCTGTAGCTTTTGCGGAGCGGGGGTGGTGATTGCGGATCGATTGTCAGGCAACCTTGCTCCTGCTAAAGTCATCCCCTTTACTATCAGCAAAGAGGCTGCAATCAGCGCATTTCAGAAATGGTGTGGCAAGGGACTCCTGACACCAAAAGGCTTTATGAGTGCAGATCGAATTAAGAGCATCACGGGAATCTATGTACCTTTTTGGTTGTATGATTTGAATATCAAGGTCCAGGTACATGCTGTCGGGACCAAGGTAAGAACCTATAGCCAAGGGGATTACATTTATACCGAGACAAAGTATTACGACGCCTTTCGTGATATCAATCTCGATTATGTCAAAATTCCGGTGGATGCCTCGGAAAAGATGAATGACGAACTCATGGATAAATTGGAGCCTTTCCCATATGATCAGCTAAAGGAATTTAAAACTCCTTATCTAGTAGGCTATGTGGCGGAGAAGTACAATTATGATGACAAAGAACTCCTTCCAAGGGCAAAGCATAAAATAAGCGGATATATCGATTCCTACATACAATCCACCCTATCCGGCTATCAATCGATTAACTTCAAGGAGAAGCAGATAGATACGAAAAGTGTGAATAACCATTACGTGTTATTGCCTGTATGGATGATCAGCTATGATTACGCCCAATCGGAGCATACTTTTGCCATGAATGGACAGACAGGAAAAGTGGTTGGTAAACCTCCCATCAGTATGGGCAAAGTGGCGATGTGGTTCAGTGGTGTTGCCGGCGGTACCCTCCTTGCGATGAAATCAATCGCCTACATGATGGGAGGCGGTTTCTGGTGAGAAGGTACAAAAGCATTTATTCATTGATGATGACAGTTTTATTAGTGGTAACATGGGGATTCACTGCTCAGGCTGAATCAGTTAACCAGGAACAATTTGTATTCGACTATGCCGGGATATTGACGGACCAAGAAATCACACAACTTGAAACGTTAGCCAATGAGCTTGGTGCAGAATCTGAAACTGCTTTTATAATCATTACAGCAAATGGCATGGATGGTAAGGATATCGTTGATTATGTAGGAGACTTTTATGATGAGAATGCCCCTGGGTATGACCAGCCTTATGGAAACACAGCCATCCTGGCCATCGACATGAAAGAGCGGGATATATATTTGGCTGGATTTAAAAAAGCGGAACTCTATTTGAATGATCAACGACTGGATCTGATCATGGAGAGTATCACACCTGCCCTCTCTCAAGGAAACTATTATGAGGCTTTTGCAGAGTTTATTTTAAATTCCCATTCTTATATGGGCATGGAACCAGAAACGAGTAGAGATAACCCAGGTTCTAATCCTGATCATAATGACGGGTACCAAAATTATGAGGAAGAGTATTATGCAGGTGGGACCTCCTCTGATAATCTCTTTTTCCAGCTATGGTTCCAGCTTTTGGTTTCATTCATCGTTGGGGGAGCCGTTGTTGGGATCCTTACTTATAACTCTGGTGGAAGAGTCACAGTAAATTCCGGAACCTATATGAATAGCAACAGCTCCAAAGTCCTGCATCGACATGATAGATACCTCAGAAAGACAGTGACAAGAGTCAAGAAACCGACCAATAACAACAATAATAGCGGCGGGTTCACAGGCGGTGGCGGCATCACAGGTGGCGGTCATTCCCACAGCGGCAGCCGAGGGAAATTTTAAAAAGTAAGGAGAAGAAGTAACATGTCATTTTTCAGAAACCAATTTGCCAATGTCATTGAATGGCAAGAATTCAGAGAAGATATGATCTTCTATAAATGGAACAACAAAGAAATCAAAAAAGGAAGCAAGCTGATTATTCGCCCAGGTCAAGATGCCATTTTCTTCAACAACGGGAAAATAGAAGGAGTATTCCGTGATGAAGGCACCTATGATGTGGAGTCACAAATCATCCCATTTTTATCCACATTGAAGGGATTTCGTTTCGGCTTCAACAGTGGCATGCGCGTGGAGGTCTTATTCGTCAACACGAAAGAGTTCACCGTAAAATGGGGCACAAAAAATGCCATCAACATTCCAGCACCGGGTCTACCTGGGGGTATGCCTATCCGTGCAAATGGAACATTCCAATTCAAGGTTGATGATTATATTGCCTTGATCGATAAAATTGCCGGGGTCAGGGAGCGCTATCTTGTAGAGGACGTCAGGATTCGAATCACTTCCGTTCTTGATCAGTTATTGATGAAGTGGATTACACGGGAAGGCAAGGATATGTTCAATCTTCAGTCCAATTCTTTTGAAATATCCAAAGGCATCAAAGAAGACTTGGATATGCAAATCATTAATAATGGTCTTACCATTACAGGTTTTCAAGTGATGAGCTTCAATTATCCTAAAGAGATCCAGGATATGATCTCCAAAACAGCCTCACATGGTATGGTTGGTGATGTGGATAAATACCAGCGACTATCCATGGTGGATGGCATGTCGTCCGGAAAAATGGGTGGTAGTGGAGCTGCTTCAGATATGGCAGGAATGATGATGGGCATGAACATGGCGAATCAAATAATGAATCAGATGAATCAACAAAACCAAAACAATAATGGGCAAAAGCAGCCTCAGCCTTCTGCCCAACCGGTGACTCCAGCTCCAGAAGGTGGAGTGCAGCAGCCAACTTCGGAAGGCAAACCAAATTTCTGCCCTAACTGTGGCACCAAAACAGCTGGCGGCAACTTTTGTGCTAACTGTGGACATAAATTAGTTTAGAAAATGGCAAAACGTAAAAAGCAGCAGTTCCTATGTGAACTACTGCTTTTACTATGTCTTCCTATTTATCTGCTGGCCATATAACCGGCCCATAATTCCTGCAACTTAGCAGAGAAAATCGGGGTGTTCTCCACGATTCCCTTCGCCATGGATGAATCGCTGATGGATGTCTGAACCATCTCCAAAGGAACAAGCGCTCCTATGTACAAGAAAATGAAGACAACCAGATAAACTTCTACAAACCCAAGAACCGCTCCGGCCCAACTGTTCAGCTGCTTCAATATCGGCAGATGGGATAGAAAATCCAGCATGGAACCGATGATCTGTGCAGCAATTCTTGTCCCGAAGAACAAAATGGCAAAGGCAATTGCTCTATAATAGGCGGTATCGAGGCTAATGGTCTCAAAAAACATAGAGAATTCCGAGTTACCAAAACTCGGCATCGGTACCCAAAGCTTCAATTTTGGCGCCAAGTCCGCATAGAACATATATGCAACCACAAAGGCGGCAATGAATCCGGATAGATGGACAATTTGCATGATGAATCCTCGACGAATCCCCACAATTAATCCCATAATAAATAGAAAAATAATAATCAAGTCTAGCATCGTACTCAACCCTTTTTCTTTAATTCTCTCTCAAGCATATCGTATTCATCTTTTAATTTGATATAATCATGTACAACGTTAACCGCAGTCAACACTGCCAGTTTACTGATGTCCAAGTTTGAATTTTTACTATTGATTTCTCTCATTTTTTCATCGACAATGGAAGCAACAAGTCGTATGTGACTTATACTTTCCGTACCAACAATCGAATATTGTTGTCCATATATGTCGACAGTTGTGCGAGTTTTATGCTCTGACAACGTGTATGCCCCCATTCATTAAAATCCTAATCTTTATAATACCACGAAACTTTCTAAAGTGGAAAAGAAACATGGAAAAATGTAAAAATTTGTAGTAGGAGTGAATTAATTGTCATATCAAGTTATTCAAGTATCTGGGACTATTTTAAACAAAATTGAAAGTTTCTATAAGGAACATAAGATAGACAAACTGCCAACAGGAGCCGTTTTTGTTGCAAAATCGCCCACATGTAACATTACGGCATACAAATCAGGAAAAGTGTTGTTCCAAGGAAAAGGAGCGGAAGAGGAAGCGAATATATGGAAGGGGTTTGGGGCTACTGATGCACCTTCTAAATCTGGTAAAAAGGCCACCACTGTTTCATCATCAGGAAACAAAGTGAAATCTTCCTTGCCTGCAGGCTTTGCCTCCCTCTCTGTCATCGGATCTGATGAAGTAGGGACTGGGGATTATTTTGGTCCGATTACCGTTTGTGCAGCTTATGTAAAAAAAGAGCAAATGGTTAAGTTGCAAGAACTTGGTGTCCAGGATTCAAAAGCATTAAATGATGAAAAAATCGTGCGGATTGCAAAAGCAATTTTGCCACATGTACCTTACAGCTTATTAGTATTACATAATGAAAAATACAATGAACTGCAACAAAGCGGTATGAGTCAAGGGAAAATAAAGGCATTGCTGCATAATAAAGCATTGCAGCATGTACTGGATAAGATTGCGCCAGAGAAACCTGATGCTATATTGATTGACCAGTTTGCGGAATCAGGCATCTACTATCGTCATGTGGCTCAACAGAAGAATATTGTTCGTGAAAATGTTTATTTTCATACGAAAGCGGAAGGCTTGCACCTTTCAGTGGCAGCAGCGTCCATTATCGCGAGGTATTCTTTCTTGAAAGAGATGGATAAACTGAGCGAGCTTGCTGGAATAACGATTCCTAAAGGAGCGGGTTCAAAAGTGGATTCTGCAGCTGCAAGGGTAATCGAAAAGCATGGAGAAGGATTTTTGAACAAGGTGGCGAAAGTGCATTTTGCTAACACGTTGAAGGCAAAAAAACTGGTCAGATAACTTTACCAATTGAAAGTTCGTTTACAGTCGGTTGTCTTGTGCTATAATTTGTGTATACACATGATTGAAGAAGCCAAAGTGTTGGACGCACTTTGACTTAACAGTATAAGTTCCGCAGAAGCACGGCTACTGTGGAGTCGAACGTAATAAGTAACTCACCCGACTGCCTAACAGCGAATTAGAAGTCACGGGTGGGTTATTTTTTTGTCATTTCTTTTATCAACACGATTACTAGATTCACTAACGCAAAGATGAATAGTCCTGATGTGAGGAATAGCTGCATCTCGCTCATACGGTCACCCCCGTTCTCCACAGGGATTCACCGCACCACCCGTTCCTATTATACTGTCCACTCTATTATACCATTCTATCGGAAAAACAGAACACACGTTCTTATAAATCATTCGAAATACCTAGTTTTGGATTAAGAAAAACCTTCAAAGACAATTAGCCCTTTTAAATCTAAAAATTTGAGTTTGGTTAATCGCTAACCGCCGCTGTTCCTTTCCACAAATGGCTACGCTTTCCGCGGGGCGACCTTGAGCCTCCTCGGCAAGCCTGCGGGGTCTCAACATTGCCGCTACTTTCCCGCAGGAGTCTTCGCCATTTGCTCCAATCCACAGCTAGAAATTACGTTACAGAAACGCTACTGGTATTTTCAGTTAACTGGCTCGGATAGGTGAATGAAATTACCTTGTTGATTGGAGTGGAAGGCGTGTAGACGCCCGCGGGAGGAAGGGACAGGTGAGACCCCGCAACGGAGTGAGGAGGCTCACGGACCGCCCGCAGGCAAGCGAAACGCCTGGAACGGAAATCAACGGTATTTAATGCCTTCTTGTCTTTCAAAAAGCACAAAAAAGGGATCCCATTTGGAATCCCTTCGTTTATTTTAGCTTCTTAGTACAGCTTCGAATTTTTCTTCGACTGCTTGAAGTACTTTTTTGTGGACTTTTGTTACTTCTTCGTCTGTAAGTGTGTGTTCTGGGTGGTAGTAGCGTAATGCGAAAGCGACTGATTTTTTCGATGAGTCGATTTTGTCTCCTTCGTATACGTCAAATACCTGAACTTCTTTCAATAAAGAACCACCAGTTGTCTTGATGACTGCTTCTAGTTCACCAGCAGGAGTTTCACGATCCACTACAAGCGCGATATCGCGGCTGATGGATGGGAAACGTGGGATTGCTTCGTATTGGATTTCTCCGATACTCTCTCCAAGTAGTGCTATTAAGGAAAGCTCGAATACATATGTTTCAGGCAGATCCAGCTCATTTAATTTCTCTGGATGAAGCTGACCGATGAAACCAATGCTTTCACCGTTCAGTAAGATTTCCGCTGTACGCCCTGGGTGTAAGCCGTCTTTTTCAGAACGAGTGTAAGTAATTGTTTCACTCACTCCTAGCATAGAGAACATGCCTTCTAGGATTCCTTTTGCTACAAAGAAATCGACTGCTTTTTTCTCTCCTTGCCATGGGTGTTGCTGCCAAAGACCAGTTAATGCACCAGCCAAACGCTCTTTTTCTTCCGGTAAAACCGCACCATCTTTTCCGATGAATACAGAGCCGATTTCATATACCGCGTTCGATTGTGTGGAACGGGCAATATTGTGCTGAAGAGCTTCCAGAAGATGCGGTACTAGGCTTAGTCGTAACGTGCTTCTTTCTTCACTCATTGGCATCGCAAGGCGTATCGCTTTCCCATCTTCTAGGGCAAATTGCTTCGCGCGCTCATCGCTTGTAAGAGAGTAAGTGATATTCTGGATCAAGCCTGCACCCTCAAGGTAACGGCGGACTTTACGACGTCTTGCTTGGTAAGGTGTCAACACACCAGGTGTCGCTGCACTTACTGGTAGTGTGGTTGGAATGTTGTCATATCCGTAAAGACGAGCAACTTCCTCCACAAGGTCCTCTTCAATCGTGATATCCCCACGACGAGTCGGGACCGTTACTGTGAAGCTCTCATTGTCTTCTGAAACTTCAAATTGTAGCTTTGTGAAAATATCTTTCACTTCCGCGGCAGTGATGGAAGTTCCTAAAACAGAATTTATCTTTTCTACAGTAGTAGTCACAACTGCAGGTTCTACTTTCAATGTGTTTACTTCTACTGAACCACCGACCACTTCACCGCCAGCATATTCTGCCATAAGGGCAACTGCTCTTTCTGCCGCTTCATGTGTACGGTTTGGATCGATACCTTTTTCATAGCGCGTACTTGCTTCACTACGAAGACCGTGGTCCTTAGAAGCTTTTCTGACAGTAACTCCGTTAAAGTATGCGGACTCCAATAGGATAGTCGTTGTATCAGATTGGACCTCTGAATTCGCTCCACCCATGACACCTGCAAGTGCGACAGGCTCTGAGCCATTTGTAATCACAAGATGGTCTTCTGTTAATGTACGTTCTGCATCATCTAGCGTCGTGATTTTTTCATCCTTACGAGCACGACGTACAAGGATTTCCTTGCTGCCAAGACGATCATAATCGAACGCATGCAATGGCTGACCGTATTCTAATAAGATGTAGTTGGTGATATCGACCACATTGTTGTGTGGGCGGATTCCGGCTGCCATCAGACGAGCTTGCATCCAAAGCGGTGACGGACCGATCTTCACGTTTTTCACTACTTTCGCTACATACAATGGGTTGTCTTCAGAAGCGTCCACATTAACAGAAATATAGTCAGAAGCTTCTTCACTGTTTGCTTCATATTCCGTGGAAGGCCATTTTACATCACGGCCAAGGATTGCACCCACTTCATAAGCCACACCTAGCATGCTTAATGCATCAGAACGGTTTGGAGTAAGCCCTAATTCCATCACTTTGTCGTTGCGGTTTAAGTATTCTAGTGCATCTGTCCCAACTTCCACATCGTTCGGGAATACGAAAATTCCTTCAGAGAATTCTTTGGCAACAAGCTTAGAACCAATACCTAGCTCCTGAAGGGAACAAATCATTCCGTTGGACTCTTCGCCGCGAAGCTTTGCACGCTTAATTTTAAAATTACCAGGAAGCACTGCCCCAACTGTTGCCACTGCCACTTTCTGGCCTTTGTCTACATTTTTAGCGCCGCATACAATTTGTACCGTCTCTCCGTTTCCAAGATTTACTTGGCATACGTTCAATTTATCTGCATTTGGATGCTGTTCTTTTTCTAAAACGTGACCGACTACGACACCTTTGATTCCGTCGTTCAGCACTTCCACGCCTTCTACTTCAATGCCGCTTCTTGTAATCTTCTCTGCCAAGTCTTCAGCAGAAATATCCTCTATATTTACGTAATCTTTTAACCAATTGTAAGATACTAACATGGTTTCCCCTCCTCTTAAACTCGATTGAATTGCTTCACGAAACGTTGATCATTCGTGTAGAAATGGCGGATATCGTCAATGCCGTAACGAAGCATCGCAATACGTTCAGGTCCCATTCCAAAAGCAAATCCTTGATATTTCTTCGGATCATATCCGGACATTTCCAACACGCGCGGATGTACCATACCAGCTCCAAGGATTTCAATCCAGCCAGTTCCTTTACACATGCTGCAGCCTTTTCCTCCACATTTCGCACATGTCACGTCAATCTCAACGGACGGTTCTGTGAACGGGAAGAAACTTGGACGAAGACGAATTTCACGGTCGTCACCGAACATCTTTTTCGCAAATGTTTCAAGCGTTCCTTTCAGGTCGCTCATGCTGATGTTCTCATCAATAACTAGTCCTTCAATTTGCGTGAACTGATGGGAGTGAGTCGCATCGTCATCATCACGGCGATACACTTTACCAGGACAAATAATTTTGATTGGTCCCTTTTCTTTATTCGCTTCCATCGTTCTTGCTTGAACAGGAGAAGTTTGCGTTCTGAGAAGAACTTCATCTGTAATATAGAAAGAATCCTGCATATCTCTTGCTGGATGATCCTTTGGCAAGTTCAATGCTTCAAAGTTGTAGTAGTCCGTTTCCACTTCCGGTCCTTCTGTGATCGTATAGCCCATTCCTAAGAACAGGTCTTCGATTTCTTCGATGACTTTTGTCAATGGATGCGGGTTTCCTGTTGGTCCAGGACGGCCAGGTAGGGTTACATCAATCGTTTCAGATGCAAGCTTCTTTGCTACCTCAGCTTTTTCAAGCTCAGCTTGTTTGGCTTCGATTTTTTCTGCAACGTTTCCACGCACGACGTTAGCCAGTGCTCCCATTTTCGGGCGCTCTTCTGCTGAGAGCTTACCCATTCCTTTTAAAATTTCCGTGATGGGTCCTTTTTTTCCAAGGTACGCCACACGGACTTCATTCAATTGCTTTAAGTCTTGCGCTTGTTCTACCTGCTCGATGGCAAGCGTCTCTAATTCTTTCAATCGTTGTTCCATATCTATTCCTCCTTGGTTCATTTTTTGAGTGAAATTGAATAGGTTGTTATGATTCCCAGCTGTTGATTGGAGCAATGGGCGAAGACTCCGGAGGGAGGTAGCGGTTGGTTGAGACCCCGCAACGGAGTGAGGAGGCTCAAGCACCGCCCCTCGGAAAGCGAAGCCCAGTGCGGAAATCAACAGCGGCGTTTAACAGAGCCTATAAAAAAACAAAAAAACTCGCCCCTCAAAAAGGGACGAGATATTCGCGGTACCACCCTAGTTAACAAAGACAAAATACGCTTTGTTCGCTCTGTTCCAGATAACGGCTATCTAACCGGTCCACCTTTACAGCATTTGCTTAAGCACGCTGGTCCAAGTGTCACTCAAGAGGTGAAATGTTCGCTCTTTCTTCCATTAAGATGCTTTCAGTCTACGGCACCTTTTCCCTGATAAGGTCTGAAATGAGCTACTTGCCTCTCTCATTGCTTTGATTAGTATGTAACTATTTTTATATTATATTGAAAACACGTGCCGGATGCAACTCTATCCGCGTAAATAATACATTAAAATCCCTGCCGCAACGCCGACATTCAACGATTCGCTCTGACCGTGAATCGGAATGTATAGATTCTGGTCTGTCATGTCGAGATGCTCTTGTGCCATACCCTTTCCTTCATTGCCAAGAATCAGCCCGAAAGTACCGGATGGTTGGATTTCCTGATAAGGCACACCGTTTTGTAAGGAAGTTCCGTAAACAGGTGTGTTCAGTTCTTTACACTGCTTGATATAGCTTTTGAGGTCTCCTCTTGCTATTGGCAGGTGAAAAATCGAGCCTTGTGTGGAACGAATCACTTTGGAGCTGTATAAATCTGCGCAACCTTCTCCCAAGATCACCATATCCATTCCCGCAGCGTCTGCTGTTCTTATCATGGTGCCCACATTTCCCGGATCTTGTACATTATCGAGTAAAAGAATTTTTTGGTTGGGTTGGATAGTGTGTTCGTCTTCTTCGGGGATGCGGCAAATAGCTGCGACTCCTTGTGGCGTTTCCGTCTCACTAATCTCTTTTAGGACATTGGGAACGGCATATATTAGTTCCACATGGTTGAGATCCCATTCTTTTGGAATGGAGCGATCTTCGGAAATGATGATTTCTTCCACAAGATTGTCTATTTTCAGTGCCTCTTCCACCAAATGAAATCCTTCAATGATAAATGTTCCCGATTGTTCGCGTTCCTTCTTTTTCTGCAGCTTTTTCCACTGCTTCACTTTATTATTCTTAATGGATTCTATATGTTTCAATGATTGTTTCCCCTTTTCCGTAACTCACTATAAGCTATTATACGCATTTTATACACATAATTAAACCATCTGTTGGACATGCTATGTGTTGATACTATTTTTCCTACGAGGTGATAAGGATGAATTTGAATTTACGTCATGCGATTCGTCAGAATGTGGAAGGAAATTCTCAAGACCAGCTTAGAGAGACAATCTTAGATGCCATCAATAAAGGCGAAGAAAAAATGCTTCCAGGTTTAGGCGTGTTGTTTGAAGTGATTTGGGAGAATTCTTCTGAGCAGGACAAAGCTGAAATGCTCTCAACTTTAGAGGATGGATTGAAATAGTATTGGATTGAGGCAGCTCCTGTGGGGGCTGTTTTTATTTGAGTTTGTATGTTCTCCTAAACTTTGATCCGCAGTGTGTTAGTCCTAAAGAGGAAATCATTTTCGACGTGGTTGAATTCGTTGCTAACCCTAGAAATTCTTTTATTTCCTGATGGGTGATGTTGGTACCAAAGTAAGCGATAATCTTCCAGGGTTGCTATATGAGCATTTTTAGATTTCAAATTGCACTTCTCACAAAACCATGAACCACTTTGTCTGTTCAGTGGAATGTTCGAACAACCTGGGCATTGAACTCCTTTTAATATTTCATTCCGGTTTATATCATATCGTTCAAGGATGTTAACATTTTCCTCGCAATGTTGCTTTAATAATTTTCGCGAAATCTTTAGTAATTCTTTTTCAGTAAAATTGGACGAGTCAAATTGTTGATTTAGCTGTTCTAGTTTTGAAAAAAGATTGTGTGCATGCATGACGTATTGGGAAGCTTTCACTCGGGAATCTGATCTGATAATGGTTTGAGGGTTGGTAAAGCATACCAGGGATTTTATTGGGGGACGCTTAATCTTTTGGCTTTCTATAAAGGAATCTAGTCTTAATTTTTGTTTCTTTACTTGATCTAGAGGATTATAGAAACCTTCTTCTATGCCATTTAGTGTCCGAATAAATTGAGCAAAATGATTTTCAAAAGTGACTTGGCCGATGATGTTTTTTATCTCAATGATGAGGAAGTATTTTGAGGTTAAGAGGAGGACATCCATTTGAAAGTAGTAGTTACTAGATGATTGTAGTCTTAATGCATGCAAGATATAGAATTTGCGCTCATCCAAAAACGATAAATGATATTCCATGGACTGCTCACCTTTGTAGCCTGCCAATCTTTTAGCCAGATCTTGCTCAATTTGCGGTCTTTTTGGGTGATTCTTATCAATTCTTCTCAACAATGCTTCTAACTTTTTGATAGTTAGCGGTTTTTCGAGTGGTTTTATTATCATTTTTCCCTCCAAATAGTTTAATTAGGTTAATTTTACCATAATATAACTATTATGTGCAGAGAATTTACTATAGTTGGTGCCATTTTATAGTGAGTTCGTGCGGAAATGGACCAAGTTCGTGCCGAAATAGCCCGAGTTCGTGCCAAAACAAACTGAGTTCGTGCCAAAAAGAATTTTTACCTAATTTCCACCAAGAAAGAGATCGATAACCTTTAACTTCCTATCTAGAAACAAAAGGCCCGCCGTCTAAAACGGCAGGCCAACCAAAATAACTATCAATCAAACGTCAATCTGCTAACCGTATCAGCATCCAACTTCTTGATTACTTCTGCAATCAATTTCACTGCGTTTTCGTAGTCATCGCGGTGTAGCATTGCTGCATGAGAGTGGATGTAGCGTGTTGCGATGGTGATGGATAGTGCTGGTACACCTTGTGCTGTCAGGTGGATGGCACCGGAATCTGTTCCGCCTCCTGCAACAGAGTCGAACTGATATGGAATTTCCATTTCGTCGGCTACACCTGTTACAAAGTCGCGTAATCCTTTGTGGGAGACCATGGACGCATCATAAAGGATGATTTGTGGGCCTTTCCCCATTTTGCTTAGTGCTTCTTTTTCAGTAACGCCTGGAGTATCTCCTGCGATCCCTACGTCCACACCAAATCCGATGTCAGGTTGAATCAGGTTTGCGGAAGTTTTCGCACCACGAAGGCCTACTTCCTCTTGAACAGTTCCTACTCCGTACACCACGTTTGGATGGTCTGCGCCTTTTAACTGCTTTAACACGTCAATCGCGATGGCACAGCCGATACGGTTATCCCATGCTTTTGCAAGCAGCATTTTTTCATTGTTCATGACAGTGAATTCGAAGTAAGGAACAACCTGGTCGCCAGGGCGCACTCCCCATTCTTGTGCTTCTTCACGACTGGATGCACCGATGTCGATGAACATGTCCTTGATGTCTACCGGCTTTTTGCGCGCTTCCGGGGGCAGGATGTGTGGAGGTTTGGAACCGATCACACCTGTTACGTCGCCTTTAGAAGTTACGATGGTAACACGTTGTGCAAGCATAACTTGGGACCACCAACCTCCAACTGTTTGGAAGCGAAGGAATCCACGGTCATCGATATGTGTGATCATGAAGCCCACTTCGTCCAAGTGTCCGGCTACCATTACTTTTGGACCGTCCGCTTTACCAATTTTTTTGGCGATTAAGCTTCCCAATCCGTCTGTGAAAACTTCATCAGCAAATGGCGTTATGTATTTTTTCATTACGTCGCGTGGTTCTCTTTCGTTGCCGGGAATACCCTTGGCATCTGTTAGATCTTTCAACATTGTTAATGTTTCATCTAGCTTTGTCATGTATTTCGACCCCCTTAATAAATATCAATCCAACAATTATTATACAGAAAACTCTTACTAATGTAAAAAGGATTAATAACCTTGCTCCTGACGCTCATGGTTTACTTTGTTTTTCTCAAGGTAAGCACCTTCCACTTCCTCCCACGAAAAGCCTAGCATTTCGCCCAGTTGCATATAGGAATCAACCAGTACGTTATAGTTTTCTTCAGAAACATCATTTCTAAATACAGAAACAAGATGATACACGATATTGAATTGTTCGGTTATAGACTCTCCTTGCCTGGTAAGACCTATTGATACTTCTTCCCCAAATCCAAACGTCAGTCCGAGAGACAGAATAAAGTGCACACCGTCCACATACTCTTCTAAGATCACATTGCGTTCAGCAGGTGGTTTTACACTCCAGAACTTGAAGCATCTAGTTTCATTTGCCAGTTCACCCAGCTCCACAAGCAAGGCTAAAATCTTTTCCTCCACTAAATTCTCTTTTATTAAGCCGTGCTGAGATTCTATTTTCTCATCAAGCTCTCTTTGCATGTCATATAACTTATGTAATTTCATAAAGTACCGCCTTTTTTAAAATTTTTTTATAAAAAATGAAACCTATTCATACCTCCACCCGTATATAAGGTATTTTATAATAAAACTTTTAAATTTGCGAAGGAGTAGCAACTATGTTTATGATTCTCATTCGTCTTGCTTTACTTGCACTTGTTGCGTTTATTATCTATTCGATTTTCAAGTATCTCCTGAATCCGAAGCGGAAGCTCGAAATTGCCCATGAACAGAAGAATTTCTTCCTGTTAGATCAGAAAAGCAACGTGCGTAAGAATTTCCTTCTCACATACAAAGGCGTCATGTTTGAAGGAGAAAAATATTTAGGCACGACGGATAGGGCATTTGAAGTCATCTCCATCTTCATTTGGCCGAAGAATACGGAAAAGTTACAAGGTCTTAAGAAGCATGATTTTGAATTTATCCAAAATGAGGTTAGAAAACAATACCCTGATGCCTTAATCGATTGGAAAAGTCCAATTAAAGAGTTTTTAAAAGAAAAAAGAGGTTAACGCTGTTTTACTTGCGTTAACCTCTTTTAACTTTAAAAGGCAATCCTTCTTAATGAAGGATTGCTGTATACCTACAATTGTTTATTAGCTTCTCCTATTTGCGTCGCTATTACTTTACCATTCTCGTCTAATAAAGGGGTGAGTGCGCATCCTTGCGCACTCCATGTGTATAAATAATTAACACCAGTTTGACGATCAATCCATATAGATATTAGGCTACTTTGTTGAGAAGTTTGTACTTTGAAATATGCAACAAATGAATCTATTGTATTTTCGTCTTTTTCCTTAGCAATAGCTCCCATTAGGAAACAAAAGCTCTTAAGTTATTTGCTTATCAGTTTAATTCCCCCTATTTTTAGCCTTACTATTTTCTTTATCATCATTATACGTTTTCAACTCTTTATAGATATATCTAGCTATGTTTTCAGGAAAATAACTATTAAATTCATGATTGTACTTAGCTAAAAAATAGTCATCATCAACTAGATTTAGGAGAATTCTACTCGCAGGGGATAGGATAGGCTATCCATTTTGTTTAGAATTTTTTGTACTTTTTTTCTGCTTGCATAGTCATTACAGTGAATAGCATTTCTAATTGCTTGAATTAATTTCCATATTTCTCTATCCATCTTCTCCTTGTATTCAGGATCATGAAGCAACTTTATTTCTTTCAAGATTTCCTTGTTATTTACAAAATGTTCTTCAAATATTTGAATTTGTGATTTTTCTCTCCTAAATATATCAAGCATAATAAAAGCAAATTCATCTAATTCATCCTCAGTAATCCCTTCAATGTTGTACAGTCTCTCCATTCTCGTAATTACTTCTAGCTTATCATTTAATTCCAATTGCTTTTTTTCAATTAACTGCTTTTGCACCTGCAACAACTCTCGATTATTAAACTTTTGATTAGTCATTTGTTCTTTTATTTCATTTAATGATAAACCAAAATGTTTTAAAATCATTATTTGTTGAAAAAGTTCCCAGTCTAAATGTGTATATACTTTTCGACCATTTTTATTTAATTTTTTGGGAGTAAGTAATTCAATTTTATCGTAGTATCTTAGTGTTCTTACCGTTGAACCCACTAATTTTGCAAACTTACCAATTGTCATTTCCATGTTAACACCACCTTACTGTATTTTAAGCTGTTACGTAAGGTCACAATCAATACATACACTTGTTAATCTCTTTACTGATATAAATTAACGACTTAAAAACAGTCATTTTTTGTATAAAATGTTTGCTTACGACTTTACGTCACAAATTATGATTGGTTCTATAATAAGTTTGAGAGGTGGCTTTCTATGGAACAACAATCATTATTTCGGAATCGCACTTTTATATTTCTGTTTATCGGTAGCTTTTTGGCGCTGATAGGCTTTAGTATGTTTTTTATGACGACAACTTGGTTTGTCATTTCTGAATTGAATTCTGCTAGTTCATTGGGCATTATTCTTATTGCCATTACTGTACCACGTATTCTCATGATGGCATTTGGAGGGGTGCTTGCTGATAAATTCAAGAAGACGACCATAATGTTCAGTACGAGTTCGAGTCAAGGAGTTCTGCTGGTTATAATATTTTTATTGCACAATACAAATCAATTAACATTTTTGTACCTGATTATATTAGGCTCCGTTTTCGGAACATTAGATGCATTTTCTGGACCAGCCGGAACATCATTAATCCCAAAAATAGTTCATAAAAACCAAATAAAACAAGCAAATGCTATTATTCAGGGATTGGGTCAGATTGGCTTTGTTATTGGGCCTATTATCTCTGGAAGTGTCATGGAATTCGGTGGCGTGATATCCGGTTATTTAGTCTCATCTATTATTGTTCTGTTATCTGCCTTTTTTATGTTCCCGCCTTTTATAAAGGAAGGTCCTCTAGTCCATACAATAAAACAAACACCATTTAAAGACCTCATAGAAGGACTTTCCTATGTAAAAGCAAGTAGATTCTTGAAAACAGGTATCCTTATACTAGTAACGTTAAATTTCTTTGCCTTCGGAGCAATAACCATCGCCATTCCAATTTTAGTGGAAGCTTATGGGGGGACACCAATTAATCTTAGTTACATTGACGCTGCTTTAGGGGCTGGGATGCTAATAAGTACAGTAATAATCGGTATGGTCAAAATACGCCGTAGGGGATTAACATCAATTGCAGGCTTAATTGCAACATTAATAGTAGCTATAGCCTTTAGTCAAATTCCTAATTTATATATTTTAACGGCGTTAGGGTTCTTAATTGGGTTTACCATGACATTTGTATCTATCCCATTTTTCGCTTCAGCACAAGAAGATACTGATCCCCGCATTATGGGGAGGGTCATGAGTATCGTCTTTTTAGCCATGAACGGGTTTGATCCGCTTGCCTATGCAAGTGTAACTTTACTCGTTTCTAGAGGATTTGATATTCAATTAGTCATTCTATCCTTTTCTATTGTTGGATTAATCATTTCTCTTTCCATTTTATGGAGAGGGAGTACGTTTAGAAATTACAAATCTAACTATTAATTGCCTTAAGGAAAAGACCACTATAGATAGCGGTGGTCTTTTTTAGGTTTTATAGATAAAGTGAAGACCCTTGTTGTACAGTAAAGTATTCTACGTAATAAACGAGTGCGCTGATCCTTGTTAAAGGATAGCGCCCGATTCTTGAACATCGGGAAACATTAATATGTTTTATTACATTTTTTGAATAATAAAGACAAACAACCCGACAACTTTAGATTAAAAATGTCGAGTATGCTTATACCGGCTTTGATATTATGTATTCATGAAAGGAGGGATATGATGTTAAAAGAATTGAACCAAGTGATTGACTATATTGAAGTTCATTTAACCGATGACCTCACTCTTGAAAGGATTTCCAATTATGCTGGGGTTTCCGATTACCACTTGAGAACGGTATTTTTTCATCTTTCAGGCATGACATTAAAGGAATATGTAAAAAACAGAAAACTATCGGAAGCAAATATGGATTTATTGAGTGGAGAAAAGGTAACAGATGTTGCTTTTAAATATGGTTATCAATCAATGGATGGTTTTACTAGAGCATTTAAAAAATGGTGTGGTTTTTTACCCACAGAGGTAATAAAAAAAAGGGTAAGCAAATCTTTTCCCAAACTTTCATTCGTAATTACTGTAAAAGGAGGAATATCTATGGAATTTAGAATTGAAGACAAACCAGCGTTTAATCTAGTTGGTGTAAGTAAACGTGTCCCTATACAATTTCAAGGTGTGAACAACGAAATAGTAAAGCTTGCAGAAAGCATAACAGAAGAGCAAAGAAAAGAAATGCATTCTCTTCAAAATATAGAGCCTTATGAAATTGTTAATGCTTCTTACAACGCTGACGAAAATTTTCTAAAAGAAGAAGGGGATTTAACCCACTTGATAGGTGTATTAACAACTAAAAATCAAGTCAGCGATTTTTTAGACGTAGTGCCTGTTGAAGCTTATACTTGGGCAGTATTTCCAAATGAAGGGCCATTTCCATCTGCGTTGCAGGATACAATGGCAAAAACCTATTCAGAATGGCTTCCTTCTTCTGATTACGAAGTAATCAATGCTCCTACTTTTTCTTTTACTAAAATGGATAAGCATAAAAAAGATTACGCTTATAGTGAAGTTTGGCTTCCCGTGCGAAAGAAATAAACAATAGTGAGCATTCTATTGAGGATTAATGCAGAGCAACGCAGGTTCAACGTTGCTCTTTTAAAACTATTATTGTAGTCTACAATTACAGAAGGTGAAACTCATTATTAGGACAATCATTTCAAGAATCTGGCCCTAAAATGAGAAATGAGCGCTGATTCTTGTTCCAGGATCGCGCCCAATTGCCGAAGACTCGATTTCGAGATAACTTTGTATATGGTTCTTCAATTAAAGCCCTATTTAATTAAATAACAACAGCATCAATATTAAACATAATATCTCATTGGTCTTCTGTCTTAGTATGTAATTGTAGATCACACACAAACAACAAAAAGAGCATAGGTTGAACAGCAACCAATGCTCTTTTGTTTTTTATTTAATTGAATTTGCAATCTCAACTAGTATATCGGAAGTAGCTATATCAGAGATTCTTTTGTCCACACTCAAAATGTACTGGAATTTATCCTTTTCAAATACTAGTAAATTAAATCCATTTACGGCTTTTGTACTATATATGGCTTCATTGCCATTACCCAATTTAATTCTTTGGTCGATTTGATTATCCCTAAAATCTATCCCATATTTAACAGGTTGTATAGTAATATTAAAGTGGTTTTGAGGTTTATCTTTATTCACGTATTCAATGTCGTACCTATCATTTACTTCGCCATCAGGGTTTTCGAATCTTCCGAAACTATGCGTAAAAGCAACTGGAGGTAGCTGTACTGGCAAAACTATTTCTTGATTAAAATATTCATTACCTTCGTTTAAGGCATCATAAATGCTTTTATAGCCAATTTCAAAAAGTGATTCTTGAAATTCTTCGCTTGTGTAGTTAGCTTTAGCAACAAATGAAAAAGAAAAGGTGAAGACAATGCATAACAGGAATATTTTCACTCTCTTGATAATAACCACATCCTTTTTATCATAAATTCAGATTTTAGTATGTGCAATTATTACCTTAAATATGAAATATCCTAATTGCTTCCCTTTTAACCTTTTCCTGCTTCTATTAAATACCATTGTTCCGCAATAGCTCCTAGATTGTTGAAGACATTTTTCTTATTCAATAGAGTAATTAAATAATAAACCAGCATCAGATACTATTTGAGAAACTTGTGCGAGAAAACGTTCACAGCTATCTGTAATAGAATCTCTAAAGCTAATATTTATTTCAATGATTTTGTCTATTGACGGAGAGTAAGTCGAGTAAATTTCTCCTGATTCAATAAAACTAAGATATGTATTAATTTTCTCTTGCAGCAGCATTAAATGTTCATTTTCGTTATTCCAATCAAGACTATCGATTATCGTAAGAGTACAAATACCTGTTTCTTTATTAACTGCAATTATGTCAACTAGGTTTGTATTCTCCACTCCCACATTATTCACTCCAGTATTTATATTAAATTATTATTATTCTAGAGGGCTTTTTAAAGTAAGCACCCAATTTTTATGTAACGAGCGACCCATTATGCTGTAATCGCTCCTAGATAGCCGAAGACTCTAATTCGAGATAACCTGTTATAGGAACTTCGAATAATGTCCTCTTTTGTTCAATAAAATCATTCCATTTTTATCCACAATTAATTCTTTCAATTATGTCCTTTGGATTTATATCAAAACCGACTGCTCTTTTACCACTCCAATTAACACCCACATTAAGTCCGTCTTCTTCCAACCCTTTTAGCCATTTGTTTATAAAATCACTTAATGTTATTTCATATGGTTGAAAAGAATTGTAGTCTGGTACATTTGTAATTATTTTCTCTGCTCTTGATTTCAATGACCAAAACGGGACAGAGGTTTCTCCATCTGGATTTGTAGAAGTAGGAAACCCTTGTTGATCTTTTACTGTCCATACCGTTTGATTTTCTAAAATTTCTTTAATAAAAGTATGATATTGTGCTGATGATTGGCTCATTCTACCACTCCAGTTTTAGACTAAATTTTGACCTTTCTTCTTCAACAATCCTGCCCAATAGTTGAATAATGATATTGCTGAAAATCATTGAGTTGATCTTCAGCTTTCGCCCTCGATAGTTGAAGATGGTAAGAAGTTTAATTCAATGACTGTTTATATTGTTCTAATGATTCATTGTTATATTCGAGACTATTTAGCAAGGACTTTAAATTCCCCAGCAACTCTTTATCGTTCACCTTTGATAGCTGAATATAATTAAAGTTTTCTATAATTTTATTTATATCTTTCAGCCATATATTAAGTAAATCCAATACCTCTTCTTCGGTATAATTTTTTCTTATCATTTCCTTCAATTCTGTTGGTATATGACTGTAAATACTAAGTAGATTCACAAGATTACTATATTCTTTATCGTCTGGTTTAATATCTTCTAATGTCCAAGCAGATAAAGTCAAACTCCAATGCATTGCTGTTAGGTACTCAACCTTTTCATCTAATGTTAAACGGTTATATTTTTGGCTAAGCGTGTCTCCGAAATCATACGAATATCTTATTCCGTTATGAACCTCTTCAAAATGTGCTAATCTGGATTCTTCTTTATTGTTATAAATATTTTGGAACAGAACCAAATTTAGGATTATTGATACTATAAGTCCAAACGTTATTAGGTTATTTTTCTTCATTTTTCCCCCCTAAATTTTAATTCAATATTTTAGAAACATTCCAACCAATGGAATATGTTTAGCCCTCCATTAAACTGAACTTTAACTTTATAACAATCTTCTCAAATTTCCATTATTTCCACAATAAGTTATTCAAGAATATGGCCCGATTGTTGAATAAGCATGACTAGATAATTTAATGTTAATAGTAGCTTTTTCAAATAGAATTTTTTAGGCTAAAAATTCACTTTATAAGGTTCATAAGAAACCAATGTTCTATACTCAAATCTCTTTGTTCTTTTGAAGTTTCACTTTGATCACCTAAATCTTTATACACTGCACACCACGTATTTGTCCCCTTTAGGAACGAGAGCCTCCTTTATTCCTAGTTTTCAAACAGAGTTTGAAATCAAAAAAAAGCCTATCTGCACCCTGCAGTTAGGCTTTTTTATTAAAGAACTTATTAAGAAAGTTAATCGGATATCCATCGTTATTCAATTCAGTTTATTTACTCCCTCTTTTATCCAAAACAAGCGTTAATACTGTAAATAAGCGTTAACCTCTTTTGTATTGCTTTTCCTTATGGAAAAACTGTTCCCATTTCATGACGACCACTTTTTGCCTCATGATAAGCATGAGAAGAAGAAGACCAATCAACACAGCCAACATGGCCGTAGGGGAGAAATCCGTGATGAATTGCCCGAAGACTGTATAAATGATGGCGAGTGGGATGTTACTTAGAAGAGAGGCTTTCGCATATTTTGGGAAGCTTTTCGTCGTTTCAATCAAACAGAGGGAAAGCAGGTGAAAGTGAATGAATGGGATGAGCCGCATAATCGTTATTTGGCCAACGGTGAAATTGGCACGGTTGCCGAACAGTCTTTCTTTCATGGTTAAAATCTTTCCAAAGATACTGGGAAACTGTTGGTAAAGAAAATAAAAAAACAGGCTTGATAACGTTAAACCAGCTATCGAATAGATGCTACCTACAAGTCCGCCAAATAATGCACCACCTGCAATACAGATGATGACAACCGGAATGAATAGAACTTGTCTTAATATATGAAAAAGGATAAAACCAAGAGAAGCCAGCCACCAATGACTTTCAATGACGACAAAAAGTACGTCTAATTTTTCGTCCATTCTGCTTGCCCCCTTAGCTGTAATAGTAAAGCTTATTCAAAATATAAGTAATTATGTTGCCTATCAGACAAGGAGATAGTACCCCATTAATCCAATATATATAAAAGTGACAAATGGAAGTCCAAAACGAAAAAGCGGTCGTTTTGTTTTATGACGGTAGGTTCGCATCCCCATCCATGTACCAAGGGCTCCACCCAGGAGCGCTACTCCCCAAAGATGTAATTCAGGTACCCTCCACCGATGCTCAATAGCCCGCTGTTTATCCACTTTCATTATAATGAAGCCTACTATGTTAATAAAGATAAAGTAACCGATGAGTACTTCCATCATATCCTCCAGCATTGGAATGTGTGCATTTTTTTCAGACTTGTTTTATTCCAAAGTCTATACATTTATTTTACCAAATACAAAAGAGGCTACCAAATCGTTAGCCTCTTTTGTGTAAGAAATTATTTATTTAAGCTGTTTTTCGCAGCAGATGCCAATTCAGCAAATGCTTTTTCGTCGCTAACTGCTAGCTCAGCTAACATTTTGCGGTTTACTTCGATTCCAGCTACTTTCAAACCGTGCATTAGACGGCTGTAAGAAAGACCGTTCATGCGAGCCGCTGCGTTGATACGAGCGATCCAAAGCTTACGGAAGTCGCGCTTCTTCTGGCGACGATCGCGGTAAGCGTACATTAGGGATTTCATTACTTGTTGGTTAGCTACTTTATATAAAGTATGTTTAGAACCGTAATAACCTTTGGCTAATTTAATGACTTTTTTACGACGTTGGCGTGTTACTGTACCGCCTTTAACTCTTGGCATTATAAATACCTCCTATAAAAATATTATCTTAAGTTGTCTAACATGTGACGGATGCGTTTGAAATCACCTTTGCTGACCATAGCTGATTTACGCAATTTACGCTTTTGCTTTTGAGACTTGTTAGCGAACAAGTGACTTGTGTATGCGTGAGAACGCTTCAAGCTACCAGATCCAGTTTTTTTGAATCTTTTTGCTGATCCGCGATGAGTTTTCATTTTAGGCATTGGAGTTCCTCCTCATATGAATTACTTTTCGTTTTTAGGTGCCAGTATTAAGAACATGCTGCGCCCATCCATCTTTGGATGAGATTCAATTGTTGAAACTTCTGCACATGCTGCAGAGAAACGATCAAGCACACGCTGACCAATTTCTTTATGTGTAATCGCACGTCCTTTGAATCGGATCGATGCTTTTACTTTGTCTCCTTTTTCAAGGAACTTAATTGCATTGCGAAGTTTCGTATTGAAGTCATGCTCATCAATAGTAGGACTTAAACGAACTTCCTTTAAGCTGATTACTTTTTGGTTTTTACGCGCTTCTTTGTCTTTCTTCTGTTGCTCGAAACGGAACTTTCCGTAGTCCATAATTCGGCATACAGGAGGTTTCGCATTAGGCGCAACCATTACTAAGTCAAGGTTAGCACGTGCTGCAATTTCCAGCGCTTCTACTTTTGACTTAATTCCTAGCTGATCTCCATTTTGACCGATAAGACGTACTTCACGGGCACGAATGCCATCGTTTACCATCATGTCCTTGCTAATAATTAGCCACCTCCAAGGTTTTTTCCGAACACCGTTTGACGAACAATTTACTCTTTTGTACAAACAAAAAAGTGTGGGTATACACATACACCCACACTTTACGATTACATAAGTAAAAGATAAAATCTTTCTCGTAAAACCTGCCAACTGCATGAGATGCGTCAATCAGGTGAGAAGCGGGTGCTTCTTCTTGTCCTCAAACAAGTATTCAATTTGACCTTGTATAATATATCATTAATGATGATTGATTGTCAAGAATTCGTATCAAATGAAACAACGTTTTAAATGATATCAGATAAATTGTGATTGTGCAATAGTTTTTTTCTTAAGTGTGAAAAGATAGAATTGTTGCGTTAACCTCCTGCCTCCTTCCGTTCCGGGTGGTCGCTTTCCGCGGGACGGTGCTTGAGCCTCCTCACTGCGTTGCGGGGTCTCAACCAACCGTTATCCCCCGCAGGAGTCGACCACCCTGCACTTCAGTCGGCAGGGGGAAACATTTTAACTTTGTTTATTGTCGGAAACTACCTGGAATACAAGCCGAACCAATAGCATCGCCAATTTCTGACAAGCAAAAAATAAAAGAGAAGAAACGCCCTGGCATCCTCAGCAAGGGCATTCCCCCTTTCATAAAAAGCTTATCTCTTCGCTTCTTTCACCAAGTTATCCACAAATTTCTCTAGGGAAAATGTATCTGATTTTTGTTCGCCGTATTTACGGACGTTTACTGCGCGATCTTGGATTTCATTGTCGCCAAGTACTAGCATGTATGGGATCTTCTGCATTTGTGCTTCGCGGATTTTGTAGCCGATTTTTTCGTTTCTTTCATCCATTTCCACACGGATGCCTTTAGACTTCAAAAGATCTTGCACTTCTTTTGCATAATCAAAGTGCGCATCTGGTGATACCGGGATCACTTGGACTTGTACCGGCGCCAACCAAGTAGGGAATGCACCTTTGTACTCTTCGATCAAGAATGCCACAAAGCGTTCCATTGTGGATACGACACCGCGGTGGATAACAACCGGACGGTGCTGCTTGCCATCTTCCCCAACATAAGTGAGGTCGAATTTCTCTGGAAGTAGGAAGTCAAGCTGTACAGTGGATAGAGTTTCTTCTTTTCCAAGGGCAGTACGGACTTGAACGTCTAGCTTAGGGCCGTAGAATGCTGCTTCGTCGATTGCTTCGAAATAATCTAGACCAAGTTCATCCATTGCTTCCTTCAGCATGCCTTGCGCTTTTTCCCACATTGCATCGTCATCAAAATACTTCTCTTTATTTTCTGGATCACGGTAGGATAGGCGGAAGGAATAGTCATCCAGACCGAAATCTTTATATACTTCAAGAACCAGGTTCACGACACGTTTTAGTTCATCTTTGATTTGATCAGGGCGAACGAAGATGTGTGCATCGTTCAAAGTCATTCCACGTACACGCTGTAGTCCTGCTAGTGCCCCGGACATTTCATAGCGGTGCATTGTTCCAAGTTCAGCAATACGTACTGGAAGCTGACGGTAACTGTGGATGCTATTTTTGTACACCATCATATGGTGCGGACAGTTCATTGGACGAAGAACAAGTTGCTCGTTATCCATTTCCATTGGAGGGAACATGCCGTCCTGATAGTGATCCCAGTGACCGGAAGTTTTGTATAGCTCCACACTACCCATTACAGGAGTATAAACGTGGTCATAACCAAGTTCCACTTCTTTGTCGACGATATAACGCTCGATTACGCGACGGATTGTTGCACCTTTTGGCAACCATAGCGGCAAGCCTTGCCCAACTTTTTGGGAGTTGAAGAAAAGGTCGAGCTCTTTTCCGATTTTACGGTGATCGCGTTCTTTTGCTTCTTCCAACAGGCGAAGGTGCTCATCAAGTTCTGCTTTTTTGAAGAAGGCAGTTCCGTAGATACGTTGAAGCATTTTATTTTTGCTGTCGCCTCTCCAGTATGCACCTGCAATGCTTAACAATTTGAATTCTTTGATTTTCCCTGTCGATGGTACGTGGATACCACGGCAAAGGTCAAAAAACTCGCCTTGTTCGTAGATGGAGATAGTTTCTCCTTCAGGCAGTTCGCGGATCAATTCAAGCTTTAACTCATCATTCAGCTCTTCGTAGCGGCGCAATGCTTCTTCTCTACTCACTTCTACACGGACAACGTCCAAGTTCTCGCTGACGATTTTTTTCATTTCTTTTTCGATTTTTTGAAGGTCTTCTGGAGTTAGTGATTCCTCCATGTCGATATCGTAGTAGAATCCGTTCTCAATTACTGGACCGATTCCTAGTTTTACGTTGCCGTATAGGCGTTTGATCGCTTGTGCCATCAAGTGGGCAGTACTGTGACGCATGATTCCAAGCGCTTCGTCGGAGTCTTGCATGATGATACTGATTTCTCCGTCTATTTCAATCGGGGAACGCAGGTCAATGAGTTCTCCGTTTAGTTTTCCAGCGATTGCTTTCTTTTTCAGACCCGGACTGATGGATGCAGCGATATCTTCTGTTGTCGTACCACGTTCAAACTCCTTTACCGCTCCGTCTGGAAATGTGATCTTCATTAATTCCGACATCTCTGTCACCTCTTCTTTAGAATTTTTTAGGTTCTGTTAGACACCGCTGTTGATTTCCGCAAATGGCTTCGCTTTCCTAGGGGCGCTGCTGGAGCCTCCTCGGCTTCGCCTGCGGGGTCTCCACCAAGCGCTATCTCCCTCAGGAGTCTTCGCCTTTTGCTCCAATCAACAGCTAGAGATTAACTGAACCAAAATAAAAAAACCCGCCCCTTATATAATATAAGGGACGAGTTTAATATCCGTGTTTCCACCCAAGTTCCCATCTTTTAAAAATCTAAAAGACGGCTTCATTTTTAGATAACGAGGGATTTCCCCGTCAACAGCTACTGCATTGTTCACCGTTGAAGTTCAGAGGTGGTTAGGGTTTTAATCGTGATAGGAAGCTTACAGCCGGTGACTTCCCTCTCTAAAATCCGTTTTAAAAACACTCTTGTCCTCATCGATACTTTTTGAGCTATGAAGTTAAAATTGATTATGTAGGTTATTATATTCTCCTGTTACAGGAAAATCAAGTAGTCACTTTAATCAATTTTACTTTTATTATGCCCAAAATAATGAAAAGGTAAAACAACGGCACGTTCGTCAAAGATGTTCCGGATCGTTTCCACCAATTGATGCTCTGTATTGTCTGTATACAGGTAGAGTTTTTCTGGTGCAATGGATACGAGAGGAGCTAGCACTACGGAATCAATATAATAGGAATAATTGTTAAAGTGCGTCCTATTCATATATTTAATAAGCTGACTCTTTGGAATATGAGAAAATGCCTTATCATAAAAATCGAATTGGTATTGATAGACGAGATGCAATTCATCCATTTTTGATTCGGTCGTTGCCAATAGATCACGGAGTTGGTGAACGAATGATTGGTACTCTTGTTCCAGCTTGTACTCATCAATTGCCGCCTCCACATAGACTTGAAGACTTTCAAAATACTCTTTTAACCTGAATGTCAGGAATGAGTCAAAAGAAAAAGAGACAGGCTCTAAAAAAAAGGATTCCATCACCTCTTCCAATTGATCCCCTCGATGATCAATAGATGGAAGGTTCGGGATGTCGGACCGTTCTCCTTGAAGGATCGACTGCAGGATACAAAGGATCTGCTCTTGCTCCTCCACCTCTTTGTAGTAAAACGTATTCTCTAATACTTGTAAGATCCACTCTTTTTCTTTCGTCCGTTGAATATATTTCTTCAACACCGGGGTAATGGTGTTCTTGTAAAAATGAATATCCTTTGATTCCAAGACGATTTTTTCTTTATGTAAAGAAAGGATAGAATCACTTTCAGGATTTTGTTCCATGATATTCACATAAATGGCACTTGCATCCGATTCATTTCGAAAGGAAATCTCAAACAAGTTTGTCCCCCCTTTGGTACACCTGATTCTATGTATATGGGTGCAAGGGCGGAAAAATGAATAAATAATGAAAAATAAGCGCCAGTCCACGTAATAGTGGGTTAGCGCTTATTTTACTTGTCATTGCAATGGAAAATCCCCTACAATCACTTCTAAGTGATCAGGTAGAATGATAACGGTGGCTGGGGTGTTGGAAAATTTCTCTCCGTCTGTATCAATCTCTTGATTTGGTGTTGCTTCTATATTCAGTTCTTTGGCACGAAAGTAGACAATATCGTCATTCCCTTCTGCCGGAACCTCCTTTTGCAGCCTAGTCTGTAGCCAAGTCCAAAGCTGTGCAATGGAGGTTTGCTTGATGATCAGTACATCAAGGTGACCATCCTGAACGCTTGAGGATGGGAAAAAGGAACGGATACCTCCAAGAAAAGAACCGTTACCAATCAGAAGCATGACCGCATCTCCTTCATAAGAAGTCGTTTCACTTACGATCTTCAACTGAAATGGTTCCTCCTCCATCACCGTCTGTCCGGCACTAATGTAATACGACAACCTTCCGAGCAATTGTTTCGTCCCGCTGTCAATATTATCTGAGACTTTGGAAACCAAGCCGATTCCCCAGAAGTTCAAAAAGTACTGATTATCGCTCTTTCCTATATCCACTTTTTGCGTTTGTTTAGCCAAAATTTGTTCTACAGCTTTTACAGGGTGCTGATCAATACCTAGGGTCCTTGAAAAATCATTGCAGGTTCCTCCGGGTATGATGGCAAAAACAGGTCTATCCTCGAGCGGGGCAAGTGCATTAATTAGTTCATAGATGGTCCCGTCCCCTCCTGCACCGATCAATAGATCCACATTACCAGCAATCTGCTCTACCAGTTTTGCACCATCTCCTTCTTTTTCCGTTTTGTGGATGGCCACTTCTTCAAACTGGCTTAAAAGCATTTCCTCTATGCGTTCCATGGAATTTGTCAGTTTTTTGTTCCCGGCATTTGGATTCACGATCACCGCAACTTTTTTCAAAGGTTATTTCCCCTTTTCTTTAGTCTTATAGTAAACGATACCCTTTTTTTGTAGTATTAACATCTTTTCAGGATATAGTTGAGGAAGAAATTATAGACATATTTTTAGAATAGGTTATTGGAATCGTAATTATAGGATAATGGCACATTCAGTGGGAGAAATCTTCGCTCGTTATCAAGATGTGGCCAGTCTGAAGTTGATAAAAAAGTTGATTGTAACTTTTCTGAAGGTGATTGTAACTATTTTGGAGATGATTGTAACTTTTCGGGAGGTTATTGTAACTTTTTTTAGTATTATTGTAACTTTTGCCTCTTCCCCTAGCGTTAGTCACTACAAAAAAGGCCACATCACCAAAAGGTAGATGGCAGCCTCCTATGTCTATGCTATTTATTGATCCAGCCTTATCTTCTTCTCTTTCATTTTTGCCAGACGTTCCATCAGCTTCTGCTTTTCGTCCTCTTCCACTTCCTTGAATTTGTCTGACTGTCCCGCTACAGCTTCCGTTTCGCTGCTAGCTACGTCAGAACTGACAAACCGGTTGCGAACCACTTTCCCTGTTTTTGTTTTAGTGGTGCTACCCCCTCCACCTGAACTCTTGGTGGATGGCTTGGTATCTGCCCAATTCTGGTACTGACGGTGCTCTTCCTTGGCAAGCTCCATGGCTTCCCCTACGGTTTTCACCTGTTTGCGTGCCCAGTGACTGGCAATTTTCTCCACATATTTACGATTTAGTTTCATATCCGTTTTCAACAAAACGTAGTAAAGAAGCACATTCACGACACCAGGAGTCAGTTGCTGTTTAAACATGACATCCTCTACGATGCGAAGATCAGCTGCGGATGGTTCTGATCCGCCAGAAAGATCAGTAAGCATCTGTTTCGGTGATACATTTTCCAACTGCTGTATCAACTGTTCATCCTTCGTCGCAGGCTTTTTATCTGAAAACTGCCTCAAGTTCATCGGTTGTGTCTTTTCCACTAGTCCCGGCAACGTATCTTGGTATTCTAGTTGATACCAATCTCTGGCTGCCTTCCTCAGCTTCTCTAAGTCCACCTTCTCCTCCACATCAATCACATTCATCATCAGGTCCCGCATTGAAATGGGATCAATGGAATAGATAAAGGAGAGCTTGACAATCGCTTCCTTTACTTTTGGCGTGATGGATTTTTTCGGTATGACGACCTCGGATAAGCCTGCATAAAAAAGGTCAAAGTCAAACACCTCTTGACCTACCTTTGGCTCGCTCCCTGTCTTTCTATCCAACCATTCTTCCCCTTCTGGCAACGGAAGCTCTTCCATCATCTCTTCATTCGCCGCATAGGCCATATTTTCCGATTGGACGGATTGAAAAACATCACTGAAACTACGAGTCACTTCCTGAAATTCATCCATCGGGATGGCCTTATCGGAAAAGAATTTTTTAACACTTGCATATTTATTTTTTCCTAGACGGTTGTATAAATAGATGGTCAGCATAGGCTCAGAAAAGAAGGCTTCCGGGGAGAGTGGGGGCTGAAGTTCATAAATGAAGGTGCGGATCTGATTTTCTTCTTTGACCCAGGTCTTTAAAAGTCCGATCCCTTCCAACTTGATTCGTTCTTGGTGAATATCTTTTAAGTTGCATTGCATGGTTGTCATAATTCCATGATGCGTAGTCTCCTCGCCCCATAGGCGGTCTTGATCCAGCTCACTCCAAAGGGTCATGAAAAGACTGTATCCTCTGAATCCCAGCAATGGCTGATAAAGCATGGTAAGAAGTTTTTGGTCAAACTGCTGAAGCATTCCATTTGACCGTACGATATACCGGTCAACAGGGACCAGTTCTTTCCAATGGCGATCTGACATGAAACATCCAAACCTTTCTGTTAAAAATAATCGAAAAAGAGAGGCATATCATTTCCTCTCTCTTACATGGGGCACCTTATTGCGAATTACTTATTGAATAACTTCCATCTTACTCAGATAACAAACAATATATTCTTTACTGTCATGTCTTTTCTTGGCTGTCCAGCCTACTTATTTTCGTTCTTTCTCAATGATTTCTTTCAATTCATCCAAAAATACATTTATATCTTTAAATTGACGGTATACAGACGCAAATCGAACATATGCCACTTCATCAATTTTTGATAATCTCTCCATCACCATTTCTCCGACCATGTCGCTCTTTACTTCGGAAATGCCGATATTCCTTAATTCTTTTTCAACTTCCATTACTATGTCTTCAAGTTGTTTAAGGGCTACCGGTCTTTTTTCACATGCACGGATAAGTCCACGCAATACTTTTTCTCTGCTGAACTCTTCTCTTATTCCTTCTTTTTTCACAACGATAAGCGGCATTTCTTCCACTTTTTCAAACGTTGTGAAGCGGTAGGAGCAAGATTCGCATTCTCGTCTTCTTCTGATGGATTTGCCCTCTTCTACAGGGCGTGAATCTAATACCTTCGTCCCATTATGGTGACAGGCAGGACATTTCATGATGGTTTCCACTCCGTTTCCAATCTACTTTTTCCCCGAATTCAGTCCGGATCCAATATAGATCATCGATTTATCAATCCGTTCATACATCTGTTTGATCAGTTGACGACTGTATCCAAAATCGAAAGGTAGCTTGGTTTCTGTTGTAACGGAAAAATCAACCGCTGTTTCAAAAGGGCGGACAGATATAACAGTGACAATGACAAACGCTTTTCTGCCTTTGTTCACTTGCAATGCAATTTCCCCATGCTCATCAGAAACAGATTTAACCGTTACCCCTTCCATATTCTTAAACAATTCTTGTAACGCCTTCATTGCATTCTTATTGGTAGTTTTATAATAACGACTTCGCAGGGATTCTTCCGTATGATTTTCCCGCGTCTCTGAGTGATTGGTCAAAATACCTTTCAGCTTTTGTATCGCTCCCACTTTAGCCTGACAACCCCTTAACTTGTTGTTTTTTTTGTAGGCTCTGTTAAACGTCGCTGTTGATTTCCGCAATAGGCTTCGCTTATCCAGAGGGCGACCTTGAGCCTCCTCGCAACACTTGCGGGGTCTCAAGATTGTCGCTACTCTCCCGCTGGAGTCTACGCCTCTTGCTCCAATCACCAGCTAGAAACAGGTTATTATCAACAACTAGCTTCAACAAAGCCTTTATGTATAATATATTTTGAGTATAATAAAAAGAGGTGCATGCTATACACCTCTTTTTATTTTAATGCATTTAGTTATAATTTTAAAGAGCTTTTGCTTTGTTTACTTGAACAGGACCCATTCCACGTGGAAGTTCGATTGTTTCACGCGTCTGAGCATTTAAAGCAGTTGCAATATAGTCAGCTGAAATATTAGGATCTAATTCTCCGCATGTATAAACATCGATACTTGCATAACCGTGCTCTGGGAAGCTATGAATGGTTAAGTGGGACTCGGAAATAATGACAACTCCGCTTACCCCTTGAGGTGCAAATTTATGAAAAGCTACCTCTCTTACCTCTGCACCTGATTTTAATGCAGCATCGACAAATGTTTTTTCGATGTAATCCATATCGTTCAATTTGTCAAAATCGCAACCCCATAATTCTGAAATAACGTGACGACCTACTGTTTCCATCTCACGTTCCCCCTTTTCATTTTTTAAAATACATGAATTCCTCAAAGGTGAAGAGTGATTGATGTATTACTACCACGGGGGAAAGTTAGTCCAGAGAGGTCCTAACCCTTTAAGTAGCCACATAATCTTTTCAAGAAGTTCACGAAAAATAGTATAATGCTTTTATTTTAGATTTGCAACAGGCATTTATGACTTTTTTTCTAGCAAGCTATGAAATTGTGAAAAAGACAAAAATTATTGCAATTTATGTAAAATGCAAAAAAGCGATTAACATAAAACGTTAACCGCTTACATTTATTTCACTATTATAATGATTCAGGCCTTATTAACCAGCCATCACTTCTTTTGCTTCCACCATTTTTTCTGCCACGAATTGAACAAGATCTACTACTCGGCAGGAATAACCCCACTCGTTATCGTACCACGCTAATACTTTTACTTTTGTATCGCCCATCACCATTGTGGATAAACCATCAATGACTGCGGAATGCGGATTTGTGTTGAAGTCCACTGATACAAGCGGCTCCATAGTTACCCCTAATATACCATCCATGGAACCGATGGAAGCACTTTGGAATGCATCATTTACCTCATCTACCGTTACCGGCTTTTTCAAGTCTACCACCAGGTCAACAAGAGATACGTTAGGTGTTGGAACACGAAGCGCCATTCCATGCAATTTACCTTTCAAGTGTGGAAGCACAAGCGATAATGCTTTTGCAGCACCTGTAGAAGTAGGAATGATGGATTGCCCGCATGCTCTAGCACGACGAAGATCTTTATGTGGATTGTCAATGTTCTTTTGATCGTTTGTATAAGCATGGACAGTTGTCATCAATCCATTTTCGATGCCAAATTGTTGATCCAATACTTTTACCACGGGAGCTAGGCAGTTTGTTGTACATGAAGCGTTGGAAATGACAAAGTGCTCATTCATATCCAATACTTCCTCGTTAACGCCCATCACAATGGTCACATCTTCATTTTTACCAGGTGCAGTCAATACAACGCGCTTTGCACCAGCTAGCAGATGAAGTGCCGCTTTATCGCGAGAGTTAAACTTTCCAGTTGCCTCAATAACGATATCTATGTTCATTTCTTTCCAAGGAAGCTCTTCTGGATTGCGGTTATTCACCAATTGAATGCGCTTACCATTTACGATTAAGGCATCGTCTTGTGCATATACATCCGCATCGAAACGTCCATGGTTTGTGTCATACTTAATTAGGTGAGCTAGCGTTTCCGCTGGATAGCTCGCATTGATTGCAACAATATTTAATCCTTCCTCTTGGATGGCACGTCTGAATACCATTCTTCCAATTCGTCCAAACCCATTAATTGCAACCTTTGCCTTCATGCAAATTCCCCATTTCTGTATATATGTTATACTTATTAATCTTTTTCCCTGCATTTAGTATAACATAATTAAATTCTATATGTCATGTAAAAAATAAAAAAAGGGCACATCCCTATTTTTGGATGTGCCTGGTAAACTTAATCAACTCGGTTACTGGATATGCCAGCTTGATAAGATTTCATTTAATTGTTGTTCTGTTTTGGTTAGGGTGCCGTTGTTGTCTATGACTGCATGGGAGAGTTTTACTTTTTCGGAAAGGGGCATCTGGGATTGAATTCTGTCTGTTGCTTCCTTTTCGGATAGATCGTTCCGCTCCATTAAGCGCTTTAGTTGGATTTTCTCGGTTACATAGACCAGTAAGGTCTTGTCCACGAGATGGGTAAGCTTGCTTTCGAACAGTAAGGGGATATCCATCACTACCACATCATGGCCATCTTCTATGTATTTCTGTGTCTTCTCTTTCATGCTGGTCCTGATACTCGGATGCATGATTCCATTGAGCTTTTCCCGCTTTTCCTGATCTTGAAAAATAATGCTTCCAAGCTTAGGTCGGTTCAGTGTTTTGTCGTCGTTTAGTATATCTTGTCCAAACTCACTGACCAATTTATTGTATGTATCTGTGCCGATTTCGACTATTTCCCTTGCTACTACATCAGCATCCACGATTGGAATATTTTTATCCCGCAGCATATTGGCCACCGTGCTTTTCCCACTGGCGATCCCACCGGTCAGACCTATGATCAATGGCATGTCCACTCCTCCTTTTAAAAGAGAGACTGTACTCCACAGTCTCTCAGACTGTTGACAAACTATAACTTAGTTAGGTTAACTGTTGAAACAGTTGATCTCCGTTGCAGGAGCTTCACTTTCCGCGGGCGGTCCGGAAGCCTCCTCAGGCTACGCCAAGGCAACTGAAAAAGTAATGAATGTTAATAATCAGGTTAACACCGCTGTTAATCTCCGCAAACGGCTTCGCTTTCCGCGGGGCGACCTTGAGCCTCCTCGAGCTGCGCTCTGCGGGGTCTCAAGATTGTCGCTATCCCCCCGCAGGAGTCTGCGCCTATTGCTCCAATTAACAGCTAGAAATCATTTGAACGATAAGTTATTGGGTTTTTCAGTGGCCTCGGCTACGCCTTGCGGGGTCTTCCCTGTCCCTTCCTCCCGCAGGAGTCTCCGCCCCTTCCACTGTGATCAACTAGATGTTTTCATCATTTTGAAACTTTGTCTACACACTGAGAGACTGTACTCCAGAGTCTCTGCTAGTGTTCCTCACATTTTAATAATACCGATAATGATAAGTAATACGCCAGGTAAAAATGAGAATTTATTAATCCATGAAACGGTTGAGAAAATCCTTCCCAATTTTATCCCGGTGATGACAAATAGCGAGCTCATCACTGCCACAGATACCGCCATCAACCAAGGGGAATAACCTAATAAGGCTGCTCCGATACCTGCTCCAAACGCATCCAAGGACAAAGCGATACCAAGAAAAAAAGCCTCCAGTCCAGTGATGGAACCGGAACGATCAAAGTCGGCTTCTGTCGGTTTCCTGAGGATATTGATGACAACCCCCAAGGATTTGATTTCAAGATTGAATAGAATTCGTTCATCCACAAATGATGTGTTGTCATCGGCGGTACTGGCGCGGAAGAATTGATAAAGGACCCAAACTCCCAGGAGTATCAGTATGCTTCCACCAATCGTCTCTGCAAATGCAGGAGAGAGGAAATTCATAAGTATGGTGCCAACAAACATGGCAAGCAAGAGCGAGACGGCCGAACAGCACGCTATGATACTGATAGATTTAAGTGGCATATGCATTTTTCTGAGGCCATATGTCAACCCGACACTGAAGCTATCCAGACTAACTGCAAAAGCTAATAGGATAAGTGAGATGTATGGAATCATATAGAGCTCCTCCCTAACTATCACTACGATAGTATATGGCAGGAGCCCATTCGATGTGTTCTAATAATTTTTCACTCTAAATCCCCTTTGCCTTTCGCTCCGGGTGTTCCCTTTTGTCGGCTCGGTGCTTGATACTCCTTACAACGTTTCAGGGTATCAACCTATAGCTACCTCCCGTTGGAAGTCTCACACCCTGCTATTTGGGCATACTATTGAACCTTAGGGCTTTGGCTGGCAGTTTGGGCAGGTGTGGGTACCTCGCCCTGCTACTACCGTTTTTTCTATTTCGTGTCCGCATTTACGGCATGGCTCCCCTTTGCGACCATAGACAAATAACTCTAGCTGGAACATACCAATTTGCCCCTGTGAGTTGACGTAAGAACGGATGGTGCTCCCCCCTTTGTCGACTGCTTCCTGGAGTGTAAGTACTATTTCACGTTGCAGCTCGATTAGCTCAGCCTCTTTCAGACTGCTGGCCGTTCGTTCCGGATGAATCCCGGCACGGAATAACGCCTCATCGACATAGATATTACCTAGCCCGACCACAACTGACTGATCTAAGAGCACAGCTTTGATGTTGCGGTTTGTTTTGGCAAGCCTTTCTTTTAATAGTTCTAGGTTAAATTCATCCTCAAAAGGTTCTGGGCCGAGGCTAGCTAAAGATTTTGCAGCCAATTCTTCCCCTTTTTTATAAAGATGCAGGGTGCCGAACTTCCTCACATCCTGATATCGCAGTTCGGTGCCGTCCTCAAAATAGAAGAAAACATGTGTATGTTTATTGGCCGGTTCTTCTTTCTGGAACAAACCATATTTCCCCTCCATCCTAAGATGGGACACCATGCAATAATCATTGAGGTAGAAAAGAAGAAATTTCCCTCTTCTGCCGATCTCAAGGATTTCCTGCCCGATGAGCATCTCTTCAAAAAGAACGGCATCATCGGGTTCTTTAATCATTTTGGGCCACAGTACTTTCACTTCACTGATCTTTTTGCCTTTCACAAGCTGCACCAGCGTTTTTCTGACAGTTTCAACCTCTGGTAGTTCAGGCATGGTAAAACACATCCTCTTACTTCTTGTCTGTAGTTGTTCTATTTCGCATCATACCATGTGGAGCCGTAGGAATAATCCACTTTAAGCGGAACCTTCAAATCCACCGCTTGCTCCATCACTTCCGGTACGATTTTCTTCAGTTTTTCTATTTCCTCTTTAGGTGCTTCAAATACAAGTTCATCATGCACTTGCAAAAGAACTTTCGCCTGCATGTTCTCTTCTTCCAATCTTGCGGACATGTCGATCATCGCTTTTTTGATGATGTCCGCGGCACTTCCTTGGATTGGAGTATTCATGGCTGTTCTTTCCGCAAAGCTTCGCAGGTTGAAGTTACTGCTCGTGATTTCAGGCAGATAACGACGACGATGAAGGAGGGTGGTTACATAGCCTTTGTCCTTCGCATCGAGTACACTGTCTTCCATATATTCTTTCACACCCGGGAAACTTTCTAAATAACGGTCAATAAACGTTTTGGCATCTTTCCGCGTAATGCCCAGGCTTTGCGAGAGACCGTAGTCACTTATACCATAAACAATCCCGAAGTTTACTGCCTTTGCCTGGCGGCGCATGTTGGACGTGACTTCCTCCTCTGATACATGGAACACATCCATTGCCGTTTTGGTATGGATATCTGCATCATCCCTAAATGCCTCTATCAGTTTCTCATCGTCTGCTATGTGCGCTAGAACCCTCAATTCGATCTGAGAATAATCGGCAGCAAAAATGACCCAGTCCTCGTGTGATGGGATGAATGCCTCTCTAATCTTTCTTCCTTCCTCTAGACGAACCGGAATATTTTGTAGGTTCGGATCGATGGAGCTAAGGCGTCCAGTTTGGGTTAGCGCCTGGTTAAAACGGGTGTGGATTTTATGAGAATCTTCATGGATAACCTTCAATAACCCTTCAATATAGGTAGACTTTAATTTTCCAAGTTGACGGTAATGCAAGATTTGTTGAATCACTTCGTGTTTTTCAGCCAACTTTTCCAATACGTCAGCGGAAGTGGAGTAACCGGTTTTTGTTTTCTTAACTGGTGGAAGTCCTAGCTTTTCAAAAAGGATGACACCCAGTTGCTTCGGAGAATTGATATTGAACTTTTCACCAGCAAGCTCAAATATCTTCTCTTCTATTCTTTCCAGTTTTTCACCCAAATCGGCTCCCATTTCTTCTAAACGGGCTTTATCCACTTTGATACCAAGCGCTTCCATTTCTGCCAGCACCAATGTTAATGGCATTTCAAGCTCTTCAAACAGCTCGAGTTGCTCATTGTCTTTTAGTTCATGAATAAACGATTCTTTCATTTCCTGCATCGCAAACGTTTTTCGTACAAGGTGGTTGGCCACTGTTTGCTGCTCGGGAACACTACGTTTTGCGCCTTTTCCATAAACCGCTTCTTCTGTTTCGATTTGATAGTAGCCTTTCTTTCGTGCAATATCAGCAAGGTCGGTGGAGGTTTCCGAAGGATTGACGATATAGGAAGCAATGATGAAATCAAAGTCGATTCCGTTCAACTCAATTCCTTTCCACTTCAATGCCACTATAGCTCTCTTCGCGTCAAAGACCGTCTTCTTTTTATTGGAATCTGATGCAAATGCAGCAAACTCCTCCGACTTCAATGCTACTTCTGTTGGAATGAAATAGTTCCCTGTTTCATTAACAAGTGCAATCCCTTGGATGTCTGCACGATGGTAATTTTCATCCAATACTTCCACCATAAAGAAGTTCTCTTTGGCAAAGTGTTCTTCTTTCACTTCTTCCAGTATGTCGAATGAAATATCCTCCAAGTCCTCCGTTACCGTTTCTCCATCTTCCCCAAGCTTGTCCAATAGGGAGTTGAAGCTGAGCTCTTTAAAAATATCAATCACTTTCTTCTTGTCGAAGCCCTCATAAAGAAGTTCCTCCACTGTGACTTCCACTGGTGCTTCAGTCATGATGGTGGCTAACTCTTTACTCATGATTGCCTGTTCTTTATTGTCCTCTAGCTTCTCCTTTAGTTTCTTACCGCTGACTTTATCAATGGATTCAAGTAGAGTTTCAATCGTGCCGAATTCTTTTAACAGCTTGATAGCCGTCTTTTCCCCAACTCCAGGCACACCAGGAATATTATCTGAGGAATCCCCCATCAGTCCTTTCATGTCAATGATTTGGTCTACGTTCAGGCCATATTTCTCTTCAATGAAGGCAGGTGTGTAGGAATCCACGTCTGTAATTCCTTTTTTCGTAATATCCACTGTGATTTTATCTGTTGCAAGTTGGGTTAAATCTTTATCACCAGAGATGATTTTCACTTCAAAATCATCCTTGGCAGCCTGCTGTGCAAGGGTACCGATGATATCATCTGCTTCATAATCAGGTAGCTCGTAACGTTTGATGTTGTAGGCGTCTAGAAGCTCTCTTAGGAAAGAAAATTGCTCAGATAGTTCAGGTGGCGTTTTTTGACGGCCGCCTTTGTATTCCCCGAACGTCTTATGTCGGAAAGTCGTCTTACCTGCATCAAATGCCACCAGCATATGTGTAGGTTTTTCCTCTTCCAGGATGCGCATCAGCATCATAGTGAACCCGTAAATAGCGTTGGTATGTATCCCTTTTTCATTACTCAATAGTGGTAGTGCGAAGAAAGCACGATAAGCAATGGAGTTCCCATCAATCAATACTAATTTGTTTGCCAAGTTGACTCCTCCTTGTACCTTTTTTCTTATGTATAATCTAATGTAAAAAAGCCGCAATTCTTCCTCTATTCTATCATGGATAGGAATAGAAACAAAAATTGTGGCTTTATTGTTATGGCTGGAGTTTTTAGCTTTTGAGTAGGCCGTTGCTTTCCGCTACAGGCACTCGCTTTCCGCGGGACAGTGCTTGAGCCTCCTCACAACGCTTCAGGGTCTCTACCTACCGTTACTCCCCCGCTGGAATCGAGTTCCGTTCGCTCCATTTCACTCATCCTATTTCATTTAATTTACTCTTTTTATTCCATTCCACCCATTAGGAGCTTGGCATATGGAGAATCAGATGGGAGGACAATGACCGTTTCACCGTCAATGGTCTTTTTATAGGACTCAAGAGTACGGTATAACTCGTAGAATTCTGCATCCTTAGAGAACGTATCATTATAAATTTTTGCCGCTTCCCCTTCACCTTGCCCGCGGATGGTATCAGCATCAGCTTCCGCTTTTGCAAGGATTTCCCTTACTTCACGATCAGTATTTGCCATGATTCTGTTTTTGTCAGCATCCCCACGAGAAAGATATTCCTGTGCAGTTGATTGCCGTTCGGAAATCATTCGTGTGAATACAGCATCTTCATTTTCTGGTGGCAGATCCGTTCTTCTCATTCGTACATCTGTCACCACGACTCCATAATTATTTCCTGCTAGCAGTTGGTTCACTCTTTCCGTGACTCGATCATTCAGACTACCCCTAGAAGATTTTTCATCGTTGATGATATCATCATAATTTAATTGACCAAGCTCTGTTCTGACGACAGAGAAAACAAATTCAGACATTTTTGTTTCGGCGTTCACAAGACTTGCAAGGTTGCTGATCATCAATTGTGGATCTTCGACTCGCCAAACCACATAGTTATCGATTAACATCCGCTTTTTGTCGCGAGTGTTTATCTCTGCACTTGCTTCATCATATAGCATCTGGTACTTAGGGACAGTCGTAACAGATTGGATAAATGGTGTTTTGAAATTCAACCCGGGTTCATCCACAATTTTGACTACTTCCCCAAACTGTCTGACCACCTTATATTCGCCTTCTTTTACTACAAAGACATTGGCCAGGATCACTCCCAGGATAACAAGGACTATAACTCCAAATAATCCACCACGGATAATGGTCTTCCATTGGACATCAGGCTTTTTCTTTTCGAGATTGATGATGTTTTGATCACTCATTGTTCCCACTTCCTTCCGGGTTCGCTGGTGGTTTTGGTGCAGGGTTTTCCGTCCGGAGCGGGAAGTATTTCATCGTATTGCCATCATCATTCATAATGTAGATCTCCGCATATGGTAATACTTCTTCCATTGTTTCCAAAATGAGACGCTTCTTCGTCAATTCCGGAGCGTTCACATATTCATTATATAAGGAGTTGAATTTAGCAACGTCTCCACGAGCACGCTCAATTCTTGCCGCCTTCTCCCCTTCCGCTTTGGAGATGATGGCGTCCTTTTCCCCTTCTGCCTCATTCATGCGCTGGTTCTGATATCTTTTTGCTTCATTGTTTTTGGTGTTCTCCATTTCACGTGCATCTGTTACGTCTGTAAAAGCTTTACGCACCTCTGCGTTCGGCAATTCCACGTCTTGAAGATTGACGGATGTGACAGAAATACCAATATCATAGGTTTCCATCAGGGTTGTTAAGAGGTCAAACACCTCCACTTCAATCTGTGCTTTACCAGAAGTAAGTGCTTCATCAATTTGTGTGCTTCCAATAATGCTTCTTAAAGAGGCAGACGTTGCATTATATAGAACTGCCTGCGGATCATCACTATTAAATAAGTATTTACCTGGTTCGCTTATTTTCCACATGACAACCATATCCGCCAATACGATATTTTCGTCACCTGTAATCATTTTGGTATCATTGGTGTATTCAACTACTTCTCCGTTTCTCTCTTCATAGCCGAATTGTAAGCTGAATGTCTCCTTTGATAACTTTTTTACGTCCTGGATAGGCCACGGCATTTTAAAGTGCAGCCCAGGCTCACTGATTCCTTCTTCCACTTTTCCGAAAGTCAGGATTACCGCTTGTTCGGATTGGTCGACCGTGTACCAGGATGTCAAGGCAACCGACCCGATAACCGCAGCAAGGACCACTAGAAAAACGGTCATATAAATGCGCTTTAAACTTATCAATGTTGTAATCTCCCCTTTTTATGTTCTCGTTGATTTATACGTTAGGGAGTGGAGAAAGTTTCGTTTTTTTTAAAAAGCTTTATTAAAGGATTAGATTGATTTAAGAGAGTCTTATAGCTGGGGATTGGAGCACAGGGCGTAGACTCCTACGGGAGGTAGCGCTTAGCGGAGACCCCGCAGGCCAAGCCGAAGAGGCTCCGCAAGCGCCCCGTGGAAAGCGAAGCTCAGTGTGGAAATCACCAGCGGTGTTTAACAGAGCCCCCCAAAAAAAAGAAGGAGAGAGCAGGGTGGGCTCTCTCCTCTTCCAAAATTGGCTCCTTGGATGAAGGGGTTTTCATAGATTATAGTAACAAAGCTTTGTTAAGGTGTTATGAAAGGTGTGTAAAGCTATTGTAAATCTTTGTTTTCTTTAGACAATTTTACCGTAAAGATCGTACCTTTATTTAATCTACTTTTCACAGAAATTGTGCCATGATGAGCTTCCACAATGTGCTTTACAATGGCCAAGCCAAGTCCGGTTCCACCTGAATTTCGACTTCGCGCTTTATCCACCCTGTAAAAGCGCTCAAAAATTCGTGGAATTTCTTCTTGTTCCATCCCGACACCTGTATCTGAAACTACTATCACAATCTCTTCCCCAACCTCTTCCACGTTCACCTTCACTTCGCCACCAGCCGGTGTATAGGCGATGGCATTGTTAATAAGATTAATGAAAACCTGTTTCACCCTTGAAGCATCAGCAAACAAAAACAAGTCTTTTTGCGGCCGATTTAAGATAAGCTCGATTTCCTTTTCCTTTGCCTTTCCTTTCAAAATCACAAAGATTTCTTCTAATATACCACTGATCTCGAAATACTCCGGATTAAGTTTGAAGCCTTGCTTTTCAATTTTAGAAAGATCTAGCAAGTCTTCTATCAAGGATTGCAGCCTGTCGCTTTCTTTTAAAATGATGGAAAGGAAATATTCTAATGTATCTTTGTCATTCATTGCGCCATCCAGCAATGTTTCGGAAAAACCTTTGATCGAGGTGATCGGTGTCTTCAATTCATGGGATACATTCGCAACAAAGTCCTTCCGCATCTGTTCGAGCTTCTTCAATTCCGAAATATCATGGAAAACAAGCACAATTCCTTTCCACTCATCATTGACACCTATAATGGGCGCTCCATACACTTCAAAGTGCCTTCTCTCGATTTTCAGAGGGAGAAGAAGCTGTTTGCGGACGTTCACCTCTGTCATGAATATCTCCTCTATCAAGCTGACGATCTCTTTATGTTCAATCGCTTCATAGTATAATCGGTAGAGATAATCAGAAGAGTCTGCATCAAATGTTTCCTTATAGGCCCGGTTAATTAGATTTACATAACCACGACCGTCAATCAAGATAAGTCCGCTTCCCATACTCTCAATAAGGGTGCGCAGTCGATCCTGCTGCATCTCCTGTGCTTTCGTCATATCCTGCAGATTTCTTGCGAGTATATTGATGGATTGACTCAGCATCCCTGTTTCATCCACATGTTCTTCAAAGGTCCTGGCCTTATAGTTTCCTTTGGCAAGCTCCATCGCTACCTTTGTCGCAGATTCTATTGGACGTGTGTATTGGGAGGTGATTTTGACACCTAGAAGTAAAATAACCACAAATGCCGCACCAAGGCTTGCAATAAGCAATCCCCATATTTGCTGGTTCACCCTTTGCAAAGAATCAATCGGCGTACTTAGCATGACATATCCATCCCGGACACCGTCACGTGTAATGGAGCTACCATAATAGTAAAACTCATTATTCTGCTCATAGAAGATTTTGTCTTTATCTTTATTGTTTTGGATTGTGTCCCTAATAATATCCTGATGCGAATCCTCTCCTGTTGGAGAAGGGCCATTTGTGTCATAGAGGACGATTCCATCTTTGTCGGTAATACTTATTCTCGCGGACAATGTACCACTTACGTCATCCAAGTGCTTCTGCAATTCGTTGGTGATCGTGGTCTCCTCTTCCACTAGCATCGTTACTAGGTTTGTTTCTTTTACCAACCTTTGATTGAACGTATTCAAATAGAAAGTCTTAAAAAGTTGACCGAGTAACAATCCAAGGCACACAAGCACCACTATAATCAACGTGATGAGTGCAAATAGGAGTCTAGAGCGGAACCTATTCATGTATTTTCGGTTCCTCCAACTTGTAACCAAGTCCTCTGATTGTTTTTATATATGTAGGTTTTTTCGTGTCTGTTTCTATTTTTTCACGCAAGTGACTGATATGGACATCCACAATCCTTGTATCACCGGCAAAATCATAATTCCAAACCGCACTGAGCAATTGATCTCTCGTCAACACTCTTCCTTTATTTTTTGAAAGATACACAAGTAGTTCAAACTCTTTCGGAGTCAGTTCCAGACGATTTTCACGGAAGTATGCTTCATAATGTTCCGGGAGTATTTTCACGTCACCAATCACAATCTTTTCGGAAGTATCTTCTTCCTCCTTCGGTGTTTCCATTACAGTCGTATGCTGTTGCATCCTACGAAGAATCGCTTTGATCCTTGCAACCACTTCCCTTGGGCTGAATGGTTTGGTCATATAATCATCTGCACCAAGTTCAAGTCCAAGAACTTTATCAAATTCGTCATCTTTAGCGGTAAGCATCAAGATTGGTGTATGAATTTTATGCTGTCTGAGCTCTTTGCAAACTTCAATTCCATCTTTCTTTGGGAGCATAAGATCAAGAACAATCATGTCAAACTTTTCATTCATCGCCTTATTCAAGCCTTCTTCTCCGTCCATTGCCACGGAAACATCATAGCCGGCCTGCTGTAAATTGTACTGTAACAATGTCACAATGGATTGTTCGTCGTCTACTATAAGAATTTTCTTATTCATTCTTTTCCTCCACCAACTGTTTTGGAAAACCCTTTTTCCACCCTGATGCCAACTCTATTAATTTATCTATCATTACGTATCCATTTTACACGTAAACATTATTCATCACAACATGGAACGATAAACGAAAAAAAAGAGCTTAGAAACTAAGCTCTTCAGACTGTTGACAAACTATAAACTAGTTATGTTATCTGTTGGAAGAGTTGATCTTCGTTGCAGGAGCTTCGCTTTCCGCGGGCAGTCCGGAAGCCTCCTCGGGCTACGCCCTGCGGGGTCTTCCATGTCCTTTCCTCCCGCAGGAGTCTTCGCTCCTTCCACTGCGATCAACTTGAAAACTGCTATGAATTTTTCTTTGTCTACACACTGAGAGCTTAGAAACCTAAGCTCTTCTTAAAAGTTTTCCATTGCACTGCTTTCCATCGGTTCTAGTCGATGGGGCGGGCAGATTGTAATGGTGCCTTTTGCGACCGTTTGATTATCTTCGTTTGTTCCATGGACACTCATTACGATGCTGTGATCTTGATCGTTGACCTCCACCACTTCAAAAAGAAACTGAATGGTTCCGTAATGATAGACAGGCTTCGGAAAAGAAATATCCTGACTGATGACATGACTTCCGGGTCCGGGCAAATATTTGGAAACAGCTGATGTAATGATACCAGTTAGCATGATGCTAGGTACGATCGGTTTTTTGAAAGGAGTTTGCGACGCATAATCGTGTTGGATATACAATGGATTTGCGTCATTTGTCAGTCCTAGATAAAGTAGTAGGTCTTTATCTTCTATTTTTTCGGTCAACTCCAGCTTTTCTCCCACTTGGATCTCGGCCAGCTTTCTCCCAAGCTTTCTCTTTTTACCAAGTAACATATAGACACCCCCTGCTGATGTGAAAAAAATTCCCTTTGTATAATTTGAAAACGGTTACAATAGTATGGTAAAAATTTGGGGAAAGAATTCCCCGTTGAAAGTTACAGTAGACTTCGTTAAAGGCTCTTTGCTTTCCTGCGGGCGGTCCGGGAGCCTCCTCACAACACTTGGAGGTCTCCCCTGTCCCTTCCTCCCGCTGGAGTTTACGCGCCTTCCACTACGAACTTGGTTATTGATTTTTCTCGCTTCTGTTAGGATAAAACATTCATGACGTTTTTGACGGATTCGACTGATTTGGAAAGTGCAGCTTTTTCTTCTTCTGTTAATTCCAGTTCAATAATCTTCTCGATTCCACCAGCACCAAGAATGGTTGGAACGCCAAGGTAGATTCCCTCATGTCCATATTCGCCTTCCAAGTATGCGATGGAAGGGAGGATACGGCGTTGATCTTTAAGGATTGCTTCCACCATTTCCACCATGGAGGCTGCAGGAGCATAATAGGCACTACCGTTACCTAAAAGGTTTACGATTTCTCCGCCGCCTTTTCTGGTTCTTTCCACAATCGCGTCCAATCGATCTTTCGGAAGCAATGTTTCTAGTGGGATCCCCCCCGCATAGGAATAGCGGACAAGTGGAACCATGTCATCGCCATGGCCACCAAGTACAAATCCAGTAACGTCTTTTACAGAAAGGTTAAGTTCTTGAGAAACGAATGTACGGAAACGTGCCGTATCCAATACACCAGACTGGCCGATTACGCGATTTTTAGGAAAGCCGGATTCTTTGAAAACGGTATATGTCATGGCATCTACTGGATTGGTCAACACAATGATATAGCAATCAGGAGAGTGCTTTACAATTTCCTTTGTTACGCTTTTCATGATGTTCTGGTTAGTAGTTACTAGGTCGTCACGACTCATACCTGGTTTGCGGGCAATACCGGCAGTGATGACGACAATATCGGAATTAGCTGTATCTTCATAGTTGGATGTACCTGTGATATTTGCATCAAATCCTTGCACTGGACTCGCTTCTAACATGTCTAATGCTTTCCCTTTTGTAGGGTTCTCCATTTGCGGGATATCTACAAGTACAACGTCTGCGAGTTCTTTTTGCGCGAGTAAGAATGCAGTGGTTGCGCCTGTGAAGCCTCCACCGATAACCGATACCTTTTTACGTCTCATTGTCATATTCATTCCTCCCTAACCTATTTATAAACAACTTTTACACCGCTGTTGTTTTCCGCAAATGGCTTCGCTTTCCGTGGGGCGACCTTGAGCCTCCTCGGCTTCGCCTGCGGGGTCTCAACATTGTCGCTACTCCCCCACTGGAGTCTCCGCCTTTTGCTCCAATCAACAGCTAGAAAATCGTGTAAACAGTACTTATTTTCAAAAAGCAAAAACCCTTCACGAGTTTTTGCTTTTTTGGAAATTACATGTTTTTAATTAGTTCGTCGCCAAACTCGGAGCATTTCACTTCTGTTGCGCCGTCCATTAGACGTGCAAAGTCGTAAGTTACTACTTTAGAAGCGATGGATTTTTCCATAGCATCCACTACAAGTTTAGCAGCTTCTGTCCAGCCAAGGTGCTCAAGCATCAATACACCAGAAAGGATAACAGAAGATGGATTTACTTTATCAAGACCAGCATATTTCGGAGCAGTACCATGTGTAGCTTCGAAAATTGCGTGACCAGTTTCATAGTTAATGTTTGCTCCTGGAGCGATTCCAATCCCACCTACTTGTGCAGCAAGTGCATCAGAAATGTAGTCACCGTTCAGGTTCATTGTCGCAACAACATCGAACTCTTTTGGACGAGTAAGAATTTGTTGTAAGAAGATATCGGCGATGGAATCCTTCACAAGGATCTTGCCTTCAGCTTCTGCAGCTTCTTGAGCTTTGTTTGCAGCATCTTTACCTTCCGCTTCCGCGATACGGTCATATTGTGCCCAAGTGAATACTTTATCGCCGAATTCTTTTTCAGCCAACTCGTAACCCCAGTTTTTGAAAGCACCCTCCGTGAACTTCATGATGTTTCCTTTGTGTACTAATGTTACAGATTTACGGCCATGCTCGATTGCATAGTTGATCGCACCACGAACAAGACGGGACGTACCTTCTTCAGATACAGGCTTGATTCCGATACCGGAAGTTTCAGGGAAACGGATTTTGTTAACTCCCATTTCTGTTTGAAGGAAATTGATTAACTTTTCTACTTCTTCAGAGCCTTTTGCGTATTCAATACCAGCATAGATATCTTCTGTGTTTTCACGGAAAATAACCATGTCAGTATCTTCTGGACGTTTAATTGGAGAAGGGACTCCTTGGAAATAACGAACAGGACGTAAGCATGTGAAAAGGTCCAACTCTTGACGTAAAGCAACGTTAAGAGAACGGATTCCGCCACCTACTGGAGTAGTCAGAGGTCCTTTGATTGCAATTATGTACTCGCGGATATCATCAAGTGTTTGACTTGGCAACCATTCACCAGTTTGGTTGAATGCTTTTTCCCCAGCCAATACTTCTTTCCAAACGATTTCCTTTTCCCCATTGTATGCTTTTTCAACAGCTGCTTCTAAAACTCGGGAAGCAGATGCCCAAATATCAGGACCAATTCCGTCTCCCTCGATGAATGGAATAATCGGGTTGTTAGGTACGTTTAAAACACCATCTGTAACTGTAATTTTTGTTCCTTGTGTCAATGTAAAAACCTCCTAAGAAAATATCATTACGTTAGTTTTCCGGGGAAGGGTTCGCTTTCCCCTATTTTATTATAACAAAGATTTAACTATTGTCGCTCGATGCGACAATAGTTGATTAGCTACGTTTTTCTAATGGTACATAATCCTGTTTTCCAGGACCTGTGTAATCGGCACGAGGGCGGATCAGACGGTTGTTGGAATATTGCTCAAGGATATGCGCCAACCAACCAGATACACGGCTCACAGCGAAAATCGGTGTGAACAGGTCATGGTCGATTCCTAAAGAGTGATATACAGAGGCACTATAAAAGTCAACGTTCGGTGGAAGTGGCTTCTCGGAAGTAACAACCTCTTCTACCTTCACGGACATTTCATACCATTTCGGCTGCCCTGTAAGATGAGTAAGCTTCTCAGACATTTCACGCAAATGCTTCGCACGAGGATCTCCTTGGCGATATACACGGTGACCGAAGCCCATGATTTTTTCTTTATTTGCAAGCTTTTCACGGATATAGCTTTCTGCATTTTCCACTTCACCGATTTCTGAAAGCATCTTCATTACCGCTTCGTTCGCTCCACCATGCAATGGACCTTTTAATGCGCCGATTGCAGCAGTAACACCAGAGTAGACATCAGACAATGTAGCTACACATACACGTGCAGTGAATGTGGATGCATTCAGCTCATGATCAGCGTGAAGCACCAATGCTTTATTGAATGCCTCGATTGCCACTTCGGATGGCTCTTCACCAGTCAGCATGTATAGGAAGTTAGCAGCCATACCGAGGTCTGTTCTTGGCGCAATTGGGTCTAAGCCTTTGCGGATTCTTGAGAACGCTGTCACAATTGTGGGCATTTTAGCTTGCAGACGGACAGCCTTATGGTAGTTTACTTCCGGATCCATATTATCTGCTTCCGCATCATATAGCCCAAGTAGGGATACAGCAGTACGAAGAGCAGCCATCGGATGGACTTTGTCGATTGGGTACGTTTTGAAATGGTTGATCACTTCTTCAGGAAGCGCAGCATTTTCTGCAATCTCCTTCTTAAGGGAAGCTAACTCTTCCTTGTTTGGCAGCTTTTGATGCCATAAAAGATAGATTACCTCTTCGAAGCTAGCATGATCTGCTAAGTCATCAATGTTGTAGCCAACATACGTTAATGTGTCGTCAATAATGGAACTGATAGCGGAAGTTGTTGCTACAATTCCTTCTAGACCTTTAGTTGTTGTCATTTGAAACCTCTCCTTTATGTGAAAATTTCCCCAAATCCTTTTCTACCATTGCTCACCCGAACGCTTGCTCAACATAATGATAAAAATTATATCTCTGCATAATTATTTAGAGTAATTTATCAATTCAGAATCTAGCAAACTAAGAAAATGCTTACATTTCCATTCATAAAAATAAGCGCCATATCCATTACATTCATGGGTGCGCGCGCATTTTCGGCGAACAATGTTTCTGTTGCTAAGTAGGAAGGAAGTGTCCTTGTCCCTATTATAAACAATTTTCAGTCTTTTGTGAATGAAAAGAAGGAAAGTCCTTCAAAAAATATTATTACGAAAAAACAATTTGTGAAATTTCCCTTAGGTGAAATACTCGACTACCTTCATTGCTAGATAGGCTATACCTGCACCAATCAATGGACCGACTGCCACTCCATTGAACAAAGAAACGGCAAGAATGGTACCAAATACAAGGGCTGTGGTGATATGCGGATCGTTGGCAAGCAAGGTCAAACCGCTTTTTGCAATAAGTGCAACCGCTATACCAGCACCAAGTGCCACCCAAGCATAAGAGGATTTCAGCGCCTCCTGCAGCTGCTTGAACCCTATGTCACCAGTAGCAATTGGTACAAGAACCGCTATGGTAATGATCGTTACTCCCCAATTGATTCCTTTAGATTGAAGATAAGGGAATACTTTATTATCCATACCAATAACTTTAATAACAAGCAATACAGCGACAGCAAACATCAAGGATGGATTCTTTGCGATAAAACCTATTAAAAGAAGTACTAGTAAAAATAAAGTAGCTTGACTAAACATTTTGTTTCCATCCTTCCAAACACATGAGCCTAATTCTCATACTACCATATGGAAAAGAGAAAGAAAAAGGATTGGCATTGTACTGAATTTTCCAAATTGTAAAATATAAAACTATGAAAAGTATGGTCTAGGTTGTAAAATTATTTATAAGGAATTTCTGGCAGTAAGGGGTGTTTTTGTTGAACTGGAACTATGTACATATCTTTTTCAGACTCCTCCTGGTTCTATCCATCATCACGATTGGCCTTATCTCTTTTTATTATTTATTCTCCATCGCGTATCCATTCATCATTGCATTAATTCTTGCATTTCTCATTAACCCACTCGTCAATCTCCTTGAAACAAAAGGACGACTTCCCAGGAGTTTGGCGGTTTTCCTATCATTGATGGCTGTATTTGCCACCGTCGCTGGTGTCGTCACTCTGTTGATTGTAGAAATTGTATCCGGTACTGAGTATTTGGCAAAAGTGGTGCCTGGACATTTTGAGACCTTGGTTGTGTATGTAGAGCAATTTGTCGTCATGGAAATACTCCCTTTTTTCAATCAGATCAGCAACATGTTCCACAGCTTGGAAGAAGGGCAACAACAGTCCCTATTGACGAATATTGAAAATATCGGCGCAACGGTAGCGAGCACCGTAGGAGAGTTCATTCAAACCTTCTTGACGAATCTCCCTAAGCTAATTACTTGGATCCCAAGTGTAGCCACCGTCCTGATTTTTTCCTTGCTGGCCACTTTCTTCATCAGCAAAGATTGGTTTAAGCATAAAGCTAGGTTGAAACGGATCACGCCAATGAAAGCACAGGGTAGCCTAGCCAAAGTTTTCTTAAGCCTTAAGAGAGCATTCTTCGGGTTCATGCGTGCCCAGGCAACACTTATTTCCATCACGACCATTATCGTTTTAATAGGATTGTTAATATTACGTGTCGAGTATGCCATTACGGTAGCCTTGATTATCGGACTGGTCGATTTGATCCCTTATCTTGGCACAGGGCTAGTGTTTGTGCCTTGGATAATCTTTTTGGCAATCAGTGGCAACCTGCCCCTCGCAATTGGACTTGGAGTTCTATATTTGATTGTGATTGTACAGCGCCAGTTAATGGAACCAAAGATCTTGTCTTCTAGCATCGGACTTGATCCACTCGCCACATTAGTCAGCTTGTTTGTCGGGTTCAAGTTAATTGGGTTTCTTGGCTTGATCGTCGGTCCAGTTACCGTTGTCATTTTCAATACGCTCTGGAAGGCAGATGTGATAAAGGATATCTATTTGTTTGTTGTAGGAAAAAATAGAATCGTGTAAGGTGATTGGTTTTGTTGGATAGGTATGTGCCTGCTTCTTTAGATGAGGAGCGGGCACTTTTTCCGTTTACCACTGGACGGCTCTAATCCATCATAAAGACTTCCCTACTCCTCCTTGCGTCACAGTGATCTTCATACTAAAAAACCGCTTCCTCCCAAAGAGAGAAAGCGGTCATCCTATCTTATTTGAACAGATTCGCAATAGACTGGAACAAGTCACGGAAGAAATCGGCTACACCTTGCCAGAAGCCTTCATTTCCGACGACTTCTTCAATTCTGTTTTTGATGTCCTTAGAGATATCCTCAAGCTGCTGCTTCACATTGTCAAAATTGATGTTGAGTGAGCGCATCTTTTCAAACAAATCAATCAGTAACTGCCTGTCCTCTTCACTTAGCTCAATTTGGAGTTTAGCAAGCTGCTCTTCTACAATCCGCTCTACATCTTCACGGGTAGCAGGCTTTTGTTCTGCAATCTGTTTCTTGATTTCTGTCAGTAGTTCACTTACCTTTTCGCTATCCATGCCTTCTTCTTCTGCAAGTTTAGTAGCGATGTTCAACTCTTCATTTGCCACTTCCATACGGTCTTTGTTGAGCTCTTCCCCGCTTACCTCATAAGCCTTATAGATGCCGACCAATGCGGAATGGCCGCTTACCTTTACCGGAGAGACGACGATAACTTCTGCATCTTCAATCCCAGCTGTTAATAAGGCATTTGCATACATATCATCGGTTACCTGTGTAATATTTTCAGGAGTTGCCCTCTCTATAACAAGGCCTTCGCCTTTTTCTTTCCTAGTTATTTTAGCCGAAGAGAACATACGTGCATTACGATCTTCTCCGTCGATGTACTTTACAAGATCCTCACCTGTAACTGTTATTTCTTCTACCATTTCAGGATTTTTCACATTCAAGAGGTTTCGAACTTCTTGTTTTTGGTCATCATTCAACGTCCCGCCATACACGACGATTGGCAAGCCGAACTTTTCATTGATACTTTCTTCTTCATCTTTTCCACCGGCAGCTTGTACAACGTTCGTTAAACTAAGTCCAGATAAAACCAAGGTTAACACCAGCACTATTTTCAACCAATGTTTCATTCTATTTCCCCCAAACTAATTTTACAAATTTTACAATGCTCTCTGTCTATTTTTTTATATTATCATGATTTGATGAAAAGGCAATGGAATTTCCACCACCGTCTTTTCGTTACTCTTATCATCTTCTATTGATTACTATAAATTGTCCGCGGTCCATTCTATTTCTAATGACACGCATGATGGATGGCTTAATCAGGTTTCTTGTTGGTGGTAAAAGCAATGCAAAGCCAATGGCATCCGTAATAAAACCGGGAGTAAGCAACACTACGCCTCCAATTAAGATACAGAGACCGTCGATAATGACCTCACCGGGCATCTGCCCGCTATTCATTTTTTGTTGTGCACTTCTGAGCGCGGAAATACCTTGGTATTTTGCTAGCCAAGCTCCCAAGACTCCTGTGAGGATGATTAATAGAATCGTTGGTATCGCACCAATTAGCTTTCCTGCGGTAATAAGGATCCAAATCTCCAATGCTGGTACAACGATTATCAATGCCAATAAAATTCTAAACATAAGAGGACAACCCCATTTCTTTAAAACCAAACTTCCAATCAATTATATCAAAAATACGAGGATTACTCTAATTTGAGTTGTGTACAGAAGATAAGAGTCAGCCTAGACGCGCAAATCATCTTATTTCGGTAAATACAAAAAGACCCCATATATCCTAGCATATGCAGGGATATATGGGGTCATGTCCAACTATTAAAGTACGCTTGCGTGGCCAGAGTAGATGGTGCCTCTAGAAGAGTCTACTGTGATCTCTTGTCCGTCTTTCAGAACAGATGTTGCGAGCTCCACTCCAACAATTACCGGGATGCCAAGGCTTAATCCAACAACCGCAGCATGGCTAGTCAAACCGCCTTCTTCCGTAATTAAGGCAGATGCTTTTTCTAAAGAAGGCATCATATCCTTGTCCGTTCCATTCGTTACGAAGATGGCACCTTGTGTCATCTTTTCAGCAGCTTCTTCCGCTGTTTTTGCCACTACGACTTTACCAAAAGCAGATTTTCTGCCGATGCCTTGTCCACTTGCCAGCACGTCTCCGACAACGTGAATTTTCATCAAGTTCGTTGTGCCTTTTTCCCCAACCGGAACACCTGCTGTAATAACGATTAAGTCACCGTGGGAAACGATACCAGTGTTTAAGGATTCTTCCACTGCTACATCCAACATTTCATCCGTAGAAGTCGCTTGACGGCCAATGCGTGGGTACACACCCCATACTAATGCTAGCTTACGGGAAACCGCTTCACAAGAAGTGACCGCAACGATCGGTGCCTTTGGACGGTATTTGGAAATCATACGTGCTGTATGTCCACTTTCCGTTGGAGTTACGATCGCAGAAACGTCCAAGCTGATTGCTGTATATGCGACAGATTGACCGATGGAATCCGTTACTGTCAGCGCAGCTTGCTTACTGTGCTTAGAAAGGATTTCACCATATGCCAATGCCTGTTCTGCACGGGACGCGATGTTGTGCATTGTTTGAACTGCTTCAACAGGGTAGGAACCTGCAGCTGTCTCACCAGAAAGCATGATGGCATCAGTGCCATCAAAGATTGCGTTCGCTACGTCACTTGCTTCTGCACGAGTTGGACGTGGATTGCGTTGCATGGAATCAAGCATTTGAGTTGCCGTGATGACAGGCTTTCCAGCAAGGTTACACTTTTTGATAAGATCTTTCTGTACAAGTGGTACCTCTTCTGCAGGTATTTCCACACCAAGATCTCCACGTGCAACCATCAAGCCATCTGATACTTCCAAGATTTCGTTGATGTTGTCAACTCCCTCTTGGTTTTCAATTTTAGGGATGATCTGGATGTCGGCAGCATCATGTGCTTCTAATAATTCACGAATTTCAAGGACGTCAGACGCGCGACGCACGAAAGATGCCGCAATGAAATCCACTCCTTGCTCAATTCCGAAACGGATATCGTTCGCATCTTTTTCCGTAATTCCAGGAAGGTTCACTTTTACACCAGGTACGTTTACACCTTTTTTGTTTTTCAATGTACCAGAGTTAAGGACTTTTGTTCTAATCTCATTGTTTCCGATCTCAAGAACTTCCAATCCGATAAGTCCATCATCTAAAAGAATGCGGGAACCAGGTTGTACATCTTCCATAAGTCCAGGATAAGTAATGGAGAATCTTTCCGTTGTTCCGATTACTTCTTCCATGGAAATGATGATTTCTTTCCCTTGTTCTAATTCAATTGCACCATCTTGCATGGTATGCGTTCTGATTTCCGGGCCTTTTGTGTCTAGTAAGATCGCGACATTTTTACCTGTACGCTCAACCGCCTCACGGATGTTGCGGATACGTGCTCCATGCTCTTCATAATCACCGTGAGAGAAATTCAGGCGAGTAACATTCATGCCTGCATCGATCAATTGAATTAACGTCTCGACACTTTCACTGGCTGGTCCAATCGTACAAACAATTTTGGTTTTTTTCATGTAAAGTTTCCTCCTAATTATATACCGTTCTTATCGTCCTTTTTTATTATAAAGCAATAGAGTGTCATTACACCAACATAAGCCTCAAGAACCTGGTAATGAAAACGATTCCAATGCGCTTATATTGCTAGATGGAAAGTTCTTTAGAAAGGTCATACATTTTTGTGTCGATGGAGTGGGATTTAGATAACGCCTCAATGATGTCGTGATCCACCAGCACATTGCTTTGGATTCCTACACATCTTCCACCTTGACCTTCCCTTAATAGTTCCACTGCCCGAGCACCTAAGCGGCTAGCAAGCACCCTGTCAAACGCTGTTGGTGAGCCCCCACGTTGAATGTGTCCCAGCACACTGACACGTGTTTCGAAATTCGTTTCTTCCTCTATCTTCTTACCGAACTCAACCCCGCTGCCGACTCCCTCAGCTACGACGATGATACTATGCTTTTTCCCACGTTCCGTTCCGCGTTTCAGTCTAGCAATGACTTCCTGCATGTCATCTTTCGCTTCAGGGATAAGGATAGTTTCTGCACCACCCGCAAGACCTGCCCAAAGTGCCAAATCTCCTGCATGACGTCCCATCACTTCGATCACATATGTACGTTCGTGAGAAGTTGCCGTGTCACGGATTTTGTCAATGGAATCGATAACAGTATTTAGCGCCGTATCAAATCCAATCGTAAAATCGGTACCTGGAATGTCATTATCAATCGTACCAGGGACTCCGATACAAGGAAATCCATGTTCCGTCAATTTTTTGGCTCCTTGATACGAACCGTCTCCACCAATTACAACAAGAGCTTCGATACCATGTTTTTTGAGGTTTTCAATTCCTTTAAGCTGACCCTCTAAAGTTTTGAACTCTTCACATCTTGCAGAATATAACATGGTGCCACCACGGTGAATGATGTCTCCAACGGAGCCTATTTCAAGCTTCTTGATGTCCCCATCGATCAATCCCGCATACCCACGGTAAATTCCGAATACTTCCATATCATGAAAAATGGCTTTTCTTACTACTGCCCGGACCGCAGCATTCATCCCTGGTGCATCTCCACCACTTGTTAGAACGCCTATTCTTTTCATTTATTTCACCTCTTGAGCTAATTTGCCTATAAACGTATACCCAAACATTTATTTTATTTGAAAAATGAGTGGTATGTAAAGTCTCCATAATAAAAATTACCACGAAGATATGTCGAAAACAACTGAAATCTGTCGATTATATTTATGTATGCGCTTTTATTTGAGGTGGTTTTTTTTGCCATTCTTTAGAGGGACTGATTCCTACCTATTTAATATGGGTGATGTATTCCTGTGATAGCCACAGTCCACTGTGCCTACTTCTAAGGATACCCATATTTTTTCTAAATCAATAATAAGATAAAAGATTTCAGGGAAAAAAAGAGGGACGGGAGTAAAAACCCGTCCTTTCAGACTGTTGACAAACTATAAAACAGTTAGGTTATCTGTTGGAAGAGTTGATCTTCGTTGCAGGAGCTTCGCTTTCCGCGGGCAGTCCGGAAGCCTCCTCGGGCTACGCCAAAGCCACTGAAAAAGTACATTATTTTAGTAAACTGTTCCATACCGCTGTTGATTTCCGCAAACGGCTTCGCTTTCCGCGGGGCGACCTTGAGCCTCCTCGGGCTGCGCCCTGCGGGGTCTCAACATTGTCGCTACCTCCCCGCAGGAGTCTTCGCCTTTTGCTCCAATCGACAGCTAGAAATCATTAGGACCATAAATTATTGGGTTTTTCAGTGGCCTCGGCTACGCCTGCGGGGTCTTCCATGTCCTTTCCTCCCGCTGGAGTCTTCGCTCCTTCCACTGCGATCAACTAGAGAATTTGATTTTACTAGCCTTGTCTACACACTGGAAGGACGGGAGTAAAAACCCGTCCTTCTTTTACTGATTTATCTTTTCGGGCTTTAATTGCTCCTTGAAGGAAAAGGCTCCGATTCGTTTGTATTTTGCATAACGATGTTCGATCAGTTCATCCGCGCTAAGAGGCATCAAATCCTGGAGAGACTCCTTCAAGATTTCACGAATGCCCTTCGCCTGGAAATCTACATTCTTATGTGCCCCACCCATTGCTTCAGGTATGATTTTATCAATGATTCCAAGGTCAAAAAGGTCAGGTGCAGTGATCCTCATTGATTCTGCTGCCTTTTTTGCAAGGCTTGCATCCTTCCATAGAATGGCTGCTGCCCCTTCTGGAGAGATGACCGAATAGGTGGAATTCTCTAGCATATGCACATGGTTGCCGACACCTAGCGCAAGCGCTCCGCCACTTCCACCTTCCCCGATAACGATACAGATGACCGGCACCTTTAATCCGGCCATTTCAAACAGGTTTTTAGCGATTGCTTCACTTTGTCCACGCTCTTCTGCAGCCTTCCCTGGATAGGCACCCTTCGTGTCGATGAAGCATACAATCGGCCTGTTGAACTTTTCGGCTTGGTACATCAGCCTCAATGCTTTTCGGTATCCTTCTGGATGAGGCATACCAAAGTTACGGCGGATGTTTTCTTTCGTATCCTTTCCGCGTTGGTGGCCAATGATGGTGACAGGAACGCCTTCAAATTTTCCGATTCCGCCTACGATGGCCTCATCATCTCCGTAATAGCGATCTCCGTGCAACTCCAGGAAATTAGTAAATACCCGTTCTATATAATCAAGGGTTGTTGGACGTTCAGGATTTCTGGCAATTTGAACACGATCCCATGGTGAAAGGTTGCCATAGATGTCTGCTTCTAGCTTTTCGAGTCTGACTTCTAGCTTTTCTATTTCACTAGAAAGGTCCATATCGCTATTTTTTGTAAATTCCTTCAACTCTCCTATTTTCTTTCGAAGTTCCACAACAGGTTTTTCAAACTCCATTTCTCCTACCATCTCGTCTCCCCCTCTCCTTGGTGAATATCTAGTACATTTGTTAAGGTTTCTTTTAAATCAAGACGAGGAATGACCGCATCCAATTGACCACACTTCAATAAAAATTCTGCTGTTTGAAAGTCTTCCGGAAGATCTTCCCGGATGGTCTGTTCAATAATGCGTCGACCTGCAAAACCTATCAATGCCTTAGGTTCTGCAAAGTTATAGTCTCCTAGTGAGGCAAAACTTGCAGAAACCCCACCGGTAGTAGGGTGGGTCATCACAGAAATGATCAATCCGCCGCTTTCGCTATGCATCTTCAAAGCACTACTAGTTTTGGCCATCTGCATTAAACTTAATACGCCTTCTTGCATCCTCGCACCACCAGAAGCGGTGAAAATAAGGAATGGGACTCGCTTCTCTTTTGCTTTTTCGATAGCACGAGTAATCTTCTCCCCGACTACCGACCCCATGCTTCCCATACGGAAAGTAGAGTCCATGACTGCAATGACAAGCGGATAGCTGTTGATGGTTCCTTCACCTGTTACAACTGCCTCATTGATGCCTGTTTTCTTTTGATCTCCTTCAAGCTTTTCTAGATAGTTAGGGAAGTTCAGTGGGTTTTCAGACACCATTTCCACATCATATGCCTTAAAGCTCCCTTTATCTAATAAGCTTTGAATTCTCTCTTTTGCATTCATTGGATGATGGTGGCCACAGTGCAGACACACCTTCAAATTTTTCATCAATTCTTTTGTATACATGATTTTCTTACAACTTGGACATTTGGTCATGATTCCTTCCGGCACATCTTGGTGTGCTTGTTCGGAGGGAATGGATGCGTATTTTTTCTTTTTTGTGAACAAATCCTTTAACAAAACAACAGAACCTCCCTTTATTTGAGTAAAAAGGATACTTAAGCTGACTAGTATTTTCCCACTCATCTACAATTCAAAGGTTAAAACTCTCAGACATTGTTACTTAGTTTTGGTATTTGGTACTAATAACAGGTCAAAAGATAGGCAAGTAAGGCTGTTAACATTATTTCAATAAACAAATTCCTCTACTTACCATTTTTCTCATACTGTTAATGTAACGGAAACCCCTCGAAGGATGTTGTAGATTCTTGTCTACTTTCCATCGACAAATTCCGCAAAATGTTTTTCATATAACTTTATCGCTTGTTGTGCTTGATTTTCTCTCATCGCCTCTAGTAAATCCTCATACACACCACTCTCTATCATATTATCCTTGACGATAATACGTGCATAACTATTTACAAGCGTCCAGATCCTCAGCATCAAACTGTTATCCAGAGTGGTGACCATTTCTTTGAAAAACTCAGTTCTGCTAGGAGCAGAGTCTATCATACCGCTTAACGTTTGATAGTCTTTGGCAACAGCTTTCTGCATGAATAGCTGTAGGCATGACTTTTCTATTTCCAGCTTTGTTTCCAATAGATCATTCTTGGTTTTATCCTGTTCCAGAATGAACGTCCCCAAAAGTTCTACAAGGTGATGCTCTTTAAAATCTTTGATAAATGTCCCTTCCCCACGCCTTGTTTCAATGAGCCCAAGAAGCTCTAATGCCCGAAGCGCTTCCCGAACGGAAGAACGCCCGACATTCAGCCTGTCGGACAGTTCTCGTTCTGAAGGGATCTTGTCTCCTGTTTTCAAGCCGTCTTCCACGATGATGGCGCGAATCTTTTTGACAATCTCCAAATACATTTTTGTAGGTGTTGTCATGGATTATTCACTTTTTCCGATAACGGCAGCGCGTCTTGTTTTCTCGGCCACTTCTTCCGGATCGACCTGTATCCTCGCTACTCCTGTTTCCATTGCCGCCTTGGCCACTGCTGCAGCAACCGCCGGTGCGACACGTGGATCAAACGGTGCAGGGATAACATAATCGTCACTTAACTCATCAGGTGCCACAAGACTTGCAATAGCTTCAACTGCGGCTATTTTCATTTGCTCATTAATATGGGTCGCCCTGACATCCAATGCTCCCCGGAAGATGCCCGGGAATGCCAATACGTTATTTACCTGATTAGGGAAATCGGATCGGCCTGTCCCGATAACACTTGCCCCGGCAAGCTTTGCTTCAGCCGGCATAATCTCAGGATTGGGGTTGGCCATGGCAAAAATGATGGAGTCCTTGTTCATGCTTTCGACCATCGCCTGCGTCAATGCACCTTCCACGGAAACACCGATAAATACATCCGCACCCTTCATCACATCCGCTAAGCTTCCCTCGACTTTATTGCGGTTTGTGTAAGTCGCCACTTCTGCTTTTACACTGTTCATTCCATATGGACGGCCTTCATAAATGGCCCCTTTGGAATCACACATGGTGATATCCCTTACTCCATAGCGATATAATAATTTGATGATGGCGATCCCTGCTGCACCTGCACCATTAGCTACCACTTTTATTTCCCCGATATTCTTCCCTACCAGCTTCAGGGCATTGACAAGTCCTGCCACGGTTACAATGGCTGTCCCGTGTTGATCATCATGAAAAATCGGGATGTTGGTTTCTTTCTTAAGACGTTCTTCCACCACAAAGCAATTCGGTGCGGCAATATCTTCGAGATTCACTCCACCAAAAGTAGGTTCAAGAAGCTTTACAGTCTCGACAATCTTATCCACATCTGTTGTATTCAAACAGATCGGGAATGCATCAACCCCTGCGAAGCTCTTGAAAAGAACTGCTTTCCCCTCCATGACAGGCAAAGCCGCCTCAGGACCAATATTTCCAAGTCCAAGTACTGCCGTTCCGTCTGAGACTACCGCAACCATATTTCCTTTCATGGTATAGTCATATACTTTATTTTTATCATCGTAAATAGCCTTGCATGGCTCGGCTACGCCTGGTGAATAGGCAAGACTCAAATCTTTTGCATTTCTAACCGGCACTTTGGATTTGGATTCTAATTTTCCTTGATGGACTTTATGCATATGTAATGCTTCTTCTTTTAAAGACACGTTTCTTGTCCCCCTTGCTATTTGTGGTTCTGACTGTACTCGGAAACTGCTATATTACGATTTCATTTATACTTAAGGCTTTGTTAAAGTTAGTTGTTGATAATAACCTGTTTCTAGCTGGTGATTGGAACAAAAGGCGTAGACTCCAGCGGGAGAGTAGCGACAATCTTGAGACCCCGCAGTGAAACGAGGAGGCTCAAGGTCGCCCCGCGGAAAGCGAAGCCTATTGCAGAAATCAACAGCGACGTTTATCAGAGCCATACTTAAAAATCAGGAAAAGGTGGTCTGACCACCTCCCTGTTAACTATATCATAATATTAATCATTGTAAAGATTTTTTGAATACGACATTCCCTTCCCCTAGTAAGGTCTTAAGTTTGAGCAAACACTTTTCCGTAGGTGCCACAAAGAACGATGGTTGCAGCTTTATCGTTTTTTTCGCGCGGATGTAATGAACATATACCGGAGATGGCCCTTGGTGCTGCTTTAATACTTTTTGGAGATGCAGAAATACTTCCTTTTCATGCTTTTCTTCATCTATCTGTAAAAATAGATCTCCAATAAGATGTGCGTGTTCCTCTATAAGGGAATCTATTTCCGTTATGTCTTTTATAATAAGTTGCGTTTTTCCTTCCCTCTCTTCCAGATTACCCTCTACCAATAAGGTCTCCCCCGTTTTCAACAAGTGGGAAAAACGCTTATAAAGTTCTGGAAAAGCGACGGCTTCCATATCACCTGATTGATCAGAAAGTGTGAGGAAGGCCATCAGATCCCCTTTTCTCGTACGTATCACCCGTTCATTGGAAATGAAACTCCCGATTCGTACTTTCTTCAGATTGCTTGAAGGAAGGTCCAATATGAGTAAAGCCCCAGCCAGCTGGAAATAGGAGGAGTATGGTTCTGTCGGATGTTTGGAAAGATAGAAACCTAGCGCCTCTTTTTCTAACTGCAACTGTTCTGTCAGCTGCAATGGCTCCACCTTTACATATTTAGGTTTAATATCAAACTCCGTTTCCATGAAAAAATCTATTTGGTCATCATCGGATGGCATGACAAGTTCAGCATGCTGCAGAGCAACATCCAAGGTTGCCAGAAGTGTCGCCCTGTCTTCCTCGAACTCGTCCATACAGCCTGAATAGATGAGCATTTCCATCGTTTTGCGATTAAGCTTGGATGCGGATCTATTACAGAAATCGAATAGGTCGGCGAAAGGCTTCTTTTTTCGTTCTTCCATCAACGCTTTAATAGCTTGGATACCGACTCCTTTTACGGTCAGCAGACTGAAGCGAACTCCATCCTTTTCCACTTGGAATCCAATTCCGCTTTTATTGATGGATGGGGGTAGGACCTTGATCCCTTTTCTCTTCGTTTCCGTAATATACTGGGAAAGTTTCTGTTCATTCCCCATTACGCTCGATAACAGGGTTGCCATGAATATTTTCGGATAGTTCGCTTTCAGATAGGCCAATTCATAAGAAATCATACTATAGGCTACTGCATGACTCCGGTTAAAACCATAGTCAGCAAAACGGACAATCAGATCGTAGACTGCATTGGCACCTTGGTTGTCATACCCCTTTTTCAAACAGCCTTCCACAAAATGGGCCCGTTCTTGTGCCAACACATCCTTTTTCTTCTTTCCAACCGCTCTTCTCAAAAGGTCGGCTTCTCCTAACGAAAAGCCAGCCATCACAGCAGCAATTTGCATGATCTGCTCTTGATAGACGATGACGCCAAAGGTTTTCTCGAGGATGGGAATTAAGTCTGGGTGCGGGTAATCAACCTGTTTTCTTCCGTGCTTCCGGTCAATGAATAAAGGAATTTGTTCCATCGGACCTGGACGGTACAAGGCGTTCACCGCGACGATATCTTCTAAGTTTGTTGGTTTGAGCTTTGTCAGCACTTTCTTCATGCCTGGCGATTCAAGCTGGAAGATCCCCGATGTGTCCCCGTCACTTAAAAGTCGGAAGGTTGCCTTGTCATCCGTTGGGATGACATCCACTTCTGCTCTGGTCTCTTTTTTCACCTGATAGCGAATACTTTGGATCATGGTCAGGTTCCTTAAACCGAGGAAGTCCATTTTCAGAAGCCCAAGTTCCTCCAACGTCTCCATCGTAAATTGCGTAAGATAAATTTCTCCTTGTCCCTCTTGTATAGGAATCATTTCCGTCAGCGGACTTTCCGTAATGACCACACCTGCTGCATGGGTAGAGGAATGACGCGGCAATCCTTCTATCTTTTTGGCAGTATGAAATGCGCGTTGTCTTTCTTTTGTCTCATTTATCGCTTTTTGCAACCTGTCATTTTCCTTATATGCTGCCTCAAGCGTAATTCCTGGTCTTGAGGGGATCATTTTCGAAATCATTTCTAGTTCTTTTCCCGACAGATTCAACACTTTCGCTACATCCCGCCATGCTGCTTTGGCTGCCAGGGTTCCAAATGTGATAATTTGCGCCACATGGAGCTGCCCGTACTTATCCGCAACATACTTTATCACTTCATCCCGCTTATTATCCTGAAAATCAATATCAATATCAGGCATCGTAATCCGTTCTGGATTTAAGAATCGTTCAAAAAGCAGGTCATGACGAATGGGATCCACATCTGTAATAAACAAGCTGTATGCAACAAGAGAGCCTGCCGCGGACCCCCGTCCTGGACCTGTCAGGATGCCTGCATTCCTTGCAAAGTACATGAAATCCCATACAATCAGGAAGTAGTCACTGAACTTCATCCCTTTTATTACTTCAAGTTCATACTCCAAGCGAACTCCATACTGTTGCGGGACCTCGCCAATACGAGCCTTAAGCCCTTCCCAACACAGCTTTTCAAGGTAAGAATCCGCTCTCTCTCCATCTGGCACAGGGTAGCTTGGAAGTGCCGATTGATTGAACTCGATTTCCACATGACACTGATTGGATATCTTGATGGTATTTTCCAATGCATCCGGAATATCTTCAAACATCTGGACCATATCCCCTGCTGTGCGCAAGTAATCCGGCGACTCTTTTGGAAGTGATTCTAGTTTCGTTCCCTGTTTGATGTTACGAAGGCATTCATAAACAAACACATCTTCCTTTTGAAGATAATGCACCTTGCTCAAAGCGACGATCGGCAAGTCAGTATGTCTATTACGGGTGTTTTCCGACTGCACACGAGCTGTATCGGAATTTCGGTCGATACCGAGGTAAATATGGTCTTTCCCGAACATTTCTTTATATACAACTGCCGTCTGTTCCTCCATATGCGCCAATTCCGAATCTGCCCCCGATAAAATCGCGATAAGCCCACTTGCGTAATGCTTCAACCACCTTTTCGGCACACCTTGAAGGGCTTTCGTCTGAACAATACTGGACAGTTTCATCAGATTGGTAAATCCCTGTTTATTTTTTGCCAAAAGAAGGACAGGGTACGCAGACTCCTCGTCCTCTTCTTTTGCTAGGACAGAAAGAGTCAGCCCCATAATAGGCTTTATGTTCGCAGACTTGCATGCTTTGTAAAAGTCCACCGCACCGTACATAACATTTTCATCTGTCAGGGCAAGGGAGGTTAACCCCAACTCCTTCGCCCGCTCCATCAGCTTAGAAAAGCGGACAGAACTATTCAGTAGACTGTAGCTGCTTTTTATATGTAAATGAACAAAACTCACTAATCATCACACCTTACTTAACGCTTCCATTTATTACATTCATTATAGGGTCTTTCCTGTCACAAAAACAATCATGAAACTTCTCCATTAACATCACATACTTGCCACTTCCTGTCCATATATATGATTAAGGACAGAAAGGATGATGAAAATGGACGTAAAAGATCCATTTGTCGCAACCCTGATATTCAGTTTTTTCATCGCAGTCGGGGTCATACTTGGAGGTGCCATTATCGGAGGCATTGCCGCCTTCCTAGTCGGAGACCCTCCTCTTACAAGAATGTGGCGTTTGGCTAACAGCCTGAAAATATGGGCCATTGTGGCAGCCATCGGTGGCACCTTTGACACCTTTTATAATCTGGAAAAGGGATTGTTTAATGGAGAGACAAAATTCCTTGTCAAACAGTTGCTTCTAATCATTTCCGCTACCGGCGGAGCCCAAACAGGGGCACTAATCATTAGCTGGTTGACACAGGAGACATTGTAATATGAGGGTGCCTCCGTATAACCGGGATCCGGGATGGCAACGATTCTTTACCGGGGTAGTGATTGGGGCCATTATTGGATGGCTGATATTCATGCTGATGTACGGAATTACATTGGAGAAAAATCTCAGCGATTTGAAGAAATATCAAGATGAAGTAAAAAGTTACAAGGACAGGATTCATATTCTTACAGAGGACAATGACAAGCTGAAGGAAGAAAAAGATCAGCTGAAAATTGAAGACTTCAAGATTTCCATCATCAATCATGAGAAATACATGCTCAACTCTTTCAGCCGCTCCTCCATCGTCGCAAGGATCACCGACGACCTGAATCATCTGGTCTCAAAAGATATCGCAAGTATAAAAGACAACAAAGAGTTGCTGATTAAGGTGATTGAAAACAAGAGTTACTCGTTGGATGATAAAAAATACTACTTTGAGGTTGATTTCCTCTACGTCGACACAACGATAGAGATTGATTTGCTGATTGTAAAAATGGAATAAAAGAGGAAGCGTCTGGCTATTCATCGACACTTCCTCTTTTTACTGGGTTCTATTCTCCCTGTAGTTGAGCCCTGGATGCTTCTATTAAATCAGCGAGCACAAGGTCCGCATCTTCCCATTTGTAGATGGAAGCACCTGAGGCAAGCGGATGACCTCCACCATTATATTTCTTTGCGATTTCATTGACGACCGTCCCCTTTGAACGGAGTCTGACACGGATCTGATCAGATTCCTCGATGAAAAATGCCCACGCCCGGATGCCTTCAATATTCCCAAGCATCCCCACCAGTTGAGAAGCTTCAGATGGCAAGGCATTGTAGCGTTGCAATATATCTGGTGTAAGCTTCATGGAAGCAATACCGTTCTCATGCAAGGAAAAATTCTCCAATACATACCCGCTTAATTTAGCGATATGCAGCTTTGTACGATACAACTCATCGTAAAGTTCTGTCATGGAAAATCCGTAGCTCAACAACTCGCTCGCATATTGGAATGTCTTCGTATTCGTACTCTGGAAAAGAAACCTGCCTGTATCGCCAATGATTCCAGCGAAAATCAACCTCGCAGCTTCTTTCGTCATCACCCATCCCTGATTTTTCCCGGCCAGATACAATTCGTAAATCATTTCACTCGTGGAACTCGAATCCGTATCCACCCACATCAGATCCCCATATCTATCTTCATTCGGGTGATGATCAATCTTGATCCATTTAGCGGCAAGCTTATAGCGCTGATCACAAATTCTAGCCGTATTTGCGGTATCACAAACAATCACAAGCGCACCTTCATAACTGGAGTCTGGTATCTCATCAAGCTTGCTCAAGAAGTTCAATGACTCCTCTCCCTTACCTACTCGATACACCTTCTTTTCCGGGTAACTCTCCTTAATCAATTCCGCCAATCCACATTGAGACCCATATGCATCTGGATCCGGTCTCACATGACGGTGGATGATCACCGTATCATGCGCCTTGATTTCATCTATAATTTGCTGCCTCATCGTATGTATCCCTCTTTCACCTGTATCTTTTCTTTTATTTAATCACAGTTTGCTACGTTCTCAAAGGATTAACCATTTGAATGCAAAAGTAGAATTTTGTTCACGAACACGTTACAATATAGCTTGTATGCTTATGTTAGAATTATAAGTAAGATAATGAATATAGAAGGAGTGTGTCCTTTTGGCTATTTTTGTTTTTCTCATCATCTTTTCCCTGATGTTCTACTTGATGTATAAAGTGAAATACTTCCGCACCCACCTTCCTGCTGAGAAGAAGTGGCTAAGCGCAAAATCCAGCATCGCCCTTGGAAGCTTTGTATTCTTCTTTGGAATCAATACACTGATCGACCCAATGTCCACTGTTGCGATCGTGGTCGGAATTGTCCTTGTACTTGTGGGACTCGGCAGCATCTGGGCCGGCTACAAAGCCTACCGTTTCTACCTACCATTTGCGATAGAAGAAGCGGAAGCGGTGAAAGAAGCGGAAATGAAAGAGAAGACCGTTACGAATTAAGATTTATGAGTCGCCCTTAGAGTGGGGCGGCTTTTTTTATTAGGCTCTTTTCTCAAAGATTGTTGCTATTTACTTGCTCTCATACTCTATAAGGTGCAAGTAGTTTCTTAAGTACTGCGGGGAAAAGAGCACGACAGTAAGTAAAATAACGGGTGATGTATCCATCCGAAAAGCAACAAAGTTTACGAAAAGAGCCTTTTATTATTACTTAGGATTGTATTGAAAATGATCCAATAAGTATTTTCTGCCTTTGTGGGTTCCTTTGGCAGGTAGACTCATGGAGGATAATAGATAACTTGCTACATTTGGTGAAGGAAGAAGAAAGAAATCTCTTATCATTTTGTTTGTAATGGTATTACCAACTAATAATTTATAATCCATTAAATCTTTTAAGTGCGCTGTTTTGGAATACACCCCGCAATTCCTACATATCCAACCCCCGTGCTTTTGTGACATAGGTAAGTGGGCGCAAGCAGGACAAAAAACTCCCTTTCTAAGTTCATGGTAATGGATGCCAAAATGGTTGAATATCGAAAATTCATCAGGTGTATGTTTTTTAATAAGGACCTTAGAAAGTTTTTTGTATGTGGGGTTATCCAGCAGAGGCTGAAACTTCTGATTATCAATAGCCTGGAGCTTGTTTGGAAGATTTGTATGAAATGTAACTTTTTTCATAAGGGATGGTGTTGCATTGATTAAGGTGGCATTGGAGTGAGTCAGAACTATTTGTCCGCCAATCGGTAAAGGGGGAAAATTATGCTTATCCAACCATAACGTGAATTGATATTTTTGACGCTCAATTTGGGATAAAGGATCTCCAAACTTCTCCCTCTCCTCTCCTCTACGCCTTATTAAATGATTGGTTGTCTGATCAAACTCTAGTGCACCAGAAACATATTTTGAATCTAAAATTAGACCATAACCGGGAGTAATCAAAAGGGTGTCCATTTGAAAGAATCGATTTAGAGGATCCTCTATACGTAGTCCGTGTAGCAATTGGGTATTTTTATTGGGGAGGAAAGTGAGGAAATAATCAAGGGCTTTCTCACCGATAAAACCGTAATGCAATTTACCATGTTCCTTCTCTATTAAATGATATTTTGGATGTTCAGGAGGCACTCTTCTGATTGCTGCTTCGAGAGTCAATAACCTTACTGACTTTTCCCTTGATTTCTTTATCATTTCATCTCTCCTTTTAGTATGTTGTTGGATATAATTCGATAGGGAGACGTGAAATCCTTTAGAAATTTTGGATATTAGGGAAAATCGAATTTTATCATGAATTCTGAGGATATATCATGAATTTTGAAGATATATCATGAATTCTGAAAATATATCATGAATTCTGAAAATATATCATGAAATTTTGACTTATATCATGAAATAATCCAATATATCATGAAGTCGGCTAGTTTCCACAAATTCCACCCACCCCCACCCTGCTCCCCACCACACCCCTTAATCTTAATCTTAGTTCCCCCGCTTCCCAATATCCCAACCAACACCAAAAAGCGCCCCCACCACAATCGGTGAGCGCGCAATCCCAAACAAGCTTATTGTATCAACTGCACCATCATCATCGCCTTGCCGACGACATTGCCATCATGGTACACTTCCACGTCCACTTTTCCGAACTTGCGGCCGACCTCCAGCACTTTTGGACGAATCTCAATTGTACTGTCGATCTGGACTGGCTTGATGAAATAAATCGTGATATTCTCCACGACCATATCACTCTTTTTCAAATTCCGTATCACACGCTTTGCAGCCTCTGTCACGATGGTGGTGAACACACCATAAGATATCGTCCCCACCGAATTGGTCATCTGTGGTGTGACTTCACTTTGGTAGGCCTCTTCCCCTTTGGATTCTGTGACATCCACAAATTGGTTGGTCACAATATCATCAAGTGTTTCGCCTACCTGTGGCTGCCTTTGGATCATTTGCAAAGCCTTCAGTACGTCCTGACGACTGATGATTCCAAGGAGTCGATGGCTCGGGTCCACGACCGGCAGCATCTCAATTCCTTCCCATACCATGATATGGGCTGCAGAAGCAACCGAAGTCTTACCATTTACAGTGATAGGGTTTTTTGTCATCACTTTTTCGATAAGCGTGCCCGAATCCTTCCCAAGTACATCCTTGGAGGTAACCACACCTTGGACTTTCAGGTTCTTATCAATGATAGGAAAACGGCTATGTTTGATTTCCTCATTCACTTTGTACCATTCTGCAATGGTGTCCTCTGTCGTTAAGTAGGTCGTCGCCTCAATTGGTGTCAAAATATCCTCCACCAACACGATCTCCTTTTTAATCAACTGATCGTAAATAGCCCGGTTGATCAAGGTTGCAACGGTGAAAGTATCATAGCTACTCGAGATGATCGGTAGTTTCATTTCATCAGCTAGTCGCTTGACCTCTTCATCCGTATCAAAGCCACCGGTAATCAATACGGCCGCTCCCGCCTCGATTGCTAACTTATGTGCATTATAGCGGTTACCGACAATCAAAAGGTTTCCAGCATCCGTATAGCGCATCATCGCTTCAAGCTTCATGGCACCGATGACAAATTTGTTTAGTGTTTTATGGAGTCCTTCTTTTCCTCCAAGAACTTGTCCATCCACAATGTTGACCACTTCGGCGAAAGTCAGCTTTTCGATATTCTCTTTCTTTTTCCGTTCAATACGAATAGTACCAACGCGTTCGATGGTACTAACATATCCTTTGTTTTCGGCATCCTTGATCGCTCTGTATGCTGTACCTTCACTGACCGTCAAAGCCTTGGCTATTTGTCGTACTGATATTTTTTCCCCAATAGGAAGTTCTTCGATATATTGGAGAATCTGTTCATGCTTCGTCACACTCTTCACCCGTCCACATAGTTATTGGCTGTTCTCAAATACTTTCGCATCTACCTAACAACCGTTATTATACCTTCATTATACGGGTGTGAAGCCTTGTATTCAACGTGTTTACTGATATTGACGCAATCGGACCTTTTTCACCTGTGCCAATTTCGCTTTCTGTACCATTCGTTTTCTCTTAGGTAAGTACATGATCGCTGCCATATTCCCCCCAACGGCCATTAATGCAAGCACTATCCAAGCAATGGCAAACCAACCTGCAAGTCCATCTTCTATTACTGGCAAACGTGGGACGGCCACATACAAAAGGGCAGCGATACATAACAACGATAATAATAATCTGTTTTTCAACACATGACACCTCCTTCCAAACTCGGGTAGCTTGTATCATGTATATTCATGACAACAAAAAAAAGAAGCAAAACCGCTTCTTTTCTTTGCATCTCCCTATAACTCCATTGATTCCCCTGGCTCTAGAACCTTTCCCACACCATTTGGCAACTTGGAAACAAAATCATGAGGATTTTGTTCAATCACTGGGAAGGTGTTGAAATGGATTGGAACCACCGTGGAGGCATCCAGCCATTTTGCAGCAAGTACCGCATCATCTGGACCCATCGTGAAATTATCTCCAATTGGCAGAAACGCCACATCAATGTCATTTAACTCCCCGATCATTTTCATATCAGAAAATAATGCCGTGTCCCCGGCATGGAAAATCGTCTTTCCGTCGATAGTAAGGAGGATCCCGCTGGGCATTCCGGTATAGACGATTGTTTTTGTTTCATAATCTGTATAACTGGAGCCATGGAAAGCCTGGGTCAATTTCACCTTCCCAAAATCAAACTCATGCGCTCCCCCGATATGCATTTGATGTACATTTACACCCTGCCACCCCAAATATTCGGCAAGTTCAAAAGGTGCCACAACCAACGCATCATTTTTAAGGGCCAGGTCCACGGTATCTCCAACATGGTCATTGTGACCGTGCGTTAATAAAATCACATCCACTTTCAAATCATCCGCTTTCAAATCCGTCAAATCATTCCCCGTGATAAACGGATCAAAAAGAATGGTTTTTCCGTTAGCCTCTACTTTTACTACAGAATGTCCATGATAGGAAACCTTCATTCTAACAACCTCTCCTTCTCAAACAAATATTCTTCTCACTCGTTTATCTTCTCTTTTTTTAGGAAAAGTCCTTCTACTAAATAACTGAATCAGGGTTTTTGCGAATGTTTGTCACGTATTATACTCGTGCTCTTTTCCAGTCTTTACAGGATAGACTGCATTCCCATTTTAGAATGGATGAACAGTCTGCCGAATTTTCACCTTGATTAACAATAATCATTTAGAAATTTACAGATGTTTAATTCCCTGATACTCTAAATGTAAACGTATTAATTTGCGCAGTTTTACATTTTCATAAAAAAGGAGTGACTGATTTGAAAGAACATCGTTTGCAACAACTGGTGGATTGGTTGAAACAGGAGGACTTGTCCGGATGTTTCTTGACTTCTACCCCGAACGTTTTTTACATAAGCGGATTTTACACGGATCCACACGAAAGACTTTTAGGGCTTTTGGCTTTTCCTAACAATGAGCCTGCGATTGTCTGCCCGAATATGGAAGTCGAACAGGTGAAGAATACTGGCTGGGCTTATGGCATTGTCGGATATAATGATACCGATGATCCCTGGCAAAAAGTTCAGGAGTATGTGAAGCAGCAGGGCATTACCATGGAAAAGCTTGCTGTGGAGCAGGAGCATATGACGGTAGCCCGTTTACATAAGTTAGAAGGAATTTTCCCAGGGGTGAATCTTGCCGCTGCGGAAGACAAAATGTATCAGCTTCGTCTTGTGAAGGATGAGGAAGAGGTTTCTATTTTGAGAGAAGCTGCAAAGCTTGCCGATTTCGGAGTGGAAGTTGGGGTGCACCACCTCAAGAAGGGCGTCACCGAGCAGGAGCTTGTTGCAACGATTGAGTATGAGCTGAAGAAAAAAGGAATCAGTCAGATGTCCTTTTCGACCATGGCGCTGACAGGTTTGAAGACTGCCGCTCCTCATGGGAAACCGGGCTTGGATCAGGTGAAGGAAGGTGACCTTGTATTATTTGACCTTGGCGTTGTCTTAAACGGCTATTGTTCAGATATCACGAGGACGGTTGCATTTGGAACTGTGAATGAGCAACAAGAAGAAATCTATGAAACCGTACTAAAAGCCCAGCTTGCTGCAGTGGATATCTGTAAACCTGGCGTGGAAATCGGACAGATTGATCGCACAGCTCGCTCGATCATAACGGAAAGTGGTTTTGGGGAATATTTTACACATCGTATCGGCCATGGCCTTGGAATTGAAGTGCACGAGTATCCATCCATGAATGAAACGAATACGATGAAACTGCAAAAAGGAATGGCATTCACCATTGAACCTGGAATCTACAAACCGGGAGTTGGCGGTGTACGAATCGAGGACGATATTTTAGTAACGAACAGCGGAATAGAGCTGTTGACAAGCTATCCGAAAGATTTACAGATTATCAAACCATAATAAAAACAGGTATCCATGCCACTCATGGATACCTGTTTTTTAATAAAACCAATTAGCTTTTAACCAAAAGGTTACTTGCACTCTCATATGCCAAACCGTGAGACTCAGCCACTGCTGCATATGTTACATATCCGTCTAGCGTGTTGATTCCTTTAAGAATCGCTTCGTTATCCAGGCATGCCTGTTTGTAGCCCTTGTTTGCAATCTGCACCGCATATGGAACCGTTACGTTCGTCAATGCAATGGTAGATGTACGTGGAACCGCACCAGGCATATTTGCAACTGCATAGTGGACTACTTCATGTTTCACATAAGTAGGGTCATCATGCGTGGTGATGCGATCTGTCGTTTCAAAAATCCCGCCTTGGTCAATGGCAATATCCACAACCACAGAACCTGCACCCATGGATTGGATCATTTCCTCTGAAACCAGCTTCGGAGCTTTAGCACCTGGAATTAGAACGGCACCGATAACAAGATCGGATTCTTTCACAGCAATTTCAAGGTTCAATGGGTTACTCATAAGTGTCTGAATGTCTTTTCCGAAAATATCATCAAGCTGACGAAGGCGATCCGGGTTCAAGTCAAGGATTGTCACATCCGCACCAAGTCCAATTGCCATCTTAGCAGCATTTGTACCAGCGACACCTCCACCGATGATCGTTACTTTCCCGCGGCGGACACCAGGAACACCACCTAGAAGAATTCCTTTTCCACCTTTGATTTTTTCAAGGAATTGAGCACCGATTTGAGTAGCCATACGTCCAGCCACTTCACTCATTGGTGTCAATAAAGGCAGGGAACCGTTTGGAAGTTGTACCGTTTCATAAGCAATACCGACTACTTTGTTGTCGATCAAAGCTTTTGTTAATTCTGGTTCCGGGGCAAGATGCAGATAAGTGAAAAGGATTAATCCTTCACGGAAATAGTCATACTCGGAAGGAAGAGGCTCTTTTACTTTCATGACCATATCCATGGACCATGCTTCTTCTGCCGTTTCCACCATTTTCGCACCAGCTTGTACATACTGCTCATCTGTAAAGCCTGATCCGATACCAGCTTCTTTTTCTATGTATACTTCATGTCCGAACCCAACTAGGTTCACTACACCTGCAGGGGTCATCGCAACACGGTTTTCGTTGTTTTTTATCTCTCTAGGTACACCAATTCTCATGGATTAAATACCTCCCTCATCATAATCACAAAGCGTTAAGACGTAACTAATATAACATTAAACTAGAAAATGTAAAATAGTTTTTTATCCAATTTTGTAAGCGCTTAAAACAGACGGAATTGTCAAAAAATCTAATTGGCCAATTTCTTAACGAAAACGGTTAATGACCTCCACTCCACCTGTTACCTCAAGTACAGCTCCGGTAATCATATCAGAGCGGTCATCACATAGAAATCCGATGGCCCGTGCGATATCTTCTCCTGTACCGGATCTGCCCACAGGAGTATCTCTCGCATCTCCCAAACTTATTGCCTGATCGATTGTGGCTTCCTTCATATCGCCGACAATATCTCCCGGACAAACCATATTGGCAGTAATACCGTTTTCCGCTTCTTCAAAAGCGATTGTTTTTGTAAGAGATACAAGTCCGACTTTAGCTGCAGCAAATGCTGAACGGTACACCCAGCCAGGAGAAGATTCTGCTCCTTGAAAGCCATAGGAAATAATGCGGCCAAAATGTTGTTTACGCATTACCGGAATTGTTTTTTTGAAAAGGTGAAAAACGGCACTTAAGTTCCCTTCTATCATCTCGTACCATTCGTCATCCGAGTAATCTGCTAATTTTTTCCTTTCAAAAATATATGGGCCTGCATTATTGATTAAATAATCTATTCTTCCATATCTCTCTATTGCTTCTTCAATAAATCGGGACATCTCTTCCTTTTTTGTCACATCACCTTGAAAGAAATGAATTCTATTCTCTCCGATTTCCTTCCATTCCTTTTTAAGGCGCTCAATTGTTTCTGTATCACTTCTATAATTAATGGAGACGGAACACCCTTTATCCAATAGCATTTCCGTCACTTTTCTTCCAAGTCCTTTGGAACCAGCTGTAATCACGGCATGTCTCAAACTGGATTCCCCCTTAATAAAATTACTTACTTCTCTATTTTCTTGTAATTCCACTAAATTTACAACATATAAGCCGTTAAGATGCGATAAAATGATTGTTAGGTACACGAAAGAAAGGAGCCGACACATCCCATGGCAAAAGCTCAACCCGTGGCAATGCCCCCTCAAGGCCGGATTGAACGATTCGGTTTAGAAGCAGTACCACTAGAATTAAGAAAAACAAAATGGTATGAATATACGATTATCCAGATGGCATTTTCCGTGAATGCGGGAAACTTCCTTGTCCCGGCTCTTGCGGTGATACAAGGGGGGCTTAGCTTTTTCGCAGCATTCCTTTCCACTGTGATAGGTGCAACCCTCGCATTTATTTTTGTTTCTTATTTATCATTGCCTGGTGCAGAGCGCGGAATCCCTTCGCAATATGCCATCAGGTCCATCATTGGAATCAAAGGTTCCAGGTTCATTTCTTCTCCCATTCGTACCATCACATCGCTATACTGGTTTTCCGTCCAGACGATAGGTGGAACATTGGTGGTTCAGTTCATTTTGGAGAGGACCTTTCAACTCAATGTCCCTTTTTACATGATTGCCATGCTCTTGGCACTTATCATGAGCGGCCTTGCACTGGTGGGGTTTGATGCAGTAAAGAAAGCAACCAAATATTTTTTGCCACTGTTAATCCTTGGCCAGCTTCTCATGCTTTACCTTTTATTGAATCAAGGAATGGTTGATGGAGGAGTATTCGGAAATAGTGGGGGAAACTGGAACCTGCCGATGATGGGATTTTTCGCTAGCCTTGCATTTGTCCAGTACGTTTCTGGCGTTTCCTCTTCCGCTGACGTTACGAGGTATGCGATTACTACCAGACAGGGGTTCTGGGGCTTGTTTACAGGTAATGTCTTCGGTTTCATACTAACCGCATTTTTTGGTGCCTACACAGCCACCCTGACCGGAAACTTAAATCCGTTTATCGCAACAAGCGACATGACAAACTCAGGTGTATTTACTTTCATCATTCTTGGAGCGGCTATTTTATCGATGATTTCCATCAACTTAAGCAATGCCTATACAGGGGGATTCAGTCTATTGAATTCTGTTCCGGTACTTGGAAGGGTGAAAAGTTCTATCCTTTTTGGTATTGCAGGAATTCTCTTGTCCCTCTCACCTGCCTTGGTAGAGGAAGCTAAACAATACATCTCATTGATTGGAGCATTCGTCATCCCTTTATCTGCCGTGATCATCACAGATTTCCTCTTCATCAAAAAAAAGCAGATTGAGCCTAGTGAAGGACTACCATCCTATAACAAACTGGCTTTCATCTGCATCGGGATTGGAATCCTGGTTTATCTTTCCTTACCGGAATACATGTCCCCAGGATTCTTGGCTTTTATCCTTACCGGAAGTATCTATATATTGGTATGTAAAACTAATCATAAATAGGTGCCCGTGGAGCGGCACCTATTGGATATGCAAAGACCAGGTTGACCGCAGTATTACTCGTTAGGAGTATGTTGGCTTTCCTCTTCTACAGGCTGGTAAGCATTTGCGCTGTATTGCTCGCCTACCACTCCGCTTGAATAAGCATCGGTGATTTGGTTATGCACTTCGTTGACGGCATTATCATCATAAGAGAAAATTTCTTTAGGATCCTTCTTCTTCATCAATTTTTCCACCTTTCTGGTTAAGTATCCATCCTAGTTTGCTTCTAATAGCAAAGATTTAATGGTGGAAAAAATTCCTTTCCTTGCATTTAACTTAGGTATTCATAGAATGTTCGCTGGAGTTATTATACAATGGTGAAAACGGGGAGAAAAAGGAAGGAAGTCGCTATGTTTTCTTTTGAAATGGATCACAGGCTAGGGATCCCCTTGCCAAGACTTGACCTAGAATGGAAAGAATATAGTAAAGAAACGCAGCAGGATATTCTATTGGAATGGGAAAAGATACGAGGAAAAATACCTGATCGCATCAAAGAACTAGAAGAGCAGATCAATACGAAGCAGGCACAACTGAATGATGAAGCCAATTTTGAACGATCCTGCCAATTAAACTCAGAGATCGCCGAATATGCAAGCACCATTAATGATTTATGGCTGTGGTATAGAATGAACCAACATATATCTTCTTCCAAAATACATTCATAATCGAAAAGCGGAGCTCTTGGGGAGCCCCGCTTTTCCTATATTTTAAAACAATTCACATTCTGAATCGTCCAGTTCGCCATTTTCAACCATATGCCTCATCATGTAATAGTAATGGGAGAACTCCGAGACCTCTTTGGTCCAATAATAGTTTGTCCCAGCAGCAGTCACCATCCCGAGTAATGGGATATTGTTCACTTTTTTGCGCCCAATGACCGCAACAAACAAGAGTTTGACCAGATGCATCAGTGGCTGCTGTAGCCATACTGTTGGGTGGTCTTTATCTGTCAAGACATCAAAATAGTGATCGGTATCCTTGCCGAGTTCACTTTTTAAAGCTTCCCAACGCTCATGCTGATACTTCTTTGGGATTGTCGCACCATAAAACAACTGCAAGGATTTCACCATTTCTACCGGTGTACTTGCCCTATAGCCGTACGACATTGCAACGAGCTGGGTTGTACGGATATTCAGAGCGGCGAAAGCTGGAATATCTATGGCAAGGGTCGAAAGCTTCGCTGTACCCGTCATCCCCCCTTGTATCACGGCATAAAGCTTCTGCTTGGCAATTTGTTGCTCTGCGATGAACGCTTTTTGTGATAAGGGCAATTCCCTTATGTCTTCTATCTTTTCTATGTTTTCGTTATAGCTTTGGGCCATTTTGACAATCCGTTCTTCTGCTTGCTGCTGGAAGGAGGACTGCTGAATGAGGCCATGTAAATGGAACAGCCATGTGTCAATTTGCGCGAAAAACAATTCCTTCGTTTCGTTTGGCAATAAGTCGAACGCCTTGTCCACCCAAAGATCTAATGTATCAGAAAACTGGGATGGTTCGTATGTATATAGCTTTTCTTCCCACTGTGAAAGTTTATTTTTCCATTGTTCTGCCTGGTTCCTATTAGACACAGTTCTTCCCCTCACTTTTCCAACTGCTAGTTTTCACTATTATACCATAGCCATTCCACTCAAAAAAATAATCCCCGACCTGTTCATATAAAACAGATCGGGGACTATCAATTATAAAGCTATTTTCATTACGTCTCTTGCAATCATCACTTCTTCATTAGTAGGGATGATGATGACTTTGACTGGGGAGTGTGGATAGTTTATGAACGCTTCTTTTCCACGAACCTTGTTCAATGCAGGGTCCCAGTATACGCCCATGAATTCAAGTCCTTGAAGAACTCTTGCACGGATAACATCACTGTTCTCACCGATACCTGCAGTAAAGATGATCGCATCTACTCCAAACATTCTCGCAGCATAAGAACCGATATATTTATGGATACGGCTAGCGAATACTTCTAATGCCAGTTCTGCACGCTCGTTTCCTTCTTTCGCAGCAGATTCAATATCACGAAGGTCACTGGAGAAACCAGATACCCCAAGGATACCACTGCGCTTGTTCAAGACTTCTAATACTTCGTCAGCTGTCTTGCCTGTTTTCTCCATGATGAATGGAATCAAAGCAGGATCAATATTACCTGAGCGAGTTCCCATTGCCACACCTGCAAGAGGTGTGAAGCCCATTGAAGTATCAATGGATTTTCCGCCTTCGATTGCCGCAATACTTGCACCGTTACCTAAATGACAAGAAATTAGGCGAAGTTGCTCAACCGGTCTGCCTAACAATTCTGCAGCGCGCTCGGAAACGTACTTATGGGACGTACCATGGAAACCGTATTTTCGGATGCCGTAGTCTTCATAGTACTCGTAAGGCAAGCTGTAAAGGAAGGATTTTTCCGGCATGGATTGGTGGAATGCCGTATCAAAAACAGCGACTGCCGGTACACTTGGAAGAATTTCCTTGAATGCCTTAATCCCAACGATGTTTGCTGGGTTATGAAGTGGTGCAAGCTCTGAAAGTTCTTCTAATTGACTTAATACTTCATCCGTAATTAGAACGGAATCATTGAATTTTTCCCCTCCATGTACGACACGGTGGCCAATTCCAGTGATTTCATCGAAGCTTTGGATTATGTTAAGATCGATTAGTTTTTTCAATAAGATTTTTACAGCTACTCCGTGCTCAGGAATGTCTGTGATTTCTGTTACTTTTTCGCCGTTCACAGAGATAGTGAAAACAGCATCGTTTAATCCGATACGTTCCACTAATCCCTTTGTAATGACATTTTCACTAGGCATTTCGAACAATTGGAATTTAAGAGAAGAACTCCCTGCATTAATTGCAATAACTTTTGACATGACGATACGTACACTCCTTTTATATGGTCACACTTGGATGGATGATTAAATGATTTTACACTCTACCTATCTTGTGCAAAGTTCCGTTAATATATATACCTTTTTCATTTAAACACCGTCATACTGCATTTGCAAGAGGCTTCCCTTGATGGTAACGCTTACCTTATATATTCGTTATTTTCTGAAGAATGACATAGTTATTTATTGTTCTTTTGCTCAGAAAACCAATGGTTGATTTGCCCCATGATTTTTTCCATTGCCTGCATGTTGGAGAAGCTTGGAAGATTTACAAGCAAAGCTTCTTTCGGAGGCTCGATCCCAATACCTTTCTTTTGAAGGACAAGGATGCTTTTTGCATGGTTCTTGTTTTGGAACATCGTTTCCGGAAGCTGTAACATCCCTTGTATATACGCTTCCTCTTTTATAAGCGTATTCACCCTTTTTGACTCCTCTTCCTCAAACATCGAGTTTGGCACTAAAAATAAAAGGTGGCCGCCTGGTTTTGTGTAACGCAATCCTTGTTCTATGAACAGATAATGTGCATAGGAATGTCCTTCTTCTGCTCTTAACTTGAAGTTAACTGCATTGTTATCGTCAGGATAATAGCCTACTGGTAGGTCACTCACTACCACATCGACTGGTTCTACAAATAGGTTGCTTAGGCCATCTTGGTTGAATAGACTGATTGCCTGCTCTTGGAGGTTGGCATTATTATAGGCAAGTTTCACTAAAAGGTCGTCCACATCCACACCATACGCCTCTAACTTTTTGTTGGGCTGGTGGTTAAGGACGGCTGTAAGAAGGTTTCCAGTACCGATGGCAGGGTCCAACATAGTAAGCTGTTGCAAATGTGAGGTGTATTTTCCAACGAGGTACCCCATAAACATGGCGATCGCATCAGGTGTCATTTGATGGTTAGCTTGAACAGCATCCTTCATACCTTTTAGTATAGCAAGCTGAAATCCTTTTCTGATTTCTTCCTTTTGAAGTGCAGAGATGGTTTGTTTGCTATACTCTTTTTCCAGTCTTCGTTTGGTTACCTCCGATACTTCTTCTTGGATCACTGCTCCATGGAAGAGATTTTCTGCGGTTTCTGCAAGTGCCTCTAGGTATGTACAATCCAGTTCTTCTTGTAGGATTTGTGCTGTTGTATCAAATAAAGTAAATGTATTTTCTAATTTCGTAATGGACATTATGCCACTCCTTTTCATTGGTAACTTGAGTTTACTCCTGTTGATTTGCCTTGCAGGTGTTCGCTTATCCTTTTTGGGGTGCTTGAGCCTCTTTACTTTACTCCGGGAGTCTCTACAATCCAATCAACAGGGGGGACTACTCCCACCAAATTTCAGTATTCCTATTTTACATGGAGATGGCGCAAAAATAAAGCAGACTGCTATTATGACAGTCTGCTCGTCTTGGTGCGATGGGTTAAAAATGGGTATTATTCTGCAGTTTTTACTGCTTCAATTGCCGCTTCATAGTTAGGGTGGTCCGTACCTTCCCCTACGTATTCTACATAAGTCACTTTGTCATTGGAGTCCACAACAAACGTGGAGCGGGCAAGTAGACGTAGCTCTTGCATCAATACGCCATATGCTTCACCGAAAGAAGCATCACGGTGGTCAGATACTACCTCGACATTGTCAAGTCCGCTAGCTGCACACCAACGTTTTTGCGCGAAAGGCAAGTCCATGCTGACTGTAATAACTTTTACGTTATCAAGCTTAGCTGCCTCTTCATTGAACTTGCGAGTTTGTTGATCGCATACTCCTGTATCGATGGAAGGTACTACACTGATCAATTTCTTGAACCCTTTGTAGTTTTCCAATGTTACTGCTGATAAATCATTTGCAAGAACGGAGAAGTTTGGAGCCTGGTCGCCCACTTTCACTTCGCTTCCGACTAATGTCATTTGGTTCCCTTTGAATGTTACGTTTGCCATGATAATTTCCCTCCTCATTAATGTATGTACACTTGTAATAATAGCTATATTTCGGAAGTTTTGCAATTAATCAAACATTATTGGTGCGGAGGGCAATCGGTGAAGTTTTCGTGGATTTGAGTTGTTTGTCGAAGTGTGTGGAATCCTTGGAATATCATAAAATTTCATGATATCCTAGACTTAATGATATATCCCAAAATTTCATGATATATCTCTAGTTTTAATGATAAATCTCAAAATTTCATGATATATCTCCAAACTTCATGATATCCACCTATTTTTCATGATATATCTCCAAACTTCATGATATCCACCTATTTTTCATGATATATCCCAAAATTTCATGATATCCCCCAAGATTTCATAATATAACCCAAAACTTCATAGTATCCCCTCAATTGTTCTTCACCCTAAACCACTCCAACCAAACAAAAAAGCCAACTGCTACGCAGCCGGCAAGTTTAGAAGTCCAAGTCCTGCTTATGGTCATTATAAGATTGACTTGATTGGCTTCCTTTGTTCTGTTTATTGTTATTCAACATATGTTGGACCTTTTCAACTGCCTGCGGGGCAAGATCCAACAGTCTTTCATAGATACTTGTGCTTTCATCGAGGTGTAACATCTTCACCCCATGGGAATTTACAATCAAGAAAGCAATTGGTGTGATGGAAACCCCACCCCCACTACCTCCGCCAAACGGAAGCTTGTGACCTTGGTTCTGTTGGTTGCCGCCACCTCCATCATGTTTCTCTGGACCGGATGACCCACCGCCGTGGAACTCACTTCCTCCTGCGGCAAATCCGAATCCTACTTTGGAAACGGTAAGGATGACACTTCCATCCGGGGTTTCGACCGGATCACCGATGATTGTATTTACATCAATCATGTCCTTTAAATTTTCCATTGCAGTTGTCATCAGACTCTTAATAGGATGTTCAGACATATTAATCCTCCTTTGTTCTTTTACATGGATTCGTGCTTATCCTCCTTGGACAACACGGATAGCGGACGGGTTTTGAATGTTGGTCTGCCACCCTTCCAATATTTAACGATTCTTATTCCTGCCAACATAGCATGCCCGATTCGAAATCGAAACATACACTTTATTAGAGTTTGGGATACAGCTTGTTGGAAGTATGGCGTGATGGAAAGAACCGGATGAGCCTTAAAGACGGTGTAGTCACTTAATATACCAACCATTCCCCCTTTAATCGACCAACCTACTCCCACAATCATGCCAGTGTGTGCCGCATCCCCCAATCCAATATTGCTATGCCATTCCAATTGCTTCACTTCTATTCTTGCCAACATTCTCCGAACTATTTCATGCATGCCCACAACATGTCGTACAAGTTCATACGTGTCTTGAAAGCTCTGCCAAATCTCTTTAGGTGAGAAGTCCTTCTCCTTCTTCTTGCCCTGGGACGGATCTCCTGCTCCCATCTTGGTTTTTTCCTCGACGTGAATGGATGCCGTATCCGTGTCCACGCTGATCAGTGGTACGTCAATGGTATACCGCAACAATCCAAACCATGCACTCAGTTTCACTGTCATCTGATCATCATTGTCTATCTGATGATGGAAATAAAATTGAATGGTAATTCTTGTGACGAGAACCACAATCAAGAGAATAAGTATGATGGCTACGATAATACTGGTCCAAATCACGTTTTCACAACCTTTCTACCCTCTTCCATTATCTCCGAGGATAAAAAAAATAAACCTGCGAACCATTTGTGGCCAGCAGGTTTATTCCTTAATTTTCATGTATGACAGTAGTGTCTGCGATAAAGTCGTGCACTCCCTGCTTTTTGCTTGTAAAAGCGGCAACAAGAAAGACGATATACGTTAAAGGGAAATAGAACAAGGCAATGTAACGCCCTACTCCTTCCCTGAACAAAATACTTTTCCATGACAAATGGTCATGCTTCAAGTCTATTACCTTTAAGCCAAACACCATCTTTCCCAGTGTTTGTTTGAAATACTTCGTCATTAAAATGAAGTATCCATACAAAATGATAGCTGTTGCGATTGATGCCGGTGAAAATAGGAAAGTCTTGCTCTCTGAAATGCCCAGTAACCTAAATAGCGGAAATACCACAATCGCACCAATGCTCCATACAATCAATAAATCTAATAGGAATGCCCATAACCTCATCCAAAATCCTGCATAGCGGTAAGTGGGGGCAGGAACTTTTTCAGAAACTGCAAGAATGTGATCTCCTTCTGTTACCAAAGATTCTCTGCTTTCTGCTACCCTAGATTCGTCTTTGGCTAGAAGGGACTCTTCCTGGTCTATATTTTCGTACTCGTTTTCTTTATACTGCTCTTCTCTCATCATATTCCCCTCCTACTCTGCATATAAGTACATTAGTCTTGGAGAATTAGGTTGATTGATCAGTCTTGCCAACATCTGCATTTCTGACTCTGGCTTCAATAGGGATTGAACATTCATACTGAATAAGGAGCCCCATCCCAGGTTTTCTGTATATTGAACCACCTGGACATTCCCCAACTCATGGTCATTCTTCATCGCATCGATGACATCTTCAAAGTAGCCAAGCTCATCTACAATATTAATGTCCTTTGCCTGTTGCCCATCATAGATTCGTCCGTCCGCAAAATTACGTACTTCCGCTTCACTCATTCCCCTGCCCTCAGCGATAACCTCCACAAACTGGTTATACATATTGTCTACCATGGATTGCAGGATCTGGCGTTCTTCTTCAGACATGTCCTTTGTCGGGGACATGATATCTTTATAAGGACCGCTTTTAATGGTTTCAAATTTCACTCCATAGTTTTCAGCAAGCTCTTTATAATTAATTCCCTGCATAATGACTCCTATGGAACCAGTAATCGTTTCACGAGATGCATAGATTTTGTCAGCAGGAGCAGCTATATAATACCCTCCTGAAGCAGCCATCGTACCCATAGAAATATAGATTGGCTTTTCTGTTTCTTCCTTGATTTCCACCAATCGCTTATGTATCTCTGCACTCTCTGACACTCCCCCACCCGGGGAATTCACTCGGACAATGATCCCTTGTACGGAATTATCTTCCTTAGCCTGGTCTAACATTCTTAAAAACTGACGATGATTGTAGCCTGGTGATTGAAAGATGGAAGTTACATCACTTCCGGTATCTTGAATAACACCGTTCACTTCCAATACAAGTATCTTACGGTTTGGACTTCCATCCTTTATTACTTCTTCGATGAATTCTGCTTCGCCCCCGAAAATACTGGAAAATGACTCAGATGTGGCGCTTTCGGATGGCCTTGTGGCTATGCTTGTGATGATGGAAACAAAAAATAACAACGCCGCTATCCCTAACGCGGCCCAACGCTTTCCGTTCATATTCAAACCTCCTAGTTGTTCGTACAGTACCTATACGTTAAATGGTTTTAAAAAGTTTCATCAAAATGGTAAACTTATCACAATATAGAATTGTACTAAAGTTCTTTCCAAAAGGGTAATGTTTTCTGGATATTTTTTGTTAGTATTCCAATTTTTATTATAATTGAGGAGGCAATAAGGATGACAGAACGCCGTAAAATTTTTTTCTTTTACAAAAGAGAAGAAGAATTGGTGGCCAAAGTTGCAAAGCTTGAGCAATTGGCTGAACAAAATAACTTCGAAATTCTAAATGATTACCAACATGCCAATATCATTGTGGCAGTCGGTGGAGATGGTACATTCCTGCAAGCGGTACAAAAAACAGGCTTCAAAGAGGACTGCCTATACGCCGGCATCAACACCGGAGACACGTCTAGTTTCTATTGCGACTTCCATATTGATGATACAGAAAAAATGGTCGAAGCAATGACCTTTGAACAAATTGAGGTGAGAAAGTACCCTACCATTGAAGTATCTATTGATGGGGTGTCAACATTCCAATGTTTGAACGAATGCTCGATCCGTTCTGCCATCATTAAAACATTCGCTATAGATGTCTACATAGATGATCTCCACTTTGAAACATTCCGCGGGGATGGGATGATCGTATCTACCCCTACAGGCAGTACAGCTTATAATAAATCCGTACAAGGGGCAGTCGTTGATCCGATGTTGCCATGCTTTCAAGTGAGTGAATTGGCATCAATCAACAATAACAGTTACAGGACGCTTGGATCACCATTTATCATGGCCGGTGCAAGAAAGCTGACATTGAAAGTGATACAAGACGGCAACGATTATCCTACAATCGGGATTGATAATGAGGCTTTAAGCATTAAGCATGTCGAGCGTTTGGATATTCAATTGACTGATAAAAAAATTAAGACGGTTAAGTTGAAGGATAATTCATTTTGGGAGAAGGTTAAGAGGACTTTCTTGTAGGCTGGAATTTTTGAGAGCTTGACACATCATTGGTAATCGGAGGACATTGAAGGTATAAGTGTCCCCCGGTTACCTTTTTTCATAAGTTAAGAATCTTGTCTTACATACATCACGGTGCCATCAATAATGGTCATCATGACATTTGCATCTAAAATATCATCTTGTGTTGCTTGGAATAGGTCTGTATCAAGGACAGTAAAATCGGCATAGTAGCCTTTTTCGATGATGCCTTGTTTATGTTCCTCGGAAATTGCTTGGGCACTTCCCTTTGTAAAGAGTCCTATTGCCTCATACATAGATAGGCACTGTTCTGGTTGGTAGACCGTTTTCTCCGGGTCACCGGGAGTTTGCCTTGTAACAGCAGCGTGGATGCCAAGGAGCGGGTCTACCGGTTCGATAGGTGCATCAGAGCCACCTGCACAAATCAACCCTTCGTCTAATAACGTTTTCCAAGCATACGAGTAGTTCAATCTTTCTTCCCCTAAGCGTTCAATAATCCATGGGAAGTCTGTTGCCACAAAGCGTGGTTGAATATCTAGTATTAATGGAAGCTGTTTTGCTCTTTCTATCAGATCACTGGTTAAGATTTGGGCATGAATCAATCTATCTCGCTCTCCTACCGGTGCAGGATGCTTTTCTATGGCATCCAACATATATTCAAATGCGAGATCTCCAATTGTGTGGACGGCCACCGTCATGCCATAGTCCCTCGCCTTTTTAACCAGGTTTTCTAATTGAGTTGGGGTATGAATGGCCACACCGGATGTTTCCGGGGCGTCATTATATGGACGGCTCAATAGGGCTGTTCTGCCGCCTAATGCCCCGTCTGCAAAAATCTTCATAGAGCCAAGAGTAATATAACCGGTTGTATCTTTATAACGATGCCCTTCTTCATGCATATCATCTACCACTTCATGATGTACCAAGAGATGTGCCCGATATTTAAAGCCATCCCGTTCAATTAGGTTTTGAAAGGCACCATAAGTTTTCGTGAAACTACCATAATAGCTTAAATCCTCACTGTGACTTCCAACGAGCCCAAGACGTATACAATCTTCAATCGAAGTCTTCAAAGCCTGATAAAGGTAATTCTCACTTGCTTTTGGTATCATTTTTTTCACTAATTCTTGTGCCTGGTCAAGGAGATAGCCTGTCGGTTCCCCAATTATATCTTTAACAATCACACCACCAGGGGGATTTTCTGTATCTTTAGTGATGCCTGCGAGTTCCAAAGCCCTTGTATTGACCAAGACAGCATGCCTGCAAACCCTCGATAAAATCATGGGGTGAGATGACGTAATTTCATCGAGTTCCGTTTTATGAAATATTTTACGGTCGACAAAATTATTCTCATTCCACCCCTCCCCGAAAATCCATTCGCCTTCTGGAGTTTCTTGAACTTTTTTTAGAAGTACCTCTTTAACATCTTGAGAAGAGGTATAGGTGGAAAGATCGAGGCGAAGCAGCTTTTCTCCATGCCCTATCAGGTGCATATGGCTGTCTGTGAAGCCTGGGTACATTACTGCCCCTTTAATATCTTGTTTTTTGGCATCCGGGTATGTAGCGAAAAGATTCTCCCTGGATCCTAAGTTTTTAATGAGTCCATCTTCTGTATAAACGGCCTCCACCGTTTCCATTTCTGCTTTCATTGTATAGATTGTTCCACCGTACCAGATTTCTCCCATGTGTTCTTGCTCCTTCTTTTTATAAAATTACTATTAGAGTATCATTTGTTAAGATTATGCACAAAAAAATTGCATTAAAAAAGGCAGGATAGGTGGAGTCAAGGAATCGTGTCCCCACCAGCCTGCCTTCTTTGAATTATTTAGCCGCTTGGGCTAATTCCTGTTGCCTTAATTCTATTCTTCTTATTTTTCCTGAAGTGGTTTTCGGAAGTTCTGTCACATACTCGATTTTCCTTGGGTATTTATATGGTGCCGTCAGTTCTTTGACATGCTCCTGAAGCAGCTTTGTCAGTTTTGCTTCATCCTGATCCACTCCATCTTGCAGGACGACAAATGCCTTCACCACATTCCCCCTGATTTCATCTGGACTTGCCACAACAGCGCACTCACGTACCAACGGATGCTTTACTAATGCATCTTCCACTTCAAACGGTCCAATGGTATATCCTGAGCTGATAATGATATCATCGCTTCTGCCTTCAAACCAAAAATATCCGTCTTCATCTTTTTTCGCCTTATCACCTGTAATATAATAGTCCCCTCTGAATTGTCTGGAGGTACGCTCCGGATCTTTGTAATAGTGCTTGAATAAGGCCGGTGTCTCCACATGGACGGCGATGTCCCCTACTTCCCCGACCGCACACTCCTCCGCATTCTCATTTATAATTGTCACCCTGTTACCAGGTGTCGGTTTCCCCATCGATCCCGACTTGATCTCCATCCCCTTTAACACTCCAAGCAGAAGCGTGTTTTCGGTTTGTCCGTAACCATCTCTCACGTCTACTTGGAAATGCTTGCGGAATGTCTCAATGACTTCACGATTCAACGGTTCACCAGCTGAAACTGCACTGTGAAGGTGCGGTAGCTGATAAGCATTCAAGTTATCCACTTTCGCCATTAAACGATATTCCGTTGGTGTGCAACAGAGGACATTTACTTCATATTTCTCCAACAGCTTCAAATATGTGTTCGGATCGAACTTGCCATGATAGACAAATCCCGTTGCCCCGGAACCAAGTGTAGATAAGAAAGGACTCCAAATCCATTTTTGCCAGCCAGGGCTAGCTGTTGCCCACACCACGTCATTGTCTTCGATCCCTAGCCAATTCTTAGATGTCGTACGAAGATGTGCATAAGCCCAGCCATGCGTGTGGACGACCCCTTTCGGATTGCCTGTTGTCCCGGATGTATAGGATAGGAATGCCATGTCATCATTGGAAGTCGAAGCAAATTCCAGTTCATCGGATTGTTTTTCCATCGCTTCATGAAGGTTTGTCCACCCTTTTTCAGCTATTCCTCCAACACTGAATCTTACCAGGTTGCTTACTTCCTCCAGTTTATCTGCCTGTTCCACGAACGGTTGATATGTAATGATTCCCTTAACATCCCCGTGCTCAATACGATAGGCTAAATCTTTTTCCCTTAGCATTTCAGAGCATGGAATCACTACAATCCCCGCTTTTAGCGCTCCAAGGTACACTTGATAGGAATCTATCAGCCTTGGCATCATGACAAGGACTACATCCCCTTTTTTCAATCCTTCCGAAAGTAAAGCGTTTCCAATTTTATTTGCAGCTTTCATTAACTCTTGATAAGTTACTTGTTCTTTCTCCCCTTGCTCGCTCTCCCAGATCAAGGCAAGCTTTTCACTATCCATCGCGTACTTTGCAACTTCTTCAACCAGATTGTACTTTTGCGGTGCTAAAAGTTCTTCTCTTTTCATATGAAGTCATCCCCTTTGTAATAGTACTACCTCCATCTTACAAAATTTTTAAAATAATTTGAATTGTTTTGTAGAATTATTCATTATTTTTGTGGTGATTTAGTAAATGTCCAAAGATTTGCAGAAGTTGTCCGAAGTTTTTTAAAAGTTGACCAAAGATTTGGCAACGTTGACCGAAGTTTTTCAAAAAGTGACCGAACCAATTTTTCAAATGACTGAACCATCAAGTTTCTTGACCAAACCTCATCTTCAATTGGCCGAACCACCTGCATATTTAAACCATATTTGTCCGAACAAAGCAGTAGATTGACCAAACTACTATAAAATTGAGGTCATTTCATATAATTATTTTTGAAGTAAACACACCACACTTAGGTCTAACTGATCCATCATTCATTAAAAACGCCATGAATAAACTCCTTAAAATAAAAACACCTTCCTAAAAGAAGGTGTTCAGAAAATAATTACTGCTCATTCGATTTTTCAGCATGTTTTGGCTCATTACGACGTTTTCTGCCCTGTTTCTTCTGCTGTTTTTCTACTTGATTTTGCTCCTTCATTAAAAAGCACCTCCAAGATAAGAATAGAAGAAAGGTGGGGTTTCCCCCACCTCGTAGCCATTTTATATATTATTTTTGGTAACCACCGCTGAAGCTTTGTTCAGCCATTTGAACTAAGCGTTTAGTGATTTCTCCACCAACGGAACCGTTAGCGCGAGCAGTTGCATCAGGACCAAGTTGAACTCCGAATTCAGAAGCGATTTCGTATTTCATTTGGTCAAGAGCTTGTTGTACACCAGGTACAACTAGTTGGTTTGAACTGTTGTTTGCCATGTGTTTTCACCTCCTTGTGAATATAGAATGTGTCAAAACACATGGCATCATTCATGTTTTAAAAATGGTAATTCTTCACAGCACCCTATTATTAAAACAAATCATTGATACTGCTGTCTTCTTCTTTCTTTTTCCCTGTAATTAGCAGTTTCTCCGTACGCTCTACCGCATCGTCGACCATTTTATCAATATCGAAAAAGCTTTCGTAAAAATTGATTTTTTCCTTTTTGGGTTTCGTTTTTGGAGCGGATGGAGTAAAAATGGTACAGCAATCTTCATAAGGTCTATTGGAGATTTCCAAGGTATCAATCTTCCTTGCGATATCCATGATTTCAATTTTGTCCATGGTGATCAATGGCCTGATGATGGGAGTTGACGTGACCTCATTGATGGTGGACATGCTTTGCAGCGTTTGGCTTGCTACCTGCCCAAGGCTCTCTCCGGTGATGATGGCAAGACCTTGTTCTTTTTCTCGTATTTTATCAGCGATCTTCAACATGAACCTTCTTGTAGAAGTCATAGTGTAGTTTTCAGGAACCTGCTTTTGAATGGCTACTTGAATGTCTGTGAATGGCACGATATGCAAGTTGATGGAGTGACCAAAGTCTGTAAGCCTTTCTGTCAGCTCGACCACCTTCTGTTTGGCACGTTCACTTGTATAAGGTGGACTGAAGAAATGAACAACCTCCAGTCGAATTCCACGTTTCATTGACAAATAGCCGGCTACAGGACTATCAATTCCACCAGAAAGCATCAGTACACCTGTGCCACTTGTTCCAACAGGAAGCCCACCTGCCCCCATAATATCTTTACAGGTAATATAGGTCGCTTCTTCTCTGACTTCCACTCTGACATTGATATCAGGCTGTTTCACATTGACTGTTAAATCATCTTCTGTATTACGCAGTAGGTGTGACCCGATTGCGTGGTTGAGTTCATTGGTATCAAGCTCAAAATTCTTATAGGCGCGTTTAGCCGTGACCTTGAAGGTCTTGCCTTTATAGGGTAACGCTTCAAGGGCAAACAAAGCACCTTCTTTCATGCTTTCGATTTCCGTTTTTGTTTTAACAGCCAAACTGAATGAGTGGATGCCAAAAATGCTTTGAAGGCGGTCAATGATTGGTTCATGTGGCTCACCATTCAATTTGATGAACATTCTGTCCCTGCTTTTTTCAATGCTTATTTCAGGAAAATCCTTTATCTTTTCAAGAATGTTATAGCTGAGTCGTTGGACAAACTGCTTTCTATTTCTTCCTTTGGTGGATAGTTCACCAAACCGGATTAATATATGATCATATTTCATGTTCTTTACCTCGTTACTTCTTTTATAGTAATAATTGCATCTTCAAGTTCATGAAGGAATGTTTGAATTTCCTGCTTGGTTGTATGATAGGTCATGCTCACCCTTATCGCGCTTTCTGCTTTTTCCCTGGAAACGCCCATTGCCATCAATGTCTTACTTGGCGCTTTTCGCTTGGAGGAGCAAGCAGAAGTGGTGGAAACGAAAACCTTCTTTGATCCAAGTGCATGTACCAATACTTCTGACTTGATGCCAGGTACCGAAAAGTTAATGATATGCGGAGCGGAATGAGTTTCTGGCGTATGGAGGAACACACCATCCATTTTCTTCAACTCATGTATACAGAAATTCTTCAATGCCTGCATTTCCGACAGGCCGTTCTCTCCTTTTTCCAATGTCATTCTAAGTGCCTTGGTCATTGCCACAATTCCAGCAACATTCTCTGTTCCCGAACGGAGTGTCCATTCCTGATTTCCTCCACTAAGGATTGGGTGGAGTTTCACCCCGCTTTTAGCAATGAGGATCCCATTTCCTTTCAGGCCATGAAATTTGTGTGCAGAAAGGGAGCAAAGATCGATGTTTTGCATATTTAATGTAACTTTTCCTATTCCCTGTATGTGATCTACATGGAAGGTTACTTGTGGATAGTTTGCAAGAAGTTCACCGATTTCTTTCACGGGTTGAATGACTCCCGTCTCATTATTTACGTGAATAATGGAGATAAGGACCGTTTCTTTCCTTATTGCTGCCTTTACTTGCTCGGTGGAGATCCTTCCATCCTTATCGACCGGCAGAATCGTAACATCAAATCCTTCCGCCTCCAAGTCTTTTATCGCATTGATGACAGAGGGATGTTCTATTGACGTAGTGATGATGTGGTTCCCTATGCTTTTTTTACTAAGGGCGCTTCCTTTTATGGCAAGGTTATTGCTCTCGGTCCCACCAGATGTGAAAATCACTTCCTTATGATGAACACTCAAAAGGGAAGCAATGGTCTCACGAGATCGGTGCAGCAGCTTCTCCGCTTCTCCTCCCATCGAATGGATGGAGGAGGGATTCCCGTAATAATCCGTTGATACCGTCAGATAAGAATTCAGAACTTCTTTATATGGTTTAGTTGTTGCGCTATTGTCTAAATAAATCATGTCATCCTCCATTTTTTTATGAGGAATAGAATTCATCAAATATATATAGATAAATTTTTATTCTAAGCGAATATTAATGTTAGCATACTTTATATCCATGGAAAAGATAAGCGTAACCCTTAAAAGATATCCACCTGTAGATTGGAGTGCAAGGTGTGAGACTCCAGCGGGGGAGAACGGTAGACTTGAGACCCCGCAACGAAGTGAGGAGGCTCAAGCACCGTCCCGCGGAAAACGAACACCTGGAACGTAAATCTACAGGAGTTTAAGAAGTTCATCTATATTTATTAAAAGGAATTACAGGAAATTTGCAATTTCCCCTTTCAACTCTTGTATAGACATGTTAAACTAATAAATGTTTTTCTAATATATTGAATTGTTGAACTTTTAAGTTATTCGACAAATTTCATCAAAATTATGATAGGATGAAAACGTATTCATTTCATTTTCTCATCAGGAGGATTATTCATGCAAAAAAAATATACAAATAAGGATATATTGGTATTGGGGCTTATGCTTTTTGCCTTATTCCTAGGAGCAGGAAATATGATCTTCCCTCCGTTGCTTGGACAGGCAGCCGGAGAAAACGTTGGCATCTCCGTCATCGGATTTCTGATAACCGGGGTGGGGCTTCCACTTCTCGGAGTAATGGCAATCGCTTATACTGGAGGCGACCTCCAAACCCTTGCCAATCGTGTAAACCCAATTTTCGGAATTATTTTTACTATCATCATGTACTTGGCGATCGGGCCATTCTTTGGAATTCCACGTACGGGGACCGTGGCATTTGAAATAGGGGCAACGCCATTCCTGCCTGAAACAGTAAATCCACAGGGTTGGGCGCTATTTCTATTCACCATTGTATTCTTTGCGATAACCTATTATTTAGCACTTAATCCCACAAAGCTAGTGGATCGAATCGGAAAAATTCTTACCCCTATATTATTGACGGTTATTGGGATTCTTGTTTTTAAAAGCATTGTCACACCAATGGGGACTATCGGGGCTCCATCAGAAGGATACCAAAGTTCCCCATTTTTTAAAGGGTTCCTTGAAGGCTATCTGACGATGGACACGATTGCAGCCCTAGTTTTCGGAATTGTTGTAATTTCAGCAATAAAAGATAAAGGTGTAACCGATAAAAAGACAATTACTTCTCTTTGCTTAAAGGCAGGCTTCATTGCTGCTATCGGTCTGACTATCGTTTATGCAGGTTTGTCCTATCTTGGTGCAACGAGTGTTGATGCGATCGGTGCAGCAGGAAATGGTGGCCAAATCCTTTCAGGGTCCGCTAATCATCTGTTTGGATCCATCGGGGCAGTCATTCTTGGCCTGGCAATTACATTTGCTTGCTTGACTACCTCTGTCGGATTGGTTTCTGCGACAAGTAAATTCTTTTCGAAGATTATGCCATCCGTATCCTATAAAGTGTTTGTTGCGATTTTAAGTATCTTCAGTTTAATCGTCTCAAACGTCGGACTGGAACAGCTGATTGCGTTCTCATTGCCGGTATTGATCATGATTTATCCTTTAGCGATTGTATTGATTCTTCTATCCTTCTATCGTTGGAGAAATGAATCCTACGTCTATGGGTTTGCTCTTTTATTTACAGGGATTGTGAGCTTTGTGGACGGCTTGGCCATTGCTGACATCAACATCACTTTCCTACAAGACATCTTCAGCATCCTACCATTATACAGTGAAGGTGTTGGCTGGTTGATACCTGCCATCATCGGGGCACTGATTGGAATGTTGATTGGTGCATTGACTACGAAACAATCAAAAGAGAGCATTGCTTAATATGCAGTAAAGTGATGCACGATAAAAAACAGCCCGGAAAGTATACATCTACTTTCCGGGCTGTTTTCTTATGTTATTCATCATGACCTTCTATAAGAGATAGCAGGCGGTCGATGCCTACCCCATCTTTTCCGATATTCCAACCCTTCACCATTTCTTTGGTAAGGCCTTGACGAACATCGGTTTTTAGGGTAGGACTCTTCTCTTCCCGCAGTTCTTCTTTTGGATGCACAAGTTCTTCCACCACTGGCGGCTTGACCGACAAATCTGGTTTGGACCCATTTTCTTGAAGGGATGAGATGACAGTGAACCAGGTAAGTCCACCTAAGATAAGGAGAAGGGAAACGAGTGCATACGGTACGTACTTCACGTACTTCACCTGCTTAACTCTCCTTTTCTAAAATCTTTTCAATTTTCTTCATGACGCCAGGTTCCACTTTTTCCAAAGAGGTTGCGGCTTCTTCCAAAGCGTTCTTATATTCGTAGTTTCTAAACAACTGCTCTGCCTCTACCAGGCTTTCATGAACAGAAGGATGCTTGCTGCGATATCTATTTCCATATTGAATGACGCTTTCAGCTAAATAAGCATGGTCAAGGATTTCCAATGCTTCCTCATGGCATTTCTCCACACTTGCCACTGCTTGCTGCAGGATGGCATTTACATCCACTATATTCAATGGCTTTTCTTCTAGCTTATCCATCACTGCTTTCAACTGATCGTTAGCTAAAGATAAATCTTGGTAGACGCTTTTTGGCAATCCCGGTATATTACTTTTTTCAATGGAACGCTTTACTTCAAACAACATTCTTCTTAAGGCATTCAACTGATCTCTTGCTGCCATTTCGTCTTTTCGTAAAGCCATTAAGATATCCATATATTGTTGATGAATTCCCTGAAGAGAATTTATCTGTTCACAAATATCCTCTAGCTCTTCTTTCAGGATTGTGAAGGCAATGGTCTGGTCTTTGAGATGACCACTCAGCTTTTCATAACGATCATTAAGTGCTAGCATTGATTCTTCAATCTTGCGCTGCGTTTGAATGTCCTCTTCTTGAAGCTGATAGCTTTCCTGTACCACATAGGTTTCCTGTCTTGTCTTTTCACTAGCGGAAGATAAGGCGGAAAGAATGGCTTCAACAGCCGGAAGCTCCTTGACGACAAAATGCTTTGCTAAGACTTCCTTCTCAATTTGATCATATAGCTCGTCCATTTCTGATTTAATAATCTCAATGCCTTCTTTTGCTTCCATAACTTTCGTTTCCATCAGAAGCTTGGAGGTCTGTTTCATCTTATCTTGTAGACCTGTTAGGCTCTCCTCAAGATTAACGTGGTCTAGGATATAGCCTTCTACCAACATTTCATTGTAACCTGTTTCCACTTCTGCAAGCTGACTTGGAATCACGGACTGGCAGTCTATCAGAAGACCTGGAATATGCTCCAATTTCACTTCAAAGCCTGAGAGCTCCATTTCTATTTTATTGATTAATTCTCTGGCAACCAAGTAGTTGCCATTGGATATTGCCCCATTGAATTCAATGAAAAGTTGCTCGATTTGTTCCAATTCTTTCTCTAATAAAGGTGTAGTACTTCCGTATTGATGGCGTTGATTTAAAAGCTGTTTCTTTAAGTCTGCATACTTTCCTTCCAGCTTTTCGTTTTGCTCCACACTCTTTGCCTGGCTACCTATCAAATCATCCAGTTCATCATAAATGGATTTGATTTTCATTTCGATATCACGCAATTTGTCATCTGCTATCGACAATACTTCTTTGGCTTTTTTAAACCGGTATTTGTCCACATAGTCTTCTGCATCAAAAAGATACTCCTCGATGCTGACAAGCTCTGTAGACAAGATATCATCCCACTGATAGCGCCAGTTCTCGAACAATTCCTCCGTTTGGCCAGTCATATTCAAATCTTTCACTTTGGAAAGTTCTTCGGATACGGGCTTGTTCATGATTGAAACTTTCCACGTTTCCAGTCGATCCACTTCTTCGTAAATCTTCTTTCTTCTTAAAAAGCTTACACTGATAAATATAACTACTAGTGCTAAAATCCCAATGATTATTTCCATGCCTAGTCCCCTTCTACCCGGATGGTGGTTCCTGTCTTCTATGTTTATATTAATAAGGTTCGAATAAAAAAATAGTTATTCTTCCGTTGAAGAATGTATGTAGAAAAATGGGTAAATGGGTCGATATGTATATCTGCCCCATTTTATTTATATTTGAATGTTTTTATGATACCATGTAAACGACATTTTTTGAGCAATATTTTTAAATTTTTTACATATTTCTTCAAGTATCGGAGGGTTTTTTTTGATAATCGACAAACATGTCCATACTCCCTATTGTCCGCATGGTAGCACAGATAAGATAGAAGCGTATATAAATCAAGCTTTGGAGCTGAACTACCAAGAGATTTCTTTTACAGAACATGCGCCATTACCTAGAGGGTTCCATGATCCTGCACCTGATAAAGATAGTGCTATGGAATGGGCAAGCCTCCCCTCCTACTTAGAAGAATTGCAAAAGCTGAAAGCCTATTATGCGTCCACTATCAACATTAATATCGGGCTTGAAGTTGATTATATTGAAGGGTATGAAAAAGAGACCCGGGAGCTTTTAAGTGAAATCGGCCCTTCCTTGGACGACAGCATTTTATCTGTTCATTTTCTGAAGAAAGAAGCGAAGTATTACTGCATGGACTTCAGCGAGGAAGAATTTGAAAGGATGGTCGAAATCTTTGGAGGTCTTTCCTCCGTTTATGAAAGTTACTATTCTACCCTTTTGAAATCCATTGAAAGTAATTTAGGGCCATACAAACCAAGACGGATCGGGCATATCACCCTTGTGGAGAAATTCAAGAAAAAGTTTCCCCATACTATTCCTATAATGGAGTATACAGCCCCTATACTTGATGCCATTGCCTTAAAGCGGTATGAGCTGGATTACAATGGAGCTGGCTTCGCTAAACCGTTATGTGGGGACTCCTATCCTCCTGCCCACATTGCAAAAGAAGCTCACAAAAGAAAAATCCCCTTAATCTATGGGTCAGATGCCCATACAGCAAAGGGATTGGCGCAAGGATATGAAGGGATGGATAAAGAATTATTTAAGCTGTGAAGGGGGATGCGGATCAACGGAAGCTAAAGCGCTATTTTCTCCAGCTGTGGTTTCGCAAAAACAGACTGCTCCAACCACTGCACAATTACCTTCTCATATTGATCAATTGCGGAAGTCTCATAAGGCATGATATGCCAGACTTCCGCAAGATACTGGGATTGGAGAAACGGGGTGCTGATCATGCTCTTTAATTGCATGACAGCAAGTAGCACGGAATGTACCACAAACTCCTTCGATTTATGTCCTTTTTCCAGAATGGCTTTGAAGTAATATTTTTCCTTTGTGAGGTAAGTGGACATGATCTCTCTGACAAGCATCGTATCCAAAGTGACTTCGCGATAAACATATCGTGCAAGCTGCCGGTTCTCCCTATGAAACTTCATGGTTTTTTCCACACATTCCAACATACACTCTTTTGCTGAAATGGCAGGCATTTTTTTATAAGCATTTTCCAATATGTTTACGTATTGATCAAAGAAGCTTGAAAGAAGATGTTCTTGCAGGCCTGCTTTGTTTTCAAAATAATAGGATATGTGCCCCACATTTACATTCGCCTTTTTGGCCAACTCCCGAATCGAGGTACCATCATAGCCTTTTGTATTAAATAGAATAATCGCTGCGTCAATGATTCTTTGCTTCGTCTTTTCCATATTCATTCACCCTTTCTGGTGATTTCAGATCTTAATTATTGATTTCGTGAAGATGAACGTATATCCTTTTATTAAATGTCGACAACTTCAATTGGTATTCTGCTTAAATAGTTGTTTTTCCACAATAAGTTTTGAAAATGCGAGGGGATTATGATGTTTCAAGTCGAAAACTACAAAGGAACGCGAGAAGAAAATTACGAGCTTGTCTTAAAACAGCTGCAAGCGCTAATTTCTGATGAGCCTAATTTCATCGCCAACCTTTCCAATGCTTCTGCCTTATTAAATGTCTTCTTAAACAATATAAACTGGGTAGGTTTCTACCTTACCGATGAGACCAAGCAAGACATGCTGGTATTGGGGCCATTCCAAGGTCTGCCTGCATGTGTAAGGATTCCATTCGGACGTGGAGTATGCGGAACTGCCGCCTCCACCAAAGACACACAGCTTGTTGCAGATGTACATGCATTTCCAGGTCATATCGCCTGTGATGCGGCTTCCCAGTCAGAAATCGTCGTACCGATGGTGGTAGACGGTAAGGTGATAGGGGTCTTAGATATCGATAGTCCTATCAAGGATCGTTTTGATGAGGTAGACAAGGATTACCTAGAGAAGTTTGTTTCCATATTGCTTGCTGAAGCATAAAAAAAAGCGCCGACTTGGCGCTTTTTTTTCTTCTATAAGTTATCCAATGCCTGTTTTAAATCCTGCCAAATATCTTCCTTGCCTTCGAGCCCTACAGAAAGACGCAATAGCCCGTCTGTTATTCCCATCTGTTCTCGGTTTTCCTTTGGCACAACAGCATGTGTCATGGTAGCAGGGTGCTGGATCAACGTTTCGGCGTCTCCAAGACTTACTGCAATTTTAATCAATTTTAACTGATTCAGTAACTTTTGTGCTTCCTCTTTTCCACCTTTCACAGTGAAAGAGATAAGCCCACCACCCTTTTTCATCTGCTTTTGCATAATGGAATATGCTTCGCTTTTCTTATCACCAGGGTAATATACCTTTTCAACCATTGGATGTGCTTCTAATTGTTCGAAAATGTATTCCGCATTATCACAATGGCGATCTAAACGGACATGCAGGGTCTTCAATCCACGGATCAAAAGCCAAGCGTCAAACGGAGACATCACTCCTCCGATATCCTTTAAGGTGGTCATGGAAATTTCTGTGATCATTTCTTTGGAACCGACGATTAATCCCGCAATAACATCCCCATGCCCTCCGATATATTTGGTGGCACTGTGAATAACAATGTCACAGCCGATATCAAGTGGCTTCTGCAGATAAGGGGAGCAGAATGTATTATCCACCACCACTTTTATATTTTTCTCTTTTGCAATAGTTACGATAAGATCAAGATCGATAAGTGCCATCGTAGGGTTTATGGGCGTTTCCACATAGATGCAGGTCGTATTCGGTTGGATTGCTGCCCTGATATCCTCCTCTGATTGCATGGTACAAAAGCTATGGGATACCTCATATTTACTTTTTAACAACTGCAATAAGCCAAACGTACAGCCATAAATCCCTTGGGAGCAAAGAATATGGTCATTGCTTCTTGTTAAAGCAATCAATACCGCAGACACTGCTGCCATTCCGGAGCCGAATGCAAGACCCGCCTCTCCGTTTTCAAGTGCTGCAATCCGCTCTTCCAGCATTTTCACTGTTGGATTTCCAAGCCTTGAATATATATAACCTTCTTCTTCTCCGGCAAATCTATTTTCCCCTTGTTGTGCCGTTTGAAAGGAAAAGGTAGAAGTTTGAAAGATTGGTGGTGCCAAGCTTCCCTGATAAATGGAACTATCATATCCATGGTGAATGACTTCTGTCTCAAACTGCTGCTTATTTTGCTTTTCCATAATAATTTCTCCCTTCCAATTTCCCATCCATTACTAGCATATGGCAAACAAAGAAAAATTGAAAGCGTTTTCTTTTAAATTTTGTTTCCTCATAAAAACCCCTCCTTTTCTCTTAAAGGAGGGGGTTCAGTTTGTAGACAAAGCTTAAAATAATGAGATTCTCAAGTTGATCGCAGTGGAAGGAGCGTAGACTCCTGCGGGAGGAAAGGACATGGAAGACCCCGCAGGGCGTAGCCCGAGGAGGCTTCCGGACTGCCCGCGGAAAGCGAAGCTCCTGCAACGAAGATCAACTCTTCCAACAGAAAACCTAACTAGTTTATAGTGTGTCAACAGTCTGCCCCCCTTTTCTCAATTAAAGGAGGGGGTTACACTATTTTTTCAAATTACTAACTCTTGCACTTTTCGAGTGATTCAAAGCACATTTGATTCTTACCTTGATCTTTCGCTTTATACAAGGCATGATCCGCTCTTAGAAAAAGATCTTTCGGGGTATCCGTTGAATTCTTGCTCCAACATGATATTCCACAGGAAACCGTTATCCCCGGGTTGGTCTCTTCCCTTATCTTATCTATGATTCTAGTAACTATGCCCTTCCCCAAGGTTAGGTCGATTTTCGGCAAATAGATGGCAAGCTCTTCCCCACCCCATCTTGCCCCGATATCCGTATCTCTGATATTGGCTTTAATGATATTGGCTACCTGTATAAGAATTTTATCCCCAACTTGATGTCCGTATGTATCGTTAACAATTTTGAAATCGTCGATATCCAATAGAATGAACGTACCGTAAGAATCATGTTTCATGGACTTTTCTATTTTATCGTCCAAATATTTCCGGGAATAAAGCTTTGTCAAGTAATCAGTGATCACATATTGCTCCAATTCCTCTCGCAACATCGAATTATTAAAGGCCAATGTGGAATGGTGAATCAGTGATTGTAATAGCTTAAATTGTTCAAAACTGAAATAGTAAGGTAATGGATGTGTAAGGACACATGCTCCTTTGATTCCATTTGGCGCAAGCATCGGAATAACCATACAAGAACAAAAAGGAAGGTCCGACAAGCGCTCATGTACCCGAAGGTCACCAATAAAAAGTGGTTCTCCATCGGAGTAGAGATACTCCTCCATATGTATTAGGTATTTCTTTATGTCCTTTTGTTGGAAGAAGTCTGTTGAACCCGGCAACACTTCCGCCCCTTTTTCCTTGAATAGAATAAATGCGGCTTCCTTCGCCTTAAAGGAAATTAGGATTTTCTTGACCATAAATGTGGTCACTTCCGACAACCTAAGATTAGTATTTAATTGATGGGAGGTTTCATTTATCAACTGCAAATCGGAAATGACTTGTTTGGATTGCTCATAAAGATGCGTATTTTCCAGTGCAGAACCAGTGGCATCTGCTATAAGCTTGATGAAATCTATCTCTGCTTCAGGGAGGGTGGTGGCATCTAGAGACATAATTTGGAGAACTCCGTACACTCCCTGCTCACCTTTAATGGGAACATAAATGTATGCCCTTCTGTCTATAATAGAATTTTCATATTGGACATCGCCTGTCACATAGGCATTCATGGCGCATAGGTTTGTATCATCAAAGTCCAATTTTTTAATAGGTAGATGCTGAAGATCATCATTATCAGAAGTAAGCAAAAGTAGATAGGAAAAGTCGTCATACATTTTTTGCAATAACTTGATGACTTCTGATAAAATGCTTTCCACTTTCATAGCAGAATGAAAATTGGATGTGATGTTATATAATTCTTCATATTGTTTCTCGATGTATCTTTTATGTATGTATTGATTATAGTGTTGAAAAATGATTGAAAGCTCTTTTGAAATATGATTGAAGCTATCTAATGGAAGGGGTAGCGGAGAAAGGAAATGCAGATCTATCTTCCCGATGGCATCTGCCTCATCAAAAAGCGGTATGACTACATTTTCCATATTGCTACCAATGTTCATGGGTGCGGAATAGGATACAGCCTGTTCACATATAGTGGACAGATTTCGGGCTACGGGTTTTCCTTCCAATGTGACGATTGCCTGTTCCGCACAGAGCTCCTCTTTCAATAGAAGTTGCAATTGTGTCAGAAAAGTAGATTGTGTTAGATCGGAAGACGAAAGGAAAAAATCAAATATTCTGCTTTTAATTTCGAGCATCTTGGTATTAGATTCCATTATTTTCACCTTTTATATTACTTATTACCTATATTATAACGGTAATAGGTAACATTTTCCTAGCATTATTTTAAGGCACTAACAAAATTGTATCTTTTTCAAATAGAACGAACCATAAATCTTCATTCTCGGAAAGGCGAACAACCGATAGCGGTTTTTCTTCCAAAGTCTTTTCAAGTATCGGGCCCTGTTTATTGTTTACTTGCAGAACATAATTGTCTGTATCCAATTCTTCTATATTAGTAGAAAAACTTTGTTCTGCCTTTATTCTGAATTTCTCTTGCCTTTTCTCCACTAGCAATTCCGGGTTGTAGTAGATCCAATTGTTTTCTTCCTTCAACCAAACCCCATCCGTTTTTTGATCCTGTTGCATATCGGTTGGCGCAATCTTCAGGTTAACTGCTTGCATGGTTTCAAAACGATAGTTGTTCTCTGTATCCACTTGATAGGTAACAAGAATCGGTTCCCCTTCATGTTCCCTCACCATTGTAAGCTTGGGAATGGCCTGTTCCTGATTTCTCTCTTGTAAGACCACAGCCATTTGCTTTACTGTTTTTTTATGTAGCGGGGCGTTGGCGGCTTCATCCTGTGGAGTATATTGATTTACAAATAAGTACAGTGTGATAGTTGCAATTGCAGCAATAATGGAGAATCGAATAACTTTTTCCTTGCCAGTTTCCTTATACATCTTCATTCCACCTTGATATAATTCTGAAAAAATTATATCATAAACATCTACTTTTTTTTCCTATTTAATAGTTCACAAAACATTTTAAACTGTAAAGTCCCCAACCTTTTTGAAACTATCCTTGACTTCTTATCCTTTTTTCCGATATAATAGCCTTTGTGTAAAATATTGCAGCCTATGTGGTATGCTATGTTGATTCATTTTGTTCCCCGTATTGCTTTACGGAGGTGTATCGTGTAACTCTTTGCTGCAGAGCGAGGATACATGAAAACAAAATGTCCAAGTAGATTAGTCACATCTGTTATTATTTTACAACAAATAATAACACGAAGGAGGAGTCATTCATGGCTCGTTATACAGGTCCAAGTTGGAAACTCTCTCGCCGTCTAGGCATTTCATTAAGCGGTACAGGTAAAGAATTAGAAAAGCGTCCTTACGCACCAGGACAACACGGTCCTAACCAACGTAAAAAGCTTTCTGAGTACGGCTTGCAATTACAAGAAAAACAAAAATTACGTCACATGTACGGCGTAAATGAGCGTCAATTCCGTAGCATTTTTGATGCTGCTGGTAAAATGCAAGGTAAGCACGGTGAAAACTTCATGATTCTTTTAGAATCTCGTTTAGATAACCTAGTTTACCGTTTAGGTCTTGCTCGCACTCGTCGTGGAGCTCGTCAATTAGTAAACCACGGTCACATCACGGTTGATGGATCTCGCGTAGATATCCCATCTTACCGCGTAAAGCCTGGTCAAGTAATCGGCGTTCGCGAAAAGTCTCGCAACCTAAGCTCTGTTAAAGAATCTGTTGAAGTAAACAACTTCGTACCAGAATTCTTAACTTTCAGTGCTGACGCTTTAGAAGGAACGTTCACTCGTTTACCTGAGCGCTCTGAATTAGCTGCTGAAATCAATGAAGCACTAATCGTTGAGTTCTACTCTCGTTAATAGTGATGACCTCAAAAACAGGACGGAATTTTCCGCCCTGTTTTTTTATTGCCTAAAAGGATTTTTCCATTCCATTAAGGTGGCATAGTTACGTGAATCCTCGTCTTCCAGGTAGTTTTGCGCCACTTTTACAGGGCTCCTTCCACAGCGTAAAAGGAAGGTAATGACAGGGTCCTTGATGTCGCCACTCACCACTTTTTCAAGGTAGTCCTCCGCTGACATTTCATCTTCATACTTATGATAATGCGGCATCCTTCCACCACCAAGTAAGCGTTCCATCCCAAGCTGTATGACCACTTCATACATAGATTGCATGAGCCACTTACCAAGCCCAAGTTTCCGGTATGATGGACTGACGCTGATATCCACCACATACAAAGTGTTTCCTTCAGGCTGGTGGTTACGAATGTAGCCGTTATCCGTAATTTGCTCCCAAGAATGATCAGGCTCACCTGGGGAATAATTAACACGCAAGCCAGTCATCGATCCAGCAATCTCCCCATCAATTTCTACACAAAGTGCCCCTTCCGGAAACAAATTCACATGATTCTTCAGCTGTTCCTCGGTCCACCACAGCTCTGATGGAAATGGTGGCGGAAAACACTCCTGCTGTACGCGAATCAGTTGCGCAAAGTCCTTTTCCTGATAATTTCGGATAACAGCTTTAATCGGCTTGTCATTATCAAAAACATAAACCTCTTTTCGAAACAATTCCATCCCTCCTAGTAAGCACTTTATAAACAAGTTTACCACCTATCAATTTGTGAGTGTAAAAAAAAGACTGCCCAAACGGACAGCCCTCACAAAAAGTTAGTATTTAATAAGGAAGTATTTCTTCTTCCCTCTTCTTACAACCGTAAATTGACCCTCGATACGGTCGTTTTCACCTAACACATAAGCAAGCTCTTGAACCTTCTCCCCATTAATGGAGATAGCGCCATTTGTAATATCTTCACGTGCTTGACGCTTAGAAGGTGCAATTTTACTCGCAACCAATAATTCCACTAATGCAAGCTGCTCCTCGTTTTCCACTGTAAAAGAAGGAACATCTGCAAAGCCCTGCTTGATTTCATCGGCAGAAAGTTCAGAGATGGATCCACTGAACAATGCTTTAGAGATGCGAATTGCCTGTTCTAAAGCATCTTCCCCGTGCACCAATTTCGTTACTTCTTCTGCAAGGCGTTTATGTGCGGAACGCTTTTCCGGTGCTTCTTGCAATTCTTTTTCAAGCTCTGAAATCTCACCATGAGACAAGAACGTAAAGAATTTCAAGTATTTCACAACATCACGGTCATCTGTATTGATCCAGAATTGGTAGAACTCGTAAGGAGATGTCTTCTCACGATCTAACCAGATTGCGCCGCCTTCTGTTTTACCGAATTTCGTGCCATCTGCTTTTGTCACTAGAGGAATTGTCATACCAAATGCTTTGGCATTTTCTTCGGACTTACGGATTAACTCCATTCCTGCAGTGATATTTCCCCATTGATCACTTCCACCAATTTGAAGCTTACAATTTTGACCTCTGTATAAATGTAAGAAATCTAAGGATTGAAGAATCATGTAACTGAATTCCGTGTAGGAAATACCAGATTCAATTCGAGATTGAACGGAATCTTTAGCAAGCATGTAATTAAGACCAAAGTTCTTTCCGACATCACGAAGGAAAGAGATAACATTCATTTCCCCAATCCAGTCATGGTTGTTTGCAATCACTGCTGGATTATCAGTAGCTGTGAAATCCAAGAATTGAGATAGTTGACCTTTAATACGATTGGACCACTCCACTACGATATCAGAAGTATTCAATGTACGTTCCGCTTTTTTTCCACTAGGATCCCCGATCAAACCAGTTGCTCCACCTACCAACGCGATTGGATGGTGCCCTGCCTGCTGGAATCTTTTTAATGTAAGAATCGGCAGCAAATGTCCGATATGCAAACTGTCCCCTGTTGGATCAAAACCAGAGTATAACTTCACCTTTTCCTCCGATAAAAGCTTCGTCAATCCTTCTTCATCCGTAACCTGATTCACTAACCCTCTAAACTGCAGATCCTCTAATAAGCTCATGATATAATCTCCTTTTTTCTAAGAAAGTTTGATTGTTTTAAAACCCTAGCTGTTGATTGTAGCACAGAGCGCAGACTCCAACGGGAGGTAGCGGGTAGTGGAGACCCCGCAGGTTTGCCGAGGAGGCTCCACAGGCGCCCCGTGGAAAGCGAAGCTCCGTGCGGAAATCAACAGCGGTGTCAAAGAGTGTTCCAAAACACAAAAAAACCCATCCCTCCTATAAAAGAAGGGACGAGTTTATACGCGGTACCACCCTAATTGAAAAGCAGACTAAGCCGCTTTCCCACTCAAAAATGTAACGGTTCTCACCGTCTCCTGCTACTAAGCCTACGTTAAGCCTTTCCCAAAAGATGCTCGAGGAGGTAATTCATCCAAACAGGTGTACTGATTCTCACCAACCATCAGCTCTCTTTAAGCATGCCTATTTGTACTACTTATTCCTGTCTTAGCACATTCTATAACTAATCAAAAATTTATATAAAGTCTTTTTACCATAAAAATGAGTTTCATGTCAATATAATCTTTAAGAAAATTTTGGTAAAGAATAAAAAGTTTGTCGCTATAAAACCTCAATATGCTATAATTAGTATGATTTGCCGGGGGGTAGATAAATTATGTCAAACTACGACAAGTTCAAAGAAAAATCGCAGACCTTTTTTCGATTTTTTGTAAATAATAAGACGAAAAAAGGCGCCAACATTACATATTTAGTAGTGTGGAATCTAATTCTTGTTTTTCTCGTTATCGGATTGATCGGCGTGTCTTTCGCTGGTGGTGCTGGTGCCGGATATTTTGCCGCACTGGTAAAGGAGGAGCCTATCCGTTCTTATGAAGATATGAGAACAAACATTTACAACTACGAAGAATCTACAGAAATGTATTTTGCAGATGACGTTTATTTGGGAAAATATCGTGCAGATCTACTTCGTGAAGAAGTGTCCCTGGATAACGTTTCAGAGCATTTAATCAACGCGCTTATCTCCACGGAGGATGAGTACTTCTACGAGCATGAAGGGGTCGTACCAAAAGCGATTGTCCGTGCCATTGTTCAAGAAGTGACAAACTCGGCCAACCAAACCGGTGGTAGTACGTTGACACAGCAATTAATCAAGAACCAAGTTTTAACAAACGAAGTCTCCTTTGATCGTAAAGCGAAAGAGATTCTTCTTGCCCTTCGATTAGAAAACTATTTTTCAAAAGAAGAGATTTTAGAAGCATACTTAAACGTTTCCCCATTCGGAAGGGATTCAAATGGTAGAAACATCGCAGGAGCCCAGACTGCAGCTGAAGGTATCTTTGGCGTAGATATAGGGGAACTGTCGATTCCACAGGCCGCTTTCATTGCTGGCTTGCCGCAAAGTCCTTTTGCCTATACTCCATTCACCCGTTCCGCAGAGGTAAAAGCGCCGGAAGGACTGGAGCCTGGCCTTGAAAGAATGCGCTATGTTCTACACCGGATGCACACAATGGGACATATCGATGACAAGCAATACGAGGAAGCAATGGCATATGATATTACTAAGGACTTAACAGGTCCAACTAATAGTGCCATTGACGAATTTCCATATGTAGCATTTGAAATAGAAGAAAGAGCACAGGAAATCATCGCTGAGCAACTAGCATTAAATGATGGATACGAGAAAACAGACCTAGAAAATAACGATGAATTGTATAGGGAATATAAGCTTTTGGCAGACACCGCCTTAAGGCAAAAAGGGTATGTCATCAAGACTACCATAGATAAAGAGATCTATTCAAAAATGAGGGAGATAACGCAAGAGTTCCCTTATTTCGATAATACAAAGGTTTACTCCTATGAAGAAGAAGAAGATCCGGATACCGGGGAAATGGTTGCAAGAAACGCAGAGCAAGTAGGGGCTTTGTTGATGGATAACAAAACAGGTGCAATCATCAGTTTTGTTGGGGGACGCGACTTCAAGCTGAAGGATTTGAACTTTGCAACGAATACATGGCGTCATAACGGTTCCACGATGAAACCATTATTAGGATATGCACCTGCCTATGAGATGGGAACTTTACAGCCTGGTAGTATACTTGCAGATACACCATTGACGGTAAATCTTCCAGGTCAAAAGCCATGGTCTCCTAACAACTGGAACAACCGATTCAATGGTTTACAAACGGTTCGTGAATCTGTTGCCCTATCCCATAACTTGGCAGCTATCCGCGGATATATGGAAATCCTTCCACAACGTCCAATGGATTATCTATTCAAGCAAAACTTCACGAAGCTTACACAAGGCGATGCCGGAAACATATCAGCTGTTCTTGGATCTCCATCAGTCGGGGTAAGTGTAGAAGAGAACACTGCCGGTTATGTAACCTTTGCAAACGGAGGAAATTACGTAGAACCGTACTTAATCGAAAGCATCACCACAAAAGATGGCGATGTTATCTATGAGCATAAGGTAGAGCCGGTTGAGATCTATTCTCCACAAACAGCCTACCTGATGATTGATACGATGCGCGATACCTTCAAAAGGGGTACTGCCATACCTGCTAGGGATTATCTACAATTCCGTGCAGATTGGGCTGGTAAAACAGGTACTACACAAGATACTCATGATATTTGGATGATGGGCTCTAATCCTAACATCACTTTCGGACTGTGGATGGGTTATGATGAGCGACACGTATTAAGAAATATCGGAGATCGGACACCTACTAAAAGAAGTCAATTATTATGGGCACAACTCTTGAACGGAGCTTACGACATCAACCCTGAATTAATCGGTCCTTCCGAACAGTTCCAAATGCCAGGCGGAATCGTCCGACGAAGCTATTGTAAGTTGTCTGGGTTGCTTCCATCCGACCTTTGCAGCAAGGCAGGGTTGGTTGGGGAAGATCTATTCAATGCAAAATATGCTCCTACCAGAACGGACGACAGCCTGACAACAGGAAAATATGTTCAAATTGGCGATGTGGCGTATGCACCGTTAAGTTCCACTCCAAGAGAGTTTGTAAAAGAAGGACCAATGCTGAAACCTGATTTCTTAAAGAAATTACAAATTAGCAGTGTGGAAGAGCTGGCAGAGTACATGCCAAATAGTTCGATCTTTGATGGTTTGACCGTACTATCAACGGATCCACTACCATCCAATAGTTCAGCACCTGGACAAGTTGGTGGTGTGAGCATTTCCGGTTCCACCCTGAAATGGTCCGCAAGTTCTCAAAAGGACGTTATCGGTTATTACGTCTACTATAAAGCGAACAGTTCAAGCTCTGCCAGCAAAATTGCGGCTGTGCAGGCTGGGAAAAATCTATCAACAAATGTCTCACAAAAATCTGGTTTCTTCTATGTCACTGCCGTTAATGCAAGTGGCAAAGAGTCGTCCCCTTCAAGCTCTGTGAAGCTTGGGGATCCCGACAAGAAAGAAGAACCTAAGCCAAAGCCAAAACCAGATCCAAAACCACCTTCCAATGGCGGCGGTAATGGTGGTGGAAACGGTGGTGGTGGAAACAACGACGGCGGCGGAAGTGGCGACGATAATACCACAGATCCACCACCAGATGATAGCGGAGATGACGAAGAAGATTGATTTCTCTTTTCTAAGAATGTAAAAAAGGCACTTGATCCACTGGGGCAAGTGCCTTTTTATGTTACATCAACGCCGCTTCCTGCTTCTTCTTACTACTCCATATGCTTGCCACAATAAGGACTACAAGAGAGGTAGTGATGAGTGTTCCATGAAGGAACCAAACCATCTGAGGCATTGTGAAGCCTTTCAATAAAAGGGGAGCAAGGACAAATCCCAGAGCGAATCCTAACGATTTCAACAGCATTCCAACTGCGAAAACACGGCCCCTTATGTAATTTTCCGATTTTTGCAGAATACTTGCATGTAACGTGGTAAAACACGCATCAAATACTCCTGTTAAAAATGCGAAAAATAAAATCACGCTGACAACTGTATTGGATAAGAAGATAATGAAGCCCAGTGACATGAACATGGCCGATAAAAAAAAGACGGAATAAATTTTATCGCTCCTGATAATTTTTAATTTTGGAATGGTGTATGTCGCAAGAACGGAACCTATCCCCCATACACCCCAAATCATGCCGTAATAAAAGCTTTGACGCTCCCCATTAATCTGTTCTGCCAATAATGGAATCCCCAGATTATGCGAACTACCTGCAAAAGCGCCGACAAGAAACACGATGTTGATCATAAGAAGCATAGGTGCAACCTTTAAATATTTATATACTTCCTTCGTATCCCTGATAATGGACAATGCACTATTTTTAAATCCTGTAACAAGTTCCTTGCTCGCCTTGGCTTCTGTTGTGTTCCATTTCATCCGCCACAGTACAACCCCAGATAAAAGATAGGTCGCTGCATCAATCATCAGGGTGTATTTATATCCTAACACTTCCGTAATAATCCCGGCGCCAATAAAGCCGGTAACAAGGCTAATCGATGTCAACCTGGCAATAAGGGAATTGGTTTCAATTATTTTGTCCTGGCCGAATATTTGAGGAACTTCTGCACTGAAACTGACCATAAAAAAGCTATTGATAAAACCGATCATCGCAGATACTACCAGGATCATAACTGGATCCGGAAAAGGAATCAACAGAAGAATCAATCCGGCTCTCAAGATGTCTGTCACAAGCATGATGGCCTTCCTGTTCCATTTATCTGCTGCCACCCCACTTACGAGGCTTGCCAAAACCCCACCGATTGTTCTGGCTGCCATTGTTGCAGCCAACCAGACAGGGCTCCCTGTTGCTGCATAAACGACTACATTCAATACGATTAAATCCATAAAAGAGCCGAAGTCTGATAATGCTTTCGTGTATAAAAATAATTTATGTTTTCCCATTGCGGCTTCCCCTATTCTCTATGTTCTGTATCTATAGTACTCTTGTTTAGGTTTATTTCGCAATACGAAATTTTAAAAAGTCGAATATTTCTTTTTGTTCTACCATTTAGGCGGAATGTTCTACACTTTAGTGGATAGTTTCTACCACTTTCATGCGACCTTCTACCTTTTAGAGAAAACCTTCTACCTTCCAACAAAATTCGACAAACCTCACCTCCCCCATATTCAAAAAATCCAATTAAAAAAACAACAACCCACCGCAAAACGGCAGGTTGTTGTTTGAAAACTAAGCTCATTAATCTTCCATTGTAGACAAATCACCAGTCGGTAAATCCAGCTCCCATGCTTTTAACACGCGACGCATGATCTTACCGCTTCTAGTCTTCGGAAGCTTATCCCGGAATTCAATCTCACGTGGCGCCGCATGTGCAGCGAGACCACGTTTAACAAATTGGCGAATCTCCTCTTTCAGCTCATCACTTGCTGTGTGCCCGTCACGGAGGGCAACGAACGCCTTGATGATCTCTCCTCGTACTGGATCAGGTTTACCGATTACACCAGCTTCTGCTACTGCAGGGTGCTCGACAAGCTTGCTTTCCACTTCAAATGGCCCGACACGCTCACCAGATGTCATGATAACATCATCGATACGGCCTTGGAACCAGAAGTAGCCTTCTTCATCCATATAAGCGGAGTCCCCGGATACATACCAGTCACCAGGCATGAAATAAGACTCATATTTCTCTTTATTGTTCCAGATGGTGTGCATCATGGACGGCCAGCCTTTTTTAATGGCAAGGTTACCCATGCGGTATGGAGGCAATTCATTTCCTTGATCATCTACAATTGCTGCTTCTACTCCCGGAATCGGTTTACCCATGGAACCAGGCTTAATTTCCATTGCAGGATAGTTACAAATCAGCTGGGCTCCTGTTTCTGTCATCCACCATGTATCATGGACGCGCAGGTTAAATACCTTCACTCCCCAACGAATAACTTCGGGATTTAAAGGCTCCCCGACACTCAAGATATGACGCAAGGAGGAAAGGTCATACTTCTTCACCACTTCATCCCCTGCTCCCATCAGCATGCGGAATGCTGTTGGCGCGCTATACCATACAGATACACCATAATCAGAGATTGTTTCATACCATGCTTCCGGTCTGAAACGTCCACCAACAATGACATTGGATGCCCCTACAAGCCAAGGGCCGAAGATTCCATAAGCAGTCCCTGTTACCCAACCTGGATCTGCCGTACACCAGTACACATCTTCTTCCTTCAGGTCAAGTACCCATTTCGCCGTTTGATAGTGCTGCACCATCGCATTATGCACATGCAGTACCCCTTTAGGCTTACCTGTAGATCCACTAGTATAATGAAGGACTAATCCATCCGTCTTTTCTACCCATTCCATTTGAAGCTTTTTGCTCGCATCTTTCATACGGGAAAGGAAGTCCACATAAGGACCTTCCTCTTTCACATCATCCCCGACAAGTACCACATGCTTCAATGCGGGAAGATCATCAAGAGGAATTCTTTTTAGAAGTTCAGGAGTCGTTACGATCACTTTTGCTTCACTATCTTCCAAGCGATCTTTAACAGCACCCTCCATGAACGCTTCAAATAATGGCCCGACAATTGCACCAAGCTTAATGGCACCTAGAACGGCAAAATATAATTCCGGTGAGCGCGGCATAAAGATGAAGACACGGTCTCCCTTTTCCACATCACACGTCTGTTTTAAAATGTTTCCCGCCTTGTTGGACATTTCTTTCATTTCCTTGAACGTGTACTTTTCATCACGTTCTGGATCACGATAATACAATGCCACTTTATTTTTTCGTGCAGATTCTGCATGGCGATCAATTGCTTCATATGCCACATTGACTCTTCCTGTTTCGGCAAAGCTGAAGTTCTTTTCCACCTCTGACCAATCAAAATTACGATAGGTTTGTTCATAGTCTTCTAGATTGTAGTTCCCCTTCGTTACTGGTAACGCTTCCACTTTCATCCACAAACACCCCTTATGTATAATCTACAATTCTATTATAGTACAGATGGAGTTTTTTCTCAATTTTTTAAAAATTGATATTATTACATGAATAATTTCGTATTTTCTAGTAGACTAGAGGTAGAGCGTGATGAAAGCGTTTTAATTATCTTGTGTTTTTTCTGTAAAATGAGAAAATATAGCTAGAGATTCACTATTATTCTTGTAGGTAAAAGTAGGTGGGAACTTAGATGGAACATAGAAAAACGTATAATGCAAAAGAAATCAAGACAAGAAACAGCCGTTTGATCATAGAGGGGCCAGTCACTCCCGAGAAACTGGCAAGCTATGAGTTTCATAAAGATCTTGTTGCATTTAGACCTCCTGAGCAGCAACGTAAAGCCTTAATTGAAATTGCAGGGCTACCAGAAGGCAGAATCATCATTGCAAGAACACAAGATACCATTGTTGGATATGTGACCTATTTGTATCCGGACCCAATGGAGAGGTGGTCCGAAGGCAAGATGGAAAATCTCATTGAGCTTGGTGCCATTGAAGTGGTCCCGGAAGTGCGCGGTAGCTCCGTTGGTAAATCCTTGTTACAGGTCTCGATGATGGATGAAATGATGGAAAACTATATTGTGATAACTACTGAATATTACTGGCATTGGGATTTGAAAGGTACTGGCCTGAATGTCTGGGAATATCGAAAAATAATGGAGAAAATGATGAATGCCGGTGGATTGGAGTACTATGCAACGGATGATCCAGAAATCAGCTCACATCCAGCCAATTGCTTGATGGCACGCATCGGCACAAATGTCGATCAGGAGTCTGTTCAGAAATTTGATCAACTACGCTTTCACAACCGCTTTATGTACTAGCATATGATGTCTTAACCGGAACTTGTTTGACAAGGAGGAACGACCATGATTGTAGAAAGAATTATGAAGAAGGATGTATTTACGCTGCTCCCGACGGATACAGTTGAACGCGCACTTCTTCTAATGGAAGAAAAAAGCATCCGCCACATCCCGATTGTAAATGCCAATCATCAATTGGTCGGCATCATTTCTGATAGGGATGTTCGAAATGGATTGCAGGCTGCCTTATATGGAAATAGCACCCAAGAAGATTTGCAACAGCCTCTTTCAAAAGTGATGAAGACCAACTTGTTGACGGCCCATCCTCTTGACTTTGTAGAGGAAGTGGCAGCAACATTTTACGAATATAAGATTGGCTGCCTACCAATCGTCCAGAATTCTAAACTAGTTGGAATTGTCACAGAAACAGATCTTTTGTATACATTTGTACAATTGACAGGTGCAAATCAACCAGCTTCTCAATTTGAAGTGAAGGTGGAGAATATCGCCGGAAAATTGGCCGAAGTGACCTCCATTTTAAGCAAAAGGAAATTAAATATTCTAAGTGTGCTTGTCTACCCTCATCAGGATGAGCAATCTAAAATACTAGTCTTCCGTGTACAAACGATGAACCCTACAGGAGTCATCCATGACTTACAGGAGGAAGGCTATGAAGTACTCTGGCCGAACTTACCGGGTGTTACTTCATGAAAAAAGCAACTTTTGTCTACTCGGATGATTTTCAAACCTATAAATTCAGCGAAAATCATCCGTTCAATCAACTGAGAGTCAAACTGACTTATGACTTGCTGCATAAAAGCAAGTTTCTATCATTCCAGGATATTATTCCACCTAGAATGGCAACAGATGAGGAATTGGCGCTGGTGCATGACCCGCGCTATATTGAAGCTGTTAAATTGGCTGGAAAAGGGCAGTTGTCCAATGAAAAAGCAAACAACTACGGTCTTGGGACGGAGGATACCCCTATCTTCCCGAACATGCATGAGGCAAGCGCACTGCTTGTGGGTGGAACCTTAACTGCTGTCGATCAGGTCATGACGGGTAAGTCAGAACATGCATTAAACCTTGGTGGCGGGCTTCATCATGGATTCCGTGGCAAGGCATCCGGCTTTTGTATTTATAACGATACGGCCGTTGCCATCAAGTACCTTCAAGAAAAATACGGTGCCAGAGTTCTTTACGTTGACACAGATGCCCATCATGGAGATGGTGTACAGTGGGCATTTTACGAGGATCCTGATGTATGCACCCTTTCCATTCATGAAACGGGGCGCTATTTATTCCCTGGGACGGGGAATGTGAATGAGCGTGGCCAAGGGGATGGTTATGGTTATTCATTTAATATCCCCATTGACGCTTTTACGGAAGACGAGTCTTTCCTGGAAGTGTACGAACAATCATTAACAGAAATTGCCGAGTTCTTTAAGCCTGATGTCATTCTTACCCAAAATGGTGCGGACGCTCATTACTATGACCCTCTCACCCACCTTTCCACTTCCATAAAAGTGTACCGGGAGATACCGAAGCTCGCTCATAAAATTGCCCATCAACATTGCAAAGGCAAATGGATTGGAGTTGGAGGCGGGGGCTATGATATCTGGAGGGTCGTACCAAGGGCATGGTCTCATATATGGTTGGAAATGATTGAAAAGAACGATGTGCAAGGTTCTTTGTCAGAAGATTGGATAAACGAATGGAAAGATCAATCACCAGTGAATTTACCTGTTACTTGGGAGGATAAAGCAGATTTGTACAAACCTATCCCACGAAAACAGGAAATCACCGAGAAAAATAAACAGATCCTGATGAAGGCGCTATACCCTATCAGCCACCTGCGAAAAGATAATTCCCAGATTGGTTAATCATCTCAAACGGAAATCAAATGAACTTAACAATAAGAAAGGCTCTTTTAAACGCCGCTGTTGATTTCCGCATTAGGCTTCGCCTTTCCTAGGGGCGTTTGGGGAGCCTCCTCGGCTTTGCCTGCGGGGTCTCCCCTAAACGCTATCTCTCTTAGGAGTCTTTGCCTATTGCTCTAATCAACAGCTAGGTTGCTTTAAAAATCAACAGGAAGCTTTAACATAGCCAAAAGAAAAAAGCCAACCCTACACCTTTGGCGTGGAGTTGGCTTTTCGCTTTTTCAATCGATTCTCTCTTCCTGCTGCGGATCAGAAATGACTATCTCGACTCGCCTATTCTTTTGATAATTTTCACTTGACGTGTTTTCCACTATAGGTCTTGTATCACCATATCCAACTGCAATAAACCGCTCAGGATCCAAGTCGTGAGAATCCACCAGATAGCGGATGACGCTACTTGCTCTCGCAGCAGACAATTCCCAGTTAGAAGGGAATTTGTCGGTTGAGATGGGACGATTATCCGTATGGCCTTCTATTTTGACCAGATTAGGGATTTTATTTAAAAGCGTCCCCACCTTATCCAAGAATGGATGAGCGATGGGAAGGATTCTTGCCTCTGCCGTCTCATATAATACTTTTTCTTCCAGAACTAGAACAATTCCTCGTTCCGTCCTATTGGCCACTACCACATCTTCTAAATCATTTTCCTCCAGGAATATCTGCACTTCCACAAGGAGCTCCTGTAGGCTATCTGTTTCCGATTCCGTTTCACGATTTTCTGGTTCTTTAGAGACATCATCCTGATTATTCGTTGATTCCGTATTGACGGAAAAGTCCGTTGGGTTTTCAAATGGGACAGCGGAAGGATTATAATCGAGAATATTCACTTGCTTGAATGATTCTGCTACCGCTTTGAATTTAACAAGATCTATCTGTGACATGGAAAAGAGTAAAATAAAGAATACCAGGACAAGCATGAAAAGATCGGAAAACGTAACCATCCATTTTGGTGCACCTTTTTCATGTGCTTCCCTTTTTTGACGCTTCATTGAAAATTCTCCTCGAGCGTTTCAGCCACAGCTTCATCCTTTTTAACCCGATCTTGACTGGAAAGGAAGGCTGATAACTTTTCCTCCAATATTTTAGGGTTTTGACCAGATTGTACGCCGATGACCCCTTCTATGATAATTTGTTTCAAGAATACTTCTTTTTCTGTTTTATTGGCTAGTTTACTAGCCATCGGGAGAAAGACTAGATTTGCTAACAATGTTCCATATAAAGTGGTCAAAATGGCAATAGCCATATTGGGTCCAAGCGTAGTCGGGTCATTCAAATTTTTCAGCATCAGTACCAATCCGATGAGCGTTCCAATCATCCCCCATGACGGAGCATAATCCCCCGCTTTTTCCAAAATGCTTCTTCCTTTCATATGCCTTTCTTCCATGGCAGAGATTTCCGCATTCATAATATCATGGATCACTTCAGGCTCCACCCCGTCCACTGCAAGCAGCACGCCTTTTTTTATGAAATCATCTTCTACTTCTTCTAGCTCAGCCTCAAGTGCCAGTAAGCCTTCTCTTCTTGCCCGGTCAGATAGCCTTACAAATGTTTCAATTAGATTTGGTAATTCATTTTCCTGTCTGGAAAATGCAGCTTTCATCACAGTCGGCATTACCTTCATTTCTTTGAGATTGAACGTAATTAATAAAGCTCCAAGTGTTCCCCCTATCACAATGAAAAAAGAGGGAAGATGCAAGAAGTTGCTTGCACCGCCAAACCCTGAATTATTAACGATACCGAATAATATCATAGCCAAACCTAGTACAAGACCTATTGGTGTTAACACATCAAACTTTTTCATACTGTCTCCCCTGACCTTAAACGCTCTTGTTTGTTTTTAGTAACTTACTTCAATAACTCCCAGTTTCCATCCGTTTCAGGTGGTCGCTTTCCGCGGGACGGTGCTTGAGCCTCCTCGGCTTCGCCTGTGGGGTCTCAAGCTACCGTTTCTCCCCCGCAGGACAAGGAAAGCTCCGAAGCATTTCATCGCACGAAGAAAATGCGTTAGCATTTTCGAGGAGTCTCCCACCTTGCACTCCAGTCAACTGGGGAAAGTTGTGTAATCACTTGAATTAACATTTTAAGATAAAGAAAGAGGACAAACGTTATTGCTTTTGTCCTCTTCTTTTACTATCTATATCGACAGCTTTATTATTTTGTTGAGCGTCTAAATTCAATTCTATGCGGAAGTACGACAGTTTGGTCTTCCACTTTCTCTTTGTTCATAAATTTCGTTAATAGCCTCATGGCAACTGCCCCAATATCATACATCGGTTGAACCACGGTCGAAAGCTGTGGGCGCACCATTGTCGCTAGTCGGGTATTATCAAAACCTATTACTTCTATGTCTTCAGGGATATTCAGACCATTGTCTTGAGCACCATGGATGACCCCTAGTGCCATTTCATCGGTACCAACAAAGATTGCGGTAGGACGGTCTTTCAAGCTGATCAACTTTTCAACCGCTTCAATACCCGAATCATAGGAATAATCCCCTTCTAGAACAATCTCTTCATCATAGGACAAACCAGCTTCTTCTAAAGCACGCTTGTATCCTGTCAGCTTTTTCTCTCCGTTGATCGGTTCTTCAAAAAGGCCTGACACATAACCCACACGCTTGTGTCCCTTCTCAATCAATGCTGTTACAGCATCAAAGGCTGCTTGTACATAGTCGATCGTTACAGACGGTACCTTATTGTCTCTTTCAATGGAGGCTGCCAATACGATTGGTACAGGAGATCTTTCAAACTCCGCTGCAAGCTCTTCGGTAATGTTTCCACTCATGAAAACAATTCCATCCACTTGCTTGCCAAGCATCGTGTTCAGTAAGTGTAACTCCTTGTCCACATTTTGGTCGGAGTTGCTCAAGATGATATTGTACTTATACATGGTTGCAATATCCTCGATACCACGAGCTAGCTCTGCATAGAAGATATTGGAGATATCAGGAATGATTACCCCAACCGTTGTCGTCTTTTTGCTTGCCAATCCTCTAGCAACTGCATTAGGGCGATAGCCAAGACGCTCAATGGCTTCCAATACTTTTTTTCTAGTGGTAGGTTTTACATTCGGGTTTCCATTTACTACTCTGGAAACCGTGGCCATGGAAACATTCGCTTCTCTGGCAACATCATAAATCGTTACGTTCATTCGCACACACTCTCCTTCATTTTTCATGCATCTATGTAAGGCAATATTTAATAAGATAAATTTGGCAAAATAACGCATTTATCTAATAATCATACGTTATTCTTTGACTACAATCAATGAATTTACTATACTCCTCCTCATATCTTTTGCTAAATGTAAATTTTTTATGAAAACTTGTGAATACAAGAAAAGACGAGCGTTTCAATTCGCTCGTCTTGGAGAAAATGTTTATTATGACTTGTACGAATAATGACTGCGTAATTCCGTGATGAATTCATTGAATTGATCAATGTCCATCTGCTGTGCCGCATCAGAAAGTGCTACTGCCGGATCTGGATGAACTTCTGCCATCACTCCATCTGCACCGATTGCAAGTGCAGCCTTTGCAGTAGGCAATAGAAGATCTTTTCTACCAGTGGAATGTGTTACATCCACAAATACAGGTAAGTGAGTTTCTTTCTTCAGGATTGGTACAGCTGAAATATCCAAAGTATTTCTAGTTGCTTTTTCGTACGTTCTAATTCCGCGCTCACATAGGATGATCTGGTCATTCCCTTGGGAGATGATGTATTCAGCTGCATTGACGAATTCATCAATGGTTGCAGCCAATCCTCTTTTGAGGAGTACTGGTTTTCTCACCGCACCTGCGGCCTTCAGTAGTTCGAAGTTTTGCATGTTACGTGCACCTATCTGGATGACATCGACGTAATCACAAGCGACTTCAATATCTGCAGGGTTGATGATTTCACTGATGATTGCCATATCATATTCATCACCAACACGTTTTAATATTTTCAATCCTTCAAGTCCAAGTCCTTGGAAATCGTAAGGTGAAGTTCTAGGCTTGAACGCACCACCGCGAAGCAATTTAACTCCTTGTGCTTTTGCAGCTTGTGCAACCTGTGCAACTTGTTCATAGCTTTCTACTGCACAAGGACCGATGATGAAGTTTTGAGATCCATCACCAATTTTCACACCCTTGACTTCTACAACCGTATCTTCCGGTTTTTTCTTACGCGACACTAGCAATGCTTTTCTATGATCGTCTTTTTGCAGTTCCAAACCTGCTTTGAAGATCTCTTTGAATAAATGTTGTAAAGTGGAGGTTTCGAAAGGACCATCGTTATGCTCCGTGATCAAGTCTAGCATTTTTCTTTCACGGACTGGGTCATATCGATTTACACCTTGCGCTTCCTTTAGCTTACCAATTTCCTGGACAAGCTCACCGCGCTTGTTGATGACCTCTAGTAGTTGTAAGTTGAGTTCCTCGACTTGTTTTCGCAAGGCGTCTAGTTCGTTATGACTCATATTATTTCATCCTTTCTGTATTTATAACAGTACCGAATTGTGGTACATTTCTATTAATTAGTTATTATATACGATGACTTTAAGATTGTCACGGATTTTTTCTTTATTAATTAAACGCTTTTAAGCGGTAAAGTATCATATGATTGAAATTAGGGATGGTGAATGTTTTTTGATTTTCGCATTGGACATAGGAACCAGGTCTGTAGTTGGCCTGCTTTTGGAAAAAGAAAACGATAAATTCCGCATGATTGACATGGTGGTAAAAGAACATGATGAACGTGCCATGTTGGATGGCCAGATCCATGATATATTGGCAGTTTCAAAAGTGATTACATATGTGAAGGAACAATTGGAGAAAAAGCACGGGCCTCTCACAAAGGTTTGTGTAGCCGCTGCCGGAAGGGCTCTAAAAACCCAGACTGCATATGCCATTCAGGATATCAAAGGGAAAGCACTTTTCAAGGAAGAGGATATTTTTCTACTTGAACTGGCTGCGGTACAAGAAGCACAACGTAAATTACTACAAGGGAACCAAATAGATGATGCCAATCAGTATTTTTGTGTTGGTTATTCGGTACTCCGTTATTATTTGGATGAAGAGGAGATTGGCAGCCTTCTTGATCAACGTGGAGAAAAAGCTTCTGTTGAAATCATCTCGACGTTCCTTCCTAAAATTGTGGTGGAATCTTTGATTTCCGCACTGCAACGCTCCAACTTGCAGCTCGAAGCCCTGACTCTTGAACCGATAGCAGCCATTAATGTCCTCATTCCAGCGTCCATGCGACGCCTTAATATTGCATTAGTCGATATTGGAGCGGGTACCTCTGATGTAGCAATTTCAATGGACGGAACCGTAACTGCTTATGGGATGGTTCCTGTTGCAGGTGATGAAATTACAGAAGGCCTGAGTGATGCCTTTCTGCTGGATTTTCCACAGGCTGAACAGGCTAAGAGGGAGATGCTGGCAATGGAAACCATCACCTTTACAGATATATTAGGCTTTGAACAAACCCTTTCAAAATCTGAAATGGTGGAACATATCTTGCCATCGATTGAAAAACTTGCAACGTCCATTACGAATGAAATCAAAAGACAAAATAATCAAAAATCCCCTAAAGCTGTCATGCTTGTAGGTGGAGGTAGTTTGACACCGTCTCTTCCAGCTTTGATTGCTAGAAATTTGGAATTACCTGAAAACCGAGTTGCAATTCGTGGAGTGGATGCCATCCAGCAGCTTCACCCTACCACCCTACCGGTGAAAGGACCTGAATTCATCACCCCTATTGGAATAGCCATAGCTGCAAAAGAAAAACCAATTGAATACGTTTCTGTCACTGTCAACGAAATGCCCATCCGCTTATTTGATGTAAAGAAATTGACGATTGGTGACAGTCTCTTAGCATCAGGAATCAACATCAATAAACTTGTCGGGAAACCTGGATTAGCATTGATGATAGAAAAAAATGGGGAAAAGATTACTATTCCTGGCAGCTTTGGAGAACCGCCAAAAATATATAAGAATGGCCAAGCCGCTCAGGGCTTTGATTCAATTGAAAATGGAGACGAGATTTTCGTAGAAAAGGGACAAGATGGAGAAGCTGCCAAGGCAACCGTAGGACAACTGATCGGAACGGAAAATAAATCTTTAACATTACTTTTAAACGGGATTCCAGCTGACCTCAATCCCACTATACTAGTAAACGATAAGCCTTCTACGTTGGATACCCCTCTCGCAGACAGGGATAAAGTAACCTTTAGCTATCCAAAAAACATTAAAGAGCTACTTGTGTCCACAAAACAAATGACAGAGGATGATTTGGAACCGTTTTACCTATACATTAATGACGATAAAACCACTTTTCCTTCTCTTTCTGTTCAGTTAAGGCGTAATGGTAGCAAGGTGTCTGCCAACGATACCTACTCTAATCATGATCAGATTGTATGGGAGCAGGCAGCAAACGCAACAGTTAAAATGCTGTCCATGCTTCAACAATACGAAACAAAACAGGAAATTGTCGTCACTTATAAAGACGCTAAAGTGGTATTATCAAAGAGCCTACTTGAATTTTACCGCAATGGAGAATTATTAGGGGAAGAGGATTTACTAAAAAGAGGCGACCATTTGCAACTGATGGTCAGACGGAAAGAACCATTCATCTTCCAAGACATATTCAGGTTCGTAGACATCGAAAAACCAATAGGAGCTGGATCCTTCGTTCTAAAGAAAAATGGAGTAAAAGCATCCTTCTATGACCTAATCGAACACGGTGATGAACTCGATATAGAGTGGGAAAACAAGAGGGTTCCGGTATAAATGAGTAAATAATCTTTTAGCTGTTGATTAGAGCACAGGGCGGCGAAGACTCCTACGGCAGGTAGTGCTTGGCTTAGGCCCTGCAAGCACCCTGTGGGATTAAACCGCGGTGTTAAGAAAGAATAAAACGAACGTGCGTCGATGCACGTTCGTTTTATTTTACATTTTCCTGTAAAGAAGAATACGTGATTTTCCAATGAGAAGCATTCCACACAACGTCTCCACCCTTAAACATTAAAGCTTGCGGAGATTCATGCTTCACTCCTGTAGCTTCCGCAATATGATTGGAAAGCTGTCTTGCTTCTTGGACATTTAAGTAATAGCAAGGAACCTGATCCTGATCTGCTACAAAATTCTCAAATTCTTCAAAAGCAGCATGACTAATGGGACAGGTTGTACTGTTTTTAAATAAGAGAAATGTTTCATTTTCTTGGAGAACCTGATTAAATTCTTCTACGGTTTGTATCATAGTTTTATCCATATTTCCGACATCCTTTACAATTGAATTATGAAATTAAAAACGGCGAAGCTATCATATCACTTCGCCGTTTGAATCTCAAGTTATGAGTTTACGTTCTGTACGTTTTGTTCGTTCTGTGCATTCTGTTCGTTCTGCTCTTCTTCACTCTGTGATAACTTTTTCTCTACGTCCTCTAATGCAGCTTTTGTATCTTCTAGTCTTTGTTTTACTTCGTCAGACATGTCCTCGGTACCATTCTCAATAGCAGTAGCCGCTTCAGAGATGATATCTTGAACCTGCTCTTGCAGTTCCATGGAGACATCCCCATTTTTTTCTCTCAACTGCTTAACTTTATCCATCACTTGTTGAGTTTGATCTGTGATGGCTTTTGTTAATTGGTTGGTTTTATCTTTAGCTGTTTCAGCAAGTTCAGTAGTATATTCAGTAGCTTGAAGCTTCCAAAGGTCAGTTCTTTCCTTTAGTTGAGTTGCCTGATCTGTAATATCCCCACGAAGTTCTCTACCGGATTTTGGAGCTAGGAATAGCGCAGTAGTAGCGCCCACGATTCCACCAATTAATGTACCGATCAATAAGTCCTTTGCATTGATGCTGTCTTTGTTAACTTCTTGATTTTTCATCTCTTCTTTGCTCATTTCCGATTCCTCCTTATAAATTGTTGATTTTGTTTTTCTGTTTTCTTTCATTCCATTTGTCGACAATTTCCATTGCTACATTGGACCATTGAACGACCTGTGACACTTTATCTTGATTTTGATCTAGCTGCTTGGCAACATTATTAGATAAACGTGAAACGGAATGATTAAACCCTTGAATGGATGTACCAACATCCTTTACAGCAGTTACAACCGTATTAAGTTGTTGTGACTTATCTTGAATGTCATCCATTAATACGTTGGTTTTATGTAATATCTGCTCTGTCTCGGATGTTATCCCCTTCATCTGATCTTCAATGCTACCTAAAGTCCCGGCTACTTGATTTAATGTGCCTTGCACGGAAAGAAGGGTTTTTGAAACAAAAATAACCAATATTAAAAAAGCAATAGCTACAATAATTGCGCTAATGTAAAGCAATTCACTCAAAGTGACACCTCCTGGCTGCTGACCTACATATTAACTAGTTACCCTATCTGTTACAGTTTAAACATCCTATACCCCTTTTTATTCTAGGACAAAGATAAAATCCCTTCAAAAAATAAAAGATTTTTTTAAAATATGACATTTATTTTTAGACAAAAAATTCAACAAACTTCGCGGAATCGGTTACAATATAGGTGTTACATAACCAATTTCACTAGGGGGCCAAACAATGAAAGATCCTCGGATTCAAACACTAGCAAAAAATTTGATAAACTATTCCGTACGTCTTCAAAAAGGCGAAAAAGTATTAATTGAAAACTTCGGTCTGCAAAAAGAGCTGGTAATCGCACTTGTAGAGGAAGCTTACAAAGCTGGGGGCTACCCTTTCGTTTCTTTGAAGGATGTCCAGGTTGACCGCGCACTATTAATGGGTGCACAAGAAGAACAATTTAATATGAAAGCCGATTTTGAAGCAAATGTCATGAAGGATATGGACGCATATATCGGCCTTCGTTCAGGTGACAACATCTCAGAATTATCAGATGTTCCTGATGACAAGCAAAAAATTCAAGGTAGCACAGTTGGAAAGAAAGTACACCGTGATATCCGTGTACCTAAAACCAAATGGGTGGTCCTCCGCTATCCAAATGCAAGTATGGCTCAACTGGCGAAAATGAGCACAGAAGGGTTCGAAAACTTCTATTTTGACGTATGTAATTTAGATTACGGAAAAATGAGCAACGCCATGGATGCACTAGTTGAATTGATGAACAGAACCGATAAAGTAAGAATCACTGGTGAAGGGACTGACTTGACTTTCTCTATCAAAGATATCCCTGCGATCAAGTGTGCTGGCGAAATGAATATCCCTGACGGGGAAGTTTATACAGCTCCCGTTAAGGACTCTGTAAATGGAACGATTACGTATAACACTCCATCTCCTTATCAAGGATTCACGTATGAGAACGTAAAATTGACTTTCCGCGATGGAAAGATTGTGGAAGCAACAGCAAATGATTCTGATCGTATCAACAAAATTTTCGATACTGATGAAGGAGCACGATTTGTCGGGGAATTCGCAATTGGAGTTAACCCGTATATCCAACATCCGATGCAGGATATTTTGTTTGATGAGAAAATTGACGGCAGTTTCCACTTCACTCCTGGTCAGGCCTATGAAGACGCTTGGAATGGAAACAATTCCGACATCCATTGGGATATGGTGATGATCCAGCGTCCTGAATATGGTGGGGGAGAAATCTATTTCGATGATGTATTGATCAGAAAAGATGGAAAGTTCGTCGTTTCGGAGCTTGAAGGTTTGAATCCTGAGAATTTAAAATAAGTTGATATGGTGCCATCCACAGGTTGAATATGTGGATGGTTTTTTGTTTCTTGGGGGAACGGTTTCGTAGATTGACTGACACGATAGCTCTGTTTCCTCCTAAACAGAAATCCTTTTCCTATGCCTAAATGACAAAAAACCGGTCTTCCCTCTCACAAAGGAAAACCGGTTCTAATATAATTATACTTGTAACGACTTTTCATATGCTTCCTGGAATTTCGTTACATCACCAGCACCCATAAAAATGATGACTGCATTTTCATGTTTAGCCAATAATTCAGTTCCTTCTTCCGTCAAGATCGCTGCCTGATCTATTTTTTCCAGAAGATCATTTATGGTCAGCTTCCCCTGGTTCTCACGCGCGGAACCGAAGATGTCACATAGATAAACATGGTCTGCACCGCCCAGGCTTTCAGCAAACTCGTTCAAGAAGGTTTGCGTTCTTGTAAAGGTATGCGGTTGGAATACTGCAATGACATCGCGATCCGGGTACTTTTGATTCGCAGCATCGATTGTCGCGCGGATCTCGGTCGGATGATGGGCATAATCATCAATTAATACTTGTGAACCGACCACTTTTTCAGAAAATCTGCGTTTTACTCCTTCAAAAGTTAGCAATTGGCTCTGGATTACATCCGCAGGAATTTCTTCATAATGACATAGCGCAATCACCGCTAATGCATTCATGATATTGTGATCGCCATAGCCTTTTATTTTGAAGGTTGCATAGTGGTTGTTACGGACAAACACATCGAAGGTCGTACCTTCTGTGGACTTTTCCACATGACGGGCCTGGAAATCATTTTCTTCCCCAAAGCCGTAATAGATCACAGGGACCTTCGCTTGGATTTTTTGCAGATACTCGTCGTCTCCGCAGGCAATGATTCCTTTCTTCACTTGCAAGGCCATCTCCTGGAAGGCATTAAACACATCATCAATACTGCCAAAGTAATCCGGATGATCGAAGTCAATGTTTGTCATGATCGTGTAGTCAGGGTAATAGGACAGAAAGTGTCTCTTGTATTCACAGGCTTCGAATACGAAATATTCGCTGTCTTCTGCTCCCCGGCCAGTACCGTCCCCAATCAGATAGGATGTCGGCTTTGCCCCTTGTATGACATGAGAAAGCAATCCTGTGGTAGAAGTCTTTCCATGTGCACCAGTTACAGCAATACTTGTAAACTTCTCCATAAACTGACCTAGAAATTGCGGATAACGAATAACAGGTACATTCAGTTGCTTCGCCGCCTCAATCTCCTCGTGTGTATCAGGAAATGCATTACCTGCAATCACCGTCATGTCTTCCTTTATATTTTCTTTATCGAAAGGAAGGATCGTGATGCCCTTTTCTTCCAGGCCTTTCTGAGTAAAGAACCTTTTCTCGATATCCGAGCCTTGAACCTGATAGTGCATATCGTCGAGAATTCCCGCAAGTGCACTCATTCCTGAACCTTTTATACCAACAAAATGATAAATGGTCATGAAAAAACCTCCAACATTTATCTATATATAATTCGATTACTTACTCTGCAAACGAACTGATCAATAGTTTATTTTTGTACAAGACATCGCTTTTCGTGTATGGATATTCCATTATATGATAAGCGTCTAAATTTGCTAATTCCCCTAATGACAAGGGTTCAAACCATATGTAGAAAAGTCCTTTTGTCTATCAACGACCTATTATAGCACTAATTAAAGAATTACTCTAGTTCAGTCCAGCCAACGGTAACGTCAGAAAGAAAAACCGATAGACACATATATTTCTACCAGTTTCCCAATAAATGTGGACCTATATACGTTAGTCCACTTTTTCGAGACGCTCGTTAAACCGGTACTTCCTACCAGCTTTTGCTTGCGGTTCCCCGTTTAACACAACATTATCGCCGGTAAAACCGATATGAATTTTCAACAGGCTTCCTCCGACACCATATATGTCCACTGGTACGTCCTGTTCTTCAAATTCTTTGATGCGTTGCTCACTGAAACCGCCACTTACCACGATTTTCACATGTTGGAAGCCTTCTTTATCCAACGCTTCCCTTAGAGCAAAAATTAAAGGTGCATTTACACCGCGCGGATCAAAGGTTCCAAGTACATCTTGATGGCGGATGAAATGTTGGTCAATCATGGTTCTGGAAGTATCCACTCGGACTCCTTTGAGTTTGTCTCCAAACTCCCTTGCAACACGAAGGGCATCGGTGATCACATCATTGTTGTAATCCACCAGCACAAGCAATTCATCCTCCGGGAACTTGGCGTGGTATGCTTTGGAAGCTTCCACTACGTCCCCGTTAAAAAGTTGGATAAGGGCGTGTGGCATGGTCCCCATCCCTTTTTTGCCCCACCATTCATTCATGGCGTGCGTTGCTTGTGCAGTAGATCCTCCGATATGTGCGGCATAACCGTCCCCTGCCTGTTGCGTATAATGGTCATCACGGTCTCCCATAAAGATGACAGGCTTTTGTCCAGCAGCTTTGACCACATTATAAACATTCGTAGATACAGAAGTTCTTCTGGCCAGAATCCCGTCAATCACACCTTCTAAGAAGCCGAAATTTTGATATGGGCCGGTGATGGTCAGTACTGTTTCGAACGGGGAGATTTTATCCCCATCCTTTAAAGAGTAAATTTCAAGTGATTCCGGATCATCCGCGAAGGTTTTGATTAAAGCAATCACTTCGTCTGTACCGCATAAAACGGCATGCTCTTTTTGAAAAAATTGCATCGTAACGGTATTATCTGGTTTGAATTCCTTCACGATCTCTCTTGTTTTCAAAAAGTATACCGCTGAGAACCAACCTTCCTTCACACGTTCATCAAACTTGAAGGTGCGATTTGTCAGCCTTTTTATTTTACCCTGTAGCTTCAACTCAATTTCTTTCATATTATTAAAAGCTCCTTACGACCCTGTATTTTGGGTTACTGTCTTGCCGGATATACCGACTCCTATAGTTTTACTATTATTTATAATAATAGAAGTTTGTATCCATTTACAACATTTCCTGTAACAGAGCTTTAATAGTCAGAATCTTGCATATTGATTAGTTCTTCTGCTGATACAAGTACTTCCCTCGGTTTACTGCCTTTTGGTCCGGAAATGACACCATGATCCTCCATCAACTCCATCAAGCGCGCTGCACGATTATAGCCAATGCGGAACCTTCTCTGGAGGCTGGAGGTTGATGCACCATTCTGATCTACTACATATTGGCATGCCTCGAAAAACAGCTCGTCCTCATCCTGACTGGTAGCTTCTTTCAACAGCTCGCTTTGTTCAAACAGATATGTTGGCTTTTGCTCTTTACGGACGTGATCTACCGCTCTCTCAATCTCTTCATCTGATACGAAGTTACCTTGGACCCTGATTGGTTTTGGGGCACCGTTTTCCAATAACAACATATCTCCCCTGCCTAGCAGGCGCTCTGCTCCACCAATATCAATGATGGTTCTGGAATCGACCTGAGAGGAAACGGAAAAGGCGATTCTTGTCGGGATGTTTGCTTTTATCAATCCTGTTATGACATCAACGGAAGGGCGCTGGGTGGCTATTAATAAGTGCATGCCGCAAGCGCGCGCTTTTTGAGCGATTCGGCAAATGGCTTCCTCTACGTCACTCGGCGCCACCATCATCAAATCTGCAAGCTCATCAATGATGATTACCATATAAGGCAATGTTTCCTGATTATGCTTCTTGGCCACCTCATTGTACTTTCCAATGTCCCGGACTCCTGCGTGAACAAATAACTCATATCGGCGTTCCATCTCTTCCACTGCCCATTTCAACGCTGCTGTCGCGGCTTTAACATCAGTGATGACAGGACTTACTAGATGTGGAATATGATTGTATGGCGTAAGTTCGACCATCTTTGGATCTATCAATAACAGTTTTACCTCATCAGGAGTACTTTTAAATAAAAGACTCATAATAATAGAGTTTACGCAAACGCTTTTTCCTGATCCAGTGGCACCGGCGATCAACCCATGCGGCATCTTTTGCAAATCCAAAACGACCGGTTGCCCCGATATATCAAGCCCCATGGCTACCGTCAAGGGCGATGCATGTTGGATAAAAGACGGGTGACGAAGGATCTCCCTAATGAATACAGGCTTACTCACCCGGTTGGGCACTTCAATTCCAATCGTGTTTTTTCCAGGTATCGGTGCCTCCATCCGAATGTCACGTGCAGAAAGGCTTAACTTTATATCATCACTCAAATTAGTTATCTTGTTCACTTTTACACCAGGCTCCGGCTGCACTTCGAACTGTGTAACAGACGGTCCTTGTGTGGCCTTTACCACTTTGGCACCAACTCTAAAGTGGTGGAGGGTTTCATTGAGAAGCTCCCTTTGAGCCTCCACCCATTCCCTATCATCCTCAGAATGCTGTGGTGGAATGGAGAGCATCGTGATAGAAGGCTTTCTAAAGTAAGGCTGCGGCTCTTCTTGTTTACCAGTTACCTGTTGTTTTCTTTCCAGGGACCGTTTATCCTGTTTGAGCATGATTACATTAAAAGGAATATGCTGCTGTTTGCTGGAATCTTGTCGCGTTGGAGTCTCTCGTTTCGCTCTCTCCTCTTTTCTTACTGGCTGTACTTCCTCTATTGTGACTGCAGATTCCGCATAAGAAGGAGCTTCTGCTTTATTTTCCTCATAAGCATGGTCAGTTTCAGGTTGAGGCTCCGCTTTAAGCCATGCTTCATCTGAGTCAACTTTTTCACTTGTCTCTTCTTCTTTATAAGGATCGGATATCGGCTCCTCGCTTGGTTCCTTATCCGCTTCATAAGAAGGGGCTACCTCTTCCAATCCTGCTTCCTCTATTTCTGGAGTTGAATTTTCTTCTAAAAGAACGTCACTGAATTCTTGGACCTTTTCCTTCTCCCTTTCCAACTCCGCAAATCCTTGATAGCTTCCATAGGAAGCTTCCATTGGAGTGGCCTCCGCTACTTCTAATTCCCCAGTAGGAGATTCCCTGCTTGTTAATTCTATCTCCGGAAGATAGGTATGTCTTTTTTCAATAGAAGGACGAGGTTTGTATCCAAAGATGGGCGAAACGAATTCTGTAGGATGAAACGGTTGTTTGTTTTCGTTCACCACTTTTTCAAATTTCTTTTGAGGCTGCGCAGTTTTTTTCTTTTCTGCAACCTTCTTCATAGATGGCTGTTCCACTTCACTCTTCTGTTTTTCCTTTTCCTGCACGAATTTTACTTGTTCAGGCTGCGGTTTGCTTGGCTGCTTGGCCTTTCCATTTTCTCTTTTTCTGGGCTGATCTGCATTTCCTTCGTCGGGAATCAAGGGGAATCGGAATTTCCCTGTTGGGTATTGATACGCCACCTTTGCATTCGCTTGTTTTTGTTTATTTCCCGGTTTCTCAGCGTAATCTTGCTCAATGGTACGTTCTTCTTCCTCACTTAGCTGAGCAAACAGCTTTTTAAACCAGTTCACATCTATCACACTCTTTCTTTCTTACTTTTTGTGGTACCGCATACTTATAATAGGCGATGGTTGTTACCTATATTTTTCGAAATCATTTCTTATTTTTCAACTGTTATTTCTGATGTTTCTTATTATCTTTTCCCAAAATGAAGATCGGTTCCAACTGTCCTTCTTCATATAAGAAGGATAATGCAGTGATAGGAATTTTACCATTTACGAAAAAGCTCATCGTCAACTCAGCAAGGATGTCGTATCCCACCTCATTCTGTATATCCGCCAAAATCAATACATCCTGATGGGGAACTGCCACTGTCATCGTACCTGTCACCTTCTTTTTAAAAGAATCCAAGAAGGATTCATTAAGGATCCTGCTAGCATCGTAACCATCATTGGAGCGCACAAAATAATAGGTGTTACCGGCCACTACATCTTCTTTCATACTTGTAGGCAATGATCTGACATTGAACATGGCCATTTCTTTTATTGTGTTTTTAGATAGATTTTCTCTTTGTAATAGATTTTCATCAATCAGTTTATAGGACTTCCCTAAATCAATCGCATAGTAAATCCTCGTTTCTGCAGTATGCTCATCATACACCAAAGGCACATCATTGCTTGTTTTCGGGAACGAGGTGGAACGAATGACAGGATAGATATGTCGCTCTGCCCCATTTAATTGAACAGGTATTTTCATACTTGTGAGAGCCTCTCTCACGTAATACACGTATTCTTCCAACGCTTGAACATCGTTTACCTGTTCGTATTTTGACAACACCCCTTGCAGGGCTATCGTGATTCCCTTTTGAGTTTCCTTATCCTCCACACGCAAGGCTTCATTTTCTCTATCGTATGTAAATACCCAGCTTGGATGGGCCAACTTCTCTTCTAGAATTCGTCTGATTTTCTGTATCGTCATTTTTTCCATAAGGAACAATCCTTTCTCTCTTTTGAGGTCACCCTTTATTGTACAACAAATGAGATAGATATTGTAATTTGTCGAACAACGTATTAGGTTTATGTGGTATTGTTCCTACCAACTCTTTGAAAGTTTTAACCCCCTTACCCCTTCTGGCCTATCCCTCCTACCAAATACCCTCATATTTCTTGTAAATCCCTGAATCGGATTGCTTATTTGAGCTTCCTTTATTCTTTTAGGAATACGAGTACTAGTACGTTTTTATTGTTTTTTAAAAATTCATAACGTATCAGATCGATTTAGGCTATTCCTACTACGTATTTTTTTCAGCTGGAAATACTGTAAAGATTAGGAAACAACCCTTGTTTATAGAATTATTTTACATATATTCTTCCTATTACCACTTTATATCCAACCTCTACCAATTAACTAACCTGAAAAACCTGTCTGAAACTTACGGACTATTTTTAGAATATTCTGATAGTTTTCTTTCTTTTTCGACACTATTCTTCTACACACTTTATTAATCTTTAATTGTCACCGAGATACTCCTACATAAAGCAAGATTCTACCAAACAGCGATGGTTGGTGGGAATTTATTTGAAAAGGGGGGGGAAATTCATCGGTTTTTTGTATTTAATTTTAAAGGGGGATGTTGAATGAGTAGGAAGAACAAACGTAATTTTGCTAGAGTATTCAGTATCATTATGTGTTTATTACTGATCGCCCCAAGTTTTAACCCTGGTACTGCTTCTGCACAAGGGAATAAAGCTTCCGTCTCTTTGGGTGAATCTAAAGAAGTGATGGCAAGTAAAATAACCGATCGTTTATCTACGCAGTTTTCTAAAGATGGGGAAAAGGTAACCTTCCTTATCAAATTCAAAGAACAGGTAGATACGCAGGCAGTAGCTGCTAAAGCTGTGGAAGCAGCCAAGGCGCAAAAAGCTTCTGCCGGTCAAGAAAAACTGATGAAACGTAATGCTGTTGTCTCAGAGTTAAGAGCAACATCAATCGAAACCCAAGCAAATGTAAAAGAATATCTTGAAAAAGCGGTAGCTGACGGAAGAGCAAAAGATATCCAATCCTTCTATGTAGTAAACGGTATGGCCGTTACTGCAACGAAAGAAGTAATGGAAGAGCTTGCTAGATTCCCAGAAATCGAAAAACTTTTACCAAACGAAGTACGTCAGTTGGATCCTGCAGCTGAAGCAGCTGCGACAACTGAGATGGAAGTAGAAGAAAAGCCTGCTGCAAATCTTCAGAACATTGAATGGGGCGTTGCCCAGATCGGTGCTCCTCAAGCGTGGGAAATGGGTGTTGACGGTCAAGGTACTGTTGTAGCCAGTATCGACACAGGTGTTCAGTGGGATCATCCTGCATTAAAGGAAAAATATCGCGGATTTAATGCCGGAACTGGAAACGCAAACCATGAATACAACTGGTTTGATTCAACTCCTGCAAATCAGTCCACTCCTTATGATGATGATGGTCACGGTACGCACGTAACAGGAACGATGGTCGGTGCTGAGCCGAACGGATCCAACCAAGTCGGTGTTGCTCCTGGAGCAAAATGGATTGGCGTTAAAGCATTTACTCCATCCGGTGGTACGGATGTTGCCCTTCTTGCAGCTGGTGAGTGGATTTTAGCACCTAAAGATGCTAGTGGAACTCCAAACCCTGCGATGGCTCCTGACGTTGTCAACAACTCATGGGGCGGCGGACCTGGCTTAGATGAGTGGTACCGTCCAATGGTTCAAGCATGGGTAGCGGCTGATATCTTCCCTGCTTTCGCTGCAGGAAATACACGCATCGGGAACCCTGGTGGTCCTGGATCTGTTTCCACTCCTGGTAACTATCCGGAATCTTTTGCCACTGGTGCAACGGATGTGAACATGAACCTTGCGAGCTTCTCATTACAAGGTCCATCTCCATACCAAGAAATCAAGCCTGAAGTATCCGCACCTGGAGTTGGAGTTCGTTCTTCCTTCCCTGGTAACAGCTATGGTGCTGCAAGTGGAACTTCCATGGCAAGCCCGCATGTAGCTGGTGTGGTTGCTTTACTTAAGCAGGTCAACTCTAACCTGACTGTGGCAGACATTGAGGAAATCTTGATGACTACAGCAACGGCAAGAACAGATTCCAATTTTCCTGATTCTCCAAACAACGGTTATGGACATGGGATCGTCAATGCATTTGATGCAGTATCTTCCATCATATCCGGTCTTGGAAAAATTAAAGGGCAAGTTGCGAAGGATGGAGAAGATAGCGAGGCTCCAACTTTCGAACATACAGCACCTGTTGAAACGTATGCTGGCATGAACCTGCCTTTAAGCATTCACGTACAGGATAATGTAAGTATTTCTTCTGTAACCTTGCAATATCAAAACACTTCTGGTGAGTGGGTAGATCTTGCGGCAGAACGTGCATCTGGTTCTTATAATGACGCTACTTACACAGCATCCATACCTGGTGACGACATTGGTGAACCTTCTGTATCTTATCGTTGGCACATTGTTGACTTCGGTGGCAATGAAGTAACATCTGATACGTACGAAGTGAGTGTTCAACCAGGTATTACTGTTGGATATTCTACAGACTTTGAAACGGATCCTATTGGCTGGTATTCCTTCGGTGCTGAAAACACATGGCAATGGGGCGTTCCATCTGCCGGTCCGGCTGAAGCACACTCCGGTGAAAAAGTATACGGAACGAACCTCGAAGGTAACTACGGGAACCGAGCAAACATGACACTTGTGATGCCTCCTATCGACCTACCTGAGGATAGTGGTGCATACCTTCAGTTCATGAACTGGTTCAACCTTGAGACTCGTTACGATTTCGGTCACGTATTCGTTTCTACAGACCAAGAGAACTGGACGCAACTTCTACGTTTTGATGGTATCAGCGAAAGCTGGACTGCTAGAGAAGTCGACCTTTCTGAGTATGCAGGTCAACGAATTTACATCGGCTTCAACGTTACAACGGATGGTAGTGTTGTACGTACAGGCTGGTATATCGATGATGTCGCATTATCAGCGGAGTCTAATGCAACAGCAGCATCCACTCAGCTGGAAGTGACGAAAGAAGAGAAGGTAGAAGCTAAAGAGGAGAAAGTGAATCCAGATAAAATCCATCCGGTTGCTACTCCTGAAAAAGAAGAAGCTCTGAAAGAGGATGTTAACCCAGCAGTACTTCCATTACATGCACAAGTTACTGTATTGGAAACGAACCGATCAGTTAACACAAATCCTGCTAACGGACAATACGAACTATTGCACGCTGCGGGCACATTTACGGTGCAAGCGGAAGCATATGGCTATCACCCAGCTCAACAAACAGTTGAAATCGCTCCAGATGGAGAAGCGGTTGCTAACTTCGTATTGGACGAAATGGCACGTGGTACTGTCAGCGGTACTGTGACAAACAGTGTTACTGGGGAACCTATTGCAAACGCAACATTAATGCTTATTGAAGATGCAGCAATTGCCCCTGTTACAACAGATGAAAATGGAAACTTCTCCATCACTGCATTAGAAGGGGACTACACACTACGTGTAATGGCTCCTTCCTACTATAGTGAAACTGTAGAGGTATCTATCGAAGGGGATGAAACGACTACCCTTGATGTAGAATTGCGCCCATTCATCGGATACCCTGGTGAAATCGGCTATGATGATGGCACTGCTGAGAATGCCCGTGCATTCTATGACGCCGGAAACGGGTGGGCAGTGAAAATGTCTCTACCGGAAGGTCAAAACAGCGCGCTTGTAACTGGTGGATTATTCCGATTCTGGGATACTACATGGCCAACTCCTGGTGGTACAGCCTTTAAAGTAGAGGTTTGGGATGCATCTGGTTCTGATGGAGCTCCAGGATCTAAGCTTGCGGGACCATTTGACGGTACGGCACTACGTACTGGTGAGTGGACGACAGTTGACTTGGCAGAGCATGGAATCATCGTAGAACAAGACTTCTACATGGTTTACATCCAGTCCCAACCTAATCCGAATGCACCTGGACTTGGAACAGATGAAGATGGACCAAATGCTGGCCGCAGCTGGCAATATGTTGGCGGTTCATGGTCTCCTTCTCCTGAAGCAGAAGGAAACTATATGATCCGTGCTTTAGTTAACTTTGAAGTGACAGCACCAACGATCACTTCTCCAGCTGATGGTTCCTTCACAAATGAAGAAACGGTAACGGTAGAAGGTAATGCTTCTCCAACAACAACTGTTCATGTGATGAACAATGGGGAAGAAGTTGCAACTGCTACAGCTACCGATGAAGGAACATTTGCAGTAGATGTTTCCCTGACAGAAGGGGCAAACGTACTAACGGCTAAATCCTCCACGGAGACAGGCGAGACAGAAGAATCTGCTCCAGTAACAATTGTTCTTGATCAGACTGCTCCTGAACTTGCCATTACCAGTCCTGAAAATGGTTCCAAAACAAACCGCGAAACAGTTACTGTAACAGGTACTGTCGCGGATGAGAACTTGGATTTTGTAAAAGTAAACGGAAAGAAAGCCACTGTTCAAGATGGCACATACTCTCTAAGAGTAATGCTTGATAATGGAGAAAATAACATTCGTGTAGTTGCTCAGGACTTAGCTGGTAACCGTACAAGACAAGATGTAACGGTTTATGCTAACTACGATGCGCCTGAAATCACTAATCTGAAGCCAACGGAAGACAAGCACTTAAGAGCCGGTGAATCTGTGAAGATTGAATTCAACAGTGAAGAAGGCCTTCGTGCAACATTCTCTATCCGTATGCCATTAACAAATGCTTCCATGATGATGCAAGGAAACGACGTAAACTATGAAGTAAGCAATGCGGTTGAACTTCCATTGATGGAACAATCTCCTGGTTATTATGTAGGATATTGGACTGCTACTTCTAGCGTTGTGGCAAGTGGGGCAGAAATCGAGGTTAAAGTATCTGATGACTTCGGTAATGTAACTCGTGCGATTGCAGATGGCAAGCTGTACATCAATGATGGAAATGGTGGGAACGGTAACGGAAAGGGTAAGCCTGAAAAGCCTGGGAAGAAAAATAACTAGGTAAATATAAAAAGGCCGGCACTCACGAATTGTGATTGCCGGCTTTTTTATCAACCCAACGAAGCAACAAATGCTTCAATTTCTTCTTGCGTTTTACGGTCCTTACTAACAAAACGACCTGCTTCTTCCCCATTTTTATATCCAACAAAGCTTGGAATTCCGAATACACTCAACTCGGCACAAAGATCAATAAACTCATCCCTGTCCACATAAATAAACGTGTACTCGTTAAACTTCTCCATAATTTCCGGTAATACCGGCTCAATGACTCGGCAGTCGGGACACCAGTCCGCAGAAAACATGAACACAACATCTTTCTCTTTTTTCATTTGGTTAAATTGTTCCAAGGATTGTAATTTTTCCATTATCGTTCCCCTCCAATATTAATTTTCATATCCCCTTCTTTAATGAGGGATCGCTTTCTCATCCATTCTGATACAACTAAACTTACCACAGCGGGTCCCACAATGTGAAGCAACAAGACTTTCATTAGAACCGATAAAGAAAAGCCCATTGCAGCAAAAGTCATGATTTGACCGACCAATCCGCTTGTCCCCATTCCTGCCCCTTCTTTGACATTTACCATCTGGAAAACCGTAGTACCAAGAGGAGCAAAAATGATTCCTGCTACCGTTGGGGGGATGATGATCATCGGGTTTTTAATGACATTCGGCACTTGGAGCATGGAAGTTCCTATCCCTAAAGCTAAAAGCCCAGACATTTTATTTTCTCGGTAACTACTTACAGCAAACCCTACCATCTGGGCAGCACAACCAATTGTGGCAGCACCGGCCGCAATCCCTTCCAACCCCAGCATCATCGCAATGGCGGCACTTGATATCGGTGCTGTCAGCGCCCACCCCATTAACACCGCAACCAGCATTCCCATTACAATGGGTTGTTGATCGGTAGCCCACATGATCAGGGATCCTAATGAATTCATCCCGGCATTAATGGGAGGTCCAATAAAAGTCGCAACAAGGAAGCCTGTCAAAATGGTTATAAAAGGTGTAACCAGAATATCTACTTTTGTCTCTTTCGATACCAGCTTGCCTGCTTCTGTTGCCAAAAGTGCGGCAACAAAACTGCCTGCCGGTCCACCCAGCTGCGCGCCTGCCGCTCCGGCAATAACAGTCGCAAATAAAACCAATGGTGGTGCTTTCAGGCCATATGCCACTGCTGCACCTATTGCTGGGCCCATCAATCCCATTGCCAATACTCCCATATCCGTAAAGAAAATCCACCCCAGCTGATCCCCCACCGTTTTAATAATCAATCCGATGATCAAGGAAGAGAACAGACCCAGAGCCATATAACTTAATCCGTCTATAAAATAAACCCTTGCCGACAACGTAACTCCCTTTTTATGTAAAAAACCTTTCATTTCCTCACTCATTCCTTTTTGTATTTCCTGCATGATTTACATTAATAATAACGAATAACTGTCGATATATACTAGTAGATATTTTAGCTTTTGTTAAAAGTTTGTTGTGGTTATTGTAGAAATATGTCTATAATTACTTTAAAATATCAGATTTTTAACAAAACATATAAAATTCGAAAGTCTTTTATGTTTTAGGGGGGTACCATGAAAACAATAAGAGGTAGAGTAAGATTTATTTTATTGGCAGCCATTACAGGTCTTATCATTGTATTATTATTCAATTTCTTTTTCTACTTTACGCAATCCACTGCAAAAGAGCAAGAAACCGCTTTGTTTGAAGCTGTAAACGGAAGTAAAGAAATAAAATTCGCTTTCTCGGATACTCGTAAAAATGAGCAGGAGTTTTTACGAATTCCAAGTGATGAGACTTCCTTGGTCATTAAAGAAAATTTAGAGAACATCCAGCAAGAGTCAGCTGAAATGCAACAGCAGTTCGCTGAGTACGAAGAGATTGCAAGCCGCTTTTCTGAAATCGAAACGGCTGCAACCAATTATCTCAATGAATTTATTCCTCTTGAAGAGCTCTATAATGAAATAGGTTTTACAGAATTCACCGGCCTCCAGGGAGTGATGAACGGTGCGGTCAGAAACCTTGTCATCAATGTAAGAGGGGCAAATCGCGAGGAACTAACAACCACTTTAATGAACATGAGACTCTATGAACAACAGTATCTGGCTACCAAACAGGAAGCTAGATACCGAGAGTTCATGAAAAGCGCCGATACCTTCAAATCACAATTGGCAGAGGCCGACCTTCCTGATTCCCAGAAAAATGGGCTATTGGAGCTTTACAATCCTTACGTGGAAGCAATGACAGATTTATATAATAATTACACCTCATCGTACAGCTTTGTGAGAAACTTTGAGACGATAAGCGACGAAGTGGAAGCAAGTGTAAATGAAGTGGAAGCTGCGGTGTCCGATCTGCAAGCACAGCTTCAACAAGAATCCAATGGGAAGCTTCAAACCATCATGTTGCTTACACTCATTATTAGCGTTCTTTTATTAATTTTCTTAAGCACGACAGGCTATTTCCTAAACCGAAAAATTGCCTCCTCCATCCGTTCTTTGAAAGATGGAGCATCTAAAATTGGAGAAGGAAATTTCGCTTACCGTGTTCCTATCACCACGAAGGATGAAATGGCAGACCTTGCAGTAACTTTTAATGCTATGGCCGAAAAAGTACAGACTTCCCTTTTAAAAGTGATGGAAGCAACAGATAAGCTACAGTCTTCTTCCCAAAACCTAGCGGCAATATCTGAAGAAACGACCGCACAATCGACAGAGGTGAACGAAGCGATCAAACAGGTCGCCATCGGTTCCAGCGAGCAGGCTCTGCATCTTGATGAGAGTACTGACATTTTAAAACGGGTCAAATCGGCTGTTGAACAGGCAGACCACTTAAGCACCGTAATTAAATCAAAGGCAGATCACGCTAGACTGGTTGGGGAGGACGGATTGACGGTAGTGAAGGATCTGCACCAATCATCCGAGCAGTTCCTGGAACTGGCCAACCACTTGACTGAACGGGTACAACAAGCAACAAAACAGTCCCAGCAGATACATACCATCGTTGCCACTATACAAGAAATCGCGGAGAACACCGACCTTCTGGCATTGAATGCTGCTATTGAATCTGCCCGGGCAGGTGAGGCTGGAAGAGGATTTGCCGTTGTCGCTCAAGAAGTTCGTAAACTTGCTGAGCGTTCAAAACATGAAGCACTTTCCATTAAGAAGCTTGTGACAGAAATGGGTAATCAAATGGGCAAACTTTCCAATGACGCCTTGCAGTTCAACGAGTATAGAGATTTACAACAGCACTCCGTTGATCAGACGAAAACATCTTTTGAGAAAATTGCTGGAAATGTTCTTGAGATCAATCATAAGGTGGATGATGTTCAGCAAGCGATTATACAGGTTACCCAATCTAATAAGCAATTAGAGGAAAAGCTATCAGAAGTCCATTACATCTCAGAAGAAGCTGCGGCGACCTCTGAGCAGGTCAGCGCTTCCAGCGAGCATCAAATTGTCGCGATCGAACAGGTGAATGAAGCGGCTATCTCCCTTTCCGATATCGCTACTGAACTCCAGGAGGAAGTAAGCCAGTTCATCGTGGAAGAAGAAATCGGACAGAAGAATGAGCAGATATTCGAGGACAACGAACAGGACATTCAAGAATACGAAGAAGAACTCACATCTGAAGAGGAAGAGGCCGAAGCTAGATGGGCTCATGAAGAAGCTGCAGCTGGCATGAAAGAAACCGCTGCATCCTCAGAACAAGAGAAACAATAATCAATGCAAACCAGCTTGTCCAAGAAAGTCCAGGACAAGCTGGTTTTTCAAATAGAAAGTAAGTTTCTCTGTAAGTTGGGGTGCAAGGTGTGAGATTCCAGCAGGAGGTTGAGGCCCCTGAAGCGTTGTGAGGAAGCCAACCATCGTCCCGCGGAAAGCGAACACCTGGAACATACTTATACAAAAAAAAAGAATACGACAGGCACTTCCTCCCCATCATATTCTTTCTCTCATACTTATTTAATTTTAACCGAAGAAACAACCTCCATCATGCTTTTCGTGCTGCTCTCCATGTTTTTGGTATCCGTTACTGTGGTCATTTTCACTCCACCAACTCCTACCGTCACCTCATAAAACTCTTCTTTTTCTCCTTCAACGGGAGATATAAGCAAATAACCTAAACGCCCGTCTTCCGAGACTGTATGATCCAGTTCCAATTCATCATAGTTCACCTTGGTAGAATCATATAAAACCTCAGAATCCTTTGATTCAAATGGATTCACAAACAACAGATAAGTTTGCTCTTTATGTGTAAGGACGATGTTGTTTTCCGTTTCTGTATCAACTGAGAACTGTGAGGGAAGATAATAATGAAAGGCATCTGTCTCCTCTGTTGCTTCCATTTCTTCAGCCTTGAACGTTTGTTCAAAAGCATCGATGGATTTCTGTGAGGCATCTTCAATAGAGACCGAGCATCCCGCTAAAAATAATAATGATAAAAATAAAATAGAAATGATGGCTCTTCCGAAATACAATATTTCCACTCCTTTTAGTACTAAGTGACTACAAAATTCACACTGATTCTATCATACCTATAATTCTTTCCCCATGACAAGGACAAGTTGGAATTATCACTTAATTCTCTATTTTATGATAGACTAATTAATAGATAAATAACAAGAGGTACTATTTGGAGGGATTGTAATGAAATTTACTATTTACCTTGCTGGAGAAATCCACACCGACTGGAGAGAAGAATTGAAAGACAAGGCCAAAGCGTTAGACCTTCCCTTGGAGTTTGTCGGACCAATGACAGACCATGAGCGTTCGGATAACATTGGGGAATTGGTTATGGGCACTCAAGCAAACAACATCGCAAAGGATGAGGCAGCTTCACAAATCAACAACCTGCGTACCCAACTTCTAATGAAAAAGTCAGATGTTGTCATTGCCCTGTTTGGCGAAAAGTATAAGCAATGGAATACAGCGATGGACGCAAGTGCAGCCATCAGTCTTCAAAAACCCCTTATATTGATTCGACCTGAAAACCTTCATCATCCCTTGAAAGAGCTGTCCAATAAAGCAAATGTAACGGTGGAAACGGTGAATCAGGCATTAAAAGTACTTACTTACGTGCTTGAATAGAAGCAGGCTTTATGCCTGCTTCTTTTTACTATACTTCCATTGCCCCACAAGCAATCGACTTACATGCTCAAACATTTGTTGCCTTGCTACAGCCCCTTCAGAAAATATCCCTACTGCCCCCTCATGTTTCCTGATTTCTTTCCGCTGACAATATTCATCCATAAGATCTCCAAGCTCTCTTCCTGCCAGGAGTTCTCCTTTAAATGATTCCGGAAGAGGTATCCTGGCACCACCTGCAATGAATTCTTCTCCATCTTTCGTTACAAGCGCTCCCCAATTACAAACCATGACAGTGAAAGCTGGAACTGAATCCAAGACCACCCCTCCCTCAAGCCCTATTGCAAATTCAGCATCCTCGTTTTCTACTAAAGCTTGTCTTGCTCGATGTAATGCACCATCAATGGTCTCCTTGTCACTTAAAGGCTGATTACGCACACCAGAATCCACTTCCATGGCGATGGTTTCACAGTCATTTAATTCCAAATCAAACAAAGCCGTTTGCACGGCCATATATTTTGCAGGGTTTTTTGATCCAATCATCACTTTCATCCATATTCCACCTTTCGTAAAATTGCAACTAAAAAAACGGGGGAGGTAATCCACCCCCACCGCTTCATCGATTTATTTTGTATAGAACTTTTGATTAACGACTTCTAATGGAATCCACTGTGGATTGATCTGTAGATTTGACAAGCTTCACGATTAGTTCTCTTGCCGCCGCATAGTCATCAACATGTACAATAGAAGCATGTGTATGGATATAACGGGAACAAATCCCAACCACTGCAGAAGGTACGCCCTCATTTGAAGTATGGACACGCCCTGCATCCGTACCACCTTGGGAGATGAAGTATTGATATGGGATGCTATTGGATTCAGCTGTATCCAATACAAAATCCCTCATCCCTGTGTGTGTTACCATAGAGCGATCGTAAATGCGCAATAACGCACCTTTTCCAAGATGACCAAATTCCTTCTTATCCCCTGTCATATCATTTGCTGGAGAAGCATCAAGGGCAAAGAAAATATCAGGTTTGATCATGTTGGCCGCAGTTTGGGCTCCACGCAATCCTACTTCTTCCTGCACAGTAGCTCCAGAATATAGCACGTTTGGAAGGGTCTCACCTTGAAGGTCCTTCAATAACTCAACAGCAAGTCCGCAACCATAACGATTATCCCATGATTTTGCAAGGATTTTCTTTTCATTCGCCATCGGAGTGAAAGGACAGATTGGGACAATTTGCTGACCAGGCTTGATGCCAATCTTTAAAGCGTCTTCTTTATTGTCTGCACCAATATCAATTAACATGTTCTTGATATCCATCGGCTTAGCCCTTCTTGCTTCGTCGAGAAGATGAGGAGGAATCGAGCCGATTACACCGATTACTGGACCATTGTCCGTCATTACTTGCACACGTTGAGCAAGTAAAACTTGGCTCCACCAGCCACCAAGTGTTTGGAATCGAATCATTCCGTTTTCCGTAATGGAAGTTACCATGAAACCAACTTCGTCCATATGGCCTGCTACCATAACGGTTGGACCTGCTTCATCTCCTCTTTTCACACCAAAAACTCCACCAAGGCGGTCTTGAACCACTTCATCCGAGTATTTTTCCAATTCACTGCGCATGAAACGGCGAACGTCATGCTCAAATCCCGGTGCCCCTTGCAGCTCCGTTAACGTTTTAAATAATGATAATGTCTCTTGATTCAAGAAAGTCATCTCCTTTTTACTTAAGCTTATATGTATGTAGATCTGCATATACTTCGTTAGATTATCGAAATATTTTAACTATATTGTATCGAACTTTCTCTATTGTTTCCAGCTTTAACATGACATTTATTTGTTTTCCAAGTTATACTATTAGTATGATAGACACAAACAATCCAACGAATCAACTATTCACATTTTGTAAAGGCTTACTTAAAAGCTACAGTTCATTTGACTGAAAGGATGATACGAGATGAAATGGAAAGTACTTCTAATCGGTGCTGGCATTGGTGCAGCAGCCGCATATTTTTTCACGGAAGCATCAAAACAGCAAGCCATAAAGCCTGAAAAAGCATTAAAAATAGCCAAAGAAGCTTTCAAAAAGCGTGGACCTGTTGATGGCTCCTGGATACAGATGGTCCCCGAAACAATTATCCGGAATGATTTATCCTACTCCATCTATAGAGGCGGCATTTCCAGAAGAATTGATAACGTATTGGAACAATATGAATTTGTGGTCGACAAAAATACGGGATTAATATTGGATGTCACTCAATTAACATGATCAAGCGGCCTGGCAGCAAGCATTTCTGCCAGGCCATTTCTTTACTTCATACGTTCCACTTTATCTTTAATTTCAAAGCGCTCATTCCATTTTACTGCACGGTAAAATGCATCATGGTAGAAGGTGAACCATGCATTGCGGTGAATCCCTTCTTTGATCCACTTCTCCTTTGCATCTATTGATGTCATCGGATAGTCGTCATAGGCCAGCACCCATAGGGATGGGGAGTGAGCATGGGTCGGCATAAGGTCTGCCATGTGAATGATGGATTCCTCCCCTTGTGTCATTTCGACAATCGAATGTCCATCACTGTGTCCACCTGTATGGATCATTCTTATCCCCTCAATGACCGTTGTTTCTTCTTTAAAAGTCTTAACTTGCTCTTCAATGCCTTTCCAGTTCATTTCCCAGTACGTGTTTATGGAACGGATATTAGGGTTTCTCATTTCCATCCACTCCACCTCTGAAACATGAATGGTGGCATTTGGAAAAACGGATACGTATTTCTCTTCCTTTTTATCCCAGGTGGTAAGCCCGCACACATGATCAAAATGAAGATGCGTCATGATGATGGTGTCAATGTCCATAGGAGTTAAACCAAGTTTTTGTAAATCCACTTCCACTGAAGATTCCTCTGTCGCACCAAAATTCCGTTTCTGTTTTTCAGAAAGTTTTCCTTTTCCAAGCCCTGCTTCCATAAGGATATTACGGTCCCCTGTTTGGATAAGGATCGGATCTGTTCGAAGTTCAATTTGGTTGCTGTCGTTAACAGGGTACCTTCTTGACCATAATGCCTTTGGAACCACCCCAAACATGGCCCCTCCATCAAGATGCGTAACCCCTCCGTTCAACCAAGTCAGTTTCCATTCCCCAAATGTTAGCGTTTCCATTTTATCCATCTCCCTGTATTAGCATTTTGTATGTATGTCTTTATTGTATCAAAAGAGGGCAAGTTTTCGCGAATATCCTGATGGCTCCATCACCATATCCATCCTGAAATTGCCTTCATCACCCTATGATGACAATCTCATCATCATTTCCAGACCGAGATTGTCTTCATCCACCTTATTATGACAATCTCATCATGATTTCGAGAACGAGATTGTCTTTACCCCCCTTTTAATGACAATCTCACCGTGTTTTCCAGACCGAGATTGTCTTCATCCCCCTATGATGACAATCTCATTCCAAAATCCAGCACGATATTGTCTTCATCCACCCTATCTTTTAATACCGTACCGCTGACCCATAACAAAAAAGCGCCCTCTCTTATAAAAGGGGCGCTTTCAAGTTCTATTCCGGATATTTCACTTCACATCGATAAATAGGAAACCCTTTACTGGAAAACTTCTCTTCATACTCTGTCATGATATTTCCTTCAAAATCACTGTTATGAAGGTCTAAACTGACATACTTCAACAAAAGTCCGTACTCAGAAAAGCTCATCAAACTATACTCAAACAACCCACGGTTGTCTGTTTTAAAATGAATTTCCCCTTGGGGGACCAATACTTCTTTGTACAAATCCAGGAAAGCCTTGTACGTAAGCCTTCTTTTTTCATGGCGGGTTTTTGGCCAAGGATCAGAAAAGTTCAAATAAACCCTGTCTACTTCTCCTGCATCGAAGTACTCCGATAACTTTTGGGCATTTACGTTCAAAAGCTTTACATTCGGGATATTTGCTGCGACTGCCTTTTCCAAAGCCTTCACAATCACACTTTCAAAAAGCTCTATTCCAATGTAATTTATAGCCGGATTAGCTTTTGCCATCTCAGTAACAAAAGTCCCTTTTCCTGTCCCCACTTCAATGTGGATCGGATTATTGTTCCCGAAAATATCCGTCCATTTGCCTTTATGGTTTTCTGGATCTGGAATGCAATAATACGCATTTTCTGCGATAAACTCTGTCGCCCATGGTTTGTTTCTGAATCTCATGTCGTTAGGTCACCTCGTTGTTCTTATTAATTGGCTCTTTGCGTACTGATAAAATAGCCATTATATTCGTTATCATCGTGTTCTTTTCCCTGCTGTACTTAATTGATTACTCGATCCTAATAAGTAATACGACTTTTTACTAGAGTAGCACCAATCTTTTGGAAAAGAGCCTAATAATTTTGCTTCTTTCACAGAAAAAAACCGATCTCGATGGACCGATTCTTTTGTCGTGTATAAGAATGATAAATAAACAAAGGCTAGTACATATATAAAATAAAGGAGTGCTGAAACATGCCGTTAAATTATCATGATCAAATACATCTTCTAAAGGATATTTTGGCGGATCATCAAATTGATTGCTGCGGTTCTGTTGCAGAGTATGAGCAGCTAGAACGTGTCATCAAATCACTAATGGTCAATAATGAAATCGATCAGAATGTGAAAAGTATCCTCCAGGATATCTATTCCTATAGCCAGGCCGGCATCAGTTCAAACAACGACCATGATCATAATCAACTTCATCAATCAAAATTCACCGGCTGGATTGAAAGTATCGACCAATACTCCTAATTAGGCAGGCAAAAGCCTTTCCAAATAGTTCAGCCAGTTTTGCTTTTCCTTTTCAATATCTTTATGATGATACCATTGTACAGAAAGAATGGTCTGTGCTATCACGTACCAATGCATACGATGGCGCAGGTCATCTGTCAATGGTATTCCATATGTGGAAAGCCAATCCGCCCAGTCCTGCTCTGGAATATACCAGTATAAGAGCATGCATAAATCAATAGCGGGATCTGCGATTACAGCCCCGTCCCAATCAATCAAAAATAACTCCTGACTATCTGAAAGCAGCCAATTGTTATGGTTTAGATCACAATGACAGACTACTTTATCTTTATATTGGACATGATGAATTTCCTTCGTAAGAAAATCCAGTGATTTTTGGATCACATCCAAAGATAAGAGTTCAAAAGCCATTCCGTTTTTGATATCCTCAAGGATTGTCGAAGGCTCCACCGGTTCTTTTCCTAACCGGGTAAGCATATCAAGCAGCTCTTTTGAATGGTGGATTTTGTGTAAGAGTTGTGCCACCGTTTCCATATTCATATCATTGGGCTTCAATTCTCTTGCACTGATCCAATGTTGTGCAGTAATTACATCCCCATTTTCCAGGCGTTTTGTCCAGACCAGCTTCGGTACGATACCCTCTGCTGAAAGAACAGCCAAAAATGGCGATGAATTTCTTTTTAGGAATAACTTCTTGCCCTCATTTTGTGCAAAGTAAGCATCTCCAGTCAAACCACCTGCAGGGCTGATTTTCCACTCATCACCTAATAAATGTTCCAACCATTTCACCTTCAATTTCAACACAACTTTTCATTATCAAATATTAGAAAAGCGCAAGCGCTAAATAAGAAATTTTAATTCACATACGTCTTTAAGCAAAAAAACAGCTATTGAATAATTTCACAATAGCTATCTTTTAAATTTTATCGTTATTTCTCGATTAAATCAAGTACTTGTGTAACAATTAATGTTGAGCAAGGACGACCGTACTGATTGGTGCCACCTGTATATCGCCCTTCACTTTCCGGATCGGTGATACACCTGCAGCAGATTCATTTACCAGAACCTCCCACTCTCCCTGTAGGGGCAAGGCTACCGTTTCTGAATGAAGCCCATTATGGAAGATGACAAGCAGATGGTTCCACTCTCCATATTTTTTTACATCACTGAGGTGGTATACGAGCAGATGTCCCTTTTCAACTGGAAATCTTACGTGCTGCTGGATTTCGGATGTTGTGGAAAAGCGGAAAGCTTTATGTGACTTCCTTAGTTGGATAAGTCCACTTATATAGGTGACATTCTCCAGATATTGCTCTTTTCTTTGCCAATCCAGGTTATTTACGGTATCGGGAGACTTGTAACTGTTCTCTTCGCCGCCCTTTGTACGATAAAATTCCTGCCCTGCATGGAGGAAAGGAATACCTTGCGCCAACAGGATGATAGCAGTGGCAAGTCGGTGGCGTTTCATTCTTGTTTCTTCGTCCTCATGACTATTACAGACCGATATTTTATCCCACATTGTGTGATTATCATGAGACTCTATATAGTTGATGGATTGGGTCGGCTCAAGGAATAGCCCTTTTGTATTTGGTTCTGTTTGGATACTTCCCGAAAGTGATTGCTTCATTAAATGGGTTTTATGAGTATTTCCAAGGGCAAATCCGCGGTCAAACATGTTGAACGTACTGCCTTTGACCGAATCCCTGACCATATCATTGAAGAACGCTATTTCAGGCATCTTTTTTGCATTGATGATCATCGCCTTCTGATCTGCAGCAAGAGGGGTATTCAGCTCCCATCCTTCCCCGAGTAGGATGGCACCAGGCTTAATGATGGAGACTATTTCCTTTACGGCGTTCATTGTCTTAATATCCATTATTCCCATCAAATCAAATCGAAAGCCATCTACATCATACTCCTCCATCCAGAATTTGATGGAATCCAGAATAAATTTACGAACCATTTTCCTCTCAGAGGCTATGTCATTTCCAACTCCGGTCCCATTGGAGGGCATGCCATGTTCGTCATGTCGGAAGTAATAGCCAGGGACTATCTTTTCAAAAGAGGAATCCTCCCTGATATATACATGGTTATACACTACATCCATGATTACCCTCAAACCTTTTCTGTGAAGGGTGTTAATCAATTCTTTCAGCTCCACGATCCTTGAATAAGGATCGTTGGGATCAAGGGAATAGCTTCCTTCAGGTACATTGAACAGAAGCGGATTATAGCCCCAGTTATATGCTTTATCAGGATCTGCCTCGTCTACCCCTCCGTAGTCATTGAACGGTAATAACTCAATATGGGTGACGCCCAGCTTTTCTATATAAGGCAGACCTGTTTCGCCTGTTTCAGGAGTTGGTGAAGGATCTTCAGAAAAAGCTGCATACTTCCCTTTTTGTGTTATTCCACTTTTGGGATGAGAGGAAAAATCACGTATATGCAGCTCGTAGATGATGGCATCCGTTTCATCCATAAATGGAGGCAACGGGACTTTCGGGATATTCATCCGTTCTTTGTCGATAACGACCGCAGCTTCGCTATTTAAGCTAGATGCGATGGCATAGGGATCTACCGCTTCTCTCCAGACAAGGTTCACACAGACCAGATACGTATATACAAAGCCCTCCAGATCACCCTGGACGGTAATCCGCCATATCCCCTTTTCTTCCCGGATAAGGCTATAATGGATATCCTCTTTGCTTTTGGGGGCTTTTAGTTTTATTTTGACAGCAGATGCAGTCGGTGCCCAAAGTGTGAAGGTGGATTCCCCTTTTTGATAGCTGGCACCAAGATCATTTCCTTCATAATAGAAGGCTTCATCAAATGCCTCCGTGCGGATAACAGCACCGATTTGCAGATCAGTTTTTCTACCATGTTCATCCGCTATCCTATACTTGGACCCTATATTGATGATTGTATTTGATTTACAGGTGTATTTAACCGTATTGGGTAATGTCTTTTTGTCCACAATTTCCAAAGGGTAGGTATTTTCTTCAAAAAGGAGGGTGAAGGTAGCTGATTCTCCATGATAACTTCCCATTGGTAAGAGGATGGTTATTTTGTCCATCTCATCTAAGTAGGCTTCAAATTCTCTCTTGATGAAAATCATGCGTTTCCCTCCCTGTCTTAAAAGTAGGCTTCTATGCAACCATGCCCATTCTATAGCGTATTCCGTTTCAAGGCCCAGCTTGACAGATATTCTTACAAACCACCATTATTGCTTCTCCATTATTGCCATTCCGGCCGGTCTATATAAGTAGATTGGCAATGGGACAGCAACGCTCCAGCTGCTTTAAGCTGACTGTGTTTTAGCGGCAGCCTGTTTTCCCTCATTTTCTCAAACCACTTATCATATGTACGTTTATCGATTACCTGGACATCAGTAGGGCCATCAAAAATGTCAATATACCCTTTTGGATGCAGCAATAGCTTTGTCACGGGGAGACTAATTTCATATTGCGGAAGGATGTTCTTGATTATGGCACCCATCCTGTTCAAACTGATGGTGGGATTCACTATTTTTCTCTCATTTTCTTTTTCACGAATGGACCAGAAGCGGTCATTATTCCCCAATATCACACTCTCATCTTGTTCATCCATGTAATAAACGGCAAAAATTTCGTTTGGTGTAATGATGATGATTTCCAGTTCAACAGGGGCTTGCTTAACAAGGAATATCGGTTTGTACATGACAAAAAATGTGTCTGGAAAGCGTTGCAGGAAGTATTTTAACAAGGTCTCCCGCCTGTAATTCTTTTGGAGGTGGGACATCTCCCTGATAGTAGAACTCGCCCACTTTAGCTGGAGGGGAAGGATGGAATCTAGAAATTGTTGTTTCCTTTCTTCTGGAGACTTCTTCCCTCTTATTTCCGGAAGCTTCCATTCCTCCTCCATATCTGGAACAACTGGACTCACCTTCCCAATATATAAATCTTCTACATCATCGTCCTTCCTTTTAAAAGACTTGAATAAGGAAGATAGCTTGCTTTCTTTTCCTGCCTTTTCTTCTTCTAACTGCTCCACCTCCGGGATAGTGGCATCCACAGGATTTTTGAGCATCGCTTCAAAAGTATTCCATTGCTGTTTTTTTAATCGTATATATTGATTCGGATAACGATATATATCTACTTCATATCGCGTAATATAATCTTGTAATTTTATTAACTGCGCCACAGGCGGTCACTCTTTTCTATAGGCTCTTTTCGTAAACTTTTTTGCTTTTTCGTATGGATACATTAACCGTTATTTTCTTTACTGTCGTGCTCTTTTCCCTGCCGTACTTAAGAAATCACTTGCACCTTATAGAGTATGAAAGCAGTAAAAAGTCCAATTGCCGACTTTTTACAAGGATATAGCAACAACCTTTGAGAAAAGAGCCTTTCTATAAAAAATAATGTATGCTCATGGGCAAAACTAACGCATACAGCAGGGCGGAAAGGGTCATGCTGATTGAGCTGAATGCGGCTTCTTCCTCTCCATACTCCGTGGCCTTGGTAGTACCGATCCCATGTGCCGCACAGCCTAGCGCAACCCCTACACCAAGATAATGAGATATTCCCATATACTTCATCAGCACCGGGCCAACAACGGCTCCAATTATCCCGCTCAGTATAACTAAAGCAGCAGCCAGACTTGGAATGCCTCCTGTAATGACAGCGATATCCATCGCTATTGGGGAAGTGACAGATTTCGGCAAAAAGGTCGCAGAATAAATAGGGCTGAGCGCTGCCACTTTCACGTACAACATACCTGTAACGATTCCAATAAAGACCCCTGACAATAAACCTGCAAACAAAGGAAATCGATAACGAACTATTTTCTTCCGCTGATGGTAAAGCGGGTATGCGAGGGCAACAACAGCGGGACCAAGCAATTCCTGGATCCACCACCCCCCCAGCATATATGTATCATAGCTCACATTTAAAGCCATCAATCCGAGGATAAGTAGAAGAGTGGTAGTGGCAACCGGATTGAGCATTGGGTTACGGAAACGATGATAGATACTCCTCATCCCTAAGAAAATTAAAATAGTAATGAGAATGAACATGATGCCGTACCAAGTATTCATATCCCATCTCTCCTTGAACCCTTTGTTTTAATATCGACCGCTGCTGCAGTTTTTTGAGCAACCAGACCGGAGCTCAAAAGCACCAAAATCGTCCCTATTAGGAGTGCAAACAGCATGATAAGACCGTCTTTGCTCGATAAAAATCCAAAATGGTCCATGACTCCCACTGTGGCAGGCACAAAAAACAAAGGTAGGAAAATAAGCAATACATGTGCTCCTCCTTGAAGGGATTTATCCTTCAGGATACCTGTCTTAAGGAACAACAAAAGCAACAACATCCCTATGATGCTCCCAGGTACCGGGATGGAAAAAACATCTTGAATAAATACACCTACCCGATAAAAAACATAGAGAATACATATCTGAACTACTAGTTTCATTCCCCTCATTATCCAAATCTACTCCTATACTAATGGAAAAATTTCCTTTTCTTCATACTTTGGCATCCTGTTAAGGTGTGTTTCATAAAGGATTATATCGTTCACTTCAAAAGAACCTCTCTTTTCGCTATTGGTCGAGAGACTTTCTTGGTCTATCGCCCCTGGCCCCTTCCATTTCCTAGCTAGCGTGATATGTGGATGAAATGGCCGTGAATCAAGCTGGAATCCCACCTTTTCACATGCAGCATATATATCTTTACGTAGGGAATTTAATGATGGGGAATTTTCAACCCCAAGCCAAAATATTCTTGGAGACTGAGGATTACCGAACGTGCCCAACTCACTTAATGTGAGGGGGAAGGATCGATGTTGCGCTGCTACATCCAAAGTCAATGAAACAAGCTTTTCTTTTTGAGATTCCTCCATATTCCCTAGGAACGCGAGTGTTAGATGCAAATCTTCGGGATGTACCCATCTGGTAAAAGGATACTTGCCTTTCAACTCTTTCATATATAAATGTAACTCTTCCTTCCATTCTTTTGGAAGAGGGACTGCGATAAAATAATGGGTTTGAGTAGTCATCGTCTCACCTTTCTTATTTTAGCAATATATTGCATTGCTTTGTATAGTATCTTAGCATCAAACAGACCATATGATTAGTCAATACCCCTAACATTCATCTGTTTAGTCCGTTTTTCTATTTTATGTTACAATACGAATTATTAGATGCATGTGAATGAAAGGTTGTGTGTAATGGTGAAGGTTGTTACAAATATGGCTGATTTAATTGGAGATACTCCTTTGGTTAAATTGAATCGCATCGTCCCAGAAGGCGCTGCAACCGTTTATTTGAAATTGGAATTTCAAAACCCCAGCGGAAGTGTTAAGGATAGAGCCGCTTTCAATATGATCATACAAGCTGAAAAAGATGGACTTATCAAGCCCGGTGCCACAATCATTGAACCAACAAGTGGCAATACTGGTATCGGCCTTGCGATGAATGCCGCCGCAAGGGGATATAAAGCGATACTCATCATGCCAGATACTATGTCTAAGGAGCGTATAAATTTACTGAAAGCTTATGGTGCAGAGGTAGTATTGACTCCAGGCGATGAAAAAATGCCAGGTGCGATAAAAAAGGCACAGGAACTAGTAGAAGAAATTCCGAACAGTTTCATGCCGATGCAATTCGAAAACCATGCAAATTCCGATGCTCATCGAAAGTCCACCGCATTGGAAATCATTGATGGAATGGAGCAGATCGGAAAGCCATTGTCCGCTTTTGTGGCTACTGCCGGCACCGGTGGAACGATTACCGGAACGGGAGAAGAACTGAAGAAGCATTATAAAGGGTTAATCGTACACGTGGTGGAACCGGCGGGATCTCCGGTATTGTCAGGCGGAAAACCCGGGAAGCACAAGCTTGTCGGAACAAGCCCTGGCTTCATCCCTGATATTTTAAACCAGGAAGTATATGAGGAGATCTTCAAGATCAAAGATGAGGATGCCTATGAAATTACACGTAAACTTGCAAGACATGAAGGTATCTTGGTAGGGCCATCTTCTGGTGCTGCCTGCTTCTCCGCAATAGAAGTGGCAAAAAGATTGACACCTGATGATGTTGTGGTCTGTATCGCCTGCGATACAGGGGAAAGATATTTGTCTACTGACCTTTTTGATTTTGAAAATGAATAAACGAAAAGACCCTTGGCTTAATAATTAGCCAAGGGTCTTAAAGTGTGTAGACAAAGTCCAAAAATGAAAAAATCTCTAGTTGATCGCAGTGGAAGGAGCGGAGACTCCTCGGGAGGAAGGGACATGGAAGACCCGCAGGGCGTAGCCGAGGCCACTGAAAAACCCAATAACTTATCGTTCAAATGATTTCTAGCTGTTAATTGGAGCAATAGGCGCAGACTCCTGCGGGGGGATAGCGACAATCTTGAGACCCCGCAGGGCGCAGCTCGAGGAGGCTCAAGGTCGCCCCGCGGAAAGCGAAGCCGTTTGCGGAGATTAACAGCGGTGTTAACCAGATTATTAACAATCATTAATTTTTCAGTGGCCTTGGCGTAGCCAGAGGAGGCTTCCGGACCGCCCGCGGAAAGCGAAGCTCCTGCAACGAAGATCAACTTTTCCAACAGTTAACCTAACTAATCTATAGTTTGTCAACAGTCTGAAAGACCCTTGGCTTTATGATTAGCCAAGGGTCTTTCTTTTCTTAAGAATCACGATGCCTTTACAAGTTCTTTTTTATCGGATTGGTTGATCTTCATGATGAACACCAATCCACACATTGTTAAAAGACCGAAGAACAAATAGACATGTGCAACGGAATAATACTCCGCAATGAATCCACCAAAGAAGGTACAGAACCAGCTACCAAGTCCATTACCGACGGCAGTATAAAGGGAAACCGCCGTAGCACGGGCAGATGTTGGAGCTATATCCCTCACGAATTGTAACGCTGCAGGAATGAAAAGCCCGACAGAAAACCCTTGGGCAATCGTAGTCGCATACACAATATACAGTGGAGGTTCAAAGAAATAAAGTACCCAACGTATCATCGCAATGGAAGCAGCACTGATCATGATCGTATGAAGCCCAAATCGGGCAATCCACTTGCCTGCCACCCTCATAAAAGGTGCCTCACTACCTGCAGCGAGCAAGAAAGCTATCCCGACACCCGTAACGGTTCCACCGATATCGGTAATGAACAATCCAAAATAAAAATTATTGGCGAAAACAGGACCAAATATAAGAAAAGTTGTCACAAGGAACATCACAAATTTAGGCAATTTCATGAGCGTTCCAATACCATCCCGAACATTCACACTAATTGTCTGACTTTCTTTTGGTAGAAAACTCGATACCACAGTCCCTAACAATAAAGCTAGTGCAAAGGTAAAGAAAATTACTTTTAAGGAAAAGAAATCGGAAAGCCACCCTGCAACGAGAACAGCCACCGCAAAACCAATAGCTCCCCATAGTCGAATAGAACCGTAATTTCCCTTTGTCCTCTGAACATAATTAAGTGTAATGCTGTCTGAAATGGGAACAAGGGCACTTTGTGTAACAGCCAAAAGAAACGCGACGGCAAGTAGTGCCCCATAGCTCGTCATAAATGAAAAGGCAACCCCTGTTACCGCTGTAAGAAATAACGTCCAGATGAGGATTTGTTTTGGTTTTTGGGTATAGTCGCTAAAGACTCCCCATAAGGGCTGAACAAAAATCATCACAACCGGACTAATGGACATGATCATCCCGATCTGTGATCCACTCAATCCCACATCTTCTTTCAAATATACTGTCAGCAACGGGAATAGTGCCCCAAAGCTGAAAAAAGTTAAAAAGTAAAAACTGTAAAAATAGCGAGTTGTTTTGTCCTTCACGGAGGCAGTACTCATGATAAATCCTTCTTTCTTCATGTTAAGTAAGGAAAAAGTAAAAGGCTACCGCCCCTTAGGGAAGTAACCTTTACATTCTACCACAATTATATTTAGGATAAATATGTTATTTCGCTAATTCATAGATAGCTTGTGCATAGATGGCAGTAGCCTTGATGAGATCTTCTATGAAAATATGCTCATCTTTTTGATGCGCCACATCCTCTCTGCCAGGGAATAACGGCCCAAAAGCCACCCCTGCTTCAAGAGATCTCGCATATGTCCCACCACCGATGGACAATAACTCGGCTTTCTCCCCAGTTTGTTCTTCATAAACCTTTTGCAGCTTCTGAATCAGTTCGTGATCCTGTGGTACATGATGGGCAGGAGCAACATTGAATTTGTTTACTTCGAAGCCATACGCATCTCCTTCTTTTCGCAACTGCGCTTCTGATTCCTTTGTATCGCAAGTTACTGGAAAACGAATGTTTACACCTAGGTTGCCAACAGATGTCTCACGGTCATAACGGAAAAGACCTGTATTAATGGTAAGGTCATCGGTAATTTCGTCGTTAAAATTGATGTTAAGCTTCTTTCCACGTGAATCAAATGCAAGCTTTTCACTGATAAACCCTACATATGATGCTCCGTTTGCATCCAGCCCTACAGAGTGGAGGAAGGTCGCCAAGTGGTATCCTGCATTCGTACCATTGTCCGGCTCCATCGCATGGGCAGAAACGCCTTTGATGTTAAGGTACAGTGCATTTCCTTCCTTCGTATAGCCACCCTCGATTCCTTTTTCTGAAATGTATTCATTAAAAGCGTGAGTGATTGCGTCCATTTCTTCCATCACTTCAAGTGAGGCTTTTGCATGATCTGGCACCATGTTCAGTCGACGACCGGATTCAAACGTTAACAAAGTGTTTTTCCCAGATGCCGTCTCCCCTTTGAAATTTAACCGGAGCTGGATATCCCCTAGTCCTTTTTCCGCATAGATGATCGGGAAGTCCGCGTCAGGCGCAAATCCCATTGTCGGCATTTCTTCATGTTTAAAATAATGGTCCACACACTGCCAGCTGCTTTCCTCGTCTGTACCGATAATGATGCGCACACGTTTGGACAGAGGAAGATCTAACTCTTTTACTATTTTCAAAGCATAATAAGCCGACATTGTAGGCCCTTTATCATCCATCGCTCCGCGGGCGAAGATTTTCCCGTCTCGTATGGTGGCACTGAATGGCTCATCCGTCCAGCCATCTCCTTCTGGCACTACATCGACATGACACAGGATTCCCACAAGCTCTTCCCCTTGCCCATGTTCAATATGTCCTGCATAATGATCGACATTTTTTGTGAGGAAACCGTCCGCTTCCCCCTTATGTATTAAATATTGAAGTGCCTCTTCGATTCCTTTTCCAAAAGGCGCTGATTCGCTTGCTTCCCCTTCATTTAAGACACTATTGATCTGCAAGAATTCCTGCGTATCTTTAATCAAAGAATCCTTTCTTTTCTCTACTTCTGCTAACCAATTGATTTTTTCCATTTGATCATCACCTCATTAGAAAATGAAAAAGCGTATTGAAAATGAGCACCAATCCAACCAATCCGACGGCCGGATAGTACAACCACCTTGTTACAAGCTCCTGATAGTGCCCTTGAATCAGCTTCTTCCCCTTATGCATATTCAAAAAGGGATGTCCCACCAATTCCTCATATACTATATTTAACCACTCTTTCAGGAAAAAGAAAAATGCCATAAACAAGCCTAATGTCACCCACAATGGGAGATATCCCATGACAGCAATCGTGATTCCGATTATTTGCAGGTACGAGAAAATATGGCGAGAATTTCGCAACAGATATTTAAAGAACAATTCGGTCAGGGCACTATGTGGTCTCCTGTCCTCGAAAATTCTTTGTGATTGCCCGAAAAATAATGGCTTTGTTCTTTCTGAAGCACGGGGAACATGGACGTATTCGGATGCATAAAAGATCATGCCGACATATTTTTGACGGGTTATCTCATTATCGGCCATGTCCAAGGAGAAGCTTTCTACCCTCCAATAAATGACATAAAAAAGGACAGTACCAATCAACAGTATAGCAATCGCTATGTACCACAGCCCTATATGAATCGTCATATAAGTTAAAAACCCAATTAGAAGAAAGAGAATGAAGTATACACCTTTACGCTTCCATCCAGACCAATGAAAGTCTATCACTCTTCCCAAAATGGTTATAAAAAGAAAGAGAACAGAATAATACACCACCCATTCCACTAGCGGCAACATGGAAGGATTGACAGCCTCCATCATTAGGTAGGTGAGGGTAGCAATCAGCCCCGCCTTGATGGCATTCAGACCAGTACTCGCTAAGATCCCCCATTTTTTCAAGCCTTTCAATAAATCTTTTCTATGTACAAAGAAATACGAATCCGCCTGCTGATAGAAGATCCGGATAGTTCCCGTCCAAGCAAGATAATAGATTACAAAAAGACTCAATCCATAGGGCGATCCTTTTAACAGTGTGATTAAACTTGGAAACATATCATAAATCATGGCAGCAACGAATACTAATGTAAGGACAATATAGACTAGGATCGTCCAATCAATAATGGCTTTCGTATTCTTCCATTGATATTTCCGCTCTTGCTTTAGACGCTCCTTGTATAAATGGAATGCCTTCATTCCTCCTGCTCCCTTGCCGATAAAGTATAGAAACAATCAAGCAACGAGGCACCGGGAAGTTGGCAATCTTCCTGTATATCAGCTAAAGTCCCTTCTGCCTTTTTGCGTCCTTCAGCCAAAAGAATAAACCTGTCACAAATTCTTTCTGCAGTGTCAAGCACATGTGTACACAACAAGATGCCGGCTCCCCTTGCCTGTTCATGCTGGAAAAGCTCGAGAAGTTTCTTCGTAGCAATGGGATCAAGCCCAATAAACGGTTCATCCACAATGTACAAGGAAGGCTTAGAAATGATGGCAAAGATCAACATGGCTTTTTGCTGCATCCCTTTTGAAAAGGTGGCTGGAGACTCATGTATGACTTTTTCCAAATCAAATAACTTCAATAACTCCTCCACTCGCTTTTTCCAAATGTCATCATCCATCTCCAGTAAAGATGCCATCAAATCTATATGTTCCCATAAAGTCATATCATAATAGAATACAGGCTTTTCAGGGATATAGGCATATGATTTATCGGAAGGAAGTGATATGTCCCCTTCATAAAATGGATTCAAGCCAAGAAGCGTTTTGATTGTCGTACTTTTACCAGCTCCATTAGGACCAATCAGTCCAACCATTTCTCCTCTAGATACGGAAAAATTAATATCCTGGACTACTGACATGTCATCAATATCCTGCTTTCCTTAATTTTAAAGTCAATAATTCCATAACTGATACCTCCTAACATCTAATAATACGATGTTTTAGGTCGAAAGTTTCATATTTTTCTAAAAATTACTAGCAGGATATTGTCGAGTAGTGTAAAATAATGTATATAGACTCATATCCTTTTGTTTTCACTTAACACTTCAAAGACTAAATGTTAATATTGTGTAAATTGCATCATTATTCTAGAATTTTTTCCACATAATCGTGTACAATATAAACTAACTTAATACCTAACACCTATCATCAAGAATTTAGCGAGTAGTACCATGTTAAATACCGGATAAGGAGTGGTTTTTTGAAGCCTTCAACTAACCGTATGCTAACCCGTATTAAAGCCGTCTACATGTTTATTCATGAAAAGGGAACTGTCTCCACACAGCAGTTGGTCGATGAATTTGGGATCACCCCCCGAACCGTCCAACGTGACTTAAATGTGCTGGCATTTAATGACCTGGTTCAAAGTCCAACGAAAGGTAAGTGGACTACTACGCAGAAAAAAGTTAGGTTGACTTCATAGGACTACATATACAATTAATCACACCAAAAATAAAAGCCCCATTCCTTTTTTATAGGGAATGGGGCTTTTCGTTTTATCTTCGTTGCAATAATTCCAATTCTTCATCTGTTAGCTCACGGTACTCCCCAAGCTCAAGGTCCTCATCAAGCTTCAGTTCTCCCATGCTCAGCCGCTTCAAGTAAGTTACTGTCTTTCCAACCGCTTGAAACATTCTTTTCACCTGATGAAATTTCCCTTCAACGATGGTGATCTCAATTTGTGATTCTGGGCCAGCTTCAAGAATTTTTAATTCCGCCGGTAACGTCTCATATCCGTCATCAAGTGTTACACCTTCACGAAAAGCTTGGATATCCTCCTCCGTTACCTCCCCATCAATTTTTGCATAGTAGGTTTTAGGCACGTGCTTTTTGGGTGAAAGAAGCTGGTGGGCTAATTGACCATCATTGGTCAGGAGCAAAAGCCCTTCTGTATCCTTGTCTAAGCGGCCAACCGGAAATGGTTCAAAGATCTTATCTTCCTCTTGCAGGATATCCACTACCGTTTCCTGGCGGTGATCTTCTGTTGCAGATAACAATCCTGGTGGCTTATGCATCATAAGGTAAATGAACTCACGGTATTCCACGATATCATCATGTACCGTTACCTCCTGCACCTCCGGATCCACATGCACCTTTGCATCCTTTACCACATTTCCATCCACTTTTACCACACCCGTTTTCAGAAGCTTTTTTACTTCTTTTCGCGTTCCAAAACCGCTGTTAGCAAGCATTTTATCCAATCTCATATTTCGTGCCGCTCCTTTCATAGGGAAAGAGGCCCCCTTTGACTCGAGACCTCTATCCTCTTACTTTTCTATTTAAAAATGAAAAACGATTTCCGAACAGGTACATTAATAGATTACTTCTGTAGCTGAGGAAGAAGTAGAGGCCGGCACCGACCAAACCGCTGACAGCCACAACAATGATGGCTTGTAGACGGCCTTCGCTGTAAGGGACGAAGCCTTCTAAGAAATAGAGGGCAACAAGCACCGCACCGATCATCACGATGTTGAAAAGGATCATCAGAAACCCGCGTCTTAGAACCATGGAATAATCAAAGTCAGTAAACTTCTTTATTGCCCAAAGATTTATCGCAACACTTGCTGTATAACCTATTGCCGTTGCCACGATGGACCCTTCCGCACCCATTAACAGGATGAGTGGATAATTAAGGACCAATTTTAATAACAACCCGATTGCAAGTCCTACAACTGTATATTTCTGTCTATTGATGCCCTGCAATACAGAGGCAGTGACAGTGAAAATCGCCAATGGTATAGCCGTCGGTGCATACCAAGTCAATAGCTGTCCACCTATTGGATCGTAGGAGAAGAACGCTGCATACGCCGGTCCGCCTAAAAGGGATAAACCAATACAAGCCGGGACAGTCAAAAATAGTAAAATCTGCAACGTCACACTAAGTTGCTTTTGCAGACTTTGATGCTGACCATTGATAAATGACTTTGTTATAGCAGGAAGCAGACTCAGTGCAAAAGCTGTCGCCAACGTAATTGGAATCATTATTAATTTCTGACCGTAATTGTTGATGATACCAAACGCGGTATCTGCATATGTTGCCGTGAATCCAGCTAACACCATTGCATCATTAAAAGAAAATGTATCTATCAATTGATAGAGAGGCATGGCAAGCCCGACAAAAACAAATGGCATCGCATAAGAAATTAGTTCCTTATACATATCTTTATAAGAAAGATCTACTGTTTCAGGGTCTTTTTCAAGCATGGAGTCCAAGTTCTTTTTACGTCTATACCAGTACCACACTAGTATAACGAGACCTCCAATAGCCCCTATAAAGGCAGCAAATGTTGCAAAACCAATGGCAAGGGTCATATCCCCATTTAAAACTTCCAGTATGAAATATAGACTTCCCAATAGGAACACAATTCTTACTAGCTGCTCCACAACTTGAGATATTGCTGTTGGACCCATGGATTCATAACCTTGAAAAAAGCCACGAATCAAACTCATGATAGGAACCACCAGCAAAGCGACACTTACCATCCTGACGACAAAGGTAATATCCTCATAGGTATGTTTACCTTCTTCTATGATGAGAGGAGAAAGATATGGTGCCAACAGAAACAACGTTAAAAACGAAACAACTCCCGTAATACTCATGACCATAATACCCGAACGGAAAAGTTTCCTGCCAACACTATACTCTCCCAAAGCATTATACTTTGCAACAAACTTGGAGACTGCGAGTGGAACACCAAGTGTAGCGATACTTAAGAAAACAGAATATAACACATAAGCATACGAATAAAGAGCTCCTCCATCATTACCAACCATGGCATGAAAAGGAAAAATATAGACTAGACCGAGTACCCGTGACAGCATCGTTCCAACTGTCAAAATAAGAGTACCTCTCAATATATTAGATGTTGACATAAAATCCCTACCTACTATTTGTAACTTTTTGTCTAACCTTTGTATTTTATCACACTTCTTATTACGCAAACACTATATTACCATCCCGCCAGTAAACTTCTAGTTAGTGAAATCTTTGGAAAAGATAGATATGGCGTATCGTCTTTCAAGTTTTCCAGATGCTCTTTTGTTACGACCAAGGTGAATTCCCTATAGGCATCTGCGTCTAGTAAGAGTACTCCAGCTTCTTTCTGGTTAAAGATAAGACCGAATTCTTCTTGTTGGTTTAGGCGGATACAAAGAACATAAGCATCCATTTCTTTTTCATAGAGCCACGTATAAGAAAATTTATGTATAATGGTGGTCATATCTATAGGCATTGTCGGAACGGAAAGAAGCAGGACCGGGGTTCCACTTTCCTCTGTCCAACCACCGTCATATGGAATATGTGCTTCTGAAAGATTTGGTGAGTATGTCATGGGATACCCCTTTTCTTTAATTTGTAATCTACTAGAAATCATACGGAATGTTGCGCTTTTTGTCCAACAAGAGAATAGAGGGTATAATAGGCAACATGTAAGCAAAATAAAGTTGGTTGGTGAAAAAATGAAATACGATGTGATTATCATAGGCGGCGGTCCATCAGGTCTTATGGCCTCCATCGCTGCAGCAGAACAAAAAGCAAGAGTATTACTGATAGATAAAGGTAATAAACTTGGGCGGAAGCTTGCCATTTCAGGAGGCGGTCGCTGTAATGTGACGAACAGGCTACCTGTAGATGAAATCATCAAACATATCCCGGGTAACGGGAGATTCCTATATAGCGCATTTTCTGAGTTTAATAATGAAGACATCATCCAGTTTTTTGAGAAGCTTGGGATACAATTGAAGGAAGAAGATCACGGCCGGATGTTTCCTGTTTCCGATAAAGCACAAAGTGTGGTTGATGCGATGTTGAACAGGATGAAAGAATTGCGGGTGGACATTCGGACCAATACGTCTGTGGAAACGGTGGAATATGATGATGACCGCACACGAGGTGTACTGTTAAAGACAGGGGAGTTCTTGGAGTGCAGCTGTGTGGTCATTGCTGTTGGTGGAAAATCCGTGCCGCACACTGGTTCCACTGGTGATGGGTATCCTTGGGCACGCAAAGCCGGGCATACCATTACGGATTTATTCCCGACAGAAGTTCCTTTGAATTCACAAGAAAAATTCATCCGCGAAAAAAGACTGCAAGGTCTGTCCCTTCGTGATGTTGCTTTGAGCGTCTTAAATCCTAAAAGGAAAGTGGTAAAGACGCATCAAATGGATATGATTTTCACCCACTTTGGTGTATCTGGCCCTGCTGTATTGCGATGTAGCCAGTATGTTGTGAAAACGATGAAGAAATTTGGCGTGGATAAAGTGACGATGAATTTGGATGTCATGCCTTCTTTGAATGAAGAAGTAGTGTTTCAACAGCTTAATAAAGCCTTGAAGGACGAACCAAAAAAAGCCATTAAGAATGTCCTTAAAGGGCTTGTACCTGAGCGTTATTTATTATTTTTGTTGGAAGTTTGCGGAATTGACGAGCAGGAGATCGGAGCGACATTAGCACATGAAAAAATAAGGGAACTCGCAAAAATGTGCAAGCAGTTCCGATTTGAAGTATCCGGCACCCTTTCCATTGAAAAGGCATTTGTAACCGGAGGCGGCGTTTCTGTGAAAGAAGTTCACCCGAAAGAGATGTCCTCCAAATTGAAAGACGGATTATACTTTTGTGGAGAAGTACTTGATATCCATGGATATACTGGTGGTTATAATATCACTTCGGCCTTGGTGACAGGAAGACTTGCAGGCCTGAACGCCGGGAAGAGGGCGGCAAGCCTACGTAGTTACTAGTAATACGAAAGACATTACAAAAGCTAGTCCTACTCCATACATGCCAAACTCGTTGATAAATGATTTGCTTTCTTCTGGAAGTACCTCGTTTTGTGTGTGGTGGTTCATAGTGACTACATCCTTTCTCTTTTTAGTTTCTGTTTATATGACCTGTTACTAATTAGACGTATGGTGTTACGAAAATGTTTCAATTATTTATGATTTATTTCAGATATTTATCTATACCCACAAAAAAGAACCTGATAAACGTCTTTTTAAGAAGTTTTCAGGTTCTAAATATTACCATTGCTGAGAAGCAATAAATCTGTTCTTCCTCATCGTTGATACACCCGACTTGATACTTGATATCAATCACATCCCTGTCCGACAAACCTTTTAGAAAATCATTAACTGCATCCTCCAGATCCCGCTCATGCTCCTCATCAAACACCCTGATCTGCACCAACCCGGACACCCTCCTTGCATGAATAATAGAACTTGTTTTCTATTACTATGTATAGGTGGAAAGGTGGGGTTTTATACTTGGGTTTTGTGAAAAAATAGAAGGAGGTTCGCTGTAAATGAGCGGAGCTCCTTCTTTGTTTAAAATCCTAGCAACTGCATGACACCTATAAAGATGGCGACTGCTGCAAAACTCAATGAAATCTTTTTAAATTTTAAAAAGTTGATAGGTGGCCTTTCATCACGAAGATCCCCCACTACTTCTTTAATGAAATCCTTATTGGGGAAATGCTGGAACTCCACTTCCAACCCACTTATCTCCAGGTCTTTCCACTTTATTTTGATGGTTTGATGAGGATCATCCAAATAATACATAGTGATATAGTTGCTGCTGATATACTCCTCATTTGCTATAACATCATTTTTATAAGAATACCCTTTGTCCTTAAGGTTTCTCTCTAAAATATTCATGACATCTTGTGGTACATACTTTTCTATATGTATCTCGTCTTTTTTTCTTTGCATAAACATCATAGCTAGCGGGACCAATAACGGACCTAGTGTAAAATAGAGCAAATTACCATCCCAGTTTTCTTGAGAGGTCGTGAACCAAATGAGCCCAAGCGTAACAAATCCCGTTATGAGTATTCCTTGAAACCTATCACTAGTAGAAACAGTGGAAACTCCTTTTTGCAGGAAACTTGTAATTGCTGCCACAATGAGCATGACACCAAGAAATACAAGGAATAGTGGGAATATGTTTTGGTCGATGTAGTCCATGTTTAGTGTGGTCTCCCTTCTGGCTGTTAGTTTTGTATATTAGTATACGTATGAGATTGGGAATGGTTTCAAGTTTTGGGTAGGAGTGGGGTGAGGTTGTAGGTGCGGGATTTGGTGTTGCCTATCCCTTTTAATTTCATATTCCTTATAAGGACCCTGATAATATGATTATTATCAATGCGTAAAAACCTCTTTAATTCTGACATCGTTATTTCCGTATTGATTAACAATGCATAATCTATGAGGGCTTGAATATGGGCGTCAGCTGAAATGAGTAAACAATCAGGACATTTCCATTTCCCATGGATTCTTTGCATCACTACATTAGGCTTGCAATCTGGACATAATACTCCAGTAAGTATGTCAGGTGGAAATACCTTATATTTACCTGTTGGTGAGCTATGAAGTGGTGTATGATCTTTAATTAGTAATTTTGAGATTTTAATGAGAGTTTTTTTATCATAATGGCTGTTAGAGTGCTTTCTTATAAGAGGGGCTACTTTTCCTGATAGGGCAGGACTTTTAATTACATGTTTTTCTACGATACTTGGGGAAGAGAGGACTTTTACAATAGCTTTAGGATTGGTCAACACAACCAACTTTTCAAAAGGTGCAATAGGTAGATTTTTAAGTTTTACCCGTGCCTCCAGTTTATAACATTGGTTGCTAACTTGAAGTATGGGATCTTGTAACGCTTTAAGTGGCTTACTCTCCACTTCTTGTATGAGTTGATGATTTTTCGGGTCGAAGTGAATGAGTCCACGTAAGTATTTCACCTCGAGGAGTAAATAGAAGTTTGAAAATAAAATGAGGGTATCTATTTGGAAATGACTATCTCTATATGGAAGCCGTAAATCATAGAAAATATAATACGGGGTCTCAGTTTCTGGGAGAAGTTTAAGATAATAGTCTAGAGCCTGTTCACCATAAATACCTGCTTCCTTTATTCCTAATTCACTCAATATTTCTTCATACTTTTCATGATTTGGACAGACCCTTCTCTTCATTGCCCTCAGAATCTGAACTCTTAAGGGTATTTCTCTGTGTTTTTTTATCAAAATATCACCTCTGCTATGGTATGTTAATACTATTAGACAACAATCTACAAATTTCCTCCTTTTTCAAAGCGAAAATCTCGGTGAGAATTTGATTATGTAGCATAGCGAGTTACTCTCCAGAAAGGATTGTGACTTTTCGGAGGGTTATTATGACTTTTTTGAAGGGGATTGCGACTTTTCCGGACGTTATTGTGACTTTTTCACCAGTTATTGTGATATTTCGGAATCCCGCCGAAATTTCAACGGATTCCCTTCCCCTTAGTTACCAACTTTTAGAAAAAACCTAATACCAAAAAACCACCAACCAGCGGCCCATTTCTCGCCCACTGGTCAGTGGTCTCGCATCACTTAAATTATTCTACGTCGCCTTCCCACTCTAGCATGCCGCCGACCATGTTGCGGACTTTGTAGCCTTGGTCTTGCAGGTAGTGGCAGACGTTTTCGCTTCGGCGTCCGGAGCGGCAGATAACGATGTATTCTTTGTCTTTGTCGAGCTTGTCCAGGTTTTCTGGGATATCGCCCATGCGGATGTGTTCTGCTTGTTTGATTTTGCCCATTTCGATTTCTTCGTCTTCGCGAACGTCGACAAGGTAAAGTTCCTCGCCTGCGTCAAGCTTCTTCTTTAACTCACCAGTCGTAATTGTTTGAATCTCTGACATTGTATGAAAACCTCGATTCTATGTAATGTAATGCTAACTACCTCTATTTTAACAAAAAGAAAACAAGACTGCCAAACCGGACGGTGGCAGTCTTGCATTCTCCCATGATTAGTTCGCTACGATGTTCACAAGTTTGCCTGGAACGGCGATAACTTTGCGAACCGTTTTGCCTTCAATGGATTCTTTCACCGTGTCATCTGCAAGGGCGATCTCTTCCATTTTTTCACGTGTGGCATCAGATGGAACGTAAAGCTTTGCTTTTAGCTTACCATTCACTTGGACAACGATTTCGATTTCGTCTTCTACTAATTTGGACTCGTCATATGTCGGCCATGCCTCATATGTGATGGTTCCTTCGTTGCCAAGCTTCTCCCAAAGTTCCTCCGCTATATGCGGGCATACTGGGGAAAGCATTTTTACGAAGCCTTCTACGTAATCTTTGGCAATGGTGTCTGCTTTGTACGCTTCATTGATGAAGACCATCATTTGAGAGATAGCCGTGTTGAAACGTAAGCCTTCGTAGTCTTCGGTTACTTTTTTCACGGTAGCATGGTAAGTTTTCTCCAGTGTATCTTCTTCCGTTACTTCGACAACCTTGGAGCTAAGTTTGCCGTTTTCTTCTACAAACAATCTCCATACGCGATCTAAGAAGCGGCGGGAGCCGTCAAGTCCGTTGGTGGACCAGGCGATGGACGCTTCAAGTGGTCCCATGAACATTTCGTATAGACGAAGGGTGTCGGCACCGTGGGATTCGACAATGTGGTCAGGGTTTACGACATTCCCTTTGGATTTACTCATTTTTTCGTTATTTTCTCCAAGGATCATTCCTTGGTTGAATAGCTTTTGGAATGGCTCTTTTGTTGGAACCACACCGATATCGTATAAGAATTTGTGCCAGAAGCGTGCGTATAGTAAGTGAAGTACTGCGTGCTCTGCTCCACCGATGTAAATGTCAACCGGCAACCATTCTTTCAATTTTTCCGGATCAGCTAATTTCTCGCTGTTTTTGGGATCGATATAGCGCAGGTAGTACCAGCAGCTTCCGCCCCATTGTGGCATCGTATTTGTTTCGCGACGGCCTTTTTTGCCTGTTTCAGGGTCTACGACATTTACCCAGTCTTCAATGGCAGCAAGCGGGGATTCGCCTGTACCGGATGGACGGATTTCTGACGTTTTTGGCAAAACAAGTGGTAGTTGATTTTCCGGAACCGCTGTAGTCGTGCCATCTTCCCAATGGATGATTGGGATCGGCTCGCCCCAGTAGCGCTGGCGGCTGAACAACCAGTCACGAAGGCGGTAGGAAACTTTCTTTTCGCCTTTTTCATTGGCAGCTAACCATTCGATCATGTTAGAAATCGCTTCTTCTTTTCCAAGGCCATTCAAGAAATCGGAGTTAACGTGCTCGCCGTCACCTGTGTAGGCTTCTTTGGAAACATCGCCACCTGCAACCACTTCTACGATAGGGAGCTCAAATTTCGTCGCGAATTCCCAGTCACGCTCGTCATGAGCAGGCACTGCCATGATGGCACCAGTTCCGTAGCTCATTAATACGTAGTCGGCAATCCAGATTGGCAATTTCTCACCATTAGCTGGGTTCACCGCAAATGCGCCCGTGAACTCACCGGATTTTTCTTTGGAAAGCTCCGTACGCTCAAGGTCACTTTTACTTTGGACTTTTGCAATATACGCTTCCACTGCTTCACGTTGCTCATCGGTTGTAATTTTCTTCACTAATGGATGCTCAGGAGCCAACACTGCATAAGTTGCACCGAAAAGTGTGTCTGGACGTGTTGTGAAAACGGTGAAGTTCTCATCTGTACCGTCGATGCTGAAATGTACATTCGCACCTTCAGAGCGGCCGATCCAGTTGCGTTGCATATCCTTCAAGCTCTCCGGCCAATCCAGGTCATTTAAATCCTCAAGTAGGCGATCTGCATATTCTGTGATTCTTAGGATCCATTGTCGCATTGGACGGCGTTCTACGGGATGACCCCCACGCTCTGATTTCCCGTCGATTACTTCTTCATTTGCTAAAACCGTACCAAGTGCAGGGCACCAGTTTACAGGAACTTCGTCCACATATGCCAAGCCTTTTTCGTATAGCTTCAAGAAGATCCATTGTGTCCATTTATAGTACTCAGGGTCTGTTGTGTTTACTTCACGGTCCCAATCATAGGAGAACCCTAGGGACTTGATTTGTCTGCGGAATGTGTTGATGTTTTGCTCTGTGAATTCTGCTGGGTCGTTTCCTGTGTCCAAAGCATATTGCTCTGCAGGTAGACCGAATGCATCCCATCCCATTGGATGAAGGACATTTTGCCCTTGCATACGCTTCATGCGGGAAAGGATATCTGTTGCAGTGTATCCTTCCGGGTGACCTACGTGAAGGCCTGCTCCGGACGGGTAAGGGAACATGTCTAGTGCGTAGAATTTTTCTTTTCCTTTTTCTTCATGTGTTTTAAATGTTTTGTTTTCTTCCCAATACTTTTGCCATTTTTGTTCAATGGACTGATGTTGAAATGACATCTTTTCTTCCTCCCGATAATTCAAATGAATAGGCTGTTTTTCTTAAATAAGGGTAGTATTTGTTTGTAGTTTGATCGTTACTTTCCGCTGCAGGCACTCGCTTATCCAGAGGGCGACCTTGAGCCTCCTCGGGCTTCGCCCTGCGGGGTCTCAACATTGTCGCTACTCTCCCGCAGGATTTGAGTGCCTTCCGCTCCAATCCACTCAAATGTTTTAATATAGAATAACAGCCGATAAATACAAAAAACCCCTCATCCCAATAAAGGGACGAGAGGTTTGAATATACATAACCTACCGCGGTACCACCCAGATTATCATCACAGTATTATTGTGTTGATCACTCAAATCCTTAACGCGGATGATACGGCAAAATATTACTGCCTTCTATAATGAAGGGTTCACACTTGCTACTCCAAGGCGAGTTCATGTCCGATCGTTTGTTGACTTCCACCACCCGTCAACTCTCTATGCTCGTTTCGTCCACTACTGATCCTTTTCAACGTATGAGTTTTAGTTGTTAGTTTGTATTGTAATGAATTTACTTAAAAACTGCAAGGGGTATTTTCACTAATCATTATGAACGTTTTTCAGAAAAGTATTCAATAGTACAGCCGCTTTAGCAGCAAGATTCCTTTTCCTTCTGATTTTCGCTGCAGCAATCCTCTGTTTCAACTACTTCATCACAACATGCCTGATTTTCCTTTACCTCTATGATTTCCACTTCACAACAGCTAGATTCTTTCTTCTTCAAAAATGAAAACATATCTTTTCCTCCTTTGTTTTAAATCAATATTTTTTGATTAATTACACAAAATTAATGTTGTGCACAGCATGGATCTTGTGTCTGGCTCTGATCGTGTCTTTTCACTTGGGCATATAAGTTTTGCAGATAGCGGATGATGTTTACTCTACTGCCTTTTGATGCAATTGCCATTCGGCTGTCAAGTTGTAAGCTCTCTACTCTTTGTCCGTTCAATTTTGAAAGGGTATATGGATGTGTGTTCATGTTCTTCCCTCCTCTTTACATCAAATTTTATTGATTAATTAATTTTATTATATGTGTGGAGGAAAAAATGTGCAACCAATTACATCAAGAAAAATTGATTTATTTTTCGACATTTATATGAAAAAGTCCCAGGGCCCACTTTTCTAAAAAAGCGGTAACCTGGGACTCAACCTTTCAAAAGATTATTGCACCGTATATCCACCATCTATCACGACTGCTTGCCCGGTAACGCCTCCGGCCGCGTCGCTGCTTAAAAACATTGCATAATCGGCAATCTCCTTCACTTGCAACAGTCTGCGCTGGGGAACAAGTGGATAAATGACCTCTTCCAATACTTTTTCCAATGGAACCTTCCGTGTTTCTGCCAAATCCTTCAACTGCCCCCGGACTAGCGGAGTATCCACGTACCCTGGGCACAATGCATTGACAGTTATGCCATCGGCGGCTCCCTCTAAGGCAGAAACCTTTGTCAACCCGATAACTCCGTGTTTGGCGCTGTTATATGCTGCCTTCCCGGCAAATCCGACCAAGCCGTTAATGGAGGCCATATTTAATATTCTCCCAAATCCTTGGGCCTTCATGACCGGAAAGGCATGCTTTGTAGCGACAAAAGGTGCTACAAGCATGACTCGTGTCAGTAACTCGAATTTTTCTGTCGGGAATTCTTCAATCATAGATACATATTGCAATCCTGCATTGTTTATCAGTACATCCAACCGCCCAAACTCAGAGACCGTTGCATCAATCACAGATTTCAACTCTTCTTCCGAAGTTACATCACAACGTAAGCCCCGTGATGTGAACCCCAGTCGGTTCAAACCTTCTCCTGCTTCTACAACGTTCTCCTCATTCAGATCGGTCAACACAACTTTTGCTCCAGCTTCGGCAAATCGTTTTCCTATTTCGTATCCTATTCCTTGGGCTGCTCCGGTGATGAGAACAACTTTATCTTTAACCAATGCTCCAAACTCCCTTCGAAAGAATATTAGATTCCTAGTCCCATAGAGAACAACGCAATAGCTAACGCCAAGCCGATTAACGGAACGATGACTGTCACCGCTGCAACCGGGCCATATGCCGCCTGATGCGTCTCTCCACAGATCGCACGGACAGTCGTTACGACATAACCGTTATGTGGCAAGGAATCGAGGGCCCCGGATGAAATGGCTACTGTACGATGCAACGCTTCAGGATTGACTCCCATATCGATATAATGAGGGGCAATCAACGGCAGAGCGATTACTTGCCCACCTGAAGCAGATCCTGTCATACCTGCAATGACACTTACTGCGATTGCCGCCCCGATCAGTGGACTGCCTGGGATATTCGTCATTGCTTCAACCACTGTACCAAATGCCGGAACTGCTTTGGCAACTCCACCGAACCCGACAACCGCAGCTGTGTTACCAATCGCAATTAAAGCACCCATTGTTCCTTCTGATATCGCATTCCAGAAATTCTTGAAGTACTTTCTTCCAAGAATATAGGTAGTAATGATCCCTCCGAGCAATGCGATAATGAGGGCCGATTGCATAAGAGAATCATGGAAAATAAACGAGATTACTAGTACAACCACTAACGGGATAAAACTTAAAAACGGATTAGGCAATGGCCTTTCCCCATCAATCGTTGGGTCACTGTCCCTGGAAACGAACGTCTCCCCGCGACCAACCGCTTTGGAAATCATCCGTTTCAACCACCAGTAACCAAAAATCATCATGAACACCGCAACAAGGGCACTTACTTCCCAACCCGCATATGGGCTAGTACCTAGATATTCAATAGGAATCCAGTTTTGGATTTCTGGAGATCCAGCAGAAGTCATGGTAAATGTTACAGAACCAAACGCTAGTGCTGCTGGGATGAATCGACGAGGCAGGTTCGCTTGCTTGAACAAGCTGATTGCCATCGGATAAACGGAGAAGGCTACAACGAATAAACTAACTCCACCATAGGTTAAAATTGCACAAGCTGCGACAATGGCCAAAACAGCAAAACGCATACCAAGCTTATCAACAACTAGCTTGGATACAGAATCAGCCGCTCCACTGTCCTCCATCACCTTTCCGAAAATGGCACCAAGTAAGAACATCAGGTACCAGGATGTCACGAAGGATGAGAAACCGCCCATATAGCTGCTGACAAAGTTGACCTCTCCTTCTCCTACAAGTTGTGGAAATAATGGCATCCCACTTAAAAGAGCAACAAACAATGCCGATAATGGGCCAACCACCAAAAGGTTCATGCCTCTCATCGTTAAAAAAATCAATAATGCCAAACCGCCGATAAGTCCAATCATACTCCACATCTGTCTTTCCCCCTCTATCTCGGTAAACGCTTTCAATATTCAGAAAGCAAATTACCTTTGTTTTTGTCTTCCGAACATAATAATGCAAGAAACGTGCCAACTTACAAAGTTAATTGTTTCAATATTTTGAACAAAAAGTTTTTCCGGAAATCTGGACAAAAGCAGACAAACTGGCATTAAACAAAGGATTCCAGAATTACGGAATACTTTCCGGTTTTCTGGAATCCTTCTAATCATTCTATTTCTTCGTTTTATTGTCATTGAATGGAGTATTTTTTCAACTTTTCATAAAGGCTTGATTTACTGATGCCAAGTTGCTTGGCAGCCATCAGCTTATCATTTTGATATTTTTCCAATGTTTGGGTCAATGCCTGCTTTTCTGCATCTTCCAATGTTTCCTTTAACGGTTTGGATCCAATCGGAATGGAAAAGGAATCTGTCAAGTAATCTGGTAATGCTTCTAGTGTCAGCTTTTCGCCTGTCGATAAGTGAACGGCTGCCTGGATGACATTCTCTAGCTCCCGGATGTTTCCCGGCCAACGATATCGTGATAATGCCACTAAGGCATCCTCCGCTACCGAAGTGATTCTCCTGCCGGTACGCTTACAGATTTTCTGAATAAAATGCTCCACAAGCTGCGGGATATCCTCGGTTCTTTCACTTAAGGCAGGGATATGAAACGGGATGACATGAATTCTATAATAAAGGTCATCACGGAACCGCTTCTCCTCCATCATCTTTTCCAAGGGGCGGTTGGTAGCAGCAATGACACGCACGTTCACCTGTACCGGTTTAATCGCACCAACCGGCTCCACTTCTCCTTCCTGTAGCGCGCGCAAAAGCTTAATTTGCATCGGCAGGGACATGTCCCCGATCTCATCCAGGAAAAGGGTGCCGCCGTCCGCTAGAAGAAACTTCCCTTTCTTCCCGCCCTTTTTCGCTCCCGTAAATGCCCCTTCTTCATAACCGAACAATTCCGACTCCAGAAGGTGCTCTGGTATCGCTGCGCAATTCAATTTGATAAAAGGCATCTGGCTTCGGTTACTTAACTGGTGGATACTGTGTGCAAACAATTCCTTTCCTGTACCGCTCTCCCCCCGGATTAAGACGGAAACGTCACTGGCAGCGATCTGTTTCACCTTATCTTTCAATAATCGAATAAGCTTGGAATTTCCTATTATATCCTCAAGCGTATATTTCACCCCGGTCTGTTGCTCATATTCTTGCAGGTAATTTCGAATTCGCCCCAGCATGCTTTTGACATGACTGTTCATCTTGTCCCATTCACTCGTATCACGAAAAATGACCGTTCCATAAGCTCCGATTACTTCCTTGTTCTTGTTAAAAATGGGCACTCGGTTAGCAATCATATAATTTCCTTTGATATATTGAAGATCGGCCAGCTCTTCCTTACCCGTCTTTACCACTTCGTGCATACGGGTATTTTCGATCACTTCCGTCACATGCTTGCCGATCACTTCTTTGTTATCCACCCCAATAAACTTGCAATAACTATCATTCATATAGATGATATTACCTTCTTGATTGACTACCACTATCCATTCAAACGCATTTGCAATGATGGTATCCATCATTTCCTCTGTTAGTAAGCTTTGTTTTACTCCCATCCTATACCCCTCCTGCATAACTAAATTAAATATATCACAAAAGTCTGACGATTATGAGAGCGATTACATAATCATCTATAGCTCATATTTGATAGAATAGAAGTATCTATCAATTGTTGATCGTGAGGAATGCATCATGCCGGATTGGTCTTACCATGGAATATTCAGACCTGTATTAAAAAAAGTACCCCCAATATGGTCGAGGGAATTTATTCACCGTGGGATGAATATAATTGCCTCCCTACCATTTGGGTTTGGCGGACACATTATTAACTTTCTTGGCAGGGAGGAGAGCTCTCCTCATCTAGCAAAAGAGCACATGGGTCTCAGCTTCCAGAATCCGGTTGGATTATCTGGGGTTCTTGATCCAAATCTTAGTGGCACCCGGGCCTTCTCCAACCTCGGATTCGGTTTTTTGGAAATTGGTCCAGTAACATGGGAACCGACAGGGATCGGGGAAGCGCCAATAGTGAAGGAGGAAACACAATCCATTCTCTTTCCAAAAGAATCGATAGGTTTCCAAACAGCCATGGAAAGGCTAAAGAATATTCCACCTAAACAACCATTTCTAATTAGACTTCAGGGTAGTTACGAGGAAATAAAAGTAATGGCTGAAGGATTGAATCCATATGCGGCAGGTTTCATCGTGGAAGCTTCTGAATGGATGGACATAGGATTTACAGATAAACCCATGCTCTTATCCATACAAAATATAGAAAACCTTTCACTGACAAGCATATCCTCTTTTTCCGGTTTGATTGTGGAAGAAACGGATGGGTTTGAAAACCTTAAAAAGAAAATTATCCAATTAAGATCACTTGGATGGAATAAAACCATCATTAGCTCAGGAGGAATATATGAACCGGTTCAAGCCATGGAATTGGCTGAAGTCGGTACGGATATGATGATGGTAAAAGAGGGCTATGTCTTTTCAGGACCGGGGCTAACCAAGCGAATCAAGGAAGCCTTTTTAGATGAGGAGAAGGTTTCCATTCCATCTCAGGATGGGTGGTTTTCTTACTGGCTTTTCGGTTTGTTTATCCTAGCTGGAGGTATGTTGGCCCTTCTTTTCAGCATCACTTCTATCATTCTTCCATATGATGAATACTTTCTAAGAATGAAAAAAGAAGAAATTTGGATGTTCAATGAACGAATCATGCTGTTTATGGCGCATGACAGGATGACCCTTGCAGGAACGATGATTTCTGGTGGAATTGTATATATGCAGCTTGCCAAACATGGAGTCAAGAAAGGCTTGAAATGGGCTAAAGAAGCCATTGACTTTGCCGCAATAGTCGGTTTTCTAGGAATCTTTGCATTTATCGGCTACGGCTATTTCGATTGGTTGCACCTATTATTTTGGTTAATCCTATTGCCTTTTTACCTTCACGGTTATAGGAAGACAAAAGGAATATCCGGTACACCTTCCTCTCCTAATCGGCTTAATGATAAGAGTTGGAATGTGGGTATCTTTGGACAACTGGCTTTTGTCATTTTAGGATTCTCCTTTGTAATGGGAGGAGTGATTATATCTGGTATTGGGGTATCTTCTGTATTCGTGGCGACAGATATTCAGTACATTTGTATGCCTCCCGAGATGCTAGAACGCTTCAATCAAAACCTGGTACCAGTTCTTGCCCATGATCGAGCTGGCTTCGGTAGTGCTCTTTTAAGTGTGGGGCTTCTGGTATTGACCCTGGCACTATGGGGATACCAACAAGGGAATCAGTGGGTCTGGTGGACTTTCTTAATTGGAGGATTACCTGCTTTTATTGCGGGCATTTACATTCACTTTGCGATTGGATATACCACGTTCATCCACCTGCTTCCAGCCTATTTTGCACTAGGATTATATCTTTCAGGACTACTACTATCCTATCGTTTTTTACATAGTAAATAAGATTAACTACCACGGCAATGTCAGTAGAGGCATTGCTTTTTTATTTTCTTTACTGAACGCTGCTATTACGTTAATTTAAGCGGCAAAAGTGCAATTGCCGACTTTTTACTTTACTAGAGGCAGTAATTTTGGAGAAAAGAGCTTTACCAAAACATACCTTATACTCAGGACCATAGAACTAATTAAAAATTAATAGTTTTCTAATATAATAGAAATTGACTTTAAAATTTGAATAAGGGAGTGTTTGGATGAAACAGATTAAACTTTCTATTGTCATGATGCTGACCGTTATATTAGCGCTTACAAGCTTCATGAACCCTGACTTTGTTCATGCGGGTCAAAATAAAAATGAACCTGTTACCAAAGGTGAATTTGTAAAAGAATTGGTACATACTCTCGATATTGACCTTCAGGACGGGGAAATACCTTACTCGGACGTAGATGCCGACTTAAAGCCCTACGTAGAAGCGGCTATTCGTACGAATATCCTGACAGATGTGCAGGAAACCTCTTTCGGACCGAACGAGAAAATAACTCGTGAACAGGCTTATGTATTCTTAATTCGTTCCCTTAACCTTCGGGACTCCTATTCTAGTGAATCTGTGAAAAAATTCAAAGACCACCGAGCAATCAACCCTGACTTCACACGAGAACTTTCAGCAGCAGTGGAACTTGGATTGGTTGATGACAAAAGGGGTACACTCTTACCTAAAAAACCAGTAACCTATTCAGATTTAAACCAAATGATGATCAGCTACGAAAAGAACTTCGATTTCGTTACGGTTGTTCATACAAACGACATGCACGGTAGAATCATTTATAACCAAACAAATAAAGAGATGGGGCTTGCAAAAATAAGTGAACTTACCAATAAAGCACGCAGCAAGAACCCCACTCTCTTAATCGACCTAGGTGATACGTTCCACGGCACTAACTATGTAACGATGAATAAAGGACAAGCCGCAGTCGATGCGATGAATGAAATGAAATACGATGCAATGGTACCTGGTAACCATGATTTTAACTATGGTCAGGATCATCTTTTGGCATTAAAGGACGAGTTGAACTTTCCTTTAGTGAGCGCCAATATCCTTAAAAACGGAAATCCGTTCCTTGATGGATATACCATCGTTGAAAAGGATGGTAAGAAAATAGCATTGGTTGGCTTGACCGCTACGGATACGGCTGAGAAGACCAACCCTGCAGGTATAGTAGGGATTACCTTTGAAGATGAAGTGACTGTAGCAAAAGAGATGGTCGAACAACTTCGTGATCAAGTGGATGTTATTGTAGCCATTTCCCATGCGGGACTTGATACCGACGAAAACATCGCAAACGAAGTAGAGGGAATTGATGTGATCTTTGGCGGACATAGCCATGATACGATTGAGAGCCCTATTAAATTTGAACATTCTTATGTAACACAAGCGAATGAATACGGGAAAGCCCTAGGTAATACGAATTTGATTTTCCATAAGGACAAGCTTATCGGTGTGAATGGCTTCCTTTACAGAGATAGCCAAAATAAACAAGAGAACCCACAAGTTGCAGCTATCCTGCAATCCTATAAAGAAGCTGTGGATGCGGAATTAAACGTTGTCATTGCTAACACTTCCGTGCAATTGGATGGAGAAAGAGGAGATGTCAGAACGAAAGAGACGAACCTTGGCAATCTTATTACAGATGCCATGCGTGAAACCCTTGGAACGGATATTGCCGTAACAAACGGAGGAGGAATTCGCGCTTCCATTCCTGCTGGTGATGTGACAAGAAACCATGTGTTAACCACATTACCCTTTGATAATACCCTTGTAAGAACAACTTTGACAGGTGCAGAAATAAAGGCGGCGCTTGAACATTCCGTCCGTGTCTACCCTCAAGAGAATGGCGGATTCCTTCATGTCTCCGGGTTGACATTCACCTTCGATCCAGCAAAATCGGCCGGAAGCCGGGTGGAAAAAGTAGTTATCAACGGTGAGCCTTTAATCAATGATCAAGCATATTCTGTTGCAACCAACAATTTTACGGCTGTAGGTGGAGATGGTTTCAATATGTTCAAAGCTGAAAATATTGAATTTGACAGTGGAGAACTGTTAAGCTCTGTTCTGATCGAGGCATTACAATCCAATGTTGTAATTCCTGGTGTGGAAGGCAGAATACAAGTGAAGTAAGTTGTTAAGGAGAAGGAGACCGTTTACCGGTCTCCTTCAGTTTGTTAGACAAAGTCATACGAAATAGTTATTGCGTATCCTTCGTTCTATATCGCGGCTAATGTAGGTGACTTTCTCGGCTGGCTGAAGACAATCTTAAGGGTGAATTTCGGTTGAGATTGTCTTCATCGGGTGTATGAAGACAATCTTGAGGGTGGATTTCGGTTGAGATTGTCTTCATCGGGTGTATGAAGACAATCTCGAAGGTGAATTTCGATTGAGATTGTCTTCATCGGGTGTATGAAGACAATCTCGAAGGTGAATTTCGGTTGAGATTGTCTTCATCGGGTGTATGAAGACAATCTCGAAGGTGAATTTCGGTTGAGATTGTCTTCATCGGTGGTATGAAGACAATCTTGAGGGTGGATTTCGGTTGAGATTGTCTTCATCGGGTGTATGAAGACAATCTCGAAGGTGAATTTCGGTTGAGATTGTCTTCATCGGTGGTATGAAGACAATCTTGAGGGTGAATTTCGATTGAGATTGTCTTCATCGGGTGTATGAAGACAATCTCGAAGGTGAATTTCGGTTGAGATTGTCATCATCGGGTGTATGAAGACAATCTCGAGGGTGGATTTCGGTTGAGATTGTCATCATCGGTGGTATGAAGACAATCTTGAGGGTGAATTTCGATTGAGATTGTCTTCATCGGGTGTATGAAGACAATCTCGAAGGTGAATTTCGATTGAGATTGTCATCATCGGTGGTATGAAGACAATCTTGAGGGTGAATTTCGATTGAGATTGTAATCATCGGGTGTATGAAGACAATCTCGAAGGTGAATTTCGGTTGAGATTGTCTTCATCGGGTATATCGAAAAGCATTTCGAGGTGGAAGCCATCATTATTGGACCTCATGTAGTGTGAGAGGCTCAAGGTCGTCCTGGATAAGTGGAGCCGGTTGCGAATATCAAGCGACTTAAATTAGATTACAAAAATTACTAGAATTTAAACAACTTTAGGTTTGTCAAAAGTCTGAAGGAGACCGTTTATTGGTTTCCTTTTTTCTATGCAGCTTGCCTTGCTTCATATGTCCTGATGACAAATATGGATAAAATTGCTTTTTCTCACAATATCAGTTAGTACAAATGGAATAGCATATAGTTAACTTTGCTTATTTTCCTGAATTTTCAGCCCATTTAGTTGACCATCCTCTCCCTTTAACTTTACCCTTGGTATAGAAATACCTGTAAAACAAAAAAGGAGTCGAGGTGGAAAAATGAAAAGAAGAAACTTAAAATCTTTATGTTCCATTATTCTATCATTAGTCCTATTGATGGCACTTGTCCCCAATTTCGGACATGCCCAAAAACCGGTTAAAGGCAGTAATGAAGTGGCCGTGGGCAAAGATGGCATGGTGTCTACATCCCATCCACTTGCATCGGAGATCGGAGCGGATATTCTGAGGAAAGGCGGCAATGCGATGGATGCTGCCATTGCGGTCCAATTCGCCTTAAACGTAGTGGAACCGATGATGTCAGGTATTGGTGGCGGTGGATTTATGATGGTGTATGACGCAGAAACGGATGAAACAACGATTGTGAATAGTCGAGAACGGGCTCCAGCCGGCGCGACACCTGATATGTTCTTGAATCCTGATGGTAGCCTCATCCCCTTCCAGGAGCGTGTGAGACATGGTAATTCTGTTGGAGTGCCAGGGACATTGAAGGGTCTGGAAGCAGCCCATGAGAAATGGGGAACCAGACCTTTCCAACAATTGATCACCCCAGCATTTCAACTTGCACAAAATGGATTCTCGGTAGATAGACAGTTGGCGTTACAAATCGAAAACAATAAAGAAAAATTGGCAGGAACTGCTGCCAAGGAAGTGTTTCTTCCAAAGGGCGAACCAATAAAGGAGGGAGATTGGCTAGTCCAGAAAGACCTTGCAAAAACGTTCAAACTAATTAGATCCCATGGTTCAGAAGTCTTTTACGATGGAGAGATTGGGGAAGCTCTTGCCGCGACCGTCCAGGATTTTGGAGGTAGCATGACGATTGAAGATCTACAAAATTATGGAGTCACAGAGGACGAACCGGTATGGGGAGAATATAAGGGCTATGACATTGCGAGCATGCCACCTCCAAGCTCCGGAGGATTGTTCTTACTACAAATGTTAAAAACATTAGATAGTTTCGATATCAGCCAGTATGACCGTAGATCAAAAGAAGTATATCACTTACTCGCTGAAGCCATGCATCTATCTTATGCAGACCGTGGGGCATATGCAGGAGATCCAGAATTCGTGGAAGTTCCGATGATTGGCTTGCTTCACCCAGATTACATCGCAGAACGCAGTGCCCTCATTGATATTAATTCCGTCAACACAAATCCACAGCCAGGAGATCCTTGGCAATATGAAGATGTTGATCCTAATTATAATGTAATAAAGCAAAACGACGAAAAGGATATCGGGGAAACCACTCACTTTACCGTCGCTGACAGATGGGGAAATCTTGTTTCCTATACCACCACCATTGAACAAGTATTCGGCTCTGGAATTATGGTACCAGGATACGGATTTATGCTTAACAACGAATTGACAGACTTTGATGCTAGACCAGGCGGAGCGAATGAAGTCCAACCGAACAAACGACCACTTAGCTCCATGACCCCTACGATTGTTTTTGAAGATGGGAAACCCATTATGAGTGTTGGATCACCTGGTGGGCCTACCATTATCACTTCCGTTTTACAAGTGGTGTTGAATGTCATGGACTATGAAATGGGACTCGAAGAAGCGATTGCAGAACCTCGTATTTATACGAATACCATCAATAGCTATCGTTACGAAGATGGTATATCTGCGGAAGTTCTCTCGGAACTGAATGCAATGGGACACCGTTTCCCGAGCAATTCAGAACTGATCGGAAATGTACAAAGTATTTTAATAGACTATGAAAAGGACGAATATGTTGGAGTTGCTGATGCCAGACGTGATGGAGCTTCGGTAGGCTACACACGTCCCGGTAAAAGAAATTGAATAATTGAAAAAAGCAGCTTCAGACTTCTGACAAACCATAATTATCTTTAGATTTGCATTTACTTGTTGATCTTCGCGTTACAGGCGCTTCGCTTTCCTGCGGGCGGTCCGGAAGCCTCCTCGGCTACGCCAAGGCCACTGAAAAAGTAATGAATGTTAATAATCTGGTTAACACCGCTGTTAATCTTCGCAAACGGCTTCGCTTTCCGCGGGGCGACAATCTTGAGCCTCCTCGAGCTGCGCCCTGCGGGGTCTCAAGATTGTCGCTATCCCCCCGCAGGAGTCTGCGCCTATTGCTCCAATTAACAGCTAAAAATCATTTGAACGATAAGTTATTGGGTTTTTCAGTGGCCTCGCTTTCCTGCGGGGTCTCCCATGTCCCTTCCTCCCGCTGGAGTCTTCGCGCCTATCACTACGATCAACATGGGTATTGCATTTTCTTGAAGAGTAAAATAACTTTTTCTACACACTAAAGCAGCTGTCAGGTCTATCTGACAGCTGCTTTTTATGACTGGGTATTTATTGGTCAGGAACCACTATCTGAAATCCTTCCTAAAAAGAAACCGTCTACTTCGCTTAGTTTCCCTCTCCAAAGAATTTTCCCTTCCGATGGTGTAGGTTTATTATCTCCACAATAAACCTTTGTATTTTTCAGATGGATGAAATTAACTTCAGCGCCTTTACTGGAATCAACGCTTTCCCCTGCATTTGCAAGTTGTTCACTGATTTTTTGGGCTATTTCATTACCATCTTCAAACGTTTCACTCATCGTTTCAAAGTAATCCTTTGCCGGTATAAGAGTACCTGATATCACAGCACCGTTAACGTTTAAGGTAATATCAAGTGAAAAATCGTGTCTATTGGCAGCTTGCACAAAGAACTCTAAAATACTGTCCTTATTAGCACCAAGTTCACTATTCATTCACACTTCCCCTTTCTTAAGTTGAAAAGAAAGTCAGAGCGTTTCCGCTCCCTGTCTTGCTTTATTCAGCTTTAGCTGTCTTTTTGGATGATGACGATTTCTTTTTCGTTTTGGTAGAACTAGATTTAGTTCCTGAGCGCTTTTTCTCACTCTTTTCTTTATTCTCATCATCCTTAGCTTTGTCTTTCTCTGAATCTTGGTTTTCTGCAGATTCAGTTTCAACTTCGGATTCTTCAGACTTATCCCCATGATCATCCTTGGCATTGTCTTTCTCTGAATCTTGGTTTTCTGCAGATTCAGTTTCAACTTCGGATTCTTCGGACTTATCCTCATCTTCATCATCATCTCTAAGTTTTGCTATCATCTCTTCTAATTTTGCTATACGATCTGTGAGTTTACCGTTTTTCTCTTTCAATGATTGATAGTCACTATTATCATCGGAATCTTCATCCTCTTCCCCGCTGTCTGTGAAATCATCTAGAAAGAAGCCATTAATATCGCTTAGCGGACCTCTCCAAAGAGCTGTTCCCTTAGAAGGGGTTGGTTTACTGCTCCCACAAAAAACTTTGGCGTCCTTAAGGTGGATGAAGCTTGCTTCGGCATCTTCTCCTGAATCAATTGCTTCTCCTGCTTCAGCAAACTTTTCACTAAGCTGTTGAGCCACATCACTGCCGTCTTCAAAGGTTTCACTCAGACCAACGAAGTATTCCTTGGCTGAAACGATCGTTCCTGTAACAATGGCACCATTTACATTTAATGTGATATCGATTGAAAGATTGTGATTATTCGTTGCCCGGACAAGGAAAGCAAGAATGTTGTCTTTCCCTGCCGACTGCTCATTAGTCATATAAAAAACTCCCTTCATTCATTAAGATGAAGTATCGTCATCACTGGAAAGAGTGGTTCCATTGCTCTCTTCATCTTTTTTCTTCTTAGAAGACTTTTTAGCTGTAGAACGTTTCTTTTTTGGTTTATTTTTCTTTCCCTTTTCATCATCCTCACTATCATCTTTCTCTTCTGAATCGTCTTCCTCTTCGTCGGACTCTTCTTCGCCATCTTCTTCCTTATCTTCTTCGCTGTCTTCCTCGCCATCCTCTTCGGAGTCTTCTTCGCTATCCTCTTCCTTTTCCTCTTTGTTGTCTTCTTTGCTACCCTCTTCCTTTTCCTCTTTGTTGTCTTCCTCGGAGCTATTGGCTGCTTCTTTTTCTTCCGTTAGTTTAGTCAGCATTTCTTCTAACTTCCCTAATCGGTCGTTCAGATTTTTATTTTCTTCTTTCAAGGATTCGTAATCTTCATTTGTGGAGTCCTCCTTTGTAGACTCTTTTGTTGCAGCCACCTCTTGTTCACTTGAAGCATCTTCATTGGAAGCTTCATTTTCAGAATCATCTTCATTCGTTTCCTCGTTTTCTTTATTAAACATACCTTTTGCTGAACTTTTGATAGATTCATAAGCTTTCTTGGATTTTTCCTTGGCTGTTTCTCCAAAACTAGAACTCTTTGATTTAAGCGCCTCAGTATCAATACTTTCCATTAGTTTCTTCCCGTTTTCAGGAGTAGCTAAATAACCCACTGTTGCCCCGATTAGTCCTCCCGCAATGGAACGAGTAATTGGACCTGCAAATGATGTTTCTTCCTTATTCGTGTTTTGTTCCTCTGTTTGATTTTCTGTATTATTTGTTTTGTTTTCTGCCATGATAAAAACCTCCTAGTTTTAGTTAAATTAGTAGTTGAATTCAGTTGAATTTATTCGATTAGTACTTAGCTTTTTTTCGAGAGATTCAAGTCTCTCCTGTAACATTTTATTTTCCTCTTCCAATGCTTTGGTGTTGTTATCTACCGCTTTAGAGCTTAGATAAGGATCCGTTTCCCACCAATCCATTCCAATCTCTTTTGCTTTATCAACAGAAGCGACAATAAGTCGTATCTTGATGGTCAACAGCTCTACATCTGCGATACCCACTGTAATGTCCCCTGCGATTACGACACCTTTGTCTAAAATTTTCTCAAGCACATCCACTATCGTACTTGATTGACCAGTCGTTTGAACTGCCATTATATGAACCCTCCTTAGGGTGGTGTATTTATAGCAAGCTTCCTAGAGGTCCAAGGTCCAGATTCAAGTCGTCTGCATCAAGGCCGAAGATATCTTTTAATTCTTCCATCTTTTCTTCCAGATTCATCAAAGCTTCGCCTAAATCCTCGATCTGCTCATCGGTCAGCGTTCCGCCTTCCACGCGTCTTATTGCATGGCGCTCCACGATTTGCCTCAGAAGTTCCACCACAGTCAGGACAAGCTGAGCTAATCCATGTTCTGCTTTATCAGGATCTAAATTAATTCTTCCACTTGTCGGGTTGGCCGGTTGCATGTATTAATCCCTCCCTTTGGTGATCAAATTCTACGGAAGATACCGTTTTGCCATTTCCCTGCTGTGCCTGAACAAGAGATTCTACAGATGCAATCAAGACACGAAGATCCAAGTAAACAAGATCAACACCAGCGATGGAAATGACCAAATCGGCTTTTATTGCCACACCTTTATCAAGTATGACGTCTAGAATATCTATTAAAGCTATATCCTTGTTTTCTATCGAATCTCTATGGGACATAATTAGTCATCCTCACTTATGAAAAGCTTGAAAAGTGATAAGCAGGCCATGGCCCGGTCGGTTCAAACTGCCAGCCCATATCCCCCATTTTCTTTTCAAATTGCTGGATTTCTTCCAAGAACTGTTCCACTTTTGAGGAAGAAATAAGATAGACGCTATTCCAAGTCATATTTTCTTTCCTGCCTGTCACATCTTTGCTCCAATTCCTCTTTACATTCCCCTGTAAAACAAATTCTTTAAGATGTGTATGAATTCTTTCACTCACACGATCCTTTTCGTTCTCGACTTCATCATCAATCAACTTATCAAGTTTTCTCTTTTCAAAAAACTGTTTCCCTTTAGATAGTTGACTGATTTCTTCTCTCTGCTTCTCTATCGCGGGATTGCTCTTGCTCACTTGCTTCTTTAATAATTCATCATTGCAATATATTTTAAGATTCCATTCCTCATTGCCTTCTAGAAGTGCAAAGGTGTCTGTCATCTTGGAATGATTTTGCTTCACAATATCTGTTAAACTAGTTTCATTTTTATACAACGTACAAAACTTTAAAGGGATTACAGTATATAATTTCGATAATCCCATTACTGTTTCATGATGATGAAATGCTTTTTCCTGCAGCCATTCCATATCACTATTAATTTTCTCTTTTATGATTTCCTCTGAATACTCTTTTGCATCCAATTTACAAACAATAGCGGTTATTTCCTCTATTGATATGGTGTATATATCACCTTTTCCATCAAAACCTTTCATGGATGGAACAGGCTGGCTTACTGATTCATTAGATGGGATTAACCCATATAAATAAATTAATTCCCCCATATCCTAACCCTCACTTCTTTTTGGTCAACTGCTCCCATTGTTCCATTTCCAAATTCTTGGCTACTTCGTAACGGTGCAACAGTTCTGCTTCCTTCTCTTTATATGCCTCATCCGGAATTTCACCTAATTCATACATCATCTGTAATTGAATGAGCTTTTTTTGAATGGTTGGAAGGTCATACAGTTCTTTGTCCGCTTCCTCTTTTACTTTCTCGCCGATCTTAATGACAAGATTGATAGGTGCAGAAACTAATTTATGGAGCATTTAAGCACCCTCGACTGTTAATCTGATATTGACAAAGTTGTAGGCCGGCCATGGACCACTGTAATTGAAATCGACCTTATCCTTCCATTTTTCATGAGCTTCATTTACTTTCTCATCAAATTCTGCTTCCTTTTCCCTATCAATTAAAAAGGAGGCATTCAACAGCATTTTCTCACCGATAGGATCATTTACCTTCGATGCTTCCGCTGTTTCCTTTAATGGTTGAAAGATTTCTGCTTGCATCTCTTCTTGGAGGGAAAGGAAAAGCTTTTGAGCAGCTTCACCCAATTGAATTCGCTCATAGTAGCTGGCTGCTTCTGATTTCCCACGGACTTTTTCTGCCATTTTCCCCATTTTTTCATTTCCGCCAGCCAATTCTTCCAGCCATTCTTTTTTGCCAATTACTTTTAAGCCCAATTCAATTTTTCCTTTGATGGCTGGGAAAAGTTTTTCGAATTGAGGATACAGGTTTTCAAGCAGGACGGCCACATCTTCTCTTGAATGAAAAACATTACCGAAGCTTACAGGTATGACGGTATCGTTTTGTTTCATCACAAGTGATATGGCTTGTTGATGCATCATCAGATTCTCTTTATTCGGATGGTAGATTTTCATTGGCACCTCTGCAGCCACCATGGCAGAGTCCTTAAAGGAAATAGTGAAGAGCTCTCTTCTCTCTCCTTCCAATTCAATATGCCCAAATTCCTCATCTGTTTCTGTTTGAATTCCACAGATGATATATATACCCATTTTCTCTTCTTGGCTCATGTTTTGACTCTCCTTTATTACTCAGTGACCTTCATATTTTCACAGGCCTTTATTATCAATTTTTCCGCGTCTTTCAACGGTTGCTCACTATCCAAGCATCTTCCTAATGGATGGGCGAGAATATCCTTGCATAGCCGCTTGAAATCCTCATTACCCCCGTCTATAGGGATATCTCCCTCTGATGCAAGCTTGGCAATCATCAGGGAAGCACGTAAACTAGGACCATTCTTATTGCATTCTTTACGAAGCTCTGCTACAAGACCAGTAATGGCTTTCGCTTCTCCTTCTTTCATATCGACTTTCTGGGAGACGATCTTTGCCTCCCTATCCACCTCTTTATAATCGACATGGATGGTAATCAACCGGTCAAGTAACGCATCCTGTGTATGAAAAACACCTGCATATTCATCAGGATTGCTTGTAAAGATTACGGCAAAGTCCGGATGAACGGGTACAAAGGGTTCTGTAAGCTTCGAACCATATAATGGAAGAACCCCTTCCTCCAATATGGATAGAAAGATATTATTTGTCGTTGGTTGAGAACGGGTAAATTCATCGTATACTAGCGTGTAACCATTTTTCACGGCTTCCAATAAACGACCGTCCCTCCAAGTTTCTGTCACATTTTCCTCTTTTTTATAGACGGAACGGATATAGTTATCTACAACCTTTTTCCTTGTATACCCTGTAAAGTCACCAATTAAATCTTTATTATTTAACTCATGATTTCCGTGTATGAGCATAACAGGCTTTTTCCTTTTCTTTGCAAGAGCGAGTGCCATGGAAGTTTTACCTGCACCAGAAGGGCCTGTAAAATGAATAGGGTATCCGGCCTTTAGATATTGCAGTGAGCGAGAAAGCAAATCTTTCGTTTCTGAATCTTGAATTAGTGCCCTTGGATCTTTCTTGATTTTTTCTTTTAAAACCGTCACTCCATTCCCTCCTACTCACTGCGTGCTATCCTTCATGTTTAATGGAACTTCTATACCTGATATCGCGCCTTTTATATGAAACGACCTCTTTGTCTTTGTTTAAATGGACGTCATATATTCCGAGCATTTCATCTTTTGCGTACTTTTTCATGTATTCTTTTTCTTCAATCACTTCCACTGTAAGCTTCCATCCTTCGTTGTCACTTTCTTCAACGGAGGTGATTTTATGAAGGGGGGCGACAAATTCATTGAAGAAATCTGCAACATTCCCCATTATTTTTTTGATTTCCATATGAACCTCCTGCATAAATAGAAGGGAAAGCCTGAGGAGTATCCCCTGGCTGTTCCCATTCTAATGTCTAAATACTAAAGCGCGGGCTTTGACTTCTTTCATTTTGCTGTTCAGGGAGCCCATTTTCTTCTACTTCATCACGAAGTAATCCAACCGCTTCTGCGTATCGTAACCATGTGTCGACGCTGGCAATGACCACCCTTGCCTCTACCGTCAAGATTTCAATTCCTACCACTGAAACCCTAACAAAGGCGTCAATGACAATTCCTTTATCCAATATACGGTCAATTACCTCTGCTAAACTTGAACTGTCTGTACTTTTTTGAACGGCCATCCATCATTTCTCCTTTCATCATTCATCAAGACCCCATTGTCTTAATGTCATTTGAGGATTTGATATTTTTTGAGCTTTTGATATTAGTGGCACCTTTCATGTCGGTGTAGCTTTTGATGCTCTTTACACCTTTTACTTTGCGGTCATCGTCATCTTCTCTAGTCGAGGATATCTTCTCTTGGAAATCCTCTCCCGCTTCAACGACTTTCCCAATCTTGTCACGAACAGAAAGTAGGGCATCTTGTGCTTTTTCTTTTCCTTCTTCTGCCTTGTCTTCGAACTGTTCAGCTTTTTCTTCTGTCGCTTCCTTGAGGTTGTCAGTAGCATCCTCAGCCTTTCCTTGAATACCACCAATGAATTTTTCTTTCGCTTTTTCTTTAACTTTATCTTTGATTTCCTCTTTAATCGGCTCCGGAGTGTGTTCATACACCTTCTTTGCCGCCTTGCCTAATGTCTTTTTAATCTCTTTGCCCATCCAATTACCACCTTTGGATTCATTGAAAGAGGTCTAGCTATTTCTTTGAATCCACTAATTCACTAAGCATGCTTTCAATCTTATCGAGTCGATTATTTATATTTTTGTTTTCTTCCTTTATTTCTTCCAATTCGGAAGATGAATTATCGTCTTTAGCATCCTTCTTTTCATTACTTTTAGTTGGATTTAATAGGCTCACCACATTTTTGCCCATATAACCTGAGGCCAACTGCTTGATCCCATTTTGCGCCTGTGCAGCAAGCATCTCTTGGGCTGATCTTCTTAATTGATTGCCGGCAACCTTCACCACTTCTGATTCACTGATATTTTTATAAAGCTTTTTACTTGTGCCTGGGCTGGAAAGTAAACCAATGCCTGCACCTACAACTCCTCCCACAATTGCTAAATTGATAGAGTAATTGCCATTATCATTTTTTTCTTCTTGCTGTTCGTTTTTCTCTTTAACTGTCATGTAAACCAACCTCATCCCTTCTGTTTGTGAATCTTGCATTTTATTTATAAATTTTTTTTGTAAAAATGGAGGATTAGAAGCTGAATTGCCCTTCTTGATTTCTATTAGCCAAACCTTCTTCCTCGACCTCATCACGTAACAGGCCTACCGCTTCCGCATATCTCAACCATGTATCCACACTTGCAATGACTACCCGTGCTTCGACTGTAAGAATTTCAATTCCTACCAATGAAACTCTTACAAATGCGTCAATCACGATTCCTTTATCAAGAATCCGATCAATTACCTCTGCAAGACTTGAACTGTCTGTACTTTTTTGAACACTCATTTACGCATTGCTCCTTTCCACTTTATAAATGTAGTCATATGATCAAAGTTTTCTTATTTAATTAGCTTAGTAGGTATATAACCCATTAATCTGTATCTAAAACGGGGCTTAAGTTGTGATGTCTATAAAAATCCCAAGATATTCATTTTTTATTTCCCAAATCAGCATTCATGTAATATCAGAATGTGATAGGAATCCATATATCTTGAAGATTCAGGAAAATACTTGAAGTTATATTACAATAACAATACATTTTTATAAAAGAAGTTTTGAACAACAAAAAAAGAACATGGCTATACCACATTCTCTCTTAATGAAATATTTCTAGGTTTTAGGTTTACTTGATCAAATGGTGGTAGCTAGTAACTTACAAAAGGAGGAGAATGACAGATTGATTCATCCCCCAACTTATCATCAGCAATTACAGATCATCACCACGTTCCCGTCAGGATCTTTAATATTGAACCATGCCGTATCCCCCACCCTTTCTATTTCACGTACCACTTCAATTCCTTTGTTCTGAATAAATTGATATGCCTCTTCAATGTCTGGTGAGTAAAAATTAAACAAAGGTGCGCTACTTGGTTCATGCTTAAACGTAGGATCGAATGTATGGTCATCAAGTGTCAAGGAAGTGCTTCCCTTCAATGGAATGTTATACACAGGAGACTCGACAGTGCTAAGGTCCACTTCTAAACCCAACAGGTTGGTGTACCATTCTGCGGATTTTTTGAGATTTGCCACATGGATAAATACACCATTCATTTGATTTTTGATTGGTATTGTTTTTTGCATTTTCCATTTCCTCCTCCAAGTTTCCTCCTTTTATGTATTCTTGATTCATGGGAGATTTCCTTTGAGAAAAATCATTCGAGAAACTACTGTTCTTGCCATACCATTACATCAATCGAAACCACTTCCGAGAAAACAAAAGAACCAACCCCACTCGTTAATGAGCAGAATTGGCCTTTTCCTTTATTAACTATTTTTTATACCATCACTTTACATACGTCATTCGTAAACTCAACAGGATCCTCCAACGGCAATCCTTCAATCAATAGCGCTTGGCTGTATAGAAGGTTTGTGTACAACGCCAGCTTTTCACGATCGCCTTCATGGGCACTTTTCAATGATGCAAACACATCATGGTTTGTGTTGATTTCAAGGACCTTGTTTGCCTTGATGTTTTGGTTATCTGGCATCGCGCTTAGGATTTTCTCCATCTCAATGGTTACTTCCCCTTCAGTTGATAGGCAGACAGGATGTGTTTTTAGACGTTTAGAAACCTTAACCGCTGAAACCTTATCAGCAAGGATTTCCTTCATCGCTTCAAATAGATCCTTGTTTGCTTCCTGTTCAGACTCCGTTTGCTTTTCGTCCTCTTCAGAGTCAATTCCAAGGTCCCCGCTCGATACGTTTTTGAACTCTTTTTCTTTGTAGTTCATCAGCATCTTGATTGCGAACTCATCAATGTCCTCCGTGAAATAAAGAATTTCGAAGCCCTTGTCCGATACAAGTTCTGTTTGCGGAAGCTTTTCTATTCTTTCTTTTGACTCCCCGGTTGCATAGTAAATGTACTTTTGGTCCTCTTTCATACGGGAGATGTACTCATCGAGCGTCACAAGTTTCTTTTCTGTGGAAGAATAGAACATCAACAAGTCTTGCAGCTGCTCTTTGTTTGCCCCATACTCTGCATAAACACCATACTTCAGCTGACGGCCGAATGCCTCAAAGAACTTCACGTAACTGTCGCGCTCGTCCTTTAACATGCCAAGCAGGGCACTCTTGATTTTCTTTGCAAGGTTCTTCGCGATGAACTTCAGCTGACGATCTTGCTGCAGCATTTCACGAGAGATATTAAGGGAAAGGTCCTCAGAATCCACCAATCCTTTCACAAAACTGAAATGATCAGGCAACAAATCCGCACATTTGTTCATAATTAATACACCACTTGAATATAGCTCCAGCCCTTTTTCATACTCCTTGGAATAGTAATCAAATGGAATGTTCTCCGGAATGTAAAGAATAGAGTTATAGCGGATCGTCCCGTCCACACTGATATGAAGGTGCTTTAATGGCTTGTCAAAACCATAATGCTTTTCACTATAAAATTTTTCATAGTCTTCTGTTGTAAGCTCTGATTTATTTTTACGCCAGATCGGCACCATGCTGTTGATGGTCTGTTCTTCTGTCACTTCTTCTAGTTCCTCTTCGTTGTCCGCTTTCGGTTTGGACGTGGTCACATCCATTTTGATAGGATAGCGGATGAAGTCTGAGTACTTTTTGATGATGGACTTTAAACGATATTCTTCCAAGTACTCATCATAGCTTTCATCTTCCGTGTTTTCTTTTATTTTCAGGACGATTTCAGTACCAACAGAGTCTTTATCAGCAGGCTCGATTGTATATCCATCTGCACCTTCCGATTGCCATTTGTATGCCTCATCGCTTCCAAGTGCTTTACTTGTCACTGTCACTACATCCGCAACCATGAATGCCGCATAGAAGCCGACACCGAACTGACCGATAATGTCATGGCCGTCCTTGATTTCGTTTTCTTTTTTGAACGCCAAAGAACCACTCTTTGCAATAACACCCAAGTTGGCTTCCAATTCTTCTTTGGTCATCCCGATCCCTGTATCCATAATGGTTAATGTTCTTTCTGCTTTATTAGGGATTACCTTTACAAAATAGTTGTCTTTATCAAATGTAAGGGAATCATCTGTCAGTGCACGATAATAGATTTTATCCATTGCATCACTTGCATTGGAAATTAGTTCACGTAGAAATACTTCACGCTGGGAGTAAATGGAGTTGATCATCATTTCCAGCAGTCTTTTCGATTCAGCTTGGAACTCTTTTTTTGTCATGGTCTGATTTCTCCTTCCGGTTATGTATCCATGTTTATTTTAGCACTCTCTGATAAAGAGTGCTAACGCTCAATAAAATAATTATCATATTTGGATATTTTATGTCAATAGGAAATCATGAAAAAACGGTGCGATTCTTTTTAGGAATCGCACCGCTTGGAATACAGGAGTTCAGGAAGCACTCTTAGAAAGTTCAGGTATGTTTGTTGTAGTTGTTTTTAATTTCCGATCGTAAATGGAAGTAGTAAATATCGCAATCACCATAAAGCCCATCAATACCCCAAAAAGCATGCCCATCCCAGAGAGATCTACCAATACTCCACCCATGAAAGGACCAAGCATCCTTCCCCCGGTTGCAGTCGAGTTGACGATTCCTTGATAGAAACCTTCCCGACCTTTTGGGGCAAGCTGATTCGCCACAGTTGGAACAGCAGGCCAGACGAACATCTCCCCGATTGTAATGATGATCATCGCTACAAGGAATGCCGTGTATTGTTCCGCTACACCCACAACGGCAAAAGAAATGATGAATATGACCAATCCCACAATGATCTGAGTCTTCAACGTTTTTGTGTATTTTTTTACAATCCATGTAATGATGGGTTGAGCCAGTACGATTAATGCTCCATTAATTGTCCATAAAATGCTGTACTGTTTTAGGGAGATCCCAAGTGATTGTGTATGTGTGGCAATGGTCGTCTGCCATTGTACATAGCCCATCCAGCACAGAAGGTAACCGATACACACTATTAATAAAGCGTACAGCTTAGTATGATCCTTGATTTTTTGCTTTTGATCCAATACGGAAGTCTGGCTAGTAGGATTAGCCTGTATCTTCCGATAGCCAAATAAAGCGATGATGAAAAAGATGGCGTATGTGACTGTATTCGCAAGGAATATGTAGTCAAAACGAATATCCGCAACAAGCCCACCAAGTGCCGCTCCAATTGCCACACCAAGATTCTGTGATACATACATGGCATTGAACGATTTGCGTCCACCTTCTTTCCACACGGAACCTGCCATCGCGTACATGGATGGAAACACAATCCCTGACCCAAAGCCGATGATGGTCAAATACACCACATAAAAATTCCAGGTGTGATTGAATGTCAACCCGATAAGTGCAATGATGGTGATGGAAATCCCTAAAAGAATGGACCGGTAGCCACCAATTTTATCAAAAAGCACACCGCCTATCAGGTTTCCTATTACGCTTGCACCGGCATTAACCATCAGAACAAGTCCCGCTACAGAAAGCGACTTCCCAAGGATGTCATGAATGTATATTGTATTTAACGGCCATAAAAAAGAAGCCCCAGTTACGTTTATTGCCATACCAATAACTAATAACCAAAGGGCCTTGGGCATTTTAAGCATAACTGCATGCCCTCCTTCAACCAATTATTTCGAAATCCAAAATAATTGTAATCCGTTTTGAGGGCAGTTTCAATATAAAAAGTCAGAAATCAGGAAATGTAATTATTCTGATTTTTGGGACATGGTTGGAGAGTTGGTTTTTTAACTTTAGGTATTTTTTGGGTTATATCTCACGTAATTTTAGGATTGGTGGATTATCGTGGCTTCTAGAAGAGAGAATGGTAAGTTTTTTATGAGTTATGGAGAGCTTCTCATGTTGATTGTAACTTTTGTGAGGGTTATTGTGACTTTTTCCCTCGTTATTGTGACTTTTCCGGAGCTTATTGTGACTTTTCTCCTGGTTATTGCGACTTTTCCAATTATCTCGTTATTCTCATACCCATTTTCAAATACATACATCATATAAAAAAGCAGCACAAAGGCTGCTCTCCTACTCATTCTCGCTATGATTTTTGGATCTGACTGGTTGGGCTTTTTTCAAATTCTTCTGCTTTACTTCCCTAACTGGATTATATTCTGCACCCATTTCGACGGCCGTGTTTTCGGCGTTTCTTGTTTTTTGCTCCGGGTTATTTTGCTTGGAACGTTTCTTCATGATTGTAGGCCCCCTTAATGTCTCAATAAAGTCATTTCATTTTGAAGATTTTGCAGTTGCAGGCGCATGCGATTTAATTGCTCGCGTTGCTGAGCATTACAGCTCTGGGAAAGATGCATAAGATCATTGTACGTTGCCTCGATTTGTTCTTGGGCATTTGTAAATTCGGTATCGTTATAGTGCTCCAGCTGCTTTGCTTCACTATATTGTGCATGTGCATTGCGCAGTGCATCTTCACATTGTTGAATAAATTGTTCAACAGATTCTCTTGTTGCCATGGTTCTATTCACCCCACAATTTTTCTGTGTACTCGGCTTTATTTTGCGCATTTTTTTCAAGTCCATGCTAAAAAAGTGAACGGCATTGAAGCAGGTTGTGCATACATGCTAAAATAGTTTGTTAGCATTAGTTGGACAAAAAGAGGAGGAGTACGGATGACTAAACAAACTACGCAAAATCCGTTTCCATATTCCGTTGAAGATAAACGATATCACACGTGGAATTATCATTTACGTAATCATTTCGGACACAAGGTATTCAAGGTGGCTTTAGATGGCGGTTTTGACTGCCCTAACCGTGACGGCACAGTAGCTCATGGTGGTTGTACATTCTGTAGTGCCGCAGGTTCCGGTGATTTTGCAGGAAACCGAGCAGATGATCTAATCACCCAATTTTATGAGATAAAAACGAAAATGCATCATAAATGGAAAGACGGCAAATATATGGCCTATTTCCAGGCATTCACCAATACGCATGCACCCGTAGAGGTCCTAAGAGAGAAATACGAAACCGTGCTACAGCAGGACGGGGTGGTCGGCCTTTCCATTGGAACACGCCCTGATTGCCTACCAGATGATGTGGTGGAATATTTAGCCGAGCTGAATCAGCGCACTTATCTTTGGGTGGAGTTAGGTCTGCAAACGGTTCATGAGAGAACTGCCCTCCTGATCAATCGTGCCCATGACTTTGAAACATATGTGGAAGGTGTCAATAAATTGCGTAAGCATGGCATCCGTGTATGTTCCCACATCATTGACGGTCTGCCATTGGAAGATAATAAGATGATGATGGAAACGGCGGAGGCTGTCGCGAAACTGGATGTGCAGGGGATCAAAATACACTTATTGCACCTTTTGAAGGGCACTCCAATGGTAAAGCAATATGAAAAAGGTATGCTTGAGTTCCTTTCCTTTGAGGATTATATCCAACTAGTTTGTGATCAGTTGGAAATATTGCCTCCTGAGATGATTGTCCATCGCATTACAGGAGACGGGCCCATTGATATCATGATCGGCCCAATGTGGAGTGTGGATAAGTGGTCAGTGCTGAATGCCATAGATGCCGAACTGAAAAGACGAGACAGTTGGCAAGGAAAGTATTATGTTGGGAAAGGCGCTGAGGATGGACGATGAAATTGGAACGAGTCTTACCATATAGTAAAAAGATATTGAATCTGGCTGTGTCAGAAGGTGATATTGCTGTGGATTGTACGGTAGGTAATGGACACGACACCCTCTTTCTCGCAGAGCTAGTTGGAGACACTGGTCACGTATATGGCTTTGATATCCAACATGAGGCGATAAAGAACACAGAAGATTTGCTGGTGGAACATGCTGTTGGATCTCGTGTCTCGCTGTTTGAGGCAAGCCATGCAGAGTTACTGGATAGAATCCCTTCTGAAAAACATGATCAGATCAGGGGAGCCATATTCAATCTAGGTTACCTTCCTGGTGGAGACAAAGGAATTGTAACGGTACCGGAAAGTACCATCAACGCCGTGGACAAGCTTCTTTCCGTCATGAAAAAAGAAGCAGTCATCGTCATTGTCGTCTATCACGGACACCCAGAAGGCCAGGTCGAACGGGATGCCCTTCTCGACTACGTCACCAAACTGGATCAGAAAAAAGCACACGTCCTCCAATACCGCTTTATGAACCAAGTGAACAACCCACCATTCATCATCGCCATAGAAAAGAAATAACAAAGGATCCGGCTTATGTGCCGGATCCTTTGTTGCTTTACCGTGGTGAGGGTCAGACCCCTTTTAGCACTTTATAACTTTAACGCAGTGAGGGTCAGACCCCTTTTAGCACTTTATAACTTTAACGCAGCGGAAGTCAGTCCCTTTAAGCTCCACGCCAACTTTGAAAGCGTCGATATGCCCTTCCGTTCATGTAGAAGAAATAGGCGGTACCGCCGCTTGCTTTGATGATGCTTTTGGCCATGGAGGAGATGTCTTTGCAGTTGTGGACTTTGCGATCTGAGAGATAGACACCGAGCAGTCCACGGTTGATCAGGCGGTGGAATTTTTCAAAAGGCAATCCTTCCGTATAGATATCTGCCTGCTCCATGAAATGCCGCAACCTATCCATGAACACTGACTCATTCTCATAATACGTGCAAAAATTAAGATCTCCACCTTCCAGATCTTCTTCCTGATCAATGAAATAATCCAGTAGTATATGCAATCCTTGTATATAAGGAAAATATCCTCCCACAATCTTCTCTGCATGTTCGGCAGTAAAGGATTCACGGGAGGCCTGCGAAACCAGACAGAATATCCCCAAGGTTGACCCAGAACAAGCGGAAAACTCATACCACTCCATCGGAGGCAGCTCTTCCTTATAAAGGGAGAACCACTCTTCAAGCCTTGGTACCCTTTCCTCCACCACTACATGCTTATGTACTTGCAAGTCGCAATAATATCCGGCAAGCTTCACCAAGTGCGGAGCTATGAGCGCATAGTTGCCCAAAGAACTCAACACACTTTGACATGTTGTCACCAAACTTCCCAGGTACCCTCCATCATCCTGCTCTTCCCTGAATCGGTAATAATTTTTCAAAGGGGCCCCCACGGTCAATGCATCTGGCATGGATTCATGAAGGGCTGCGAAATCCAAAGGATCCATCGAGGTACTCCTATCACATAGATTATCCAAATAATCACTGATGGTCTGATAAGCAACGATAAACTTGACCGCCTGACGGAAATCTACTCCTGCAAGCAACGATAGAATACCGCCACCCTCACAATGGAAGGCTTTCGTCTCAATACTTGCCAGCGCCTGCTTGCGAAGCTCATCATCCGGAATATCAGACGCTCTCTTCTTCCAATGCTCCAACTCCTGATATACAACAGGGAACACATCTCGATACACCCTTTTCATCAACGAAAAAGGATGGGTGGGTACCTTCAAATTCAGTCACTTCCTTCTATTTGTAAATCCACAAAAGCTTTGGCATAACGAAAAACGCGATCCCGCTCAGGCTCATTAAAAATTTCATGATATAGACCTTTCCATTCCTTGTAGCTCTTTTCTTTTGCTGAAAGAGAATTGAACCATGACTCTGAAGCAAAACTTTCCACAATCAAATCGTCACCTGCCTGCATAAGTAATACAGGAATATCAGGAAACTTATCAATCCCCGTAAAGGCTTGGTTCATGGACTGAACCAGCTCACGGTACCATCTAACAGATACTTTCGTGATATAAAGCTCATCTCCTGCAGCACTTCTCCAGATTTCTTCATTTCTCGTCGCTTTGTCAATGGTGATTCCTGTTTCGAATTTCGTTTTTGGCAAAATGAAATTCAATCCTTTGGATAGGACATCCAACCCTTTTGTCGGAGGTTGAATCAGCTTCAAACATGGAGAAGATAAAATAACTCCAGCTACCATCAAAGGTTTTTTCTCCTGAAGTGTACGGATGACCGCCAAGCCGCCCATGCTATGTCCGATGACAAAAACAGGCGGCTTCAACAAGTATGCCTCTTTGATCCATTTCTCCACTTCATCTATATATTCATCGAAATTGTCTATATGTCCCCTTCGACGTGTGGAAAGTCCCTGCCCAGGTAAATCTCCCATGATGACATTGAATCCGTTCGACTTCCACTGATCCATCAACCAGGAGTATCTCCCGTGATGTTCCTGTGCGCCATGGACTATTACGATGGTGCCTTTCGGTTCTTCTGCCTCCCATTTCCACATTCTCGAACACTCCCTCAAAATAATGACATTCTTTCTGATATAATAAAATAAAACAAACATTTCTTACAAGCCGGAGGAACTTATGTATAAAATATACCCATTTCTTGATAAAAAACCACAGATTGACGAAACAGTCTACCTCGCCGATTTTTCGGTAATCACAGGAGATGTATCCATCGGGAAGGAGAGCAGCATCTGGTTCCACACAGTCATCCGTGGCGATGTAGCCCCTACGATCATTGGCGAGAGGGTTAATATCCAGGATCAATCCCTGCTTCATCAAAGTCCCAACAAACCTTTGATAATAGAAGATGATGTCACAGTTGGGCACCAATGTACACTACATAGCGCATTTATTCGAAAAAACGCCTTAATTGGCATGGGCTCCATCATTCTAGACGGAGCCGAAATTGGCGAGGGAGCCTTTATTGGGGCCGGCAGCCTTGTACCACCTGGAAAACGTATTCCACCTAATTCGCTTGCTTTCGGCCGGCCTGCCAAAGTCGTTCGCGAACTGACGGAAGAAGACAAGCTGGACATGGCACGTATCAGAAGAGAATACGTGGAAAAAGGACAATTTTATAAATCCGTCCAAAACTGATAATCCCCTACACACCACCCATTTCCGGGTGGTGTTTTTTTATTCTTAAATTTCTGTTAATTTTCTACCAGCTAATCCTAACTCTATCTTTACACAGCCTTATAACTTCCTAAATAAATGCCATCTAAAATGAAGGTAAGAAAATAGCCTAGTTGAAAAGGAGTCCTGATGATGGAAAAATTACTCGCAAATTTCTACGAATTGGAATGTAATCTGTTTCGCTGTGTGAATCGTCATTTTGACAGAAAGCATGTGAACTTCTTTTTCCGTAACATCACGCATATTGGAGGGGCTACTTTCACTATTTGTACCCTTCTGCTTCTAATCATCTTCAGCAATCATTCTCTTAAATATACCGCTATGGCAGCGGGGCTTTCATTAGCGCTCAGTCATATTCCGGTGGCAATTGCCAAAAAACTTTATCCAAGACGACGCCCGTATCTAGCTCTGGAAGCGATCAAAGTGGGCACCAATCCGTTAAAGGATCATTCATTCCCATCCGGTCATACAACCGCAGTTTTTTCCAGCGTCATCCCTTTTATTCTATTCATACCACCTCTTGCCATACTTTTAATCCCTATTGCGCTCTGTGTAGCAGTTTCAAGGATCTACCTAGGGCTCCACTATCCCTCTGATGTTGCAGTCGGGGTGGTGCTTGGTACCACGACAGGTATCCTGTCGTACATGATGGTTGTACCATTATTATCTTGACTAGCCAACAAATCTGTATAACTCCAGTAAATTTCCGTTCCAGGTGTTCGCTTTCCGCGGGGCGCTGCTTGAGCCTCCTCACTGCGTTGCGGGGTCTCAACCTACCGCTACCTCCCGCCGGAGTCTCACACCTTGCACTACAATCTCCTGGGGAACCAGCTACCTACTTGTTAAATATATTTGAAGGAGGTTTATTATGAAGATTGCTATCTTTACAGATACGTTTGCTCCAGATGTTAATGGTGTAGCAAAAACCTTGAAACGTTTTACCAATTACTTGGACGGTCAAGGGATGGAGTATAGGGTGTTTGCCCCGGAAAGTACAAGCAAGGATTTGTTTACAAGCCATGTTCACCGCTTTGCCAGTCTGCCATTTTTCTTGTATCCCGAATGCCGGCTCGCCCTTCCGAACATGCTCTCTGTCAAGGCGGAACTGCAAAAATTCAAACCCGACCTCATTCATGTTGCAACTCCCTTTAATATCGGCCTTTGCGGGCTTCACTATGCAAAAAAACTCGAAATTCCAGTAGTAGGTTCCTACCACACCGATTTTGATAAATACCTCGAATACTACGATCTTCAATTTCTCACAAAAGTACTCTGGAGCTACATGCGCTGGTTTCATCGCCCATTGAGGAAGATTTTTGTTCCATCCACCGACACGCAAAATCACCTTAAGAAACATGGGTTCACCAATACTGCCATCTGGCAAAGAGGCGTGGACTGTTCTGTTTTTCATCCTACTGCCTCCTACTCAAAACAGTTGAAGGTCAAATATAAAATGAAAGAGAAATTTATCATTTCTTATGTAGGAAGACTCGCTCCGGAGAAAGATGTAGCACTTCTTCCTGAAATTGATGCTGCACTGCCAGAATCCATCCGTCATGATGTACACTGGTTATTGGTAGGGGACGGTCCTTTGAAACAGGAACTGTACAAAAACGCCCTTCCCAATATGACCTTCGCCGGTTACCAATCAGGTCAAAACCTTGCGGAAGTTTATGCAGGTTCCGATTTGTTCGTTTTTCCTTCCGCTACCGAAACCTTTGGCAATGTGGTATTGGAATCCCTTGCATCCGGTACTCCCGTGGTGGGCGCAAATGCCGGCGGAGTCAAAACCATCATACAGCAGGGGCTGACAGGGCATCTATGTGCTCAAGGCGATCCCAAAGCTTTTGCTGCAGCTATCACCAGCCTTTTGGTGGATGAAGAAAAGCGGGACCAGATGGCCCTGGCAGGTCGCCAATATGCTCTCGAACAATCTTGGAATGCCATTTTTGATAAACTACTGAGAGACTATAAGAGCACATTAGCTCAAGAAAACTTACAAGAGCTAGCTTAAAAATTAATAATTTGCAACTTTTAAAGAAATCATTATATAATAGAGACATCTTACTTGTTCGGAAGGAGGGGAAAAAGATGTTACTATCTGTTAATGCTCGCACACAATACATGGCATATTTGCATATTTGTCGTGCGATTTTTCATGATTCAGCTATCAACGGGACACGTATGTCCTTTTTTAGACAGCTGAATAGAAATGACAGATAGTAAGAGATCTTTTGCCCAAAAGCACACTAGGTGTACACCACCTGTTTCAAAAATAAACCATGGGAAAGAAGGCTTCTTCTTACTCATGGTTTTTTTGGTGCGTTTAAATTCTGAAGGAGTGAAATTAACATGATGATATGTACATTAAACAATATAAGTAAAAGCTTTGCAGGAACGATGATTTTTGAGGGTGTTTCAATGGAAATCCAGGCTAATGACCGCATTGGACTTGTGGGAAGAAACGGAAGTGGAAAGACGACACTCTTTCAACTGATAAGCAGTTTGGAAGCCCCTGATAAAGGAGCCATTCATATAAGAAAAGGTACTAAGATTGGCTACCTTGCCCAAATTCCTTCCTTTCCTGAAGGGACAACGGGAGAAGATGTATTGCGCTCTGCTTTTCAGGAGATAGTGGATTTGCAACATAAGCTTCGGGTATTGGAGGAGCAGATGACGGTGGTTGCTGAAGAGAGCAAATTGAACAAGATAATGAATGAATACGGCGTACTTCAAGAACGGTTTGGTTTTATGGGAGGATACGAGATGGACGCCTCCATCCAGCGAATTGCAAATGGGCTGAAGATCACCCATTTGCTCTCACAGCCATTTCCAAGCTTGAGTGGCGGAGAGCAAACAAAAATTTGTCTTGGGTTTATTTTATTACAAAACCCCGACCTGCTTCTTCTTGATGAACCGACCAACCATCTTGATATATTTTCAGTAGAGTGGCTGGAGCAATATTTAAAAGAGTATGATGGGACAGTTGTTGCCATCTCACATGATCGTTATTTCCTAGATGAGGTAGCAACTAAAATTATAGATTTAGAGGACGGGGAGATTCACACTTATCATACCAACTACAGTGGTTTCCTAAAGGAAAAAGAAGAGAGATTGCTGTTGGAATTCTCCGCGTATCAAGAACAACAGAAAAAAATCAAGAAAATGAAAGAGGCAATCAAGCGCCTAAAAGAATGGGCGAATCAAAGTAATCCTCCAAATGCGGCCATGCATCGCCGCGCGAAAAGCATGGAAAAGGCATTAAATAGAATGGAAAAAATAAAACGTCCCATCCTTGAGCGGAAGGCAATGGGACTTCAATTTGATGCCACAGATCGTAGCGGAAAAGATGTAGTAATATTGGAAAAGGTCCATAAATCATTTGGTAAGAAAGATCTTTTCAAAGACATTGACCTGGCAATTTATTTTAGAGAAAGGGCAGCAATTGTCGGTCAGAATGGGACGGGTAAATCTTCTCTGTTAAAGATGTTGCTCGGAAAACTGGATGCGGATAGTGGATTAGTGAAACTTGGCAGTAACGTAAAAGTAGGTTATCTTTCTCAGCATATCGAAGCTAGCAATCCAAATCAAACGTTGATTGAAGCATTCCGTGAAGACATTTCCATCACATTGGAACAAGCAAGGCATGTGTTGGCGAAATTCTTGTTCTACGGACCTTCTGTATTCAAGAAAGTAGAGAATTTAAGTGGCGGGGAGAAAATGCGGCTACGTCTGGCCCAGCTAATGCACCAAGATATCAATTTGCTGATATTGGATGAGCCGACCAACCACCTCGATATCGATTCAAGAGAAGTTCTTGAAGAGGCATTAGAAGACTTTGATGGCACCATCCTAGCCGTCTCCCATGATCGGTTTTTCTTGAATAAATATTTTGAGAAAACATGCTGGTTAGAAGATGGAAGGCTCGTCACTTTTGAGGGAAATTATCAATATGCCCGTGGAAAGCGGGAGGAGTTGGAGAGGAAAAAGGTAGTAAACCTTCCTGACTTCATACAAACCCAGAAGAAGAAAGAGCACCTACCTCCAAACACAACTAAAAATAAAAGCTTCGAGGAAATAGAAAAGGACTTAGAGGATCTGGAAACAGAAATAGTTGAGTTAGAAGCTCAAATGAGCAATGAAGAAGATCTACAAACTCTTCAAAGACTGCAAGATGAACTCACCCTTTTAGAATCCAAAAGAGATTCCTTATATGTAACATTAGAAGAAATCCTTTAGAACTAAAAAACCGCCCTAGAATATAGCTCTTAGAGAGCCTTATTCGCGGGCGGTTTTTCTTATTGCCTATATTAAGCGTTCGCTTGCTCTTTCAATGCATCTGCTTTGTCTGTTTGCTCCCAAGGAAGATCCAGATCATTACGTCCGAAGTGGCCGTAAGCTGCAGTTTGCTTGTAGATAGGACGACGAAGGTCTAGCATTTTAATGATTCCAGCTGGACGAAGGTCGAAGTTATTGCGAACCAATTCAACCAATTTCTCTTCAGAAACTTTACCAGTTCCGAAAGTATCCACTGCGATAGACACTGGTTGAGCAACACCGATCGCATAAGCCAATTGCACTTCACACTTGTCAGCAAGTCCACTTGCGACGATGTTTTTAGCTACATAGCGTGCTGCATATGCACCAGAACGGTCTACTTTTGTTGCATCTTTACCGGAGAATGCTCCACCACCGTGGCGAGCGTATCCACCGTAAGTGTCAACGATGATCTTACGTCCTGTAAGACCTGCATCCCCTTGTGGCCCACCGATTACGAAACGGCCAGTTGGGTTGATGAAGTACTTTGTATTCTCGTCAATCAATTCAGCAGGAACTACCGGCTTGATTACGTATTCCTTGATGTTCCGTTGGATACGCTCCAAGGAAACCTCTGGGTGATGTTGAGTAGAGATTACAATTGTATCAATGCGAACTGGTTGGTCGTTCTCATCATATTCTACTGTCACTTGCGTTTTACCATCTGGACGTAAGTAAGGAAGAACCTCATCTTTTCTTACTTCTGTTAAGCGGCGGGAAAGCTTGTGCGCTAGAGAAATAGGTAAAGGCATTAATTCTTTTGTTTCATTGCAAGCGAAACCAAACATTAGACCTTGGTCACCCGCTCCAATTGCTTCGATTTCTGCATCTGACATTTGACCTTCACGAGCTTCTAGCGCTTGGTCAACACCCATTGCGATGTCAGCAGACTGCTCATCGATGGAAGTAAGTACAGCACAAGTTTCCGCATCAAAACCGTATTTTGCACGAGTATAACCGATGCCTTGGATTGTTTCACGAACAATCTTAGGAATATCTACATAAGTGGAAGTTGTAATTTCTCCAGCTACTAATACCAATCCAGTAGTAACGGATGTTTCACACGCTACACGTGCATTCGGGTCATTAGTTAGGATCGCGTCCAGGATAGAATCGGAAATTTGGTCACAAATTTTATCCGGGTGCCCTTCCGTTACGGACTCAGAAGTAAATAAACGACGTTGTTTAGTCATTAAAAAAAGTTCCTCCTTTTTGTTTATGAAAAGCGTTTGACTTCTCTTCACGTACAACAGTTATATTTGATACGGATCTCAGTTCCTATTGTGATGTTCTATGTTATCTTGTGTAAAAATAGAAAAAACCTTCCCACAAAATTGAGGAAAGGTTTGATGTCGAGAATTAGCCTTTCACTCTTATCGGTCAAGGTCATAGCCTTGCTCAGGTTTAGCACCTTTTCTCAAGCGACCAAAAACTTGGCCTAATAAAACAGCGGCGTGCTTTTTCGCGCTCGCTCATCCTTTGAGCAGGTTGCTGGGTTTCATAGGGCCTGTCCCTCCACCAGCTCGGAATAAGAGTATCCGTTCAAGGTTCTATATTAGCGTACTAAAACCTTTTATGTCAACAAAAAAGAGAAATAATTCGACATCGATTTACAGGAAATAATTGCTTCCTTATTATTATCGCTTTTTCTTTGTTTATACTGATATTTTAAGCCCATGAGAAATTGATCCATCATTCTCTTTTACTTATGGGGAACAGGGTTTATAATGGTAGAGGGAATCGGGCTCGTCCCCCCTTGTTTTAGGCGAGAATTGGTAACGCTTTCAATTTTTTGGTCTACTTTACATATTAACTCTTAGCTTTTCCACTGGGATAAGCCTGTTTTTTCACAAAATATTAACGAATTCACATTAATTTTCATAAAATAAGCTAATTAGTATGGACTATTAGATTAAATGTGTTATACTTTTTAACAGATGAGAAAAAACAAAAATAATTATTAATTCAAATTGAAGGAGAGTTATCCATGATGAAAACGGTTGGGATCGATAATGGGTTAACAAAATTAATTTACGGAAGTAACACACATGTACAGCTTTCTGTTCCACAATTGGTGGAAAAAGTATTAAACCGTAACGAAGGCTGCTTGACCTCTACAGGTGCTGTGCTCGCAACCACTGGAAAATACACGGGTCGCTCCCCTAAAGATAAATTTATTGTGGAAGAAGAGTCAAGTAAAGATAAAATCGATTGGGGAAGTGTAAACAGCCCTATCTCAGAAGACGTATTTGACCGCTTATATAATAAAGTACTGACATACTTAGAAAATAAAGAAGAGATTTTTGTTTTTAAAGGGTTTGCCGGAGCTGATGAGAAATATCAGTTACCAATCCAAGTGATTAATGAGTTTGCATGGCACAACCTTTTTGCTCAACAACTATTCATCAAACCAAACGAAGAGCAGTTGGCCAAACATGAAACCGCCTTCAGCATTGTTTCTGCACCAAACTTCAAGGCTGATCCAGCTGTGGATGGAACCAACTCAGAAGCATTCATCATCATTTCCTTCAGCAAACGCGTCGTTCTTATCGGTGGTACGGAATATGCTGGAGAAATGAAAAAGTCCATCTTCTCCGTTATGAACTATCTTTTACCGGAAAACGGCATCATGCCGATGCACTGCTCTGCAAATGTAGGCCGCGAAGGCGATGTAGCCTTATTCTTCGGTCTATCAGGAACAGGTAAAACAACTCTATCTGCCGATCCAAACCGCAAACTGATCGGAGACGACGAGCACGGCTGGTCCAACACTGGTGTATTCAATATCGAGGGTGGCTGCTATGCAAAATGCATCGGCCTGACACATGAAAAAGAACCACAAATCTTCGATGCAATCCGTTTCGGATCTGTGTTAGAGAATGTAGTCATTGATGGGCAATCCAGAGTTGCCGACTATGATAACTCTACACTAACGGAAAACACGCGTGCAGCTTATTCCTTGGATGCCATGGAAAATATCGTCCAACCTAGCATCGCTGGCCACCCGACAACGATCGTCTTTTTGACAGCTGATGCAACTGGCGTATTGCCTCCAATCTCCAAGCTTTCTAAAGAACAGGCTATGTTCCATTTCTTAAGCGGTTATACAAGTAAGCTTGCAGGTACAGAGCGCGGAATCACTTCACCACAAGCAACATTCTCGACTTGCTTCGGATCACCGTTCCTGCCGCTTCCTGCCACAACGTATGCAGAGATGCTCGGTAAGAAGATTGATGAGCACAATGTACAGGTTTACCTTGTCAACACAGGCTGGACTGGTGGAGAATATGGCGTTGGAAGCCGCATGAAGCTTTCTTACACAAGAGCGATGGTACAGGCGGCACTTGAAGGCGACCTGACAAATGTAGAAGTGGAGAAGGATCCTTACTTCGGGGTCTCCATCCCTGTGCATGTTCCAGGTGTACCTGATGAAGTGTTGCAACCGAAGAAAACTTGGCATGACGAAGAAAAATACGATCAGTTTGCCCGCGAGCTTGCAGGAAAGTTCAAAGCAAACTTCAAAAAATTTGAAAATGTACCTGCCGAAGTCCTTGATATGGGCGGACCTACGGTTTAATAGTTGTAAATACTTAAAGCCAACCAAGGTTGTGAGAACCTTGGTTGGCTTTTTAGGTTATTCGAAACTTTCTATTTGACTGCTTCCTATTGTTAAATAGACGTTTGGGCTTTTAGAGCCGTTCTTTGACCGTTCTTTATTTTCAGAGCATATTCATGCATATAGAAACCCCCTCTTTGTCCATTGAGGGCCACATCCGCACCACTCACTACTGTTCTTTCATCCACCTCGTCAACCGCTCCACAATCCTCCGGTTCTCGCGTGGCGGAAAATAGTGCGTGTACTCAGGATAATACCACGCCTCCACCTTCTTCCCCATCTCCTTCGCGCACCTTTCTAGTCGATAGGAGTGCTCAATGGAAACGTTCTTGTCCCGCTCCCCATGGATAATCAAGATTGGAGCCTCCAATCTATCAAGCTCCAGTAAAGGCGTCCTCCATTCATATCGCTCCGGATACTTATTTGGCGTTCCTCCTATCACACGTTTCATCATGCGGCGCAAATCCACTCTCTCCTCGTAGGTGAGAAACATATCAGACACCCCGCCCCAGGAGACAACTGAACACACTTCAGGAAACTCTATTCCTGTCATAAGAGCCATGACGCCCCCACGTGAGAAACCGAACACATGAATGCTGTCAGCCTTCACTTTTTTTAGACCCGCCAATACTTTATACGCAAAAAACGCATCCTCCCTGTCATCCCCGGCAAAGTCCTCATTTCCCTCCCCACCTTGATTTCCACGGTAAAAAGGTGCCATCACCACAAACCCTTCCGAGGCGAACTGAACGATCCTACCAACCCGGACCTGTCCGACATTTTTGATTCCGCCCCTTAAATATAGAAATCCATCGTACTTCCCTTCCGCTTTCGGTTCGGCAAGTAACCCCTTCACTTTCAATCCACCGCTATAATAGGTTACCGAAAAAACATGGATATGCGGACTGGGTGATGGAAATGGAGTCTTTTCCACAATCATCCCGTCTTGCAAAATATTGCCCCCCTTTTACGCACTAGGCATTCACACATATTTAGCCCAAATCATACGCTAATCTATAAAAACATACAAAGTATATGCCCAAAATTTCTGAGGAGGTTGGACATGAAAGGTTTACGAATAGCATCAAGTATTTTATTGACTTTTGTTTTAATCGTTACCCTTGCAGCTTGTGGTGGTGGCAAAACAGAAAAGGTCCGGATTGCCGAAGTTACCCGTTCTATATTTTATGCTCCCCAATATGTTGCGATTGAAAAAGGTTTTTTTGAAGAAGAAGGACTTGAAGTGGAACTTACCACAACTTGGGGTGGGGATAAAACGATGACCACATTATTGGCTGACGGTGCGGATGTGGCATTGGTAGGTTCGGAGACATCCATTTATGTGTATGCGCAAGGCTCAAATGACCCCATCATCAACTTTGCCCAGCTAACACAGACAGATGGAACATTTTTAGTGTCCAGAGAAAAGCTTGAAACCTTTTCGTGGGACGATTTAAAAGGCAGTACATTCCTTGGTCAGCGCAAAGGTGGGATGCCACAAATGGCTGGCGAATTTGTTCTAAAAAAACATGGTATTGATCCACAGAATGATTTAAATCTCATCCAAAATGTTGACTTCGCAAATATTCCTAGTGCCTTCGCTTCAGGAACAGGAGAATTCGTGCAGCTGTTCGAACCACAGGCTAGTATTTTCGAAGCCGAAGGTATTGGTTATATCGTCGCTTCTTTTGGGGAAGAGTCAGGCCACCTTCCATATACGACATTCATGGCCAAAGAAAGCTATTTAAAAGAGAATGCAGAAGCAGCTGAAAAGTTCACCCGTGCCCTCTACAAAGCACAGCAATGGGTGGAAAATAATCCAGCCTCCGAAACAGCCAAAGTCATCCTCCCATATTTTGAGGATACATCGGTGGAATTGATTGAAACCGTAATAGATCGCTATAAGAGTCAAGGCTCTTTCGCCACTGACCCAATCCTTGACCAAGAGGAGTGGGAGAACCTGCAGAACATTATGCAAGAAGCCGGTGAGCTACCTAAATATGTAGAGCATGGCACACTGGTCAATACCACCATTGCAGAAGAGGTAATGGAAGAATAGGATGATGAACGATGAGTTTATTATCAATCAATAACATTGAGCATATTTATTTTACACCAGAACGGGCCACAAAGGTCTTAGAGGACATTTCCATCACAATCGAGGAGGGGGAGTTCATCTCCTTCCTCGGCCCTAGCGGCTGTGGGAAAACGACACTGCTCTCCATCATTGCAGGCTTGCTTAAACCGACAGAGGGCAAGGTTCTGCTTGGAGGAAAACCTTCAAAGGACTGCATTGCTGATATAGGCTATATGCTCCAACAGGATTACCTCTTTCCTTGGAAAACAATTGAAGAAAACGTACTCCTTGGTTTGAAAATATCAAATAAACGTTCCCAGAATAACATAGTGAAAACATTGCAGTTATTAAAAGATATGGGACTTCCTGATGTGGAAAAACTATATCCTTCCCAGCTTTCAGGTGGGATGAGGCAACGGGCCGCACTTGTCCGGACACTTGCTACAGACCCGGCGCTCCTTCTACTTGATGAACCTTTTTCTGCCCTTGATTACCAAACAAAATTAAAGCTCGAGGACCTTGTTTTTTCCACACTCAAGTCCTTTAAAAAAACTGCGTTGCTTGTCACCCATGATATTGGGGAAGCCATTGCCATGAGTGACCGGATATTCCTGTTAAAAGCCAATCCTGGCCGTTTGGCAAAAACGTTCATTGTACCAGAAGAATTGAGAAAGATGGTCCCATTTGAAGCAAGGCAGCACACGGATTTCTCCTCCTTGTTCCAAAAGATCTGGAAGGAGCTGGAGCAACTTGAACAAGAAAGCGAACATTGACCTCCTTCATGCTGAATTCCTAAAGCAAAGAAAAAAAGTGACTTATAAAGTAAGATTATATCAATTAATCATTTTCGTCGTATTCTTCGCTTCATGGGAAATGGCCGGAAAAAACAGCTGGATCAATCCACTGTTGTTCAGTTATCCAAGCCGGATCTGGAATCTTTTTATAGATAAAATTCGGGACGGTACACTGCTTTCCAATATCAGTATCACCGTTACAGAAACCATATTTGGATTTATCCTTGGTACACTCATCGGTACCATTATGGCAGCAATCTTATGGTGGTCGCCGATGATTTCAAGAGTGCTCGAGCCTTACCTGGTCATCCTCAATGCGATGCCGAAAGTAGCGCTGGGACCTATTTTGATTGTTGCCATTGGACCTAATATGGGGTCCATCATCACAATGGGAGCCATCATCTCGGTGATCATTACCACCATTGTGGTCTACACCGCCTTTAAAGAAGTGGATACCAACTACCTGAAGGTACTGAAGACCTTTGGGGCGACCCGTGCACAGCTCTTCCACCAAGCCGTGCTTCCCGCCTCCTATCCCACCATCATTTCCACCTTGAAGGTGAACGTCGGCCTCGCATGGGTAGGGGTCATTGTCGGAGAGTTCCTGGTCAGTTCCAAAGGGCTAGGTTATATGATCATCTATGGCTTCCAAGTGTTCAACTTCACCCTGGTGCTGTTGAGCCTGCTGATCATCGCCGTATTTGCCACCATCATGTACCAGCTGGTGGAGTATTTGGAGAGAAAATTGGTGAAGCACACTTAACTGTCACAAAATTGTAAAGAGCAACCCCAGTTATATGGGGTTGCTCGCTTTTGTCAGAAGTTCTTGCTATTTTCTTGGAAGAGGCCGGCAATTGGATTTTTGCCACACAAATTCTCTAAACTAACATGCAGGCCAGTCATTACAGCTGGGAAAAGAGCACGATAGTAAGGGATATAACAGCTAACTTATCATTAGGAAAAGCAAAAAAGTTTACGAAAACAGCTTTTTAATTTTCTCCAAACTATGTGTCAGCACATCATCTTTCATTATAAAACTGAATCGATTATCTTTTTTGACATTTCCGGGAATCTGCCTCAATAAGACAGGTCCATTTGTTTCAAAATATGTATTCTGCTTTACAAGCTTATCGATGATGGCAAAGTAAACATTTTTGATAATGATTTTCTCTCTTCCATCCACTTTATATTGCCCTATGTATTGCAACTGGGCCACATGCCCGCCTGTTTCTTCCTTCACTTCCCTGATTGCTCCCTGAGCTGCAGTTTCCCCAACCTCTACTTTTCCGCCTGGGAATTCCAATCCACGGTTTTTATGGCTGGTCAACAACCACTGGTCCTCATATCGGCAAATAACCCAGACGTGTTTGGGGTCTCGAGAAAAAGGATGGTCTTCAAAGGATAACATCACTCGGTTGTTATAAATATCTTCAAACTCATACATACTATCGAAACTCCAATATCTCTTTTTTCTTATTTATCTTATCATAGTAGCATCGAAAATGTGAGAGTCAAGTACCCCATTTAGACCATCATTCATAAAAAAAATTCTATTCCATTAAATCATCCATCAGCCCTTGGTTCTTTATATGGGCCTTCGTTTCATCATCCCCAAGCTCATAAATCATCTTAAAAGCGTGTTGCAATCCGTTGTCGTAAGCATCATTTTCCCGGTCGTAATGGTATTGCACAAACGGAATGTGCGCTCTCCAAAAGCCTTGCCAATCGGAAGAATAGTTCTGATCAAAGATCTCTCGTAATTGTGTGATCTCTTCATCATTAGCCTGAATTTGATAATCCCAAGGGGTTGCGGTGCTCACTTGTGAAATAGATCCTTCTGCAAGAGAAATATAATATGTTTTTCGCTCCATATACTTTCACCCTTTCCAGTGTCTTCTCTTATTTTCACTCAAACTCCGCGCTTTATTCTTCCAAGTCACCTTGTTAAGAGTCCGCTTTTTTCTTGATTGCTTCAATTATCTTCTTTAACATTTTGGGTATTGGCACTCCCATGCGAGATGCATTTTCCATGATAGAAAGGAACTCATTCACTAAATAAAATAAAATCGTAACATCTTTTATCATACCCGTACCCAAAATCGTATCCACCACATGGGCAATGCTCACCAGGGCAAAAATGAAAACCTTTTGCGCTATTCCCTTGAAACCTACCCGACTCGATAAGCGTTTTTCTACATAGGCGGCCAAAATTCCCGTCACATAATCTACGATGACAAAAGCAATCAAAAATATTAAAAGCATACTGAAACCACCGTACAAAAGCGAAGCAATGTAGCCGAATATAGAAACTGCACCCAAATACATCAAACTGTACTTGTCCATAACAACTCCCCATTCAACTCAATTTTTATTTCTGACCATAAACTAACTGATTCCTTACAGCATAATATGCAATCTGCTAGCTTCCGGTTACGAGTTAGTAGAGTTTTTTGTATGAACAGAAGAAAATCGTGAAAACTAACTATTACTTTACTAGAGGAGATAGTTTAATGAAAACCTTTGAAACGTTCATAAATAAGTACCATAAAAAATGGATCAGAGAAGACGAAGATATTGATGCAGTCGCCTATGCGATTGTAAACAGCTTCACAAGGGAACAATGCTTAGATCTTCTTAACGAATTATCAGATGAGGAGCTTCACCTAGTGGTAGCTCAGTTGGTGATGGAGCAAGTGAAAGAGTTTCTGATAAAGGGGGAATACGGAGATAGTGGATTACTCCATTAACGGTTATAATGATAGGCTCTTTTCTCAAAGATTGTTGCTATCTTAAACAGTCGGTAATTGGATTTTTTACTGCTCACTTACTCCTGAAAATCGCAAGTAGTTTATAGTAACAAGGTAAAGAGCACGATAATAAGGAAAATAACGGCCTGTGTAATTATACGAAAAAGCAACAAAGTTTACGAAAACAGCCTTATGAAAAAAAGCCCGAACCCAAAGAATTTCTTCAGGGTTTCGGGCTTTTTCATTATTTTCCTAAGAATGCATGCAACATCCAATTATGTTTTTCCACACTCTGGTGAATGGCAAGTAGCATGTCCCCAGTAGTCTCATCTCCGGCCTGGTCTGCAATCTCCATGCCTTCTTTTAACTCATCAATAAGGGTAGAGAAGTCATTCGCGATGGATTGGACCATCTGCTCAGCAGACTCTTTTCCTTCCGCTTCATTTATAGTAGAAATTTCAAGGATCTCCTTCATTGTTCCAACCGGAGTCCCTTCTATTGCCAACAATCTTTCTGCCAGCTCGTCGATATGGGTCGCCGCCTCTCCATACAACTGCTCAAACTTTTCATGAAGTGTGAAGAACTCAGGACCTTTAACAAACCAATGGTAATTATGTAATTTAATAAAAAGGACACTCCAGTTAGCTACCTGCTTATTTACTACTTCCGTTAATTGATTAGACATTAAAAAACCTCCTATTGACAAAGCAATTTATATACATTATTTACCCCCTTTAGCGTCTCCTTAAACAAGTGACTTATGCCTCTTTGGAAAGCTTTTTATTAACCTCCACTTTAGTGATAGAATAAGAAAAGCCAATTCTATAAAAGGAGGATTACCATCAAATGATGACCATCTTGATTATCTGCATCATCATCGTATTCGTCGTGCTATTTCTGACCCTGCTCTCCACCAACAAAGCATACAAATACGAACACACCATAGACCCCGTCGACCGAGAAACAACACAAACCGAAAACCGCCCCGCCAAAGACGAGAAAAAGTAAAATAAATTTCAAAAAGGGGTCAGACCCCTAAAGGAATTTCGCTCCGAACGTCGAAACCCCCTGAGCACCGTCTGCTCAGGGGGATCTTTTATTAATATTTATTTTACTTTTATTAACAGTTATTTCGTATTTTTCTTCACATGCTTTTCTTTTTTTTAAGCTTAAGGGTTAGTAGTATTCATAGATGTAAGGGGAATCGGGTTGTTCGACTTTCTCCAGGGTGTCTACTTCGACGTATGGGAGCGTCCAATTGTTGTATTGGGTTGTCGTCAACGTTCCACTTACTTTCACCCAATCATCATTTTCTAGATCCCCTGCACCACTCATAGTAGATAATGTTCCATATACACTTGCATCGGCCACACAACAAGATAGGCCAAAACGAGCTACGACAAACTGGTTTTCTGAAAAGTCGGCTTCGCGATACACAAACCCTACCATCTCAATTTTTTTACCAACAAACTCTTTGATGCTCATATCAATGATGTTCATCATCGGAATATATCTGTCCTCATCGACCACAATCGTATCCATCTCAAGCATTTCAGCCTTCAATTCCTCATAATAACCCTCAGGTGGCTCTTGCAGTTCAAAGCCATCCGGGTGCTCCAGAGGTGCATCCGCTAACTGCTCATCAATGGTGGGTTGTTGATTCTCTTGATCTTCCATATATCCTTCTGGATCATCCAAATAGGCTTCCGCCCTGGATGTTTCAGATTCCCCCGTATTTCCGCCTTCATCAGAACCACCTGCCGGACCGTCAAATGCACCTGCCTGCTGGCGTTGCTCCACAATCTGCTTGGAACTTGTAAACCCCCGCTTATCAATGATGGAACTATCCAGAATGTTATCAGGAAACATAAAACCTGTCACAACAGGCAACACGAACATGGAATAAATCAAAATGGATTGGATCGGGGTGGAGGACTCCCCATGGTCAAATCCACAATTACACACCAATTCATCTTTATTCTTGGAACCGCTCCGCCATATCTGCACAATACCCAATATAAATAGCGTCCCCGCAGCAAAATACATGAACGGCATCATTCGGGGAGCGATGAAATTCGTAATATCACCTGTCACCAAAAGCTTAAAAAACAAGAGAGTAAATCCTAATAGAATGATTCCACGTAGATAAATATGGAACCCATAGTCTCGATTATTTTCCATATGTCGTCATCCTCTCCTTACAGCACCAGCTGTTGGAAAATAAGTATGCTCGCAAATACCACCACAGTCACCACAACCATAAACACTAGTACAAATTTAGTACGGAAGTAAGCAAATAACATAAACGTATTCTTTAAATCCAACATCGGACCATAGATCATGAACGCAAGTAACGATCCAGTGGTAAAGGTTGTCCCGAACGAAGCAGCAACAAAAGCATCAGCCTCAGAACAAAGTGACAACACATAGGCAAATGCCATCATCACAGCAGGAGACAATACGTCATTTTGCCCTAGTGCAAGCAGGATACTGCGATCAAGGAATGTCTGGAATAAACTCGCTATGAACGCACCAGCAATCAAGTATTTCCCCATATCAAAAAACTCATCACTTGCATGATAGAACGTCGCTTTCCATTTGTTTTGCTGTAGTACAGGCTGCTCCAATTCAACGTCCTGTCTGCCCTGCAGCTCACTTTTTGTCCAGCGTAATTGGTTCTTATTATCAAAAAGCAACAACATCAATAAACCAATGACAATACATAATACAAAAGCAAGTCCAAAACGGCCATATAGAATGGTCGGATCTCCATTAAACGCGAAGTATGTAGATGCGACAACTACCGGGTTCAGTATTGGTGCACCCACTAGCAGGACCACCCCAACATGTAGAGGCATCCCCTTCTTGATCAGCCTTCGCACTACAGGAATGATCGCACATTCACATATAGGAAAGATGGCACCTAGGATTGCTGCAGGAATGATCGCAGCAAATGCATTTTTCGGAAGGAACTTTTTTATTGTTTCCTCTGACACGAATGTCTGGATAAGTGCAGAGGCGAAAACTCCAAGTAAAATAAACGGAATTGCTTCTATGACAATACTAAGAAATATCGTATTAACGTTCAGCCATGAACTTGGAATATCCAGAGGAATCTCCTTAAAATCAACAAAGAAGAACAGATACAGGAATACCCCTATCAAAGCAAGACCGACCAAATCCTTCAAAAGACTATTGCTTGTCCTCATACTTCTACTCCTATCATATTTTCTATTTTGTATTATAACATATCAATCTTTCATTGCTTCACCTTTGATACTAGCAATATATGTCTAATCTATTAAAGATATGATAGAAAAGTTTGGGAAGGCAATCCCTCTTTTACATCTTGATTCCTGATGCATCTTACTATACTATATGTAATATTATAAATCGTAATAATTACTATTTTCACAAAATGAGGAGTGTTTCCTATGCTTAAATGGGTTATTGTTGGTGGAGGAATTCAAGGAATAACAGTAGCTTCCTTTTTACTTAAAAAGAAGAAGACTTCCACTAATCAGTTGCGAATTATTGATCCAAATCCAAATCCTTTGGATAATTGGAAAAGGTGTACATCCTCCATTTCCATGCCTCACTTGAGATCGCCTTCGGTTCATCACATTGATACAGAACCATTCAGCTTGCAGTCTTTTTCTAAAAAGGAACATAAGTATCATCCAAACACCGATTTTTACGGGAGATATAAAAGGCCATCATTGGAAATGTTCAATGACCATTGTGATCATCTGATGGAAGAATTAGATATCCCACAGTCTTATGTGGCTTCTAAAGTGAAGAATATCGAAAAGAAGGATGGGTATTGGAGGGTGCACCTGCAAAGCGGTGAGGTATTAGAAACGGAAAAGGTAGTGATAGCCATTGGAATAAGTGACCAATTACACCTTCCGGATTGGTCCAAGGACCTAAAACAGGATCATCCTAACTCTTTGTATCACGTGTTTGACAAAGACCTACCACTTTTGGAGAGTATGATAGCACCATTTATTATAATAGGTGGAGGTATTACCGCCACCCACTTAGCTATCAAACTGGCTTCCTTGTTCCCGGGTGAAGTGACTATGCTAAAACGTCATCCATTCAGAGTCCATGATTTTGACAGCAATCCAGAATGGCTCGGTCCTAAAAGGCGTCAGCCTTTTGTCCAAATAAAAGACTATGAAAAAAGGCGTAAAACCATAAGAGCAGCAAGGCATAAAGGCTCTATCCCCTCAGAATTGAGGAACAGACTTAGCCATTTAGTCCGAACTGAAAAATTGAAAATAGAGGATGGAACGGTCAAAGATTATAAGGTTCAACCTAACAAGGTAGAGCTGTTTTTAGACAATGGAGAATCAATAATAGGGGGGACCATTCTGCTGGCAACAGGATTTGAACAAGGGCTTCCTGGCAGAGAATGGCTAGAGCCTGTCATCAAACAAGAGAACCTTCCGTGTGCAAAGTGCGGCTATCCTATCGTTAACAACATGCTAGAATGGGCTCCAAATCTTTTTGTAAGTGGCGCTCTGGCAGAACTGGAAGTCGGTCCTATTGCACGTAATATCTCCGGAGCAAGAGTGGCTGCCAACATCATATCTTCCATTTAAATTAAAGAAGGATGACTCAAAATGAGTCATCCTTTCCCTTTTATTCAAATACTTTTTTCAAATCTTCTTTATCCTGCTCTAACCAGAATTTCATCAATCTTTTTGCACCTTCAAGATCGTGAAGCTTTGCCTGACCGCACTGCTTTTCATTGGCAGCCGGAATTTCTACGATCTGAACTGCATCTTTTAACGTGTCTTCCATCAAGTCGACAATTTCATCTACTGTTGGTTCGCCGCTTACCACTAAATAGTAGCCAGTTTGGCAGCCCATTGGAGAAATATCGATGATATCAAAATGGCTATACTTTTCCGCATGTGTACGGATATTAAATGCCAATAAGTGCTCCAGTGTGTGAATGGCATCTGGCTTCATCGCCTGTTTGTTTGGCTGGCAAAAGCGAATATCATATTTATTGACAACACCGTCTGTTCCTACTTTGTGTACTCCACAATGACGAACATAAGGAGCTTTAACCGCATTATGATCTAGTTCAAAACTTTCTACTGAAGGCATAATTGCACTCTCCCTTTATTAAAAGTTATTTACAGTATAACACAGATTTAATCCCAATTAAATTCATCTGATTTATACGAATTTAATAAATTTCTGGTTTCCCACATTTTCGATTATAATTTACTTGAGGTGACAGTATATGAAACACATCTTTTTATCCATAATACGTTTTTATCGAAAATTCATTTCCCCATTAACTCCACCAACCTGCCGTTTTTATCCGACGTGTTCCCATTATGGAATGGAAGCGATTGAGCGCTTTGGAGCAATCAAGGGCGGATGGCTTACAATAAAAAGAATATTTAAATGCCACCCGTTTCATCCAGGCGGCATTGATCATGTACCGGAAAAGAAAGAAAAAGCTTAACGATGCTCGTATCCGTTAACAACAAGATCCAGTTTTCCTGTGTGTGGGTCAATGACCAGTCCATGCACAGGTACTCCCTCTGCCATCAAAGGATGGTTGGCAATCATATCTACACTTTCACGTACACTTTCCTCCACGCTATCAAAACCTTTTAGGAAACCTTTCACATCAATGCCTGCATATTTCAAGTCATCAATCGTTTCTTTCGTAATTCCCCTTGCTTCCATCTTTTCTCGCATGCCTTCAGGATTGATTTTCCCCATTCCGCAATCGTGATGACCAACAACCAATACTTCATCTGCATTAAGCTCAAACACTGCCACCAATATACTTCTCATGATACTTCCAAATGGGTGAGATACAATCGCTCCGGCATTCTTTACGATTTTCATATCCCCATGCTTTAGGTTCATCGCTTTTGGCAAAAGGTCCATCAGTCTTGTATCCATGCATGATAAAACCACTAATTTTTTATCAGGAAATTTGGTGGTTTGGTATTGAATATACTCCTCTTTTTCCACAAAATCCGAATTATGTTCTAAAATTTCATCCAGTAATTTCATCTTTTTAACCTCTTTCTGAATAATAGTTTAGATTCCCTTCTTTCAATATGACAAACTCAAAACAAAATGACAATAAAAATAGCTTGTTTTCTTTTTAGGTTTTTAGTACTATTTTATATGTAAATCGTAAAGATTACGCTTTAAATAAGAAGGGAAGTTTATATTTTATGAAAAAGAAGATACCTGTAACGGTACTAAGCGGTTACCTTGGTGCAGGAAAAACAACACTGTTAAATCATATCTTATCAAATAGAGAAGGGTTGAAAATTGCGGTAATCGTTAACGATATGAGTGAAGTAAATGTGGATGCGGCACTGATCCAACAAGGGGGATTCTCAAGAACTGAAGAAAAGTTGGTAGAAATGCAAAACGGCTGTATCTGCTGTACTTTGAGAGAAGACCTAATGAAGGAAGTAGAGCGCCTTGTTGATGAAGGCAACATCGACTATATCGTTATCGAGTCCTCCGGAATAAGTGAACCAATTCCTGTTGCCCAAACCTTTACTTACTTAGATGAGGAATTTGAGATTGACCTCACAGAAAAGTGCCGCTTGGATGCGATGATTACTGTAGTAGATGGATTCCGCTTCTATGATGACTATCAATCCGGAGAAAGCCTCCTAGATCGAAAACAGGGAACGGACGAATCGGATATCCGTGAAATCTCTGACCTTTTAATTGATCAAATTGAATTTGCAGACATCCTTTTATTAAACAAAACAGACCTACTAGATTCCCGGTACGTAGTTGAATTGGAGGCGCTGTTAAGAAAATTAAATCCAGATGCCAAGATTATTAAAACGGTTAATAGTGAAGTAGAGCTAACGTCCATATTAAATACAGGGCTGTTCGATTTTGAAAAAGCAAGCCAAGCTGCTGGTTGGATCAAGGAATTGAACGAAGAGCACACCCCTGAAACCGAAGAATATGGAATATCCTCCTTCGTATACCGCCGCAAGAAACCATTTCACCCAGAACGGTTTAAGAACTGGCTCGATAACTGGCCTGGAAATATCGTCCGTGCGAAAGGCTTCTTCTGGCTTGCTTCAAGAAATGATATGGCAGGGTTGATTTCGCAAGCTGGTGCATCCATTATGATTCAAGGTGCTGGAGAATGGGTTGCAAGCTACAGCGAAGAGGAGAAAAAGCTAACATTAGAAGAAGAACCAGAATTGCTGGAAAGATGGGACGAAACATATGGAGATAGAATGACAGAACTTGTATTCATCGGCATGGAAATGGACCAAAAGCAAATTGAACGCTCATTGGACACTTGTCTCCTGACAGAAAAAGAAATGAATGGGGACTGGTCCAACCTCGCAGATCCCGTACCTGCTTTTATCGTAGACTAATTGTAAAAATTTTATAACATTTGTCTTTTTTGTTCTCAAATCGTAATTGTTACGATATAATGTGGTGGGATACAAAAAGAGAGGAGAAAACAATGAAAACTAAATCTATTTTTATCGCAATGATGTTAGTAGTTTTTACATTCCTTGTTGGATGTAATTCAAATAACCAGGCTTCTGACGGCAGCGAAAAGCTAAATGTCTATACGACCATCTTCCCTTTGGAGGACTTTACAAAGAAAATTGGTGGTGAACATGTTGAAGTGACTTCCGTATACCCACCTGGTGCCGATGCCCATACTTTTGAACCTTCTACAAGAACCATGAGCGAAATGGCTTCAGCTGATGCTTTCATCTACTCAGGAGTTGGAGCGGAAGGATTTGCTGATAAGGCAAAAGGCGTTTTGGAAAACGAGGACGTAAAGGTTGTTGCGGCTGGTCATGGAATTGAGCTTCGTGGTGAGGATGATCACGATCATGAGGAAGAAGCTCACAATGACGACCATGATCACGAGCATGAAGAAGAAGCTCACGGCGACGATCATGATCACGAGAATGAGGAAGAAGCCCATGGCGACGACCACGATCACGAGCATGAGGAAGAAGCTCATGGCGACGACCACGATCACGAGCATGAAGAAGAAGCTCATGGCGACGACCACGATCACGAGCATGAAGAAGAAGCTCATGGCGACGACCATGATCACGAGCATGAAGAAGAAGCTCACGAGGACGATCATGACCATGAGCATGAGGAAGATGGACACGAGGGACACGACCACTCTGATGGAGACCCGCATGTATGGTTAGATCCTACTCTATCCATTTCACTTGCTGAAAATATTAAAAATGCGCTTGTGGAATTAAAGCCTGAAGCAAAAGAGGACTTTGAGGCAAATTTTGAAACACTGAAAGCCGACCTTGAAGAATTAGATGCAGAATTCAAGGAAACAGTCGATACTGCAAACACGAACAAAATATTAGTTTCCCATGCAGCATACGGTTATTGGGAGCACCGCTACGGATTGGAACAGATTAGCGTGACTGGCTTATCTCCAACTCAAGAGCCTTCTCAAAAACAACTGACAGAAATCATCGATACTGCAAAAGAGAATGAAATCCAATATGTCATCTTTGATCAGAACATCAGTGGCAAAATTGCTGAAGTCGTGAAGAATGAGATAAAGGCTGAAGCACTGGTACTTCATAATTTAGAGGCATTGACAGAAGAAGATATTAATAACGAGGAAGATTACTTCAGCTTGATGCGTCAGAATCTAGAGACGTTGAAGAAGGCGTTGAATTAATCACATAAGAAACCAGGTGGCCTAAGGGCTTCCTGGTTTTTTTGTGCACTCCATTAAAAAAGCTACCTCCAAGGCGACAAACCCACCTTAGAAGCAGCACACTAACCTATTCTCCCCTCAATGCCTCACAAAACTTTTCCACTTTCCGTTCATCAATTTCTTTTCCTATCAAAATAATAGAAGGCTTAACTTCAGTATTATCAATCCTATTAAGCACAAAAGTAGAAGCGGCATATTGGAATTCATATAATCCAGGAGTTTCATCTAGCCGGACGATACCTTTGGCCCTCACCACCTGTTTAGATAGTTTCTTTAATTGCTTTTCCAATACAATACGGTTAATCGGCTCTGAATAGGTTACTTTTACCGCTTCAATGTGGTGGTGATGATGGTGGTGATGGTGGCCGCCATGGCTATGATCATGTCCTCTGACCTTCCCCTCTCCCACTTCTTTCATCTGCATTCGCTTTTCCAACAGTATTTCCAATGGCACCTCACCATGGCTCGTCCGATAGACCGGTACATGGTCCTCTAACTCATCGGCGAGCTTTGACTCCACTTTAATGAGCTCCCTCTCCGAAACAAGATCCATTTTATTCAACACCAAAAGATGGGCAGATGTGACTTGTTCTTTCAACAAGCCACGTATTTCTTTGGAACTGCTGAAAAAGCTCTGATACTCAAGATAATGACTTGCATCCACAAGACTTATCATCGACTGCAACTCAAAATGCTCCATATAGATTGGTGTTAATAAGACATCTTTAATTTCAAGGGGGTTCGCAACACCCGTTCCTTCAATAATTAACACGTCCACCTTTTCACCCAAATATTGATCAAGCGTAGACTTCAGATCATCTTGAATGGTGCAACAGATGCATCCATTCAGTAATTCCACCACCTTCTCCCCTTTAAAAAGATGATCCTCTACATTTTCATCCCCAAGTTCATTGAGGATGATTCCAGGTTTCATCCCCTCGTTTTTAAAGTGATTCAACATATGTAAGAGTACGGTCGTTTTCCCGCTCCCCAAAAATCCACTGATAACATAAACAGGTATCCTTTTGGTCATTATATACACTCCTATCGTTCATCCTATTATCCTACTACCCATTATACAATTGCTTTAAAAGTAAATAAAATCGGAATACAAATCGTAACCATTACGCTTTTAATTTTATAGCTTAATCTTTGTTCCTTCAAGCAATATGGTGCTTCCTGTTAAAAGGGGCATTTCTTTTAGCAAAATATGCATAATAAGTGGAAAAATGTGGACCATAACCATATAAACCAGCGTGAAGGGACGTAGCCATATGGATGATGTAGTTATTGCAAGATCATTGTTTGGGACCACTATGGGATTTCATATCATTTTTGCCACACTTGGGGTGGGTATACCGTTGATGATCTTGATAGCGGAATTGATGTATCAAAAAACGCAGAACCGCGAGTATGCCATCATGGCGAAAAGATGGACAAAAGCAAAAGCAGTGCTACTTGGAGTGGCCATTCCAACCGGTACCATCGCAGGCGTACAGCTTTCCCTTTTATGGCCCGGGTTCATGGAGGTCATTGGAAAGGTTATGGCCCTTCCATTTCAGATTGAAATCTATGCTTTTTTCATCGAAGCATTATTTATCTCCATCTACGTCTATGCAGCGGATAGGATATCCCCCTGGATGAGAATATTCAGCGTGACGCTTGTTACCATCGGGGCTGCGGCTTCAGCAGTGTTGATCACAAATGTACATGCCTTTGAAGGGACACCAGCAGGATTCCGGATCGAAAATGGACAGATTGTCGACGTGGATCCTTGGGCGGCATTTTTCAACCCGAGTTTTGTCGTGACGGCCGCACATGTCGCCGTTTCTGCTTTTATGACAGGTGCATTTGTTATTGCTTCTGTGGCTGCCTATAAAATGTTAAGAAACAAACACAATGAGCGAGTGTATAAATTTCACCGCAAGGCGTTGATTATGGGACTTGTGGTAGGAGGAATCTTCTCGTTCATGACAGCAATCAACGGGCATGAATCCGCTCAGCTATTGCATCAATACCAGCCGGAAAAGCTTGCTGCGGCTGAAGGACTTTTTGAAACACAATCCCATGCACCCCTTGCCATCGGCGGATTCACTGATCGGGAAACAAAAGAAGTGAAATGGGGCGTTGAAATCCCCTGGGCGTTGAGCTTTTTGGCGGATGACCGCTTTGATACGGTGGTAGTGGGATTGGATGATTTCCCTGAGGAATATTGGCCACCATTATTTGTCCACACGCTTTTCAATGCGATGGTTGGAATCGGTTCATTATTAATACTGCTCTCCTTGGTCGGATTCTTTTGGAGCAAGATCTTGAAGAAACGTACTTTTCCAAAATGGATGATGTGGCTATTTGTTGCAGCAGGGCCTTTGGCTGTATTGGCCATAGAATTCGGTTGGATATTTGCTTGTACAGGAAGACAGCCATGGGTCATCTATCGCGTCATGTTAACAGAGGATGCTGTAACGGGCAACCAGAACCTTGCAGCTTTATTTTTAGCATTTGCAGGGATTTATGTTTTACTGGGAACTGCAGTAGTTCTTGTTTTACGCTACTACTTCAAACGCCATCCGATTGAGGATGAGCTTGATGAAATCCCCCCATCACCTACTGGGGTCCAGGCCTAAGGGAGGTTTACCTGCATGACAGATGTGATATTGGCAATTACCGTCCTATGGGGATTCATCTTCATTTATGCGGTAATGGCAACGATGGATTTTGGGGCAGGATTCTGGTCCATGCTCTATATAAAGAATGAGAAGACCAATGCGACCAACATTGCTAACAGGTATCTTTCCCCAACCTGGGAAGTGACAAATGTCTTTGTCGTCGCTGTAGTAGTGGCCATCTACAGTTTTTTCCCAAGCGCCGCCTACACGCTCGGCACGGTACTTCTGATACCGGGCAGCATCATTCTTTTATTGCTTGCTGTTCGAAGTGGATTTCTTGTCTTCTCACACATTGTGGATGACTACCACAAACCGTTGACGTATGTTTCAGGAATCAGCGGTTTTATCATTCCGGCTTTTCTGATCCTGGTATTACCGATTACACATGGGGGATTTGTGGACAACATAGATGGGGTTGATACTTTGATGCTCGGACGTTTGCTGACGAGTCCTCACGCCCTTTCTTTTATTCTTTTTGCAATAAGCAGTACGCTGTTCCTTTCCTCCCTTCTATTGGCGGATTTTTCAAAGGTGGCAAAAGATAAGCATGCCTACGAAATTTACCGAAGAGACGCGCTCATCCTCGGACCTGTTTCTTTGCTTGGCGCCCTCCTGATCATGATTACCATGCGCTATGAGGCAACCTGGCTTTTTAATGGAATGATGGATTATCTGGTCTGGTTATTCCTTTCGGCTGCGATGTTTGTTGTGACAGGTGTCGCCTTGGTTCTACCTGGAAAGAATGGATGGACTGGCCTCCCGCGTCTCGGTGTGGTATCGGCTTTCTTTCAGTATGCACTTGCAAGTTATGCATACGGGAGGGCACATTTACCATACATCATTTATCCCAATGTAACTATCCAGAATGCTTTTACAGACCCAGCTTCCTTCCGGGCACTTTTCATCACCTATATCATCGGATTCGTCATTCTTTTTCCAGGATTCATCTACTTTTGGAGACTGTTCATGAAAGATGAAAGGTATATTAAGAGTGAAAATTAAGGCTAGTGGACATAAATGTCTACTGGCTTCTTCATTTTCGAATATTCCCAAGCACCTTATGTATGGAACTCCACGATCTCTTGCAATAAAAGACTGGCTTGTTACTTTCTTTCGCTTTTTGCTTGATCACCTTGGCCAGATTATGATTGATATAATCTGTCAGTACCAGAATGATATCAATATGCTCTGGTATTGATCTTTTTACCACTTGCACTTTTCTTCCATCAATATGTAAAACATCTTCAAACCCTTGAGTTAACAGTTTCTCGTGGATATTCCCTAAGTGATCTGCACCAACTACCATTAATGAAGCCATTTCCATTCATCCTTTCTTTAATTGAGAACGATTCTCTTTTGTTACCATTATAATAATTGAGAATGATTCTCTTTGTCAATAACTTTTGAAATTATACCTATTTTTTAAAACTAAGTATGAAAAGTTTTCTCTGGTCAATATTAAGAAAGTATCTTCTGTACAAAAAGGGAGGACATAAAAGATGGCAAGAGACGTTGAAGTGTTATGTGAGGTTGAAAACTGTAACTACTGGGGCCAAGGAAATCGTTGCCAGGCAGACGCTATTTATGTAGTGAGCCATAAAGGCAATACGGCCCATGATACAAAAGACACTGATTGCAAAACATTTAAACCTGCCCATTAATTAGGTAGATGTAAAAAAAAGAAACCCAAGAGCTACGTGGCAGGTAGCTCTTGGGCTTTTCAATGTTTCTTAATAAATCTTACTGAATACCACTGCTTTCTCTCGATAAATTCCTTCTAAAAAACCATTTCATGACCAACCCATGTTTTGGGGATAAGAAAAATGTCAAAACGAACAAAATCCCTGCCATGGAAGCCATTGAACCCGATATGGACACATTAAACAAATATGCAGCATAATAGCCAAGAACCGCAGATGCAATACCTATAAGCGCACTCAAACCAAGCATGACACTCAGTTTATCTGTCAATAAGTAGGCGCTGGCCCCTGGTGCAATCAGCATCGCAACCACCAGGATGGCTCCCACACTGTCAAAGGAAGCAACCGTCGTAATGGAAAGCATCCCCATCAATAAATAGTGCATAAACATGACCGGGATTCCAATCGCAAGGGCCATCTCCGGATCAAACGCACAAATTTTCAATTCCTTATAAAAGAAGATGATGATTGCCAGGTTAATCACCAAAACCGTGCCCAACATCCAGACCGCTTTTGGACCAAGTTCCATCCCACCCAGCACGAGGGTGTCCCATGGCACAAATGCAATTTCGCCCATCAAGGCATGGTCTACATCCAAATGGATACGTCCCGCATATAAGGAAAGAAGGATGACACCCAATGCAAAGAGGGAAGTGAATACTACTCCGATGGCTGCATCGGATTGGACACCTGATGAATGAAGTAGCTGAACGAAGAATGCCGTCAACAACCCAACAATCAGTGCGCCAACAAACATATAGATCCCTTCTAGGCTACTCGATACCAAATATGCTCCCACTATTCCAAGCAACACCGTATGGCTTATGGCGTCCGCAAGCATCGCCATGCGTCTCAGTATAAGGAAACAACCGGTAATCCCACAAGTTATTCCAACAAGTGATCCAGTGAGGATAATCCAGCCTTCATAACTCATAACCGTCCTTCACTTCCTTTCATCGTGGAATGAAAGCCAGCTGGACCCAGACTTTTCTTTTTCCTATACAAAAATAAGCCATTGGGTTCCCTGCCAAAATCCCTGAGTAACGCCTTCAGTTCATCTAGGATTTCTTTAGGCCCCTCCAACAGATCCATGCTTCCTTCTCTCCATTCCGATACAGGAAACTTACTTTCAAACATAAGATACATATCCAGCAACCTATTTTTCAACACTATATCATGGGCCAGTTCCAGCCCTAGTTCTGTCAGCACAACTTGCTTGTCTTCCATCTCTTTAATTGCGCCTTCCCTCTTCAACCCTTTTATCACCGAAAGATAATTGGTGGAAGTAATGGGACGAACCTCCGTGATCTGATGATAGGAAAAGCTCCCCATCTCTCTTCCTTCCGAGCTTTTCAGTCTCGCTTCTGTCAGTTCATACAGACTGGAAAGGATATTCTCCCTTGTAACCAACCTTTTCACTCTCCACTGCTTCAAGAACTTCGGCAGCAGCCCTTTTTTGGTTCCAAATAAAAGGGATATGATAAAAAGGATGGTCGCAGCCATAATGATTAGTGGCCCTGTTGGCATTCCCCTTGAAAGGGTACTTAATAACGTCCCGACCACGCCCGATATTCCACCAACAAGTCCTGCCAAAATAACCATATAATCAAGCCGCTCTGTCCAGTACCTTGCAGCGATGGCAGGAGTGATCAGCATGGCAGCCATCAAAATGACCCCAACCGCCTGTAATCCGATGACAACCGCCCCTACAATCAATGTCATCAAAAGGCCGTTTAGCCATTTCACCGGTAAGCCCAAACCTTGCGCAAACTGCGGGTCAAAAGTAATCAGTTTCAGTTCTTTGAAAAGAAGAAAGGTAATGAATATCAAGACGAACGCTATCACACTGATAATTTGCACATCCGTCCCGACGATGGCTGCCGCTTGCCCGAAAATAAAAGAGTCAAGACCAGCCTGGTTGCCTTTTCCATGATGTTGGACATATGTTAAAAGGACAATCCCAAAACCAAAAAACACAGAAAGGACAAGCCCGATTGCAGTATCTTCCTTGATTCTTGAATGCTTAATGATCGCCTGAATGCAATAGGTTCCTATCAGCCCTGAAATGGCAGCACCGATCATAAACCAGGACATCGACTTTGCTCCATATATAAGAAAGGCAATACAGATGCCAGGCAAGGCCGCATGTGCCATCGCATCCCCTAAAAGGCTCTGCTTCCTTAAAAGCGCGAAGCTCCCAAGCACCCCGCTCGCGATTCCAAGTAGGATGGTCCCGATTAACACCCATTGTACATTCGGATCTTGTAGCATATATAGAAATGTTCCCATACTGTCACTCCTATTGTTCGACAATGGCCTGATTTTGATCTAAGAACGCTAATCGTCCACCATACGTTTTTTGTAGGTTCTCTATTGTAAACACTTCTTCCGTTGGACCGATGGCGATCTTTCTTAGGTTAATCAATAACGTCCAATCAAAATACTCTTTCACCGTTTGCAGATCGTGATGAACAACCAGCACCGTCTTCCCTTGGGACTTCAGCTCGTTAAGAATGGTGATGATCGCTTTTTCCGTGGCGGCATCGACCCCAACAAAAGGTTCATCCATAAAATAAATGCTCGCATCTTGTGCAAGTGCTCTTGCCAGAAAGACACGCTGCTGCTGCCCGCCTGAAAGCTGGCTGATCTGCCTTGTCGCATATTCACGCATCCCGACTTTATCCAAACACTCATATGCAAACTCGATATCCTTCTTGTTAGGACGTTTCAACCAGCCGATATGACCATACCTTCCCATCAACACAACATCTAGAGCATTCGTCGGAAAATCCCAATCCACCGACCCCCGCTGTGGCACATATCCAATTAGTTTTCTCTGAGATTTATAGGATTTTCCGTATATGGTGATGTTACCTGAAGCTATTGGTATCAATTCCAAAGCCGCTTTAATCAAAGTGGATTTCCCGGCTCCATTTGGGCCGATGATACCAATTAATTTTCCTTCCGGTACACTGAAGCTAATTTCTTTCAAAACAGGTTTACGATGATAGGCTACTGTCAGATTTTCTATTTTCACTGGCTCCATTTTCGTTCACCTTTTCCTTTTTGTTCTGTAAAATCTTTTACGCCCCTGTAACTCCTGTTGCCTTTCGAGCCATGTGTTTTTCCTTATCCTACGGCGTGTGCTTGAGCCCCCTCACTAGCTTCAGATATCTCAAGCTACTCCCGCTGGAGTCTCACACCTTGCACTTATAGGCAACAAGGAGTTTTTTAGCTACTGAATAGCTTTATAAATTCCTATTTCAATGCGGCAACGATTGTATCAATGTTATGTCGGAACATCCCTAAATATGTCCCCGTTTCTGTTCCTTCTGCACCCATGGCATCAGAGTAGAGCTCTCCACCAATAACAACCGTGTGTCCCCTGCTCTCGGCTCCTTTTACAACAGCATTGATGCTATCCTCGGAAATACTGCTTTCCACAAACACCGCTTTTATGTTTCTCTCCACCAGGAGGTCCACAATGGATCGCACATCATTCAAGCCGAACTCCGCATCCGTACTCAACCCTTGCAAACCGGTAACTTCCATTCCGTATGCCTCACCAAAATATTTAAATGCATCATGTGCTGTAACGAGTACCCTGCTCTCCTCAGGTATTGTTGCAATTTGCTCTTTCGCATAAGTATCCAATTCCTCAAGCTTCTGAATATACTCCTCTGCATTTTCTTCATAATAGGCGGCATTTTCTTCATCTAGTTCAATCAAGGAATCTTTCACTTCTTCTACTGCGTGCAACCAAAGAGAGATATCAAACCAAACATGGGGATCCAACTTCCCTGCCTCCTCTTCATCATTTAAGAGCAGATCTGTGGATATGGATTCCGCAACAGCAATTGTTGGTTTATCTTTGGACATTTTATTCAAAATGTCCCCCATTCTCCCCTCTAGTCTAAGCCCATTATAAAAAATGATATCCGCATTACTGAGTTTACGCAGATCTCCTTGTGAGGCCTGGTACAAATGGGGATCAATTCCCGGACCCATCAGGCTCTCTACCTGTACCTTATCTCCGCCAATATTTTTTGCAATATCACCGATCTGGGCAATTGTCGTGGTAACCTTGATGGTGTCATCCTCGTCTGTTCCGGCCTTGGCGTTACAACCCGCCAGACCTAATACAAGTAATCCTAAAAGCAATAATTTAATCCAAATTGATTTCACTTCCTACCCTCTCCTTTTAACTCTATTTATATTGCTCTAAGTAACAAAAGTTTCTCTAATGCAATTTTTATGGTAAAAAAATACACACATTCCCACTAACTCCTAGACCAATTTATGCAGTAATCAGCAAAATGGTGCGACCAAACTTGACCAAACACATTAATTTAAGCCACAACTCAAAAAGTTGCCCTCATACAAAACTTAAACCCTAAGCAAACTTTTGTCAAGAACGAAAAAACTGAAAAAATAAAAAAAAGGGGTCAGACCCCCAAAGGAATTCCTCGTTCCTTGTCGAATCTAAATAAAGTTAACGAGCAAAAGCCCACTGGAGTGCCAGTGGGCTTTTGTATTAATTTCTCTTTCATTTTTTCGAAAAAATTTACTTTTTTTGTTTATGGTTATGTTTCTTGCATTCTGAAAGTTTGAATCCTTGTACTGATCTCTTTGATATACTCTTCGTCCACTATATAACCTATACCAGGTTCGGTTGGCACTTCCACTTCCCCATTTTCCACCACAACTTCAGGGATTGTTATATCTCTCTTCCAGTACCGACTGGATGCAGAAATATCACCTGGGATAGTAAAATTCGGAAGGGAGGCCAAAGCAATGTTGAATGCTCGCGAAATACCCGTCTCCAACATTCCCCCACACCAAACAGGAATATCACTATTTTCACACAAATCATGAATCGCAATGGCATTGGTCAAGCCGCCAACCCTCCCGATCTTAATACTCATTACTTTGCAGCTGCCAAGCGCCACGGCATTTTTTGCATCCTGCAAGGAAACGATGCTCTCATCCAAACAAATGGGGGTAGATAATCGCTTTTGGAGTTCGGCGTGCTCCACTATATCGTCTGCTGCAAGCGGCTGCTCAATCATCAGCAAGTTTAATGTATCCATTGAAGCTAACCGATCTGAATCTTTAAGCGTATAGGCAGAATTAGCATCGACAAGTAAAGCAAGCTCCGGATAAGCCTCCCTGATCATTTTAAGGACTTCCACATCATTGTGGGGCTCTATTTTCACCTTCACCCGTTCATACCCTTCTTCTAGACGCTTCCCTATTGTAGAAAGCATCCTTTGTGGAGAGTCGACACTTACGACAACTCCTGCCTTCACCGAGCTTCGCACTCCGCCTATATACTCCGATAACGACAACTCCGAACGCTTGGCAAACAGGTCCCATACCGCCATTTCCAAGCCTGCTTTGGACATTGGATTTCGCTTGAAAATTTGGAGTGCAGCATTCACATCTTCGGGGCGATGCCAATCCCCCTTCAATATGCATGGAATAAAAAATTCCGTCAACATATGCCAAGCGGTTTCAATGGTCTCTTCTGTGTACCATGGAGAAGAGAAAGCCACTACTTCCCCCCAGCCGCAATAACCATCAACATCTGTCACCTTCACCAAGATGCTTTCTCTTTCTTTTACGGTTTCCAGGTGAGTGCGGAAGGGTTGGACAAGTTCCATGGATGTCAAAAACAGCTCAACCTTCTCAATCCTCAAAGATACCATCTCCCTCCGGCACCAACTTCAATAGCTCTCTGCGCATCAGTTTACTGGAAGCATTCCTTGGCAGTGCCTCCACCAAGTAAACCTGCTTTGGCACTTTATAGCCTGCCAGGCGCTCCTTCAAGAAAAATTGCAATTCTTCTTTATCAATCAACCCGAACTCATTTATCACGACGAATGCTACAGGAACCTGCCCCCAACGATCATCATGAAAACCTGTCACCCCTGCCTCTTTTATCAAAGGGTGAGAAACAAGTACCGCTTCTAGTTCTGCAGGATACACATTTTCCCCACCTGAAATAATCAAATCACTTCGCCGGTCCACCACAAACAAAAATCCTTCATCATCCACATAACCCAGGTCTCCGGTATATAACCAATTATCCTGAATCGAATCCTTTGTGCCTTCCTCCCGGTTATAGTATCCAGGAGTCACATTCGGTCCTTTCACAACAATCTCACCCGTCTCACCAGGAGCAGCCTCCTGCCCATTTTGCACGATTTTTAACTGGCAAGGAAACAACGGTTTACCCGCTGATCCCAATTTGGAAATAGCAGAGTCGGGAGAGAGCGTGACAATCTGGGAGCATGTTTCTGTCATACCATATGTCTGATACACAGGGATGGCTTTATCTTGGCACTCTTCTAGCATCGATTTGGGCACCGGGCCTCCTCCCACAAGCATGCAACGGAAAGAAGAAGGATACGTGTCAGTTCCAAGCCTCTCTAATAACGCACGGAGCATCGCACTTACCACAGACACAATCGTTACATTCTTCTCCATTAAATCCCGATGGACTGCTTCCACATCAAAGCGCTTATGGATAATGACCTTCATGCCATAAACGACACTCCTCATCAAAATGGACAAGCCACTGATATGAAACATTGGAACGGCCAATAACCAAGTGTCATTCTCATGAAGGCCCAAATTCAGCGCAGATCCGGTAGCACTCCAAAAATGATTCCCATATGTCTGTTTAACGCCCTTGGGAAAACCTGTCGTGCCACTTGTGTACATGATCGTATCCGTTTCATCAAGATTGAACTCTTCGACCACACTAATAGGTCGTCCATTCAGAGAAACCAACCTGCTAAACGGAATGATTCTCCCCGGTTCAAAAACATTTGATAAGGAAGCCTCATTCTTATCTTCCACCAAAATAAAGCGCGATGCCGCATCCTCCACTTGAAACGTTAATTCCTGCGCTGTCAATCGCAAGTTATGTAAAATGGAAATCGCCCCAATATTCTTCAAAGCAAAAAGCAATTCAACGAATTCCATGCTATTACTCATAAAAACAGATATCCGATCGCCTTTTTCCACTCCCAATTCTGTTAGCTTTTCCGAAAGCTGAATCGATTTGATGAAAAGCTCCCCAAACGTAACTTTTCTATCATCCATCTCAACTGCAATCCGGTCGGGAGTTAAAGCGGCCCGTTTCATCAAAAAATTTGGCAATGCTGTCATCTATCACAACCTCCTTTCACCAGTTTTCCCATAAAAAGAAGAGCAATCCAAAAGCCAAAAGCTCTTAGATTGCCCTCCCAAAAGAAGATTCAAATGTATTAAGGGAAACGCGGGAACTGTCCAAAGTCTGGCTTTCTCTTTTCTTTGAAAGCGTCACGACCTTCTTTTGCCTCTTCCGTCGTATAGTACAATAATGTTGCATCTCCAGCAAACTGTTGAATTCCTGCCAATCCATCTGTGTCGGCATTCATTGCAGCTTTTAGGAAACGAAGTGCAGTCGGGCTATTCTCGAGCATTTCTTCACACCATTGTACTGTTTCATCTTCCAAACGCTGCAAAGGAACAACCGTGTTCACAAGACCCATGTCAAGTGCTTCTTTAGCATCATATTGACGGCATAGGTACCAGATTTCACGAGCTTTCTTATGCCCTACGATACGAGCAAGGTAACCAGAACCGTAACCAGCATCAAAGCTACCCACTTTTGGCCCAGTTTGTCCGAATCGTGCATTGTCAGCAGCGATTGTCAAGTCACACACTACATGCAATACATGTCCGCCACCAATTGCCCATCCCGCAACCATTGCCACAACCGGCTTAGGAGTTACACGAATGAGACGTTGTAGATCAAGGACGTTCAAGCGAGGGATTTCATCCTCCCCTACATATCCACCATGTCCGCGAACCTTTTGGTCTCCGCCTGAACAAAACGCCTTGTCCCCTGCACCAGTTAAAATGATTACTCCAACACTGGAGTCGTCTCGTGCATATGCAAATGCCTCAATCAATTCCATTACCGTTTTCGGACGGAATGCGTTATGTACTTCCGGACGGTTGATTGTAATTTTTGCAATCCCGTTATATGTTTCATATAAAATGTCTTCAAACTGTTTTGGACCTGCTATCCATTCTCTTGCCATGTCTGTTTCCTCCCTAAATAAATTAGTTCGACAAAAACTCACTTACTATTTTACCAAACTTTCGTGGTTTCTCCACATGAATTGCATGTCCCGCTTCACTTATTTTTATAAAATGCGATTTTTCTATCCTTTTAATCATTTCCTGAGCAATCGAGACAAACTTCTCATCCCACTCGCCTGCTGTTAAAAGAACCGGGAACCTGATCTGTGTAAGATGCTCCCAGTAGGATGGCTGAATCCCTGTACCCATCCCGCGAAGGCTATTGGCCAGACCTATAGCGGAGTTGTCCATTCTCTGCTCATAAATTCCCTTGCGTTTACTCTCTGGAAGAACTTTTTGGGACTCAAACAGTGGAATATTCGACCAGAATTCCACGAAGGACTGGAGCCCTTCTCCTAGAATTTTTTCAGCAAGCTTCTCATCTGCCTGTTGCCTTTTCGAACGCTCCTCATTCGTTTTCAGACCTGGCGAGGAACTTTCCAACACTAGTTTTCTCACGAAAGAAGGATAAGAAATCGCAAAAGAAAGCGCTAAGCGCCCTCCCATGGAGTATCCATATAGAGATACTCTTGAAATACCTAGTTTATCAATTATTTCTTTTAAATCAGCCGTTGCATTTTCAATGTTATACCTTTTTGGATCCATCGGTATATCAGTTTTCCCATGCCCAAGTTGATCTATCAAAATGAAAGTAAAATCCCCTGAACCAGGAAATCCTGAAATCATCTCCTTGAAATTAGAACCTCTTCCTGTAAATCCATGCAACATAAGGACGTGATGTTCGCCATCACCTATCACATCGACATGATAGGTTACCCCGTTAATTTTCATCGAATCTCGTCTCCATCGACAAAATCATTTCCTGGGAAACATTTTTCCACAATTTCCGATGGAGGGCTTCGTTTTCTTCCCGATTTGTTGGTACTTCAATAACCTTCAATCCATCACTGTTTAAAGAATCGACCATCGCACCCTTAAAATCATGCCAATTAGATGCAAGCGTGTATTTCCCATCATACAGCTTCACGGCATGCTTATAATCCATATGTGTCGGTGTCCCAAATAATGCCTCAAAATGTTGCTCTACTTTTGACTGTGGAAGGAAAGAAAAGATACCCCCACCATTATTGTTTATCAGAACAATGATTACGTTTAACTTTTGCAATTTGGCAGCAAGCAATCCATTCATATCATGATAGAAAGACAAATCACCGATGACCAGTACGAGATTTTCATAGACAGTACTTGCTGCAAGTGCTGTCGATACTACACCATCAATCCCATTTGCCCCTCTATTCGCCAGCACCGTCAATTTTTTATCCTCACAATGCAAGAAGGTATCTACATCTCGTATCGGCATGCTGTTTCCTACAAAAATAGCGGACTTATTCGGAAGTATCTCCTGAAGCTCTGTTATGACCCTTCCCTCGAACATATTATCCACTTTCTCCGCTAATAGAACCATTTTGGTTTTATCATTCCATGATTGGATAGAATTCAGCCATTCACTGGTCCGACGAGGTTCCAGCTGGGCATTCACCCTCTCACAAAAGTGAGCTTCTTCCGCATGTATCATATAGTTTGCTTGAAGTGTTGGATCTCTCCAACCACCATCCCCGTCCACCACAATGTGAATAGCATTAGTGGCTTTGCTTATGTATTGCATCAAAGATTTGGACACAGGCATCGCACCGAATCGGATAATCACTTCCGGTTGCACCTTTTCTTTCACCTCATCCGAACGAAGAAAGGCATCATATCCCTCCATAATGGTAACCTTTGAATGGGTACCTGTCCTTAATCCAGACAAAGGATCTGCAAAAATCGGATACTGCAGAGATGCTGATAGCCTTGTAATGGCTTCTGTGAAAGCTTCCACCTTTGATTGGGGCAACTCCCCACAAACAATGACCCCTCTTTTTCGTTCGTTCAATAACTTTGCAAAATAAGAAGCTCGATCATCAGAAATGGAATAGTCGCCAACACTGACTTCCACGATGGAATCATTATTTTCCTTATATTTAGACCATAGATCCACTGCTTCTAAATCTGGGATTAATGGTTCGCGAAGTGGAAAGTTAAGATGAACCGGCCCACCAGGAGCACTCAGGGAAGTTCCTGCTGCCCGTGCAGCCATGTTACGAGCATAGCGGACCATTGCTCTAGTATCCTGAGGAAGGGACATTTCCACAAACCACTTCACATAATCCCCATACATTTTCAACTGATCAATAGCTTGTGGAGCCCCCACATCCCGGAGCTCATGAGGCCGGTCAGCTGTCAGGACAATCAAAGGTAACCTTGATTGAAAGGCTTCCACAATCGCCGGATAGTAATTAGTGGCTGCGGTTCCGGATGTGCAAAGGATGGCCACGGGTTTATCGCTTGTCTTCGCCAGGCCGAGTGCATAAAATGCCGCTGAGCGTTCGTCGATTAAGACAGTAACTTTTAGGTCCGGATGCTCTGCCATTAAAAGGGCAAGAGGGGTGGAACGGGATCCAGGGCTGATGATCACATTTTCCAACCCGCTTTTTACTAATTCGTCTACAAATGCCGCAAGATAATAGGTCATGTCGTTTGTTGCATTCATTGTGTCAAACTGCCCCCTAGTGCTGATAACATTGGTCGGAATTTAATCTGGGTTTCGTTGTATTCGCTCTCCGGATCGGAATCTCCGACAATCCCGCATCCTGCAAATAGAGAGGCTTCGCTTCCCTGCAAAAGTCCGGAACGGATAGCCACAATGAATTCCCCATCTTCCTTCCAGTCCATCCATCCAAGTGGTCCCGCATACCAACCCCTATCCAACCTCTCCACTTCCCTTATCGTCTCCAAGGAGATATCTTGTGGGAATCCCCCGAGGGCTGGAGTAGGATGAAGCAATTTCACCAAGTCCGCTATGCTACTATCCTCTTTTACTTTTGCCTTCACCGGGGTATGAAGATGCTGAATATGCTTCATTTTATACAGGTTGGGCTCAGATGGTGTGCTTACCTGTTCGCAAACTTCCTCTAAGGATGCACGTATCATCTGGACGACTAGATCATGCTCATGCATGTTTTTCTCATCTGTCAGTAGCGCTTTACCAAATTGAACGTCTTCTTCCATGGTTGCGCCACGGGCAATCGAACCTGCCAAACACATGGATTCGACTTTACCACTTTGTTTTTTTACTAATTGCTCGGGAGTTGCTCCTAAAAAGCAGTCCGTCCCTCTTTCAATTGTAAATAAATAACTGTTCGCCTGCTCTTCCAAGAGATTTTGCAGAACTGGTGTGACATCTACTTTGTCTTGAAAAAGTACACGGAGTTCTCTCGCCAGTACGACCTTATCCATCTCGCCTTCTGTAATTCGCTTCGTTACTTCCGAAATGGATTCCTTCCATTCAACAGGATCCATTTCCAAGCATTTTACAATGGACGTGGTTTTGGCATGCTTAATAGAAGAGACATTCAAAAGCTCCTCTTCCATTCTGACTAATTCCTTGAGTGAGGCTTCCTCACAATTGTTTAAATAATTGACCGTAATATATGTTTGATTCTCTATTTTCGTAAGCATAAATGTCGGTAAAATGAAAAGAGCATCGGCAAACTCATCCCAGAGCCCTGTCTTTTCTTTTTTTGGATCAAAGGAAAAGCCACCATAGCAGACTGGCCCTACATTCGGTGATTCACTTTTGTATACTGCAGCTTGTATAAAACGCTTCCATTGATTTTCAATGTGATGATACCTGTCTTCTTCTCCATTTGCAGTGAACTCTGCTGTTACTCCTGCACCAACCTGCATATGGGAATGATCTGGGTTGGACCAGAAAAAGCGCTGTCCCGGAAAGAACTGTTCACACTTCTGAAAAAATTGCAGGGGATCTAGCTGTTCCACTTTTTTCGTATAACTTATTAAGACCGACTGGTTTATCGAGGTCGCTCTTGTTTTCGCTTCCTCCCATAAACTCACTATATGGTTATATGGTATTGTAATCATGTAAGACTCCCCCCGAGGCCTTGTTACCGCAAGACTTTGTCTCTCGAATAGCTTCCTTAAAGATACACCTCAAAACCTTTTTATGTCAACAAAATGAACTGTTTTCTTTCGAGTTTCTTCCTTATAATATTACCATGTAAATTCTTCCTTTGTTTCTTCTGAAAAACCGTTGACACCCTTTGTCCCTTTACATACACTTATATTGTATTTATAATAGGCTCTTTTCTCAAAGATTGTTGTATTCACTAGGAAAAAGTCGGCAATTGGACTTTTTACTGCATACTTACTCCAGACATGCAGGGAGTTTATTCCGTATTGCAGGGAAAAGAGCACGACAGTAAGGAATATAAAGGATATTCTCAAAATACGTTAAAGCAACAAAGTTTACGAAAATAGCTTTATAATGTAACGTTTTCGCTTTTCCCATGGCTATTTCAGTATAGCCCTACTAATAGATGGAGGGGTCATAAATGCAACCTCAGACAATACAAACAGAGACAAGCTTTCAAGCACCTACTGAGAAAAGATGGAAGGTGTGGTGGAACTTGCTTCGACCACATACCTTGACCGCGGCTTTTGTACCGGTATTCATAGGGACGGCACTCGCACTATATGACACAACTATAGACTGGCCACTATTTTTTGCCATGTTGATAGCAAGCCTTTTAATACAAGCTGCCACGAACATGATCAATGAATACTACGATTTCAAAAAAGGGCTGGATAATGAAAACTCGGTCGGGATCGGCGGCGCAATAGTCCGACACGGCGTCAAACCTGAAACCGTTATCCGCTTAGCTTTCCTATTCTTTGGAATAGCCACGTTACTTGGAGTATTTATCTGTATGAATACCACCTGGTGGTTGGCAGTGATCGGGACGGCATGCATGGCAGCTGGGTACTTTTATACAGGAGGTCCCTACCCTATTGCCTATACCCCATTTGGAGAGATTGTAGCAGGATTCTTCATGGGATTTGTCATTATCCTGATTTCATTCTATATCCAAACTGGTGCGATTACAGGTACTGCCATGCTGATTTCCATTCCTATTTCCATTCTTGTCGGAGCAATCCTTCTGGCAAATAATATCAGGGACATAGTCGGTGACAAAGAAAATGGGCGTAAAACAGTCGCAATTCTTCTTGGACGGAAAAACGCGATCATCCTACTGGCAGCAATGTTCATTGTTTCCTATGCACTTATTGTGCTCTTTATCGTTTCCGGATACGCATCCTTCTGGTTATTATTAGTTTTCCTATCGATCGCGAAACCACTTTCTGCAATCAAAGGTTTTACAAATAATAACAGCAACGTAACGATGATGCCTGCGATGGTGGCCACAGCAAAAACCAACACCATTTTCGGCTTTCTACTTGGAATCGGATTGCTTGTAGGATACTTTATCTAATCAACAAGAAGCTGACACTTAATCGTGTCAGTCCAGTGTGTAGACAAAGTATAATCTTAATGAAATATGCAATACCCATGTTGATCGTAGTGGAAGGCGCACAGACTCCCGCGGGAGGAAGGGACAGGTAAGACCCCTGAAGCGGTGTGAGGAGGCTTACGGACCGCCCGCAGGAAAGCGTAGCGCCTGGAACGAAGAACAAAGATAATGCAAAACTAAAGATGATTAGAGTTTGGCAACAGTCTAAAGCTGACACTTAAACGTGTCAGCTTTTTTTAATTGGCAATCATGTTTTTCAAAGGGAACGTTCATAATACAAATAGACAGGTATTTGAAAGGAGTCTATTTATGATATCCCCTGATAAAATAAACCGTTTAAAGCAACAGCTAGAAGATACAAAAAGGGAACTTCAAACCCACCTGGACCAAAATGACCACTACCAGCTTGAACAAGAACATCCCTACGAATCAGTAAGTGAACTCTCTGCTTACGATAACCATCCAGGAGACCTTGGTACCGAACTGTATGAGCGCGAAAAGGATATTGCCCTAAATGAACATGCTGAAAAAGAAATGAAAGATATTAATCACGCCCTCCAAGCAATGGCTGAAGGGACTTATGGTAAGTGTGAGGTCTGCGGAAAAGAGATCGATGAAGAAAGACTCGACGCCCTTCCTACTACCACTTATTGCAAGGAACACAGCCCAGACCAAGTCGTCTCCCATGACCGTCCGGTGGAAGAAAAAGTACTGATGCCGCCATATGGGCGTTTTGAATACGACGAGTCCGAAGGGGTTGCTTTTGACGCAGAAGACACATGGCAAATTGTGCAACGCTACGGTACATCGGAATCACCATCCGATTTCTCGGATGATGTGGAAAACTACGACCGCACATATGTGGAAAGCGAAGAAAATGAAGGGTATGTTGAGGACTACGAAAACTTTGTAGGCACCGATATGTACGGACAAAATGTCACCGTTTACCCATCCATCAAGCACGAGGCCTATGAGGATGCCCTAGATGAAGAAGGAATCATGACATCCTTCGGAGATTTACACGGGTATGAAAAGGATCCCTATACAGAATAAAAAGGTAAGGCCGCCTCTATCACAACGAGGCGGCCTTGCTTATTTTTGTGGATAGGTTTCTTTTAAAAACGCAACAGACTGGTTAATTAACGCTTTCAATACATTCTCATCAATATCAGCAACCTTATTTATATACACACAAGCCTTACCGGTCGTATGCTTCCCAAATTCCTTCAGCAGTTCCTCCCTTTTCGAATCACCTGTCGCAAAATAAAGACTTATTTTCGCTTTCCTAGGTGAAAAACCTACTAATGGTGCATCCCCTTCATGGCCCGTTGGATATTTGTAATGATAGGAACCGAACCCTATTATACTTGGCCCCCACATTTTGGCCTCATACCCTGTCGTTTCCGTAAAAATAGCTAAGAGCTTATAAGCGTCTTCCCGTTTCTTTGGACTATCCACTCCTTCAATAAAATCTATTACACTGCTATCTGTTTCTTTTGTTTTCAACTCATAAGCCACCGTTGTTCCTCCTTTAGAAATCATTCTATAAAAGTAGTTCCACAAACCAGCTGACTTTTCCTTTTCCTTCAGCAAAAATAGGCACCACTTCCTTCCTGCATCAATACATTATCATAGGCCGTTACCACACGAGTTTTTCTAAAAGTGAGGGATATGAAATGTACTACCGAAATATTTTATCCAAGGAATGGGCTATTTTCCTAGCTGAATGCTGTCAGTTAGCCTACGATCAATATCACCAGAATGGCATCTTTTCCATTCCACCTGGTTTTGAGTTGATGAAAGAATTTAAGGGGGTATCCTTCCATAGCTTAGAATGGTTCGGTTTCGTTTTAGAAAATGAAGATGCCATTATCATTACATTCAGAGGCACCCAGACGGATCCCGACTGGATAGCTGATGCCGAAATATTTCAGAAACCATTTCCGTATTGCCAAGCGCAACCTCTTGTCCATGGTGGCTTCCTTTCCGTTTATGAATCCATGCGGGAAGAGCTTCTGAGCCTTCTGAAAAGCCTGGACTCTTCTAAAAGCCTTTTTGTGACTGGTCATAGTCTCGGCGGTGCACTGGCCACCCTATTTTCTTTGGATTGTGCGTTGAACACGGACTTCTCAGCGGTCTACATCTACACATATGGCGCTCCAAGGGTTGGCGACGAAGCATTTGCCAATCTCTTCAACGAGACTGTTCCCGCATCCATCCGTTTCGTGAACCTGGCTGACTTGGTTCCATTTGTTCCACCGACAAAAGTCGTCGCCCCCATCAGCAAAAAAACCTGGCACTACAAACACACCCAAACACCATCACGCTTCCTGCTAACACAAGGCTCCATCGTCAAAAACCACAGCATCGAAACCTATATCAAGGCAATGAAGGAAAAGTTGTAAAAAAAAGTTCAAAAGGGGGTCAGACCCCCAAAGGATTTTCGTTACCGACGTCGAATGGACAAAAAAAAGAAGGGCCAGCTTGCCCCTCTCTCTTTGTTATCGTTTGCTATAGCTCGGTTGGAGTCCCCAGATTTCGTCGGCGTATTGCCTGATGGTCCGGTCGCTTGAGAAGAAACCGGAGTGTGCGATGTTTTTGGCGCTCATGGTCAGCCAATGGTTACGATCCCGATAGGCTGCATCCACCCGCTCCTGCGCACTTATATAAGATGCAAAATCCTTTAGGACAAAATATTCATCATTTTGCATCAGCAAAGAATCGTGAATCGGTTCAAAGTGGTCATCCACATCCGGGAAGAAGCCGTTGACAAGCTGTTCTAGGACTTGTTGGATACGTTTATCATGGTGATAATATTCACTAGAACGGTATCCCCCGTTCTGATAATAGTTCAGCACTTGTTCCGCTGTCAGACCAAAAATGAACATATTCTCTTCGCCGACCTCTTCTTTTATCTCTATATTTGCCCCATCTAGGGTACCGATGGTCAAAGCTCCATTCATCATGAACTTCATATTTCCGGTTCCTGATGCCTCTTTACTGGCAGTAGAGATCTGTTCGCTCACATCGGCTGCAGGAAAGATATCCTCCGCCAAGGATACACGATAGTTTTCCAAGAAGATGACCTTTAAACGTCCATTGATTGCAGGATCATTATTCACCTTATCCGCCAAGGAGTTTATCAGTTTGATAACCCGTTTGGCATAATAATAACCAGGTGAAGCCTTCGCTCCAAAAATGAATGTTCTTGGATGTATATCGAAACTGCTATCCTCTTTCAATCGGTTATAAAGATACATAATATGAAACACGTTTAACAACTGACGCTTGTAGGCATGCAACCTTTTCACCTGGACATCGAATATGCTATCTGAATCGACGATAATCCCTGTCTGCTTTCTTATCCGTTCTCCAAGAATCTGCTTACGCTCACGCTTTACTTGATCCAGCTTATCCAAAAAAGCGGAATCGTTTGCATATACATCAAGCTGACGAAGCTGTGTTGTGTCCTTCATCCAGCCGTGGCCTATAGTTTCCTGGATAAGGGAGGTCAGCTGCGGATTTGCCTTTAACAGCCAACGGCGATGTGTAATTCCATTCGTTTTATTATTAAACTTATCCGGGAAAGCTTCGTAAAATAAACGCATTTCCCGGTTCTTCAAAATTTCCGTATGAATTTTAGCCACACCATTCACACTGAAGCTACCGACAACCGCCAAGTGTGCCATCTTCACCAAACCATGGGCAAGAATCGCCATTTCCTCAATACGTCCCCACTGACCAGGATACTTCTTCCACAAATCTGCACAAAAGCGCTCATTGATCTCTTCCACTATCATATAGATACGTGGCAACAACGGCTGAAAAATGTTAATTGGCCATTTTTCCAACGCTTCTGATAGGGTGGTATGATTTGTATAGGAAATGGTATGGGAAGTTATCTCCCATGCTTCCTCCCAGCTCATATCCTCCTCATCCAGCAGTATCCTCATCAGTTCAGGGATGGCCAGCACAGGATGGGTATCATTGATATGGATGGTGACCCGCTTATGGAAATCTATTAAACTTCCATTCTTCTTACGGTAGGAGCGTATAATACTGCCAATACTCGCAGCTACCAGGAAGTATTGCTGTTTGAGGCGTAATATCTTTCCTTCATCATGGGTATCATCGGGATACAAGAATTCAGATACTGCTTCTGTATCACGCTTATATTGCATGATATCTTTATTAGTTGGGAAAGGCGCTGGCTCTGCACTCCAAAGACGCAGCATATTGACTGTATCTGTTTGATAACCGACAACCGGCATGTCATATGGTACAGCAGTTATCGCTTCTCCTTTTGCATGTCTAAACTTTTCTTTTCCATCTTCCTTATAGGATTCCACCTTGCCCCAGAAGTTAATTTCCACAGCCTGGTCAGGCTTTCTGACTTCCCAGACGTTTCCATGTCTCAGCCATTGCTCCGGTAGTTCCACCTGATAGCCGTCGACAAACTTCTGATCAAACAGACCATGCTTATAACGGATTCCACAGCCATGTCCCGGTAGATCCAAGGAAGCAAGCGAGTCAAGGAAACATGCAGCGAGACGGCCAAGACCCCCATTTCCAAGCCCAGCATCCGCTTCAATCTCCTCAATTGTGGATAGATCAAGTCCAAGCTCTTTCAAGCCTTCCTCGACCACACTTTGAATTCCGAGGTTCAATAGGTTACTTCCGAGTAACCTACCCAATAAAAATTCGATGGAAAGATAGTACACCTGTTTTTCATCTGCGGCGCGATTTCGTTCATTGGTCGTAATCCAGTTGGCACTTATATATTCACGCACCATATTTCCGAGTGTATGATAATGGTCTCTTGATGTTGATTCCTGAAAGCTCTTCCCGTACATACTCTCCAGCTTTTTTAAAAAGGCTGTCTTGAACTTTTCTTTATCAGAGAACATGCACTCCACTCCTAGCCATTAAGGTTGAATACAATTGATTGTATTTGAATGCTGATTTCGCCCAGCTATAATCTCGTTCCATTGCTTCTTTCATAATGCCATTCCATACTTCTGGCTGCTCATAAAAGCTGATGGCACGTCTGAGGGTATACAGCATATCGTGGGCATTGAAGTTTGTGAACGAAAACCCGTTACCTTCCAAAGTGGTTTCATTGTAAGAAGTGACCGTATCATTCAGCCCACCGGTTTCCCTTACGACCGGAATCGTCCCGTAACGTAGGGCGATCAACTGGCCAAGCCCACATGGTTCAAAACGGGAAGGCATCAAGAACATATCAGCCCCCGCATAAATCTGATGGGCAAGCGGTTCATCGAATCCGATGAAGGTTCTCACCTTTTGCGGATAACGGTAGGACAGTTCACGGAAATATTGTTCAAATTGAGGGTCACCTGTTCCAAGTACAACCACCTGTACATCCTCTTCCAACACTTCATGCAATACACAAGTGACAAGGTCCAACCCCTTCTGCTTTGTTAACCTGCTGACCATGGCAATGATCGGGGTATCTTCTTTTACAGGCAACCCGCATAAATTTTGCAAGGCCTCTTTATTCAGCTTTTTATTCTCCATCTTGTTGGCAGAATAATTTGCTTCAATGTATTCATTGGTTTCAGGGCTATATAACTCATCATCAATTCCATTAATGATTCCTACTAGCGCGTCGCTCCTAGCCTTGAGTACCCCATCCAATTTTTCACCGAAGTAGGCCGTCTGTATCTCATCCTTATACGTTGGACTAACGGTGGTTATGTAACCGGATGAGACCAATGCCGCCTTCATGAAATTAACATTTCCATAAAATTCTAGTTCATCAGCAGTGAAATGCTTATAGTCAACCCTTAGCAGGTCGTGCAGGATGCTAGGAGGGAAGACTCCCTGGAACTGTAGATTATGGATGGTAAAGACGCTTTGAATATGTTCAAAACGTGGATTTTGCTTGTATTCCCGCTCGAGGATAAAGTTGACCATGCCAGTATGCCAGTCATGACAATGGATGACATCTGGAATGAAATCGATGGCAGTCATGCTCTCCAATACCGCACGACAGAAAAAGGAAAAGCGTTCCCCGTCATCGAAATGGCCATACAGGGAATCGCGATTGAAATAGTATTCATTATCAATAAAATAATAGGTTACATTTTCATGTGTCAGTTCTTCCACGCCACAATACTGGTGGCGCCACCCCACATCAACAAATGTGGTCTGTATCCTTTTCATTTTATTTTTAAATAGTTCAGGAATCTGCCCATACTTAGGCAGGATGACTCGCACATCCGTACCAAGCTTCTTCAATTCCTTAGGCAATGCTCCCGCAACATCGCCCAAGCCTCCTGATTTCACAAATGGAACACATTCGGATACGACAAACAATACTTTCACGAATTCATCAGAGCTCCTTGTACTGATCCTTTTTTCACTAAATAAGGGGAATCTTCCTTACCTGTTATTACCGTTCGGTTCTCTACCTTCACATCTTTGTCTAGAATGACAGAATCTAAAACACAATTCTCTCCAATAATGCCTTTTTGCATAACAATACTGTTTTTGACCACGGTACCTTTCCCAATTCTGACGCCCCGGAAGATGATACTGTTTTCCACATGCCCCTCAATGATGGCACCATTGGCAATCATGGAGTTCTTCACATAAGCATCTTTTGAGTAGCTTGTTGGCGGCTCATCTTTTACTTTTGTAAAGACAGGCTGGTTCTTTACAAACACCTGCTTCCAGACGGAAGGATCCAACAGCTCCAGGCTGTGCCCATAATAGCTCTCCAAGGAATCAATCACTGCAGCGTAATTCGTATATTCATAGTTGCATATTTTATAACCGCTCGTAATGTCCTGCACCACATCCATGATACTTCTATACCCTGTTTGCTCATGATTCATGAATAATTTGACAAGTAAATCTTTTTCTAAGACATACATATCCAGAGTTTCTTCTTCTTTCACCACATGCGTGATATCACATCTATTTTGAATATGGCGATCTAAAATTTGTTTGAAATTCATATTGCATACTGTAAAACTATTGGCGATAACAACATATGTCTGATTGCTCCGCACGAAAAAGTCCTCATTCTCTTTAAAATGCTGAAAGGAACCAGTATTCACATTCTCCGAACTTGGGAAGAAAAACAATCCATCACGTTTGCGATCCAGATCCCACTGTTTCCCCGATCCAAGGTGATCCATAAGAGATCGGTACTGGTAACGCGGAAAGATGGCTACATTCTGTATTCCGGAATTGACCATATTGGATAGTACAAAGTCTATCAATCGATAACGGCCGCCAAAAGGAACGGCAGCTATTGAACGCTTCAACGTCAACTCCTGCATATCTTCATTATGGATTGTTGCATCGATGATCCCAAGCATTGATTTATTCATAAATGACACCCTTCCTGTGTTTGATTTTTGCGTCTATTAACGGGTTGTGGAGAAAATTCCTTTATCCATCATTTCCTCTGTCACTAAAATAATCTCGTCTTCATTCTTCTCTGGGCAAATGACGGCACCATCTGGAATTTTGATACCTGCAGGAATGATTGCCTTGTTCACATAGACATTCTCACCTATTATTGCATCAGGCATAATAACAGAGTTTTGGATCACAGAGTTTTTGCCGACATTTACACCCTGGAATAACACAGAATGATCGATTTTTCCTTCAATGAAGCAGCCTTCATTCACTAGAGAGTCCTTCACGTCTGCGTACGGGGCAATAAACTGTGGAGGCTGATTTGGATTAACAGAATAGATTCTCCAGTCATACTCAAACAGATTCAATTCACAATCTTCTTTCAATAAGTCCATATTCGCTTCCCAAAGACTTTTAACTGTCCCGACATCCTTCCAATAACCTTTGAAAGGATAAGCAACCAATCTCTTGTTCTCTTCTAATAACAAAGGAATGACATCCTTCCCGAAGTCATGGCTGGATTCTGGGTTTCTGTCATCCATTTCCAAATACTCTTTCAAAATAGACCATTTGAAAATATAAATTCCCATGGACGCCAGGTTGCTTTTAGGATGGGCCGGTTTCTCGTCAAATTCCACTACTTCCAGCTTCTCGTTAGTATTCATAATGCCAAATCTGCTTGCTTCCTCCCATGGTACCTCCACTACGGAGATGGAGACATCTGCATCCTTTTGAATATGGTAATCTAACATTTCCTCGTAATTCATTTTATAAATATGGTCACCAGAGAGAATCAACACATATTCCGGTTCATACTGCGTTAGATAATTGATATTCTGGTAGATTGCGCTCGCGGTCCCTGTGTACCATTTGACACCCGAAGATTCGGTATAAGGAGGTAGTACGGTCACTCCCCCATTTTTACGATCAAGGTCCCATGTACTCCCAATGCCGATATAGGAATTCAGTACCAGCGGCTGATATTGAGTAAGTACCCCAACAGTAGTAATGCCTGAGTTTGTGCAATTGCTCAATGCAAAATCTATGATTCTATATTTTCCACCAAAAGGGACGGCCGGCTTGGCTAGAGTTTTCGTCAAGGAACTGAGCCTGCTTCCTTTTCCTCCTGCTAGTAACATTGCTACACATTTATTCTTCGACATCCGCTACCTCTCCCCTCTAATTTTCTTTGGTTTCCACATGCTTACTCCAAACGGAGCAACATTGACCATCATATGATATTGCATGCCGTGATATGCTCCCTCTTGTGCACTAATTTCCTTATCATTCACAAGGCCACTTCCACCGAATTTTTGCTGATCAGAATTGAATATTTCTTCATAATCCGCCAAAAGGGGTACTCCCACTTTAAAGCCTTCATAAGAAGCGCCAGTGAAATTACATAGTATAACCAACATATCTCCAGGTTTTTTGCCTCTTCTGATAAAAGAGAAGATGCTTTGATCCCGGTTGTCCGCATCAATCCATTCAAACCCTTCCGCCTCATGATCCCATTCATACAAAGCCTTTTGATTGTGGTAAAAAGACAATGACTCTTTAAAATAATGATGAAGCTGTTGATGAGTTTCATATTGATCTATCAAGAACCAATCCAATTGCTCCAGGTCCTTCCACTCATCGAACTGTCCGAACTCTCCCCCCATATAAAGAAGCTTTTTCCCGGGATGGGCTAGAAAAAATCCATACAATAACCTAAGCTGAGCAAATTTTTCATGGTACTCACCTGGCATTTTGTTAAGCAGTGATTTTTTTCCATGAACGACTTCATCGTGCGAAAACGGTAAAATGAAATTTTCGGAGAATGCATACACGATGGAAAATGTCACTTTATCGTGCAGATGCCTCCTTTGCTCGGGTGATGCCTCCATATACCGTAGAATGTCATTCATCCATCCCATATTCCATTTATAGTTGAATCCTAAGCCTCCACTAGAAGTTGGAGTGGTGACAAGAGGCCAATCCGTAGAATCCTCCGCAATCATCAGCACACTGTAATCCTTCTCAAAAACGGCCTCATTTAACTTTTTCAGAAACTGCTGGGCAAACGGATTCGCATGCTCCTCTTGTGAATTCGGCCAATACAACATATTTGCCACAGCATCCACCCGGAAACCATCTACATGATAATACTCCATCCAAAACAGGGCATTGGAAATGAGAAAACTTCGCACTTCAGGCTTGCCAAGATCGAAATTAGCAGTCCCCCACACCTCATTCTCCCGGTCATGATAGTTCTCATATTCAAAGACAGGTGCTCCGTCAAACATATATAAGCCATGGGCATCCTTACAGAAGTGACCAGGAACCCAGTCCAATATCACACCGATATCTTCTTGGTGACATGCATCGATGAAAGCCATCAGGTCAACCGGACTTCCATACCGACTCGTAGCAGCATAGTACCCTGTACCTTGATATCCCCAAGAACGATCATAGGGATGCTCTACTAACGGAAGCAATTCAATATGAGTGAAGCCATGCTCCTTTACATAAGGAATAAGCTCGGAAATCAACTCTTTATAGGAAAAGAGCACATCCCCCTCTTTTTTCCTCCAGGAACCAAGGTGTAGCTCATATATGAACATTGGTTTTTCATAAACCAGTTTCCGTTTTTTCTTTCGGCGCCAATTCTGGTCTTTCCATTTATAACCTTCCATATCATAGACAATGGAAGCTGTATTAGGGCGCACCTCTGCATGAAAAGCAAAAGGATCCGCCTTATGTAAAATCTCTCCTGATTGTGTAACTATTTCATATTTATATAAATGTCCGTTCAAATCTTCTTCTATATGGATGCTCCACACACCCTCATTATTCAATCTTTCCAGGGGATGCTTCTGCCCGTTCCACTCGTTAAAAGAACCCATGACACGGACCGCTTTCGCATTAGGTGCCCAAACAGTAAACCTGGTTCCCAACACCTTTTTGCGATGGCGTACGATATGTGCTCCGAAAAGTTCATAACTTTTATGTAACGTCCCCTCGTGAAAAAGGTGCAGTTGAAAATCCGTCGAACTTGTAGCAATCAATTTTTTCACCCTTCCGTCATTCCATATAAAAAGAATAATGTTATACACTACTATTCTCTTTTTTATAATATTCTCCTTTATACGACAAGTCAGAATCGTATGACATAAAACAACATAATTTATATCAATAGGGGATTTTGTCGAATATTATGTTTTATAGGAAATCGTTTTCATTGTTGTTTTACAAGAACTCTTGATTTACCAACGTTTTTGTAAGGGGTTACAAAAGGAGATGATTCGACCAAATACTAGGAGGACTTTTGTAGTAATATGTCGAAAACTATTTAGGGGAATTATAGAGAAACTAATGAATTGTACACGCTTACATTTGCTTATTATTCTGATATATTAAATATATTATTGAAAAAAGCGTTTGAGATGAAAAAGAAAAGGGTATAACATATGTTGCCGATCTATTTTTTATGGAAAGATTAAGGGAAGATGGAGGAGTGAAAGAAGGAAGTAATAAAAAAAGACAAATAAAAAAAGCCATGATATTTTTAAAAATACCACAACTTTTTGATGACCCGTACGGGATTCGAACCCGTGTTACCGCCGTGAAAGGGCGGTGTCTTAACCGCTTGACCAACGGGCCAGATATTCTGGCGGAGAAGGAGGGATTTGAACCCTCGCGCCGCTTACACGACCTACACCCTTAGCAGGGGCGCCTCTTCAGCCACTTGAGTACTTCCCCAGATATGGCTCCACCAGTAGGATTCGAACCTACGACCCTTCGGTTAACAGCCGAATGCTCTACCGCTGAGCTATGGTGGAATAAAACGGTATATATATAATGGTGGGCCTAAGTGGACTCGAACCACCGACCTCACGCTTATCAGGCGTGCGCTCTAACCAGCTGAGCTATAGGCCCATAAAAATGGAGCGGGTGATGGGAATCGAACCCACGACATCAGCTTGGAAGGCTGAGGTTTTACCATTAAACTACACCCGCTAAAAAAGGGCGACTGATGGGAATCGAACCCACGAATGCCTGAACCACAATCAGGTGCGTTAACCACTTCGCCACAATCGCCATAATAATATTTATTTAAAAGAGATGGTGCCGGCGATAGGAGTCGAACCCACGACCTACTGATTACAAGTCAGTTGCTCTACCAACTGAGCTACACCGGCATTAAAAAATCATTAGAAAAAACAAAGTGGCTCGGGACGGAATCGAACCGCCGACACATGGATTTTCAGTCCATTGCTCTACCAACTGAGCTACCGAGCCAAACTATAAAGATAAAAAATGGCGGTCCCGACCGGGATCGAACCGGCGATCTCCTGCGTGACAGGCAGGCATGTTAACCGCTACACCACGGGACCATTTGGTTGCGGGGACAGGATTTGAACCTGTGACCTTCGGGTTATGAGCCCGACGAGCTACCGGACTGCTCCACCCCGCGATAATATTAATGAAGTTTTCAATCTCATGCATATTAGTATCAACTGTCCCGATCTCTCAATGTTAATTCAGTGATGTGTGTCGATCGGTACAACTCGAAGCTTATACAAGAAGCTTATGCTCGTTGCTCCACCCCGCGATAATACTATAGAAACTATACTCACCATATTCTAAAGATAATATGGCGGAGGAAGAGGGATTCGAACCCCCGCGGGCTTTGACACCCCTGTCGGTTTTCAAGACCGATCCCTTCAGCCGGACTTGGGTATTCCTCCGCGTATAGAAAGAACTGGTGGACCTTGTAGGACTCGAACCTACGACCGGACGGTTATGAGCCGTCTGCTCTAACCAGCTGAGCTAAAGGTCCTTTTTGGTAGCGGCGGAGGGGATCGAACCCCCGACCTCACGGGTATGAACCGTACGCTCTAGCCAGCTGAGCTACACCGCCAAAAAGTAAAAGTATTTCATTAGGATTAACAGGCACCAATGTTACTGGTCTGTGTCCCTTCCTCTGCAAGCAAATTCAAGGATGTTAATCCGTCGGGACAACTCGGAGCAAATTCTTGAAGTCATGCTCGTCGCTACACCGCCAAAAAGTAAAAGTATTAAAGTGGAGCCTAGCGGGATCGAACCGCTGACCTCCTGCGTGCAAAGCAGGCGCTCTCCCAGCTGAGCTAAGGCCCCATATCAAGGTTGAAAACTAATGGTCGGGAAGACAGGATTTGAACCTGCGACCCCTTGGTCCCAAACCAAGTGCTCTACCAAGCTGAGCTACTCCCCGATAATGGCGCGCCCGAGAGGACTCGAACCCCTAACCTTTTGATCCGTAGTCAAACGCTCTATCCAATTGAGCTACGGGCGCTTATAAATGAAAGTCATTTTACTGTTGTAAAAAACTCTGGTGCCGAGGACCGGAATCGAACCGGTACGGTAGTCACCTACCGCAGGATTTTAAGTCCTGTGCGTCTGCCAGTTCCGCCACCCCGGCAAGTCTGTTGGAGCGGAAGACGGGATTCGAACCCGCGACCCCCACCTTGGCAAGGTGGTGTTCTACCACTGAACTACTTCCGCTAATATAAAATTACAATGCGGGTGAAGGGACTCGAACCCCCACGTCAAGGACACTAGATCCTAAGTCTAGCGCGTCTGCCAATTCCGCCACACCCGCAAGATAAATGGTGTGCCATGAAGGACTCGAACCTTCGACCCTCTGATTAAAAGTCAGATGCTCTACCGACTGAGCTAATGGCACAAAATGGTGCCGGCGATAGGAGTCGAACCCACGACCTACTGATTACAAGTCAGTTGCTCTACCAACTGAGCTACACCGGCATATTATGGATGATTATTTTCACTAGTGTAAAAAAATCTTGGTGGAGGATGACGGGATCGAACCGCCGACCCCCTGCTTGTAAGGCAGGTGCTCTCCCAGCTGAGCTAATCCTCCATATATCCGCCTGGCAACGTCCTACTCTCACAGGGGGAGATCCCCCAACTACCATCGGCGCTGAAGAGCTTAACTTCCGTGTTCGGTATGGGAACGGGTGTGACCTCTTCGCCATCATTACCAGACAAATAATATTATACAAAATTGAGAAAGAAAATCAAGAAGTTTTTCAACTTTCTTGTTCCTTCAAAACTAGATAATGTGTTCATATCAAGAATTCCTATCGTTCATAAAATTACTTATTGTTGGGTTAAGTCCTCGATCGATTAGTATTCGTCAGCTCCACATGTCGCCATGCTTCCACCTCGAACCTATCTACCTGATCATCTTTCAGGGATCTTACTTACCGAAGTAAAAGGAAATCTCATCTTGAGGGGGGCTTCATGCTTAGATGCTTTCAGCACTTATCCCGTCCGCACGTAGCTACCCAGCTATGCCTTTGGCAAGACAACTGGTACACCAGCGGTGCGTCCATCCCGGTCCTCTCGTACTAAGGACAGCTCCTCTCAAATTTCCTGCGCCCACGACGGATAGGGACCGAACTGTCTCACGACGTTCTGAACCCAGCTCGCGTACCGCTTTAATGGGCGAACAGCCCAACCCTTGGGACCGACTACAGCCCCAGGATGCGATGAGCCGACATCGAGGTGCCAAACCTCCCCGTCGATGTGGACTCTTGGGGGAGATAAGCCTGTTATCCCCGGGGTAGCTTTTATCCGTTGAGCGATGGCCCTTCCATGCGGAACCACCGGATCACTAAGCCCGACTTTCGTCCCTGCTCGACTTGTAGGTCTCGCAGTCAAGCTCCCTTGTGCCTTTACACTCTGCGAATGATTTCCAACCATTCTGAGGGAACCTTTGGGCGCCTCCGTTACTCTTTAGGAGGCGACCGCCCCAGTCAAACTGCCCACCTGACACTGTCTCCCAGCCCGATAAGGGCTGCGGGTTAGAATTTCAATACAGCCAGGGTAGTATCCCACCGACGCCTCCACCGAAGCTAGCGCTCCGGCTTCTCAGGCTCCTACCTATCCTGTACAAGCTGTACCAAAATTCAATATCAGGCTACAGTAAAGCTCCACGGGGTCTTTCCGTCCTGTCGCGGGTAACCTGCATCTTCACAGGTACTATAATTTCACCGAGTCTCTGGTTGAGACAGTGCCCAGATCGTTACGCCTTTCGTGCGGGTCGGAACTTACCCGACAAGGAATTTCGCTACCTTAGGACCGTTATAGTTACGGCCGCCGTTTACTGGGGCTTCGGTTCAAAGCTTCGCTTGCGCTAACCTCTCCCCTTAACCTTCCAGCACCGGGCAGGCGTCAGCCCCTATACTTCGCCTTACGGCTTCGCAGAGACCTGTGTTTTTGCTAAACAGTCGCCTGGGCCTATTCACTGCGGCTCTCTCGGGCTTTAACACCCTAACAGAGCACCCCTTCTCCCGAAGTTACGGGGTCATTTTGCCGAGTTCCTTAACCAGAGTTCTCTCGCTCACCTTAGGATTCTCTCCTCGCCTACCTGTGTCGGTTTGCGGTACGGGCACCATACTCCTCGCTAGAGGCTTTTCTTGGCAGTGTGAAATCAGGAACTTCGGTACTATATTTCCCTCGCTATCACAGCTCAGCCTTA